>CAWBPK010000002.1:0-672300 GCA_963790685.1 uncultured Chloroflexia bacterium
TCAATTGCGAGCCATGGAAACTGTGACAGTCAACGCGGTAGAGGGAAAAACGGACCTCAAGATTTCCAGGGGGTGCGATTGATTGAGCACTTCCCGATCAAGCTGGGACTTCAAAGCCGGGGCTTCGAAATTGACATTGACCGCCTCGGATAATTATTCCGCCGACGTAAACCTTTCGGATATCCGGAATTGTCCCAAGGCATTGTTAGCCTTTATGGACACACCGGGAACCTACATGATCGTGCTACCCGCACCAGCCAACCGCCACCTGGGTGAAGATATCCATCACGATCGAGGTAAAATAACCGCCCTGCCTGGATATAGTATGAAGGTGACCATACTAATAGTTTAAGAGTTACGCCTTCCCGGGAGAATTCCGGGAAGCGAACCAATTCTAATTTTTGAGGAGAAGAAGACATGAAACATAATCGTACCATCCTGTTCGTTCTATCCATAATTGCCATGGCAGCCATCCTGCTATCAGCCTGTGGTTCTGCAGCGGCTACCCCCACACCCGTGCCACCCACAGCAGTACCTCCAACAACGATCCCCGCCGACCGCTACCCCGGGACCTGTAACCCTGACGGTGGGAGGCCAGGTCAATCGTGAACTTCAATTGACCGATGCCGCGCTGCATGCCATGACCGTGGTCACACTTAACCTGACCCACCCCAAAAATGGCCCAACGGATTACACCGGTGTTCGGCTGAACGACCTGCTCACCCAGGCTGGCGTAAAATCGAGGCGCGACCATCGTGACCTTTACGGCGAATGATGGCTTTACAAACGACCTCGATCTTGCAACTGTTCAGGCCTGCGCTGATTGCCTGGTTGCCTCGATCCCACCACCCAGGGTGTATCACCTGGCGATGCCTGGCCAAACCTCCGGCAAGGCATGGGTTAACGGCCTGGTATCGATCACATTATCCGTGCCGGAACCCGTGACGCTGACCGTCACCGGGCTGGTCAATACCGAACTCAAACTGACCGATGCCACGCTGCATGCGATGACCGTCGTCACGCTTAACCTGACCCACCCTAAAAATGGTCCAACAAATTACACGGGTGTCCGCCTAAGCGACCTGTTAACCCAGGCCGGCATCCAGGCAGGAGCTGCAACCGTAACCTTCACGGCGAGCGACGGGTTTACCAATAATGTCGATCTCGCCACTGTCCAGGCGTGCACTGATTGCATGGTGGCATTTGATCCGACCACCCCGGGGAGCTTACAACCTGGCAATGCCCGGTTCAAACCTCCGGCAAGGCATGGGTCAACGGCCTGGTAACCATCACAATTAAATAATCTTCATAATAACAATTTCAAAGGGTGGGCTTGCAGCAAGCCCACCCTTTCCGTCTCGGATATAATTCAGAATATTCAGAAAACTTTCCTGGCTGGGAATCCAATTTCAATATAAGCTCCCCATCTCGATGAAAACCATTTCCCGCTTGTTTCTTGCCGCTATGCTTTTTCTGACCAACCTGACTGCGGGCTGTTCAAGCAAACCTGCCTCGAGTTCCGGGAAGACCACATTGGTGGTTTATGCTGCCGGGAGTCTCATCATTCCATTTAACGACCTTGAGAAAGTTTTTGAGAGCAAATACCCACAAATTGACGTACAGGCGCAATATCACGGCAGCATCCAGGTTATCCGCCAAGTGACCGATCTGCACGTGCCCATCGACGTGGTTGCCACTGGCCGGACGCCTCGCTACTTCCGATGATGATGTACACATCAAACGATCCAGACAGCGGGCTGCCAAATGCGAACTGGTACATCCGGTTTGCCAGCAACCGCCTGGCGATGCAGCACATACAAGCCAACCAGCCTGGATGCGAACGAAATCAACGTCAATAACTGGTATTCGATATTAAGCCAGCCGGAGGTTAAGGTGGGCCTGGCTGATCCGCGCTTCGATGCCGTAGGCTACCGGGCACTGATGACCTTTGCCCTGGCGCGTGATTACTATCATCTGCCTGCCATATTTACTGACATGTTCAAGGACCAATTCAATTATCCTTTTGGCATCTTTACCGAAAATGGCTTAACATCAATTACTGTCCCCGAGATCGGGTGAGACAAAAACCGGAGGTCACATTGGTCTTTACGCGGGGCGAGCATCGGAAATTAATAGCCTTGCTTGATTCCGGGGATATTGATTACGCATTCGAATACGAAAGCGTGATCAAACAACACGGTCTCAGCATGGTGCAATTACCGGATGAACTTTAACTTGGGAGAAGGAACTGACAACCAGTTGCTATAAAACTGTGCAGGTTGATGAAGATTTCCAGCGATTTGCATCCGTAACTCCCGTATTTCACGGCGAGCAGATCGGTTACGCGATCACCATCCCAAGCAATGCCCCCCATCCCGAGGAAGCTGCGTTGTTCATCGAATTCCTGCTCAGCCCCGAAGGGAGGGCCATTATGCTGGCAGACAGCCATCCCATGTTCGATCCGGCAATTGGCGATAACTTCGAGAATATCCCCGCCAGCCTGCAAGCGTATTGCGCATCGACAGGAACCCGTGAACAAAAGCGCGTCCTATTCGACCTGATCTTTTCTATAGCTGGAGGGCTGCTGGTTGTGTTTGTGGTCCTGCCGCTAATAAGTACCCTGCTTTCAACAACACCGGCAGATTTTATTAAGTCCGCCGCCAATCCAGAAGTGCTGCAGTCCATCGGTTTGACATTCGGGGCAGCAGCAATCGCAACAGCAATCGCATTGGTTAGCGGAGTACCGCTGGCTTACCTGCTGGCACGTAGAAAATTCAGCGGGAAGAGACTTCTGGAAGCAATCATCAACCTGCCGGTGGTCATCCCTCATACAGCCGCTGGAATTGCCCTGCTGCTGGTGTTCGGGAGGGCGCGGTCTCCTCGGGCAATGGTTTTCACCCCTGGGAATCACATTCACTGACAACCTGGCAGGAATCGTGGTGGCAATGTTATTTGTCAGCCTGCCCTTCCTGGTCAATTTAAGCCGCGAAGCATTTGCCATGGTGGATGAAGAATACGAAAAAATCGCGCTAATTGACGGCGCAAGCCAGTGGCAGGCCTTTTTTACGGTCACCCTTCCGCTGGCATGGCGGGGGGTCTTGGGCGGGGCAGTCATGATGTGGGCGCGCGGCATCAGCGAATTTGGAGCTGTGGTCATCCTGGCGTATCATCCAAAAATTGTCCCGGTGCTGGTATATGAACGCTTCGAAGGGTTCGGCCTGGATGCTGCCCAGCCGATTGCATTGTTATTAATCCTGGTTGCGCTGGCTGTGTTCATTTCCCTGCGGATGGCATTGCTCCCCAAACAAGAATGAAGCAAGCAGCCATGAGCCGGATCCAGATCGTTCTCCGTCCAATCTTTTTTTTACTCTATCATCAATTCGCCTGGACCTACGACCTGGTTTCTGCCTTCGTTTCCCTGGGGCGGTGGGAGGAGTGGGTGGGAACCGTCCTGCCTTATGTGAACGGTCGTGTGCTCGAAATTGGATTTGGTCCAGGGCATTTGCAGGCCGCATTGAGCGAGATACATATTAAATCTTTTGGCCTAGATGAATCGCCCCAAATGGTTCACCTGGCTGCCAAGCGACTCCGAAGAAAAGGGGTAATCATCCGCCTGGCACGCGGCTATGCGCAAATCATTCCTTTCGCTAATGAAACCTTTAATTCCGTCGTTGCCACATTCCCAACCGAATACATATTCGACCCCCAAACATTAAAGGAAATCCGACGCATACTCCTTCCAGTCGGGCAACTGGTCATGATCCCGACGGCCTGGATCACGGGGGGAAGACCACTGGAAAGGCTGGCAGCGTGGATATTCAGTGTTAGCGGAGAGGCTCCTGGGAGACCGCTTCCATTATCAGCCGAATTAAGAGCCCGTTTCGTTAACGCAGGATTCGAGGTCCGCAGTGAGATTGTGGAAAAAAAGGGCAGCCAGGTGCTGGTAATCCTGGCGAAGGAAAAATCTGACCGGAGAATGCCTGAGTCAGAATGACCCGGAAATTCGGGGTAAAATGGGGGCATGGAAATACAGATCGCCGTCGCTAAAACCAACAAATATGCGGTCACCGAAAGCGGCGACACGCTGGAAGTAGTGGAGCGGCCCAACGGCGGTCTTTCGGTGGTGCTGGCAGATGGACAAACCTCGGGACGCGGTGCAAAAGCCGTCTCAATGATGGTGGTGCGAAAGGTAATTGGGTTGCTGGCCGAAGGGGTGCGCGATGGAGCCGCGGCGCGAGCTGCATCAGACCTGCTGTACACAGAGAAAAAAGGGAAGGTGACTTCCACACTTAATATTGTCTCGGTGGATTTGCATACCGGGACAGTGGTGATCACGCGCAACAATCCGGCACCCTTTTTTATTGCCCGGGGTGAAGAAATCGACAGCATCGGATCAGAATCCAAGTCAATCGGAACCGCCCGCAGCACCCGTCCGGTGATCAGCGAGATTCCGGTCGAACCCGGATTGATCATCGTCATTTATACAGACGGGTTAATCCATGCCGGAGAACGAACCGGACGCCCAATGGATGTTTGCACGTCCCTGCAAGCCATGCTTGAGGAACAGGAACCGACACCGCAGGCGATCGCGGATACGCTCCTGGCAGAAGCAGTAAACCTTGATGAAGGCCGTCCTTCAGATGATATCAGCGTGGTGGTCTTAAAGGTGTTGAAACGACGGGGGGACAATGTTCGACGCATGACAGTCCGGTTACCGATCAACACCGATTAAACGCAGCTGCCGGAAAATCCATAAAAATAATCTATTGTAGCTGTTCCTTGAACACAATGACCACCTCTCAAAAATCTTTTTTGCAATTCCAAACCACCCAAACCTGTAAAAACAGGCGTGAGCCAAGGGCGATTTTGATCATTTAATGATTTAAATTGGTAAAAATGATCGATCCAGCGGAACCGAAGAACCAAAAGAGACTTGCACCCCTTATTGGGATTGTCGGTCCATGCGGGGCGGGAAAAACAACCCTGGCCCAGGGTCTGCGCGGAAAGGGTTACCGGGCACGCGCAATCGTGCAGGAGCATTCTTACGTTCAAGACATGTGGCAGCGCATCACCAAACCGGACATTCTTATCTTTTTACAGGCATCCTGCACGGTGGGAGGGAAGCGACGCCGATTAAATTGGACGGAATCCGAATGGGAAGAACAACAAAGACGGCTGGAGCATGCACACCAACATGCCGACCTTGCGCTGGACACCGACCCTCTTGGAATCAACGAAGTGCTTGACGGTGTTCTTGAATTCCTTAACAATCGATTCCCGCCAAAACCGGGCGATCACTAGTTACTCTACCCATGCCTTATCAATCGGAGTATAATCACCACCGCCGCCAGCCAAAGGCTGGCATTTTTATGACTGGAGAAGCGTTTTATGAATCGTCGCCAATACAACTGGCTCTTCCTCATCATCCCATTGATCGCACTGGCAATTTGGGTGGACGCAAGCAAACAAATTATCATCCCCAATCCCTTCAACTCCCAAACAGATCTTATTGACCACAACGTAGATATCCAATTAGGACTTGATTTCCGCGGCGGCTTGCAAGTGCTGCTGGAAGCCGACCTACCTGCCAGCGCATCGGTGAGTACTGACGACTTGAACGTGACCCGGCAGATCCTGGAAAGTCGTGCCAACGCCCTGGGCGTAAGCGAGGTTGTGATGCAAGTGGCACCTCCACGCCGCATCGTGGCTGAGTTCCCCGGGTTGCAAGATCCAGCCCAGGTCATCGCTTCGTTACAAGAAACCGGATTGCTAGAATTTGTGGACATGGGGACATCACCCGTGGCACCAGGGACGATCATCGAAACGGATTATGGTTCTTCCACTTCCTCGACAACTACCGGGACACCCTCGGGAACCACAACCGCCACGACCGATACCCCCAGTCCGACTGACACTCCGGCAGCAACCGCCACGACAAACGCGACTGAAACCCCGGGTGCAACCCCTAGCCCGACTGCGACCCCCGCCCCAACCATTTACCATACAGTCATGACCGGTGCAGCGCTCAGTTCGGTCAACGTGCAGGCCGGGCAACTCAGTGGTTTCGTCATTGCTTTCACATTGAAATCTAACTCGGCAACCATGTTCGCAGATTACACTGGCAGCCATATCAACCAATACCTGGCAATTGTTTTGGACAAAAAGGTAATCTCAACCCCCACCATCAGCAACCAGATCACCGGTGGACAGGGAATTATCCAGGGCAGCTTTACACAGGACAGCGCCAATACCCTCGCCATCCAACTCCGCTACGGCTCCCTCCCCATCCCGGTCAAAGTAGTCGAAAGCCTTTCTGTTGGCCCGACACTGGGGGCAGAATCCGTGCGCCGAAGTTTGATCGCCGGCATCATCGGACTATTGGTAGTGGTCGTATTCATGGGTTTCTATTACAGGCTTCCCGGCTTGATCGCAGATGTGGCATTGGTTTCTTTTACATTGATCTGCCTGATGCTATATAAACTTATCCCGGTCGTCCTGACCCTTTCCGGAATAGCAGGTTTCATTTTGAGTATCGGCATGGCAGTGGATGCCAACATCCTGATCTTCGAGAGGTTAAGGAGGAACTGCGCGCAGGCCGAACCTTGCACCAGGCGATTGACCTGGGCTGGAAGCGAGCCTGGCCTTCCATCCGGGACTCCAACTCCTCCACCCTGATCACCTGCATCATCCTGTTCTGGTTTGGCAGTACATTCGGGGCCAGCGTGGTGAAGGGCTTCGCACTGACCCTGGCACTGGGAGTTCTCATCAGCCTGTTTACAGCCATCATCGTCAGCCGCACATTCCTGCACGTTGTGCTGGACACGATCAAATCCACCGAACATCCCCGCTGGTTCGGTATTTAGGAGAACCCGCGATGAATATCATCAAATGGCGTTACCTCTACTTCGGCATCTCCCTGCTTGTCATTGTTCCCGGGATCATTGCACTAATTATCTGGGGACTCCCGCTGGGAATCGATTTTACGGGCGGAAGCCTGCTCGAAGTGCAATTTGCCTCAGCGAACCCGCCGACCATAACCCAGGTGGAAAATATATACAACCAGTTGTCCACGCCGGTGGTGGATATTTCCAACCCGGTCGTACAACCAGTGGGTAATGACTCCCTTTCCATCCGTTCCAAAGAGATGAACGACGCGCTGAAAAGCCAGATAGTTACTGCATTGCAAGATCAATACGGCGGCGGACAGGCTGTGACAATTACCAATTTCACACAAGTTAGCGCTGTGATCGGTCAGGAAGTCGCCATCCGCGCAGCCGGGGCAGTTGGACTGGCAGCTTTAGCGATCCTGATTTACATTACGATCGCGTTCCGCGGTGTACAACACGCCTTCCGATACGGGGCAGCGGCAATCATCGCCATGCTGCATGATGTCCTGGTTGTGGTAGGTATGGAAGCCATCATCGGTCACGTACTGGGATGGCAAGCTGACTCGCTGTTCCTGACGGCGCTGCTCACAGTGATTGGTTTCTCGGTGCATGACACCATCGTGGTGTTTGACCGCATTCGGGAAAATTCGAACCTTTACCGGCGGGTAGGTTACGAAACCGTTGTTAACCATTCAATCGTCCAAACCTTGGACCGCTCGATCAACACCCAGTTGACGGTGATGATCACCCTGCTGGCATTGGCATTGTTCGGAGGCTTAAGCATCCGCCATTTTGTAGTCATTTTACTGATCGGCGTGTTCAGTGGAACTTACTCGTCGATCTTTAATGCTTCGCCAATCCTTGTGGTTTGGGAAAATAGAGAATGGCGAAACTGGTTCAAGCGAAAACCAGAAATAGAGACAATTTAAAATATAAAGAACTTCCGAGGATTTTCCCCGGAAGTTCTTTTTTTCCACTTCCTCAAAATCAATTAGATAATGGAATCATGCCCAGCCTTCAGCAGCCAGGGCATCATGAAGTTCATCAGGATGATGGCGACAGTGGAACTCCAGGCGGCTGGATTCGTTATGCGCTTTGCTGTAAGGCATGCCTGCTGCCATCCGGTTCCTTTCATGCAATTCGTGCAGGAGAACAAATCCTCTTTCATTTTCCTCAATCGCATCGTCTATCCAGACCTCCCCGGTTGGTACAAATTCATAAACGTGATCATGACCACCAGCAGTAAAGTCAATATCAAATGCACTGCGGACCAGTCGACCATTTACAATCCACACGCTTATGCCATTTTCCAGTTTTTTCCATAGGGATTCGTGGACTTTGCTGGCATCCGGCAATCCCTGCCCGTCGTTTGTCAGCTTGCGTACGTCGCCAGCCCGCCGCCTTTCCTTTCGTTCAACGTGGTCAGCCTGGGTGATTGCATCTGCGTAGGAGGCTCCTTTTGCCATGAGATCATGCTCAACCAGCAGATGGTCGATAAAGAAACTGCGCTCGTCATGCTCAGCCTCTTTATCGATCCAGAATTCATTTTCGGGGATGTAAGGATAACGATAGTGCTGCCCGAAATTCGTAAATTCCTCATCCATGTGCCCGCGGATGTACGCGCCATCTACGATCCACACTTGATAATCACCCCGGGTTTCATCCCGCTGCAGGTAAGGAGGCTTGAGTATTTCGGTCATAGCATCTCTCCTATATGAGATTCAGCCTAATTCTATTCCAATACGATTGGCAATTGCAGGTAACGAGATTTTTATTTAATATACAAGAAAACCGGGAAGGAGGCAAGACTAAATAAAAAAATGTCCTCATTATTTAGGCCTTTTCCGCCAGATAATTTTCAACCCTTTTATTAAATCGAAAACTATTATTTCCTAAAACAATTGGAGGTTTTCCTCATTTTGAGACTGTCTCTTTCAATGTCATAATGGGAAAATAAATGAATACCAGGTACGTAAGCTCGACTGGTTTCACCTTCAAGTATTACCCGCGTGACAAGGATGAGAACAATTTGATTGAGAATTCAGATTTAGCACTTTTCTACCGAAGACCCAAATCTACTCATGGCCCCCAGCGCGGCTGCCAGTCTGCGCGCTTGTCGAATGTCAGCCGGATTTGTTCCGAACCGTCCGAGCGCATACGGTAGATCTCATTGTTCCAATCCCGGTATGAAGTGAAGGTTATCCATCCGCCATCCGGGGAATAATCGGGGGCAAGATTGTCCCCCCCTTTAGTAAGCTGCACCAGATCACTTCCGTCGATCCCGATAGTATAAATATCATGGTCAGAAACAACCCCGGCATAAAAAGCAAGACTTTGGCCGTTCGGAGACCAGCTGCTGCGCCCGCCCATATCTGGCAAGTCAGTCAATTGTCTTGGGTTGGAGCCGTCGCTGTTCATTACACATAACTGCCTGGTTCCAGACCGGGTAGAGGCGAATGCAATCTGTGTCCCATCGGGTGACCAGGAAGGATCAATGTTGTCGCCCGAGTGTCCTGTTAACGAACGCGGAGCAGTTCCGTCACGATCCATTACCCATATACTCTGCGTGGATCCGCTTTCAACTGTGAAGACGATTTGGGTTCCATCTGGCGACACCTCCGGTGCATACAGGCTGCCCAACCCATTGGTTAACCGCTTCTGGTTGCTGCCGTTCATATCCATCCTGTAGATCTGGAAGAACCCATCCCGCATAGATGAAAAGACAATCTCTGTCCCATCGGGTGCGATTGAAGTATAAAAGTCTGTAGCTGCTTCTGTTGTCAGTCGAGTGATATTTTCCCCATTTGCATCCATCAGGCAGATCTGGTCGAAATTATCAATGGAACAGGTAAAAACAATCCTGCCGCCCGCGGGATCTCCAAGAAAAATCGGCTGAGGCGTAGCTGTTGCTTCTGTAGTTGGGAGTTTTCCAAACACGGGTGTTTGCGGAATATCCGTGCTTGTAATAGTGACTTGAGTTTCTCCCCAATTTATCTCCGCTTTTACCCATGGAAAATTACAGGATAGGCTGGCTCCTGCCAATACGAGAACAGCCACTAATATTTTCGACACAACAGGTTTATGATGACTCAACAATTTTGAGTTTTGATAGAAGGGGGATGTCATTTCAGTCTCAGATTATACTGTACTGAATCGTTTTTCAGACAGGATTTGAAATCCGGGACGCATAGCGGAAAGCACATTAGCCACGTCCACCCTATGATTTACCAAGCAAAACCGTTCTCCGAAACCTATTCAAATCTATTCACGATAGTTTGATGTTCGGTTCCTGCTTCATCGAGCGCTGCCTGAAATCAGGTCTTACGTGCTCTCCACAGGCGTGACTTCCGGCGGAACTCGCCGTAGCTAATTTCAAGACAAATAGAGCAGCTGCTCCAGGTTGATGGCCGCATTCAGGTCGCGATCCAGGACCATCCCGCAGGCTTCGCAGCGGTATTCCCGTTCCTCCAGGTCCATGATCGGCTTCACATGCCCACAGTACGAACAGCGTTTGGTGGAGGGATAAAACCGGCCCGCCACCAGGACCCGGCAGCCGCGCCAGGCAGATTTGTACTCCAACTGCCTGCGGAACTCGGCCATGCTCACGTCGGCGATCGCCTGGGCCAGATGGTGGTTCTTCAGCATCCCGCTCACCTTCAGGTCTTCCAGCACGATGGCCGACTTGGTTCTCGTCAGCCAGCTGGTGACCTGGTGCAGGGCGTTGCTGCGGATATTCGCCACCCGGGCGTGCTCCCTTGCCAGCCTGTATACGGCCTTCCGGCGGTTGGCGCTGCCTTTTTCCCTTCGGGAGACCGCCCGCTGCAGTCGCTTCAGTCTGGCCAGGGAGCTCTTCAACGACCTCGGATTTTCGAAGCAGGTCCCATCGCTGACCTGCGCCAGGGTGTGTATCCCCAGGTCCACCCCTACCGCAGGCTTTTGGATTGGCTCGGGGTCTTCGATCTCCTGCTCCACCTGCAGGGAGACGAACCAGCGCCCGCCCCTCTCGCTCACCGTGGCGCTCAGGATGTGGACGCCGTCCAGAGGGAGATAGCCGCCTTCCTTCAGCCTCAATCTCCCCAGTCGCGGCAGCTGGATGGCTTTCTCGAAGACATGGATCGCTCCCGTGAGCCGGAAGCTGCCGATGCCCTCCTTCCTGGACTTGTACCGGGGGAAACCCACCTTGACCTGCTTGCCCGCCTTCTTCTCCTTCACCCGTCGGAAGAAATTCGCAAAGGCAGTGTCCAGATCGCGCAGGGCCTCCTGCGGGGCACACTTGGAGACTTCGTACATCCAGGCCAACTCTGTTTTCTTCAGGGCATTCAGCTGGCGGTGCAGGTCTATGGCGGTTGGGACTTCCTCCCCCGCCTGGTGCGCGGCGATCTTCCGCTCCAATCCCCAATTGAAGGCATACCGCCTCGCACCCGCATGACGCAGGCAGGCTGTCCGCTGGACATTGTTCAGGTCCAACTCCGTCTTGTAGCCGCGCTGGATCTTCACAGCTGCTCCGCCGCCTCCCGCAAGGCCTCCACCAGCTTGCGGTTCTTATGACTCCGGCTGCCGTACAGGCGCGCTGAAAAGATCGTGATGATCTCCAGCACATCCTGTGCCAGCTCTTCTTCAAAACTCAACGGCTGCTCCCCCTGGTTGATGATCACCACTTCCGTGCCGAAGGCTTCACACAACGAAAAGACCAGCTCCGAGCCGAAACGCAGCAGCCGGTCCTTGTGGGTCAGCACCAGCCTCCCCACCGTCCCGGAGCAGATCCGCTTGATCAGCTGCTGCAGCCCCTTCTTCTGGTAGTTCAACCCCGACCCCAGGTCCTGCATGACCTCATAGCTCCACCCGTTCGCAGCACAGAAGGTCTCCAGCCAGATGACCTGCCTCACCAGGTCTTCCTTCTGGTCCTGGCTGGATACCCGGGCATAGCAGACCGTGGGCCGGTTGGTCCGGCTGGCCTCGTACGGCTTGAGCCCGCGCAGCTGGGCCAGATCATACCGCCGGTGGCCTTTGGGGGTGCGCTCTGCATGGATCTTTCCCTCTGCTTCCCAGCGACGCAGGGTGGGGATGGATACTCCCAGTTCTTTGGCCGCCTGCCCGATGCTGATCCTCATGCCAATCATTATATATAATTAATGATATTTGTCAATATATATATAGATATTATCTTGCTGAATCTACCCCTTCCAGCCATCATGACGTACGCCTTCTGCAGCATCTTAGCGCTATTCACCATTACTATCATATAAGCCAGTTGTTCTCTTTGGGTTCATTTCGCTCTGCTTTCTGATATATCCATTCTCAAGAACAAACAATATTGGTAAGGTTCAACAGGTGCAAATTGGACGCTTGCATTCTTATCCATAATAAATATGGAAGGGGCGGCTGACACTGCCCCTTTGTTGTGCATGAGTAATTTATTTTTCAAGCTGTAGCCGGGAGGGCTATCAGATACTTCCGATAAAGGAAGTCCTGGTCGTCATCAGCTATTTCATCCCCGCTTACCAATTGATTGTATAGTCGCCCATATAGAATCTGAGCTGGGCCAGCTTCAACCCGTAATCATCATATTGCCAATAATAGGTGCTGAATAGTGGATCAAAAAGCTGCACGTGCTCCATCGTACCATCCGCATCTACATCAGCGGATAGGAAGAGCAGTTCCTTGGACACATTGGTGAAGGTGCTCTTGCCCTTGGATCGGGTGACTGTAACCCACCAGGAAGGATCGCTGCAAATATATCCTCCTGTAACATCCGGGTCCTGTACGCAGGTGTACATGTTGGCGTTGCCGCCCGGCTTGCCCAAGGCTCGAATCCACACGGTATAGCGAACTGTGCAGCTGGTTGGTGTGACCACAAGCCCTGTCAGAGGGTCGACTGTCCCATAGCATTCAGCCGGAAGTGGTAATTGGAAAGCTGCCTGGCCGTCGGTCCCATTGGCATCCAGCACCTGGAAACTGCCCTGCGACAAATAGATTTTAGTCGACGTATTCAGGGGTACGAAGATTCTATGTCCGCTGTCGCCAGACATTTCAGCTGTTTTGCCTTTGGGTACGCCGATAATGTTCAGATTGTAATGTGGCCCGCTGGGGGCACCATTGCCGGTATTGGGGACTGCTCCTACCGGGATGGCAGTTGCCATTATGAGGATTACCAGGGTAAACATGAATATAGTTCTCTTCATGGGTGGCTTCTCCTTTTTTATAAATCTGGGGGAAAAGATTTGTTGGTGCAATTTTTCACGCATAACACCCATACCATAGCATCAACCTGCATCATATTCAACCACCCAAAAGTACCTGGTTAGTGCTGCGTAGGCAAATAGTAACTAAATCGTAGGGAAATAATAAGAATTAGCGAGTATTACCCATAAAAATATAACGCGATTTGTTTCTTACCTCGTGAATTCGGCGGCTAATAAGATTTTCTATCTTTGTATATCGATTGGCTGTAATACCAACTGCTCCAATCCGCGTTACCTGAAATGCTGCCAACCCAGCACAATAAATGGGTTCGCGCCGAACGCCACCCGCTCATATCATCCCGGTTCTTTCGGGACGGCCAGGGCCAGGGCGCAGCCCTCCCCCCTCCCAAACCCAACCCTCCTCCTGCTAGTCCAAGCCCCCCGCACCTAACCACCGCGGGGGCTTGTCCAGCAAGGTGTGTATAAATTGGGATAGGGGGAGGGCTTCTTCCGGCGCAGTCCGCTCGTCGTCCCTCCTCGCGCCTGGCCTGGGCTGCCGTCCAAGCGCTAACGCAGGTAAGGTAACCCCCTTCAGTAAAGGGGGGAAAGTGCATTTAAGTAAGTCCCGTGCATTCCGGGCTGCCGATAAGCCTTCCGCTTTCATTGTCGTGCCTCCGGTCAGGGGTCACACCCGCAAGAAATGCGCCAGGCTAGCACTCCGGTTAAACGCAAAATACAAAGTCGACGAAAGTACCAATCCCGCCTCCCTTCTGCTCCGCCTAAGACCGACGGGCGGAGCTCCACGTTTTTTGTTTCCGTCGTGCTGCCCGATCGGCGTTTGCGGGTGGTTGTGCCCTCTTCCCTCGCAAGGCTGTCACGCCAGTTCAGTCAAGCTTCAGGCATGTTTTTTCTTGCCCTTAATTTCAAATCTAAATACGCCCCTTGTTCGCCGTCATCCGCGCGCCAGTTCGATCGCCAGTGCTGCCCTGGTCGCGCGCTGGATCCACCTGGCCAATCATTCCTCGTCGCTTTCGCAACTGCATACGTAAATACATTTTTTGCCGGTGACCTTTCAACTCGTCGACTTTAACAGCCACATCTAGTAATTATTCGCTTTAGGTTTTGATTCCAAACAGGGATTATTCCTCGCTTAAAGAAAGCGTTTCTGCAAAACGATAATTTATTTCTAACTGAATATTATTGTGATTGTGAAGAAATGTACATATAATGTTAATTACTAATTGAAAAACCTTGGAATATTAGGATGTTTATTCGGGAGGAGATTATCATTTGCAGAATTTGTGGCAGCAAAGGAAGGATCGATACAGGGATTCAATATTAAGGATCACTGTTCCTTAAGATAAATTGCGGTCCCTGAACAAGTCATGCTGAGGAGAAATAAATATGAATTCCCAAACCGAACAGAAAAGAAGGATTTTACTAGCTGGTTTAATAATCGATCAAATAAATAAAGCATTTTTCCTTGGAATGACTGATATAAGGATAAGTGAAGAAGAAAAACCATTATGGTTGGAAATATTGGCACTTGCTCCTGATCAAATCGTTAGTAACTATTCAGATCTTACAAACCTACCTATAATAGTGCAGTATGGGAAGGCAGAGATTGCGAAAAGATCAAAGTCGTCCCCATCGAATGTGGTTTCTAAAATTTTGCATCGGATATCAAAACAAGATATATCCTAGATATTTTTGGGGAGACTATACCTGGGAAGAAATCAATATCCGTTCTATTACTCAGTGGCGAACGAAGTCTTGTTGATTCATTTTCCTTTCTTATTTAACCAACGGTTCACCTTCTCATCAACCGAAATTTCGTTTTTTGTCTACCGATCGGGATTGTGTCGTTTAATGCCCACTCTGTCAGCCAGCTGATATTGGCCGGATCATACCTCTCCCCATCCAATCTTTTTATTGTCGACCATGCAAGCCAATATGGCGCCAGGATAACTGCAAGTACCTGATCGTCCAGCTGCTTTTTCTTCCGCAGGATCCGTACTGTTTCTATGACCGCCCGGGATTGCGTCAGTCCCGGGATCCTTCCCGCGGTTACCCTTGTAAATACTTTCACATCCTGGTGCAGCATAGCCTCTGCGGGCGAAATCGGCAGCGGTTGCGGTTCCTCCTCCCCCCACACCCCTTCCTCTTCCACAGAATCAGAAAATGATTCAGATAAAGAATTAGAATTAGATGCACCTGCTGCTACATCGCCGTTACTTTGCCCGGTACTGTAACGCTCTCTGTAAAGCTTTACCCTGTCATACGATTCAGAAGTTTGTCTCTCTCTGAAATGTTTGACGAACCATTTTCCCAGTTGCGCGTCATGCAATACCCAGACTTCTGCCAAGCCGTGGAGATCCTCAAGCACCTTGTCAGCTGACAGGCGGAGTGTCCAAGCCATCTCTTCTACGGGCGGTAGTGTGCCGTCATTCCCTTCCCTGCAAGCCAAGAGGAAAAGCTCTACGGCGCGCCTCCATAAATGGTTCGCCAGGCGTCCCATCTTTGGACCGTCCAGGACCTCTATGTATTACTTTATCCAAAATTTTGTTGTCATCAGGGAACTCGCTTTCTATTCCCTGTCTCATAATCGATAAAAGTCGGTGGCAAAGGTCTCGAGAGCCTTCACCACCGACCATCATTGCTATTGACTGTAAACCTTTAGGTAAATTGCTTTATTTGACAGAAGTTTGACAGCAACGCTGATTAGAACACATGTTCTTTTTGTTCATTATCAAAATGGAAAACCCCCGTTTATGGGGGCTACGTAGGCGGTCTACCGCCATATATGAGGCTGGGGGCAGAGGAGTCGAACCCCTATTTGCTGATCCAGAGTTGGGATTTATGTCGTCCATCCCGTATATATGGTGTTTATCACTCTATCTGGTGTTATATCTGGGGGTAATTTTATCCATTAATTCCATTATTTCCATGGATTCTTTTCTGGTTGCTGTAAGGTTGCTGTAGAAAAATGCTGAAAATGATTATGACTATTTCCTTGAATCATTTGGGTCAGAAATCACTCTGAACCTGGTCACCAAAGAAATTTATCGAAGAGCTGATCCGGTGGATAATATGTAAGTTGAGTTTGTTGTGATTGACAAATCCTTTATCTTGTTAGAAATGAGGATTATTGTATAAAATTTGGTTTAGTTTCGCAAACTACTTCTTTGATCTCGTCTTTTGCCATTGAATCTTTTTTTTAATAGGATTCTATGGAGGTTGCACTACACAAAAGGAAAGGCAATCTGCGTTTGAGACTTCATTCAGGAGAATTGGGAAATGATTGGGAGCTGTCCCAATATCACCTCCATCGGTTAGAAGCCGCGAGGGCACCCCAATTGGGGTGTATTTCGGCAACAGTGCTGAATATATTGTGCAATTGAAACAGTTGTTTCCCCCGACTGATTCACACCAGCGAGAATGCATTGCTGGATCGTCTCGGTGATCTACTGCGCGGTCTGGTGGGTTGAATCAAAAGACTGTCCCTGAAACCGAGGGACAGCCCTTTTAATTGCATTTGCTACTTAAATCTGCATTACAATGGATTTGCAAAGTACAGAGTTATTTTTTACACTATATTACCTTAAAATTGATGTGCTCGGGACACTAGATCAATCATCGACTGGAAAGCAATGCTATAATACATCCGATCAAACGATCGTTATAAGAGCGCTATTATCCAGAAAAAACCATGGAAAATAATAAATTAAACAAAAGGCAAGACAAGCTATCGAAACAAAGAATAGGATTTATATTACTGCGATCGAATTGATAGATTAGCGAAGTTTTGAGAATATTACAATCGCCGACATCAGCGAAAAATCAGAAGTCTCTATAGGTGCGTTTTATCATTATTTCAGTTCCAAGAACGACATTCTCGCTATAACATTTAATCAGGTTGATGAATACTTCTCCACCGTAGTGATCTCCGGGTTGAAAAATATAAGGCGAATACAAACATGATCTGAGAGAATGAGATCCCATTATTTCCGATATCTCTAGTTCATTGAGTGGAAATTTTTACATGATGCGACCTACCCAAGCCATCGTCAACCTCAGGACCTTGGAGCACAATATCAAAGCTCTTCGTGGAGAACTGCGTCCAGGGACGAAATTCATGGCAGTGGTCAAGGCAAATGCTTACGGGCATGGCTCGATCGAAATCTCCAAAGCAGCTCTGGGTTGCGGTGCTGACTATCTAGGGGTTGCAATACCTGAAGAAGGACAGTTCCTCCGAGAAGCAGGGATCAAAGCACCCATATTGGTATTCGGTGGATTATTTGAAGGTTATGCACGGGTCATCATCGAACAAAACCTTATTGCGACCGTTCATTCCATACAGACAATGCAGTCCATTCAAGATGAGGCCAAATCAGTCGGAAAGATCCAACCAATCCATATCAAAGTGGATACAGGTATGAATCGTATCGGGATCAAAAATGAAGCCCAACTGAAAAAATTGCTCCAATTTGCGCAGAGATGCAAAAATATTCATGTGGAAGGTATATATACTCATTTTGCTGTTTCTGAAAATCCGGATAAAAGTTTCACCCTTCAACAGGGTGAGCGCTTTGTAAGAATGGCTGCTATTGCGAAAGACTTGGGTTTTTCACCGATACTGCATGCATCTAATAGTGGCGGTTTGATACATTTCCCGGAATTTCATTTCGACATGGTGCGGGCGGGAATTTCGATGTATGGATATTGCCCGGGGGGTTGTCCTATTGGACGTCCTCAACTTCAACCTGTACTGACCTGGCAAACCGTCGTTTATTGTGTCAAGGATATCCAACCCGGGGAAACAGTAAGTTACGGCAGGACTTTTATTGCTGAAAAACCCATAAAGGTGGCAACGATCCCAGCTGGATATGGAGACGGATATAAGCGTTGTCTTTCGAATAAGGGGTTCGTGCTGATCCATGGTAAAAGAGCACCCATCATCGGTATTGTTTGTATGGATCTGTTTATGTGTGATATTACGGATATACCCGACGTCACGCCGGGTGATGAGGTGATATTAATCGGTAAACAGGACACCGAGACCATCGACGCGGATGAGATGGCAAGTTTGGCTGGAACCATTAGTTATGAAATTTTGTTAAGCATCAGCAATCGTGTACCCAGGCAATATGTATATTAATAGAAGAGAACCGTTTTCCTCCTGAGTTTATCATCGACCCCAAATTTCAGTGTTTTTAGCCGGGAAAATTGATATTTCGGGACACTAGCCGGAGTTGGGGGAAGGGCTACAATTGGATCCATGGCGTTCATCCGAAAGGTAAAAACGACAAGCGGTGCAACCGCGGTTCAGATCGCCTATAAACAAAAGGGGAAGATCGTCAAGATCATCCATATCGGGAGTGCTCATACCGAAGGGGAATTGAAGATCTTGCTTGCATTAGCACGCAAGCAGTTACAAGCAAACCAACTTGTGTTATTTCCAGAAGCACGACCTTCCCTGCGGGTGGGTATCAAGCGCTCCTTTTCCGGTTTGTTGTGGAATATTCTGCGAGAACAATACCATCAGCTGGGATTTACCAGGCTGAAGGACGAGGCATTTGAATCTCTCTGCATCGCAAGGATCGTGGAGCCGACATCCAAACTGGACAGCTTGAGAGTTTTGGCTGACCTGGGAATGGGGCCGATCGATCAGAACAAGCTTTACCGGAGTTTGGCAAAAGCTGCGGATCAGGATTACCGGAAGATCATTAGCCAGGCCTGTTTTAAGCATGTGGGTGGATATGGCCTGACTCTCCTCCTCTATGACGTCACCAGCCTGTATTTCGAGGTTCAGGTAGAAGATGACTACCGCAAGCCGGGTCTGAGCAAGGAACGCCGGTTGGAGCCCCAGATCATCATCGGGCTTCTAGTGGATCGAAATGGCTTTCCTTTGGGCTTACACAGTTTCGAGGGGAATAAAGCTGAAACCAAGACCATTCTGCCCGTCATCGAGGCTTTTCAGGCACAGCATGGCCTAAACAAAGTAACCATTGTGGCCGATGCAGCCATGCTCAGCGCGACCAACCTGGCAGCGCTCACAGAAGCCGGTTACACCTACATTGTTGGCTCCCGGCTGCACAAAGTACCCTATGACATCGCCGAGTACCAGAAGACTGGGGCAATGAGTGACCAACAGATCGTAGTCAGCCCCCAGGAAGGTTACCGGGTGATCTACCAATATCGCGCGAAACGCGCAGCCTTGGACCTCCGCAACATTGAAAAGCAGGTCGCCAAGGCCAAGAAAGCTCTCAGCGGGCAGATCCCGACCAATCGAACGAAGTTCTTGAGCATCAAGGCCAAGAGCAAACAGCTCAATCAGAAACTGATCGATAAAGCCAGGACCCTGGCCGGTATCAAAGGGTATGTCACCAATCTGGATATCCCGGACGAAGAGGTTATCGCCTACTATCATCAACTATTCCAGGTTGAGGCTACTTTTCGAATGGCAAAATCCGACTTGAAGGCCAGACCCATCTTTCACCGCAAGCGGGATGCGATCGAGGCTCACCTCACGATCGTGTTTGCAGCTTTGGCGATCGGCAGAAATATTGAACACCAAACCGGGATCAGCATCAAGCAGTTCGTGAAGCTGCTCCGCCCGATCCGATCTGGTATTGTCACTATCAATGGCAATGAGGTCTTGGCTGAACCAGAGATACCCGACGCAGTAAAACCTGTGCTAAATAGCCTCGGTCGGGGACACTAGGATGATAAACTCAGGTATTAATAGAAGAGAACCGTTTTCCTAGTTGCAGTAATCAAGAGAGCTTTCATTCACAGAAAGCTCTCTTTTTTTTCAATTTTTTGGTTTTGAAATTCGACACCATTATGCTTTATAACACAACTTGACAGCTGGAATCAGATATTCTTCGAATGCACGAGTTTGATCATAGCCCGGTTCCCAGCGCCAATCTTTTCTGGCAGCGGTGTCATCAATATCTGCTGGCCAAGTATCTACGATACACTGCCGGTTTTTATCCGGTTCGAATGTGATCTGTGCTTTGGGGAAGGCGTTTTTGACAATTCGATAGAAATCCTCAGCTCTCGGGCTGAAACTGGTGACGTTGTACACAAATTGGTTCAATTCAGAAGAGCTGGCAGCTTCTAGTTGCAAGAGTGCTTTTATTGCATCCGGCATCACCATAAAAGGCAACCGGGTATCAGGTCTGACAAAACATGAATAAGGTTTGTCCTGAGCAGCTTGGTGAAGCATTTCGGGTCCATAATCGCTGGTTCCGCCTGTAGGAATGGTTTGGGCGCTGATCAATCCAGGAAATCGTATGGAACGAAAATCAATACTGTAGCGGTTTGTTTCAGAGGATAGCTGTCGGTAGAACTGGGCGTAATAATGCCCGAGATTCTCACAATATAACTTGTTGCAACCATACATGGTAATCGGGTTGCACCAATCTGATTCTTTTACCTTACCAGCAATTTCCTTGGTTTTAAGATCCGGCAAACCGTAAACGGCGATGGAACTTGGATAGATAAATTTTACCTGCCGTTCCTGGCAGCGGGACTGGTCTGCAGCAATTTTGAGAAGGTTTATAGTACCATCCACATTTATCTTGTGGGCAACTTCGGGATTGTATTCTGCTTTGGTGCTTAAAATGGATGCGAGGTGGAAGATGGTTTTAATATCATATTCTGCTACCAGTCTATCCAATAGATCTATATCCAGAATATCGCCCTGGATAGTGTTAAGAGAAAAGGGTTCCAATTCTTCATCAAGTTGTTGGACATCGATGGTGACAATGGAATGCCCTCCCTGTTTTCCTAAATGATTAATTAACCCATGCCCGATTTCCCCATTTGCGCCTGTGATCAAAACGATTTCTTTTCGCATGAAACTCTCTATAAGAAGTTTTTAATTGTTTGTTTATTGTATCAAAACAAAAAAAACCTTTTCCGCAACTAACGAAAAACCAAGTTTTAAACCTCGTCTAATAATAACTATAAATCCAATATTACCAATCCACTTGTATCAAATCAGTGGCGGAATCCATTTTTTCCATGGTCAATTCTTACTTACCCTGAATCTAAATGCTTGTTAATTTCTTCTGCTATTCCTTTACCCTTGGGCAATTTCGATACCTGCAAGTGTTAGTTCTGCAGACTCAAAAATGAGCGTCTAGGCGTTTAAAAGTTTCTTTACCCATTTTTTCATTACTTTTAACCTTATGCACCACTTTTGCACCATAAAATGGAGATTTCGCCCGATTCCACGAAGTAACCTCTTTGCCTAGGTTCGTCAAGTCCTTTTTCATGATGAATAGCTGTGGTAGCGACCTTTGCTAGAGGCGCTTGTGCGTGATCCTTCGACTAGTCTGAATAGACTTGTTAACCAGAGCTTTAACTGCTTCAACTTTCGCCCGGTTCCGCGCAAGCGGTTGGGCATTGCTGACTGCAAGCCTGGCAGCTTCATTTGCCAGCGCCTTGCCCGGTGCCTGATTCTCTAGTAGTTTTTCGACTTCACGCATACGCAGTGGTACAGGACCGACAGCTCCAAGTACTACCCTAGCGTCGTGGAACCGGCCGTCTCGCATCGTCGCGAGAAAGGCGACACTGACAATGGGAAAGTCGATGGAGTTACGAATGCGGAACTTGAGGTAAGACTGCCTGCTCTCAGGTTGAGGGGTTGGAATCCAGATCTCCTCGATCAACTCATCATCCGCTAGAACAGTTGTCCTGCTTTCGACAGCCGCAAACAGTTCTTCGGCTGCAAGCGTCCGCTTTGAGGTCTTCACCTGTGCATCCAGCGCGATCAGGGTTGGGGCGAGGTCTGAACAATTGACCGCCACGCACCCACAATTCGCGCAGCGCAACGTCTCCCCTTCCATTGCCTCAAGAGCCAAGGTTTTATTGTCTTCGCCGCGTAGCGTCCGCTGTGACACAGATAGTTGTGGCGTTGTCACACGGGAGCTAGTCGCGAGTGCAACTTTGTTGATGCTCAATGGTAGCTGTTTAGTGGGAGTTGGAGCCGTGGGGAACTGCGTGCCGCCAAAATAAGCATCGATGGAGGCTGCAGCTACTTTCCCTGTGGCCATGGCATGCACCACCGTAGCCAACCCTCCGGTGACGTCTCCGCCAGCGAATACGCCATCTATACTGGTTGCTGTAGTCCCTTTGTCAACGACGATCATCCCACGTTCTGTTTGTAGCGATGACCCGATATAAGACAAGTCCGCGGACTGGCCAATTGCAACCAGGACCTGGTCCACCTTAATAATTTTCTTTACCACCGTATCGAAAGCTGGTGAGAAGCGCCCATCCTTGTCGAAGACAGAGGTGCAGCGGACCAGTTCCATCCCAACAAGCTTCCCGTCTTGCTCTATGACACGCTGCGGCCCCCACGATGGCAGGATAGTGATTCGTTCCTCATGTGCTCGCGTGATATCCTCGGGAATGGCAGGCATCGTCTCAAGGCTTTCCAAGCAGGCCAAAGTCACTTGATGCGCGCCTAGCCGCCGGGCGGTGATCGCCACATCGACCGCTACACTCCCGCCGCCGATCACCAACACTCGTTTGCCTACTTGCTTTGCGCCACCCGTCTGTACATCAATTAGGAATTCCAGGCCGGAGTCGAGTAACTCTTTTTTTTCTAATCTTAGTCTCTTCCCGTTCCACAATCCGGTCGCCAGAAACACGCTTTGATAGTGCGCTCGGAGATCCTGCAACGTGAGATTGTTGATGCCGATGCTTGCTCCGAGCTTAAATTGAATTCCCATATTCTCAAGTGCACTCACCTGAGCCCGCACGATATCCTTGGGCAGACGGTAAGCCGGGATGCTGTAGCTGAGCA
Source organism: uncultured Chloroflexia bacterium (assembly GCA_963790685.1). Lineage (GTDB taxonomy): Bacteria > Chloroflexota > Anaerolineae > Anaerolineales > Villigracilaceae > UBA877. The sequence goes on from CAWBPK010000002.1 coordinate 22,890, forward strand.
TCCCCCCGGCTTCTTGCATCCGTTCATAGACCGTCACTACGTGCCCTTGTTTCCTGAGGAAATAGGCTGCGGTCAGCCCAGCTGGGCCGGACCCTACCACTGCCACGGTCTTCCCCGATTCAGCCCCGGGTGCCCGAAAGAAAGCTTCTATGTGTTCCAACGCAAAGTCACCCAGGTAACGTTCGACGTTGCGGATCGACACGGACTCGTCGTAGTCGAATCGGTTGCATTCTTCCTCGCAATAGTGTGAACAGATCCGACCCGTGATAGCCGCAAGTGGATTAGTGCGCAATAGAATCTCCACAGCTTCTTCCAACTTACCATCACGGATTTTGGCCATATATGTGGGGATGTCATTGTGGATGGGGCAGCCAGCATCGCACGGCGCGGCACTAACGCACATACCTCCGAAGATGGAATGGTAACGATTCTCAGCGAATAACGCGTCGCACTGTCTGCCTCCTTTTCTCAGACAATCGAAGGTATTATCGGGGTTCCGATAGTACCAGCAGCGTGGTTCCTGACAAAGGTTACCAGCGATAGTCGCAACATTGCGGATCTGCGGTGAGGCGACACTGGCAGCAGATTGGGCGAGAAGCGGATAGGTTTGCCGGATCGTGGGATGTTTTGCGATATCGTTAAGCGTGGTGAGTGCACCGATTCGCACTCCCTCTTGATCGACCGTCACGTAGCTTGAATCTGTCACCGGTTTAAGCCCAATGAGTATTTGAGGTGGATCCGAATGGACAGCGTCCTTGAGCACTCCCAAAAGATCTGTACCGCCCGCGATCACTGCTGCTCGTCCCTTGTATTCCTTTAACAAAGCTTCTGCTTCTTGTAAGTTATCTACAGGGATGTACTTGATAGGTTGGAGTGTCATGGTATCACCTTAAATTCGGCCTAAAGCCCGGAGCACTTTTTCCGGTGTGATTGGGATTTCATCAATCCGGGTGCCGATGGCGTTGTATACAGCATTAGCAATGGCTCGTGGAGTGCAAGTTATCGTTCCCTCACCAATGCCGCATGCACCATATTCACCTGCTCCCTGCCATATCTCCAGAAGTACCGGCTCTATCTTTGGCATATCAAGGATAGTTGGAATCTTATAGTCAATGAAGTTGAAATTTAGCGGAACTCCGTGTATTGGGTCATAGACAATCTCCTCGGTCAGCGCCTCGCCGACGGCCATGACCTGACCACCGATCTGTTGTGCCTCTGCACCTGAGGCGTACATGACCGTTCCGCAATCGTTGACAATGATCAATTTGAGTACCTGTGTACGACCGGTGGCGGTGTTGACCTCGACTTCAGCAAAGCTGGCGAAATAAGGCACACCTGTCCTTTGTTTGACAGGAGAACGGCTCACTGTCACCGATAATGGCACCAAATCACCTTTCATTAGCAATTCTTTGATACTTAATGTTCTTCCCAGGTCCTATGATTCGACCCTCGGAGATTTCCAATCGATCGCCTGCGATTCCCAAAATGGGCGCTGCTAGATCTAGGAGCTTCACCTTTAACTCCTGGGCTGCCACTACCAGGACTTCAGATTGGAGGTAGGAAACTGCGCTATCAGTTTGGACACAGTCGCGCATGCCCGTATCGGTGTCCACAGTAGAGACCCAAGTGATGTCTTCTGGCCGGACACCTAAGAAGCTCAACGCCTCGGCGCACCCGAGCACATTGCAGGTGTTTGAACCAGTACCGGTCTCCACTGTTGGTGCATCCAGTGTAACGGTCCCATCCGGGAGAAGAGTAATTTTGGCTTGTACCTGCCCTCGGCGCTCTTCCTGCCACTCAGTGTGCCAAGCGGGATGTAGCGAGAAGCCTACCCCTCGACGGTTGACGCTATCATACAACGGTCCAGCACCTGGCTTGTGCCGCTTCTTGTACCAGTCTACACGTTGTGCACCTATCTCGAGTACTGCCTTCAAGCTTGGATCGGGGCAGGTACCCCATTCATGCCCGAAGTTCTTGATCGCCAACGATATGGGGTCCATTTCCAGTCGTTCAGCCAAACCATCTATCATCCTGCCGAAAATGAAGTTGAATTGGGAGTTGCCCACCCCGCGCATTATGCCGCTGGGGATATGGTTGGTGTAGACTGCATAGGATTCCATCGTGATGTTTGGAATCGGAGCAAATGCGACTTCAGAAATCTCAGCCGGCGCAAATTTCAACGCAAATAATGAGGCATCGTCATGCCCGCCGATATCACCGATGGATTTGAATTGGAGCGCTGTGATGGTACCGTCAGTCTTGGCGCCTACCTTGCAATGGTAAAGCGCCGGCACCCGAGTATCACGAAAGCTGTCCCGCCGAGTATGCTTGAATTTTACTGGTCGTCCAGTTTTTTTTGCTAGCAGCGCGGTAAAAATAAAAAATGGCTGTTCGCCCAAGTTTGCGCGACCAAATTGACCACCTACATATTTGCTGATGACACGCACATTATGGATAGGCAACTCCAGCATCTGACTGATGTACATCCGGGTTTGGTCAGGGTGGAAGGAATTGGAAACGATAGTCAATCGATCGCCTTCCCACTGTGCCAGACAGCACCAGGGATCCAATGCTCCCGGAGTTGGGTTGTGGTGGCTGGTATCCATCTCGAGTATGACATCCGCTGTGGTTAAGGCCTGTTCAGCATTACCCTTTGTCTGGAAGATATCAGGCCCGCCAACAGAATCAGGAGGTAATATATTGTTCGGGGTGATCTCCGGGTGAATCACTGGAGCTTCGGGTTGTGACGCTATGAGCGGGTCTAGAACAAAGGGTAGTACATCCCATTCGACTTCGACGAGTTTTAAAGCCTGCTCAGCAATATGCTCACTCTCTGCAGCGATTGCAACTCCCACCTCGTCACCAACCCAGGTTGCGTAGTTGCCCAAAACCTGGCGATCCTTGAATTTTCTCCACATCATGCGGTCGTAATTGAGCGTGTCCACACCGTCGGTCCAGCTAGCATTGGTTGGTTTCATGCGCTTTACTTCTGGGTCCTGGTATGTCAGGATGGCCTTTACGCCTGGCATTGCGGCAGCCTTGCTAGCATCGAGTCGAACGATTCTGGCTCTCGGATAAGGACTGCACAGCACCCGGACATGAAGTAAGCCAGGGTAATTTCGTTCCGAGATAATATCGTCAGCGTAGGGGGCTCGGCCTTGGGCTTTTTCGAGCGCATCTATGCGTGGCCGGTAACCACCAATGAATCGACGATGAATACGTGGTTTGTACGGTGTGTTCATGCCTGACCTCTTCTCAAGGTGATCTTCTTGGAAGCATGCAGTACTGCCATGGTAATTCCATCGTAGCAGCCACAGCGGCAAAGATTTCCGGAAAGCGCTTCCTTTATCTCATCCAAAGTCGGTGTGGGGTTTTCGTCGAGAAGGGCTCGGGTTGTCATGACAAAGCCCGGCGTGCAGAATCCACACTGGAGCGCCGTGCCGTGCCCAGGCTCACACTGCTCAGCAAACGCCTCGATCACAGGATCATCTTTTGGCAAGCCCTCGATGGTAACCAGGTCTCTGCCATCTGCTTCCACCGCGAGCAACATACAGGAGAGAACTGCCTTGCCGTCCATCATAATGGTACACGCTCCGCAAGCGCCTTCGTCACAACTAATTTTCAGGCCTGTGTAACCGAGACGCTCTCGAAGAAACTCCGAAAGTGTGGTCAAAGGTTCGAGATCAGGTCCGATCTCGAACTCGCGCAATTCACCATTGATGCGGATGGTAAGCCGATCATTCGATGGAGTTTTGGGTCCAGCTGCCAATGGAGCCTCCTTTCATGTTTTTTCTACTTTGCCTTGACACCAATAATATCTAATATCGAAAGCCCCGATTTGAAAGTACTATCGTTACACCCACATATATATATCAGATCGTTAATCCGAATTGCCACGACCGTCCATGATCATCCATCCATTTTCTTGGGCAATAATTCGCAGCTTATTATCTGGCGAAACAGCCACAGGAGTTTGTACAAGCTGCATTATAGGGAGATCATTGTAAGAGTCGCTATAACACCAACTTCCTTCCAATGAAATCGGTTGTTTCTTGATCCAGTTTTTGACTTTAGTGACCTTCCCCTGACGGAAAGCCGGCAATCCAACAAGGTTACCCGTCGGGACCTCATTGATTATTTCGGCAACTGTGCAAACCAAGTTATCTATCTCCAACATGCGTGCAATAGGTTCTGCAAGTATGCTATTTGTTGATGTAGCCAATAGAATAGCACATCCTTCAAAGCGATGGTGCTCTACTCTCTGTATTAACCGGGGACGGATCAGAGGACGCAGTATTTCTATATAAGTTCCCAATAGCATCTGTAGTTTCTGATTAGAAAATCCAATAATCGGTTTTAGTAGATGCTTCACATAAGCTGAATAGATAATAGTACCTTTATCGTACTCCAAATGAAATTGATTGAACTTATCAATAAATTCTGGTCCAACCAGATTTTGGTTCAACAAAAATTCGCTCCAAATGAGTTCGTTGTCCCCTTCAAGCAAGGTCTTGTCAAGATCAAAAATAGCGAGAGGTTTAAGGTGTTTATCCAAACATTCTCCATCCATAGCACGATTCTGCGATTCTAAAATAATATTCTGATGTTATCTAACTTGGAGGCATGAACACCGACTTGAAAATAAATATTTTCAGAATACAAATGATGACCAACACTTTCAAGGAAACATCCTGCCTGTGACTTAGTCAGCGTTTAAAAAAAAGCCTTAAAAGCATTTATTTCAATTATTGACAATGCCATTCTTAGTGCAATAATGACATAATCTCCAATAAAGAATCTGGTATGGTGCCAATACCTATGCTGCTATCATCAATTTCGGTGGACCGAATGGCTCTTCGTATTTATGACTATTAAAATTTGCTAGAAATCATGATTAACGATTTTCAAACTAACGGAGATTGTTTCATTGTCGCCGGTACAGGCAAGCCCATTATCTTCAGGACTGTTGGGGCAATACTAAGCATGCTCTGATTATTTTCTAATATTTTTGCACCCGGTTTTTGGGGTTGGATAAGATATAAGGGTATGTCCCTTGTTTCTGGTAATGATCCATTATGGCTATTATTTCTGCTCATGCCATGATCAGCAGTCACAAAAACCGTGTAACCTTCATCCAACCAACCAGGAACGTATGTTGCGAGAAATATATCTATCAGCATTGCGTTATTCCTGTATTGATTGCTTTCCGGTCCATGGATATGGCCAAGTGCATCCATTCCTATTGGGTGGATAAGCAAATAATCTGGGTGATATTTTCTTATGAGGCTCTGCCCCGAATTAAAAATCTCTTCATCTGGTATCGCATCGTTTGTGTAAAATCGTCCATATTGTATATTTAAGGCAGGATCATCACATTCTTTATCCCGCCATGAAATATAAGGACAGCCATTATATAATTCAGAAAACCAAAAGTTAGCAGAAGCTGCAGTTATTTTCCCATTTTCACGGGCAATAGAGAAGATATTTGGCATATTGGATGGTCTGACAACCCAGTTACTTGTAATGCCATGGATGTTAACAGGGGTACCAGTATGGATCGTCTCATACATCGGCCGAGATATAGTCGGCATTTCGCCTTGTATATAGTAACGGGATGCTAGCTGCTTTTCAACCAAAAGTTCCATGTAACCCATCATTTCTACGGCTGTGTTATATCTCAAACCATCACAAAGTACCATAATTACCTTTGACATGAATACCTCCAATCAACAGCACACATTACATAAGAATTATTGATCACAACCCATCAAAAACTAAATTGTTTTTGTTCAAATCTATTACACATATTATAGACCTTTCTCTTCGATTATGCAACATATTTCTGTAAATTTGAAGTTTTAGCGCAAATCCATTGCACATATTATGAACATTTCTCTCCGATTATGCAACTTTTTGTACTCGTTCTATACATATGAGACTTTATCGAGGTCACATTTGGGTGATACTTTCTAATATACTCAGCGGGGGTCAAATAGTCCAGAGCTTGATGAGAACGGATCTGATTGTAGACCCGCTCCCATTTATAAAGGGCGATGTTCAGTTTGTCCAGGTGGGGATTATCTGGGATAACTGCGTAAAATTCTTCCAAGTGGGTGCAGTGAGCTCTTTCAACACGGCCATTGGGTTTGGGGGAATGGGGAGGCAGGACAAATAGCTTGAGACCCAGGCGTTGGCAGGCTTCTTCGAACCCAGCTCGATATTCACTTCCGCCATTCACCTGGATGGCTTTGACCCTGAAGGGCATGCGAACCAATAAGGTGTCGAGGAACTCGGCTACGGTATTGGCAGAAGCTCTTTGATGGACTTCGAGAACATCCCAGCGTGAGATCAAATCCCTGGTCGTGAAGTGCTTGACCGCCCCACCAAATGGTGGTGGTAAAAGTATGCAATTCTTTCAGGGAAGCATATGGTCCGATTTCTGAAAGAATTTGCCTCACTGATACACCCAGTGCAGCATCTGCAAATTTAATATCTCTTCCTTATTGGAAAGTACCCGGTACATTCTATCCATTCTCAACTTTGGATGAATATCAAATAAAAGTATCATGAATGTATGAATTTCCATATCCCTTAATGGTAAGTTGTAACCCTAATTTTGAACGTTTAATAATATAATGTGTGTGTAAAGCAAGGAGGATATATGTTATCTGAAGAGCGACGCAACAAAATTCTAGAAATAGTTAATCACGATAAGATTATCAAGATCGACGATATTACAAAAAAATTTAATATTTCCGTTGCAACTGCTCGCCGTGACCTTGATATCCTGGAAGAGCAACAATATATCAAACGAATCTACGGCGGTGCTGCACTTTTGACGCCATCTGGTACTGAACCCTTATTCTTTACACGTGAAATGGAAAACAGAGCCGAAAAAATAGCCATTGGTAAGGCAGCGGCTGAAATGGTTGTGGAAGGAGATACTATATATATCGACACTGGGACAACCACATTGGAGGTTGCCCGCAATTTGATGAAGATAAATAACATTACTGTCTTAGCAAGTTCGTTAACGGTTATGAACGAGCTTGCCAATTCAAATGTGACCGTTTACTCTTTAGGTGGAAAGATTCGCCCTCATGAACTATCAATGTCAGGCAGCATTGCAATCAATGCTCTCGAACAATTCTGTGTAGAAAAAGCATTCATCGGTGCTGCCGGCGTTACTTTTAATGAGGGAATATCAGACTTTAACTATGAAGAAGCCCAAGTCAGGCTTATGGCCATTAAACGGGCCAAACAATCTATACTTGTTGCTGACAGTTCCAAATTTGGGAACGATGCATTTGCTAGGACTTGTTCATTGGAGCATTTTCACACAATAATAACTGATATAAATTTGCCAAAGGTCTTTGTTGATGGTATTAAAGATCGAAAGATCAACCTAATTTCAGTACAGCCTATCAAGTCCTTCTAAAGCAAACTCAATTTCTTTCAACTTGGATCATTTTTGGGGAACAGACCAACAAGAAAGCAGTTCCTTCAATCGTGGGGTTTTAAACTTGAGCCTCGGGCAGGTTACTTAATACCCTCTTACAATGCTTAATAAAACCTTGCTCCACACCACGCTCTAGCTGCCTAGGAAAATGCACCGCAGGGATAAGGCGGTAGGAACAAGGTTTGTTAGGTGGTTTTTATACACGTTTATCGTTGGATTCAAAAACTGGCTTTTTTAGAAAACAGGCTTTAATTCTTACTGCTGTTTTCCTTTACCTTATCCATGCCTGTATGAGCCGATCTTCTTGAAATCGATAAACCCTCGCTCAACGTTGGCATCGATCAACTTCACCCGCAGCCGGTCACCGACATCCATCCCTTCAAACCCAACACCCAGCTTCCCTTCAACCGGCAGACTGAGCAGCCGGACCCAGGTGCCTTTTTCGCTTGCACCCGTGACAATGGCATCAAACTGTTCTCCGATGCGTCCTTCGAGCAGCAACGCCGTGGCGGATTTGCCGACCTTTCGTTCGACCTTGTTGGCAGCATCTCCCGCCTCGGTACAATGGGTGGCCAGCAATTCTAGATCCTTTACGCAATAGGGCACAGGGTGACCTGCCAGTGTGGCTTTCACCAGGCGCTGTGTCAGCAAGTCGGGATATCAGCGGTTGGGAGCGGTGGAATGAGCAAAGTCTTTGACTGCCAGGCCAAAATGCGCGGGGACGTTTCCATCAGGAGGTTCGGCAAAATACTCGCCCGACCCCAGAAGTATGATCATCGGAAGGGATAAATCAGGTAGGACCTTTTTTATAATTCTGGTGAGCGTTTACCCCTCGGGCAATTGAAGGGGATGTATGATATATTAAGAAAAACAGTTATTTTTACCATTAAATGCGAGGTTTAGGATAAAGAATTATCTAATTTTCAGTAAGCGAACTTGCACTTCAATCTCAATTTGTGTTCTAGTGATTGGCTTTCTAATTGGGTTGATCCTGAACGGTGTTCACGCGAATTTGTTCGCCTGGTTTTCTTCCGTTGTAATGATTTGCTTTATTGCCGGATATACTGTTGCGTGGGTTGTCAAGGTGGCTTTCGTTCACGGACTGAAGAACCGTTTTCCTGAATGGAAAAAAGAGACTGATCAGTTTTTCTTCGGCAGATTCAAGATCTTTCAGAGTCCTGTCATTTCAGGAGATGCCTTGCCCGATTACATGCAGCAGGATCCTACATTTAATCTCATTGAAGCTGAACGCAATATCGTCCGGTATTTTTCTATAAGTTGGATTTACATTCCCATGACATTGCTGGTTATTTTGATTTTGGTCATGGCGTTTCTGACATAGCTGTCTTAACGGTTGTTGGAAGCGATGCAAGATAGTATTTTTTTGTTTTCGATTTACCTTTACTGATAAGCATTCAGTGGCAAAATCTCCTTCACCCCCACTGGAACACATTAATAACCTTATTGGTTCGTAGAATCAATGCTATTATCAGGATATTTGTAGCTATCATTCTTCATTGGTTGCCATCAAAATCCTATTCACGCATCATTTCCGATCAATGATGTCCTAAGGCTGCCTGGTAAAGTGATATATATAAAGTTTTTTGCAAGGTCATTCATGCAAAGAACTTTTTTAATAATTTATATAAGAAAAGGATCGCTTACTCAACACAAATACAGGCAACAAAATGATTCGGCCTAACTTCCCTAAGCTGCGGATTGCCCATAAGGCAGCGCTCTTCCCCGAAATCACAGCGATTGTAGAAGCGACACGAATCAGGAAGGTCCACCGGGGAGATAATTTCACCCTTGATAAGGACTCGTTCCTGTTTTTCCTTGCCTACGACAGGAATTGGAATAGATGACAGGAGGGCTTTTGTATACGGATGCATAGGGTAGGCAAACAGCTCATCAGAGCTGGCCTTTTCAACCATCTGACCCAAGTACATTACCGAGATATCATTTGAGAAATACTTAACGACCGATAAATCATGGGTAATGAAGATATATGTAAGACCCATATCGTTCTGCAATTTTTTCAACAGGTTCAAAATTTGTGCCTGAATGGAAACATCCAGCGAAGAGACTGGTTCATCGCAGATAATCAATTTGGGATTTACTGAAAGAGCTCTTGCCACACCGATTCTTTGCCGCCTACCGCCATCCAACTCGTGGGGATAGGAGTTAATCAATCTGGATGCCAGGCCAACCGTATCCATTAGTTTAAGGGTTTTCTTTTCAATTTCCTTCTTATCCTTGAATAATCTACGTTCACGAATAGGCTCGCTGATTAGTTGCATAATGGTCTGCCGTGGATCCAGAGAGGAAAACGGATCCTGGAAGATCATCTGCATGTCAGTACGAAGCTTACGCATCTGGCGGGGGTTATAGTTGGTAATATCTTGATCATTAAATATAATTTTGCCACTGGTGAGTTCCAGCAGTTTCAGAATACATCTACCTGTGGTAGATTTTCCGCAACCCGACTCCCCTACCAAACCCATAGTCTCGCCTTGCCTAACTTTGAAACTTACGCCATCAACTGCATGCAGCATTCCCTTTGCAGTGTTGAAATACTTTTTTAGATCCTGTACCTCAAGAATGATATTATCTACCATTAACTTTTGCTCCTCAATTTGAAATCTTCTGAGTTGTATGCACGGCAGGCAACAAAATGCGTTTTTCCATGGTGCTTTAACTCAGGCACCTTCTTCTTGCATTCAGAAGTTGCATATGGACATCTGGGAGTGAACGCGCAACCTTCAGGCAAATCCATTGGATCCGGCATCATGCCTTTGATTGGAACTAGATCCTCACCGCGTATGCGTAGATTTGGAAGAGATTCAAACAAACCTTCTGTATAGGGATGCTTGGTATTATTGAAAACCTCATCCGCACTACCTTGCTCAACAATACGACCTGCGTACATAACAGCCACTTCGTCACATACCTCAGCAACAACGCCAAGGTTATGGGTAATCATCAACATGGATGTATCAAACTTTTGCTTCAACTCCTTCACGAGAGCAAGAACTTGTGCCTGAATCGTAACATCCAGTGCAGTAGTAGGTTCATCTGCAATTAGCAGCTTTGGTTCACAAGCCAAAGCGATTGCTATAACGACACGCTGGCGCATACCACCGGACATCTGATGGGGATAGTCGCTTGAACGGCTGTCCGCTATACCAACCTGCCGAAGCATCTCCTTAGCTCGTTCTAAAGCAGCAGCCTTATGTTTCTCCCCATGCAACATGACGCTCTCTGCTATTTGCTCCCCGATGGTCATCACCGGATTCAAGGCGGTCATCGGATCTTGAAAAATCATTGCCACGTCTTTTCCACGTACCTGTTCCAGTTCCTTTTCAGATAGAGAAAGAATGTTAGTTCCATCAAGGATGATGGAGCCTTTCTTGATCACTCCTGGAGGATTAGGTACAAGGTTTAGAATGGATAATGCAGTGGTGGTTTTTCCTGCACCTGTCTCACCAACCAAACCAAGGGTCTTCTTTCTTCCCAAAAACATGTTAATGCCATTAACCGCATAAACACAACCGTCCTCAGTCTCGTAGTGAACCACTAAACCTTCAATTTCAAGAATGTTATCGCTCATTTCATTCACCTGCTTACTGTTTCAGCTTGGGATCGAGCGAGTCACGGAGCCCATCACCCAACAGGTTCAACCCAAGAACCGTTGCCATGATGGCAAGGCCGGGAAAGACACTAATGTAACCTGCACTACGCATATATTCTCTTCCATCTGACAGCATTGCGCCCCACTCGGGAGCAGGCACGGGAATGCCGATACCCAGGAAGCTCAGGGAGGATGCTGCTATGATGGTTGTACCGATCAGTAGCGTTATCTGGACAATAATCGGGGATAAGCTGTTTGGGATGATGTGTTTAACGATGATCTTCCAGCTGGGCATGCCAATCGCATAAGCCGACTCAACAAACTCCTGTCCACGGAGGGTCATAACCGAAGCACGTGCAATTCGTGCGAAGTTTGTTGCGGCTGGAATAGCAAGGGCAATTAAGAGATTTACCGCACTGGTTCCCAACAGAGATACAATAACCACAGCAATCATGATGTTTGGGACTGCGTAGAGAACATCAGTAAGTCTCATGATGATAGCGTCGGTAACACCACCATAGAAACCTGCAAAAGCACCGAGGATAACTCCAATCACCAGACCGATGAAAACGCTGCCTGCGCTGATAACAAGCGAATACCTTGCACCATAAAGAATACGCGCAAAGATGTCGCGGCCAACCTGGTCTGTGCCGAACCAATGTTGGAGAGAAGGTAACTGGAATCTATCCGCTATGTTCTGTCCAATGATGTTGGTATTATAGTTATAGAAAAAGCCACTGCCTATCGCAAGAGTAACAAGAGCGCTGAGGAAAATCAAACCGATGATAGCGCCTTTGTTCTTTTTTAAACGGCGCCAGGTTTCCGCGGCAAAAGAACGACTCTTATATTCTTTCTTCATGGGTTTCGCTTTTACTGCTTCCATGTTTTCTTCCCTTCTTCACGTACTGTGCTTTGATACGGGGATCAAAAAAGGCATACACAACATCAACAAGCAGATTAGCCAGTACCATCAGGATGCTGCAGAGGATGATTGCGCCTGTAACCATAGGTGTATCACGCTTTGAGATGCTATCAAAGACAAGTCGTCCTACTCCCGGCCAGGCGAACACAGTTTCCACAAGGACAGAACCGGTTAACACGTTGGAAAGTTGTAAACCAATAACAGTAATGATGGGAATCAGAGCGTTTGGCAAAGCATGTTTGATAATGACATCCTGATTAGATGCTCCTTTTGCCCTTGCAGTTTTCATATAATCTTGTCGGATTACGTCCAGCATGGAAGAACGTGTCGTTCTTGTAATCAATGCGGCAAGTCCCAATCCGACCGTAACAGCAGGCAGAACCAGAGATGCTATCCCGTTTCTTCTTCCACTGGATGGGAACCAGCCAAGTTGTTGTGAAAACAGCAGAATCAGCATAAGCCCCAGCCAAAAGTTAGGCATAGACACGCCAAACAAAGCGAACGTCATCCCAGTATTGTCTTTCCAAGTATTTTGATTAATAGCTGTGTAGATGCCTAATGGCAACGATATTAATACAGCTAAAAATACCGAAGCAAATGACAATTCCAAAGTTGCGGGCAATCGTCCCATGAACGACTTAAACACATCATTGTTTGTGACATAAGAGATGCCTAAATCACCTTTCAATAACCCCCCCATGTACTTTAAATATTGGACTACAACCGGTTTGTCGAAGCCGTACAGCTTCCGGACCTCTTCAATGCGTTCCGGTGTGGCCTTGTCACCCGCAATTATCATCGCGGGATCACCACCCGTAAGATTCATTGCAAAATATATGATAAACGATGTGATCAATATTGCTGGAATAATTTGGAATAGCCTTTTAATAATATAACTTATCATATTTGTATGCTCTCATCCAACAATATTATATCTTCCTATACAACAGATTTGCAGACTAACAAGTCTGCAAATCTGTTATTTAGGGTTGGTTATTTAAACCATTTTCCAGGTTGTTATCTTCTTCAGCTGACGAATTCGCTTATGGGATTGCAATATAGGCGTGGCTCCAATCATGGTTTCCACCGCCAAAGAAGTAATCACCCTGGAGGTTTTTGTTATAAGCAATGACGAGGTTGGCAAGATAGAGAGGTACTGTAGGTGAGTCTTCAACCAGCAACTTCTGCAACGTAATCCCATCGGCCATGCGCTGTGTCTGGTCCTTCTCCGTGCGTACTTTTAATATCAAGGCGTCAGCTGCCGGATTGACATAGTGGTCATAATTATAGGGGGAATCAGAGCGGTATAGGTCCCCATAAACCCAGTCGTCCTTCTGATCTTCATTCCAACGCCACAGGAAGAGTTCCTGGGTGCCATCTACACACGCTTGCTTAAGGGTTGCGCTGTCCACAACTTTGAGGGTGACATCAATGCCGATTGCTTTCAGCTCCGACTGGATAACAGTAGCAATGTTGGAGTATGGGTCGGTATTTGCGATCAACATGGTGGTAGCAATACCGCCATTGGGATAGCCCGCTTGTGTCATCAACTGCTTAGCATTATCAACATTGAAAGGGTAGCCTGGCATATCATCATAGAAGCCCCAGAGTCCACGGTTCAACAGTGTAGTCTGAGGAGTACCTTTGCCATTAACAGCAACTGTGATGACATCTGTTTTATTGATTGCAGTAGCAACTGCCTGTCTTAAAAGCTTGTTATCCCAGGGTGCTTTGGATGTGTTGAATGCAAAATAGAACATGCGGGTGCCAGCCTGTTCATGAACAAGAAGGTTCGGGTCTTTACTTAAAATATCCAATTCAGTTAAGGGTGGATCGATGGCAACATCAATTTCGCCATTCTGCAGGGCAATTGTACGGGAGGATCCTTCAAGAATGGGGCGGAAGATGATCGTTTGTGCATTTCCGGCATTCGCTGGGTCCCAGTAGTTTTGATTCTTAACTAAGGTGACATGATCGCCGGAGACCCACTCTTTAAATACATATTGACCGGTACCGATCAGATAGGGTTTTTCCATACCGCTGTCATAGGCTTTTTTGGACTGGATACCAACGTTGATGGCGGTCAGGTTCACGAGGAATTCGTTGTCATAGCTATCCAAATTCAACTGTACTGTGTAAGGATCTATAACATCAATAGATTTCAAACCAGCCAAGCTGCTGGAATCATTGCTCTTCAGACACATATCGTAAGTGAATTTAACATCGTCAGCGGTCATGGGGGTGCCATCGCTGAACTTAACGTTTTGTTTCAGCTTGATCACCAGGGTAGTATCATTTGTGTAATTCCATGATTCTGCCAATTCACCAGAAATTTCGGCTTTATTGGAGTCGAATAACAGCGTTTCATGGGTAAGTTTCAGAACGATGTTATTTATCTGGTCATTCTGGGTTAAAAGATCAAGTGAGTTTATATCTGCTGAACTACCGATAATCAGCGTATCTTTCATTTTTGTTCCGGTTGGTGCAGTCCCAGGAATTACGGATGGTGCAACCACAGTACTCGCGGGTGGTGCAACCACAGTACTCGCGGGTGGTGCAACCACTGTACTCGCGGGTGGTGCAACCACAGTACTTTCGGGTGGTGCAACCGTAGCCGGATTCTGCGCACAGCCTGCGCTAATCCCGGCAACAAAAAGAATGGACAACAGTACAAAAACGAATTTTTTCAACATTTTTCTCTCCTCTCTCAAAAATATGTTGTTTTAGTGCAAATCTATTGCACATATTATATATCTTTCTATACGATTATGCAACTATTTTTTGTAAATATGTTGTTTTAGTGCAAATCTATTGCACATATTATAAACATTTCCCTCCGATTATGCGACTTTTTTCAGTAAATATGAGGTAGAATTATCCAATGTTCTTTAACGATTGAATGACTTGCCAGCACAATAATGTTTTCCGATCTACCACTTTTCACTGATCTCCATTAGGAGTGCAGATATCAACCGGAGACACGAAACCTCGTTTGGAAAAATACCGACTACTCTTGTCCTTCTGCGAATCTCCCAATATTAAATCTTCCACGCATCTTTATTCCGCCCAACTTCTTGCACAGGGGTGGGATGTGGTAAATTTAGACCCCGTATGCCCATTCTAGCCATCGCATTGCTTCTTGCTTCCGCAGTCCTCCACGCGCTGTGGAATATATTATTAAAACAATCAACGGAAAAGTATGTTGCCATGGGCTGGCAAGTCATCATCGGCAGCATCCTGTCGGTGGCCGTGTTGTTCTTCACAGGCTTGCCTCCGCGTTCCATGTGGATATTTGCTTTGATCAGCATGACCCTGGAGGCTATTTATTTCGTCCTGCTATCATTAGCTTATAGCAATCATGATTTTTCACTGGTATACCCGGTGGCTCGCGGGGCTGCCCCAGCCCTGGTCGTTTTGTGGTCTTTCCTTTTCCTGCGTGAGATCCCGAGCGTCGGAGGGTTCATCGGGATCGCAACGATCATTTGCGGGCTGGTCGTTATTGGCGCAACCAGTTTTTTCCAGCCTCACGAGGGCAAACCTAAATTCAATGGAATAGCCATCGCCCTATCGATCGCCCTAGTCATCTCCATGTATACCATGATCGATGGGTTCGCAGTCAAACATGGTCCGGTTCTTCCCTATGGCCTGAGTATGTTCATGCTGGTACCGGTATTGACCACACCGGTCATAGTGCAGCATTATGGGAGAGACCACTTTTTCGAAGCCTGGCAGAAACAACCGGCCCGCCTCATCCTGGTTGGTGTATTGGGAGTCATTGCGTATCTGTTCGCCCTATTTGCCTACTCGGTGGCCCCGGTAAATTATTCCGAAGCCATCCGTGAGGTCAGCGTGGTGCTGGGAGCTTTCGCTGGCTGGCAGTTTTTGGGGGAGAAACTGGGGAAGATCCGCGTCCTTGGGGCGGCAGTGATCTTTGCAGGAATTTTATTGATCGCCTTGTTTGGTTAATCCGGGTGTTATTCGTGAATACTTGAAAACAAACTCAAGAATTCGAGTGCTTGGGGGATCGCCGTCTACACCAATGCTGCCGCTTTCATCGTTTTGGGAATTTCCACCCCAAGGATTTTACAAATGGTGGGTGCGATCTGGAGTTGAGAGACCACTTCGTGTGCATCCCCCTTGCCGGCTTCACCAGGTCTGATCAAGTATAACGGACTTCGCGGACGTTCAGCGTGGTGCCTCACTGGAGTCCGTCTGCATTCATGTCATGATCGCCGGTGACCAGGATATTATTGTTGGCGCGCGCCGTCCATTCAGTCATGTTTGGAGCCAGCCCCTATGGGGTTCTAGATATGGCGGGGAACGTGTTGGAGTATGTGAACGAGTGGTGGGGCGATACCTATTACAGCCAGTCGCCAGAGAGCAACCCGTCCGGTCCGGTCGGTGGAATTTTAGGGGTGTTGCACGGTGGCGATTGGTTCCACGAAGAGTACGCGATCCGCATGTCTTACCGTGGCGCTTACCTTCGCGATGAACCGGATAGCTCTGTGGGTTTTCGTTGTTCTGGTTCACCGTAGTCCTAAGATTGTGACTACTTTTTTTCTGAAATCCTGAGGTGGTTCCTACTTGGGGATTTTTTTGGGAGTGACCCCTCCCAATGGTCGTACCAGTCGTTATGTTAAACCTGGAGCACTGATTGAC
Source organism: uncultured Chloroflexia bacterium (assembly GCA_963790685.1). Taxonomy (GTDB): domain Bacteria; phylum Chloroflexota; class Anaerolineae; order Anaerolineales; family Villigracilaceae; genus UBA877. Next base: position 39,561 of record CAWBPK010000002.1, read on the forward strand.
AGTTGCCCAAAGAAGCACCCACTTCGTCTTTTCCTATTGCTGAATGGTTGATATAGTAAATTCAGGTACCAAGCCAATATTTCCAATTAGGAGATATTGAATGCAACTCTTTCGTCTGGAAAAAAATGGGATTAATCCTGCAATAAGTAAGATAGCTCTTTTCCTTGATAAAAGAATGTTAGCTTAAAGAAATATCAAATCATCTGCGTAATTCGGTGAAAACGATCAGTGAATTCGGTCCATGGCGATCACCCCGAGGAGAAAATGCGCTGGTAAATTTATTGTACCTCAACTGATCGGCATGCTCCGTTTTGCACGGAGCTTTCTCTGAGATTCTCCTTTCAAATTCAAGCGGTAGGCATTATGCACCAGACGGTCCAAGATCGCATCGGCCAGGGTGGGATCGGGAATGCGCAAATGCCATTCGATGGACGGGACTTGGCTGGCGATCAAGGTTGAAGAGTGGCCAAAGCGATCATCGAGGATCTCGAGCAAGTCCTGGGCATTGGGGATCGTCAGGGTATCCCGCATCCAGTCGTCCAGGATCACGAGATCCGTCTTGGCCAGACTGCGCAACAGGTTAGAGTAAGAGCCGGTCTGGCGGGTCTGAGCGAGCTGGTATAACAAGCGGGAGGTGCGGAAGTAACGCACAGAGAAGTCAGAACGTATGGCGGCAGTACCGAAGGCACAGGCGAGAAAAGTTTTCCCGCCACCGGTGGGACCGAGGATGATCAGGGGATGATGTTTGTGGATCCAATTCCCCTGGGCCAGTTCGAGGATGATGCGGCGTTCCAGACCCCGTTCGGGTGACAGGTCCAGGTCTTCAATAGTTGCCTGCAGGGGGAATTCAGCGGCTTTGGTCAAGCGCTGGATGCGGTGGTCGTAGCGGCGTAAGCATTCCCGATCCACCAGGAGCGCCAGGCGTTCTTCAAAAGGCAGGTCGGTATATTGGGGATTGTCTTGTTGGTCGCGCAGGCCATCGCGGAAGGCTGGTAAACGCAGTTGCAGCAGTTTGTCCAAAAGGGGTTGGTTGAGCATTGGGATCTCCTCATGAATAATAGGGTTCACCACGGATGTTCTCGTGGGCAGGAAGGGGGGTCGCTTCCGGTAAGGTACCGGAAGCTTCGGCCGAACTGGAGGCAGTGGAAGCCAGGGCTTCCAGCTCGGCTTTGAGATCGCGGTAAGTCAGCAATCGGGCATCCAGCATGCGCTGGGAGGCGGTTTCCATGCCTGGCTGGTCATATTTGCGGGACAGGCTGAGGATCCCCATACAGGAGCGATAGGCCTGTTCCGGGTGGCGTCGTGAAGACAGGATGGCCTGGACGAATTGGGCCGTGACTGGGCCGATCTCCTGGGCCCAGTGCAGAAAGCGTTCGGGAGACCACTCGGCGATAAAGCGATGGTTGGCAGGCATGTGTTCGGGTTGGGTTGAAAATCTGCCGGGAACAGCACTGCGGGGGTGGATCGCCACCTGAATGCCCTGGTGGAAGATCTCCACCATCCATTCGGTGGCACGGATCTCAATTTTTTGGTGGAGCAAGCGGCTGGGAACGCTGTAAAAGTGCTGATCGAAAGATACGTGATAGTCGATGTTCACCCGGGCGGTCTTCCACAGGGCAAATTCGTAGGGTTGTTCTGGCAGAGGACACAGGGCCGGTCGGTCCAGTTCTTCGAATAGCTCCCGGCGTGACTTTCCCAACTGATCCATCTTGCGCTCGTTGAGTGCCACCAGCAGAGGCCGCATCGCCTGATTGAGTTCTGCAACGCTGTAGAAGGGTTGATTGCGCAAGGGCGCTAGGACCCAGCGCTCGACATTCTGCACACCGCTCTCAACAGCTGGCTTATCTTTGGGTTTCCTCACCCGCGTCGGGAGTACCGCGACACCATAATACTCGGCCATTTTCTGGTAACTCGGGTTGAGATCCGGCTCGTAGTAGCAGGGGCTCTTTACCCCCGCTTTGAGGTTGTCAGGTTTGATGAGGCGCGGCAGACCACCCAAAAAAGAAAAGGTCCGCACATGCCCACCGATCCAGTTTGGCAATGTCTGGCCACTTTGTGCTTCGGCATAGGTGTAGCTGCTGGCCGCTAGCGTGGCAACGAATATCTGGGCCTGAGTGATCTCCCCGTTTTCGAGATTCATGATCGGGATGGTCATCCCAGCATAGTCCACTTCTAGTTCTTCTCCCCCTTTCCGCGGCACTCGCATGGCCGGTGACAGTTTCCCTTTCCACCGTCGGTAGTACTCACAGTATTGAGTGTACCCATAGCCTTCCGGAAATTGTTCGTGATACTCGCTCCACAGAAGCTTGAGCGTTACCCCGCGTTTCCTCATTTCCCGGTGGACCTGCTCCCAGTCTGGCAGCACCTTCTGGGCTTCGCTGGACTGGACTGTCTCCGGAAACAACATCCGGTACAGCTCCTCGTCATTCAACCCCTCCGGCAGTGGCCAGCTCAGCCCAGCTCGAACCGCACGCTGAACATATTCACTGACCGTGCTGCAGGAAATATTGCAAGCACGCCCAACCACCCGATTGGACAACTTGGAATCCCATTTCAGACGAAGGACTTCTTGGATCTTGCGCACGGTTAACCTTTCCTGTGTCATCGCTACCTCCACGTAGTTCTGGAAGATAGCTTGCCACATTTTTGAGATTAACCAGCGCCAGTTTTTCTCCCCCGGACTAACTAAAAGTGTTCGGCATGCTCCGTTTTGGGTGATCGACATGCTCCGTACTGGGTGATCGACATGCTCCGTTTTCAGTGATCGCCTTGCCCCGAATTATGCAATCATCAAATATATTCGTATATCTCATTAAGAAAGGAGGTGAAATATCATGGAAATAGTGTGTATGGCTGGTGTTGTTTTGATTTTCATAATCTCCTGGATCTATGAAAAGGTATCAGGCATGGTAAACGGGAATAATCATAATTCCCAATATTCTTCTGCAAGTTATAGATCCTCCAATGTGACCAACTCCAAGCGAAGCCACTGTCGCATATGTGGAGCCGAAGTTATAGTAGATGAATTGCCTGATTCTATTTCCAAGGATGCGTTTGAACAATTCGGATTATGTTTAAATTGTCAATGGGGATTCTTTATGGATAATGGTGGGCATTTCTGATCTGAATTCTTCAAAATAACGATTTCATTACTATAGTAAATCAAGAGGAAAAATGTGGGATTCCCATCTTGGAGGAACTTTCTCACATCTATGATGGCAGAGACGTGTGGTGCTTATGAACGTGGTAATTGAACATTGATGGAAATAGTTTATGGGAGATCTCATCTCGATTGGTATTAATTCCTAGACTTTGAGTGAGATATATATCTGAGAGGGTGTTTCGACTGTGGGGGAGATGAATTTAAATTGTTTTAGGTTTGAAGTGATATATTGCTGTAAGACTTTCTCCCGCAGAGCGAAACATGATTCAAGAGATCGTATTCAGGCCCGGTGTAAGTCTTTCTACAATCAAGAAATGTATATGCCTTTTATGATTATCGACGACTTGTTCTTCAGGGATTCATTGTTGTTTCAGGAATTGGAACTAGGTGTATCATAAGTTGTGCGAGGCAGCATCCGAAAGAAGAGCTCTATGGCATCGAGAAAGGTACTTTGTCAGGTATCTATAATGTTCAGAATAGAATCGATCCGCGTCTATTTGCTCATTGGAGATTGAAGGATGGAATTTCTTATTAAGGATCATTCGAGCGGCTTGGTCCGCTACAATTTCGGCGATGAGCAGCTTTGTGGTTGGTAAATCATTGCCAGGATAGGAAGGAGCTGGGCCTCGGTATCTTTTCATAATAGGATGAAAGCCCATAATATTGATAACCGTCAGAGATCCTTCCTGTTCTACGAGAGCCCGGCTGTTTCCAGCTTCCTGATTTATCATACGAATGTCGAGTGATGGCCCTTCCTCCTTCTTAGTGACAACAACTTTACAAGTCGCAGTAAGCTTACCTAGAGTCGCTGTAAGAGTAGCTTGAGAAGAAAGAGTCCTGGCTTCGACAGTTACCTCAGCAAAATAATGCTCAATCTCTTCGTCGAGTGAAAATTTAACCTTGCCTTTATGAATAATTACACCTGGTTCAGAACTGGAGATCACAGCATCTAGTCCTTGTTCAGCAATGTCAGTTAGTGGTGCGAAGATCCGAATAGTCTTCTTCCTTGTCCGAGCAATCTGGTAAGTGTCGTGTTCGAATTGGAAATGGTCAACAGGCTGGGGCTCTATTTCAACGATTTCACGTTCAGATCTTACTTCAACAATAGCCGTAGCTGAGTGATTCCCACAGCTGACGGTGAGCAATGTCGAATCCTCAAGTAACGGTCGTATATGAATTTGTCCAGCAAGGAGATCTGGACGCTTTTTATGAGGAGTGAGTGAGACGGGGGGTTCATCGAGAATTTCGATAACCCCTACTGGCTCGCACTGAACAATTACACCATTAGCACATAGTTCGGGTACGACCATCACGCTTAGAGTCTTATCCTCACCCATATATAAAACAACTTCTTCCGGGATCAGTGTTATTGGTGGAAGGTTCGTTCCTAAAATGTCAGACCCAAGAAGACCCTCTTCGTCTATCTCTCGGAGATCCTCATCTATAAGTTTGGAAAGGTCACGACCAAGGCCAGTCAACATTCTGCGAAGGTGAGTCGAACTCTGTAGAGGTGGGGTCCTGTGATTTTCTTTCTTCTTCGGTGATAAATGGGCCGAGATAGGTTTCAACAGCTGCAGCCAGAGCCTTATAGAATGGGTGAGACTTTTGCAGACCATCTCGCCTTCGCGTGATGATAGGCATAGGGTTTTGTTCATCTTGTTTCTCTTGGGCAAGTAACCTGCGATCATATTCTCTTGCTAAATCATCGATATAGGGACATTCGAGTCGCCCGGAGAACCAACCAGCGTATGGGTTGGTTTCGAAGCGAAAAAGAGTATTTTCATAAATTGCCCTCCGCCCTTTGATCAGGATACCAGCGGGCCTTACAGGATCGGATGCGGAGTCATCGTAAAGTTCAGCATTCCGAAATATCGTGAGTTTGGCAAAAGCCTCAGGGTAGCCATCAATTTTTATATCGGTTTCAAGCACTGCTGGCAGATTAGGAAAAGGGAAGTGGAGGATATCGGAGGTGCCGCTATTGAGATCAACCAAGCATACTTCCCTATTGGGATCGGACATAATATCGCGTAATTGGTAATGTTTTGAAAGCTTTGCAACGAGTTTTGTGTGTTGGGGGCATCGAATGTTGCCTTGGACTAGAATTGTGACCATTGTTCCGTTCCCGTGAGGAATTCCAAGGCGGCTTCTGTCTTCTGGAGATGCCTTTCGTGAAGGATCCGAGTCATATTTACCTTCTTGATCAAGCTTCAGGTGAGCATATTCACCGTCCCAGATGCTCTCAAATTCCACAGGTCCAAATGCAGCAAGATCTTTAGCTCCTCTCCCAAGGTTCCCGCGAACATCAGCACCATCTTCAAATCCTGATGTTCTTCCACCCAAGCTTGCAATAGCTTCTTCCATGCGGAGAGTATTCATACCAGTTGCTCGATCTCTGGTTATTACTTTCCAGGGACCTCGTCGGTGTTCAATTTCAATTCGAATTTTGCCGTATTTATTCCCATAGGCGTCATCGGAATTGGTTATAGTTTCAACAAGGGCACGGACAATATCACCACCCATTGCTTCTGTTGCGTCTTGATGAAATGCTCGACCACTGTATATGACCCGTCCATGTTTAGTCTTCATAAGAGATTAACCTCCTAACCAGTCAGGATGCGCTAAAGTAACAGCATCCAAAAATTGCATAATGTTTTTCTTACCTGACTCGTAAGCAATTCCTCTTGCAGATTCTAGACGAGCCTTCCATATTGCGGGGCTGCTATCGGGAGAGCAATGGAGAAGATCAGCCATTCCCCATTTCTCTTGGGGAATTGTACCAGTCTCCTTCCAGTGGACAAAAAGTTCGGATCTCTCTATTTCAGCCATCATCCTCGAGGTCGGTCGAAGTTTCGGTTCAGGGACAGGTATTCCACTATTAAGGATTTGAGTTAGTCGCAGTGAGTTTATCTCAATCCATTTCTGTCCTTCAGCTGTAAGTTGACGGGCAAAGGTGTCGCTGGATTTGATAAGCTTTTGAGGACGTCTCGCTTCGGCTTCCTGAAGAGCCTTCGCGCATTTCTTATAATCGGGAAGGTCCTTTCTTGTTCGCCATCCAAAGTGAGAAGGTGCGATCCTAAAGCATTCAAGGGAGACATATTCGATATCGATGAATTGCGAGGCACCACCGATTTGGTAGAGAGCCCAAAGGAATATCTCCCAGTTTGCGACTTCATTAATTGAGCTCATGATTTGGGTCCTCTTCGCTTCGGAACTCTCTTCTTACTGGGTTTAGGTGAATATGCAGGTAGATTCCAGACTGTTAATGCATATGTTCCTCGTTCAGTACGAATAAATCGATCGCCTGCCCTTCTCAACCTGAGAATGATATTAGCTTCATCACCACGCCCGGGTAGCGGAACACCCGTTTGGATTAGGGCAGTGCGTAATTCGCTAATGTGCATAGGTTTTCCATTTGTGCGTAAGATTTCCTCAATATGATCCTCGATCCCTAGCGGTACAGTTGTATAAAGTGAAACGGATCCTATGTCAGCAATTCTGGTGGAAGAATTAGCGTTGGGCGCTGAAAGGTTGATAAGGCGCTGTATAAGATCAAGCTTCTCGTGGGTGGTATCAAGTCTCTGTTAGAGGGGGACAATTTTTGATGTGATTTCTGCGATCTCGCGCTCAATAGCCTCGGCCCAGGCTTGAAGAGTTCTCAGCGCTTTCGAAAGATGTAGGTACAATATTGTTTTTCATAGTTACATAATAATGTACATACCATGTAGATATCAAGTATATACAAAGTGTACTTTCGGAGAGTTTAGCGGGTGCAACATGATTTCAGATGATGGATTATATGCAATTGAGAACTCGCGGTGAGGGTGATCGGGTCTCTTTCCTTACTCTTTCTTCCTTTCTCTCTCAGTTTCATACATAGGTATTCTGCCACTACCGATTTTTCTCCTATTTGGTAAATCAGGGGAGGGGTGGTTATCAATGGCAAGAGAGCAAGAAACATAATCAATTCTGGTTGCAAGTTAGAGTGGAGAGCATGATCTCATACCCTCGTATACAAATATATGATCCCTCAAACCAAGGTGATATCCAGAACAGCCATTTGATAGTAGCATTGCGAGGCTTGATTTGCTAAAGATATGACAATTCGCTTGGAATGGCAAATGATGATCCAAAATTGCTTATCCAGGGATCACATCATCTGTTGGATGCCTAAAAGCATATAAATTCCCCGAAAAATAGCTTAAGAATTTTAAAAAAACTCTCATTGGCTCTCATCCGCTCTCATATCCACCTTAAACTAATTTCTCCAATTTGGAGCCCAGCATATAGACCCCCTAGCTATTGGGACCTATCGTATTGCGAACCTGATAATGAAAAGTGAACTGGGTGGGTATTAGAAGGGTTTGGCTAGAGGTAGCTCTTGGATAGACGAGATTCGATCTATTTCTTGCAAATCGCGCAATATTCCAGTATCAGAGTTATTGTACCGGCGAGTTGGCGTTAGGTGGTATCCTTGGTTGCCCGGATCGTCACAATTGGCCGTTTGGTAGCGAAGCCGATTAGGTCGGCGCGGCTGGGTTTGGATGAAAAGCCTTCCGCGCGGAGGATGGCCCCGAACATTGCTGGATTTCGCTCGATCTGTCGCTGAAGATAATCTGCAATTCTCTCTGGGTCGAAATTCACTTCAGCCACTGCATCGAATTGACGGCGACCCACTCGAACGGAAACCTTTGGGTTGACCATGATGTTACGGAGCCAATCTGCAGCAGGACCGCGCGCCGATGCGATAATAATAGCGTCATCGAGCTCCTCGTACACGAGGGGCGTGATTCTTGGTAGTTCCGATTTCCGGCCAAGGGTGGTTAGAAGCAATACGGACTTGCCTATGAGCGAGCCCAAGCCGATTGCGTAGGCGATGCGTGGACCGAAGTGGAAGAGACGCCAGAAAAACCTTGGTAACTTCATCTGGAAATCCTAAGTGAGGTCATTGCGGATACTGTCAAAAAATGAGGCTTTATGTAGAGCTCATATATCATACATTTTATGCTCAGTATATTGGTCTTCTCATGGTTGTCAACATATTTGATGAGATGGCCAAGGTAAGTGGCGATTATCAGCGTGTGCGTGAGGAGGAGTATTATCCTGTATGCAATTATAGAACCATCGCATAATGATCCATTCTGCAGCCAATCCTGAAAAATACCTTGCGGGAGTTGTAAGCCCTATTATTAGGTGGGTAAAAAGTCTAAAATGAACATAGGGGGTGCGACATTTGAATAACTATTCAGGATCGCTCAAATGGGCTTTTCCCCTAGTCAACTTCCAGAAGGCAACCGTATCTTCAACACATTATGTCTCCCTCTCTTCCATAAATCAGTGAGCCTGATCCGTGAGATTTCCTGTATAGTCTTTCCACTAACGATAATAGGTTTATTCGCTGATATTGAGGGAACGCCGGATAATCACCACTTTTTGTCTTTAGTTTTGAATCACTTCCGCTTCTCTCAGTTTACTGATGATTTGTTGACTGGAGAAACTTTTTCGTGGCATTTTGTCCTGCCTCCTTATCTGAACCCTAATATAAATGTCGGATCAGTTTTCAGGGGGCGGGTCAAGCGTCGGATCCACAATACGCAGAAACCAATGTTCGGAGGCTAGCTGATCATCAATTATGGTCGAACAGCATAAAAATAGATCGAACCCTCTGCGCTGAATGCAAGAACATCTCCAACGGGAGAAATAGCAACCGACGAACTCAATGGATTATCGCCTAATTTAAACTCGAAAGAGCCTAGCAGTCTTTGATCTGCAACGTTCCAGATTTTAGTAAATATTTTATCGGACCACCAGCCTTCGCTCACCACAAGTTGATTGGCAGGATCGAAGGTAACTTTGAAACAATAATTGCATTGGATGAGAGCAAAAGGATTAGGAGCAATTTCATGTCCAATCACTTTCCACAACTTGATGCCTTCACCACCCGTCGCTGCAAGCAAGGTACCATCAGATGTAAGATTCATCCCTATAGGATACAATATCTTCGCATCAAACCACTTTTGAGCTTGCTGGCCAGTTGCCAGGTCCCAAAGTGTGATACCATTTTCACCTGTGGCGATGAGCATCTGACCATCCGGAGTGAAAGCTAGGTTAGACGTGCAATTATAGGAAGTGTATCCGTCAAAGCCAGCGTTCCCAAGAAAAGTCTGCGCTAATTTCTCGCTAGCGAGATCCCATAGTTGGATGCTATCTGCAAGTTTTTGTTGCCCGGTTTCTACTTCCGACGTGCCAACCGCGATCTGGTTGCTATCCGGGCTAAAGGTTATACTGAGCACTTTCCCCACCTCTAACTTGTGAAGCGTCTTGCCCGTCTTGGCATCGATTATCTGAACCTCACCGTTATCTCCCAATGCCAGATACTTGCCATTTAGGCTGTAAGCCACCCGGCCACCCTCAAAATTGCATGACCAGAAGGGATAGTACATATGTGTTTTAAAAGGCTTGCCATTCCATTGATAAACGAGAGAACCATCAGCAATATCCCACAACATGAAGTGATTGACATCGTTAGCAGTAAGAAACCGTTGCCCATCCGGGCTGAAAACCATATCATTAACTAACCCGGGCGATACGCCCCCAATTGCGCTGGCCTGACCAGTCTCTAGCTGGATAACTTTCCCCCCGGTGGTCGAAACTGTTGCCAACAGGCTGCCATCGGGATTGAAGTTCAAACCTTGTACCTGACCACCAATTGCATAGGTTGCCAGTTGCTCGCCCTTATTTGTATTCAGCAAATAGACGATACCATCAGCGAAACCGAGGGCCACTATCTGACCATCCGGTGAAAAAGCTGCGGCAGTACCCCATAAAGATGCCCACTTCGAAGTATCCCATTTAGTCTCGCTTTTCCGACCTCCTACCAAGCTGACTAGTTCGAAACCATTTTGTCCACCCAAAGCTGCCAGAGTGGCATCGGCGTTAAATGCCATTGTAATCAATCCTTGGACAGAAGGGGCAGATGGAAAACTTGTTGCCTGCTTCGGTAAACAAAACAAGCGCCCCACAAACCAGGTATAAGCAGACAATGTTTTTCCTTGAGGACAAAAATCGGTAACATTCTGTAGAAGTGTTGGAACCCCCAGGAGTTTACCAGAGGGAAGTTGATAGCGTTGTATCTTTTGTTGATCATTCATCGACAAGAGCATATTTCCGTCCGGGCTGATCAACAATCCGAGCACCGGATTATTGGTGACAATGGTATTCAGGATTTGAAACGAACTTGCATCATAAAAGGCAATGCTTTTTTGATTCGCAATGGCAATCAGTTTACCATCCGGAGTAAATGCAATGTCCACTCCGCTTACCCCGCCCAGGGTTTGGAAAATCTGCCACTGTTTAATATTTTCGCCTGACAATGGTATTCGAGGTGTTGGTGTCAGCGTAGGTGTTGAAGTCGGAGTATTAGTAGATGTAGGAGTTAAAGTTATCGTTGATGTTGGTATAGTGGTAGCTGTAGGTGTAGGGGTCTGAGTTTGGGTTGGAGTTGGAGCAATGGGAGAATTACAAGCTGTCAAGATCAGCAGGGCAAACATCACACTGCTTATTCCTCGCAGGTTTTGTTTCCCGTGAGCAAGGCTGTCTATTGAGAGTAGCACAGTTCCCTCCGCACCGTTCTTCCTTTAGAATAGCTATTTGATAATTCAAATACTATAAATTAATTCTGGCAGTCTTTGTGTTAAAATTTCCTTCATTAAATTTATACATTCCCAATAAGAAGGCCTCATTGGCGTGGAAGGCCCGCTCATAGGACACGCCACACCCAGTTGATTGTATTCGATTTTTGTCGATTCGCCCCTTTAAGGAATTGATATATCACCGTGGGGGTGTTCCCCAAAGATTGATTGTGCCGTCTTCCATCGCTACAATCAGGAAGCGACCGTCAAGTGTAAATGTTAAATCCCACGCTCCATTTGAAAATCGGTCCAGTTCCCGCAGTAATACGCCATCACCAACCCTCCATAATCGCACAATACTATCAGCATTGGAACCTACTGCAAGGAGTTGGTCATCCGGCGTAAAGGCCAGGCTGGTGATAGAGGCTATTCCCGATTGCGTATTCCAGATGACATTGTTTGTGATCCCAGCTGTTTTCCTTTCCAGAGTGGCCAGAAGTATCCAATCACTTACTCGCCACAACTGTACTTCGCCGTCATGCAAGCCAGCTGCGAGGGTTCGTCCATCATGCGAAAATGCTACAATATAGCTATATGATTTAAGTATCTGCAACAAGTTGCCAGTATCTACTTGCCATAGTCGAATTGTACCGTCTTCAGACGCCGTTGCTAATAATTGACCGTCAGGCGAGAATACGACTTTATCTACTGGTTTCTCATGACCGGTAAGTGTATGCAATAACATTCCATCACTCACCCGCCACAATCTTACTGAGTTGTCGGTGCTTGTGGGGTAGTTACCATATGCCACAGCAAGAGATTGTCCATCTGGAGCAAAGGCTAGATCCTCCACCCCAACCCCGCTTGTATTAGCATTTAATGAATGTAGCAATTCACCATTGCTCAGGCTCCATATTCGGACTGTAGGATAACTAATAGATTCATAGAATCCTCCTAACGCTAATGTCTGGCCGTCGGGTGCCAAAGCCAAGGTAAACCTTTTCAAATATCGCCAGCGGGGATTATCCAGTGGAGGCCCGCCTCCCTCCAGATACCCATCCAGCGTTCTGAACAAGTCAATATTGGAGCCATTCACTCGCCACAATTGCAGTTTGCCATCCCGCATCCCCTCTACCAAATACTGCCCATCGGGTGAAAATGCTGCATTCATTGTGAAGTTGTTATATCCATCGAGAGTATGCAGCAAGGTACCATCGCCTACATGCCAAAGTTGTACTTTCCCGATCTGAATTCCGACAGATGATAATAACCCGCCATCTCTTGAAGCAAGAGTCTGACCGTCCGGAGTAAAAGACAGGCTGGTGATGCGACCATCCAGTCCATTTATTGAACGTAACAGTGTACCCTCGCTTACCTGCCACAATTGTATAGCGTTGATCCCGGTTCCATCCCAGGTGTCAGACCACCCGGACGCTAGCTTCTGGCTATCCGGTGAGAAGGCCAAGCTAAATATATATCCCGTGTGATCAGGCAAAAATGTGCGAATTAGTTTCCCGTCACTTACCCGCCTTAATTGCACCTGGCCATTAATTCCGTCCGTTGCCAGTATCTGACCATCCGGCGAAATCGTGGATATCCCTCCATAGCCCCACACCATACGCAGCATCGTGCCGTCAGTAACTTGCCACAATCGCACCGTGCCGTCTCTTGATCCTGAGGCCAGGACTTGGTTATCCGGCGTAAAGGCCAGGCTGTACACCATGTCGCTGTGACCTTCCAACTTATACAATAGAGATCCATCACTCACGTGCCACAGCCGTATTATATTGTCAGCAAGGTTGGATGTATAATATCCGCCGCTTGAGGCCAGGGTTTGGCCATTCGGTGAGAAAGCAATGGCAGTGATACTCCCTTTGTGACCTTCCAATACCCTGAGCAATGTGCCATCGCTTATACTCCACAGGCGCACATTGCTGTCAGAGGACCCTGTTGCTAGGATCTGATCATCCGGCGCTAACGCGATGCAGGTCACACCTACATCTGTGGCAATCAACTTCAATTCATCCAGCGAATGAGCATCGTATAGGTAGACACCTCCGGTACTGGCGACAGCCAAAAACTTGCCATCTTGCGAATACACCGCTTGCTCAGCATAGCCTTTACCCATATGGGTCAGCAATGTCACCTGATCTACATTGATAGGTGAAATTGGCTGCGAAGCAGGTACTGGTGTGGAAGTGGGCGTTGGAGTTGATGTACTTGTTGGAGTAAATGTAGCTGTTTTAGTGGCGGTTGGCTCGGTGGTTGCTGACGCTATAGGGGTTAGAGTTGGAGCAATAAGAGAATTACAAGCTGTCAAGATCATCAAGGAGAACACTGCACCGGTTATTCCTCGCATGATTTGGTTACCTTGAACCAAACTAATTATTGAGAATTTCATTTTTCCCTCCTTGCCGTTCTTCTCGTTACCTTCCGCCTTCTATTTGCCTGATTATTAGTTATCCCACACCTCGTTATTCGGTATTAAAAATCCCTCTGATAGTCTTGGATCGGATATGCCGGTATAAACAAAATCCTCCACCATTTCTGCCATTTCAGGGATTGTGTGCTCACAAACATAAGGTGAATTCCACCCCATGCAGGCTATGGGGTCGCTCTTTTTCCCCTGGGGTACAAAATATTTAGTCCCTGATAATAACAACCTTATCCACCTTTTAAAATCAAAATTTACTTTTGCATTAGTTATAAGTGGTGGATTGGTAAAGTCGGCTTTATTCCACCCAATATTCCATTCAGATATTGTCCCGTCACTGTTAAGTATTGATTCCTGTACTACAAATATCACTGTACCGTCGGGCATGGTTACATCCATAAACCCATTGACAGCCAACGGTTGGGTTTTGGGATCCAGATACTTGTCCCTGTATAAGAATAATGTACTCCAGTCTGGTTCCTGGTGTACCAGAAAATACGTGCCGGGGGTCAATTTTGCCTCCGGGCTAAACTTATGCGTTGTAAACTTTGCAGCTGAGAATTCTGCCAAAGTCATTTTTGTCGGGTTCTCTGGATCCATACTTAATATTGTTGCCGGTATTTCCGTAGGTGTCAGTGTTGATGTTCTTGTCAGTGCTTTCGTGCGTGTTATCGTCGGCGTTAGCGGCAGGGTAGGTAGTTTCGTTGGTGTCAATACGGTCGTTTGTGTAGGCTCACGGGTTGTTGCTGGCGCACACGCGGATAATAGCCAGATAAGTGACAAAAACAAGACTTTGGTTTTCATCATTGTTTCTTTTTCCTGCTACCAAAGCGAGTATTATTCATTAAATTTATAAAATTATATCCTTAACTGTAAATCCTCATTACAAATCGTATATCCGTATTCATCCTTGACTGAATAGCCCAATATCCAATTTTGGAGAATTTGTGGGGAATTAATAGATCAAGCATCTCCCCTAATCTGAGTTTAAAAATCGATTCGATTGATAGAGGGAGTATTGTAGGTGCTATTAACCCATGTGTGCATTTGTAAACGGATTCCAAGTGGGTATTATGCCATTTAGTATTATCTAAAAATGGACAGTATGGGACATTCCCCAAAATTTCCTGCGGGGGTGTCATAGGGTAATAGAGGGGGTGTAAAAGAGTCAAAAATGAACATGGGGGTGTAATAATAAGATATGGATCAATTTGAACCCTACCGGAAACCTAACTAATTTCTCCGATTGGAGCCTAGAATGAACTCCCGATGCTGAGATATCGTCTATTGGAGCTGGTTATGCATGATTCTGGATGCTATCATCCCACTTTCTCTGACATGAAAGTGTTAGCTGAATGAGCCAACCAACGTAGTGCCAACCAATGATAAGGATCGGGACGAGCCCAAGGGTGGTATTCTCGGACACGCTCGAGGGCAGTTTCCGCTGATAGACCTTCTAGTAATATTAGAACAGCACAACAAACCGTCGCTGAACGGTTCATCCCTCCCGTACAGTGGATTAATACCCGTTGGCCTACCTGCAAGCGTTCGATAACCCAGCGAGCTTCATCAGCAATCTCGTTTACATCCATACCTTTTGACCCCTCACCTTTATTATCCCATCGATCATATGGATAGAACGAAGTTGTCGTTGTCCAGCGACTTGAATCCTCACCCACATTTAGAACACAATCTACCTTGGGTCGCTGATCCCCCTGGACATCTATTCCACCAATAAACAACTTTCGTTTCTGAATACGCTCATTCAACCAAATCGTAATTGGGTTGCCGCCATAATGTTGATGTAGTCGTGTTGGGTTCGGTATCAGGCGTGCTGGAGAGGGAGGAGGAGGTGACCAATCTCGGATCAAGTCAATTGACTGGATTGATCCCATCCGTGCCTGAGCTATACAATGTCCTGCATTTATCAGAAGTGAAGGATAAGGCTCAGAGCGGATTTCAAACAGGTAATAATTCTTACCGGTTGGGGTACGCCACGTGAGTGCGCTTTTTATGGCGCGAGTGCTATGATTGAGTGGCTGGCCATCGAAGTAAGCACAGAGTTCTTTGCCTTCGATGCTTTCGAAGTCAATGAAGCAGAGTCGGCGAGGTATGTAGACGCCATGTACATGCTCCCAAGGTTTTCCATCTTTCTCGAATAAAGTCGAGGGTGTGGATAGTTGCAATTCTTGATAATCTAGAACAATAACTGGTCGTTGGCCAAATGCTGGGATATGCAGTGCGTCTATCCAACCTCCTGCTGGAGATTGGCCGTCTGGGAAAGCTAAGATTCGAGGATGAGAGTTCTTCCTAGCCATAAACAATCAAAAGTATTTCCCTCCTAATGTCACAAGCTCAATGAATTGATCCTGGAGCAGTGATTCGTCTTCTTTGCAGTATCACATCAATTCTTCCTAATCGCGGATCCCGCGAGCAGCGGAGCCGTTGTCCGGTAACTAGCCGGTGTTGGGCAGGTATATATCCTATCAACTCATCTTACTATTGCGTAACAATAACTATCCCGTGGTTCGTCACTGATATTTGGATGCACAATATATCGTCGTAAAATACCTTCCCGTTGCATTCCCGTTTTTTCCAACACCCGGGCAGAGGCGAGATTTTCAACATCACATGTCGCCCAAACCCGATATATATTTTCTTGCGAAAATGCCCATTCAATGACAGATTTCGTTATTTCAGTGGCATAACCATTTCCCCAGTATTGCCGTGCAATCACATATCCCACTTCCGCCCGAAATTTCTCAATTCGAAGTTCGAGCATACCAACCATCTCATTATTGCTTTTACGAACAACGATCCAGGGAAAAGCGGTTTCATCCTTCCAACATTGAATACAACGGAGGATAAATTCCCTTGTGGTATTGACATTTTCATGCGGCCGCCAGATCAGGAATTTCAGGACCTCCTTATCCCGGGCATACTTATTGAAGATGATTTCTGCATCCTCCAGGATGGGTAGGCGAAGCAGAAGGCGGGGTGTTGTTAATGTATCAGGCGGTTTTTCCATATTTGAAATCCCAGAATCCATCTATTTCACTTTTGTTCGACGCAGTTGCTCAACGATTTGGTTCAACGGCAGGGTGGGACGGGCATCACTTCTCACTTTTCTATTTTTTCGTTCATAATTTTCTACTACTTGGAGACAGCATGGAACCCGAACTGCGCTTCGTAGATGGTTTCGTCAAAGTTAAGGGAGAAGGTGACGGTTACGGGAGTCGTCGGCTTATATGAATCCGGTGGATAAGCGATGATCGTATATGTTTCAACGAAACATTTACCAGGATGGTAGACCTCGATATCAAGCCTGCCGTCCGCTTTGCTTAATAAAGTAGGATTATCTATCTCCGCAATTGGACCCCGTATGTCGAACTTGACGCCCTCCAGTAGTGGCTCAGATACATCCCACAAACCATTCCTGTCGAGGTCTTGCCGAACTGTGACACGGAGAGAGTGCCAGCAATCCCCCATAAGGTATTGGTCGGGTGTCGCAGTAGAAGTTGGTGTAAGGGTTACTATTGGAGTATAGGTTATGGTTGATGTGGGGGTGAATGTGGATCCAAATAATTCTCCTGGACCACAGGCCGTCATTGAACTGCAGATTAACACCACAATCATTGCAACAGCTATTCGTCCCATTATTCTTCCCTCTAGGTTTCTCCAGTCCAATAATTAATATTGATGGAGGCGAAACACAGTGATCCGATAGAAGTATAGAGGATATTGCTTTCCAATTCAATCCCCTTCAGTGATTCGTTCTTGTAATATGGTCTCAATGTGCTATTCATCGCTGTCCATGTGACAAGGTACATTATTCCTTATACATTGTAGTCTTCAACGTAATTGATCTATCCTGAAGTCAATCCCGCAAAATTCCCTGCGGGTGTTTAGTCCTTATAGTGAGGGGGGTGAAAAGTCAAACATGAACATAGGGGGCAACCAATTGAATAGCTGTTCTGGAGTACTTTACCAGAGTATCCTCCTAGTCATCATCCAGACGGCAACCTTATCTTCTGCGCTGATGCAGAGAAGTGTAGAGGTTGTAGAAACCAAGGCATGCGAGAATTAGAAGCAATGGGCATATATATCATTCTTGCCGAGACCATGCCCGAAACGATCGGTGTCTTTGCCCCCGTCAATGTTCGCGGCGGCGACTCCAAACTCCCCAACACCGACCCGGAAGACCCAAAGAAAGAGGATCTAAATTCCCCACAGTTTCCATTCTTCTTTCACGCGATTCCTATATGACCGACGCGCTCGGTCATCTTTTTTCTTCTTATTACTTGCCACTGTTCAATGTGGATTGCCCTTTTCCCTAATAATATCTATACTTTTATAAGTATTTGAATCTTTTATCGCTTGTCCAAGATAATTTCACTTATAGAAAACGTTCCTCACCAGGATTTGAATCTAGAACCAATAGGAAAATAACCCTTTAGTCAACATTAATTTCGGTGGTTAGACAGGAACGGCCCATAAGCTGTTGAGCTGCCAACCGACGGCTGAGCACCTAGTTAGCCCGCATAGTGTTTAGGCAATGGCAGTACGAATCTATCAGTTCTTCAATTGAGGATATCGCAATGAACAAAAAACAACTTTATGCCTTGTTTGTGTGTTCTCTTGTACCCTGGGTGTTGGGGAATGGACTTCTTCCTCTCCTGCCAATTTACGCCAGTCATTTAGGTGCTACGCCCGCGCTGGTCGGTTACTATTTATCAATATCTTATTTCGCCCTAGCGTTAGGGACATTGGTCGCAGGTTGGTTATCTGATAAGTTTCAACGCCGCAAGGCACCTCTGATTATATTGAGCACATTAAACATACCTGCCATCTGGTTGATGGGGCAAGTAAATAGCGCCTGGCAACTTACGATATTAACGGCTTTCGTTTGGTTCATCGGTGGACTCGGGTTGACATTAATCATGATCTTGGCGGGCTTGTTCGCTGATAAAAATGAACGCGGGCGGGTGTTTGGTATTCTGGCTCTGACAGGCGCATTGGGTGCACTGATTGGAGGATTGACGATAGGGAGCATCGCTGATCGTTGGGGCTTCCCCGTATTGTTTACTACGCTTGGACTATTTTATGGTCTTCTACCATTGACTGGAATGCTTTTAGATGACAAGCCCACAGTTTTACAGAGTCCATCCTCATCGGAGAAACAAGCGACACCGCTTGGATTTGGATTTTATATTTTACTGCTGACCAGCGTCATCGTCGGCATTGTTTTGTTTGTAGGTCGTCTAGGTACGTCACTGGCTATGCACCAACTCAACTTTCTCTCTGCGGCAGTGAC
Source organism: uncultured Chloroflexia bacterium (assembly GCA_963790685.1). Classification (GTDB taxonomy): domain Bacteria; phylum Chloroflexota; class Anaerolineae; order Anaerolineales; family Villigracilaceae; genus UBA877. The sequence continues at coordinate 58,100 of CAWBPK010000002.1, forward strand.
AAGTACAGCTGCTGTCGGTGGATTAGTGGCTCTGCCACTATCCCCCCTGATCGGACGACTATCAGATCGTGTCAATCGTAAAATACTCTTGTCTTTTTGTTATTTTTCTGGAGCCTGTGGCATGGTTATGCTCTCCATCTCGACTACGATCTGGCATTTTTGGATTGCGGCATTATTGTTGTCAATCCAAAGTTATGTGGGCAGCGGTGTTGGCTCTGCTTTGATAACCGATCTTGTTCCAAGGAAATCGTTGGGTAAAGGGTTGTCGATCTTTAGTTCTACAAATTGGATTGGCGGAATTATAGGCTTCGGCATTTCAGGTGTTGCGATCCAGAAATTTGGAATGAATCCCGTTTTCGTCTTCAGCGCAATCGTTGCATTCATGGCAACCATTATGTTAGTTCTTGTCCGTCAAGAACAAGCAATTACATCGGACAAGTTGTAATAAAACAAATCGAATCTATTGCCTAAACTGGGCTAACAAAGCGTGCAGTGGATGGTGGGGATTCTGACGCATTTTCAAGCATTTTTCTGGCTTCGGATTTTTTTCTACTCCCAAACAGAATCCACGCCCGCCCCACCGCCACTAACGCAAACCGTTGGCTGCGCTCTCAGATAAAAGGTTTCCCAAATGAAGTCAAGGTACGATAGTCTTTTACCTAAAGTGCCAACCTTTTCAGAAGAACTAGTTGGACAATGCAAACAAAGCAAAGACTTCCGCCCAATCCTTTTTGAATGGTACAAATTCGTCGGCACCTATTGCAATGTTGTTGTTTGTATTTCGCCAGAATCACCAGCTCTTCGAGAGATATCACCTACTCATTATGCAGTATTAGTCGGTTTGCTCAACCGTTGCTCTCGGTTAATGTTGTCAAATGTGCGTCTCTCTTCCACCAGGAGGTATGGAGAGACTACGCGGCTTCTCGACAGATGTATTACTGAATCCGCGGTCAAAGTTCAATGGCTTTGTTATAAAAATAATGCTGATAGCTTTGTGCGATACCTCGCCAATGGCTTGAAGAAAGACTTAATTCTCAAGAACCAGATTGATGTAAACATCGAAAATCGCAATGGCAACAGCCTTGTTATCGAACAGTGTATGCTTAATTCAATCAAAGAGTGCTTAGAGTTAAGCAGATTGTCAGAACAAGACGTAAATGACGCCAAAGGGCTTCCCGATTTCGCTCGAATGTGCGCAGACCTTGGTTTTGGTGACTTGTTCTATACAGCCATTCAAAGAATGGGTTCTCACGCTGTACATGGAACATGGAGCGATTTAATCTTTAACTATCTCCGCCACGAAGATGGTCAAGTACTTTACCCGCGAGACCATGATATTGATACACAGGATGTTCAGTTTATTGTGGTCATTCATTTGGTACTGAGCGCCATGAAAAGTTTCCTCAATTACATGATTTCTGACGCTTCAGAAATAAGCGAGTTCATCTCATCTATTGATAGTATCGATAATAAAATTATCGAGATTCAAGATTTGGCTTGGGCATCTGATTTCAATGTCACCGGTTAGGTATTAGAATACATCAATTCCAGAGCGCACCCAATAACGGCGCCACCGGACGCTCCGCCTGCGGCTCCGCGCCGGTAAGCCAAGCTGTTGGTGAAAAAGTCATGATATAAAAACGTACTGCTGTAGAATTTGAACCTCAGACCGCAAGGTTCGAGGTTCAAATCCTCGGCGAGGAGCTTTTAAGCCTTTTGCGAGGCGCTTTTGTACAGCGCATCGCTTTTTTTTATCCCATTTTGTACTCCTGTAGGATACGAACCTCGAACCCCTGGGTTATCAGCCCCCCGCTTAATGAAAATGGGTGTTGTTTCAGGGTAAATTTGGTATGCTTTATTTATATATCACTCAAATTTGTATGTTACGTGAATACTTTTATTGAATCATGGTTGGGCTTGGACTGACTGGTCAGGGACCGTTGTGTGAAAGAAACAAAGCCAATTCGAGCTTCACAAAACAAAAGAATATGCTACACTCCATCCCGTTACGCACGAATTGAAATATTCGTTTTCATTTGAGTCCATATAAAGAGAACCCATGGCACAAACTACTTTTGTCGGCAGAAAAACAGAGTTACAACGGCTGGAAGAGTCCCTGAAACGCGCAGAAGACGGACATTTGCAGGTGATTTTCATTGCCGGTGAGGCAGGCGCTGGTAAGACCGCTCTGGTGGAAGAATTCATTCGCTTAAGGGAAGATGCCGATCCCAAACTCATTACCGCCATCGGCGAGTGTAACGCGCAAACCGGCACCGGCGATCCATATCTTCCCTTTCGCCAGGTGTTGACGTTCCTGACCACAGACACGGAAGAGAAGAAATCAGCGGCTGAGATCACCAAGGCAAAAAATGCAATCCGTCTTAAAGAATTTGTGCGCGTGTCGAGCCAGACGTTGATCAAGTTCGGACCCGATTTGATCGGTATTTTCGTCCCGGTGGCAGGCCTACTGACACACATTGCGACCGAAGCTGCGCTCAGCAGCGGTCTCGCCAATAAACTAACAGAACGGGAAGGCAAAAAAACGGGCACCGAGGCGGTGAAGGTCAACCCCGCCCTCGACCAGGAAAAGATATTCGAACAATATGCTTCCGTGCTGAAGGCATTGTCCAAAGACCACACGCTCATTCTTGTACTGGATGATCTTCAATGGGCGGATAGCGGTTCATTGAACCTTTTATTCCATCTCGCTCGTGAACTCAAAGACAGCCGCATTCTGCTGCTCGGCACCTATCGCCCGGACGATGTGGCGCTCGGCCGCGACGGTGGGCGTCATCCCTTTGAATCGATCCTGAATGAACTCAAACGGTATCACGGCGATATCGTGCTGGATCTTTCGCACGCCGATCCCGACGAAGGGCGAGCTTTTACAAATGAGCTGATCGATTCGGAACCCAATCATTTGGAGGCCGCCTTCCGCGAGGCGCTGTTTGCGCATACAGATGGGCATCCACTATTTACGGTTGAGTTGCTGCGCAATTTGCAGGAACGCGGCAACCTGGTCAAGGATAAAGATGGCTGCTGGATTCAAGGGTCAACCCTGGATTGGGAGACATTGCCCGGCGCGCGTCGAAGGTGTGATCGGGGAAAGAATCGCACGTCTGCCTGAAGGCCTACATGAGACGCTTACGACCGCAAGTGTGATGGGTTATGAATTTACTGCACAGGTGATTGCCCGCGTTCAGAAACTGGAGGAGCGCGAGCTGGTAAAGGATTTGTCGCGTGAACTGGAGAAGCGCTATCTTCTCGTGTCCGAACAGGGTGAAATAAAAATTGGCAAGCAGTTTCTCTCCATCTATCGTTTTTCACATGCGCTGATCCAACAATATCTCTATGACGAACTGAGTGCGGGAGAACGGCGCATGCTGCATGGGGAAATTGCCGAAACCCTGGAAGCCATATCTGTTGATCATACCGACCAGTTTGCCTTGCAACTGGCCCGCCATTATGACGAAGCCGGGAATGCCGAAAAGGCCGTGTCCTATTGGATCCAGGCAGGGGACGCCGCTTTCGCGATCTATGCTCAGAATGAGGCGATCGCGGCTTACACCCGTGCGCTGGAGTTGGGCAAAGAGACTGTCATCAGCGCTGAACAACTCCACCATATCTATACACAGCCGCGGCCGCGCCATGGAATTGAGCGGGCAATTTGAGCAGGCCCTAAAGAACTATGATGAGATGCTAACCACCGCGCGCGAGCGCAAGGACCGCCGGATGGAATTGGATGCACAGGTGGCAGCCAGCACACTTTATTCCACTCCCACCGCTGTGATGGATCCAGAAAAAGGCCAGGCATTATCGGAGGAAACGCTCAAACTGGCTCAGGAGTTGGGAGACCAGTCCATTGAATGCAGGGTGTTATGGAATTTACTTCTGGCGAATTTGCACGGAAGCAAGACGGACCAGGCCATAGACTACGGGGAGAGATCCTTGAGTCTCGCACGTTCCTTGAACCTGCGTGAACAGATCCCCTACACTCTCACCGATCTGGGCACGGGCTTATAACGTGGCGTGCCGCTTCGAAGAAGGCGAAGCGCGGCTTGATGGAAGCCGCCGGCTTGTGGCGCGAGTTGGGCAATATGCCCATGTTGAACGATAATCTGAACACCTTGCTGCTTAATTTCTTTTGGTCCGGAAAATACGAGAAAGCCCTTGAGATTGCACAGGAAAGTCTTGAGGTCAGCCGCACAACGAAGAATGTGTGGGCTCAATGTTGGCCGCATCATTTGCAGGGTCAGATCTGGTTTGAATACGGAGAGATTGACAAGGCTTTTGAAGAGTTGGAGGCGAGTGTTCACCTGGCAGTGGAAGCCAATGCGCCGATCCACACGAAGTGGTATGGCGCTGACTTGTGTTGGGCGTACATCCAGATCGGAGCCGTTCAAAAAGGGATGGACTTGTATCGCACCACCCGCGTTCCAAATCAGGAGCTTCCGGCTCCCGCGGCCTGGACCCCAGCGGCAGTGGGCTTTGCTCTCTGCGAGATTGCAACCGGGCAGCTCGATCTGGCCGCCTCCACTCTCGGCGCCCGCCACCTCAGCAACTACCTTTGTGGACTATTCGCTGAAACTTGCCCAATGCAGGCTGGCACTGGCTCGCAAGGATCATGCCCAAGCCATCACGATCATTGACCCCGTAGTGAAGGATAGCCAGCAATTCAAAGTCGGCCAATATATTTCTGAGGCGCTTTTCCTCAAAGGCAAGGCTCATTTGTTGAATGGCGAACGAGATCTGGCCAAAAGTGCGTTCGAGCAAGCCCGTCTCGCTGCCGAGGCCATTGGCTCCCGTCGTCTCTTGTGGCAGATTCTGGCTGCACTGGCTGGGGTTGAATCCGACAATGGAAAACCTGCTGTATTAAAGGCACAGGCGCGCGAGATCATACAATTCATCGCCGATCACATACACGAAGATGCAATGCGATCACAGTTTCTGCAATCTGAGGGCGTTAGTGCGGTAATAGCCTGATGTTATACCCCTTGGCGCAGCAACTTTAGCATCGGATATAACAAGCAGTGAAGATTTGGCATTGGAGACTGACAAGTCTTTGTATCATGCAAAACAAAATGGGTGAAATCAAGTCGCTTGTATACAAAAATATGGCTGGTGATTCCGTTCACCCAACAAAGCGTGCACTGGACGCTGGGGATTCTACGGCATTTTCGAGCATTTCTCTGACTTTGAGTTTTCTCTGCTCCCAAGGAGAGTTAACGCCCGCCCCACAGCTACTAACGCAACCCGTTGAAATCAAATGTTCCTCGTATAGAACTTGACCCTCTGATCGCTAGGGTCGAGGCTTAATTGCTTACCAGGGTTCTTCTTATCCTCCAATTCCCCACATGATTATTTAGTTTATCCGTTCCCCAATCTCTTCAAATATATTAAAACAAATAATCCTACTTTGTTCTCAAATATATTTGCGAAATATCCCTGCGGGTGTCGTCAGGTATTATTGAGGGGATATTAATCCTGAAAGTGAACATGGGGGGTATATTTTGGGGGCAATCAATTGAATAGCTGGTTCGGAAGCAATACCTGGGATGACCTTGTACCTTCCGCGCCGCAACATGCTCTACATCTGCAAGTGTAGAACTTTAGAAGTGTAGAGCATGACCCATTCAACCCATCTGAAAAGATGGGGTTTTTCGTTTTAAGGAGGCAAGTATGAACCAGAATCAAGTTCCTATCAAGACCACCTGTAATGCTTGCGGAGGCGAGGGCGTTCTCGCGACTGGCAAGGTCTTCACGCTTGCAGGCAGGGATCATCCAATGCTCACCAAGTGCGTAGCTTGCGACGGTAAAGGCACTCTGCTTGCCTGGGTGGATGTGCACCAGTTTGCAGAGATGCTGCATGCTATCGCGATCGAAGAACAATCCCAATGATATCCATAACGAAGCCAGAGAGCCAGCCTGATGGAAATGGGCTGGCATTTTGCGTTTAAAAAGGAGAACTATTATGCAACCCGAAGTCAAAAAAAAGGTTCCTTCCTTGAGGCTCCCGCCTCTTGGAATACCCGCTATATCAATCCACAGGGATTTGTCTGCCAGATCACCCTTCGAGGCGAGACAGGCAGAGATCTGCTGGAAAAAGCCAGTACAGCCATCTCGTTTCTGCTTGAGCAGGGTAACCATCCTTGCGAGAACAGCAATAACCATAATGGCAGGGAAACGAAACTTTGTCCGATTCATCACTGCGAGATGAAGCAGCGAGAGAAAGACGGGAAGATCTGGTTTTCCCACAAGACCGAGGATGGTTCCTGGTGCTATGGCAAGCAGCATAAAAATGGAGGCAGCCATGAGTAGCAGTTGGAGTTCTGATTGGTATCACGATGCCTTTTCCGATAACGACTTCTGTTATTCCCCTTGCATGCATCGCCATGTGGTGGTGGATACAAGTGGTAGTAGACGCTTTGTGGAAAGAGAAGTCACAGACAATATTATGGTCCGCGCCCTGTGCCTGGATTGTGGGGAGTATCTGACCGAATCAGAGGTCCGTGGAGCATGGGATGGGGAGCCGCACGATATTCGGGAGAATTCCAAGTTGGAGGATGACAATGACTATGGAATGTGACTCTCCTGAACTGGATATACAACTCCCTCTGATCGATCTGATAGAGGGAGTTTCTTCTCCACCAAGGAAGCGCAATCGCAAGGTCGAGAAGACACTTGCACAGTTGCGGCAGCTGCATGATGAACTTAATGCCCAGCTGTATGCCCATCCAATTGAAAGGCCGATTATCAATAGTCCTGGGGATGCAGCCCAACTGTATATATCATCGTAAGGACGGGTTATGGACCGTTTCAGTTTCCATTCAGGGCAAAAGAATTAGCAAGTATTTCAAGACGCAATCTGAATGTCGTGAGTGGCTACGGAACACCCTGAGCCAGATTCAGAATGGCTTGACGATGGCAGGAGCGAGAACAACAGTGATCGAGTTTCTCCACCAATGGTTGGGAACAATTCGGGAATCAGTCCGTCCCAAGTCTCTGTATCAGTATACGCAAATTGGCCGACAACATATTGTGCCACGTCTGGGAGCAATTAAGCTCAAGGGTTTGCGTCCAGATCAGATCCAAACGCTCTACAACGAAGAATTAGATAAAGGCGTTAGTGCAAGAACGGTTTTACTGACCCATAGTGTTCTACATAAAGCCCTGAATCAAGCTCTCAAATTGGGATTGATCGGGCGCAACCCAGCACAAGCCGTATCCCGGCCAAAGGTCACTCATAAAGAGATGAGAGTTCTTACAAGTGATCAAGCCAGAACTTTCCTGTCTGCTGCGGATAGTACACGCTATCAGGCTCTTTTCCATCTGGCCTTGCATACTGGAATGCGGGAAGGCGAATTGCTCGGTTTGAAGTGGGAAGACCCGGATTGGGTTACTCGCCAATTGCAGGTCAAGCGGCAGCTCCAGCGTACGCCGGGCAAAGGGCTTGTCTTTGCCGAACCGAAAACTGCAGCTGGGCGAAGAACGATAATACTTAGCAAGTCCATGGTTGAAAAACTACATGAGCATATGGATGATCAGGATCAGATCAGGCAACAGGCAGGAGAGAAATGGCAGGAAAATGGACTGATCTTCCCCACCACGATTGGTACACCAATGGCGGCTAGGAACATGTATGAGGATTTCAAGAAACTATTGAAGAGGATCGGCCTTCCAGTTATCCGCTTTCACGATCTTCGACACACAGCGGCGACGCTCATGTTGCAGCAAGGTATCCATCCGAAAATAGTCCAGGAACGCCTAGGGCATGCAGACATCAGCATGACCCTGAACACTTATTCGCATGTGCTCCCATCCATGCAAGAGGAAGCAGCAAAAAAAATGGACGAGCTCCTTACACCCATAGAAGTAAGTAAAGAAATAAAATATCTCAGAGAGGTGGATCAGTTATATTCTGCTTAGTCATTTGGATGAAGAAATTAGCTTTTTATGGGTTGCTGTAAGGTTGCTGTAGTAAAAGAGCCTCCTTGTGTGGGAGGCTCTTTATGACCCTGTATCTGGGGGGTCTTAGGCGGTCTACCGCCATATATGAGGCTGGGGGCAGAGGAGTCGAACCCCTATTTGCTGATCCAGAGTCAGTCGTCCTGCCATTGGACGAGCCCCCAATTCCAGCGGGCGGTATTCTACCATGCCAGATTCATTCCGTCTAGGGTAGGGCCGTTTCACACGCTATTGAAAGAGATTATCCTGCCCATAAATTCCGCAACGCAGCTTCAGCTTTCTCGAACTGGAAATGGAAACCAATTTCCTGTAAACGTTTAGGAAACATGTACTGCCCTTCCAACACAAGGGTGGCCATTTCACCAAGCAACAACCTCAAGGAGAAAGCCGGGATAGGTAACCAGAATGGTCGCTTCAATACCTTGGCAAGAACGCGTCCAAAGTCAACGTTTGAAAGTGGCTCAGGTGCAGATAAATTGTAAGCACCCAGAGCATGATCGTTTTCGATCAGAAAACGAATGGCCCCAATTTCATCGGTAAGATGAATCCAGGGGAAGCCCTGGCGCCCACTCCCCATCGGCCCGCCAACAAATAGTTGGTATGGCAGCAGTAAGCGCTGGAGTGCACCTGTTTTTTTTGAAAGAACCACACCCGTGCGAATCACCACCCGCCTGACACCCATTTCCCCGACAGATTGACTGGAAGCCTCCCAATCCCTGCAGACGTCCGAGAGGAAGCCGCGCCCGAGAGGAGTATCTTCGGTAACCGGTTCAGACCCATGGGGCCCGTAATATCCTACAGCCGAGGCTTGAATCAAGACTTTGGGGCGCGGTTTCGCAGCATTGATTGCAGCACTAATAGCCTTACCAGCATTAACGCGACTGGAGACAATTTGATTTTTTCGCTCACTCGTCCACAGTCCTGACCCCAGGCTCTCACCAGCAAGGTTTACAATTGCGTCCACCCGGGAGACCAATTCTTCCCACCCAACGGTCGTTCTGCCATCCCAGGCAACACCCAGCGCACCTTCAGCCAGAGGCGCCCTTGAAAGATTGCGGGTCAATATCCAGACTTGATGCCCGTCCAATAGAAGAGATTTGGCAAGCGCGGTACCTATCAACCCGGTCCCACCAGCAACGATTACACGCATATTTAATTCCTTTCTAAAATCCTGCCAGGTGTGGAGTATAATTCACGCCAATGTGGAGACGCCATGGATGCGCCAGTTCTGGTTTTAAATGCTAATTTTGAACCAATCAACGTTTGCAACATGCGACGGGCACTGGGCTTGATCTTTTTGGGGAAAGCTGACCTAGTGATGAATGGCCGCGGCACTATTCAGACCGTAAAACAAACCATACCCATCCCGTCGGTCATCCGCTTAGAACAAATGATACACCGGCCGCGCCTGCAGGTCAAATTGACGCGCAGGGAGGTTTTCAGGCGAGACAAATACACCTGCCAATACTGCGGCAGGAGATCCAACGATTTAACCGTGGACCACGTATGGCCCAAACACCTCGGTGGAGAGCATACCTGGGCAAACGTAGTTGCTGCCTGCCCATCCTGCAATCATCGCAAAGGAGGAAGGAAACTTAGTGAGGTCAATATGACTTTGCTGCACGCCCCAAAGGAACCTCCTGCAAGCGCCAAGTACATTTTTGGAAGGCACCTGGAAGAAAATTATGAATGGGAACAATTTATCCTTGGGTGGTAAAGAACAAAAATTCCCTCATGCAAAAAGAGGAACTTTTTTTAATTAGGCCGGGGGGGAAGACTCAATTGCCAAGACGATAAAGCAAGAAATTTTTAGGGAAATAGAATAGAATATTCTTTTTTCGCGGGTTAACAGCAGGCAAACTGCTAAAAATAATTCAGTTAATCTTATATTAATATAATTCCCCTATTTAAAGGCATAAATCAATAAGGCCGGTGTGACCCAAGCTTCGATAATTGCTGCAATGGTCAACAAAGGCAGCACGAGACCCAAGCCGATTTTTGCCCAATCCGCGATCGCTTCGATGAGCACTTCACCGAGGGTGCGCTGGGAGCGCGGTGTGACGAGTAAAACTCCGATATATAATATTGCTGAACTGGCAAGAATCAGGGCGGGAATCTCAAAGAGTCCGTGGGGCAGAATTCCGTACACCCCCACTTTCAAAGGTGAGGCTCCCATGGCGCGAACCAATGCAAGAACAGCACCAATGACCCCCATATTAAGAAGATAAACCAAAGCGCCCAGTACTCCGAAAGAGAACAAGCCTAAAAGGAGGATGACGAAAATGGCTTGTAAATTGTGTCCCCAGATAGTTGGGAAGGAAATCCCGACCCTTGCCAACGGTACACCCATCCCAAATGACAATGTGGTGGATAAATCTCCTGCAGTGAATTGATCCATAATTTTCGGAGAATTCGAGGATACCCATATATAGCCTGCTACAATTGAAATCAGACCGATAGTGATCGTAAGGATAATGGATGGGACTTGTCTACGAAGGGTTTTAAAGACTTCAACCTTGAACCACCCCAAAAAGGAGGAAGCTTCTCCTTTAAATGCTGCCCAGAAAGTCCTTCCAATCCAACGCAAATTTAAAACATCAATTTCGCGGCCCAACAAAGCCTCTCGTTGGAAATGAGCAATACCGACGCGAGCTAAAAGCACCGTCAAGACCGCCACCCCAACCACTGCCAACCAAAGAACCTGATCATTCCCCCAAAACAACATTATGCTCTCACCCTGGATAAGCAATGCCATCGGGATGACAATGAATGATGCCATTAAGTTAGCTGCGCGGACAGAGGTGGCTTGGGTAGAAATCAGAATCGCCCCACTTACCATTAGAAGAGCCTGCAAAGTGGTGAGGACCAGGGTCTGTACCATCCGGTTCAAATCGGGGAAAGGGATGTGCTGAAAATATAACCCGATCATATAGACCGTAATTCCAGCATAGGAAGTCATGAGGGGGGCAGCAGTCCCGGCAATCATTTTCCCAGAAAATAGCTGCCAGTCTTTTAGGGGGCTGGCCAGGAGTGGTTCAATCGTCCCGCGTTCTTTCTCACCGACGAAAGACTCCAAGGCAATCACCAGAGAAACTGTGATTGGAAAGAAACCAACAACCATCAGCAAGAACGGCACCAAACGCTCAGCTATCAAGGGCGTTCCGTATTTGAGAGTAAAATTAATGGCTTCCTGTGCTCCCAAGTCAGCCAAAAACGGGAGGACCAAAGTCAGCACAACCATCGGGAAAATAATCCGCCAATCGCGCAATTGATCACGCAATTCGCGCCATGCAACCAACCATACCATGCGAAATGAGCCCCGCCAGGCTTTAGTCACGCTTCACCTTCGCCATCGCAGCCAGGTAAACCTGTTCGAGGGTACGAGGTAATTCCTGGAACGCAACCACTTCGACCTTGTGTTTCATCAATTCTTTAAGAATTAAGGGATTCGACACCTGAGGATTCTCAATCCGAAATCGAGGTCCAGATGGACCATCTGCAAGACGTGTGACCCCAGGGGGAAGCTGTAAAGGTGCATGCGGCCATCCCCCCTGTGTTCGAACTTCGTATTCAGCCGGTCCCAATAGTCCTCTTTTCAACTCATCTATTGTCCCGATTGTAATAATCCGGCCTCGATAAATGATGGCTATTCGATTGGCCAACATTTCCGCTTCAACCAGGTTGTGCGTGCAAATAATTATTGTCCGATTTTCGGTACGTAAACTTGAGATCGCATTACGCACCAATTGAGCTGATTCTGGATCCATTGCAGAGGTGGGCTCATCCAGCAAAAGCACTGGAGGCTCGTGGATTAACGTACGGGCGAGCGCTAATTTCTGGCGCATCCCCTTCGAATATTGACCGATAGTATGCTTTTCTACATCCGCCAGGCCAAAATACCCCATCAACTCCCGGCTGCGTCTCCTACGGGTTACTTCGTTCAAACCATAAATCTTACCGAAAAAATCGAGATACTCCAACCCGGACATTCGCAGATATAAGCCGTGCTGTTCGGTAAGTACCCCCACCGACCCGCGCACCATCTCAGGGGATTTGACTACATCAAACCCTGCAATTTGGGCTCTGCCTCGGGTTGGAGATAAGACCGAGGTCAACATGCGGATTGTTGTGGTTTTCCCGGCTCCATTTTGACCCAGCAATGCCAGCACCTGCCCCGGGTAAACATCGAGGCTAACTCCATCAACAGCCCAATAATCGCCAAATTGTTTACTCAGGTCTTCAGTATGGATCATTCCGTTACGTTTTGGGGATGGCGAAGTCGATGATTCAAAAACCAAACCAACCCTGCCACCACAGACACAATAATTACGAAAGTCTGGTTGAAGTTAATTCCCCCAACCTGGGCGGCATCCAATCGCAAGAACTCAAGGAAGAAGCGACCAATGGAGTACATAATCATATAAATGAGAAAGAGATCTCCCGGTTTCAGCCAACGCGGAAAACGACGCGCCAGCCATAGCAAGATTGCCATGTTGATCACATTCCAAACCGATTCATAATAAAAAAGCGGCGTGAAATAATCATAATTTTGGTAACCAGCCACCCGATGAAGTGGATCAATATAGATCTTCCAGGGAAGATTGGTAGGCAAACCATATAATTCCTGATTAAAGAAATTACCCCAGCGACCAATAGCTTGTGCCAAGGCAACTCCTGGAACAACGGTATCTGCGAAGGTCAGGAAAGAGATTTTTTTCCTGCGACAATAAATCCATAATGCCAGCGCGCCACCAATCACAGCACCGGGAATCCCCAAACCACCATTTCGGATGTTAATCATATCCAATGGGTGCGTAAGGTACCACTCGGTGGTGATCCCTTGAGCTACCATCGAAGGTGGAGGAGTAAGGACATGCCAGATTCGTGCGCCAACAATCCCAGCCAGCACAACCCAGAATAACGCATCCCAAATATATTCAGGATTCATTCCACGGCGCTTTGCCTCAGCCTGCCCAAGGAAAGCAGCTGCCACGACACCCAACGTGATCAGAATCCCATAAAAGTAAACGTGGAAGGACGTATTTAGGAATGGGATGGGAATATTAAAACCATCAGGTAAAGTTGGCATGAGCTACTCCTGAGACTGAGTTAAGCGGCGCCTGGCATCCCTCCGGACTCGGAGAATCCGCTGCAAGGCAGTAAAATTAGCTAGGATGGCGATAATGATCAAGGCAGGGAACTGCAAATTAAAAATCAAGCCCGGGATGAGGACGATATAGCGTTCGACACGGGTTAACAAACCAACATTGGCATCCAATTTCGAGGCATCGGCGCGTGCCTTAACATAAGATACCAATACCGACCCTGCAGCCGCCAAATAGGTTATTATCACCCCAGTGGGATTTGCTTTAAGCAAATAGTAGATCATAAAGCCGAGGAAGAGAAAAAGCTCTGAATAGCGATCTGTAACCGCATCTACAAAGGCGCCCCATTCACTGGCTTCATGACGGAGTCGAGCCAAAGCCCCATCCATTGCATCCACCGGCCCCATTAAGAGCAGCAAAATTCCCGCCCATGTCATTTTGCCATAAGCGATTAATACGGCACAGCCAATAGTACCAGCAAGACCAAAAAGAGTGACCGTATTAGGTCGGATACCCAGCCGGTTAAAGAAACCTGCGATGGGATTCAGGTACCATTTGAACCATACTCGCATATTATCTGTAAACGTATTTTTCTTTTGTTCTGAAGGTTTAGTCAACGGAAATCCTCTCTCGGTGGGAATTAAAACCTGTCTATGATACCATATTAAGATTCTTCATCAGCAGAGGTTACACCATTATCACCATCCGGTTCGAGCAACACCTGTCGTTCGCGTCCCCCGCCCATGGAGGGCCCCACCACCCCGGTTTCCTCCAACTGATCCAGGAGGCGTGCGGCACGAGGGTACCCTATCCGTAACCGGCGTTGAAGCATGGAGGCGCTTGCACGCCGCTCCTTCTTGAGAACCGAAATTGCCTGCCCGATCAAAACATCATCGCTGTCTTCGTTTTCCTCTTTGTTAAGCATAGATTCCCAGGGTGGACGGACGTCCTTTTGGGGCACTGTCTTTTGCCAGTGGGAAATGACGCGTTCAATTTCCTGATCGGTTACCAAGACGCCTTGAGCTCGTACCGGGCTGCCGACTTCTGGATTTAGGAAGAGCATATCACCACGCCCCAGCAAGGTTTCAGCACCTGGCAAGTCCAGGATAACACGTGAGTCCACCCCGGAGGCTACAGAAAACGCCAACCGTGCAGGAAAATTTGCTTTAATGAGACCGGTAACAACATCAGTACTGGGACGTTGGGTGGCAACCACCAAATGGATCCCAGTGGCACGCGCCATTTGTGCCAAACGCACGAGATTGTGCTCGGTCTGATCAGGAGCCGACATCATTAGATCAGCCATCTCGTCGATTAGAACGACGATATGAGGCAAGGTCTGTATATCCTTACGACGATGGCTCTGACGGTTGTAAGCATCCATATCACGCGCCTTAGCGGCTTCCAACAACTTATAACGGTGCTCCATTTCGACCACTACCCACCGCAACACCCCCAGTATGCGCTGGACATCCGTTTCCACCTTGCCATATAAATGCGGAAGACCATTAAACCGGATCAACTCAACCATTTTCGAGTCGATCATAACCATCCGCAAGTCTTCTGGTGCGTTATTCATCGCAAGACAGACCGCCAACGAAGCGATACACACCGATTTACCCGAACCAGTGGTCCCAGCGATAAGCAGATGCGGCATCCTGGCCAAGTCAGCAACAAGCGGGTTTCCTGAGACATCACGTCCCAATGCAATCGTCAGAGGTGAACCCGGTTTATAAAAAGACTCAGTCTCCAATAATGGACGCAAACGAACAACAGAAGAACGGGGATTCGGTACTTCGATGCCCACGTAGGCACGCCCAGGCACAGGCGCCTCTATACGCAATCGTTCAGCAGAAAGGGAAAGCGCCAGATCCTTTTGAAGACTGGCTATCTGGGCTACTCGGACTTTCAATTGTTGAGCATCTTCTTCTGAGCCTTTTTTTATGAATCCTGGCTGGACAGCAAATTGTGTGACCGTCGGCCCGATGCGAAAACCAACCACCTTGGCCGGAATCCCAAATTCAGACAGGGATTTTTCAATTTGGCCGGCTGTTTGGTTGATTGTCCGCTCATCCGGACGTGCTATTTGTTCACCCAACAACACATTCAGGGGAGGCAATCGTTCCCCCCGCACGTGTGGGGAGACTGGGCGGTTATCCTGGGTTTCGGGAATTTTGAATGACTTTCGAAATTCCGGGGGTAGTTTCTTAGCGAGTTTTCGGTTGCCGTTTACAATCCCTCCCGCAGATTTATCCTGTGGAAGAGGTGAAACAACCGGAATTTCTGGCGAAGCAACCCCTGAACCATGGATAAGAGGGTCACCCGATTGTTTTAACAACCAAATTTCGAGGGGATGCCAAACGCGGAACGCCGTCAATATTGCCAACCCCCAACATGTGAAAATTATTACTCCGCCCCAAATCGGACCGATAAAGCGAACAACCAACATTGATATGCCCCAACCAATTTGCCCCCCCCAGACAGCTCCTTGAGTCAGCCGGTTCCCACTCAAAATCGAGAGGATTGCGAGAGAAAAAAAGGCAGCAAATTCCACCCCAATCACCTGCCCCCAATGCACTTTCAATGGGTGGCGGCTGCGCCGAAAAGCCAATAAGCCAAGAACGCCAGTAACGAGAATAACCAAGATGCTCCCCCACCCAAGCCAATTTCCCAGGAGAGCCACCCATAATACTAGCAAAGTACCATTTGATAAGCCTAAAATCCCAACCAGGGTCATTAAAGCAAATGCCAACAGCAAAACTCCGAGGATATCCCAAAGGAACCGTCCAAAGTGGGTTTCAAGGCGGGCCAGTCGATCCACCCAATCAGTTGGGTGAGGGGATTTGGATTGTGCATCCCCAGATGGAACCTGGGGTTTCCTGGTTGATGTAGGCATATCAGTCGATCTTCATGCTTAGGCCGAGGCGCTGGCGTGAGGATTCCACTTGAAGAATCCGCACTTGCACAGTTTGCCCGGGAGCGATGACATCTTTCATGGTTTTGTTGGATGGTAGAGGAATTTCCGAGGAATGGATCAACCCTTCCAGGCCTTCTTCCAGACGAGCGAATGCACCAAATGAGGCCAAGGCGGTAACCACAGCTGGAAAAATCGCGTTCACCGGATATCGTTCCTGAGCAGTTTCCCAAGGATTTGGCAACAACCGCTTCAAGCTTAGTGCAATTCGGCAGCGCTCCGGCGACACTTCCATCACCTGGACTTCGACCTTTTGTCCGACCTGACAAACCTGGCCAGGGTGAGCAACACGCCCCCAAGAAAGTTCGGAGATATGAATGAGACCTTCCACACCTCCCAAATCGACAAACACCCCAAACTCCGTGATATTGGTCACCTCACCAAAAATATGTTGACCTTGCTGAATAGTGCTAAACAGAGCCGGCCGCTTGCCAGCTTCAGCTCGCGCAGCACGTTCCGAAAAGACCATGCGTGCTTCTTCAGGGACACACTCAATCACTTTCAGACGTAATTTACGACCCACATAAACTGCCAGGCAATCTTCACGGCGGTCTTCAGGTGGCTGAATTGGTAAATCAAGTAAATGTGAACAGGGGACAAAACCAGTCAATTCCTCCCCTTCAACCAGCAAGCCACCTCGATTGAAACCTATGACAGAAAGTTCGATAATTGCATCCTGCTGGTACAAAGTCATTGCCCGCCCCCAATCAACCGAAGGCCTTGCCGATTCATCAATTAAAGAGGGCTTTGCAATTTGAGGTACGGTTCGACTTTCCTCCTCCGCCAATACCGATGCCCACCACCCATCATCATAAGCAGGCGCATCCTTTTCAGATAACTGATCATGTACCATTTACTTGTCCAACCTCCTTCCCATACTCCCTTTCCTGTGTCTGACGCTCCATATCGAGAATCACCCGCGCCACTTCTTCGATCGCAACCCTTTGCTTGCGGTACAAATCTGCCTCGGACATGGCCAGGCGAGTGGCGACCTCGCGCACTTTGCGACCTTCAACGAATTTCATTTCAAGAATATTATATAAGATCCACTCGCCAGTAAAACGCCGTTCTCCCTCCGGACGGACATTATCCATTGCCTGACGAAGGATGGAACGCAAGGCGTTAGCAGAATTATCGTTGTGGTCGTTCAAAGTCTGCTGGACAATCTGAAGATTTAGAAGCGGATTTTGGGTTAGTTTTGGACCTCCCCAATAATGCGTGAGAGCATCCCGAACCCATTCCGCCATATCCGATTCAGGAGGCAGCGATTCTTCAAGCAAGCTGGTTTTGCTGTTATAACGC
Source organism: uncultured Chloroflexia bacterium (assembly GCA_963790685.1). Classification (GTDB taxonomy): domain Bacteria; phylum Chloroflexota; class Anaerolineae; order Anaerolineales; family Villigracilaceae; genus UBA877. Next base: position 75,446 of record CAWBPK010000002.1, read on the forward strand.
CCTACCGCCCTGAGCCGCTGGAACATATCCACCTGAGGGCGAAGGTCTTCAAGAGAGCGAAAAACGCTTTTTTGCAGCCGGCGGTCTTGTAACGCCAAGGATGCCCGCCGGATAAGAAGTTTGAGAGCCTGGCGCTGGTCTCCAACAATATCCTGTTCGGGGAGACGCACCGCTCCCAGCAACCCGAGCAAAACAGGTTCACCTTCCACTGTCTCCGGGGATTGATGGAGTGGGAATAACCAATAATCCCCCCAAATATATTCATCACCGTTCCCGTTGCCTTCACGAGTTACCACTTGCAATGCTTCGGAAAGGTTCGATTCTTTTAATAAGGGTAAATTTCTCGACGATACCACCAAGGATAGCTGATCACCATCCAAGGCAGCTACAAACGCAGCAGGCGACTGTAAATGATCACGAACAGCGGCAAGAACAGATTCCAAGAATTGGCGCAAGTCATTTTGGGTGATCAACCGTTCTTCAAAATTTTGCAAGAGGGCCAAATCTGACCGGTCGTGTCCAAAAAAGATTAATCGTTCCCAAAGCGGAGCCACCAAAGTAATGGTATGTTCCAGCAATAAAACTGTCGCCACCATGGCAGTTGGGACAGCCCATGAATAAACCGTCCCAAACATTTCTCCAAACCGGCGAACTATCGTCATAACTCCCAGCGCAGTGGAAGCGGTAACCGGGCCACGCATGATCCATTTGAACAGCCGCGTCTTGACCACCCGGTCGGGCCAGGAAACACCGAAGAAAGCAACTGCATATGCCATCAAAATAATCAAGCCGCCGACGAGCAGGTTGCTAACCAACGCAGTTCCCCAGAAAAGATAAGGGTGAGATTCCGCTAAAACCGAGCCATAAAGAAGATAAGGGAAAGATCCCAGGGCCGGGGCAGTGGCACCTGCCAACAAGTAGATCATTCGGCGGCGGCCTGAGCGAGTCAACGTGTGGTTGAAAGCACGACCAAAATTGACCCAAGCAAAAACCATCGTGATCACATAATATGCAGTAAAAACCTCTGTCCAAGCGGTACGCTCCAAATGAGGAGCAGGCTGACCAGTCATAACCATGGGACCGAGGAGATAGCCCAATCCCAAGAGGAGCAGGAAACTCGTGGAAACCAGGTACATCGCTCGTACGGCTATACGCCGGCGGCCACGAGATGGCCGACCAGTAGTTACCAAAATTGCATCGGACATATGCAAATAAGCGGGAGGCAAGAAAATGATCCCCAACCACTCCAAACGCAGGAACAGTGCTATCGTACTGGTAGAAGTGGCCGAACTTTCCAATGCTTCCGAGGTAAAAACCACCACGACGCATAAAAGGATGATAGCGAACGAACGGGCAACGCGGTCGCGCAAATTAAAAGACAGGGCATATAAAAATAGCGAAAAGGCCGTGATGGCGATCCCGGCTGTGAGAATATCATTGATTGTTCTTATCCCCACCAGCAAATCCTGAAACCAACCGTTAAACATGCAGTCCTTCCATTAAGCTACCGAATGGAACGCCCAAAGAATAGCGCTATATCCTGTGTTTCGTAATACTGGTCATTATACCCGCAGAACTCATATCCTAGTTTTTGCGCAAGGCACACGGCAGGGTTATTTTTCGATGGCATTTCAAGTAGTGCCCGATGATTATTCCGATCCACTCCCCATGACTGGGCCGCTAATATCAAGGTGCTAGCTACTCCCTGGCGACGGAAACGCGGAGAAACCACCACATCGAGCAACCAGGCAGTGTGAGGGAGAAGGGAATCGGAAGCACGGATATATCCTACGGTCTGCTTACCAATGACCGCGACGAGGACCCCTGACTTGCGATTCCATGATTCTGATAAATCTTCAATCGGGCGCGGATACAAAACCGAAACCGAACGGGGCAACCTAATTTCCCGGAAGATAGCACCCATCTGACCTTCTTCATGCAGAACATCCATTTGCCAAACATATTCGGTCTGGCATGAATGATCGATCACCATAAGCGCAGATAAATCACCAGCAACTGCCGAGCGTATTTGAACTTCAGGCATATTTCACCTCATGGCGCTGATATTCGCAATGGAACTATACATGGCGGGAAAGCATTACCTTGATTGTCGATGACAACCAGGCGAAGATTGTAATCCCCTGGAGTAACCTCGCTGGTATCCCAGAATCCCAACTGTGAATCCTGCACGATTTTTCGATCTGCACCGATAGTAGCCCAGACATCTGATCCAAAGGGGGAATACTCAAACTTGTAAAACCCGAAGTTTGGGGTGTTGGCTGTCCCCAATAATTCAACCTGCCCTTTCACAATATTCCCTGGCTTCGGTGAAGTGATCATTATTTGACCGGGGATGCACCCAGTTATTTGCGGAGTTAATGTGGACAAAGGAGAAGCGGCGCCAATTGTTGCGAGTAATCCTGGCGGGATAGTTCCGGTGGTGGTCGTCAGGGGATTTAAAGTAGGAGTGACAAGAAGGGAGGAGGCAGGCATATTGGGACCTAAAAATACGATCAACACTAATTCGGCCACCCCCAAAAAGATAACTATAGAAACAGCTGCAACTGCCTGGCTTGTATGTCGGTGGGAAGTCTCACGTTCCAACCCAAACAGGGACCCATTTATCTCCCGCCGACCCTTGGCAAGGCTGCGAAGTGAAAAGAACAACCCTATTGCAAGCAGAAGGAAAATTAGAATAGCATAACTATTAAAAAATTTCAGAATAATTGTCATCCCACCCGCTAAAGTAAACGCAAAACCCCTCGAATAATCGTGTCCAACTTGGGGACAATCAGCTGGCCAGCTGCAAGGACTTCCTCGTGCAAGGTAACCGTATTCCCATCCAAGTTGGCTTTATTACTAATCCCAGAAAAACCAAGAACCCGGGTGCCACCGTGGCGTGCAACAATCACCTCTGAGACAGTGGACATTCCAACCGCATCGGCTCCAGCAATTCGCAAAAAGCGAAGATCTGCAGGGGATTCAAAAGAAGGGCCGCTTAACCCGGCATATACTCCCTCGCGAAGGACAATATTACTTTCCACAGAAACTTTGCGCGCCAAGGCACACAATTGGCGGTCATACGCCTGACTCATGTCAGGGAAGCGCGGTCCGAATTCATCCAAATTAGGTCCTATTAACGGGTTAAGTCCAGACATTCCAGCGAGATTCAAGTTGTCCGTGATCAACATAAGGTCGCCGGGTACAAAATCGGGATCGATAGCACCAGCGGCGTTCGTCACAACCAATATTTCCATTCCCAGTCGCTGCATGACCCTGATTGGAAGTGTGACCTGCTGCATGGAGTAACCCTCATAATAATGTACACGTCCCTGCATTGCCAAAATCTGTTGACCTTCCAAATCGCCGATGACAAGCTGCCCGGTATGGCCCATTACTGTGGAAACAGGCCAATCGGGGATTTCATGATATGGAATGACAACAGCATTCTGAATTGCTCCTGCCATTCCCCCCAATCCAGTCCCCAGAATCAACCCAATACGCGACCTGGATGTGATTTTTGACCGAATACTTTGGGCCATGCGGTCAATCAGCTCCACCGTCAGTTGCATCTCATATCTCCAAATTTCCCGAAATTACATTGTTCCAGAGAATTATATCTCAACTCATTCGCTGGAATATTATCCAAGATTCAGCATTCTAAAAAAATTAAAGGATGTTCAGCTGGCAAAAACGGCCAAACATCCTCGTCTCGAACTTTTATTCCAGGGTGGTTTTTATTGTAATTTCAAATCTGTTGGAGATCGATATGAACCGGTACTCTAATGCAGCACGGATTGGAAGGCCGCAACGGTCTGTTCCACGTCATCATCAGTTATCCAGTAATGTAAAACAAGCCGAAAACTACGAACACCAGTATCTCCAACCAAGATTCCAAGTTCCTTCAGCTTCCCGACGATCTCTTCTGCGTTCGAATTCACTTCCGGCTTCAAGGATAAAAACACCATATTTGTCGCCGGAATCTCCTGATCAAGGACAAGCCCAGGGATTTGCTTCAAGCCACGTGCCAAATTCCGAGCCCGGGCATGATCTTCCGATAAGCGTCCGGTCATCGTCTCCAAGGCAACAATCCCAGCGGCAGCCAGAATCCCTGCCTGGCGCATGCCTCCGCCCAGCATCTTTCGCAAGCGGAGGGCCTTTCGAATGTATTCCTTCGAACCACACAACAAAGATCCGACCGGCGCACATAGACCTTTACTCAGACAGAAGGTGACCGAATCAACCGAAACGGCCAATTCTCTGGCATTAATCCCCTGTGCAACTGCAGCATTAAATATCCGGGCTCCATCCAAATGGACAGACAACCCGTGCGAATGGGCAAGGTTGCTCACGCTTTTGATGTATTCCGGGGACTGGTAGGTACCCCCGCAGCGATTGTGAGTATTCTCAAGGCAAACCAAGCGGGTAATTGGGTCATGCGGGTCATCCGGGCGGATAGCATTCTCAATATCTTCGAGAGAAAGGGAGCCATCGGGTTGGTTGGGTAATTGATGGGAATGAACACCTCCCAAAACTGAAATACCGCCGGCCTCAAATAAGAACGTATGAGCTTTGTTGCCAACGATGACCTCATCGCCACGCTGGCAGTGAGCCAAAACTCCTGCCAAATTCCCCATGGTCCCGGAGGCAACGAACAACCCGCTTTCCTTGCCCATCATATCCGCTGCCATTTCCTGCAAACGGTTGATGGTTGGGTCTTCGCCGTATACGTCATCGCCGACTTCAGCCTTAGCCATCGCCTCACGCATGGCAGGTGTGGGTTTAGTTACCGTGTCAGAACGCAGATCGACAAATTCCATAATTTACTCCTATTTTTTCCGCAAGTTGTCAAGCATATTTTGCAAATCCGCAGGAAGGGGGGCCTCGAAAACCCTAGCATCCTTTTCATCGGGAAGCACAATCTTTAATTTATATGCGTGTAAAAAATGCCTATCCATTGCCAGCGAGGGTTTGTGCTTTCCATAAACCATGTCTGCGACCACCGGACACTTCAAGAATGCCAGATGAACACGAATCTGGTGAGTCCGACCAGTCAGGGGGTGAACCTCGAGAAACGTATGATCCGGAAAACTTTCCAATGTGCGATATTCGGTTACTGCCTGGCGACCCTTTTCCAACGGGACAACCGCCATTAGTTTTCGATGGGTCGTATTTCGTCCGATAGGGGCTTCCACTCTTCCTGCGGGAGTGGGCGGTCTGCCATCGACAAGCGCCAGGTAGATTTTTTCCACTTTGCGAGATTTGAACTGCTCCTGGAGCCAATGGTGGGCATGGTCATTTTTAGCAATAATTATCAGACCAGAAGTATCCTTATCGAGGCGATGGACAATGCCTGGGCGCTCCTCCCCACCAATGCCTTCAAGCTCGGGAATATGCCCAAGAGCAGCATGGACAAGGGTGCCTTGATCATGACCCGGTGAGGGATGAACCACCATACCGGCAGGCTTGTTAACCACGACCAAATCCTGGTTCTCAAAGATAATATCGAGGGGGATATTTTCCGCGACAAGCCCGCTGGGGACTGGAGGAGGAATCCGTATCTCAATTTGCTCGCCTGATTCCATAGTCCGACCAGCTTTTGTTACCGTCTCTGCTTCCACCTTGACGAAACCATCCTTGATCAGCCCCTGAATTCGTGAGCGGGAAAATTCAGGCAGACGGGAGGTTAAAAATACATCCAACCGATCGCCAGCCTCATTTGTATAACGAAAAGTTTCGATCCGATCACCCACTCCTGCCCTCATCTTCCCCCGGTGCACTCACCTTATCGTCGTCTGATATATTTGACTCATTTTTCGGTGGTGAAGTCATTCCCGCCCGTTTTTTTTCTTCAAGTTCTTTGAGCCAAACACCAATCAAAAGGACTACAACACCTGTGGAAATGCTTGCATCCGCAATGTTGAAAATCGCAAAATTGCCAACAGAAATAAAATCGGTGACCTGTTTAAAGAAAAGCCGATCGATCAAATTTCCGGCAGCTCCGGCAAATTGCATTGCCATGGCAACACGAAGCCACCAATCATTGCGCTGCGTGCGAGGATAATAATACAAGATCAATAAAATAACGATAACCGCCAAAATGGAAAAGACAAGGTTCCCATTCTGGAAAATCCCAAAAGCCGCGCCCGAGTTATACCAATGGCGGATGCGGGCATAGGGCAGCAACCAAGCCAACCCTGCAGGCAACCAATCGGAGCCCACCGGGACATTCGCACGAACAATAGCTTTCGTCCATTGGTCAAGGCCAATGATGACCGCACCGACAAAAAACAAAAATAGATAATCCAACCAGTGTTCACTCAAAAAGCGGGGAATACTACCAAGATTAAACCGATTCGGCCGAACGGCCGGCTGGGGGGATTCCATTAAATATTTTCCTCCGTAATGTAAACGCGCGGGACGCGCGTGTTAATATTCGTCAAAATTTCGTAGGGTATTGTACCAGCCCAATCAGCCAAATCCTGGGCGGAAATCGACTCCCCCTCCCGTTCGCCAATCAGGGTCACTTCATCCCCGTTGAAGGCAGAATCACCTTCGATATTGACCATCATCTGGTCCATGCAAATCCGTCCGACCTGTGGATATTTCCTGCCGCGGATAAGAACCTGGGAATTGTTGGACAAACTGCGGAAGTAACCATCCCCATAGCCAACCGGTAGCGTGACAACCCGAACCGGATGGTCGGATTGCCAGGTGGAACCATAACTAACCGGATGCCCAGGATTGACAACTTTGAAATAGACCACGCGTGATTTCCACGCGAGCGCCGGTCGGACCAGCACCGTACGAGGAATTTCCGAGGTCGGATACACCCCATAGAGCATAATCCCGGGTCGGACCATGTCGAAATAACTTTCCGGAATTTGGAGGATCGCCGGAGAATTCGCCATGTGACGGATGGGCATTGGCAGGCTACGGGTTTCATAGAAACGCAGAACCTCGTTAAAGCGCTCCAACTGCAAACGCGCATGGGCTAGATCACTCGAATCAGCATCAGCAAAGTGGGAGAAAATGCCTTCCACATCGACATTTGGACAACTTAAGGAGCGTTCCAAGATCGAGCGGGCATTGTAATAGTGAACCCCAATCCGTTCCATGCCGGTGTCAATTTTCAGATGCACTTTCGCTTTTATACCCATTTGGGCGGCGACAGCATCAATCTGCTCCATGCGCTCCACCGACGAGGCCGTGAGGGTCAGGTCATGCTGGAGGTAGTGTGGAAGCTGGTCGCCCCAGATACCGCCGAGGACGAGGATGGGAGCCGTCACGCCCAGGTCCCGCAGGAGAATCCCTTCCTCCAGGACGGCTACGCCGATATAGTCAGCAGCGGACGAAAGGTGCCTGGCAACTTCTGCGAGCCCATGCCCATATGCGTTGGCTTTGACAATAATCATCACCTTTGCAGGGGCTACATGGGCGCGGATCGCCTCTAAATTCCGACTGAGGCGGGTCAAATTTACTTCGACCCAAGTGGCGCGGACGCCAACGTTCGCGGCAATGACGGGCTGGTTAATTTGCATGAGAGCGATTGTACTGCTTCCTGCAAAATTATGGGAATTTTAAGAGGCGAGAAAGTGCAAATTCCCACCCAACGTATTGGATTATAATTATCAAAATTCCTGAAAGCGAGCAAATATATGAAAATAGTAACCGACTGCGCTGCGGACCTCCCCAGCGAAGAGCTGAAAAGCCTGGATATTATCCAGGCACCGCTGTACATCCAATTCCCGGAGGGGGAAGTCAACTCCGCAGACATTACGGCCGATGAATTCTATAACCGACTGGAGGCAATGCGACCAGCAATCCCGTCCACCGCACAACCTTCCAGCGGGATCTTTAACGAGATATACCAAAAAATATCCGAAGCCAGCAAGAATATCCTATCCATCCACGTGTCATCCGGGCTAAGTGGAACCATCAACTCGGCGCGGGTGGGGGCAGAACACATCAAGGAAGCGGTGGTAAACGTGTTCGATTCGATGACCCTCTCGGGAGGAGAGCGTTTCCAGGTACTGGCAGCCGCCAAAGCCGCCAAGGCCGGATGGAATTTGAAAGCCATCCTGGAGCGACTGGAAAAGATCCGTGAAAACACCGAGGTCATCTATACGCTTGAGACGCTGGAATACCTGGCACGCGGCGGACGGATCGGACGGGTACAGGCGCTGATGGGCTCGGTGCTGAAGATCAAACCCATCATCCGGGTAGACCACAAGGATGGAAAATACTCAACCGTGGGCAAGGGCCGGACCGTGTCGCAAAACCTGGGGACCATCGTGGACCACATCGCGGACATGTACGGGGCGATCCCGCTATGGGCGACGGTACTGCACGGGAGGTTTGCCGAGAGCGCCGACAGCCTGGCCAAGTCGATGACCGAGCGGCTAAACATCAAAAAGCTAGAGATCCTGCGGATCTCACCGGTGCTGGGAGTGCATACCGGGCCAGGAATTGTGGGGACAGCGGTGATGCCGGCAGCATTGGTGGAAGACCTGGAATAAGCGACCCCTGATCCCGCAAGCCTCAGACTTGCGGGTTTTTTTTATTTAATGTAGAAGCGCATGATGGGGCGGGTCTCAGACCGGCGGGCTTCTTCCACAAAGCCGGCCTGTTTGAAGGCGGAAGCCAAGCCGGTATAGGCGAAGGCGGGCGGAATCTTCCCGGGGTCACGCGGTTCGACGGGATACCCTTCCAGGACGGTGCCGCCAGAGCTGGCAACATGGTCAATGGCAGCTCGCAGCAGGCTAACGGTCAAGCCCTGGCGGCGATAGTTTTTAGCGACAAAGAAGCAGGGGACAGACCAGACCGGGAGGTCGTCAAGGGGGGCGAGGGTACGGGAGTTAGCGAGGACGGGGTAGTTGGCGCGGGGCTCGACGGCAACCCAGCCGGCGGGGGTTCCATCCACGTAGGCGAGCAGGCCGGGGACCCTGCCTGAGGCGACGATCTCCTGCTGAGCCAGGCGATTTTGGTCGCCCTGACCGGCGTTGAAGAGTTTACGGGGCAGCTTCCAGTAGACGCACCAGCAGCCGGCGCAGGCGCCACGCGGGCCGAAGAGGAGCTCAAAGTGCTCCCAGCGAGCGGGAGTAAGGGGGAAGAATTCGGAAGCCGTCATAGGGGGTGCCTCTTTTTCGGAGGAACAAAGGGAGCAAATCAATATTGTCAAATTAATGAGCCAAAACGACTATGAACGAATGAGAGGATTTGAGCATCATTTTTTTAATCGTGCCTTTGCTTCGGGCTTGTGCCATCGACGCCTACCCTGCGGGTACGATGTCGTGGCGTCGAGACAACCGAGGGCGACACGATGTCGCCTCCCCTCCGGGGACAATGTCTGCTTGTGGCAAATTATCGCGCGAAAACGATTATGAACGAATGACCGATTTTGGGACATTAATTTTAGATCATGAATGTGCTTAGTATTTTGTGAGAGGATTACCATCGACGACTACCCTGCGGGTACAATGTCATGTCGTCGATGTGGTTGTGTCTGGCGACACGAGTCGCCAGACCTGCCGACGGCGGCCTCCCCTTACCCCTATAAAACAGGGGCTAACGGGGACGATGTGACGCCGCCTCCCCTTCGGGGATGATCTCACATCGACGACACGTGTCCCTGCGGGATCCCCAAAGAACAGGGATAATATGCTGCGCAATCGTCGATGTGACCAATGGCGTCTTGAGGACGCCTTGGCTCAAAAGGGACCGAAATATTAAGATAGCAGTCCATAATTCATTATAGCACATACGTTCTAATATGTCAAACCCCCATTAACCCCCAAAGGGTCATCGTGATTAGTTCTAGATCAGCCGGAAAGAATCGCAGCTGAAACCCATCCCTTCCGGCTTATTTCAGGATCCATTTTTCGAAAAAGGATTGGTTCTGCCGGGCAAGGAAATTGGGGAGCTGGTCAGGCAGATAATTGGCGAGGGATTTGAAAGAATCGGCGGTGAGAGTGTAGGGATGGTCAAATTCGAAGGTGGCGGGAACGTAGATATTCACCTGCTGCCCGGCCAATTTTTCAGCGGCAGTAGGGGGAGAGAAAATATAGCTGGCGGTGCGGAAAACCGAACGGTTGATCTCGTAAACGGGGGTGAGGGCGCCTATACAGAGGAGAAGAATCAACCCGGCACGGAGGCGGTCCTCATGTCGGGAAAGCGTCTCCGCCGACCAAAGCAGGAGCATAAACAGGGTGGGGATGGAGGCACGCAGGCAAAAGTCACGCGCAGCGCCGAGATTGATCAAAGGGATGACGACCAGTAAAACGCCCGCCATGTACCAGTTCAGGTCCGCTTTATAACGAGAGCTCAAGAAGACCCAGAGGAGCACGCCTTCGAAAAGAAGGAAGATGGCATACAAAATCCAGTCGGCAGCACCCTGGAGCCGGGAGGTACCCGTGCTGGAAGCCTGGACATTGGAAAGAAAGTATAAAAGAGAAATGCCCAAGACGAGCCCGCCACCAAGGACGTTTTCAAAAGTAAGCAACGCGCGGATATCCTGGAACAAGCGCGAAAAGAAGAGGCGCAAGGATGGAATTTTAGGAACGGCACGAAAATCTTCGGAAATGCCAAGGTGGGAGGGAATCTTGAGGACAACGTAAGGGAACATGCCCAAAGCCGGGACGGGAGCAAAAAAACAGCACAGGGCCCAGACGAGGAGGATGGATCTGCGCTCACGGGAGACGAATAAAAGCGCCATACACAACCAAACCGGGATAGCCTGGTTGAAAACCCAAAAAAGCTGGGTGGTAAAGGAGGAATACTGGAAATCAAAACCGGGAAGCCACCATTCAAGGTGGAAAATCGGCGGCCAAAGGGTATTGCGAGTACCCGGAACGGCGATCATCAACAGCAAGGTACCGAGGAAATCCATGCCGCTGAAGAAAACCAGCAGCAGGGCAAGCTTCCCAAGGGAAAGCCTGATCTTCTGCGCAAGCAGGAACAAGGTCAGAAGAATTCCCAGTACAGACCAAATATACAAGGCGATATTGGCGACCTGCCAGCCGGCAATCTTCCCGACCAGGGCGGCGGGCAACCAAAAACCAATGTAGTAGGTGAGGGTATAGGGAACGGAGGGGGCAGCCGGATCGGTAAAGTACTTGACCGGCCAGGAATAATTGATCAAATCACGAAAAATGGCGTTTCGAATATGAAAATCGGTATTTTGAAAGGCAAAACCGCCGATCCCGGAAAGAACAACCCAAAGCACGACCACAAGAACGGTCATCCCCAGGGCACGGCGAGAAACGGACCAGGAAGGGCGATCATTAGTCGAACGGCGCCAATTTTTAACGATCAGCCATAAAAAAACCAGGGCGATGGGGATGGAAACAACTGCCCGGAAGAACCCCAGGCAAAAAATCAGAAACGGGACCAGCAGATAAAGGAAACTGATCCTGAAAATCCATTTTGTAGGAACGGTCAGATCCCCGGAACGCAATTCAGCAGGCTCCAAAAGAATGGTTTGAACCGGCAAAGAAATCCAACCCACCTTGAAAGGTCATCATCTAAAAAGGATTAAAAATTAATGCGCTCTTTTTCGATCACCAATGGACGGCGAACGGCCAGCGTATAAATAGATCCTATATATTCCCCAACGATCCCAAGGAAAAACAGCTGCACCGAACCCATAAAAAAAAGACCAATGATGACCGGAGCCAAGCCAAGAGAAAAGTTCTGCCAATCGATCAGCTTGTACACCAAATAAGCCAACCCCACCAAAAAACTAAGAAAAGCTGAAAGGAAACCAAGCATGGTTGCCAGCCGAAGAGGAATTTTCGTATAACTGGTGACGCCCAACATTGCCATGTCGTAAAGGGTGTAAAAATTATTCTTGCTGAGGCCGCGTTTTCGGCGGGGCTGGGTAAACTCGACCCGGGCGTACTCAAAACCGATATCAGCAATCAAGCCACGGAAATACGGGTAAGGATCGTCGAATTTGCGGAGGATCTCAACCACCTGTTTATCGTACAACCCAAACCCGGTGAAATTGTCGATGAGCTGGGTATCGGATAACTTCCTCAAGACACGGTAATAAACCGACCTGAAAAAATAAAACAACCCGAATTCTTCACTCCTGGTTTTAATGCCCGCCACAATTTTCGAGCCTTCTTCCCACTTGTGAATAAAATCAGGGATGCGCTCGGGGGGATCCTGCAGGTCAGAAGCCATCCCGATGACTGCATCCCCGGAGGCTTGAAGCAGCCCATAGAAAGGCGAGCGAATGTGGCCGAAGTTGCGGCTATTAATGATCACTTTAACGCGCTTATCACGGGCAGCCAAATCACGAAGGATCTTTACTGTGCCATCAGTGGAGGCGTTGTCAATATAAATATGCTCATACTCGTAGTCAAAGTTTTTCATGACCAGATTAATGCGATCATAAAGTTCAAGAACATTATCTTCTTCGTTGAAACAGGGGGTAACGATACTGATTGTTTTCATTTGGTGTCGGATTCTCTCTACGCTCGTAAAATCAGACCAGTAAACTTAAGGATTTTTGACAATCTTCCAAACCACTTATGACTTCCACTGCAGTCAGATTATTTACCCGTAATAATTCAAAATTGGTTTGCATCATAATTAATGCCAGCAAATCCCCCGTTCGCTTTTTGTCATTTTTCATGGCCGCTATCATTTTATCGGGATCCAGGGCTGCCTTTTCAATTCGAATTTTTAAACTCGGAAGGAGCATTTTTTTAGCAATATCTGATTCCAAATTACCATCCAAAAGGCCGCGATTCCTGGAGATTTTGTTGGCAACAAGCATTCCGAAAATAACCGCCTGCCCATGGGGTATATTAAAGCCGGAGGTACTTTCCAAAGCGTGACCAAAATCGTGACCAAAATTTAATAAATTTCGCCGTCCGGAATCAAATTCGTCTCCGGAAATATAACCGAGTTTGACTTTTAAGGAAGACTGGATTGTGTGAAGCAACGCATCGGGTTTGCGAGATAATATTTCAGAAAGGGTGCGGGATAATTCATGGTACAAAACCTCCCCACCCATAAGATGAAGTTTTATTACTTCTCCAAATCCGCTGTAAAAGTCAACTTCCTGCAGGGTTTCGAGGAAAGGAGTAAATATATGGATTTGTTCCGGCGGATAAAACGATCCGACGATATTTTTATAATCCTGGTAATTCAAAGAGGTCTTGCTGCCGATGCACGAATCTGCCTGGGCTAAGAGGGTTGTTGGGACATATATCCAATGAATACCACGATAAAGTGTTGAGGCAGTAAATCCCGTAATATCCTGAAGAATCCCCCCACCAATCGAAACAAGGGATAAATTACGTTTTGCGGGGCGAGTCAGCAGCTTATCGTAGAGCCCCTGAACCGAATCGAGATTCTTGAAATCTTCATTAATTGGATGGATGATGGTATCTGAAATTGGCAATTCTTTCAGGAGTGTATCCCTGTATAAATTCCAGACATTTTCGTCAATGACAAAACAAGCGTTTTGGACATGTGCCAAATCATACATGAAGGCATCTGAGTCATGGATATAAACATCATAATCGTGGATGTTCGAATGAACAGGAAAACTTAAAGACACGAATACCCTCCATCTACAATAATGACTTGACCAGTGAGGTAGGTATTCTGTTCCGAGCAAAGAAACGTGACAACCCGGGCAATTTCCCCCGGTTCAGCGAGTCTTTTTTGTGGGACAGATTGGCGGATCTTTTCCAAATCGGATTCTGAATTATTTTGGCGGGTAAGGTCGGTCATGACATAACCAGGAGCAACAGCATTAACCAAAACATTGCTGGGCGCAAATTCAACTGCCAAGGAACGAGTCATGCCGTTAATAGCAGCTTTACTCATGGTGTAACTTATGCGACCGGTTTTACTAACCACACTCCATACTGAGCTAATGTTCACAATGCGACCATACTGACGGGATATCATCCCGGGAGCCAAAAATCTTACCAGGCGAAACGGGGCAAGCAAGTTAATTTGAAGAGTATCTGCCAGGTCCTGGTTGCGAACATCATCGATGGCCGCGATACGATTAATCCCTGCGTCATTAACCAGAATATCTATCGAACTTCTTAATCTCGACAAATATGATTCGATAGAGCGATCGGAAGCCAAATCCAATTCGGCACGAGAAGGCGCGACGACTTCAATGCCATCCGAAGCTAGTTGTTCAGCGATCGCCGCACCAATCCCGCGGGAGGCGCCTGTTACTAGCGCTGTACGCATGAATTACAACCCCCGGTTCAAGATTTGCTTAACCAACTCATCGGAAGAATAAGGGGTATCGACCATATCTATGGTAAGGGGCTTATCCTTGGGGCATGGCTTGACCATCTTGTGACCGTATCGCCCCAACATCAGTTCCCTGGTAGAAAGCTGTCCTTTTTGCAGCGGGATAGCAAGATAGATATCTTCTTCAGCCAAGGTCGTCCCCACATTGATATCGCGGCTGGCGTACACCCCGCGAACATAAGAATCCAAATATGAGGTTTCTTTTTCGATGGGAATGCGCCGGGTATCCCGGGCAGTCCCGCACATCAAGCGAGCTTTATGAAAAGCCTTAAACCATGCATCTATTTGACTTGGGAGAGAAGAGTACTTGGATATTTCAAAACCATCCGTGTTGATATCAATGTGTCTTTCGAAAAGACGAACACCTTTTGCGTAGGCAATATACATGGAGCTTGCCCAATCATGGTATTCGTGGGTTGACAAGCCAATTGGATGATTTGGATATCGTTTTTGCATGTAATCGATCTGGTCCAACTCCAGTTCATTATCTTCAGTGGGATAAGCAGCTACACAATGATTTAGGGCCAAGGGAATGTTCCTGTTTTCAAAAAACAGCACCAAATCATCCAGATCCTTAAGGGACACGCCTCCCGTTGAGACTATCACCGGTTTCTTTGTTTTAGCTATCTTCTCAAGCAACAACCAATCATTGCCATCAGTGCTCGCAACTTTAATTATTGGCAGTTCGTATTCCACGCACATATCGACCGCTTTTTCATCGAAAGGTGTGGCCATTGGAATGCATCCACTTTTTCTGATGTTTTCCACCAAAATTCCGTAATCATCCCTTGACATCCGACTCTCAAAGATGCGACGAATATAGTAGATATCTGTTCGACTCACAAAGTCCTTGTGAACAAACGAATCCAAATCACGGAACTGTAACTTTATAGCCGCACGGACATTATTAAAACGAACCACGCGCGTATGTTCGTGGATGATTTGTATCCCACGTTCCAATTTGCCCTGATGGTTATTGGTCATTTCGAGAACAAATAAATCTTCAAAAATATCCCGAATATCCATAAGAATTCTCCTCCTTTAAAGCTTATTGCGATTATATGTTACCAACATATTTTCAGCCAGTTCCTTCTCATCAAGGAAAGGATTCATATCCTCCAAATTCGACGAAATAATACTGCCATCAGACAATTGCTTGGAACTCACACGGGGTTCAAAGGGCTGGTTTTGGTCAAGAAGAACCTCACATACCACCGGCCCAGCCATTCGAAGGACATCCTGTAATCCTTTTTCGATTTGATCAAATCCAAGTCTTACAGCCTGGATATTATAGGCGTGAGCCACCTTAACAATATCAGGGAAGGAAACGCCGCTTTGGGGGCTTTCGCCGGTGAGGCGGTTGAACATATTAGATTGGGAAAGCCGAATGGATAAATATCCATTATTGTTCAGAACAAATATTTTAATTGGCAATTGATAATTGAAAACCGTCTGCAATTCCTGCAAGTTCAACTGCAGGCTACCATCTCCAGCGATACAGATAATCCGCTCACCTGGCCGTGCAAAAGAAGCACCAATCGCAGCGGGAAGATCATACCCCATCGAAGCATCCCCTGTGTTTGCGATCAAGCGCTGTCCCTTCTGGAGCCTGGCTGCCTGAAAAGTAACCACATTAGCGGTGCCATTACCACAAACAATTACATCGTGGTTATTTAAACCCGCAAATAATCGATCGATAAAATAATATGGATTAATCCGATCACCGCTGGATTCAAGGTGATGGGGGAGGACTGCCGGGTAACGCTCCAGGCGAGCCCTGCACCAAGACAACCAGTCTTTATGTACTTTGGGATCAAATCCGACTTCCTTAATCTGAGAAAGTAATTCTTTAAGGAAAAGTTTGACATCCGTATGGATAGCCTGGTCGGGTTTAACCGTCGATTTTTGGAACTCCACAGGGTCAATATCCACTTGAATTTTATAGGCAAACCTGGCAAAGGATTTCCAGTTGTAGCTGACCTGCCGTAGGCCAAGGCGGTTCCCTAAAATAAGTAAAACATCCGCATTCTGAACCGTGAAATTACCGGGACGAGTACCAAGGTCACCGGGCCGACCGCAGAAAAGGGGATCATCCGAAGGGACCAGATCCAGGGCCGTCCAAGCAGGAACAACAGGGATATTTAAAGCTCGAATGACCTGTTCAAACTCATCCAGCGCCTGCCCCAGTCGAATACCTTTCCCAGCCATCAGGACAGGCCGTTTTGCATTTTGGAGTTTTTGAATTACATCCCTGCATACCGGAGCCAAATCCTGGTCGAGGTACGCAGGGCGATCTTCCGCGGGGTCGTACTTCATTAATGTGTCGGGATTGACCTGGCAAGTTTGGACATCAATCGGGATATCCAACCAACATGGACCCGGACGACCAGCCTTTGTAAGATGCCATGCCCTTTCCATGTGATAGCGGATGGTGCCCGGATCGTCCACCAGAACGGCATACTTGGTAATCCCCTTCACCATGCCGATGATATCTGCTTCCTGATCACCAACCTGACGGAGCCCGGGGATCTTGTTGGTAGAAAACAAGGTCTCGCGTTTAACCTGTCCAGAAATTATGAGCATGGGGATAGAGTCAACCCAGGCCCCGAACACACCATTCAACGCGTTTATCCCACCCGGGCCGCTGGTGACATTGATCACACCGGGAGTGTTAGTTATGCGGGCATACGCCTCGGCAGCCATCGCACAAGCCTGTTCATGATGATTAAAAATAACCTGGATGCCCTGTTCGTGACCAATAGCATCGTTGAGGAACATCGCACCACCGCCAGTCAGCATAAAAACGTGGCGGACGCCAAACCTGGCAAGCGTGCTGGAAATATAGGTCGAGACTTTTATCACAAATTCCTCGGAGAAGTAATGATAACAGAATGTGCTGGTTTATGTAAATTGGAGAACCAATTCCTTGCCCCAGTGACCATGATCACGACGGACATTCCAATTAGAATGAAGATATTTATTACCACCGAAATACTAATATCGTGAGGAGACCCTCTTGCGTCAGAAATAACGGCGGTAAAAAAAATATAATCCTTAGGAATAAGCATTAAACCAAACAAAACCAAATAGAGAAGATCCACCCTGGATGAATTTTTGTTATTCAGGAATATAAAAAGTGGGATGAAAACGTACAGCAATTTATAATCTGCAGAAATGGGAGGAAGCAGGAGCATAGAAAAGATAAGAAGGGCGACTTTTTTCCACATCTCTTTTTCTAAGAAAATTACGTACAGCAAAACAAAAAGGCCAATCATGGATGCGACGATCATATAGATCATTAAAAAGTGGTTTTTTATAAACCCGGGTAGTATCCCCGTTTCGAAATAGAAAATCTTGATCAAAGTCAGGAGAGTTACCCCTCGCTGAACCGTATTACTAGTTATGGAGGTAAATTGTGCAAATAACGAATTGGAACCGAAATTCGCACCCTCGAGCAGAAAACTTAGATTTGGTAAAAAGCCTCCCTTAAAGAATAGCAAACTCATAAAGGTGATTACTACAGTAGTAAAGAGGCTTAATGCAATTTCCCGGTATTTTCTTTCGGGAATAAAAAGAACCAGCAATATGGCGGGATAAAGTTTTGTTGATATCGCCAGGGCTAAAATAACAGCACTGATAGCATATCGTTTTTTCAGGTAGAAGAATATAAATAATAACAAGAATATGAACAGAAGGCTTTCAAAATTACCCCGATCCACAGTGAATAAAAAAGGATAATTTAAAAAACAAATAATTAATATGGGGACAGCGTTTGTATATAATTTTTTGCCACGCAAAAATATTAAACTAATAGATAAAAACGTGATGCAAACCAGACCAAGATAAGCAATATACGCGTATTTTGAGATAATGGAGAATAGATATCCCAAGATAATCAGAAAGGGGTATTGAGCGCTTTATGAACCCAAATATGGATTTAAAGTTTGACTATCTTTTATCACCGAGGAAAAATCACTAAAGCGAACGGATGGTAAAAAAAGGAAGGTGGTATACGGGTAAGGCAGGCCTTTAATAACTCCATAATAATAATGGTAGACAACCGAAAGTCCCAATCCTACCAAAACAATCACAGACAGAAAATAGATTTTTTTGCTTCTTGCCATGCGAATTTGTTCCAATTTTTCTTACAATAGATTAAATTCTGTGCCCGATCCCATCGCTATACCGTCGAAGAAATTTATCGGGACTGAGGATAGCAATATTAGAACTAATTATTAAAATTGAGCGAGTGTTTTCGATTCCTGGGAATCCTGATCCAGGCAGGGAGCCAGTACCTGCCTACTATTATTATTGCCATCAGGGCTATCATAGCCATCGGATTAAGCAAAACAGCGACGCTGACTTCAGGCAAAACAAGGAGATGCAAGTAGTCCTTTGGAACCAGGAGGAAGCTAAAGAGCAACAAGATGATCAAGTCAATTCGCTCTTTTTCATCTTTATTAAGAAACAAGAATAATGGAATGAACAGATGTAATAATTTATAGTCCCCGGACACAAAGGGGAACAGATTCATGGCACAAATAAGCAAGGTGACTTTTTTCCAAAACATCTTTTCGACGAAGAGAACATAGACAACCAATAGTGCCAACAATATAAAAATGAAAATCAAATAGATCGTTTCAAGAATTGGCGGCACCCCGGATAGGACCATACGAGGAAAAAACCACAAGGTGACATATTTAATCGCTCCGTATAAGCTGTTCCCAAAGGATAATCCTTCCATACCTGTCACATAGGTGGCATTATATAGACCCAAATTGCGCAAATGGTTAGTAATGTTTATCACCAACCCGCCAGGGTATGAGAGATAACTTATCAAGGTTGTCCCAAGCGCAGTAGCCCCAGCCAGTATTATTTCTTTAAAGCGTCGATCTGAAAATAGCAGGACTGCCAATATTACCGGGAAAGCTTTTAATGCAACTGCTAAACCAAGCAGAATTGCGCTCGCGAACGAGTTCTTTCGATATAAAGTCACAAAAAAATAGAGACAGAAGAATACAAGTATTTCGATGTTCTCCCGATCCAAAGCGATAAGAACCGGGTAGGTCATGAATGTAAAAATGAAAGCATTCTGGTATGTGTTGATGCGGCTTGCGACATTCAATTGAACTCGACAAATCATGAAGAAACCATAAATGAAGAGGATGATAAACACCATCAATGCAACTTGCAAATGGAATATAGCAAAGATAGAAGCAACCCGATATAACAAAGGGAAATTTTGAAAATCAGCCCGAGCAATCAAGTAAGGATTGGCAGAAATCGAAAAAGGCCATATAAAATCCGTAAAAAAATCATCCGGACGAAAAAGGAAAGTATTAAGCGGATAAGGAAGATTCAAATACATCCCAGATACATACCGGTAAATCACAGAAATGACAAATCCGATGATAATGACAAGGCTGGTTAAGGCAATCTTTTGATCGCGGTTCATATCAGAAAAATCACCGAGTAGTGATTCCTAAAGAGAAAAAACGTCATTTTCCCATGAGATAGAACGGGATACTGCTTCTGAAAGAAGTATGTTTTGCCTGAGACCCAACTCATTTTTTGCCCTAGAGATATCCGGCACGTACTGCTCCAACGGTTTATCAGGATTCGGCGTGCCACGAATTTCGACTTCTATTTTGGAGGGGAATTGGTCCGCGACGAGATGGGCGAGATCGGCGATGAGAATCGATTCAGCACTGCCGACATTATAGGGGCGGCAGGACTGTCCCTTGAATAAAATCGTCCAGAACCAGATGGCAAGATCAGCGGCATAGAGGTAAGAACGGCGAGGAGTTCCATCTCCCTGCACTACGATCGGGCCGCTTTTCAAGCCATCGCGGATAAAGTTGCCGATGGCGAAGTGGGCGTCGAGCGGCAGGTAAGGTCCCACAAAGGCAAAACAGCGGGCAATCTTGGTCTCAAACCCATATTCCTTTGAATACAGTGAACAAAAGCTTTCCGCGGCCCGTTTCCCTTCCCCATAAGCAGAATGCGGATTGGTTGGATCGGGAGAGCCCGGGTAGTCCTCGGGGATATGGGTCATTTCGGGCGGCTGGGGGCCATAAACTGCCCCGGAACTGGTGAACAGGAATTTGCGGGCGCCAGACTGACGGGCAAACTCAAGCGCCCGGTGAGTACCATCCACAATGGTAGAGAACATGGTCAGAGGATCTTCGGCGTTCAGCCTGGCACTGGACTCCGTGGCAGCGTGGAGGATGTGCGAGAAAGAACCAGGCGGGAAATCAAACGAGCGGATGTCCCCCGGATGGAAATGGACGGCAGGATGGGCAACAAGATGGGGCGCTTTCTTCTGGAAGGCAGGCAGATTGCGGGTGAGAACCAGGGCAGAGGCATTCAGATCCAAGCTGTCATTGGCCCAGGCGAAGGTTTCCAAGAGCCAGCAGCCAAAAAAGCCGGTCCCGCCGGTGATAAAGAGGCGCTGCCCGCGGACTTCCTCCCACAGAGCGCGGGTATGCTCAAGGACATGATCCAAATCAGCAGCGAGGGGATTAGCAGGCATCAAGCGACCCGCGCGCCGCGCATGAAACGCTCGAAGGCAGAGGCAACCACTTCCAACTGGCGATCGTCAATACCCGGGTAAACGCCAATAAAAAAGGTGCGGTCCATGATGATATCGGTATTGACCAGGTCAGCGACCACACGGTGCTCAATATCCTGGAAGGCGGGCTGGCGCAGCAAGTTACCGCTGAACAAGTTACGGGTCTCAATACGGCTGGCCTCCAGGAAGCGGGTCAGGTCGTTGCGGGTGAAGCCGGCCCCATCGCGAACCGTGAGGACAAACCCAAACCAAGAGGGGTCGGAGTTGGGGGTGGCGCGGGGCAGGAGCAAGCGGTCCTGATACGGTTCGAGCAAGGCAACCAATTTCTGAAAGTTGGACTTGCGACGGGCGATGAACCCGTCCAATTTACCGAGCTGGGCGACACCGACGGCGGCCTGCATGTCGGTCAATTTCAGGTTGTACCCTATGTGGCTGTAGACATATTTATGGTCATAACCGAAGGGCAAGGTGCCAAACTGCTGGTTGAACCTTTTGCCGCAAGTGTTGTTCTCGCCGCCGGCACAGTAACAGTCACGACCCCAGTCGCGGACGGAGCGCAGGATGCGCCCGAGAAGCTCATCACGAGAAAGCACGCAACCGCCCTCGCCCATGGTGATGTGATGGGCGGGATAAAAGGAGACGGTGGAAATATCGCCGAAGGTGCCGGTCAAGCGGCCGCGGTAGCGGGAGCCAAGGGCATCGCAGTTGTCTTCGACCACCCAGAGGTCATGGGCTTTGGCAAGGCGCATGACCGTGTCCAGATCAAACGGGACCCCCAGGGTGTGGGCCATGGCGATAAGGCGGGTGCGGGGTCCGATGGCGGCCTCGATCTGAGCCGGAATGGCGGTGTAATCCCCGAGATTCACGTCCACAAAGACGGGGACCAGGCGGTTTTGGACGATAGGAGCGACCGTGGTGGGGAAACCTGCGGCGACGGTGACCACCTCGTCACCGGGCTGGAGGCGGCGATCCCCCAATTTAGGAGAGGTGAGGGCGGTGAGAGCGACCAGGTTGGCAGACGAACCGGAATTCACGAGGAAAGCGTTGGGAAGCCCGAAGTATTCGGAAAATTCCTCCTCGAACTGGTCCGCATAGCGGCTGGCGGTGAGGAAGAAATCAAGGCTGGAATCAACCAGCTTGACCAGCTCATCCGCATCGAAAACGCGCCCGGCGTAATGGACCGTGTCCCGGAGCGGATCAAAGGTGCGGTCTGCAAAGCGTGCCCGGTAATATTCCTGCACCAAGTCCAAAATTTCGGTGCGAAGCTGCTCGTGTCTTTTCATCTACACTGACCCGGCCAGGAATTCCTTGTACCAGGCGATGGTTTTGTCGAGCCCGGCCTCCAAGGTAAAGAGAGGCTGCCAACCCAAAACATGGCGCGCCTTGGCGGAGTTGAGATATTGCATGCGAATTTCGTTACCGGCTTCGTTGAGAACCTCGGGCTGGAGGTCCGAGTCCATATGGGCCAGGAGGCTGTGGACGAGATCCAAGACCGTGACCTGGTTGCCATAGGAGAAGTTAAACGCTTCGCCGCGGAGGTCGGGATGAAGCGACAATTGTTCGGCAAGGAGGATATAGGCAGCGGCACCATCCTCGACATAAAAATAGTCACGCACAGACTTCCCGTCCGAGCGAATGACGGGACGCTGACCGCGGAGCAGCGAGCGAATGGTACCGGGGACAATGCGGTTCCAATTCAAATCGCCGCCGCCGTAAAAATTGCCACAGCGGGTGATCACCACAGGCAGATCAAAACTCAGCGCGTACATGCGGGCGATCAAGTCTGCGGCCGACTTGCTGACGTCATAGGGATGCTGCCCTTGCAAGGGAGTATTTTCATCGTACGGGAGGGCTTCCTGATCCCCATAGGCTTTGTCAGAGGAAGCGACAACAACCTGGCGGAGGCGAGGGCTGCGACGACAAGCCTCGAGCAGGTTCCACGTGCCGGCAATATTGGTTTCAAAGGTCGAAACGGGGTTGCGATTGGCGATGGTGACGATCGTCTGGGCGGCAAGATGAATGACCGTATCGATCTCATATTCACCGAGGATGCGTTCCAGCAAGTCACGCTGGCAGATGTCCCCACGGACGACGGTTACCCGGTCAATCAAATGCGTGCGCACAAGCTCGCTGTGCGGGACCCAGTCGCGCACCAGGCAGACGACATCGGCACCCAAGTCAACCAGGCGGCGAACCAGCCAACTTCCCACCAGGCCGGTGCCACCGGTAACGAAGGTGGGGCGGTCCAGCCAAAAGGACGATTTCATTTCCATATCCGCCATGGCGGGGAGCCTCCTGTCCAGAGTTTCTCGAGCATTTGCACATCGCGCAAGGTGTCCATGCAAAGCCAGAAGTCCTGATGCTGATAGGCGTTCAATTGATCATCCGATGCAAGATTTTCGAGCGGTTCCCGCTCCCAAGCGGTCTGATCGTTGGGAATGTAATCTGTTATACCGGGTTCGAGGACGAAGAAACCGCCATTGATCCAGCCTTCGCCAATCTGCGGCTTCTCCTTGAATTCCGCCACATGTCCAGCCTCGATGACCATCTGACCAAAGCGTGCCGGAGGACGGACGGCGGTAAGGGTGACCAGCTTGCCCTGAGTCTTATGGAAATCGAGGAGGGCGGGAATATCAATATTGGCGACGCCGTCACCATAAGTCAACATAAAGGGTTCATGACCGATAAAATCCGCAACGCGCTTGATGCGCCCACCGGTCTGGGTATCCGAACCGGTATCGAGGAGGTGTACGGTCCAATCTTCGCTTTCGCCATCATGGAAAGTTAAATCTCCCGTGCATAGTTTGACGGTAATATTGCGGGCACGATAATGATAATTAATAAAGAAATCCTTGATCACCTCCCCCTTATAACCCAAGGCAATCACAAACTCATTGTAACCATACGCGGCGTAGATCTTCATGATATGCCAGAGAAGAGGCATACCACCGATTTCGACCATCGGTTTGGGTTTCACCGTGGTTTCTTCGGTGAGCCGCGTTCCCAGTCCGCCCGCCAGAATGGCTACTTTCATAGATATTCTCCTCATCTTAATCAACAGGCTAATAAGATTATATTCGATTATGGCAGGAAAAGGAAAAGGGACTCAAGTTCCTTACAAAACTATATAGACATTTTAGATAATAATCGGAGACCAAAATCCGCCCTGCGAAACCCGAAATCCCTTCCAAATTGTGGTGATCGATATGAAAAAAGGGGGAAATCCACGCATTGATATTTAACCCCACAGGATTTGAAGATTAACATCAAAGAGAGAAAAGTAAATCAAGCCGCTGTCCCGGGATGGCGCAGCAACGCCCCCGCGGCGCTGACGATTCCCAGGGAGACCCATAAATAAGGCAGCGCGAAGGTATCGGTACTAAACCCTTCGGTGATAAATGCGATCAAAACGAACAACCCGAACCATCCAATGACCTTGGTCACCATGGGATGATTTAAGCGCAACGTCCATGCAGTTCTAAGCATCACAATGCACCAGGCAACAAAGGAGGAAAATCCCACAATGCCTGTTTCGGCCAGTAAACGAACCCAAAGACTCTTGATATTGGGAATCACCAATGAGCGGTAGATGATCTGGGTCACTTCGGGAAGGGACCAGCTATAAGCAGGAAGGGCGCGCTGAAAATAAAAACCAGCGTTACCCAATCCCACCCCAAGGAAGGGGTGAAAATTAAAAATATTCCAGCCTGCCACCCAATAAACATAACGTTCAGCGAACTGGAGGTAGTTGAATAGAACATAGACGTTGCTGGTCAAGGTCTTCAGTTGCTGCGAAGTCTGGATTTCAAAAAAAGCGGCAAAGCGCAGATCGACAAAAGAAAGGGCCCAAACCAAAGCCAGCGCCCCCAACACGTAAATCCCCAGGGAAGCGACCACAAGGATGACAGGCAAAAGAATTCGCATACTTCTTTGAAAAGAAGGAGACCGCCCGGTAAAGCGCGAGACGCTCCAGGCCTGAATGCGGCGGGCAAGGTAAACATTGAGATAAATGACCAGGAAAGCAACGATCAAGAGGAGCGAAAGCGTTCCCACCCGGGAAACCAGGAACAACAAAACCACACCCAAGCCCAGGAAGATATTTTCCACGCTAAATTTCCAGATGCGAATGCGAAGCGAAGACCAGCGATTTATGGTAGCTGCAAGCCAAAACGGCAAAAAAAAGAGATTCAATTGCTGTCCCAGCCAGGATGGTTCAAAGGCAAAGGCCATTATCCGGGTAGGAAAAACATTGCCTGAAGATACAAGAGATTGAAACATCATCGCATAAGGTGGATAATTGCCATGATAAACGTATACGAAGACTCCCTGTACGGCCGCCCAGACGAATATTATCAAGCCGCTTAAATTGATCCATTTTAATGATGATTCGAGGCGGGCGCGGGACTGCGCAAGCCAAGTGGAGGTTACCAGATAGAATGCTGCCCCCACCGCAAGAGTCGCGAGGGCACGAATTTCTTCATCCAAAACAATTCCATTCCTGAAGGAGGGGGTATCCAAAAAAAAGGCAAATGCACTGGCAATTATCGCGATTGAAATAAAAAAGAGGAAAGGAATGATTTCACGAGGAAGGGCGCCGCGCTTAATCAAATAATAACCGAACCAAAAAATGATCAGCCACAAGAGAGGGATGAAGGAGGCCGGGGCTACATCGGTGTTGCCTGCCAGTCGAGACAGGAGAGGAAAACTTGTAATAGGCAATAAAATAATGACCGCCACCCAGGCAAAATCGAGCGAGCGGCGACCAAGGTATTTAAATTTCTCAAGCATGATGGAGGCCTTTAAATGCATTGACCGCCCATAACGAAATCACCAGACCCATCAACGCCCCCGCCAAAACCAGCCCAGCCTGACCATAAACGAGGGGGGTTTGAGGAACGACTGCCGGATCAGTAAACCCAATCGTCATGATCGAAAGGATCCCAAAACTCAATTTCTTTTCATTTACAAGAGAGGCAGTTTGTTCCTGCAACATGCCCTGAAGCTCGGTACTGGAATATCCCCTGCAATCCATTTGTTTTGAGGCGAGCTGAGAAGTGGCGCCTGCCAGGCAATTTTCCAACCCGGTAATCTGGAGCTGGACCTGGTCAGCCATCAAGGCATGGGAAAGGGCTGCATTCAGGGCGTCGGTGGAACCCTGCGCCCAGATATTGACGAGAGCAGCGGCGGCATTTGGATCCCGGTCCCTGACATGAAATTCCCAAACCGATTGCTGGGATTCCAGGTAAAAATCCTTAAGAAACCCGGATGTAGTAAGCGTATATCCCTTAGCCTGGGCCTGAGCAATCAGCTGGTCGATCACCGAATGAGAATAGATGATGTCGCTGGCAGCGTTAAAGGCAGTATCTTCCTCGATCTGGGTCAATGTGCTCTTTTGAAAATCCATGCTTATGGTAACAAACGCATTGGCTTCATAGACAGGCGGGGTCAGCAAGTGAAACCCAAACCCGACCAACCCGCCAAAAACCATCAGGGCAACCACCATCCACCAACGGGAGAGAATGCGCAGCATGGCGTTATAGGGGGAAAATTCTTGCTTATCCATAGGTTTTAATTCACGATTGAATGGTTTGAAAAAACGAGCACATTTTTAGGTAACATCCAGTAAATATAGTTTTGATTAGATCAACGTGCGGAATACTCATTGATTGCAAGATGAGGAGATAAAACAGCGAATAATATACCTATGCGCAACAAGGCAAACAACTGAACAATTCCCTTCTTCTGACCCAGTTGAACCAAATTTTACCTTCCGCGCTGACAAAATCAGCCGTGATAGACATAAATATGGATTTAATTTTGAGGATTCATGTGCGTATAAGGGGTTCAGGATGATCCTTTATCAAAGGACCTGTAAACAGCTAAAATTTGAGGAATGATGCGTTCCGATGAAAATTTCTCTTCGGCAACCTTCCGTCCAGCAGCTCCCATTTTTGCACGAACGTCTGGATTTAAAACCAGAAATTTCAGTGCTTCGACCAACCCGGATATATCCCGTGGTTCCACCAACAACCCGTTCTCCCCTTTTCGGACAATCTCCCTGCAACCCGGAACATTCGTGGTGACAATCGGACGACCACATGCAGATGCCTCAACCAGGGATCTTGGCAGGCCTTCCCGGTAAGAAGGAAGGCATACAATTGAAGACCGGGCATAAACTTCTGCCATGTTTTCCTTCCAGCCCCACCATTCTATCACACGCTCCTTTTCCCATTCTTTAAGCTGAGAAACCTCAACAGAGCGCGGATTTCCGTCATCGGGGTCTCCCACGAGAGCGAAGCGGACCTGGAGGCCTGAATTTTGCATCCTCCGGGCAGCCTCGACAAATTCCCCCACACCCTTATCCCATAACATTCGAGCCGGCAAAATGACGATTGGAATCCCTGCCCTCTCAGCAAGGGGTGAAAACCGGCGGGTATCCACGCCGGGCCCGGGGATGAGGATTATTTTCCGCGGATTTGCCAGATCCTGATCCAAAAAAAACTGGCGGTCATCCGGATTAAGCACGATCACCCACGAAGGACGCAATACCAACCGATAGAAAGCCTTCACGAGACCTTGCAACCAAGAGCGCTGACCTTCACCAGTTGTAAATACGAATCCAAGTCCTTCCACCGAATTAACAACCGCCTTTATGGCCGCAAAATAACAAGCAAGGGAACCATAAAGCACACATTTAATAGTGAACTGATGGACGAGGTCAGGTTTTTCCCTGCGGTAAAGCCTCACCAACCGCACCAGGGTTGACAATTCGACCAATGGATTTAACCCGCGGCGAGATAAGGGGAAATCAATCAAGCGGAAACCCAACTCGCGCAACCGAGGAGCAAATTTCCCTTCGGGGGAAACCAAAACAACATTGTGACCAGCAGCGCGAAGAGCCTGTGCCAGCTCCAGGCGATAATTAAACAAGTACCAATCAGTATTTGCAAAGAAAAGGATTTTCACACAGACTCAAGGGTCACGCCATGGGGTGGTTTATGCAAGGATGTGCAGCATTTACTTGTGGGATTCGAACATTCCTTATGGGTAATATTTGTATTCCACGGACCAGAATTGACCGCAAATATTACCATGAGAAAAGATTGTACCAGGCAGGCACAGATTTTAGCAGCGGCCCTTCTTACTCAGAACCCAGTATTGCTATACGGTGCTTTTCGTTACAAATTTATCAAGCTTAATAGTTCAAAAGTGCGGGAAACCACAATTCATGAGCGCAGGTTCAACTAGGTCCAAAATCGCCAAAATAAATAATATTGTCAAATCATTAAAATTAATCTTACCACGATAAAGTTTAATGAAACCAAAGGTAAATTCAAGGGGGGGGGGAAAGTTCCTGAAGGCATTTAACGTTGCCTGGAGAACACTGTTCTATTGAGAATAAATGAAATTTTGTCGAACCCTTTATCATTCTCGACCGATTTTTCATCATGGTAGAATAGCTCCAATAATTACCAAAGATGTTTACGGAGGAAATAGATGAGCAAGATTTGCGTCATAGGTACAGGATACGTGGGACTGGTAACCGGAACCTGTTTTGCCGACCTGGGGAACCAGGTGACCTGTCTGGATCTTGATGAAAAACGGATAAATAACCTTCTAAACGGCCAGATGCCAATTTACGAACCAGGCCTGGAACAATTGGTTAAGCAGAACGTCCAAGCAAAACGACTCCAGTTCACGACAGATTATAAAAAGGCGCTGGAAGAGGTTGAATACGCGTTCATCGCGGTCGGCACACCCTCGGGAGTGGATGGTGAGGCCGATCTACAATATGTGCGATCTGCAGCTGAATCCATCGCCGACCTGGTGGACTGGCCGATCCTGGTCATCAACAAATCGACGGTCCCGGTGGGAACAGGCGATTGGGTAGCTGACGTAATCAGGCGCCGGAGGGGAGGACGGATGCTTCAATTCAGCGTGGTCTCCAATCCCGAGTTCCTGAGGGAAGGATCAGCAATCAATGACTTCATGAATCCCGACCGGGTCGTGCTCGGGTCAGAAGACAGATCAGCGGCAACCCAAGTGGCGGAACTTTACCAACCCCTGCGCTGCACAATCATCATTACAGATGTGCGTACGGCCGAGATGATCAAATATGCCTCCAATGCATTCCTGGCGACCCGCATTTCATTCATAAACGAGATCGGGAATATATGCGAAGAACTCGGTGCAGACGTCCGCGAAGTAGCGCGCGGGATGGGTTATGACAAGCGGATTGGCCATGCATTCCTAGATGCAGGTCTCGGATGGGGGGGCTCCTGCTTTCCCAAGGATGTAAAAGCACTCGAACATATGGCAGTCTTGAACGGCACCCAACCACAACTCCTGCAAGCCGTGATGGAAATCAACCGGAACCAGCGGCGACGGGTAGTCATGAAACTGCGTAAAGCCCTGGGGTCTTTAAATGAAAAAACCATCGGCGTGCTCGGCCTGTCATTTAAGCCCAATACAGACGACACGCGGGATGCTGCAGCGCTCGAGATCATTTACCTGCTGAGGAACGAAGGGGCGCACATCCAGGCATACGATCCGCAAGCGATGGTTAATGCAGCCAAAGTATTGAATTATGTCAAGCTATGCGAAGACCCTTATCAAGTGGCAGATGGTGCAGATGCCCTCCTGCTTGCCACTGAGTGGAACGAGTTCAAGCAAATCGACTTTGTCCAAATCAAAAACCTACTGCGGACCCCAATCATCCTAGACGGGCGCAATTTGTGGGATTCTGTGCACCTGAAAGCACTCGGATTTACTTACATCGGAATTGGACGGGGATGAGCAGTGGAGGGTTAAAAAGGTAATAGAAAATTCAACCAATTAAAAATGGTTGATCAAGATTAATATTCTTAAAATAAGGTCGTCGCTCCACCTTTGACGCCAAATATCCCTGGAAAGCACCAACCGGATTCTATCCAAAAATGATGTTTTCCCGGATACCACCAAATCCAAGATCTTAAATTGCTGGCTGGGAATCCTGTCACCAAAATCTTCAATAAATTCGCTAACCTGGTCAGAAAATCGAAACACCCCATCTTCGGATTTAAAGAACCTATTTACCCTGCGATTCAAGTTATCCATGGTTGTGGTGGCGACTCCAACGACATTCGTGTCGTGCAGCCGATATTTGATTCCGGGATTTTCATCAAAAATGATCTGACCAAAGCAACAAATCGTCAAATAGCACCACCAATCATGCATCAGGCAGTTATCAGGCAACGCAGACAGTATAAATTCTCTCGCACTCGCATTCATTACCAGAGTGCACCCCGTCGCCACATTTTCGACGATCGCATTACCGAAACCGATGCGACGAGGAATCCTGGACCAGCGGAGATGATTTAATTCTTTGTCAACAACCTCCAGGCGAGAACAATAAAGAGAGGGAATTTCCCTGGACGCTTTATTTAATTCGTTCACCGCGCGGGAGATTTTATCCGGCATCCAAACGTCATCCTGGTCACCAAATGCATAGTAATCAAAATCGCCCCCGGCGACAGCCAATAATTCGAAGAAACCAGCTGCAGCTCCAAGGCGACCTTTGGAGGGTATTATCTGGAACGGATATTTCGAAGCACTTTGGAATTTGTTTAAAATTTGAAGAGTCGCATCCGAGGATCCATCATCCCCGACAAATAGAGATATACCGGGACATTGCTGATTATCCAGGCTGAAAAGGAATTCTTCAAGATATTTTTCGCCGTTAAATGTCGAGATAAGGACCGCTACTTTATCTTGCAACATAATGACGCTTCCAGCCATATAAGGAGAACCCGACTTTTTTGTGATGTCATATTGAAAGGGGAGCGACCGTTAATTCATTCATAGCCAAGGCAAGAGTCTGCTCCCACGGTGGGAGTTGCACGCCAAAGGTCCTCTTAAATTTTGCGCAATCCAAGGCAGAAAATGTGGGACGAACAGCTGGCGCAGGGAATTCGGTCGTTGCAGCAGGGATCAGCTCCCGCACAACCTGTTCCTGGGGATGAAGATCAAATTCCAAGATTTTTTTTGCCCATTGGTAACGACTGGCAAACCCTTCCCCTGCGAGATGATACAACCCGGTACGTCCCACCAGCCAATGAAGAAGGTCATCTCCAGTGTGGAAGATAGCCTGGACAGACACTTCTGCAAGCGCACGCGCCCACGTTGGGTTACTAACTTGATCATCAACCACCCGCATCACCTCGTTTTTGCGAGCCCATCCCAGAACTTTGGAAACAAAATCATCCCTGCGCAAGCTGTACACCCAGGCAGTACGGAAAATCAGATAATTTCCACCCGCCGCCTGTATAGCCAATTCACCTGCTAATTTGCTTTTTCCATAAGTATTCAGCGGGACCGGGGAGTCGGTTTCCAGGTAGGGCGAGCCTTTTTGTCCATCAAAAACATAATCGGTTGAGTAATGGATCAAGACTGCGTTCAGCCTTGTTGCCTCTTTAGCAAGAACACCGGGCCCAACCCTGTTTATTGCCCCGGCAAGTTCGGGCTCAATCTCGGCTTTATCGACGGCTGTGTAAGCGGATGCATTGAAAATTACCCGGGGGCGGTACTCATCCACCGTTTTACGAATACTGGCTGGATCCGCCATATCGATTTCAGGGAAATCGAGGGCAACAACCGACCCAAAAGGCTGTAGTGCGCGTTGCAATTCCCACCCAAGCTGGCCGGTGTTTCCTATCAACAAAATCTTCATCTAGATTTCTATATCCGTCACCCGGCAAAGGTACTCGCGATAGGAATTGTTGGTGTATGAATTGGCAATCGCGACCAACTGATCGCGGGAGATAAATCCTTCGCGGTAGGCAACCTCTTCAGGGCAGGAAATCATGATCCCTTGCCGTTCCTGGACTGTCTGAATAAAATTAGCAGCTTGCAGAAGCGATTCATGAGTACCAGCGTCCAACCAGGCAATGCCGCGTCCCAATTGCCGGACCTGCAACTGCCCCATTTCCAAATAAATCTTGTTCAAGTCGGTAATCTCAATTTCACTGCGGGCGGATGGCTTCAGGGACCTGGCAAAGGCTGCCACGCGCCGATCGTAAAAATACAAACCTGGAACCGCAAAATTAGAGCGAGGTTTTTCAGGCTTTTCTTCCAAGCTGACCGCCTGACCATGGTCGTTTAACTCAATCACCCCATATCTCTGGGGATCACGGACTGAATATGCGAAAACCAAGCCCCCTTCTTTGAGCTGCGCGGCTTGTCGTAATTGCTCGGAAAGCCCCTGCCCAAAAAAGATATTGTCGCCGAGAATCAAACACACTGAATTCTCACCGATAAACTTCTCGCCAATGATAAAAGCCTCTGCAAGACCGTGCGGTTCGGCCTGTTCTTTATAACTAAAATTCATCCCCCACTGCTTCCCATCTCCCAACAAACGCTGAAAGAGGGGCAGATCATCCGGAGTGCTGATGACCAGAACCTCGCGGATGCCCGCCAACATCAACATGGCTAAAGGGTAATAGATCATTGGCTTGTCGTATACCGGGAGCAACTGCTTGCTTACTGCCATTGTGATTGGATGCAAGCGAGTGCCCTTGCCTCCAGCCAGAATAATCCCTTTCATTTTTGGGCCTCCACACGGTCCGTATAATTTTTATCAAGCCAGGATTGGTAATCTTTTTGTTTACGGATGGCCTCGATCCAATAGCCATGCTCCAAATACCATTTGACAGTTTTCAGGAGACCTGCGTGCAAGTCATGCCCAGGTTTCCAACCCAGCTCATGAGCAATCTTACTAATATTCACGGCATAGCGACGATCATGGCCGGGACGGTCAGGGACACTGATTTTTAAAGAAGAATGAGGACGGTAAGGAGATGTGGGTCTCAACTCATCAAGAATATCGCAAATGGCGTCCACAATCTCAATATTTGTAGGTTGATTATTTCCGCCTAAATTGTAACTTTCCCCCACCTTTCCACGCTCCAACACCTTCCAAATGGCCTCGCAGTGATCCTCGACATACAGCCAATCACGAATTTGTTTCCCATCTCCGTATATTGGAAGGGGTTTACCCTCCAACGCGTTCAAAATCATTAATGGGATCAGTTTTTCAGGGAACTGGTAGGGCCCATAATTATTAGAGCAATTAGTAATCGTTACCGGTAAGCCATACGTTTTCGAATAAGCGCGAACCAAGTGATCACTGCCTGCCTTCGAGGCTGCATACGGAGAATTTGGAGAATAGGGAGTGGTCTCTTTAAATGCTGGCGATCCTATCTCCAGAGTACCGAAAACCTCATCGGAAGAGATGTGATGAAAGCGAACAGGACTTCCAGATTCATTTTTCTCGTCCAACCAAACTTTGCGGGCAGCTTCAAGCAGATGGAATGTTCCAAGTACATTTGTGTGGATAAACACCTGCGGGGAAAGTATCGAACGGTCCACGTGGGTTTCCGCAGCGAAATGAACAATGGTCTGAATTTTTTTACTTCGTAATATATCCTCGACATTGGATTGATCGCAAATGTTCCCCTTGATAAATTCGTACCTGTCCGGATGCGGGAGATCCTTCAAGTTTTCCAAGCTGCCGGCATAGGTCAAAAGATCCAAGTTGACGATACTGACGTCCACCTGGGTCCTTAAAAGATAACGGATAAAATTAGAACCAATAAACCCCGCGCCGCCAGTGACAAGTACATTCCTCATCGGTCAGCTCCTAATCGAACAGCTCTGCCTCTGAAAACAATTTTGCATGGGCATCCTTGTCAGAGAGGATAGGCGGTTTATTCCCAAGTAGAGGCCAGTCTATTCCCAAAGATGGATCGTTCCAAATAAGAGAACGCTCATACGAAGGAGCATAATAGTCGGTGGTTTTATAAGCTACCTCAGCCACATCACTTAGAACATAAAAACCATGGGCAAACCCTACGGGGATCCAGATTTGTTTTTTATTCTGTGACGAAAGGACTTCAGCCGCCCAACGACCAAAGGTGGGAGAACTCCGGCGAAGATCCACGGCTACATCAAAGATATCTCCACAAATGGCACGCACCAGCTTCCCCTGTGAATGTTGTACCTGGTAATGCAGCCCTCGCAAAATGCCCTGGCGGGATCTGGAATAATTATCCTGTACAAACCTTGCAGTAATATGGTGGGCGGCAAACTCATCTTCCCGGAAGGTTTCCATAAAAAAACCCCGTTCATCACCTAATACTTTCGGTTGAATGAGGAGTACATCCGGTATGGCAGTTTGTTCAAATTTCATCATCTCAGCGTTCCTTTTGTCGATATGCCTCAACCACCGATCCGGGTTCGCCCACCAATTTCATTTCCCCATGGTCCAACCAGGCTGCTCGCTGGCACATAGCCTTAATCATGAGCATGTTATGGGATACGAGCAAAATGGAGGTCCCTCTCTCACAAAATTCGCTAATACGCTTCTGACATTTTTTTTGAAAAGTTTCATCCCCCACCCCCAAGATCTCGTCGACAAGTAACACATCCGGATCACTGGCCGTGGCGACTGAGAATCCCAGGCGTGCGTACATGCCAGTGGAATAAGTACGGATGGGAGCATTAATAAATTCACCCAATTCGGAAAATTCCACAATCTGGTCAAATTTTTCCAACATTTCCCGGTGGCTGAAGCCCAACATGGCACCATTAAGGAAGATATTTTCCTGACCAGTTAACTCGGGATGGAACCCAGCTCCCAGCTCCAAAAGAGGAGCAACCTTCCCAGCCACGACCACCCTGCCTTTGGTTGGGCGCAAAACACGGGCGATAACTTTCAAAAGAGTGCTTTTTCCTGCGCCGTTATCCCCAACTATCCCGAATATTTCGCCTCGATTAACATCGATATTGATGCCCTTCAATGCCCAAAACGTCCGCATTTTGACCTGACGTTTCAACCAGCGAATCAAATACTCTTTAAAAGACCCGATACGTTCGCTAGGGACGCGATAACGTACAGAAACATCTTCGAGATGAATAGCGAAATCAGGCAAGGGATTTTGTGCTTCCACCATTATTAATTTCGATTTATATGCGGTAGGCGAATTCATCAGATTTTGAGGTAAAGAAAAACCATCCAACCAGCAGCATCCCCAAAGCGATCGCAGCTGCAGGCCAAATATCTCCCCAGGTTGGCCAGAGACCATCATAAATAGGCAAGCGCCAGAGCTTGACCAGATAATACATGGGATTAAGGTGAAAGATCACCTGATATTTCGCCGGGATTATAGTCTCGGGATAAATAACTGGAGATAAATACATCCAGGCAATCAAAATGACCTGGTACATTTCCGCAGCATCAGGAAAATAAACTGCAACTGTAGAGATTGCCAATCCAAGACCAAGGGTAAAACACGCTAAAAGAAGAAGGGAAATTGGGGCAAATAGGGCGGTTAACTTTAATGGAGTTCCTGTTGCAAACATCACAATAACGAGGGGGATAAATGACAAGACCAAGTTAATAATGCCCGACCCGACTGCAGAAAGTCCAAATGAAGCACGAGGGATATAAATGCGCTGCAGTAATCCTCCTCCCCAGACCAAACTGCCAATTGCACCTGTGGTACTCTGTGAAAAAAAATTCCAAGCCAGCAAGCCACTTAGAATATAGGCAGAATACCCGCGGGTAGCACCAAACAGGTGCGAAAAAACAAAAGTGAGAATAAGCATCATCCCCAACGGGTTGAGCATAGTCCAAGCCACCCCAAGGAAGGAACGCTTATAGCGGGTAAGGATATCCCTGCGCACCAACTGATAAAGGAGATGGCGATAGTGAACAGCCTCCTTAAGTTCCTGGAGGGCGTGAGGGATCAATTGATCTGAATCGTATATCGATGTCGGTTGCATAATTATTGAGCTGTCATCAGAAACGACGCGAGGATTTTACCATGAAAGGTACCCGGAGCTTTTTGCCATAGTTTGCCAAGACGGATTCGCATACCGATGGTACCGATCCAAATTTCACAGCTCATTCCCATGCGTCAGCAACAATTTTTTGCGGCGACACACCACATTGAATCAATCCGGCGGTAAGGTCAGCAATCATTTCGGGAGGGCCCGCCAGGTAAAATGTGACAGAGAGGGCATTGGTAATTGAGGTAAAAACCTCAGCTGCATCAACGCGTCCCAAAATGCAATCAGTCCCTTGCGCATCCTGCTCGGCAAGGAACCAAACCTTGAGATTGGGACAGCGCTGCCGGGCAGCTTCAACCAAAGACTGGTATATTAATAAATCCGGACAGCGCGCACCATAAAACAAATAGATAGAGTGAGGATACCCAGGCGAGAGCCCGGCGATGAAAGCGGTAAAGGCCGTAATACCTGTGCCACCAGCCAGCAAACAAACATCAATTTCTGGGTTGACGATAAATTCACCATAGGGCATCTTGACCCAGACCATGCTCCCGGGTTTCAATTCGGATGTCATCCGCCCGGTAAAAACGCCTTTTAAGGCATAGGTTATGCGCAAGATATGGCGGTCTGCAGCGGCGCTAGCTATTGAAAAGGATCGTGAATCAGGCCAGAAATCGCCAGGAGAATAGTCATCCAGTGCCAAATGTAGAAATTGACCCGGTTGAAAGCGCGGGACAAGACTTTCGGGCTTCAGGAAAATACTATAAACCCCATCCCCATGATCCAGTATTTCTGTCACCTGGCAGCGAAGTTTTTGCGGCATCAGGAAGCCCGTTCAGCGCCCATAAAGTGGGGAAAAATCGAAACGACAAATTTTAATTTGGATACGGGTCCATTCACGTAAAAGCTGTTAATAAATATCCGTTCCATAATTTCATCAGAATTTGACTGGTCACCAAACGCGAAGTGCTGCATGTCAAAAATACCGGCGGACGCGACAAGACGCCACTGAAAAAGCTTCGGGTCTTGATCATGAATCATGTAATTCCCTCCGAATAAACGGGAGCCCAATCCCCGAGCTGGGATGGCAACCCATATCCATTCTCCTCATCCCAAGTTCATTCCTGTCAGGATTATATTCGATAAATCATAGAAAACAACATGTCGAATGATAATCCTCCGGGTGTGGGGTGAGGCAAAAAAGAGGAAGCAGTATCCCAGCGCAGGGATTAATAATAATTTACATCCAAACAAAACAGCCCGCCAAAAAAACGCGGTGCAATTTTTTGAATGCACCGCTTTTTTTAAATTCTCATTTCACGCTTTTTTCAGCCCCATAGTGATTTTTTCCCCGTCAAATTCGTCCGTCACGAGTGCAGTAAGGTCAGGAGGGATGACAAAACTTAATTCAACCGTCAGGGTCTCCGCCAATACATAGTCGCGGTTAGCCTCGATAGCCTTTTTCAGCCCTTCCGAGGCAGTCATATAGACCCGAATGCGATCGGCAACTTCCAAGTCGGCTGTTTTTCGCAAGTCCTGTACACGACGGACGAACTCGCGCGCCTGCCCTTCGCGGATCAATTCAGGCGTCAGATCGGTGATCAAGGCAGCAAGGTATGCCCCATCGTTTGCAACTGCAAAGCCTGCTTTTGCCTGAGCCCGGACCTCCACTTCATCAGGCAAGATGCTGGAATCCACCCCATCAACCGTCACCTTCACAGGCTCCCCGGCCAAAAATTGAGGAGCTGCAGTTCCGGGATCCAAAGCAGCGATTGCCTTAGCGACCCCAGGAAATTTGTTTCCGTATTTCTGACCAAGCTGCCTAGAAAGCGGTTTTACTACAAATGAAACCGCCTCGCCGCTTGCGTCCAGAAGACGCACTTTCTTGACATTTAACTCATCGGTTATAAGGGAGGAGTAAGTCTCCACTGCGTGACGTTCTTCAGGACGCGCCAGGGTAAACGCGGCTTCGGAAAGCGGCTGGCGTACCTTGCGATTGGCCTTTTGGCGGGCATTATGACCCAGAGATACCAGCTTCATGACCAGTGACATCTCGCGATTAAGGGTTTCGTCAATCTTGGATTCGTCCGCTTTTGGCCACTTTGCCAAGTGAACAGACTCCGGCGCTTTTGGATCGATCGAACAGACGAGGTTGCGATACATTTCGTCTGCCAGGAAAGGCATAGCCGGTGCCAATAATTTTGCCACTGTGACCAGCACGGTATACAAGGTGTAGTAGGCGGCCTGTTTATCTGTATCGGATTCTGACTTCCAGAACCGCCGACGGGAGCGACGCAGGTACCAAGTGGAGAGGGTTTCAACGAAGTCTTCAATGGGCCGAGTAGCGCCGGGAACATCATATGACTCGTATGCCCGGGTGACATCCCTGACGAGGGTGTTTAATGATGAAAGCAACCATTTATCGAGATCGTTTGCTGGGTTCATAATCCTGGCAAGCTCCGGCTCATCCAGGTTTGCATACGTGACAAAAAATGAGTAGACGTTCCAGAGGGTAAGGGTGAAATTCTTGACAACATCCGTCACCATGCTGGCTGCGAACCGACGTTCTGCGTTTGGTGGAGCAGAGGTATAAAAATACCAGCGGAATGCGTCCGCGCCGGATTGATCCAAC
Source organism: uncultured Chloroflexia bacterium (assembly GCA_963790685.1). GTDB lineage: Bacteria > Chloroflexota > Anaerolineae > Anaerolineales > Villigracilaceae > UBA877. The sequence continues at coordinate 113,767 of CAWBPK010000002.1, forward strand.
ACTTCCCAGGGATCGGCGACATTGCCAAGATGCTTGGACATTTTGCGACCTTCGGCATCGACCACATGTCCGAGGCAGATGACATTTTTGAAGGCAAGCTGATCGAAGAGCAACGTGCTGATGGCATGCAGGGTATAGAACCAGCCGCGGGTCTGGTCAACAGCTTCGGAAATGTAATCGGCGGGGAATTGACTGGCAAATTTATCCTTGTTTTCGAAAGGATAGTGCCACTGCGCCATAGGCATGGAACCCGAGTCGAACCAGACATCGATCAGATCGGGGACACGATTCATCTTTCCGCCACATTTTGAACAAACCCAGTTGATGTTATCCACATGAGGACGGTGCAGGTCAAGGGATGAAAGATCGCGTCCGGCTTTCTCCGAGAGTTCCTTTATCGAGCCAACACATTCGCGATTCTTGCAGTCCGGACATTCCCAGACCGGCAGCGGCGTTCCCCAGTATCGCTCGCGGCTGAGCGCCCAGTCAATGTTGTTACTGAGCCAATTACCAAACCTGCCATCTTTGATATGCTCGGGAACCCAATTGATTTGCTGGTTAAGTTCCACCAAGCGGTCTTTGAAGGCACTGGTGCGGATGTACCATGAATCGCGGGCATAGTACATGAGCGGTGTGTCACAGCGCCAGCAGAAGGGATAGGTATGGGTAATCGTTTCTGAACGAAACAAAAGGCCACGCTTATCCAGATCGGCGTTGATCGAAGGGTCAGCATCCTTGATAAAGACTCCCCGCCAGGGTGTTATTTGAGGAATGAAAGCCCCATCCGGGCCGACAGTCATCAGCATGGGCAGATCGTATTTTTTAGATATTTCCAAATCATCCGCGCCGAAAGCTGGGGCGATATGGACCAAGCCTGTTCCATCCTCGGTGGTAACGAAATCGCCCAAAACAACATAGTGAGCTGGTTTTTCCAAGGGCATGAAGGTAAAAAGTGGGTGGTACTTAGTGCCCTTCAGTTTTTTCCCTTTAAAACGCTCAACCACCTTTACCTTTTCCTCCCGGAAAACTTTTTCCAGAAGAGCTTCAGCCAGGATAAGGCGTTCCATTCCGCCTTCCGGAAGCGGGCGCTCCACAGTGACGTATTCAACTTCAGGTCCAGCGGCAACGGCGACATTGGCAGGCAGCGTCCAAGGAGTTGTCGTCCAGACCAACAGCGAGGTCCCAGGTTTGTCCATTAATGGCAGGCGTACAAAAACCGAAGGGTCTGAAGCATCAGCATAACCCTGGGCGACCTCGTGGTCGGAAAGAGGCGTGCCACAGCGCGGGCAATATGGGACAATCTTGTAGCGCTTGAAGAGCAAATCGCGCTCCCAAAAGGTCTTCAAGATCCACCAGACCGATTCTATATACTCATTTGTGTAGGTGACATAGGCGTCACCCAAATCCACCCAGAAAGCGATACGGTCGGTTAATTTTTCCCAATCCTGGATGTAATCAAAAACGGATTTTTTACACAGGGCATTAAACTTCTCTATGCCGAATTCTTCAATCTGCTGCTTGTTGTTGAAGCCAAGTTTTCTCTCCACTGCAATTTCAACGGCAAGACCGTGGGTATCCCAACCACCCCGTCGAGATACATGAAAGCCATTCATGATCTTATAACGCGGGAACAGATCCTTAAATGCCCGCGCTTCCACATGATGCACTCCAGGTTTGCCATTGGCAGTGGGAGGCCCTTCAAAAAAGACGTATTCGGGCGCACCCTTGCGAAGTTCGATGGTTTTTTGGAAGATTTTTTGTGTTTTCCAGAATTTCAGGACGGCCTCTTCCATGGCAGCTACGTCCAATTTAGGAGAAACAGGTTTGAACATATACACCTCTACGATCATTAATCAGAGCCTAAATAAACAAAACTCCCGTCTCATCCCAGAGACGAGAGTCAAAAGACTCGCGCGGTACCACTCTGATTCCAAATAAAAAACGGCGCTCAACAGGTACAGTAAAACAACCTATACCCTGCCAATATAACGGGTGGCATCCGGCTTTCTTACTCACACCTGGTTTTCAGATCGCAGCTCCGGGAGGATTTTCGACCACTCCTGCCAACCCGGCTTACACTGTATCCGGGATCGCTGGTGGCAACCTGAGGCCTACTCGTTCCCATCATCGCTTATCGGTCATAAGATGCGCTGAATTATAATAGCATGACACCACTCCTGCAAGGATAATTCTCATGATCATCCAGATCAATGGTATCAGCCTCCCCTCCAACGCAACAGCCATTCTTCCCACAAAGGGAGGCATTATCGCTTCCGGATCCGAAATTAGATTAGGCCTACCCTCGGCTGCAGTAGGCTTTTTAATTTCAGGCTGGCAGTCCTGGTCATTGACTGCCTGGGTGAACGCAGACCAGCGAATCCGCCCAATGCGTCCAAGCATTATGCACCCCATGCAGACAGACCCGGTCCACGCCCGCGAGAAGGTTCCAAACGGATCCTGGTATGGAGCGGTGGAACTAGCAGATGGGAGAGTGGTTTTCCTGGGAGCGCTGGGGTTTGAAAGCCACGTAAAACTGGAGGGGCAATTTCTCACCGGTTCGTATGAAACTGGGGAGGGGGAATGGTTCGTCAGCACCGGAAACGAAGACGAATTCATGAGCCGATATGCTGAAATCCTGGGAGACCGTTTTGGGAGAGGGCAACCCAAGCCCAGTCCGCGTGTGTGGTGTTCCTGGTACAGTTTGTATACAGAGATATACGAACAACAACTCTTGAAAATCCTTAATGACATGGGGATATTGAGCAGCGCCGAGGGGCTGCCGTTCGACATATTCCAGATCGATGATGGGTGGCAAGTTAGCGTTGGCGATTGGGAACCGAACAGTAAATTTCCTTCCGGTATGAACAATCTTGCCGACAAAATAAAGGAAACGGGACGCAAGGCCGGCATATGGCTGGCGCCGCTGGTCGCAGTTCGCTCGTCGAACATCTATCGAGAGCACAAAGACTGGCTCCTGCATGATAAAAACGGGAAGCTTGTGTCAGCCGGGTTCAACTGGAGTGAGCAACTCTATGCCCTGGATACCACCCATCCGGCTGTCCTGGATTGGCTGGCTGCATTGATGAAAAAAATACGCGGCTGGGGTTATGACTATATCAAACTTGATTTTCTTTATGCCGGTGGGTTACCAGGCAGGCGAACCATTGAAATGCCACGCGAAGCTGCCTATCGCAAGGGATTGGGAACCATGCGCACAACACTGGCAGATGCATATCTCCTTACGTGCGGCGCTCCCATCCTACCGTCGATTGGCTTGTGCGATGGAATGCGCATCGGACCAGATGTGGCGGGACACTTTATCTCTCATCGGGACGATGCCCTGCTGTCAAATTTTGCAATCCCGGGAGGACGGAACGCCCTACGGACCACGACCAACCGCCTGTGGTTACAGTCATTAGTCCAAACTGATCCAGACGTGGTGTATTTCTGTAAGCGGATGAATAATCTAACCCCTGATCAAAAATATTTAATTCAAGACCTAGCGCAAATCTGCAAGTTCAAAGCCACCTCAGATATCCCCGCCTGGTTGACGGGTTCGGAACGGGCAACCCTGCGAGCATACATGGATAGCAACCCTGAGACGCGGAAAATAGGAAAGACAGCCTACCAAGTAGGTGACCACCAAGTGGATTTTGGACCATACATCGGATTGCCACCAACAACCAGGATAATAGACGAAATTCCGGGATCAATCCTTGGCGAACTGGCAAATATACCGGTGTTGATGAAAATATTCGATCTTTTAGGGAAAATGGAACTTAAAGCGAAGTTGAAACAAAATCCAGTCTAAGGGGAAAACTCTGATGGTCGGTGAATCGCAGGGCGTCCAATGAAATGCCGCCGACCACAGACGCAAGCCAGGTAGATTTGGGGGTTATTTTAGGGCGTCAACCAACAACCGTATGCTGTCAGGAGAAGGCAAATTCAACCGTAATATCCGCCGGTCACGAGCTGCCAGAGCCTCATAATCTCCCAAAGCCTGCGCCCTTTCAAGAGTAGCAAAACTCATCCCCAGTCCAGGTATTTGAAAATCCTTTACAGGATCCGATGTAATCTGAAGATACAAGCCCGAATCGGGACCACCCTTGTGCAGTTGACCGGTCGAGTGCAAAAAACGCGGTCCAAAACCAAGGGTGACAGCACAGCCGGTCTTCGACCGAACTGCGAAGCGAAGATCAGTAAGGGCGGCAAGCATGTCAGAGTTTCGCGGCAAATATGCATTTATCGCCACATAATTGCCCTTCAGGGCAGTATTTAGAAATGACTGTAATATTTTTTCAAGGCTGGATCCGGATAATTGTAGAGTTGAAAAAGCCTGAATTCCATCCTTGTTCCAGAATGCAACCCCCTGGTCAAGGTATTTAGATTGGCTATATGCTAATATTTTCGCTTTTGTACGATCTTTAGAATCCTGAACATCCGGCTGGTCAAATGCATTAACACCCAGGATCGAGCAGGCAATGGCGGTTGCCACTTCCCACCGGTAAAACTCCGCTCCAAGGTCATAAGCATCTGCGATATTAAATATAAGCACGGGGTGGGATGCTTCCCGGATCGATTTTACAGTTCCATCCAACTCCCCTTCCCGTCGCAAGTAAACAAATAATCGGTCAGAACCAAGATCGTCGAGCCCTTTCGAAGAGCCAAGGGAAATGTTCTCCCAGTGTTCCCCTTCAACCGGGAGGATGCCCTTTCCCAGTTTTCCAGTTGATTCTGCAAGCAACTGCTCCAGCCAGGCTCCAAACGGCATGACGGACTTATCAGACAGAATGGTTAATTTATCACGACCGTCGACAGCGAATTGCCCAAGGATGGCACCAAGAACCAGGCCGGGATTGCGCGCTCCAGAAATTCCTGCGCTGCACTGGTTCATCATCCTGGCTGCGCGGTCGAGCAGGAGATCAAGATCGATGCCCAGCAGTCCCGCGGGCACCAGGCCAAAATGAGTCAACGCTGAATAACGCCCCCCCACAGCAGGATCTGCATGGAAAGTCTTGCGAAAGCCATGGACATTTGCCAACGCCTCGAGAGAAGTCCCCGGATCGGTGATGGCCACAAAATGATTGCCTGCATGTCCGCTGCGTTCCCAGAAATAATTGAATAATGCATTGATTTCTGCAGTTCCCCCGGATTTCGATGAAACCAGATACAGGGTTGTTTCCGGGGGGAATGCTTCTTCAGCGGCAAGAACCTGTGCGGGATCTGTCGAATCCAAAATGGAAAAATTAATTCCTGCATGCAAAGAGGGAGGGAAACAAAAAGAAAGCACTTCGGGGGCAAGGGAGGATCCGCCCATGCCGATCAACAATATATTTCTAAATCCATCCTTTTTAACCTTGGAGACAAAATCATTAATCTCTTTGAGGGCGGCACGGGAACTATCCGGGAGGTCGAGCCAACCCATCCGATTTCGGACTTCCTCCTGTCCTATCTTGTCTGAAGTCCAAAGGTTAGGATCATGAGACCAGAAGCGGGCCGGAACGTCAGCTGCAATCAGACCGGCAACCCGGCGCTTAACAGGATCGGCCAAAGGTCCCAGCGCCTGGACAGCGTTGGAGCGGCGGTCTTCTATCGTTTTCAGCATTGCAACAAAAGAATCCGAAAAAGTTTTGACACCTTCATCCTCCAGTTCAGCCGTGACCTGATCCATCGAAATTCCGAGGGACTCAACATCCTGCAATACTTTGTGTGCTTCTTCCAGATGCCCAGTAAGAGTGGGTTCGGCTTTTCCGTGGTCCCGGAATGCAGTGAGGGTTTGCGGAGGAACCGTGTCTACCGTGTAAGGGCCAATCAGATTATCCACATATAACGTGTCAGGATAGGCGGGGTTTTTTGTGCTCGTGGAAGCCCACAAGGGACGCTGCAGGCGGCAACCAGAGGCGCGGAGGCGCGAAAAACGTGACCCTTCAAATACTTTTTGGAATTCTTGATAGGCAAGTTTGCTGTATGCAATGGCTGTTTTACCGCGAAGGGGGGAATCCACAGGCAAGAGAGGGTCCACCTTGGTATCCATGCGGGAGACAAAAAAGGAAGCCACCGAGGCAATGTGGTCCACGGGCAAGCCAGCTGCAAGGCGCGTTTCCAGCCCGGTCAGGTAGGCATCCATTACCGAACGATAGCGCTCAATCGAAAAGATCAAGGTAATATTGATATTGATGCCGGCAGCGATTGCATCCCGGATGGCAGGAAGACCTTCTTTCGTCGCCGGGATTTTAACCATCAAGTTTGGGCGGGAGACCCTCTCCCAAAGCAGCTTCGCCAGGGCCAAGGTTCCTTCGGTGTTATGAGCAAGAGTTGGGTTGACTTCAAGAGAAACAAAACCATCGGCCCCTTCAGAAGCACGATAAAGCGGGGAAAACAAGTCACAAGTGTCACGAATATCTTCTATGGCAAGCTGCCAGAAAATTTCATCCGCAATCCAGCCCGACCATGCCAAAGGCAAAATCACCGGGTCATAATCATTTGTTTTGGAGATCGCATTGTTAAATATGGTTGGGTTGGAGGTTACTCCACGGATATCCCCCCTCTCAATCATGGCAGCCATTTCACCGATCTTCCCATCCGGTGACTTCACCAGGAGGCGTCGCTGGATATTATCGTACCAGAGAGATTGTCCCTGTTCAAGGAGTTTTTGAATAGTTGAACTCATTAGAAACCTCGATTAAATTGGTATGTAATAACCGACAGTGTATTATATGACTAATTTTATCTGGTTTCTTCTATTTGTCTGATTTTTGCAACCCGGCGAGCATGACGCTCCTGACCGGGATCATTACCGACAAAACGGGCTCCGAGGAAAGCTGTGACGATTTCACCAGACAACTTTGGACCGATGACCCGCGTCCCGATGCATAAAACATTCATGTCATCGTGTTCTACCCCCTGGTGAGCTGAATAGGTATCATGACAGACGCACGCGTAGATGCCCTGGATTTTATTGGCGGCAATACACGCTCCCACTCCTGATCCACAGAGCAATATCCCTCGATCAGCTTTCCCGGCTTTAATAAGGAGACCGAGCTTCTCAGCATAGTCAGGGTAATCCACAGGCTCATTGCTATCGGTTCCCAGATCAACTACAGCGTGCCCGCAGGCGCGCACTGTCTGCTCTATAGAAAGCTTTAATGGATAACCGGCGTGATCACAGGCAATTCCAATTATCATCGTGAATTCTCCGTTCGAGTTTTACGCATGGCTTGTTTTCGAGTCTCTATTAAGTTGCAGGTTTTCCGAATCCAGCCAAACTGATTTTACCATGCAGCCTGTAAACGAAGACCTTATCAATATCCGGTATGCACACGGGGCACTAGTTGAAACAGCGCTATTCCACAACCGCCAGGACAATTCCACGTGGCGTGAGGTGATCAATCAGGCAGGATTAAAGGCTTTGACAATAAACGCGCTTTGGCAATAGAACGCTCCGCCGCAGACAAGGTCAAGTCCGCCCAGAGCCGATGTCCGAATTGCGGGGGAAATATCACCCAAGCGGTGATGCGGAAAATGGACAGTATCCCATGTGAATACTGCGGTTATGTGATCCGTCTATAAGGCAAGAATAAACACAAAAAAAGCGGCAGGGTTCCCTCTGCCGTATTTTTGAATTTAGTCGGAATATTAGGAATAGATTTCTTTCAATTCAGGCACGGGCAAGACAATTTGCCCTTCCTGTTTATTTCCCACCCAGGTGACTTTCCCCGGTTGGTGAGCTGCCGTAAATGCGGTAAACGCTGCCACCAGCGCATCCAATTCCTCGGGGGTATAGATATATTCCACAGGCAACACTCCCCTTAATAACCGGTGGCGGGTGATTTCTTCAAAAAAATTCATCGGGTCTTTTATCCCCATCGACTGTTCGTAGAGAACCAATTGGCGCTGCAGCCTGCCTTCCAATGTCGGTTTCGGCAGCGGTAGTTTTCCAAGCAGGGTGCAATAGGCAGCGTGAGGGTGAGTTTCAAGCCACTGGAAAGGAGCATCTTCTGTCGGAAATGGCTTAAATCCCATCCCCCCTAACTTTCCATGGAATTCAAAACCCGTTTGCATCCAAGCTGCGCAAGTTTCAGGGCGGGAAGATGTGGGCGAGACGGAGATGCCACATTCGCGTAATTCATGCTCCGCAAGACGCATATCGACCCCGCGCAAATGACCAGAAGAAAGGCTTTGGTTTTCCATTTTTTTGCGAACCAGCCCCAAGTTAGGGCAATGCGGTGCATTTATTGCGACGAAAGCTGCGTGTTGATTCCCCAGGTATTCCAAAACTTCTTCAACTTCACAGGATGACAACGCGATCAACTGGCAGTCTGCATCGAGGACGGCATATGTAAACGGGTGTCGTCCTCCTGAAAGGTCAATTCCTATGAAGGCAGTATTTGAGAATAGCATAGGGACCTGGCCGCTTGAATATTGAATATGATGAAATGACTATGCATAGTTTAGAATAAAAAAGGAATTAATGCAACAAGGATAAGGCACGAAGTTACAGTCACAGAAATCCATAGAATAAAGGGGTTGCAAAAAGAGAGAGTTCCAATCAATATTGAGGTTGCGCCAACAATACCGAAAGGAGCTCTCAGATGACAGACGAATCTGTCGCGATTAGTATAACCATAAAATTGGAAGATGTGGTGATGGAAATCGAGGAAAAGGTTTTCATCGGAGCGGTGGAGGATTCGATCCACAGCTTGACGGTAGGACTGGGGCAACAAGTGCTTCAGGGGGTGATCCAAGTGTTGGATGATCGAATTGCGCGGGAGGTGCCCGCAGGCTGGAGGAATGTGGGGACGGAGATGCGCTGGATGGTGAGCAGCCTGGGAGCGGTTCGATACAAGCGAAGGATCTATCAAGATGAGCGGGACCGGCGAGTGAAACCGGTCGATGAGTTGTTTGGCCTGTTACGATATGGGCGGATGAGCGGTAGGGTTCAGGAGATGGGAGCGGCCCTGTCCAGTTGTGATCCCTATCGCCGGGCAGCCGATCAACTCAGCTACCTGATCAAGGTCCCGATTACCGCCACCAGCCTGCAACGGATGGCCTGGTTGGTGGGTAACCGCATTGCGGATGGGGAAGAAGCCGAGCGAAGGCGCATCTTCGAAGGAGGGGCTGTGCAGGAAGGGGGAAAGATTCCGGCGCCGGTGCTGTACGGCGAGAGCGATGGAGTGTGGGTGCACCTGCAGCGGGAAAAGAGACGATCCACGGAAGTCCGGGTGGCGATCCTGAGCACAGGCCGAAAACAGGTCGGAAAAGACCGGTTTCGCCTGGAAAACAAGCAGTGTATGACCGCCATCGGGCTGAATGCGGAGATGTGGCAGGAACACATCCTGCGGGAAGCCCATTTGGCTTATGACCTGACCCAGACCCAGATCCTGATCAGCGGGGGAGATGGCAACCAGTGGGTGCGCCATAGCTTTGACCGGATGGATCTGCCCCAGCAATTTGTGCTGGATCGGTTCCACTTGCAGAGGGCGGCCCGCCGGGCATACCATGATAAAAGCGCGGCCCGACGTGTGGTCACTCGCTTACGACATGAAGGCTTCCATGCGGTCGCCCCTGAGCTGCAGCAACACATCCAGCAGGCAGAAGGCAATCAACAGAAACTGCTACTCGACTTCTACCGATACGTTCTCAACAACCAGGATGGGTTATTGGACCTGGAATACCGGGCCTGCTCCCTCCCCGCCTGCCTGGGAGCCATTGAAGGCAATGTCGACAAGCTGGTGGTCCACCGCATGAAAGGGCGTGGTTGTTCCTGGCGTTTGCCCGGTGTACGCGCCATGCTGGCTCTCTGCCGCAATGCTGATCAACTGCGTTCTCATGCCTATCGCTACCTCCCCCTTCAAACTCCTCCCAGAACGTACCACACCACGCAGTTTCTTGAAGTAGAATATTCAGAGACCACTCAGGGTTCCTTGCCTGTCTTTCAGGGACCCCACCAGAACAGACCCTGGGTCAGGTCCCTTCACCGGCTAATCTATGGCCGCTGATCTCTCTCTTTCCCCTGTTCTATGGATATTTGATACAGTAACAGGCACGAAATTAATGCTGAAATTCAAGGAATTTAATCAGGTGAAATGTTTGGTCCGGTTATTTTGGATAATCTTGCCTCCAAAAAACTGCCATGCAAAGTACAAATCTATTCCAAGGGTCCATTGGAAGAGCGATGAGGTATTCGAACAAAAAGAAATCCACCCGTGGTAGATCATGGGTGGACAATAATAATGAGGTCAGGGGAGAATGATCAAGAGATATACATCATTGATATCGAAGTTCACATAATAGCATTAGCCGGGAAACCTCGAAGCAAATTTACCACTGAATCCAAAATCCGCACAAATTTATATTAATTAACTAAACCTGAAGCGGGGAGGCACCTCGGCTAATATTTTCCAGAAATTCCTGCCGGGTGGCGAGATTGGCACGGAATGCGCCATGCATGGCAGAGGTGGTCAGACGGGCATTGTGTTTCTGAACGCCGCGCATGCTCATACATAGGTGCAACGCTTCAACAACCACCGCAACCCCCTGCGGGTGGAGCAAGTCACGGATAAAATCTGCAATCTGGCGGGTCATGCGCTCCTGAACCTGCAACCGGCGCGCATAAAGGTCCACTATGCGTGGAATTTTCGATAGCCCCAGGACTTTGCCGTCCGGGATGTATGCCACATGGACGCGCCCCATGAAGGGCAGCAAGTGATGTTCACAAAGACTATAAAATTCTATATCGCGCACGATGACCATCTCATCGTACTTGACTTCAAACAAGGCGTCATTGACCACCGCAACCGGGTCCATCTGATAACCGGCCAGCAATTCAGCGTACATGCGGGCGATCCGCTGAGGGGTGCGTTTCAGACCATCCCGTTCGGGATTTTCGCCGACAGCCTGAAGTATTTTAATTACCGCAGATTGGATTTCATCCATATTAATTTTGCTACTGGCAGCCTTATCATCAGCAGTGTTATCATCAAAATCCATATATTCCATAGGTTACTCACAAAAAACTGGCCCGGAAGCTCTTCCGGGCCAGAATAACCGGTCCGCGAAGATCAGCCTATCTTGGGCTCAATCAAACCGTATGTTCCATCACGGCGATGGTAAAGTACACTGATCGAATTCGTGTCCACATTGAAAAAGATGAAAAAGTTATCGTGACCCAACAATTTCATCTGCTCCAACGCCTCCCCCTCGTTCATCGGGATCAAGTCGAAGGTCTTGTGACGGGCGATCACCGGAGCCTCTTCCCCACTTGACTCTACTGGGACGGGAAGCGGAGCGACCTCGGAAGCGGATCGACCATCGCCGCGACCTCGGGAATGTTTCCCCTTGTAGCGGTCCAACTGGCGCTGCATTTTGTCAATCGCAGTATCGATCGCGGCGGTGATATCTACTCCTCGTTCTTCGACACGCAGAAGAGCTCCGCGTCCGCGGACAGTAATTTGGGCTACGTTCCGGTCCTCGGCACTCCGTGCCGACTTGATGTAGGTCAGGTCCACTCTAACATGCTCGACGTCACTAAGGTAGCGGTCCAATTTTGAAGCTTTCTTGGTGACATACTCTTTCGTATTTTCAGACAACTCCATGTTCCTTGCGTACAATTCGACTTCAACAGTCATAGTTCCTCCTGTGAAATATAGGATTTTTACCTTAAACGATATTCAAACCGTGGTGAGGTAACGCCCGGGCAAGTGTCAAAGCAAAGACAGATTTCGCACCTGCCCCCTTTAATGCAACCGCACAAGCCGATAAAGTAGCTCCCGTGGTAGCGACATCGTCCATGATGAGGACATCTGTCCCGCGCCCAATATCCCTGTTCCCCAAGAAAGCATCAGAAACATTTTCTTTGCGCTCGGCAATAGACAACCCGACTTGAGATCTTGTTTCACGAGTACGCACCAGGGCTCCCGGAGAGTACCGCCAACCATTGATCAAAGCCAAAGGCATTGCCACTAAACCGACCTGATTATAGCCGCGTTCTTTAGCGCGTTTTTTCCCAAAGGAACCGGAACAACCAGATTTACAGGCCACCCAAGTGTGCTGACATATTCCGCAAGGTGTTTTGCCAATCCATCGCCCAGTGCAAGGTTGCGGCGATATTTTAATTTGTGCAATGCAACCCGGATTGGGCCTTCAAAGACCAACCAAGATCGCATCATTTTATAGGGGGGAGGAGAAACTTTACAAATAGAACATTGACCGGGACGAGAAATGGGTAAACCACAGTTCCCGCAAACAGGCTCGGGAACGGTCCGAACCTGTTTTTGGCAATCCGGACACCATCGGTAACCTGCCTGATTGCATCCCCCACAAACCGGTGGAAACAGCCAGTCCAGACCAGCCCACATCCACTGGTTTAACCAATATTTCAAATACACATCCAGTCTGTTGATTTACAATATGTATTTCAAAGAGCCATAGAGCGAAAAAGCAGCCGGCGTCAGCAATACAATCATCAAAGACGGGAAGATAAAGAGGCCCATGGGAAATATCATTTTTATCGGGGCTTTATGAGCTTCTTCTTCTGCGTGTTGGCGGCGCTTAACACGCATTTGGTCGGATTGAATGCGTAAAACCTTGGCCATGCTGACACCCAACATTTCAGATTGGATGACCGCAGCCACAAAACTGGTCATTTCAGCCAACCCCAGCCTGTCGGACATATCCCTTAAAGCATCACGGCGAAGTTTTCCCAGTTGGATTTCCCGGATAACGCGACCGAAGGCAAGTGATAAATCATTATCCCATTTTTCATTTACTTTGGACATGGCAGCATCGAACCCCAAGCCTGCTTCCACGCAGATCGTCAATAAATCAAGCGCATCAGGCATCGCTTTACGGACGCCTTTTTGCCGGCTATTAATCTTACTTCTAACCCACAAATCCGGGAAGAAATAACCCAATACGGTAAAAGCCAAAACGATCAACAACTTTATGGGAAGCGAAAATGTCTGCGAAAAAAGAGAGAGAAGAAATACCAGGCCTCCAAACAGACCGGCTGATACAAAATGTAAAACCATAAAAGTGGACGCGTCAATACGACCGGGATTCCCGGCCAGTTCGAGCTTGAGGCGCGTCTGCTCGACTACGTGCTGGGGAGTAAAGCGGGATGATATTTCCCCCAATTTTCGCATGACGGGCATTACCACACGTTCGGAAAAAGGCTGGGAAAGTTCAAGCTCCTCGAGTGACACAGCCTCCCCTCGCTGGCTATATTCAGCAAGCCGTTCAGCCAAAGGATCCGTATCTTGAGATCTCGACTTTCGTATTCCAGCCACAACGAGAACTATGGCACCACAAAGCACTCCGATGATTACCACAATAATAATAGTTGTCGTTAGCATGCTACACCTCTACATTTGCGATACGGGTCATGATGAAATATCCCATCACAATCAATATTCCTGCTATTCCCAAGGCGATTGAACCGCATAAAATATTATCCTTACTAAAAAATTGCATGATGTAGCTACGGTTTAAAAACCACAAAATACACATTAGTCCAATCGGCATAAGAGCAAGCGCACGACCAGAATACATAGCCTGCGAGGTCAGAGCTCGAATATCACCCTTGATCCGGACACGCTCACGGATCGTGTAAGAAATGACATCCATGATTTCAGCTAAATTTCCACCCACTTCCCGCTGGACATTGATGGCAGTGACAAGAAAATCCAAATCCTGGCTAGGGATTCGCCGAAGCAAATTAGCCAAAGCCTTTTCCATGGGGATACCCAGTTGCATTTCCTGGACCACACGTCTAAATTCATCGCAGATGGGAGGGGGCAGTTCCTTGCTTACGGCTTCCATTGCCTGCAATGAGGAATAGCCGGCACGGAGGCCATTTACCATTAAGTTCAACATATCAGGCAATTGATCATTAAAGCGGGTCAGGCGTCTTGACTGCTGATTTTTAACATATATGCGAGGCAATAAAGCACCAATTCCAGCACCAATAACGGCTGAAACAAGAAGTCGCCCGCCCACTAAAAAGGTAATCAACGCGCCACCAATAACCGCAATGACATACATGGCCATGTATTCGCCAGGTTTAATTTTTAAATCGGCGCGAGCCAATTCGCGGGAAATTCGGTCTCCGTAAGATGATTTTTCGACGCGTTTATTCACCCAATCGGTTAACGCGTTTTTGGAATCCTTGGTTTCAACCTTTTTTTCTTCTTCAAGGTATTTATTAAGACGGTCATCCATGGATGTCTTATCACTGGTCGCTGAAACCACCAATCCAACGATCAAAAGCAATAAGGCAATGGCACCACCGCCCATTAGCAAATATAAGGTTGTCATTTATCACCTATCCGAAAATCGATCCTGTTCTCATTTTTAGTAACGCTGCCTGCTACCAACGCCAAAGATCGAAGGAGGTAAGTGAATACCAGCAGCCTCAATCTTTTCCATGAATTTAGGTCGCAGCCCGGTTGGGCGCATATGACCAAGGACTTTACCATTCTCCAATCCGGTCTGTTCGAAAACGAACAAATCCGTGGTGGTAATTACTTCTCCTTCCATACCGCTCACTTCGGTGATAAATGTTATTTTGCGAGAGCCATCGCGCATACGCTCCTGATGGACAATCAGGTCTATAGCCGACGAGACCTGTTCACGGATTGCCCTAACCGGCAATTCCATCCCCGCCATCATAGTCATAGTCTCTAGACGGGACAGAGTATCACGCGGGGAGTTTGAGTGCAATGTAGTCATCGAGCCATCATGACCGGTGTTCATAGCCTGCAACATATCCAAAGCTGCATCATCACGGATTTCTCCCACGATGATCCGGTCGGGGCGCATACGGAGGGCATTGACAACCAGATTTCGGATGGTAATTTCCCCGCGACCTTCAATATTGGGCGGGCGGGATTCAAGGGTGACCACATGCTCCTGGCGCAGCTGCAGTTCCGCGGCATTCTCAATTGTCAGAATACGTTCATCACTTGGGATAAAGGCGGAAAGGATATTAAGAAATGTGGTCTTGCCGGAACCGGTACCACCGGAAATGACAATATTCATCCTGGCTTCCACACATGCTTTTAGAAATTGGAGTGCCTCCGGAGTAATAGTGCCGAATTGAACCAACTGCTCAAGGGTAATTGGCACTTTTGAAAATTTACGAATGGTTAGCGTGGGACCAACAAGAGAAATTGGGGGAATTACAGCATTAACACGAGAACCATCAGCAAGACGAGCGTCCACATATGGGCTGGATTCATCGATACGCCTGCCCAGGGGTGCCACGATACGGTCAATAATCCGCATCACATGTTCATTGCTTTCAAATGTCACGGGAACGCGATGAATTTTACCCTTTCGCTCGATATAGATATTTTTTGCCCCGTTTACCATTACTTCTGTGATGGTCTCATCTTCAAGAAGTGTTTGAAGAGGGCCCAGTCCGAGGATCTCGGCGGTAATCTGCTCAAAAAGGCGGGCGCGTTCTGGCCTGGAAAGGACGATGTTTTCCTCGCTCAGAATCTGCTCGAACAATCCCTGAATTGTTTTTCGGACATCATCAGTCTTGGTGATATCCATCGATGGATCGAGTTCCGCTAAAAGTCGATTTTGGACACGTGTCTTTAAGTCAAAGTACGTGCCAGCCTGGGGTGTTGCACTTGGAGCGGTCACCCGACGAGCCTGCAAGGAGGATAATCGAGACTGATCCCCAGCAGGAGCCTGTGGGGCGCCAGGTACCTGATCTGAAGGTTTCCCCTGCCCTTGTTCAATACGTTTAAGAAGAGACATCATACCTCCTAATAATTACCGTTTAGCCACCAACTCTGATTCTTCCATTTCGCGTTTCACCAGCTTAGCCCGTAAAGCTTCAGCCAGCGTATAGATCCCCTTGGAAGCCGGCTGAGTCTTGTTATCGAGCATAAATGGAACTCCCCGATTAGAGGCAGGTATCACAGTCCGTTCATCTAGTGGAATTACCGCCATCACCTGCTGTTTTAAATTCTCTCCGACTTTTTCCGGAGAAATGGCAATTCGTTTGTCGAACTTGTTCATTACGAAGGCTATTTTATCGGCAGGAACATTTAGCGTAAGCAGGAGGTCCAAGAACAAACGATCATTCTTAATCGAAGGGATATCTTGAGTCGCAATTAAAACGATGGCATCGGCGACATCGAGAACTGATAAAGTAATATCCGTGAGGTATGCGCTGCTATCCACAATCACGTAGGCATAAAGTTGACGCAAATAACGCAGCAATTTCCCGAACTGGTCTGCATTAATTTTTTCAGCATTCTCCGGGCGCGAGGGCGATGCCAACACATGCACACCTGAGGCTGCATTTTTAATCATCACGCTATCCACAATTTCCGGGTCCAGTTCATCGACGCGCGGAGCAAGATCGATAATTGTATTTTTCCCCTGCTCATTTAAAAATATGGCGACATCTCCAAACTGAAGGTTGGCATCCACGATGACGACGCGTGTCTCCTCGTTGTGAAGAGTGACCGCGAGATTCACTGCAATTGTAGTGCACCCCGTGCCACCCTTTGGACTATAAACGAGGATAATCTTGCCCCGATTCACAGGGTTAGTTGTTGTGGAGCGGTTCGGAACGCCTTGTGCAGTAATAATCACCTGGGCAGACTTTGCGCGTTCTTCGCGAGCCATTTTCCCTGCGCGGCGAATCGCGGCGACAAGTTCATCCGGCATGGGCGGTTTGGTCAGGAAATCACGCGCACCGACCAACATTGCGCGGCGCATATAATTCTGGTCGCCCTGAACTGAAAGGATCACCACCTGGACGGCGGGCATTTTTTGGCGGATCGCCTCAGTAGCAGCAATACCATCCATGTCAGGCATATTGATGTCCATCAATACAACATCAGGATTGGCTTCCTGGCATAGTTGGATCGCTTCACGACCAGTGCGAGCAGCAGCAACCACATCAATATCTGACTCGAACTGCAATAACTTGCGCACGTTTTCGCGCGTTTCGGCAACGTCATCCACAATCAGGACGCGAAACTTTTCGACATCAACCATCAAAAATCACCATTAGCCTCTTTGGATTTTTCAAATGTAGCTCTATGGTACGGGAGTTGTGTCCCCTTGTATAATAACGTCAGGCAAGGTATCGACACGCGGCTGAACAGCATACGGCAATTTGGCAGGAACAGGGATATTGTATTGGGTTAAAAGATATTCAAGCATCGCCGCATTCGTTTTCACTGCAGGGCCTGTGTCAGTTGGATTGCGGAGGGTCAAAGTGATTTTCGCTCCGCTATAAATCAAG
The DNA here is from genome assembly GCA_963790685.1 of uncultured Chloroflexia bacterium. Taxonomy (GTDB): domain Bacteria; phylum Chloroflexota; class Anaerolineae; order Anaerolineales; family Villigracilaceae; genus UBA877. Next base: position 131,036 of record CAWBPK010000002.1, read on the forward strand.
TAAACAAGGGTGTTAGCATCATCCGGCGAAACCATCAATGTGATGACATCCGGACGAAGGGTAGAAACGGGGGCCGGGGTACCAGCCGGCGCAGGTGTCGCGGTGGCTGCAGAACTGGAGGTCGATGAAGTTTGACCAGAGCCAATCTGACCCGAAGCCGGGAATGATCCTACATGCAAGACTTGCACGTTTTGCATAATCATCTGGGTTACCATGCGCGGGCGCTGACCTTCTGAAGGAACAAGATACAGCGGTTGGTTAAGAGTCTCATCCAAAACCGTGGTTCCCACCCTAGAGGCATCACCACCAGAAACAATTCCCGCGGTAAGTTGGACTCCATTTGCGGTTGCTCCCGGGGAGGTGACATTAGCCGTGAAATTAGGCAGGATGCTCTGATTTGTAGGATCGACATCCACAAGCATCATGGTCACGATGATATTAACATAATCACCATCACTTACCCCGTATGCCACTGAGGCGAGGCCTTTAATTGGAATCGCCACCGCCGTCAAGCCTTGCGGGATAATCGGTGCCCAGGAGGAACCGGGCAAGTTTGCTCCCGGAGAGGATGAAAGCATCGAGTCCGTTATCACAACCCCCTGGGTCAGGGCATATTTGGAGTACATCCCAACGAGGTCGGATTTATTTACAAATTCTCCCTGAACAAGGTCAGATTGGCTGATTTGAATGGAACTCAGCATGGCCTCTGTAATAGGTGTACCAGCTGGAATGTTTTGACCAGCTGTAATAATTCCGATTGGATTTGCAATAGAAGGGCCTTGAGTTGCAGAAGTCTGGGGTGGTGCGGGCGTTCGATGCATATATAAATAAACTCCCCCGGCACCCACAACGATAATGATAATCAATGCCAAGTAAATGAAAATGCGTCCACGCTTCATGGGATTCTCCTTCCGACCTAGGTTGATGTTTGTATTATACAGTAAAAATACAAGCTTTAATATTGCACCAACATTATTGTGAAGTGGCTGCCTCAAGGATCGATTTCTTGAAAATCAGAAATTTGTAACGAAGGAGTAATACAAGCTACAATGTTCCTTCAAATTATTTATGAAATATCTTCTTCTGGCTGCAAACCCCGGACCACATCATCCATTGTTCCTCCTTCTTTTCGCATTCCGGGAGCAGGAACTCCGCAATACGGGCAAATATTCCAGGGCAACTCCATCAGGCGCCCACAAGAATGACAGGGTTTGCGCAACTTGGTTTGACAGGTCGGGCACACCATCCAGTCTTCTTTGATGCGCCGTTCACACCCAGGACAAACAGACTGGTCCTCAATGGATTGGAGGAGAGCTTCCTCTTCCAACGTCTGCTGATATTCTTCCTCCAAGGTCCGGGAGGGGCGCAAAACGAGATAAACAAGCACCCCCGGCAAATTCAATAAAGCAACCAATGCTGCTGCCAAAAAATGAACCAGGCGGTCACGGTGGCGTGCGCGGATATCGCGAAAAGTCCAAATTACAAGGGACACCCACAAAGCCACAATAAAAGCCCCCGTAAACCCTGTAAGGACCAGGGTGAAACCGCTTAAAAATGTGGGATCAAAATGCATAATCGCTCCTTCCGCGACAAGCAGAACACGCTTTCAACATTTAAACAAAGTGGTGCTTCCGTTAAGCCTATCAATAGAAAGCAATGAAACTAGTTGATCAAGCAATATTCCGGGCGATACCAATCTACCCTGGTTACGCAAAGATTATTTGTGCGAAACCGGTACATGCAGACATTAAACCGACCTTGACTGCGACCTTTCATAAACAGATTAATTATACCCACAAAAAAGAAACGGGGGCTTTTATGAATTTCCATGGGTTTGGAATGGAACGAGGCAGCAGGACCCTGTAAATCCTGCGAAAAATAAATAAAACCCGATTCCACCTGGGAACCGGGTTTCAAACCAAATTTCATCTTTCAGAAGAAGATTATTAAATTCCCTTATCCTGGTCTTTTGCTCCATAACCAGGACCGGATTTGAAGAAATCGTAATTGGGTTTAATATCGTCCCGCAAGTTGACCACTTCGCCGGCTGCCAATTGTTTCACTGTTTCCAGCGCAATGGGGGTGCCATGGTGGTTTGTGCCTTCGAAATGCCCGGTGAGACCCACCTTGCTGATATATTCCCCACCCTTGGCGGTATAAGCCCCAGGGACCTCATCCTCCGGAAAGATCGCGGCAAAGGGACATTCCGGGATGCATGCCCCGCAATCAATGCAAGTATCCGGGTCAATATACATCCAAGGGAATTTTTCGACCGGTTCGCCTGGTACGATGCATTCCACAGGACATACTTCAATGCAGCCACGGTCACGCAAGCAAAGGCTGGTAATAATATGCGTCATGATGTTCCTCCATTTGGAAGTTTATTTATGCGTTGACCGTATTATAACGAGGCTGCCAAATTTGTGCAATATAACGCCCGGACTTGACGCCCGGGCGCGTCCGTTGTTTCAGGTAACTTATTTTGATGAAAATCTCCGGGCGACTTCGGCCCAATTTACCACATTCCACCAATTAGTGACATATTCAGCCCGGCGGTTCTGGTATTTCAAGTAATATGCATGTTCCCAAACGTCCAACCCAAGGAGGGGCATCATCCCATCGGAAATCGGAGTATCCTGATTAGGGGTTGAAACCACTGAAATGCCGCTACCCTTTTTAACAAGCCAGGCCCAGCCTGAACCAAACCGCCCAACGGCAGCTTTCTCAAATTCGGTCTTGAAGCTGGCAAAGGACCCGAAAGTGGTTCCAATTGCTTTTGCCAGATCACCTTGTGGTTCGCCTCCAGCCTTGGGAGCCATCACATGCCAGAAAAAGTCATGATTCCAGGTTCCGCCGCCATGATTACGAACAGCAGTGCGAATGTCTTCAGGAACAGCATTCAAATCCATCAGCAGCGCTTCGAGCGACTTCCCTGACAGCTCGGGGTGTTTATCGATGGCTGCATTTAAATTGGTGACGTAAGCAGCATGGTGTTTATCGTGGTGAATCTGCATTGTTATTGTATCTATGTATGGCTCCAATGCATCATAAGCATATGGGAGGGGATTAAGTTGGAATGACATTTTGGTTTCTCCTATTTTTACTAAATTAATTTATGATAAATATTGCCTTTATTGTACTTATTATTTCTTTCAAGTCAAGCGTGAGACAGGGGTTCTTATAAATCGCTAATACAAAACTGCACAAGCGGTATACTTATTCAATCATGAAGGAATTCCAATCGCCGCGCAGGGCGACTCTTACCCTGGGTTTGCTGGCGGGTGTTGCTGCAGTTTCCACAGCCGCGATATTTATCCGATTCGCGCAACAGGAAGGGTCGCCTTCCATCGTCATTGCCGCCGCCCGACTGACGATCGCGAGTCTTGTTCTCGCACCATATGCGCTAACACGATACCGATCAGACATACGTCAACTGAGCAAGCAGGAATGGGGTTTGGCTTTACTCTCCGGGTTTTTCCTGGCTTTGCACTTTGGGACCTGGATCACGTCATTGGAATTCACAAGCGTGGCCAGCTCGGTTGTATTGGTGTCTACCACGCCGCTATGGGTAGCAATCCTCGCCCCCGTAGTGCTGAGAGAACGGCTTGGGGTGGCTGCCGGGGTCGGATTAGTCCTGGCATTGGCAGGCGGAACGGTTGTCGGGCTAAGCGATGCTTGCATCTGGCACTCAGGAACGATAATCTGCCCTCCTCTGAGATCCTTTTTCGCGGGAAAAGCTGCCCTGGGTGACCTGCTAGCTTTGGTCGGAGCCTGGATGGCAGCGGGGTATATTTTGGCTGGTCGCAAGGTGCGGTTAAAAATGAGCCTGATCCCATACGTGTTTATAGTTTATGGGATGGCAGCAATCGTGCTGATTGTCATCATGCTGAGTTTAAAAGAAAGCCCTGCAGGTCTGCCACCAATTGCATATTTGTGGTTCGTCCTGCTAGCTTTAATACCACAATTGCTCGGGCATTCGACCTTTAATTGGGCACTAAAATATCTCCCCGCGTCATTTGTTTCCATAGCCCTGTTGGGCGAACCCGTTGGCTCGACAATTCTGGCTTATTTTATTTTCCAGGAAGCACCTGGATGGACAAAAATTGGAGGAGCCATGTTGATCCTGGCAGGGATCTGGATGGCTGCAAGCGGAGGAAAGAATAAATAATTGGAATGCAATATTTTGATGAAACAACATTGCCCGGAATTAGCCCGGGCGAATATTTTTTCCAAACGAGACACCCCAGAACTTGGCGGTTAAATTTGCTCGCCTTTAAACTGGCTCAAATACAAGTGATGATAGAAACCGTGCTGATCCAACAGTTGAAGATGAGTGCCCTTCTCAACAATTTCCCCATCTTTAATGACCAGGAGCAGGTTAGCATCTTGAATCGTACTCAGACGATGGGCGATGACAAAGCTGGTGCGTCCCTTCATCAAGCGCAATAGTGCTGCCTGAATCCGGACTTCAGTTCTTGTATCCACACTGCTGGTGGCCTCATCCAAAATCAGGATGGATGGATCAGCCAGGATGGCCCGAGCTATTGAAAGCATTTGCCGCTGACCCTGACTCAGGTTGCTGGCTCGTTCAGACAGCATGGTTTGATAACCTTGAGGCAGTTTTTGGATGAAAAGATCCGCATCCGCCATCTTTGCTGCTCCGATCACTTCCTCATCGGTGGCCTCCAGCCGACCATAACGAATGTTATCCATCACAGAAGCGGAAAACAGGAATGTATCCTGGAGAACCAGTCCCAATTGATGACGCAGATCGTCTTTTTTTATTTGGCGGATATCCTTGTTATCTATGGAAATTTGACCGGAGTCAATTTCGTAGAAGCGAGTCAGCAAATTGACCAAGGTCGTTTTCCCCGCTCCTGTCGGGCCAACCAGTGCAACTATCTCTCCAGGTTTCGCTTCGAGCGTCAAGTCCTTGATGATAGGTTTTTCCGGGGTGTAGCTGAACTTCACATTTTGGAATATTACGTGTCCTTGAACTTCAGCCAGAGGGACAGCATCCGGACCATCATCAATTTCCGATTTTGTGTCCATGACCTCGAAGACACGCTCGGCTCCTGCCAATGCTCCCTGGATAGCGTTATATATAGTAGATAACTGCTGCAGGGGGTTGACGAACGCACGCCCGTAGCTGATGAAAGCAGCTATCGTTCCTATCGTCACCAGTCCCTTCAATGCCAGATAACCACCCAAACCAGCAATAGTGATCACAAATAAATTGCCCAACTGGTTGGAGAGAGGCATCAGCAGAAGAGCATAGGTGTTGGCATAAATTGCAGCGTTGTAAACATCCTGGTTGCTTTTTCTAAAGGCTTCGATCACCGCATCATTTCGGCGGAAAGCCTTGATCACGCGTTGCCCGCTGATGGCCTCCTCGGTGACGCTGGTCATTTCACCCAGGTTTTTCTGCAATTCCCGGAAACCTTTACGAGTGTATTTGGCAACGAAATTTGTAAACCAGAACATCAAAGGTACAACTGCGATGGCGGCCAAGGTTAACCACACATCCATGATAAACATGGCAATCAGAATGCCAGCCATCGAAAGGAGACTCGCGACCAGTGAGACCACATTTTGTGAAACGGCCTGATTGATGGCATCAATATCATTGGTTAACCGGCTCATCAATTCGCCTGCAGTATTTGTGTCAAAGAATTTTATCGACAGAGTCTGCAAATGCTCAAATAAGTCGTGACGGACCCCCTTGAGTGCTTTCTGAGAGACACCAGCCATTATCCAACCGGAGGAGGCGTTGCAAAGGTTTCCCAATACATATACCAGGAGCATCCAAAGGGCTGTTGTTGCGAGTCCGGAAATCTTTTTAACAGCAATAAACTTATCGATAGCCTGCCCCATAAGATAGGGGCCGACCAACGCGAGCACAGTGGAAGCAAAGACAAATATAAAAACCAAGGACAGGATCAGAGTGTAAGGTTTTAGATATGCCACCAGCCGTGCAAGGGCGCGACGGGGATTGCGCGCTTTTTCAATCTTACCGGGACGGCCAGGGCCTCCACGCATCATTTGAGAACGGATCTCACTGGCATTACGCTGGGGGAAAGGTTGATCTGGCATAGCTAACCTCCGTTGACCCCATTCCCCAATTGGGAGGCAAATATTTCCTGGTAAATCGGGCTGGATTGAAGCAGATCGCGGTGCGTGCCCTCGGCAGCAACTTGACCTTTATCAATGACCACGATTTTATCCGCCTTCAGTACTGTGCTGATGCGCTGAGCCACGACAAAACTGGTCCGTCCTTTCATTAATTCATCCAACGCAGATTGGATCTTTGTCTCGGTTTCGACATCCACCGAACTGGTGCTGTCATCCAGGATCAAAATGGATGGGTTGGTCAACATGGCGCGCGCAATCGCGATGCGCTGCTTCTGCCCACCTGAAAGGTTGGTGGCACGCTCCTCCACATGGGTATCGTAACCTTCAGGCAACTGCAGGATGAATTCGTGGGCCTGGGCTGCTTTCGCCCCCACGACCACTTCCTCATCGGTAGCATCCGGACGACCATAGCGGATGTTATCCTTCACCGTCCCAGAAAAGAGGATGGTCTCCTGCGGGACAATGCCAATATGCGCCAACAACGAGTTCTTGCTTAACCATGCGAATATCGATCCCATCAATCAGAATACGTCCTTCACAGGTATCGTAAAAGCGCGGGATCAGGTTGATAAGCGTGGATTTGCCAGATCCGGTTGCGCCCAGGATCGCCACGCGTTGACCAGGTTCAACCGTGAGGTTTATCCCTTTAAGTACAGACCCATCATTAGAGCCATCGTAATGGAAACAGACATTTTCGAAGACGACACGCGGGTGGCAGGAAGCCGGTAAATCAATGGCATCCGGATCATCCTGGACGTCGGGGATGGCATCCAGGACCTCATTGACGCGCGTCGCTGAAGCGATGGCTGCGGCCCAGATGTTCGCCAGGTTTACCAGGTTCATCAAAGGAACTATGGTGGTCTGCAAATAGTTGACGAAAGCTACGATCTGTCCAGTGGAAAGATTGCCCACGCGGATGGACTGCAGACCACCTGACCACACAACGATCACAACCCCTATATTAAGCGCCATGGTAAGGATGGGGGTCAAGATGGACATAAGCTGAGTCACGCGAATATTTCGTTCCGTGAACTCTTCATTAGCCTGCTCGAAGCGCTCCCCCTCATGGTGTGCACGCACAAAAGCCTTGACCACGCGCACCCCAGAAATATTTTCCTGCAAAACCGTGTTGAGCTTGTCCAATTTCTGCTGCATCGATAAGAACATCGGCCCCATCTTGATGCTGAAGCCGGCGATCACTGCTGAAGTAATTATGAGGAGGGGCAGCATGACCAAAGCCAATTGCGGGGCGGTGTTGAACATCAGGATAATGCTGCCGATCATTAACAAAGGGGCGCGTGTTCCGATGCGTAAGGAAATTTGAAACAGACGCTGGACGACACCCGAGTCGTTGGAGAGACGCACCATCAACTGCCCGGTCTGCAACTTGTCGAGGTTGCCAAAGGAAAGGGATTGGATCTTTAAGAAGATCGCCTCACGCATGTCGCGGCCCACCCCTTCGCTGACCCGGACTGAATAATTATTATTGCCAATTGCGAAGATGGTGTCCAGGACGGAAATACCCAACATGATAAAGAAGGTAGTAATCACCACCTGCATGTTTTGAGCGTTCACACCCTGGTCGATGACCCGTTGGACCAGGCGCGGTATCGCGAGATCCATAGCAACCACGGCGGTCAGTAAAACCAAAGAGATGACAGCCATTTTCCAGTATGGCTTAATGAAGCGGAAGAGTTTGGTAACCTGGTTCATAATTTATAGTATTTTTTTTAGGGAATCCATGGATGAGGTGAATGCTTGAATCTCGTCAGGACTTAGTTGATCAAACTTCTTAACCATCCACTGGCGGGTATCCCCAAAAATAGCATCCAGTAGATCATTCCCGTCAGCAGTCAGGTCCAGCTTTATATGACGGCGATCCTGAGTATCAATGGTGCGATAAATCAAGCCTCGAGTCACCAGGAGGTCTACGCACTGGCTGACCGCCGGTCGGCTGATATCGCGCACATCAGCCAATTCACTGACCGAGTTCCGTCCCCTGCGGATATGGCGGAGAATGTGGAATTGATCCACGCTGATACCATACTGTTCCACGGCCACCTCACGTATATGAGACTGGATCATTCTCCAGAGCGGAGGATAAGTTTCCCAGAATACATCTACAGCATGTTTGAGCAATTCTGTTGAGGTAATGGTTAATTCCATATTTTGTTCCATCCAGAAGTTTGATTAACCTTATTAATGATTAACAAACGAAACTATTTTATGTGGAAATTGTTTAATTGTCAATACCATTCAGAAAGTTTTATGCAAATATAAATCCTTAAAAATAGAATCCACATGAAACGAGAATTCAAGATTAATCCCTACCCGGGAGCAACAACCAATTATTTTGGCTTACACATATTCATATAGCTCGAATCGAGTGACATCCAAATTATCAGAATTTTCAGAAAATCGGTGCGTAACTTGTTTTCCCCAACAAATAGAAATTAATTAAGGATTGAAAAGAAGTTTAGCTACCATCTTAAAATTACGTGAAAAGTAAGGAATTATGGAATTCAGGGATTAAGCAGAAGCACCCGAATAGCGATGCAGGCCAAGCCGCCAGATCAAACGTGCAATTGCAAAAAGGAGAATTGCCAGGCCAATTGCCCCGAGGAGAGTGGGACCACCCAGGCGCCCGGTCAAAGCCTCGGCAGGAACGGTGGTCGCAAATGCAACCGGCACAATAAATGTAAGGGCAAAGCGCAACCAACCTGGATACAAACTAACGGGCCATCGCCCAGCCTGGTACATGCTTTGGAAAATCTCCAGCAGGTTTTCAACCCTCACGAACCAGAATGACAGACTGGCAAGGATCAGCCAGAAACTATAAACGATAACCGCGCCAGCCAGCAGCATGCCGACGAACTGAGCCGCCTCCCCCAGTCCGACACTCTTCCCCAAGAGGACGAGAGCGGTGATCAAAACTCCCGTACCCATGAAAAGATCAAGCAAACTCCAAATTGCTACACGCTGGATGCTGACCAGCAACTGGGCATCTTCAGGTTTAGTCAGAGTGAAATCCAATGTCCCATCCCTGACCGAGTCGATAAGAGCGGCCATCCCTGGCTGAATCACCAGGCTGATGATGCCACCAACCAAGAAGTACACTCCCACTAAAGCCAGCATTTCATCAGGATGCCAACCACCCAAGGACTGGGTGTACGAGAAAATTACAGCCAACCCGGCAAGGGCGGTACCGAGCTCCAGCAGGGACTGGAATAATTGAACAAAGAAGTTAACCCGGTAGGCGGTCTCATTGAGAACGCTGACCCTAAAAAAGATGTAAATCAGGCGCAAAGTATTCATGCACCCACCGCCGAATAGACCCGCACCCCTGCCCGCCATATCACGCGAATCAGCACCAGGCTAACAATGACCCAAGCAGATTGGGCTCCCAATCCCACCACTGCCTGAATTGGTGATAAGCGACCCAGCAAAAGTTCCACGGGGAACCCCAGCATCCAGCGAAATGGGAGGATGTCAGCCACGATTTGGAGCCATTGGGGGAAAAGTGACAGGGGGGCAATTTGACCTGCCAGGAAGAGCATCAAGATAAAGTAAACCTGGTTGATGGCATTCACGCGCGTAGTCCAGAATGCTGCAAGAGCGAGGGTCCATTCAAGAAGGAAACGGACCAGGAAGGCCAGGATCAAGGCCGGGATGAATGCCAATCCGGCCCAAAAGGTGAAAGCAGCAGCCGGGTGAAAGATCAATGCCAGGCCACCTGCGACAACCATCAGGATGGGGAGGGTGATCAGTTTGGATGACAGATTATCAGCAATATCCGAATGGATGGGGTGGACAGGTTTGAGCAAAGCAAACGAGAGAAGTCCCTGACGAACGCGATATTCGTATTCCCACATAATCCACGTATAAGTGAACTGGTTGACAAGCATGAGAGCCAGGTAGTACGCAGCAAAACCCTGAGCAGTGTAGCCACCAACGCTTCCCCCACTGCCATTAGAAACTGTCGACCAGACGATCAAATAAACCAGGGGTTCCAGAACCTGGGAAATCATCCAAATGAAAAGGGATATCCGGTACTGAACCATGCTGGCAAAGGTAGTCTTGAACTGCTGGCCGTACAACCGCAAAAGTTCGCGTATTTCCCTTAGAGCGTTCATGCGGTTTCCTGTGAGAAAACCCGATCGATAACCTCCTCGATGGGAGGATCTTCCACCAGGAGATCGATCACCGGCAGATCAGCGAGGAGACGTTCGGTGACATGAGCTGTCTGTGCTTTTGGAACCCGCAATGTGAAACGCCCATCTTCACAATCCATTACTTCCCCATAGGAATGCAAATTGGCCTGACAATCCTCCAACTGAACAACGATGGTCTTGTGAGCAGTGAACTGCTGGACCAGGGCTGACAGGTCACCATCAAAAAGCAGCCGACCATGATGGATGACAATGACGCGCTTGCAGAGAGCTGCCACGTCTGCCATGTAATGGCTGGTGAGGAGAACAGTGGCTCCGTAACGATGATTATATTCCGCGATAAAAGCACGAATGCGGCGCTGCATGGTCACATCAAGACCAATGGTGGGTTCATCAAGGAAAACCACCCGGGGTCGATGCAGCAAGGCAGCAGCAATCTCACACTTCATGCGTTCACCCAGAGACAAGTTGCGAACCGGTTTTTTGAGTAGAGGACCGAGGTCCAGCAGTTCGGTCAACTCGTTCACCGTACGGCGGTAATCCGCCATTGGAAGGCGATAGATAACCCGGTTAAGTTCGAAGGAATCGGCTGCAGGAATATCCCAGACCAACTGGTTGCGCTGGCCCATGACCAGTGTAATCTGGCGGAGGAAGGCGCGTTCACGCTTCCAAGGAATCGACCCAAGTACGGTGCCTTCCCCCCCGGTGGGATGCAGCAGCCCTGAAAGCATTTTCAGAGTGGTGGTTTTGCCGGCACCATTTGGCCCCAGGAAACCGACTATCTCACCCGGCTCCAAATCAAACGTCAGGCCATCCACAGCTTTAATCTCCTGCATCCTGCGATGAAACAAGGATTTCAGCGCAGCGCGCATCCCGGATTCACGTTCAGGGACCCGGTAGGATTTACACAATTCGTGAAGATGGATGACAGGTTCGTTCATGGATTATCAAAGACAAGGCAAATTTATTTTAAGAAATCTACCAGTTCACGATTTACTTCGAAAGCTGCGTCCCGCTGGACCCAATGGGATGCAGCGTCAAAAAACTTCAAACGCCCATTATCACACAAAACAATCAACTCCTGCGCCATTTCCTGGCTGAGGGCCACATCACGTTTTCCCCACAATACCAATGTGGGAACGCTTATGCGGATATTCTTCAATCCAGAGGGTCGGAAGAAAATAAGAGCCCGATACCAATTTATCATCCCGGTCAATCCTCCGGAATTTGTCCATGCTTTCCGATACTCCAGCAAATCTTCGTCCGTGAAAGTGCCAGGTCTCCCACTAGATAAAAGCATTTTAGCCGCCAAGGAATAATTATTCAGGTGCATCAGCCAATCTGCCAAACCAGGGATTTGGAAAAACAGGATATACCAGGATTTAATCATCTGGCGAGGAGACCTGCGAATAAAATCAACCATCACTGAAGGATGAGGGACATTCAATATCCCCAAGTGTTTTATCCGACCAGGGAAGTTTTCTGCAAGCCACCATGCCACCGCAGCTCCCCAGTCGTGCCCAACCAGGTCCACCTTTTCGAAGCCGAAGTTGTCAAGCAAGCCAATAATATCCCCGCCAAGCTCTTCCACACGGTATGAGCGAGTTCCGTGCGGATGTTCTGAAAGATTGTAACCGCGCTGGTCCGGAATTATTACCCGAAACCCAGCTTCAACCAATGCCGGGAGCTGTTTGCTCCACCCAACCCAGAAATCGGGAAAACCATGCAACAGGATAACAGGTCTACCGGCGGGATGGCCTGCTGCTACAACGTGTAGGAGGATATTGTTGGTATTAACAAAGAGATGCTCGAACGCACCTGTCATTCTTACCCTATCTTCAGGGAGCGCATCGAAACCGACCCACCCCATACCTTTTCTGTGAAGAAAATGACCTGCTCACCCGAGTCCTGAGCACCCAACACGTAGAGCAAGGGTTTGTAATGCTCAGCTGAATTGATCGAAAGGGCAGCCTCGCGCCCCTGCTTGTGGTACTGGATGATCAATTCATGGTTTTCATCCAAGATCCAATTTTTGACCATTTCGTCGAAAGCCGAAGCCCAGTCGTAGGCAATATCTTCATAGACAACCATACGCAGATTATGAACAATATTCCCGCTGCCCAGGATCAGGAACCCTTCGTCGCGGAGCGGTTTAAGCTGCCGCCCAAGGTCATAGTGCGCCTGGGCACTTTTGTTCATGTCGAGGCTTAATTGAATGACCGGAACATTTGCCTTTGGGAACATACGTGTCAAAACAGACCATGTGCCGTGGTCAAAGCCCCAGGTCAGATCCGGAGCTGCATTGTCCGTGCCCAGCAAATCGATGATACGCCTGGCCAGTTCGGAGGAGCCTGGGGCAGGATAGGTCTTTTCGTATAGTTCGGGAGGGAAGCCATAGAAATCATAAATCGTGCGCGGCTTTTCCATTGAAGTGAGCTGAGTGCCCATTGACTCCCAATGTGCAGACACACATAAAATGGCTTTTGGAATCGGCAAATTTTGACCCAGCGAAGTCCAAGCGCGGCTAAATTCGTTATCTTCAATGGCGTTCATCGGGCTGCCATGACCGACGAATAGAAGGGGCATTCGTTCCATATCAACTCTCCTTTATCCCGTTTTCCCTGATCCATTAATCCCAAGATTAAGTGGATCGTTTACCAAATATTCTTGGAGCGCGGTCCTGGTGTAAGAATCAACTGGAAGATCAAGCGCTTTTTCCGGTTTGGCCCATACGAATTTCTCCGCTTCCTCGTTCAGGCGCACATCGGTTGAAGAAGCCCGGCAGGCGTAATCAAAAAAGAGGAAATGACGTTTTTTCCAAAATGCCGGGTCATGCACGAATTCCTGCCAGCAAAGGAAATGCAGGTCGTGCACATCCAGCCCGGTCTCCTCCAAAGCCTCGCGGATGACCGTCTGTTCCAAGCGTTCACCCAGCTCAACATGGCCGCCGGGGACAACATATTTACCTGGCCATTTGTGCGATTGGAGGAGCAGAATTTCCCCTTTAGCGTTGAAGATCAATATCCCAACTGTCGGTTCCGGATAGATTTGTGCGGGCATGGATTCCTGTCACTATTAGTATGGATGCTGGAAATAAGAGGCAATAAGATCTGAAATATTCGCACTGGTATGGGTTCTCAAGATTCTAAAGAAATCCTTTGAAGTGGAGAGTTTTCCCGACATCTGCGAGGCATAATCCTTCAAAAAGGCAAAAAATGCCGGATCCCCAATCAATTTTCGCAGCGCATCCAAGAAGAGCGCGCCGCGCAGGTAGACTGCGTTGGCATAGGTCCGGAAATTTAGACCGTCGTAAATATTCGAATCCACCCAACCTGCAGGAGAAAAAGACTCCACACGGAAAAACCACCAGGCTGAAATTTGAGGTATTTTATTTTCATAAAACAGCTCTTCGCTGTAAGTCGCCAAGGCTTCATCCAGCCAAGGTTCCATTGCCTGATCATTCCCCACCATGCCGAACCACCACTGGTGAGCCGTCTCATGGACAGCGAGGTCGATCAAGTTATTGAGTAATTTTCCATCATAGGAAGCGTAATAATCCTGACTCAAGAAAAACAGCCCAGCATATTCCATCCCATCAAAAAAAGGAGACTCGACAATGCTCAAACTTGTGTGCGGGTAGGGGCTGAATAATCCATTGTAAGTTTGCAGCGCTTTGGCGGTTGCATCCAAAGCCGCTCCAGCCGAGGTCTCATCCTGGGGAAAATAATAGCTCGTGATAGTGACGCCGTCGGTTGTGGTCGAGACTGAATGATAAGCTGTGCTGGCAGAAAAAACAAAATTGCGAACATTTTGCAGGTGATATTGCCAACTACCTGCGTTCATTTCAGCAGAGGCGCTGGCAGCCAAAATGACCGGCTGCGAAGGATCCGATTGTGTGATTGTCACATCAAAGTCCGCAACATCGTAGGCAAGATGCTCCCCGACATCACCAGGGGAATGCAAGATCCATCCATGTGAGTACGGAACAATAAACGGGTACCAGTCCACCAGGTTTACCTGGCGGGAGTCGAAACCAAAAACATGATGAGTATTCGCGGGAGGTAAGTGCAGGTCATACTGGAGAGACACAGTCGAAGATGACCCTGAAACCAGGGGGGTAACCAACGGAATCACCAGCCTGTCGGCTATGAGAGTGATTTTGCCGGCGTCCTGCCCATTGATGAGCACTCCGCCAAGCACAAAACAGCCCGCCCATAAGTTTGGCTCCACTGCCAGGACAAGTTCAGAGAGCGAAACACCAGTGACATTCTGATAAAAAATGGTCTCTTCCACTGACAGGGAGTGGGAAAAATAATCCAGCGTGGTATTTATAGTATAGAAAGGACGGGTATTAAGCAGGGGAGATGTGTGAGTTAATTCGGACGTACTAGTGATTACGGGAGATGCTGTCGGAAAGCTGGTCGAGGAACTAAAAGGAATTATCGTTAGCGAGGGAGTCATGGTAGAGGCAACCGGAGATTTGGTGCCTGTCAATTCAGAATGACCGCGAGAATTGCAGGAAGAAAGAAGGAAGAGGATTGTGAAAAATGCAATATAAGAGCAGCGGAGCATATTTATCTTTTTTTCCACAAAAGTCCCCGGTGAGGCTGGAAAAGAAAAACCAGAAGGAAAATTGCCGTGGCTGTCAATACGATGGCAGATCCCGAGACAATGTTCAAGTAATAGCTTAAGTACAATCCCACCAAGCTGGAAATGGCTCCTATAAATGCGGAGACCAACATCATGGGCCACAGCCGGCGGGTCAACAGATAAGAAGTGGCAGCCGGGGTGATCAGCATGGCGGCTGCCAACCCAACTCCAACCGTCTGCAAAGAAACGACCACAGTTAATGCCAACAATACCAGCATGAGGTTGCGAAGAAGTTCTGCTGGAAGACGCAAGGTGGCTGCCAGGATCGGGTCGAAAGAAATTACAAGGAATTGCTTGTAGAATAGAGCCACCGAAGCCAGAACCACCAGGCCCAGTCCGCCAGTTAACCACAAATCGTTCACACTTACGCCCAGGACGTTACCGAACAGAATATGACTCAGGTCGACTGCGTAAGTCTGGATGGAGCTTATCAGCGCCACCCCCAACGAAAGGGCCGCCGCAAATAGGATACCAATAGCAGTATCCTCCTTAACCGTACCTCCCTTGGTGAACAAGCCAATACTAAGGGCAATGATCACTGCTGCTATTACTGCTCCGACTAGCAGGTTTCCGTGCAAGAGAAAAGCGATGGCCACGCCAGGCAGGATCGCATGTGCGATTGCATCCCCAAGAAACGCCATCCCCCGTAAAACGACATAAGTCCCCATAACAGCACAAAGAATCCCAACCATCACCGAGGCCAGGAGACCGCGCACCATGAATTCGTATTGAAGTGGTTGTAACAGCCAATTCAAGAGCGTTTACCTTTCTGAGGAGGTCCTTCCGATGGAGGACAACAATCGTCCACCAGGACTGTCCCATCCGGCAATTTCAACATCTGGGGACCAAAAGCCCTGGTCAGGTTTTCGGGTACAAAAACTGAATTCGGTTTTCCAAAGGCGATCAGGCGGTGATTCAGGAGCAGGACGGTATCAAACCGGCTAGAGGCCAGGTTAAGATCATGGGTGGAAATCAAGACTGTTACTTTTTTTTGCTGCAAATGGTCAAGAAGAGCAAGCGTTGCTTCCTGGGTGGTTGCATCGACACCCGTAAAGGGTTCGTCCATCAAAAAGATGTGAGGTTCCTGCGCAAGCGCACGTGCCAGGAAAACCCGCTGCTGCTGACCTCCCGACAATTCACGGATGGAGTGATCAGCCATGTCAGCGATCCCCATCTGCTCGAGACTTTTCCACGCCACCTCCCGGTCAATCCGCCCAGAGCGCTGCAACCACTTCTGGTGACCGAACCTACCCATAAGGACAACATCGCGCACGGTTACAGGAAAATGCCAATCCACTTCTTCGCGCTGGGGTACATAAGCAACACAGTCCAGATGCTGACCCAGGGGGAGGTCATGAATGAATATTTTCCCCGACCGCAGGGGCAGGAGACCGACCAAAGCTTTAAACAAGGTGGATTTCCCGGCACCATTCGGACCTACCACGGCGACTCGTGCACCGTGAGGTATTTGAAAGGTGACCTCCTGCAAAACCGAGGTCCCGTTATAACCGACGGAAATATTGTCAACATCGAGACGAGCTGTGGATTCAGGATATTTTTTCATATTATTTTAAAGCATCCAATATTACAGTCACATCATGCTGGATCATCTCTATATAGGTCGGAGCGGGGCCTTTCGGACCGGAAATGCTTTCGACATAAAGATCGGTGACAACCTTTACCCCCGTTTCCGAAGCGATTTGTTGGGCAAGGGTTTGATTTTCACCTATATCAAGGAAAATAGCACGTGCTCCACTGCTCCGAATCGTACTGATTAAACTGGCGAGCTGAAGCGCGGATGGAGAGGCGTCCGTAGTGACACTCGGGATGACAGCGCCGACGATTTTAAAACCGTAAGCATTAGCAAAATAACCCAGTGCATCATGATTAGTCACCAGAAGTCGTTTTTCGACCGGGAGCTGGTTGACCTGGTCCTTCACCCACTGGTCGAGTGCCTGAAGTTTAGTAATATATGTATCCGCATTCTGCGTGTAAACATCCTTTCCGGCTGGATCTGCCAGGATGAGGCCATCCCGAATTTGAATGACATAATTAATCGTATCAAGAGGATTCATCCACATGTGTGGATCACCCTGCGGATGTACACCGGTTGGGTCCGGATCGGGTGCAATGCCAGCAGTTGCCGTAATGATCTGACGATTTCCGCCAAGGTTAGCGAGCGTTTTCTGGAGCCAGGACTCATATCCCAACCCGTTGATTATCAGGACCTGGGCCTGAGCCAGCCGGGTAACATCCTGCGGCTTGGGTTGGTACTCATGGGGATCAACCGTGACCGGGAGAAGAGTATCGACCGTAATCCGGCTACCGGCTACATTCTGGGCAATATCCCCGAGAAATGTTTCGGTGGCAAGGACGACGGGTAAACCATTCGATATTGATGCGGGTTGGCACACGGATAAGAAAAGGGAGGCAACCAGCAGCATGGGGAGCACGTGGAATTGGAAAGATTTCATGATTGTTTGCGAACAAATTTGGAAACTTATTCAAGAATAACTGATCGGTATTCCGGATTAATAAATCCAAATCGAGTTCATAATCCGAATTGATAAAAACGTGTATGAATAACCACCGATCCGACAATCAAAATAAGGGTCGCAATCACAGTCAAAATCAAGAAAGGGCGAGCCTGTCCAAGCGCGAGTTCCTGCTGCTCAACTTGCTGATGTTGTTTTTTATCCAGAGATAACCCGGTCCCAGCGACCACCGGGACGGCTACACAGCAAATACACATGAACCACCTCCTACATATCAGCCCGGCACGTTTTGCATAACCCAAAGATCTGATATTGATGGACTAAGCACGTAATAGCCTTCACCGAGAATACACTTTATCCTGATAGTTCTCTGTTTATCCACATAAGAAAGGGTGGCCTCAACTCCAAGAGCCTCGATTACTTCGCGGCGGGTTTGGAAATTCGTGTCAGCCGCCTCCAAACTTTTAGCAACCGTGCTGGTGAAACTAATCAGAGTGGCTTCCTGTTCCGGGGTTGTGCTTTGCTCTGCGAGGCTTGCCGCGAGCGAGGCGCGCTCTTTCTCAAGAGTGGCTATGGCTGTTTCAAGGTCTACTTTTTTCTCAATCAGCATATCCTTGTGAAATTCACCGGAAAGATATAAATCAAGGAGCCGTTGTAAACTTGTCCTCTTTTCAATCAGCAGACCTTCCACCATGCTTATTTTTTCAGCAACCGGGGCGGCGCTCTTTTCCTGCTCCTGCTTGTAAGCCGCCAACCCTTCACCGATTGCTTGAGGGTCAAGTAAAAGCTGTCTAACCCACTTCCAAGTAATATCGTCCACCAGCTTTGACGGGAAAGTAAAATTTCTGTGTAGCTTCTTCCCTACCAAGGGTGAGCGGCAAACGTAGTAATTATAAGTCTTTATTTTAGACGTGTTGGAAGTGCCAAACATGCGAGCGTGACAGTCGCCGCAGAAAACCCGCCCCCGTAACAGGTAATCAGCCTTAATATTGCCTCCGCCGCGTTCCCTATTCTTAGCCAATACCCGCCGGGTGGCTTCCCACTGTTCGGGGGTGACGATTGCGGGCACCCCCACCCGTATCCAAGTATCTTTAGAATTAGTAACCATCTTGTCGGAGTTGGGGGCTATGGGGCTTTGCTTTCCGTAGTACCAGGAGCCGGTGTAGCACTCATTCTGGAGGATGTTGAATATCGTACTTCGCCCCCATTCGCCAGCTTTACGGAGCTTGCGGCTGTAGGTCTTTACCGGGTGTCTTTCGGATGGAGTGGGGATTGCAAGCCGGGTTAGCTCCCGTTGGATGGCGTGGAGAGACATACCGCCAGCACACCAACCATAAACGAGCTTTACAATTTCAGCTTCCTTGGGATTGATTTCGAGGCTGGTTTTACCTCCTTCGACAAGGAAGTTATAACCGTAGGGAGGATGGCTGGTAGCGATAATGCTCCCGCTTCGGGCTTTCACCCGTCTACCCCTTGACATTCGCTCGTTTATTTTCAACCGCTCGTATTCACTCACCACGGCCTTGATTTGCTTGGATAAGTTGCCTTCCGGGTTATCCTCGTAAGTTGCTAGGACATATTCAATCTCAACCCCTGCCCGTTTCAATTCTTCCTCGATGATTAGTTGCTTAGCAAGGCGGCGGCTCAACCTGTCCATTTCACGCACAACCAAAACGTCAAACTCTCTGGCTTGTGCCATGGAAAAAACCCGGTTGAGTTGGGGCAAGTCCATACTAGCGCCGGATGCTCCCCGGTCGTCCTCGGATAGTTCAGCAACGATTGTATACCCCTTGCCCTCAGCATACTCCTTACCCATTTTGACCTGTTCGGCAAGGTTCCGCCCCTCCTTGCCCTCACGAACATCATCCCCCGAAACTCTCGCATAAATAACCGCTCTTTTACCCATGTTATCGCTCCTTTCGATTACGTTTTGTGTCCACAAAGCAAGTATATTCCGAACACACAATAATACAAGAGGCCAATATAGTTAACTTTCTTAATCATCCAGCCAATTAGCAGACAGCACCCCGTTAGCGATTTATTGAGTTAGGGTGGTTGGAGGGGCAATCCACCGAGTAAAGCTCGAGCGCGACCGAGTGCAATCTCCAAGCAAATTAATTATTCCGGCATAAGAGCTAAAAGTTGTATCGACCTATGACAGATGTGACAGTTCTTCCGGTTATCCTACTAAAAGTGCCTTCCAGTAGAGTAACCAAAACAAGTGTCATTATGTGTCATAAAGTGTCAGGGTTGCGGTTACGTATTGTCCACTGGAATGAGTATTCGTGACAGAATTTTGCATGATTTCCTTGTAATTCACTCGATAAAACGATAAGTCAGACGTTATAAGCCATTCCATAGCACCCAAACCACTCCAGCATAGCGACTTTTCAGGCCAAAATACCATTTTCCATTCCGAACACTAAACTAAGTGAGCCATTCCAGCCATTCCAACCATTCCGAGTAACCTAACCTTGCCCATGGCTTGTTGTATGGCTTCCTGCTCCGGCGGCTTGTCCTTCAAGATGCGCGGGCAAGTTAAGTAAGGTAAGCCCCAACCTAATTGTCACATTCCAAACCGTTACAATCTTCGTATAGTTTTATTACGTTTCACATTTTACCGAGAGAAAACAGTTTCACGATATATGACACTGGCACAGGATAGGACACACGGCACTTCACCAGAAAAGCGTCTACCCCTGTCTACGTTCATCTCTATCGTTGGTTCCTCTGGTGTCCCACGCCGCGCTATTGGATTTAAAAAATCAAGCAATCGGGTCACCCAAGCTCAGAAATTTATCAAAATTTCAGCAATCGGTTACCCCCTTTAGTGAAGGGGTCACTTATCGGCTTCCCGTTGGCGTTGCTCCTGAATTTCTAATTCGGTTGGCTCCGTAGGGTCGTGAATAATCGGAACATGCAGGTCGTGGTTTTGTTTATCTGTGGTGTTTATCTCCATCAGAGCATGGATAAACTCACGTAATGCCCATGCCCAACGGCTTACCCTGCTTCCGTCTGGTTGAGGTAGGTAGATAGGTTCCAGACCCTCAGCATCTTCCTGAATTAGCCTTTCAGCTTCTTCCTTGGCACGTCCGTTTTTCATATATTCTTCAAGTTTATTGTTCATGTTCTTTTTTCTCCTGATTTATTTTACGGAAACCCTCAGCCAGAGTTAGTAAGTCCTCTGCTGAGATATTCCCAAAGAAATTAAAGCCATTTTCTGGTAGTTCTCCCGGCTGGCGTTCTCGCGGTAGAAAATCTGCGATTTTTCCCAACTTTTCAAGGCCATCCAAAATGTCTCGTGGATAGCTTTTCTCGCCCAATATAACTTTTTTCCACGCACGACCTACCCCAACTACATAGGCATCATCGTGGGTGATAATCTCAGGCTCCCCCGGCTGTCTGTTTTCCTTGGTCACTCGGAGGATTTCATCGCGGGCTTTTACCCTTACCCTTTCATGGCGTTCGTTAGCCAACGCCCTGCCCCTTTCGGAAGTTTGGATATTATTCAACCCTTTGGGTTGATTAAGGACGTGACCCGTCTTGGCGTCTTTTACTAATCCGGTTTTTTCGTAGACAAGAAGTTCCCGGCCTGTCTCGTCAATAATTTTTTTAGCGTCGGGATTTTCCTTGTGTTTATAGTAGCTCTTACGAGGCTTTTTAGCCTTGCGTGGTTCAATATCAGGCACATTTAACCAATTCATTTTTTATCTCCCGTATAGTGCTAAACCCCCTGCTTGGCTTGTGGCAGGCCAAGCAGGGGATAGTAGCTGAGTTACTGCTTGAAACTTTTTACATCCATTCCGGCGGCGAGCTGATTGATTTTAGATACAAATCGCTCGATGTAAGCCCTAAAAAAAGATGGCTCCGTAAGGCTTTGAAGTTTTGTCCATCCTAAATAGATTACACTGACGGGCGGGTCACCAGTAGTATTGTTACCCAACTCGCCATTTAAGGCATACACGTATCGGTCAAATCTAAACCTCTTTTCGACCGCTTGGAAGTGGTTTTTAAGGGCAACCGCAAGCGCACCCATGGCCTCAACGACCGGGATTTCTGTTTCGTCAGTAGGTGGGAGGGGTGGCTTGTTGACAAAGGCTTGCTTTGCTTCCCTTACCTGTTTATCCAGCATAAAGGCTAGCTGAGACACACCACCGACTAGGATTTCAATCCTGCCGAGGTTTTCTACTGCCTTACTCTCGCCGGCTTTATCCTGTCGGGCGATTTCTGCGTCGATTTCTGCGTCCAGCTTTAGTAACTGTGCCAGCCTAGCGTCGTAGTCGACTAGGGTCTTACGGGAAATAGTGCCGCCAAATTCTGTAAGCTCGTAAAAATCCGTCCGGGCTTTTTCGGCCTTGTCGTTAGCGGCTTGTATGGTTTGCCATTGATTTGTATTCATGTTTTTTTCTCCTTAAATTTTGAGGCCGCGGGCGCGGAACGCCTCTTGCACTTGGGATACCTTGGAGACAACACCCCTCCACGGCGCGACAGCTTTCTTATAGGCTTCCATAAGCTCCCACTGGTTATTCGTGTCAGGCACCTTGATTTCGTACTGTTCGCGGGAGGCCTCAAGCTGAGCCATTTCTTCGGAGTAAGGTGCAGGTTGCTCGCCCGTCCGTAGTCTGTGATATTTCATTTGAATTTCAGTCCGCTCCCTGAGCGAGTTTGCACCCCTTGGAAGCTTGGAAAGTTCCTCAAGCTCTTGCGCATCAAGGTCTTTTTTACGGTTCTGTTCTAGCATTCGTTGACCTCGACCTTCCCGGTCAGCTAGAGCTTGCTGGACTTGCCTGTCAATCTCTTTTTTTACTGCCGCCAAATCAGCATCGTCCAACATTTGTAAATCAAATTCTTCATTTTCAGCCATTTCAAATCTCCTTGGTTGCACTCTGGCAACCTGATTAATTCCCGGTATCCGGGTTTGTGTTTATCAGTGACAATCCAGCCCAACCCCTACCGATTGCCTCGCGTGTCTCTACATAGCCCCTCTCTCTAATGGCAGGAGTAAATGACCGCTGTGCTACTGACTTGTCTCCGTTTTCCTCGCACCAGTTTAGATAAGCCAAATACAAGGCTTTCTTGGAAACGGAGCCGGTATTTTGGGTTCGCTCTGCCAGAAAGTGACCCACAACGTCCTGCTCATTCCGGTAACCAGTGGTTGCGCTAGTGACCTGCTCCGGCGGGTTTAGCCGTTCTTCCTGCCAATCCAAACAGCCCTTTACCGCCCAAGCTAAAATACCTTCGTATTCGTCCTTTAGTTCTTCCCGTAGGTTGGGGTCTTGTTTATCCGGTGTGATTACCACATCAAAGGGTATAAACCTAATGCGCCGCCAAATGGCATAGTCCGTTCCAACGATTACGGGCTTATGATTGGCTCTCAGCCACAACTTAAACTCCGGCATAAAATCAAACCACTCCCCCCGCATAAAACGGACTTTTAATTTATCCTCGCCGGTCATATCTTTTATTTTGCCCTCTGCCATTGTCTGCCCGTTTTCAACCTCGTTAACACTTGCAAATCTTGCGCCTTTCAACCGGGCTAAGTCGTTAGGAATACCGTCCCCAAAATGCTTAAGCATTATTGTGTCGGTGGGTATTCCCGCCGCGTAATCTTCACCCAATAGACCTGCGATTGTTTCCATAAAGGTTGATTTACCGTTGGCTCCTGTGCCATGAAGTATAAAAAAGACTTGTTCGGTCGTTTTACCTGTCAGGCTGTATCCAATTGCCCGTTGTAAAAATTTAACCATCCCTTCGTTTTCAGCCATAATCCCTCTCAGGAAGGCCATCCAAGTCGGAGCCTCGGCATCAGGGTAATAGTTAGCATTGACGATTTTAGTTATCAGGTCGTCCTGATTATGGGGTTGTAACTCCCCGGTTTTCAGGTTAATCGTTCCGTTCTGGCAGTTTAGGAGCCATGGGTCTTTATCGAGGGTGTCCATCAAAACCGACACCTGATATTTAGCCAAATCAAGCATAGCGTATAGCTGGTATCTGTCCTGAGAACGGACAGCCCATTTAGAGAGCTTTAAACTTTCCTCTTTGCTATCGGCTACCATTGCTTCTGTAAATATGTCTCTTGCCGTCAGACCTGCCAGTCTCCAAACCTCGCCTAAATCGTCCTTCTTCCAGCGAGTACCATCCCAAACCAACCACATTCCATGGCCTACGGAATAGCGCACAATGTCACCATTTGCACGAATAAACCTATCGGCATTTCCCAAATCCGTAAGCTCGTACCCTGCTTGAAACTCCTTCTTAATCTGCGGTTGCTCAACCGCTAACCAATTGTTTGTCATATTTGCCACCTTAGGGGTTGTGTCTCGTCTAATGCCTTTCGCGCCATTTCTTGCGCCCTCAGCAGCATTTTGCGCCGCTGGTGATATTCACGTAAAATCTTTGCCTTTTTAAGGCCTTCTACCAATGTCGCCCGTTCCGCCGTTAAAGTTGGCTCGGGGCAATAAGTCAGTAGTTCTATAAGATAGGCCAGCCCCCCAACGGCTCTAAGTTGCTTGTCGGATAGGGCATCACAGACAGTAACCGCATCGACCGGCTTCTTAAGCCGTGCCAGCTTGCCAATAGCGTTAAAAATATGCTTATGACGGGATAGATAAAAATCTTCATCCGTTAGTCGGAGACTTTGAAGAATGTCCGGGTTGACAAGGAGACAGGACAGAACGATTTTTTCACTGTCGGGGCTATTTGGCATTTCCATGACTTGTGTCCTTTGCAAGCCCCAAGTCGACCGGGGTGAGTTGTTTTCGCCGGGAGGCAATTGCCTGACGGGTTACATGGAAATTGCGCGCAATCTCGCCATTACTTGCGCCGGGGTTGCTCGCAAGATAAGCAAGTAATTGCTCCTTGCTAACCTTCCTTGCTGGTAACTTGCGCGCAATTTTCGGAGCTTGCGGGGCAAGCTGCTCTGCTGGTTGCTGAGGGAGTAGGGAGCCATCCGCGAAGGCGACAAACACAATTGCTATGTCAACCACGGAGGCGGCTAGGAAGGCCACCAGCCAGCGGGTAAAGCCCGTTATCCTGCCATCCAGAGTAACGAGGTTGACAGGAGCGAGCAGAGCAGGAGTAATTACCACCATCGCCCAAAATGCCGCCTGTGCGTAAGCCTGAGCGCGTTTTGCCCGTATCCGTGGGAGCCGATTCGCGGCAAAAGCAAGGGAAAGGTTTACCGTCGCTCCTGCAATCAGCCAGTACCATTGCGAGGAGTTGGCATCAAGCAACCTCCCAAGGCGGGTGTACTGAGTTGCCTGAAATATAGCCGCCGCCACAAGTAAAATCTTACCGACCGGGAATTTTTTACCCACGGTAGCCCTTGATATGAGATTTATGCTCGCCCGCCAGCCGCCAGATTATCGGCTGACCAAACTTATGGCATAATATCTCGGCCAGCTTTTCGGCCTGATTGCGTGTACAGTTAAAAATCAGGTCTACTCGTTGGGACTTCCGCCAAGACTTTTGCTGGTCATAAAGACGAAACTCAGCTTCCAAATAATAAAACTCCTTCATAGTTGCTCCTTGTTTTGGGTGCTACGAATAGCCTTATATGCGTATGACTTTTGGTTGGCTCTATCCCAAACTAAGTGTTTGGCTTTAAGTGTGTCACGGTGATTGAGGTAGTACCTCGCCTGCCGCGCCCGTCTGAATTCCTGAGTTTTCTGGCGTTTCACTTCCGCTCGTTGACGCATAGTCTCAAGGATTGCATCGGCCTGAGCAAGGATTGACGCGCTGGGAGGAGTATCGCTGTCGGTAGTAGTAGTAAGCCAGTTCATCGCTTGCCCTCGCTTGCAACCCGGAGCAACCTGTAAACCTTTGCCAGCACTTCCCCCCGGTTGGGCGATATAATAGCCAAGGCGGAGGTTCCTGCTAGGGGCTTCTGCTGGTTCGGCAGGTCGGAAGTTACCGCTTCCGGCCTGTCATTCTTAGTGGTGTCATTTGGGGGCATTGTGACCTCCCAAGTCAACCGATACTAGCTCCCCATCAACCAGAAAGAGGCTCATCTCTGCCCCAAAAGAATTTATTGCCCGCCTAACGCCATCGCTTAAGTTCCAGCCGCCGCGGATGCAAATAGCCTCCAGTAAGGCACGGTCGGCCTCACGAATACGGACGCTAAGGTAAACATTTTTTTGGGATAGGTCTTTTAAGTTAGTCATTTTTAGCTTCCTTCCTTTGCAAAGTTTAATAAAAAAACGGCGCTATAATCGACTGGTCGGTCGAAATAGTGCCGTTGCGAGCGCATAATCTCAAAAGAGTTAGAGGCTGTCCTGGTACGGGCGCCATCCCTTCGAAGGCGCCACTTGTAGATATTTGGTTTTATGGCCTCGACGGATTGAGGCGGTTTTCAATGGGGGAAGTATACCACAAAAGTTCCGCATCTGCGGAAGGAATATAAAATTTGTCAAGTACCAAAAGTCACCTAAATGTCACATCCAGCACGGTATGTCAGAGAGAATACCCCCACAGGTGGCGTTAAAGGTGGTACAATGCCCTTAACTCCTTTCGCCTAGTACGTTGTGTCTCCTAACAGAATAGCTCGCCATGTCCGGCGGGCTATTCTGTTTTGTTATGTTGGAAATTATCCTAACGCAGGCCAAACGAATTATTAATTGACTTCGTGCTAAAATAATAGCGGAAGAGAGGGAACATGTTCGACGACTATAATATGCACGATTTGGAAGTGACCAAAAAACAATTTTATAAAGACTTAGCAACTGTCGAATTTAAGCTTCATGATTTTTCTTTAATGCGGTCGCGGTTTATCCCTAAAAAGAAAACCAAAGAAGAAATAGACCTTGAACACCAGAGGGAAGAAATTAAACACAACATTGAAGAAATAAATAAGTGCATAGAAAAAAAAGAGAAGGGGTATATTCTTCGGAAATGAATTAACTACCCTGTTTGGCTAGTTATTTCTTTCGATTGATTAACAATCCAGTTTTGCGCGATAATCAACCATACCTAAATGGAGGTAATAATATGCCAGAAATCCCTAATACTGAAAGTATGTACGTTTCTTCCCTCGCTATTGCATGGGAAATCGTAAAGATAACTTACAACACCAAGCAAGGTACAAACAAAAAATACGATTTAGGACTAGTGGAATTAACCAATGCTGTAATAAAGGCGCAACAAGCATTATTCAATGTTACGCCTATTGATAGTAACGAAAAATAATAACCCCCGCCTAAAAGAAGCGGGGTACATTCAAAAGAAAATCAAGCATCATACTTCCTATCCCTGCGTTAAGGTGACCGCAAGGTGAAAATACTAATCCTCGCGATTGTGATAAGATTACTACGTTGTGGAGTTAAAACAAATAATTAAGATTCTTAACCAAATCTTAATAACATAACGACTATAATTTTATTACATGCCCCCGTATCACAATGGAACGTGAATCACCTTAGCGGAGTGTTTTATGTCAGTTCGAGTCTGACCGGGGGCATGTACATTGCAAAACTCTAATAATTAATTTAATTTTACCGTGTTATAATATATTTACTTCGCTAGGGTGTGTCAGTAATGAACTGACTTTGGACGGGAGGATGCAATTTTAGTTCCCGCCACCCTTTTGTGGCAACCGCCTGATTTCTCAGGCGGTTGCTCGTTAATATGCTTCTTGAGATTGGATTAAGACATTTGAAAGGGGTAAATTGTTGTGTAAACTGTCCACCGCTATTGCAACCAATGACTCTCGACCTGAAAACCGGTCGTTTGGGAAACGGAATCAAATAATGAATCAAGCTGATCGCCCTCGAATAGCATTGCTTTGCCACATCGAGTGCAGACGATAAGGTGCTGGTGACCCTCCCCAGCCTTGATGAAAGCCTGACAACTCCTGGTCTGGTGAACACGCTGCACCAACCCCAACTCTTCAAGTTTTTCGAGAGTGCGGTACACACTGACCAAGCCGAGGCTGGGGCATTCCTTACGCGCCAAGCCATAGACTTCGACCGGGGTAAGGGCACGCAGACTACCCAGCAGTGTTCCAACAACAGCCCGACGGGGTGCAGTCAGCCGACATCCACTTTTATGCAATATTTCGAACCAATTGCCGTCAATCGCTAACATTCAACATCCAGGTGTTATTGATAATGTTTTTCAATTGTAGTCACCCCCCTTGCGTTTGTCAAGAAATTATTACCTGCGCTGATAACCGGAGTTAAACCCAAAAGTCCGGGATCGATTACTTTCGAGTTTTCTCCAGCAACCTTTTTTTGCGGTGCTCCAATTCTTCCATCCAATGATTATATTCATAACGCGGGATGTCGCGTGTACTTATTAATTCTTCGGCTGCCTGGGTCCATTTCATAGCCTCCGAATAATCGCGGCGGGTATGCTCGTAGAATTTGGCAAGCTCAATGTGGGCATAAACGTGCCCTTGAGCGGCAGCTTTTTGCCATAAAGCCACTGCGGATTCAAGGTCACCGCGACGGCGCTGCAACGCGGAAAGCCTTTGAACGGCTGCCCCAAAATCCATTTCACTCAACCCCACCTCCAGACCACGTTCGTAAAGGCGGGCAGCTTCCTCCCGACGATCCAGATCTTCAAACAGTTTCGCCAGGGCAATGAAATCCAACCCGTGCTGCACCTGTCCAGCGAAAGGGGAATGGAGGATGGATGCCATGTGGTTCATCAATGCTGCAAGTGCGACAATATCCATGGCATTATGGTAGAACACACCCTTCAACGGAGTGGCGTCACCCGTGCGTAAATAGTCAAAGTAAAGATAAGGGATTTCGTATCCCGGGACCTCATCGATCGTGCGGGGTGCGGAAAGGACATTCTCTTCGAGGTATTTCAAAGCACGGCTGGGGAGACGGTCACGCCAAAGACGGCGGGCAAGGGGCAGTAAATCGAGATGGGCAAAATCCTTGAAGGGCACGGGAAGATCATGAAGCAAGTAACGTGTAATTAGTAGAGGTGCATCAAAAGCTTTTCCATTGAAGGTGACCAGCGCAGAATTGGGGGCCAAGAAATCCATCAAACCTTCAAGCATTGCGGATTCCTCGGAGGGATCCCGCATGAAGTATTGGACCAGATGGAATGTATCCGCTTCGAAACGCCCGACGCCGACCAGGAATGCGTAAGTACCTGTTCCACCTGCCAAGCCAGAGGTTTCAACATCCAGGAATACGAAAGATTCCAGAGGAAGATCGGCAAGGCGGGCATCATGTGCCCACTGTGAAACTGTCAGCAGTGGAACGGATACACGCAAGGGGGTGAGACCATGACGGTAATTGGAGGGATAAATCTGTTCAGAAACGAATGTTTCTCCCTGCCGGGTGGAAATAAAATGACCGTCCACAACAGTTTGGATGGTAGCGTCCTTTTTAGCCGTTGAACCCTGGGGACGGAGATCTGAAGTCCCTATTTTTACTCCCAGGGATTTCAGTTTTCCGGCGAGGGATGATTTTAAAGGGTCGGTCATCGGGTGGATTATATCCTTAACGATCCTGATCAACTCAGGGGAATACGGTAATTGAAAATGCAAAGGAATTAGTCAATCAGCCATATGAATCTTAAATAATCTCGTTACTGTATCAAATATCCATAGAACAGGGGAAAGAGAGAGATCAGCGGCCATAGATTAGCCGGTGAAGGGACCTGACCCAGGGTCTGTTCTGGTGGGGTCCCTGAAAGACAGGCAAGGAACCCTGAGTGGTCTCTGAATATTCTACTTCAAGAAACTGCGTGGTGTGGTACGTTCTGGGAGGAGTTTGAAGGGGGAGGTAGCGATAGGCATGAGAACGCAGTTGATCAGCATTGCGGCAGAGAGCCAGCATGGCGCGTACACCGGGCAAACGCCAGGAACAACCACGCCCTTTCATGCGGTGGACCACCAGCTTGTCGACATTGCCTTCAATGGCTCCCAGGCAGGCGGGGAGGGAGCAGGCCCGGTATTCCAGGTCCAATAACCCATCCTGGTTGTTGAGAACGTATCGGTAGAAGTCGAGTAGCAGTTTCTGTTGATTGCCTTCTGCCTGCTGGATGTGTTGCTGCAGCTCAGGGGCGACCGCATGGAAGCCTTCATGTCGTAAGCGAGTGACCACACGTCGGGCCGCGCTTTTATCATGGTATGCCCGGCGGGCCGCCCTCTGCAAGTGGAACCGATCCAGCACAAATTGCTGGGGCAGATCCATCCGGTCAAAGCTATGGCGCACCCACTGGTTGCCATCTCCCCCGCTGATCAGGATCTGGGTCTGGGTCAGGTCATAAGCCAAATGGGCTTCCCGCAGGATGTGTTCCTGCCACATCTCCGCATTCAGCCCGATGGCGGTCATACACTGCTTGTTTTCCAGGCGAAACCGGTCTTTTCCGACCTGTTTTCGGCCTGTGCTCAGGATCGCCACCCGGACTTCCGTGGATCGTCTCTTTTCCCGCTGCAGGTGCACCCACACTCCATCGCTCTCGCCGTACAGCACCGGCGCCGGAATCTTTCCCCCTTCCTGCACAGCCCCTCCTTCGAAGATGCGCCTTCGCTCGGCTTCTTCCCCATCCGCAATGCGGTTACCCACCAACCAGGCCATCCGTTGCAGGCTGGTGGCGGTAATCGGGACCTTGATCAGGTAGCTGAGTTGATCGGCTGCCCGGCGATAGGGATCACAACTGGACAGGGCCGCTCCCATCTCCTGAACCCTACCGCTCATCCGCCCATATCGTAACAGGCCAAACAACTCATCGACCGGTTTCACTCGCCGGTCCCGCTCATCTTGATAGATCCTTCGCTTGTATCGAACCGCTCCCAGGCTGCTCACCATCCAGCGCATCTCCGTCCCCACATTCCTCCAGCCTGCGGGCACCTCCCGCGCGATTCGATCATCCAACACTTGGATCACCCCCTGAAGCACTTGTTGCCCCAGTCCTACCGTCAAGCTGTGGATCGAATCCTCCACCGCTCCGATGAAAACCTTTTCCTCGATTTCCATCACCACATCTTCCAATTTTATGGTTATACTAATCGCGACAGATTCGTCTGTCATCTGAGAGCTCCTTTCGGTATTGTTGGCGCAACCTCAATATTGATTGGAACTCTCTCTTTTTGCAACCCCTTTATTCTATGGATTTCTGTGACTGTAACATAATCTCCGGGTCAGTTGACTTCAGCCATAAGATTCGCTATACTATGTAAGCGCTTTCATAAAATACCTACAATTTAATATCACACCCAATTCCATGCATCCTTCCCGACTTACCATTGCGGATGTTGCCAGTAAAGCCGGCGTTTCCATTGCCACGGTCAGCCGCGTCTTGAACGGAACTGCCCCCGTAGACAAATCCACGGCAGAGCGAGTACGAACCGCGATCGCAGCATTGAATTATGTTCCACATGCAGCAGCACGAACGCTTGCCAGCCATCGAACAGATACGATTGGATTGCTCCTGCCCGAAATAAGTGGGGCGTTTTTTCAACCGTTACTTCGGGGCGTAGAAGCAGGAGCCAGCGAAGCCGGATATGACCTGCTGATCCATGCCACCCAATCCCAGCCTAAAAACGTCCCTCATCGCCCATTGGGTGAACACAATACCGATGGATTGCTGGTATTCACCGAAAGCCTGGATGAGAAAGAGCTCTCCCGCCTGCATGGGATCGGATTTCCAGTCGTTTTACTCCACCAGGCACCTCCGGATTCCCTGGAAATTCCAGTTGTGACCATTGAGAACAAGTCTGGCGCGCAGAATATTGTGGAGCACCTGATCAAAATCCATGGATGCCGCAGGATAGTTTTTTTGCAGGGTCCGTCAGGTCATGAAGATTCAACCTGGCGGGAGAGAGGCTATCGCAAGGCTCTGAATGCCCACCGAATCAGATTTGATCCTATGCTGATCAGACGCGGAAACTTTGACCGTAACCAAGCGTATTCATCAATCGGGCAATTAATTGCCGATCGGGTGGGTTTCGATGCGGTTTTCAGCGGTGATGACGAATCTGCGGTTGGTGTTCTTTTGGCATTGCGGGAAGCAGGTCGTAAAGTACCTGAAGAAGTAGCGGTTGCAGGGTTCGACGATTCAGTATTTGCTGGAACCCTTAGCCCACCACTAACCACCGTGCGGGCACCCACTGAACTTGTCGGAAGACAGTCAGTCCGGCAACTTGTGCGTATTATCCAGGGCAAAGAGGTGGAACCACGAATGGTCTTGCCCACTGAACTAACCATCCGCCAATCTTGCGGATGCCATCCCTAATTAAAAAGGAGGTGTCCAACTATCCATAAAAATCCCAGAAGAATTCAAATCTATTAATATCAAGAAATTCGGAGGAGAAACATGAAAACGAAATTGCTATTGCTGGTTACGAGCTTTTTTGTCATCACAAGTTTATTGATGGCATCCTGTGGAACAACCCCAACATCGGGCAGCGGGGATTATTTAACAATCAACTACGAACAACTGTCCACTTGGGTGCGCAACTTTAATCCCTTTTCGGTTTCTGCGCTTGGGTCAACCGCGACCGCTATCTATGAACCAATGATGATTTATAACAAGTCGACGGCAAAGCTGGTGCCGTGGCTGGCAACGGATTATACTTGGAGCGCGGACAATAAAACCCTTACCTTTAAGATCCGCCAAAATGTTAAATGGTCAGATGGGCAGTCATTCAGCGCTAATGATGTTATCTACACGTTTAATCTACTAAAGGACAATTCTGCACTGGCTGGCACAGCCTCCAACATCCTGAACCAATATATCGACACCTTTTCGGCACCCGACGATTTCACAGTCGAGTTCAATTTCAAGACAGTTTATACCCCCTCTCTCTACGATCTCGCCAACCAACTCATTGTGCCGGAGCATATCTGGAAAGATATCGCCGATCCTACAACATGGACCAATGACAACCCAGTTGGGACTGGTCCCTTCACACAAGTTACCAAGTTCGATGCCCAAATTTATATCCTGGATAGGAACCCACACTATTGGCAAGCTGGCAAACCCTACTTCCAAGGCATCCGCTATCCCTCCTATGCAGACAACGATGCTGCCAACCTTGCACTCGCCAACGGTGATTTGGACTGGGCAGGCAACTTTGTTCCGGACATCGAAAAGACGTATGTAGCAAAGGATCCGCAGAACTTTCATTACTACTTCGTTGGCGCAGACTGTGTGCTGCTTTACATTAACCAGGCGATCAAGCCCTTCGATAATCCAGCCGTACGTAAAGCAATCAGCATGGGGATTGACCGCGAGATGGTTGTCAAGACTGCCGAGTTCAGCTACATCCCGCCAGCAGATGCCACTGGCCTGGGGGATGCTTATGGTGCTTGGAAAGATCCAGCCGCGATCGCAGCTGGGACTTGGGTCAAATACGATTCTGCAGCCGCCAATGCTGCGCTTGATGCGGCTGGTCTAACAAAAGGATCCAACGGAACCCGCATTGGCCAGGACGGCAAGCCAATGAGCTATGAACTTATTGTCCCCGCCGGCTGGACGGACTGGATCTCAGCCGCCCAGATCATTGCCCAGAACATGCACGACCTTGGGATCGAGATCAACCTGACTACACCTGATGAAACCACAGACCTTGAGCAGGTTGAAAAAGGCGATTTCCAATGGGCGATGTATTCGGGTTCAGGCGGTCCGACCCCCTACAACTTCTATCGTGGGCAAATGAGCAGCATTACCGTCCAACCTGTCGGACAGGCAGCGGGCGAAAATTTCCTGCGATATGTCAACCCACAGGCAGATACATTGCTCGAGAATTTTGCAACCACCTCTGACATTACCCAACAAAAACAGATCATGGCTCAGATCGAGGCAATCTTTGTCGACCAGGCTCCCGCTCTGCCACTCTTCCCAGGGCCGGATTGGTATGAGTACAATACCACCCGGTTCACAGGATTCCCAAGCGCAGACGACGCATATGCTCCCGGTGAACCTTGGCCGAACGGTCCTTACAACACTGCTCTAATCGTCTTCACCACAATTAAACCAAAGTAACCAGCAGAAATAGTCCAGGGATGCACTATTTGTAACAGTGCATCCCTGGCAGCTCAATTCTTCCATCGGAGAAATGGAAAATGAAATACATCCTACGACAGGTGGGACTCTATCTCCTAGCTGCCTGGGCTTCGCTGACGCTCAATTTCATCCTACCGCGCAGTATGCCAGGGGATCCTGTCACTGCTTTGGTTGCCCGTATGCATGGACGGTTCAGTGCTCAGCAAATTGAGGCCATTAAGACTGCTTATGGATTCACAAACGGTCCAATTCTTTCTCAATACTTCCAGTATTTGTCGCATGCATTGCGCGGTGACTTTGGAATCTCCATTTCATCCTATCCTGCCCATGTGTCCACCATTATTGCCACGAGTTTCATGTGGACAATCTTACTGGGTGTGGTCACTCTGGTCATCAGTTTTGTACTTGGCACTGCCCTGGGAGTTGTCATCGCCTGGAGGCGCAATGGTGTGATGGATTCGACTCTGCCGGGGTTGAGCGGTTTTATCGGTTCCTTCCCCTATTTCTGGCTGGCAATGGTTGCGCTATATTTTCTAGGATATAAATTTGGTTGGTTCCCCATGTCGCATGCTTATTCGGATTACTTATCTCCAGGATTTACAGTAGCTTATATCGGCAGTGTTTTGGATCACATGGTGTTGCCAGCCGGTACGATTATCCTGGTCTCCATCGGAGGCTGGATGATGGGTATGCGCAGCACGATGATTGCAGTTTTAGATGAGGATTACATCACCATGGCAGAAGCCAAAGGTCTATCCCAACGGACGGTCATGTTTCAGTATGCCATGCGGAATGCAATCCTGCCGAACATCACCCAGTTCGGCATGTCAATTGGCTTCATTATTGCAGGTCAGCTTCTTACCGAAATGGTCTTTTCCTACCCAGGCCTTGGATTTTACCTAGTCCGGTCAGTCACTACCATGGATTACCCGCTCATGCAGGCTCTGTTCTTGATGATCACCCTGGCAGTACTGGCCGCAAATTTCCTGGTGGATATTTTGTATGTCCAGCTTGACCCTCGGGTGAGGGTTAATTAACCGAAGGGTAGATAACCAATAGATGAATCCAAACGCCAAGGCTTCACCCTGCGATCCCGAAACCGGTGAAACGCAGTCCATAACTCACGGAAAACCTGTCTCCACTCAAATAGATTTCTTGCGTCGGACAATCACCCAGCCCAAGGCGATTATCGGACTAGTCATTTTAAGCGTTTTCATCCTTATGGCTCTCTTCGCTCCATTAATCGCTCCGAACAATCCAAATAAATATGTCGGCTTCGCTCACGAGCCGCCCACGACCAATCACTGGCTGGGAACGACCGGCCAAGGCCAAGATGTGTTTACGCAGTTGGTCTGGGGATCGCGAATCTCGCTTCTGATTGGCTTTTCTGTAGGAATCTTGAGCACCATTTTGGGGCTGGCGATCGGGATGATCTCGGGATATATTCCTGGAGTAGTCGATGGTGTACTAAACATGTTTACTAATGTGTTCCTGCTTATCCCTGGACTACCTCTCCTGATCACCCTGGCTTCATTTTTGCCTCAGGGTATGCTGACTGTCATGCTGGTGCTCACTTTCACCGGTTGGGCATGGCCCGCCCGCGTCTTCCGCTCCCAGGTTCTATGCCTACGCGAAAAAGGATTTCGTTTCCGCTTCCGTCGTCAGCGGGGAGCGAACACCAAGGATTGTTTTTTCGGAAATCCTCCCCAATATGCTTTCCTTAGTCATGTCTTCCCTGTTCGGCGCAGTAATCTATACCATCGGAGCCGACGCAGGATTGGCTTTCCTTGGGTTCGAAAATGTCAATATTGTTTCATGGGGCACCATGTTGTACTGGGCTTCGAACAGTTCCGCCCTGCTCCAAGAGGCTTGGTGGACATTTGTGCCCCCCGGTTTATGCATTGCCCTAGTTTCCTTTGCCACCACCATGCTCATTTACGCCATGGATGAAGTAACTAATCCAAGATTAAGAAGTGAGAAAGACATTACCCGTGTCCTCAAAAAATATCGCACCGATTCAAAACGCGCTACTCCCGTCGTTAAAGAACCCATCACCCGATAACCCGCTACTGGATGTACGTAACTTACAGGTGGTCTATCTGACCAAGCGCGGAACTGTAAAGGCTGTGGATGACGTCTCTTTTGCGATTCAACCCGGGGAGGTTGTGGGGCTGGCAGGCGAATCAGGGAGCGGAAAATCAACAATCGCTCACTCCATTCTGCGCATCCTCCATCCTCCAGCCTTGATCACAGGCGGTCAAGTGCTCTTCAAAGGCCGGGATGTCATGGAAATGAACGACGCAGAACTGGGCCAGTTTCGATGGAGCAATATTTCCATCGTTTTCCAAAGTGCTATGAATGCCCTCAACCCGGTCATGAAAATCCGTGACCAACTAACAGACGTGATGGTACAACATGGCCTTTCTAAAGCCGATGCAAATACACGCGCATTGAATTTATTTAATTTGGTCGGAATTGATCCCCAGCGCCTTGATACCTACCCACACCAGCTATCGGGTGGTATGCGCCAAAGAGCTGTGATTGCCATTGCGTTAGCGCTTGATCCACCCATACTGATTATGGATGAGCCAACCACAGCGCTAGATGTGGTTGTCCAGAAGGATATCCTCCAACAGATTTCCGTCCTAAGGGAGAAATTAGGATTTTCGATCCTGTTCATCACCCACGACCTGTCTCTCCTGGTGGAGATCTCGACCCGTATTGCCATTATGTATGCTGGTGAGATCGTCGAAAGGGCGCCTGCACGAGAACTCTTCGAAACCCCTCGTCATCCCTATACATTGGGTCTTATGAACTCGTTCCCATCTATCAGCGGTTCAAAACATAAACTGACCGGTATTCCCGGTTCCCCTCCCGACTTGATAGACGTTCCGACTGGTTGCCGGTTCCATCCGCGCTGCCCCAAAGTAATGGCGATTTGCTCCAAGACAGTCCCCGCAATCAAGTTTATTTCCTCCGATCACTCTGTTTCATGTCATCTGTTCAATTAATACGGCAAAGAGAGACCATGCCCCCATCAAATATAAAATTTGCACCCATTTTAGACGTTCGTGGAATTACAAAACATTTCCCGGCTGGTATCCTATTTAATAAAAAACAGGTTCATGCCGTAGAAAATGCCACTTTCACTGTGCAATACAGCCAGGTAGTAGCACTTGTAGGTGAATCAGGGAGCGGAAAGACGACCACCATCCGTATGATCGCCCGCCTAATTCCGGTGACGCAAGGTGAAATTTATTTTGAGGGCGCAAATATCTTTAAAACTGAACCACGCGGAGCCTCTTTGGATTACCGCAGTAAAGTCCAGTTGATATTTCAGGACCCTTTCGCTTCCCTAAACGCTGTTCAAACTATCGAGCATCATTTGGCTCGTCCTCTCATCATCCACAAGAAAGCCTTTGGTAGACAGGAAATCCACGAACGCGTCTGTGACCTGCTCGATACGGTAGAACTCAAACCTGTCAGTGAAATTGCAAACCGATACCCGCATCAACTCTCCGGCGGACAGCGACAGCGCGTGGCCATCGCCCGTGCCCTGGCTGTCGATCCTAAGCTGATCCTAGCGGATGAACCGATTTCCATGCTGGATGTTTCCATCCGAATGGGTGTGCTCAATCTCATCGATAAACTAAAGGAGGAACGCGGCATCTCCTATGTCTACATTACCCATGACCTAGCATCCGCCCGCTACATTGGAGACCAGATCATGGTCATGTATGCGGGACACATGGTGGAGGGCGGCGATGGAGAAGCAATCATGCGCGAAGCAGCTCACCCCTATACCCAACTCTTGTTGTCGGCCGTACCAAACCCACATGCCGGCTTGCATACTGACAAAGGGATAAGAGTACGTGGTGAAGTACCATCTTTGATTGATCCGCCACCTGGATGTCCCTTCGGGGCACGGTGTCCAAGTGTAATTAATATTTGCCATCAGATTATGCCAGCGAAGATAGAATTAACCCCCAGTCATTGGGTGCGATGTCATCTCTATAGCTCATGACATCAAACCGGGAAAAATCCTAGTCCAGAGTTTTTAACAAGCTTTTCTTCACAAATAGGAAAAGAAAGATTAAAACCTTGAACAATGAATGGAATAAAAGGTGACCGATGAATCTGGCTGGCCAATGGCATTTCAGTACCGAGGATGATACTCTCTTCGCCCAACCCGGTTTCGATCATTCTGGCTGGAAAACGATGACGATCCCATCAAATTGGTTCCTGGCTGGATTGGATCACCATGGCGTTGTTTGGTTTCGCCATGAATTTCGCTACCGCCGGCGTGATGAGTTTGTCAGCCTTCATTTTAATGGCGTAGATTATTTTGCTGATATATATCTCAATGGGGAGTCCCTTGGACACCACACAGGTTATTTTGAACCATTCGAATTCGATGTAACGAATATCCTTCACTCGGGGAAAAATCTATTATCTGTGCGAGTTGACAGCCCATATGAGACTCCCGGACCGAATGGCTGGCACATGCACAAGCGTCTTATCAAGGGGGTGCTCAACCACCATGACTGTCGTCCGGGTGGAGGCTGGGATCCATCAGGGCAATCCTATAATACGGGGGGGATATGGAATCGAGTCTTTTTGGAAAAACACGGCCCGGTAACCATCGAGCGCCAGCTCCTGCGCGCAGATATGGATTCGAACCCTCCGATCCTGCACGTTGAACTCAGGCTCCAAAACCGATCCTCGAAACAAAGCGCGCAACTCGAGATCCACTGCGCACCTGAGAATTTTCGGGGGAAAGCTCAAACTGACAGGTTCCCGATTGAACTTCCAGAAGGAGAAAGTGTTCAATCGATTCAGTTGCCGGTAAACGATGTCCGTCCCTGGCAGCCCTGGGACCGCGGATTTCCCCATCTGTATAACATCACTGTACATCTTTTTGCCGGCAAAGAGAATGATTCTGTCTCCAGTTTATTCGGATTCCGGACTATGCGTGTGGAACCCGGATTCCGATGGTTCGTAAATGGGCAACCATATTTTCTGCGCGGTTCGAATTACCTGCCATCCCAGTGGCTCTCGGAGACCATTTTCCCCAAGGCAGCCAATGATAAAAACCGCCCCTTTGAAAGCAGCGCAAGAAAGGATTTCTATACCCGGGATGTAAACCTGGCCAGACAGGCAAATCTAGATATTCTGCGTGTGCATGCCCACGTTCTGCCTCCCGAATTTCACGAAGCTTGTGACCGGGCCGGGATGCTCGTCTGGCAGGATTTTCCTTTGCAGTGGGGATATTCGGATGATCTGAAATTTCAAGATGAGGCAGCACGCCAAATGCAAGCCATGGTCACCGGTTTGTATAACCATCCATCCATAATCGCCTGGTGCTGTCACAATGAGAGTCCCTGGGATGCACCATGGATGGCAGCCAGGTCGGGTGAAAAATTTAATCCTGCGCACAATCGCGAACTGGATATGCGGCTTGAAACCATCGTCCGTTCCCTTGATCCAACCCGGTATATACATTTGAATTCCGGTACAGGGGATGGTCATACCTATCCAGGATGGTATATTGGGAACTGGCGGGATTTTATTAACCTGCCTTCAGCCCCCTATATCACAGAGTATGGCGCTCAAGGACTCCCAATTCGACAAAGCCTGCTCCGCATGCTCCCGGAATTCGAGCCCGATG
Organism: uncultured Chloroflexia bacterium; assembly: GCA_963790685.1. Classification (GTDB taxonomy): domain Bacteria; phylum Chloroflexota; class Anaerolineae; order Anaerolineales; family Villigracilaceae; genus UBA877. The sequence goes on from CAWBPK010000002.1 coordinate 170,119, forward strand.
CGGGTTATGCCGATTTGGTCCGTTATAAAAGATGGCTCGACTCTTTAAAAAAGATAAGTGCAACCAAAAAAGCGATCATCAAGTATGGGGCCGATTTTTGGAATTTCACTGAAAAGAAACACTTGAAATTCATCCAGGATTGGATAAAAGGCTGGGGAATCAAGCTCGAACGTTCCACATATAACAACATCCCGTCCGCAGAAGAGACACCTGCCGGACTTGTTCATGCCCGGGAAGTATGGGAGACCTGGCGTTTCCACGATTTCCAACCCGCTGAAACTTTTGATAACGGGATCCACCCAGGCAACTCCCTAGATGAATTTATCTCGAACAGCCAGTCGTACCAAAGTACATTAATTCAATTCGCCACAGAATGTTACCGGCGTGGAAAATATATGAACGTCACCGGCATCATACAATTTGATTTTTGCGACCCGTGGCCAGCTGTGACCTGGTCGGTGGTGGACTATTGGAGAATCCCCAAGCCCTCTTATGAAGCTCTTCAGCGGTCCATGCAACCGGTTTTACCCAGTTTTATTTTGCCAGAAAATATGGACCCGGGGAATGCAATCCAGGCTTCTTTCTGCGTGGTTAATGATTTATTGCTAGCTTTTCCTGAAGCAATCTGTAATTGGCATCTGGAGGGTGGATTGGGTGACATAGCTTCCGCCAATTTTCCAGTGAACATCCCTGCTGACAGTGTCTCTACAAAAACAAATTTGACATTACCTTCACTTGGGAAAGGGATATACAAACTATCGGCGTCGATCTCAGCAAATGGGAAAATAATCGGCGAAAACCGGTATGAATTAAGAATTCAATAACCGCGATCCGAAGAAAGTTTTTCAGGAAGCGAAGAACACGGAACCTATTCGTGTTTATGCAAAGTGGTGATGGAAATGACACTCCCGACAAAAATTGTTGTAATTGGCGCAGGCAGCGCTTCTTTTGGAGAAAACACTCTCTCTGCTCTTGTTGGCAGCAAAAAACTGCAGGGCAGCACTTTATCAATGGTTGATCACAATACTGAAACTCTGGATACAGTTAAACGACTGGCAGAACGACTTAATCGTGAGTGGAACTCCGGGATGACCATCACCGCCCATACACACCATGAGGAGGCTCTACAGGAGGCTAATTTTGTCGTCTCTGCAATCGAAGTGGGAGCACGCGAAGGGTTGTGGAGAAAAGACTTTGAAATTCCACTAAAGTATGGCGTCAGACAGCCATACGCCGAGAACGGCGGGCCGGGTGGGTTTGCCCACGCAGCCCGCAATATTGGTCCAGTGATGAAGATCGCTCACGACATGGAAAAAGCCTGTCCAGATGCCTGGTTCATTAATTTTACGAATCCAATGATTCGCATTTGTGATGCGATCAACCGCTTCAGTAAAATCAAAGCTGTCGGCCTGTGCCACCAAATTTATATCGGGTACACAATGGTGGGAATTGCCCTGGCAAAAGACCTGGGTATTACTGTCCCCGAAGGAATTGTTGGGATGCACGCTGACCCATTGCAGGCGCCCCTCCACACCCAGATAAAAATGCAGATCGTCCCACGAGTGGATATCCGCGCGGCAGGGTTGAACCATTTTTCCTGGATCATTTCAATCCGTGACAGACAGACCGGTGAAGACCTTTATCCGCTATTTCGGAAACGTTTTTTTGAACTCGACCCGGGATTTGAACCTTTGACCAGGCGCGTTTATGATGCCTTTGGGCTATTCCCCGTCCCCGGGGACAGCCATCTCTGCGAATACCTGCCGTGGACTTCCGACCCGGAAACCAAACCCTGGGAAAAGTATCATCTCCCCCTTTATGACTGGGATCTGAATGCTGCAGTCCGCGAGTTCGAACACGAGAGACTTAAAAGCATGGCAGATGGTGAGGCGACCATTGACGGTCTGAAGAGCACTGATTCCGAGGGGGCGTTGGAGATGATCGAGAATGTAGCGGGCGCGAGCACGCATTACCACCTGGCTGCCAACCTGCCCAACCAAGGACAGATTTCCAACCTGCCTCTGGGTGCCACTGTTGAGACTCCGGTTGTGGTTGATGGCGGCGGTATTCATCCGGTCCATATAGGAGCGTTCCCGGAGCCGATCGCTGAAATCCTGCGACGTGAAGTCACCGTTGCACAATTATGTGTGGAAGCTTCCATTGAAGGGTCAAGAGAGAAAGCCCTGCAATGCCTCCTGCTCGACCCGGTGGTAAATGATTTTGAGCTGGCCAGGCAAATCCTGGATGATTATTTACTTAGCTATCGGGAATACCTTCCTCAATTTTGGCAATAATACCAACAATTTGGAATACATTAAGAAAGGGAATGGATGAGATATTTTCTCGGGGTGGATGCCGGTGGAACAAAAACTCATGCGCTGATTGCAAATGAGGGAGGTGAGGCAGTGGGATTTGGTCTGGCTGGACCAGGCAATTGGGAATCGGTAGGGTACGATGGTCTTGCAAAAAACCTGTTCGATTCCACCAGCCAGGCATTAGAAATGGCTAAAATCCCCAGCTCGCAAATTGCCGGGTGCGGGATGGGACTCGCGGGTTATGACTGGCCCAGCCAGAGGCAGGCGCATCTGGATGTGATCCTGCAATTAAAATTAGCATGCCCGCTGGAAATCGTAAATGACACCACTTTGGGTATCCTGGCGGGAGCGGAAGAAGGATGGGGCATCTCGGTGGTCTCAGGAACAGGCTGCAACTGCCGGGGCTGGAGCCGGGACCATCAAAGGGAAGGTCGTGTGGTGGGCGGCGCCAGTCATTGGTCCGGGGAAGCTGCAGGAGGGTACGATATCCTGTCGCGAGCGATGCGCGCAGTAACTTTTGAATGGGTAAAAAGAGGACCTGCAACCGCATTAACCCCAGCCTTTTTGCTGCAAACAGGTGCAAAAAATTTGGATGACCTGGTTGAAGGCGTTTACCTTGGAAAGTTCGAGTTTGACCCAGCCTTCATACTATTAGTTTTCGAGATAGCCAGGCAAGGTGACCCCCAGGCCCTGGAAGTCATCCGCTGGGCGGGAAATGAACTAGGAATGATGGCAGTGAGTGTCATCAACCAACTCGAACTTACTAATGAAGTATTTGATGTGGTCCTGATCGGCAGCCTGTACGACGGACATCCATTAATGACGGAAAGCATGCGTGAAATAATCCAACTCTCCGCACCAGGAGCGAGACTGGTGCGATTGACAGTCCCTCCCGTGGTCGGTGGTGTGGTTCTTGGAATGCAGGCAGCCGGGCAGGATGCACGCGTAGTCCGTTCGAACCTGATCGAAACCACCAGGAAACTATTCAACTATATCAAAGATTAAATTCCAACCATTTACCTGACCAAATCTGACAGGGAGGCGATCCATCATCTGATGGATCGCCTTACGCTATAATACCCTCGTGAACGAATTTCAGAAGCAAATTGCCCTCCTGCACTTGCTAGCCTCCCGACTAGAGCGGTTATCAGTCGATTCGCATTGGGCCCGGCGGGCCAGTGGACTGCGAGGTAACATCCTCAAAATAATCGCGCTGGCCGATGCAGGGGAACCCATCTCGAAGAAGCGCCTAGATTTGCTGACAGATACCGCGTTCGACATCCTGCGTCGAGCTGCAGAAGATATTCCTGACATGGAAAACTTTACCAAGAATAAGTAGAATTATCAGATGAAATTTAGCTTTTTGATGTTCGGGCTAATTTTAGTTGGGTGTGCTGCGATGCCGGAAACCATTTTTGAACAACCCTCCCCTTCATCGACGCTTTCATCAGCGCGTGCAGATCCCTCGACCCTCCAGGAAAATACTCCCTTAACATTCCTATCCCCATCAAAAACCGACACACCCGAAGCCTTACCAACAATGGCGGGGACAACAACACCAACCATGACTTCAACCGAATTCCCTACCGAGACTCCAATATCGTGGTCGTACGTTTTCCCGATAGAACCACCGAATGTCGCAGATTTCTCGGAAGGCACAGCGGGTCACGGATATCCAGCCACAGATATCTTCGCCCCCGAAGGATCCAAATTTGTTGCGGTCACAACCGGGGTGGTTGATTTTGTTTCTTATGAGGACCGATGGAATCCGGAGACAGATGACCCCGCATTGCGCGGGGGTCTGTGCGTCGCTATCATCGGGGAGGATGGCGTTCGCTACTATGGGTCCCACCTGTCTGCTGTAGTTTCAGGAATCGGCGCCGGAACCCGGGTAACAACGGGACAATTGCTGGGATACGTGGGACATACCGGGGACGCCCGGACCACTCCATCCCATCTCCACTTTGGAATATCACACCCCACATATCCTGAGGATTGGCATGCAAGGCGGGGTGAAGTAGACCCATTTCCTTTTCTGACAGCCTGGCGGGACGGTCATAATGTGACACCACCATTGCCAATCCCGTGAAAGGAGTTAACATGGAAACCATGCGCGCCATGCTTTTCGAAACTGTCGGTCAGCCATTGAGAATGGTCGAACTGCCAATCCCCCAACCTGGACCGGGACAGGTCCTGCTTAAAGTGCATGCTTGCGGTGTGTGCCATACCGATCTGCACATCCTCGATGGGGAATTGAGCGAACCAAAACTACCCCTTGTGCTCGGACATCAAATTGTGGGGACTGTGATCCGACACGGTTCAGGATCGAACCGGTTCAAACCTGGAGAACGAGTTGGAGTTCCCTGGCTGGGCGGGACGGACGGGACCTGCCGCTACTGCGAACGCGGACAGGAAAATTTGTGCGATCACCCTGTTTTCACAGGCTACAATATTAACGGTGGTTTTGCTGAATATACAACCGCTGACGAACGCTTTTGTTTCCCCCTCCCGCAAACATACGAAGATATCGAGGCAGCCCCCCTATTGTGCGCGGGGTTAATAGGTTACCGCACATATCGAATGGCAGGAGAAGACATCAGGACCCTAGGAATTTATGGATTCGGTGCGGCTGGTCACATTATTGCACAAGTCGCCAAATACGAAGGAAATCGGGTATTTGCATTCACCCGACCAGGAGATATTACTGCACAAAACTTTGCGATGGAACAGGGGGCAGAATGGGCGGGAGATTCCACAGAGGCTCCCCCTGAAAAACTGGACGCAGCCCTGATCTTCGCCCCAGTCGGTCAACTGGTTGTGGCTGCATTGAAAGCCACCAACAAAGGCGGGGTAATCGTTTGCGGGGGCATCCATATGAGCGACATCCCCAGCTTTCCTTATCATCTCCTATGGGAAGAACGGATCATCCGCTCAGTAGCCAATCTAACGCGACATGACGGTGAGGAGTTCCTGGACCTGGCTCCAAAAGTGCCTGTAAAAACAGATGTGACCAGCTTCCCGCTCGAAAAAGCGGAGGAGGCGCTTAGGCGTCTGCGGAATGGTCAGGTTGTTGGAGCAGTTGTCCTAGCAATAGCTCCAGATTAGAAAGTTCCCCTGCCCTCGGCCGATGAGTTGACCGAGGGCATCTTAATAGCCGGGGGATAATCGAGAATCGAGTTTTTAAAGCCAAAATTAGTAAGACAAAAAATGCGTAACCCTCCAACCATATGGTTGCTATAACTATCGGAGCTCCAATTTATTCTCTTATGCCAACCAAAGGAGATTTTAAATTGTCAAAGACTATCGGAAAATGGCTCTACTTCATCGGCTTGCTAATTGCAGTAATTGCCGGCCTGTTCAGCCTTTCGTACCTATGGCTGTCCCTGATCCTGGTAATCATAGGAATCCTGGCAGCGATCCTGTTCCTGGATTCTGATGACGTGGTCAACTTCGCCATCCGCTTCCTCCTGTTATTTGCAGTTGCCAATGCGCTGGATGCAGTCCCTGCAGTTGGAAAGTACATCACCGGGATGTTCACATCCGTGGTTGGCTTCCTGGCACCAGTTGCCCTGACACTACTGGTGATCCATTTTGTGAAGAAGTACTTTTTCGCAAAGTAAACCAGCATATCGAAAGATCCGGTATGAGAACCTTCATATCAGGGCGGTTCTCATTTTTTTAAATTTTAAACTCATGTGGGGCGAAGGAATATGTTTTCAAGGGCGAGATATGCAACTTGATGTACAAGCAAAATTCGAGATATTGAATTAATTGATAATGAAAGGATTACTTGATTGATAATCGTAAAATTGTCCGGTTGAAAAAATGGGAGTAAGAAGTTCAAATTTTGAAGAGAGAAGTTTTTTTGTATTTTCAATTGTGATAGACTCTGGTTATGGACCCGTTCACAGCCAGGGCAAATCCGAACATCGCATTTATCAAGTATTGGGGAAACCGGGACGATTCCCTGCGCCTGCCAGCCAATGGGTCGATTTCCATGAATCTGGACAGACTGGAAACACGAACCACGGTTCAATTTGTAGAAGGCGTTCCAGCTGACCAGGCAATAATAAACGGTGCGATCGCTGAAGGCAAAGCACTTGCCCGGGTCAGCAAAATGTTGAATGAGGTACGCGGGCTGGCGGGTACCAACCTGTTCGCGAAAGTGGAAAGCCAAAACAATTTCCCCACCGGAGCCGGCATCGCCTCGTCGGCATCAGCTTTCGCGGCGCTAGCATTGGCAGCCTCAAGAGCTGCAGGTCTCCAGTTAGACGAAACCGAGCTTTCACGACTGGCACGCAGGAGTTCAGGCTCTGCCTGCCGATCCATACCAGGCGGGTTCGTCGAGTGGAGGGCTGGAACGGTAGACAGCGATTCATTTGGCATATCGATCGCCCCACCAGAACATTGGGATCTCGCAGACTGCATTGCAATCATCAGCGACGAACACAAAATGACCGGTTCGACCGAAGGCCACGCGTTGGCGCAAACTTCCCCCCTCCAAGCTGCCCGTGTCAGCGATGCCCCGCGCCGGTTAGAAATTTGCAAGCATGCGATCCTGAGGCGGGATTTTGATGCCCTTGCCAATATCATGGAAGCAGATTCGGATATGATGCACGCTGTGATGATGACATCCCGTCCACCATTATTCTATTGGCAAGCGGTCACGCTGGGGGTAATGCAAACCATACGGGAAGCGCGAGCGAAGGGGATGCCAGTCTGCTACACTGTCGACGCAGGACCGAACGTTCATGTAATATGCAGCGGGTCTGCGGCGGGGGAAACAACCAAACTGCTTGGAAGCATCCCGGGGGTCCGGGAAGTGCGTCAGGCAAAGGTAGGGGGGGCGGCGAAAATTGTAGAAAATCCACCTCAAAATCATGATTAGATTTATATAATAATTGTTCAATAAAATACCAGTTTAAGCCTAAAACGGATATAATCAGCGAGACCGCCTCGCAGGAGGCGCCGTTTAATGTTGAAGAGGCTTACAGATGAGTATCGGTTTACTTGGCGGAATAATCTTTGTGGTGGTATTCGCCGGAATTATTTTGGTCCATGAATTGGGCCATTTTTTCGTCGCAAGGTTGATGAAAATCGAAGTGGAAGAATTTGGGTTCGGATTTCCACCGAGGTTGATGCGGATGTGGCGCGGCAGGGGGAGCCTCCTGGTTGGAAAGGACCGCATCGTTATCCCGATTAATTTCGATATTACTTTTGATCCAAAGAAAGCCCTCCACCGCGAAGTCAACGTCACAGCTGTTTCCAAACGAGGGAAGTTCGTGCTCCGTTCCATAACTCTTGAACCCGAGGGAGATGAACACGCTCTACCCGAGGCAACATCCGAAACCAAACCATTTTCCCCATCAGAACCCACCCCTGCTGTTGTAGAAAAGAGATCAATACCCTCCTCTCAACCAGATGAAATCCATATACGTGGAATTCTAAATGAAATCAGGGTCGGTACCGAATTCACACTGAACTGGATTCCCTTAGGTGGATTTAACAGGATCAAAGGGGAAGACGACCCGGAGACCCCGGGAGGGATGGCAGCTGCCAACCCATGGAAGCGCCTGGCCGTGCTTGTGGCGGGGGCTACAATGAACCTTTTGACCGCTGTTGTGGTTTACACCTTTTTCTTCTACCAGGTTGGCATCCCTGACATCCACACGGTCGTGATTGCGGGCGTGGATTCCCCCAGCCCGGCAGAACAGGCCGGATTACAGGTAGGCGACGTGGTCGTTGCCGCCGCTGGACAGCCAATAGATGGGTACGCCCAACTTACCCAGATCGCTCATGCCAACCAGGGTTTGCCGCTCCAATTAGTCATCCTGCGAAATGGGCAAGCACTGCAAATTACCGTCACCCCGCGCACAGTTTATCCGTCCACGCAGGGACCAATGGGAATCAGCATTGGTCAACCCCTGGTCCCAGTCACATCCTGGTTCAATACAATCCCAGCTGCATTTACATCAACTTTGCAAGATGTGGACAGCCTGTTGTCCCTGCCGGGACGCCTGATCGCCGGGACCATTTCCCCACAGGCAGCTCAAATCGGCGGCCCGCGTACCGTATGGAACTTATTCCAGCAAGCCATATCCAAGGATGTGACCAGCCGGGAGGCTGCGGCGAGCAGCGGAAATTCAGCCAAACCCACCAATTACACCCTTTTAATCATCATCTCCATAACGGTTACCACCGGAGTTGCCAACCTTCTGCCCATCCCGGCATTTGACGGCGGGCGGATTTTTATGACCCTGCCGGAAATCTTCCTGAGGCGCCGCATCCCGGCAAAATATCAGGCAATGATCAACGGAATCGGGTTTATCATCCTGGTAACTTTGCTTGGATTCTTCTATCTAAAAGATATCATCAGTCCGGTGAACTTCACATTACCTTAAGATGGAAAGATAAATCGTATGCCTCAGAATGCACCATTTCTGACTGTTCTTGACGCCCTTCTCGACGATAGCAATCCCTTCCCAGCGCGATATTTGCATCGTTTTTCGGATATGGAGTCTGGCGATTTGAAACAATTAAAAAAAGCTTGGCCGGAAGTATCATCACACCGGAAACACACATTACTCGAAGACCTTGAAGACCTGGCAGAAACGGATACGCTGACGTCCTTTGACGACATGGCGCGCACACTGCTGAATGATCGCGACCCGGAAGTTCGGACGCGAGCCATCCGTTTGTTATGGGAAAGCGAGGATCAGAAACTAATCCAGATTCACCTGGATATGCTTAATAATGATGAGGATGTCGAGGTACGGGCTGCCGCAGCCAATGCCCTGGGACAATTCGTTTACCTGGGGGAACTGGATAAGGTCCCGGCAGAACTCCACCACGAGATCGAAGAGCAATTATTGGCAGCCACAACTTCCTCAAAGGACACCCTGGTGCGCAGACGTGCACTCGAGTCCATGGGATATTCCGGGCGCAGTGAGGTCATTCCGCTCATCGAAGCTGCTTACCGCGAGAAAAACCCCGACTGGGTGGTGAGCGCCTTATTTGCCATGGGTCGTTCAAGCGACAAACGCTGGAAAAAACAAATCCTGGCACAAATATCTTCGCCCAATGAAGATATTCGATCCGAAGCGATCCACGCGGCGGGAGAGTTGGAGTTGGAATCAAGCCGGGCGGTATTACTCGACCTGCTGGCGGATGAAGAAGATCTGGAAATCCGACGGGATATCATTTGGGCGCTATCCAAGATCGGGGGAGAAGGTGTACGGGCAAAATTTGAAGAACTATTTGAAATCGAAGAGGACGACGAAGAAGCCGATTTCATCGAAGAAGCCCTGGGAACCCTATCGTTTACCGAGGACATGGGCAACTTTTCCCTGATCGATGTAGATGATGAAGTGGATTTCATCGAAGAAGAACCCGACGAAGAAGAGTAAGACCAGAATTAATCGTCAGAATATTATCAAACAAAAAATCGGTGGGTGTTGCGAATTTTATAATCTCTTATGGCGTTGCTGAACGTTTTTATCAACAACCTGCTGCCGATCCTGCTGCTTAGCGGGGCGGGGTTTGCACTTGGGAGAACGCTCAAGCTGGATTCGCGCCCCCTGGGGAGGGTGATCTTTTACATCCTCAGCCCGGCACTTGTCTTTGACATTCTAACCAGCAGCAAGCTAGCTGTGGAAAGCATCCTGCTTATGATGGGATACGCGGCAGCAACCATGATCATTATTGCTGGAATCGCGTTCGTGGCAGGCAAGTTGTTCAGGCTGGAACAAAGCGTGCTTACCATTGTTGTGCTTACCAGTTTTTTTGCAAATAATGGCAACTATGGTCTTCCGCTCATCTCATTTGCCTTCGGGCAGGAAGCCCTCGCGTACGCGAGTATTTACTTCGTCACCAATTCCCTGCTGCTTTATACAGTGGGCGTATTAATTGCCAGCCTCGGACATTTGCGATTAAAGGAAGCAACCCTAGGTCTCTTAAAGGTGCCTGCGATTTACGCAATAATCCTGGCCGTGATATTCATCCAGACAGGCTGGAGTTTTCCATCCCCCATTCAAAAAACTGTGGAACTGACCTCAGGGGCAGCCGTGCCAGCCATGATCATCCTGCTCGGGTTGGAGTTGGAGAAGGCGGAATGGACAAACAACCTCAAAGCCCTGAGCATCCCAGTGGTCTGCCGGCTGCTGATCGGACCCATCATCGGGATCGTCATGGCAGCCCTGTTCGGATTGAACAAAATGGCGAGCAGGGACGGGATCACCGAAGCGGGAATGCCATCTGCGGTAATGACGACTGTGCTTGCCAACGAATACAACCTTGACACCTCCCTGGTGACAGCAATTGTTTTTGCGGGCACCATTTTGAGTCCGCTTACGTTGACACCCTTGCTATATTTTCTCGGGAAATGATATTTATATTTTTTTTAGCAAGGAAGCCTGGTAATTTTGAAATGGAAATACAATAATGGAGCAAAAAACTGGTGAAGCTGCACGAATTCACATTTGGGTGAAAGGACGGGTGCAAGGAGTTGGGTTTCGCGCCTTCGCCCAACAAGCAGGAGTGGAGCTGCATCTCACAGGGTGGGTGCGCAATGTTGGTTACGATATTGTGGAAACCGTAGCCGAAGGTCCGCGGGAAAGACTGGAGAAGTTCGAAGACGCGATTAAGAAGGGTCCACGTGCTGGAAAAGTAGAGGAAGCGCGAGTCGAATGGGAAACTGCCCAGGATGAATATCAAAATTTTAGCGTCAAGTACAATATTTAGATGGAATATTCACTGAATCAAAACTAACTTTAATAAAATAGATGCAAAAAATGAGAGAGAGTCAGTAATTTTTTCCTGGACAGGGGTGATTAATCTTATGGAGTCGTTGATGAACAAGAAATTAATCTTCGTTATCAGTGCAATTTTGTTACTCCTTATTCTTGGAACACTAATGGTTTCCTGCGGAACCAGTCCAGCGACACCAGGTAGTTCAGGCAGCAGCTCCCTGGACGGGCAGACATTGATGCAACAGCGCTGCTCGGTGTGCCATTCACTAACCCAAGTGATTTCAGCGCACCATACACTCGATCAATGGACCGCCACTGTCCAACGAATGATCGCTCATGGAGCCCAACTCAATGCCCAGGAAGCGCAAACGCTCATCGCCTACCTGGCAGCTAATTATAAATAAAGGTGGATTTTTTTAGATATGACAATTTCGAGCGATTGACCCGCAATTTTCCTGAACCTATTTATCATGCGAAAAGACTGGCACGAAAATGTGCAGTCTTTTTTTATGCAAAGCCAAGGCCGCGCTCTTTCATAGAAACCCATTTCCCCTGTCCAATAACCATGTGGTCAAGCACATCCACGTCCAGAAGTTTGCCAGCCTGGACAATGGAGCGGGTAACGGCGACATCGTCAGGGCTGGGAGTGGGGTCACCACTGGGATGGTTGTGGGCCACTATCAGTGCAGCAGCATTACGACGGATGGCATGTTTGAACAACTCCCCCACATGCACCTGGGATGAATTAACGGAACCTTTATAGATTTCGACGATGTCGATCAACTGGTTGCGGGTATCGAGCAGGATGACGCTCAGGATTTCCTGCTCCTGGGCAGACATATCGTAGGCGACCAGCGCGGCCGCGTCGGCTGGACTGTTGACGGTGGTGCGATCTTCCGCCGGTTGGCGAGCCATAAGCCTGCCCAATTCGATGGCGGCCTTGATCTGAGCAGCCTTGGCTTCGCCGATGCCACGCTGGCTGCATAATTCTTCAAAAGGAGCACGATGCAAGCCAGCCAGATTTTTATATTTATTTAGAAGGCGCTGCCCCACCTGAACGGCGCTCTCCCCAGCCACACCAACTCGCAGGAGGATTGCGAGGAGTTCAGGGATCGAGAGAGCTTGCGGACCCAGACGGGCGAGACGTTCGCGGGGACGTTCGTCTGCAGGCAGATCGGCAATGCGGGATGAGGATTTCGCAGGTGTGGTCATATGGTCTCCGACAAACAAGGGTATTAAAACTATACAGGAATACCCATGAATCCACAAGCGACTTGACAGAGTATGGTGTTCCTTATATAATCCCGCCTGCCTTCCTCGCTAGCTCAACGGCAGAGCGGGCGGCTGTTAACCGCTAGGTTCGAGGTTCAAATCCTCGGCGAGGAGCTTTCGCCAAAATAAATTGCCTTCAGCTAAGGCAATTTTTTCATTTGTGGGTATACTATTAATAGTAATTATTCTTCTAATCTCAACATCAGAAAGTAAAAAGGTTTGTTATGACAGACAATAGGATAACTTCTGTTAAAGAATATATCGATCTACTTTCAAAAGAACTTGCTTTTATTTACCGTGGTGTAACAAAGGAAGAATTCAAACTCATCCCATCGATTGGTCGAATAAACCTGGGTGTTCCAAACGGTTCAGGTAACATAGATACTTTGGAATCCACAATGCTTCGTGAATTAAAGTCCAGGTCACTCAATTATTTAAGCTATGTACCTGCTAATGATTGGGAATGGTTGGTAGTCGCCCAGCATTTTGGATTGCCAACTCGTTTATTAGATTGGACTTCAAACCCCCTTGTAGCCTTATATTTTGCATGTGTCGATGAAGAACAATCTGACGGTGCAGTTTATATGTCATCCGGATTGGTAGAACTCGATCTCAGAAACCCACCTCCTATTGGACATGTTGACAAAGATTACTTAATATCGCCTCCCCATATCTCAACACGCATTTCTGCCCAATCATCTTTTTTTACCATAAGTCAAAACCCATTTGTTCCTTTAAATATCAGTCATTTTGGAGCAAGCTCTGGAATAGAAATAGAAAACCATAGTAGGGTAATAATTAGCCATAAACATAAAACAAAGATTTTAACTGACTTATTAAAGCTGGGAATTGGAGCTGCCTCTTTATTCCCAGGTTTAGATGGTTTATGCGATCAGATTGCATTCGAATATACTAAAGCTGTTGGTGAATATGGCATTTATTATAGAAAATTTACTCGAACACAAGCAGAATGATTTCACATAAAACGCTTAAAGAAAAGAGCTACTAGTCAACAATAAATTACATTGTCTTCTTCACATTAATCACCTAGAACCCAGCTTATTTTTCCATTCTAGGAATTGCCTGAAAAGCTCTAGTTCGCCATTTTGTAAATTATCCCCCTGCTTATTCAATGAGCTAATTCTTTTTTCGAGTTCCCCATCATTCAGGTTAGTATAAAACTCGTCTGTAATTTCCATACTTGCATGCATGACATTCATACTAACAGCCTTAAAATCAGCAACAGTCTTTGAATGCGCCGCACCGTATTGAATATGACCATGCCTAAACTTGTGAGGAGAGTGATAAGGCAGATCTACATTATCAAAGAATTCCTTTATGCTTCTTCGGGCTAAGGTTGATCTATTCTCACCTACCGAAGTTCCATTTACATCAATTTGACCAGTCTCAGGCGATAAGAGAGCAAACCAAAAGCCTGTTGGCGGTAATACCGACCTTACCTCATCATCCCATTCTTTAACAATTCCTAGAAGCTCAGGAATATCCAGAAGATAGGTTATTCCATGTTTACTGTTTTTTGTTCTTACGCCCAAGCTGGGATATTGGATTACTTTTCGTTCTGGTATATCCACCGCTTGAAGTGGGAGCGAAACAAATGCCCCTATTCTCATCCCTGATAGAAATAGAAAGATAGCCGCTGCTCTCGCCCTACGCTCAGAGATCGTACGAGCTGGACTGGCAGCAATCGCCTTCACTTCTTCTAGCGTGACCGCTTCTCTTGTCTTTGGAACATCTGATAATCTCTTTAGCTTAATTGTTTGTATCCATGAATACTTAATTGACCTAAAGCCAGGTTCATTATCCGACAGCCAAGAAAAGAAATAGCGAGCTGTTGCTAAAATTTTTTTGAAATAAACGGCTGATAATTGCCCTTCCCCACCGTCCAGACGGACGGAAAGTAAATATTCCGTGAATGTTGGCTTTCTACTCATGACCTTCCTAAAAGAACATTCTTGCACCCATTCTATTACATAGCGCAAATGTGTTTGCTCTTTTTTCATCGAACCTATAGTTATCTGATCTACCTTTAGCCGATAGTCAAGGTACTTTTTCATTTGTTGCCAGTTCTTCTTATTAATCATTATCCCCCCTAGAATTCTCAATAATCCTTGTCAGCTTACGCCCACAATTCGGGCATCTACTCAATATATATATTATTTGCCCCTTACTAGTTTTCTTTGGCTTGTAAAACTTTACGGGCATTTTACAGGTCTTACAAAATGTTTCATTTGACCTTAGGTGTATCTTTTTATAAATCCTGGTGTACCAATCAGAAAATTCATTCCCATTTATCAGAATGTGATTACGCTCATCCCGCTCATGTGGACACCCGAAAGGCACATAGACCATATAAATCTGATCTTTATTAATCCCAATCTCTTCGGCTAATTCTCTAGGTGAATAGAGCATATCAAACAGACCTTTTAGCCTATTTCTTTGCCTTCCGTCCAAACGCCCACGAAGTAAAACGATTCTATTCTCCATAACACTCATTCACTAAATATTCAAAAAGGCATAGCGGTAGCATCAAGGCGAAGCCCCCGCTATGCCTATTTTTGTCTTTTGCGCAATATTCTATTCGCATTATCCTAACCTTTGCCACGGACGCTTGCACTTACTCGCTAATCTCTCGTTAAACAGTTTACAGGCGTTTTTACAATAATCTTCAGGCTCACGGTTTATTAGCGTGCCATGTGGTGAAGTTCTTTATTTCGTGGAGTGAGCTTCCAATTTCTCTGAAACATCCAAGAACCACATGGGCTTAAATGTTGGCAGTTTATTTTTTCCAGCAACATATAATTTTATGTCGCCGCCTTTAGTCACATACTTACAAAGGTATTTCGCCGCCTTCAAACCATCCTCAACTGGCTTTATTTTTATGATCCCTGCCATCTGTCTCCAAATTCTATTAGCCAGTTCCCAGTTAGTAATTCCATCTACTAGAGCATGCATATGTATCGCACCTCTAGTCTGATACTCAAATGCTAGAGCATAACTAAAGTAAGAATGTCCAACGATTCTCGTATAATGGTTTCCATAAAGTTCTCGATTTAAACTTTGGACAAGCCTTCTCCATAAATATTCACTTTCATCTCTTGAAACATCATGAGTTCTATCGGCTTCATCAAAGGTCAAAGTCCAGAAACTTGTCCACTTTGCCAAGCCTGCTAAATACTCAGCCCAGGTTCCATTTAGCGAAAGCTCATTTACTTGATTTAGTGTGTTTGTCTTAGCCTCCTAATCTCCACCCCCCTTTCAGTACGGGGGGGTTATCACTTTTTCTTTCAGCTTTGGGTGCTCCTGCCTGCGGTGCGCTCCGGTGCTCGTCACCTGCGCATCCGGTGCGCTCCTAAGCCGTCCGCACCCTGAGTTTTCCTCTCGCTCTAAGTATGCTCCAGGCTTCGGCACAAGACTGATTTGCCAGGTAGAGCCCCGACCTGCGAAAGCCGGTTTACTCCTTGATCGCATCCTTTACTATCCTTGCAACCAATCACTCCGACGCTTAGCAACCGTGATGACTTCGAAGACCCGTAAACCGCACCCACAGGAACTAATATTTTTGCACTTGTAAAGAACTCGATTAACGATTATTATTAGAGAACTGAACGAAAACGAGAAGTACGATTATTCGTACTCATTGTACGATAATTCGTACGTCACGTCAAGTTAATTCAAGGAGTTCTTATATTAATGGCACCCGACAAATTTCTTGATCTGCTTGCCTATGGAGAACCCCGCCCCAATAAATTTACATTCTATTTGGGGGAACAAATCAAAAAAGCTCGCGTAGAAGCTGGTTTGAGTCAAGAAGAACTAGCAAAACGAATTTACAAAAGACGCGCGACTGTTTCTGATTTAGAAAATGGGAAAGGTGAAGTAGATACTAGCACCTTTGTCATTCTTGCCCATATTCTTAATAAACCGTTAGGTTATTTTTATCCCCCCTACCTTTATAAAGAAATAAAACAGGAATCGCTATCCCTTCTTGAAAATGAATTGCTTTTTCATTTTAGGAATATTTGGGATGATACCCTTAGGAAACTTGTGATTGATCAAGTGAGAATAGTTGGAGAATATAATCCAAAGGACCTGGTTGCGAACTCTGTCGAAGAAATTAAAGCATTGGTTGAAGAAGAGATATCATTAGAACAAATTATGAATCGACAAAGGAAAAATAAACGTAAAAAATAGTATGTGGGGAAAAATCTAATGTCAACGCCAATCAAACCTATTTGTTTTATAGCAATGGCATTCGACCATGATGATACTGATTCTCTATACGAGAATCAGATTCGTCCAGTTCTAAAAAGAAATAACATCACACCAATAATAATAAATCGTCGCGAAAGCAATGATGATATCAATATACAAATAATCGAGCAACTAAAAAAAGCCAATTTCTGTATAACTGATTTAACATATACAAGACCATCGGTATATTATGAAGCGGGTTTCGCCCAACGGGCTGTCCCTGTAATTTATACTGTTCGCAAAGACCATCTCAAACCAAGTCAACCAGAGGACTTACGAGTCCATTTTGATTTACAACAAAAACCCATTATTGGATGGGAAAATCCTAAAGATCTTTCTTTCTCAAGAAAGCTGGAGAGTAGAATTAAAGCTACTTTCTTGAAAGAATGGAATAAGGACACAACAACAAAACTTAAATTAATTTCAGCTGCATCTGAGTTTGAAAAAGAATCGGTAACAAAAAGATTAGGTGTACTTCGAAATCTAGCAATAACAAAATTACGTAAAATCGGTTTTAGTAATTCCACCTGGTCATTAAATAAAAATCACTATTCACGCTTTAAATACACTTCAGAAGATTATGTTAGCGGGTCTTTAAATTATGTATCAGCTAAATTACGAAAAGGCAAAATTATTCATTATGTCACTGTTCAATCATTTGCTTCTATCACCGTAAATATTCTTGAGGAATTATATAGGTGGAATGCTAATTCAATATCTACCGATATTGGTGATCATAATTCCACTGAACATTTAGCTATTGCAAATCACTTAATCTTAAGTCTAAAATCGATTACTCCTAACCAAATTGAAAAAGTATTTACTGGTTTAAAACCTATATCTCCTGGGAAATGCTATAGCGGTATCTCAAATTCTCGTGTTGGTGATTTTTCAGTATTTTCCACATATTTTTTCTTAACCGGAATAAAATCCCCACTCCACTTTGAAGACCTAATAAATAATGTAGTTTCTCAGATAAATGAATGGATACAAAAAAATAAAAAACCCGAACTCTAATCACAAAAATACATATTATTAAACCAGATAACCTAGCCAGGTCGGATTAGAACCTAAATACACTTAATCTCTACTCCCCTTCCAACCAGGTTAAAAAGGTTGTGATAATTACGCTTATAAAAAATGTACCTATCTAAGAATAATTTATTGATCAAGTATAGGCTTTAGTGGCAATAACGGGTAACCGTTCTAAAGAAGATCGCTAATAATTAATTCACTACGTTGATTGTTTAATATCTGTTAGCATTCAACACCCCTTGCAGAAGGGGTGGCCGGGACGTTTGGGAGTAGACTTCTCGATGGTTAGGAACGGGAACGTTCTGCTCCGGGTTTGTGACGTTTGGGTCAGCCGGTTGTGAGTATGAGAAGCCTCTAGCAAGCTCGCGTATCTGTTTGGCTGCCCGTTCGGATCCGCTAACCTGGGAAACTCTTTGAGTTAGCCCGTGTCCGTGTGTGATGTCCATACCCATAAATCAATGTACCCGGCCCAATTCCATTCTCCCGGAGGTGTTGATATGGCAAGAGGTCCCACACGCTTTATTGGATTGGACATCCACAAAGAGTACTTCGTTGCACTGGGGGTCAACGCACAGCGCGAAGTCGTCTTTGGCCCGCAAAGGGTTTCGAACTATCAGTTGGACGGGTGGGTTTCCCGGGTCATCACGCCACAGGATTTGGTGGTACTGGAGATGACCACCAACACATACCTGTTCTACGATACCCTACTGCCGCATGTACACTCAATTATCGCCGTCCACCCGCCAAACGTGACTCTGATCACGAACGCCCCCGTGAAAACGGACAAGAAGGCAGCATTGACTCTGGCGCAACTTCACGCAGCCGGGATGCTCACAGGCGTGTGGATCCCGCCGCACAAGGTGCGTGACTTGCGTGCACTCATCGCCCGGCGGGAGAAAATGGTCCACCTTTCGACCATGGCCAAGAACCGGCTGCATTCGATATTGCACCGCAACCACATAGTTCTGCCGGAGAAGCCTTTTTCTTCTGAGCAGCGCATCTGGTGGGAGAGCCTATCGCTTTCTGCAACCGAGCAGTTCCTGGTGCGCTCCGACCTGGACACGCTCGAGTTTTCCCAGAAACAGGTCGGGCAAGCTGAAGAATGTCTGCAGAAGGAGAGCGCCCAGGATGAACGCATCCCCTTGCTGGTCCAACTTCCCGGAGTGGCCATGCTCACCGCCATCACCATCCTGGCGGCTATCGGGGACATCAATCGCTTTCCTACTGCCAAAAAGCTGGTGGGCTATGCCGGGCTGGGCACCCGCGTCCACGACAGCGGCATGACCCATACAACCGGCCGAATCACCAAAGCAGGCAGGCGAGACCTGCGCCGCGCCATGGTGAATGCTGCCAACCATGCGATCGAGCACCATCCCCATTGGAAGAAGGAATTTGAGCGGCTGGAACCTCACCTGGGGCGTTCCAAAGCCGTCGTGGCAATCGCCCGCAAGCTCCTGGTGGCAGTCTGGCATGTGCTCAACGAGAAAACCGCAGATCGCTTTGCAGATCCGGGTAGCGTGGCCCGTTCATTCTTCGCACATGCCTATCGGGTCGGCATCAGAAATTTACCAGAAGGACAGTCTGCGTTGGCCTTCACCCGGGAACAGCTGGATCGGTTGGGCATCGGTCAGGATCTGCAAGAGATCCCCTGGGGCTCGAAGCCTCAAAAGCTGCCACCCTCGAAATGCTGACAGAATAAAAGTGAGCGGTGTCCCAATTAGGTCGGCGCTCCTGAGAACAGGATATATTCCTGACGCCCCGGGATAATGACCTGACCCGGTATTTGGAAACGGGCTCACCGCTCGAATCAATTATACAACTTTAGTCAAGAGAACGATTCGTCGTGTGACGAAACGGTATGAGTTTATTTGCCATTTTAGTTTCGGTGGTACTTTTCAGTAGCCAGGAGGTACTATAATTATCCTACCCCACCAAGAAAAGGCGAGCAGGCTGGTTTTCTATCCTCTGTCTCGTCTTTTCATTATTTTTAGTAGGTCGGGTTGATGCCCTTGACAAGATTGTTGAGTCCGTATTTATATAAACTTGGAGTCAATTGTGGCTGATTTCATTACTCTTTCATGTCCGTCATGTGGGGCAAAACTTGAAGCCACCCCAGACATTGACCGTTTCACTTGTGCACATTGTGGCCAGGAACATATCGTCAAGCGTTCTGGCGGAATAGTATCCTTGTCTCCTGTCGTTGACGCAATAAAGAGCGTCCAAACTGGTGTTGATAAGACTGCTGCCGAGCTAGGTATTGTTCGGATTCAAAAAGAGATTGATGAATTAATGACAAATAGAAATGTATTTATAAAAGAACATCCTCAACCTATTGCTGGCAATTTCATTTTGTTTTTTATGAGCATGGGTGTAGTGATGGTTTTTATAGCTTTAATATTGATTCCACAGCATGAAATTACTTCGGTTATTTGTCCACTGGTAATTGGCTTATTATCAACGGGCCTTGGATTTATACTTATACTCCCACTCAAAGAGAAAAGAAAGAAATGGAAAAGGGATACCAGCACAAAGATTCAATCAATGGAAGCCCTGATCACAGCAAAGCAATCTGAACTTGATAGCTTACGAAATATAGTTAAGCTATAGAGAATTGCCTGAATGTGTTTGATTATGAATCACAACTCTCAAAATGTACCTCTACAGGAATTGACCCTCTAACCGCTAGGTTCGAGGTTCAAATCCTCGGCGAGGAGCCTCAAGACGCCTGAAAGGGCGTTTTATATTTAAAAGGTTCCCGTTTGTGAATAGAGGGAATCACGTGACCAAAACGACTACAATCGAATGACCGGTTTTGAGGGGGTAAAAATCGGAGCAGGCAGAAGTATTCATTTTTGGTCGGGTGGACATTCAGGGAAAATAACCAGATTTATTCGTTTTTTGACTTTTTTGAAGACCATGGAGAGACAGTAATGAAGCGGTTTGGGATATTGCGTTCTTCCAATTATAAAAAGTCATATTAATAGAAATTGTGAAGAACTAACCGCCAGAGGTGAGCGTCTTTTACCTGGCCAAAGCGACCTTCCAGCGAGAAGAAATCCTTACAAAATGGAAGTAATGGCTTTATTCCGGAAGGAAAATAGGAATAATCGAAATCGAGTAGGGAGCGGTGATTAGCCGCCCCCTCTCACACCACCGGACATGCGGGTCCGCATCCGGCGGTTCAATAAGAATAACGTAGTTTGGAGTATCGTTTCGCAATGCTTTCCAGCCCTGTGTTCTGCCAATAGGCATTACTCAGGGCTTCGTTTATCACGGGTGTCAGGGACATGCGCCAGGGACTTTTCCCAACTGGCTCCAAGTGCAGCTCGTTCCGGTGGTATTCCAAGTTTCACCAATTCCCGGTAGCGCGTCGTTCCCCGTTTCCAGCGTTTCCAAAGCATCTGTCGAAGTCTCCGTCGAACCCATTCGTCCAGCCTTTCAAACACACTCGGCGTGTCCGCCAGTCGAAAATAGGCTATCTACCCTTTCACATAACGGTTTATCTCGCTCACGATGTCTTCCAGTTTGCCTGAGCGGGTTCGCCTGGTCAGGTTCCGTACTTTCTCCATAAAGCGTTCCTTCGTCCGGTTCGCAATACGGATCAGTATTTCGCCCTTCCGTTTGAAGAAACTGTACCCCAGGAATTTCACCCGGGTCGCTCGTTCCACCTTGCTCTTCTTTGGGTTCACTTTCAACTTCAACTTCTTCTCCAGATACTTCTTCACGCTTTCCATCACCCGTGCCCCGGCTGTCTCCGTTTTCACGTAGATATTACAGTCATCCGCGTAACGCACAAACTTATGCCCTCGCCCCTCCAGTTCCCTGTCCAGATCGCTCAGCATGATGTTGGACAACAGTGGCGACAACGGGCCGCCTTGCGGTGTCCCTTCTTTCGTATCCATCACCACTCCATTCAACATCACGCCACTGTTCAGGTATGCTCGGATGAGTTTCAGCACTCGTTTGTCCTTCAGCACCCGCACCACTCTCGCCACACCTGCACTTGCGTGCGGTGCAAGTGTTAGCATATCGTGGTTCACCCGGTCAAAGAACTTCTCCAGGTCGATGTCCACTACCCAGTCGTAGCTTCTTGGATGTACTCCTGGCTTTTCTGCACAGCTTGATGCGCACTCCGCCCGGGTCGAAACCCGTAGCTATAGGACGAAAACACCGCTTCAAACATCGGCGTTATCACCTGTGCTATCGCTTGTTGGATGAGCCGGTCCAGCACTGTCGGTATCCCCAACTGCCGCACCCCTCCGTCTGGCTTCGGTATCTCTACCCGCCTCACGGGGCTTGGCCGATACTTCCCGCTTTCGAGAGCTTCCCGCACTTCCTTCCAGTGCGCTTTCAGGTAGCCCGACAGGTCTTTTACTTCCATCCCGTCTATTCCGGCTGCCCCTTTGTTGCTCTCTACTCGCTTCAGTGCAGTCAGCAGGTTCTTCCTTTCGAACACCGCCTCCCACACTGCCACGTCGGATTTTCCATTGTCTCGTACCGGGGACGGCTCGGCGCTCTGAACAAGTCCTATCGGCTTCACCTCTTTCGCTTGTTCACCAGTCCCGCTATCTGCAGGTTTCTGCCTTCTCCGTTCGTCCCTCGAACTGCTCACTGTACTCATCCTCCTATTGTTCGGCCCTTCCCAGCGGATATCTTTCGCCTAGCTGGTACGCTATGGCCTCTGCTGACTCCTGCCGTCTCAGCCTGCCTTCGCAAGCAGGGTTGCCTTCCGGCTTGACGCCAGGTCTCCCCGGGTAAGAATGTTGACCTTCCCTGCACGCTTGCCCAATTTACCGCTTCGACCCTTGATTGCTCGGGCTTCGTCGTCATATGCCAACTCGCCCAGCCTAACGGCCTCTTATTGGATTTGTGTTCCTCAAACCGCAGTTTTGCTTCCGGCTTCCTCCAGACCCCACCTCACGGTGACGCCCTTGCCTTCCGCTAGCAGTTAGCGCAATCTCCTCTGCAAGAGACTTTCACTCTCAAGTCAACGCCCATGCCGGGCGCACATAAAGGGGCTGTCTAAAAAGCAAGCGTAGACAGCCCAAAATTATTGAAAAAAGCTCAAAACTGAGCAAGGGCAAAAAAACTGGCGGTTATTGAACCGCCAGTTTGGCTATATTGTGGGCAATACAGAGCATACCCCACTCTGTTTTCACCTTCTCCATCCCCCTGAGAGTGAACCTGCGAAACCCCCAGTCCTGTTTGATCCGTCCAAAAACAGTCTCTACTTCTACACTACGTCGCGAACGCAGTCTTCTCCCCTGGTCTGAGACGAGCTTTTCACGCGCCTGTTGCTGGTAACGGTTCAGGGTTAGGTTGATCTCGATCCGGCGATTTCCCACCGCTTTCGTACATTGCGACTTGAGGGGACAATCGGCACAAGAAGCACACTCATATACCCGGAACGAGGTTGGGTAGCCATTGTCTGTGATGCGCTGTCGGGTCCTCATAAAAGTCAATCGCTGCTGGTTGGGGCAGATATATTCGTCACGGACAGGATCGTACTCCCAGTTCTCGGCTCGGAAGTACTGCTTGCGCCAGCCGCGTTTTTGCTGCTTGTTGAACAGGTAGTATTTGACATAGGCGTCCGTTCCGTTCTGTTCCAGGTAGGCATAATTCTCTTCGTTTCCATAGCCTGCATCCGCGATCACGGTTCGAGGCAGATGGCCGATCCGATCTCGCACCTGTTCCAGATGCGGGATCAGACAATTGATATCATTTGTTTTCTGATGAATACTGAACCCGACCACGAACTGGTTCTCTGTCCCGATCTGTATGTTGTAGCCGGGCTTCAACTGCCCGTTCAGCATGGCGTCTTCTTTCATGCGCATGAAGGTCGCATCGTGATCGGTCTTGGCATAACTGTTGCGCCCAGCCAGGATCTTCTCGTGCTCTTCATACTTCTTCTGGCGCGGCAGGTAATCTTCCTGCAGGGTCCGCATGGCTTTCGTGGTGGCATCCTTTTTGTTCTTCATCTTGTCGGCCAGGCGCGCATTCAACCGCTCGATCCGTTTCTGCAGCGCCTCGCTATCGATCCCGCCTCCTCCTCCCTTGTTCCCTCCACCGACTTCCTCCAGGTCCTTGTCGCCATACGCTTCCTGCTCGGCATCATTCTCCTGCTCAATGCTCTCCAACAACTGCTGGATCTTCTCCTGCAGGCGTTCCTTGTAATGCGCCGTGCTCTTCGCCCACACCCACTTGTACTTGTTCGCATTCGCCTCGATCTTGGTCCCGTCCAGGAAATAATTCTCCAGGCTCACGTACCCCCCTTCGATCAAGTACTGCAGCACTTCACCGAACACCACTTCGATCCCTTCTTTCATCACGCTGCTGCGAAAACGGTTGATCGTTCGAAAGTCCGGCCGGTTGTTCCCGCTGATCCACATGAAATTCACGTTCTCCCTCAGCCCCTTGGCGATCTGCCGCGACGAGTTCACTTTCTGGGTGTACGCATACACCAACACTTTCAACATCATGCGCGGATGGTAGCTGCTCGTCCCTCCCCCTTTGTACTCGTTCAGGATCGGCTCCAGGTCCAGCTCATCCATGACCCGGTTCACCACTCGTACCAGGTGGTCTTCGGGAATGAGTTCTTCTAGGCTGGGTGGTAGCAGTGATGGTTGATCCATCGTATAGGGCTTGAAGGTAACCTTGCTGTGTCCTTTTTTCATGCCCCCATTAAATCATGGCTCTTTATAAATGTAAAGGGGCTATCCCTTACTTTTGGGACAGCCCCTAGATAATGAGTTCAGTCCTTCTTCCCGGGTTTCTCGGAGTTCTTTTCGATAACCTTTTCAGCGGCTTTCTCACCCTTGGCAGAAGGTTCTTTGACTTCCCCTTTACCATCCCCTTTATCTTTTCCTTCCCTGGTTTCTTTTTTCTCTGACGAACTGGCTTCCGCCTTTTCATCAGCCTTCATGGACGCCATGCCGGAAGGGGAATGGTGATCGGTGGCGTAAAAGCCGGAGCCTTTGAAAACAATGCCAACCGGCAAATAGACCTTTTTTAAAGCGCGCTTGCCACACTCGGGGCATCGGATGAGCGACTGGTCTGAAAAAGATTGTTGTTTTTCGAACTGAACACCGCAATTTGTGCAATGGTAGGTATAAACAGGCATTTCTAGATCCTATATTCTCAATCACTGGCGGCACATTATAGCGCACTCAAGTGGCAGGGACAAGAGGAAAGCCCGGGAGTGAAACAAATTTCTAATATTTCCCAGCCAGCAATTTTCACCGCGAAAAGACGAAGGTTGCGAGAATTCAACAAATATGTATTCAAGGATAAAACCAAGATGCGTTTGTGTCACAATATCTATTATTGGCACAAACACTCTTGGCGACGATACAGCCTTAAAGCTCAAGACAAAATCGCACGAGTCAGATCAATGTCGGCACGGATCTGGTGCACCAGGGATTCCACGCTGGCGAATTTTTCTTCCGGGCGAAGATACTCGACAAACTCCAACTTTAGTTGCTGACCATAAATATCCCTGTTGAAATCCAGGATATGAGCCTCTATAGCGGGGGCGGGAAGATCCGGAGTGAAGGTGGGACGCACCCCGACATTGGTGGCAGCAAGGTATTTTTTTCCCTGCAACGTGAGATTTCCTGATGAGTGGGAAAATGATTTCCCGGCCAGTGGTTCAGCGGATATTATCGAAGGGATAGATTTTGCAGAACTATCTGTAATGGACGGCGAAGCTGCGGTATTGTGTGCATCCAATAAAGGGAGATCAGCGATGCCCAGAGTTGATGGGACAAGCGTGGCCAAGCAGGCGTAGATCCCGTAGGCGGGTATAACCTTTCCGGCAGGAACGGAAATATTGGCGGTGGGAACATTAATTCGATGACCGCGTCCATCTCCATGGACAACCTGCCCTGAAATAGTGTAATTTCGGCCCAATCCTTCAGCAGCGGCAGAAACATCCCCTGAGGAAACGGATGCCCGGATGCGTGTGGAGGAAATAACACCGCGCTCATCCGAAAAGGGTGGAATTACCTGAACTGAATAATTTAACTCTTTCCCAATTTCGGTGAGACGAGCCGAGTCCCCTTCCCTGCCACGACCCAAGGCGGTATCGTAGCCAATGATAAGGTGGCGCAAGCCAAGAGCCCGCATCACGCGCTGCATAAATTCAGACGCCGTCTGATCAGCGAATGTGCGGTCAAAGGTCTGGGTAACGACCACATCGACACCGAGGGACTCCAGAAGGGCTAGGCGTTCCTCAGGAGAGGTGAGGTACTTGAAATCCTTTTTGCCACCCAAAACGACCGCCGGGTGGGGTGAAAAGGTAAGTACGACGGCGGGTGCTCCCACCTGGTGAGCCCCGGATACGAGGGCTCCTAGAATCTGCTGGTGCCCGCGGTGAACACCGTCAAAGATGCCTATTGTCAACCAGGCATTTTGAAGGGAAAGTTCGTCAATGGAATGAGTATGAATCATGTACTATCAGAAAAGACTGAACAAGAAATAATGTCAAAGGCACGAAAATTGAAAAAAGCTGTTAACGAAGGGCACAAATGGTCAGGTGACAAGCTGTATGACGACTTCAGTCAGTCATTTCAGCGAACATAACGACTGAAGTCGTCACTAAAGGGTGCCATTACACGAAGTCGCGGTGAAATTACCGTACTATGAGAAGAAGACTTTCTTGGGCTGCCATTCCATGGTGACTTCGTCGAGTTCGAGGATGGCGATAAGTTCACCGGCCATACTTACTCCTCGCACCAAGCCAGGTTTGGTTTCAGGAGCAGCCTTGATGCGGTGACCATGTTTTACCTCTTCCACCTCATCAGGGGAAAGCTCCACACCAGGCCACTCAGCAAGTGCTTCAGCGGCGGGGATCAGGTACTGGTACCAGTTGCCAGCAGTGAAGGCTTCCTCCAATTTACGCAAAGGAGTGGCATCCCGCAAGCTGAAACGGCCGGATTTAGTGCGGCGCAACCCCACCAGATAAGCTCCACAACCCAAGGCAACACCGACATCGTTTGCCAGAGAGCGGACATAGGTACCCGAGGAACAATGCACATCGATGACTACTTCGGGGGGAGCCCACTCCAATATTTCTAAATGGTAGACATTAATCTTCCGGGGAGCGAGATCCACTTCCTCTCCCTGACGCGCCATTTCGTAAGCTTTACGACCATGAACTTTGACGGCGGAAAATGCAGGAGGAGTTTGTTCGATCTCACCGATATAACGCTGGAGAACCTCGTTGAACTGCTCCTCGGTCACATCCACCGGCGTGGTCGAGGGAGCGCGGGTGAAATGCCCTTCAGCATCATAGGTATCGGTGGCATTCCCAAGGCGCAATATCGCCTGGTAGCGCTTATCGGAGGCCGAGACGAACTCACTCAAGCGGACCGCGGGACCAACCAGGATGACCAGCACGCCTGAAGCGCGCGGGTCGAGGGTGCCGGTATGCCCGGCACGGCGGATGCCGGTACCCCGGCGGATGTGGTCGACCACGTCGTGCGAGGTCAAGCCGACGGGTTTATCCACCACGAGAATTCCTGAAATGGCGTTTTTAATATCCTGACTTTCCATTTTTTATTCCTCCATTGGCCATCCCACCCTTTAATGGGACTGGTCTAATATTTTGCGCGTTGCTGCCAGGACACGCTCCTGCACTTCGGCGAGGCTGCCGATCAATTCCGCACCCGAGGCGGCTTTATGACCGCCTCCATCAAACTGGAGGGAAATTTCCGAAACGTCCACATGCGGTTTCAGCCCACGCCAGGAGACCTTGGTAGAATTTTGAGATTGTTCAACAAACATGATGGCAATATATGCATCATCAATGGACGAAACAATATTTATCAGGTCGGCATCATCCTTGCCGGCATACCCGGAGGCTTTGCGGTCGGCTAGGGTTAAAGTAGCCCAAACTATCCCATCAGCCCGCTGCAGACTGGAGAGGCCTGCTCCCCAGTACTTTGCTTCCACAAACGTGCGGCGAACCATACTTAGGTAATAAAGCTGGCTCAAATCAGCACCAATTTCCATCAGGTGAGCCACCTGGCGGAGAGATGAAGGCGTGGTGTTGGAGGTGCGGAAGCCGAGGGTGTCCGTGACCAAGCCAGTTATCAAATTGGCAGCGATCGAGGGTGTAATTGTCAGCCCCCACTCCGGCATATGATCCGTGAGAACCGAGGCAGTGGCCACCGCCTGCGGCTCAACCAGGTTCAAGGTGCCGAAATCTTCGGTAGTCACATGATGATCGATAATAATGTCGGGGGCGTGGTAACCATCGAGGGCAGGACCAACGCGCTGTAAATCCGAACAGTCCACACACACAATCAAGTCGAACTCTCCCTCGGCATTCGTACGCACCAGGTTTGCACCGGGAAGGTGACTGAACCCATCTGGGAGTCCATCCGAAAGGACCACCTGTACCTGTTTACCGGCATCGAGCAACGCCAGGGTAAGCGCAAGGCTCGACCCAATCGCATCCCCATCAGGACGGACATGAGAAGTGATCAAAACCCGGTGGGCCGCCTGGAAGCGGCCTTTAATTTTTTTCTGCAGGTCGTTCATTCTTGCGTATGTCAGCCAATAAACGTTCGATGTGGTCTGCGTTCTCAGGCGTAGGGTCCCAGTGGAACCGCAAGCGGGGAAAGACACGCAGCTCGATGCGGGCAGATAGTGCATGGCGAAGGAAACCGCTGGCATGGTCGAGCCCTGCCAGAATTTCAACACTGCGGACCGACCCTTCGACTGCTGATACATAGATGTCGGCAAAGGCCAGTTCGCGATCCACTTTAACATCGGTGATAAAAATCTGGTGCAGGCGCGGATCACTGATCTCTCGAATGAGCATCTCGGAGATTTCCTGACGAATACGATCCGCTATACGTTGGAGACGGACACCGGACGGCATAATTCTATTGTCTCCCTTAACAATCAAGCACTATTCTGCTTCGTTCTTTTCCAATAAATAGCACTCAATAACATCCCCGACCTGGACATCATTGAAGTTCTTCAGGCCGATCCCACACTCGAAACCGGTGCGCATCTCGCGCACATCTTCCTTCTCGTGCTTCAAAGAACTCACATCGCCTTCAAAGACGATATCCTTGGCGCGGGTCACGCGGATCTTGCCGTTTCGACGAATCTCACCTTCGGTGACACGGCAGCCGGCTATCTTAGTGCCTTTGGAAAGAGCAAAGACCTGCAGCACAACTGCCTTGCCAATCGCCTTCTCGTTATACTCCGGAGCCAGCATGCCTTTGAGGGCTTTTTCAACATCTTCGATCAAACGGTAGATGATATCGTAGAGGCGGATAGAGACGCCTTCGGTGTCCGCGAGGCGGCGGGCAGCAACGTCAGCCTGGACGCTAAACCCGAAGATGATAGCTTGAGACGAAGACGCCAGCAAGACGTCATTTTCACTGATATTTCCGGTCTCAGCGTATAAAATATTAATCCGAATCTCGCCTTTCCCAAGATTCTTGATTTCGTTGATGATGGGTTCCAAGGAACCCTGCACATCAGCTTTGAGGATGAGGTTAAGTTCCTGGGCTTCGCCAGCTTTAATCTTGGAAAACAGTTCCTCCAAGGTAATCTTTTTCGCAGCGACAGCCTGCTTAGTATTGGCAGTCTGGCGTTCCAGTACAGCTTGCCGGGCTTCCTTCTCAGTAGCAACCACTTTGAAAACATCACCTGCGGAAGGTAAGGAACTCAGGCCCATTACCGATACGGGAATAGAAGGACCAGCTTTCTGAACCTTGCGACCGCGGAAATCGAACAAGGCACGCAAGCGGCCATAGGTATTCCCAGCAACCACGATATCGCCCGTGTTGAGAGTGCCATTCTGGACCAACAGCGTGGCGACAGGTCCCTTGGATTTGTCCAACTCAGCCTCGATGATCGTCCCGATGACCTCGCCCTTGGGGTTGGCACGGATATCCGTATTATCAGCAACCAAAAGGATGGCTTCAAGAAGGTCTTCAATCCCCTGTTTCTGCTTTGCAGAAACAGGAATGACCATGGTATTACCACCCCAGTCGTCAGGCATGAGATCGTTTTCCCCGAGCTGTTTCTTGACACGGTCGGGATTGGAGTTTGGTTTGTCGATTTTGTTCAAGGCGACAATAATGGGCACACGGGCTGCCTTGGCATGCGCAATCGCTTCCTTGGTCTGCGGCATGACGCCATCGTCTGCAGCAACCACCAAGATGACAATATCCGCCCCCTGGGCACCGCGCGACCGCATGGCAGTAAAAGCCGCATGACCGGGTGTATCCAGGAAGGTGATCTGGCGACCCTTTAACTC
Organism: uncultured Chloroflexia bacterium; assembly: GCA_963790685.1. Lineage (GTDB taxonomy): Bacteria > Chloroflexota > Anaerolineae > Anaerolineales > Villigracilaceae > UBA877. The sequence goes on from CAWBPK010000002.1 coordinate 200,040, forward strand.
CACCTGATACGCGCCAATATGCTGGGTAATGCCACCAGCTTCCCCAGCAGCGACGTCAGTTTTTCGAATTGCATCGAGAAGGGAGGTCTTGCCATGATCCACGTGCCCAAGGATGGTTACAACCGGAGGACGAGGGTTGAGGGAAGATTCTTTTTCACCAGCGATCTTTTGCCGCCAAAGGGGTACATCGCCGATCTCTTTTTCAACCGGGGCAGCCTGAGTTTCCAACGTGACATCAAACCCCAATTCATCAGCAAGGATGGCAGCAGTATCGTAATCGATGGTCTGGTTGATACTTGCCATGACGCCATTGCTCATTAATTTTTTAATGATCTGGATTGGACTGACTTCAATGATTTGCGCAAAATCGCGAATGGATATATTCGCGGGAAGTTCAATCTTTTTTCGCTCTGGAACGGTCATACGGCATCTCCTTATTCAAATTACAGCCGGCAATCCCCGTGAGCTGACCGGGTGCAGCCCAAACCCTCAAGCCTGCCGTTGAACGTTCAGCGGTTGATCAGTTCATGTGGGCCTTATGCTTATTCACCTGCATCCCCCGCCTCGTCCGGAAGTGTTTCCATAAACTGGCGGAGGGATTGGGTATCAGCGGCTGTCAAGGTAACTTTCAGTGCATGCGCCAACGAACCTTTGAGCCCTTTTTCCCAACAGGAGCGGCGGTTGTGCAAATATGCGCCGCGCCCGGCCAGTTTTCCGGTAAGGTCCACCTGCACACCATCGGGTCGACGCACCAACCGGAGCAACGAGCGCTTCGGCAGTACGGTGTGACAACCCACGCATGTGCGTTGGGGAATATGCTTGGGTGGTTTTGCTGTTTTGCCAGACACCTTCAATCCCAAACCTGCTGTCTGCAATTACAAGTGAAAATCGAAGGGTAAAAATCCAAGAAACGATACCCTTTCGGGTTCACATCAATGCGCAGTAACAAGCAGTCAATAGAACAAAGTACCCATTATCGAACGGGAAGGGAACTCTTCTTCGAATCCAGGTTTAATCCTCTTCCCAACCTTCATCGCCACGCTTGTGTTTCTTCTTGGCAATGGCCTTGTCAAGGTCTTCGTCATAGACAATCTCGACGACCTTCTTTTTCTTCTTCTTGCCCTTTTTCTTATCGGACTCGTCTTCCTCTTCGTCCGCGGCAGCAGTTACAGGTTGAAGCATGTCGGGACGCAAGGTAAAGATTTCCTCAAGGGGCTTCTCAGCAACTGTTTCTGCGGAAGTTTCCCCTTCAACAGGAACTGGTTCGGGTTCAAGCTCAGCAGGTGCAGCAGGTTGTTCAGCTGATGCGATCTCTGCGGCAGGTTCGACAATAACTTCAGCCACCGGTTCGACCGGTGGTTCAACAATCGCCTCAACTGGCTCGGCAACCACAGGTTCCGGCTCGGGGAAGGTGACATTTTGGATGGCAGCCTGGATGGCTTCCATGGACTTGGGTCCAATCCCAGCCAAACCCAGGACGTTATCGGGGTTAAGTTTCAACGCCATCATCAAGTCGCCAACCGTGCGATGCTCGGCCTCAGTAAGGATATTATATATATGTTCAGCGAGACCCAAGCCTTCAATTCCCATTTCAAAAGCTGCAGCAGGGATTTCGGCACGGGCGGCTGTGACCCGTTCTTCCTCGGCGGCTGCAGTAGCTTTTTTCTGTTCGACCGTCCGCCGCTCAACGCGTTCAACAAATTGAATGAGGGTCATAAATTCTTCAGGGGTGATTGGACGACCCTCGGTCTTCTTGGTAAGAATATCCTCGACCAGCGGGATATTCTTGTGCTCAACTTCGGCAATATTTGCAAAGGACGGGTCACTCTGCAGTTTGGCTATCGCATCGCCGGCGGCCTCGATCAGGGATTTGATATCGATCCGCCAGCCGGTGAGCTTGGCAGCCAGGCGGGCATTCTGCCCATCCCGTCCAATAGCAAGGCTAAGCTGATCTTCCTGGACGACCACGGTGGCAGTCTTTTCCGGTTCGTTCAGATAGACTCCGGAAACCTTCGCCGGGCTGATAGCTTTGGAAATGTACATGACAGGGTCGGCATTCCATTCGATGATGTCAATCTTCTCGTCGTGAAGCTCCTTGACAATAGCCTGGATGCGGACACCCTTGATCCCCACGCAAGCCCCGACCGGGTCGACATTTGGCTGGGTGGCAGACACAGCCACCTTGGCGCGCTGCCCCGGTTCGCGTGAAATAGCGCGAATCTCGACGATGCCATGATAGATTTCAGGGACTTCATTTTCGAGCAAACGGCGTAGAAAATTACGGTGAGAACGGGAGAGGATGATCTGCGGGCCGCGCGGGCTGTCCTTGACTTCAAGGACAATCGAGCGGACGCGTTCGTGCACCTTGAATTTCTCACCAGGGATCTTCTGATTGGGCGGCATAATGCCTTCGGCTTTCATATCAAGCCCGATGGTTACACCCTGGGTCATACTGACGGCCTGGATCACCCCGCTGATAATCTCGCCAACCTGTTTATTGAAGAAATCGGCCTGCATCTGGCGTTCAGCTTCGCGAATTCGCTGCTGGATCACCTGGCGGGCGGTCTGTGCAGCCACCCGGCCAAAATCTGCAGGGGTCGTTTCGACCACCACCATATCGTTTAAATTGGCTTCCGGATTAACCGTACGCGCCAATTCAAGCGTCACTTCCGTGCGCTGATCCTGTACTTCTTCGACCACTTCCTTTTCAGCAAAGATGGTAACCTTGCCGGATTCAGGGTCTATTTTAGCGACAACTTCCTGGGCATTGGAGGCATTAACCGCACGCCGGTAAGCGGAGACCATGGCTGACTCAATGGCAGACATGATGATCTCTTTCGGCAATTGTTTTTCTTCCAACACCTCGTTGAAAGCCAGTGCAAATTCATTTTTCATTATTAACCTACTCCCCAAAACCTAATTTCCTGTTACATGCAGAAAAGTGGGGGTTGCCCACTTTTCGATGCGTGCAATATTGACTTATTAGACAAGTGGAATTTTAGCACAAAACCCAATGGGATGCAAGGTTGCGAATTGCCTCACATTGAATCTTACTTAGAAGCCGATCGTTGCCTCAAAAAGAATGTTACCCTAGGCAGACATTAATGTTCTGCCGAGGGAGCTATGATGAGTCATCGCAGCAAACAAGAATTGTCCGATGCGATCCGGACCCGATACCGAAATGCCAAGAAAATCGAAAAACAGCGCATGTTGGATGAATTTGTAGCAGCCACTGGCTACCATCGAAAATATGCCATCCGGATCCTGAAACAAAGGTCACTGCGTAAGCATCCGAAGAAACGAGGCCGCCGAAAGGTGTATCAAGGTGAGGTGGTCGTCGTACTGGAGCAGATCTGGGAGATCTGTGGGCGGATCTGCTCCAAGCGATTGCATCCTTTCCTGCCAGAGATGGTGAGAGTCCTGGAACGGACTGGCGATCTGCGGATCTCAGCGGAGACGAAAGCACTCTTATTGCAGATGAGCCGCCCCACCATCGACCGATGCCTGGTGCCAACCCGCCAGACGCATCCACACGGCTTGAGCACGACCAAACCCGGCAGCCTGCTCAAGAAGGCCATCCCTGTGCGAACCCATACTCCCTGGGACGAAGAAAAAACCGGTTTTCTGGAGGTTGACCTGGTTGGTCACTGCGGGGACACCACTGAAGGACAGTACGTGAACACGTTGACCTGTACGGATATCTCTACCGGCTGGACCGAGTGCCTGGCTGTGTTCCCACACTCGAAACAAGCTGTTTTCGAAGCCATCCAAACCATGCGCACCCGCCTGCCTTTCGACCTGCTTGGCATTGACTCGGACAATGGCGGCGAATTTATCAACGACCTGCTCTTCCAATACTGCCAATACCAGAAGATCACCTTTACCCGTTCCAGACCGTACCAAAAAAATGACCAGGCACATGTCGAGCAGAAGAACTGGTCCGTCGTCCGCCATCTGGTTGGCTACGACCGCCTTGACTCCCAGCCCCAATTCATCCTTTTGCAAAGCATCTACCAGGACCTGCGCCTCTACTCCAATTTCTTCCAGCCTGTCCTCAAACTGGTCTCCAAAGAACATGTGGACAAAAAGATCATCAAACGCTATGATACTGCCGCCACCCCTTTCCAGCGAGTCCTCGACGCCAAGGAAATCCCCTTGAAGGTCAAGGCCCACTTATCCAATCTTTATGTCCAGCTCAATCCTGTCCAGATGCGCACCACGATCGATCAGAAAGTCGACAAACTTTGGAAAATCTCACGGTAACATTTTCTTTTGAGCCAACGATACCTTCAAAGTAACATTTTCTTTTGAGGCATTACGGGTTGGGACGGTAAAGGAGGCTTAATTCCGAACGTCTGCGAGACTTTTTTCACCACAGAGGACCCTCTGAGTAAGGATTATCTGCCGTAAGAATCTTATGGCAATTTGCGGAATACACGGAAATCAGATCCTTCAATACAAGGAACCATATCCGGAGTGGATTGAAATTCCTGAAAACCCGGATGGGAGGTGAAGAAATAGTCCCAGGAACTGTTATAAAGATGACCTTCCACCAGGATGAAATCAGCATCGTCCGCCCATTGATCTGCAAGTTCTTTATTCCAAAGGCCGAATTTTAATACCTGATCCGAATCTGTGGATTGGCTAAAGCTCCACTGACCAAAAATCTGCCCAGGCAGCAGTTTTATTCCGGACAAGTACATCAGGGGCAGCGCACCATCTTCACTTTCCCAATAGACCTTACTTCCGGCTGGAATGATTTTAGCCAGATATTGTCCGACCTGCGCGTAACCCTGGACAGCATTCGGTCCGCAATCATAAACATTGTACATTCCCCCCAATAGTTGGGAAGGCGATAATATGACAGAAAGAACCAGGACGGAAACGAGTCCCAGGTAACCAAACCCGACCATGGGGTGTCTTTTATGCAGTCCATGTTGAACCAGGCGGATGATGACCAAAAAAATGATTGCCACCAACAACCCAGCGACAACAGGAAGAATACGCCGATACAACTCGACATCCTTAAAAGGATCAAAGACAATCCCAAATTTATTGGCCAGCACTTCCCGGAGGGTGACCGAGCCGACTATAAACGTCCAGGTGTGGAAGAAATCCTGGGTGGGGGGAAGATGAATGCTCAAGACACTAAAGAACCAATCCTTTAACCCGTACCCAAGCAGAGGGAAAGCGGAATAGCCCAGACCTGGAAACAATAGTAATACGAAAATAGAGGTGAGGGTCCCGCGGACCACTGAAACCGCCTTCGACCAGGTTTCGAATGAACTAAGCACCAGGAATAACCCAAGCTCACAAAAAAATGCGATATAAGGGGTGAAATTGAAGACACGGGCATTGCTGCCCAAGGAGGCTAGCCCGTGAAACGCCAGTAATGTGACAAACGAAATTGCTAGGAAAATAGTGGTGCGCAATTGGGAACGATTTTTCATTTGAGTCCGACGGGGCCATAATAAAAATGCAGCAACACACCCGATTAAAATAAAAGCATTGAATGAAAATCCTTGAAAGAAGACCAAGAGGCGCGTGTCCCAGGAATAAGAGCCCATTTGTACAGTTCCATCAGGGGGAGGGCGGAAAGCGGCCAGAAAAGGAGCAAGTTTCTCGGGAATCCAAGGTGTCCACATGGCGAGAATATTAGGCCAATAAATAATATGACCCATAACCAGAATGAGGAGACCGATAAACAATGCCCACAAACCGGTTTTTTTTCCATGCTGCGCAAAAATATAGACCGCCAGGATGGGAAATAGCGGGAGCATGTTGTGGCGGGTTAATATCATCAGTCCTGACAACCCCGAGCCAAGCACAACCTCCCAGCCTGTCCGATTTTCTCCGAGGACTAAAACCATCACCCAGGTGAGCATGCAAGCGATCAGAACCTGGGAATCGGCTAATATATAAATCTTAATAATCGCAGGGTTAACTGCAAGAATCAAGAGAGCAGCCACAGCAGCCCATTTCCCTGCAAGACGGCGGGCAACAATCCAGACTCCCAAAAGAGTCAGCAAACCAAGGACAAGGGAGAAATAACGACCCACCACCAGGCTGGGCCCAAACCAAGTCTGGATATAACCTGGAATTATGTATGAAAGCGGAGCATTGTATTGCCAGAGCCCGTTGTCTTGAAATGGCCGGTATATACCCCTGGCAAATAAAAGCCCTTGATAAAGATACCCCCCCTCATCCACCATCGAACGCTGGCTATAAAGAAAAACCAGTGAATGAATGAGGTATATGCCACCTGCCAGCAGGGACAGGATCTCTGGCAAAAATGGAAGCGATTTCAGGCGCGATAATGTCAGCCGATTGAATAAGGTCTTCATAATCTGTGTAACCAATTACCCGCTGGGGTCATCCGAATAGGGATGAAATCATCCGCGTTCCCCCATAAACGCACGATCACTCACGTGTCATTTCCCCTGAAATCATATATGCCATCGATAAAATTCCAGTTCCTTCCACATGAATGGCACAGCAAGCGTTGATCTACTTTTTCCAACGGAGAATGGCTGCATTCAGGGCATTTAAAAAAAGCCAGTGGGTTCGCCGGGATTTGGGAGGATGGCTCCCCTTTGACGCGAGCCCTGATAAACACACTCGGAGAACCCTGCCATAAAGCTCCAGTCCACTGGATGAGGGAATCCATTCCAGACAGGATTGCGGGTGGAATAGTCCGCTTCAGTATGCCTACACGAAAGTTAGAAACTGCCAGAGTTTTTTCGATTTTAAAACCTTCATCAATGAGCCAGGTACGGACAGCTTGCGGGTGGAAGTCGAAGTTCAGGGGGGCAAACTCAACCGGGTCGAGTCCATAAGGGCTCCAAGACTGACGGTGAAGCGCATAGCGCAAAATAGCCTTCAAATTACGTTTGTTGGCGAATTCCAAGATGAACGAGGCACCAGGCTGGAGAACACCGCGCACCTGCCGCAGCGCAGCTGGTGCATCGACCATGTGGTGCAAGGTGCGAATCATCGTTGTCGCGTCAAAAAGGTCGTCCACAAAGGGCAAGCGATAAATATCTGCAGCGACAAATATGAAGCGATCGGATGAACCAAGACGTTCCTGAGCCTGTTTGAGCTGAGTGCGAGAGTAATCAAGCAGGACAACGCGCTCAAAACCCCGATAACGGGAAGTATTGCGCCCAGCGCCCGCTCCCAACTCAAGCATCAGCTTCCCCCCAGGAGGCAACAACCGCTTCAGGGCGATGGCTTCGCAGCGATCCTCGTAATCGCGACCGCCCCTCTCCCAAAAGCGAGTCTGATAATCAGAGCCTTCGTAATCGCAAACGGGGGGACGTTTTTCTTCAGTCCTGCTTTCTTCAGACAAAATAGCGCTCCAATCTTTCCATAAATAATCTAGCCGCCTGTTATTTGCAGGATTCGGCATCAGAACACCGACTCACCAGCCCATACAATATACACAACCTGTCGTGTTTCGTCAAACATTATCAAAGGAGGGTTTGTGGTATAGTGCAACCATGCGTTTGCTTTATATCGCGGATGGCCGGTCTCCCACAACATTATCCTGGCTGCAACATTGGACCGAGAGCGGACACGAGACCCACCTTATATCCACCTTTCCTTGTGAAGCACCGCCAGGGTTGAAAACCTTTCACATCCTGCCGGTTGCATTCAGCGGGATGATGAAAGCACCAACCGGAACTCAAACCAGATGGAAAACAATCAGTGGAAAACCAAGACAACTCATTAACCTTATTCGCCCGCTGCGAAACTTTGCCGGACCCCTAAGTCTGCCATTTTACCAAAACCGTTACTGCACCCTGGTAGAAGACATCCATCCCGACCTGGTTCACGCGCTGCGCATTCCCTTCGAAGGAATGCTGGCAAGCAATACACCCAAAGGGATTCCCCTGGTGGTCTCCATTTGGGGAAACGATATTACGCTGCATGCCCACGGATCAATAATCATGGGAAGACTCACCCGCAGGACACTGCGCCGAGCCGATGGTCTTATTGCAGATGCGAATCGCGACATCCGACTGGGAAAGGAGTGGGGATTTGCATCAAACCAACCCACGCTGGTTGTACCAGGAGCCGGAGGAATGCGATCGAATGAAAATGACAAATTAATTGAACCAGGAAACCTGCCAGAGGAATTGCCGGATGCCCTTATCGTTGTCAACCCGCGCGGCCAACGTCCAGGGAGCCTACGGCAGGACGTTTTTTTCAGAGCCATCCCGCTCGTGCTGGAAAAAGTGCCGAAGGTGGTATTCATTTGTCCCAATCTGGCAGGGGATTCAAAGGCCGAACATTGGGTCGAATCGCTAGGGATCGGGGCAAATACAAAATTATGGCCGCACCTGGAAAAAGCACAAATGCGGCAGCTGTATAAAGCGGCCGGGATCTTTGTGTCACCAAGCATTCATGATGGTATGCCCAATTCGCTGCTGGAAGCAATGTTTAGTGGATGTTTTCCGATTGTAGGGAACATCGAGTCGATGCAAGAATGGATAAAACCGGGAGTGAACGGACTGCTAGTGGACGCGAACAGTCCAAGTGACCTTGCGAACGGGATCATCACAGCCCTAAAAAACCCTGCCCTGTGCGCGAGTGCAAAAAAAGAAAACGCCCAAATCATTGCCGAACGAGCGAATTACGAGCGCTGCATGGCAAAGACTGAAGCGTTTTATGTTCAAATTGAAAACGTAGTTCTCAAAAAGAACCCGGTTTAATCAATCAACGGGGAGCTCGCAAGGTCTCCAGCCGCTCCTGTAATTCAATTCGTTTCGTATTCGCAGCCGTGCGGATGCTGCCAGCAATGCCCTGGGCGCGATCGTTAATCTGAAGGCGCAAATCGTTGCCAGACAGGGGGGTAAAGAGTAATGCAATCCCAGCCCCAATGACCCCGCCGATGACCGTCCCAATTAAAAACCCAAAAGCCCGACGCATAGAATCCTCCTATGAAAAACCATATTAATATTCGAGCCTATTATAGAGCATAATTAAATACGCAGGTAGATTGCGGTTGGACCATATTTGTGGAATAATAGCTTGTGCAGCGCGCATCTTTCGGAGCGCGACTAATTATTACAAGATTAGCAAGCAAGATCTATCAAACCAGGCCCCTACCCTGAAAGGAGGGTACCATGTCCACGCTTCCCCCTGACCCCAAGCCACAAAACGCACGCAAAAAAGTCACCACGCTGGCGATCCGCCAAAAAAAAGTAAACGGCGAGATCATAACCATGCTGACCGGGTATGACTACCCCACCGCCCTGGCCCTCGATCAAGCGGGGATCGACGCCATCCTGGTCGGCGATTCCCTGGGGATGGTGGTGCTTGGATATGAAAACACATTGCCAGTCACGATGGATGACATGCTGCACCACTGCAAGGCAGTGGCGCGCGGAGCCAGGATCGCGCTGTTGATCGGAGACATGCCTTTTATGTCCTACCAGGCTTCCACTGAGGAAGCCGTCCGAAATGCAGGCCGATTCCTGCAGGAAGCAGGCATGGACGCCATTAAATTGGAGGGTGGGCGGGAACGCCTGGATACGGTGCGGGCCATTGTGGGAGCCGGGATCCCGGTGATGGGGCACCTGGGGCTGACGCCACAATCCTTGCATATGCTGGGAGGCTTCCGTCCCCAGGCACGCAGCGCACTTAGCGCCGAACGCTTGCTTGAGGATGCTGTGTTCCTCGAACAAGCTGGATGCTTCAGCCTGGTGCTCGAATCCGTACCGGCAAAATTGGCTGAAATAGTTTCCAAACGATTGTCCATCCCGACAATTGGCATCGGGGCTGGCAGTGGATGCGACGGGCAGGTGCTTGTGACGCATGACCTGTTGGGACTATTTGACAGGTTCACACCCAAGTTCGTCCGTAAATACGCCAACTTGCACGCCGAGATGGAAGATGCCTTCAAAGCGTTCATCGGAGATGTGGAGAACCATACATTCCCGGCAAAAGAGCACAGCGTTGAAATGTCCGATGAAGAATGGGGTGCCTTCCTTCAGTATCTCAAGAACCAAGGGCAACCCGAAAGATGAAGGGCGATTCAATCCTGATCCTGGGTACCGGCGCTCTGGCGACCCTGTTCGCAGCGCGTTTTGCGGGAACGGGTACTGCTGTGACCATGCTCGGCACCTGGGCCGAGGGGTTGGCCGCGATAAACGAGAAGGGCGTCCAAGTTGAAGGGGAAGGGAAAAAATACCGGGTAAAGGCGACGGCGGACCCAGTTGACTGCAAAGGCATGAGGTTCGCACTGGTGCTCGTTAAAGCCTGGCAGACAGAGCGGGCAGCAAAGCAACTTTCAGACTGCCTGGGAGCGGATGGGGTGGCGTTAACGCTCCAAAACGGACTAGGCAACGACTTAACGCTCGCCAAAAGACTAGGTGCAGGGCGTGTATCCCTGGGAATCACGACCCTTGGAGCAACCCTAAATGCGCCAGGAGAGGTTTGCCTGGGAGGAGAGGGACCGGTCAGCATGGCTCCCCATCCGCGCCTGGGACCATTGGAAGACATGATGCACGAAGCGAAATTTGAGGTAAACGAGGTGGAAAACATTCAACGGCTTGTATGGGGAAAACTCGTAGTCAGTTCCGCACTCAATCCGCTGACCGCGTTACTAAGGGTAAAAAACGGGGAAATTCTCAAACGACCGACGGCGCTTGAATTGCTGGGGAAACTGGCGGGCGAAACTGCCGCAGTGGCGAGGAAAATGGGGGTGTCCCTACCATTCAATAATCCAGAGCAAGCCGTAGCAGAAGTAGCCCGAAAAACAGCAGAGAACCTGTCATCGATGCTGCAAGACATCCTGCGAGGAGCGCCAACCGAAATAGATGCCATCAACGGGGCGGTGATTAAATTAGCTGAAAAGGAAACAGTTCCGGTACCGGTTAACCGCACAGTCTGGTCGCTGGTCAAAGCCATTCCTGTTCGTGGTAATATTAAGATATAGACAATTTTTATTTTATTGGAGGTGTTTGATGAGGAAATGGTTAACCGCACTGGCTGTGGTGATTGCGCTGTGGGCGGCTTTTCCTGCACAAGCACAAAGTGCGCTGACCCTGAGCTCCGTAAGCGTGGATATCTGGCCTGAATATGACCAACCTGCGGTGCTGGTTATTTATCATATTTCAATGCCCACCAATACCACATTTCCATTAACGCTTAACCTGCGCATTCCCGCCCAAGCCGAAGCTTATGCAGTAGCCATTTCCGACCCGGTGAACGGGCTGCTCAATGCACCCTACGACCGGACCGTTGAGGGGTCGTGGGCGACATTAGCGATCACCGCCAATGCCAAAGACGTGCAAGTTGAATATTACGATACCCTGGTAAAAAATGGAACCGCCCGCCATATTGTCTACGAATGGGCCGGAGATTATGCAGTTGCTTCTTTTGCAGTTGATATCCAACAGCCGACCGGGGCGACGAACATGGTCACAAATCCGGTCCTGCCGCAAAGCGCTGTCGGGCAAGATGGTTTCGTTTACTACCAATCTGCAGCTCAGTCCTTAAGCGCGGGGCAGACATTTACACTGACCGCCGATTACCAAAAAACAACAGACACTTTAAGCACCACCGGACTTCCGGTCCAACCAACACAGCCGCTCAATGCCAGCACCCCCGGGCGGGTAACCATGAGCGCGGTGCTGCCCTTCGTATTGGCGGGAGTTGGGGGGGTATTAATCATCCTTGGGATCGTGGGTGGATATTACATGTGGAAAAACGGGACCCGACGAACTTTTGCGACACGCAAAAGGCACTCACAAGCCGCACAAGAAAGGGAGACAGATGTGGTCTATTGCCATCAATGCGGGAAACGTGCCCAACGGGGCGACGTATTTTGCCGGACTTGCGGGATGCGTTTACAGAAGGACGAATAGGACAGGTTGCATAAAGGCTCCCTGAAGTGAATATTTCTCCAATCATCCCGATCTATTTCTTTTATGGATTGGCGTTCTTCAGCATGGGCCTCCTAGTCATGGTCGAAGGCGGGCGCTCGTCAGATGCCCGCCTTCGCCGCGCCTTACGTCCATTGGCAGCATTTGGTCTGGTGCATGCTTTAAATGAATGGCTCGAGATGTTCGCTGTAATCACAGTTCAAGGCGGGCATGTAACTCCGGACTGGTTCTCGGGAATCAGGCTTGCCACCCTGGCATTTTCTTTTATCTCCCTGGCAGCATTTGGGAGTTACCTTCTTGTGGTTTCACGGACTGCGAGGAGATTGATCCTGCTGGTCCCTCTCGGGCTGGAAGGTGTTTGGGTGCTCGGCTTGATCATCCTCAAGGGACATTATGGTCTCCCCATCCTGTGGGATGTTGCCGACGTGTGGACACGTTATTCATTGGCAATCCCGGCTGCCCTACTGGCAGCCATTGGGCTGGTGGTCCAGCAGCGTGTCTTTCGCCGGGCAGGATTGTTCTCGTTTGGACGGGATGCGTTATGGGCAGCAGTAGCATTCGGCTGGTATGGATTGATTGGACAATTGTTCGTTCAATCTTCCCCCCTGCCTCCATCCAACATAGTTAATGACACATTATTCACAAATTTTTCAGGCATCCCGATCCAATTATTCCGGGCGGTCATGGCTGGTGTGGCGGCATTCTTTGTAATCCGATTCCTGCGTGCTTTCCAGGTAGAAAACTCAAGTCAAATTGCCAGTTTGCAAGAGGCGCGATTAAAAGAAGCGAAACAACGGGAGACACTACGCCGGGAACTATATAAGCGGGTGGTTTCTGCCCAGGAATCGGAACGACAACGAATCGCCCGGGAGCTGCACGACGAAACAGGGCAAGCCCTGACAGCAATCGGACTTGGACTGCGCGGGTTAACCGGATCATTGAGCACGTCGAACCCGGAACAAACAAAAAAGAATTTGCACCAATTGGAATTACTCACCACACATTCCCTGGATGAATTGCAGCGACTAATTGCCGACCTGCGCCCATCCCATCTGGACGACCTGGGACTTTCTTCAGCCATGCGCTGGTATGCCAATACCCTGCAGGAACGTGTCAAACTGGATGTACATGTTGAAATCATCGGGGAGGAAAGGACGGTAGCGTCACCGGTCAAGATCGCCGTGTTCCGGATTGCCCAGGAGGCGCTGACCAATGTCCTCAAACATTCCCAGGCGAAAACCGCCCGAGTCACCCTCACGTATGGCGAAAAAACGGTGGAAGTGCGAGTGACGGACGATGGAAAGGGCTTCGATATGGACGCAGCCGCGTCAGCCAAACGAGTTTCCTGGGGATTGAAGGGCATGGAAGAACGCACTTCGTTACTAGGCGGCAAGTTCGAAGTCCATTCCCGACCGGGCCAGGGAACAACCGTCGAAGTATCGATCCCATATTTACAGGAGGAAGCCGATGAAAATTCGCCTGCTGCTGGTGGATGACCACCAGGTAGTTCGTTCCGGGCTGAGGATGCTGCTGGCAAGCGAAAGCGACGTCGAAATTGTGGGAGAAGCCGGGACCGCTCACGAGGCGCTGGAGGCTGTCCGCCAATTGAAGCCAACAGTGGTGCTGATGGATATCGGATTGCCGGATATGTCGGGGATCGATGCCACGCGTGAGATCAAACGGAGCAACCCAGAGGTGGCGGTGGTAGCCCTGACCATCCATGAAGATGAAGAGTATTTCTTCAAGATGCTTGAAGTGGGGGCGGAGGGATACGTCCCAAAGCGCGCCGCTCCGGAGGAATTATTGACTGCAATCCGAGCGGCGGCTGCAGGGGAAGTGTACCTGTATCCATCCCTGGCAAAATTGCTGGTGAAAGACTACCTGGCACAGGATCGAAGTGTGGACAAAGCTTCCACACTCGATGGTCTGACCGACCGAGAACAGGAAGTACTGCGTTACCTGGCTGAGGGGGCGGATAATGAAGAGATTGCCGAGGCGCTGGTGATCAGCATTAAAACGGTAGCTCGACACCGGGAAAATATCATGCATAAACTAGGTTTGCATTCACGGGCGGAATTGGTGCGCTACGCGATCCGCAAAGGGATCATCAAGCCTTAACATTTTTAATCAAACCCTTCTAAAAGCCTGTTGGTAACCCAGCAGGCTTTTTTTGGGATTAATGACACAATTTTTACCCAACGATTTTTGTCCGGATGGGGTACCAGTAGTATTTTTTAGGATCAGTGTGCAAATTCGTGGGGTGCCATTCCCATGCGAAAGATAGTACGCAAGCCGAATTGTATTTGTTCCGCTGAAGGACTAGACTGATAGTGAAAATAAGAACAAATTGAAAAGGAGGTTTCCCATGAAAAGCATACTGGTAATTTCCCTGCTGACGATCCTGAGACTTGGTATTCCCGCCACCGTCCTCCTGCTCATTGGTGAAGCCGTTAAACATCTTTACGAAAACATCCGCAACACATGAGGTAATTGATGAATACTATTTTGACGATCATTCTGGGTTTACTGCTGCGGATAGGAATCCCTATTGCTGCAACTTCCCTGATCTTCTTCCTGCTGCGCCTCCTGGATAAACGCTGGCAGAAAGAAGCACGAGCAATTCCGGTGCTATCCTCCCAGCGGCCCTGCTGGGAAACCAAAGGGTGCAGTGAAGAAAAACGGCAGAATTGCCCGGCATTTTCCCGGGCAGGCATCCCCTGCTGGCAGGTCTTCCGCACTAAAAATGGCCTGCTAAAAGAAGAATGCCTGGGATGCGATGTGTTCCGCGAGGCACCGGTGCCCGTTCAATTGTAGCCATACATTCCACGAGGAGAATAAATAATGAAATTACTGAAACGCACCTCCATTGCCGTCCTTTTTGCCCTATTTGTAACGGCGGCGACATATATGATCGCACAGGCAGGGACTGAACCAAGTGGAGCGGCTCAACAGCCGCAACCCACCCCAACTCAACCCATACAAACAGTCCAACCGACCGGGTCACAAACGACTCAAAAACAGGTCGCTTGCAGCGTTTGTCACTCGAAATTTGCCGATGCACTTCAGTCGGGGGCCCATGGTCATGCCATTAGCGATCCACTTTTTAACCAGATGTGGACAGACCAGGGGAAACCCGGAGCTTGTCTGGTTTGCCACGTGACAGGGTACGACCCGGCGACCGGAACATGGGCGGAAGACGGGGTATCGTGCGAAGCATGCCATGGCCCTGTACCGGCAGCACATTCATCTGACCCGGTCGCCAACCCCGTACCGGTTGACCGGACCAGTGACTTGTGCGGACGCTGTCACAGCGGGGACCGATTCAATATTCCAGACTGGCAGTCGAGCACACATTTCCAACGAGGAATGACCTGTACAGTCTGCCATGACCCACACTCAGCCACACTGAAAACAGTACAAGGCCAGGAATCTGCCGGTCCCTCTGGATTGTGCATCAATTGCCACAGCGAAGTTTCCATGGCCTTTCCTTATTCAGTACATAACAAGGCCGGAGTAAGCTGTGTAGACTGCCACCTGCGACATTTTGAAACAGGCACCACTGACGTGCATGCCATCCCGGACCACAGCTTTACCGCAAGCATTGCGACCTGCTCGGCGTGCCATGCAGACCAGATGCATGCCCAACCGACCGACGCAGCTACCATACAAGCAGCAGCAACCACCCCGGAACCGGCAGGCACTGCGACAAGCGGAGAAGCTGACAGCAGCCCAACCCCGGTCAGCCCGCTTGGATTTGCAGGATTAGCGGGCCTGTTCGGTCTTGCCGGAGGAATGGTCCTGCAGCCATGGTTGGAAAAAGCTTACCGGAATATTAACAAAAAGGGGAATAAAAAATGAGCACCAAGATCAACCGCAGAGATTTCATAAAGCTAGGTATCGCCGGGGTGGCGGTCCTGGCAGCCCCGCAGATCATCAAGGGTGTGCAAGCCCTCGAAACCATCAACCCCAATGGTCGCAAATGGGCGATGGTGATCGATCAATCCAAATGTACTGGATGCGGATATTGCACGCTGGCATGCCGGGCGCACAATGACATCCCCCCCGAAATCTCGTGGAATGTAGTAACCAAGACGGGAACCGTGGGAGGGCAGGATATTTACATTGCCCGACCGTGCATGCAATGCACGCACGCACCATGTGTGGACGTCTGCCCGGTGAATGCGAGCACCTACCGCCCGGACGGCATCGTGCAGATGGACTATGAGCGCTGCATCGGCTGTCGCTATTGTGAAATTGCCTGCCCTTACGGAGCACGCTCCTTTAACTGGAAGCAATTTGATGGGCCAAACCCATCAGTTCCAGAGTGGGGGCAGCCAGAGGTTGCCCGCCGTCCACGAGGGGTGGTGGAGAAATGTTCCTTTTGCTACCAGCGCATCGATCGTGGCCTGGCCCTGGGGTTGACACCCGGGATCGATGAAGATGCCACGCCTGCCTGCGTGGTAGCTTGCCCGGTGGGAGCGCGTCAATTCGGCGACTTGAACGACCCCAAATCGAACGTGAGCAAATTACTAGAAGGACGGGCGTCATACCGCTTGCGCGAAGATCTGGGCACATCTCCTCATGTCTACTATCTTCCTGCCACCGAGGAGGCACAATCATGAAAATCAAGCTTCCCAAATTAAAGCCGATAAAGATCAGGCTTCCCCAACCCACCCTCTGGTCCGGATGGATAACGATGCTGGCGATCTTCCTGACTGCAGGGGCTACCGCGGGGGTCATGGTTTTATGGAAAGGCCTTTCGCTAACCAACCTTACTGACAAAGTGCCCTGGGGATTATGGATCACGATCGACCTGTCTTCCATCGCAGTCAGCGCGGGGGCATTCAGCCTGTGTGCGGTGGTCTACCTGCTGGGTCTCAAACGGTACACGCCGGTAGCCCGCACAGCGACCTTCATTGGCTTGATCGGGTACACGATGGCAGTATTGACCCTCCTGCTTGATATCGGCCGACCGGACCGGTTCTGGCACTCCATGATCTATTGGAACGAGCATTCCCTGCTCTGGGAAGTGACCATGTGTGTCACGTTATACCTAGGGGTGTTGGCGCTTGAAGCTCTGCCCATATTTGCCGGATTGGACTGGTTAAAATCACACTGGCCAAAATTGGCGGAAAAAATGTCGCGAGCACACAAGCTGGCACCTTACCTGGCAATTGCCGGCCTGGCGCTCTCGATGCTGCACCAATCTTCCCTGGGAGCATTGTACGGAGTACTCAAGGCGCGACCGCTCTGGTATCGACCGGACCTGTCAGTGCTGTTTATCATTTCTGCGATCGCGGCGGGCATGGCTTTAACGGTCTTTGCCTCGATGATATCGGCGCGACTGACCCGGCATGCCAATGTGGATAATTCCCTCCTTGACAAGGTTTCCCACATTATCGGATGGATACTGGTTGTCTATCTTTACTTCCGCTTTTGGGATGCGTTGGCAATGACCTACACCTACCAACCTGGGCGGACGGAAGGCCTGGCACTTCTCACGAGCGGCGCGCTTTCCTTCAACTTCTGGGTCGGCGAGATCCTGCTGGGTGCAGTGGTCCCGATCATCCTGCTCCTCAACAAGCGGACACGCACCCTGCCACTCTGGCGGATGTTAGCGATGGTACTGGTCGTCGGAGGCGTGGTCGCCTATCGCTGGGATACCAACCTGTCAGGACTTTTACTCTATCTGTCGTACCTGCCTGGCGAGCCGGCGATAGCATACGCAGCTTATCACCCGTCCCTGGTCGAAATGCTGGCGGGAGGAGGGGTTATCAGTTACGGCTTACTGGCATTCAGCCTGGGAGTCCGCTACCTGAAAGTGGTAGACCATAACGTGGTTAAAGTCCCTGAAATGGAATCAAAGGTCGTCGAGGCAATCCCGGTTCCGGGAGATTAAACCCATCCGTATTCTTCAAAAGAGCGGCAAGTGACGCGGCTCTATAATTCAACCCAAACAAAAACATGACCCATCCTTTATTCTGGATGGGTCATGCTGGTAAAACCAACCTAACTCGGTTTGGTTATTACTTGGTGAATACTGCCAGGCTTGCATCCATCAAAGCATCAGCGTAAGGCATATTATGAACGCCGTTACTCTTGTCTTCCACAGCGACGAGGAGGTAATTCCAGAGCGCATTTGCCTGGGGTTCAGGGAAATTCCCGGCAACAATGGCACCTGTTTTGTCAAGCAGACCAGCGGTGGTCAGGTCAGCCTTGAGGGTGGCAATCTTGGCATCCAGAGTTGTTTGGGCACCATTCATATTAAAATCGGTTGCATCAGGATGGCAAGCCACGCAGGTAGCCACGTTCGGTGCAAAGGAGTGGCTGGCATTAGGACCAGCGCCACCCATGTGGCATGTGACGCAGGTATCTTTAACCGTCGAGTAGTGCGGGCTAGGAGCGCCGGTAACTGCGCCGGCACCACCGATACCTAGGATCATGTCGCTCTGAGGGCCATGGTGCGGGCCAAACCGGGCTGTAACTGCGATCGTCCCATCTGCAGCGGGGGTGGGAATGATCTTGCGGGCCTGATGGCAATTGGCGCACAGATTCCCTGCTCCACCATCATAGGTGGTGTTGGTAGCATACATTGTCACAGGTGCGATGGTCTGCAACGCGAAGTCAGTTTTGGTGAAGGTGGTATGGATTTTGTGGCATGTGCGACAATCCTGTTGGGTGGGATTCGCATCCGCTACTGACTTATCGGGAGTGAGATTTCCAGCCAGGTCAGCCAGGAAACCGCTTCCGGAATGACACCCGGCGCAACCGGCTTCAGTTCCCTCTGCCAGGAATAACACCCCACTTCCGTGAGCAGAGGTGGCCCAAGCTTCCGCCTTACTCGAGATCATATTGGTGTTGTTGTGGCATTGGGTGCATGAAAGATCGGCAGCTGCTGGAACCGCCCCAGCAGGTCCTTGTGGGCCGACAGGACCAGCAGGGCCTGCTGGACCGACTGGGCCGACAGGACCAGCACAAGCTGCCAGCACGAAGGCGGCAGCAAGCAAGGCCCCTACTAGAAACAAACCTTTTTTAATAGACATTTCTTCATTCTCCTGGGGATAATATAGTGTTAATCGGGCTTGGGAACCATTATTTTATTTTAGGTGGATCACCTCCTACATTGTGTATTATAACACAATCTGAATAAGATTAATAACACATTAGAATTATATCATTGGGGCAATTAGCCCAAGTCCCTCTTCTGTCACATTGATTCGTGATTAATGTCACTACCATCTGCTGTGGAATTTTTCATTGCTGCACATGAGTGGATTTTGGATAAAAAAAGAGGCTGCTTAAGGACAGCCTCTTTTACATTATAAAGTAATTCTTTTATTTTTCTGTCGCACCGGTATTAATCCAGTCGATTATCACCTGTATCTGGGAACTGGATAATTTTCCGGATGGAGGCATGCTGGACCCAGTCGACTGTGTTCCAAGAAGTTTAAGAACCAACAGGCTGTCGTCAGCGTCCCCAGGTTCAACAACCGGGGCGTGAGTGCTGGTGGTCATCACAGTGTTGTAACTTGTAGCATTCCAGCCCCCCATCGTTCCGTGACAGACAGTGCAATTCGCCTGTAGAATTGGCAGGACGTCAGCATCGAATGTGGGAGCGGCTCCAGAAGGTGATGGGAGGGTGGACGATCCAGAAAGCCCAACAATGTATTGGACCAGTTGGTGGATCTGATCGGAAGACAGGAGGCTGCCCCAGCCGATCATCGGCGTGTAATTTTCACCGAGATTAATCGTATCAAAAACATATTGGTCCATCCCTGGTTGCTGAAACTCTCCCGTATTCAAAGCCGGTCCTGAACCACCTTCTCCCTGAACGCCGTGACATTGAGCGCACAAGTTCAAATAAATTACCGCCGGAGTAAGAGTGCTGGAGGCCGGACTTCCGGTAGGCTGGGGGGTAGGTTCTATCACAAGAGGATTTGCTGCCCATGAACGAACAAAGGCTACGATGGCGTCAATTTCGTCATCGCTCAATTGACCTCCATAAGAGGAACCGAAGGGGGGCATTCCGAGATCCGACTGCCCTTGAGCAATGATCGAGCGGATCGTAGCGTCATCCCGGGTTTGCAGGAATCCAGCAGTACTGATGGGTGGTATGACCTCAGAGGCATTCACCGGGTTCGAACCTCCCTGGCCCAACGCGCCGTGACAGGAGGCACAATTCTGGGAGAAGAGTCCCTGCCCAAGCTGGATCGGAGAACCTTGGGAAGCCTGAAAGGTATATTGCACCAATGCATCCAATTGTTCGGATGTCAGGATCTTCCCCCAGATAGGCATGGTTTGGTGCGCCCCTCCGGCCGAGATGGCTTGAACGGCCTGATCGACATTTGTCTCCACTGGGATGCGACTGCCGTGGCAGCTAGTGCAGTCCTGGTCAAATAATGATTTTGCAGACGGGTTTGCAGCAGGGTCAACAACATAGGCAGCCAAGGAATTAATTTGTTCGGTGGTCAGCTTTTCCTTCCAAGGAGGCATCTCCAAGTGTAGCCCACCCTGGCTGATCAACGTGCGCAGGTCGCTTTCCGTTCCAGAGAAAGCCACCGCATCCCCGTGGCAGGGAGAGCAATTGACGGCAAATAACCTAGCGCCATCCGGAGCGACCAGGAAATTCAAAAGGCGGGTACGTTCCGCGGCAGTCATCACTTTGGTCCAGTCTGGGATGGTCACCGTGGCGTGCGGAGCATAGCTTGAGCCTTCATCCAAAGCATTTTCAAGTTCCAACGGGTTTATTGCCACCAATTCAGTGGCAACATGACAACTCCCGCAGTTTTGGGTGAAGAGTGTACTTCCGCCAGGAGACAGGATGAATCCTACCAGTGCGTCGATCTGATCCGTTGAAAGATCTGCCCCCCACGCCGGCATCCCTTCGTGTTTACCCTGAGCAATCACGTCGTGGAGGTTTGTCCCTGGAGGAACACTGATGGAATCACTGTGGCAGGAGGCACAATTCGCAGCGTACAGAGCTGCGGTTTGGTCACCAGAGGTTATCGCAGCAGGCGGAGGAGATTCCAATGATGCCTGGATGGTCAGGAAAATTACGGCAGCCATTGTAAATAGTGTCACTCCGGTGACCACTGGACGGTCCATAAAATGTCGTCGCGAATTTCTATCCAAGAAAGGCAGCAGGAACAGGGCCAGGATTACCAAGGTGGGAATGATGATGACCCCCACAACTTCCAACTTTCCGGGGAAATATTTCAACAGCTGGAACAAGAACAAGAAATACCATTCTGGACGGGGAGTATACGTGGTATCTGCAGGATTGGCACGTGCCTCCAGCGGAGCTCCGATAAAATAGGCAAGACCCACCAGCAGGAGGAAAACAGCAAAGGACACCACCACATCTGAAAATATGATATCGGGGAAGAAGGGGACGCCTTTTTCCTTGGCTTCGTGATATTTTTCAAGATAATCTTTTTTCTCCTGTGCCTTCATTGCCTACGTCCCTCCTTTCTTGGGATCTCACTGATTCCGTTCCGGATCACCAAAAACAGATGGGTTCCGACCAGGAGGAGGAGGGTAGCAGGCAGGACCCATACATGCACACCGAAAAAGCGAGCCAGCGTGACTGCAGATAGATCGCTGCCCCCGCGCATTACAAGTAAAATCCAGTTCCCCAAAAAGGGAACAACTCCTGCTATGCGCGTACCTACCGTGGTAGCCCAATAGGATTTTTGGTCCCAAGGTAAAAGATACCCGGTAAACCCAAAACCGATGACAACGAGCAAAAGTACAACGCCAGTCATCCAGGTGACTTCGCGCGGGTATTTATAAGCGCCATTGATGATCACGCGCAGCATATGCAGAACCACCAGGACGATCATCACACTCGCCCCCCAGTGGTGCAGACCGCGAATCAGCCAGCCGCCGGCCACCTGGGAGGTAATATATTGCACACTGTCGTAGGCATGATCAGGAGTGGGAACGTAATAGATCGTCAGCAGGATGCCGGTTACCGCTTGATTAATGGCAACAAAGAGGGTGGCACTCCCCAGGGTGTAAAACCAGTTTACCTTGGGAATTTTACGCAAGAATATGGTTTCCCACACAGCGCGCCAACCTACGCGTTCATCGATCCAATTTCCGAATCGGGTAAACATGGTCAGCCCTCCAGGATGAACAACTGATCGTTCTCGACCTTGGTTTGGTATTTATCCAGAGATCGAGGCGGAGGGCCGGAGATGACATTTCCCTGCTTGTCATATACTCCGTTGTGACATGGACAAAAGTATTGACTTTTTTCTGCTATCCAACGGACGCGGCAGCCGAGGTGGGTGCAGACATTGGACATAGCGACGAAATCCCGCCCATTATCAGTAAGAACGTATACAGAGAGTTCTTCCTGGTTGACGATCCAGCCAGTCTGGCGAGAAATATTTACTTTAAAAAGGGTCGGTGTTCCCAACTCGACCTTGGAAACTGCTCCCAGCTGAATCCATTGTTGCGCCTGGCTTTTGGCGAGAGCCGGTTCAACAATGTAAGCGATTGCAGGGATTCCATACCCGAGCCCAATCAGACCTCCCAGAACCCCAATCGTATATTTCAAGAAATCACGTCGGGAAATTTCCTTTCTTTCCTTATGCTCCATTTACTTCTCCTTTGGCGAATCAACCTTTGGTTTATTTTTCAGGTGCGTTGGCGTCTATCCATTGCTTAACCAGCTCCAATTCTTCAGTACTAAGGTTGGCAAAATGCTTTGCGCTTTGAACCTGAACCAGCCTGCTTCCAGCTGAATCTCCCGGCACGACCACCGGGCCGTCCTGTCCTCCTTTCATGACGCTGACATAGGTCGTAAGGTCAAGTCCCCCCGTCGCGCCAGGTCCGCTATGACACACGGTGCAATGAGCAACAAAGATCGGTTCAATATTGGCTGTAAATGTGGGAGTACCCACCACGGGAGCCAGGCTGGGCTCAGGAGTGGAGACTGGCAGTTGAGATTGCAGGATTGCCCTTAACGCGGGAGCATCAAAACCTGCGTAGCTAAATTCAGTACCATGACAGGCGCTGTTCGAACAGAACGAAGTATTAGATGTGCCTCCGGGATCCCCGGTGGTATGGCAATTGGAACAGGTATTATCGAAAGCTGAGTCGTGGAGGCTGATCCAGTTTGGGTTTAGGTGTGTAGTTGGTTCCGGCCCCTGGCTGATCTCAATGCTGGTGACAAAGTCCTGTGAAGAAGAGACGACGGGGATGGAATGGCAGAGGTTGCATTCCAGGCGTATGGCTGCCTGCTTTGAATCCAAGTGTTTTCCATCGTGGCAGCGGAAACATCCGGGAGAGTTGATATGACCGAGGTTGTTGGGATGGGTAGTCCAGTCGACCTTCTGGTCGACGAATACACTCTGGTTATAAATATCCTGGAGTTCTTTTATAGTTGAGGTAATCAATTGGGAATTTTTATTGTAGAAATCGGAATAATATTGAGTGTAATAATTCTCGAGGCCTGCAATCCCGGACATGGCTTCTGCCTGAGAAGTGTAAGGGACACTCAGGACCTCCACGCTCTTCTTGCGGATCTCCGGGATGGTAGGCGAAATCAGGCCGTTCGCCATGGCTGTGTCGACCGAATCAGCGGGGGGACGAAAGTCGTGGGTAACCCGGTTGTGGCAGGTGATGCAGTCCATTACCTTCAGGTCGCTTTCTTTAATCGTGGATGGATCGAAATTAGCTGTGACATCCACATATTCCGTGTACGTTCCATCATCGTTATACACACGCACATAAGGGATGTCCTGGCTCAACGGATCGGTCGAGTAATATTCCACTTTG
The DNA here is from genome assembly GCA_963790685.1 of uncultured Chloroflexia bacterium. Classification (GTDB taxonomy): domain Bacteria; phylum Chloroflexota; class Anaerolineae; order Anaerolineales; family Villigracilaceae; genus UBA877. The sequence continues at coordinate 223,718 of CAWBPK010000002.1, forward strand.
CTGATAATATGCCAGTGGATCCCTTTCCCCAGTCCCTGTTCCTTGGCACCTCCACCAGTTTTCATTACCAGGTAGATGTTGAAAGGTGTGTTGTTAATATCATCCTTGAAATGATTTATTTCCAGCAGGCTATCTGCAGAAAAAGCTTCAGGCTGGTGGCACTTTTCGCAAGTTTCAAGGGCAGGCCGTGTTCGGGTTGCCTGGATGGGGAATGTATAAGTATGAAAAACGAATGAATATATCTCATACACATCTTCGGTTTTTCTACCAAGTTCAACCCCCAAGAATCCCCGACCAATATGGCAATCTGTGCAGTACACATTAGCATGCGGGGAGATGAGGTAGGTCGCATTTTGAGGTGGCATGGTATGGCAGGTTGTGCCACAGAAGCCGGGTGAATTGGTGTAATCCCAGCCATAAATCCCCCCGACCAGGACACCTAATGAGAGAATTCCTAAAATAGCGTATGGGAGGACGCGAAGTGAAAAAGGGGTGTGGGCAGGCGGGAAAAAGAAAAGCTTCACCCGATGAAGAAAATTTTTCATTGTCTCCTCCAAATAATAAACAATAGGCCCGGGAAAAAATAATCGACCAGACCTATTTTAATTTATAATATATAAAAAACTATTTTTCAAGTGCCCCTGCAGTAATCCAATTTTTAACCGCAGATAATTCGTCCGGGTTTAACTGTCCCGGGTGGCCGCCTGCAGATTGAACCGCGACCAGCTTGCTGTTGGCAGGGTCTCCGGAAACAATCACAGGTCCATCACTGGCACCCCGCATGGCATCAGCATAGGTGGCAAAAGAGAGTCCGTTGGTGGACAAATTGACTCCGTGACATAACGAGCACCTGGACTGGAAAATTGCGCCAATGGAGGCGTCCCAAGTCAATGACCCGGCAGGGACAGGAGAAGCATCCGAGGTGGGGATGGGGGTGGGGGTCTGTGGTACATAAATCGGCACAGAATCCGAAATCGGGAGGACGGTGGAAATGGCTGTCTTCTCCCCGCCAATAAATCCGTAAATTCCAAAGAGCATGACTGCCGCCAGGACTCCGGCGACCGGATAATATATGGTCTTGCGCTTGCGCAAGGTTTTTGTATCGACGGGCCGTTCGGCAATACCTGCCTTGATGTCTGCCAATTCAAGCGGATGTTCATGGAGCATTTCATTTTCGGTTTGTTTACCAGTAAACATGGCTTTATTGAAACGCTTCAGATGAACTCCGTACATATGCCAGACGACAATAGCCATAACCGCCAATAATGCTTCCCCACCATGGGCTGCTTTGGAAGCGGGAATTATTTCCCCAGGCAAAAACCTGGCGGTTGTGATGGGATTCCACATCATGAAACCGGTTATGCCCATAATGGCGATCCCCCAAATTAATGCCCAGTATTCCGCCTTTTCCTCGAACGTATAGCGACCCATTTGAGGCCGTTTTTTGGAAAAGCCCAGATTATACATGAAGGCCTGCCAGGCATCCTTAACATCCTGGATGCCAGGAAGCATGCTCAGACGAGTACGACGGACGAAAATTTGATAACCAATATCGAGAATATGATAGACTGCCAGCATCATCACCATGATGGCGAAAACATGATGGATCAAACGTGTGGTCTCGATTCCACCAAAAAAACCAATCAGCCCCTGAGCCCACCCGGCTGTGGAGAATTTCTGGGGGAGGCCAGTTAAGCCCAGCATTGTGAAAGAGGTCAAGAGCAGGGCATGTTCAATGCGCTGTGTCCAATGAAAGCGATTGTATATGCGCAAGGGCCGTTTCTTCGATCGGGGTTGTGTTCTGACGACTTTCTTTTCAGTCATACGTGTTTTACTCCTCTGCGGCGTTCAATCAAGCGACGGACAATGTCGCTGATCACAAAAATGCCCATGGAACCAATCACAGCAGGAATGAAGAATTTATAGAAGAGATTCACATAATAGACGACCGGATAATGTGTGGGACTGGGAATGTAATGACTCATCCAGGCATCCGGAAAGTTTAAATTAGCATCCGGGTGGCAGCGCTGGCAGGCCAGGAGAAGATTTTGTTTCATTTGGAGACCATAGACCGGGTCATCCACGCGCTTGATATCATGAACCCCATGACAGTCAAAACACACCGGCTTATTGGTGGCCTGATCGGGGGATTGTTTCTCGAACAAAGTAACCGTGGTGCCATGGAAATCCGCAACATAGGTGTTCAAAACCTGGGTGGAAATCCCATATTTATTCATGATGCCGGGATCGGTATGGCATTTTGCGCAAATTTGAGGCGACTGCAGCCTAAAGGCTGTGGTGGTGGGATCCACTATGTTATGAACCCCATGACAGTCGATACAAGTGGGGACATCAGTATTCCCCTGATCGGTTAGCGCGGCACCATGGACGCTCTGAATATATTCGTTGTAAATTGCGCTGTGACAGCGTGCACATATTTCAGGAATGCTCAGACGGGCTGCGGGCAAGAGGGCACCGGTCGAATCTGTGATAACCGGCTGGGAATGAGGGTTGTGACAATCTGTGCATATGGCTGCATTGGTATTCCCTGTAGCCACAGCCTGCATATGGACTGAGTCAAGCGTTTTATTGTATTGGTCCTGGTGACATTTTTGGCAAAGGGGGTACATTTGCATGGAAAAATCACGCAGGGTTTGAACTTGCAATTCGGGGTGTGGAAAGGAACTGATGTTTGTATGGCAATCGGTACAAGCGAGGTCTTTATGGGCGGATCCTGCAAAATGGCTGGAATCGATGGTTAACGAGAGTGTTTCGCCACTGGGCAGTGTCTTCACCAACCCAGGTTGAGAATGGCAGGAAAGGCAGGCTGAATTATCGGGTTCTGAAACCAGTACCTGGGCTGAATTTTGCACAGGAGCGGGTTCAGAGTTGGCTGCCACCGGTCTGGTAATTCCACCCAATGCAAATATCACCAGTCCAAATCCAAAAACAAGGGTCAGAATCATCAGGCGGCGATTATTTTTAATCATGCGCATGGCCTTCTCCTGCAGATAAAAATGGACGATTACGGAAACGCTGTGTTGTTACCGGTCAAGAGTGTAACAACCCTTCTAAATTTGCTTGAATTAATTCAAGTTGTGAACGATTGACCCAAAGGGGATCCTTCAGGATGCTAAGATAAGCCTTGGTGACAGAATGATTGCCTGGTGGAAATCATATATATTTAATACCCCAATAACGATTGGGGCGATTAATCCATCAGTTGGGTTTATAACCCCAACAAAGATTAAAATCAAGTGAAAGATGAGACAAAGTATCGTGACTAACGTCACTATCTATCCGTGATAATATGCACAATAGTAAAAATAATATTGGTGTAAAATACCCAATGAGACAAGAAATGTCTGGTCAATCATTTGATTTGGTTTTATTAGTGGTTTATTTTGCCTATGGGCTCGCATTCTTTGGAATGGGGCTCACTTTGGCACTTGAATCCGAGCGAGCTCCTGCCCTGGCTGAGGCGCGCCTGCTCCGCCCATTGGCAGCATTTGGAATGATCCATGGAGTGCATGAATGGCTTGATTCATATATATTACAACCCGTGCTAAGTGGAATCCAATTACCCTCCTGGCTGCTTTGGCTGCGGCTTGGGCTGCTGATAGCATCGTTTTGCTCTCTTTTAGTTTATGGAGTTGAAACATTACGCGCCCATACAATAAAACCTGGAATTTCCACCTATATAGTCTGGGGCATTTTGACAGTATATGGATTGGCTATCCTGGGAAGTGCAGTATTTACCTACCGAATAGGCACAACTCTTCTAGTAAATCTCTACGATGTATTATGCCGCTATCTTCTGGCAGTCCCTGCGGCGATCCTGGCTGCGGTGGGATTGAGGGCTGAAGCGCTTAGCGCGTTGTCCAATGGGCGGAGGAAGGTGATGGTTTTCCTTACCTGGGCAGCTATCGGGTTTGGATTGTACGGTTTAACGCAATTGTTCGTCCCGGCGATCGACATGTTCCCGGCCCGCTTTCTGAACTCAACCGGTTTTCAATCTTTCGCCGGGTTTCCAATCCAGGTAGTAAGAGCTCTTTTAGCCGTATTGATCACACTGAGCATTCTGCGCGCCACGCAAATCGTGGAAAAGGACAGGCAAATTCAATTGCTCGCAGTTCAACAAGCCCGGCTTGAGGCAATGGAACGGATCCAGGACGAGTTGACCAAGCGGGAAGCGCTGCGACGGGAATTGCTCAGTCACACAGTGCGGGCTCAGGAAGAGGAGAGATCCCGTATTGCACGCGAGCTACATGATGAAACATCCCAGGTCCTGACGGCATTTTCGCTTGATCTGGCAACTTTAAAGACCATCATATGCGACCGTGAAGAGGTAATTACCCTTGTCGAACGACTTCAAAGTCTGAGCAAGCAAATGTCGCAAGGACTATATCGCCTGGTACATGATCTTCGCCCAGCCCAACTGGATGACCTGGGCTTAATCCCTGCACTGGAATATCTTAAGGACGACAGTGTATCTTCCGACCTGGATGTAGCAATCATTATTCAAGGGAAAGCGCGGCGACTGGATCCCATCATTGAAACCGTCCTTTTTCGCGTTGCGCAGGAAGCACTACATAATGTGGTCCGGCACGCACAGGTGGAGCACGCCCGAATTTCCTTAAAATATCAACCCCAGGAGATCACTTTGCAGGTGCAAGACTTTGGCGCCGGTTTTAACCCAGTTCAAAGCTTCGTGCCACCACGAGGCTGGGGTTTAGCAGGGATGAAGGAAAGAGTTGAATCGGTCGGCGGACAATTAAATATTGAATCAAAGCCCGGTAAGGGAACGATAGTTGAAGTATGTGTCCCTGTCTTTGATATCCTTCCATAATCAATTTCTTCTATGAAAGACAAAAACATGAAAAAAATCAGGCTAATGCTTGTGGACGACCATGAGGTGGTGCGAGTCGGTTTAAAAAATTTCCTGCAAACACAGGAAGATTTCGATGTGGTAGCAGAAGCCAGCGATGGTGAAGAAGCCGTCAACCGTGCCATGACAGCACACCCCGACGTCATCCTGATGGACATCACGATGCCCGGGGTGGATGGATTGGAAGCAACCAGGCGATTACGCGTGCTGTGTCCAGAATGCCTGATCCTGGCGTTGACCGTTCACGATGATAAACAGTATTTCATGCAAATGCTGGCGGCAGGAGCCTCAGGATACATTACGAAACAAGCCGCTGGAGATGACCTCATCGCAGCCATCCACGCGATTTCAACAGGAAATGTGTTTTTACAACCAGCCCTGGCACGCTGGCTGTTAGAAGATTACCAGCGACTGGTACGCCAATCGTCGCTGACCCAGCCTTCGGTCCAGGCAGAGGGTGACGAGGCGCACGTGGTCGGGTTGGACGTACTCAGCCTGCGCGAACGCCAGGTGCTGGAAATGGTGGCACAAGGGTCCAATAACCTGCAGATCGGGCGGCAATTGGAACTCAGTCCCAAGACCATTGCGCGCCATCGCGAACGAATCATGCATAAACTCAATATGCATTCCCGTACCGAATTGGTAAAGTTCGCCATTCGCACGGGTTTGGTTCAATTACATTAATCATGATTAATGTTTTACTCATTCTAACCCTGCGTTAATCTAGCTATGTACAATTACAGTTGGATCATAAGAGAAGTAAATTTGGAGGTATGAAATGGAGAATTCCCTAAAAAAGGGTTTAAAAGGTCGCGGGAAATTCATTATTGGCGGCGTGCTCATCGTGGCAGCAATCATCTATTTGATCGTTTCGGCAACCCAAGCAAATGCCGAATACTTCATGACGGTGAATGAGCTAAAAGCAAAAGGCAGTGCAATTGTCGGACAGAGTATCAGGATTTCAGGCGCGGTTGTTGGAACCTCCATTTCATACGATCCGCAAACAATGAATTTAACCTTTGACATTGCGCACGTGCCTGGGGATAACGCAGCCATCGAGATGGGCGGTGGGTTGGCTGCCGTGCTGCATTCTGCGGTCACAGACCCGACGCGAGCGAAGCTGACCGTTATCTATAATGGACCGAAACCTGACCTGCTCCAAAACGAAGCCCAGGCAATCATCACCGGTCATTTAGGCGAGGACGGTAATTTTTACGCAGATGAACTTTTACTCAAATGTCCCACCAAATACCAGGAGGCCGTCCCCAGCCAGGTAAGCAGCGGCGGTTAAAGTCTCCGAATAAAAGATTTTGTGAGTGACTGGTTAATTCTTACAAGGATCCCCTTGGATTCATAATTCCTCCACCTGGTAAAGATAAACTGCTTTATGCAAGAAGCAGTTTCGATAACAGGTTGCTACCCTAAAAACCCTTAGGAGCTTTCATGCTTGCACAATTCGGCTATGGCATTTTCGTGCTGACATTCCTGGTGGCACTTTTCAGCGTGGTTGCCGCAGTCATGGGATATTTCAGCAAATCGGACCGGTGGGTGGAAACCGCCCGGCTTGCCATGCTTTTAACCTTCCCGCTCATCACAGTGGGAGTGGCAGCACTCACGACCCTGCTGGTGACAGGGCATTATGAGCTTCAATATGTCTATTCGGTAACCAGCAACGACATGCCGGTCTATCTCAAAATTACCGCCCTATGGGGCGGACAGGCTGGCTCGCTGGTCTTGTGGTCCTGGCTGATGTCGGCCTTCGCTTCGGCGGTCACACTGCGGAAATGGGATCGCGACCGCGAATTACTACCCTGGGTGATCGTGGTGACTTCGGTGACCCTGGCATTCTTCATGGCTCTTTCCCTCTTTTATGAAAATCCCTTTGCGCGCTGGTGGCAAACCACAGGCGGCGATATCATAGCGCGCATGTTCGCTCCAGCCGGAGCAATTCCATTAACCCCTTCCGATGGACAGGGGTTGAACCCACTCCTGCGTCATCCAGGGATGATCATCCATCCGCCCATGTTGTACCTGGGCTTCGTGGCATTCGTAATCCCGTTTGCCTTCGCGATCGCCGCCCTGGTCACCGGGCGTTCGGATGATCGCTGGATCCGCCTCACGCGGCGGTGGACACTGGTGGCCTGGGTGTTCCTATCACTGGGCCTGGTATTGGGAATGCGCTGGGCATACGATGTGCTTGGCTGGGGTGGCTACTGGGCCTGGGACCCCGTAGAAATTGCCGCCCTGATGCCCTGGCTGACAGGAACGGCATTCCTGCACTCTGTGATGATCCAGGAAAAGCGAGGGATGTTCAAACAATGGAACATGCTGCTCATTATCCTGACCTACGCCCTGGTCATTTTTGGGACCTTCCTGACCCGCTCGGGTGTACTTTCGTCAGTGCACGCCTTCTCAGAGAGCGCCATTGGACCCATGTTCTTCGTCTTCATCGGGATCACATTTGTCACATCGTTGGCACTCCTGATTTACCGCTGGAAAGACCTGAGAGCCGAGGTGGAGATGCACTCCCTGTTTTCGCGGGAAGCGCTATTCCTGCTAAATAACCTGTTATTCATGGGAGTCCTGATCGTCTGCTTTTGGGGAGTAATCTTCCCTTTAATCTCGGAACTGGTGACTGGGCAGAAAGTGACCGTGGGACCGCCATTTTATGTGCGAGCCACCGGGCCATTATTCGGGGCGCTGCTGGCCCTTATGGGAATTGCGCCTCTTTCTGCCTGGGGCCGATCTACCTATAAGACATTGGGACGCGCCCTGTGGAAACCGACCATCCCAACCATCATCGTCCCAATCCTCTTAGCCATCCTAGGAGTGCGGAATTGGATCGCGCTGGTAGGGTTCACGCTGGTGGCGTTCGTTATCTTCGTGACGCTGTACGAATTCTGGCGAGCCTTCAAAAAATCAAACCTGGCTGTAACAAAAAGCACCCAGTGGGTAGTACTAACCCTAATAATCCTGGCTACGATTGGATTTGCAACCTGGGGGATCGTGGATCGCGCCAATTGGATAACAGCTGGGGTGGGCGTCCTCCTGACCTATTTCATGGCAGCCATCTGGTTGCTGGCAAGGCGAAACCCGCGCCGGTACGGCGGGTACTTGATCCACCTCAGCATGGTAGTGATGGCAATCGGCATCCTTGGGATGCAGGTGTACCAAACGACCACCCAGGAATCGCTGGCAGTCGGCCAAAATATGAGCCTTGCAGGATATACTCTCCGATACGACTCTTTAGCTCAGTTCACATATACGGACGGGCGGTACGTGACACGTGCCGTGATGAGTGTTTACCGGGGAGGGCAATACCTGGGCGACCTGTATCCACGATACGACAATTACCCGGATGGCCAACCAGTCACCATAGCGGGGGTACGCTCAACGCTTTCAGACGATCTTTATGTTGTGCTGGTCAACTGGGAAAACGTGTCAGAAGCACAGGCACCCTTTAAGGTCTATGATAACCCTCTGATCAACTGGTTATGGATCGGTAGTTTGATGTTTGTTTTTGGTTTCCTCGTCGCTGCCTGGCCGGTACGCGAGAAAGAAACCAAGGAGGGAACGAATGAAAACTAGGATCGCGAATATCCTAGCCGGGATCTTTTTGGTTTTTACCAGTGCTTTCATCTTCACGAGGCGCGTTTCCGCTCAAGGACCAACTCCCTCAGACGACCAGGTGAATGCGATCGCAAGCCAGTTATTCTGCCCGGTATGCGAAAATACTCCTTTGGACGTGTGTCCAACCACTGCCTGCCACCAGTGGCGTGAACTCATCCGCCAGATGCTGGGGGAAGGCAAATCACCTGCAGAGATCAAGCAATATTTTGTGGATTATTACGGGGCGCGGGTCCTCTCGGAGCCACCAGCCACGGGGATAAATTGGTTGGTATACGTGGTCCCGCCTGCAGCATTTATCGCCGGTGCTGTCCTGCTTTTCCTGGCATTCCGAACCTGGAGACGGACAGGGAAAGAACCGGCAGCGATTTCAATCAGTCAACCTAAACCTGGAGAAGATTCGAGTCCAGCGTCAGGGTCCGGATCCGGGGCGGACGATATGTACGTAGCCCGCATTGAAGAAGAACTCAAAAGGCGAAGATAGGAGAACGGCAAAATGACTCAAGAACCTAATACCGCTCCCGCTCCGAAACGAGGTGTGCCACTTTGGGCGCAGATCCTCGTTTGGATTGGTCTATTGGGTCTGCTCGGAATTCTGGCAGGTGGATTGTTAAAAGCCAAGAACCCCATCCTGGCTGTCCGGTCTTCTGTGCCCGATTTTACGGTGCCATTATTCAGTGGATACGAATACAACAACGCATTAGAGGTAAAACTCTCGGATCTAAAGGGTAAAATTGTAGTGGTTAATTTCTGGGCGTCCTGGTGCCAGCCGTGCAGAACCGAAGCGGCAGACCTGGAATCAGCCTGGCGCTCATACGCTGACAAAGGACAAGTGGTCTTTCTAGGTGTAGACTACGTGGATACCGAACCGGAAGCACGTTCTTACATGTCCGATTTTAATATCAGCTATCCCAATGGACCCGACATGGGGACGCGGATTTCCCAAATTTTCAATCGCAACCTGGGAGTGCCGGAAACCTATGTGGTGGACCAGGAAGGGATCCTGCGCTTCATTCAAATTGGACCATTCCAATCCGTGGCGGAAATCCAATCCGCTATCGATCCATTGCTGCCGGGAAAATAATTGTAATGGAACCGGTTGCTCTTTTCCTGCTTGTAATCCTGCTTGGTCTGGTCGTGCTCTTCGTGACCCGTCCGTTTTTTAAACGACGGCGGGTGCGTTCGGCGGGGAGCAACCACGAGATGTCAGCCCTGTTAGCAGAGCGGGAACGATTGATTAATGCATTGCAGGAATTGGATTTTGACCAGTCGCTTGGAAAAATCCCTGCCGAAGATTACCCCAAGCAGCGCGCCTTGCTGCTCCAGCAGGGAGCAGAAGTGCTGCGCAAACTTGATTTCCTCAACGTGGAGGCTGCAAGCAGGGCTGCGAAAAAAAGCCAGGGACGTAACAGCGCACCCAAATCGACAGCCACTCTCAGCGATGACGACCTGGAAGATTTGCTAGCTAAGCGCCGAACTACTCGCAAAGCAAAGACCGGCGGTTTTTGCCCCAACTGCGGCAAGCCTGTTTTACAATCGGATGTGTTCTGCCCGGTGTGCGGCAATACTTTAAAATCGAATTAAAGTCATACAAAATTACTCCCTCTCTTCCCGGAGATTTTTGAATGGCTATCTAGAAAACGAAAAGGATTTTTCATGAAATTCCGGTTGACCCCCCTTGTCATTCTTCTTTCCTTCACCCTAGCTGCTTGCAGTCTGGCTGAGGATATCACCCCCCCACCCAACTATACATCTCCAACACCTCTGGCAGTGACCGTCCCGGCTACCCAGACGCCAGTACCTCCTGCAGCAACTGCAACGAGTGCTCCTTCGAGTACAACTGTGCCGATAAATACAGGAACAGCAGCTGGCACCCCAGGTTCTTCCACACCTTCACTCGAGATCAATTCTACTGCTCAGTCAGGGGTTGGAACCACTCCCGGGGCATCCGGGACGACCACACCCTTAGCGGAAGTCAGCCCAACCGCGACACTTAGCATGGCAACCGTCAGTGGAACATTGACCGTGGCATCTGGTGCATCCGTGCCAGGCGGTACAATCGCAACCTTGATGGTGTATGACTCCAGCGTCGGGCAGGTCACCCTGACCCTGACCACTCCAATTCTGACTGACGGAACATACGAATTTACCAATGTCCCGGCAGACAACAATACGGTATTTCTGGTGACCGTGGATTACAGCGGGGTCACTTATGACTCCGCTCCGGTGAATTTTGATGGAACAACCTCCCAATTCAACCTGCCCATCACCGTATACGAAACAACCACCGACCTAAATAGTCTCACCATCATCCAGGCGCACCTGCAATTTGATTTTTCGACCACAGGAACAGTACAGGTAATGGTGCTTTACGTGATCTCCAATCCGGGCACAAATGCCGTCGATGTCACCAGCGACGGGACGAGTGTTCCGTTCATCAAGATCCCCACAGACGCGCAAAGTGTAAATTTTCAATTAGCCCAGAGCAGCTCACCATTAATGAGTTCAGCCAAAGGATTTGCCATTTTGCCGGGTGCCAATTTGCAGTATGGAATCATAGCCACGTTCAACCTTCCGTACACAAACAAGCTTATATTTTCACAACCTTTCAGCCTGCCGGTTTCATCAGCGACCATCATTGTGCCGGAGGGAGTAAAAGTTACCAGTGACCAATTGAAAGATGCCGGAACGCAAGGGTCGACCGGTACCACCTACCATTTGTACTCAGGCAGTTCTCTGGCATCCGGCAGCACGCTGACCATGACGATCTCAGGCCTACCCGGGACTCCGACAACCACCGGGTTCGTTCTCGACCAGCACACATGGCTTCTGATCGGGGTGGGAGCGATAGGCGTGGTCCTGATCGGGTTGGGAATCTTCCTCTTCCTGCGCGACCGCAGACTCAAAAAGCTCGAAGATGAATTTGGCGATGAGGAAGAAGGAGGGGATGGCGATGCGCTTGGGGAAGACCGCGAAGGCATCATGGACGCAATCATCACCCTGGACGATCAATATAAAGCCGGAGATATTTCCCAGGAAGCGTACGAGAAGCGCAGAAATCAATTGAAAGAACGACTCAAAAACCTGGTTTAATGCCTTGAGATTGTTCACGCGCAACACCAGACTAACCTCGGAAGATCCTTCGATTGATAAAATTGCATGATATCCGTTAAGAAACTTGTCAAGCGCTTTGGATTAAAAACCGTCCTGCGCGGCCTCGATTTTGAAGTGCAGGAAGGGGAATTTGTTGCCTTGCTGGGTCCCAATGGAGCCGGCAAGACCACTTTCCTGCGCGTCCTGGCGTCGCTCTCGCGGCCTTCGCTGGGCGAAGTAAGGGTTGCTGGTTACCGCCTTCCAATGGAAGCTGCAGAGGTCCGACAAAGGCTGGGCGTGGTTTCGCACCTACCACTGCTGTATGGCGACCTGACCGCTGATGAAAACCTGCGCTTCTATGGAAAAATGTATGGGGTGAGAAGTTTGCGCAAGAGGATTGATGAAGTCCTTGAGCTGGTGGGATTAACCTCCCGCCGAAGCGACCTGGTGAGGACTTTTTCACGGGGCATGCAGCAACGTCTCGCCATCGGGCGGGCAATCCTGCCCGACCCGGAGGTACTGCTCTTCGACGAGCCACACACAGGCCTCGACCAGGATGCATGCGACATGCTCGACCATCTTCTGCGGGAAGTGGCCGGACAGGGCCGGACGGTAGTCATGACCTCGCACGACCTCGCACGTGTGGAAGACCTGGCATCCCGGTTCGACGTACTCTCGCAGGGAGTCATCTCGGCTTCTTCAACGCGGAACAAAATGGGGAAAAACAACCTCCTTGATTTTTACCGCCAGGCATTGGGGGGCGCAACATGAACAACGTCCAAGAGATCTCGGAACGCAAACCTGCTTCCAATTTTTTTAGCGCTGTCGGCGCAATTATCTGGAAGGATCTGGTAGCAGAACTGCGCTCGCGGGAGTTACTTTCTGCGATGCTGGTGTTTGCCCTGCTGGTCATCCTGATCTTTAATTTTGCCCTTGAACTCGATGCCGGAACGCGACGGGTTGCTACTCCTGGAATTTTGTGGGCAACCTTTGCCTTTGCCGGCACATTGGGTCTGAACCGTTCTATGGCGGTCGAAAAAGATCGCGGGTGCCTGGATGGTCTTTTGCTGGCACCGGTAGACCGATCTGCCATTTATTTTGGTAAAACGATCAGCAACCTGGCTTTCATGCTCATCGTCGAAGCGGTTGTATTGCCAGTGTACAGCGTGTTGTACACCACCAACCTATTCAACCCAGGATTAATCATTGTGATCCTGCTCGGTTCGGTCGGTTATGTTGCCGTGGGTACTTTGCTATCGAGCATGGCTGTCCAGACCCGCACCCGGGATGTAATGCTGCCGATCCTGTTATTCCCGGTAGTGATTCCCATCCTGATCGCAGCGGTAAAAGCCAGCAGTGGTTTCCTGCAAGGTCTTGCATCGGCGGACATCATGCCATACATTAATCTGCTCATCGTATATGACGTTATTTTTATCGCTGCTGCTTACATGGTATTCGATTATGTTGTCGAAGAATAGAATGAGTTCCCCCGGGATCCCTCTATTGGAGAAAAATGAAACCTCAACCGATCGCTTTAAAAGTGCTTAACATTGTATCGGCTCTGCTATTCCTGGCTGCCCTGGGCGTGGTTTTCCTCTACGCACCCCTAGAAATTACCATGAACTACGTACAGAAGATTTTCTACTTCCACATTGCAACCGGCTGGGTAGGGATGCTGGGATTCCTAGCCGCGGCTGCTGCGGGGGTGATCTACCTAGTAAAACACGACCAAAAATGGGACATCATCGAATTGGCGGCGGTGGAAATCAGCCTGGTGTTCTTCTTTATAACGATCGTGGCAGGATCAATTTGGGCACGTCCAACCTGGGGGGCGTACTGGACGTGGGAACCGCGGTTGACCACTGCGGCAATCCTTGAGTTGATTTACGTCGCCTACCTTTTACTTCGCCAGGGGATCGACGACCCGGACAGGCGCGCCAGGTTCAGCGCAGTCTACACACTAATAGGCGCAATAAGTGTCCCGATAACCTTCATGTCCATCCGGCTCTTCCGCACCATCCACCCAGTGATCATCGGGGCGAACAGCTCTGCTGCAACGGGGAGCTTTGATATGACCTCAAAAATGTTGGTCACCATGTTCTTTGCCTTATTTACCTTCTCGGTGATCTTCGTCACCCTGTTCTGGCATCGCATCCGCCTGGGCCAGCTTGCTCAGCAAGTGGAAGAATTAAAACTGGAAGAAATGATATAAAGGAGGATGCCATGTTAAACGAAGTCGTTTCCAAAAATTATATGATTGCCGGTTATGCAGCTATCCTTAGCGTGCTTGCAGTTTACCTGATCAGTTTAATCACCCGTTGGCGCAACTTGAAGCGAGATTTGCAGACGCTTAAAGAATTCCAGAACAAGCCTCCCCAATAAACTAAGGGGGAGAGATATTTCCCCTCCGAATTGGGGAGAACATAATCATCCAAGTACTAATATTGGCAAAGAAAGCAAGAGTCCGCTATAATCAAAGCGGACTCTCTTATTAGAGGTATGGGGCTACGCTTCCGGGCCGGCTGGACGGCCATCACCCTCCTTTTCGTTTTGGCGGCAGTGTCCGCGGTCAGGACCTGGCGAGTTTCGGCCGCGGGGCAACAGCCTCCAGGTCCCGACCGGGTGGCCGTGGTCACACAGAATTACACCTCATACGAATGGTGGCTAACTGGCTGGGGGGATAATAAAGTTGCTTGTTCTATTAATATCGACCATGAAGGTACGCCCACTAATGGAGAAATATATACAAGCTGCGGCGCCACCCTTTATAGTAACTGGTCGGGCACCAATCCCTGCGATACGTCGGTAGATGATCCCTCGACATGCAAAGGCTACTACCTAGTATATGTCAAATCTGCAGCGGCCGAACGGCAGGTGGGCGTGACCCTGCCACCACCAATGGTGTGGGTGACACTGCCGGATTGCGTACCGATCAATTCGACTTTCCGGTGTGATAATTTACCTTCAATGGTGTTGACCGGCGAAGAGCCGATGCAAGGTGAACATATTACCAGCCTTGCTGGCCGGGCAGACGGTGTGGCTTTCACTTGTAATCCGACCTGCGAGTTGGACCTGTCACCCACAAATGACAACGGACTGAACCTTGAATTCTGGGCTTATTCCAGTTACGGAGACAGCAGTATCGTATTCACCGCGCGGGTGCGGGTGGCAGCTTCGGCGGATCCCAGCGACCATTCCTGGTATGTGGACATCCTGAGTACACAATGGCGAGGGGCACCTCTGGCAGGTTGTTCAGAAACCTGGAATGTTTTCCCCCCTGTCGGCGGGGTTCCTCCCTGGCTTTCGACCCCCGTGAATGTGGAAGACCTAGCAACCAACCTGCCCTACGAAATTCTGGCATCCAACTTGATAAAACATGGCGTGGTGGACACATCCACCTGCCCAGATGGAGGGTTACTCGCTAACGGGCAAGCCAGTCCCTGCGGGTTGGAAGCTTCGAGGAACGCTGTCAATGACTGGCAAAACCGATTTGACGGGGTGATCTTTCACGCTGCCCAACAAACCGGGATCCCAGCGCAAATCCTTAAAAGTATTTTTAGCCGGGAAAGCCAGTTTTGGCCAGATGGATCGATAGGACACCCGGAGGCTGGACTTGGACAAATGACAGATGGGGGGGCAGATACAACGCTTTTATGGAACCGTACTTTCTATGAGCAATTTTGTCCTTCCGTGCTGGAGGGTGCCCTTTGCTCACGAGGGTACATCCATTTGACCGCAGCCCAGCAAGCAAACTTGAGATACTCCCTGGTTGAGAGCGTAAAGGCTTCCTGTCCGGAATGCGCATTAGGAATTGACCTGGCACGTGCCGAAAATAGCGTTGATATCTTCGCCAATACCCTGCTTGCAAATTGCGACCAAGCCGGGATGGTCACCGATCTCAACAACACAAGAAATGTTCCTGTTGGTTATGAAGACCTGTGGCGATTCACACTGGTAAACTATAACGCCGGTCCTGGCTGCCTTGGCCTGGCGGTCAATCAGTCCAGTGCACTGGGGGAGCCATTGGACTGGGCACACGTTTCCACCCACTTGACGCCCGTCTGCCAGGGAGCTTTGGATTACGTTACCGATGTCAGCAACGCCTCTCCTTAAAAAATGGAGTTTCAATCCCGGAACAAATGGAAACCTCCCATCGTCCTGTCAATAATGAATAGATTAAAGGAGAGAGAATGTTACGCAAAATCCTGATTTCAAGCATAGTGGGGATGATCCTTACGCTGGCGACTGCATGCAGCCCAATCAAACCAGTAACCCTAACGGCGGCTGATAAGGGCAGCCAGGTGAACGTAAAGGTGGGAGGGCAAATTGTCATTACCCTGGATAGCAACCCATCCACCGGATATACCTGGGAAGCTCAGGGCCTGGATGCGACAATTTTCCAGCAGGTCGGTGAGGCCACATTCGTCAGCAGCGACCCAGGACTGGTCGGCGCAGGAGGGAGCCTTACCCTGACATATAAGGCTATAAAAGCTGGGAGCGCTTCCCTGACCCTGGTGTATCACCGTCCCTGGGAAACCGGAGTTGATCCCTTGGATTCATTCACCGTGACTATTAACGTTAAGTAAGACGAACCAATAGGGTGAAACTGAAAAAATGCGGAGGTGCCATGCCTCCGCATTTCCTTATATAATCAAGATATCCACAAAAAAAGGAAAAGAGACACCATTGCTAAAACAAATTTTCCGAGTCCCCTTTAGCAAATCAGCCATGGAATTCAGTCTGCCCGCCAACACGCAAGGGACCGAAGTCCTGTCGCAACCGGCAGAACCTTTGAAGGATGTGCGGGAAGCCATCCGGGAAGCACTGCGAAATCCGATAGGATGCAAACCTCTCCAAGAACTAGCCAGCCAAGGAAAACGCGCCTGCATTGTCTTCACCGATATTACCCGGAGCTGCCCGGATCATCTCCTGGTCCCGACTATCCTAGCCGAGCTGCAAAAAGCCGGCGTAAGAGATGAAGATATAACCCTTTTATGTGCAACAGGAATGCACCGGGTCTCGACGCGTGAAGAAAAGGTCAGCAAACTTGGGGCAGAGATTGTAAAGCGCTTCAGAGTTATCGATAATGAACCCCAGAATCCGCAGGCTCTTGTGGACCTAGGATTTATTTTTGAGGGAGTATCTGCCAGCATGAATCGTGCGGTCATCGATGCAGACCTGGTAATCGCAACAGGAATTGTAGAACCCCACCAATACGCTGGATATTCAGGTGGATGCAAAACCGTGGCGATAGGAGCTGCGGGAGAAGATTTTATTGCCTACACGCATGGTCCAGCTTTCATTGACCACCCGCGCACCCGCCTGGGGCGAATCGAAGGAAACCCTTTCCAAAAGGCTGTCTGCGAGGTGGCGCGGCTAGCCGGGCTGACATTTATTGTGAACGTAGTGATGGATGACAACAAGCGAGTCGTGTGTGTCGAAGCCGGGGAACCCACTCAGGCGTTCAAGAAGTTAGTGGCATTTGCCCAATCCATTTACGATGTCCCCATAGACCATCAATATGATATTGCCATTGGCGGGGTTGGTTACCCAAAAGACATCAACCTTTACCAGGCAAGCAGGGCCGCCTCGTACCTTTTTTTCGCACCGACAGCGGTGGTGCGGAAGGATGGAATTATGATCATTCCAGCCCGATGCGAGGAAGGAGCCGGAACCGGAATCGGCGAACAGCGTTACCTGGCTGCCATGCGGGATGCTCCCAATATCCAATTCATCCTTGATGACGCCCGTCGCAACGGGTACCCTCCCGGACAGCAACGGGCGTTTGTAATGGCAAAGGTCCTGGAACAAACGCATGTGATTATCGTAGGAAGCGAATGCCCAGAACTGGTGACGGCGTGTAAAATGATCCCGGCAGCTACAATAAAGGATGCTTTGGCGATTGCTGAAAGTGAGCTTGGAAAATCACTGGACGCACTGATTGTCCCTCACGCATTGCAGACTCTACCAATCATCGGGGAAACCCAAGCTGAGGGATAATAAGAAATGGGAACCCGCAACGAAAACTGATAGAAGGTCAACTACGAAATTATTGAATGGAAATCAAAGAACAGAATAAGACAATTATCAATTACCGCTACCCAATCATGCTAAATTAGCGGAGCGACGATCACTACGCCTTTTGCACCCGGAACAACTTCGTCAGGTTAAGGTGGAAATTTATAATAGAATTTTTACACTTAACGTATATAATCTGACTAATTCTGTCTAAGAAGGTGTGGCGTATGGCGAATAGAACAGCAGAAACCTCACTGCCCCTGCCCAAGAGCGAGATCCTCGCTGACTATAGAATTTCTTATCGTTCACGTCAGGCATCCATCATCGGGCGACGTGAGGTGCTTTCTGGGAAAGCCAAGTTTGGAATATTTGGAGACGGGAAGGAACTGCCTCAGGTAGCCATGGTGCATGCCTTCAAAAAAGGTGACTGGCGCTCGGGATACTACCGTGACCAGACCTGGGTGAATGCCCTGGGGGTACTTCAAATCCGGGATTTTTTTGCGCAGCTTTACGCACATGCAGATCTTGAGGCAGAACCTGCCACGGCAGGGCGCTCGATGGTGGGCCATTTTGTTTCCCGTTTCATCGACCTGGACGGCTCCTGGAAAGACCAGACAAAAATGTTCAATATTGCGGCAGACGTATCGCCCACGGGTGCCCAGATGCCGCGACTGGTCGGTCTGGCATATGCATCAGTGTTGTATCGAAAATTGGACTTACTCAAACAATTCGATAAATTTTCCCATAATGGCGATGAAGTTGCCTGGGGTTCAATAGGAAATGCCTCCACTGCAGAAGGAATGTTCTGGGAGGCGGTCAACGCGATCGGAGTCCTGCACGCACCGGCGATCATTTCAATCTACGACGATGGGTATGGGATTTCTGTGCCAAACCAGTTTCAAATGGTAAAGGAGAATATCGGCACAATCCTAAAAGGTTTCCAACGTGACCCATGCCCGGCGGAAGATTGCGATCGAGGTTTTGACCTGTATACCGTTCAAGGGTGGGATTACCGCAGTTTGCTAGCGACATATAAAACAGCGGCTGATACTGCCCGCCAGTACCATATCCCAGCGCTGGTCCACGTGACCGATCTCACCCAACCACTCGGGCATTCAACCTCCGGTTCCCAGGAACGGTACAAAACACCAGAACGTCTTGCCTGGGAGGCTGAATGGGATTGCATTCGGAAATTCAGGGAATGGATCCTTGAAAATGAAATCACCAGCGAAGCTGCCCTGGCAAAGATTGAAGAGGAAGAGCACCAAGGGGTGGAAGAGGCACGTAAACTAGCATGGGAAGCATATCAAACTCCGCTCTTGCACGAACGGACGGAGGTATTGGATATGCTGGCGGGAACAGCACGTACCTCAAACCATGCAGACGAGTTGGAGAAGATACGGGGAAAACTAGCGGAAAATCAAAACCCAATCCGTCGGGATATTGCCAGCGCTGTGCACGAAGCGTTAGTCCTGACCAGGGATGAAGCGCCCACCGGGAGACAAAAACTATTAAATTGGGAGCATGCCCTCGAACCGCTGCAAGAAGACCGTTACGCCACATACCTTACTTCCCCACTATCCGACTCTATACTACAAATTGCGGAAGTAAAACCGAATTATGCAGCCGATGCACCATTAGTGATGGGGTTCGAGGTCGTCAACGCGGCTTTCGACGCAGCCCTGGCACGAGACCCGCGCCTGATCGCCTTTGGAGAGGACCTTGGGAAACTGGGAGATGTAAACCAGGGTTTCCACGGGTTACAGGAGAAATTTGGCGCACTGCGCGTGACCGATACCGGCATTCGCGAAGCGACCATCCTGGGGCAGGCCATCGGCATGGCGATGCGCGGACTTCGCCCGATTGCTGAGATCCAATACCTGGATTATCTCCTATACGCGCTACAGTTGATGTCGGACGACCTGGCATCCCTACTTTGGCGGACAAAGGGGGGTCAAAAAGCCCCGGTGATCGTGCGGACGCGAGGACACCGGCTGGAAGGCATCTGGCATTCTGGCTCACCGATGGGAGGGATCATCCACCTGCTGCGCGGTATGCATGTACTGGTGCCGCGCGATATGACTCGGGCAGCCGGGTTCTACAACGCACTACTGAAAGCCGGGGAACCAGCCATCGTGGTGGAAGTGCTGAACGGTTACCGGATCAAAGAACGAATGCCGGAGAACATCGGTGAGATTACCATCCCGCCGGGGATTCCGGAAGTTCTAAGGGAAGGCAAGGATGCAACAATAGTGACTTACGGAGCCTGCATGCGAATTGCACTCGAGTCAGCAGAGAAATTGGCGGCAATCGGGATCAGCGTCGAGGTCATCGATATCCAATCATTGCTACCTTTCGACGTTCAGGGTAAGATCGTCGAATCGCTGAAAAAAACAAGCCGAATCCTGTTTGTAGATGAAGACGTGCCGGGCGGAACTTCAGCATATATGCTGCAGGAAGTATTGGAGAAGCAGCAAGGCTATGCCTGGTTGGACTCGGCTCCACGTACATTATCAGGCACAGCCCACCGTCCCGCTTACGGGTCCGACGGCGATTATTGGTCAAAACCCAACGCAGAGGCAATCTTCGATTCAATTTATGAAATGATGCATGAGGCCAAACCAGGTTCCTTTCCGAAAATTGACTGATGCAAATAAGTGGCCTATAAATCAAGAATTTCCTAATTTTCTTCATATGTCTCGTTCTGAGGATTAACCGATCATGGCAACCAAAGTCCTTGTCCCTCGCCTAGGTGAAGGTGTCGATGAACTGACCGTGGTTAAATGGTTAAAAACAGAAGGCAGCCCAATAAAGGAACTAGAGTCGCTGCTGGAGGTCGAAACCGACAAGGTGGTGACAGAAATCCCAAGCCCGGCCGCTGGAATCGTCCTTAAGATCCTCGTACCTGAAAATTCAACCGCCCAGGTGGGAGAAGTAATGGCGTGGATCGGGCAGGCAGGAGAAAGTATTCCTGTCCCAGGTGCCCCAGTACCTGAAGCCAAGCTAACCAATGTTGAAGACCAAATCCCTGCTGAAAAAGTGCAGGTACACGCTCCACCCCCAGTTATTAACCGTCCAAAGGGATTCTTATCTCCCGTGGTGAGGAAAATTGCGGCAGATAACAACCTGGATTTATCCCGTTTGCATGGCACCGGGTTGAATGGGCGGATCACCAAACAGGATGTGCTAGCTTCCATGGAAAATCCAGTAGAAAACCACGAAGCTGGGAAATTCAATCGTAGTATGGGAGACACCCTTCTACCGGTCTCATCCATACGAAGACAGATCGCCGAGCGCATGCTGCAATCCAGGGACACAGCTCCGCACGTATTGACCGTGATGGAAGCGGACATGAGCCGGGTGGTGGCTCACAGGGTTGCGAACAAGGCCTCATTTTTAGCTGATGGAATCAACCTGACTTTTACAGCTTACTTCATGGCTGCCATCGCTTCTGGGTTGAAGACTTATCCACTGGTAAACTCCTCGTGGAGCGAAGAAGGCATCCTTGTCCACCCAGAAATTAATATTGGAATGGCAACTTCGCTTGGGGAAGAAGGGCTCATTGTCCCGGTCCTACGAAGGACAGATGAGTTATCCCTGTTGGGGATAGCCAGAGCGGTCAACGACTTGTCAGAACGGGCGCGGAAGAAAAAGTTGCTACCAGAGGAGGTGAGGGGCGGAACTTTCACCCTGACCAACCACGGCATTAGCGGCTCCTTATTCGCAATGCCAATCATCAACCAACCACAAGTCGGTATCCTGGGGGTAGGAGCGATCCAAAAGCGCCCAGTGGTCGTCACAGACCCGGCAGGCAACGACGCGATCGCAATCCTCCCGATGGTTTACCTGTCCTTTGTATTCGACCACCGCATCCTCGACGGGGCCAGCGGGGATGCGTTCCTGGCGAAGGTAAAAGACACCCTGGAGGAGTGGAAAGTTTAGATGCATGTTTGTGTTGCAGTGCTGGAAATACCTGCATCCTTATATATTCATACTACGCAAATTTCATATTATTCGGAGTAAAACATGACTGAAACTTTTGACGTCCTAATAATAGGAGCTGGTCCGGCCGGTTACGTCGCTGCCATACGAAGCGCCCAGCTGGGACTTAAAACTGCGATCGTTGACAAGCAATGGTTGGGCGGTGTGTGTTTGAATATAGGCTGCATCCCATCCAAGGCTTTGTTGCGAAATGCAGAGATAGCCCATATCCTGCGGGAGCGCGGCAAGGAATTCGGCTTTTCCTTCGACAACCTGAAGCTGGATTACGCGGTCGCGGTCAAACGCTCACGACAGGTTTCAGACAGGCTGGTGAAGGGTGTCGGTTTTTTGATGAAGAAAAATAACATCACAGTCTTCATGGGATCAGCAACCTTGACTTCAAAGCAATCCACCCCGATTAAAACTGTATCCATCACGGATAAAGACGGTAAAGTGAGTGAATTAGCGGCCAAGAACATCATCCTGGCAACGGGAGCATCCGCGGCAGTGCCCGGCAGTTGGAAGGTGGACGGGAAGAAAATCGTCACCTATTGGGAAGCCATCTTACAGGAAAAACTACCGGCAAGCATGGTCATCATCGGAGCAGGCGCCGTGGGGATGGAATTCGCCACGGTATGGAATGCATACGGCGTGGAAGTGACCGTGGTTGAAATGCTTCCTCATATCCTGCCACTGGAGGACGAGGAAGCCGCCACTGAAATCGCCAAGGCGTTCACGAAGCGCGGGATTAAGATTTTAGCCGGGCACAAGGTGGAGGCAGTGGAAGCCACCAAGACGGGTGTCAAAGTGACCGTATCAGCAGAAGGCGCCACCAAGATCCTCGAAGCGGAGCAGGCGCTGGTGGCGATCGGTTTCCGCCCCAATTCCAAAGGGATGGGGTTCGAGGAAGCCGGCGTCAAAATCAACGAGCGCGGATTTGTCGAAATCAATGAAAAGATGGCAACAAATGTCCCGGGGATCTGGGCAATCGGAGATGTAACTGGAAAACTGATGCTGGCCCATGTCGGGTCGGCCATGGGGATCGTGTGCGCTGAAAATATCGCCAACCACGAAACTATCACGCTGGAATATGAAATGATGCCGCGGGCAACGTACTGCTCACCGCAGGTAGCCTCATTTGGGATGAGCGAAGCCCAGGCTAAGGAGCGCGGATACACCGTGAAGATAGGGCGCTTCCCGTTCCAAGCGAACGGCAAGGCCCTGGGACTGGGCGATTATGCAGGCTGGGTTAAACTGGTGGTGGACCAGAAATACGGGGAAATCCTGGGAGCGACCATGGTCGGGCCGGAGGTAACGGAACTGCTACCCGAGCTTACCCTGGCGCACATGATGGAGTTGACGCCAGCCGAAATCGCACGAAACGTGCATGCACACCCAACACTTTCCGAAACACTGATGGAAGCCGCACACGCCGCAGAAGGGAACCCCATCCATATTTAGGATAACCGGCAAATAAATTGGGGATATTTTGGCACATCATCAGCCTCGAGCAAAACCCTCGAGGCTGATCTGGTTAAACCCTATATCTTGATCATCGTCAACAACATCTTGAATTTTTTGGAGGCTTTCAAGGCATGAGGATGATTTGCGGGCATCAGAATGGATTCTCCCGTTTTCAAAAGGAAAGGTTTCCCATCAATCCTTATGTCCAACTCTCCGTCGAGAACCTGGACGAGGGCATCGAAGGGAGTAGAGTGCTCGCTCAGTTCTTGTCCCTCATCAAAGGCGAAAAGGGTGATGTTCCCGCCTTCTGATTTGGTAATTTGACGGGAGACGATGGCTCCGACCTGGTAATCTGCCAGGCTGGAAATTTTCATGAGCTCGGAATAAGGCGCAGCAGGCATTGAGCACTCCTATCTTTTTTTGCAAACTTAAAATATCCATCGGAAAGATCAGCCGGCGAGCCCCCAGGGGGCTTCGCGAGACAGCGTCAGGCGCGTTTACAAGGAGAGACGGCCAATGATGTTATCACATGATCCCTGGATAACACTTAAAAAGATTGTCCCGATATTACTCATTTTCATTCCAAACACAATTAGTGAATTTCAAACTGATAAGCTCCCAGTTCGCGAGTGAAGCGAGTGGTGGCGGTGACCACCAGGACAACATCCTGAACATTATCGGAGCCGATGGTTACGGGAATTTGCTCCGTCTCGTCAGCGTTAACGGGAAGAATGTCCACGGAGGTGCCGGTGGTGGAGTGGGTAATCAGGGCGAGACGGAAAGTTTGAGGGAGAATGTTCTGGATGCGGACAAAGCCTGCGCTCACCCAGCCGCCATCACCCGATTCAAAGCCTTCGGTGTAGTGGATGGCGGGAATGGAAACGTCATCGAGGAGGAACCCTTCTCCATTGACGGCAGCATCGGTGATGTAATCGAAGCGCAGGGAAACCTGCTTCCCGGCAAACTGGGATAAATCCACAGTTTCCTGGATCCAGCCATTGGAAAGACCGTTATAGCCCCAACCATATGAATTCCCAGAAGGATTGGCATCGGTCCCAGAAGGGGTAGTGAGAATTTTCCAGGAGACACCGTCGGTGGAGGCCTCAAGGAAGACGTAATCATAGTCTTTTTCGAGGTCGTACCAAGTCCAATAAGACAATTGCACCGGCGAAGAAACGCCAGACAGGTCAAACTGGCGAGTGAGGGTCATATCCAATTCATCACCCTTGTTGGACCAGAAGGCGTAGTCACCTGTATGGGGATTAGCCGGCAACAGGCCGGTAAGGGTGGAACCGGTGAAATCAAGCGTATAACTGCCCGGACAAGTGAAACGAATATAGTCCACGCCGTAAGGATTTACCATGCGAGAGGCTGGGCCCGAGGGGCACTGAGAGACGACTTCGGTGTCTGAGGTGGTAGGCGAGGCGGGGTAGTTGTGATAGAAATAGCGCCCATCGCCGACGCTGGCGTCATGGATGTAATTGGCGAGAGTCCAATCGAGAAAGAAATCGTCGGCAGTAACAGGCGCGTTAGTGAGGGGATCGGTGATGTCCAACTGCTGCAGCACGTCGTCAACACTCGCCAACGCATTCTGCTGATCATGCACCAATGCCTGAGTAGCGGTCTTTCCGAAACGGTCAAGGAAGTAAGTGACGAAGAGGAAATTTGCGCCGTAATGGGCGCTGTTATCCCCCGAGCCACCCATCCAATCGGTGAGAGGCATATCAGGGTTAATCGAGTAGAACCAGTCGAATCCGCCATTATCATAACCGTTGAGGAAGGTGGCCAGCTCAGAAAAACCTTCATTCAAGAAAGACCCTTCATTCCTGTCCTGGTACCAATGGATCATGTGCTGGAATTCATGGGCAAGAGTGCCATAGGTATATTGATCTGACAGGCTCTGGGAGGAGTCGATATAGAAAGATTCATGGGCATTGGAATACTGGCTGATCTGAGGCGGGTACTCATCTGATGAATTGAAAAAGCCAGCAACATTGGCGCCCAAATTACGGGCGTAAATGATATATAAGTGGGGATCATCGTCCACGCCGGGAGTCCACTCTGAGCCGAAGAACTCACGATCAGTGGGGTAGATCTTATTTTCAAAGGTGTCGATCAAATGTTTAGCATCGGAGGGGATAAAATCAACACCGTTTTGCACCCAGAAATAGACGTGGGGAGTAATGTACTGGAGAGTGGCGGTGATCTGCGAATTTTGGTTTGTGTCGGTATCTAATACCCAGAGCTGAGTCTGGTCCCCGGTAACGAGGGGTGAAGAAGGCGGAGGTTCAGTGGGCTGCACATTACAGATATGTTTCAGACTGCAGGCAAGGGCATCGAGATCCCGGTCGGGGATGATCGTCTGTTCCAGTAAATGGAGGGTGCTGGAATTGCCCGAATCGACAGGCTGGCGGGTGAGTTCAAAAGGAGTAGGGGTAACAACATCACCCGGAAGGATGGTGGAATAAGCGGCAATGGTTGGGATAATTGCGCGAACCTGGTAAGCGAATAAGGCTGCAATCCCGGCGACAAAGAGCAGGCAGCAACACAGGAAAACCAGGATGCCAGCAACAATAAGAGCAGTAATGGACGATTTTTTCATGAAACCTCATAAACCTAAGGGGGATGCTGTATTCTACTATGAGATTGATAATTCAGGATTGAGGATCAGGGATATGGGTGATTACACGAGGTAGGTAATGGGAAACCGGAAAGGGGCAGATGCGTTTAGAGGAACATTGTCGCGGAAGGCACCTGCCCTGGACCCCATCCCTTTTAATCCAGGGGACATGTAGATCAGGGCAAGCGGGGACGATGCTGCCTCAGCGCGACGTACTCCTGTAAGCAGCGCCGCCGACGGCAGGTTGAAGCCGCACCGGCTAATCGTTCCTGAGGAACGAATGAGGAACGAAAACATCTCGTTGTCCTTTTATATATTAAGTACCAGTCTAGCGAACTCGTTCTTAAAAACGAACCTAAAACGAATAATTTTTTGTGGGAAAGTACCCATTTTCTATTGAGGAAATAAAGAGAAAATGCTCCCAGCAGTAAATCGATATGCAGTCAAAGGCAGTCATGTGGAAATCGTCCGATGACTGGGGAACGCGGCAAAGATAGACGCAAGACCAAGGAAGTATTGGAAGGAAGAACTTAACCCCAGGAGAAGATGATTTGAAGAATGCATATTCGTGTGCATATAATAATCTTTTCTAGGAACGAATGGCGGTTACAATATCATTAGAGTGCGGGAAGAAATTTATAAATTCCAGTGGATGAATTACTTCCTTCTGATAATAGAACTAATTTTCTAACTTGTCAAGTGAGAAGCTGCCGCGAAACAGGCAATATATGTAGGAATATAAGTTCACGAGAAAAGGAGTGCGACTCCAGCCATGGCAACCAAGGTGCCGACCACCGCCTGCCATCCGAAACGTTCCTTGAAGATAAAATAGCTAATGGGAAGCATAAAAATGGGGGGTAAAGCCATAAGGGTGCTGGCAACGCCAATTTCAGTGTATTGAACTGCCAAAAGTGAGGCGGATACGCCAATAACCGGTCCAAAAAAAGCGCCAAAAGCGACCCAGCCGAGGGCTGCCGGCTGGCGTCGAATGGTATCGACCGTGTTGACGGCCTGGTGCTGGAAAAGGGCGACGACCCAGAGGGCTGCGACTGCTGCGAACATACGGATCAGAGTACCAGCGAAGGGAGAATAGCCAGATGTCATCCCCTGCTGAGAGAAGACCAGCCCAGTAGCCTGCCCAAGGGCAGCCAAAATACCGAACAAAACGCCGCGACCCGTAACTTTGCGGGCATTTTCATCACCAGCATTGGAACGAGCCATAATGACCCAAGAGATGCCGCCCAGGGTGACAATAATGCCGGCAATCTGCATGAAAGTGAGAGATTGCCCGAAGAAGATCCAGGCGATGGTGGCGCCAAAAACCGGGGCAAGGCTGAGGAGCAGCAACCCAAGACGGGGTCCGATCTCGTGATAGGCCTGGAACAAGAACGCATCGCCCAGCGAAAGGCCGATAATTCCGGATATCCCCAACCAAGCCCAGCGGGCAGCCCCGGCGTGAAGCGGGATGGGCTCCCCATACAAGACAGCATTGATCAGGATCAATACAAGCATGGCAATAAAGACCCGCACACGGTTGGTGACCTGCGATCCGACACGCTGGGTGGACTTGGTAAAGCCTATTGCAGAAAAGGACCAGCAGAAGGAGGTAAATAAAGCTGCAATTTCACCGATATAGGCCATTCTTCCTCATTACAAAAAAGGTCGGGAGCGGATGCTCCCGGAACCAAGTATAGCCGAAAAAAGTTTTATTGTCTGAAAGCGGGATTGGCAAATCGAGCAATTATTTGAAAAACTGGCAACCAATCGCTGGAAATTCAGTCCCAGACGAGAGGGGCTACCCCAAATAGAGGGGGAACCATTTTCATTAGAAAATTACCTTTATAAGAGAAAATTACCTTTAAAAGGAGGTATGGTAATGGTGTCTTATATCCCCGATTTTGTGTTACATTTTCCATCTCGCAGCGATAATATAGATGTCATCCACGCAAGCCAATTTGGCTCGCCGGAAAGGAATTTTGCTGTCCGAAGCTGCGCTCACCCAACCCATGCGCTCAGACCCTACCCTGCTAAGCGATGACGACCTGGCCTGCACCGCCCTAGACGACCCGGCGGCTTTTTCGGCGCTATACCAACGCTACGCTACCCGCCTCTACCATTATCTCTACGGCCAGACCGGGAATGCCGCCGACGCCGAGGACTTGACCGCCCAAGTCTTTGCGGATTTGATCGTCGCTTTGCCGCGCTACTCGCCGCGGGGCAACTTCATTACCTGGCTGTTTACGATTGCCCGCCGGCGGGTGGTTGACTTGCGACGGCGAGACCCGAAGTGGCTGACGATCGACGATCTGAGCACCTTTTCTGCTCCAGAAGCCGAACCGCTTGCTCAAGTAACTGAACGAGAACGAATTGCACGGCTCAAAAAGGAGCTCTCCAACCTGGAAGCGGACGATCTCGAGCTGCTGCGCCTGCGCTTCGCGGCGGAGCTCGGCTTTCGTGAGATCGCCCGTGTGCTGGGTCGCAGGGAGCCGGCCGTGCGCATGGCCATGCACCGCCTGCTGCGCCGCCTGGAAAATCGCCTGGAGGAACCCCATGAATGACCAACCCGGTGACAGCCCAATCGAACAAGACCTGAACACCGTCTTTACCCATCCGGATCCCGACCCGGCTTTCCTCGAAGGGTTGGAGGGACGGCTCAAAGCGCAGCTGACCGCGGAAGATCGCCTGCCGGCCCGGCAGCTGCCGTTATGGGGAAGACAAGACGCGAATTATCCACGGTGGTTTCGACCGGCGATCATCGCCGCCGGCATCCTGGCTGGGCTGGCGATCCTGGTCGCGGCGATCGGGCCGCAAAAGGTGTTGGCGGACTTGCGCGGGATCATCGGTTATATCCCCGGGATAGGATTTGTGGACAATGCGGAGACCGCCCGGGAAATCGCGAATGTCGTGCGCGTCGAAAGGGAGGGGGTGACCGTCACCATCCAACAGGCGGTGGCCGATGAGAACTCGACGCGCATCAACCTGCGGGCGGATGGCTTTCGAACACTCTACCCGTTGAATTTAGCGCCTGAGCCCAAGGACCCGTACCTGCAGCTCACGAACGGTGACGTCTTGCCCCTGATGAGCGGCATCGAGTCCACGTATACCACAATTTCTGCGCAATACGCTTTTGCGCCGCTCCCGGCGGGAGTCGACCAGGTGACGCTCGTCCTGCCTGGTCTGCCGGGGCTCGCTCTGGGCCAAGCACCGGAAAATTGGCAGATTCCGCTGACGTTCGGGCCAATCCAGGCTGTCGCAACTGCCAACCTGCCCGTGGTCGGTCCGTGGAAGAGCGAAACGCAGCGTGGGATGACCCTGGTCCTGGACCGGGTTGCGCTGAACGCTGACGGAGCCGTTTTGCAGGTCCACTTCGACGCAACCAACCCACGCACCCAAACGGATGGCGATTGGTGGAAAGCCCTGACGCTGATTGATGAGTCTGGCCGGGGCTACCCACTGACGGAAGAGCCCACCGCCGCCAGCGTGACCACGGATGTCCATCTGCTAATAACCGGCCCACTCCCCGACTATGAGAAATTGACATTGCGCCTGGACACGCTCGACCTGGTGACCGGCTTTCCCCGCGACGCCAGCGCGCCAGGCTTCACATTCGACCCCGGCCTGAACGCCCACATCAACCAGGTATGGAAGCTGGATGAGACCGTACCGATTAGTGATCTGAGCTTACGGCTGACCGGCGCCACGCTGAGTGCGGAAAATGAGGCGGTCACTGTCCCGGCGGGGAGAGACGTCTCGCATTACGGCCTGAGGTTTACGTTCGCTGCGCAGGAAGGAGTATCGCAAGTGCGGCTGCGCTGTGAGATCCCTTCCCCGTGCGGCGGGATCTCGAGCGAAAGCAACGACCAGGCGATCTTCACCAACATCCTGGGGTTGGCCGAAATCCCCAAGCAGCCGATGGTGATCCGGGTCGAGGACGTGTGGACGACGGTCCAAGGGCCTTGGGAAGTGCATTGGGAGACGACGACATTTCAAAAGTAGCATCGCCCATTACGATGGAATTCGAATCTTCGACTTTCCAAATCGGTGCAAGGTCCCGCCACCCGGTATCAAGAGATAGGCAGGTTCTTAATCCCATTGGTACTATAAACCGTTGTAAATTGAGTTATTCGATTAATCTGACAGACAGACTATTTTGGCGAAGGTATTGTTAAGACCAAAGTTCCATAGATATCCGCGGAATCTAGCGTTATTTAGGCTTAAAACCTCATCGAATTACTTCGCCAAAGTTTTCCCATCAAAAAACTGTAAAGCCTTAATTACAAGACGAAAGTAGAAGGGGATTTACATCGGTGCCATTCGACACCTGAGTAAATTTACCAGAAATTATCCCCATAGGCTGGAAGGGCGGCGTACCCTGCACGGTGGGTTGTGAGAGGCGCAGCGTATAGCAGCCGACAAAAGTCTGGGTGGTGTTCGTTGTCGTTTGGACGACCGTTGCCAGGGGGAGGTTGTAATAGATACTGCCTGCAGCACCTTCACTTTGAAGTGTGCCGAAGGTGACCGTGATCACATCCGTGTCCGAATAGCCCGCTGCAAAGGGGGCATAAGGCCCTGGGAAATTAGAAGGATCCTGGAAATATGAATATGCACGCACATACTGCTTCAAATTCAGCGAATTCAGAAATGAACTGACGGTTTCAACCGGTCCACTGCGATTATCGACAAAATTGCTTTTATCAATATTCAAGCTGTTGCTGTAGGCAGAAAATGGCGGGTTGCCTCCGCCGGGAAACCCACCGCAAGCCGAGGCGAGCACAGCGGCATCGCTGGCATTCACGCTGGATGCCTGGGCTGAGCCCTGGGCAATGCTCATGGGGGAAATGGGCGGAGCTCCATAAACATCCGGGTTGCTCTCATGAACCACATAGCAAGCAGCATAATTGGTGCGTGTATTGTCCTTGGCCGTAGCCTTCAAGATCACGGGGATAGTGTAATAAACCTGGCTCATTCCGGGGTCCCCGGTGATCTGACCAAATACGAGGTCCACCGAAGCTGTATTAGCATATCCATTGGCAAAGGAGGTATAGGAGCCAAGCGAGGTGGCCGGGTCGGACCAGTAACTGTAAGCCCGCAAATACTCCTGGCGGTCGATGGCGTTGTAATAGGAGACAATCACCTGAGAAGGAGTGCTGCTGTCGTCGATATAATTTGTGGAAGCGGGAATCGACACGGGCGGGAAGGATCCAGTGGGGACCGGTACGAGGGTGGCAGTTGGAGCCGGGAAAGTAGCTGTCGGGGCCAGCGTGTTAGCGGGGGCTACTGTCGCGATTA
Organism: uncultured Chloroflexia bacterium; assembly: GCA_963790685.1. Classification (GTDB taxonomy): domain Bacteria; phylum Chloroflexota; class Anaerolineae; order Anaerolineales; family Villigracilaceae; genus UBA877. The sequence goes on from CAWBPK010000002.1 coordinate 254,698, forward strand.
TCTGGGGGGAAGTCGATGTGGCTGCCGGCAACGTGAGAACTGCAGTGGGACTTGCGGGGCTGATAGGACTGCAGGCTGATAAAGCCAGAATAATGATGATCAAAATTGGAAAAATCGTTTTGTTGGACATTATGGTTGCCTTCTTTCAAATTGGTCAAAGCATTATACTACCCGCCCAAAAAACGAGAAAAGGAAGATAAAAAATTTCGGGGATCATAAAGGTCGCCCTAACGGATTGGAGGAAAAAGGAAGCACCCATAACATTGATGAGGGGACAATATCCCACAAGCAGACAGTGCCATCGCTGGAACAGGAAGCATGCAGGTGCCCCACGCGATTAAAGGCTACACAGAGGATAACGCCTGCGGGCCTGGTGAGGGAGACCAAAGACTTCCCATGACATGTCGCTCCCATAACAACCTAAACCTTTTATAATAGTTGCCTGCGTCTTAAAAAGAAGTCAAGAACATCAACAGAAACCAACCTGCAGCCTTACCCGGCAATGGCCGAACGCTTTGAATGGAGCCCAGCCAAGTTGACTGCCATAGAATGAAAGGAGGAAAAATGGACAAGAATTCCATATCCGAATTAGAGAATCCTGGACAAAGTGATTGGTTCAACATTCTCAAGCGGGCTGCCCCAGAGAATGAAGAGAGCCAAGGGCTAAATGCCCTGGACGAGGGTATCGTCCTGGATGGATCCAGGCAGTTTCTGGATAATAATGGGGCGGGCAAATTTATCCAGACTGGCGATGAATTGCCAGGTGTCCGTCAGGAAAAACGATCTTCGGCATGCGAAAAACCGGTGGCACTATGACGACTTCTTCCCCAATAACAACGTTGTTCCTCGACATCGGCGGAGTCCTGCTTACTAATGCCTGGGACAGCCATACGCGCATCCTGGCGGCTGAGAAATTTCGCCTAAACTATGATGAAATGAACGAACGCCATCACCTAACTTTTGACACCTATGAGGAAGGCAAACTAAGCCTGGACGACTATTTAAGCCGGGTTGTTTTTTACCAGGAACGTCCGTTCTCACGCGAAGAATTCAAGGCTTTCATTTATGCGCAGTCCCAACCATTTCCGGAGATGATCGAATTAATCCGGGGACTTAAGGACCGATTCAGCCTTCGGATTGCAGCCGTAAATAATGAAGGGCGAGAATTGGCCTTCTACCGAGCCAAAAAGTTCAAACTGGGTACGTTCATCGATTTTTTTGTCTCATCCTGCTACGTTCATTACCGCAAGCCAGATGCAGATATTTATCGGATTGCACTGGATATCGCGCAGGTCAATCCGCAGCAGGTCCTTTACATTGATAACCGGCCCATGTTTGTCGAGGTAGCGCAAAGCCTGGAGATCCGGGGTATCAGCCATAAAGAGTACGCGACAACCCGGAAAGCACTGGAAGAATTCAGCCTGTCATTAAAAAGTTAAGGTCTTCATAGATGGGCGATCATGAAGATCGCCCATGCGCAAGGATGAGAATTGGAGATGCTTTCCTCTCCGAAAAACAATCAGGAGATTGCTTCATGGAAATTTGTTCCGAGGAAGCCATCCTAGCGGGGGGCAATACCCCATAGGCGTACTGTACCATCGCTGGAAGCGGAAGCAATCAGGCGCCCATCGGGGCTGAAGGCTACGCCGAGTACAGGACCTGTGTGCCCGGTGAGGGAGATCAAAGACTGCCCGTCAACGACACGCCAGAGCCTGAGGGTGAGGTCTGAGGAGCCAGAAGCCAGTAAGACACCGTCCGGGCTGAACGCGACGCTGTTCACCCAACCGGTATGCCCGCGCAGGGAATTTACAAGGATCCCTTGTGCAAAGTCCCACAGCCCCACACTGGTATCATCCGAACCTGTAGCCATGGTGACGTTATCGGAACTGAAAGCCACACTGTTCACCCAACTGGTATGCCCTTCCATAACATGGATCTGATTCCCGGTGGAAACATTCCAAGATATCTGGGAGCCGTCCTGGAGACCAGCAACCAGGGTGGCTCCATCAGGACTGAAAGCCACACTGTTCATGCTGGTGCGGAAGGTTTTCCCGCCCAGGACATTGACCGAAGACCAGTCGGCAGTCGACCAGAGGCGGACGGTGCCGTCATCGGATGCAGAAGCCAGGAGCCTGCCATCCGGGGAGAAAGCAACGCTACGGACCTGGCCGGTGTGCCCGACCAGGGTGCGCAGCAGGCTGCCATCCGAGACCTGCCAAAGCTGGACGACATCCTGTCCTGAAGCGGAAGCCAACTTCTGCCCATCGGGGGAGAATGCCACCCCGAGAACAGGTCCCATGTCCCCGCCAAGGCTGCGAAGGAGGGTCCCGTCGGCAACATGCCAAAGGCGGACGAAACCATCATCCGAGCCAGAGGCCAGGGTTTGACCATCCGGGCTGAAAGTGACACTGTTAACAGGGAGGGTATAGCCCGAGCGTTTTTGGAGCAAGCTGCCGGTGGAAGAAACCCAGGAACGCAAAGTCCCGTCGTCCGATCCCGAAAACAACGTTTTCCCATCCGGGCTGAAGACCAGACTGAGGACAGCACCAGATAGACCCTTGAAATTTTGCAGCAGCGATCCGTCCGAGACCTGCCAGGTACGCAGAGTGTGATCAGAAGACCCCGCTGCCAGGGTCTTCTGATCCGGGCTGAAACTCAGGCTCGAAACAGCCCCAGAATATCCGGAGAGAGTAAACTGAAGGTTCCCATCAGAGACACGCCATAATCGAGCGGTGTTGTCCTCAGAGGCAGTCGCCAGGAGGCGCCCATCGGGACTGAAGACCAACCCGTCCACGGGGCCAGTATGACCTCGAAGTGTGGACTGCAGGCTGCCATCGGAGAGGCGATAGAGCCTGATAGAGTTGTCACTCGAACCCCAGGCCAAAATCTTTCCGTCAGGGCTAAAGGCAGCGCTCAAAACCCCGTAACTCAACCCGGAAACCTGGCGCTGCATCCTCCCACCGGTAACATTCCACAAGCGCACACTCTGGTCAGCCGAGGCGGAAAGGAGGGTCCGACCAGCGGATGCGAAGGCAAGGGCGAGGATCTTATCGGTGTGCTCAGTGAGGGAGTGGAGCAGTTTTCCATCGGAGACATTGAACAGGAAAAGGCTGCCGTCTGCCCCACCGGCGGCGAGGGTGCTCCCATCGGAACTGAAGGCCAAGGAAGTTAGGGAAGCTGCAGCAGGAATGAAGCGAACCAGGGCAAGCGTGGTGGAATCGAGGAGCTCGACACCCAGGGATGTGCCCACCGCCAACCATTTTTGGCCCGGGGACGAGACTACGGTTTGAAAAGTGCCTTCACCCCAGAGCGCAAGCTGGGTCACCTGGGCTGCATTGGAAGGGGTAATGGGTGTGAGGGCCACCGGGAGCGGGGTCCCAGCAGCCAGAGGAAATGCGCTGCCGGTCGGGGTGGATGAACCAGGTCCAAAAATAGGAGAGGTACAAGCGCTAAGGGTCAGGACGAGCAGAAAAATTGAAAGTAATCCGGAAATCTTCATATTTCGATGTCCATGGCGGGAGAGAACAGCGAGTCCAAGTATATATTTAATTAATTCATGCAGTTTCTTTTTTGCGACGCCAGAGGGCAAAGCCAGCCAGGAGGAGAGATGCGACTGCGATCGTATTTGAAAAAGTCACCTGGTGCTGGAGCGAAACCACCTGTGCACTGAGGGTTGGACTGCCCGCCGATGAGGCAGGGTCAGCCTGAACCTGTCCCAATTGAACAATGCGATAAAGCTCCTGGATGGCAGCGAGGGCAACACCTTCTTCATCAACCGTGCTGATATAGCGGTTATCCGTTCCAACATGGAAGGCAGAGTAAAAATCCTGGGCCATGGGACCGATATGGCGAATAGCAGGATCCTGCCCGCGATACGACCAGGTACTGACCGGAATGGACATCAAAGCGTTCAGGACCTGGCTCCCGTCCACCGGGACAATGGCAGCTTTAGCCTGGGCATCACTCAAGCTTTCCCAAGACCCGCTGCCCGGGCTAAGGCGGACCCCCGACAAGGGATTTCCAGCCGCGTCCAGAGCACTGACGAAGCGGACGCCGCCGGTGGCGCGCACAGCAAACTCATTGGGTGCAAGGGAGGGGAATGAGAAATTACTGGAATCTGCAAACAGGAAGGTGCCAGGGTCTGATGCACCCACAATGGCGAGGCGCCCGCTGGCGACACTAAAGTCTGCAGCTGCCTGGTTGGAAAATCCGCCCGGGATCGAGGCATAGCTTCCGGAGGCGACATTCCCGCCGCCACCCGAAATCGCAGCACCCAACCCGGAGGCAATATTATTTATTCCTCCCAGAATGGCACTGTAGGAACCCTGGGCATTATTATGTTCCCCACCCGAAACAACCGAAGCCTCACTACCGGATTGATTTTCGGTGCCACCGCCTATAGCGGAAAATTGGTACGTGGAGGAGTTGCCTGAGCCTCCTGCGACCGTGGAATAATTGGCGCTAGCAAGGTTTGAAGCCCCGCCGCCAACGCTGGCGAACCGGTTGCTGGCAGTATTTTTCAAACCTCCTGCGACCGTGGCTTCTTCGGCTGCCGCGATATTAGAGGAACCCCCGCCCACTGCAGCATTGAAGTAAAGGGCTGTATTGCCGGACCCGCCTGCGACCGTGGAGCGTTCCCCGGCAGTATTCCCCGTCCCACCGCCAACCGTACCCCCATTCCCGGTGACCATATTGGGTAGACCCACAAGTCCACCCCCGGCGATAGTGGCGCCCGCGATGCCGGCTGCGAACGAGTTTCCCGGATACCCGGCAAGAATGTTGCAATATGGAGAATTTGAGCTGCAGGGGGTATTTTTATCAACAGAAGCGGAAGTGCCAGTGCCGGCACAAGCAGCAAGAGAAAGCAACCCGGCTAATAATGCTGTTTTTAGCAGAACCTGGAATTTAGGATTCATCTCGTTCCTCCATCGGGTCATCCAAATTGATTCGTCAGACACTGGTATAATCTATTATACAGGTGTGAATATGAGGATAACACCACCTGAAAATGGAGTCAAGAATTAAAAATGAGCGGATTGCGAGATTCTGAAAGCCAGAGGCTGGCAGGGGGTGAGCTATGCCTGGATTTTGCCAACACAGTTAACGGACACCGGCGCCTGACTCCCCACGAATATCTCAAAGATTATCGAGACCTGGTCCTATGGGGCCGGCATGCAGGGGCTTTGATTTCATATGAGGCAGATAAGCTAATGAAAATGGCGCGGATGGACCAAGTCGAAGCCCAAGCGGTCTACAGGCTGGGGTTGAACCTGCGTGAGACGATCTTCAATATCTATTCGGCATTGGCAGGAGGGAAGGAAGCGGAACCAGGCGACCTGGAAGAGCTGAGCGCTGTGTGGCGGGAACACGCCGGTCATACCAGGTTAATCAAATCCGCACGCGGATATGAAATCGGGTGGGATAAAGAGCGAGCCCTCGAGATTCCCCTGCCGCGCCGTGACGGCGTCAGCCATGCGGTTGCTGACATCTCCGGAAGTTCTCCAAGTGCGACAGTGCGCAGGAGAAGGATGCGACTGGCTATTCGTGGACGCCAGCCGGAATCATTTACGGAAATGGTGTTCAATGGAAGAGTGCGGGAACCGGGCAAAGATGAAACGAAGGAAGTTAAAGTTAAATCCGGGAGGAAATAAATAAAACAAAAACCTACCCTGGCGGCAGCTGTCATATTCGGTCTGCTCGTTAATTGCGTTGACAGCCGACCTTCCTGGAACGAACCCAGGAACCGTGTCTTTGCCCTCCGTTATATGAAGCGGGATCATTGGTTACCTTGGGGAGAAGAGACCCTGGTTATTTACTCTTGCAATCGGAATCTGGCTTCCACCCAGATAATTTGCAACCAGACATAACCCCAAAATGATCAGCGTGCCGGCTTTCCCATTTATAGGGGGAGACCCTCGGCTGGGCGACACACTTCAGATACCACAAAGCGAGGCAGCCAAGGTAATGATCCTGTCGAAGTCGGTTTCAGATTAAATCAGGGAGAGAATATTCCAGCACCTAAAAGGCAGAACCTGGGACTGGGGGGAGGCGAGCTTCGGGGAGGGTGGGCTCGAAAAGTTCGACGGGATTACCTGACGGATCATCCAGGATTATTTGTTTGCCACCGACGCCAGTCACCAGGTTATTACGAAAATGTACCCCGCCCTCCCGAAGGGATGCAATCAGGACTTCCAAATCGGTGACCTCCATGGAGAAACGATTCCAACCGCCGGGCTGCTGGGGGGTGCCATCCGGCATGGGCTGTCCGCCTCCGCCGACGGGATTGGGGGCACTGAGAACGAGCCGAAGGTCGCCGTGAGAGAGCATGGCGAAGGCAGGCGCAGGGTGCATGTCCAGATGAAAGCCAAGGTGCTGACAATAAAACGTAATTGCAGCATCAACGTCATTGACAATATAGCGAACCTGAACCATTGGAACTCCTTCTCTGCGGGACCAGTCACACAAAGAACCTTTCACGTGATGATAAACCGTTAAAAAATATTCAAAGTCTATAAATAAAAGAAACAAAAAACGAGTATAAAACAAATTCTATAGAAAATAAAGATCTTTCCTCAAGATTGAGGGTTTAAAATATACAAGAGCCATTGATAATGGCGCGATAATGATGGATGGATCGAAAAGGAAAAAGACTTCATTAAAGCTGAAATTTACAGACGCAACATGGATTAGTAAAAGGTGGTAATCTAATGAATCCCCTGCGGGTTATCCTGCGCAGATTCGACGACTGGCTAAGCCGGGAAAGTGGCGTGGAAGTGTTCACGCAAGACCCTGACTGCGTGTTGCGCATCCAAATTTGCCCTCTGCGTCATACGGTTAATTTAGCCGATGAGACGCTAGCAAGTGGTACCCAGGCGCTCATGATCCACTGGTGGAACGAACGAGCGTCATTGATCCCGAAGGAAGGACCCACGCTGGCATGGGCATTGGATACAAGCAAACGGATGCGATACAGCCTGCGACTGATCGCACATTATCTGCAGGAAGCCCCGAACGGCCCGGAAATAAAGGCTGTGGGGGGGATCACTGCCCACATTATGCTGGGGAAAGCAGACGGGGGCAAAGTAATGCTCGAGCACCTGGGGTTCGTGGTAATCCCTTACTCCCGCCCTCAAGGCGCATTCGGGGAATTTTGGGAGAATTTCTTTACCTGGTGGCTGATGTGGACCTACAACCCGCCGAGCACGCGGAGAAGGTCGATGTTCAATCTACAAAGGACAGAATTCTGGATGTCGAAGGAAGCGTTCATTGAGAAATATGGGCAGGGATACCTCGTGAGCAAACCATACGTCAGTCTTTTAAGTCAAAAGACTCAATAAATAACAATCCGGATGTCCAAAATTAAAGGGGGATTTCTTGAGGGATGTTGACTTGAACGCCGTTATCGTCTATATTACGAGAGATGCCCAAGCGACAGGTTTACCTGCTTTCCCCCAGGCAACTCAGCCCCGAAACCATTGCCGTAACTTTTGCAAAAACTTCACGATCGCCAGAAACCTTTCGTGAAATCGCGGCAGAGCTAAGCGACAAGCAAAGCGCCCAGTTCCATGAGAAATGGGTGGTGGGGTACGGGCATGCGTCAGTTGCTGAGCATGCAGTGCTGCACATTGCAATCGAGAACGTTTCCAGATTGGCGGTGGAGTGCATCGAGTCAAACCGGCTGGCATCCTACACTGAAAAGTCCACCCGATATCAAAAGTGGGGGGGAAAAGACTTTTTATTGCAACTTTCCCTTCCGGAAATTGTCGGGGTCGAGTCCGAAAGACCTCACCTCAAGGAAAAAGCGGAGGACTTTTTTGTCCCACCCGAATTACAAAAGAACGGTGCAAGAAAAACCAAGTACCTGGAAACCTGCCGGGAATTATTCAAAACCTATGCGAATAGCTTGGCTCCATTACGGGAGGCAGTCAGGAAGATAAATCCACCCACAGCAGATGAAACCGAGGAAGCACACGACAGGCGAATCCGTTCGCAATACGTGGATGCATGCCGGTTCCTGCTGCCGGCGGCGAGTTTCGCCAACCTGGGAATGACCGCAAACGCACGAGTACTCGAACATGCCATCAGCAAAATGCTATCCCACCCGTTGGAAGAAGTGCGGGAGATCGGCGAGGAGGTTAAAGGGGCTGCACTGGTTGAAGTTCCCACCCTGGTGAAATATGCCGAAGCAGTACCTTATCTGGCAGAAATCAAGGAAGGATTTAAGCGTAAAGGTGCCCGAGACAGGAAAAGAGAAGAAGATTGGTGCACCCTGATCGATTACGATCCAGAAGGGGAGGTGAAGGTACTGGCGGCGGCACTCTACCGGTTTGGGGGAATGTCATTTGAAAAGGCATTAAAAAAAATGCGTGGTTCAAATGAACAAAAACGGATGGAGATGGCAGAATCCCTGCTGGGTAAACTTGATGAACATGATATTCCTCTGCGTGAATTGGAACATAACGGTTACACCTTCGACCTGATCCTGGACCAGGGTGCATATGTCGAGTTTAAAAGGCACCGCATGATGACGCAAACTCCGCAAAACCTGACAACCAGGCTGGGATACGTGGTGCCGCACCTGGTCGTGGAAGCCGGGTTCGAGGTGCATTACCGGTCCGCGATGGAGGCTGCTGCTGAAACGTACGAAAAATTAGCCGGGTGGAATCCATTCGTGGCATCCTACGTAGTGCCCAACGGATTCAATCGCAGAGTGCTTTTTACAATGAATTTACGGGAAGCTTTTGCGTTTTGCCAACTGCGCGCCTCATCAAATGCCCACTTTTCAATGAGGAGGGTAGCGCAGCGGGTGGCAGAGGAGATCAGGCGGGTGCATCCCCTGCTGGGAAAGTACATGCGCCTGCCAAAAGAAACCTGGCAGGAGATCGAGTATAAAAACATGTAGAGGAACCGCCCCAGGTAAATAACCTGGGGCGGTTTTGTTTAAAGGCTCAACGAGCCAGCCTGCCCAGCCAATCCAATCACCAGCAAGACACAAAAAGCCAATATCACCAGCAAGTTGAAGACGATGCCAAGGATTGTAAATAGCTTCCTGCTATTTTTTTGAAACACTGCAACGAACCCCAAAACTGCCCCGACCAAGCCAAGGATCGGACTGATGAGAATCAGCAAGCCAAAGAAAATGACGGTGGGAGAACTTTGGAGGCTTTGAATTGAGGGATTAGAGGCTGCAATGGAAACCCCGTATCCCAATGCCAGTACAAATGCTAGGCAAAATATGAGTAATGATACAAGACCGATTGCGAATGAAGCGAGGCCCAATCGGGAATGCTTGCGGTCGTCCCCGGGAAAAGTGGGGGCGGGAGGAAAAGATGGTTCGACCATGAATGTCTCCTATTCAGATACGCAATTCACCTCAACAGCAGTGTTCCTCAACACCTGGCGGGTGCTAGCAGAAGATGTCCCCAGGGGGGAATTATTCAGAAAGTAGCATTATGAAATTCGAAGTAACAATTGATTTCAACCCGATAGGAATTATTATTCGTGGAAATCTTCCACATGATAGATAAGAACTTCCAGTTTTTTCTTTTTCCAAGTGTCAGGGGCAGCGCCCATTTTGTAGCACAGGTTGGTCAGGAATTCAGCCGGGTCGGGAATTTTCTCCCATACCTGCGGGAGGAAAGTGGCGCGGCGGAAGCTGTCCCGTATAATAACCCCATCCAGACCGGGATGTAATTTGGAAAGTAAATCCGCGGAGTCAGTGTATTCCAAAGGGATCGGAAATGTAAGCCGGGAAACTTCGATCTCAATCCCGGCCAATTCAGCCGGTTTGACGGGAGGGAAGCGATAATCCTGGAGGGCGGCAGCGATGGCGTGCTCGCGCACATCTTCAGCCAGTGGCTGATAGGGTTCAACCGCCCCGATGCAGCCGCGCAGGCTGCCGTTCACGGTCAAAGTGACAAAAGAAGCGCCTTCGGAGCGAAGAGGTGCGGTGAGAGATTGGTTATCCAGCGGCGGTAACTGCTCCCCCTTCACAGCAGTATCGAGTGCCTGGCGGGCGAGCCGGAGCAAAGTCTGTTTTTCCTCGAGGGTCAGTTGATCGCGCATGACAATATCATACAATCCCAACCGCCAGGAGTCAAGCGAGGATGGGTATTCCCTGCCAGATTTACCCCTCACATCCAAAGAAGCGGGGAGCGTTAATCGATAAAAGGGTGTAGCTGCTGTGCAGCTACACCCCTTTTCGAGAGATTATCTTTTTACCCTTCTCCTTCGTCGTCCCCTTCTTCCGATTGGGAAGGCTGGTCAAGACGGACCACTTCGCCGTGAACATTGATCACAACTTTAAAACCGGACATGCCCATGAAAGCGCGGCTTTCTTCGGGGATGCCCATATTGAGCAAATTATCGAATTGCTGCTCAATGTTCTTCAACTGGTTTTCAAGCATAGCCTTCGAAAAGATGTCGTCGGTACCAAGCATCTTGGCAGCCTGCTCACTGAGCAGACCTTCGTTTCCGTGAATCTGCTGACGCATCATCTCCAGTACCTGGCGGTCGACCTGCTCGGATGGTATATGGCGCTTGAAGCCGCCATCGTCGATCACGTAGCAAGGTTCATCTCCGACATACGCGGTTCCAGCCAGGTGATCTGCCTCGTCCACGACGAGGCCGGCAAATATGGGTTGACGCGGCATATTCAGTTTATCTCCATTCAAAACCAGGCTCACTAGCTTTGGGCAACCAGCACCCGGGTCCCGGCGCCGGGTTGGAGGATGAGACGCTCCCCGGGAGGAACAGTTGGGAGAGTCCAGCGATAAATCCATTTTGCATCCAGCAAAGCCATGTTGATACAACCATGGCTGTGAGGGTGCCCGAAGTCATTATGCCAGTAAGTACCGTGAATGGCAACCCCTCCATCCGTAATATATGAATCCCAGGGAACACCCGGCAAGTCGAAAACCGAGAATTCATCGGCACCACCGGTCATATGATATGCAGGGCGTTTGTGGAATGTGTGAAACCAACCGGTAGGGGATTCGAAATTCTTTTGACCGGTGGCGACCCGGGCAGCGTAAACGAGCGTATCCCACTCAAAAGCCAGGAGGATCTGGCGGTCGAGGTAAATTTCAATATGTTTTTGATTTTCAGGAACATTGGGAGAAAGCGGGGAAAGCTCACCCGGTGAAAAGATATGCACCCATTCAGGGCGGATGTAGTAATGGGAATTGTATAAATTATCATAAGCCTTGTACCAAAGGCTGCCGTCGCGCTGATCGGTAACGAGCCCATCGACCCAGTGGGTGCTCCCGTAATACAAACGCGGACCCGGGGATGGGCTTCGATTTATCGCCCAGACCGAATCTGCGTACGGGATGGTAAATTCAGCTACCACTCCGGTGGCGGGGATATCAGGGATAAGCTTGTTTAATTGGGTTTTTACCGGCTGGACACCGCCGGAATAGACATAACTTCCGTTCCCAAGGTGGTACCAAATACGGTTATAGTCCCCCCTGGCCCCTCCAAAAACCTGTGCCGTGACATCGAGAATGCTATCGCGAGGAACAGAATTAATATGCACTCCTTCATAGGAGGGTGCATCACGAACAATCAGGCTGCGATAAACCACCCGTCCCTGCATGGGAACCTGGGCAGCGAGGACATTATCCAGATGTAGTTCAGATAGAAAAAGACTGAGCAATGCCGCACCGCTCAGTTTGATGAAATCACGCCTTGAGAGAAACCCTTTTGACATAGAAATTATATTATCCGGGGGTGCGCCCCACTTCGATCCCTTTTCCAAAAATAACCTAGTAATGGATAACGACCATCGTCCCGACAGAGGCCCAATTAAACATCCATTTAGCATCGGGGGTGTACATGTTTACACAACCATGACTCATGGGATGTCCAAAATTGTGATGCCAGTAGGTTCCATGGATCCCATAACCCCTGTAGAAATACATGGTGTAAGGAACATCCGGAAGATAGTAGCCATCCCCCTGCATGAGCGTCGAAACCAATTTTATATAAATATAGTAGCGACCGGTGACCGTTGGAAACGCGGGCACGCCGGTAGAGACCAGAAAACTCGCCACGGTAGTGTCGCCTTCATGTGCGTACAACATCTGCTGGGAAAGATTCACCTCGATCCAGCGACCACTATAATCGCCAGCCTCAGGTGTCCTGGTGGAGGTAGGCCGCGGGGGATTAGTGGGACGCGGAGTGAGGGTGGGGGTGAATGTTTCTGTGGGAGTGGGAGTCAGGGTAAAGGTTGGCGACGGAGTAAAGGTGTCAGTAGGGGTAAAAGTGGACGTAAATGTCGGGGTGTAAGACGGCTTATCCAGGTTTAGGGGAGCGCTGAAGACAGGAGAGACCAACTGGGGTAAATGGAGAAAGGCTGACACAGGCGAGGCATTCCCCGGCCAAAATACCCAAGCGGCCGTGCCACATAGTACCAAAACGAGCAGAGTGAGAAAAGACCAGCGATACCTGGCAAATGATTTTGCAAATGGCGGGGTGGTGGGGGGGACCGTGACAGAGAGTTTCCTAGCAATGGTTGGGCGGGTATCAGCCGGCGGAATCGAAACCGGTTGAGTGATTCCCATTTGTGACGGAGGTTTATTCGCGCTTAACGGTTTTGTTTCGGAATCCAAGAAAGGCGCGGATTGTGAAATACTTCCACCAGAAGGCTTATCAGGCGGATCTGTTTTTTTTGCCCGGGTTGTCTCCCTGCGAAGCCGATCCACCGCCCAATGCATCCCTGCCCGGGCGCGTTCGCTTTGAGGATTGATCTGGAGGGCCCGTTCAAGGTACTCCACGCTGGCACGCGGGCTGCCGACCGCGGCAAGAATGAGCCAGGGTTCTTCCAAATCCGGGGAAAGGGAAGCCGCAATCTCAGCACAGCGGCGGGCTGTCTGGCGATCCCCCTGACGGACGGCCTGCTGGGCAGTTAACAGGGCTTGCTGGGCAGACTCAAAATCGTTGTTCATGGGGTCGGCAACGGTTGGACGCTTTCGCTCCTGACAAAACAAAGAACTCCCGCGACCAACCCATCCGCCACGACGTCCGGGTGATCAACGAGCAGACTGCGATCAAGATAAAGGAAACCGACCTCGATGATCGCGGCAGGAGTGGAGGGATCGATGGCGCGGAATGCGTGGTAATCGGTCATATTTACGGTAATGTTGCCTGAAAGGTAACGCAGCCCTGTCGCTTTCCCATAACGATCATCCAAACAGGCTGCCAGGCGGTCTGTCAAGTTCTTGTCACGGCTATATCCTGAGGCCGCAACTTTAAAACCGGTGGCTTGCGCATCGATGACGTCACAAGTATCACTGTGGATGGAGAGCATCAAGGCAGCCTGATAACCATCCAGGCGGGGGTCGAACTCCTGAAGGAGGTCAATTACATAGCCGCGTGCCTCAAGCTGCTGGCGGACAATGGAAGCAATCGCCAGATTAACATTCAGCTCACTGGTTCCATCCGGGCAGACTGCACCCGGGTCGCCCCCGTTGCCCCAGTGCCCGGAAACGATGCCTATGCGAATATTATTATTTTGGACAGTTGGGACAGCCTCTCCCACCCCGGGCTGCGGAGTCAAAAGGCCTGAAACCAGGGTCCCAAAATTCCCCGAAAACATTTTTGGGGAAAAGCCTGTAAATAGGGTCGCAAGCAAAAACGCCACGCTGAAGGTGGTTTGCAAAATGCGACCGGTATGCGGCGCACCACTTTTCACCCTGGAAAGCCTGACTGGTGGAGTAGGATTAGCCATATATTCAGCAATAGTACCTTAAATTTGTTCAAAAAGGCAGGGGTTTTATAGGGGTAAAGAGGGGTATAAAAATAGGGGATATAATTAATGACGCTGGAGCCACAATTTCGTTCCCTGGGAAGGGAATCCTGGATAAAATACATGCCTGAATACCTTTACCTGATCCATCCCTATCGCGACAGCTTCTTTGACTCCCCCACCGGGGAAGAAGCAGCCATCATGGATGAGCATTATGAGTACTTAAAAATTGCTGCAGAAAAAGGCACTGTTGTGCTTGCAGGACCCTGCACTGACGAAACATTCGGGCTGGTGGTGTTCCAGGCGGAGAATGACCAGTCTGCCAACGCCTTCATGTTTGCCGACCCAAGCGTCAAGAAAAATATTATGCTGGCTGAACTTCACCCGATGCGTATCTCAATCAGGGGAAAATGATAATTTACCCCGTCTCAGCACTGCGCGCGTTGGCATTGCGCACCCAAGGTTTGCACATCGCAAACGGAAGTGAGCCTAAACCGAACCCGGATATTTTATACGAGATGGTCGAGCAGATCGGCTGTGTGCAGATCGACACATTGCAAATGGTGCAGCGCAGTCATTACCTAGTGGCATGGAGCCGGATGGGAAGTTACGAACCAACCGACTTCGATGCGCTCACCTTCGGAACGCAACGACGCCTGTTCGAAGGCTGGGAGCACGCCGCTTCGATCATTCCATTGACGGAATATCGCTACCAGACTCCCCGCCAACGCGACCTGGGCGAGTCGCACACCAGCGGACACAACGGCTGGTTGAGTGACCTAGTGCATCGAGATCTGCTACCTCAGGTCCTGGAAGAAGTGAGGGCCGGGGGTGCAAAAAAGATCAGCGATTTCGAGTCGGATGGACACACGGGCGGCTCATGGTGGAACTGGCGCCCGGCAAAGGTGGCATTGGAATACCTGTTTTCTGAAGGGAAACTGATGATCGCGGACCGCCAAAAATTCCAGCGGTTATACGACCTGACCGAACGGGTGCTTCCGGCATGGGTGGACAGCAGCGAACCAACCAGTGAAGAGAGGGATCGATTCTGGGTGGAAAGAGGTGCAAAATCCCTCGGAGTGTGCACTGCCCGACAGGCAGGGGATTACACCTGGATGAATATCAACAGAACACGGCCCCACATCGAAGGACTGATGAACGAAGGGGTCCTGCTCCCAATCAAAGGAAAAATGGCAGACGGGAAAACTGCAGAGCTATTGGTCCACAATGACAACCTCTCCTTCCTGGAGCAGGCAGCCGACGGCGCACTCAAGGCAGAACGAACGACCTTCCTGAGCCCATTCGATAACTTATTTTGGGCTACCAAACGTGACGAAATGTTGTGGGGATTCCACAAGTCTCTCGAGGCATATCTGCCAGCGCAAAAACGCGTTTTCGGCTACTTCTGCCTGCAAATCCTGCACAACGACCGGCTGGTGGGGCGCTTCGACCCCAAACTCGAACGCAAGACCGGTACACTGATCCTGCGCGCCCTGTACCTGGAGCCGGGAGTAAAATTGAGTGAGAGACTTGTCAGCGATATTGCCAATGCCATGCGCGATTTCATGAAATTCCACAATGCCAGCGAACTCGTCATCGAACGCAGCGAACCGGCTTCTTTTGGAAAAAAGTTGATGGCAGCATTGCCAATTTAGGAAGATAAATGAGAAGGCTGATTTTCATCTTAATCGTCGGTGCGCTTGTGGTGACAGCCGTCTTTCTGGCAGTTTCCATTTTTCTTTTCGCTCCAACACGCAGCCAGGTTTTTTCCAGCAGCATCGAACTGCCGCTCGCCGAGGATGGATTCGTCCTGATCAGCCCCGACTTCAGCAACGGAGGCCGCATCCCAAAGCAGTTCACCTGCGATGGGGAAAACATCCCGCCAACCCTGGCGTGGGGGGTGCCTCCTGCAGGCACAAAATCCTTAATCCTCATTGTAAAAGATCCCGACGCGCCGGGGGGAACCTGGATTCACTGGATAGTTTATAACCTGCCGACCGAAACCAGAACTGTCAGCGACCTTTCGAGACCCGGCATGCAGATCAATGATGTGCCCGTACTTTTTGGAAAAAACAGCTGGGGAAAACAAAATTACGAAGGACCTTGCCCGCCATCCGGGACGCACCATTATATTTTCCAGATAAACGCGCTAATGATCAAGCTGGGACCCGGGAATGATGAAACCTTTTCAGAATTGGAAGCCCAGATGCAGGGTTCAATCCTAGGAATTGCAGAATTAACAGGAACTTACAGCAAATGAACGATATTGAAGAAAAACTCACCAAGCAAGATCTTCTAGATCAAATCCGCAGCGAACACGGGCTGCTCGAGGCAACACTGGCGCGGCTAACCCACGCGCAAATGCTGCTCCCGGGAGTGGATGGTGTCTGGAGTGTCAAGGACGTCCTGGCACACATTTCCACCTGGGAACATTGGATGATCCAATGGACCAACAGCCTCGTCCGCGGCGAAAAACCGGTTGTACCTGAACCATGGGATGTGGACCGGATGAACGCAGATAACTACAAACGGGTCAAAGATTTTTCGCTGGCGGACGTCCTGGAGGAATTCCACCTATCCTACCGGGATGCAGTTACATTAGCCGAGGGCTTGAGCGAGGAACAACTCCAAAGCAACCACCTGGATACCTGGCCGATGGGACTTCTCTGGAGGGGAATCGCAGATAATACCAGCGGACATTACAAAGAACACCGAAGTGACATCCTGGCCTGGATCAAAAAGCAGGGAAATTAAGTTGCCATTACACCCATTAATTGTCAAAGCCAGAATGACGGGCAACCCCGTCATCGAGGGCAAAACAGCTACATTCATCTGGCAGGGGAGGACCGCGCCACGCCTGGTCGACGACATTCATAACTGGGAGGAAGATCCCCAGACCATGCAGCGGATCGCGCCTGGACTCTGGTCCTTTTCGATGCGCCTGGTCAGCGATGCGTACATCGAATATGGATTCCTGGATCCGAAAGATGGTGCACGGATTGCTGACCCGCTTAATCACAAGCGGGTTGAAAATGGGGTCAACGAGTACAACCACTTTTTTTACATGCCACGCGGAGAGCCCACTCCGCTACTGGTACGAAAACCAAGGGTCCCGGGGGGCAAATTAGCCCGTTACCAAGTGCCAACCAGGGAATACGTGGTCGGACCGCAGCGGAGCGTGATCCTTTATCAGCCGCCAGTCAAGGAACCGGTTCCGCTGATGGTCGTCTATGACGGCGTCGATTTCCTGAAACGCGCGAACCTTAACGTTATCGTGGATAACCTGATAGCCCAGAAACGCGTCCGCCCATTTGCCATAGCGATGATAAAAGACGGGGGACTGGCAAGAAACCTGGAATATGCCTGCTCAGACTCCACGATTGGATTCGTGCTCGACTGCGTCATCCCCCTGGCAAAGGAAAATCTCACTCTGACACCTCCCGGTAAAGGAAATTATGCAATCATGGGCGCGTCGATGGGAGGGCTGATGGCGCTATACACCGGGATGCGCCTGCCCAAGCTCTTCGGAAAAGTTGTGAGCCAGTCGGGAGCATTCATGTTTTCAGAACCCGAGCCAGTGGTGGTGGACCTCGTAAGGCATGACGGACCTGCCGACCTCGACATCTGGATGGATGCCGGTCGATATGAGCCGCTGCTGAAAAATAACCGACAGTTGTACGCGTTACTAACAAGGAAAAATTACAAAGCTAAATATCATGAGTTTTCGGGTGGGCACAATTACAGTTCCTGGCGTAATGATATCCGGCTGGGACTGGAGAATCTTTTTCGCTGAAGGCGTTTGGCGCGCCAACCCTGTTCCAGATTTATTACATGTCAAGCCAATATTGCAAATAAAACCAAGCACATTATTCATTATAATGAGAAGGTTATTCCCGTAAATAATAGGGGAATTGACAGCCCACCATGAAGGATAGATATAAACAGGAGATTTATTGTGCTCAAAAAAATCCTGCTGGTCGATGACGATGAAATGCTGCGAAAGATGGCTAACATCCTGCTTACGAAGCAAGGGTTCATTGTCATCGATGCAGTAGACGGCCCTAACGCACTTGAACAACTTAAAACCATCCGCCCCGACCTGATCCTGTTGGATGTAATGATGCCGGAAATGGATGGATTTTCAGTCTGCCGTCAAATCCGTGCCAACCCAGTCACCGCGCTGATCCCGATCATCATGCTGACCGCACTGGATAATGTGGAAAACAAGGTCAAAGGGTTCGAAGCCGGGGCGGACGATTACCTGGCAAAACCTTACGATACAGCCGAGCTGGTGGCACGGATCAACTTTTTGATCCGCCGCGCCGAGGCGCGCGCAGCTCAAAGCACAACACCTGCCAACATAATGGAACGGGAAGTGGCGCGCACCATTGCAGTTTTCTCCCTGCGCGGCGGGGCAGGTGTCTCAACCATCGCAGTTAACCTGGCAGCCGGTCTCGCGCAATTGTGGGAAATGGGTGTCGCATTGGTGGACATGGTCTCCGTTGCCGGCCAGAGCGCCTTGTTCCTGAACCAATCGCTACGGCACACCTGGGCTGACGTATGCAAACTGGAGGTCATCGACGAAGATGGGGTATTAAATACGATGCTCCTCCATGATTGCCAGGTGCGGACCCTAGCGTCACCCCGGCGTCCCGAAGAAAGTGAACTGCTGACCCCTGAAAAGGTGAAAAAGACACTTGAAGTCCTGCGCTCCGCCTTTCCATATGTGATCCTAGATATGCCTCACGATTTGAGCAAGCTATCATTAATTGCCCTGGACCAGAGCGATGTGATCCTGGTAATCACCCAGCCTGAGATCGCCTCCCTGAGAGCGGCGAGCATGGCCGCGGAACTATTCAGCACCTTAAATTATTCTGTAAATAAAAAAATCTACTTCCTGATAAATTGGACCTTCCCGCGCCAGGGGCTGGCGTTAAAAGAGATCGAAAGAGTACTAAAAGCCAAAATCAGCCTGGAACTACCCTATGCTGCAGATGAATTTGTAAATGCCCTGAACGTCGGTAACCCGCTGGTTTTATCCAACCCCGACGGCCTGATTGGGGCCATTTTCGAGGACATCGCCATGGCACTCAGCAAAGATGCACAGCGCAACCTCCGGCCGGAACAACCAACCAAAGCATGGAAACGGGTGGTCGAACGTGTCCGCAAGAAAAAAGTTGAAAAAGTATAATTAGTTTATTTTTCGCGATCAGAGTCCTTAAATATCCATGATCCTTGCCACTCTCTGCTACATCCATCACGAAGGCTCGACGCTAATGATCCACCGCACCAAACGAGCCGACGATATTCATGCAGGGAAGTGGAACGGCCTGGGCGGGAAATTAGAGCCGGGGGAAAGTCCGGAGGAATTCGTAATTCGCGAGGTGCGGGAAGAATCCGGGCTGGAAATTGTGAATCCACGACTGCACGGGCTGGTAATGTTCCCCCGATTCAAAGGCAACGATTGGTACGTTTTCGTCTATACCGCAGAAACTTTCAAAGAAGATGTAAATGAAAATGATGAAGGGTACCTGGAGTGGGTCCCGGATGAAGAGCTGGAATCCCTGGCCCTCTGGCCCAGTGACCACATTTTTCTTCCGTGGCTGCGGGAGGAGAAATTTTTCTCCGCCAAATTTAATTATGATGGTGACAAATTCCTGAGTCACGAAGTCGTTTTCCACCCGTAGGAGCGGGATCGGTGGAACCGGAGGGGCGGCATTCAACCCTGCAATGCCGGTTGGCATTATAATTACAGAATATGTCCATCTTCAATTCCAAGCACATACTACTCGGGGTGACAGGATCAATTGCTGCATATAAGAGCGCAGACCTGGCGTCAAAACTAACCCAAGCGGGGGCAAAGGTGGATGTAATCCTCACCCCGGCAGCCGAGAAATTCATCAGCCCGCTCACTTTTCAGTCTGTTACCGGGCGGAAGGCATTTACCGAGGCGGATTTATGGGGAGGCGAAGCGCACGTGCTGCACGTCGGCCTGGGACAGAGCGCAGACCTGCTGGTCATAGCCCCCTGCACGGCAAATACTCTCGGAAAACTGGCTCACGGGCTGGCAGATAACCTGCTTACGATCACCGCCCTGGCGATGCGTTCTTCCATTCTGATTGCACCCGCCATGGATGCCGGCATGTTCGAACATCCGGCGACCCAGGAAAGTATTCATATTTTACGCGAACGAGGGATCCAGTTTGCCGGACCAGATGAAGGTCATATGGCTTCCGGATTAAGCGGTCGAGGGAGGATGGTTGAACCAGCAGAACTGATGGGACACATCCGCTTAACCCTGGGAAGGGGTGGAAAGCTAGCAGACAAGAAAATCGTCGTGACGGCAGGCGGGACGCAGGAACCGCTTGACCCGGTGCGAATGTTAACCAACAAATCCTCCGGAAAACAGGGCTTTGCGATCGCACAAGCCGGCCTGGATGCAGGTGCGATAGTAGCGCTGATTACCGCACCGACCACTCTGCCCACTCCTGTAGGCGCACAATTAATCCAAGTGCGCACGGCCCATGAAATGCAGGAAGCGGTTCTGAAGGAAGCCAAGGGAGCAGACGCCCTGATCATGGCTGCGGCTGTGGCAGATTTCCGCCCCAAAACTGCGGCGAAGAACAAGCTAAAAAAGCAAGACGGTATCCCGCAGGTAGACCTGGAAGCCACACCAGACATCTTATTAGCGGTAGCCGGTATGAGGACCAGGAAGCCGCGGATCGTCATTGGGTTCGCGGCTGAAAGCCGGAACTTAATCGAGAACGCTTCCCGCAAGTTAAAGTCCAAAAAGTTAGATATACTTGTCGCCAACGACATTTCCGCTCCCGACGCAGGATTCAGCGTGGACACCAACCGAGTCACGCTCCTGTTCCCGAACGCAAAAGCAGAAGTTTTGCCACTGATGAGCAAGTCAGAGGTGGCAGAGACCATCATCACACATTTAGGGGAACTCCTGGAGAATAGATGACAAAAGTTTTGGTGATATCTGACGTGCATGCCAACGCAATTGCGCTGGAGGCCGTCTTAAAGGATGCGGGGACAGTAGATGAAACCTGGTGCCTGGGCGACGTAGCCGGTTACGGACCGCAGCCCAACGAATGCATCGAACGCATCCGCATCCTGCCCAACCTGATCTGCATCATGGGGAACCACGATTATGCCGCCGTCGGCAATATGGCGCTGGAAACATTTAATGCAGATGCCAGGAAAGCACTAATATGGCAACGGAAAATATTCAGCGAGAAGAGCCGGGCTTTCCTGAGTTCGCTGCCAGATGAACTGGTGGTACACGGGGAAGTATCGCTGGCACACGGCAGCCCGCGCGACCCAATTTGGGAATACGTGATGAACACCCTAGTGGCACGCATCAACCTGGCTGCCTTTGATACCCCCTGGTGCTTCGTAGGTCACTCGCATTTCCAAGCTGTGTTCCAATATCATGCCAAGACCGACGATATGGCCATTGTAGTACCACGTCCCAGCGAAATATATGAACTCAAGGAACGCGCCATCCTCAACCCGGGCTCAGTGGGGCAACCACGCGATAGAGACCCACGGGCGGCGTATGCCATTTTCTCACCCGAAGAGCATACCTGGGAACCGCGGCGCGTGGAATACGATATCCCAGCAGTGCAAAAAATGATCCTGGAGGCGGGACTTCCGCCCCGGCATGCTGAGCGCCTGGCCGGGGGCTGGTAAATAATTTAGTGCAAGATTTATATAGAAGCACCTGCAATTTTCATTGCGGGTGCTTTTTTTGGAAGGGCGGAACATTCAATGCCGGTCGGTCGTCTACAAGACAACTACAACCATCGAGTCCGCTGAAGGAGGAGTAACCCATGAACAAGAAAATTGCCATCGGATTAATCGCATTGAGCCTCATATTGGCAGCTTGCGGGATTAGAAACGCTTCGACACCCAGCGTGGATGTCCAGGGTTATGGCGGAGGTCCAGCCAATGAATTCGCCCCTGTTCCCACCGCGGCACCAGCGTATTCGGATACCTACAAGGCACCCGGAGATACGAGCACCAATAGCAGCACCACGACCTTGCAGGACAGGCTGGTGATCATGAATGCCGACCTGACCATTGTCATCGCCGACCCACAAGCCAAGGTGGACGCGATCAGCCAGATGGCAACCTCGCTGGGCGGGTTCGTTATTTCCCTAAATATGTACCAGACCACTGGGCAAGACGGGTCTTCCATCCCAGCAGGGACCATCTCCATCCGCATTCCGGCGGATAAACTGGACGATGCATTGAGCCAGATCAAGGCGGATGCAATTGAGGTCCGCAATGATACCCGCAACAGCCAGGATATCACGGCATCGTACGTGGACCTGCAAAGCCAACTTACAAACCTGGAGCTGGCAGAAACCGACCTGCAGGCGATCATGGACGAAGCGAAGAACAATCCCAACAGCAGTACAAGCTCAAAGACCCAGGATGTGCTGGCGGTCTACAACCAGATCGTCACGGTACGCGGGCAGATAGAGTCGATCAAGGGCCAGATGCAATATTATGAACAGGCTTCTTCTTACTCACTCATCAACGTGACCCTGATCGCTGAAGAGACCATCAAACCGATCCAAATTGGCAGCTGGAAACCCGAAGGTGTGGCGCGTGATGCGATCCAATCCCTGGTTACCTTCTGGCAAGGGTTCGTAAACTTCCTGATCAATTTGATCCTGCTCGTCCTTCCGATCCTGGTCACCATCCTGGTCCCCATCGCACTGGTGGTTTGGGGCATCATCGCCCTGGTCAAGCGGCAAATGAGGAAAAAGGCACAGATCGCCAAACAATAATGGCCCTTCAGAACTCCGCACCCCCTCTCCAAAAAGGAGAGGGGGTATAATTTTATACATGGAGAAACTCGTTCTCGAAGCCCGTCAGCTCTTTGGAATCCACCTGACAGGTCGCCAGGTGGTGGCGCTGATGACCTTCGAGCGCGAGCTCCTGGCGTGGAACGATAAATTCAACCTGACAGCTATCCGGGATGAAGAGGGAATCCGCACCAAACATTTCCTAGATTCTTTCTCATGCGTGATGGCCTGGAAGGAAAACCCACCTCGACGGCTGGTGGACATAGGCACCGGGGCGGGATTCCCGGGGATCCCGCTGAAAATATTGTATCCATCCATGCGGCTGACACTGGTTGAATCGGTGGGAAAGAAAGCCAATTTCTGCCGGCACATGGTTGAGGCCCTCAACCTGGATGGCACGGAGGTTGTGACCGCCAGAGCCGAAGATTTTGGTCAAAACCCCGAAGCACGGGAAGCCTTCGATTGGGCTGTGGCGCGTTCGGTGGCGACCCTGCCCGTACTGGCCGAGTACCTGCTGCCGCTGGTGCAAGTGGGCGGAGTCATGCTGGCGCAAAAAGGGCAAAGCGGGCTCGTGGAAACTCACCGGTCTGAGAAAGCTTTCAAAATCCTGGGGGGATGCACACGACAATTACTGCCGGTTACCTTGCCGGGAGTGGCTGACGAGCGCTTCTTGGTGATCGTGGATAAAGTGGCAGCAACTCCCCCACAGTACCCACGCAAACCGGGAGTGCCGGCGAAAAAACCGCTATAAATCTTAAATGACTCGAGCTGTCAGAATAATTAATGAGCAGACGAATTGCCTGCTCATTTTTCATATTGAATTGGAAGTTGTTACCGGGCAGTCGAGTTCATGCCGCGCTCGTACCACCAATCTTCCGTGTGCAGATAACCAAGCAGGGCTTGCGAAGCCACCCAGCGCAGAGGCTCAGGCGGCCAAGCGACAGGTTTGCGTTCCACAAACCAGACAGAGGTCAGGTCGGTTTTGCGCTCGAGCAATAAATCAGCCAATGTTTGACCATTAAGATGGGTAGGCGCAACGCCATGCCCCACGCAGCCAAGACTATACCAGGCACGCTGGTCACCAACCATGCCGATGGCAGGAGCCATTTGGAGGGTCACGCTGACAGGTCCACCCCAACGAAACGTAAACTTCACATCTTTCAAACCGGGGAATAACTCTATCGTATCCTTCTCCAGTTGTGCGAAGGTTTTTACATTCAAGTCACGATCCATATCTCTGCCGTAAGAAATGGTCACATCGCTACCCCCTATGGCCAGGCGATTATCCACGGTGAGGCGCAAGTAATGCACCAGGTTGCGGGCATCTTCGAGCCCCTGCCTGTTCCTCCAGCCAATGGAGTCCAGCTGGGACTTTGTTAGAGGCTCTGTAATGACCATGTGGGTAAAAGCAGGAACTTGTTTATTCCTGATCTCCGGAATGAGATGCGAATAAGCATTGGTGGCAAATACTAACTTATCGGCGGTGACTTTCCCCTGAGGCGTCTGCAAGGTAAACCGTGAACCACGGCGGATCTCAGTGACCGGAGATTGTTCGTAAACTACCGTCCCCAACTCCTGGGCGATGCGCTTTAATTCGCGGACGTGTTTTGCCGGATTCAAAATCCCACAACGGGCTTCTTTCCATGCTCCTAACACCAAAGGGCTATCCACCTCAGCCCGAGCCTGCTCCTGACTTATCCATTCAATTCCAGTCACTCCGAGGCTGGTGAGCAATTCGATGTCGTGCTGGATGCGTTTGACGTAACCGGGAGTAGTTGCGAGGCGCAGGAAGCCTGTATATTCAAAATCGCTCTGAATATTATGCTCCCGAATCAGATCCCGGACGAGATCGACCGAACGTTCGCAATAATGATGGGCCTCGACCGTGCGCTGTTTGCCAAACAGCATGGCAGTCACGGCAGGTTCCAGCCCGAATAATGTCATGGCAAACCCGCCGTTGCGCCCACTAGCACCGAAACCAACCACCTCCCCTTCCAGCACGGCAACCTTGAGAGCAGGTTCGGCTTTGCGAAGGAAATAAGCGGTCGAGAGACCCGTGAAGCCTCCCCCAATGATGGCAACATCGACCGATATGTCGCCATGAACCGCGGGAGAAGGGGTATACGGCCCAAAGGTATTTAACCAGTACGATTTTTGGGAGTAATCAATGGACATGGGGTTCCCTCCTTGGCAGGTAGTGAGTGCAAAGTCATTGTAGCACAATCCAAATCCGTTACATTTCCCTCTCTTCTTCCTCCCTGGCGACTTCTCCATGCTCAATCTTTTTCCTTAAATCCTCAGGCCAGGCACTAATATCCTCCGAGGGTAAAAACCTCGGACCAGGACCATGCCGGGACAAAATATCTTCCGTGCGGCAGTTGAGGATGGCTTTGACGGCCTCGATCCCGGAAGCGGTCACACCCGCCACACCGTGGCTGAGAGTGCTTGCTCCGCACAGGAACAAGCCATCGAAGGCAGTACGCGGCTGAAACGCCCAAGGTCCCACCTGGGAGGGGCTTTTCTCGATCCCATAAAGATTGCCACGCGTGGCGTTGAGATAATGTTCGTTGGTGAGCGGGGTGCCGAGGCTGGAAAACACGATGTGCCTGCTCAACCCGGGAAGATGCTTCTCGAGCCCGCGCACCATCCGCCAGGAGAGGTCTTCTTTCATTGCCTCATAGTCCGCGGGACGGGCGCCATAACTGGTATGGGCCCATTTCTCGAATGCTGAATACCCAACAAAGGCAAATGCTTCGCAGGTATGATGCCCTGAGTGCATTTTCGAGGGGTCCTTCAAGGTGGTGACGGTAAGGAACATACCAGGAGGGGTTTCATGCCCCAACATGGCGTCGGTGAGACCATCCGTATAGATCTTATCAACATCTGCGTGGTCGTAAAACCAGAAATTGCCCGAGTCGAGCCCGGCTGAACGCAGATCCATATCGGTGGCAAAGAACAAGCTGACGCATGAGGTGGAATATTTGACTGAATCAACTTTTTTCAGGAGGCGCGAGGGAAGTTGTTCACGCCCAATTAATTGACCGAAGGTCACTTCGGGATCGGCGTTGGATATGACAATACCAGCGCGAATTTCCTCACCGGAATCCAATAGAACCCCCATAACCTTTTTCCCTTCCAGGAGGATCCGCTTGGCCCGGCACTTGAGCTTGACCTCTCCGCCGGTGCGGTTGAGCGCCTTTACAAAGGCACGCGGGAGGGAAAACGATCCACCTAGTGGATAGTAGCCACCATTGAGGTAATGGTTAGTAATACCAGCGTGCATAAATGCTGATACCTGCGAGGGGGGAAGGCCGTGATCACCGGACTGCCCGGCCAAGACACCTCTTAATATCGGGTCGTTGACATTGGAATTGATCAGGTCGGCACCAGTTGCATGCATCCACTTGATGATGGTAGGTGCGCTGGCAGCGGATTTCAAGGGATGGGTCAAGTCCCCAATCCGGGACAGCGATTGAATCATATCCACCAAGTCAGCAAAGTAACCTTCGATCCCTGCGGATTCGCGAGGGAAATGGCTTTTCAACCTTTCAATTAAGTTATCCTTGCCACTGGGAAAGTCAATGCGGCGATCATCAATGATAATGTGGTCATATCCATCGGGATTGAGTTCGCAGAAAGTCAAGTCCTGGGATACCCCGAGACCATCGTAAATCGCACGCAGACCGCCACCTTCCTGCAGGTCGCCGATGTAATGCACACCCGGGCTGAAACGATAGCCCTGGAGCGTGAACGAATGTGTCCAACCTCCGGGGCGGTCGTGCTGTTCGAGGACAAGCACCTTTTTGCCTGCCTGCGCCAATGCAAGCGCGGCGGTCAGTCCACCTGCGCCTGAACCAATGATGATTGCGTCATAGTCCATGTTAAGTCCCTGGAGCAAATTTACCGCGAAGGAAAGAAGAACACGAAGAACCTATTTTCAGGCAAACAAAATGCATGGCAAACCAAGAGGAGCAAATTTTATAATCCCCTTATAAATTAGCAAATTGATCAGCATCCCTTGTCAATGATCTTAATTTCATCCGGTTTATTGGGGATGATGCACAGGAATTCGAAGGTCCCTTCACCGGTATTTTTGTACCAATGGGGAACCCCTTCCGGGATGAAGACCACGTCCCCGGCCTGAACATCGATCGTTTCACCAGCGATGCCGATGCTGGCGTTTCCTTTGAGGACGTACTGCTCGTGTTCCAGGGTATTGGTGTGTTCGGGCATCTCGCCGCCAGGCTGCATGATGAAGCGGCGCAACGCAAAATTGGGTCCTTCCTGAGAAGAGATCAAAACCTGGATGGTGGTTTTCTCCCCTGATTCCACAACTTTGGCTTCCACATCCTGGGCATGTTTGACCGACATTTTATCCTTCCTTTCAATCCTGGCAAACCTTGACCGTACCAGCAGAGACTTCCCACCTCTCGGATTTTTCAACGAAAGCGGGGGAAAACAAATTCAAATCAGTGGTGGTGAGAATAGCCTGCTCGATCTTATCCAGGTAGGCGAGTAAATCTAAGCGGCGGGAGGTATCGAGCTCTGCCAGGACTTCGTCGAGGAGGAGCACCGGCCACTGACCGGTGCGGCCTTTCATCCATTCGATCTCGGCGAGTTTGAGTGCCAGCAGCGTGGTGCGCACCTGCCCACGCGAACCGAAATCGGAAAGATCAATCCCGTTGGCAAGGAAACGCAGCTCGTCGCGGTGTGGTCCGAGCACAGTCACGCCACGGCGGATCTCCTCGGGGCGGTTTTCTTTCAGTGCAACCGAAAATCCCTGACGGATATCGTCTTCGGTGAAACCATTGCGCTGCACTGTGGTTTTAAGCGGCATGGCAATCTGCCCGTCCGGTGAAGGGAGGGGATCGTAGGCAGGGTGGTAATGAATCCTCAGAACTTCAGCCCCATGGGTCAGGTCGCGGTGGATGCGGGCAGCAAGTTTCTCGATCTCATGCACCGCTTCGATACGGCGCAGAATGATGACAGACCCGGTGCGGGAGAGAGTCTCATCCCAGAAATCCAACTGCGACTGGTCGCCACCACGTTCGGCCAACTGCTTGAGGAGGGAATTGCGCTGGGTGAGCGCCTGCCCATACTCGCTCAACAAACGAGCATAGCCGGGAACAGTCTGGGCGAGGGCTAGGTTGAGATAGCGGCGCCGTTCTTCAGGTCCCCCTTCGAGGATCTGAGCCATCTGGGGTACAAAGATGACAGCATTAAAATGCCCGATAACTTCCGAGAGGGGACGTTTAATCCCGTCGAGCAGGATTTCCTTACGGAGGCGCTGTCCGGCGACTCCAACAGGTTCAAGGACCAGGCGAACTTCGAGCTTGTGGTTGGAAATGCCACGCGTATATTCCGCCACCAGACGACCTACGGCGAGTTCCTTTTTCGCTTCAAAGAAATTAACCAACTGGCGGTCAGCATGGGTTTGGAACGATGTAAAAGCCGCAAGGAAATAAACTGCCTCCAGAACGCTTGTTTTTCCCTGGGCATTGCTGCCGGTCAGCAAAACAACCCGCCGGGGAATGTCCATATCCAGGCGGGCGAAACTTCGAAAATTGGTCAGGGAGAGGTGGGTGAGATGCATGATTTTTTCAGCCGCCGGTCGACCACAGAAGCAGGGGGACGGACGAAAAATTAAACATTGTCCAGCACTGGTTCCTCAGGGGCCGGTCTCCAGACCTTGGTGGCCCGGTCGGTAAAAACGATTCCGTTAACGTGATCGACCTCATGCTGAAAAATGCGTGCAGTCCAGCCTGTGGCTTTAATCTTGACAGGTTTGCCATGGCGCGTCTGCCCTTTAACCGTGCAGGTCAATGCCCGTTCAACTTCGCCGTTCAAGCCGGGGATGGACAGGCACCCTTCGATGCCCAACTCGGTTTCTGAGGACATTTCTTTAATCTCAGGGTTAACCACGGCAAACAGTTTCTTGGGAGAGTCTTCCTGCGTGTCGTCCTCGGGATATTCCACCACGATAACCCGGTCGGGGATACCCACCTGGGGCGCAGCCAAGCCAACGCCGGGCGCTTGACGCATTGTTTCGATCATATCGTCTATCAGGGATTGCAAATCAGCGTCGAAGCGGGTAACGGGGTGCGCTTTGCGGCGCAAAATGGGGTCAGGCAGGGTGACAATTTTACGGAGCGGCATGGTTCACCAATAAATGAGCAAGATGAAGTGCTTATTTTACATCATTTATCGGCAAGCTGTCACCTGGTTTTTTTTCATCCGGCTCCCCTTCTTCTCGCCGGAGCTGCTGTTCGTTATGGAAATAAGCCGCAAACCAGTCGGCATTGCGTTCGCGCTCTCCCTTAATGGCTTCCTGTTCTTTTTTAGTGATCTTTTCCAACCTGCGGCGCTCGATATCCTCCTGGACTGCGGAGGGGTTGAAAACATTTTCGAAGGCCATTTCCCTGCCACCGCCGATGGTTATAAAAACCGTGCCGTAGTTAAAAAATAGCTGCAGGATGCCAATGCGCTTGTACTCGATGGACAGGATATTTTCTAGGGAGGCAATGTCACTGGTCACCTGCCCCAAGGGAGTTTTATCGATATCCATGATCTGGTCGGGAGTGACCTGGAAGATATCGTTGCTCCAATCTACATACTCATAGATTCCCCAAAGCAACGAAGCCATGTACAAGATCGCCCAAATAAAGTAGATCAAGCCCGCATCAGCCTTGAATAATGTGGCGATGTTGGCATGCGGCCTGAAAATCTCGAAGAACAAAAATGCAAACAGAATAATCATAATCAAGCCGGGTTTCCCGACCTGTTCAATTAAGACAAAAATGTGCTTGCGGTAAGTTACCGTGGTAAATTGTTCAAAACGCAGGCGGAAGAGGTTGATGAAACTACGCTGACCCTGATACGGGTTATTGTTCGCAACAGATTTGGCAACAATCCCCTTAACCTCGGGAGGCTGGGGTTGATCCCCCAGCAGGCGTGAGCGCAAAGCTTTTTGTATTTCCTCCTGGTCCATCCTGCGGGAAGTTTCCTTCGAGCGTCTCCAGTACTGGTCGATCAAGGCAGCAGCCTGGTTAGGATGATCAAGATTTCTTAATTTCAATGTACTCCCAACAATTGTGGAAATTACAAGGTCGCCATAATCCAGGAGACGACCAGTGAAATCCGTTTCCACATTAACCCGCAGCACTGCGGAAAGTGGGGATTCCTGGCGGCTTTCATACAGACCAACGACCTTTTCGACCCATACCACCCGCCGGTCAGTGACAACATAATAATCGTTGCCCCAATCGATGCCGTTCCAGATCCCCCAACCGACTGCGAAAATACTCAACAGGAGCGACACGTACCAAAGGGCCGCTAACGCCGGGACCCAAAGTGAATAATACCAGGTGAGCAGCATGCCTACAACGGCGGCTATTTCAAGCAGTACCGGACCGGTCAACCCCTCAATAAGGAGGACAGAATTTTTCCGCGCCAGGAAGTAAACGACCTCGTTCTCCTGAAGCCACTTGAAATGGACATGCTGCTCCAGGCGATGGGTATTAAGCGCGGCAGCGATATTGATCTTCAAGCAGGGAGCTTGTTTTACGAGGACCTGGAATTGCTGCCGGGTCAGCACTAATGCAGTAGTCGTCTCAACAGCTGCTGCTGAAATCTTCCGGGGGGGATGCGCCACCAACATTGCTTCTTCCCCAAAGTGATCGCCACTCACCAATAACGACGTAACAGGTTGCTTTCCCGATTTGGAAACTGTCACTTTACCGCTCCAAACCAGGTACATCCGATCATCTTCCACTCCCAATGGGAGGATTTCTTTGCCTGCGGGATAAGTCTCTTCTTTCAACTCATCAGCCACAGCCGTGATCTGAGCCTCATCCAAGCCGTTAAAAAGATGAATTTTAGTTAGAAAATTAACCCTTTCAGAAAGATCAATGGGCATAAGTCCCGATTCCTGCAACGTTATTTGAACTTTTCGAACCCGAACTATTCAAGAACATCCGCGTATTCCAGAGGCAAGCAAAATTCCAAATCGGAGCAAATAATAGCAAAGAACCATCGATGATCCGGATTCAAAATAGCTGTCATGGTCAATTAATTCTAGCACTAAACACTTAATAAGAAAGTCCATGAAATGTGGTGTTTCTGTGCCCTGTTTTGGGCCTGGAAAATGAGCCGACGAGGTTATTGCCAACCAATCCGATTAAAAGGAGCCCTCATTCCCGGCATGGTAAAATCATTCAATATGAAAAAGTGGCAATTCTGGGTCGGGGTTTTGATCAGCGCAATCTTTCTTTGGTGGAGCCTGCGAACACTTAACCCGGCCGACCTCTGGCAAGCTGTAATCCACGCCAATTACTGGTGGATCGTGCCGGGTGTGGCAGTTTATTTCGTTGCGGTATGGGCGCGTGCCTGGCGCTGGCATTACCTGCTCAGGCCGATCAAGTCCATCCGGACCCGAGTCATGTTCCCGATCACCTGCATCGGATATATGGGTAATAACATATACCCTGCCCGGGCGGGAGAAGTACTGCGGGCCGTGGTACTTAAAAGGCGGGAAGGCGTGCCGATTTCTGCCTCGCTGGCAACCATCATCGTGGAGCGTATCTTCGACGGCGTAGTCATGCTGGCTTTCGTCTTCTTCAACCTGACCCAGCTGGCTGACCTGGCACAAGTGGTCATCCCGGTAGGAAAATGGCAAGTCACGATCCAGGACGTAGCCGTGTGGGGCAGCATTGCATTTTTCGGCGCCTTACTGGTGTTCCTGCTCGCAGCCATGTTCCCCAAGGTGACAGCCCAAATCGGGCAAAGGTTGATCGATCGATTCTTTCCCGCCCGCGTGCGTACGCAGTCCTCAGGCATTATGCACCGTTTCCTGGATGGATTGGAATCGCTCCGCTCGCCTTTCAACATATTGATGGTGTTCTTCACATCGGTAATAATATGGCTATTGGAAACAGTCAAATACTGGCTGGTTATGCACGCCTTCCCCTTCAGCGTCAGTTTCTTCACGCTCATGCTAATCAATGGAGTGGTCAACCTAACCACCACCATCCCGGCGGCACCCGGTTACCTGGGCACATTCGATGCGCCCGCGATCGCCATCCTCACAGCGGAGCGCATCAGTCAAGGAATTGCCAGCGCTTATACATTCGTATTGCACTTTGCGCTCTGGTTCCCAATCACGGTCCTGGGCGCCTGGTATATGGCACGCGAGGGAATCAAGTGGAACGATACCCTGAGAAGTGAAGCGAGAGAGACAAATGTGCCCCAGGAGCCAACAGGCCAGGCCTGATTTATTACCCTAGAAAGGTTCGAGCAATCTAGAAGTTTGACAACAGGAGATCCTGCTTAATGAAAATAGCGATCATAGGCGCAGGTTTTTCCGGAATGGCAGCCGCATACGACCTGACCAAAGCCGGTCACCAAGTAACAATCTTCGAGGCGGGGGACTCGGTCGGAGGCCTGGCAGGCGGGTTCAAAGAGCCTGGGTGGGACTGGTGGGTGGAGAAATACTATCATCACTGGTTTGCAAGCGACCATGCCATGCTGGGACTGATCAAGGAACTGGGCTGGGAGGACAAAGTGCTTTTCCCGCGCCCGCTGACGGTCATGTACCACCAGGGAAAATTCTACCCGTTCGATTCCATCTTAAAAGCGCTGCTCTTCCCGGGGCTGGGCTTTGGGATCAACAAAATCCGCTTCGGGCTGGTGGGGGTGTACCTGCGGCTAACAAATAACTGGAAAGCGCTGGAAAAATATACCGTGGAAGAATGGTTGTGCAAGTGGGCAGGTGAAAAAGTTTACAAGCTGATGTGGGAACCGCTGGTCATCGGAAAGTTTGGTGAACGCTACTACAAGCAGGTCAACATGGCCTGGATGTGGGCCCGACTTAAAGCGCGAACAACCAGGCTGGGGACATTCGAGGGAGGGTTCCAGAATTTCGCAGACATGTTTGCCGGGAGGTTGAGGGAATTGGGAGTAGAGATCCGCCTTCAGGCACCAGTCTCGCAGATCGAGCGGGCAGAAAATGGAGAGGAGGTGACGGTGCAGAGTGGAAAATCCGAAACCTACAAGAAGGTGCTGGTAACCCTATCTCCGGAGGCGATGTCCAGGCTCGTCCCGTCCTTACCAGAAACTTACCTGCATGGGTTGAAAAGCATGAAATCCATGGGAGCAGTAGTAATGACCCTGGCACTCATCCGCCAACTGTCGGAGGAAGGGTATTACTGGTATAACCTGCCAAAATCGGCGGGCTACCCCTTCCTGGCGCTCGTGGAGCATACCAATTTCGTGGGAAAAGAACATTTCGGAGGGGATACTATCCTTTACATGGGTGATTACCTGGAGCCGGAAAACGAATATTTCCATTTGAACCAGGAGGAAATCCTAGAGCGCTTCCTACCTGCCCTGAAGAAATTCAATCCCAAGTTCGAACGAAACTGGATTCGAAAGGCGTGGCTATACCGAACAGCCTATGCACAGCCTGTGCCTTTGGTCAACCACTCTAAAAACATCCCAGCCATCGAGACGCCGGTGGAGGGAGTATATTTCGCCTCAATGAGCCAAGTCTATCCCTGGGACCGGGGTACGAATTTTGCGGTCGAGATAGGAAGAAAAGCAGCCAACCTTATGCTGGATAAAGACGACCATCCAACTTAAGGGTTGGTATTGGTATTGGATGAGGAGGGTGGATTATTAGAAGGAGGGGGGAGGTTTTTACGCCGGCGGTTGGCAATAAAGAACAGCACAATGGCGACGATAACCACCACAATCCCATAATAAGCATATTGCATTTGGTTGGCCATCATGCCCACCGCGTAAATTCCTGTACCCTGCAAAATCCAAACCACTCCCGTGAGGAAGAGGAGCACGCCGAGGATATTAAGTACCCACTTCATACTACACCTCCATATTCTATATATAGATAAAGTCTATCCAGTATATCGCCAATTCAAGGATGTGACAAGACAGGTACACTGCGAATTTATGGACAATGGCGATCCATTCCCCGGCAGGTTATCACAAGTTGTGGCATCTGTTACAATCCTGCCATCTCTTACATTTGGGACCAACCATGGCAACCTTGCTCTTCATCCGTCACGGTGATAACGATTACCTGGCAAAAAATAAATTGCCGGGACACATCCCCGGCATCCATCTTAACAAGATCGGGATAGCCCAGGCAGCTGAGCTGGCGCAAAGCCTGGGCAAGCTGCCCATCAAAGCCATCTATTCCAGCCCGCTGGAGCGGGCCATCGAAACCGCCGATCCGCTGGCAAAGGCTCTGGGGCTCGAAATACAAGTCCGCCCCGACTTGTCAGATTCGGATGTGGGTGATTGGGAAGGGCGTTCCTGGAAAGTTCTGAACCGCACCAGGATTTGGAAAGTGATCCAGACCAACCCGTCCCAATTTCAATTTCCGGGCGGAGAAACCTTCGTCGAAATCCAGGGACGGATTGTGAACACCCTGGATACAATCGTCAGCAAGCACGCAGACGAACTGGTCGCGGTGGTCTTCCACGCCGACCCAATAAAGCTGGCTGTTGCTTATTACCTAGGCCTGCCGCTAGACTACTTCCAGCGGCTGACTGCCAGCACCGGTTCGGTATCGATCTTAAATATTAATGGCTCGAGCGGAAAATTGCTGGCGCTCAATCTCAACTCCCCCTTATCTCTACCAAAATCATAGAACGGACTTGAATGTCCGTCCCAAGAGAAAAATATTCATTTGCCGGAAACAGGAAGGCAGCCCGGGCGTACGTTTCCGGGGATTACTTGTTGTAATCTAAGTCTTTGCTGGTATATAAAGCGATCTTGTTCCCGGTGGGATCTTTGAATACTCCCCACCAGCCTATCCCGGGAATCTCACTTTTCGGACGGACAATCTTTCCGCCAAGTTCAACCACCCGTTTCAGATCGGCTTCAATGTCCTGGCTGTCGACATGGATGAGGATATCCCCAGGCATGACCACGTCACCTCCAGGCTGCTCACCAAGCGGTGAAAAACCGCCGCCCGGACCCTCCACCGGCTGCCACATGGTGTAATTCATTTTTTCGTCCCGGGTGGTCTTCCAGCCAAACAAATCCTGATAAAACCTAGCGGACTTGACCTGGTCGGCAGCAGGGATTTCAATGTGAACGATATTTCGCTTTGTCATAAGATGCTCCTTTTGAAAATTAGTATCGGACAAATAAACGTTTAATCTGTGTTTACAGACAGCCAAATATCCAGGTTAATTAATCCGTGGGGAAGTATCAGGCAAACAAGTCACGTGCCAGTTTTTCGCTGGCTCCGACCGGAGGAGAAGCGCGCATAAAATATTCCGATCCGCTGAACACGCGCATGAGGAGGCTGACAATCCCACCCCCCATGCGGCCGCCTCCCTGGCTGACATGACAAGCTCCTGCTTTTTCCTTTTTATCCAGTACCGGGCGAATATTAATACGAGCGTTGGTGGGGAAATCAACTTCTGCAATGGGTACCAGGTCGATATCACCGTTAGAGCCAAACTTATGCGGGTCCCGTCCCACCAGAGGCAGAACCTTAACAGCAAATTTTAACAGCCCGTTGGGAAGTTTATGAAAGTACAAGCGCTCCGGAACATGGACGGGAAGACAATCTGGCGCAAACTCGGGGTTTCCTGCCTGTTCGAAGGCACGCACAGTGGCGCGCTGAATTGCTATGTGGTCGGGGTGGCGGTATCCGCCTATAGGATCGAAGGTAAGTACAACCTGAGGTTTCAACGTACGTATGTAGCAGACCACCCGCGCAGCCACCTCGTCCAGCGGCTGGGCAGCCAACGCCTGGGGATGTTGGTTATCCGGAGAACCGGGCATGCCCGAGTCGCGGTAGTCCAGAAAATGGACACCCGAGAGCCCCAACGCACCCGCTGCACAGCGCAGTTCAGATTCGCGCAATGTTGCGATGGAATCGAAGCCCTCCAGCAAATCGGGAGCCACCTCCCCCACCTCCCCGCGTGTGGCACAAACCAGATGCACATGCATGCCGCGCGAGGCATACAATGCCAATGTGCCACCCATGCCAAATGATTCATCGTCAGGATGGGCCAAAACTGCCAGAATGGTTTTTGAGTCAGTCATGCAATCTCCAAAGTGGATTGATTTTGTCCATTATACAGCGAGGGTGGCGGGATGCAACGGATTCTGGTGCTTTTGTTGACAAAACTTTTACTTTTTGTAATAATGATTTTGTCGCTGATAAAGAAGGTTAGTTCATTTCCTGAGGAGAATTGATATGAAGCGGATTATCGAATGGACGCTATCCACAATTGGGGCTATCCTGTGCATTGGCGGAGCGGCATCCATCTGGATTCCGCAAGCAGAGACAAATCCGCCTGGATTTTCCATGTGGCCCATGCCTGCCCTCATATTGATTGAGGTGGTATTACTGGGGGTTTTGGGATTATTGGGGATTGCTTATGAGCCCGAACAAGCCGCCTCACGGTGGGCGATTCTTGTCTGGATCGCCTGCGGTGGTTTATTGGGCCTTGCCATTTTGGGTGAATTATCGGTCAGCATCATCGCATATTTAGGAGTACCGGCTATTTTTTTTGGCGGGGCGGCTATCCTGGCAGACAGTCGACGTAAAAGAAAAATGTTACCCGACCTAGGTGTTCTCATCCTGAGCGGGATCGTAACTTTTGGGCTGCTGTTTGCTTATATCGTCATCGGGTGATGGGAACCCTTTCCTGCCTGGCAGAATCCCTGCTGACAGGTTTTTATTCTGCGACCAGTGAGTGCCTAACTCCTGATATCCAGACAAGTAGAATTTCTCTCCTCCCCATAACACAAGTTTTTCGTTTTTCTATATAACTTCCTTATACAAAGATGCTTCCCCGACATAATTCAACGGGGAAGCAATTCCAATATCCAGACGCACAGCACCGGGCTCGAATATTGGCATTACCATTAATTAATATAAGGGTAAACTTTGATCCACTTCCCGAGCCCAGGAGTTAATACCCCCTTGAAGGTTTTTAACCTTGCGGAATCCGGCGCTGAGTAACAACTCCAGGGCACGGGCAGAACGAACCCCGGATTTACAGAATAGCACGATCTCCTGAGCAGAATCAAGCTCGCCGAGGTGTGCGGCCAACAATCCAAGCGGCAGATTTTGCGCGCCGGCAATTTGTGAGATGGCCAATTCATGCGGTTCGCGGACATCCACAAGTCGAATTTTTTCGCCATGCTTGAGACGTTCATTCAATTGCACAGCCGTGATATTCCATTCCGCACCGGTCACAGGTTCGGGATGATCCAGCCCGGGAACACCGCAAAACTCAAAATAATCCACCAACCCGACAATCTCCGGGTGCGGACCGCAGACTTTGCAGGCGGGATCCTTTTTTAATTTAACAAACTCGAAAGACATTTCCAGGGCATTGTAGAGCAGCAGGCGACCGGCAAGCGAAGAACCAATCCCCAGCAAGTACTTAATCGTTTCAGTGGCCTGGATCGTACCGATTGTCCCAGGCAGGATGCCCAAAACACCAGCATCTGCACAAGAGGGCACGGTTCCAGGAGGCGGGGGGTCAGGAAACAGGCAGCGGTAACAGGGACCAGTGCGGGCGTCGAAAACACTGGCCTGCCCATCAAACCGATATATGGCCCCAAAGACATCCGGTTTGCCGGTGAGGACGCATAAATCATTGATCAGGTAGCGGGTGGGGAAATTGTCCGTCCCATCAACAACAATTTCAAATGGTTCGGCTATCCGCATCGCGTTTTCAGAGGTGAAGGGTTCGTTGAACACTTCCACCTTGATGGCAGGATTCAGATCCAGCAGGCGGGCACGGGCAGATTCAACTTTAAGAGTACCCACCCTCCCGCTCCCATGAATGATCTGGCGCTGTAGGTTGGATTCATCCAGCACATCGTAATCGACCAGCCCAATATGACCCACCCCGGCAGCAGCGAGATAAAGCGCCACCGGTGACCCCAGTCCGCCTGTACCGACAATAAGGACCGAAGAGGATTTAAGCTTTCGCTGACCTACGAGCCCGACCTCAGGAATGAGGAGGTGTCGGGAATAACGCAGGATCTCAGCACGTGATAGTTCAGTCAACATTTCAGCCACCTGCAATCGCGGGAACAAGGTT
Organism: uncultured Chloroflexia bacterium; assembly: GCA_963790685.1. Taxonomy (GTDB): domain Bacteria; phylum Chloroflexota; class Anaerolineae; order Anaerolineales; family Villigracilaceae; genus UBA877. Next base: position 292,365 of record CAWBPK010000002.1, read on the forward strand.
AAGGATATCGCCTGGTTTCAGAGGAGTATCCAACCCCTGCAGATCGCGGATATTCCTCCTCCCCAAGTAGAGATTCACAAATGAGCGCAAGGAGCCGTCCTCTTTGCAAAGATGCGGACGAAACGCAGGAAATTGGGCGAGCATATCCTGCATTGCAGCACCAGCAGTCGCACCCTGCACTGATACTTCCGCCTGACCATTTACATATGGGCGCAATGGGTAGGGGATCTTAATGAGCGGCATGGCACAATTGTAGCCCAACAGTCGCGAAAAGTCTAACAAGTACAATTGGCAGGGTAAAAGGACCTAAATCGAGAAGTCCTGACCGTCCCAGGCATCACCGACGGGGGGATGGATGTGCGGTTTCTGATCGTGACCATCAAGACGCTCCTCCAAGGTATCCACGCGCTCAAGGAGCTGCTTTAAAGTGACCCCGACAATATCAGGTAACGAGGTATGGTTCAGGTCTGGAGCATCTCCAGCATGGTGCGGCTGGGTACGCGTGACAACCTGCCCCGGTACACCGACAACCACCGAGTTGGGTGGAACTGAATGGACAACCACTGCGTTGGCACCGATGCGACTGTCCTCGCCAATATTTATAGCACCCAGTATCTTTGCACCCGCTCCGATCACCACACGATCGCCAATTGTGGGGTGACGTTTGCCCTTTTCGAGACTTGTGCCACCCAGGGTCACAGAGTGGTAAATGGTCACGTCGGCACCGATCTCAGCTGTCTCTCCGATGACCACCCCCATGCCATGGTCAATGAAAAATCCAGGACCGATGACAGCTGCCGGGTGGATTTCGATACCGGTCATGAGGCGGGCAATTTGCGCCAACCAGCGGGCGACCAGGCGGAGGTTATGCAGCCATAGCCAGTGCAATATGCGATGAATCCAGACAGCATGCAAACCCGAATAAACGAGGAACACTTCAAAGCGAGAGCGCGCGGCCGGGTCCCGTTCAAGGACGGAGGAAATGTCGCGATTAATCATAGCAAAATAGCCTCTCAGGCCTTGCGGCGGGCTCTCTTCGGGATATGTTCGAATAACTTCAGTAGCCATAAAATATCCTTTGAGGGGCGAGCAAAAGTTCGCCTTATCCATACATATCTATAAATCAATCTGCCAAATTGGCGAACAAAGGAGTGGACAGGTAGCGCTCGCCAAAGGAGGGGATGATAACGACAATCAACTTTCCTGAATTCTCAGCCCGCTTCGCAACCTGCAAGGCTGCCCAAGTTGCTGCACCTGAAGAAATCCCCACCAGCAAGCCTTCTTCTTTTGCCATGCGCCGGGCGGTTTCCAGCGCATCATCATCCTTGACCCGCACAATCTCATCGTATATACCGGTATTCAACACTTCGGGGATGAATCCAGCCCCTAATCCCTGGATTTTATGAGGACCTTTTACTCCCCCTGAGAGCACGGGAGAGGCATCCGGTTCGACAGCCACCACCTTGAATGATGGTCTGCGGTCTTTGATCACTTCGCCGATACCGGTGATGGTTCCGCCCGTCCCCACTCCTGCCACCAGGAAATCCACCTTGCCATCCGTGTCACGCCAAATTTCCTCGGCGGTCGTCTTGCGATGGATTTCAGGGTTGGCAGGGTTCTTGAACTGCTGGGGAATGAAATATCTTTTGTCCGAAGCGGCCAACTCTTCGGCTTTTTTAATTGCGCCGTTCATGCCATCCGGACCGGGGGTGAGGATCAATTCCGCACCGTAAGCGCGCAGGAGCATGCGACGCTCCTTGCTCATGCTCTCAGGCATGGTCAGGACGCATTTATAACCGCGAGCGGCGCAGACCATTGCCAGGGCGATCCCAGTGTTCCCACTGGTGGATTCCAGAATGATCGTGTCTGATTTGATCAACCCATCCCGTTCAGCCGCATCCAACATGGCAGCCCCAATGCGGTCCTTGACGCTATGGGCCGGGTTGTAAAATTCCAACTTGGCTGCGATTTGCGCTTTTGCTCCCTGAGCAATACGGTTAAGACGGACCAAAGGGGTGTTACCAATCAATTCGGTGACGTTATTTGCGATTTTCATATAGCACTCCAATTCGAAACGCACAACCAAACAGCAAACAAAAAGACGGCGCCTCACGCCTGCGAAATAAACAGCTTTCGCGGGGGCTCGCTCACCGTCCTTCGTCTGTTGGTTGTTTCGGTTCTTTACGAAGAGGCGGTGGTCACGATCCCCGCCTCAGACAAATGCACATTAACATTTAAGTACTCCTTAATATTTATAATAATTGTTATAAATATTATACAATAAAATCGAATCCTGTCAAGTTTAATAAATCGGGAAAAGGGCGGACAAGGCTGCGCCCTCATCCGATTTATTCGTTTTCCTTGGCTTTTTCCAATTCTTTCTGGTGAGCCGTGATAATGTTCTGTGCCAGGTGGTTGGGAATGATCTCGTAGCGGTCAAATTCCATGGTGAAAACGCCGCGCCCACCGGTAATGGAACGCAGCTGGGTCGTGTAGCGAAGCATCTCCACCTGGGGAACCTGGGCGATGATTACCGTGCGCCCGCGTTCGGATTCCGTGCCCTGGACACGACCACGGCGGCTATTGAGGTCGCCCATAACGTCACCCATGTTACTATCGGGAACGACAATGCGAACGTTCATAATCGGCTCGAACAGGACCGGGCCGGCATCACGGACAGCGAGCTTGAAGGCTTCACGCCCGGCAATTTCAAAGGCGACAGGCTTTGAATCGACAGGGTGTTCCTTCCCGTCATAGACAATAACACGGACATTACTCAGCGGGAACCCTGCCACCACGCCCGTTTGCAGGGTGGCGCTGATCCCTTTTTCGATCGCCGGTAGATAAGATTTCGAAAGGTTCATCCCGACCAATTCGTCGGTAAAATCGAATTCCTTTTCCGGGCAAGGCTCGATCCGCAACCAGACTTCGCCAAACTGACCCGACCCACCGGATTGTTTCTTATGGCGGTACATGGCGTCAGCTTTTTTGGTGATCCCTTCCCGATAGGGTACTTTTGGTTCAGCGGTCATCAATCCCACCTGGAGCTTGCCCTCAGCGCGGCGGATGGCCACATCAATGTGCTGGTCGCCCATACCCTGAAGAATCGTCTGGCCAGTGGCGTGTTCCTGGAACCAGGAAAGTGTCATGTCTTCTTCGCATAAGCGGGTGAGGGTGGGGCTGATCTTAGCTGCGTCGGCCTGAGTCTTGGGTTTGATTGCCACCCGGTAAAGGGCATTGGGGTACTTGGGGACCGGCAGGGTCAACGGATGAGCTTTATCGCTCAATGTATCACCGGTGGAGGTTGCACTCAGCTTGGCGACAATGGCGATGTCTCCACTGTGAATTATCTTGACGGGCATGGTTTCCTTGCCACGCATGAGGGAAAGGCCTGCCATACGCTCTTCGGCGCTCTTGTTCTGGTTCCAAATGCGGGCATCGCCCTGGAGTAAACCGGAATAGATGCGGAAGTAGGTCAACCTACCTACGAACGGATCGGCGGTAGTCTTCCACACGTATATAGCGAGGGGGCCAGAATCGGAAGCGACAAGTTTCTCTTCGCCGTTCTTTCCCTGGGCAACCACTTCCTTCTCATTGGGGGCAGGAACAAGGTTGATGGCAGCATCCAGCAACGGGAGGACTCCCAGCTCGTGGGCACCCGCGGCGACAAAGACTGGAATATATGTTTCTGAACGGATGACAGCTTTCAAACCGCGCATCAGTTCCTCATCGGTCAGGACGCCACTATCCAGATATTTTTCAAGCAAGGAGTCTTCGCCTTCAGCAGCAGCTTCGATCAGCCTAGTGCGGGCTTCATCGGCGGCTGGTTTGATATCTGCCGGGATTTCCTGGGCGGTTTTGCCTTCGCCAGCATATGCTTTCATGGAAAGTAGATCGATCACTCCTTTGAATGAGCTGCGCTCCCCCCATGGCAATTGTACGGGAATCAAGCGGATGGGAGAAAATTCCTGGACAGATGCCAACGCTTTCTTAAAGTCAGCGTTGTCACGGTCCATTTTATTAATCACCAAGAAGCGGGGTAATTTAAAGGTATCACAATAGCCCCAGGCGATTTCCGTGCCCACTTCAAGACCAGCCACGGAATCGACCAGGATGAAAGCACCATCCGCAACACGCAGGGCCGAGATGACCTCCCCAATAAAATCGGTATAACCGGGGGTATCGAGGACATTAATCTTGTAATCCTTGTATTCCACTGGGAGAACGCTCGTGGAAAGGGAAAGCTTACGGCGGATTTCTTCGTCTTCGAAGTCAGATATTGTGGAACCATCGTCAATCTTGCCCAGGCGGGTGGTAGCACCAGTGGTGTGCAAAAATGCCTCAGCCAACATGGTCTTTCCGCCGGAACCGTGCGAGACCAGGGCGATGTTTCGGATAAACTCGGTTGTATACTCTTTCATTTGAGGACCTCGAGTGAAGGATTGGCTGTGATGCCAGCCGCCTGATTATAAGGGAAGATGGCACAGCCGTCAAAGTGTCCCGGCAACCTCTTTGAAATCCGGCCGATTAATAATAGATATATTTCAGAATATCTGGGGATAATTTCTTTGTTTTGTCCTCGTTTATTAAGCCACGAAGTGCATAAAAACCTGGTTACCGAGCAGGCGACCACGTTTTGTCAGGCGCAGAATGGGACCCACCCATTCCAGCAAAGTCAGCCCAATAAGCTCGTCAATATCCCTTCCAAAAACATCCTGTATCTGAACACCAAACCTGGCAGCGAAATCCTCTGCGGAAACCCCTTCACGAGTGAGACGCAGACCGGTCATCATGGTTTCCTGCATTTCAACGCGTTTCGAAATAGGGATTTGATTCACAGTGGCGGGCGAAAGAGGAAAGAAGTAATTAATGATCGGTCGATCAGGTTTCAAGTGTTCAATATAAGTTTTAATTCGCAATACATTGGATATGCGCATTCCACCTGCACTACCGTGCGCGCCTGCGCCAAAGCCTAAGTACGCCAGGTCCCGCCAATACTGCAGGTTGTGCAGGCACTGCCTGCCCGGTTTGGCCCAATTGGAAATCTCGTACTGCTCAAAACCGGCCGCTTCGAGCGCTTCCCCGGCCCACTCGTACATGTCCGCGGCTGTGTCGGGGTCAGGGACAGGCAACAGACCATGCTGCGACCAGCGCCCAAAGGGGGTGCCATGCTCGACCGTCAGCGCGTAAAGGGATAGATGCTGAGGATGGAGATCAAGGATCAAATTAACGGTTGCCTGCCAGCTTTGCAACGTTTGCTCCGGCAGACCAAAGATCAGGTCCAGGTTAAGGTTGTCGAACCCAGCACGGCGAGCCCATGCTACTGCGTCGATGACGTCAAAATAATCGTGAGTGCGCTCCAGCTGGCGGAGTTCGAACGGGTTCGCCGATTGGACCCCGAGGCTGAGACGGTTAAAACCGAGAGCGTTCAGTTCGCGAAGAGAATCCAATGCAACCGTGCCAGGATTGGCCTCGAGGGATATTTCTGCATCAGGGGTAACACGATAATATTTACTGATCACATTCAAAATGGATTCGAATTGGGCCGGGGAAAGGAGGGAGGGGGTGCCACCTCCAAAGAAAATGGTATGGGCAATCAACGTTTCAGGCGCTGACCTGGCGACAATCTCAATTTCACGGCACAAGGCTTCCACATATTCAGGAATCATGGACTCCTGACCAGCATAAGTGTTAAAGTCACAGTAGGCACAGCGGTGGGTGCAAAATGGGATGTGGAAATAAAGGGCGTATTTGGGAGGCATGTTATTCGATATCCACATTAATAACGGGAAGTTTTTTTGGCAAACCAATCAAAAGAGCAATGGGGCCTGCCAATAACAGCCACATCGCCGCGCTAAGACCAAAACGCTCGGCTGCCAAGCCTATCCCAAACGGAATAAGTTTCCCCAAAAGTCCAAAGAGATTGCCGACCGCAATCGCCGTCCCACTTTGACCAGGCATGGAAGAATACAAGTTCGCTTGCAGGATGGCATACCAGCCAGAATTAAAAAGGCCCAGCAAACCGGCAAGGACCAATTTCAGCCACGGGTTCGGGACCAGGAGGAAAGCCGGAAACAGGATAAATTCCGCAATAACACTAAGACGCAGATAATTCAGCCCGCTCACCCTCTCGAGTAAAGGGATAAGAAGGAAATCGCCGAGCAAACTGAACCCGGTCCAGACAGCAACACCCAGGGCAGCTTTTGAAGCTGTAAAGCTGACCACATCGACAAAGTAGAGCGCCAGGAAGCCATAGAGCACGTCCAGCATCAAGTCTGAAAATTCGAGCAGGACCAGCCAGCGCAGCACTGCCCCGCGTTTGAGGGCGCGGAATGCATTGCGAACCCCTTCCCAAAGGGATGAAATGGTCGGGAATGAGGACCGGAGTTGTGCAGAGGAGGGCAGCACGCGCCAGGCACCTGCCAAGATCAAGACCGCCATTCCAGCAAGGATAACGAAAACTCCCCGCCAGCCAAAACCGATATAAGCTGCCCCGCCAAGGAGGAGGGGGCCGAGGAAAACGCCCAGCGAGCCTGCAAAGGTCCAGCGCGCCATATTATGCTCATTACGGGAAGGATCCAGGTCCATCAATGTGGCTTGAGCCAGACTGACGAAGGCGCCAGAGGACGGATTGAAAACCATGAAAGAAATGAGGAGGATTAAAAAGTTGTGGCTGACGGCAGTCAATAAACAAGCCAGAGCAAAAAAAACTCCGCCACCCAGGATCAGAACCCGCCGTTTCCAAACATCCCCGAGGATGCCCAAAAAAGGTTCGATAAGGTTCCCAATTATTCCCGGCAGACTAAGCGCCAAGCCGATCTGGATATAATTCAGGTGCAGGTCGTTTCGGATCAGAGGCCAGGCTGCATCATTCACACCGAAAATAAGTTCGTCGATAAATTCGATAAGCAGGAAGATTAAATTAGCCACATTCCAGTATAAAATCCAATCATCGCTCAGGCAGGTCGAAACCCGTTCAATCTCATCCGGGCGACCAGGACCGGCGGGATTTCACTAAAATTCCCGCCCCATGCGAGCGGGTTCTTTTGAGGCGCCTCAGGCGGGAAGGCGCGTTCTTCGAATCCATCCAGGACAAACCCGTTTTGGAAGCCCGCATTCAAATAAACCTGGAGCGGGCGCTCGAAATATAATTGCGGTTTCGGCTGGCCGCGCATGGCGAGCCCATGCATTTGATGAGGGGTCATATAGCGGGATATCTTGACCGAGTAAACCGTTTTGATCTGCCCCTGGTCATCTGTCTCCTCACACATGTGAACACAGGAAGCATTGTTAAATGCAGGGTGCGTAAGGGTGAAGACAAAAATCCCACCCGGTTTGAGAATCTTCGGTAACGTTCGAAAAAGAGGCTCAATATCAGCCATATCAAAAAGAGCCATGTTGCACAGGGCGGAATCGTAGACCCCTTCACCCAGGGAAAGCAAGGCGGGTTCATTGGTTGCATCCAGGACCTGGTAGGTGATGGAGGATGACACGCCTGGATGGGCACGCGCAAGCTTAATGAGTTCAAAGGAAAAATCGAAGGCAGTGACATGCACCCCAAGGGCAGCCAGCCGACGGGCGGTGAGGCCGTTGCCGGTGGCGATATCCAGGATGGATTGACCGGATTGAGGGTCCAGAAGGCGCAGGATGGCCGGCCACTGGAGGAGATTGACGAAGTCGTTGCCCTCGCCCATCCTTTCGTCCCAAAAAGCGGCATTGGTATCCCATACCTGGCGAGTTTCATTATTGGAATGACGAATGTCATCGCTGGAAATCATGCTTGCGCACCTTTTTTATTACCAGATTGTTAATCCAATCATAACAGATTTGATTAAAGGTGTTGGTACAATTAGTTATCCAGGGATCGACAATTGAGAGGTGTCCATAGCTCGAAATGCAATCTCCGATGAAAAGCAACGCAAGCGCCAGCATTGGGCATGGTATTTTTATGATTTTGGAAATTCAGCGTACGCGGCGGTCATCCTGTTGGCAGTCTATTCTGCCTATTTTAAAGGCCAAGTGGTGGGCGGTGCGGAAGGCAGCCGTTTGTGGGGACTGGCCCTTGGAGCGGCCATGCTGGTGGTTGCCATCCTTTCTCCATTCCTGGGAGCCATGGCGGACTTTGCGGCCTCCAAGAAGAGAATGCTGCTAACATTTTCCGCCTTATCCTGGGTGTTTACTTCCCTGCTGTTCTTTGTTCAAAAGGGAAATGTGCTGATGGGGTTCCTTTTCTTCGTCCTGGCGGAAATCGGTTATCGCGGAGCCCAGGTTTTTTATAATGCCCTCCTGCCTGAAATTGCCTCCCCGGATGAGATGGGACCGGTTTCAAGCAATGGCTGGGCAATCGGTTCGATCGGCGGGGTTATTTGCCTGCTGTTCATCCTGCCTCCCATCATGCTCACGAAGAGCAACCCAACCTTGAACCTGCTGGCGATCCGCGGCTCATTCATCTTCTCAGCCTTATTCTTTGCCCTGGCTGCCTTGCCGACCTTCCTATGGGTCAAGGAGCGGCACAAGGGGCGCAGACTGCCTGAAGGTGAAACATATCTTTCTATAGCCATCAAACGGCTTGGAACCACCTTTAAAGCTGTGCGCCACTTCGGCGAATTCCTCAAGTTCATTATCGCCTTCCTGATCTATAACGACGGCATCCTGATGGCTCTCGACTTTGCAGCTATCATCGGGGCGGTATTATTCGGCATGACCCAGACCCAATTGATTTTGTTCATGATCCTGGTCCAGGTCACAAGCGCTATCGGAGCTTACCTGTTCGGGCTGGTGGGTGAAAGGATCGGCTTCAAGGAATCCCTACTCATTTCCCTGGTGTTGATGATCGCAGCCGTAGCTGGAATGATCTTCAATCCCTTCCTGACCGGTTACTATATCATTGGCGGTGTGGCTGGTTTCGCACTGACGGGAGTCCAATCCATCAGCCGCACCATGACGGGCTTGTTTGCCCCCGAGTCGAAGAGCGCGGAATTTTTCGCATTCTTCGCCGTGGCGGGGAAGTCATCTTCGTTTATCGGACCGGCAACTTTTGGGCTGCTGGCAGCAGGGATCGCGGGTATATTTGAAAAGCAGGGCATCGATCCAATCCTGGCGGAGCTGTACGGCACACGCGCCGGACTGACCACCATTGCAATTTTCCTGGTCATCGGCCTGGTAGTCCTCCTGTCGGTCAATGAAAAGCGCGCCCGGCAGGTTGCCGAAGAGTACGTTGCAGCCGCAGACTAACATGACGGAAAATATTGATCCATTTCGAAGACGACCCATCCGGTTTTTGCTGAAAAAATTATCTGCACCAGCGTTTGGACTGCTGACCTGGCTGGAAATCCTGGGCCAGGAAAACCTGCCCAAGGCTGGTCCTCTGATGGTGGTGGGCAACCATTTCAGTTTCATCGACCCGGTGGCACTCGTTCGGATGGCTCCGTGGCCGGTTGAATTCATCGGCGGTGCAACCAATCCGCACGCCCCGCTCTGGACGCGGATCATTCCCTTCCTATGGGGTTACCATAAACTCTACCGTGGGACGGGCAGCCGAGATGCCCTGCGAGCGGCCGAGGACATAGTCAAGCGCGGTGGGATCCTGAGTATCTTCCCGGAAGGGGGCAACTGGGCGACCGTACTGAGACCTCCCCGCCCCGGGGCTGCATTCCTGGCTGCCCGCACAGGCGTGCAGGTGCTGCCGGTCGGATTTTATGGGTTCACCCAGGTTTTTCCAACCCTGGGACGCGGCAAGCGCGCCCATGCCACAATCAATATCGGGAGACCGATCGGACCATTCAGCGCCTCAGGTTCCGGGAGGGATCACCGGGCGAGACTGGATGAGATCGGACACGAGATCATGCGCAGCATCGCAACCCTGATCCCAGGTGAATTACGCGGCTTTTATTCGTCCGACCCAGCCATACGGGAGGCTGCGAAAGGGACCGAGCGTTATCCCTGGGCAGACAAAATAGAGGGGGAAGTGGTGGGAGAAATCCATTAAACGTGTAGGGGTGACCAAATGGTCACCCCGAAGATTTTTATCGACGGAACAGGTCAGGATGGATATAGCTCCGACCTGGGAAGACAATTAATTCATTGTTATCAAAGAACCAAGATTAATGGCTCTTCCAAGTATACCACCAGGCTCTGCATGAATTTGGCTGCCTCCACCCCGTCGCTGATGCGATGATCCACAGCAATGGTGGCTTTCATCCGCCACCCGGTTTTAACCGACCCTCCTTCAATAACCGGCACTTCGCGGGCAGACCCAACTGCCAGGATAGCAGCTTCGGGCGGGTTGATGATGGCTGCGAAATTCTCCACATCATACATGCCCATGTTGGAGATCGAAAAGGTGGAGCCTTCGATGTCTTCGGACTTGACTTTGCCTGCGCGCACCCGGCCAGCCATAGCTTTGACCTCAACCGCAATCTGGCGCAGGGGTTTCTGGTCTGCTTCCCGGCAGACAATTGTCAAAAGACCCCCTTCAACCGATACTGCCACACCGATGTTAATTTGCCCATGTTGGAGAACCACACTGCTGTTCAGGGAAGCATTCAGGTTGGGGAATTGACGCAAGTTCAGTCCAACAGCTTTGATGATGAAATCGTTAATTGAAAGCTTTTCCGCTTCCGGCAGGAGGTTGTTAAATTGTCTCCGCAAGTCCAGCAATGAATCCATTTTATATTCATGGGTTACATAAAAATGCGGGATGGTCGATTTTGCCTCTGCCATCCTGCGACCGATGGCGGCTCGTAATTTGGTCAATGGCAGGGTCTGGTCGGAGAGTTTCGCATTCGAAAAGGCGGTGGATGGAATAGCCGGAACCACCCTGGCAGCGGCAGGAGCAACTTGACCAGAAAGGATGACTTCAATATCCCGGCGAACGATTCGACCTCCAGGTCCGGTCCCTTGAATTTTGGACAAATCCACTTTTTTTTCTGTCGCCATGCGGCGCGCCAAGGGTGAGACAGCATGTGTTGCTTCCGGTTGCGAAGCAAGTGCGTGTTGCTGGATAGGCACTGGAGGAACGACCTGGGCGGCAGGTTCCGGTTTCGACGGGGTGCTCTCCGACACGGGATTCGGCGGCTCCTCGATCTTTTCATCTGCCGTGCCAACCATAGCAATGGGTGAACTTACCGGAACGACCGCCCCTTCATCCACCAGTAATTTTCGGACGACACCAGAAGCTGGCGACTCCACCTCCACCGTGGCCTTATCGGTTTCGATCTCTGCCAGCACCTCGCCCTTGTTTATCGTTTCGCCAACTTTTTTCACCCAGCGGACTAGTGTCCCCTCGGCCATATCGAAGCCTAATTTGGGCATGTTGATGAATTCAGCCATTACAGCACCTCCCTGACCGCAGCGACCACGTCCGCAGGCTGCGGCAATGCAGACTGTTCCAGCGCCCGGTTATAAGGTAGGGGGACTTCCTTTTGAGCCACGCGCACCACGGGTGCATCGACATAATCGAATGCCTGTTCATAGATGCGGCTAGACAATTCCGCCCCCACCCCATACGATTTCCAGCCTTCTTCCACGATCACAGCCCGGTTGGTTTTTTTAAAGACTCGATCACTGGTCCCATGTCAAGCGGACGCAAGGAGCGCAAGTCCACGATCTCGACTTCAATGCCATCCTTGGCCAGTTCTTCTGCAGCCTTCATGGAAATTTCCAAACCCTTGGAATAGGTGACGATGGTAACATCCCTCCCAAGACGCTGGATGGTAGATTGCCCGAGTGGAATTATATTATCCCCCTCCGGGACTTCCCCGCGTACTTGGTAAAGGGTGGCGTTTTCGATAAACAACACCGGGTCATCCGAGCGGATGGCAGCTTTCAGGAGACCCTTGGCATCTGCGGGTGTACCCGGGGAAACCACCTTCAAACCGGGGAAATGCGCAAAGACCGCGTCCGGGGTCTGCGAATGGGTGGCGCCTAACTGGCGTCCGCCGCCCCCCACGGCCCGAATCACCATGGGAAGGGTAAATTGACCACCGAACATATAATGAAGCTTGGCAGTCTCGTTGACAATATGCTCCATGGCGGAGAATGCAAAATTGATGGTCATCAATTCCGCGATCGGGCGCAGACCGGTGAGGGCCGACCCGATCGCTGCACCGATAATAGCAGCCTCTGATATGGGTGTATCGCGGACGCGTTCCGCGCCAAAATGATCGTAAAAACCTTTCGTTACGGCATAGGAACCGCCCCAAACTCCCACTTCCTCGCCGAGAATGAAAATGCTCGGATCCCGTTCCATTTCTTCCCACATAGCCTGGGAAATGGCTTCGCGCATGGTAATGCGGGCCATGCTACACCTCCTCAACATAGACATTGTCGAAGAGGGTATCGAGGCCCGGCTCAGGGCTGGCTTCAGCAAACTCCACCGCCTTCTGAACCTCATCCAGGGCGCGCGCTTCGATTTCTTCAAGCGCTTTTTTGGTCGCTTTTTTACTTGCAACCAGGTAAGTATGGTAAACGCCAATCGGATCGTGTTCCTCCCACTTCTTAACCTCTTCCTGTTTGCGATACCGTTCCGGATCACCCATAGAGTGACCGCGGAAGCGGTAGGTAAGGATTTCCAACATGCGTGGTCCGGAACCTGCGCGGACCTTGGCGATAGCCTTTTTGGCGGCTTCATAGACAGCCATTACATCCATCCCATCCACGCGTTCATGCTCCATCCCATAACCCTCGGCCTTCTGCTGGATTTCAGATACGGCCGAAGCGCGCCCAACTGAAGTCCCCATCCCATAAATATTGTTTTCGCACACCCATAACACCGGCAGTGTCCAGACCTTCGAAAGGTTTAAAGCTTCGTGAAAGTAGCCTATGTTGGTAGCACCTTCACCAAACATGCAAATCGTCACACCATCCTTACCTGCGTACTTATCACCCAATGCCAGCCCGGCTGCCACCGGTAACTGTGCACCCACTATGGCGTGTCCACCCCAAAAATTCCGGGTGACGTCCGCCATATGCATCGAACCGCCACGTCCCTTCGAAATACCGGTCGTTTTGCCCATCAGCTCGGCCATCACCTGGCTAGCTGGAATTCCCACGCTAATTGCAACACCATGGTCACGGTAGGCGGTAATGACCCGATCCTGCGGCAGGCGTGCAGCAATCAAACCGGTGCTGACAGCTTCCTGGCCAATATAAAGGTGCATGAATCCGCCGATTTTTCCAGCCTGGTACAATTCAGCCCCGCGCTCTTCAAGCCTGCGGATGAGCACCATCTGGTAATATAAATCAAGATATTTATGCTTATCCATTTAAATTCCTTATTGGCATTATTGCCACATATTTATCGGAACAATTATATACAATAAATATCATAATATTGTTTGAAATTCGTGGGTTCTTTGTGGATTTTTTAATCTGACAACATTATGTAAAAAACCTTTCGTGGAAACAAAGGTTTATACTGACCAGGTACTACAAATCTGGCATAAATATAAAGCCCGGGGAGATCTAATTTGAAAATCCTGCAGGATAGCGCTGATGTGGTATATTCTCTGACGTGCCCATTTCCACTAATGCCACGCTCGCACTAGATGGTCTCGCCATCCCTTACCGGGTTTTCGAACACATCCATGCGCCAGAATCGTTCAAGCAGGCAGCCGAAGAACGCGGGCAATCCCCCGACCAGGTCATCCGCAGTATTTTGTTCCGGTATCAGAAGGAGAATTTCTTCCTGACCCTGGTGGCATGCGGGAGACAGGTTTCCTGGCGCAAGCTGCTGGCCCATCTGGGTGTCTCGCGCATCTCGATGGCTACTGAAGAAGAGGTCCTGGCGGTCACTGGTTACCAGATCGGCGCTGTTTCTCCGTTGGGACTAAAACGACCCACCCCAGTCCTTGCCGATATCGATGTCTTCACTCAGGATGAGATTTCGCTCGGTTCTGGAGAGCGAGGAGTGGCAATTATCATGAAATCTGCGGATTTAAAGCGTGCGCTGGGTAAATTTGAAGCCGGACAATTTTGTTAACCGGGTAATTATTTGAACGCGTATAATGGAAGTTGTTCATAACATCACTCATCAGGAGAGGATCATGAAAGAAGAAGAGAAAAAGCTTGAAGAAAATAAAGCAGAAGATAAGAAAATCGAGCTAAAGGACAACCTGGTCGAGACAAGGCACAGCCTTGTGCTGGACGGGAAAGAAATCAAGTACACCGTGACAGCAGGGACGATGGTGATGAAGGAAGAGACTACCGATCGGGATAAGGAATCCGAGGGAGAGAAGCCAAAAGCAGTATTCTTCTTTGTTGCCTACACGAAAGACGACGCGAAAGATAAAAGCAAGCGTCCAATTACCTTTTCTTACAATGGCGGGCCTGGTTCTTCTTCTGTCTGGCTGCACCTTGGATTACTCGGCCCAAAAAGAGTGGTCATGGGGGATGCTGGCGCCCTGGTTCCGCCGCCATACAGCCTCTCCGATAACGAGTTCTCCCTGCTCGACCAGACCGACCTGGTATTCATCGACCCGGTCAGTACCGGTTATTCGCGACCAGTGGAAGGTCAGAAAGCAAAGGAGTACCACGGTTTCAAAAAAGACATCCAGAGTGTCGGGGATTTTATCCGCCTTTATACCACGCGTTACGGGCGCTGGTTCTCGCCAAAATTTCTGGCTGGTGAAAGTTATGGAACCACACGCTCCGCCGGGCTCTCAGGGTATCTCCAGGATCGTCACGGATTGTACCTGAACGGCATTATCCTCATCTCTGCGGTACTGGATTTCAGCACGCTGGAGTTCGAGCCGGGCAACGACCTTCCATATGTTCTATTCCTGCCCACTTACGCCGCCACGGCTTTCTACCACGGTAAGGTACATACCCGCCGACCCCTGATGAAATTCCTGGCTGAAGTTGAAAAATTCGCTGCAGGAGAATATGCCGCAGCCCTTGCGAAAGGGGCGTCTCTCAGCAAGCACCAGCAGACCCTGGTTGCAGAGAAATTGGCGCGTTACTCCGGATTGAGTCAGGAATACATTGAACAGACCAACCTGCGCCCGGTCATCTTCCGCTTTTGCAAGGAACTCTTGCGGGACAAACGCCGAACGGTGGGGCGCCTGGATACACGCTTCCTGGGCATGGACCGGGATGCAGCCGGGGAAGTCTGGGAATCAGATCCAAGCATGGACGCCATCCTCGGCCCGTACACAGCAGCGTTGTACGACTACGTGCGCAATGACCTCAAATTCGAGTCCGACCTGCCATATGAGATATTAACCGAGAAAGTTTCCCCATGGTCATATGCCGACCATGAAAACCGATACGTCAACGTGGCCGAAACCCTGCGGCACGCCATGTGTGTCAACCCCCACCTGAAAGTCCACGTAGCTAACGGCTTTTTTGATCTTGCCACCCCTTACTTCGCCACACGATACACATTCAACCGACTCGGACTGGAAAAGGAACTCCAGGACCACATCAGCATGAGCTACTATGAAGCCGGGCATATGATGTATGTCCATGAACCTTCAATCAGAAAGCTGAAAGAAAACCTGGTCAAATTTATCCAGGATGCAATCTGACCCCCACTGGAAACATTCATTTATTATTGATATCTGCTAGTACCACGAACCTGCCAAGAAAACACATGCTTATATTCCGCCATTTAAAATCCTTCTGTTTCCTATTTATTTCCATCTGCTTTGTGTTAACAGGGTGTGGACCTTCCCTGGAGGAACAGGTGAGCAGGACGTTCGCAGCGGAAACTGTCACCGCGGCAGCATGGACGCGCACTTTTACCCCCACTTTTACATTCACTCCTTCCATAACTTCCACACCCACATCGACATTCACTCCGACTTTTACGTTTACACCATCTTCCACCCCCACCCATACGTCCACGCCCACCTTAACATTTACCCCGACCTTTACCCCTTCCCCAACCTTTGATTATCCAAGGGTCACGGTTGTACCTGCTGCTGCAGCCTGCATGTGGGGTCCCGCCAAGACATACTTATGGGGTTGGGACCTGCGAGCCGGCGATACAGGGACTGTTTATGGTCGTGCTCCAATAGGAGACTGGTTATATGTTTACATGGACAGGGTAGGGAAGTGGTGCTGGATTTCTCCTTATGTCGTAACGGTAACAGGTGATCCTAAAACAGTCACGGTGCATCAAGTAATCCTGCCAATAACAAACGCTCTTTACAGCTCTCCAACCAAAATAAGCAGCGTGAGGGAAGGTGACCAAGTGACCATCTCATGGGAGGCAGTCTGGATGACAGCAGACGATGACAATGGTTATTTCCTGGATGTTTATGTTTGCCAGAACGGGAACCATGTTTGGGTACCGACCCATATGGAAAACCAATACGCCACCACGGTTACTTTTACAGACCAGCCGGGTTGTTCGGAGCCATCAGGCGGCCAGATCTATACCGTGGAGAAGCACGGGTACACCAGTCCGGTGGATATCCCCTGGCCATAAAAAACCAGCAGCGTTGTCTGTATAAATTCCTGCAAAAGGAGTGCCGGAAATTATCTGAATACCGGGAAAATTCATAAAAATACTAAAAAACCATCGCCCGATTTTTATCGAGCGATGGTTTTTCAACTTCAGCCTATCAATGGAATAAAATGTTTTTAAGATGGAAGCAAAATGAAACTCCTATATCATTTGGATCATTCCCCTGCTTCGATCGGCAACCGCAAACTGACTGTCGTCATGCTTGCGGGATCTGAGTGGATATCCAATTCTCCCTGGAACAGCCGCGCCCTTTCGTACATCCCTGCCAGGCCCAGGTGCCCTGTCCGAACCTGGGAGCGCAAATCGAGGGCAGGTAACGGCTCGCCATCATTGCATATAATTGCCTGAACATATTTTTCCACGAATGTCAAAATCACCTCCACATGCGTGGCGCTCGGTGAATGTTTACGAATATTGACCAGGGCTTCCTGTACAACACGGAAAATTGCCAACTCGACATCCGGTGGCAAACGGCGCTGGATCCCTGAAACTTCAAATCTGCAGTGGACTGCCGGCAATTGCTTCTCCAGGTCGCTGCATAAAGCTTGTAAAGCTACTGGCAGTCCCAGGTCTTCGAGGATGGACGGCCTCAAGGCATTGCTGATCCGACGTACATCGCTCAAGGTTTGTTCCGCCAGACCCTGTAATTCGTCCAATCTGCGGCGTGCCTGGTCGGGATTACTATCCAACTCACCCCGGCATAATTCGACCCGCTGAGCCAGTCCAACCAGGTCTTGCACGGTTCCATCATGTAATTCATGCGAAAGCCGTTGGCGTTCCTCCTCCTGGCTTAACAATGCTTGATGGGCATACTGTCTCATTGTCGCCTGTTGTTCCGCCAAGCGGATGACCATCTGATTAAATGCCTTAATCAAACCACTTATTTCCGCCGGTCCTTGTTCCGGCATGGGTCGAAAGATGCTTCCAGGGATTGCCTGTATGGCGCTATTGGCCAAATCCGCGATCGGGCTGATTACTCTTCCAATGCTCAACGAAAGCATATAAAGGGAAAAAACAGTCCCAAGTGCCAGCAAACCTGCCAGCAAAAATAGATAATAAGATGCAGGTGCAAGGACCGCTGCCCATTGTTCTTCAAGGATTACTCCACCGTTCAAAGCTGCAAATGGAGAATATGAAATGATCGCCTGGTCTCCGGTAACAGCTGAAACCATCATCCTTGAGTCAGATTTTCCATTTTTAATGAGTGCCTGTAATTCAACCAAGCTGATGGGAGAATTCATTAGAGCAGGATTTGATGCTGCAAGAAGGCTCCCATTTACAGTCACTAGATAGAGATGACTCCTATTTTCGATTCCAAGCGATTGAAGAACATACAGCAGTTGATCGCTTCCAGGCATCGGATGACTAATGATAATTTTCGATAATTCATCAGACGCAGCTCGAACCTCAGCTAGATTGCCTTGCAATGCCAGCCTGAGAGTGACCTGGTTAATTGCAACGGAAGTGACCAGGATGGAAAGAAGACCGAAAAAAGCGAGGGGAAAAAGTGACGCCAGGATGAGTTGGCGCCGGATTGTTGGACCGCGTCCAACCATTTGGTGTCTTGCTTCCGAGATTGGCTCCAAGTCAGGGAGAGGATTACTCATCACCCGCCTCAAGCGTGATCCAGCCGTGACGAATGGCATATGCCACCGCTTGCGACCGACTGTCGACCCCCAGCTTGGCGAATATATTCCTTAAATGAACCTGGACGGTTTGGGGGCTGATCGCCAAGAAACTTGCAATTGCCTTATTAGGCTGCCCATGTGCAGCTGCACGCAGAACTTCCATCTCTCTATCCGTCAACCCCTCCGTCATTCCCATCCCCCGGTTGGAACCGCGCCCCCCCAGCCGGTTGATAATTTTCGCTGTTATCCGCGATGAAAGGGTTTTTTGCCCGGAATAGACCTGCCGGATTGCTTCAGCCAGTTCTGCTCCACTGGCAGTTTTTAGAAGATAGCCACTGGCTCCTGCTTCCAGAAGTGGGAAGACATAGTTGTCATCGTCGTACGCTGAAAGTATCAAAACGCGGGTCTGCGGGTAACGGGCTGTTATTGTCCGGGTTGCCTCGATCCCGTTCAAGCGCGGCAAACGGACATCCATCACGATAACATTTGGATGAAGGTCCGCCGCTAATTGGACAGCTTCCATTCCATCTGCAGCCTCGCCAACCACCTCCAAATCTGGAGATTGTTCCAGCAGCTGACGTGTCCCTTCCCGGACAATCTTATGATCTTCAACCAGAAGAATCTTTATGCGCATCGAAGTCAATATTAGCACAAAGGGTAATTTAATATAATGAGCGGAATACCTGAAATCAGGTAGAGACGATACTCCTAATTGTGGATGTGGGAATATATCCTCATCCTTACAATGGACATGTACCCTTAATTTAACCCCAAGGAGAGTAATATGCCAAATATCGATCCTGCTGCGACCGCCCTTGTACTGATTAGCGCGGCCCTGGTATTTATTATGACACCCGGCTTGGCATTTTTCTATGGAGGGCTCGTCCGCCGCAAAAACGTATTGTCAATCATGATGCAGAGTTTCATGTCCATGGGAATAGTAACAGTCATCTGGGTATTTTTTGGCTTTAGCCTGGCCTTTGGAAAAGACGTGGGAGGCGTTATCGGTGATCTCAGGCACTTTGCCTTGGTAGGGGTCGGATCCGATCCAGGGATTGTTGCAGGAGTAAAACAAACCATCCCTTTCCTGGCTTTCTTTGTGTTCCAGGAACAGTTCGCAGTAATCACCCCGGCGTTGATCACCGGTGCGTTTGCTGACCGTGTGACATTCAAGAGTTACCTGATCTTCCTGGTCTTTTGGAGTATTTTGGTTTACATCCCACTCGCCCATTGGATCTGGGGCGGCGGTTTTCTGGCAAAATTGGGGGTGGTCGATTTTGCTGGTGGTACTGTAGTCCATATGAGCGCGGGGTTTGCAGCCCTGGCATCTGTCTTTATAGTTGGAAAACGAAAACTCCTGCCGAAAGAAAAAGTATTACCCCATAACATCACCTATGTAGCCTTGGGAACCGGTTTACTTTGGTTCGGCTGGTTTGGATTTAATGGAGGAAGTGCGCTTGCCGCGAATGGGATAGCTTCTGCAGCGTTCGTTAACACAGACATTTGCGGATCGATCGCCATGATCACCTGGTTATTGATCTCATGGGTTCATGAAGGGAAACCAAGCATGACCGGTGCGTTGACCGGATCGGTCGCCGGCCTTGCTACCATTACACCGGCTGCCGGCTATGTCCAACCCTGGGCAGCACTCGTCATCGGTGTCCTGGCAGCTTTTATTTGCTACGGAGCCATCCAATTGCGTGCCAAATTAAAGTGGGATGATGCCCTGGACGTGTGGGCCTGTCACGGTGTGGGAGGCACCCTGGGCGTAATCATGACCGGTGTCTTTGCTGTAAGTGCAGTTAATGGAGTAAGCGGACTGATCGAAGGAAATCTGCATCAATTCGGTGTCCAGGTTTTGGCGGCTGTTGTCACGATCATCTATGCTTTTGGGATTACCTGGTTGATCCTGAAGATCCTCAACCGGTTTGTACCGGTCCGTGTTCCTGACGAGGTCGAAGTCAAAGGTCTGGACGAGGGTGAGTTCGGAGAGGAAGCATATACGCTATAAATTCTCCAGGCGGTTCAACAATCGGAAAAGTCCGACGGTATGCCGTCGGACTTTTTGTTAATGGAACATTCAATATTATTTATCTTCAGTAATATTCTTCCCGCTGAACTTCAGAGCAGAATGCGCTGCAGCCAGACGTGCTATGGGCACGCGGAAAGGTGAACAGGAAACGTAATTATTGCCGATCATGTGACACCACTCGATGGAATCTGGATCACCGCCGTGTTCGCCGCAAATGCCCACTTCCAAGTCGGGACGGGTCTTGCGGCCATCATTGATCGCCATCTGCATCAATTTGCCCACTCCCTCCCGGTCCAGAGTTTGGAACGGGTTGCGGGGCAAAATGCCGGCAGCTACGTAGGTCACCAGGAAGTTGCGCTCTGCATCATCGCGCGAATACCCGAAGGTCATCTGGGTAAGGTCGTTGGTGCCGAAGGAGAAAAATTCAGCCAGGGTGGCGATCTCGCCTGCTGTTACAGCCGCCCGCGGTATTTCGATCATTGTCCCGAACTTGTAATGAAAGTCCACCTTTTTCTCTTCCGTGACCGTCTTCGCAATCCGGACGAGACGAGGCTGGATCCATTCCAATTCTTTTACTGTGCCAGTGAGAGGAATCATGACCTCAGGTCTGACTACAATGCCTCGCTTGGTGCAATCCGCGGCTGCTTCGAAGATGGCACGCACCTGCATCTCGACGATCTCGGGCATGGCGATACTCAGTCGAACGCCGCGCAGACCCATCATTGGATTCGACTCATGCAAATTCTTGATTGAGGCGAGCAAGTCTTCTTTTTCCTTCAAACCCCTGGTTTCGCCCTTGACGCGCATGGTAACCACTTCTTCGAAGAGTTTCTCTTCATCGGGCATAAACTCATGCAAGGGTGGGTCGATCAGGCGGATGATGACCGGGTAACCGTTCATCGCTTCGAACAAACCATCGAAATCCTTGCGCTGAGTAGGAAGAAGCTGGTTTAAATAACCGGTGCGTTCTTCGCTTGTATCCGCCAGGATCATCTTTTGCACGATCGGCAAGCGCTCGGTCTCAAAGAACATATGCTCGGTTCGGCACAAACCTATACCTTTGGCTCCATACGAGCGGGCACGCTGAGCGTCCTTTGGATAGTCTGCGTTTGCCCAGACCTGCAACCCGGGAGCTTTGCGCCCGTCAGGCAGGATACGAATATCCGGGGTGGCAGCCAGGTCGTCTGCCCAGCCAAGCAGAGTCAGCAGGTCGGTCTGCTCTTCGAGCGAAGGAGCGCTGGTGGGGATCTTGCCAACGTAAACCTGCCCGGTCGTGCCATCCACGGAAATCCAGTCACCTTCCTTGACGATTTTGCCATCCACTTCCATGATGCGGTTTTCGAGATCTATCCTGATCATGGAGGCGCCAACCACGCACGGGATCCCGAATTGACGAGCTACCACAGCGGCGTGCGAAGTTGCACCACCCTCGCTGGTCAGCACGCCCTGGGAAGCGATCATCCCATGAACGTCGTCCGGTTTGGTGAAGGGTCTGACCATGATCGTAGCCTGCTTGTTATCCTTGGCCATTTTCTCGGCTTTGTCAGCATCAAAATAAGCCTGTCCGACGGCTGCACCAGGAGAAGCGTTGACCCCTTTGGCATATTCGACTGCCGTTTTCTTGACGTTCTCATCAAACTGAGGATGCAGGAGGGCATCGACAACATCGGGAGTGACCCGCAGTACGGCGTCTTCCCTGGTGATCAAACCTTCGATTGCCATATCTACGGCGATCTTGATCGTGGATTTGGCGGTTCGCTTCCCATTGCGGGTCTGGAGCATCCACAATTTGCCACGCTCGATAGTGAATTCAACATCCTGCATGTCCTTGTAATGCTTTTCCAGCCTGCCGGTAATATCCATGAACTGTTTGTAGACTTCTGGCATGGTGGTGGTGAGATGCTCGATCTGGTTCGTATTCCGGATCCCGGCCACTACGTCTTCCCCCTGGGCGTTCAGCAGGTATTCGCCCATCATCTTCTTATCACCGGTGGAGGGGTTGCGGGTAAAGGCTACACCTGTTCCGGAGTCATCACCCATGTTCCCAAAAACCATTGTGACGATATTGACTGCCGTCCCCAGGTCATCAGAGATATTGGTGGCTTTGCGGTAATCAATGGCCCGCTTGCCCATCCAGGATTCGAAAACAGCCTTGGTGGCCAGTTCCATTTGTTTAAACACATCCTGGGGGAAATCAAAACCAGCCTGTTTCTTAAAGGCCTGTTTGAAAATCTCAACCAATGCTTTCCAGTCTTCTGCTGCCATTTCGGTGTCGAGCTTGTAGCCTTTGGAGGCCTTGTAATCAGCCATGGGGTGCTCGAAAACTTCATCATCGAAATTGAAGACCGTGGTGCCAAACATTTCGATCAAACGGCGGTAAGAATCATAGACAAAGCGCGGATTATTGGTTAGCTTGATCATGCCATCCACGACATTGTCGTTCAAGCCAATGTTAAGGATCGTATTCATCATCCCGGGCATGGAGAACTTTGCTCCGGAGCGGCAGGACACCAGCAGAGGATTCGACGGGTCACCGAATTTTTTCCCGGATTGCTTCTCAACAACCTTCAAGGCTGCAAGCATCTGGTCCCATAACCCCTCGGGGAACTGACCAGTTTTCCGAAATTCATTGCATGCTTCGGTGGTGACCGTGAACCCAGGTGGCACCGGCACCCCTGCCCGGGTCATATCGGCCAAGCCGGAGCCCTTGCCTCCCAGCAGGCCACGGACACCGTCCCATGAACCGGCGACCTCTTCGACCTGCGCAACTTCTTCAAATAGATAAACCCATTTCTTAATCATAGCCATCCTGACCTCCTGAAAATTGCGGTGACGATTTCATCCGAACTTATTCCGAATGCAGCTCAATTCAACCAAGTTGTATCCAAATACACAATCGCAAAGTTTACCACAAACTTGTCTTACAACCGCTGACAATTTCGGCTCCAGGGGGATTGTGAGGTAATTATCCTAAACAGCTTGGTCCGAGATTAAACAAAAAACCATTTTGTAATGCATCTGCAAAGCGCAGACAGACCTCAATGAGGGATAATACTGTCAATACTGGTGGAGCTGATAAATGAATCTAAAAGTTCTTGCTATTGATGATGATCATGCCATGACTGAATTGCTGACCCTCCTGCTAATAACGCATGGGTTTAATGTTGTAACAGCCAATACCGGTGAAGACGGCGTTTCACTTGCATTGAAAGAGGCCCCGGATGTGATCATCCTGGATCTGATGATGCCCGGAATGGACGGCTGGCAGGTGTGCAACCAAATACGAACCTTCAGCCGAGTGCCCATCCTGGTTTTCTCAGCACTCGACAGCCCCGGGATGGTAGCGAGTGCCCTCGATGCCGGCGCGGATGATTACCTGGTCAAGCCAGTCCCGAGCGGGGTACTGATAGCACATTTGAACAAACTGACCCGCCGCCCTGGGATGAACAACGGCGATAAATTCAAGCCGCAGACTGCCCCCATATCATTGTAGGCAACTTCAAAAATCACGTGCAGGCTGGAAGCCTGCACTTTTATTTATGCTAAAATCAGACCTGTTCCTGGAATGGAAACGCGATCCCCATAAAACCATTGGAGCCATGCCATGCAAACCTGTTCCAAGTGTAACGCTACCTCACCCGACGACGCCTTGACGTGCGTGTCGTGCAATGCGAATTTAATTGAATTCTCCGTCACCAGCATTGCGCTCAAGCGCATGCAATCCAACCCGCGTATTCGAGCCATTCGGGTTTCCGTTGCAGATGATGCCTGCCCGCATTGCTATGAATTGCTTATGACCTACCCAAAAAATGAAGTCCCCCACCTACCCCACCAGGGCTGTTCACATGAGAACGGCTGCCGGTGCTTTTATGAACCGGTATTAGAAGAGACCGCCATCGTCGGAAAAGTTGCTGAATAGCGTCAAATCAATTTCTTCCCCAAAAAACGGGGAGGAAATTGATTAAAGCAAGGATTTCAACGCCTCAGCAGTAACCAGGGGCATTTCCATCATCGGCATATGCCCCGCCCCCTCAATTTCAGTCAAATAGCCATGCTTGACAATTTTCCGGACTGCCCGGGCGCGTTCCACTGGAATTAATTTATCAGCCAACCCATGAACAAGCACCACGGGAAAATCAAGTCCAGATAATAAGGCCGTCGAATCCTGACGCTCAGCCATGGCGCGCAGACCACCAGCCAGCCCATCCGGTTTCTGCCTGAGCATCAATTCTTTAAGCTGCACCTGTAAATCCGGTTTTTCGGTCATCTTGGTGGACATATCCGCGGCCACCTCTCCGACCCCATAGGAGAGGATGTGTTCCGCTTCCTGGAATCGCCCGGCTTTCTTTTCGGGAGTATCTGCCAGTGCTTGTGAAGCGACCAACCCCAATCCGGTCAGACGCCCAGTAAATCCGTGTGCAAATTCAAGAGCCACATATCCGCCCATTGAATGCCCGACCACTGCAGCTTTTTTGATCTTCAGGGAATCCATTAAAGCTGCGATATCACCAGCCATCTCGGGCATCAGGGAAGTCGTTCCAGGGAGGGTTGATTCGCCGAATCCCCGCAAATCGACCATAATGAGATCGAAACTGTTTTCCAGGAGGGGTACGAGTGGAGACCAGATAGTATGGTCGAGGGGGTAGCCATGGATGAGAACCAAGGGGGTGCCTCGGCCGTGCCGTTCAAAGGCAAGTTCCATTCCTTTCAAAGATATTTTTTCCATATTTCCTCAAAAGTGTCTGTTACAGAGAAATTTCCTCACTTGATATGAATTAATTAGGCGATTCTATCACCATCCAGCTGCTTAAATTTAATATCTCCGGAAGATTGCTCGCCGCAAAGCATCAGCATTTCCAATTCACCTTTACTCTTTGTTTGCTTCCCAGGCGGGAATAGTATAGAACAAAGCCATTCTCACATCCAAAATCATAAATACGGCGGGTCACGTCCACGTCTGCTTTGCAATATTCGACGAGTTTATCCAACTCGCCTGCCCGCCACCATTCCACTGCCTGGATGCCCGTGGCTGTTTTCGTATCACCCAAGGTGGCCCGCGCCACTGCATCCAACCTAACCCGGAAACTAAGTGTCCGAAACAGGTCATCCATGATATCGAGGGTGGGTAATGACTGCAGTCGCTCAGCTGGAACATAAGGCCGCAGGACTTCGTAATCGAAACCTTTGATATTGAACCCGACCACACGTCCCGACTTCAAGTCGGCGACAAGTTCAGGGATATCTTTTTCCCAGTAAACTGCAAAATCGTTGCGCACTGAAGTCCATGTGACGGCGCAGGAGACTTTGAGTGCACCGATATTAGTCCTTCCGCCGACATCATCGAAAAGGTTTTGTGTTTCGAGGTCGAATACGACAATATTCATAGCTTTCTTCCTGTGCAGGGTTATCTTACCGGGTAGTATTAGAAATGCCGGTATTACTTCTTCATTATCTCGTCTAATTTATCGCGTGCCAACTGTAAAGCCTGGTCGCGTGTGGAAACCTTGCCCATCGCCTGGGCTTCCCGAAGAGTCTCAATTAGGTCACCAATTATTTTCCCCGGCTGGAGATCCAGGGCGTGCATCAAATCGTCGCCGTTGAGGAGGGGCACAGGGTCGATCAATTCAGCCGGTTTTTCAAACCAGTTCTCCAGCATCATGCGGACAACATCCAACTCAGCAGCCCAGGTATCCTGTGGCAGGGTTTGCTCATAGGTGGCGCGCAGGTCGGCAAGTGCCAAAAGGCAGATATCCACTCCCGCAGGACCCGCATCTCGGAAAAACCGGTAGACAGCGCGGCGTGAAGGCGGTTTGCCTTCCCCCATAAGCCGGTTGGTATGATATAGAATGCGCATGTGGTTGCGGACGACCGTCTCCAGGCGGCCAATTTCATCATTGCTTAATACCAGGGAACGGGCGCGATGAGCAGAAATTTCCGTCCCTAGACGGTCGTGGTCCCAGAAGCGGATTAGACCTTCGTCGTCTAATTTTTTTGTCAAGGGTTTGGCCGCATCGTGGAAAAGAGCAGCCAGGAAGAGAAGGCTGCGCACCGACCGGTCCGCGGTCAACGAAGCATTGATAGTCTCGCCAATCTGGCGGCGGTAGCGGCCAATCCGCAAAACCATGAGACCGGTTAACAGATCTGAGGCAGTATCGGGGTTGTAGTCAGGTGTCAGTGCATTAAAGATCCCTTCCAGATGGCTGACGACTGCCAGCGTATGGTCCCAGACGTCATGGACGTGTGGTGAGGGCTGTGTGACACCTTTAAGAGCAGCCAGTTCCGGAAAAATCTTATCCAGGACCCCCAGCAAATCAAGGGCACGCAGGCAGCCTGCGGGTTGAAGTCCATCCAAGAGGCGGAAGAGTTCATCCCGTAATCGCTCCGGCGATATGAATCCCACCAGACCAGCGGCCTCCTTCATTGATTTGCGAGTTTCAAGCAGGATATGAAAGCCGAAATTTGCTGCCAGGCGGATACCGCGCAAGATGCGGACAGGGTCATCTTGAAATGCCGAAGGAGAGCAGGCACGCAGGCGTTTTTCTTTTAAATCCATTCCCCCCCCGAGCGGGTCGTGGATCGTATTATCCTTTAGGTTATATGCAATTGCGTTAAGTGTGAAATCCCGGCCGCGAATATCCTCTTCCAAATCCTGCCCGCGGAAGGCAGCAAAATCCATCAGAATGCGGGAGCCATCCTCATTAGTCAGGATGACCCGTCCTGTGTCCCGTTGCGGGTCGAGCGGATAAAAATCACCCTTTAGGGTATTGGCGACGCGTCGGGCGATTTTAATGGCATCCTTTTCAAGGACAAAATCCAGGTCATGGATTGTGCGGCCCAACAGGGCGTCGCGAACTGCTCCGCCCACCAGGTAAATGGGAATAGCTTCCGGCAGGGCAAGCCGAACGCGGTCGAGGATTGGAGGAAAGATCAAAGGAGAATTTGTCGCCATAAAAATAATCTCAGGCGTTTCCTTGTAACGGGACTGGGCTGCATGGCGGGCCTGGTTGGGCGTTCCTCCCTGGGCAATGATCCGACCGCGCAACCGGGCAACCCAACGACCGGCATATAATTCCTGGTCTTCTCCCTCCATTCAATGCTCCATCTCAAATCAGGAAGGTTTACTGTATTTCTGCAAGTCAGCCGAGGCAATGAACCGCAGGTTGCGAAAATGTTCGTCAATATCGATCCCATAGCCAAAAACATATTTATCGGGCACGTCGAACCCGACATAGTCAACTTCCACCGGGACTTCCCGGCGATACTTTTTATCAAGTAATACACACACCTTAAGGCTTCTCGGTTCGCGAGTTTTCAGCATTTGCAGTACATGGGCGAGCGTGCGACCGCTATCGACAATATCTTCGACAAGAAGGACATTCAGATCTTCAATGTTGGTCATCAGATCAAGGTTGACTCGTACGTTCCCGCTGGAAGCATAGTGTCCCTTACCATAGGAAGAAAGCGACATGCAATCGAGCGTATGTGGAATTGTGAGATGACGGGTCAGATCGGCAGTGAACGTCAAGCCGCCGCGTAACAGGCAGACCACCAGCAAACTCTGACCAGCGAAGTCGCGGCTGATCTGCGCGCCAAGTTCAGCGACCCTCTTCTCGATGGTCTTTTCATCCACGAGGATTTCGTCCATAAAGTCACGGTAATCTTGCATAGCAAAATGCCTTATTCAGGGGGCTTATATTTTTTAAGGTCGACGACAGCAATGAACGGTAAATTGCGGTAATACTCATCCAAGTCGAGACCATAGCCGAAGACGAATTTGTTGGGAATGCTGAAACCCCGGTAATCAATCGTTACGGATGTCTCGCGCCTTTCTTCCTTATCCAGCAGGGCACAGACTTTTAAACTACCCGGCTGGCGAGTTTGTAAAAATTCCAGGACGTAGGCGATGGTGTTGCCGCTATCCACGATATCCTCAACGAGTAATACTTCCTTGTGGCGGATATCGGTTTTTAAATCCAATGAGAGGCGGACACTCCCACCCGACTCGCGCATTCCAGCTCCGTAAGAGGAGACCGCCATGAAATCCAGTTCAAGAGGGACAGAGATATGGCGCATCAGGTCCACCAGGAAGACAATCCCTCCCCGTAAAATGCAGATCAGTAAAAGATCCTTGCCTGCATAGTCGCGGTTGATTTCCTGTGCTAATTCTTTTATGCGTCTTTGAAGGGTGTGTTCGTCGATGAGTATTTCCGCAAGGAAATCATGATAGTCCTGCATGCAGCCTCCTGGTGTCAATTCCCTGGGTCAAGCGGGAACCTCCCGCTATCGGGGGACTTCGTGATGAATACGGCAACGGGCTTCGTACATCTCCGCTGCGCCGACAATTACCACGGGGTCATCGAAGCGCGCCGGTTTCCCATTGACCAGCCTTTGCGTACGGCAAGCTGGTTCGCCACACACCATGCAGATGGCCTGGATTTTGTCCACATGTTCTGCCCTAGCCATCAGTTCAGGCATAGGACCGAAAGGTTCGCCGCGAAAATCCGTGTCCAACCCCGCCACAATGACGCGGATCTGCCTAGCAGCCAGTTCCTCCACAACCGGGATGATCTCTGGGTCGAAAAACTGAGCTTCATCGATAGCGACGACCGTGGCTTGCTCGTCAAGCCGTTGACGGATATCTGCCGCCTTTTCGACCGGGATGGCTGCATAATCGCTACCTGCGTGTGAGGTGACTTTCTCAACGGCGTAGCGCACATCGATGGCGGGTTTAAAAACCTGGACGTGCTGGCGGGCGATCGTTGCTCTGCGTAAACGGCGGATAAGTTCGTCAGTTTTTCCGCTGAACATCGATCCGCATATGACCTCAACCGAACCGTGAGTATGGGGTGTCATAATCTCCTCAAAAACTCTGACGTGCAAGCCCTCTTCAGGGAAGGAAACTCCACGAAAATAATAATGAAACAGGCAGATGCGGGGTGCATCTGCCTGTTAAGTTTACCTGATTATTTTCTTTCGACAAGCCCTAGGCAGCAGGAGTTTCCGTTGGTTCGGGCAACTCATATCCGAGAGAGCGAAGTTTCTTTTTAATATCGATCAAAGATTTTCGCCCAAATCCTTCGATTGCCAGGACACTATCTTCACCCTCACGAAGTTTCGCAATGAATTGTCCGACCTCGGTGATACCGGCTTTTTCCAAAGCTGCAACTGGACGGGCGGTCAGTTCCAACTCGGCGATGGGACGCTTTGGGGAAACCTTGGATTCAGCGCGGGATTTCTTTTCTTCCACATATGTCTGGCGGACTTGCAGCTTCTTATAGAAGCGGTCCACCTGACCTTCGATATCCACAATTCGAGCCTGCTCCCCGGAGAAGAAGGGATGGCAATTCGAGCAAATTTCTACGCGGATTTCCGGCTTGGTCGAACCGGTAGTCCAGGTGGTGCCGCACGAGGCGCAGGTCACCTTAGCATCCGGGTAGTAAGTGGGGTGAATACCCTGTTTCATTAAACGGATCCTTTCGCCGGTTCCATTTCCACTTCCGGCATCACATTGACGCGCTTGCGCCCTTTCACTACATCGTATACAACCAGACCTTCAATAGTGGCAAAGATGGTATCGTCCTTGCCAACATCCACATTAAGGCCGGGTTTGATATGCGTACCACGCTGGCGCACGATAATGTTACCGGAAAGAACGTGTTCGCCGGCGTATTTCTTGACGCCCAATCGCTGGGCGTTAGAGTCTCTTCCGTTGCGGACCGAACCGCCACCTTTTTTATGTGCCATATCAGAACCTCACTTTTAAACTATTTCCCAGCAGATTTCTTGGGAGTGGTCTTCTTCTGCGTTGACGAGGTCTTCTTCGCGGTAGATGCACCTTTGGAAGAGGAAGTTCCCTTCACAGGTTTTTTCGCCTTGGGAGCGGTTTTCGAAACAGTCGTCTTCTTGGGAGAAGGTTTCACGGCAGCCTTGGCAGCTGGTTTCTTCGCTGCGGCGGAGGTTGTCTTCTTGGGGGCTGCTTTCTTGGTTTTTAATTCAGTTGCCATTTTTTCTTCCTCTTTCTCAGTCATCGCAATGGGTGCGATCGTTTCGGCTTGAACTTCGGTTGCCTTT
The DNA here is from genome assembly GCA_963790685.1 of uncultured Chloroflexia bacterium. Lineage (GTDB taxonomy): Bacteria > Chloroflexota > Anaerolineae > Anaerolineales > Villigracilaceae > UBA877. The sequence goes on from CAWBPK010000002.1 coordinate 322,567, forward strand.
TTCACTTTGACTGGTTCCTTCTTTACAAATTCGGAACCCCCAATCTGTTCAACGAGCAGACGGGTGTAGTTTTGGCGGTGACCAATCTTAACGCGAATGCGTTTCTTGGGGCTGTAATTGAAGATATCCACCTTCGGCCCTTTGAAATGCTCCAACACCGTAGTCCATATGGGGAGATCCTTGATGAGAGGTCTGCCAACGGTTATGGTTTCCCCGTCCGCCAGCAAAAGGACCTGTTCAAGCTTGACTTTGGCGCCAGATTCAACCTGCAGGCGGTCCACTTCGATGGTTCCGCCCTCGACGGCTCGAAACTGCTTGCCGCCACTTTCCACGATTGCATACTTCATAATTTTCTCCTGGTCTTCGCTTCACCATCTTCCCTGCGATACGGATTCGGAAAGCAAGCCTGAGAAGGCTTATCTCCGAAACCCTACGCCGGTAAGCGGGGAAGCCGGGATACAAACTGACGCCCCAGCAACCTGCCGGGGCAGAACAGAGCAATATTATACATGCGAGCAGCGAGCATGTCAACCGCTGGCAGGACACCGCTGGCAGGATATTTAAGAACCGGTCGAGTCCCCTTACGCTGGCAAGAGCGGAAGAATTAAAGCCCCGGCAATGTTTTCTCCCATCCAGGATATGTCAATACATCGTGTATAAAATTCAATATCCAGAAGGCAAGGGCTACCACCCAAACAAAATGATCCCACCCAAAAACCCCAGTACCGTGACGATTCCAAAACTTACGAAATAACCGATAATATACAGGGCTTTAGTGGACTTGGAATAAAATAGTTCTTTATTATTCCACCTAGCCAGCGCGATGATCGTGGTGACGATGAAAAGTATGCTCGCCAGGGTTATTTTTGCCACAAAATTGGGAGCGCCGCCGCTATAAAATACGATATTATCGCGTATACCGAAAATCTCGGCGACAATCGTACTCACGGCTGCCAGCGAAATATTCGCGAATGCCACTTGTTCCAGGATCTTGTTCTTCCTCCACCAGGCCAGCAGAATAAAAAACAGTGCCGCGCTGACCAACGCAATTGGAAAGTGCACGATCAGGGTGTGAGGGGGATGAACCTGGGTTAGGGCGTGAATAATCCTTTGGATCAAATTCATGGCTACCTCCTTATCAGAATATCAATCCAATAGTAATTTAAATTTTACCATCGATTGTTTTTATTCCATCCATAATTCTGCATATCTTCCATCGATCTGGTTGACAAATCTCCTGCTTTCCGATAATCTTGAACTGTGAACCTCACCGAAGCTCAAGTTAATATCGTTGACGCCCCATTCGATTCAAAAACATTCCTGTCGGGTCCCGCCGGGTGCGGTAAAACGACTGCCGGAATGGAACGCCTGCGCGTTTTGCTCGGCGCTGGTGTGCCCGGAGATTCCATCCTCGTTCTCACCCCCCAACGGACCCTGCAAGCTCCATATGATACAGCTTTGCGAGCTCCCGATATTCTTCCGGGTGGACAGGTATCGCTTGCCACCGCAGGCGGACTGGCTCGCCGAATGGTGGAACTTTTCTGGCCGCTGGCTGCCGGATCCATGGGATTTGCCCACCCGGACAGGGCTCCAGTTTTCCTTACCTTGGAGACTGCCCAGTATTATATGGCACGAATCGTCCGCCCAATGCTGGGCGAGGGATATTTTGCCTCTGTAACGATCGACCGAAACCGGTTGTACAGCCAGGTGATCGATAACCTGAATAAGGCAGCCTCAGTGGGGTTTCCATATAACGAGATCGGCGAGAGGCTGTCTGCCGCCTGGGTGGGTGACCCGGGGCAGCGGCGCATCTATTCGGATGCGCAAGAGAGTGCTACCCGGTTTCGCGAGTACTGTCTCCAGTACAACCTGCTTGATTTTTCGCTGCAATTGGATATTTTCTGGAATATTCTCTGGCGAACTCCTGAATGCCGCGGGTATTTGACAGGCCAGTACCGTCACCTGATTTTCGATAATGTGGAAGAGGATATCCCGGTGGCTCACGACCTGGTCTTAGAGTGGCTGCCGAATTTTGATTCTGCGCTGATAATATTTGACAGCGGGGCAGGATATCGCCGTTTCCTGGGTGCTGACCCGGATTCTGCCAGCCGGCTGGCAGAACTTTGCACAACGAATGCTGTCCTGGATGAATCTTTTGTAAATTCTCCTGAAATCCAGGCACTGGAAAGAGCTTTCTTGTCGAAACTGCTGCCCGACCACCCCGCGCATGTCGACATGGATGATCTGGCCGCCCTCGCTTTCACTCCTTCTGATACCCCGAACCGCTTTTATCCTCAAATGCTGGACTGGGTTTCCGGTGAGATCAAGCGTTTGATCACAGAAGATGGCGTATCAGCCGCGGAAATCGCCGTGCTGGGTCCATATCTCCCGGACGCCCTGCGGTTTTCGCTTAGCAACCGATTGGAAGAACTGGAAATTCCCTGGCGCTCCCTGCGGCCCTCGCGTTCCTTGCGGGAGGAGCCAGCCAGTCATTGCCTGCTGACTCTGGCGGAACTTGCCCATCCGGGCTGGAACATCCATCCGACAAAATTCGATGTTGCGTACGCCTTTTTATACGCTATCGAGGGGATGGACCTTGTGCGCGCCCAACTGCTGGCGGAGATCGTTTACCGATTAAAGGACTTTTCCCTTTCAGGATTCGCCGCCATCCACACAGAAGTTCAAGAGCGCATCAGCTATGTTTTTGGCCAGCAATATGAAACCTTGCGGGAATGGATCGAAGCTTACCGCCAACAAAACGTACCTGAGCCCCTGGATCATTTCTTGCGGCGTCTGTTCGGTGAAATCCTGTCACAGAAAGGGTTCGGATTTCACCGCAATAACGACGCGGCCAGGACTGCAGCAAGCCTGGTCGATTCGGTGCAGAAGTTCCGCCACGCAATGGAACCGGCATCTTTAAGTGAAATTAGCGATGAGGCTGGAAGGCTCTCCAACAACCTGGAAATGGGGAAAGAATATTTAGCCATGCTCCAAGACGGTGTCATCGCAGCCCAATACGTGGAAGCCTGGCATGCGGGGAGAAGCGAGGCAGTTCTCATCGCGCCAGCGCACACCTTCCTGATGATGAACCAGCCTGCAACATTCCAATTTTGGCTGGACGCGGGTTCAGGCGGATGGTGGGAGCGTCTCTTCCAGCCATTGACCCAGCCGTATGTTTTAAGCCGTTCATGGCCGCGGGAGCGTGCATGGACGGATGCAGATGACCAGGCAGCCAACCAGGAATCCCTGGCACGTCTCATCAGCGGTCTCCTGCGGCGTTGCCGAAGGCGCGTCTACCTGGGCATAAGCGACCTTGGCGAATCCGGATTCGAGCAACGGGGACCACTACTAAAAGCCATCTGGAAGATGCAATTGGAGGTCCGGACCCAGAATGAGAAAAAATAGATTCACAGCAATCATTTTTCTATTGGGAATATTATCCAGCTGCGCGACTCCGAGTATGGTTGTGATTAATTCCTCAGAAATTCCGGGAGATAGTCCAACCCGCACCCCATTTTCTCCGGTCAGTGATACACAGCCTGCTCCGTCCGCTCCCCCTACCAAAACTGTCCCATCACCAGACAATGCAACCTTAACACCGACCAGTACACATATTCCCAGCATGCAAGTGAAACTGATGGCAGTTGGAGACATCATGCTGGCGCGCACAGTCGGATTGCAGGTGCAAACCAGGGGTCCGGAAATTGTATTTTCAGGCGTCCAACCGGTGCTCGATTCAGCAGATATTTTGGTCGGAAATCTGGAATGTGCCCTTACGACCAGCACGGATCACCAATCAAAAATCTATACATTTGCTGCTGCACCGGAGACCGCCAAGGCGCTGGGGCTGGCGGGATTCGATATTCTCAGCTTGGCAAACAATCATGCCATGGATTACGGTCGCCAGGGTTTGGTCGACACTCAGAATACACTTTCGCAAAATGGAATCGCATCCGTGGGCGCGGGAGCGAATGCAAAGGAGGCGCACTCTCCAGTTTTCATTGAACGCAATGGACTGAAGCTGGCTTTCCTAGCTTATGCGGATGTACCAGATGAAATTGGCGGATTCGATGCACACACCTGGATCGCCTCCGACACCCAGCCGGGAATCGCATGGGCCGACCCAATCCAAATGAAAATGGATATTGCTGCTGCCCGACTGCGGGCTGACGTTGTTGTAGTAATGCTCCACGCCGGGTTTGAAAACAGCACTGTAATTTCTGCCAACCAGCGAGCCGAAGCCTACGCTGCCATAGATGCCGGCGCGGCATTAGTCATTGGAACCCATTCCCACATCCTGCAGAGCATTGAAAATTATCACGGAGGATTAATCGCGTTCAGCCTGGGGAATTTCGTCTTTGACGATTACAAAGGGATTTCCACTGCCACCATCATCCTGCAGGTGGTACTGACGAGGCAGGGGTTTCAAAGCTATGATTATGTCCCAGTGGTGATCGAAAACGGCCTGCCGGGGATCACAAAAATTGATAATGCCCACGGGATTGAGACGCTGGTAGCCCCTTGATCCTTCTGGAGATCATGATGAAATCCAAAACCATCATCGGATCCATCGCGATCCTGGCAATCATCGCCGGGCTTATTATCATTTCATTTAGTTTAAAGACTGTCGTCAGGCTAAGCACCCCCACGGTCAGTCTCACCAACACTTTCACACCTACTTTGACCCCTACTTCTACACCATCGAATACGCAAACAGCAACGAGCACGCAAACAACCACTCCCAGTAAAACGCCAACTTCCACGGCTACTATTATGGCGATTTTTACACCCGTGGAGACACTTTCATCGACTTTAACTACCGCGGCCGCCTTTACCCCTACCCAATGATCTGATATCCAGATGATCAATTTCACCCCTCGACCCGCCCAATCTAAAATCCTCGCCTATACCGGCGGGAAGATGGGCATTTCCGCGGTGCCCGGCTCAGGAAAAACCCATACCCTGAGCGCACTGGCTGCCCAGCTCATCCGTAGCGGAGCGCTGGCCGATGAACAGGAAGTGCTGATCGTTACGCTGGTCAACTCGGCTGTTGACAACTTCGCCAGGCGCATCAAAGAATTTCTCGAAATGCCCATGCCTTTCGGGTACCGCGTGCGCACCCTGCATGGCCTGGCTCATGACATCGTGCGGGAGAAACCTGCGGCAGTCGGATTGGAGGAGCGGTTCTCCATCATCGACGAACGGGAAGCCGATCTGATCCGCAAGGAAGCCGTTGCCTCCTGGCTCCAATCCCACCCGGCTGAATTGGACGACTATCTAATTCCGGATATGGATGAGGGAAAACGCGACTGGGTTCACCGCCAACAGTTGCCCGACCTGATTAAAGGGATCGCCCTGGCTTTCATCCGGTCTGCAAAGGATAACCGGCTGACGCCGGAAAAACTCCACAGCCTCATGGAACAGGCTCCAGCACAATTACCGCTGGCAGGGATGGGAATGGAGATCTACGCCGATTACCAGCGCGCCCTGACTTATCGCGGTGCAGTGGATTTCGACGACCTGATCCGTCTAGCGATCGACCTTCTCGAAAACGACGCTGAATTCCTGGATCGCCTGCGCTACCGGTGGCCGTATATCCTTGAGGACGAGGCGCAGGATTCCAGCCAATTGCAGGAGCAAATCCTGCGCCTCCTCTCAGGAGAAAATGGAAACTGGGTGCGTGTCGGTGATCCCAACCAGGCGATTTTCGAAACGTTCACAACCGCCTCTCCCAAGCACCTGCTTGAATTTATCCAAAAAGAAGCTGCCCAATACAAGGAACTGCCCGATTCGGGTCGCTGCCAACCCAGCATTATTGGCCTGGCAAACCGCCTGATCAAATGGGTGAATGGCGAACATCCCGAACCAGCGGTGCGCGATGCTCTGACCGTACCGTTTATCCACCCCACAGATCCTGATGACCCACAGCCAAACCCTCCTGACGACCCCCAAGGGGTCAAACTGCTCGGGAAAAAATATACGCCCGACGAGGAAGTGGAAGCGGTGGTGAAATCCATTGAGCGTTGGCTGCCAGAACATCTGGATTCGACCCTGGCCGTACTGGTACCGCGCAACCAACGCGGCGTGGAAGTGATCAACGTGCTCAAGCAGCGCAATATTGAGTTTGTGGAATTGCTCGGAAGCACTTCCTCCACGCGTCTCGCAGCCGGTCGTCTGGGAGATATCGTCAGCGCCCTGGCTGATCCTCAATCTGCGGGGCGGTTGGCAAAAGCCTACCTGGCCTGGAGCAGTAACGATGAAGAGGGAACCAATACTGAATTCCAGTGCAAGGTCGCCGAAAAGATACATACATGCGGTCAGTTGGAGACCTTTGTCAGCCCCAGGACGGGCAGGGATTGGTTGGCAGAGCTCAAGTCCGTGGGGGCAGGCCTTGAACTCTTCGAGGAACTGGAGGAATTCAGGGTCTTCGTAAAACGCTGGCAGGGAACGACCGTGCTACCAATCGACCAAATGATCCTTGCAATTGCACAGGACCTGTTCACCGCCCCGAACGACCTAGCCCTGGCTCACAAGATGTCGCTCGTCCTGCGCCAGGCTGGTGACGATCATCGTGACTGGCGTTTGCCGGAATTCAACGGAGAACTCAGCTTGATCTCTCATAATGAACGCCGTTTTCTCGGTTTCAGTGAGGATGACTCGGGTTTCGATCCTTCGCACCATGCCGGGAAGGTGGTGGTCACAACCATGCACAAAGCCAAGGGGTTGGAATGGGACCGGGTATACCTGATGTCGGTCAACAATTATGATTTCCCTTCCGGGCAGCCCAACGATCGGTATATATCGGAGAAGTGGTTTATACGTTCCAACCTGAACCTGGAAGCCGAAACCCTGGCTCAACTAGAGGCTGTCTTGTCGACGGGCGAATATGAGTTCTACAGCGAAGGATCAGCCAGCCAATCCGCCCGGTTGGATTACATCCGGGAACGGCTGCGCCTGCTCTACGTTGGCATCACCCGCGCCAGGAAAGAACTATTCCTCACGTGGAACTCTGGACGCCAGGGTGACCAAACCCCTGCAATCCCGTTTGGAGAACTGCAGGGATGGCTTGAGAATTTGGCAAAACGGGAATAGAGGGAGTGTTAATTCGGGCGTTGGATTTCCGAAGGGGGTGACTCTCCTACAACCAGTAATTGATGATTTGCAGAAATAAATAAATGCTTTGCGGGTCATCCATCAGGATTATTTTTGAATTTTTTATTTAGACTGGATTTTCCCACCCTCGAAAAATGATTCATTCGGTTTACCCAAAGCCACCCTGGAATCAGGTATTCAGCGCGCAAGGGCAAGAGGCCGATGGTTTATGACAACTTTCAGGTTGCAAGCGGCCATCCTGCAGAGATCTTGAAGAACAAATTCCGGGAGAACTTGAACCAGTAGTTTCGTTCAATGCATTACGGAAATGGGTGGCATTAAAGGAAAGATAGCAACTTTCAGATTGATCCCACCATGCATTTGCACTAAAATAGCCCAATTGTAGAAAGGATATAACTTTCCATGAAATTTCGCATTGCAGTCGCCCTGTTGGCGGTCTACCTGGTTTGGGGCTCAACTTACCTGGCAATTCGTTTCGGGGTGGAAACCATCCCCCCATTCATCATGGCTGGAACTCGTTACCTCTTCCCCGGCATCCTTTTGTTTGTTTGGAGGCGGCTGTCAGGCGATCCCGCGCCGACCCGAAAGCAATGGATCGCAGGGTCCATCGTCGGGCTTTTCCTTCTCCTGGGAGGTAACGGACTTGTCTCCTGGGCTGAACAACGCGTGGACTCGGGGGTAGCTGCACTTATCATTGGTACTGTACCCATCTGGATGGTAATTTTCGATGCAATCCTGATTCGCATGCGCCCTCGCTGGCAGGTTATTGTTGGACTGCTCACCGGGTTTGGAGGCATCCTCTTCCTTATCGGTCCCGAAAGCCTATTCGGGCAGCACCCTCGCTATGACCTGGCTGGCATTGGGATCCTCTTATTGGCCGCGCTGTTGTGGGCTATAGGGTCCATATACAGCAGAGATGCGGACCTGCCCGGTTCACCGTTGCTGGGGACCAGTATTGAGATGCTGGCAGGAAGCGCAGGGCTGTTCATCGCCAGTCTGGTCACCGGCGAATGGAAGACATTCAACCTTTCGGCCGTTTCGCAACAATCCCTGTGGGGGTTGCTGTACTTGATCGTATTCGGAACCCTGGTCGGGTTCGTCGCCTATACCTGGCTTCTGCGGAACGCCCCGATATCGCTCGTGTCCACCTATGCTTACGTAAACCCGTTGGTCGCAATCCTGCTGGGGAACTGGCTGGCACAGGAACCTCTTAACTGGGAGGTCGGCCTGGCAGCAGCGATCATCATTGGTTCCGTTGTTTTAATTAACTCTTTCAGGCGAAAATTGGTCAGTGCTCCAGCTGACTAAATCCTTATTCTCCTTTCAAAACGCCCGGACCTATTTGTCCGGGCGTTTTTATTCTCCGTTGTCCGCCAATACCAGCAAAGGATTGACGGTAAGGCAAAGATATTTAAGACAACGGGTCACTACAGCTCAAAAACCTAAACAACCCCTTAATAAATATTGAACAGGTTTGAAACACGCTTTTGATACGATAGCTCATGATAAAAAATATAACCATAAATTACCTTGAGAGCCTGGAGACAACATGAAAAAGACAATCCTCATTATGCTGATTATTCTTATGCTGGTTCTTTCTGCTTGTTCTACGGGAGGGTCCCCGCAAGCGTCGCCAATCCAGACAGTCTCAACACAAACAACTTCGACCGCGGCAGCCATTGCATCTTCGAATGCAAGCGCGCCTGCCAGAAATCCTCCCCTGGGAACTCCTCCGAGCAGTGCTCCGGGAGGCAATCCTCCTTCAGGCGGCCCTTCATCCGGTGGGACAGGAAGTTCAGATGCGAGTTCCGGGTTGGCATCCGCCACAGGCGCGTACAGCCAGAGTGGAGGCGCCATATCCAAAACTGACCAAACTTACAGTGCATCAAAAGAGGATGAATCCACAATCCTTGTCACGGACGGCGGATCCTTTACTCTGACAAATTCTTTAATCACTTCCAGCGGAAACACATCTTCCCAGGATAACAGTAGTTTTTATGGTCTCAATGCTGGCGTCCTGGCAACCTCCGGCAGCACAATCAATCTTGCCGACAGTACCATCTCCACTACCGGGACTGGCGCGAACGGTGCCTTTTCAACCGGCAGTGGATCATCAGTCAACCTTACCAATGTCACCATTAATGCAACCTCCGACGACGCGCATGCGGTAATGGCGACCCAGGGCGGAACGATGACCATCAATAACGTAAATATGACCACATCAGGAGGCAGTTCCAGCCCAATTGCAACCGACCGCGGCGGAGGCATGATCACTGTCACCGGCGGAACTGTGACGACCTCAGGGAACAATTCAGCCGGGATCTATTCGACCGGAAATATCATGGTCACGAATGGCACATTTATTTCAAATGGAGCGGAAGCAGCCGTGATCAAAGGAGCCAACTCCATCACTCTTACAGACTCCAGCCTTACATCCAACTTCGGTGGGAAATGGGGAGTCATGATCTACCAGAGCATGTCCGGGGATGCACAGGGAACTGGAGGGACTTTTGCGATGACTGGTGGATCGCTCGTATATGCTGCCTCTGACGGTCCCCTATTTTACATAACCAATTCGACCGGTAACGTCACCCTCAAAAATGTGAAGGTCACCGCAGCTTCTGGTGTACTGGTAAAGGCATCCGCGGGAAATTGGGGAAACAGCGGTTCAAACGGCGGAGCCGTAATCCTCAACATGGATGGACAGAGTTTGACCGGCGACCTGGTAGCTGACTCCATCAGTTCGATTACGGCCTCAATGCAGAATAATTCCAGCTTGATCGGTGCCATCAATTCGGGGAACACTGCGAGATCGATCAACCTGACCCTGGATGCTTCGAGCACATGGACCGTTACTGGGAATTCCTACTTGAGCTGCCTGTCCGATTCAAGCGGTATCTCGGGTTCCACAATCAGTAACGTCATTGGTAATGGCTACACTGTTTTTTATGACAAGGATGCCTGTCTGGAACTAGGCGGACAGACCTACACTTTGAAAGGAGGTGGCAGCCTGGAACCGGTACAATAAATTAAGTGGCACCTAAAGCAAAGGCCGGAATATTCCCCGCCTTTCACTTATTTCTTCTTCATCACCTGGTACAAAGGTTGAAGTCGTTTATACATTTGCTTGTATACGCCATAATACAACTCATCATAACGTTCATGAACCTTCGCATCTGGTTCGAAGGTATCCCGGACATGGGTCATCTCCCGGATGGCAGTCGGAAAATCTGGATGGAGTCCGCTGCCAACTGCGGCATCAATTGCAGCGCCAAGCCCTGAGGCCTCGTACACATGCGGACGAGAGGCAGGCAAGCCGAATACATCGGCTGTCAATTGCAGCGCGGCATCGGACTGGCTGCCACCACCCGCAACACGCAATTCAGTGATCGCCACTCCAGAACGTTTTGTGGTCCGTTCGGCACCTTCGCGCAATGCATAAGCCAGTCCTTCCAAAATGGCGCGGTAGATGTGGGCACGCGTGGTAACATCGCTAAAGCCAATGATGGCCCCGCGCGCTTCCGGCCCGGGAAAGACCAGCCCGGGCGACCAGTAGGGTTGGAGTACCAATCCATCCGAGCCGGGCGGAATCGTGCGTACCAGATCGTCGAACAGATCTTCAGGTTCGATACCCTGTGCTTCAGCAAGTCCCTGTTCGCGCAGGCCAAATTCCTGCTTGAACCAGGTCACCATCCAATAGCCGCGGTAGATCTGGATCTCGAAACTGTATTCACCGGGCACCGCCGCCGGATAAGGTGGGATGAGCGGGATGACTTCTATGTATTTTTTATGGGTGGTGTTGATGGTGGCAGTCGTCCCATAGCTGAGACAGGCAAGATGCGGTTCCAGGCAGCCTGCCCCAAGGACTTCGGTCGCCTTGTCAGCCGCGGCAGCAATCAGCGGAAGTCCAACCGGCAGCCCGGTAAGCGTGGAAGCCTCGGGTGTGATCTCCCCCAATCTGGAAGCAACGGGGATGAGATCCGGTAGAAGCGCTTTATCAACCGGTACGGCCAGCCATTTCCAACCCCAGGAAGCTTCCCAATCCTGCTTCTTGTAATCGAACGGAATGTATCCTACCTGGCAGCCGACCGAATCCACGAATTTTCCGATCAGCCGGTAGGTTAAGAATCCTGAAAGAAATAAGTACTTATAGGTGGCCTTCCAAATTTCGGGCTGGTGCTTCTGCAACCAGTTGGCTTCGGCCTCCGCCTGCAGGTAGGCAACTGTCTCGGAGGCGCCTGAAATTTTAAAGGCTGCCCCCAGAATCCACCCAGCGGTTTAAGCCCTTCAGTGCGGCGCTGGTCAAGCCAGTGGATGGCAGGGCGCAGCGGCTTGCATTCCTTGTCCACATTTATGAGCGTGCTGCGCTGGGTGGTCAGACTGACCGCAGCGATGCTGGATTTATCCACACCCTGAGCCCACAAATCCTGGCAGGCTGCGCAGACCGCTTTCCAGAAGATTTCGGGATCCTGCTCTGCCAGGCCGGGGGCGGTGGAGTAATAGGGTTCGATGGGAATCCGAGATTTGTAAAGGATATTCCCGTGAGGGTCAAAAACGATGGCTCTTACAGATTGTGTGCCATTATCAATGGCAAGCAGGTTTTCAGGCATGGAAACATCCTTTCACTCGCCGGAGTCAAACGGAAGCTGAAAATGGTTTAACGGCATTCTTCGCCCTATTCCACTAGAAATTTTAGCTGAAACAATAGGACTGTGTGCCACAATTCGGTGTACGATTTTTCTTCTGCCTGCCAGCGAGTATCATCCCAACCCAATTCAGGCTGGACAATGGCGCGGATGCGCGCCATCAGGTCTACCCCTCCCTTCGGAGCAACCAGTCCGAGCCGGACACGACGCAGAAGTAAATCGTCGAGGTGGACGACCCCTTCTCCGCGCGCTGCCTGGCGGAGTTCAGCCCAGTTATAAATCGTTTCACCGATGGGCTCGAGATCTTTGCCAGCTGCAGAAAATAGCGCCGCAGACCTGGGACCATAACGTGCCAGCAGGCGCAGGCACTGCGTGGGGCTGAAATCAGAGACGGCACAAGCCTCTCAGCTTCCGGGGGAATGACATCCAAAACAGGGACATCCGGGTCGAAGGGGATATGCCCGAGGTGACGGCGGACGGCTTTTAAGGCATCGCGCGCCATGATACGGAAGGTGGTCAATTTGCCACCGCTGACGGTCAGCAGGCCGTTCTCATCCCAGAGAACGTGTTCGCGCGATTCTTTCGACGGGTTTTGCTTGCCGGTGTCCACCACCGGACGGATACCGGAGTAAGTGGCGGTCACATCACGAAGTCAATTCCTGGGCCGGGAAGACCTTTTGCAGGCCGGCCAGCAGGTACTCGACTTCGGCAGTACTGATGGATGGATCTGTTACCAGGCTCGAATCCTGGTCGACGTCCGTGGTGCCAAAAATACTAACTCCTTCCCAGGGAATGGCAAAGACCGCACGTCCGTCCTGAGGGTGCAGGAAGGTAACCGCGCGGGTCAAGGGCAGGCGCTGAAAAGGCAGCACAAGGTGACTGCCGCGGATTGGGCGCAGCCGGGGTGACTTGCCAACTTCCTGCGCAACTTATCCGCCCAGGCGCCGGTGGCATTGATAACGACCCGGCCTTTTATTTCCATCCGCCGATCTGACTCGCCGGAAGTGTCATGCAGGACAACGCCACACACCTGCCCGGAATTTGTTTTAAGCAGGGACTTAACCCTGGCATAATTCAAAGCCACTCCCCCTGCGGACACGGACTCACGCAGTAGACGCAAAACAAGGCGGGCATCATCGGTCTGGGCATCGAAAAATCGGTATCCACCGCGCATGCGCGGCGCGGTCAACGCGGGACAGAGTTCCCGCAAATCATCGTTGTCATAAGAACGGTGACTCCATTGATGCGCCATCAAATCGTAGACGACCAACCCAGCCCCGAAAACCCATCCTGGCATGTGATCGCCGGGCAGGAAGGGGTAAAGGAAACCAAGCCGGTTGACCAGCCCGCGGCCTTGTTTCAACAAATACTCGCGTTCAGTTACCGATTCAAGCGTGACCCGGACCTGCGCGTTTCTTCAGATAGCGCATCCCCCCATGGACAAGTTTGGAGGAACGCGAGGATGTACCCGAAGCGAAATCGTCTGCCTCCACCAGGACCACTTTAAGTCCGGAATGGACACACTGGTGCAGAATCCCGGCACCGGTGATGCCGCCGCCGATGATGACCACATCCCATTCCTGGTTCAGGTCCGACCAGACCTGTTCACGCCAGCCTTTTGACCAATCCATGTGGATTCTCCCGGATAAAAAAGCTCGAAATATGATCGAGTATAACAAGGTCAAAGATTAAACAGTTTTCCCGGATTCATCATCCCATCCGGGTCAAACGACTTGCAGACAGCGCGGATTGCATCCATGCCAAGAGTACCTTTTTCCGCCGGCAGGTACGGCGCATGGTCGGTGCCAACACCGTGCTGATGCGAAATCGTCCCGCAATATTTTTGGATGGTCAGGCTGGCAGCTTTTTTCATCGCCTGCCAGAGGAATAATAAGTCGTCCGGGTCACCCGGACGCCGGAAGAGGAATGTGGTGTAGACACTGGCCCCGTCGCGGTAAACATGTGACAGGTGTGCAAAGGCCAGTACTTTTCCTCCGGATTTGCGAGCTGCTTCAGTGATGGCAGCAGGGATTTCTTTTGAGGCAGCCATCACATTCGACCAGGGGAGGGCCGTCTCGGCTGTGTCAATCGCCACGCCCAGATCCCAGAGCGTGTTGCGCAGGTAGGGAGAGTAAAAGCGGCTTTTTTCCCACGTGTGACCGACAACCGTCCCGACAAAAAGCCCACCATGCCGGCGGCAAATGGAGGCAGTTTTCGCCCTTGCCTGCCTGACTTGCGCGGCTGTCCCGGAGACACCGAAGACCAGCAGGCAGCGTTCTCCTCCGTAACCGATCAAACGCAAGCCCTTGTCTGCCGAGCCGATCCACGATTTTCCTGAAAGGATCAGGGTGGTCTCTGTTTCCTGCGGGTTGGAGAGTCTCAACATCGAGACCGGGATTTCCTCCTGGGCAATCTGGCGTACGGCAGCGGTACCCTGTTCCCAGGACGGAAAGAAGACTCCGTAGAAATCCTCAGCTTCAGGGAGGCGGCGCACCCTGACCTTTGCCAGGGTGATGACTCCCATGCGTCCTTCGGATCCGAGGATCATCTCTTTAATATCCGGCCCTGCAGCAGAAGCAGGGAAATGGGGTATCTCAATAAGTCCACGTGGAGTTTCCACCCGACCCCCGGCAAATAACGGCTCAATCCTTCCGTATTTATAAGATTGCTGTCCGGATGAACGGGTTGCAATCCAGCCTCCCAGGGTCGAGTACTCGTGGGATTGGGGGAAATGCCCAAGAGTGAATCCCCTCCCGTTCAAAGCCTGCTCCAATTCGGGCCCGGTGACTCCAGTCTCGAAGGTGGCGGTCAGCCCAAATTCGTCAAGGTCGAGCAGGCGAGTCATCCGCTCCATGGAAAGCGTCAGTACCGGCGTATCCGAAGCAATGGGATTAATGTGACCGACCACACTCGTCCCGCCACCATAAGGGATTACCCTGGCTCCCACGGTTTTTGCATAATTCATCAACGCAGTTACATCTTCTTCATTCCGGGGAACTGCCACTCCATCCGGAAACGTACCGATCTGACCCGAACGGAGTGCCACCCAGTCGGGCATGGATTGACCACGGGCGTGGGTGACACGTACTTCTGCTGAGACATCGACCAAGCATGTGCGGGAAGGCGTGAGGCAGGCACGGATTTTAGAATTTCTTCAAAGACCGCATCCGGTTGTTGCTCAATTTTCCCAAATAGTGAAACAAGGTAAGCCTGCGCCGAAGGCGGAACCGGATAATCGGTCTTTACGTTGCCCCATCCATTCCAGCGCTTCATAAGTACTCCTTTTGCATTTTTTGCCACAAAGCCAGGCTCTCTTCCATGACGCGACGGGTCAGAGTTTCAGCATCGAAGGCTGCACCCGTACCAGCGCAGTTCAGCAATTCCAAATAGAACCGGCTCGAATGCTGTCGACATTCGGGGTAGGCAAAATATTGCTCGCCGATGGTGATGGACAGCTTGTGGAAACCATTGAAGAGGAAACGGAAAATCGGATTGGGGGTGAGCTGGGTCAGACGGATGTGCAAATCCCAGTCAGCCTGTGCGAAGACAGATGGATTGTCCTCCAGGTGCGAGTAGGTTTCGAGCATGGTCGCTACTTCCCCCGAGGCTGCTTCTATCGCCAGGCGGGCGTAAGCAGGAGCCACCAGGACGCGAAACTCAAGCAGGTTGGTTACAAAATCCGGTGCCTGACCTGCAGGAGTTTCTGCCAACACAGCCAGAACAGCCAACCCGCCTTCCCGCCAATAATCGCGGACACGGGTCGGCTTGCCCTGCTGGATGTCCAACCACCCATCGCGGGCCAATCGCTGGAGAGCTTCCCGCAAGGTGGGACGGGTCACCCCAATCTGATCAGCGAGATCACGTTCACCGGGGAGATTGGTGTTGATGGGGAAATACCCCGACAAAACAGCTTCGAGCAAGCGACTTTCGGCCATTTCAGCGGGTTTTTGGAGCGGCTGCCAATCCATGGATCCTCCTAACTGGTATGACCACTTACCAGCAAAATTATAACATTATATATTTGCTCAGTCCAGCGTCGCTTGACCTATTCGTTTTGTGCTCAAGATTGCACTGTATAATCGATTTATGCCGGCTCTGTCGCGACACTCAAAAGCCATCCTCAGGCGATCTCTGTCACCGTCCTTTGGTCCACTGGTCCACCTCCTGGATTTTGATCAAGGTGGGTCTGCAAAACGACCTGACTCCCATAACTTTTGCCGGACTGCGCTATTCACTTGCTTCTGTGTGCCTGGTGCCGTTTGTATTGTTCAAACCCTCGCATCGGACTGTCCTAAGACAATTGACCGCGAGAAATTGGACCAAGCTGGCCCTGCTCGGCGTTGTTTATTACACTTTTACCCAGGAAGCCATGTTCCTAGCGCTGGCATATTTACCGGCAAATATAGTCAGTTTATTACTCAACCTGACCTCGATCTTCGTTGGGTTTGCCGGGATCAGCCTCCTAAGGTAATCATCATCACAGCTCCAATGGATCGTGATCGGGCTGGCAGCACTTGCTGTGGGTGTCTACTTCATCCTGGTTGTGCTACCGGGGCTGCAGGTAATCGGATTGGGGATCGGGTTATTCTGCATGCTGATGAACGTGGCCTCCTCCCTACTGAGCAGGGAGATGAACCGGGAGGCAACCATACCGCCCCTGGTGGTAACCTTTGTCAGCATGGGCATCGGGTCGATCCTGATGTTGATCACCGGGCTGGCGCTCCATGTATTCGGCTCGCTTTCAGGGTGGGACTGGATCATCATCACCCGGAGGGCTTTCGCAGACACCGCCCTGGCATTCACTTTATGGAGCCGGTCCCTGCAAGTATTGACGGCTGTGGAGTCGTCCATCCTGAATAGCTTGATATGCCTCAAATTGCCTTTCTCGGATTTTTCTTCCTGGGGGAGGGATTGACCGGCAAAGCCATCACGGGTTGTCACTCTTGTGAATCGGGACGTAGGTTGTGAGCCTCAAACCCCACAAGAGCATGTAAAATAGAGTATGGTTTCCCCTCCCCTACCTCCCGGTTTCTCCTTCTCCCAGTCATCTTTACAAGATTACAGCGATTGCCCGCGCCGGTTTCAATTGCGCTACATCGACCAGCTGCAATGGCCCGCGGTTGAGACAGAACCGGTCCTGGAAACCGAACACCGTCAGCGGGAAGGGCAGCTTTTTCACAGGATGGTCCAGCAGCACCTGATCGGGCTGCCAGCAGAAAAGCTATCCTCGCTGGCACAATCTCCTGACCTGTCGCGCTGGTGGGGAAATTACCTGGGTGCCAATCTTGACCTGGACGATTACTCCCTGCATGCAGAAATGACCCTGACCGCGCCGGTTGGGATCCACAGGTTGGTGGCAAAGTACGACCTGGTGGCGGTCAAAGCGGGTCAGCGCGGCTGTATTTATGACTGGAAAACGACAGCCAAGCGCCCGCGGGATGAATGGATGGCAGCCCGCCTGCAAACACGCGTTTACCGGGTGATGCTCGTCCAAGCTGGCGCCTCCCTGAACGGAGGAAGCCCCTTTGCTCCCGAACAAATCGAAATGATCTACTGGTATGCAAATCACCCGGGCGAGCCTGCGCACTTTCCCTACAACGGAACCCAGTTCAAACGCGACTGGGACGCATTGACAAGCCTGATCACCGAAATAGGCAACCACCATCATTTCCCCCTGACCGATGACGAGAAGAAATGTGCATATTGTCCGTACCGTTCATACTGCAACCGCGGCGGGAAGGCGGGGATGATGGATGACCTAGATGAATCTGAACCAGCCAACACAGAAATAAACTTCGAACAAATTGCCGAAATTGAATATTAAATAAAATGTTCTGGAAAGAAACAGCCCCCCTCCCAGCACAGCAATTACTCCCAGACTTGCACCCGCTTGTCGCAATGGCACTTGCCCGCCGGGGGATCGCCACGCCCGAGGCAGCGCAAGCCTTTTTAGACCCGGAGGCATATACACCCGCCCCACCGGCTGACCTGCCAGGGCTGATGACCGCTGCCAACCGGATTGAATGGGCCATCCGCTCCCGCCAACATATCTGCGTCTGGGGGGATTTTGACGCGGATGGACAGACATCCACTACGGTGCTCGTCCAGTCCCTGCGGGCGCTGGGTGCGGAGGTGACCTTCCACATCCCGGTGCGCGAACGGGAGAGTCACGGCGTCAATACCCTGGTTTTGAAAGAATTGATCGACCAGGGTGCGCAGGTTATCCTGACCTGCGATACCGGGATCAGCGCAATTGAAGCCGCGGATTATGCCCGCAGCCGCCAGGTGGACATGGTGATTACCGACCACCATGATCTCCCGGAAGAAATCCCAAAAGTTACCGCGATCGTCAACCCAAAAATGTTGATGCCCGATCATCCCCTGGCGACCCTCTCAGGGGTGGGAGTGGCTTTTAAATTGGCTGAAGAGCTGATAGGACGCTTCCCTTCCGCGAACTACTCCTCCGCCTCCCTGCTCGACCTGGTGGCATTAGGCCTAGTGGCTGACATCGCCATTTTGAAAAAGGATACCCGATACCTCGTCCAAAAAGGTTTGGCTGCCTTACATAACACCCAGCGCCTCGGCCTGCAAATCATGATGGATATGGCTGAACTGGCACCTGCCAACCTGACGGAGGAGCACATCGGTTTTGTGCTGGGTCCATGGCTCAACGCCCTGGGCCGGTTGGGCGATGCCAACTCATCCGTGGAACTGCTGACAACGACCGATTCGGCGCGAGCCCGATTGCTGGCTTTGCAACTGGAGAATTACAACGCCCAACGGCAACTCCTTTGCAACCAGGTGACCCAGGCTGCCGAATCTCAATTGCTGGCGAACCCCAGCCTGCTGGAAAACCCCGTACTCGTTCTCGGTAACCCTGCATGGCCCGGGGGTGTGGTGGGTATCGTTGCCAGCCGCCTGGTCGACCGTTACCACAAACCCGCCATCCTTTTTTCAACTCCCAATAATGAACCAGCGCGCGGTTCTGCGCGCTCGATCGAGGGGCTGAACATAACCGAGGCCATCGCCGCCCAGAAAGACCTGCTGCTTAATTTCGGCGGGCACCCGATGGCTGCCGGAATGGCTTTGGAAAGGGATAATTTGCCTGCATTCTCTGCCAGGCTGGGCAGAACTGTGGAGAAAATGATCAGCGAGGCAGGAGTGAAGGAAGCCGAGCTCACGATCGACGCCTGGCTCAACCTGCCCGAAGTCAACCCCGAGCTCGCGGAGGCATTGGAATGCTTGGCGCCTTTCGGTCCGGGCAACGGTAAGTTGATCCTGGCGACGCACGACCTGGTCATGCAATCCTCGACGAGCATTGGGCGAAACAAGGAACATCTGAAACTGACCGTGGGTGACGAGGCCGGGAAAACGCAGACGGTTTTGTGGTGGAACGGCGCCGGCGAGACTCTTCCTGAAGGGAAATTTGACCTGGCATACACGGTGCGCGGAACGGATTGGCGCGGCAGCCGCCAGGTCCAAATGGAGTTTGTTGATTTCCGGATGGTCGAGGCCGCACCGGTCGATGTCAAAAGCCGGAAAGCGGAAATCATCGATTTCCGAAACATCAAAGATCCAGTCACACTGCTCCCGGATTTCAAGCGTGATCCAGCAACGATGATATGGGCGGAGGCAGAGGCGAAGAAGGAAGTTGGTGGAAGAGACCGGAATGAACTTACGACCGGCGACAACCTGGTCATCTGGACCATCCCCCCATCGCCGGAGGAATTGGAAGATGCGCTGGACATCGTCAGACCGAAGATCATCAGCCTGGTATGCGCTCACCCATTCCTGGAAATCACCGATGCTTTCATGGCACGCCTGATGGGGCTGCTTAAATTTACGATCACCCACCGCGAAGGAAAGACGACCTATGCTGAATTGGCTGTGGGGACTGCCCAGCGCAGGATAACCGTAGAGCAGGGGTTGAACTGGCTTGTATCCAGCGGAAAAATTTCCCTGGTGCGCCAGGAAAAAGATGAGCTGTGGGTAGCGCCCGGCAAGACGATCAACGACCTGGGGGGTGCGGCGCGGCTGAGGATGGAAGTCCAGGCGCTGCTGGCGGAATCCGCGGCATACCGGGCACATTTCAAGAGAGCTGATAAAGAAATGCTGTTTTGAGCCCAGAAACCAGTTTCTTAATATGCGCAAGGGTGGAAACAGCCAGTCACAGCAAAGGTAACGAGATAAAGCACTCAAGATTAGGTAGGAGGAAGGGGTAGCACCGAAAAGGGAAGGGGGTCCAAAAGCTGCTCCCCGTCGGTTTGTCCGAGCTCCCCAAGCCCGCTTGCCATACGAGCAGCCTCCTGCTCCACGGCCTGTGAAACAATCTGCTCTGAGGTCATTTTTACGCGAAAACGAACACAAACGAATGACTGATTTTGAGGGGCTATTTTTAGAGGATGCCTGTGTGAAACATTTCTATCAAGCAGAGCACGAACGCTTTTGGCAGCAATGCAGCCACCGCTCCGGAAATTCACTTCCCCAAAACACTTACCTCAAAGAATCGGGCGCAGAGCCATGCGCCCCTGCCAAAGAAAATGTTCCACCCATTTCATTCCCACGGGAAAGAAAAACCGTCCGGGAAAAGATCAACCGGTTGTCTGTTTTGGGGAAAAAAAGAACAAACAACCTCCTGCTTAATTCTGAAGTCTCTTTGGGTGGCTCTCCATTAGTAAGATGGGAGATACTAAAAGATTTTCGGCATAGAGGCGAATTTTCAAATCAAACAAACTGCCCCCTTTTGGGTGGGTTAGGCTTTCATATCCAAAGTGGAAACGACTAATGTCGACCCTACAAGGAAAAGACCAAGCCTGATACCCAGCCATTCAAAAAGGTGGAGGCGCTACAAATCCAGGTCGATTGTTAAGGTACAGGCCGCAGGGACCAAAACCTTTCAGAGGGGGGCTTTCCCTTTAATAATAGAACATATGTCCAGTTAAGTCAAGGGATGTTCCTGTTTTGAGCAAGCCCGAATGCTTTTCTTCATTAAGTATCTTTTGGGAAACACCGCCTGCAAAACGGATTACAATTTGTGCATGCCATTTGAAGAACTGCCCCACACTGCAGATTGGTGCCTGCGCGTTTGGGCTGCGGACCTGACAAGCCTCTTCGCGGAAGCTGCCAGGGGTATGAATGCGCTGGCAGGAATCAGGCTGGCGGACAAACCACGAGAAATGAGAACGTTTTCCGCGTCCACAGAGGATGGAGAAGGCCTGCTGGTTGCCTTTCTATCGGAGCTCGTCTATTATTGCGAACAGGATGCCCTGGCATTCGACGAATTCAAACTAAAAATCAATTCAGATGCAAGCAAGGGAATGCACCTGTCAGCCAATTTATGGGGTGCACACATCTTTTCCCTGGATAAGGCAATCAAAGCCGTGACTTACCACAACCTGGAAATCAAGGAAACAAAAAACGGATACGAGGTGGAAATCGTGTTCGATGTTTGAGCATCCCTCCATCCAAAGAGCAAATATCCCAAATTTGTAGGGAGAAACAAATGATCCGCCTACAAAGCCTGAAAAGAATCTCCGACCACGAATGGGAAATCCCGCAATCGTTCCGCAAGGACATGCGCGGCCCGGTGCGAATTTTTTCCACGCGGGACCTGCTCGAGCAAATCCTAGGGGACAAATCGCTCGAACAAGCTGTCAATGCATCCACGTTACCGGGGCTGGTGGGAGCCGTGGTTGTCATGCCCGACATGCACCAGGGATATGGTTTCCCCATCGGCGGGGTGGCTGCCACCCAATTTCCACACGGCGTGGTTTCTCCGGGTGCGATCGGTTACGACATCAATTGCGGGGTGCGGCTGCTGGCCTCCAGCATCGAGCTGGATGAGGCATTACCGCATCTCGACCGCCTCGCAACCCTGCTGAACCAGCACTGCCCAAGCGGCGTGGGGGTGAAAGGGGTGATGCATGTAAATGTAGCGGAGCTTGAACGCCTGAT
Organism: uncultured Chloroflexia bacterium; assembly: GCA_963790685.1. Classification (GTDB taxonomy): domain Bacteria; phylum Chloroflexota; class Anaerolineae; order Anaerolineales; family Villigracilaceae; genus UBA877. The sequence goes on from CAWBPK010000002.1 coordinate 344,280, forward strand.
GCGGGCGGGAGCGAAGTGGGCGCTCAAAAACGGGTACGCCAGTGAAAATGACATTTCCCGAACTGAGGAGGACGGCTGCCTGGGAGGAGCGGACCCAAGCAAGGTCAGCGCGCGGGCCAAGACGCGCGGGCTCGAGCAAATAGGTTCGGTGGGAGCAGGCAACCACTTTGTCGAAGTGGACCTGGTGGAAGCCGTGCTGGACCCTGAAACTGCATCCGTATTCGGACTGCGCGAGGGCTGCCTGGCAGTCCAAATCCACTGCGGCTCGCGCGGTCTCGGTCACCAGGTCTGCACCGATTACGTACAGGATTTTCAGTCGGCGATTAAAAAGTACGGGATCGACCTGCCCGACCGCGAACTTGTGTGTGCCCCGATGGACAGCCCGGAAGGCCAGAATTACCTCGGAGCGATGAGGGCAGCCGCAAACTTTGCCTTTGTCAACCGGCAACTGCTGGCTTTTTCTGCCAGGCGTGCCTTCGAAGAGACTTTTGCCGGCAAATTGAAAAACTGGTATTTGACCCAGGTGTACGACATCTGCCACAACATGGGAAAGATCGAGACACACCTGGTGGACGGAATCCCCGTTAAAGTGTGCGTGCACCGAAAAGGGGCGACACGCGCCTTTGGTCCCGGGACGCCGGGGTTGAACCCCGAGTTCCAGCAAACAGGGCAACCGGTGCTGGTGCCGGGATCCATGGGCACGTCTTCCTGGGTGCTGGCGGGCACGGAAACATCCATGCTGCGTTCCTGGGGTTCGAGCTGTCACGGCGCCGGTCGCACGATGAGCCGTTCCAAAGCCAAACACGATTTTCGAGGGGAAGAATTACGCCGGGAATTAGAAGGCCGGGGTATAAAAATTCGGGCGGGCAGCCTGCCCGGGTTGGCAGAGGAAGCCCCGAGGGCCTATAAAGATGTGGATGCGGTGGTCGAAACAGTAGTTGCGGCAGGCATTGCGCGCAAAGTAGCGCACCTGCGCCCCCTGGCTGTTATAAAGGGATAACCCGGAACAAAGAGGGGGCCTCAGGCGTCTTCTTTTCATACCGCACAAATCGGGTATAAAAAGGAAAATACCATGTCTAGAAATAAGGAAATGCTCGAAATAATCATGATCATCACGGCACTCCTGGCGGCATGCACCTTCCAACCCACAGCGACACCCAGCACATTGCCTTCACAAGGGGACAATCTTTATGCACCCCAACCCGGGGATGCGAACATGATGCAAAGCAAGGTGGAAATCGTTTCTGCAGCGGTAGTAATGTCAGAATCATTCCCTGCCGTTGTTTCTGTGTCCCTCCAGTACCGGCTGCCCACCCCCTGCAACCAACTACGAGTGACGATCAACCCACCCGACAATGCCAATCGAATTCTATTGGAAATACACTCCGTTGCACCCAAAGATCAACCCTGTCCGCAGATGGAGCTCGCAACCCCCCAACAGGCGAGCATCAACCTGGGAAGTTACCCAACCGGACAGTTCACTGTCTGGATCAATGGAGTTCAAGCAGGAGAATTCACGGCTCAATAAAATCGTTTGCAATCCAGAACAAAATAAAAAGCCGGAGAAGTTTTTCTCCGGGCCGGTTATTTTAATATTGAACCATTTGTCCAGAATCGGGGAAAGAAATAATTTCGTCCGACCCTTTGGCCGGGTAAAAATCTACGCAGGCATGCCGGTCTCAACGAACCAGCCACTAGCGAAGAAAATCATCCGATCCGGCACGGCGCTGGCAAAACCCATTTCGTGCCCAATACAACACACTGAATATATAACAGGTCAAAACCGGCAGATCACAACAGAAATTGACTAGGAGCTGCCCGGATCAGGTACGCTGACACTCGCAAACCGGGCGTTGGTTAATTCTACCAGGGAGGCGACAGGCAGGCGGATATTCAGCCCGCGCTGCCCGCCGCTGACATGAATCTGGACCTGGCTGCGGGCCTCCGAATCGATCACCACCTGAAAGCCTTTGTTCACCAGTGCCAGCGGCGAGATCCCTCCCGCAAGCAGCCCGGTGAGCTCTTCAGCCTCGCGCTCGGTTGGGAGGTTTACTTTTTTTTCACCCAGTGCAGTGGCAAGCAATTTCAAGTCAACGCGGCGAGGGCCAGGGATCACCGCCAGGATGGGTTTGCCCTTCGGGCGGGTGATTATAATTGTTTTATAGACCAGGTTTGGGTCCAGACCCAGCACACGGGCAGTTTCATCGGCACCAAGCTTAACTGCAGGGGTCTCAAAAGCTTGATAGGGGATTTTTTTAGAATCCAACAAACGGGTCACATTATTTACGATTGGCATAGAAAATTCCCGGGCAGATGCACATGCTATACTTATTATGGATTTTACCCGAAAATAAAAAGATCCTGAAGCTTGCCAAAATTCTTTGGATAACTGTCATGGCGGGCCTGGCTGCCCAGGCTGCAATCGCCGGGGGCGTCTCTTCCAGGAAACTTTCCCGCCTGCAAACGGTGCTGATTATTACACAACGTGGTAGGCAGGACATTTCACCAGAGAAGGCAAGGATTTTTAAAACCGTTCAATCATAAGGACCTACCCAGCGGGCCGAGCGACACGCGGACCGGCAAGCAGAGAGCCTGGAAGAGATCAAATTCCTTGGGCTGGTTTCTGGGCCTGCAAGCACTACGCCAATCTTTTTCCAGGGCAGTGACAAAGGCCGCCAACCTGACCGCAACCGCCCTAATAGCGATATCCCTCATCCTGACTATCTTCCTGCTGTTTCATGTATATGATAAAAAGGAGAGACAAACTTCTCCTGAACGTTCCAGGCAGTCGTGGACAAAATCACCAGACTCCCGACCCACCCAAAACAAAGGCGCTGTTTTTTGGGAGAGCCGGTTGAAGTAAAATAGAGATTAGATGAAAACGTCCTCACCACTCAATGTGCAGGAACTGCTGGACCAGCTTCCTGATAATTACACACTTGCCGACCGGGAGTTAATCCAAAGCGCGTACCGGTTGGCTGAAAAAGCACATACCGGTCAGAAACGAGCATCGGGGGAGCCTTATGTAAACCACTGCCTGGCAGTAGCCGCCATCCTGGCTGAATATTCCATGCCCGCAGACATCATCGCAGCAGGATTGCTGCACGACACCATCGAAGATACACCCGTTAAATATGAAGACTTACGGAGCGATTTTGGGGAAGGAGTAGCAAACCTAGTCCAGGGGGTGACCAAGCTGACCGGGCTGCCACGCGTGTCGCGGGGCGAGCACCAGGAAGAGGCACGAAAAGTGGAGGAAGCCAGCATAAAGCTGGAGGATGAGGCTGCCAAACGCAACCGCAAACGCGATCTGGCCACCGAGACCCTGCGCAAAACCTTCCTGGCCATGGACAGCGATGTCCGGGTGGTACTTATTAAACTGGCCGACCGGCTACACAACATGCGCACGCTGGGTGCATTCCCGGAGGCAAAACGACGCCGGATCGCACAGGAAACACTGGATATATTTGCCCCCCTCGCCAACCGGCTGGGAATCTGGCAGATCAAATGGGAACTGGAAGATTTGAGCTTCCGGTACACCAACCCCGAGAAATACAAGGAAATCGCCGAGCAACTGGCTGAAAGACGGGAGGCACGCGAGGCCGAGATCCAGGAAATATCGAAGGCAATTTCCAAGCTGGTAGCTGCTTCGGGGATCAAGGTTGAGATCTCCGGCAGGTCTAAACACATTTACTCCATCTATCATAAGATGATGGAAAAGGGGAAATCCTTCGACCTGGTGCGGGACGTGCGCGGAGTACGGCTGATCGTCCCGGACGTGGCGGCCTGTTACACCGTTCTCGGACTAATCCACACCCATTGGCGACCGATGCCCGGGGAATTCGACGATTACATCGCGGCCCCCAAGGATAATTTCTATCAATCACTGCATACGGTCATCATTTACGACGATGGCAAACCAGTGGAGGTGCAAATCCGAACGCGCGAGATGGATGAAAACGCAGAGATCGGCATTGCCGCACATTGGCGCTACAAGGAGGGCGGTGAACGGGGGAAGTACGATGAACGGATCAACTGGCTGAGAAGGGTAATGGAGTGGAAACAGGACGTGGACGACGCCCAGGAATTCGTGGACAGCATGAAGACGGATGTCTTCAAGGACCGCGTCTACGTGTTCACGCCGCACGGGGATATCATCGATCTCCCAGCCGGGTCCACCCCGATCGATTTTGCCTATCACGTCCATACCACGGTGGGTGACCGCTGCCGGGGTGCCAAAGTTAACAATAAATTGGTCCCGCTGGATTACACACTAAAAACCGGGGAACAGGTTGAAATCCTGACCGCCAAACAGGGCGGCCCCAGCCGCGACTGGCTTAACCCAAACCTGGGACTGGTGCGCACCCAGCGGGCACGTTCAAAAATAAAGGCATGGTTCAAAAAGCAGAACCGCGAGCAGAATGTCGCCCAGGGCAAGGAAATCCTCGAACACGAGATCCAGCGATTGGGCCTGGCGGAACTGGATGACGAAAGCTTAAAAGCTCTCGCCCTAAACTTCCAGCGCACCCCTGAAGAACTCTATAATGCCATCGGGGATGGGGACCTGACCATAGGACGGGTGGTCAACAAGCTCCTGGAGGCGAAGGAAAGCGACGATATCCTGGTCGTTGTCCCGGCAGCCAGTGAAGCAGTGCCCACCGAAGCTGTCACCGTGCTGGGATTAAAAGGGCTGCTGACCGCCATGGCGAAGTGCTGCAACCCGACTCCGGGGGACGAGATCATCGGCTATATTACCCGCGGGCATGGAGCAACCATCCACCGGCAGGATTGTCCCAACATCCTGCGGATCAAGGATCGCGAGCGGCTGGTAAAAGTATCATGGGGTGAAAATGTTCGCACGTACCCCGTACCCATCCGCATCCGGGCCTTTGACCGGCAGGGGCTGATGGGCGATATCACCACCCTGTTGAACGCCGAAAGCGTGAATATTGTGGATGTGCAGGTGGGAGTTAGTAAAAACCTGGCGGATCTCCGGATTGTGATCGAAGTGAGGGACATCAGCCAGTTGAGCCGCATGCTGGCGCGCATCGAAAACCTGCCCAACGTTTTGGAAGCCCAGCGCGTCAGGGCAGGATAATTTGAATCCAACTGCTCAAATTTCACAATTTAGCATACCCCCCGGTTTCATCGACCTGGGGCTCGGCGATCCGCAATTTTCCCTCCTGCCCAGCGAACTTTTACGCAAGGCTGCAGAAGGACGGCTCAGCCAAAAAGATGCTGAATTCCTCCAATATGGAGCCGAACAAGGTGCTGCGACTTTCAGGCATTCACTGGCGGCATTCCTAACGCGGGCATATCTCCACCCGGTCGATGCAGACAGCCTGTTCATTACCAACGGCGCGTCGATGGGGCTGCATCTCATCTGCACATTCTTCAGCCATCCAGGCGACACGGTTTTTGTGGAGGAGCCGACTTATTTCCTGGCACTGCGCATATTCGCCGAGCATGGGCTGAACCTGGTCCCCATTCGCTGCGACGAAAATGGGCTGGTCATCGAGAACCTGGAAGAAAGACTGGCCGAATCCCACCCGAAGTTCCTGTACATCATCCCAACCTACCAAAACCCAAGCGGACGCAGCATGCCTCCTGACAGGCGGCAGAGGCTGGTAAGCCTGAGCCAGCAGCACGATTTCCTCATTCTTGCAGACGAGGTCTATCACTGCCTGCGCTATGCGGGAAAAGCCCCCAGACCTTTCGCAGCAGAACTCAAAAGCGGGAACGTTATTTCGCTGGGATCCTTCTCGAAAATACTAGCGCCAGGCCTGCGTCTTGGATGGATCCAGTCAAATGACAAGATCCTGCACCGGTTGATCAACAGCGGCCTGCTCGACAGCGGCGGCGGGATGAACCCCTTCACAGCGGGGATCGTCTGCCAGATCTTGGAGAACGGCGCGGTGGACAGGAATATTGCCAAACTGATTTCCATCTACAGCAAACGGGCAGCATTCATGGAAGCTGCTTTACGCACCCATCTGCCAATGGCTGAATTCACGTCTCCCCGGGGCGGATACTTCTTCTGGGTTCATCTGCCAGACAAGATCAACACCGCGGACCTTAAAAAGCGGGCAGAGGCGTTCAAAGTAAGGTTCCGACCGGGGGCTCTATTCTCCTGCCAGGGGGGAATGCAGGACTACATGCGGTTAAGTTTTGTGTTCTATGAAACGGACGAACTGGAGCAGGGAATCCTGCGCATAAAACAGAGCCTTGAAAATGGATGACTAACAATCTCGACAGCAGAGCTACGCCGCCCGAACAAAAATCCAGCATGGTTTTAAACAAGTGAAATATTAAACAAGAATGTGTCTTAAAAATAGTGCAGGGGAGCGAATGTTATAATCACCCGCATGCCATGGTATCTGCGCGCGCTGCAGGGGATCGAAATTACTCTCTATGCCATCTTTTTTACCGGACTGTTGGGGGGCAGTACCCTGATCGTGTCCACCCAACCCTCCGACACTGCCCGGCGTTACACGCGCTCGGTGGAGTTCGATTTCGTATCCTGGACAATGGAAGCTTTCGCGGTCAAGCTGGACCAAGCCGTCATGGGGACCCCTTATTATTTCAGCGAACACGCGCGTCACCAAATCGTAGTGGATTACCTGCACCTGATGGACGCAATCCTGTCAGACGAGAACAAAATCAATTTACTGTACTCCGACCCAAAAGTGGTCGACCCGGTACAGGCGGCCATCCCGTTACAGGACCAACTCAACGGCCTCGAGAGCAGGCAGCGCCAGCTTGCTCCAATGGCGGAAGCGGTTCTCCAAGAACAAATATCCGCGACGCTCGCAGAAATAGGCCTGACCACAGGCGGCCAGCCGCTGCCACCCGTACTATTCCACATATCGCCCCTGCCTTACGACCTGATCATTTCACCGAGGGATAAGATCGAGCAAGAAGCGGCCATATCCCTAATCCCCGACCTGACAGTCGACCAGCAAAACAACCTCGAAAACCAGGTGGACGCGGGGTTAAATGTCTCTTCACTTGTGGTGCCGGTGGGCGGGATTGGATCTTATCCGACCATGGTGATGCGCTCCACCGCCCTTGACTGGCTCTCGGATACCATCGCCCATGAATGGACGCATAACTGGCTGGGCTTTCGTCCCCTGGGACTGAATTACGATACGACCCCGGAGCTGCGCACGATGAACGAGACCACCGCTTCGATTTCCGGGAACGAGATTTCGGTCCTCGTCCTTAAAAAGTATTATCCCGAACTAGTCGCAGAATATATCATTCAACCTGCCAGCCTCCCGCTGGCGACACCCCCACCCCCCTTCGATTTCAATAACGAGATGCATATCACCCGGGTCCAGGTGGACGCGCTGCTTGCCCAAGGGAAGGTTAGCGAAGCCGAAGCATACATGGAACAGCGCAGGCAGTTCTTCTTTGATAACGGGTACGCCATCAGGAAACTCAACCAGGCTTACTTTGCCTTCTATGGAGCCTACGCGGCCACACCCGGTGGAGCAGCCGGAGAAGACCCGGTTGGACCGGCAGTGCGCGCCCTGCGGGCACAGAGCGCCAGCCTGACCGATTTCTTAATAAAAATATCGCAGATGGACTCGTTTCAGCAATTACAGGACGCTGTATCCAAGTGAGACTGAAATCATATGAGAAAAATGGCCGGCATTTTCCTGGTCCCTGTTTTTATCCTGGTCTCCTGCAGCCCAGCACCCGCTGCCAGCACACCTGTCCCGACAGCCTCTCCCACTCGGCATTCACAACCTGTGACCCCTGCTACCAGCGAATGCACCTTACTGCACTTCCCGGTTACTCCCGAAGCGGCGCTAGGCGCGGAATTTGAAGGCCGCAGCCACATCAGCGGACCTGCAGACGCACCCGTAACGATCATCGTTTTCAGCGATTACCAGTGCAGGGTGTGCGCCTTCCTGGCAGCCAGCCTGAGGCAAATCCGCCTGATCCATCCCAACGACGTGCGCCTTATCTATTTTCAGGCTCCCCAGGCAGGCAACGACAAGGACAACCTGGCAATCCAGGCCGCGGAAGCAGCCGACCTGCAAGGCAAGTTCTGGGAGATGAACGACCTGCTCTTCGAGAAACAGGCGGATTGGATAACCCTGGCACCAGCAGATTTCGAAGCCTGGGCTGCCGCCCAGACCGCAAACCTCGGCATGAACCCGACCCAATTCCAGATTGATTTCAGCGGGCCGGTGGTCCAGGACCGCCTGCAGCAAGCCATCCAATCGGTTGCGCTGCAACCGTTCTCTTCCCCGGCCTTATTCGTCAACAGCACTACGCCATATACCGGGCTGGCCGATTTCGCCAGCCTTGATACCGTGGTGCGGATGGACGCGCTGGTGGCGCGCCAATTCAGCACCTGCCCTCCCAATACTGTCGACCCGCTCAAACAATACATTGTGACGCTGCATACCAGCAAGGGCGATATAGTCCTGCAGCTATACCCGGATAAGGCGCCCATGGCGGTCAATAACTTCGTATTCCTGGCGCGCAGCGGCTGGTATGACGGGATCACCTTTTACCGGGTGCTCCCCGGCGACCGGGTAATGAGCGGAGATCCCAGCGAAACCGGCCTGGGAAACCCCGGGTACCTCTTTGATACCGAATTTGCCACCGACCTGAGTTTTAGCAAAGCGGGCATGCTGGCAATGGACAACGATGGGCCAGGCACAAACGGTAGCCGTTTCTTTATCACCCTGGGATCCGAACCGCAATTAAATGGGCAATACACGATCTTCGGGCAGGTAATCAACGGATTGGAGATACTATCCACACTGACTCCCCGCAACCCGCAGCCGGGGGTCTATCTTCCGGCGGGAGACGAATTGATCAGGGTGAGCGTCGATGAACGATAGGTGCAAGCATGGGACCCAACCTTAACCTGAACCGCCGGCGTGATACCCTGCTCATCATTTTCAGCAGCCTCGGCATCCTGGGACTCCTTATTCGCGGCGGAATCCTGGTCGTCACCGGTATTATTAATTTCGACCCTGCGGACGTGCCGGGATTGGCGTCCAATATGCTGGATGCTCTCGCGATGCTTTTCTGCGTTGTATTGCTGCTGCCAATGCTGGTTTACAGCGCCAGGCGACTGAAGGGAAAAAGCATCCCTGCAACCAGCATACGCCCGGTAAAGATCCGGCAGCTAGCGATATTGATCCTGGCGTGGATCGTGGTTGTTGTCCTTGGGACAGTGATCGCCAATGGGTTTACCTACGGCTGGGCTGCAGCCGCACCGTTGTACCTGCTCGGCATCAGCCTTCCCATCGTCTGCCTTGCCTGGATTGGAGTGGGCGGCATCCCGGTCGGTTCCCGCCGACGGGTATGGTCCGTTTTCGGTTTCAGCCTGGTGGGGAGCACCGTAGCGGCAGTTGTGCTGGAATACCTGGTCATCGGGGCAGCCATCCTGGTTGTGGGAGTGCTAGCGATTTCCGACCCAAACCTGCGCACGGTCATCGAACAGATCAGGACCCAGGTGGCAAATGCCAATGCCGGGGATATTCAACAATTATTGACCGTCCTGGCTCCCTACCTGACCAACCCCCTGATCATCCTTTCCATCCTGTTGTTTGCGTCCGTGCTGACCCCCCTGATCGAGGAAGCAGCCAAGCCGGCGGCGCTCTGGTTCCTGGGAAAACGGATGCGGTATCCGGCTGAAGGGTTCGTCCTGGGCGTCCTATGCGGAGCAGGATTCGCAACGCTGGAGGGGCTCCTGGCGGCCAGCGGCGCCACGCAGTTATGGGGGTTCGGGCTGGCAGGTAGGGCAGCCGCCTCCCTGATGCATATCACCGGAAGCGGGATAATAGGATGGGGGATCGCCTCCGCCCGGCTTGAAAAACGATATGGACGGCTGGCACTGAGCTACCTTGCCTCCGTAAGCATTCATGGGCTCTGGAATGGTGCTGCAATCCTGGCTGTGTACGGATCGCTGCGGGCAATCACCCAAAATACCCTGCAGCTTGACCTTCCCGGTACTTTGTTCGTAATCATGGGGGTTGGGGTGCTAATCCTGGAACTGGCTGCAATGCTCACCCTGTTCCCGCTGATCAACAGAAACTTGAGAAAATCAGTCCAAATTGTTCCTCCCCCTACGTTGAAATCTGATATAATCGCTCCGATTTCAAGTTCAAATCCGAGGGAAACTGATGAATTGGATTCTAAAAGCAATTGACTTTATCCTGCACGTAGATACATACCTGACCGATATCATCACCCGTTACGGGGCATGGACATACGCCTTGCTGTTTTTCGTGATCTTCATGGAAACCGGCTTTGTTGTCACCCCTTTCCTGCCCGGGGACAGCCTCATCTTCGCGGCTGCGACCTTCGCCGCCCGGGGTTCACTCAACCCCTGGCTGTTGTTTTTAATAGTATCCATTGCAGCCGTTAGCGGAGATTCTGCCAATTACTGGATCGGCCACACAATCGGCGCAAAAGCCTACTCGGGGGAAGTCAAGTGGATCAAGAAGGAATACATGGACCGGACGCATGCCTTCTTTGAGAAGCACGGCGGCAAGGCGATCTTCCTGGCCCGCTTCGTGCCGATCATCCGCACCTTTGCCCCTTTTGTTGCCGGGGTGAGTGAAATGTCGTACGGTTACTTTATCACCTGGAACCTCGTGGGAGGTGTCACCTGGGTGGCAACCTTCACCCTGCTGGGGTACTTTTTCGGAAACATCCCCTTCGTCCAGAAGAATTTCGAACTGGTCATCATTGCCATCGTGCTCATCTCATTCATACCGGCTGTGATCGAGGCTGTGAAAACCAGGCAGGACATCAAAGCGCAAAAAATAAAGAGCGAACTGCAATAAATCAAAAAGGTCTCCTGAAAGAGGAGACCTTTCAAGTAATTAACCAAAGCCGGGGAGATTCAGGGAGTGATTCCCAAGAAGCGCGGATACCAGTACCAAAGCACATCCGCAGCGGGTTTCCCATGGATGGAAGCTGAGGCGTCCTGGATGACAACCGGAGGGTAATAGCCCCGGCTGACGAAACCACTTATCCAGGAGCGCTCATTTACAGCCATTAACAGCGCCTGGTAAATATCAGCCTGCGCCTGTAAATTTACCGGACCCTGCGATCCGCCCGGCTGGAACAAAGAACTTTCAGGCAAGGAGGCGCTGGCAGCATTATCAGCTGAAGGGTAGGCGGCTGCCAGGATAACCGGCTTTTGGATCCGGTCCTGGAAGGGTTGGACATCGTTATCAAGCAGCTGCGCGGCTGCAGCCTGGATTTCATCCACACTGGAACCAGGGATGGGGGCATACCAGAGCAGGTAGATCCCATCCAGTGCTGTTGCAAAAGCAGGAACAACATCCAGGTTACCAGGGTAAGATGTGGCCCAATACACGCTGCCTCTAAACCGGCTGCGGACATCGGTGATGATCGCCTGCCAGCGAGCCTGGGCGTCATCCGGGACACCCGAGCCGGTCCCATTTAACTGACCGCCGGGCAGGGCCGGGGCAACCCAATCCCCGCCAAGGACAAGGGCCTGGGCACCGGATTTCGCAGCCAGGTCGGCATAGAAATCAGCGAAAGCTGTATAACGTTCGAACCAGGAGTTCCACCAGGTTGGATCGCGTGGGGCAGAATTCCACCAGGTGGTTGGATCGGCAGGCAAGTTTACAGCCGGGAAGAGAGCCACATTCAGGTCAGAAACAAGTGCCTGGGTGACAGTGGCGAAGGTGTCTGCCCAGAGCGGGTCAACGCCCGGGACGGGAGAAAAGACGAATGGGGCAGACTCACTGACCGTCCAGGTGGGGTCAACCACGAGCCAATTGGCATGCCGTCCCTGGACGTCCTGGACGGCAAGATTTGTCCAGGCTTGCCAGGTTGGGTCATAGCCCGGCAGGAACTCAATCCCCGCAGTAAAGCCCTGGCGCACGGTGGCCGGTACCTCCGACAAAGTTGAAGGAGGCAGAGACTGCAGCCAATTCCACGAAGACACGGTATCCTGTAAATCCTGGGGAGCCAGGCTGGTGGTAATCGGGCGCCCGGGCTGGCCATTTGAAGTTTGCAGATCATCGGCAATACCACACTGGTCGTTGCGGCAATAACGATACTCGAAACTTCCAAGCATATCCAGAGGGCTGTAAAGAACATAAACCCATTTATTGTTACCCTGGGGCCACATCGGGATGGGCTCGGTCCAACCATATGGGTTGAGCTGGATCGAGATGGTGTCAGATACAGGGGTTGTGGATGGGACGCTGGCTTCGAAAAGGATGGGTGAGGATGCACCCGCCTGCCAGGTCTGAACAGCGTCCTTAACCTGAACCGGGGTCCTCGAATCCGGGATAATCAGTTGGCGGACGACGAAAGTGCCGTCCGGATTATGCTCTGCATTCCAAAAACCATCTCCCATGGTGTATTTATAGCGGATATCTGCTCCAGACGGGAGCAGCATGGAAAGAGAGTAAGTGCCATCCGGCTGAGCAGCGAGCACCGGCATGCGGGAGGCGACCATGCTCAGGCCACCATGGAGGTCGCCAAATGTATTGCCCAACTGGTACAGATTGCCTGCCAGACGGATGGGGGCGTTTTGGATGGTGTCAGGCGGGGCGGTTAGGGTGAAAGTCACATTGACCATTTGTGCAGGAACCAAGGAGAGAGTGACCGGGGTGCGCTGTCCTGCCTCGATAAGGGCACCCTGTTGGAAGGTCAGGTAGGATCCGTCGACGGCGTATGCAACCAGATTATGGGTTCCAACGGGGAGATTTTCGACCGCGAAAGAGCCATTCGAATCGGTAATCGTCTGCTGACCACCCACAGCAATAAGGATATTCGGGATGGGGACATTGTCAGAGGCGTCCAGGACCTTTCCTGTCACGCGCCCCGACGGCGCGGAGAAATTTCCGTCGCTCCAGGCAGCTACAATGTCATCCACCGTCCCAGGCCCGGTGACAGCGTACATGCGGTAACGCACCGGCTTATTGAAGGAATCATCTTCCATGAACGGGATCGTCCCCTGGCGGACGTAGCGATATTTAACCACACTATTGACGGGAAGGGGAATGGAGACCGTGAAATGCAAGGCATCCATCCCCTGCATGGCGTAAGTGACAGCATTCAACCCAAGACCAGTGATTTCGTCCACGACTGAAAGGTTGAGAGTTTCACCTGCCATTAATGGCGCAGGCAGGGTCACGCTGAATGTTATCGCAGCAGCCGGGATGGGTGTCGAAGTAGGCCCAGAAGATCCATCGGGGGTGGAGGTCGAGGAACCAAGCCCCGGAATGTTTAACAGAGTTAGAGTACAGCCATTGAGCAACAGGACCAAAATGCAGCACAGAGGAACGAGCCGACGGAGCGATCGGCGAAATGATTTTATGCGCATGCCCCTCCTTTCAGCGTGATCGTTTTGGGATTCCATTCAGTCAAGTTATACCTGTATTTTACAAGGGAAAAGGGGGAATTGATAGGGGGAGATTGCAATCACCTGCTGCTGAGAGCGCGACCCGCCATTTCTGATAATAATCATTTATTTTATTGGAACTCGTCTACCCTGGTTCGATGAATAAGAATTACTGAGTTTATTACTATTAGATTTGGACTATTGAATTAAATTCCCCCGTAAATTTCAATTTATAGTTTTTTTTGCATTTTCAGGTTATTAAAAATCGAAATTGTGCTTGCTTAACCCCTGGGAAGCAGGAACTGAACGACCTCATTTTCATGTTCAGCTAGGCTGCCCAGGACGCCATTAATAAAACGCGGGGCGCTGTCGGAACCGAAGGCTTTGGCCAGTTCAACTGCCTCATTTATAGCCACTTTAACCGGCGTATCCCGTTTCGCTGCAAACTCCCACGTGGCTATGCGCAGAATATTCCTGTCAATGGCTGCAATTTGATCGAGCGGCCATTCAGGCGCATAGCGGGCAATCACCTGGTCCAGCTGCTCCCTGAGCGGGATGACGCCAAAAATAATCTGGCGGATAAACTCCGCCAGCTCGTCGGGAAAGGGTTCCTCCTCCAGGCGGTCCTGCAAGACCTGCACCGGAGGATGCCCCACCATATCGACTTCGTAAAGTGCCTGCAGAGCTGTGCCGCGCGCCCTGGTGCGTGCCTTCATAAAAAGTTATTCCTCGGTCTTGTAATCGATATCCTCAATATGAATATTGACATGCCCCACTTCCATGGCTGTCATTTCGGAAATGGCACGTCCCACCGTCTGCTGGACAGTCCGGCTGACATCGCGGATGTTGACATCACTTTCCAACACCAGGTAAAGGTCGACATAGACATTATTATCTTCGACGACGATACGAATACCATCATTTCCCCGCCCAAACAAGCTGTTTACTCCACCTTTGATGGGTGCCATGCGCTTGACGCCTTTCACTTCCAATGCAGCCATGCGGGCAATGGTTAACAGCACATCCGGGGTCAGAGTTGTCTTACCTGAAGAACGATAATCGGTCATGGTACCTCCTAAGAGAAGGGGAATTATATCACCTGAAATAACACCTTATTTGATTTTCCGAGGCAAGGCAAACGCCAGGACCAACCCGCAGACGACGTCGAGAGCCCCGACGAATAAAAAGGCGTCCTCCCAAAACGGTATGGGAAACAGGCGGATCAAGGTGTCTGAATACAGGAATATCCAGGAATTCCCTTTGAAAAACAACTCGTGGAAAAGCGTGAATAGCTGCCAGAAACTGATCCCGCCAAAAATACCGATGACCGCCACCAACCCTACCGTCACCCAACCGCCGCGCTTGAGACCGGTTACAAATTCCGACCACCAGCCGCCAAAACGTGCCCATAAACCCAGGGCAAGCATGACAAACCATACTGCATACCCGAACGATACCGCCGGTTGGACAACATTCTTGACATCCTGCATGTGGCTCAACTCGCGTGAATTGAACAACGGAGTGCCATCCGGGAATGTCAAATCGCCAAGAAAAGATATATCCGCATTATTGAGTAAATAATCAATGGAAATATTCGACCAATGCAGACGGTCCTGCAGGTTAAAACCGTACTCATCGACCGGAAAACCCGGCAAGCGGTATTCAATTTCTGGAAAAGCATGCGTTAGTAAGAGGCGCACGCCCAGAAATGTCAGTGCAAACGGGAGCAGGATCGTAACTGCCCACCCAAGTACCTTATGGAAAATTTTCATTGCAGGTTGCCTATTTCGCCTTGCAGGATAAAGTTCAGGATCATGGTGTTCGTAATCCATTCGATGGGAGATTTGTCGTCCGTGAAGACAACCGTCTTCTGCGGTGCAGGCTGAAGGTTGTCCAACGTCAGCTTCATTGAGTCGAGCAAAAGTGTATTCGGGTTCAGTCCGGCAGCCAGAGCAGAAAGGTTTTGTCCAAGGTTGGAGGTGTTAGTTGGCTGCAGGGTGGCATAAATAATCGAATTAAAAGTATTGGGGATATCCATTACAAATATAGAGGGGAAAATCGTACCAAGGGTGGTCCCCAGCCCATCGATCAAGCGCCGGTCTCCGGGAGCCCGACCGACATTGATAGCCAGCACTCCGTCCGGGTTCAAGTGATCAGCGGCAATCTGGAAGAATTCCCGGGTGGTCAGGTGCGGAGGGATGTACGGGGGGCGATAAGCGTCCACACAGATCAAGTCATATTTTTCCAGACTGCTCGACAGTCCCCAGCGCCCATCCTGGATAATGACATTCAAATTGGACAGGTTCATATCGAAATATTTTTCCCCGACCTCCACGATCTTCGGGTCGATCTCGAACCCATCGATAACAACGTTTGGAAAGACAGCAGCAGCCTGGCGGGCAGTGGTACCGGCTGCCAGCCCAACAATGGCAATCCGGCGGACGTCCGCCGGGTTACGGTTTGCGTCAAAGAACGGCCCCACCAGGAACTGCTGCCAGGGGCCGCCATATTCAAGCGTGCGCGGGTCGTACTCCGAGTGGACCCCCTGGCCCTCGTTCAGCCGCAGGTAGCGAGTGCCATTAACCTCCAAGACCTGGATGTAGTTATAGGCCGATTCGGTCTCATAAATCTGTCCACTGGACTGCTTGATTCCCCCTCCACTCCCAAAATATGCAAGCAATCCCAGGGCAACTACCATGAGGAAATACGGGATAACCGTCCGCCAGCCAGCGCTTAAAACCAGGCCAGCCAGGGCGACAAAAAGCAGGGCAAGGCTGAATACCAGGAAGGTCCGGGTGGTTCCGATGGTAGGGATCAGCAGCAAGGTCGGCAAAAATGTCCCAAGGAACGATCCGATCGTAGAGATCCCATATATGGTCCCGGAAATATTGCCAGCTTTGCCGGCGTCGTTCATCGACAAACGGATTGCAAACGGGGAGATCATCCCGAAAAGTGTGACCGGGACGATGAACAGGATCAGTACTCCAGTAAATGACCCTGCAAGCAGGCCGATCTGCAGGTTATCAAAAGCATTGGCGGCCAGCCGCAAAACCGGGCTGGATATATATGGTACGATCCCCAAGGTAAATGCACCCCAGGCAAGGAGCGCATACATTGTTTTCGGCTGCGGCGTCCGGTCGGCCCAACGCCCGCCGATGAAATATCCCGCCGTCAGGTATACCAGGATCAACCCGATGATAACGGCCCAAACCGGGTTGCTGGTTCCAAAGATATTTCCAAGCAGCCGGGATGCGCCAAACTCAGCTGCCATGCTGGTCATACCGGAAGCAAAAACGGTAAAGTATATGTATTTCCGCATTAGTTAATTATAACCGTGATAAGGAGAGCGTCTGCTTGTCAAATCAAAGCAGGGCGTGTATAATTCCGCCCGCTTCCGGCACAGGCCGGATATTATCCAGCATGGCTGGAAAATTCATGCGAGAGCGAAGGTAATCCCATTCCGTAGAGTCTATCCAGGCCGCGAGATAAACGGCCAAAGGCGATCCTACCAATGTGGGGTGAGAGGCGCTCAAGGAAGGTAAAGATGGAGAAAGTCGTTTTAAAAGCATCAACCCGAACCGCAACCGGACGGCAGGTACGTGCCCTGCGCCGCAGTGGAATGCTGCCAGGTGTCATTTACGGCCATAACGTGGAACCCATCAGCATTTCACTGGAAGGCCGCGAAGCCGGGCGTGTCCTGGGACGATTATCCTCGTCCAGCCTGGTCACAATCGACCTGGAAGGTAAAGAATATCCGTCCCTGGTTCGCGAGAAACAGATAAATTATATCAAGCGCAATCTCATCCACGTGGACTTCATGGTGGTTTCGCTGACCGAGAAGATCCGCGCCAAGGTGGGCATCCTCCTGACAGGTGATTCCCCAGCCGTCAAGGACTTCAACGCCATGCTGATCAACGGCTTGAGCGAACTCGAAGTGGAAGCGTTCCCGCAGGACCTGCCAGGGAACATTACCGTGGATATTGGCGCACTCATTAAAATTGGGGATGGCATTCATGTGCGCGATATCATCCTTTCTGACAAGGTGCAGGTAATGGACCAGCCGGATGAAATGATCGTCCTAGCAACCGCTCCAGCCAAGGAAGAGGTCGAAGAAGTAGTTACTCCTGAGGCCGCCGTGGTTGAAGAAGGCGCCGAACCAGAAGTAGTCGAGAAGGGCAAGAAGGAAGAAGGAGAAGGCGGAGAGGAAGTCAAGAAATAACTCCTTCAATGCTGGAAATGCCGGCAGGGACGCATCTAATTGCGCCCCTGCTTTTTTATTTCCGATTAAATGAATCCCGGGGAATATAACTCATCCCGAAGACAAATTAATGATATCTGGTCAAACCAGCGGGGGAAAATGGATTCTCGTTGAATCAATTCCGATATAGGTTCCCCCACTTTAGGCCGAAATCCTTCCAAACAATCATGACAACGAAATCATTGACTCTCCAATAAGAGCCAGGTGTATCATTATGGATGTAGGGCAACATGGAAAAACTCGATTTGAAAAAAAGCTTGAAAAGCCTTTACGAGCCATCAGCCAAGTCGTTTTCGCTGGTCGAGGTGCCGTCCATGAGTTTCATCATGATAGACGGGCAGGGCAATCCCAACACTTCGGTGGAATATGCCCAGGCCGTACAAGCCCTGTATAGCGCGGCCTATACGCTAAAGTTCAAGATTAAAAAGGAATTGGCTGTGGATTACCCGGTCATGGCGTCGGAGGGGTTATGGTGGATGGACGATATGCGTGAATTCAGTGCGGCGCGCAAAGATGAATGGAAATGGACGATGATGATCATGCAGCCAGAAATCGTCACCCAGAAGCTATTCTCTCAAGCCATATCTGAAGCCGCAAAGAAAAAAGATGTACCGGCATTACCGCGCTTGCGGCTGGAGAACTTCTGCGAAGGGATGGCCGCACAAATCCTTTATTTCGGGGCTTATGCTGAAGAGGGTCCGACCATCGCCAGGCTGCACAAATTCATCGAAGAAAATGGGTATGTCCGATCAGGGAAACATCACGAGATTTATCTGGGCGACCCGCGCCGCACTGCCCCCGAGAAACTGCGCACCACCATCCGTCAACCGATGCGCAAGCCGTGATTATTCTTTGGAAGCAGAATGCCTGCCTGCCTGTTTATTCAGCAATCCCAGTACGGATAGAAAATTATGAGTCATCTTTGCAGTAGCCCCCCACAGTATTTCGCCATCGTATGAGTGATAGTAAATCACCTTGAAGGAGCGGGGAGCACCGTCCGGGGTGACCGATCGTTCCTCCCAATTCCCGGGATCGGTGAGCCAGGCCAAAGGGATAGTAAAGACGCGTTCCACTTCCGCCGGTTCCGGGTGGATCTCGTAGGGCCAGGGCATCACTCCGACCACCGGTGTGACCCGGTAATGGGTGATCGTAAACACTTCATTCAGCTTCCCCAGGATGCGGACATCCACCGCTTTCAACCCTATCTCTTCCCCGGCCTCGCGCAAAGCCGTCTGTTCTGGAGTGGACTCGCCCACGTCGCAGCCGCCGCCGGGGAAGGAAACCTGTCCCTTGTGATGTTCCACCACCTCGGTGCGGCGGGTGAAGACCAGATGCCATGCCTCATTCCACCAAATGAGGGGAACCAGTACGGCGGCGCAAACCAACTTCACGCCTGCATACATTTCCATATACCCATCCGTAGAGGCAACCGTACCAGGCCGATACGCAATTTTCAGGGATTTAATAATTGAATCTTCCGTCAGATCGGGGGGCATGAATGTCAATTACCTTTTAATAATGAGAAAAATTTAAACGTGATTAAAGAAAACCACCATTAAAAATTTATGGGGTTGAGGCGATTTTAAATCCCGCCCCCGACTCATGATCATCTTCCAGTGCCACGGATTGGTCTTCCGAACCTTCCACTGACTGTTCCTCCATTAAATCCCGGGCGCGTTCATCCGTGCTGGGTTCAATGCGCCTGCCAAAGGTAAGGAAACCTGTATGCGCCACCATCCGGTCTGTGGGACGCAGCCGGGTGGGTTCCGGTTTGTAATAACGGAGCAGGAGCTCACATACCTCCACGAATGCAAAATGTTCACGCCGCATGCCATAAAGGAGTTTTTCCACCTGGTTAAAGGTGGGCACCAGGTTACAGAAAAATCCACCCGGTTTGAGGGCTGACCGCACCTGGCGGACATAATCCCAAGGATTGGGGACGTCCAAGAAGCAGGCGTCCACATTCGTCTCGGAAATACCATCGCCGATATCCCCCAGCTTGAAATCCACCCGCGAATCCAACCCAAGACGTTCAAGGTTCTTGCGGGCAAGATTTTGGAACTCCGGGCGCTTTTCATAGGTGACCACCCGACCCTGGGGACCGACAACATATGCCAGCGCCACGGTCATCGAGCCGGACCCGGTCCCGGTTTCGAGAACGGTTTGCCCCGGCCCAATGGACATGCTGGTCAAGATAAAACCAATATCCTTAGGATACATGATCTGCGTGCTGCGTTTCAGATCCACCAACAGATCGGCCAGCGAGGGCTGGAGCATAAAAAACGGCGACCCCTGGTGGCTGAATACCTGCGAGCCCCAGGGTTTACCAATTAAATCATCATGGACCAGGATCCCCCGGTGAGTATGAAACGTACCCCCCGAGAGGAGAGGAAAAATGAAATGCTTGTGACGCAAACCCACCAGCAGGGCAAGGTCACCGGCGGCAGCGTGGGTGGTATTCAAATTCCAGGGCATCAGGTTATGAACGGGAAACGGGCGACCAGAGGTTGAAGAAATCCCAACCAGTACCTGCATCCCTTTCTCCTTTAAGGTTTAAGGGTTTTAACAAAGAAATCGGAGATGGCATTGTAACAGGTGACCCGGTTGGCATGTTTGAGGACGTCGTGACCTTCATCTTCGAAAAGCAGGATTTCAATTTCCTTGCCTTTCTTTTTCAAGTCTGCAAACAGTTCCTCGGATTCTTTCGCCACCACGCGCGGGTCATTCCGCCCCTGGATGACCAGCATCGGGCAGGACAAATCATCCAGGTATGTTTTAGGTGAACGCTCCTGCATGAAAGAACGACCAGCACTTGTAGCCGGGTCTCCGATGGTAAGTCTAAAAGCTGGTTTCCAAGTCTCCGGGAGGCGCTCGAAGAAAGTGATCAGGTCGTAGGGTCCGAACATGTCGCACGCGGCAGACCAGAGGTGCGGGTGGCGACCAGTGAGGGTAAGCGTCATGTATCCGCCGTAGGAACGACCAACCACCGCGGCGCGCTTCACGTCCAGGCGTTTGTCTTTTGGCAGGACCACAGTCATCGCATGAACGTGATCCAAACGGTCCTGCCCGCCCCAGTCACAATCAACCTGTTTCATATATTTCAATCCATACCCACTCGACCCGCGTACGTTGGGGACAAATACTGCAAACCCGCGCAAGGTCAGGAACTGGATGAGCGGCATGGAAAACCAGGCAAAGTCGGGGCGCTCCTGGCTCTGCGGCCCGCCGTGAACATAATAGACCAGCGGGCGCGGACCCTTGAAACCGAGGTCATCGGCCGGCAGGTATAGACGGGCCGAGATACGCGTGCCATCAAAGGAAAGAAAAGAAGCCTCCTCACCCTTTGAGAGTTGTGCTTCCGGGATGCCCAAAATCCGTTCCTCGGTATGCATGACAACGATTTCACGTTCTTTCCCTTCGACCGTATATATCTGGGTTGGGCTGACCGCGGTGGAAAAAGACAGGATGAAGCGATCGTCCTTGCGGTCATAATAAATGGTTTGCATTTTGCCATCGGAGAGATCGCCATCACCCACCAGGGTGTGTTTAATGGTCATCACTCCCTGCGCTTCGCTGTAGGTGGCCTCATACTCCCATGAGCAGCCGTCAATATTAAATCCGACCAGGTAATGCGTTCCTTTCAGGTGGGTAAGAGCGTTCATTTCACCCACGCCGATATGCTTACCCCCCTTGAGTTTGACAGGTTGTACCTCCCCCGGCCTGGTCAGGTCTATCAAACCCAGGCTGTATTTATTATCGAACAGGGCGCTCGTGACCAGCAGGCCGTTCCCCGACGGAGTCCAGACTGCGGCCCCAAGTCCGTTGGGAGGAACCGTCTCCCCCTCCTTCCGTTTTTCGATCGGCGTGCCGAGTAAAAGAATTTTCTTCCCTTTCTCAAGCATCCATAACGCACTGTCGCCGGCAGAGTATCCATCTGCAATCAAAATCCGGCTGTGGTCCACATTTGGGCTGGAAGGAAAGGCTCCCCATTCAGACTCATCCAGCTTTGTAAGAGTATTCGTGCGGAGATCGGCCTGATAGGCTTCGCGGATACCCTTGTCGCGCCGTTCCGCGTTCAAGTAAATGATGTTCTTTTCGACATCGCAATCAGTCAAATAAACCCGGTATTTTGCAAGGGACTCTTCAAACGCCGGTTCGGGAAACCCGCCATCCATAGGAATGAACATTGGCTGATAATTTTCATCCCCGTCGTGATCCAGCATGACGAGAACCTTATGCAGGAGGGGAAAAACACAAAATGAATACGCTCCTTCCAGGAGTTCAGGGTTCTGCATGGAAATGTGGGGAGGCAGGAGGGGTTCAGGAACCGACCCGCCATAATACATTGCATACAGGCTCATGTGACCGGAAAGGTTGCTGATAAAATAAATCCGATCGCCAGCCAGTTGTGGGGAAAGATGCAAACGGGCGGATAAGAACGATTCTATTCTCGCGGCCATTGAGTTGTCCTTTCACCAGGAATTAATTAATATTATCACGAAAGTCTTGACGAATTTCCACCCGTCATATAAAATGTAGCTTGTAGGTGGTAAGTGTTCGTGCTGGAATCGCAGGGAGCCGGCCCAAGAGCAATCCACAAGGGTCGGTGTTTTTTAAATAAATCATCGCAGAGGCACCTCGACCGCACTGAATACCGAGCACCATTATCCTATTCTTTTTTTATTTCGTAAGGAGAAGCAATAAAATGGCAGAGCGTGTGACCGGTACGGTCAAATGGTTCAATGCGTCGAAGGGCTACGGCTTCCTCGCACGCGAAGGCGGCCCGGATGTTTTCGTCCACTACAGCGCCATCGAGTCTGACGGGTTTCGCACCCTTCAGGAAGGCCAGGCGGTCGAGTTCGAAGTAGAACAAGGACCGAAGGGGCTTCAGGCAGCTCACGTAAAACCCATGTAATCTTTCAATTGAACCAAAAAATCCCTCCCCAGCGCCGGGGAGGGATTTCCTATTTAAGAGAGGAATTATTATTTTGTGGAAATTTGAACCCTGCTCAACCATTCCCCAACGAACAGGAAAACCGCACTGCCGAAGGTGGCCATGCCTGCATTAATCGGACCTGCAGCTGCAAAACTCCACCCGATGGCAGACCCCACTCCATGCCCGATCCAAAACCCCAGCCAGGCCAAAACAATGTAAAGGATAAGCTTGTTCAGCCCGCCGCCCTTCCAGAAGTGGAAGGCGGTGCCATAAATTGAAGAAAGGATAATTCCAAATACGATGGCAGGGAAGGTCATGACTCTCTCGATGAATAGAATTATAACTTAATCTCGCCAACCGCAGGGGCCTCGATCGTCCCCCCGCCAAGGACCAGGTCTCCAGCATAGAATACCGCCGCCTGCCCGGGAGTAATATCCCGCTGAGGATTATCAAAGCGAACCTCCAGCCGGCGGGAAGCTGTTCCCGTTTGAATATTGGACACCGATTTGACTTCCGCCCAGGCTTCCCTGGCTGTATAGCGCGTTTTGACTTCCGCCCGAAAAGGTCCCCGCGGGACTTCGCCTGAGATCCAATTAACATCTGCGGCGACCAGGTCGCGTAAACCCAATTCGTCCTTTTCCCCCACCAAGAGTGTGTTCGTCGCCACCTCTTTGGAAAGCACGTAGAGGGGAATAAGGGAGGCGACGCCCAACCCCTTGCGCTGCCCGATCGTGTAAAAGGCCAGTCCCTGATGCTCACCCAATATTTTCCCCTGGCGGTTTACGATGGGTCCGCGAACGCTAATTTCTGGGGCGTTGCGCTGAAGAAAACTCCGGTAATCTTCCCCGGCCAGGAAACACAAATCCTGGCTGTCTGACCGGGTGGCGGTGGGCAGACCAAAGGACGCCGCCAGTTGGCGGACATCGGGTTTGGAATATTCTCCCACCGGGAAGAGAGCTTTAGCGAGTTTTTCCTGGGTCAAAACATGGAGGACATAGGACTGGTCCTTGGAACGGTCCACGGAGCGCAGCAATTGCCATCTGCCATCAACCGGCCCGCGCTTGAGCGCATAATGCCCGGTCGCCAGGTAATCTGCTCCGTGAGCCAAGGCATGGTCGAGCAGGAAGTCCCACTTGATGCGCTGGTTGCAAACCACGCAGGGATTAGGAGTCACTCCCCGGGCATATCCATCAAGGAAAGATTGCACCACAACAGAATGGAACAATTCTTTCGCATCCACGACGTAGAAGGGGATGTCGAGCTTCGCCGCCACCCGGCGGGCGAGTGCCATAGAGTCCGGCGTGCAACAGCGGTTGGAAGCTTCCTTCCCAGCCTCACTCCAAAGGCGGAGCATCATGCCGGTCACTTCATGGCCCTGCTGTTTCAGGAGAGCTGCTGCGACCGAGGAGTCTACACCGCCAGACATGGCAATAACGACTTTAGACATTCCTACCTTATCCCCGTTATTTTCCGTTTAAAGATCTCGCCTGTTGAACGAGATTGGGAATCACTTTTAAAAATGAATCGATATGATCCGGGGTTGTCCCTGCACCCAGGGTAATGCGAAGCGAGCCGAGACCCCATACACGCGATAACCCAATTGCTGTCATTACTTCGCTCGGTTCGGGATTACCCGTCTTGCAGGCAGACCCGGAAGAGCAGGCAAAACCGGCCGAGTCCAAAAGGGTAAGCAGCAGGTTCCCGTCCACACTTTTAAAAGCAAAAGAGGCATGATTGGGCAGGCGCTCAAGCGGGTGACCTGTCAGCCGGGAATCGGGAACCTCCTCGAGGATCGTCCCGATGAGACGATCCCGCAGGGGAAGTACGTGCTCAATACGTTGAACGCGTTCCTCTTTAGTCAAGCGGAGCGCCTCAGCGAACCCGACGATGTAGGGAACATTTTGCGTCCCAGCACGCAGCCCGGCTTCCTGTCCTCCGCCAGTTTGGAGCGGGAAAATGGGAGTTCCCTTGCGAACATAAAGTGCTCCAACCCCTTTCGGACCGTAAAACTTGTGCGCTCCAAGCGACATCAAGTCCGCATCCAGGACCTGGACATCCACGGGAAGGTATGCGGCCCCCTGGACTGCATCGGTGTGAAAGGGGACATTGTGGGCACGGCAGACGGCCGCAATCTCGACAATCGGATTTACTGTTCCAATTTCATTGTTGGCATACATCACCGAGACAAGAGCGGTATCCTTGCAAATCGCACGCTCAATTGTTTCGGCGGGGACTGTCCCAAATTGGTCAGTCTCCAGCCATTCGACCTGGAAACCATAATGATCTTCAAGCTGCTGAGCAGTCTTACTGACGGCGTGATGCTCAGCCCGGCTGGCAAGAATCCAATATGCCCCGGTTTTTTCGCGCATGGCCAGTGCCGTCCCGCGGAGGGCCAGGTTATCAGATTCAGATCCACAGGAGGTAAATACGATCTCGTCGGGACGACAATTTAGTTCAGCAGCGACGGTTTCACGCGCAGATTCAATTGCTGATTCTGCCTCCTGCCCATAGCGATGGATGGAAGAGGGGTTGCCGAATTTCTCATTGAAGAATGGCAGCATGGTGTTCAGAACACGCGGGTGGACAGGGGTGGTGGCAGCGTAGTCAAGATATATCTGGTCTATCATAGGAGGCGATTATACCCCTCGGGGGTATGATATACCGCTACGCGGCACGATATACCCCTGCGGGGTATGATATACCGCTACGGGCACGATGTACCCCTGCGGGGGATGGTATCCCCTTAGAACGGGGATGATATCCCCAAAAAGCGGGGAAGATATCCCGAAAGAACCGGGATGATATAATTCCCCTAGGCATGGAACCGAACCTGCAACAATCCCAACTCCCCCACCAGGCGGGCGGGTACTCCGTCTCAACCCCAGTTTATGAGGGACCCCTCGACCTGCTCCTGCAGCTCATCGAACGCGCCGAGCTGGACATCACGGCCGTGTCCCTGGCTCTCGTGACTGACCAGTACCTGGCATACATTCACCAGATGCAAGTACCTGCCGACGAAATTTCAGGATTCCTGGTGGTAGCAGCCAAGTTGATCCAAATCAAGTCGGAAGCTTTGCTCCCAAGACCGCCGGTCAGGGAAGCAGGAGAGGAGGACCTGGGCGAGGCGCTGGCATATCAACTGCGAATTTATAAGCGTTACAAGGAACTGTCGAACTGGCTGGATGACCGTGAAACCCGCCACCTGCACACCTATTTACGGGTCGCGCCTCCCCCAAAGGTTGAAGGCCGACTAGACCTTTCGGATATTACCCTGGCCGACCTGCTGGCTGCTGCGGTGGATATTTTTTCAGACGAAGCGGAAAAACAGGCATTGGGGACGATCATTTCAGCACCGCGGGTCACCATTCGAGAAAAAATCGCTTTGATCGCAGAACGCCTGGGCAAGAAATCCAATGCCACCTTCAGCGGAATGCTGGGGGAGAACCCGACCCGCCTCGAAGTGGTGGTCACTTTCCTGGCGCTGCTGGAACTGGTCAAACGCTATCGAGTGTCAGCGAGGCAGGATGGGTTATTCAGCGATATTCAAATAGAGAGATTGGAAGAGTGGGGTACCAACGAAGACCTGGAGATTGAATTCGAATAGCCTTTATCCAATGTTTGCTTCACATATCTATTTCCTGCAAATTTAGCTGGATACTAAACAATTCAACTCGGGAGGATGCCACAATGAATAATATTGAAATCGTATATTTTATTAGAGACGCGGTGGCATGCCTGGGTGTACTGGTGGGCCTGGGCGGGGCAATTTTTCTGTTCACCCGCAAGAAGACCCTGCCCGGGATTTTAACGTTGCTAGGTTTTGGTTTGCTGGGCATCGAGCCATCCCTGGACGTGGTATTGTGGCGTATCCTGGCGAACAATTCAAATTCCAATTTCGATACCTTGAATTACACATACGCCTGCATTACCGGCCCCGCGTTATTCCTGGGAATCCTGCTGATCGTACTGGCTTTCATCCTGGGTTTCCGGGAAACAAAACTACCGCCCCCTCCCGTGGAACCGCCATTTGACCTTCCGCCAACTGCCTAAAAATTGGTTTCCGAAACTATAAAAAGGATGTGCTTTTTAGCGCATCCTTTTTCGAATCCCAGCGATGATCAATAAAGTCAAGGCAGCCCCGCCCCCATCAAAAAGCAGCACATCCACCCAACTCGGATGCCGGCCCGGAACGAAGGATTGATGGAACTCATCGGTGATTGCATAAACTACAGCAATTAATAGAACCAGCCACCACAGGTGCATGTCGAAGCGCAAGGCGTACCAGCACGCCAACGCCAACAGGCCGTATCCAAGCATGTGAGACCCCTTTTTAACGACCAGGTCAAGCAGGCCAAAATAGGGTAATTCATTGGAGGGGGTGGATGAAAAACCAAAAATAACGGCCATTATCACAACCGCAGGTATCCAGCGAAGAAACCTTTTATCAAGTTTCATGGGGTCAAGTATAATCAAGTTTGTCTTATCCTGGCCGACTTCGATTATGAAACTCAACCTCGAGCTTGCCCAAATCAACACCAAACTGGGAAATATCCAGGCGAACCTGGAAAAGCACCTGAGCCTTTCCAAACAGGCTGTCCAGGACGGGATGGATGTGCTGGTCTTCCCGGAACTTTCGCTGACCGGTTATGTCCTGCAGGACCTCGTGCCCAGCGTATCCTGCCATGCAGATATCAATGATCCAATCTTCAAGCACCTACTGGATGCCAGCCGAGGCATTGACATGGTGGTCGGTTTTGTGGACGAGGACTCCCGGCACCGATTCTGCGTGGCTTCGGCATATCTTTCCCAGGGGAAGGTTGTCCACGTTCACCACAAGTTGTATTTACCAACGTACGGCCTGTTCGATGAAGGCCGTTTTTTCGCTCCCGGCAATTCCGTAAGGGCATTCGACACCCGTTTTGGCCGTTTCGGAATGTTGATCTGCGAGGATTTTTGGCACGCCTCGCCGCCCTACCTGCTTTGGCAGGATGGGGCTGAGGTGTTGTTATTATCATCCGCATCACCAGGACGAGGCCTGAACGGGGGGTCAAAGTTGGAATCATCCACCTGGGTGGAACAGACCAACCAGGCGTATGCCAGCCTGTTCACCATCTTTGTCGCCCATACCAACCGGACAGGTTTCGAGGATGGTCTCAATTTTTGGGGCGGATCCAGCGTTTTTGATCCCAACGGGAAACTGCTGTGCCTGGCGCCTTATTTTGAGGAAGCAGTGGTCAAAACTGAAATTGATCTTAACCAATTGCACCGCACGCGCGCCCGCCTGCCTTTGCTGAGAGACGAGCGCCCTGAACTGGTGTTGAAAGAACTGGAGAGGATCCTAAATAAATAAAGTCCCCACCCTCATTGACGGCGGAATGTATCCCGCCCGGAGCACCTTATGGAAATCAACCTGACCATTGACCCAGACCTCGTCCGTAAAGTATTAACGGAATTTATCCGCTCGGAAATTACACGTGTCGGGTTCTCCCGAGCAGTCGTCAACCTTTCGGGGGGAGTGGATTCAGCGGTTTCCTTTGCACTGTCAGTCGAAGCGGTGGGGCCAAAGAACGTCCTGGCAATCCGTTGCCCTTACAAGACTTCCTCTCCAGATTCACTGGAGCATGCGCAGATGCTGATCGACCAGTTTGGGAGTCCATCCGTGACCATCCCGATCAGCGATATGACCGAGGCGCTGGTCGCTTTGGAGCCAGAGATGCCGGATATCCGCAAGGGAAACATCATGGCGCGCATGCGGATGATCGTGGCATACGACCAGTCAGAAGCGTTCAAGGGACTCGTCATCGGGACGGGAAACAAAACCGAAATCCTGCTGGGATATACCACGCTGTACGGCGATTCAGCGTGCGCGATTAATCCAATCGGCGACCTTTACAAAACGCAAGTACGGCAACTGGCGCGGGCTCTGGAAATCCCGGAGGCGATCATCGCCAAGCCTCCTTCCGCTGACCTGTGGGCGGGCCAGACAGATGAGGGAGAGCTGGGTTTCACCTACGCAGAAGTAGATAAACTTCTATATCTTCTCATCGACCAGCGCTACCGTCCCGAGGAATGCGTGGAAGCAGGGTTTGGCGAGGAATTCGTCCAGCTGGTATCTGATCGCATCCGGAGGAACCAGTTCAAGCGCGTCCTGCCACCCATCGCCAAGCTCAGCAGCCGGACGGTGGGGTACGATTTCCTCTACCTGCGAGACTGGGGAACCTAGCCAGATACCACCGCAACCAAAAGGTTTGGGGTGAGATTTTGCCTCAAACTTTTTTCATTTAGAGGTTACCCTTTGAAATTATCCATTCCTCCTGTATTACATAACAAACGATTTCTTTATCTCTGGCTGGGACTGCTCATTTCCATTGCCGGCTCACAAATGCAAATTGCTGCCATCTTCTGGCATATCCGCATCCTGACCGGGAACCCGCAGCCCCTGGCCTTAGGTGGAATCGGCCTGGCGCGTATCCTGCCGATCCTCATATTTTCATTCGTGGGAGGTCCGGCGGCGGATACATTAAACCGGCGGCGGATCCTTTTCGTCACCCAAACAGCCATGGCCCTGATGGCATTAATCCTGGCAATCTTAACATTCACCGGGCAAATCACCATCTGGTACATTTACCTGTTGACGGCCGTCCAGGCCACTGCCCTGGCATTTGATGGTCCTGCCCGGCAAGCAATGATACCCAATATCGTGGCAGCGAAAGATTTGCCAAGTGCATTCAGCATGTCGTCGATCGCCAATAATGCCGGGTCGATCGTTGGGCCAGCCTTGAGCGGCATCGTCATTGCCACCCTGGGACAGGGATATACCTATTTTTTTAATGCCATTTCGTTCATGGCAGTGATCATTGCCCTGGCTTTGATCGGCACCGTCACGCAAGATTCCAAGAAATCCGGAATCCATTTAAGCGCGGCGATGGAAGGCATCCGGTTCATTTTTGCCAAACCTATCATCCTTTCCACCATGCTGATGGATTTCGTAGCCACATTTTTTGCGTCGGCGAACACGATGATGCCAATTGTAGCCAAGGACATCCTGAAGGTGGGCGAGATCGGCTACGGCTGGTTGTCATCAGCACAGGCGATCGGATCGGTGATTGCAGGAATCGTGGTTTCACAAGTTCCGAAGCTGCATAAACAGGGAATGACGTTCCTCATCGCAGTCGTCATTTTTGGTGGGGCGACTATCGTGTTCGGAGCCACGACTGCATTTACAATTGCGATGCTTGCGCTGATCATGATGGGTGCTGCAGATGCAGTCAGCACGATTATCCGCAATACCATCCGGCAATTGAACACTCCTGATCACATCCGAGGGCGCATGGTGGGTGTCAACCAGATCTTCTTCCAGGGAGGCCCTCAGTTTGGAGAGGTTGAATCAGGCATTGTGGCAGCCTTGTTCGGGGTGCCGGCCGCCATTATTTCAGGCGGAATCGGCTGTATCGTCGGCACAGCCCTTATCGTCTCGAAATGGCCCCAGCTTCGCACCTACGACGGTGACGAAACCGCAATCACCGAGGTCGTAATATAGCAACGCCTCCCCCACGATTAGTACACTCCTGAGATACGATCCATACAAATTGCACCGCACGAGTTGCACCGCACGAGTTGACTTTAGCGGGAATCCGAACTATACTGGACTTAGAGTACCTGCCTATGCGAGTGTTCTATATAAAATACCCATTATTACCTTGAAAGGCACGCTGGTGTTGCGCGTGCCTTTCACCATCTTCTGGACCAAGGAGATTGAAAATGGACTCTGGGATGATCGGCAAGATCGATAAAGCCAAGCGTTATGCACAAGAACCTCATCGCTTTCACTTCGAGTCTTTCACGGTAAAAATTGACGGCGAGAACAATTCCCACGTTGTTAAATACGCCAACAACAAATGGGATTGCGATTGCGACTATTTCCGCTCCCGGGGGGTTTGCACCCATACGATATCAATAACAAATTACATCCTCAAAGATATGGTACCCGCGCCCGTGGAAGCAAGTTAGAGAGAAAACATAACGAATTCCAAACCTCCGGGGTAAAAAAGCCACCGGAGGTTTCTTTTTTCCCCTCGGGATACCAATTCGGAGGTTTTCAGGTACAATTCGCATCCATGAAACCAATCACGCGTAGAGATTTCATCAAACTGGGAGGCCTTGCCCTGGCAAGCCTGGCCTTCACCCCCTTCTTACCGGAAATCACAGAGTTTGAAGATATCGACCTGGTACGAGTGGCATACCACTCGGTAAGCGTTTTCTCGGAGCCAGACGATAAGAGCAGCATCGTCGGTACTTGGAACCGCGATGACCTGGTGCATGTATATGAAACAGTAAAGGCAGCGACCCCGGTCTATAACCCCATTTGGTACCGTGTATTCGGCGGATACATGCACCGGGAGCGGCTTCAAAAAGTGGCCATCCATTACAACCCAGCGTTATCCAGTGTCCCGGATACCAAGATGCTGGCCGAGCTGACCGTGCCATACACCCAGATCTATCACTACAACCAATGGGATGGATGGACAACTGATTACCGGGCGTATTACAGCACGATCCACTGGATCACCGGCATCGAAACCGGGCCGGACGGCAAGGCCTGGTACCGGCTCCAGGACGAGTCAGATGAAAGCCTTTATTTCATCCCGACCTCGCAACTGCGCCCAATTCCACCGGAAGAGATCACTCCCCTATCTCCGGAGGTGCCGGCAGGTGACAAACGCATCGATGTAAACCTGTCAACACAAACGCTAGTATGTTTCGAAAAAGACAAATCCGTTCTGACTGCCGATGTCTCCACGGGTGTGTTCAGGCTTTATGACACCCCACCCGGACGATGGAATATTCAGGACAAGCTCCCCTCCCGGCGCATGCACGGAAGCGATCTATTTGCCACAGACGAAGAAAACGTCCTGTTTGGCGTCCCATGGTGCAGTTTCTTTACGGAAAAGGGGCATGCATTTCACGGCACTTACTGGCACGATAATTTCGGCCTGCCGATGAGCCATGGATGCGTTAACATGCGCACCGAAGAAGCCAAGTGGCTTTTCCGCTGGAGCATGCCATCAGCCGGATTCGATCAAATCAACAAGGAAACCCTGGATACCCGTGGATTCGGGACCATTGTAGATATTCACTTCTAACATGCCTTTTTTAAGCTGGCCTTCCAAAGCGCTTCCTGACCTGGATCCTGCCGATATCGTGCTCGACTCGGTGGTCTACCCAGGCGCGTGCGGATACCCGAATACAAAGGCTGACAGCCATCTCTTCCTGGGGGAAAATTTACGGATTATGGCTGCACTGCTTCCCGAGTACGAAAATAAAATTGATCTTATATACACCGACCCCCCTTTTTTTACAAACAAACGATACTCCACCCGTATTGGTCGGGGCGAAGATTCACGGCGTCCACAGGATTGGCAGATAGTCGAAGGGTATGGCGATCATTGGGAAAACCTGGATGGATACCTGGATTTCTTATACCCGCGTCTGGCGATGATGTACAGACTCCTTGCTGCTCACGGGAGCCTATATTTGCACCTGGACTGGCATGCAGATGCCTACGCCCGGATCCTGCTCGACGAAATTTTTGGAAGAGAGCATTTATTAAATGAGATAATCTGGACATATCATGGGCCATCCCCCATACGACGGGCATTTAACCGAAAGCACGATGCCATCCTTGTTTATACGAAAAGCGACAGGTATACGTTCAACGCAGATGCGGTAAGAGAACCTTATCATCCAAACACCTTGAAAACATTTGCATCTTCATCCAAAGCAGGGTTTGGCAAAGTCCCTGATTTGGAACGCGGGAAAGTGCCCGAAGACTGGTGGTACTTCCCGGTGGTAGCCCGTCTGCACAATGAACGAACTGGTTATCCCACGCAGAAACCTGAAGCCCTGATCGAACGGATCCTGCTGGCATCTTCAAATCCAGGAGATCTGACTGCCGATTTCTTTTGCGGCTCCGGGACACTGCCTCTTGCTGCAGCCCGTCACGACAGGCGCTTCCTGGCAGGCGACGCTTCCTGGCGCGCCATCCATACAACCCGTGAGCGGGTAATCGAATCCATGCAAAAACCTTTTACCGTGAGCCGGGATATTTCTGCGTTAATCCCGTCCAATGGGCTGGATTGCACGGTGAGCGTAACAAACCTGACGGTTTCGCTGGTAGATCCCCCGGCGCTGGATTATTGGGAAGTGGATCCTGGTTGGGATGGGAAAATCTTCCGCAGTGCATTCCAAGCCCGGAGGTCGAACCGGTCTGCTGATATCCTACTGGAAATAAAACTGCCCGCGGCGCCGACAAATGTCTGCGTACGGGCAGTTACCGTGGATGGTTCAGTTATTCAATCACACGTCCAACCTGTATCCAACCCCCCTGATCGTTTTTAATAATTGCGGCGACTCCGGATCCGCCTCAATCGCCTGCCTCAACCAGGATATGTGCACATCCAATGTCCGAGTGTCATCGGTATAATTCGTTTCCCATACTTTCGAAAATAGATCCTTGCGTTCAATCACGTCACCGCGATGTTCGATCAATAATTTCAATAAATTAACCAGACGGGGTGTCAAGCGAGCCTGTTTCTCCGAGCAGTAGACCATCCGTTTTTGGATATCCAACCTTATCGGCCCGGCATGGATACTGTCCTTGCCGTCCCCGGGGAGAAGGTGGCGAATACGATTGACCAGTTTTTGAGCAGTAAAGGGAAGGGAGAGGACGGCGTCTGCATTTATTTTTTCAACGCCACGATCTTCATCGAGGATGACCAGGATGGGAAGATTTGCTGCTTTTTCCCGGAGGGACTGGCAGATCCGCTTTCCACTACTGCGCAGGGTGGCGGCATTGACCACAACCAGTTCCGGAATAAAACCGTCTGCCAGGCGCGCCAACGCCTGCGTGCCGCTGGAGGCCAGTTCTACGATAAAACCTTTTTTCCGCAGGGCAGGAGTGAATGTGGGATGATCTGCGTGATTGCCCTCTATGAGCAGAAGCGTGACGTCATTCATAAGTTATGATTCAATTGGAATTTCCTAGAATTTCAAGCATTATACTCCTATCTTAACAAAACGCGCCTGTGCCGAATGTCAAGCATTTTTATTAAGATGTGGTCCCTTACGCGAAGAAGCAGCACCAATGGAAAAATCCCAGTTGACCCTTAAGTCAAGTGAAGCTCCCGTCACCTGTTACGCCATCCAAAAATGGGGGAACACAACTCTGACAATTACGTCCAGGATCATTGCCAGCATGAACCATGTACCGAAGGCGCGCGTATTCACAAATCCCTGGGGAGCAAAATATAAAGGCCAGCCTCCCTGCCCATCAGGAAAGCCTTTGGGGCGTGTCTCAGGCTTGGGTTTAAGGAACTGAGGAACCAACTTCAATAGTGTGGGAACCGCAATAAAAACCAGCAAGAGGATGGGCGTGAAATAGCGGGTAAAGATGAAGACAAGAACCAGCAAGTACGGCAGCGACATCATGGTCACGACGGCATAGCGAGCCGCCTTTTCCCCTATCAACACGGGCACCGTGAAAATCTTCTTTGCCTTGTCGATCAGCATTTTATCGATATGCTTCCCGAAGATGACGGTGACCACTCCGAGTACATAAGGCAGGCTCGCCCAAATTACGTTCCACGACCAGACATGGGTAAGAACATAATATCCGCCGCCAACCATTAGTGGACCCCAGACGATCAAGACGGCGATTTCACCCATGGCAATATATTTCAAAGGCCACGTGTAGAATAAAACAAAGAAAGCTCCCAGGGCGAGGAGCAACCAGGTGAGACCTCCGCCGCTAATGATCACGAGAGCTATACCACATGCCAGGGACAATAACCCTGTAACGGCAAAGTAGGTCAGGTGCTGGCGTTTGGTCAGCAGACCATCAGCCACCGGCTGGGGACCATACAACGTGCGATAGTAATTGTCCTTATCCACGCCAAGGGAATAATCGGTGTAATCGTTAAAAATATTATTGGCAGCATGCGCAAGCACCAACCCGATGATCAGGATAGCCCAGGTTCCCAGGTTGAAAGTTTTACCATCATGCCAGGCAAACAGACCTGCGAGCACCCCAGAGAGCAGGGTCATTAACAAGACAGCCGCGCGCGTACTAATCAGCCATTTTGAGATTATGTCCAGCTTGTCCCATTCTTCTTTTGAAACATTGGGAATAACCGTTAAGGCTTTCTTCCACATTGCAAAGTTCATTTCGTACTCTCCTTATCAGAATGCGGGCAGATTATACCCGAATATGGCGTGCAGAAAACTGCGAAATTTGATTGTGAGTATTGTCACTCGAACGAATGACTTCCCCCACTGGTGATTTACTCCTAAAGAAACAATACTAATGGGAGATTAATGCCAGTATTGGTATTTTTTAGTTACATGATTCTATAACCGAGGTAGAGCGAACACAAGATTTCAAACAATCGTACAAGGTTCTCCCCAGACTTAGAGTGAGGTGATCCATGACGGCTAATGGAACAATCGATCATTCTTTTTACGACCAGGTCCTTGAGGCAACACCGAACGGCGAAAGATTGAAACTATGTTTGCAGTGTGGGGATTGCAGCGGTATTTGCCCCTTTGGTTATCTCATGATCCATCCACCGAGCAGGATGATCGCCCAACTGCGGGCAGATCGATTTCAGAATGTGCTGGATACCGACACTGTCTGGATGTGCGTTTCCTGTTATGCCTGCACTGCAGTATGCCCAGCTCAAATTCCTTTGACACCCGGCTTGATGGCTAGGACAAAGGAAGAATTGATCCTGGCAGGCAATGTCCCTAGTGAACTTCAAAGTGCACTAGAGAACTCTCAACGCTATGGCAATCCTCTTGGAGAATCTCCTCGCAAGAGGGCAGACTGGACAACCGGGATACTCCCGGAAGTCAAAATCATGGGGAAATTCAGAAAAAAGGTAGACGTATTATGGTTTGTGGGCGATTATCCATCTTATCATCCCCGGGTCCAATTAATAACTAAAGCGTTGACTAAAGTTCTCAATGCTTTGGGAGTGGATTTCGGCATTCTCGGCCCAGAGGAATCCAGCGATGGTGATTCGCAGCGCTTGGCTGGGGAACGAGGATTATTCGAAATGCTGGCCGAGAAGAATGGGATGGTATTCAATAAGTACGAATTCAACGAAATCATTACAACCGATCCGCATGCGTATAATGCCATCAAAAATGAATACCCGGGAGTAGGGATCTCATTCCCAATACGCCACTACACTGAATTTTTAGCCGACCACCTTGATCAACTTAAACCCTTGATGAAGCATGAGGTAAAAAAGAAGGTGACATATCACGATCCTTGCTACCTTGGACGAGCTAATGGTATCTATGACCAGCCGCGCGCGATTCTGCAATCCATTCCAGGGCTGGAACTAGTGGAAATGTTCCACAATCACAAGAACAGCTTGTGTTGTGGAGGCGGCGGCGGTGGGATGTGGCTGGATGGCTTCCAATGGGAAAAAGCGCATGTGCGCCTATCTGAGTGGCGCGTCAGCGAAGCTCTCACGACCGGTGCTGATATTTTGGCAGTCGCCTGTCCATATAAATCGCCGCGATTTGAAGATGCTGTCAAAACGGTCCAGGGAGCTGGACGACTCAAGGTGATGGATATCGCTGAGTTACTTAATGAAGCGATGGGCAATTAGAGAGGCTAAAAATGAATATTATCGTCCTGGCAAAACTTGTCCCCGATCTGGTAGAAGAACTAACCATTGATGCTAGTGGCACAGCGCTGGATACGGCCTGGCTACGTATGATCATTAATGAATTTGATGATCACGCCATCGAGCAAGGTATCCTCCTTAAAGAAAGGTTTGGAGGCCAGGTAACGGTAGTGGCTGCAGATATCGAAGGCGTGGATGATGTTCTCTTCACTGCGGCTGCCAAAGGCGCGGACCGGTTGATAAAAATCAAGGGAGATTTTGCAGGTGTAAACAACCACGCCCTTGCACGTTCAATCAGTGGAGTTGTCAAGGAGCTTCAACCTGACTTGATATTGACCGGGGTACAAGCCAACAATGACATAGACGGCTCCCTCGGTCCCCTGCTTGCAGGATGCCTTGATATGCCTTATGTTGGTTATATATCGGGTGTCTTCTTGGCTGATGGGAAATCAATTGTTCGGAAAGAATATCCCGGTGGGTTGATCGCCGAGTTGGATGTGACTTTGCCGGCAGTGCTGGGAATCCAAGCAGCAGAACAGCCACCGCGCTATGTCGCGGTCAGCAAAGTACGCCAAATGATGAAGACATCCACAATTGAAGAACGGCCGTCGTCTGGCTTGGACACAGCAGGTGGACCGACCTTAAGCCGCATGTTCCAAACCGAGGCCAGCCAACATGCCACGATGCTCACCGGCAGCCCGGACGAAATCGCCACCAAACTGGTGGGTATTTTCAAAGAACTTGGCGTGCTTTGAGAGGAGAACCACCATGAATAATGATACATATGTAGTCATCGAGCATCTGTGTGGTCAAGTGACGGAAATTTCCTATATGATGTTGGCCGGAGCACACGATCTGGCAAAAGAAATGGGGGGAAGTGTTGTCGCGGTTCTGCTTGGTCACAATGCACAAGGAATGGCGGGAAATCCTTTACCAGGTTCTGGACAGTATCTGGCTGCAGACAAAGTCATCTATATTGATCACCCGTCCCTGGAAGATTTCACATCAGACGCGTACCAAAAAACCCTGACAAGCTTGATCAGCAAGGACCTGCCGAGAGCAGTTTTATTTGGCAGTACATCCATTGGAACCGATCTGGCTAGTACATTATCCATTAAATTGGGGTTACCAATGGTAAGTTCATGCCGGAGTTTTAGCACAGGCGGGAAATTTGTAAGTCAAATATGCGGTGGCAAGATTATGGCTGAGGGAGATCTGCCTGGACCCACCGTGCTGGTCACCATGGTCCCCGGAGGATATAAGGCAGAAAAGGGACAGGGTACTCAACAGCCAGCCATAACCCGGGTAGAAACACCGGCATTGGAATCTTTGCGAGTCAAACTGGATAAATATATCGAACCAGCATCAGGCGATGTTGATATTGCCAAAGAACCGGTACTGGTCTCGGTTGGTCGAGGGATCCAGAACAAAGATAACATTATATTAGCTGAGGATTTAGCCAAAGCTTTGGGAGGCACAGTATCTGGTTCACGTCCCGTAATAGACCAGAGTTGGCTGGCAACCTCACGCCTGGTGGGGAAATCAGGGAAGCACGTGAAACCCAAGATTTACCTGGCTTTAGGCATCAGCGGTGCACCTGAACACGCCGAGGCTATTACCGATTGCAATACCATAATTGCAATCAATACCGATCCCGCTGCGCCAATATTTAATATAGCTAAATACGGTGCGGAGATTGATCTATTTGATCTGATTGAAGTTTTGACCGCACAAGTAAAAGCAGCCAAAGGTAGCCTGTTATAACGAAAAAAGGATGAGGAGCACAGAAAATGCCGGTGCGAACTGACTTTTGGGGCATTCCGACAACCTGGGGTTCGCCCGCCATCTATGTATATATACTGATGGCGTTGGGAAGCATTATCCTTCTCTTCCGATTTTTCCAGCGAGCCAAGCTTTGGTGGCGGGTGGGTAGGCCTGAGGTTCGGTGGGATCAACTCCATATCCGGTTATGGCGTCTGATCAAATACACTATTCTACAAGTAAAGATCCTCCGCCAAAAATACCCAGGCCTAATGCACATAGGCCTGGCTTGGGGTTTCTTCACCTTCTTCCTGGGCACTGCGCTGGCAACGATCGATTCCCATTTTCTTAAGATTCTTCAGGGAAACTTTTACCTGGTTTACAAGTTCGTCCTGGATACATTCACCCTATTGTTTCTAATTGGTGCGGGGATGGCAGCCTACCGCCGATTCATCCAGCGTCCACGCCGGTTAACCCTTGAAGCGGGGTTTACCTGGTCTCTTGTACTGGTTACGTTGATCGTGTTGGGTGGATGGTTTACTGAGTCACTGCGCCTAGCTGTCGAAAAACCCACCTGGGCAATATGGTCTCCAATGGGCTGGTTTCTCGCCCAGGTATGGATTGCGACTGGAGCATCTGGCACAACCCTTACAAATTGGCATCTCGGAATCTGGAGCTTTCATCTGCTTCTCGTTACGATCACCCTCGCCACATTGCCGGTGGGCACCTTGCTTCATATCTTGACTGGTCCGATGAATGTGTTCTTCTCAAAACTTGACCGACCTACGGGACAACTGGCTCCAATTCCACAAACTGCAAAAGGCGAACCGATATATGCTGGAACCTTGCAAGGTTTGACCTGGAAACAGTTACTCGATGGTGACGCTTGCACCGAGTGCGGTCGCTGCCAGGATGCCTGCCCTTCTTTTGCTTCCGGAAAGCCGTTATCTCCCAAAGAGGTTATCCGGGGTGTGCGGGATGCCCTGCGTCAAGATGGGCATGGGTTGCTTAATAAGGATTCCAAAGCTCCCTCCCTGATCGTCGAGAAAATCCCCGACGATGCGCTGTGGTCTTGTACTACCTGTGGAGCGTGCGTTTGTGAATGCCCGGTATTGATCGAGCACGTGGATGCCATAGTAGATATGCGCCGCTACCTTGTTATAGAAGGACGGATGGACACCGAACTCCAAGGTGCGCTGGAAAACCTGGGCCGATATGGTAACTCGTTTGGCCAGTCTGAACGGATGCGTGCCCGCTGGACTCAACCAATTCAACCTCCAATTAAAGATGCCCGTCGAGAACCGGTGGAATACCTTTGGTTTGTCGGTGATTATGCTTCCTACAGCCCAACGTTAACCAATGTGACGGTCAAGACTGCAGAAGTGTTCCGTAAGGCTGGCCTGGATTTTGGCATCCTTTTCGATTCTGAACGGAATGCAGGAAACGACGTGCGCCGTGTTGGAGAAGAAGGCCTTTTCGAAATGCTTGTGGAAAAAAACTCCATGGCGTTGAGTAAATGTAAATATCAGACTATTGTCACCACCGATCCGCATACATTTAATACCCTCAAAAATGAATACCCGGCAAAGGGAGACGAACACAGACCAGTGATGCACTACGCTGAACTGCTCGATCAGTTAATCACGACAGGGAAATTAAATTTAACCAAGAAACTGGGGTACAAAGTCACTTACCACGACCCCTGTTATCTAGGGAGATACAATGGTATTTATGATGCGCCTCGACGGGTGATCGAGGCGACCGGATGCGAGTTGATCGAGATGCCACGCCATAAGGATCGTTCTTTTTGCTGCGGTGCTGGCGGTGGAAGGATTTGGATGGCAGAAGGGGAAATAAAAGAAAGGCCTAGCGAAACCCGTATTCGTGAGGCCGTAAACCTGGGGAAAGTATCTTACTTCGTCGTCGCTTGCCCCAAGGATGTCAGCATGTTCAGTGATGCAGTCAAAACTACCGGCAGCGAACAACAAATTGGAGTTAAAGATTTGATTGAATTGGTTCACGCAGCATTGTAAAAAAATGAGGCACAACAATATCAACAAGAAACGGACTCATTAAACTTATCGGTGACAGAAAAAGTTCATGAAGAGAATTTTACGAATCCTTGATAAAAAACGTTCGAAAGGAGCGGTTTCAACCCACAATAGAAGGGTAAGGATACCAATTGCAATCAGGCTCATCCTGAGCTTTTTATTAATCATCGTGATGACGAATCTGATCTTCACGGTGGTAGGCGTGCAAATTATCAGCGACCGGATAGTGTCTGAAGCTCAGGAAATGGTTGGGCACGACCTTAACTCGGCTCGAGAGATTTATTCGAGCAAGCTGAACCATATAAACGATGTAGTCCGATTGACCGCTGACAGGTATTATATAAAAGATGCCTTGCTTTCCGGTAATATTGCAGGATTTGCCGAGGAATTAGTACGCGTTAAAGAAAGTGAAAGCTTCGATGTCCTCAATATTACCGATCCTTTGGGTAATGTTCTTTTGAGAGCAAATAATATTAGTCTTTCCGGAGATAACCAATCTCATAACGAGCTTGTTAATGCAGTGATTGAAGATAATGTTCCTGTCGCTGGGACAATGATCATGTCACAAGCAGATCTGCTATTAGAATCCCAGCTCCTGGCTGACCAAGCACACTTTATTTTTATCGATACTCCATTGGCGAGAATAAGAAACGATACTGAAGAAACATCCGGAATGATGTTGGAGGCGGCTGCACCGATCTTTGATTATCAGAATAATCTGATTGGAATCTTATATGGCGGTGTTCTGCTGAACAGAAATTATGAGACAGTAGATGAGATCAAACGGACTGTTTTTCAGGACCTACAGTATAAAGGTCAGGATATCGGGACTGCAACAATTTTCCAGGATGATTTGAGAATTTCAACAAATGTTAAAAACGAAGATGGGTCAAGGGCGATCGGAACGCGTGTTTCAGAAGAAGTATACAACCAAGTCGTTGTCAACGGGCAACCATATATTGGGCGGGCCTACGTGGTAAATAACTGGTACATTACCGCATACGAGCCTATAAAAAATAATGACAACCAAATCATCGGGATTCTTTATGTTGGCATACTCGAGCAAAAATATGTTGATATCAAGCAGCAGACTCTGTTTACTTTTCTGGCAATCACACTTTTAGGTGCACTTGTTTCCATGCTCCTGGCATATTTTATTGCCAAAAGGATCTCGCGGCCCATCAATAAACTGGTGTCAGCATCCGGAGATATTGCCCATGGCAACCTGGAAACAAGAGTGGAAGTTAGTTCCAATGACGAATTGGGAGAATTGGCCGATACCTTTAATACAATGGCTTCTTCTTTGAAAGAACGTGATGAAAAATTAAAAGAGTTCACGAAAAACAAAATCATGGAGTCGGATAGACTTGCCCTGATTGGACAATTATCTGCCAATGTAGCTCACGAATTAAATAATCCGCTCCAGGGAATCGTGACTTATTCCCATTTGCTTTTAGAGGATTTGCCTCATGATGACCCGTCCAGGGATTTCCTTGAAAAGATCGTCATCCAGGCGAACCGAAGCAGAGACATTATTCGAGGCTTGTTGGATTTTGCACGGCAAAGGAAACCAGATAAAACATTATGTGATGTAAATCATGTTTTAAAAGAATGTGTTTCCCTTCTGGAAAAGCAAGCATTGTTTATAAATGTGCAAATCACATCCAACCTGGACGAGAAATTACCATTGACGGTTATCGACCCTTCGCAAATAGAGCGTGTTTTTATAAACATAATCGTCAATGCGGCAGATGCGATGAATGGCAATGGAAAATTGAATTTAGCGACAAGATATGACCCGCTTGACAACTGCATCGAAGTGGAATTTTCTGATACAGGTCATGGCATTGCAAAAGAGAATTTGGAAAAAATATTTGACCCCTTCTTTACCACCAAGGATACCGGTCACGGAGTCGGATTAGGTTTGGCAATCAGTTTCGGAATAATCAAGGAACATAATGGGACCCTATCAGTCGAGAGCGAAGTCGGTAAAGGAACCACATTTATTGTTAGGCTGCCAGTAACAACTGAAGAAGGAAGTAAGAAAGATGAAAAAGCAGTCTAATATATTAATCATTGACGACGAGGAAGTAGTTTTGGACTCTTGTACGCGCATTTTAAAAAATAGCGCATACAAGATCGCTACTGCTTCAAATGGCCAAAGTGGACTGGACTTGGTAAAAGAGTTCCAACCGGATCTAATTTATGTTGACCTCAAGATGCCGGGTATTTCAGGAATAGAAGTAATTGAAAAGATTCGCGATATCGACCCAACGATTGTGGTCATTGTAATTACTGGGTTTGCCACAGTCAGCTCAGCCGTTGAAGCAATGAAAAATGGCGCTTACGACTTCCTCCCAAAACCATTTACCCCGGATGAATTTCGGTTGATCACCCAAAGAGGCCTGGATAAAAGAGGGCTAATTCTGGAAACCATCCAACTCAGAACAGAAAAGGAAATGCTTAGGGAGCAATTTGCAGCCATCGTATCCCATGAGCTCAAGGCTCCATTGGGTGCAGTCCAACAAAACCTGTTTGTGTTGATAAGTGAAATGACCAACCAACTTACCGAGGATCAAAAAGCCCGTTTTGGGAAAATGCAGACCAGTATCACTGATCTAATTAATCTTATCCTAACCTGGCTGCGGGTTCTCTCGGTTGACGTAATGAAGATCCGAGAAAACTTTAAACCGACCTCCATACCCACAGTAGTTTCCAAAGCAACAGAAAGCGTTTTACCCACCGCTGCTCGTAAAGATGTTGAAATAGTCTCTTCAGTAAAAGAACCTTTACCCTTTGTCAATGGAGACGAGGGGACGCTTGTTGAAACAATAGTGAATATTCTCGGCAATGCCATCAAATATTCCCGAACAGGAAGTAAAATCATTGTGAAGACCGA
Organism: uncultured Chloroflexia bacterium; assembly: GCA_963790685.1. Taxonomy (GTDB): domain Bacteria; phylum Chloroflexota; class Anaerolineae; order Anaerolineales; family Villigracilaceae; genus UBA877. The sequence goes on from CAWBPK010000002.1 coordinate 387,239, forward strand.
GGCAATCGAAAAAAATGTCGTTATTTCTATAACTGATACAGGCATAGGAATATCTAAAGAAGACCTTCCGTACATTTTTAATGATTTTTACACCGGCAAGGACGGGCAAAAGATCGAAAAAAGCACTGGGTTGGGATTAGCCATCTCTCGGCGTATTATTGATGCCCACTACGGTTCTATCTCTGTAGAAAGCGAATTAGGAAAAGGATCTGCATTTACAATTTGCCTGCCAGCAATAATTACCACTTAATGCGATTTCGCTATTGATTAAATAGCTAAAATATATTCTAAGGAGATGTTATATGAATGCACAAAAGAAACTGATAATCATTGATGACGATCCCAACTACGTCGCAGGAATTAAATCCGTCCTGGAAACTGCTAGTTATAGCGTGGACGTGGCTTATAACCCGAAGGATGGTTTTAAAGCTTTACAAACCAAGCGCTATGACCTCCTTCTGCTTGATATCATGATGGGGAGAGGTGCTGAAGGAGTCGCGTTAGCTCGCAAGATAAGAAAGGATCCCTCTCTTAGGGAATTACCGGTTTTAATCATTACCGGGCTCAGGGAACAAATCGCATTTCTCTTCCCGGGTCAACCTGTTCATCCTCATTTCGTTGAAACCGACGAATTGTTGGAGAAACCTGTGGAACCCAAGCTTTTGTTGGAAAAAGTCAGTTCCCTGCTGAAATTGGCAGAAGAGAAAAAAGCGTAAATTTTAGAAAACCAGGAGGTACTTGAATGGTAGATGCCCTTTCTTTCAGCTCTGAAGTATCCAACCTTATGTATGCTTCACATGGGGATCCCATCACGAACTGTCTTCAGTGCGGAACTTGTTCCGGAACCTGCCCTGCCGTGGAATTTATGGACCACACTCCCCGGCAGATCATCGGGATGATACGGGCCGATCTCAAGGAAGAAGTGTTGGCCAGCAATACTTACTGGACCTGTGCCTCTTGTTATAATTGCACAGTAAGATGCCCAGCAGAAATAGATATTGCCGACATGATGTACGCGTTGAAACGCTATTCCATGTGGAAAGGTGCGTTCCAAGAAGGCTTGATTGGTCCCGCTTTCTCTGAAGCCTTTGTGAAAATGATTGTGAATTCCGGGAGATCTTTTGAGCCTTTGCTGGCAGCAACTTACCTTCCGAGGTTTAGTGCTAGCGATATTATTCAGGAAGGTTTAACCGCCACAGGCCTGGTTCTGTCTGGGAAAATGCCCTTGTTACCCAAGCGAATCAAAGGACTTAAAAAGTTCCAGCAGATGGTGAGGAGAATTATTCCAATAGGAGATCCATCATGAAGCAATATGCGTATTACCCTGGTTGCTCCCTCGAAAGTCTGGGGAAGAGCTATCATGTCTCCGCGCTGGAAGTCGCTCGCATGCTGGATGTGGAACTCAAAGAAATCGAGGATTGGAATTGTTGTGGTGCGACCGCGTATTTCCCTGTGGATGAATTGCTGGCTTACACCCTTACCGCTCGAAATCTTGCCAAGGCTGAAAAAACCGGACTCGATTTCGTTGCCCCCTGCAGTGCATGCTATAAAAATGCATACTTTACCAATTCCTACTTGCAAAAAGATCCTGACCTGGCTGAACATATCAATTATGCCCTAGAGGCAGATAACTTGCATGTCTCCGGTACCTCCAAGGTGCGGCATCTTATCGAAGTATTTATTAACGATGTGGGTTTGGAGGAGATTAAAAATAAAGCCACGAACCCTCTCAAGGGTCTGCGAGTGGCTCCCTATTACGGATGCCAGATCCTGCGCCCTCGGAAGGACCACGAAGATGTAGAGAATCCTCAATATTTTGAAAGCCTATTGGCGACCATCGGAGCAGATCCGGTAGATTATGCTTCCAAAACCCGTTGTTGTGGCGGCTCACTAATTATCACAAATCGGAAAGCGGCTTTGGATATGGTACGGATACTTCTACAAAATGCAGTCAGCCAAAAAGCTGATGTGATTGCTACCACCTGCCCAATGTGTAATGTAAATTTGGAAGTTTACCAAGGTCAAGTCAACCGGGAATTCGGCACACATTACTCAATCCCTGTCATGTACTTTACCCAGTTGATGGGATTGGCATTCGGAATCATTCCTGGTCACCTTGGGATTGGGAAAGAGCAAGTATCCGGCGCCTCATTGCTTGCCTTTGCTCAAAATACAAAACAGGAGAGAACCCTATGAGTGAAAGAATTGGTGTGTACGTTTGTCACTGCGGCACAAACATAGCGGGCGTCGTTAACGTCGCCGATGTCAGCAAATGGACTGGAGAAAAACTTGCCGACAAGGGTGTTGTCATCTCCCGCGACTATAAATTTATGTGTTCCAGCCTGGGTCAGGAATTAATCCAGAAGGATATCAAGGAACAAAAATTAACCCGGGTCGTTGTGGCAGCCTGCTCGCCGCATCTGCATGAAAAGACATTCCGCAATGCCTGCAAAGGCGCGGACTTAAACCCTTACCTGTGCGAACTGGTTTCCATCCGCGAGCAGGACTCATGGGTGCATACGGATAAAGTAGCAGCCACGGAAAAAGCCAAGGCTATTATCTCGGGCGGCGTTGCCCGCGTAGTGCACAACGAAGCTCTCACCCCCCTGAAAGTCCCCATCCACCCTGCGACATTGGTTGTCGGAGGAGGTATTGCTGGTATCCAGGCTGCACTTGAAATTGCGGATGCTGGATTCCCAGTGTACCTGGTGGAGCGGGAGCCTTCCATCGGTGGTCACATGGCTCAGTTTGATAAGACCTTCCCCACCCTCGACTGCTCAGCCTGCATCCTGACACCCAAAATGGTAGATGTCGGCAACCACCCCAACATCACTTTGCTGACTTGGTCCGAAGTTCAGAAAGTAGACGGTTACGTTGGCAACTTCGCCGTAACCATCAAGAAAAAACCTCGCTATATCAAGACGGAAGACTGCACAGGCTGTGGTATTTGCTGGGAAAAATGTCCAAAGAAGGTTGTTGATAATGTTTTCGAGGCGGGCATGGGCAACCGCAAAGCAGTTTACGTGCCTTTCCCACAAGCTGTGCCAAAGTACCCGGTCATCGACGATGTAAATTGCACGTATTACCTGAAGGGTACCTGCAAAGCTTGCGAGAAATTCTGCCCGACCAACGCCATTGACTTTAACCAAAAGGCCGAGGAAATTACCGTCGAAGTTGGTAACATCATCCTTGCCACTGGTTACGATTTGTTCGATGCGAAGCGTATCCCGCAATATGGGTACGGTAAATTGGCTAATGTCTTTACCAACCTGGAATTCGAGCGCCTGTGCAATGCGGCTGGTCCCACAGGAGGCAACATTGTCCTGCGGGATGGCAAAACCACTCCCAAGACGGTGGGGATTGTTCACTGCGTGGGTTCTCGCGATAAGAACTACAATGCCTACTGCTCAGCCATTTGTTGCATGCAAAGCTTGAAGTTTGCTCACCTGGTACACGAACGCACCGGCGCGGAAGTTTACAACTTCTATATAGATATTCGCACTCCCAGCAAAGGTTACGAAGAGTTCTACCAGCGCTTACTTGAGGAAGGGACGCGTTTCGTGCGTGGCAAGGTAGCCGAAATAACCAATGTGGCTAGAGTGCCCGAGGAAGAGGGAAAATTGATCATCCAGGTGGAGGATACGCTTATTAGCAAACAGCGACGTATCCCAGTGGATATGGTCGTCCTTTCGTCTGGAATGCAATCACGATATGACTCCAAAGAAGTTGCCAAATTATTCGGCATCTCCTGCAGCGCGGATAACTGGTTCATTGAACGACATCCCAAGCTGGACCCGGTAGCAACCATGACAGAAGGCATATACATCGCTGGTTGTGTGCAAGGTCCCAAAGACATCCCCGCCAGCGTGGCACAAGGGGCTGCGGCGGCTGCCCGCGTTATGGGCAAGATCCAGCAGAAAGAAATAGCACTCGAACCGGTACGCGCCACAATCAACCAGGATCAGTGTTCCGGCTGCCGAATCTGCAACAATTTATGTCCCTTCAACGCCATCCTTTTCCACGAAGATAAAATGGTGTCCGAAGTCAACCCGGCTCTATGCCAGGGATGCGGCACTTGTGTCGCAGGGTGCCCGGCGGGTGCCATCAGCGGAACAGGTTTTAGTAATGAACAAATTCTGTCGCAGATAGACGGTTTACTCTTTCTGAATATCTCGAACGCTGCGGTACCTGTAGAATAAAAGAGGAGAGTGAGACATGACCGAAGAAACGAAACCCTTCGAACCTGTCATTATCGGCTTCACATGTAACTGGTGCAGTTACCGCGCGGCTGATATGGCTGGCACGGCGCGTATAAAGTACGCGCCGAATGTCCGTCTGATCCGGCTAATGTGCTCTGGCCGACTAGACCCAACGTTTGTCTTTAAAGCTTTCGCTGGCGGCGCAGACGCGGTGCTGATTTCCGGTTGTCATCCTGGCGATTGCCATTATGTCGAGCAAAATTATAAAGCCATGCGCCGATTTCAGTTGATGAAGCGTGTGCTGACCCAACTGGGGATCGAACCGGGACGCTTGAAATTGCTTTGGGCGAGTGCGGCGGAAGGTGCCATCTTCGCAGCTGAGATTAACAAGTTTGTCGAAGAAGTGCGCACCCTTGGTCCGTTAAATTGGGCAAAACCAGGAGAAGTGGTGAGCACACCCATCATGGAGGAGGTGACCGCATGAGCGACAAACCGAAATTCGCAATGTACTGGGCAGCATCTTGCGGTGGGTGCGAAATCGCCGTTTTGAATATCCACGAGAAAATCCTGGACGTCGATGCTGCATTTGACGTGGCCTTCTGGCCGGTGGCGATGGACGCCAAGTATAAAGATGTCGAAGCGATGGAGGATGGCGAGATCACCCTTTGCCTGTTTAATGGGGGAATGCGAAACGATGAGAACGAACATATAGCTCATCTACTCCGCAAGAAATCCAAGATCATGGTGGCATTTGGGTCGTGTGCCTGCGAAGGGTGCATCCCCGGCCTGGCAAACCTGTCCCCCATAAGAGAAGTTGTGGATACCGCCTTCTCGACCATTACCACAGACAACCCTGATAACCTCCGCCCGCAGACCAGCTATGCCATGCCTGAGGGCACCATTACCATCCCAACCCTTTACCCGGTTCTTAGGACTCTCGATCAGGTGGTGGACGTGGATTACTACATGCCCGGCTGCCCACCCGAGTCGCATCAAATCGCCGCGGTAATAGACCTGGTTGTGCAAGTTCTGCAAGGGAAGGCTGAACTGCCTCCCAAAGGCGCCACCATCGGTGCCGGAAATTCCACGGTATGCGATGAATGCCCACGCAAGCGCAATGTCAAGACCATTAAAGAATTCGGTCGCATACAATTAATGCACGCTGACCCAGAGCTATGTTTGCTTGAGCAAGGCATTCCCTGCAACGGACCTGCCACCCGAAGTGGATGCAATGCCCGCTGTCCGTCAGTCGGTGCGCAGTGCATTGGGTGTTACGGTCCAGCCGAAGGTGTGGTGGACTACGGAGCTCGGTTGATCTCCGCTTTCGCGTCGGTCATTGACAGCAAACAGCCGGAAGAAATAGATAAAATTCTGGACGGCCTGGTGGACCCTGCTGGGCAGTTCTATCGATTCAACCTGGCAGGCTCCCTATTGCGCTCCAGCAAGTCCGCACAGAAAGGATGATGAAACATGCAAAGGATTACGATCGATCCTATCACCCGTTTGGAAGGCCATGGGAAAATTGAAATCTTCCTGAATGAAAAAGGCAATGTAGCCAATACTTACTTCCAGATCCCGGAACTGCGCGGCTTCGAACGTTTCTGTGTGGGACGCCCGGTTGAAGAAATGCCCCTGCTAACCAATCGCATCTGCGGTGTTTGCCCCGAAGCTCACCACATGGCCGCTGCCAAAGCCGCTGATGCAGTCTACCACGTGGAAGTGCCCCGGACCGGCAAGATGCTGCGTGAATTGCTTTATAGCGCATTTTTCTGTACCGACCATACCACTCACTTTTATGCCCTGGGCGGACCTGATTTCATCATGGGCCCGGATGCGCCCGTAGCAGAACGAAATATTTTAGGGGTCATCCACAAAGTCGGGTTGGAAATCGGCGGTAAAGTCATCCAGATGCGCAAGTACGGCCACACGGTGGTCGAAATGATCGGCGGGCGCAAGGTTCATCCCTGCACCTCCATTCCTGGCGGTTTAACAAAGGGCATTACCGAGGAGCAACGCAAGGAAATCGAGCAAATGGGACATTGGGCTATCGAGTTCGCCCAGTTCTCCCTAAAGGCCTTCAACGATATCGTCCTGAGCAATAAGGCTTACCTGGACCTGATCGTAGGCGACATTTATACCCATAAGACCTACTACATGGGCATGGTGGATGAAAATAACAAGGTCAACTTCTACGACGGTAAAGTCCGCGTAGTCGGACCGGATGGCAAAGAATACGTGAAGTACGAGCCGAAGGACTATGCGGCGAACATCGCCGAACACGTGGAACCCTGGACGTACTTGAAATTCCCTTACCTGAAAAATGTCGGTTGGAAGGGTTTCACCGATGGAGCTGATTCCGGGGTTTACATGGCTACGCCGCTCTCCCGTCTCAACGCAGCCGACGGCATGGCGACTCCCCTGGCACAGGCGGAATATGAGAAGTTCTACAGCACTTTAGGAGGAAAACCTGTCCATCAGCGCCTGGCAATCCACTGGGCGCGGCTGATCGAGCTTCTTTATGCTGCTGAAAGGTGGGTGGAACTGGTCACAGACCCCGAAATCACTTCCCCCGACTTCCATGCAATCCCAACAGCCACCCCCACAGAAGGTGTGGGCATCGTGGAGGCACCACGCGGCACCCTTACCCATCATTATTGGACGGACGAACGCGGCGTTGTGACAAAGGTCAACCTGATCGTGGGTACAACCAACAACTACGCCCCGATCACGATGTCCATCAAAAAAGCAGCAGCCAGCCTGATCAAGAACGGCAATGTCAATGAGGGATTGTTAAATATGGTCGAAATGGCATTCCGCGCTTATGACCCCTGTTTTGGCTGCGCCACCCATTCCCTCCCCGGCCAAATGCCCCTTGAAATCACAATCCATGATGCTGAGGGCAACCCGGTCCGCGTCATAAAGCAGTTCTGCGAATAAATTTGAAAATGGAAGGTTGAAGGCGGCAAGCTTCAACCTTCCATTCTTTTAACGGCTTGACATGAAAACCCTGGTGATCGGACTCGGCAACCCCATTTTAGGTGACGACGGAGTCGGTTGGCGCGTAGTGGAGGAAATCGCCCGCAAAACCGCTGACCGCACCGACGTTGAGGTGGATACTGCCTCTTTGGGCGGGTTAAGCCTGATGGAACGCTTGACAGGCTACGAGAGGGTGATCCTGGTTGATTCTATTTTCAGCGGGAAAAAACCTACCGGCACCGTCAGCCTGTTCCATTTGGAGGATCTGCCGGACCTGTCATCCGGTCATACAACTGCTGTCCACGATACATCCCTGCAAAACGCGCTAAATGTCGGCCGGAGCATGGACATCCCGCTCCCCCGCGATGGGGACGTGCACATTGTCGCCATCGAAGCGGAGAATGTCTACGATTTCTCCGAATCATTATCGGTTCCGGTGGAAGCAGCCGTGCCTCGAGCAGTGGAGGCTGTGCTACAATTAATTAATCCATAACGAGGAGAGAGATATGATTTCCGTTGAACTTTTACGCCGTTATCCATTCTTCTCTATGCTCAGCGACGACCAGCTCAAGGCGATCGCGATGATCGCCGAAGAAAAGAATTATCCCAAAGAGACTCTCCTGGTGAAGGAAAACAACCAGGCTACCAAACTCATCCTCCTGCTGGAAGGGGACGTTGACCTCATATACAGCGGGGGCGGCGAAGGAGCCATATCGAATGCCCTGGTCGGCTCGATTGCCCCCGGAGAGATGCTGGGAGTCTCATCGATCATCGAACCATATGTCTACATTTCTTCCGCCCGCGCAACCATCCCGGTCAAGGTAGTCGAAATTGACGGAGTTGGAGTGCGGGCATTAATGCAAGTTGACAAAATGCTTGGCTTCGCTTTGATGAGCAACGTGGCAACCGCCGTGCTCGAACGACTGAAATATACTCAAGTGGAACTGGCGGCAGCCAGGGCTTGAAATATCCGGAAGATACTCAGAACAACCCAAACCCTTTTTAATTAAAAGCGCCTCGAATTCAATTCGAGGCGCTTTTCCTTTGTTTATCCGGGTCAACCTTCGCTTGTCATAATAAACAGAGGCTTCATTTCGAAGTTCTCATACTTTGGACGGTATCGCTCGGTATCATAAAAATGATTCACATCGACAACCTTTTTAGTACCGGTAACGACATCCAAAGGCATGTTATCATAGCGGCCATTTTTTAGTACCACCAGGCGTCCATGGATCCCTTTCAGGATCAAGTCGAGTGCCAGGTTACCAAAAGCCATCGGGACGACCGAGTCAATTGCGTCAGGGTCTCCTCCGCGCACCATGTAACCCAATTTCTGATCAATTGTATTAATCGTTTTGCCATTGTTATGCTTGGCAGAAAGCTCCTTGATGCGGCTGGCTACAAGGTCGCCGATCCCTCCCAGCTTAGCATGCCCATATGCGTCGGTGGAGCGGTCTGCAAAGACCATCTCTCCGCCCTCGAACATTGCGCCTTCAGAGACAAGTACCACGGAGTAGCGGCTGGGATTATGACTCCGGTCATAGATCAACAAGTCTGTCAGTTTTTCAATATTGAACTTGTATTCGGGGATCACGCAGCGGTGAGCAGCGCCTGCCATGGTAGGCAGCATGGCGGTAAAACCAGCATAGCGCCCGAAGACCTCAAGGACCAGGAAGCGCTCGTGCGACCCTGCGATAGTACGCAGGCTGTTGGTGAGGGATATCGTGCGGGTAACACAAGTGCTGAAGCCGATGCAATAATCGGTCCCCGGAACATCGTTATCCATGGTTTTTGGAATGGCGATGACCTTGAGGCCTTCCTGGTACAGGTGGACGCCGTAGCTCAAAGTGTCATCCCCACCGATAGGTATCAGGTAGTCAACCCCCAGCCAATCCAGATTTTTGATCACTTCGGGAGTCAGATCGTTCTCGTCGGCATTATAACTATCCCTCAAATGTTCGGGTACATCCCCTTTGGCCATTTTGCTTGGTTTCGTCCGCGAGGTATGGAGGAAGGTACCTCCAGTACGCCCGGATTTATTGACAACTTCCTCGGTCAGAACCTGGAAATTATTGCTATTATCAGCATCCTTATCCCGAATGATTTCCGTCACCCCCGCCCACCCGCGCCTCAAACCGATCACCTTGTAGCCCTCGCGGATCGCACGAATCGTAACAGCGCGGATGGCTGGATTCAATCCCGGGACATCCCCTCCACCAGTCAAGATGCCAATCACTTCCGATTTTTTTTTGCCCATCTTCTTCTCCTTGATGTAAAAATGAGTGCAATTGGCGGCAATTATAATCCTCGCGAGTATAATTACAAGGAAGAGCGAGAGACGCATGCAATTGGATAATCCCGGACCATTTCTGACCGACCCAAACAGCCAGGAACATCGATTAACGACACAAACCGCCACCATAGGACGCGCGATCGAATGCGATATTGTCATCGCCAGTAAGAGCATTTCGCGGGAGAATACACGCATCCGACGGGATGGGCGACACTGGTTTGTGGAAGATTTGGGTTCCACCAACGGTACTTACCTTAATGGTGAGCGGATCCTCACCCCAATGAACCTGCGTGACGGGGACGCCATAAAGGTGGGGGATGTCACTTTTATTTTTCACGATCCCGACACAACCAGGAGGGATAATCCCGTTCCCGACGTGGAAGTGGATACAACTGCTGGAGTGGTCCGGGTAAACCGCAAGGCGGTCAGCCTATCGCCAAAGGAATATTTACTTCTGTCGTATCTCTACGAACGCCGCTGCCAGGTCTGCTCGAAAGATGATATTGGGCGGGCAGTGTGGCCAGAATATGTGGCAGGTGGGATATTCGATTATCAGATCGAAAACCTGGTCAGAAGGTTGCGGACGCGTATTGAAGTCGATCCCGCCAACCCGCAATTACTTTTCACCATACGCGGGTTGGGATACAAACTGATGACAGCTTAAACCCTGGGAATGAAAGACCTGGTGGAAATTCAAGTTGAAATCCGAGGCAAAGCTGTTTTCAGACTTGATCCAGCCAATTTGATATTCTCCTCATCGCGACCAAGTAGCCCAATAATAGCAATATGATAGGTTGATTCCGATCGTCCCGGGTATCATCTGTATTGGATGAACCCATGACAACAAAACGTATCAATAAAACCGAAATGGCACCCATAACCCTGGAAGGACAGAACCTAGGAAAATACCGTATCCTCGAACCATTAGGTCGGGGTGGGATGGCTCAAGTCTATAAAGCCTACCATCCCCAGCTTGACCGTTATGTGGCAATCAAGGTCTTGCGGACGGACCTGGTGGAGGATGCAGAATTCCTGGCTCGTTTTCGGCGGGAAGCGCGCGCCGTGGCTGCATTACGTCACCCGCACATAGTTCAAATCTACGATTTCGATGTGCAGGATGACCTGTATTACATGGTGATGGAACTGTTACAAGGGGATACGCTCAAGGCTTATTTAAACTATTTACGGGTGCACGGTGAACATCTTTCCCTGGGAGAAATTGTTCGGATTTTTATCGACGTGCTGGATGGGCTTTCCTACGCGCACAAAGAAGGAATCATCCACCGCGACCTGAAACCAGCCAACATAATGTTAACCAAGGACGGCCAAGCAGTGCTGACCGATTTTGGGATCGCCCAAATCGTCGGAGGGACACAATACACGGTTGCAGGCGCATTGATGGGGACTTTGAGCTATATGGCACCTGAACAGGGGATGGATGGTATCTGCGATGCTCGCAGCGACATTTACTCGATCGGCATTGCATATTTCGAAGTCCTCACCGGAAGCGTTCCTTTCGATGCCGATACTCCGCTGGCAATTTTGATGAAGCACATTAATGACCCCCTGCCCATGCCGCGCAAATTCGATCCCAATATCCCAGAACCTTTCGAACGAGTAGCCTTAAAAGCACTGGCTAAAAAAGCGGATGACCGGTTTCAAAAAGCCGAATCAATGGCTGAAACTCTGACGAATGCTGCCAAGGAAGCCGGCATCCTGGTCCCAGATAAAATCAGCCTGCCTCAGTCGAACGGGAGTTCTTCCACCCATCCCGGAGGCGTGGCAGTTTTCTCCGGGACAGCGCGTGAGCATATCCCAGACTCTGGATTTGCTGCGGGCGATACCGATGTCACAACGGGCAGAAACGTGCACCAGGCAACGGGAACTACCGGGAGGGTCAAGAGTAAATCCATGGCTATTTTCAGCCCTCCGGCCGGGCTGACGGAGGTACCAAGACAGAATATCAGCAGAGCGGTGCTCATGTCGGTTGCAGGGATTGCCGCGGCAAATATGATGATGATCTGGTTGAGTGGGATCGTTGGCTGGAAGCTTTTCAGCCACATCTGGCCGCTGGAACTGGTGGTGGTTGGGGTATTGCTGGCTGCGCTGATGAGTTCCCTGCCAAGTGCCTGGCTGCTGATCCCCGGCGGAATTGTCCTTGGAAATGGGTTCCTTTTATCCTATTATGCCCTTAGCGGAAATTGGCAACATTGGACTTTTCTTTGGCCGCTGGAGCCCATGCTCGTGGCAATCTCAATCATTGCGCCCTTCCTGCTTACTCGACGAGGCACAGCCGGCCTCTGGCTGACGCGTAGGATCGGGAATACTCTGATCGTCATTTCTGGTATCGTCTTCGTTTTTTCGCTAGGAATCGGGATAATTTCCAAGTAGCACAAGTCCTAGTGACCAAGTTTCATTAATTTAATACCTCATTCTCTGGAAGCATTAGCCGCCAGGTCTAATAAACGCGGGCCGTTCAAAACAAGAACCTAAAGGAGGTTCATATGCAAAAGAAAACTTCTCTTCTACTCGGTGTTGCCCTGATCCTGCTAGGTGTACTAACCCTGATAGGAAACCTGATCATGAGGTCGGCTGGCGCAGGCATTATGCTCGGTTTCCGCGCCTGGCCAATTCTCGTGGTGGCTGCAGGGTTATTACTCTGTTTGCCTCCATTCATATTTTCGAAAATCCGCGGGTTGAGTGGTATGTTCATTCCAGGAATTCCCACCTTGACCACTGGGGTCCTGCTGTTCCTTGCAAGCGTAACCGGGTATTGGTCAATCTGGGCGTACCTGTGGCCGCTGGAAGTCATCAGCGTAGCGCTCGGTTTCGTCCTGATGGCGACCTTTTTGCAGGTGCCGTGGCTGATGATCCCAACGTCCATCATTGGGCTGACTGGTATCGTGCTTCAATTTTGCGCTGCCACCGGCCTGTGGAGCTCCTGGGCAATCCTCTGGACAGTGGAGCCATTCGCAGTGGGACTACCGTTACTACTCATTGGTATGTTCAAAAAGATCGAAGGCGTGAAAATGGCGGGCATCATCCTATGCAGTCTCGCCGGGATAGCATTCGCAGCGATGTCAGCCATCCTGGTCAATTCGCTGTGGATAACACGCCTGATCGGCCCAGCGGTCGTGCTTGCCCTGGGCATCCTGTTGGTCCTCTCCGCGGTTATTAAAAAATCTGATGGTGCCCAGGGAAATTAGCCCCATCTTTCATAAAAATCCCGCGGGCGAGAACTCGTCCGCGGGATTTTATTAATTCGCAGCTGCCAGGACCCTGGTCCGGCGCTGCGCAAGGTAGCCCTCCAACCCAAAAAGGATCAATGCCACCCAAACAACCCCAAAACCGATCAAGCGCCTGTGATCAAAGGGTTCTTTATAAATCAGGACTCCCAGGAGAAATTGCATGGTCGGGTTGACATACTGGAGAACGCCGATCAAGGTCAGGGGGATGCGCTGCACAGCTGAGGCGAACATGAAAAGTGGGACGACCGTCACCAGCCCTGCGCCAACCAACATGATATCCAGAAGCGGGGAAGTATGCATGAATGCACCTGTACCGGTCAATTCCGAGAATAGTAAAAAACCTATTGCAGGTACGATCAGGATGCCAGTCTCAAGGGTTAGTCCATGCAGAGCGCCCAATGGTGCGGTCTTTTTGACCAGTCCATAAAAACCAAAGGAAAAGGCAAGTGTGAGGGCCACCCACGGCAGAGAACCATAAGCAAAGGTTAAATAGAGCACCCCGGCAGCTGCCAGCCCAATGGGGACCCACTGAAGCGGACGAAGGCGTTCGTGCAGGAAAATCACTCCCAGAAGCACAACAAGGAGCGGGTTAATAAAGTATCCCAGGCTGGTCTCCACAATAAAGCCCGCCCCCACCGCCCAGACATAGGTGAGCCAGTTAATAGCGATCAGCACTGCGGCGACCGAGTAGATGAGCAGCACCCGGCGATTAAGCGACGCTCGAAAGGTTTTAACCTGTCGAGCGACCATCACGATTCCAAACAATAACAGGAAAGACCAGAATATGCGGTGCCCCAAAAGTTGCAGAGCCGGGATCCCTGCGAGGAGTCTCCAATAAACCGGGAATAATCCCCACGTGACATACGCCCCCAGAGCGTACCAAATCCCTTTGTTCATGCGATGTATTCTCCTATGCCGGCAGGAAGTATACACCAAAAATTAAGCTTGCTTTTATTTAAGGAAACACTCCCCTCTTTTTACCTTGAAGGGAGTGGTGTGAAATGCGCGAAAGATTTAAAGCGGGGATGCTTTATAACCGCGTTCTTCAACAGCAACCAGGATTTGGCTTTCGCTCACGAGGGTCTCATCGAATTCCACGACCATCCGCCCTTTCTGGTAACTGGCAGAGATTTGTTTGACGCCCGGAAGATCGTCCTCGATCCCCTCGATATTCATAGCACAATTAGAACAGTGCATTCCGTCAACACGGTATATTTTTTTCAGCAATCCAGCCACCTTTTTTTGAATTTATTGATCAAAAATTATCTCACCAGTATACATACCCATCGAACAGGAGAATCGAATGATCGTACCTGCAATCTGGGCCGGGATTGAAATGCTTGAAGTCCCAGACGAGGGCAGGAGTTTTTCAACTCCGAGAGACGGGATGACGAATGACCGCGAGCAGGAGGTTGTCTGGTTCGTGACCAGGTTTAGTGTGATCGGAGTGCTTGCCAGGGCATGCAGAACCTGTGGAGAGTAGCCGCTGTTACCAGCGCTCAAAAACAAATTCGTGCCGTCCGATTGAGGCAGAGAAGATGACGATACCACAACCGGTTGGGCTGCTTTTGCTGCCTGGATCAAATAGGTGATTGAAAGCGGAGAACCCATGAGCGTCAACCCGGAGTTAACAGAGACCAACCCCAGCACCAGGAGAACCACCGCAACAAAACGCATGAACCACTTCTCCAGGCGTGAGCCAAGCTTCATGGCAAGGTAAGCGACCAAAAAGAATACCGGGCTGGTGCCAAGAATAAAGGCAAACATCAGCACTGCGCCCTGGATTGCACTTCCAGTCCCGATCGCCACAGCCATCATCGCCTGGGTAACGCCGCACGGGATGAAGATAGTCAGGGCTCCAAGCAACAACGGGGCAAAGAAGCTTTCACCATTCTTTGCCTTGCGCCGGATAAAACGGGTGACAAACTTGGGCGGTTCGAACGCAAAATACCGAAAAATAGGATGGACATTGAACATGCGCAGAGCATTACCCACCATGAAGATACCGATGGCAATGAGCAGGATGGCACGCGTAGTGGCGGTCAATTGTAGGACGGAACCCAATGCGCCAAGCAGAAACCCGAGGGAAGTGTAGGCGACCAGCTTTGCAGCCAGGAATAACAGGATGGGCAGTGCTAGGCGCGGGTGCACCAGAATTCTGTTGCCGTCCTTCACGGATCGACGGCTTCGCCTAGCAGCAATCTCCTGTTCAACCTGGAGATCAAGTTGCTGCTCCAGTTGATGTTCAAGAGAGCTCGCCAGCAAGCCGCCCTGGACAGCCAGGCATGACAACCCACCCGTGGTTAAGCCGGTGAAAAAAGCAACTATAAGTTGATTCATTTTTCTACTCTCTCATTGGAGTTTTATGTTTCGCAATCGCAAGCTGTTTGAGACAACAAAGACACTGCTGAATGCCATCGCTCCCGCAGCCAGCATCGGGTTGAGGAAACCCAGGGCTGCGGCCGGAATTAATATCACATTGTAGAAAAACGCCCAGAACAGGTTCTGTTTGATGGTACCAAGCGTCCGGCGAGAGAGAGATATGGTACGAGCAACGCCACGCAGATCGCCGCTGATCAGCGTCACCGGTGCGGCAGCCATCGCCACATCCGTGCCGGTACCGATTGCCAGTCCCACATCCGCCTGAGCCAGAGCGGGGGCATCATTGACTCCGTCGCCAACCATTGCAACAACCATGCCGGATCCCTGCAACTTCTTTACTTCGTTGGACTTGCCATCCGGCAGTACTTCGGCAAGTACGGTATCGATTCCCACCTGTTTCGCAATCGCATCGGCTGTCTTCTGATTATCACCGGTAATCATTGCAACCTTCAACCCCATGCGGTGCAAGTCGGCAATTGCCTCCTTCGATCCATCTTTGACCGTATCAGCCACGGCAATCACACCGCGTACCTGCCCATCCAAAGCGACGAGCATGACGGTTTTCGCCTCAGATTGAAACCGGTCAATCTCACCTCCGAGGCCATTAAGGGGATATTTGCGTTCATCCATCATGCGCAGGTTGCCGACCGCCACCTTGTGACCCTCAACTTCCGCTTCAACTCCCTGCCCGGCCTCAGCCTTGAACCCGCTCAATTCAACCAGATCCAGACCTCTTTTAGTCGATTCTGCCCAAATCGCTTCCCCAAGTGGATGCTCGCTACCCTTTTCCACTGAAGCAGCAAATTTCAGCAGGTCCATCTCAGATATTATCCCATCCGTGGCTACATCGGTCACTGCTGGCTGACCTTTGGTAACCGTTCCGGTTTTATCCAAAACGACAACCGAGACCTTGCCGGCACGCTCGAGAGCTTCGCTGGTGCGAAACAGGACGCCAGTTTCTGCGCCTTTCCCGGTGCCCACCATAACTGCCGTGGGTGTAGCCAATCCCATCGCGCACGGACAGGCAATTACAAGCACAGCCACCATGTTAATCAGAGCGCGGGTAAATCCGGTGATGTCTGCTCCGAGCGGAGGCGCAGGAACAACAAAATACCATACGAGAAATGTGATTGCCGCCATGCCAATCACTGCCGGAACAAACCATGCCGAAACCTGGTCCGCAAGTTTCTGGATGGGTGCTTTACTACCCTGGGCATCCTCCACCAGACGGATTATTTGCGCCAGAGCGGTTTCCTTGCCCACTTTGGTGGCTTCAAACTTAAGCATCCCAAGCTTGTTAATTGTTGCGCCGATGACCGGATCACCCGGTCCTTTTTCAACAGGGAGAGATTCGCCGGTGAGCATCGATTCATCCAGCGACGAATGACCTTCAACGACCACACCATCCACCGGGATCTTTTCCCCTGGGCGGACGAGCACCATGTCCCCCACCCGCACTTCGTCCACCGGAATATCCATTTCCGAGCCAGCGCGCACGACCCGGGCGGTTTTGGCGCGCAAGCCCATCAATTTTTTAATCGCTTCGCTGGTACGTCCCTTGGCGCGTGCTTCAAGGAACTTCCCCAGGCGAATTAGCGTGATGATAACCGCGGCGGTCTCAAAATAAACATGCCCGGAAATGAGGTTCAGGGTTACAAAGATCGAATAGAAATACGCAACCGATGAACCCATGGCGATGAGCACGTCCATGTTGGCGGAGCGATTGCGAAGTGACTTGTACGCACCCACATAGTATTGAGCGCCCACGTAGAATTGAACAGGTGTGGCGACTGCCCACATCAACCACTGTACCCATCCAGCCTGCGTCCAATTTCCAAGGAGCATGAAATCGCGTGCCATCGAGAAGAGGAACAACGGGATGGTAAAGGCGAGGCCAATCATGAGCAAACGACGCTGCTCATTGATTTCGTGCTCGCGGGCGGTTGCCTCGGCGTCTTCTGCTTCTCCGCCCATCTCGACTGCTTCAAAGCCAGAGCGGGAAATTGCCTGGCGGATCTCAGCCTGACTAATCACAGTTGGCACATACTTTACCCGTGCCCGTTCTGTCGTAATGCTCACCGAGGCTTCGAGCACACCTTCGAGTTTTCCCAAGGTCTTTTCCAGGCGGCGGGCATCGTTATCATCAGAAAGTCGCTTGATGACCAGGTCTGCAACACCCGTGGCAACACCATACCCGGCCTTTTCCACGCGAGCGACCAGGTCAGGTAATGCGGCGGCTGAAGGATCATAGGTTACCGTGGCGCGCTCGGAAGACAGGTTGACCACTGCTGCCTGGACGCCGCCCTGTCTCTTCAGGCCGCGTTCCACTGTGGCAACGCAATTGGCACAGGTCATGCCGGTTATAGGGAGGGTAAGTTGTTTCGTTTCAGTCATCATCCACCAATAATGATTTGGAGCACGGATGAACCGTGCCCCAGATTATCCAAAGGATCACGCGGCAACCGGATAATTGATCTCGGACAACAGGGCCTTGATCTTTTCCTCGGAAGCAGGAGCGTCGAAGACGATTTCGACTTTCTTTGTATCCGCATCCGCCTTTACGGACTTGACGCCTTCCAGGTCAGCCACTTCGGTCTGGATGGTGTGCACGCAATGCATGCAATTGATGGCGGGGATTTGATACGTAACTGTGTTCATGGTTTCTCCTTATATGGATAATGGTATGACGCTACACTTTTGTAGCGGTCTCAAACACATCTGTGATTTCCTTCAGCACCCTTACTCGCTCCGCTGGGTCTTCCCCACGGATGGCAGTAGTGACACAAGAATTGAGATGATCTTCCAGGATGCCGGCACTGACCTTGTTCAAAGCCGCCTGAACCGCCTGGATCTGGCGCATTACATCGATGCAATAGGCATCCTCTTCGATCATCCGAATCACACCGTGCAAATGACCTTCGACAATCTTTAATCGCTTCAAGGATTCTTCATTTTTCATTTTTCACTCCTATCCCCCCCAGGGGGGTGGGGTACTCAATAATATTACACCCATTTATCAAATAATGTCAAGATACCATTGGTTTCCCTGAAATCATACATATTAATAATCAACTATCCAAAGCTAGCGCAAGAAATAAAACAACATTATTCGACTCCAATTCCCTGGTAATTTCTTAAAATTTTCCAAATCGGCGATTCCCAATCAACGGTTGATTGAATAAGCGTATCCTGCATCGAAACACAGGGTTTTATATTTCGATCTCGTGTTGGAGGAAAAATGACCCAAATTGCCATTGTGACGGATACAGATTCCAGCCTGCCATTTGATGTAGCAAAGAAAAATAACATTACACTGGTTCCTGTTCTGATCCAGTTTGGGGATGAAAGCTATCTGGATGCCTATGAGATTAATAATGACGTCCTCTTTAAACGCATAGATAAGAGCGGAAAACTACCCACCACAACCGCCCCTTCCCCCGGTCAATTTGTCCAGGCTTTTGAACAGGCTATTAAATCCGGTGCAGATGAAATCCTCTGCCTGTGCATCAGCAGCGAGATGAGTGCCACCTACCTTTCAGCACGGCAAGCTGCAGGTATGTTCCCTGAAAAACGCATCGAAGTAATCGACACACGCAGCCTTGCCATGGGACAGGGGTATATGGTGTTAGCTGCCGCGGAAGCAGTTGCCCGGGGTGCATCCATCGCAGAAGCAATCGCCGCGGCGGAGGACTTGCGCAGCCGAACCCACCTTTTTGGAGCCCTGGCTACGTTAAAATATATCGCCATGAGCGGACGCGTCAGTCAACTGGCAGCAGGGATGGCTGGATTGCTGGACATCAAGCCAATCCTGACCATTCAAAATGGGAAATTAGAACTCCTGGAAAAAATCCGTACCCAGCAAAAGGCATGGAAGCGCGCGGTTGAACTCTCCATAGAAAAAGCAGCCGGACACAAGATCGAGAAAATGGCAATTTTGAATGTCAATTGCCCGGAAGATGCAAGCCGGTTCCAAACCCTCCTGCATTCTGACCTACCCTGCCCGGAAGAAATTACGTGCGCTGAAATTACCCCCGGGCTATCCGTTCATACAGGCGCGGGGATGGTGGCGGTGGTCTTCGTGACAGCAAATTAGAATCTAGCGGAAATTTATTCAACACCCCGGACTTCCCAGAGAATTCCGGGGTGTTTTATAATAGGAACATGGATCATTCTCACACGGTTTTTATTCACGGCTCCAGTGGAGATAAGAGTCAAACTTATAAAGCCCAGCTCCTGCGCAAGCTGTTTCCCGGGATTATCACTCCAGACTTCGATGGAGAAATAGCAACCCGCATGGCTCAATTGAGGGAAATCCTTGGAAAAGAAACCGGTTGGACGTTGATTGGGTCCAGCCTGGGAGGGTTGATGGCTGCACTTTTTGCATACAAATCCCCCAGGCAGGTACGAAAATTGGTATTATTGGCGCCTGCAGTGACTTTGTTCGATTTCGAGAAAATTCCTCCCGCCTCCATTGCCGTCCCTACCACAATCATCCAGGGCACGCAGGATGAACTTATAAAATTGTCCACAGCCCGGGAAATTGCTGAAAAAGTGTTCACACATCTGACATACCTGGAAGTGGAGGATGACCATCGACTGCATAAAACCGCGGATACGTTAGATTGGAAATCCCTTCTGGAATAATCAAAATAAAAACAAAGGGTCTGCCAAGTGCAGACCCTTTGGTATTCTCAACCTCCAGCCAACCTGAGCCAAAAATCCGGGACCCAAAAGTTACCCAGGTGGAAGACATACAAAGTTACAAACCCTCCCCCAAGCAGAATGATGGAAAAAATTATCAATGCATAATCCTGCCAATGAAAGGTAAGTTTTTGCAGCCAGGTGCGAGGACGCGTCCCAAAACAGCGCAGATCCATCGCATTGGTCACATCTTCCCCGGTCAGGATGGAGTTCATGGTCACAGGGACAATCAGAGGGGCAATCCGCAAGATCTGTTTTACTATCCCGCCCTTAACCCGTTCGATCTCGTAGCCGCGCGCCCGCTGTGCATCAAAGGTGGTACCGAAGTCGCGCGCCAGGGTGGGGACATAGCGAAAAGCAAGCTCCATTGAGTAAGCAAACCGGTCCGGTAATCCCAACCCCCGGAAGGTCACACCGTACACTCGCGGATCCATGGTATAGGGGATGATCAAGAAAATGGCTGAAATTGCGCTAATTCGCAAAAGCTGGCAAATGGCAAACCAGAGCCGCTCCCATGTCAATCCAAAATGAAATTGCCAACCGACCACAGGGATGGTGCCACCTTGGGGCCATACAAGATGACCTCCCGGTGGCACAACTCCTCCCGCTCCTCCCCCGGTTAAGATCGTGTTAATAACTATCATCATGAAAAGGATAAAGCCAATCAGGTACCATCCCCGCCGGGTTTCTTTCCATCTGGCACGGGATGAGAAGTACCAAGTGAATGCGATAATAAAGAAAAATGCCAAAAAGCGCGCATCCCAGAATAAAGTGACCGCAAACAGGAAAGCCAAAGAGAAGATCCAGCGTGCACGCGGATCAAATTTCTCCATTAAGCCGTTGCGAAGTCGGTAACGCCAGGTGACCAGCATAAATTATTAAACCGTTGACCAGGAGGCAATCCTCACGATTGCCTCCTGATGGAACCTTCTCGGAATTAACGCCCCGAACGTTTAACTATGGCGGCGTAGGCGATCATAAGGATTGGTAAAAGAATCAATCCATTGATCAAGTCAGGAATTACAGCGGGAAGGTAGTTTGCGAATATGACCGTACTCATATCCGCGCCAGAAACCCACATCTCGGAAATAGAAGCGATTCCCATACCGACCAGCACCCCAATGAGCGAGAATACCTCACCCCACACAATATCCTTGAGGGCAACATATGTCGTCATCCAGACTGCAATCAGGCCGGGAACGAGTCCGATGATGCCGTTCCCAAGATCCCACCAGAACCAGAAACCGTAGCCGGCTATCAGGTCGCTGATGATGTTACCCAGGAATCCGGCTATGAAACCGACGATGGGGCCAAAGACGACGCCAAAGAACATGGGGATGACAATAGCCGGGCGGAACGAAACATTCCCTGCTGATGGCAACTGAATCCAGTTGGTGGCAAGGCTCAAAACTGCATACAGCGCCGCGCCAATGGCAGCATAAACAACTTCACGCGTCCCGAATTTCCATGATTTCTTTTGCATTTCTTCCTCCTGTTGAGAATTGAGAATGGATTACATATACATTAACTCTGAAGGTGGGCCAGAGTTTCTGCACGATAAAACCTGCCGGTTTGTGGCAGGAAATCCATATTTAAATGAAGTAATGAAGTGGGCAAAACGCGACATGAACGAAGAAGTTTTTCGTCTTTTAACACCTCCTGTGGTTCCCCATCCGCGACGATCTCGCCGTTATAAACCAGCAGGATGCGATTGGCGTAAATCACAGCGAGATCCACATCATGAGTGATAAAGATGACAGAGTCAAAACCTGGCATCTGTAAAATAGCGTCCATAAAAGCCTGGTAATTCCAGTAATCCTGCCCGGCGGTGGGTTCGTCCATCATCAGGATCCGCGAGCGCATTGCCAGGATGGCAGCAATGCTGATCCGCTTCTGCTGGCCGAAAGAAAGAGCCAGGGGAGGCATATCCATTTCACTTTTCAAGTTAACGGTATCAATCGCCCATTCCACATTATGTGCAATCTTGTCTTCGGAAAACTCCAAATTCTTTGGACCAAAAGAAAGTTCCTCGCGCACGGTTGGGGCAAAAAGCATCTGGGACGGACTTTGGAATACATACCCCACCGTGTGAGCTGCCTGGGCGACAGTCAACTTGCGCGTCTCAGTCCCCTCCAGGAGGACACGCCCTTCGGTCGGCTTTAATAAACCAAGAGCATGCTTGACCATGGTAGTCTTGCCCGATCCATTGTGCCCCAGGACAGCAATCACATCTCCAACGTTGATATTGAAATTCAGATTCTTCAACACTTCGGGCCCATCTTCGGAATATCGAAAATGGACGCCTTCGAATTGGACCAAAGTATCCGTTCGACCTCCGGGCTTACCCGCCGGGATGAAGATTGGGGGCGGATCCCGGCGGGCGCGCTCCAGGACAACGCGGGCAGGAAGTTTAATGCGGCGGTAATCGACCACATCCATCAACCCGTCCGTACCACCCAGGTAGGTCATCTTTCCATCGTCCAAATACATGAAGATTTCCGGATGAATTGAAAGGACATCTTCGACGCGGTGTTCGACAATCATTACTGCAATGCCCTCATCCGCCAACATACGGAATGCCTGCAAAGCTTCCTGGGCCGAGGCAGGGTCCAAACTGGCAAGAGGTTCATCCAACAGCAGAATCCGAGGTTCCATCGCCAGGACACCGGCCAACGCTATTTTTTGCTTCTCGCCACCGGATGTGCCAAATGTTTCGCGATCCCGCAAATGCAAGATTCCAAGGCGTGCAAGAGCTTTCTCTACACGCGGGGTGATTTCATCCCGCGGGATGCCCAAGCTCTCTAGTCCAAAGGCGACTTCGTTCAGCACGTAACTACCGAGGATCTGGCGTTCAGGATCCTGGAGCAAGGTACCAACGGTCTGGGAGATTTCCGCCAGTCCCATCCCACCCACCGATTTTCCAAACAGACGGATATCGCCACTCATTTCCCCCTGGTAAGTGTGCGGAATAAGCCCGTTGATACAACGCATCAAGGTAGTTTTACCGCAACCGCTGGATCCTGCGATCAACATTACCTGCCCTGCCTGGAGAGAAAAATTGAGGTTCCCAATAGCCGGCTCTGTCCGACGACGGTATTGGAAGGTAAGATTTTCTACTACCAGGGGAAAGTCACTCATGGGAAAACTGTCGATTCCGATTAAAGGGTAATCACGTCTACAATATCTCCAACCGTTGCGCCCAGAATCTTTTGAGCACTCCCGTTGACAACCGCGATCTCGAGGTAGTTTTCACTATCCACCAGGGCAACCAACTCGCCTGATTTTCTATTCCCATAAGAAGTAACCAGGCCTCGCACTTTCCGCCCATGGAATTGCACAGTTACACTTTGAGGATCGCTTATCGCAGCGGCCGGTAGATCGGTGGTCAGGTTGCCGAAAACATCGATTACCGTTACATGGGCACGCCAACCATCCAAGGTCTTTTCGGGCCTTGGCATCTGCAACCGCACCGGGTCGGTAATGACCGGCCCCAAGTCAGTCAATGGGACTCCATTGGCGAGGTGGGCTGCCACCGGGGCAAAGATATCCCGTCCATGGAAGGTACGGCTTATTTCCCGGAGGAAATATTTCTTATTCATCAAGTGAATAATTTCCACCGGCAAACCATTCTTTTCGGCGTCTTCAATAATCGGAGTAAACAAACCATTATCCGGGCCTACGAAAGTGTGATCGCCGAGGCGCATCGCTAGGGGGCGGCGGGTTGTTCCCACCCCAGGGTCTACAACCGCCAGGTGGATGGTCCTGGGTGGGAAAAAAGCGTAGGCACGCCAAAGAGCGAATGCCCCCTCGAGAACGTTTTGCGGGGATATATCATGGCTAATATCTGCAATCTGCGCAGTGGGACAAATACTCCAGATAACCCCCCTCATGGTGCCGACAAAGCCGTCTTTATTGCCGAAATCAGTTGTGAGGGTCAGAAAGGGCATAAATCAATTCGCTTTGGTTTTTCAGGATGTAATCAGGGTTAATTCTCTAAGCCTATTTTAATCTATTCCTACTAATTACTCATCGAAATCAAGGATGAATTTTTGGCAGCGGTATATCAGATAAATTTTCCACCCGGTTCACAACACAATTCCCGGCCAGTTACCTGGCTCCTCCCGCGGCATAAACAAAATCTCCAGCGTTTCTGTCCCTGCTGGAGATCGCCGATATTTGAAAAAAATTACTGCCGGTTAGTCAGATTTCAAATTGCATAAGCTTTATAAGAAACATCAGGCAAAGCTTCGAAGGCTGGACGGGCAAAATAATAACCCTGGAAGATCTTTACTCCTGCCTGGCTCAACCAGCGATATTCCGCAGCCAGCTCCACCCCTTCGGCAACTATTTCTATGGATAATTGATCGCATATCTGCTGGATCCCCTTAAATACACTTTGCTTGACCGGATTATCCTGGATATCCCCAATTAAATGCCGATCGAGTTTAATATAAGTGGGTTGGTATTTTACGAGCAGTTTCAGCCCTGAGTACCCGGCCCCAAAATCATCAATGGAGGTCTTAAACCCGAATTCATTGATCAATTTTAAATATTGGAGTAATGCGTGTTGATCGGTCAGGTTTGCTGTCTCGAGGACCTCAAAAATAATATTGCTTGTCGGGATGCCACTTTCCATGGAGGCATGAAAAGTGGTTATGATACTTGAGTCAATTTGATATAACCCCTGGGCAGACATGTTCAGGCATAACTTGTTTGGGATTTTTAACCTGCTGGCGAGGTGAATGGCTTTTTGCCGGCAAATTTCATCGAACCTTCCAAAATCATGATTATCGACCTGGGCAAAAACTGAGTTGGAGGGTTCCCCGTGAGGTCCCCTAACAAGGGCTTCAAATGAGATGATTTCCTGGTTGCAGGCATCCACTATTGGTTGAAAGGCAAAACTAAATTTAAAACCGAATTCGCCACTTGAATCATATGGAAAGCCTTGAGGACGATTGCCATGTTGGATTTGCATTATTCCCTTTCCCGGAGCAGCAGTTAATTAGCTTTCCACTCGGTTATCCATGCAGATTCTTTGGAATAACTTAGGGTGTAACCAGATTATTGTCCATGTTATCCGTCTCTTAACAAATTTGTAATCTCATTTCGTGGGTTTTTTGACGTCATGTTTATGACCATTCAATTCAATATTTTCCCCTTTAACCAGCGACCTGCCCAACGATACTTGCCAGGGAAATTTGGTCAATCGTAGGGGAACAACCCATTCCAAAATATAGCCCCCCGAAAATCAGCCGAATTCAACGCACCAGGTGATATTGAATAAATTTTGTCGATATGACTAACGAGTTAATCCCGATAACTTCAATCCGTAGCAGCGATTATCAACAGGACGTCCGAACCATTTCGCCCAAAACCGGTCAGGGCGTGCATCCAGCAAGCGAAACCCCATTTTCTCGTACAGGCGGCAGGCGATTTCGTTCATACTGGTTGTGTCCAGGTAAACTCCAGGGATCCCCAAAGCGCGCAATTGCCCAAGATATGCGTCCATGAGCATTTGACCGAGCCTATTGCCGCGCCAGGCGGCGTCTACATTTATATGAAGATGAGCAGGATAGATATCCAGATCGACATGGGTGAACTCCCTGCGCAATAAACCTACCAACAAACCCCTGAAATAGTTCATAGAAAGCTTTCCGAAATGGTACCTGTCGCGCAGCAAATTTCCAGCCAAGCGCGGAATGATCACCTCAAATATTTTCCTGTCATGGACACGGGTATTCACGCAACCGGTCAGGAAACCAACCACTTCCCCATTGGCACTAGCCACCCAGGCGTGCTCCGGTTCCAGGTCTGTGTAATAAGCGTAGAAAGCATCCAGGAACGCGTTGCGATCTTCCATATACGCTTCAATGGGGGCGCCGAAAAAGGCTGTGTCTCCTCCAATCTTTAAGACAACCTGACGGTCTGCAGGTATATAGGGACGGACGGTGAGATCGGGCATATCACGGCTTGTTGAAATATACCATTTGCCAGGCGGTTTCGTCTTCGATGCGACCGCCGCCTTCGGTTGTCGCACCCACATAGACTGCCCAGGGATTTCCGAGGGTATCAAGAGTGATTGCCGCACAGGCGTACAAACCTGAACGATGAACGGGGTACCATCCAGGTGGCGCATTGCCAGTTCGAGCCTGGTAGGCGATGATCCCATTATCGGTCAGGGCTTTCAGGCGCAGAAAGTAGGTGATTTCGGGAATGGTGTTTTCCCGTAACTGGGCACAAACCTGGAGAGTGCCCTGGGCATCCTGTGAAACATAAACTGCAGTCAGATCTCCACCTGGGACGAAAGTGCGGGTGGCATAGTCGCCTGCCGGGTCGAGCTGGACCGGTCCGATTGGTTCTCCGGAAGGATCCACCCAAGTAGATGGATTAATGGGATTGCCTTTTGCTGCAATTGCTAGAGTAGCATCATGAACCGCAGAGAATGTTTCATTTGCACGCACGAAACTTTCCAACAGATTACGCAAAAGGGGCAACTGACTGCGGTACGCCAGCACTGCCTGTCCTTTGAGGGCAATGTCTGCAGGAGTCAGATCGAGCCTGTACCAATCGGGAGAAAGGTTATAAATTATGGTGGGAGGGGTTAAGCTGCCCTGTGGTTTCAAGCCTCGAATTTCCGGGAAATCCGGCCGGTGGACGAGATAGGTCAACTCGGTCGGATTGAAGGATGCGTCATTATGATGGATGAGTGTGATCGCCAACCGAGTGAATACGTTCAATCCCCAATGGTCCGGATGCACGTCCTGCGGATGCGGGTAAACGATCAGGTCAGGTTTGTACGATTTTAAAATGGAAGATAAATCGGCCAGGAAATCGGCTCCGGCATAAACTGATTGCGGATTGTAGGTAATGGGATATGGGCTTTTGGTATCTCCGCTGTAAGGAGAGCGATATGGGTTGGAGACAGCCCAATTGTTATTCCACAGGGCTGGCGTGCCCCGGTCGGGATAACTCAGAAAAGTAACCTGGTCAGCATTTATTCCCAAAATTGCCAGAGCCTTCAGGGATTCCTGCTGGCGAATTTCTCCCATCCGAATAAAATCTGCAGGCCTGGGATACAACTTGAGAAAATCCTGCATCGTTGCGAACAGGTAACCGTCACCGTTGGTGGCAATTACCACTTTCACCGTGATACCAGCCCGTTCTGCAGCCAGGATCAGCCCAGCTGAGCCAAGTGTTTCATCATCACAGTGCGGGGCAAGGATCAGCAATCGATGGAATCCATCAAGGTTAATCGGCTTTAGATCAGAGACCGGAACGGATGGATCAGGCTGGGCGACCTGGCTGCCCAAAAAAGCAATCCCTGCCAGGGCAATGATGATCAGTATAACTTTTCCCCATCCCAGAAGAAATCGATTAAAGAATTCACCCATTCCTATTTCCTTTGAAATTAAAGGGAAATGACGATGTTCTTGTGGTCCAACCAGTAAGCTACAGCGGAGACCCCGCCAATAAGAATCCCCATCTCAAGCAATACCAGCCAGAGGGGGGCGGCCTGAAAAATGGCTGGAATGCCAGGAACAAAGAAAATCCCGATAATAAAATAATGCAGGAAATATAAGACCAACGGGTTCTTTCCCCAGGCGACCAGGAAGTGACCCTTCCAATTGAACCGCCTGCTAAGCCAATGAAACAACAGGAATAAAAGCGCACTGGCTCCCAGGCTGATCAGCACGTAGGAGGAAGAGACCCGATGTTTGCTGACAGGGATAAAAAAGGCCAGCGCAATCCCCGCAGCCAGTAATGCCAGGGAAGCCCATGGAAAATATCTTTTCAAGCGGCCAGTGTCGTGAAACATGTCTGCCAGCGCCGTACTCAGAATAAGCATCGCCCCCCAATTAAGCGAACCGAATAGTCCGCCGTGGGGGGAAAGGATGGTCAAGTTCAACAGGAAATGATCCAGAATTATTTGATAAATTACAAGGATGCTCACCCCTATTACCCATCGATACACCGACGACAGCCTGATGACCGCCAGGGTGATCAGCCCGGCCACCCCGATGGCTTGCAGCACTCCCCAATCTATCCCACTTGGATTCTGGCCAACGGCTGTCTCACCGGCTGAAGCGATTGCCCCCAGGCCAATTATTGCCAGGTAACGCACAAAAAACTGGTTGTAGGTTTTAAATGCGCCATCGCGTTCCAAGCGGTTCCGGAATGACAGACCATAAGTCAAGCCAATCGCAAAAATAAAGAATGGGGCGATCAAGTCGATGACTGTCAGGCCGATGTCGGGAGCGTGTTTCAACCAGGCAGGGATGATGATCACGACATCCATGTAGTTCGCAAGCGCCATCGTCAGGATCGCGAACCCTCGAAACTGGTCGATGGAGATGATTCGCTCAGTTTTCATCGCAGGAATTATACGTCACGAATAATAAATTTGGCAAACGCCGTGCATATTTTGGTTTTCTTATTAACAATTCGTAATAAATGAGACAATTTATGTCTGTTTTCATTGACATGACCCCTCCCCTGTTTTATACTTTATGAAAGATATTCTTTCCGTGTAAAGAATCTCATAAGGGACGACCAAGGAGACGGAAAAAATGGAATTCAAGATCACTTATGCGACAATATTTAATCCACCTGAAGAGCTTCATACCAAATACGATGCTGCTTTAAAAAGTATTAAAGGCAGTATCGGCAAAGAATACGCCATGATTATCAACAATAAGGATGTTTTTGCAGGCGAAAAAGTTGCAGACCTCTCCCCCATCAATACGGATTGGACATTGGCTCTGATGCAAAAAGGGAATGAGAAGCATGCTCTGCAGGCACTCGAGGCTGCGCGCAAGGCATTTCCCGGCTGGAGTCACACCCCCTGGCAGGAACGTGTCAGGTTGCTGCGAAAAGTTGCTTCCTTGATCGAAGAACGCTTCTTCGAGTTAAGCGCAGCAATGTCTCTGGAGGTCGGCAAGAACCGAATTGAATCATTTGGAGACGTCCAGGAATCCGCAGACTTGATCAAATACGCCTGCGACCAAATGGAAGCCAACCAGGGATACACCTTTCAAATGGGCAAGGACCCTCTGGTTGGATATGATGCGACAAATTTTTCTGTTTTAAGACCTTACGGAGTCTGGCTGGTAATCAGTCCATTCAACTTCCCTGCGGCCTTGACCGCAGGACCCACCGGGGCAACCCTGGTCGCAGGGAACACCGTTGTCGTCAAACCTGCCTCTGACACAGCCTGGTTCGTACGCCTGCTGGCGGAATGTTTCCGGGATGCCGGGTTGCCGGATGGAGTGTTCAATTTCGTCACAGGACCGGGGAGCACACTGGGACAGGCGCTTGTGACATGTGCTGTGGATGGGGCCACATTTACCGGATCGTTCGATGTAGGATCAAAAATTTACAGGGACTTTTCAGAATGTAACTGGATTCGTCCAATTATCCTTGAGATGGGTGGAAAAAATGCTGCGATCGTGTCGCGGCATGCCGACCTGGAACGGGCCGCAACGGGCATCGTCCGGTCAGCCTTTGGCCTCCAGGGGCAAAAGTGTTCCGCAGCTTCGCGCGTATTGGTCGAGGCGCCGGTGTACGACGATTTGATTGCCCGGCTCAAATCCCAGACTGAAAAGTTTGTCGTGGGCGACCCCACAGACCGAAGTGTATACATTGGTCCAGTTATAAATGAAGGATCTTATAAGCAATTCAAGGGATTCTGCGAGGAAATTACAGCCGGGGGAGGTCATTTCCTGACCGGTGGACGAGTACGAACGGGAGGCATGTATGAAAAAGGGTGGTTCTGTGAACCGACCCTTGTGGTGGACCTGCCCCTCCGGCACCGCCTGT
Organism: uncultured Chloroflexia bacterium; assembly: GCA_963790685.1. Lineage (GTDB taxonomy): Bacteria > Chloroflexota > Anaerolineae > Anaerolineales > Villigracilaceae > UBA877. The sequence goes on from CAWBPK010000002.1 coordinate 416,854, forward strand.
GGAAGTACGAGATGTTCCTACCGATTACGACGATCAGCAAGGTCCAATCCCTCGAAGAAGCCATGCAGCACGCCAACGAGGTTAATTATGGACTGACAGCTGGATTCTACGGCAGTGAGGAAGAATCAGAGTGGTTTTTCGATCACATTGAATCCGGTGTTGCATATGCCAACCGGCCTCAAGGCGCGACCACCGGGGCCTGGCCAGGGTTCCAGCCGTTCGGGGGGTGGAAAGCTTCCGGCTCCAGCGGCAAGAATTCTGGCGGGCGATATTATCTTCCTCTTTACATGCATGAACAGATCCGGACGACAATTCGATAGATGACACCGTTGCCATAGCCATCTCAGGAAGATTAGCCCTGATAATCTGTTATTAATTGGATTTTCGGACTGGGAATATTTCCACCCTCATAAGCTTTCGGGCGGCAGAACTTCTGCCGCCCGAATTTTTTTACCCACCACCGATCACAGCCATGAGCATGATGGTATCTCCGTCTTGAATGAGATAATCCTTTGACTGCATCTCATTGTTGACTGTCACCATCGCAATCAGCTCGGGCTTGATGCCAAGAGAAATAAGTGTTTCACGAACATTATGTCCCGGCTCCACAGCATATTCTCCCTTGCTGCCGAGCAGGTTCTTGAGCGAATCACCAAGACGAAAAGTGGCTGTCATTTCAGGCAACGACCGCTTTCAGACCCAGGTTTTCGATCGTTTCGGGCTTGGGCAGCCCGTCCGGTTTCCAGCCTCGCTGTTCGTAGTATATATCCAGGAGGCGGTTGACGTCCTCGATTTTCGTTATCTGGCCTTTGGTGGCACCACTTATGGGAGGTTCCTCGTAGAAGCGTGGGGAAGGCAAATCCCAAGCCCGGTCAAAACCTTCATTTTCACGTGCCCAGTAAAGACGGGTCAGGTTCCAAATGCGCTCGCCCACCTTCTCCAGGTCCGCCCAGGTGCGGTGGATGCCGGTAATGGCTTCCAAAACCGGCTCATAAAGATTCCGGTCGATATTCAATTCAACCCATTGTAAACGGCAGCCGCCAATCACATCGAACATCGGGCGGAAGTTCTGCAGCCAGATGACCCGGGCTACTTTTTCAGGGGTGACCAATTCGCGGCCCACCTGAAGGTCATAGGTGATTGCCCAGGAACGGTTATGATGCGCGCCCACATCACAGGTCATATAAGCAAGAAGCATGGCTGTGGCGTTGTGGGTGGCGTAACCGGATTGTTCCATGCCTTTGACATGGATAGCAAACTTCTCGCTGCCTTTGCCAACCTTTTTAGAGGCCCGTTTTACTCCCTCGGAAAGCAAAGCACCCAATCCCTCACGACGGGCAATTTTTTCGATAAGCGTAAAGGTTGCTTCGACATTGCCAAACTTCAGGTCGAGCCCATCGGTATCTTTTTTGGTAAAAATTCCTTTCTGGTAACACTCCATGGCCCATCCAATGGAATTACCAGCGCTGATGGTATCTATCCCCAGGTCATCACAAAGAAGGTTGGCTTGTGCCACCGCCTCAATGTCATCGATCCCAAGGTTTGCGCCCATCAGGCCAATGGTCTCATATTCCGGGCCTTCCACATAACTGTCGTATTTCTTACTTCGGCTGTACTTCCCACAAGGAGAAGGACATCCAAAGCAGCCCTTGTCAGTAATGACAATCTTTTCTCGCAATGCCTGTCCATTTATACCCTTGCTGCCTTCAAATGACCCCGCGCTAAAGTTACGGGTGGGCAAAGCCCCAACTTCGTCGCACCAGGCTGCAACTCCAGCTGTGCCATAGCGTGTCCATTCTTTCAACCCTTCAGCATCCTTGCAGGCTTTGTAAAGCGCTTTGCCGGCCTTGCGGTAGGCATCCATATTCGCCACCGGGATGGACTTGGTTCCATGAAGAACAATTGCCTTGACCTTCTTGGAACCCATAACTGCGCCTACTCCGCCACGTCCAGCCTGGCGGCCATAATCGTGGTTGATGCAGGCATACTGAACCAGGTTCTCTCCACCGACCCCTATGACTGCCACCTGGAACTCTTCACCTAATTTTTCCTTGAACTGCTTTTCTACAGCAAACGTATTTTTGCCCCATAGATCTGAGGCATCTCTCAATTCGATTTTATCGTCATCGATGAAAAGAGTAACAGGCTTTGGGCTGATCCCTTCCAAAATAATGCTGTCCAACCCGGCATAGCGCATCTCGGCTGTAAAGTGACCTCCCATGGATGCGCTTGCATACCCTCCAGTCAATGGAGCTTTCGTAGTCCAGTCACACTTACCACCACCAGGTACCATCATGCCCGAGATGGGACCGCTGGAAATGATCAGCTTGTTCTCCGGACCCAGAGGGTCTGCACCCTTGGGAACCTCCTTGAGCAGGAAATAAATCCCGAAGCCGCGTCCGCCAATGAAATCACGCGCTAAATCAGAAGGAGTGGTTTCTTTTGTGAAGCTTCCATTTGTCAGGTTCACCCGCAAAATTTTTCCAGCATAGCCATTCATGTCTGCCTCCTTAAGCCGCCACCGGTTCTATTTCGGCGATCCAGAGTGCGCTTGTTCCACACACATCCACACAATCGCCGCAAAGATCACATTTCCAGGCCGTGTCTGCCAGCTTGGAGCGGACAAACATTACCTGTTCCGGGCACTCGGGGACACAAGCCTCACACAAGTTGCATTCAGCATAGTCCACGTAATAAGCGCCCTTATCATTCTTTTTGATGGCTTCGGTAGGGCAGACTGCTGCGCAGTCACCGCACTGGGTACAAACCCTGACGCTATAGACACCCGGTGCAGGGAAATGAGGTTCTATGACCAATGCCGCCTTTTTGGGGTTGTTTTCGCTGAACAGGTTCAGCGAGCAAGCCACCCGGCAGGCATTACAACCGGAACACTTGGAATTATCAACATACAGGCGCATAAAAAACTCCTTATTCATTGAAATAGTTCCAACTATGTAGTTTAATGACCGAAGCCAGCTACGGATAGAGACATCCGTCCTCATTTCTTATGCAGGCCATCCTATTCTATACCATATCGGGGGAGGAATCATCTATAATAAGCCAATATGAATGATCATCTGCTTCCGCGTCTGGGTACATTTTTTATTTTGATGGGAAGTGGACTTCTAATTCTATTTATCGGGTCGGTATTTGCCGGGGAATTCAATATTTTATTTCTTCTTTTCGCGGCAGTTACCTTTTTCATTGGTTTTATGTTCCATCGCCTCGCCCCCCATCCTGAGCCAACACGATTCTCTACGATTCGCAAGATGAGCCAGCGGGCGCGCCAACGCAAGGAAGATAAAAATTCAGAGGAAGACAACGAAAAATGATCAAACTCATCCCCCTTTCTGAAGCTGTATCGCGGTTCGTGCAGGACGGAGATGTCGTCTATGCAGCCGGGTTTACTCACCTGATCCCTTTTGCAGCAGGGCACGAGATCATCCGTCAAAGGCGGCGGAACCTGACATTGGCGCGCGCTACCCCCGATCTAATCTATGACCAAATGGTGGCTGCCGGTTGTGCCCGGAAAGTTATTTTTTCCTATATGGGAAATCCGGGGGTGGGTTCCCTGCGGATAGTGCGATCTGAAATAGAAGCCGGGAGACTGGAATGGGAAGAGTATTCCCACTTTGGCATGATTTCGCGCCTGCAGGCTGGGGCCGCGGGTCTTCCTTTCATGCCCATGAACTTGACCGGAGCTGTTGATTTGGAGCGCGCCAACCCCCTGATCAAGCGGGTTACTGACCCTTATTCAGGCCGCGAACTGATCGCCGTCCCAGCTTTGAATCCGGATGTTGCCATTGTCCACGTCCAGCGCGCGGATAAGGATGGAAATGCCCACCTGTGGGGAATCCTCGGCGAGCAGAAGGAAGTTGCCTTTGCTTCGAAACGGGTCATCCTGACCGCTGAAGAAATTGTGGATGAAGGAGTCATCCGCTCCGACCCAAACAGGACGATGATACCCGGCTTCATAGTCAGCGCGGTCTGTCATGTTCCATGGGCCGCGCATCCATCCTATGCCCAGGGTTATTACGATCGCGATAATGATTTCTATTTAAAGTGGGACAAGATCAGTGAAAATGCTGAATCAGTAAAATCCTACATGGATGAATGGATATACGGTGTAAAAGATCGGCTAGAGTTCTGGCAGAAACTGGGTTCAGAAACCCATCAACGATTAAAGGTCAAGGCACGCTTTAGTGAGAAGGTCAATTACGGAAATTATTAGGGGATAGGATGTAATGAGCATCCCTTTTATTGCCCTGGGTGAAAGCGGGTTGCCCGTCCATTTCCTGCACGCCAATGGCTATCCGCCGGAATGTTATCGTCCCTTAATTTCCAGACTTGCAGAACATTACCATGTTTATTCCATGTACCAGCGTCCGCTTTGGCCGGATTCCAAGCCGGAAGAAATTTCCGATTGGCATCCGCTAACGGATGATTTTCTGGCATTCCTTAGCGAACAGCCAACCGGACCCACGGTTGGCGTTGGCCATTCGGTCGGAGGAATTGTCGCGTTACGGGCTGCACTGCGCCAGCCAGATCGTTTTCGGGCGTTGGTTTTGATCGATCCGGTACTTTTCCCGCCTTCGGTAATTCACTCCTGGCAGGCGATTTGCGGTTTGGGATTGGGCTACCAGATGCACCCTCTCGTCCGTGCTGCTCGGAAACGCCGGCGCGAATTTGACGACCTGGACAGACTATTTAAAGGATATCGCCGCAGACCAGTTTTTAAATACATGGACGACGCGTCTCTCCACGCTTATGTGGATGGGATTGCATGCAAGGCAGAAAAAGGCTATAAATTATGCTACAGTGTCGAATGGGAAATGCATATCTATGCAACGAGTGTGTGGCACGATATGGACATCTGGCATGGCCTGCCGAGTATGAATATCCCTCTCTTGATCATCCGCGGAGCGGAAACCGATACTTTTTGGGCTTCCACCGCCCGCTACGTACTCCGGAAAGCACCCGGGGCGAGAGTTGTAACTGTGCCACAATCCACTCACCTTGTTCCGCTCGAACGTCCGGCTGAAGTGTCCCGAGCGATCCAGGATTTTTTAGAGGAGATTTTATGACCGAGTTGACTTCCGCTGAACTCATGATCGTTAATGCAGCCCGGATGCTAAAAGATGGAGATGTAGTCTTTGTAGGAGTTGGACAACCCAACCTGGCATGCAACCTGGCCAAGCGCACGCACGCCCCCAACCTGGTCATGATTTATGAAGCGGGGGTGATCGGCGCGGAACCTGCCCGCCTACCCCTTTCCATCGGTGATCCGACCCTGGTAAGTGGTGCCCTGTCAGTCGTCAGCATGTACGATATTTTCAGCAACTACCTGCAGCGCGGGAATGTGGATGTCGGTTTCCTGGGTGGGGCTCAAATTGACAAGTATGGAAATATCAACGCCACTTTTATCGGAAGCGATTATGCCCATCCAAAAGTGCGCCTGCCCGGTTCAGGTGGGGCGCAGGAAATTGCTGCCTGGGCCAACCGCTGCTATATTATGACTCCTCACCAAAAGCGCCGGTTTCCAGAAAAAGTGGACTTCATTACCTCAGCAGGCTACCTGGATGGCAAAGGCGGACGTGAAAAAGCCGGATTGCGCGGCAGGGGTCCCATTGGAGTGGTGACGGATATTGGTTTCATGGAACCAGACCAAACCGGTGAGCTGGTCCTGACCGCCCTCCACCCAGGGAAGACAACCGAGCAAGCCATTAATAACACCGGCTGGCCATTGAAGGTGGCTGCTCAACTCCGCACCACTGATCCGGTCACAGATAAAGAACTTAAAATCTTACGCAAGGAGTTGGATCCAACCGGGATATATTTAAAAGGCGGATGATAATTTTCGAGGGCAGGCAGACCAATTTACCAGGTCTTCGATCAATATCCCGTTCAAATAGTTTCTTCTTGATTATTCCAAAGAGCCTGGTGCAACTTCCGGCTTTTCACTTCGGCACATAAATTGAACAGGTCATCTGATTCAATTATTTATTTTTTGCAGGCTATAATTGCGCTGATATGTCCATGATAAAAGTTGTCTTCTTTGACCTGGGATCCACCCTTGTTTATTCAAAGGATCCATGGCCGCCAATTTACGAGCGCGCGGATCGCGCACTGGCCGAATCTCTATTTTCATTTGGTATTCAAATTGATCCGGTGGAATTCCATAACGAGTTTGGAGGGTTCCTGGGTGCATATTATGAAACTACCGCGCCGGAGAACCTGGAAAAAACGACTTTCAGCCTCCTGCGCGAGACTCTGGCTCAGAAGGGATTTCAGAATACCCCAGAACCGGTCCTGCGCACTGCACTGGCGGCAATGTATGCTGTGACACAGCAGAACTGGTATCTGGAAGAAGATGCAATTTCAACTTTAGAAGCATTAATAAAACGCGGTTATCAACTGGGTTTAATCTCCAATACTTCGGATGAAAATAACGTTCAGGGAATAGTGGACCACTGGGGACTGCGTCCTTTTTTTGAGACAATAGTCACATCTGCCGCCCTGGGTATCCGCAAACCTGACGCACGCATCTTCCAGACCGCACTTGATCATTTCCATTGCCAGCCTGAAGCAGCAGCAATGGTGGGGGACCTGTTGAAAGCAGATGTTCTGGGTGCAAACCAGACTGGGATTTACAGCATATGGATTACGCGCAGGGTCCAGCTGCCGGATGATGGGGAGCTGCAAATTCAACCGCAGGCTGTTGTCGCAGCGCTCCACCAAATCCCGGACCTGCTGGATGAGATTGAAAACAACCCCGAGAAATAACCCTTCCGCGGTTTATTTTTGTCAAGATCATTTTAATTATTTTTATATCCGTACTGAAAGGAACTCATTATGTCCAGCAAAGTGTACTTCGGTTCTGCCCACCAATCCCGCCTGGAGGCAAAGGAAACATTACCTGCAAAACTAGACCTGATCCTTGGAAAATTGCAAATCCGGGAGCGGGTCAAAGATGAGATGGTAGTCATCAAAATGCATACCGGCAGTGACATCGGTTATTCGACCATCCACCCGGTCTTCGTGCGCCGGGTAGTCCAAGCAGTCAAAGAGGGCGGCGGCAAGCCCTTTATCGCTGATGTGAACTGGGATGTAGCCGGAGCTGAGACACGCGGCTATACACAGGAGACGGTAGGTTGCCCAATTTATCCTGCTGCAGGTCCGGATGAAAAATATTTTTACGAATATGAAAAACCTTACAAGAGTATCAATAAATGGAAACTGGCAGGCCTAATCCATGATGCCTCCTTTCTTATTAATTTCTCTCACGTCAAAGGGCACCCCTCCTGCAGTTTGGGGGCGGCATTCAAAAACCTGGCTCTTGGATGTATGGCTGGTGAAACCCGCGGCGATATGCACCGTGCCACTCATTTCGATCAATACTGGTTCCCGGAAAAATGTCCGGACGCTGCAATCATCCAAAAAATAGCCGCTTCCTGCCCGTTCGAAGCCATCGTGGAAGACAAAAAACAACCCGGCCAGATGCATCTGCACATGGAACAATGCAACCAGTGCGGGCGCTGTCTCCAGATGGCACCTGCCGGCAGCCTTAAAATTGATGCTGCCAATTTCAATACTTTCCAGGAAGCCTGCGCCATTTCGGCCAGTATTACGCTGTCCACCTTCGACACAAAAAAGGTCACTCACCTTTCCCTGGCCACCCAAATGACCCCCGTCTGCGATTGCTTCGGTTTTACATCCATGCCAATCCTGCCGGATGTTGGGATCTTTGGATCCGATGATATCGTTGCAGTTGAATGTGCAGTACTAGACGCCACAGCCGGATTGCAAGTAATCGAGGAAAACCTGCCGACTGTCATGGAAATCCACACCCGGAGCGGACACCCCTTCCAACAAATTCATGGACCGCTAAAGGACCCGTACATGGTCACCCATTACGGAGAAAACCTCGGACTGGGCAGCCGCAATTATGAATTGGTTGATGTCCTCCCCCTGGAAAAAGTCGAACGCTCGGCGCTTCCTTATATCCCATCAAAGTGAAGCAACATTAGAGATATTCTCCCTATAATGAGTGGGTATTGGATCAAAAAAATCATTGAAATATCTAGAAAAAACTGGGCCGGAAAATATTTTCCGGCCCTTTTCTTGTTTTATGACGAAGTAACAGGGTTTATTTTTGTTTCAGGTTTGTGCCCGTTATGATTTTGCTCCATCGCTTCGATAAACTGCGGATCGCGGCGGAACTGGCTCATATACAGGTTGTAATAGAAACCTTTCTTCTCCAACAGCTCTTTATGCTTGCCCCGTTCAATAATCTCACCATTATTGATCACTAAAACCATGTCAGCATTTCGAATCGTGCTCAAGCGGTGGGCGATGACAAAGCTTGTGCGACCTTTCAGGAGTGTATTCAGGGCTTCCTGGATCAAGCGTTCGGTCCGGGTGTCCACGCTGGAAGTTGCTTCATCGAGGATCAGGATGCGAGGATCGGCGAGAGCAGCCCGGGCAATAGCCAGAAGCTGGCGTTGACCCTGGCTGAGACCGGAACCGCGTTCACCTAAAATGGTCTCGTACTTCTGAGGCAGGCGATCAATGAATGTATCAGCGTGGGCTAATTTTGCAGCGAAGAAAACATCCTGGTCTGATGCATCCGGTCGCCCAAAGCGGATGTTTTCCATTACAGTGGCGCTAAACAGGAATGTATCCTGGAGAACAATCCCTTCCTGCTGGCGCAGCGATTCAGAAGTTACGGTGCGGATATCAATTCCATCGATCAGGACCTTCCCCCCGGTGACATCGTAAAACCGCGAAAGGAGGTTGACAATCGTTGTTTTCCCCGCGCCTGTCGGTCCGACGATGGCAATCGTTTGACCAGGTTGGGCGTTAAAATTAATGTTTTTCAGAACAGGCTGACCTTTTTCGTATTCCGCGGTCACATCCACAAATTCGACCTCGCCACGGATGGGAGGCAGGGCTTTTGCATCTGGAGCATCCTGAATTGCGGGTGTCTCATCCAAAAGCCCAAAGATTCGTTCCGCCCCAGCTATAGCGCTTTGTATGTTAGTCCACAACACGGCGATTTGTTGGATGGGTTGATTGAACCTCTGGACATAACCAAGGAAGGTAATGACCAGGCCGAGAGAAACGGCGGTGCCGAACAAGGTCCCATTCCCAAGCAGGGCAATCCCGCCCGCGCACGTGACAATCGCCAGGGCCAAGTATCCAAGAGCCTGGAGTGTCGGCGCCAAAGCCGCAGAAAAGGCAACTGCACCGACGTTTGCATCGCGATAATCTCCGCTCGTAACGCGGAATTGTTCTATATTTTCTTCGGCACGGTTAAATGCCTGCACTTCCCTGACTGCAGAAATATTTTCCTGCAATTCTGAGTTGACGTTTCCCATCGACTTGCGGGTTTTCCGGAACATTTTCCGTGCCTGTGCGGAAAAGAACAGAGTTGCAGCAAGCATGATTGGAGCGACTGCCACACTCAACAAGGCAAAAGGCACATTCGTGGTCAACATGTTGTAAACAATCCAACCAAGCAACAAAATTCCGCCTGCGACATTGACAAGAGCAAAGTTGATCGCTTGTTCGATGGCAACTGCATCATTCGTGATCCTGCTCATTAAATCCCCCGCCTCGTGCTCGGCGTAATAGCTCATCGGAAGTCGATGCAGATGCTGAAACACCTCCTCCCTCAAGGACCGCAGGACATGCTGCCCGGCCCACGTCATGCTGAAAAATGTTAGACCGGTGAGAGCACTGCTGATGACAAACAGGGCGACGAGGATCAATATCATTCTAAGCAGCCCGGCGATACGCCCGTTCGTATCCATATTGCTGCCATCCGCTTTCGGCCCGGAAAACCCTCCGATCGAAAAGCCATTGCTAATCAATGTTTGGGTCAATCCGGCGGGCTTGCTCCCCTGTGCAAGCCAACAACTGGACTGCGAAGATGCAACCAGGCTGGAGACCCCGGGAAAGTTCCCCAAATTGGTTCCCGCAGTCGGTGCCAGGTAACAATCCACCAACTGACCGGTCAACTCAGGGGTGGTTACCTGAGCCCAGGTAGAAATGACGATACAAATTACCGCCAACAATACCATCGGCCACCATGGCACGAAACGTCGGCCAAGCCTTGCCAGGGTGACGCTGGTGTTTTGAGGTTTGCGAACTTCAGAAGCCAGGAAATCCCGGCCCATTGGACCACCAAACATTTTTATCTCCTGAAATTACAGCATCTGAAAATAAACCGTGGCTAAGCCACTTCAATATCTGAGGTAACGTCACCAACGAGTTGCGAATTATAGATTTCCGCATAAATTTCGCTTTCTTCCATCAACTCGTTGTGGCGACCCTTAGCCACCACTTCCCCCTTGTCCATGACCAGGATCAGATCTGCATTCATCACCGTACTTATGCGCTGAGCAATCACGAATGAAGTCCGCCCTTTCATCAGCTTATCCAGTGCCTCCTGGATTTGGGCTTCTGTAGACAGGTCGACCGAGCTGGTCGAGTCGTCCAGGATAAGGATGTGCGGACTGAGCAGAAGGGCGCGCGCGATGGCGATGCGCTGCTTCTGTCCACCGCTTAATGTAGTTCCCCTCTCTCCCACCCGGGTGTCGTACCCCTCCGGAAATTCCATAATAAAATCGTGAGCTGCTGCGGCCTTCGCGGCTGCAACGATGTCCTCCTGAGTGGCATCGGGTTTTCCGAACGCGATATTATCCCGGATTGTTCCAAGGAAAAGGGTTGTTTCCTGCAATACGATCCCGATTTGGGCACGAAGGGACTGGAGAGACAAATCCCGCAGGTCATGCCCGTCGATGGTAATACGACCTTCGGTCGGGTCATAAAAACGGGGAAGCAGGTTAATGATTGTCGTCTTGCCAGATCCAGTGGCCCCGAGTAGCGCAACGACCTGCCCCGGAAGGGTGTCAAAACTTACATTTTTCAAAACCGGATCACCAGCTCCGAAATAACGGAAACCGACATTCTCGAATTTGATATGTCCCTCCACGGTCGGAAGAACAAGCGCTTCCGGTTTATCCGTCACATCGCTCCTGGCATCCAAAATTTCAAAGATGCGAGTAGCAGAGGCGGAAGCCTGGCTGAACTGCGTGATTATGAACCCAAACTGGGCGATCGGGAGGAACATGAAAATAAGGTAGAGGCTGAATTCCTGCCAGTCGCCGATAGTTAGGGTTCCATGGATTATTTGAATGCCGCCAGCATACAAGGTAGTCGCCTGTCCAAGGTTGGCAACCAGGAAAATTACCGGGATCAGGAATGCAAAAACCCTGGAAACCGCTATCTGCTGGCGCATTAATTGATCTGCCTGCTTACCAAACTTGGCCCGTTCACTTTTTTCCCGGGTGAACGATTTGATGACCTTAATCCCGGCCATATTCTCCTGCAAGGTGGTATTCAGGATGGATAGCTTTTGCTGGATGCGGGTGAAAAGCGGCCTGGCTAGGCTGCCGAAAACAAAGAAAAGAACCAATGCCACCGGCAAAATCCAAACGGTGACAATTGCCAGTTTTGCATTTGTTGAAAAGATGATGATCAAGGTACCGGCGAGCAGGATGAATGCTCCCACAAGCTGGATCAATCCCTGGCCCAGGAACAGGCGGACTTTTTCAACGTCATCTGTCGCCCGGATCATTAATTGTCCAGTCTGGTTGCGATCATGATAGGAGAATGACAAGCGTTGGATTTTTGCAAATAAATCGTTTCGGAGGTCGAATGCAACCGCCTGCGAATTTTTTTCCGCCCAGTAGGCTTGAAGGAACGCGAAAGCTCCAAATACAGCCCCAAAGACTACCAGGACGATCCCACCCACGATCAGGTCATGGGGTGCATTGGTCTTCGTGGCTGTCAGTTTCGTAACCAACTGCTCCTGGGTCCAGGTGGCTGGATAATTGAGAAATCCCAGAATTGATGGCAAGGCCTGGGACATGAATGCACTGGGAATCTTTCCCAAGGCATCCAAAATGGTTTTTGCGATCACTCCATTCGTTACAGCATTGATTATATTGGCAATCAGCCTGGGGACTTCAAGCTGGGCCAAAGTGGCAATGGTTAAGAATAGATAAGGAAGAGCGGCCTGCCCTTTGTAATGCCAGAGATATTGGGCGGCACGTCCAATGCTGTTTTTTTGAGGCACCTGACTTTTTTTTGAAGGTTGACGTTGGTTCAATGTAATGATCCTTTCCAATCAAATGAAATCAAGCTAATTTTCCATTTTTTGCGCGGCGTCCGTTAACACCTGCAGGGCAGCAGATACCACCTGCCGCTGACGGGAGGTCAACGAGGTTGTGAATTGTTCCATCCATTTCCGGCGAGTGTCCACCAATTTTTCAGCCAGCGCGTGTCCCTGTTGGGTCAGAACCAGCCGCTTAATTCGCCGGTCGATTGGATCTGCCATGCGATCGAGCAATCCGAGCCGTACCATCCGTTCCACAAGCTGGCTGGCAGCTGCATTGGTAATACCCATTTGCTGGCTGATATCCGAAATATCCGCCTGTCCCGCAAAATGCAAACGCATTAACGTATTTACTTGCGAGAATGACAACCCGGATTCATCCATGAATTGTTTATAATCCTGCCCGTTGCGGCGCATAAAAACCTTCACCCACCCGTGCAGGGCTTCCGAGAATTGGTCATTGGAAGATGTCATGAGCCTCCAAATTAGTTAACCGGGCGTATATATATCAAATAATATCTTATTTGTCAAGTTAATGCTTTCCGGGAGAAGGTTTATAATCATTCCATGACCGACCTGTTTGACCACGCCATGCAGGAGCGCCTAAATAGTGAGGCTCCATTGGCTGCCCGCATGCGGCCGCGAACACTTGACGAATATGTGGGTCAGGAACATATCATCGGGCCGGGAAAACTTTTAAGGCGGGCCATTGAAGCAGACCGGTTATTCTCGTCCATTATCCTGTGGGGTCCCCCAGGAACCGGCAAGACCACTCTTGCCCAGGTAATTGCCAACCGCACCCAGTCACATTTTGAAACGCTATCTGCTGTCCTGGCAGGAAAGGCAGAACTCAAAGATGTCATCGATGCCGCCCAGGAACGAAGGCGGCTTTACCAAAAAAAAACCACTCTCTTTGTTGATGAAGTCCACCGCTGGAATAAAGCACAGCAGGATGCTCTCCTGCCGCATGTTGAGAACGGCACCATCCTGCTCATCGGTGCGACTACTGAAAACCCCTATTTTGAAGTAATCGGAGCCCTGGTCTCGCGCAGCCGGGTCTTTCAACTTCTTCCACTTACCGGTGAACAAACCGGAAAAATCCTTGACCGGGCTCTCATTGACAAAGAGCGAGGTTACGGCAGCCGGCGTGTGGAATTAGACCCGGAGGCTCGCGATCACCTCATTGACGTTTCCGGTGGGGATGCACGCAATGCGTTAAACGCGCTTGAACTGGCAGTTGAATCCACTCCTCCCAATGGTGACGGTATCGTTCATATTACCCTGGACGTTGCCCAGGAATCCATCCAGCGCCGCGCGGTGCTTTATGACAAGGACGGCGATGCACATTACGACACAATCTCCGCCTTCATCAAGTCAGTGCGTGGGTCTGACCCGGATGCGGCGCTTTATTGGTTGGCGAAAATGCTCTATGCGGGAGAAGATCCACGCTTCATATTGCGCCGCCTTATCATCCTGTCCGGAGAGGACATCGGGCTGGCCGACCCGATGGGCGTAGTGGTGGCGGCTTCCGCCATGCAGGCATTCACCTTTATCGGACTTCCGGAGGGTGTTTACCCTATTGTAGAAGCAACTCTCTATCTGGCTACAGCCCCCAAATCCAACACCGCCACCTCCTATTTCAAAGCCTTCGAACGCATCGAACAGGAAGGGGTAGGTGAAGTTCCAAATCATTTGAAGGATAACAACCGGGATGCCGTCGCCCTGGGGCATGGGAAAGGCTATGTTTATCCTCACATGTCCGAAGATCATTTCACCCCCCAACAGTATCTACCAAAGGAGCTACTGGGAACGTACTTCTATAAACCGTCCAGTGTGGGTTACGAAGTCGAGATCTCAGAGCGGCTGTCACGCTGGAGGGAAGCCCAGCGCAAAGCACTTGGCATTATTCGCCTCGAGGAAATCCCCGACCTGACCCAGGAAAAGATCGATGAGATGAAACGGAAAATTAAATAGTTTGGTTCAAAAATAATAGATTCCCTCTTTTTGGAATGGAAGATTGGAAACTAATCTACCGAGAGACGATAATGTTTTTTTTGTGCAAATATACAAGGGGGTTCAACCGGTCAATCTGCGTCAATGATTTCGATCTTTTATTTCCAACGGGGACCAACAGACCGCAACAATGAGACTGTCAGTTCGGCTGGTGTATAATTCAACCAATGGAAAACCGGCCCAATTCCTCATTTCGCCCATATATTGCTTCATGTTTGATCCTCTTTATCATCGGGTGGGGTGGCTCAGCTTTGGCAATCTTTATGCTCACCCCCACTGTCTGGGCTCGCTGGCTGCTTTTCTTTGGTGGCACCCTTGGGATTACCAGCCTTGCCATGCCCGTTACCTGGTTCCTGAATCTTCGTTTTCCGTCCAATCCGCCAGTAGGCGCTTCAGTAATTATGCGTCAGGCCATCTGGTTTGGAGTCTATGTTGCGTTGCTAATCTGGCTACAACAGGAACGCCTGGTGACAATTTGGACCGGTCTCGGTTTGGCGGTCGGACTGATCGCCATTGAATACTTCGTCCGCATGCGGGAGAACGCCCGCTGGCAGCCCCCCGCGAATATCCCGTCGAGTACGAGTGGACAGTCTTCAGCGGATAGTGACCAGTCAAAAGAATGAATCTGCACGAACTCCCTTCAGTTGAACAACTTCTCCAGACCCAATATGCGGCTGAACTCATCGCGAGCTTCGGCCGCCCGTTAACATTACAGTCAATCCGCTGCTCCCTGGATAACGTGCGAACTCAAAATGCGAAGACAAGCATGTCCCCCGTACCAGATCGGGAAGTCATCCTCGGTCAAGCAGCCTCCCTGCTGCAACTGTGGACCGCCCCCACGCTGCTGCCTGTCATCAACGCCAGCGGAGTGATTTTGCACACGAATCTGGGCCGTGCCCCGCTTTCCTCGAATGCTGCAATGTACTTGCTGGAAGTCGCCCAGGGTTACTCGAACCTTGAATTCAACCTGGAAACTGGAAAACGCGGCAGCCGGTCGGTACATACCGAAGCTCTGCTAACGAGGTTAACAGGCGCAGAAGCTGCATTAGTGGTAAATAACAATGCCGCAGCCGTTTTATTAATCCTGTCAGCCCTAGCCAACAAGAAGCGGGTGATTATTTCCCGTTCGCAGCTGGTCGAAATTGGAGGGGGGTTCCGAATCCCCGACGTGATGAAGCAGTCGGGAGCTAAACTTGTTGAAGTCGGCACGACAAATCGCGTTCATCTTTCTGATTATGAAGAAGCCCTTGCCCTTCCCACTGGGCTGGTAATTCACGCGCACCACTCGAACTTCAAGATGATCGGCTTTACAGAAGAACCAGTTATTTCAGAAATTGCGGACCGCGTACATAAATCCGGGGTTCTATTTGTAGATGACCTGGGCTCCGGGACGCTTCTTCCGACTGAACGATTTGGCATGGCCCATGAACCTTCGGTCCAGGAGTCCATCAAGGCTGGCGTTGACCTGGTCTGTTTCTCAGGAGATAAGTTACTCGGTGGTCCCCAGGCAGGAATCATCGTTGGTAAAACTGCCCTCATTGAAAAGTTAAAAAAGCACCCTTTATCCAGGGCTTTGCGAGCCGATAAACTTTGCCTTGCTGCACTAGCGGCTACGCTGCAGCATTATATTAAAAATGAAGCAGAGCGTGAAATCCCCATCTGGCGGATGATCTCTTTTACTCCGGCCCAACTTAAAGCTCGTGCAAAGTCCTGGGCAGCTAAACTCGGACAGGGAGAGGTGCTGGCCAGTGAATCGACGGTCGGCGGGGGGAGCCTCCCGGGAGAATCCCTGCCAACCTGGGTTCTTGCCCTAAGCGTAAATGGTCCAGATTCATTTTTAAGGAAATTGCGTGCGGAACGGCCTCCTGTTATTGCCCGCACAGAAAATGACCTGGTTCTACTGGACCCGCGCACAGTCCCGCCGGAACTGGATGAACCCTTGCTTGCCATATTGGCTAAAGTTATACATTCTTACAAACGTGAATGAAATCCTTGAGGTATATTTCCCAGAGCGGTACAAAAGCCTATGACCTTGCATGTTGATCTTACCCGTGTACTGAAAGAAAACAGCCGGACGTTTTTTATTCCGATTGCACGTTTACCTGCCAGGCTCCAGGAGACTGTTGCCAGCGCTTATTTGTGCATGCGTGCGATCGATGAGATCGAAGATCACCCCGACCTGGATGACTCCAAAAAAGCGGCGTTGTTGCATGGGCTGGGCCCCATTCTACAAGCACGGGTTGGCGTGGGAAATGTCCACGCCAGTCTGGCCGAGCTGGAAATCTTTTTTTCTCCGTATCACGCTATCCTTCCTGAAGTAACTTTACGGATCGGCGATTGGCTGGTTAACATGCCCACCGAGATAGCGCCGCGGGTCTGGGACGCCACCATTGCCATGGCAGAACGAATGGCATATTGGGTCGAAAATCACTGGCAAATTCAAACAGAAGCCGACCTGGATGGATATACATTCAGCGTGGCCGGCGCGGTTGGCTTGTTGATCTGCGATATTTGGAGTTGGTTTGATGGCACAGCCATTGACCGTATGTGTGCAATCCAGTTTGGGCGCGGTCTGCAGGCAGTGAACATCTTGCGCAATCGAAAAGAAGATGCCGACCGTGGCGTTAATTTCTTCCCCACCGGCTGGACGGAAACGGATATGTTCAAATATGCCAGGAAAAATCTGGATCTCGCCAGAACTGGTGTTGTCTCAATGCCCAAGAGTTCTTTTAAATATTTTGTAGAGATCCCCTTGCTTCTGGCGGAGGGAACCCTGAAAGCTATAGAAAATGGGGTGGATAAACTTTCGCGAGAACAGGTCATCCAGATAGTCGGGACGGCTTCTTAAATTTAAGATCCTATTTTCCCCGTGGACTGGAGACACTTACTCTCTCCAAACCAGCCAATAAAATCACTTATATCAACCAATAAAGAATCAAATCCATGATTCTGTCACCCTGAATCACAAGGAGCAATTCATCATGAAATCAGACCTCGACGCACGCATGAAAACGAACAACCTTGACGCCATCATTGTCATCGGCGATGCGACCCATAATCCTCCCATGTTCTACCTAACTGGCGGGGGGCACATTTCCGGGGCAACTCTCATCAAGAAGCGCGACAGCCAACCAGTGATTTATTGTAATGATATGGAACGTGAGGAAGCTTCCAGGTCTGGTTTAAAGGCCATCCCATATAGTACCTATAATAACAATTCCCTTCTCAATGAAGCGCAAGGTGATTCACTTCTGGCTTCAGCAATCAGGTATAAACATATGCTCATGGATCAGGATATTCATGGGAGGATCGGGATTTATGGGATAACGGACTTCGGTTCAGCATTCCCCATTTTTTCGCGATTACAAAAAATCATGCCCGAGTCAGAACTTGTCGGGGAGTCGCATGACAACTCGCTATTCATGTATGTCATGGAAACAAAAGACGAAACAGAAGTGGAACGTATCCGCAAAATGGGAATAATTACCACAACAGTCGTTGGGAATGTCGCAAATTACCTGACCAGCTGTCAGGTTAGAAATGATGAAGTCCTTTTAAAAGAGGATGGAACCCCACTGACCATCGCGGATGTCAAAACCAGGATCAACCTGTGGCTCGCAGAGCTTGGTGCCGAGAATCCCGAAGGGACGATCTTTGCCATCGGGCGCGATGCCGGTATCCCTCATTCAACAGGCACACCTACGGACTTGCTGCGGCTGGGTCACACCATTGTATTCGACATTTATCCCTGCGAGCGAGGGGGCGGATATTTCTATGATTTCACCCGCACGTGGAGCCTGGGTTACGCCACCTCCGAGGCGCAGAAACTTTTTGACGAAGTAAAAGATGTTTTTAACAAGGTGCAGGAAAATCTTGACTTGAATGCCCAGTTTAAAGATATTAATCACATGGTATGTAAAGAGTTCGAGAAAAAAGGACACCAGACCCCGATGAATACTCAAGCTCCGAGAGAAGGCTACGTACACTCGGTTGGACACGGCGTGGGGTTGAATATCCATGAAAGACCTTTTTCGGGGTTGACAGCTTCTGACGATAATATTCTTAAGCCCGGGGTAGTGATCACAAGCGAGCCCGGGTTGTATTACCCAGAAAAAGGGATGGGCGTCCGCATCGAGGATACGCTCTGGGTCAGACCGGACGGTATCGTCGAGATCCTGGCCAAGTATCCATATGATTTTGTGTTAAAGATGATGAATTGGAAGAAATAACCAAAATGGATTGATGTCCCAAGGGAAAAATCCTCTGGCATAATACTGTATCACTGGCTAATCAGCGTGATGCTCATGCTGACCTGTACTTTTCAGGGAGCCAAAATCGAAGCCTGAATCTGTAGGCCTGTGTAAGGTATTAATCCAAGATGGTTAGACTGGCATACGAATTTTGAGCGCCAATCCTCAGGCATGTCCGGCTTTTAGGGAGCCAGCCGTCAGTCAGTTAGGGGGAACCTTTCTTACATCAGCGGTTGACGTACGGTTGGATAACGCTATAATCATCCCGATGACCGATTTGAAACTCGCCCGAATCCTTGCCATTGAAACATCTTGCGATGAGACTGCCGCGGCTGTCATTGAAAAAGGCCGGATATTATTAGCTTCCACCGTAGCTTCCCAGATGGATATTCATGCCCGGTACGGCGGCGTATATCCTGAGGTGGCCGCCCGCCAGCACATATTGACCATCCTGCCTGTCATCGAACAAACCCTGGCCAAGGCGCATCTGGCACTTTCGGATATCAATGCCATCGCTGCGACCCGCGGACCAGGTTTGGCAGGGTCCCTTGTGGTGGGATTAAATGCCGCAAAAGGCATGGCACTCGGAGCAGGGTTACCTCTGGTGGGGGTCAATCATTTGGAGGGCCATATCTACTCAGCCTGGGTCTACAATGCAGATGATAAGCCTTCACAAAAACCTCATTTCCCGCTGATGGCTTTGCTCGTATCGGGAGGACATACTGAACTGAACCTCATGGACGCCCACCTTTCATACAGACGTCTCGGCGCAACTCTCGATGATGCAGCCGGTGAAGCTTTCGATAAAGTTGCCCGCTTATTGGGACTGCCTTACCCAGGCGGACCGTCAATCCAGGAAGCTGCTGAAAACGGGAATCCGGGTGCATTCAAATTCCCGCGTGCCTGGTTGGAAGGGACCTGGAATTTTTCATTCTCCGGTCTCAAGACCGCGGTGCTTAAAGAGACAAAAAAGCTTGAAGGGAAGCCCCTGCCCGTTGCAGACCTTGCCGCCAGTTTCCAGGCAGCGGTTGTTGATGTTCTATTCAACAAAACCATGAATGCAGCCCGGGAATTTAATGTAAAGCAAATTGTGGTGGGAGGTGGGGTTTCAGCTAATACACCGTTGCGAAATGCCTTCATGGCGCAAACGGAGTTCCCGGTTAATATTCCACCTCTGTCACTATGTACAGACAACGCTGCCATGATTGCGGCAGCTGGATATTTCCGCTATATTCTTGGCCACACTGACGGGCTGGAAATTGACATTTTGCCAACCTGGCCCTTATCCTGATCACAGGACGACAAGTTTTCTGATTTAATATTATTCCTGATTTTTCTCCAATTAATACCCCCGTTTACATAAATTCAAACTAAGCACATTAAAACACAAACCCCTGGGGGGACTGGCCCTAGTCCCGGCGGGGGTCTGTTAAGGAGGAGAATATCTACTATTATATTCTTCGAGATAAGAACAGGATGAACAAAGGTTAAGACGCAGATGAGAGAATAATGGACATGAAATGCAGGTACAGAACATAAATATTGAAATCAAAGGCTACTTTCGGTAATTTCCAGGATTTGCTTATGAGAGATGGACCCGTTGCGAAGAATTTTTGGCTCTGCACCAGTACAATCCACAACGGTTGAAGGAATCCCGCCGGGGACCGTGCCTCCGTCCAGTATCAAAGGTATTCTTCCCCCAAGTTGAGTAAAGACCTCTGCCGCTGTTGTGGGATTTGGACTTCCAGATAAGTTGGCAGAGGTTACTGCCATCGGTCCGGTAATTCGTAGTAAGGAACGTGCAAAAGGATGATCCGGGATGCGCACGCCGACTGTGGAATCCGCGGAGACGGCATCCGGGAGTTCAAGGCGTTTAGGGACCACCAGGGTCAATGGTCCAGGCCAAAAATGGTCAGCCAGTTTCAAAGCAACTTTTGGGACTTCCAAGGCTACTTTTTCCAGGTCACCCACCTCTCCGATTAATACCGGGATGGCCTTCTCCACCGGACGACCTTTGGCTGTATATATACTCTCCACTGCAATCCGATCAAAAGCCAGGGCACCCACCCCATAAACTGTGTCAGTTGGAAAAGCCACCAGCCCTCCCGAATGCAATATCTCGAGGGCGAGCGACAGAGCATGAGGGTCCTGCACCGGTAGCACGATCGTTTTCAAGTTTGCACTTCCAATAGCCTGTCATGACCTGCCAGATCCTTGTATAAATGGATACTGGCAAGCGGAAATATGTTAGTTGCCAACTCCTGCACGGATGGCCCCTCTGAGGCTTCGATTTCAACCATAAGCGATCCCCCGGGGAGCAATCGCTCGGGAGAATTTTCCAACAAGCGGCGAATGATCCCCAGCCCATCAGACCCACCGTCCAGCGCGAGAGTCGGTTCGCGGCCATATACAGTGAGTTCTCGCAAGGTTTCAGTGGGGATGTAAGGCAGGTTGGCCACAATTAATGTGTATTGATCCAGAATTGGAGGTTTTGGGAATAAATCGGCTTCAATAAAAGTGATGCGGTCAGAGACATGAAGCCTTTCTGCATTTTTGCGAGCAACCTTCAGAGCTGCAGGGGAAATGTCGGTGGCTGTGATGGCGATATTTGGGATATTTACTGCCAGGGCAATGGCAATGCATCCGGAACCTGTCCCCACATCCATGACTTGCACAATCCTTTTCCCCGGATCCCTCCCCTTTACCCACGTTATCGCCCGTTCAACCAGCAGTTCAGTCTCCGGGCGGGGAATTAGCACATCGGGTGTAATTTCGAATTCCAATCCGAAGAATTCCCGAACCCCGAGAACGTATGCCAGCGGGTTACCACCTTCCAAACCGGTGACCGCATCTTCAAGAGCATTCATCTGGAAAATGTCCAAAGATTTTTCAGGGTGAGCCAACACCCAGGAACGCGGACGGTCCAGCACGTGCGCGATTAATACCTGGGCATCCAGGTCAGATGTGTCACTGGTTTTTCTTAAGCGGAAAACGAGCCCATCCAGGATTTCTCCAACAGTCCGCCTCCCACCCTTACTCGTCACCATCCTCCGCGCCTGTTGCGGACAAGCGGTCAGCTTCGTCACGGGAAGATAGTTCTTCGATGAACTGGTCAATTCCCCCTTCCATTACTGCAGGAAGATTGAAGATCGAGACATTGATGCGATGATCGGTGACGCGGTTCTGCGGATAATTATATGTGCGGATCTTTTCCGAGCGCTCGCCTGTTCCCACCTGCGAGCGACGATCTGCGTCCTGAGTGGAGCGGCGTTTTTCTTCCTCGATTTCGTACAACCGGGCCCGCAAGATGGACATGGCGCGAAGTTTATTCTGAAGCTGGGAGCGTTCATCCTGGACAGCGACCACCATTCCGGTTGGCAGGTGCGTGATGCGGATGGCAGTTGCATTTTTTTGGACATTCTGCCCGCCTGCTCCTGAGGAGCGAAAAACGTCAATTTTCATATCGGACTCGGGGATTTCCACATCCACATCCTCAACTTCAGCCAGAACGGCAACCGTGGCGGTGGAGGTGTGGATCCTGCCTGAAGATTCTGTAGCGGGAACCCGTTGGACCCGGTGCACCCCTGACTCATACTTGAGTTTCGAAAAAGCACCTTTGCCCTTGACCTGGAAGACGACTTCTTTGAAACCACCGATGCCGATTGCATTCGAATCCATTAATTCCACTTTCCACCCCTGTCGTTCGGCATAACGGTTGTACATTCGGTAAAGGTCAGCGGCGAAAATGGCAGCTTCTTCACCACCCGTCCCGGCACGTATTTCGACAAAGACATTTTTATCATCGCGCGGGTCTTTGGGGACCAGCATTTGTTTTAGTTCCAATTCAAGAACCTGCGCCTGCGGTTCCAAATCGGCTATCTCCGCCTCTGCCAACTGGCGCATTTCAGCATCTTCCTCAGATTCCATGATTGCACGGGCTTCTTCCAGACGCGCCATATCCCGACGGTATTCTTTTGATTTTTCGACCATGGGCTCCAGGTCGAGGCGTTCTTTGTTCAATTCTGCAGCGCGTTGATAATCGTTACCCACCTCCAAAAGCGAGCGTTGAAGTTCGTCGTAACGTTTTTCGATGCCGGCAAGTTTGTCGAGCATAAACCACCTTTATATTTTTTGAAGGATCCAAATTTCGATCCCTTTTGGGCTAGAGCCATATTACTTAGGGTGCAAAAAGCGTGTTGCCTGGTTCCACCAGTTTTTTATAAATGCCAGGGAAATTGCTGTTGATCAGATTTCTTCACCAGGAAGCTGGCCTCTTGATAAACTGCCAGCTCAAACATTTCGCCATTACCGGATTGTCACTGTTAGAGACAGGATCATGGTAAGGAGGACAATTGCTGAGACAATAATAATAATGACCCGATAGGTCCGCGTCTGGCGCTGCTCCCTGGTCATTTTTTTAACAATCTTTCCTTTTGCCATCTTTAATCCTCACTGGATATCATTTGGGTTTCATCCTTCCATTTGCTTTAACCCAAATGATCTTTTATTTATTCTCGCTATGTGCTTTGAAGGCTTTTTTAATAGCCTCGTCCAACTCTTCCAACGCCACCGGTTTCGTCACATAGGCGTCCGCACCAAGATTCAGGGCATGATCCACCATCAAATCGGCAGCTTCAGTGGAAAGCATGACGACCGGGATAGTCCCCAAATCCTTGCTGCGGTGCAAAAATTCCAGAAAATCAATCCCACTCACCCCGGGCATGTTGATATCAAGGACGAAAAGATCAGGCCGCTGCCCCTCGAAAAGGGCCTGGGCTGCCAGGCGGGCTGAGAAAAAATGCTGAACTTCGCAATCCAGCAACTTCAGCATCAACCGGACGGCATAGATCATTTCCTCATCATCATCTACGATCCATACGTTTTTCATTCCAATTGTGCCTTAATACTTTCAGCTAATGCCTTGTTTATTCCCGGCACGGCGCTCAATTCTACCACCGATGCCTCTCTAATCTTATCCACAGAACCGAAATGATTCAAGAGGGCTTTTCGTTTGACCGGACCAATGCCGTGCAGGGAATCAAGCGCGGAAGCCATCCCTTGTTTTGTGCGCCGGGCACGGTGTGCAGTTATGGCAAAGCGGTGAGCTTCGTCGCGAATGCGCTGGACAAGGTAGTGTCCCTGCGAGTGCCGAGGCAACAGAAGCGAGTCGGGCTTGTTGGGGAAAAAAATCTCTTCCTTTTGTTTGGCCAGTCCGATCACCGGCACGCTATCAAATATTTTGAAGTTTTTCAACACTTCCATAGCCTTGGATAACTGTCCTTTTCCACCATCAACGATTAATAGGTCCGGGAGAAATGCGAATGATTCATCGGGCTTGGACCCCGGCGCGGCCGCGGGCGAAGTGGCGGGATCAGTTTCTTTTGCCGATTCCCAGCGCTTGAAACGGCGCGTTAATACCTCTTCCATGCTGGCGAAATCATCGGGGGCGCCGATCGTACCTTCTATATTAAACCGGCGATAAAGTTTTTTATCCGGTACACCCTGGGTGAATACAACCATGCTCCCGACGGTGGCGACTCCCTGGGTATGAGATATATCGTAGCACTCGATCCGGTTAGGTGGCTTCGGCAATTGCATGGCCGATTGCAGCTCAGCCAACGCTTGTTCCTGCTTGTGTGTATCTGCCTGCCACTGGGTTCGCAAGGCTTGCAGGGTTTCCGAAGCATTTTCTGCTGCCATCAAGACCAAGTCGTGTGGCTGTCCTCTGCGCGGTACCACCATCTCCGTTTTCTCCCCCCCTCGGCGAGTACGCAGCCATTGGCTGATGATTTGCGCCTCCTCGATCTCCTGGGGCAGGAGTACCTGTTGAGGGATTACAGCTGCCTCGGTATAGAATTGCTTAATAAACTCGGTAATGACTTCTTTATCTGCGGCATCTTCCGTCCCTTCCAGGACAAAATATTCCCGTCCAATCAGCTTACCGCCCCGGATAAAAAAGATCTGCACGCAGGCTTCGTTATCAGCACGAGCCATGGCAATCACATCCGAATCTTTGTAATCCGATGCAAATACCACTTTCTGGCGCTCAACGATAGATTGCATGGCTTTCAACTGGTCGCGCAAGGCAGCGGCTTTTTCAAAGCGCATATCTACCGCTGCTTTTTCCATTTCCTGCTGAACCCGCTTCATGATCAGCTCAGAGTGACCGTTAAGGAACTCCTGAAGGTCGGAGATCATTTGGCGGTATTGCGCCTGGTTAACTACACCGATGCAGGGAGCCAGGCATAATTTGATATCGTAATAGAGACAAGCACGTTTATCCTGACCGTTAATTACCCGATCACAGGTCAGGTAGGGGAAAACCCGCCGCAGCACATCCAGGGTCTGGTAGACTGCCCAAGCCGAGGTATAAGGCCCAAAATAACGCGCTCCATCATCGAGCATTAAGCGGGTTACGGTCACCTTTGGAAAAGGATCCTGCCAGTGAATTTTTATATACGGGTACCGTTTATCGTCCTTCAACCTTATGTTGTACTTGGGACGATGCTTCTTGATCAGGTTCATTTCGAGGATAAGGGCCTCGAGTTCCGAACCTACCAGGATCCATTCGATCTGGGCAATCTCGCGCACCAGGCGGCGCGTTTTTTGATCATGGCTTGTATCGGCATGAAAATATGATCGAACCCGGTTCTTCAGGCTGATTGCTTTGCCGACATAGATTATCGTCCCCTCGGCATTTTTCATCAGGTAGCAGCCAGGTTTGGAGGGGAGTGTATCAAGGATTCCCTTGATCTGATCAGGTATTTCCATCAATCCAATTTTATCACCCTGTACTAACCCCTTCCTGAAGACACCCGATAATATTGTTTCTTTTTATTTCCCACTCTTGATATACCAGAGGGAAGATTTATAACTATTCACTTCAGACGTGGTATAACTGCCGACATGAGCATCCTCATCGAGCAAACGATTGGTTCGCTCCTGCGCGCCCGCAATCTGAAACTGGCTACTGCCGAATCCTGCACCGGAGGATTGGTGGCTGATCGAGTTACAAATGTACCGGGATCATCCGACTATTACATCGGCGGAATTATTGCTTATGCAAATGAGGCTAAAATTTCTCTCTTGCATGTTTCGCCGGACACACTGAGCCTCCATGGTGCTGTCAGTCGTGAAACTGTTATAGAAATGGCACACGGCATCCGCACTGTGATGGGTGCAGATTTAGGCATCAGCATGAGTGGAATAGCCGGTCCCAGTGGAGGATTACCGGATAATCCAGTCGGCACCACATGGATCTGTCTCTCAGTTCCGGAGGGAGATTGGACCCGTAAGTTTGTCTGGAGTGGTGACCGCCGCAGTAACAAACAATCCTCGGCGCAAGCCGCCCTGCAGTTGGTCCTGGATTACCTGGACAAGAAACTTGAAAATGGTTGACCAACCCACCCTGATTCTGATCTCGGCAAATGCAGAATGGCAGGCGGTTAAAGAGATCCTCACTCCAGCTCAAGTTCAACCCACACCGTTCGGTGAAAGATTCGACTACCAGCAAGTTACATTTTTCCAAGGGGGTTGGGGCAAGATTTCCGCTGCAGCCAGTACACAAAATGTTATTGACCAATTCAAACCTCACTCACTAATCAACCTTGGGACATGCGGTGGTTTCGAAGGCCGCGTTAAGCGTGGATGCATCATCCTGGTTACACAAACGATCGTTTATGACATACTGGAGCAAATGTCTGACCCGGAAGATGCCCTAAGCCATTACTCCACTGAACTCGACCTTTCCTGGCTCACCAATCCTCCCCCGTTCAATGTGCAACCTGGCCAGCTCATATCAGGAGACCGGGATATCGTCCCGGACGATATCCCTGGGTTGGTGCAAAAGTATAAGGCGGTGGCAGCTGATTGGGAGTCGGGGGCGATCGCCTGGGTGGCAAAGCGGAACAGCGTTCGCTGCCTGATCCTGCGGGGTGTCACCGACCTGGTTAATGTGGGAGGTGGGGAGGCATATGGAAACATTAGCCTTTTCCATGAGAACACGAAGTCGGTAATGAAAACATTGATCGACCAATTACCGGTCTGGTTGGATGAAATTGGAAAAAATCAAATGGAAATTTAACCGATCATTAAGCAATAAATTCATCTTATTCCATCAAAGCCTGGAGTGTGGAATAAATCAATACAACTCAGCTGATCATCAATCCATTAATTACTGTGAGGGGAAAGAATTACATTAGACAAGCGTTTATGGCTATAAAAAAGCGGCGCACATTTTCATGCGCCGCCTTCTCATAGGGTTACTTCCCCAGCCTGGCCCGCTCATCTTCTATCACGCTTTCTTCCAGCTTTTTGAACAATGGGGATGGAGCGTTAAGTTTTCCACCGGGTTTCAATTCGCTCGGTTTCCACTGGGCGCCTTCAACGCTGCGATATTTTAGAACCAAATGATCCCCCAGGTTGTCTCTTACCATCTCTGTATAGGAAACGCCGAATAACGGATTTTCATACCCAAAAAAACCGTTCAACGTTTCGCATGTGAAAGGGAGGAATGGAGAAAACATAACTTTTAGCGAATCAATTGCCTTCAGTGCGGTGTAGATGGTCAAGGCAGCCGAGTTTTTATCAGTCTTAACCGCCTGCCACGGCGCCATCTGGTCCAGGTACTGGTTGACTGTGGAAGCCAGGCGGAATACCTCTTGAAGGGCAGCCCGCAATTTCACCGTATCGAGCAATTCTCCCACCGATTGAAATCCAGCCTCGATTGAATTCAGCAGGCTAATATCGGCGGGTCTCAGGGCTGCCGCATCAATTTCCGGGACAAATCCATCCCAATATTTATAGCTGAAAGAAAGCACGCGGTTTGCCAGGTTACCCCAGGTTGCCACCAATTCCCCGTTATTTTTAGCTACGAACTCCTTCCAATCCCAATCGGAATCATGGGTCTCCGGCATGTTTATAGTCAGGTAATATCGCAAGGCATCCGGGTCATAGCGAGTCAGGGCATCCCTGCCCCAAATCGCCCAATTGCGTGAGCCGCTGATCTTCTGACCTTCCAGATTCATGAACTGGTTGGCCGGCACATCATAGGGCATATTGAGAGTCCCCTCTTCTTCGGAGAAGATCTGCAGGAATTCCCCGCTCGCTCCCATTAATTCCGCAGGCCACAATGCGGTGTGGAAGAAGATATTGTCCTTTCCAATAAAATAAAAAGCCCTTGCAGCCGGGTTCACCCACCAGTTTTTCCAGATTTCCTGAGTGCCCCTGAGCTTTGCCCATTCAATTGCTGCGGATAGGTATCCAATGACAGCTTCGAACCAGACGTACAATCGTTTGTCGTCCCATCCTTCCACCGGAACCGGTATACCCCAGTCCAGGTCGCGGGTGATGGGCCGGGGTTTCAGGCCTTCGGCTTCAATTTTCCCCAAAGATTCTCCCAGCACTGTCTCGCGCATATAGCTTGAGCGTTTACGCAAAAAATCAATCACTTCCGGTTCGAGTTTGGAGAGTTCCAGGAAATAGTGCTCGGTTTCCCGCAATTCGGGAGTAGAACCATCCACTTTAGATTTCGGATTGATCAGTTTTTCTGGTTCGAGGACGTTCCCGCACTGGTCGCATTGATCTGAGCGGGCTCCGGTGTAGCCACATATGTAACAGGTCCCTTCCACGTAACGGTCCGGCAGGAAACGTTTGGCAGCCGGGCTATACCATTGCATGGTTTTCCGGGTAAACAGGAAACCATTCTTCTGCAAGGCCAGGAACATGGATTGAGACACTTTAAAATGATTTTCAGTATGGGTCGTGGTAAACAGGTCGTACTGGATACCCAGTTTCATGAATAGATCAATAAAGCCATTATGATATTTTTTATACACATCTTCGACCGGGATGCCCTCTTTATCGGCGGCAATCGTCACCGGTGTTCCGTGAGAATCTGTACCCGAGACCATCAGTACGTGGTCTCCTTTCAAACGGTGGTAGCGGGCTACGATGTCACCCGGGAGATGCGAACCGGTGATATTTCCCACATGTATTTCGGCGTTGGCATAAGGCCACGCAATGGCAATCAATATGTTTTCCGACATACGTTCTCCTGCAAGGTATTACCAGATATTATCGATTGGTCTTCCATCAAATAAAAAAGCCGTCCAACCATCGGACAGCCTTGTCAGGAAGCAAAAGAAATTTACATTCTCTGTGCGGCTGTCCAAACGCGGCAGTGCATTTCCATAGGCATCACTATCGAAGGGGAAACGGAATAGAATCTCATCAAACCGAGTTTACTATGGTGTGCCTTAAGTTGCAAGTGGAAATGGATTATTCATACAGTGAAAGGAATAACCCTTCTCCATTTGAGAGCATTGTTGCTATAATATTCATCAAGACCAACCATTTTTTCTTAGAGGACTTGGAGTCCCTATTATGAAGACCCGAACCCCATTCCATCCGATAATTTTCCTTTATTTTCTGTTGGGAGTTGGTTTTGGCTTACTTTTCCCTGCAATTGGCACCTTTTTCCAAATCCTTATGGACAATTTGCCTATTAATTTGGGCTCGATTTTCCTGGCTCAGGGAAGCCAACCTTTGCTATGGATAATTGATTGTGCTCCCCTGGTACTCGGAGTGGTATTTATTCTGGTCGGAGTGCGTGAGAACCGCATGAATGGATTAAAAAACGACCTTGAAACCACCGTAGGATTACGTACGGCGGAACTCCAGATGCTAAACAAGAAGTTAATTCAGGAAGTGGGAACCCTTCACCAGGTCGAAGATGTGATCAGCCGTGGGAAGAAAGAATGGGAAAGTACCTTCGATACAGTCGCTGACCTTATCTTTATCGTCGATTCTGCCGGGAATATCGCCCGGTGCAATAAAGCAGTAATTGAAAAACTCGATTCATCCTACAAAGCTATAATTGGCACTCCTTTTCGGGAGGCATTGCGCGGAAAAGACCAAGCGGAATTCATGGAATTATTGCCTGGGGAAATGGAAATTCCCCGTTTGGGCGGTTTTTTTGAAGTGCTCGTTGAAAAGATGGCTTTCGAAAATCCAACTCGTTCGATATATGTCCTGCATGACCTATCCAAGCGGAAACGAATCGAGGACGATGTAGCCCGCCAGAAAAAATTCTTTGAATCCCTGGTAATAAACAACCCGGCTGCCATCATCGTCCTGGATGAAAAAGAAGGAATTGCCTCGTGCAACCCGGCTTTTGAAAAACTCTTTGGATATACGCAAGACGAAATAGTCGGAGGAAACCTGGATAATTTGATCACCACCGATTCCACCCTCCAGGAAGCTTCACAATATACGCAGCAAACTTTAACGGGCGGAACCATCCATGGGATTGGGAAACGTCGGCGAAAGAATGGCACCATGGTGGACGTGGAAATATTAGCCGTCCCGGTGATTGTCGGGGAACAAAAAGTCGGGGCATTGGCGATTTATCACGATATTACTGACCTGATAACCGCCCGCCAGGAAGCGGAAGATGCCAACCGTGCCAAGGGCGAGTTTCTCGCCAATATGAGTCACGAGATCCGCACCCCCATGAACGGTGTCATTGGCATGCTCGAACTTGCGCTGGACACCAGCCTGACCGACGAGCAGCGGGAGTATCTCAACATTTCCCTTCAGAGCGCCGAAGCGTTACTGGCGCTTATAAACGATATCCTCGATTTCTCCAAAATTGAAGCCAAAAAGATGGAATTGGAAATCATCAGTTTCAATTTGCGGACCACAGTCGAAGATGCGGCAGCCTCCCTCGCCCAGCGGGCTCAAGACAAAGGTCTGGAGCTCGCCTGCTTGATCCATCCAGATCTGACAACCGATTTAAAGGGCGACCCTGGTCGCACCCGGCAAATCATCATTAATCTGATCGGGAATGCCATCAAATTTACGCACCAGGGAGAAATAGTAATCCGGGTTGAGCCTGTCAACGAGACTGCGACGCATGCCACGATCTATTTTTCCATCCAGGATACTGGAATCGGCATCCCGGCTGACCAGCAGCAGTCTGTTTTTGAACGTTTTACTCAAGCCGACGGGACCACCACGCGCAGGTATGGCGGAAGCGGGTTGGGCCTAACAATCTGCAAACAACTTGTAGAAGCGATGGGAGGTGAAATTGGAGTGCAGAGCAGCCCGGGGATGGGGAGCACTTTCTGGTTTCAAGTAACTTTTGAAAAACAACCTCCCGAAAAACGTGGAACTGCTCCGCTAACACTTCAGCCAGTCAACCTGAAAGGAATGCATATCCTGGGTGTGGACGATAATGCCACCAATCGCACTATTCTTACCAAAACCCTGGAAGGCTTCGGCTGCAGGGTCGAAACTGTGGCAAGTGGGTCCAAATCCATTGAAGTCTTGCGCAATGCATTGCGGAATGGGGACCCATACCAGGTGGTACTTTTAGACATGCAAATGCCCGGAATGGATGGAGAGCAAATTATTCGTACGCTAAAAGGCGATCCCGCCCTTAAAGATATTCGCATCATTGTCATGACTTCAATTGGTCAGCGTGGCGATGCGTCGCACATGGAGGCCTTAGGCTGTTCCGGCTACCTCCTGAAGCCAGTGCGCCAGCACATGCTCTACCAGGCATTGGAAGCTGTCATGGGGAGGGAAGAGGAAAAGGAACCAGCGATCATCACTCGACACATGCTCGCCGAGCAGAAGCAGCATTCCAACCAGCGTATCCTGGTGGCAGAAGATAATCCGATCAACCAGAAATTGGCTGCGATTTTACTCAACAAGGCCGGTTACTCAGTTGACACGGTTGAGAACGGTTTACAGGTTCTGGAAAAAGCAAAAGATGGGAAATATAACGCAATATTAATGGATGTACAGATGCCGGAGATGGATGGTTTCGAGGCTACCCGCCGTATCCGCGAATGGGAAGGTGACTCCAAACAGCGCATCCCCATCATCGCCATGACAGCTCATGCCATGAAAGGGGACCGCGGTCGCTGTCTTGCTGCTGGAATGGACGACTATGTTCCCAAGCCACTTGAAATACGCATTCTATTAAGCGTACTTGATCGCTGGCTTGAATCATCCGAATCTGAAGCCGCACAGGAAGCGTGGACCGAAGAACCACCCGCCCAATCGACACAATTAATGTCCGCTTCGGTTGAACCCCCGCTCCCGTTGAAATACGAACTTCCAATGGACGTTGATCGCGCTCTTGAACGATTTGGAAACGACCGGCCATTCCTATATCAAATGAGCCGCGATTATGTGGCTGGTTTTCCTGAACGAATCAAAGATCTAAAAAATGCCTTAGAGGCACACAACTCCAACGATTTCAGCCGGCATGCGCACAACTTAAAAGGCGTTTCGGCTAATTTCAGCGCCATCCCTGTGACCAATTTGTGCGCAGAAATGGAAGCCCTGGGGCGACAGGATGACCTCTCCTCCGCTCCAAAACTGCTTGCCAGCCTCGAAGTAGAACAGGAGCGCTTGATTAATTATCTTAAGGAAGTTGGGGTTATCCAATAAATTGTAGCCTGATTTCCGGTAGTTTGATCCTGTCAGGACTGCCCTTTTACCCGGCAGTCCTTTTTGACTGTCATCGAACATTTAGCATGGAATTGGGTACTGGTTGTACAATCAAACCCAAGGAACATAATGAAACCATTTCAACTTATTTTTAACTATGCCCGACGATACAGCTTTTCGCTTATGGTGACTGCCTTCAGTATGTTGGTTTTGGTGGGCATCCAACTGCTCATCCCATGGATTGTCAAACTTTTGGTGGCTGAAGTCACTGCCCCGGGCGCGAGTCTGGCCAACATGAATTATGTCACCATCCTGGCGTTAGTGGTTCTGGCTTCCTATTTAATCCGGGCTGGGCTGACATTTGTCCGCTCATACGTGGCACACGTTGCTGGCTGGGGTGTTGTGGCGGATGTGCGCGAATACATTTACGAGCACATGCAGCGCCTCTCACTCCGTTTTTACGAGGACAAACAGGTTGGCAATCTGATGTCAAACGTAGTTAATGACACTGACCTGTTCGAACAGCTGATCGCCCATGCGATTCCGGATGTGGTCGTCAACCTGATTACTCTGATCGGTGTAACAGCCGTGCTGCTCAGCCTTAACTGGCAACTGACTCTGCTCAGTCTCATCCCCATCCCGTTCGTGGTTCTATCGCTGCGGGTCTACGCAAAGTACGTGCGCCCCGCCTTCCGCAATCGCCAAAAAGTGCTGGGTGATTTGAATGCATTGCTCAACGATAACCTATCCGGTATCCGTGAGATCAAAGCGTTCACACGGGAAGATGAAGAAGCGGAACGTGTTCATCAAGGCATCGAGAATTACCGTAAATCGCAGCTCGGTGCCTTGAAACTAATGGCCACCTTTCAACCTTTCGTGGAATTTACCTCTTCTCTCGGCACGTTGATCGTAGTTTACTTCGGTGGTCGCCTGGCTCTGCAGGGTAAGCTGCCAATTGCAGACCTGGTGGCATTCTTCCTTTACCTGCAAAGTTTTTATGCACCCGTTCAGAATCTAAGTGGCGCCTGGGAAGCAATCCAGTCATCGTTGGCCGGGGCGGATCGAGTGGCTGACCTTATCGCCGAGCCGCACGAACCTCAGACAGCCAGGGGAGCTGCACCGGTTACCAATCGTGTGCGCGGTGATTTCGTTTTTAAAAATGTCAGTTTTGAATATACCGAGGGCGTCCTGGTCCTGGATAATGTTTCGCTGGAAATACCTGCCAAATCTGTTGTAGCGCTCGTGGGACCGACTGGTGTCGGGAAGACCACCCTGGTCAGCCTTATCCCCCGGTTTTATGATGTGACCAGTGGTGTGATAACCCTGGATGGACGCGATTTATGCGATTATACGCTTGACAGTTTGCGCGGGCAGATTAGTATCGTGCTGCAGGATGTGTTTCTATTCTATGGGACGGTACGGGATAACCTGCTTTTCGGCCGTCCGACCGCCGATGAGGCAGAGATGATTTCAGCTGCAAAGGCCGCCAACGCCCAAAAATTCATCGCCGACCTTCCCGAAGGGTATGATACCCTGATCGGCGAACGAGGAGTCAAGCTCTCCGGTGGGCAAAAGCAGCGCCTGTCCATCGCTCGTGCCATCCTGAAGAACGCTCCGATATTAATCCTTGACGAAGCAACCTCATCAGTTGACACCGAAACCGAACAAATGATTCAGCAGGCACTTGAACGTTTGATGCAGGGTCGCACCACGATTGTTATTGCACATCGATTATCCACCATTCGAAATGCCGATAAAATCGTGGTGCTTGAGGATAAATCCATCCGTGAGATGGGAACTCATGAAGAGTTAATTCGCCAGGATGGGCTATATAAAAGGCTTTCCACGGTTCAGGGAGATCTAAATCCAAGATAAGAGTCTTCCAAAAAATATGGGAGACTCTTATCATTCTCTAGGCACGGGTTTGATTTTCTAAGGAGTCGCTCCAGTCCAACTGCCCCGACCTGTACAGAGATCAAAACCGACCAGGCAAGGGGAACCATTATTTCCAACTGTGATATCACGAAATGAGATGCTGGGTCCATAAACATAACCAGCATTGACAACGGCACCCGATACTGCCGCCCGTCCAGCCCACATGGGTGAAGACAGGCTTGTTCCACCAACCTGGAACCAACCTTTTTGTCCATTATAGCCGTAGCTATCATAAACGGCCGCGCCTGAGTTTGGATCCGCATCCAGGGAAACATCCGGGGTGGCACGATACCCGGCGCAATTTACCTGGAGATGACCGCTGAATCCTGATTGCGCTGACGTGGCTGTTTCAAATTGACTGCAGCCGCCACCGCCAGACGACCAGCCCGTTTCGGTCTGAAGTGTTCCATTGCTGGAGAAGATCAAGGAAGTACCTCCAACAGAAATTACATTAGGTGAAGCGGATGGATATTCCGCAGGAAGTCCGGCATCTCCGGCAGATACAAAAAAGGAAACGCCTGATCTAGTAAAGTGGGAATCATAAGTTTTTTCAGCGGAGAATTCGCTACCTCCCCAGCTGTTGCTTATATACTTGGCATGACCTGAAGCATAGTCTTCCGCTGCCAAAAGATTAGTAAAACTGCTGCTGCTGGCTTCGACCAATAGAATTTTCGCGCCAGGCGCAATCGCATGAGCCCATTCAATATCAAGTGCGATCTCGAGCCCCCAACCGGAATTGGAGCGTGGATATTTTGTTCCCCCTGTTTGGTTTACTTTGGAAAAACAGCCATTGCTTGTAGTGCAAGCGGGCAAACCAAAAGTATTGCTGAAAACATTCAAGTCGTTCTCAGCAGTAGGCAGGTCATACGCATCGACGATCCCGATCGTCGTTGCAAAACCAGCAGTGTTGCTTGTAGAGAAACCATATGCGGATTTCATAATCGCGGGGGAAAGTCCTACCGGGGATGTACTCGCATTCGGAAATGCCCAAGCATGACAATGGGTATCTCCGGTGGCTGCTGGACCAGGACAGACCGGTTTTGCTGCTTTCGCAATGCCGGGGCTGAATGGCGAAGCGGCAAAAACCGTCCCATTAAGAGAAACTGAACTCACCAGAATGGTGAGAAGGATAAAATATGTTGAAATCCTAAATTTCATATTTCCGCTCCTTTTTGGTGTAATCGAATATTAATTGCCGCATTTATAGCATTAAGTGAGACAAGTAACATTAGGGATTTATTAGTAAATTTAGTAAATCTGTTAATTACAATTAATATAAAAACCTCCCGATCTGGGAGGTTTGGTTAGAGGTATTCCTTCAATTGCCGCGCACGTCTTGGATGACGAAGCCGCCGTAAGGCTTTCCCCTCGATCTGACGGATGCGTTCTCGAGTGAGGCCAAATTTCTCACCAACTTCCTCAAGAGTGAAGGGGGTTCCTGTGTCCAACCCGAAGCGCATGCGCAGAATGCGTGCTTCCCGGGGAGTTAATGTACCCAGCACTTCATCAATCTTTTCTTTGAGCATGGACTGGTAAACGCTCTGCATGGGTGTGGGGGTAAGTTCGTCTTCAATGAACATTCCCAGTTCCGAATCTTCATCGTCGCCCACCGGGCTTTCCAAAGAAAGGGGTAGCCATGAAACCTGTAGAATCCATTGAACCTTTTGCAGATCCAGTCCGAGTTCTGCAGCCAATTCCTCAGGCGTGGGGACGCGCCCCAACCGCTGTTCCAGGTCATGAGTGGCTTTGTACGTCTGCCGGATGCGATCACTCATGTGGACAGGTACTCGAATGGTGCGCGCCTGGTCAGCAATGGCACGAGTAATGGTCTGGCGGATCCACCAGGTGGCGTAGGTTGAGAAACGGAACCCTTTATGGGCATCATATTTCTCGACGGCCTTCATCAAGCCCAGGTTCCCCTCCTGGATCAAGTCAAGGAAGGGTACCCCCCGCCCCATGTAACGCTTGGCAATACTAACCACCAGGCGGGTATTTGCCTTAATGATGTGCTCGCGCGCCATGATCCCATCTTGAACCAGGGCTTCCAGCCTTTGGCGTTCAAGGGTTCGTTTGCATCCTGGTGTGCGAAGTAAATCGCCCTTTGCTTTGCGACCATCTTCAATGCGGATGGCGATCCCGTATTCTTCGTCAGCTTTAAGGAGGGGAACCCGCGACATTTCCTTGAGGTACATTCCCACCGTATCATCGCTCAAGGTGTCATTGATCAATGGTTCGGGCTCGATCAAGGGTTCCAAACCAGGAATTGTAATGATGTCATTTGGAGGGGATTCGGACGCTTCAGGGTCCAGTACATCCACTCCCCGGTGACGCAAGGCGAGCATTATTACCGAGAGCCGCTCTGCATCTTCGCCCACTTCGGGAGAGAGTTCCAGTAAATCATCCGTGGTTAAATAACCCTGGACAGAGGCTTTCTCAAGCAACAAGCTTAAGACTTCCCTATTGCGATGTCTTCTTTCAAGCGGCGCCATTCATCACCCTCCTCCTCATCAGGCGCATCCTACTTCAACAGGTCCTTCAACGCCGAAAAAGGCGATTCGGACTCTGGCCGATGGCCGCAGTCTCTCAGGTTCAAGATTTCCCCGCAGACCGGGCACAAACCTTTACAATCCGGTTTACAGACCGGGTTAATGGGGAATTCCAGCAATGCGTATTCACGCAATAATGGTTCCAGGTCGATTTGAGCATCCTCCGGCACCAGCAAGCCTGAATCGGTGACGTTCCGTTTATCGAAAGCATAAAGGTCGGAAAATGACCACTTGAGTGGTTGAGAAAATGTATCCAGGCAGCGTACACATTCCAAATCCGCCGCTGCTTCGAACTCGCCCTGGAGCAGAAGTCCTTGCTGGGTTCGATCAAACCTCGCCAACCCGGAAAAATTGTGGACGATCAGGTCCTCCCCCAGGCGCATTTTTTCGGATTCGAAATTAAAATCACGACGCGTACCGACCGGCGATTTGATTAAGAATCCGACGTTGAGCCGCAGAGGACGACGAAGGTTGGTCACATTGATACTTCTATACGCAAGTTTGGGAACAAGTACATTCTAGCACAGCGGAGACTCGAAGTCAAGAATTCTTTAAGGAATCAGGGTTCTAAAGTTGTTAATTTCATAAATGAAATGTTACTGTATCAAATATCCATAGAACAGGGGAAAGAGAGAGATCAGCGGCCATAGATTAGCCGGTGAAGGGACCTGACCCAGGGTCTGTTCTGGTGGGGTCCCTGAAAGACAGGCAAGGAACCCTGAGTGGTCTCTGAATATTCTACTTCAAGAAACTGCGTGGTGTGGTACGTTCTGGGAGGAGTTTGAAGGGGGAGGTAGCGATAGGCATGAGAACGCAGTTGATCAGCATTGCGGCAGAGAGCCAGCATGGCGCGTACACCGGGCAAACGCCAGGAACAACCACGCCCTTTCATGCGGTGGACCACCAGCTTGTCGACATTGCCTTCAATGGCTCCCAGGCAGGCGGGGAGGAGCAGGCCCGGTATTCCAGGTCCAATAACCCATCCTGGTTGTTGAGAACGTATCGGTAGAAGTCGAGTAGCAGTTTCTGTTGATTGCCTTCTGCCTGCTGGATGTGTTGCTGCAGCTCAGGGGCGACCGCATGGAAGCCTTCATGTCGTAAGCGAGTGACCACACGTCGGGCCGCGCTTTTATCATGGTATGCCCGGCGGGCCGCCCTCTGCAAGTGGAACCGATCCAGCACAAATTGCTGGGGCAGATCCATCCGGTCAAAGCTATGGCGCACCCACTGGTTGCCATCTCCCCCGCTGATCAGGATCTGGGTCTGGGTCAGGTCATAAGCCAAATGGGCTTCCCGCAGGATGTGTTCCTGCCACATCTCCGCATTCAGCCCGATGGCGGTCATACACTGCTTGTTTTCCAGGCGAAACCGGTCTTTTCCGACCTGTTTTCGGCCTGTGCTCAGGATCGCCACCCGGACTTCCGTGGATCGTCTCTTTTCCCGCTGCAGGTGCACCCACACTCCATCGCTCTCGCCGTACAGCACCGGCGCCGGAATCTTTCCCCCTTCCTGCACAGCCCCTCCTTCGAAGATGCGCCTTCGCTCGGCTTCTTCCCCATCCGCAATGCGGTTACCCACCAACCAGGCCATCCGTTGCAGGCTGGTGGCGGTAATCGGGACCTTGATCAGGTAGCTGAGTTGATCGGCTGCCCGGCGATAGGGATCACAACTGGACAGGGCCGCTCCCATCTCCTGAACCCTACCGCTCATCCGCCCATATCGTAACAGGCCAAACAACTCATCGACCGGTTTCACTCGCCGGTCCCGCTCATCTTGATAGATCCTTCGCTTGTATCGAACCGCTCCCAGGCTGCTCACCATCCAGCGCATCTCCGTCCCCACATTCCTCCAGCCTGCGGGCACCTCCCGCGCGATTCGATCATCCAACACTTGGATCACCCCCTGAAGCACTTGTTGCCCCAGTCCTACCGTCAAGCTGTGGATCGAATCCTCCACCGCTCCGATGAAAACCTTTTCCTCGATTTCCATCACCACATCTTCCAATTTTATGGTTATACTAATCGCGACAGATTCGTCTGTCATCTGAGAGCTCCTTTCGGTATTGTTGGCGCAACCTCAATATTGATTGGAACTCTCTCTTTTTGCAACCCCTTTATTCTATGGATTTCTGTGACTGTAACAAATGAAATTAGAATCATTGACTTTTCGAAAAATTAATCCTATACTAATTATGATAGGATCTCGCCAAATATTCAGGAGGAGCTAAAAAATGGATGCGCATCCGTGGTTACAGCATTATGACGAAGGTGTTCCCAAAACCATAAATTATCCCCCGGTTCCCATTTTTCATTTCCTGGAGGAATCTGCGAAGAAATACCCCAATCGTGCGTGCACCATCTTCAAAGGGGCGGCAATTTCCTTCCGGGAAATGAACGCCATCACCGATAAATTGGCTGCTGCACTGGCGGGGCTTGGGATAAAAAAGGGGGACCGGGTGGGGATCTTTATCCCAAATACACCCCAATTCGTGATGGTTTACTTTGGGATCCTAAAAGCAGGCGGGGTGGTTGTCGCCATCGACTCACGCTATACGGCACCTGAAATCGTTCATCAGGCCAATGACGCCGGCATCGAGACCATGTTCGTGATGAGCAACTTCTACAAAACAATGAAGTCCGCTCAGCTTGACACCACGATCAGGACCCTGATCGTAACGAACATCAAAGAGACACTCCCCCCTGTCCTGAAAGTCCTGTTCACGGTGGCTAAGGAGAAAAAAGACGGTTTTCGGGTTGAATTGGAACCAGGCGATATCTGGCTGAATGACCTGCTCGTGAAATACTCAGCGAAAGACCGGCCCGTAGTGGATATTGGGGCGGAAGACGTCGCTCTCTTCCAATACAGTGGGGGCACAACCGGAGTCTCAAAAGCCGCGGTGGTTTTACACAGCAACCTGGTGGCGAATACCCTGCAGGTGGGCAGTTGGATGCCTAACTTATTGCCGGGAAAAGAAACAGTGCTCATGGCAATCCCGCTCTTCCATGTGTATGGAATGGTGGTAGGGATGCTCTTTGGCATTTTTATGGCTGCTCCACTGGTCATGGTCCCCAACCCGCGCGACTTGCCGGATTTATTGGTAAATATCAAGAAGTTCCACCCAACTGTCTTCCCTGGCATCCCCATGTTGTACAACGCCATAAACAACCGCCCGGAGGTCATTGCTGGAAAGTATAACCTGAGTTCCATCAAGGCTTGTATTTCAGGTTCTGCTCCATTGCTGCGGGAAACCAAGGAACGCTTCGAAGCGTTGAGCGGAGGCAAGGTTTTTGAGGGCTATGGATTGTCAGAAGCACCCACCGCTACTCACTGTAACCCCCAATTGGGGATGAATAAAACCGGTTCAATCGGCATGCCCTTCCCTGATG
The DNA here is from genome assembly GCA_963790685.1 of uncultured Chloroflexia bacterium. GTDB lineage: Bacteria > Chloroflexota > Anaerolineae > Anaerolineales > Villigracilaceae > UBA877. The sequence goes on from CAWBPK010000002.1 coordinate 456,626, forward strand.
TGGATGCCAAAATCATCAGCCTGGAGGACGGTATATCAGAGATGAAACTTGGTGAGATCGGGGAACTCGTCATCTTCGGTCCGCAGGTTATGAAAGGCTACCACAACATGCCTAAAGAAACAGAGACCGCACTGCGCAAATTGAAAGATGGCAAGGTCTGGTTGTTTACCGGGGATATTGCCCGCATGGATGAGGACGGTTACTTTTATATAGTAGATCGCAAAAAGGAACTCATTAAACCTGGCGGAGAACAGGTCTGGCCACGTGAAGTGGAGGAAGTCATTGCAGCGAACCCGAAAGTATTGGAAGTAGGCGTGGCAGGTATTCCAGACTCGCTGCGCGGTGAGGTGGTCAAGGCCTGGATAGTGCTAAAGCCCGGAGAAAGCATGACCGAGGACGAGATCAAAGAATGGTCAAGGAAAAGTCTGGCTGTTTACAAAGTACCCAGGCAGGTGGAGTTTCGCACCGAATTGCCCAAAACCACTGTCGGCAAGGTGTTGCGCCGTGAATTGGTCCGGGAGCATAATGAAGTGGAAGCCAAGAAAAAACCCGCAACGATGGAATTACCTGTGAAATCCCTGTAACAAAATACCTCTCGTTATTTTCCAGATCCTGTCAAGGGCTGGATCAGCCCAGGTCAAAGATGACAGGGCAGAACGGAGGTAAAAATTGGGGACGGATTGACGGTTGCAACCGCCTTCCGTCCCCTTTGATATTATTATCTATATGCTGGGTGAACTTTAACGGATCTTGAACATGGTCATTAATTTCATGGCCAGGTTCAGATCTCCTGCAAGTTTGAGTTTGCCTGCCATAAAGGCCTGCATGCCGTCCAATTCACCGGTAAATATTTTGACATAATCAGCAGAATCTGCTGATAAAGTCATCTTTGGAGTGGGGAACGCACCCTGTTCCACGGTGCATTTGTCGTTCTTGATGGTAGCGAACCAGTCGCCTGCTTCCGCTCCGCTGAATTTGAATTGGATCACAGCATCCAGCCCGGGGGCTTTTTCAGGTAGGAAAGCTTTCGGCATTTTAGACATCAGTTCAACGACGGTCAGAGTCATAATATTCTCCTATTAAATATTAATTAATTTGGGGCAGGAAGAAATTTTCTCCATGCTCCCCCGGCACCTGCGTCCGGGGTTGGTGAATGCTATTCCGATGATTAATTCTGCAAGTTCTCGAAGATGGCTGCTGCGCCCATTCCTCCACCGATGCACATCGATACCATGCCATACTTGGATTTGCGCCGCTTCATCTCGTAGATCAACTGGGTGGTCAGTTTGGCGCCGGTGCAGCCGAGTGGATGACCGAGTGCAATTGCACCGCCATTCAGGTTAACCTTCTCCATGTCGAGACCCACCTGGCGGGCAACCGCCACAGACTGGGCAGCAAAAGCCTCATTCAGTTCGATTAAATCGATATCGTTGAGTGAGAGACCGGCCATTTTTAAGGCCTTCGGGATGGCGACGATTGGGCCGATGCCCATCAACTCCGGCGGAACGCCACCTACTGCAAAGATAACAAAACGCGCCATTGGTTTGAGGCCCAGCACCTCCGCTTTTTCTACGGACATGATGACCACCCCGGCAGCACCATCCGAGACCTGCGATGAATTGCCCGCTGTGACAGTGCCGCCATCTTTGAAGGCCGGTTTGAGTTTGGCAAGCGCTTCCAGGCTGGTATCGGCGCGCGGACCCTCGTCCCGTTTTACAGTGAATTTCCTGGTCGAAGGTTTCCCGTCGGGGCCAAGCTCTTTAAGTTCGACATCGATCGGAACCAGTTCCGGGTCGAACCTGCCGGAATTGACCGCAGCAGCTGCCTTCTGGTGGGATCTTAAGGCAAAGGCATCCTGTTCTTCGCGGCTGATCTCGTATTTCACGGCCACGTTCTCGGCAGTAAGTCCCATGTTGGTGTAATAGTGGGGCAGTTCGGCTGCAAAATATGGGTTCACTGAGAATTTATAACCCATCATCGGGACCATGCTCATTGACTCTACACCGCCTGCTATGGCAACCTCCATCTGCCCGGCCTGGATGGCGTAGGCGGCATGGGCGATACTCTGGACACCGGATGAGCAGTAACGATTGATGGTTTCGCCCGGAACCGATTCCGGCAGGCCAGCCCGCAGCGCTACCATGCGCGCCATATTTAGCCCCTGTTCCCCTTCCGGGAAGGCGCAACCGAGGATAACGTCGTCAATTTCACTTGGATCCAACCCGGGGGTGCGGTCAAGCAGGGCTTTTACCACGGATGTAGCCAGTTCGTCCGGGCGGACAGTTGCAAGCCCGCCGCGTTTTCCTTTCCCGACGGGGGTGCGTACGGCAGATACAATAACAGCTTCGCGTATCATCATTACCTCCTAATTCCGTAATGGCTTTCCAAACTGGAGCATGTTGAATAAGCGCGCCTGAGTTTTTTCCTCGCCGCAAAGCGAGAGAAAAGCCTCGCATTCCAGGTCAAGGATGTACTGCTCGCTGACCCAGGTCGGACGGCTCAGGTCGCCACCCGCCATAATATTGGCAAGTTTCCCGGCAATAACACCATCATATTCGGTAATATATTTACCTTCCTTGAAACTCCAGGCTCCAATCCGGAGAGCTGCCAGTGACTCGCGCCCACCGGCGTAGATCAATTCCGGAGCGGGTGGATGGTATCCCGAGGCGGCCATGTGCATAGCCTCCCGCTTGGCTTCGGTAAGCAAGTGCTCACGGTTAATTACGATTCGGTCGGCAGGTCCCAGGATGCCCATCTGGCGGGCCTCCTCGGCACTGGTAGCCACTTTGGCCTGCCCGATCTGTTCAAAGACTCGCTGCAAGGACGGGAAGACGTCCAATCCAGGAAGGCGCATGGGCGGGTTGACAATGCGGCGCATCAATTCTTTTGTACCACCACCGGAGGGGATTACTCCTACACCCAATTCAACCAACCCAATGTATGTCTCGCCTGCTGCCACCACCCGGCTGCCATGCATGGTTATTTCGCAACCTCCGCCCAGGGTCATTCCTGCCGGGGCAATCACCACCGGCTTGGGGAAATAGCGCATGCGCATGTTCAGGTTCTGGAATCTCTTCACCACCTGGGTCAGCATATCCCATTGCTGGGATTTGGCGCCCATCAGGATCAGCCCGATGTTCGCACCGGCGCTAAAGTTCTCGCCCTCGTTGCCAACCACCAGACCATCGAATTCTGTTTCAGTGCGGTCAAGCGCTTCTTCGGCAATGGCGAAAATTTCATCATCCAGCGCATTCATTTTGGTATGGAACTCAACCAGCGCTATACCGTCTCCGATGTCATAGAGCGACGCGCCTGGGTTAGAACTGATGACTTTTTTGGCTTTCTTCAATTCGCTAAGGACGGTCAACCCGGGCGTTTTGGGGATGGAAACGTATTTTTGTTTGGCCACATCGTAGACGCCGACCTTGCTGGTTCCTCTGTACTTGTAGAAGGTTGGGCAGCCTGCCTTGATCATCTTTGCCACCCATCCGGCGGGGGCGAAACCCGCAGTCTTCATTTGCCTGGATGTTTCCTGCACTCCCAACATATCCCAGATTTCGAACGGACCTGCCTCGTGCTGGAATCCCCAACGGACAGCATCATCGACCGGCTTCGGGGTGTCGGCAACCTCGGGAATAATGACAGACGCATATTGAAGCCCCTGGAAGGTCAGGTCCTTGATCAATTTTGCTGCCCGGTCGGTCTCGCCCAGGAAAACCTTCATCCTTTCGCTGAGTCCATCGATATCCTTGGCCTTCCCTACCGAGTTGAAGCGCGGCTTGGACGGTGCGGCATGGTTCAGCGTTTTCAGGTCCAGCGACCAAAATTCTTTTTTACCTTCGCTTGTGCGCACTTCCTTGTAGAAGCCGATTTTCGTCTTATTGCCCAGCCAACCCCTCTCGATCAAGGTGTGTACAAGTTTGTTTGGCTTTTCAGCGACCAGGGCTGGCATGGCAAATTTGTCATACGTGATGAGTTCCTTCAAGTTGGTGCCCACATGGTCCCATACATCCACTCCCACCAGATCGATCAGGCGAAAGGTGGCTGTCTTGGGGTGGCCCATCAAAGGTCCGGTGAGGGCATCCACCTCGTCCACGCTGTACCCGTTTTCAAGAATATAATTCAAGGCGAACGCACCGGTCCCAAAGGCAACACGGTTGCCGATGAAATTTGGGGTATCTTTGCATAGGACAATGCCTTTTCCCAGACGGAACTCCCCGAACCAGGCCATGAACTTGGTCACAGCAGGGAGGGTATCGGTGGTCGGGATGACCTCCAGCAGCTTTAAATATCTGGGCGGGTTGAAAAAATGTGTCCCCAGGAAGTGCTGCTTGAAACTCTTCGACCGACCCTCGGCGATAGCCTTAATCGGGATGCCGGAAGTGTTGGTAGTGATGATGGCTTCCGGTTTGCGGACTGCATCGATGCGGATCATCAGATCCTGCTTGATCTTAAGGTTCTCGACAATGGCTTCGATAACCCAGTCCGCCCTGGCAATCGCATCGAAATCGTCTTCGAGATTCCCAAGCTTGACGAGTGTCGCCAGGTCGGAAGACATCAAGTTGGCCGGGCGGGATTTGACGCAGCGATCCCAGCCCTCGGCAACGATACGATTGCGAACCGCTTTATCCTTCAGGGTCAGTTTCGCAGCTTCTTCCTCAGGTTTGAGTTTGTTCGGAACAATGTCCAGCAGCGTCACCGGTACACCAATGTTGGCCAGTTGTGCGGCAAGCGCTGCTCCCATCGTCCCGGCACCCACAACCACAGTGGAATGAATTTTGTAGGTCATTTTTCCTCCTTACTTTCCTCACCCCTTCCCTTCCTATCAGGAGAGGTCAGGGTGAGGGAAAATTTATCTCAAATCACTCGAATGGTAGCCCAGGATCTGACGTGCCACAACCAACCGGTTGATCTGACCGGTGCCTTCATAAATATCACTGATCTTGGCATCCCGGAACCACTTCTCCAGCAGGTACTCGCGGCTATAACCAATAGGGCCCATGATTTCCACGGCTTTCTGGGTGATCTTGTTGACCACATCGCCCGCGCGCACCTTGGCCATGGAGGATTCCAGGGAGTTCGGCTTGCCGTTGTCCATCATCCAGACCGCCTTCAGGACCAGCCACCATGCTGATCGCAGCATGATCTCCATTTCGATGATGTCTTTTTCAATTGAGGTTAGCTTTTGACGCGGTAATCCATAACGAATGGTCACCCCGCGTTCAGCCAGCATATCCTTCAGCATTTCCCACGTGGCACGTGCCAAACCAATTGCCTGCGCTGCCACAATGGGCCGGGTGGCATCGAAAGTTGCCATGGCGCCCTTAAACCCGGTGGTACCCTTACCGGTGGTGACAACTTCCGGACTGCCGAGAATATTTCCGAATGGGACCCGGCAATCCTGCAGGACTATGGAAACCGTATCGCTGGCGCGTATGCCAAGTTTGTGTTCCATCTTCGTGACCTGGCACCCGGGAGTTTTGGCTTCCACCACAAACGGGCGCATCCCGGCACGTCCAGCTGCTGAATTGATCGTCGCCCAAACGACTATAAAGCCTTCCGAATCGAGCATGGCTTTATGTCCAGCGGTGACGAAGATCTTCTCACCGTTCAACACCCACTCATTTTTCGCCTTATCCAAAACGGCAGAGGTGCGGATGGCGGATGTATCCGAGCCGCATTGCGGTTCGGTCATACACATGGCGTCAAAAACCGGCGCATCGCCACGGAAGCGTTTTAGAAAGCGTTCCTTCTGTTCGGGGGAACCTGTGGCGGTAACAGCCGCGGAACCCAGCATGCCTCCCGGGGTATCCAGGTAAATCCCTGCATCCCCCCACGATAGCATTTCCACCATGACCGCCAGGCGCTGAAATCCGAAGTGCGGGCCTTCCTTCCTTCCTTCACCCGCAGCCATCGAGGTGCCTCCCATTGCTTTTGTAGCCGTATGCATGAAATTAATGTAATCCCAGGGAACCTCATGCTCGTGCTCGTCGAAATAGCGGGAGACCGGGCGCATCATGTTAATTGCCACCGTCTCTACGACCAGGCGGGTACCGGCAATTTTTTCAGGTATTTCAAAGTCAATCATAGTAATCCTCCTTTGGCGCTATACCATGGCCAACCCGGTGAAAGTGGCAAAACCGCGTCCATTGCGCATCCATAATTCGACGGGGTGTTCACGAATGTACCCGTGCCCTCCCAGGATTTGGACGGCGCGATCGGTGACCATCATCGCCATGTCGATGGCACCGGTGACGGCGAGGTAAGCCTTCTGGCCGGCGTCTTCCTTCCCTGTGTCGATGGCCCAGCCCGCCTCCCAGACGAGCAAGCGGATGGCTTCGATCTCGGTTGCCATCTCTGCCAGCATGAAGGCGACGGATTGCTTCTGAGCCACTTTCACACCGAAGACATCCCGGTCCTTGGCATAGTCACGTGAATAGCCAAAAGCTGCCTTGGCCACGCCAATGGCCATGGCTGCGATTGCAACCCGGCTGGCAGCCAAAACAGGGGAGAAGTCACCCGGCAGGAGGTTCGCCTTCGGCACTTTCACACCTTGCAGGGTGACCTTGAAGAATGGGACAGAGTTCAGCCCCATGTATTTCTCACGTTCATCCCCCACCTTTACACCGGCTGTACCCTTCGGGACGATGAATGCTTTTGTCGCATTATCCAGCTGGGCGTAGACAATCATCGCCTCGGCTTTATCGGCGAATGGTACGAGGGTCTTTTCGCCGGTCAAAATGTAACCGTCACCTTCAGGTTTGGCGGTCGTCTTTAATTGGTTGGGATCAAAATCGAAGGTGGGCTCGATCAAAGCTGCGCTGTATGGTTTCCAATCCGCTTCAATAATCGAGGGCAGGTACTGCTTCTTTTGCTCTTCGCTGCCTGCCAGCAGGATGGGCAGGGCAAACAGGCCAGGGGCACCCACCGCCAATGCACCTGCCAGGTCACCGCAAGCCAGTTCCTCAGCGGCTAGCGCCCCCGTCACTGCAGAGCGCTCCCCAAAACCGCCGTAGGTTTCAGGAATGGATGCCTGCAGAATGCCAAGTTCCCAGCCCTTGCTGATCAATTTGGGCGGGAGTTCCTTATTCTCCTCGGCGTCATGGGCCGCTTTGCGCAAGTCGCTGGTTGCATAGCGACTGACGGCATCGATCAGCATTTTTTGTTCTTCTGTTGGTTCGAAAGAATACATGGCTCCTCCTTGTGGTATCAGATTGCACTTTTACTGGTTCAGGATATGAACTTGGCATAACTCCCGGGCGCAGCATGGTTGTTCAGTGCGCTCCGGACATTTTCCGCGCACCGGGAAAATTATGCCTTTACACTGTCTTTTTAATTCCGGAATTGGCAACGCGCCGGTAGCGCGTGATCACCGGGCCATCGTTTTTTTCGAGATCGTCCAGGTTGACAATGCGCAATTGGCCGCGCTGGTGGAGGTATTCCACATGGGCACCCGCCTCTTCGACCGCCAACAGGACGTTGTACCCGTCCACGTTTCCAAAGAGTTTCTGCGAAACATCGCCGATCGTCCGCGGCTCCGCCAGGAAACCCAGGGTAAGGTCCAAGCGTGCAGCATGACTCTGGCGGATCTCTTCAATTCTCACCGGGAGATTTTTGATTGGGTCATCATGACCGGCCAGGGTCAGCTCGGAATCGCCTGTCCATTTTTCCAATAAGGTCAGTGAATCAAGGTAGTGACCCAGCCCGGTGGAGTAGGTCAGCCGCTCGGGACTCTGGTGAGGGGTGATCCGGCCAAGCACATGATCGCCGCTGAAGAGGAAGTTATGCAAGCGGATGACAACATGCCCGGCACAGTGCCCTGGCACGTGCAGCATGTCGAATGGACCGAAATGCATCCCCCGGGCTTCGTAAGTGAAATCCACCGGAACCGAATGAAAGAGCATCTTGTTGAGGCGGTACATGTTGAGGATGCCTTCGCGCTTCTCTGTTGGGACTCCGGCCTCCACAAGATATGCTTTCAGGTGGTTCTCGGCAAGAGCTACGCGTTCCTCATAGTTGGTCAGGTTGCCCAGGTCGAGTTCGTGGATTCCAACCAGCGCATGGGAACGCTCACGCAGATAGATCAACCCCCCAAAATGATCGATATGACCATGGGTTATTAGGATATGGGTCAGGTCTTCGAAGCGGATGTTCCGCCCGGCTGCGGTCCGGGCTTGAGCGATCCCTGCTTCGAGATGGGCATTGGAATCGCCGAAACCGGAACCGGTATCGATCAGGACGATGTAATCATCCACCAGAACCAGGTAGGCATAAGCCCACAGGTCCGGGAAGACCTTCAATGGGATGCGGAATATGCGCGCCCCGCCGGAGGTCTCAAAGGACTGGAAGGTAGGAGGAGTCTTGGTGGGTAATGATGACATCATCAATGTCCTCGCAGTCCGCTGAGGAAGAGGGCGGCGAAATAATCCGAAATCTGCTGGCTGGAATAGCGCCCATCTGACCGGTACCAGGTGATCGTCCAATTCATTACGCCCAGTAAGGCACGCGCCGTCATGGCCGGATCAGAAGCGTGGAACAGCCCGCTGTCCACGCCCTCTTGAATCAGATCGCGCCACAACCTTTCAAAACGGTCGCGGCGCGGAATGTGGCGGTCATGGTATTCCGGATTTAGTGAGCGGTGCTCAAGCAGAAGGACGGATGCAAGTGCAGCATGCTCCTCGAGGCACCCCAGATAGACGCGCATTGCTTGGGTTAATTTTTCATCCGAGGGCAGGTCAAGCGAAAGAACAACCGATACACGCTCGATCAGCAGGTCCAATGCCTGATCGAGAAGGGCAAGCAGGATCTCCTGTTTGCTTGAAAAATGGTGATAGAGACTGGCTTTTTGCAGGTTGACCGCGTCGGCGATATCCTGCATGGAGGCAGCATGATAGCCTTTTTTTCGGATGATCTGAGCTGAAGCTTCCAGGATCATTTCGCGATTCATTTGTGTCTACCGACCGGTCGGTAAATTAAGAATACCAGAATTGGAATTCAGAGTCAATAGGGTTATGCTGAGTTTTCAGGATATTCTTAATACTGGCAACTGCATTCCCTCCTTGAATCTCCTTACGCGGTAAGAGATGAAAAAACAAACCCCCTTCTAAGTGTTTGAAGGGGGGATGGAAGGCCTGGTTATTTGCCCATTTTCTTTTTGAAGGCCATAGTAAGAGCGGGAACGATCTGGAACAGGTCGCCGACCACGCCGTAGCGTGCCAACTTGAAGATGGGCGCTTCGGGGTCCTTGTTAATGGCAACGATCAATTTGCTGGTGCGCATGCCAGCCAGGTGCTGGATGGCGCCGGAAATGCCCAGCGCAATGTAGACATCCGGGGAGACAACCTTACCAGTCTGCCCAACCTGGTGGGCGTAAGGGATGTAACCGCCATCCACTGCGGCGCGCGAAGCGCCAACTGCAGCCCCCAATGCGGCCGCAAGCTCACTGACCAATGCGAATCCCTGCTGGGCGCGCCAGATCTCGGCAGCTTTTTCGTCCAGACCTGCCGGTGGGGTGAGAGCAGGATTGTTTGAGACACCGCGACCGCCGGAGACAATCACATTCGCATCCGCCAGGCTGACGCCGGATTCGCTGGTGGTATAACCTTCCACTTTAGTGGGGAAATCACCTACAACGGCCGGGACCTTGGTGAGAGTGCCGGATTTCCCAGCCTGTTGAGGCGGCTTGGGGAAGGCACGACCACGCAGTGTGATGATCTGCGGCTTGGAGGAGCAGGTTTCCTTTGTGAGCAGTTTCCCGGCATAGATCGGGCGGGTGGCGGTGATCTTGTCGCCAGCCGCTTCGAGGGCGGTCACGTCGACCATTACCCCGGTCTTCAGATCAATCGCCACCATACCGGCCAGCTCGCGACCGCGGGTGGTGGTGGGGAAGAGGAGCAGGTCGGGAGCACGTTCCGCAGCGAGTTTGCTCAATGTGGCGGCAAACGCCTCGGCGCGGTAATCAGCCAGGGCTGGGTCATCCGCCAGAAGGACCTCATCCGCACCGAACTCGAAGGCAGTTTTGGCCAACGCTTCGACACCCGAACCGAAGATGATGGCGGTGACATTTCCAAGCGTTTTCCCAACGCCGACGGCTTCCCAGGAAGCGGGGAGTGCATTGCCTTTGAAGTGATCGATAAAGACAAAGGTGTTCATAGGACTTTCTCCGCCATGATCTTGGTGGCAAGGGTTTCAGCGATCTCTTCAGGACTGCCCCCGGTGATGAACTCACAGGTGACTTCCTTTACAGGCGGGTTCATAATCTCAGTCCAGGCGATGACTGAGGCGGGAGCGGAAATACCGAGAGCGGAAAGAGACCATGAAGGGATCTCGGCGCGAGCAGCCTTGCGAATGCCCATGAAGGACGGGTAGCGGGGCTCGCCAAAATCCTTGGTGAGGCTGAAGAGGACCGGCAATTTGGCCGTAACTACCTGGCGCCCCTCCTCGACGCCGCGTTCCACGCGAACATTCCCGGCATCGATCTTAATGACTGAGGCCAAGGTGAGGGCAGGCCAACCCAGCAGGCGGGCGGTCTGGACCGGGACAAGACCGGCGTCAGCATCAATGGCCTGGCGTCCGAAGAAAGCCATATCCACTGCGCCAATTTTCTTTATGGCGGCTGTGAGGATCTGGGCGGTGGCCTGAGTATCCAGGTAACCCAGGGCTGGATCGGAGATCAGGATGGCATCATCTGCACCCATGGCAACGGCGCGCTTAAGGGCTTCCTTGGTGCTCTCGTCACCGATGGAAATCGCGGTGAGTGTGCCTCCCAACGCTTCCTTCTGCTGGAGAGCGGCTTCCACGGCGTATTCGTCCCAGGGGTTCATGATCAGGGGAGCATCACCCCAGGATACTTTGCCCCCTTCGACAGACATCTTGGCGGTCGAGTCAGGCACTTGTTTGATACAGACGACAATTTTCATGAAGCTTCCTCCTAGAATTTAAACTCTTCTCTTGCGCTTGTGAAAATCCTAATTATCGCAGGTATTATACAACACTACCCAAAAGCCTTGACAGATCACGCATGTGGAGAAGTTGATGACCATAGATTGAAAGAATCAAAGTCTCGACATTCACCTGACCAAGGACTGGATGGTGACCGATCCTATCCAGCTGTTCAGCATCGAGCGTTCTGACCCAGGCGATGGTCCGCCGCCGGGATTGATCGAGCATGGCGCGCAACTCAGGCAGTGTAACCCCTTTCAGCCGGCTTTGTTCACTGGCATTAAAGCCATCGTAATCAAAACCCTGAGGAGCACCCGGTCCACCGGCAGCGACGTCCTGCGCCAGGGCAAACAGCTGCTCTTCCGATGATACGAAATGTGCCACCAGTTGCCGAACCTGCCAGGTGGGATCAGTATAGAGCGTTTCCTGCCATTGTTCAGGTTTGAGGGCATCGAATATTTCAAAGGTCTTATTACGGCCTTTTTCCAGCCTGGCTACCAGAGCATCTGCACGGGGTTCAACCATTTATTCATCCTGGCAAATTATTTGAAAGAAAAATGTCCAGCAGGTATGGAAAAGAATTTAATATGCTGGTCTTGTTCTGTGGTTTATTACTGGTATTATAGCGTACCCGGAAATTGATGGTCACAAAATATAGACTAAATCTTCTCGCAGAGCTTTATCTGCATGCTCCAGAGAAAAAAGAAAAAACAAACCCTCCCGGAATCCTTTTATTTCTCTAGGGCTTTTTTAGGTTTCTTCCAAATCAAATCCGGATCCTTGCGACTTGACCATTTAGGGGAAAGCGCAGTCCGTTCAGCAGCGCAACCCTGGTTTCGGACACAACTTTTAGGAAAGACAGCTGCCCGGTTTCCTGATATTGAAATTTCGGTCTTCACAATTCAAATAATATTTATTTCGAATTAATCACGTCAATGCACCGGGGGTTCCATGGAGAAAACCGACAAAGACCAACTCCTCAAGGGCGCGGATGGAGTGTTCTTCACCCGAATCGAATAGCAAGAGGTTGTTGGGACCCACTGTCAGTTCTTTGCCGTCCCCTCCGGCAAAAACTCCCTTCCCGCGCAAAACGACGACATAAAACGGTGAACTTGGAGCATGATGTTCACGAATGGACTGTCCTGGTTTAAGCGTGAATAGAATCACCCTTCCATTTTTATCCGCAAAAAGCGGCTCAGCATGAGGATCCTTGTCATCAAATTTCCAATTTTCCATTAAAATTATACTTTTCATTTTTAACATCCTTTCCTTTCAGTTCTCATTAAATTAATGAGTCGCTGCCAACAAATTGATACGCATTCAGCTGTCAATCACCCCAGCCCGATTTTATCCTTAACCGTTAGCAACGTTTTTTCTGCAATCGGTCGAACTTTGGAAGCACCCTTGTCTAGTAATTGATCTACACGCGACGGGTTTTGCATCAGGTCCCGATACCTGGATCTGATTGGTTCAAGACCTTCGATAATAACCTCTGCCAATTCTTGCTTAAATTCGGTGTAGCTCCTGTCCTCAAACCTTTTTTCGACAACAGAATGGCTTAATCCGCTGAAAAGTGCATAGATGGTCAAGAGATTATTGATTCCCGGTTGATTTCCGTCGAAATGAATTTTGTGCTGCGAATCAGTTGTCGCCTTCCTGATCTTCAAGCGAATATCTTCAGGAGAATCCAGCAAGCTTATGGCATGATTCATATTATTATCGCTTTTACTCATTTTCCTGGTGGGGTCATCCAGGCCCATGATGCGCGCTCCCTCTTCAGCGATGACCGGCATCGGCAACTTAAAGGTCGAGCCATAAATCGAATTAAAACGCCGGGCAACATTGCGCGCTAATTCCACGTGCTGTTTCTGATCTTCTCCCACCGGAACAAGATCAGTTTGATAGAGAAGGATATCCGCAGCCATTAAAGCGGGGTAATCATAAAGCCCGGTACTGGTTTGTGCTCTTTGACCTTGTGATTTTTCCTTGAATTGGGTCATGCGCTGCATCCATCCCATCGGGATAAAGCAATTCAAAATCCAAGCCAGTTCAGCGTGCGCAGGGATGTCCGATTGGATAAAAACTGCAGATAGATTCGGGTCTATTCCTGCAGCAAAGAGAAGACCGGCTGTCTCACGAGTTTTAGTTTTAAGATACCTAGCATCTTGAGGAACCGTAATGGCATGCAGATCAGCAATACAGAAAATATTGTCAAAATCGTCCTGGTTAGCGGTCCAATGGCGGATGGCAGCCAGATAGTTCCCTATGTGGATATTCCCCGTCGGTTGAATACCGGAAAATGTGCGCTTTTTCATAATTTTTGGGCCACTTGCTTCTTCACGAGATAGTCCATCCTGATTGGACCGGATTGCATCTTCCGGGATAAAGCCTTACCGGATCGTCGGCACGATTTGCCAAGTTCACCTTTATAATAATCCTATATTTCAGACAGATATTAATTTAGAAAATACAGTCTTATATATCGTCTTCGGAGAACTCCTTTTTTTTCAGCTTTGTTCGCGAAACTGGCAAAGAAACTATCAGACGCACAGCACGTTCATAAAAAAGGTAATCCCAAGCCCAGTTGATTAAAACAAGCAGCCTGTTTCGGAATCCGATCAGGCTGAAAAGATGGATGCTCAGCCAAAGAATCCAGGCTGGAAAGCCGGTAACAACGGTCCCTCCGATAGAAGCAATGGCTGAATTCCGACCGATGGTTGCCATCGTCCCCCGGTTATGGTAGTGAAAAGGCACAGGCTCCTGCCCTTTTGCTTGGAGAATGATGTTGCGGGCAGCTGCTTCCCCTTGTTGAGTGGCGACCGGTGCAAGCATCGGGAGTGGAAGACCATCTTCTTCCACATAGGCCAAGTCGCCGATCACATAGACCTCAGGGTGGTTTGGAGATTGCATGGTTGGAAGGACCTTCACCTGCCCATTCCGCATGGTTGGAAGGTTTGCATTGAAATTCTCAGCATGCACACCAGCGGTCCAGATCACTGTTTCAAGCAAGAGCCCGACCCCATCCTTTAATTGCACACCTTCCTGTGTGATGTGGCTGACCGTCGTGCCCAGATGTATTTCCACACCCATCCTTTGCAGCCGTTTTACAGCATATTTTCCCAGGCGCTCAGGGAAGGGGGCAAGGAGGCGGTCTGCCGCTTCAAGCAACAGGACGTGCATTTCGCGCGGATCCAAAGATTGATAGTCCTTCACCAAAGGGCCATGGATCAGTTCAGCCAGAGCGCCGGCGAATTCCACTCCCGTCGGTCCGCCCCCTACGATGGCGAACGTCAGCATTTGCTGCCTCCGCTCCGGATCGGTTTCGCACAGGGCGCGTTCAAAACGAAAAAGGATATGATTGCGCAGAGCGATGGCCTGTTCCAATGTTTTCAATTGGAAAGCATATTCTGAAGCTCCCTGCACCCCAAAAAAGTGGGAAGTACTCCCGATAGCCAGGACAAGAAAGTCGTAAGGAAAAACATGATCGGTTGTAGTGACCTCCCTGTTGACAAGGTCAATCCCGGTGACCTCGTTCATGAGGAAGCGAACGTTTTGTCTGGCGCGCAGGATCCGTCGCACCGGGTAAACAATATCCTCTGGTTCCAGTTCAGCCGCAGCGACTTGATAAAGCAACGGAAAAAAAGTATGGTAATTGTTACGATCCAGGATAAGAATATCTGCCTGGAAATGGGACAAAACTCGGGTTGCCCAAAGCCCCGCAAATCCGGCTCCTATAATTACAATGCGCGGCCGATTAAGAATTGGCATAAGTTATTCCTGCGGATGGTGTTTCTCCAAATATAACTTCAAGGCAGCGGCATTGTTAATCTTTAATTCCTTCGAACTGAAGAGCAGGGTCACATTCCCTTGAGCGGCAGAATCGAGGAGACCCTGCCAGGTCTCGGGCTTGCCGTCCAACTCGATAAAATAGCGGCGACAAAACTCATCCCATTTTGCCGGATCATGCTCATACCAGTGGCGCAGTTCAACACTGGGAGCCACTTCCTTCAGCCAGGCGGAGATGGCCAGCTTCTCTTTTCTAATCCCACGCGGCCAAAGCCGATCGACCAAAAATCGCTGACCATCCTGGGGTGAAACAGGCTCGTAGACACGTTTGATCTGAATCATGTCGACTTCCTCCGATTTGATTATAGCGCATCCTATTTGCCGAAAGTCACTTTCCGCTCGAATTAACTCTCGCCGCAGAGGTTGTTTGTTTTGAGGGAAAAAAGAGGAACAAACAACCCCTTCCTAAATTCCAAATTTGCCACGAGGGGTCCTTCATTAAATAGATGGTCAACAGAGTAAGTAAAGATTGTTTTTTTATATTTTTGCAAATCAACCAACCTGTTCCCTTTTTCCAAAGATACTGCCCCCCAACCTCCACCCGATCCGTTCAACTCTGCTCACGCTGGCAAATCCCTTAAACCGGATGGTAACGGCCCCTTGCCAGGGACAAGGCAGCCAACACCATAGGCTCGAAGACACTAAAATTCAAAGGTTTAAATTCCATGAGACGATTGGGGATGATCCCCGAATTAAAGTCACTTTACCAACAATCGGCGCGGAACGAATGCTTTCAGGATTCCATTTTGTACCAAGGCGGAGAAGGAAAAAGAATAACAACAACGGATCGAAGATGCCAAAACTAAAAGATTCAAATTCCATAAGACTGTAGGGGACGATCCCCGAATTAAATTCACTTTACCAACAATTGGCGCGGAACGAATGCTTTCAGGATTCCATTTTGTACCAAGGCGGAGAAGGAAAAGGATTATCCACGAAGGCTCGAAGATGCCAAGACTAAAAGATTCAAATACCATAAGGCTCTAGAGGGATGATCCCCGAATTAAAGTCACTTTTATAACAATTGGCACGGAACGAAACCTTTTCCGCAGCGGTTTCAATCCCGTTCGAATGGAAAAGAACCCCAACCGCCAAAACGGAAAGTCACCAAGGGAATATGCCTGCAACCATATTCGTTCCTGATTTACCAAAACTAAACGAAAACATCTCGTTGTCCTTTCATATTTTTATTTCAGTCTTGCGAATTCGTTTCGAAAAACGAACTAAAAAATATTATCAAATGGCGCTTAAGCAAAGGATTTCCTGCGACCACACTCAGCCATAGTACAATATTAGTACATTTGTTCTGGTTTGTCAACGGGCTTGAAAATTACCCATTGGGGTAGAATCAAAACAGAAAGCGTTCTTCCATCGGGAACATTTCCCGTGACGCATAAAGGAGAAAGGCATGAAACCTACAAGCCTGGCAACCGCTGTTTGCAGCCTGCTTTTTTTGGGGTTGACTGGATGCAATCTCACGGCAGCACCTACGCCGGCGGCCTCGCCTTCAGCAGAACAACCGATCAGCCTACTTCCGACCCAAACCGCCCCGGCGCAAACTGCGCTCGAGACGATGACCCCCACGGTCGAGGCGCCTACCAGCACATTGACAGCCACGATTGAAACTCCCGCCGAAACGGAGACACCCTGGCCTACCGTCGCGGCGCAGCCGGCAGCGGCAGCGCAGCTTCCATCAGGCAGCGCACTCCAATTAGACGAGATCCACATGGTGAGCCTGACGGACGGCTGGGGGATCAGCGGCGCCTTACTCCTGAAAACATTCGATGGAGGCAGGACCTGGCGCGAGGTCACACCCGAGAGCGGAGGGACAAACTCAGTCAGCGGCGCTTTCCTGGACGCATTGAACGCCTGGATCGTTTTTTCGAGCTCCAACCAGGTCAATACCCCCCTGGCAATCTACCATACCAGCGACGGCGGGCTTACCTGGACGGTCAACCAGGGAGCGCCGATCTATCCAAATGCAAGCGGAGATGTCACCTGGGCGGAGTTCGCCGCACTGGATGCCCGCAACGTTTGGGTGATGGTGCGGGCAGTCGCCCTGGGAGCGGGAACTCATTACAACCACGAGCTGTTCCACACCACCGACGGCGGACAAAACTGGACTTCCCAGGATGGGGAGATCAGCGATGACTACACCGGGATGGTATTTGCCGACACCGACTTTGGCCTGCGCACCCTGCAAACGACCGGCTTCTACGAACCCGGCGCACCAAATTACGACGTCACGACCGACGGCGGCGCGACCTGGCAGAGCCGGGAACTGCCTCCCCCGCCCAAGACGCCTGACCTGTTCAGCCAGTACCCGAACTGCGAGACCTTCCAACCAGTGCTGCTTTCGAACCAGTCGGTGCGCATGCTGATGGGTTGTTTCGACGACAACAACCCGTCCCAGCAGTTTACCAGTTACCTGTACAGCAGCCAGGATGGAGGAATGACCTGGACAACCGTCCTGTTGCCGGCCAAAGTGCAGGCTTCACAAGACAGGCTGTTCTACTTCGACGCCTTCCACACCCTGCTGGTTGGAAGAGACATCTTCAAGAGCGAGGATGGCGGGCAAACCTGGAGCTACGTCCAATCAGTGACCTGGGATGCGCAACTATCCTTTGTGGACCCGCTGCACGGCTGGGCAACCGGCGGGGCGGAAGGAGACAAGGCGCTGGTGAATACCGTCGATGGCGGGAAGAAATGGGTGCTGATCAAGCCGACCACTAAAAAGGGATCATGAACCTTAAATATAATAATTACCAGGAACAATTCCCGGTAATTATAGGCAGACTTTTCCAATTAAATATTAAGGGATTATGCTTCCACTTTATTTTTCAAATAATCCCATAACTCCGGTTCCTTCTCGATAAGTTCCGGGTCGGTATCAGCTCCCAAAGCATTAAACAAGCGGCTATAAAAATTGCGGGCGACGGCTGCCAGGGCAACATCCGTGACCTGTTGTTCGTTCAGCCCATCCCGGCGCAGGATATCGATATCCGCCTGGGTGATGGAAGCCGAATCGCGGCTGATCTTATCGGCGTAGTCCATCATGTGGACTTCTTCAGGGGTCAGATCCGCAGCGTGGTAATCTTCGAGGATGGCAATGATCTGCTTGGGTGAAAACCCATTTTTATGCAGAACCGCTCCGTGTGCCATCATGCAGTACACGCAGCCAATCGCCTTGGAGGCAGCCAATGTAACCAGTTCATAGGTACGCAAGCGCAAGTGCGAGCGGATTGACTTGAGAAGATTCGTCGAAAGCAACATCATCTCAGGCCGGTAGCTCCAGGTGCGGGTGACATTGGTGACGTACCCGTCCTTTTCGAGATCCAGGTTGTACAATTCGCGGAGAGTTCCCTCCACCTTTTCATCAGCAACCGGTTGTATTTTCCACATAACCATCCTCCTGACCAGGCAGCGCATTAAAAACGCAGTTTATGATGTAACCTGCGCTGTTTCGGGATAAGGCATATTGGCAATCCGCAGACCCGCCCGAACCCGTCATTCAAGGAGCTGGAACGCCTCGATAACCCGGCTCTCGATTATTTCCTTCAAGTTGTCAAAATCAGCTTTCATTTCGCACCTGATACGGGGAGCAACCAGGGGTTCCGCCAAATTCATCAAGCCACCCAATTCCAGCTCAAACAGCGAGTTGAGCCGGGTGCCTTCCCCTTCTTTCTCAAATAGAAAGGTTTGCTTGAACGGCGAAGACCCGGAGTAGCTTTTCAGGACGAGCTTTTTATTCAATTCGAAAGCCTCGTACTCAATGCCAGACTCCATCTTGCGACCCATGGCTTTCCGCACCGAGGTGAAGCGTGTGCCCACGCCAAGCGGCCCATCCGTGAGGCGACCCACCCCCATGAGCCCGGACTGCCATTGAGGCCCATTGCGGAAGTCGCTGATGAAGTCAAACACTTCCGCAACAGGTCGATGAAACAGTATGCTTATCTCGTTTTTAATCATTTTTATCTCCTTGTTAACTTTTAAAGGTTCATTCAAACAATCAGGGGAATTAAATACCTAACCAGGTAATGGATATATTAGATAATTATGGTAAAAATTACTATATTCAGGATAGCATAATATTCTAAAAAAGGGAAGGCCTGGTAGGTTAATTCGACGTTAAACTTTGTAATTAAAAAAGCCCGATGATGTTACCATCGGGCTTACCACCTTGCGATCAGTGCTCAGCTCACCGCTTTCTTCACGAGCGCGCTGATCTTTGCCTCTTCGGCGGCATTCAACTCCTTCAGCGCAAAGGCGACCGGCCACAGGGCGCCTTCGTCGAGATTCGCCTTGTCGCTGAAGCCGACCGTCGCGTACCTTGTCTTGAACTTCTGCGCGCTTTGGAAGTGGCAGATGACCTTGCCATCCTTGGTATACGCGGGCATCCCGTACCAGGTTGTCGGCGAAAGGGCTGGCGCGCTGGCTTTGATGATCGCATGCAGCCGCCTGGCCATGGAGCGATCCGGTTCCTGCAGCGCGGCGATCGCGGCGAGCGCGGCGCTTTCCCCTTCTACTTTGTCCTTGTTCGCCCGTGCTTCCGCTTTCAGCTCCTGGGCGCGCGCCTTCATCGCAGCTTTTTCCTCGTCCGTGAATCCCTTGGCGGATTTCTGTGCAGCCTTCTTGATGGTGCTCTTATCCTGGTTCATGAAAATCTCCTTCCGTTTGTTTGTATTAGTGTGCCGTAAGACACCCTAATGAAATTGAATGTGTTGGTTATCCCTTGCGGTTGGACAATATTTGCTACCATGCGGCTACCAATGTGCCATAGGGTAGATTTCCCGTCCAGCAGTGCGGGGACAGCCTTGTCATGACTTTACATTTTCGATTCTGCAACTATCCATACGTTGCCATCCGGATCCTTTATACTAAACCACTTGACCCCGGATCCCGGACCGTACAGGTCATCCTTGATTTCACCGGTCGAAAGAGCATCCTTCCCAGTCAGCTGTTTGCAGGCTGCCTGAATATCCGGGCTTGAAACATAAAGCTGCATACTACCGGGTGTCATGTTTCCATGGAAAGTGGAGAGTGTAAAAGAAGTGCCTCCTCCTGGAAGCTCCAGAGTCACCCACCAGTGTTTATCATCCTGCCGGTAGTCTTTAGTTACCTTAAATCCAAATTTGTCTACATAGAACTCTTTAGCTTTATCCATATCGTTTACAGCCATATAGAACATAAAAAGTTTATCGATTGTATTCATTTTTAATCATCTCCTATCAACCATATGCCATCAGCGGGAACCTGTTGCAAGAATCAACATTAACCTTCATAATCAAGTGCCTGGCTTTTTCAAGCCAATGTCAGGGGGAATCAACTTATATCATTTCCTTTCATTATTTTGCAAGCAGCCGGCGCATATTGCATTAAATATCGTATTACTTTATAATAAAGATACTCTAATTCTAAAGCAATGCCTTCAAGGTGTCAAGAGGATAATTATGACAAAATTGCGCAAGATTGATCTGGTGAAGCAAGTCAACTGGGGGGCGGGTGAATATGGCATCAGTTTAGTGCTCTTTCGTCACGCAGTTGGCGAGATTCTCGGCATCAATGTTACTGATACGGCATGCCTGGCCCTCATTTTCTCCAAGGGCCTGACCACTCCCTCTGAGCTGGCCCGCTATACCGGCCTGACCTCCGGTGCGACCACGGCAATGCTCGACCGTCTGGAGAAAGCCCATCTAATTGAGCGCCGCCGCAATCCGCAGGACCGACGGGGCACACTGATTGTGCTGACAAATGAAAGGACAAAAGAAGTTGGGGATATCTTCGCTGCGGGGAGAGGAGAAATTGACAGGTTGACCATGAGTTATACCAAAGAGGAGTTGGAACTGATAGCAAACTATTTCAGCAGGCTCGTCATTCTTTGGACGAAAGAACGAGAAAAGCTCCTGTTACGGAATAAAGCGAAGCAGTAGTTTTGTAAGGCTACAGAGATAAAACATCGGAAGCAGCCAGGTCCTTCGTTATTGCCCGAAACCGGCGCCTGGCTGTCTCCCTTCCTGCCGTTGAGGCCCATTGCGGAAGCCGCCCTTGAAGTCAAACACTTCCTCGATGGGCCGATGAAACAGAATGCTCATCCCATTTTTAATCGTTTCGGTCTCCTGGTGGAAATTTATACGGGCCATTCATACGATGCGGGGAATCGAAGGGCCCACCTGGTAATTGGGATACAGGACAATTACATTAACTATAGATATATTTAGAATAGCTTCATTTCCTGAAAAATGGAAGTTTAAATATGACAATTTATAGTTAAATTTAATGATCGCCATTCAAGCCAGGATAAACAAACGGACAACCAGACCACTGTTTATTCCCCCAAGGTATTATCTTTCAAGACAATTTATTGATATTCCAGGGATTTCTAAATTAAGATACAGGATCGCTTGCCTGGTCGAGCGCTTTCACTTCGGCAGCCTCCAGCCGCCAACCCAAGGCTCCGGCATTTTCAGCAACCTGGCGGGGAGTCTTAGCACCCGGAATGGGCACGGCGCCTTTGCAAACGATCCAGTTCAGGGCGACCTGCGCAGGGGATCTAGCATGCCTGCCGGCAATTTCACGCAAGAGATCGATCAATGGCGTGACCCGCGAAAGGTCCCCTTTCCGGATGTAGCGTCCATGCAACACTGCCGGTAGATCTTCAAGCTTATATTTACCGGTCAGCAGACCGAAGCCCAACGGTCGGTAGGCGACCAAGGTCACGCCAAGTTCCTTACCGGCTGCCAGCAGACCGCTGCGTTCAGGTGCACGGTGGAGCAGGCTGTATTCGACCTGGTTGCTCGCCAAAGGAATGCCGCGACGAGCCAGGACGGCATGCGCCTTTTTCATTTGCACCAGGCTGCAGTTTGAGATGCCCACGGTGCGGGTGAGAGAAGCCTGCTGCACGCCTGCAAGCGCCTCGACCCAGGTTTCGAGAGGAACGGGCGGGACGGGAAAGTGGAGTATGTAAAGGTCTACTTGGGAGACATTCAGACGATTGAGGCTGGAGTGCATGGCGGCATTGAGACTGGATTTGGAGAGGCGCCAGGGGTAGGGAAAGAACTTGGTGGCGAGCACAACTTCCGAGCGGAATTTTTGGATGAATTGACCGAGGGTACGCTCGGAACCGCCAAAATTATAGACTTCAGCCGTGTCGATAAAGTTGATCCCGGATGCGAGGGCAGACTCGAAGACAGGGCTCTTATCCGGGTCGGCCCGATTGCGGAAGCCCCAGGCGTTGGTGCCCATGCCGAGCGGGCTGATGCTGAGTCCGGTGGAGCCGAGGGGGATGCGTTCGGAAGGTTGAGGGTCCATTTTAGAATAACCTCTCTGTCAATTTTAGTAAAAATATCATACTATTTTTCCTGCAACATGAAAAGGGAATGATCACCGACTGGTGGCACCAGCTCTCGATAAATTATTCATCCAAGGGGCGGAGATCTCAGCTTGACAATATAGTATTTAATTCTTATAATAGAATGAACGCTCGCTCTACTATATCTCAAAACCAATTTGTGAAACAACCCGTCTGGAATTTCTCCCATGCCAAAAATGAAATCCCCCAAAAAAACCGATAAACGCGAAGCCATCTTGAAGGCAACCCTGGAAGTGATGGCTGAATACGGCTTCGATAATGCCCCCATGTCGCTCATCTCGAAGAGAGCGAAAGCCAGCCCGGGGATCATCTATCACTACTTCACAAGCAAGGATGAGCTTGTCCAGGCAGTCTATGAACGCATCTTCGGGAATTCACTGCGCGCATTCGAGACCGCCGACGACCCGAAGGCACCCCTGCCCCGGCGGTTTCTGATGCTCTGGTCCACGGTGTACCACTACTGCTTCGCACACCCGCTCGAAATCGCCTTCCTCGACCAGTATGAAAACTCCCCCATCTCCCGGCGAGGAAGGAATTATATCCCGGTCGAGAGCCTGTCCTTCGACCAAATGCTGGCCGTGATCGCCGAGCCGAAGGTATTCGACAGGCTGAGCCGGGCTGAGAAAGCCCTGGTGGGCTTGATGGCGGAACTGCGCACACGGAATCTAATCAAGGACCTGCCCCAGGCAGCCATCTCGGAATTTGCCGTAGGCGTGCCGCGCCGGCTGGCACGACAGGGGTCGGCGGGATCTTTAAAATTAGAAGAAGAAGCCCTGGACGCCATCGCAAAAGCCTGCTGGCAGGCAATCGCCAGTTGATGATGGCGCGGTCCCCCAAGGTTCTCCAAGATTGCTCCTCAAAAATTCAATAAATCCTTCAAGCACTCAAATAAGGTGATGCGATGGCTCTTGCACAAGTCAACTTTTTCTCACAGACACTGATGATGACCTGCTCCATGGATGTAGTGCTCCCGGAAAAGAACCTGGGCCCAAAGGTTATGAAAAGGAAGGATGACAAGCTGCCGGTGCTGTTCCTGCTGCACGGTGCCAGCGAGGACCACACTGCCTGGCAGCGGCACACGTCCATCGAACGATTTGCGGAACCCCTGGGCCTGGCGGTGGTCATGCCGGCCGGGCAATTAAGCTATTACACCAACATGACCTCGGGGGAAGCATATTTCGATTTCATCAGCGAGGAACTGCCGCGGGTGGCAGGCGAGTTTTTTAACATTTCGGAGAAACGGGAAGACAGTTTCATCGCCGGGACCTCCATGGGCGGGTACGGAGCTTTAAGGATCGGCATGGCCTGCCCCGATCGGTTTTCAGCGGTCGGATGCCTGTCCATGGGGGCGTTCATGCAACCGCCAAAGGGACAGGTGGTGCTCAACCCGCTGGTGAGACGTTCGCTGGAACTGGCATTCGGGGTAAGCGACCCGAGCGAGCTGAAAGGTACGGAACACGACCCGCTCGCGCTGGCGGATAAAGCCATCCGGGCCGGGAAAAAGCTGCCGCGCATCTTCCAGGTCTGCGGCGTGGACGACGACCCGCAGATCCTGAGCGTGTCGCGCCTGACCCACGAATGGTTCCAGGATAAACCGGTCGAATACTCCTATCACGAAGGCCCCGGGGGGCATACGTGGACCTTTTGGGACGAATGGATCCAGAAATTCCTGAAATGGCTGGCTGAGTAAACAAACTTGTTTCGCGGAGAAAACATCGATGGAAAAGAATCAAGTGCCCTGGTTGGAACGGATCAGTTACGGGTTGTCTGATACCGGTTTCAACCTGATGTTCACAATGATGTCAACCTACCTGCTCTTCTTCTATACGGATGTCTTCGGGGTGGCGGCGGCGGTCATCGCCCCGGTATTCTTGGTGGGCAGGATCATCGACGGCGTAACCGACCCGTTCGAGGGAATCCTGATGGACAAGGTCCATACCCGCTGGGGAAAAATCCGCCCGTTCTGGCTCTGGTTTTCTATCCCCTGGGGCATCCTGGCAGTGCTGGTCTTTACCTCCCCGAACCTGCCCCCGGCCGGGAAGATCATCTACATTTACGTCACATACCTAGCGTTCAACGCCGTCCTTTCGCTCGTCAGCCTGCCGATCTCGGCCATCCTGCCCAGTCTCACCAGCAATACTCACGAGAGGACGGTCGTCAACGTAGTCCGCATGGTATTCAACACCCTGGGGAATTTGGTCGTGGTGGCGATCACGATCCCGCTGGTGAACTCGCTGGGAAAAGGCAGCCCGCAGCAGGGATATTTCCTCACTGCGATCCTGTTTTCGACGGTTGCGGTGATCTTATTCCTTAACGCCTTCGCCCGGACGCGTGAACGGGTGCAGCCGGTGGAGGAGAAACCGGTAGCCGTCAAGGATGGACTGAGGTCTCTTATCTCCGTTCCATGGTTCCTGCTGATGGTCCTGGTGGTCGTCGTCAACCTGAGCTTTACGATCAAGAACATGTCGACCATCTACTACATGGAGTACAACCTGAACCGTCCGGACCTGACCCCCGCCCTGCTCACCGTCCCGAACCTGTTCCTGATCATCACGATCGTGCTTTCCCCTGCAATTTCAAAACGGATGGGCAAAAGGAACGCAAGCCTGCTGGGGATCGGAGTTTCGATCATCGGCAGCCTGCTCGTGCTCATTTCGGGCACCAGCATCCCGCTCCTCTTTGCGGGTACGATCATCAGCTTCATGGGGCTGGGAATCCCGGCGGGGCTGCTGGGAGCCATGTTCGCGGATACTGTCGATTACACCGAATGGAGATCGGGGGTGCGCTCCACCGGCCTGATCTATTCGGCCAGCAGCATCGGCATCAAGATGGGCCAGGGGTTGGGCGGGGCACTGGGAGCAGCGATCATGGCTTTTGGACATTACATC
Organism: uncultured Chloroflexia bacterium; assembly: GCA_963790685.1. Taxonomy (GTDB): domain Bacteria; phylum Chloroflexota; class Anaerolineae; order Anaerolineales; family Villigracilaceae; genus UBA877. The sequence continues at coordinate 481,670 of CAWBPK010000002.1, forward strand.
CCCAACGTCGTTCAAACAGCCTCCTCGCTGGGAGCCATCCGCTTTAATTTCGCCTGGATCATCCTGATCGCGGTGGTGCTCCTGGCGATCCTGTTGTCATTCTATAACGTGGACAAACTCTACCCGCAAATCGCTGAAGACCTGAAGAATAGGAGATCAAATGAATAAGCCATCGCAGTCCAATTCTCTACCTCGCAGCACACCCGAAGAACAAGGCATGCTGTCGCAGAGCATCCTTGCCTTCCTGGATGCGCTGGACGAGAAAAAATTCGACATGCATAGCTTCATGCTATTGAGGCACGGCAGCGTCATCGCTGAAGGATGGTGGTCTCCTTATGATCCGGGCTGCAGACGCTACGTCTACTCGCTCACCAAGAGCTTCACCTCCACGGCAGTTGGATTTGCCGTAAAAGAGGGGCTCTTCACCGTGAACGATAAAGTCATCTCATTCTTCCCGGACGATCTCCCGGATAACATGAGCGAAAATATGGCTGCCATGCGGGTAAAAGACCTGCTGACCATGTCCACGGGGCATGCCATCGATACGACCCTGATGCTCCTGCCCAAGGGGCTGGTCAACTGGGCGCAGGCCATCCTGTCGGTGTCGGTGGATTATCCGCCCGGAACCCACTTTTTGTACAACACAGGTGCCACTTACCTGCTGTCGTGCATCGTCCAGAAAATGTCAGGGCGGAAGGTGCTGGATTATCTGACCCCGCGCTTTTTCGAACCCCTGGGAATCAGCGGTCTGACCTGGGATACCTGCCCGCGCGGGATCAACACCGGAGGATGGGGGTTGAGCATCCGCACGCAAGACCTGGCGAAATTCGGCCTGTTCTATGCCCAAAAAGGACTCTGGAACGGGGAGCAGCTGCTGCCGGCAAGATGGATAGAAGAAGCAACCGCCGCCCAGGTGAGCAATATCACCCCGGAGCGGGTTAATGAACCCCCGGATTGGCTCCAGGGTTATGGGTACCAGTTCTGGCGCTGCCAGCACCGTGCTTACCGGGCGGACGGCGCTTCCGGTCAGTTTTGCGTGGTGATGTCGGAACAGGATGCCTGTCTGATCGTCACCAGCGAGACCCAGGATATGCAAGGCGTGCTGGACCTGGCCTGGAAACATCTCCTGCCGACGATGAAAGACCGGCCTCTGTCTCCTCAGCCAGCCGCCCTCGAGCAGTTGCGTTCCCGGACCGATTCCCTGAAAATGGTAACCCCGCCAACGCAGCCGCTCCCTGCGGGGATGACAGGGGTTTCGGGGAAACGTTTTGCCATCCAGGGCAATGAGGCGGGCATCGAGTCGGTTTCCTTTACGTTCGAGGGGGACTCAACCCGCTTCCGGTTATGGGATGCAAATGGCGAGCATCAGGTCGATTGCGGGAACGGTGCGTGGATACGCGGCGAAGCCCGGATGCCCATGATGCAACCATCCATGCAGGAGATCCTCTTCAACAAAAGAGTCCAAGCTCCGGTCAAACTGGCAGCCCACGGGAATTGGAAAGATCCGGAAACCTTTGTAATGACCTGGCAGTACCTCGAAACGCCGCACTCGAATACGGTCACCTGCGCGTTCCATGGGGACGAACTTCAGATGGATGTCATCACCAGCATGGCGGACCCGAACAATCCTTTCCTGATGGGAAGGGAGAACCAGTTTACCGGGAGCATGGTTCGATAAGAGAAAAGATCCCCACAACCGGTAAACCACCCGGTTGAATGCCGACATTCTGCTGAATTCGAGTAGGAGGGCGGGGCTAGCGCCCTCCTCTCACACCACCGGACATGCGGGTCCGCATCCGGCGGTTCGGTCAGTGTCAGGGCATTGCCCTCTAGCCTTTGTTGATGGTCTGTGCCAGGGATAGCTCAGCCCTCTGGTTCGTCCCGCAGGCTTCACCTGCTTCGCTACCCAGAAGTTTCCCCATCCAGGGAAATTCTGCCTTCTTCGCTCATTCCAACGACTTTCCATTCCAGGCGCACTTTCCGTTCAGCCCTTCCCAGCAGATCACTTCCACCTGGCTGGTACTATGGCGTCTGCAGACTCCTGCTGCCTCAGCTTGTCCTCTCGGCCAAGGTTACTACTCCTGTAGCCCGACAGCAGGTCTCCCCAGGTAAGAACGTTGACTTTCTCTGCACGCTTGCCCAATTTACCGCTTCGGCCCTTGATTGCACGGGCTTCGTTGTTATTGGCCAACTCGCCCAACCTCACGGCCTCCTATTGGGTTTGTGTTCCTCAAGCCGCAGTTTTGCTTCCGGCTTCCTCCAAACCCCACCTCGCGGTGACGCCCTTGCCTTCCGCTAGCAGTTAGTGCAATCTCCTCTGCAAGAGACTTTCACTCTCAAGTCAACGCCCATGCTGGGCGCACCAAAAATAACCATGGCGTTTCAAGCCATGGTTATTGATTGATCGGATTATCCATTCGCCGGGTTCAGGGGTTTCCACCCATTACGCGAAGCAAGCGCTTATTCCCTGCAGTCTACCCTGACGACCTTCCGATATTGTATTTTGCCAGTTCCCCGGCCATTTTTGAAAGGCGCCGGTCCACACGAGCAAACAAACCCTCAGGTGCGAAACTGCCGTCATCTTTCCGGCCGGCAGGTACACCGGTCAGCACCTCGATGCCATCTTCAATGGTAGCCACCGACCATAGATGGAATTGGCCTGCCTGCACGGCATCCACGATCTCCTTTTTCAGCATCAGGTTGGACACGTTGCTGGCAGGGATCATCACCCCCTGCTCTCCGCTCAAGCCTGCTGCTTTGCACACGGAAAAATAGCCTTCAATTTTCTCATTCACCCCGCCAATGGCCTGTACTTCCCCTTTCTGGTTGACCGAGCCGGTCACAGCGATACTCTGCTTGATGGGCGCTTCCGCCAGGGCGGACAGGATGGCGTACAACTCGGTGCTGGAAGCGCTGTCCCCATCCACTCCGCCATAATTCTGCTCAAAGACGAGGCGGGCGTTCAGGCTGAGGGGCTTGTCCTGGGCAAACTGCTGGGCAAGATACCCGGATAAAATCAACACACCCTTGGTGTGGGTTGGGCCGCTCATCTCGGCCTCCCGCTCCACATTCACCACCCCGTTCTCCCCCAGCCCAATACTGGCGGTAATGCGGCTGGGCTGGCCGAATGAGATATCCCCCATTTGGAGCACAGACAGTCCATTCACCTGCCCCACCGCCGTACCGGTCAGATCAATTTTGATCACGTTTTTGGTGATCATCTCCTGGATGCGTTCCTGGATCAGGCTCGAGCGATAAAAGCGCTGCTCGATGGCCTTTTCGATGTGTGTCGCTGAAATCAGGTTCGCTTTCTCCTGGGCAGCGTAATAATTGGCTTCACGGATCACATCCGCAATGTCACCAAAGCGGGTTGAAAGTTTGCCCTGGTCCTCCACCAGGCGGGAGCCATGCTCGACCATGCGCGCCAGCCCCGAGGGGTCCAGTTGGGTCAGATTCTGCGACTGGCACAGGTTGAACGCAAAACTGGCATAATCCTGAACGTGGGCGTCGGTGCGCTCCATCTGTGTGTCGAAATCAGCCTTGACCTTGAACAATTCGGTGAAATGCTCGTCGTAAGCCAGCAGCAGCTGGTAGATTTCCCCGCGCCCGATCAAAATAACCTTGACATCCAGCGGAATGGGCTCCGGGCGGAGACTCTTGGCAGTAAACACAGGCGCCTCGTAGGGCTCTTCAATGGCAATCTCACTGTTGCGAAGGCAGCGTTTCAAGCTCTCCCAGGTGAATGGATTACGGATGACATCTTCAGCCGGGAGGACCAAATAACCGCCGTTGGCGCGCTGCATGGAACCACCGCGGATCAAGGTGAAATTTGTGATCAATGCGCCGAGCATGGCTTCCTGTTCAATCCGGCCGAACAGGTTGCTGTACGTGGGATTCATCTCAGCCACCACCGGCGCTCCCTTCAATTTGCTGTTATCGACCACCACGTTGATCAGGAACTTATCGGTGGGGCTGCGTTTCGGACCTGGAGCCTGTTTTTCCTTTTCTTCGGCATCCGGCTTGAACTGAGGAATATTATCCAGGATGTTTTGTTCAACTGCCTGCAGGTGGGCAAGCACGTTAGGCAGTTCCTTATATTTCTCGAGCAGAGCAGCCACCAGATGGTCAAGAACATAATGGACCACCTGCGTGTCTAGTTTTTCCTGCGCTTCACGCGCGGTATTGTCCAGGGCGCGGGTCTGGCGCATGACGGTCTCGATCGATTCCTGGATTTTCGTCTCGGTCTCTTTCAATTTCTCCCTTTCTTTTTCACCCAGGGCAGCGTACTCTTTTTCTGTGAACGGTTTGTCATTCTTCATCGGTACCGGAATGATCCCCATGGGGGTGGCCTGCAACCCAAAACCGTTCTCGCGGGCAAATTCGCCCATTTTTTCAATGATCTGTTCCTTCTGTTCCTGGAAGGATTTCAGCGTATTCTCCTGCTGGGCAGCGTACTGCTCCCCCTCGAATGCATCCTGGATATCATGCGCGGCTGACTTGATGAACGCATTCATATCCTTCTGGAATTCCCGGGCCTTCCCGGCCGGCAGGCGGATGGCGCGTGGACGATAGTTGTCATCGAAATTATGGACATAGCACCAATCCCCCGGAATCGGTTTACTGACCGCGATTTCCTCCAGAAATCGTTCTATTGCTGTTATGCGGCCAGTGCCGGGCATGCCGGCGACGAAAATATTAAAACCCTTTTCGCGGATATCCAACCCAAAACGCAGCGATTGCACCGCCCTTTCCTGGCCAATAATGTTTCCCTGCGAGGTACCATTCGATCGGCCTTTACCGCTCATGATCTTCGGATCACAAGTCAGGCGCAATTCATTGGCAGAAAGTTTCCGGATCATGCTTTTCTCCTTCTCAATAAGATCAAGAAAGTGAAATGGTTATCGGAAATAAAGTATAGCATGACCCGGGAAAAAAGTGGGTTGCCCCTCTTGGAAACCAACAGGGCATCAATTAAAGGCAGGCCACTCAGTTGAATACAAGGTGGACAAAGCGATCTTTATTTGAAAAATGCAAAACAGCATCTTCTGCACTAATCAAAGTACCCGAAGGACTCAAAGAACCCAATTTGAGCTCTGGATATTCCAAATTTTTAGAAGTATAATTAGATTATCTAATTATTAGAAAGGCTAATCAAATGGACAACTCTTCTGACATCGTGGCACGCGAAATCCTGGATATCGTCCCCGTCATCATGCGCGTGATCCGGGCGGAAATGCGCAACCACCGCTCCGCCGACCTGGCGATCCCCCAGTTTCGGACATTATTATTCATCGAACGGAATCCAGGTTCGTCCCTGCTGACCCTGGCAAACCACCTTGGATTGACCCCCCCGACCGTCTCCAAAATGGTGGACGGCCTGGTGCTGAACCGCCTGCTCAGGCGGGAGGAATCCCTAAAAGACCGCAGGATGGTTACCCTCACCCTGACCGCCCAGGGCTGCACAATCCTCGAGAAAGCCCGGAATGGGACGCTGGCCTCGCTGATCGATGTCCTATCACGGCTGACAGCGGAGGAAGGCGAAACCGTATCGCAGGCCATGAAATTACTGCACGGCCTGTTCCTGCCAGGAACGGTGCACGCCAAAAAGTACATGGAAGGCAGCCAGTTATGATGCGCGGCGGCGGTGTCAGCGGCGGCCGGTTTGGCCTGGCGATCAACGCGCCTGACGAAAAACCGAAAGTGACCTGGCGGTTATTAAAACGTGTGCTTGGATATTCACGCCCTTACATCTCATTGATCTTCTGGATGTTGATCATGACCCTGATAACCACGGGCCTGTCATTACTAAACCCGCTGATCCTGCGAAACCTGATCGATGTCACCCTCCCCAGCCGCGACCTGCCCCGCCTGGTTCTGCTCGGCGCTGCCATGCTGGCGATCCCACTGCTGACCGGCGGCCTGAATGTATTTCTAAGGCAGCTCAATGCACGCGTGGGTGAAGGGGTGGTTTACGACCTGCGGGCAGCAATGTTTGCCCATCTGCAAAGGATGTCATTGAGCTTTTATACTCACACCAAGGTGGGTGAGCTGATCAGCCGCTTTAATAATGATGTGACCGGTGCACAGAGCGCCATCAGCAATACTTTCGTTAATATTGTTACCAGCCTGATCCAGGCCCTGGCGGTCCTGGCAGTGATGTTCACCCTGGAGTGGCGGCTGACACTTTTGAGCATCGTGATCCTGCCCTTCTTCCTGGTGGCGGCGCGCAAGCTGGGAAACCGCCTGCGGGAGGTTGCCCGCCAGCAACTGGACCTGAATGCGAAAATGAACGCGGTGCTGAACGAACTACTCAACATCAGCGGCGCGCTGCTCGTCAAACTTTTCGGGCGGACCGCCAGGGAAGATGCACGCTTCAACGCGCGCGCTGAAGAGGTGCGCGAAAGCAATATTAAACGAGCGGTGACAGGCACACTTTTCTTTGTCAGCCTGGGATTGGTGGGTTCGGTGGGCGTTGCCCTGATCTACGGAGCGGGCGGATACCTGGTAATCAAGAGCGCCATGACGATCGGTACGATCGTCGCCCTGGGAGCTTACCTGGGGAGCCTGTACAATTCCCTGGCAAGTTTAACCAATGCGCCCGTGGATTTTGCCACCTCCATGGTCAGTTTTGAGCGCGTGTTTGAAATGCTGGACCTGCCGCTGGAAATTGAAGAAAAAGCGGACGCCGTGGTGCTGCCTCCTGTGCGTGGTGAGCTTGAGTTTGATAACGTCAGCTTCCGCTACTCAGCCGACGAGAAAAGCCAGTTAAAAGACGTGCGCAGATTCGGGCAGATGCAGGACAGTAATACCGTCCTTTCCAGCGACCGTCCAGAAAAGCCCAATAACGGCGAGGCTGGCGGCGAAGACAGGGTCCTGTCCGTTCATACCCAGGCGCGTGACGAAGTGCTAGAACACATTTCCTTCAGAGCTGAACCGGGCCGTCTCGTGGCGCTGGTGGGCCCAAGCGGCGCAGGGAAAACCACCCTGACGTATCTCATCCCAAGGTTATATGACCCGACCGGCGGCCGCATCCTGCTCGACGGTCACGATTTACGGGACGTCACGCTCGATTCGCTGGCAGCCCAAATCGGTATGGTGACCCAGGAGACTTACCTGTTCCACGATTCCATCCTGATGAACCTGCTATACGCCCGTGAGGATGCCACACAGGCGGAGGTTCACGCGGCCGCCCAGGCAGCCAACATCCATAATTTTATAATGGAACTTCCGGGCTGCTATGATACCATTGTGGGCGAGCGCGGTTACCGGTTAAGCGGTGGTGAGAAGCAGCGCCTGGCGCTGGCACGCGTCATACTGAAGGACCCAAGGATCCTGGTCCTGGATGAAGCCACCAGTTCACTGGACAGCGAGTCGGAAGCGTTGATCCAGGAAGCCCTCAAGCGGGTGATGTCGGGCCGGACTAGCATCGTTATTGCACACAGGTTGAGTACCATCCTGGCAGCCGATCTGATCCTGGTGATGGATCGCGGGCAGATCGTCGAACGCGGCACCCATGCCGAACTCCTGGAACAGGGCGGCCTGTATGCGCGCTTATACGAGACCCAGTTCCACAGCAAAGTGGAGGAACCGTCCCAGCCCGCGCTCCAGCAAATTTAGCCAATATATATAATTCGCATCCAAACTAAACGATCACTCCATGATGGAAAATTTAACCAGATATTTGCATCGTTTCAGCAGCGAGACCTTTTCATCCCTGCACGTGCGTAACTTCCGCTTATATTACATCGGGCAGATCATTTCCACATCGGGCACATTCATGCAGTCGATCGCCCAGGCGTGGCTGGTGCTCAAGCTGACCAATTCCGGAACTGCCCTGGGTCTCACCACTGCCCTGCAATACCTCCCCATCCTGATCCTGGGACCTTATGGCGGGGTGATTGCCGACCGCATATCAAAAAGAAGAATTCTTTACTTCACCCAATCCATATCCGGTGCGTTGGCGTTGATCCTGGGAATATTGGTGGCGACAAACCTGGTACAGGTCTGGATGGTATATATCCTGGCTTTTTGCCTGGGTATGACCAATGTTTTTGATAACCCCACCCGACAAACTTTTTATGTTGAAATGGTCGGAGCGGATAACCTCAGGAATGCGGTCACGCTGTATTCGACCCTGGTCAACCTGGCGCGCATCATTGGTCCCGCCATCGCGGCTGGTTTGATCGCAGCCTTTGGTTTGGCGCCTTGTTTTATTATTAATGGGGTTTCTTACTTTGCCGTGGTGATCATGCTGGGGATGATGCGCGCCAATGAACTGCTGACCACCCCGCCCGTTCCGAGCGTCAAAGGCCAACTCCAAGAGGGATTCAAGTACGTGGTATCCACACCGGTGATTGGGGCCAGCCTGTTGATGATGGCGATCATCGGTACGCTTACTTTCGAATTCCAGGTCAGCCTGCCGCTCATTGCCCAATTCACGTTCAAGGGGGATGCCAGCAGCTACGCGTTCCTGTCCGCGGCAATGGGATTTGGAGCAGCCATGGGAGGGATATTCTTCGCCAGCCGGAAAGGGATCATCCCGTATAAACTGGTTAGCGCTTCCCTGTTGTTCGGACTGGCGGTCCTGGGAGCGGCCTTCATGCCGAGTTTGCTGCTTTCAGGGCTGGTAATGGTTCTGGTGGGGATCAGCTCGATCAACTTTTCCACGCTCGGCAACAGCACACTGCAGCTGGAAAGCAGTCCTCAAATGCGCGGCCGGGTGATGAGCTTCTGGTCGGTAGCCTTCCTGGGTTCCACCACGATCGGCGGACCCATCGTCGGCTGGGTGGCGGAGATCGCCGGAGCACGCTGGGGGCTGGCACTGGGTGGGCTGGCAGCGGTGACCACGGCCGGTTTGGGAGCGATCACCTTGCGCAAGGTGCAATCTGGAAATGCCATCTCAAGGGATGACAGCTGAAATCTGGGCAAGAGGGATAGGTGGTTCCAAAACCCAGCGCGTTATGGATTGCCCTTATCCAGACAAGTCCAGCCCTCCGATAAATTCTCTCAGAACCGAGTCAGACGGAACAACCGAATCATCTGTCACCGGAGAAACGGTATCCAGCAAAGCATGCACCCGTGATGCACGGTTATACGCGTCCTGCCTGAGCGGGTCATCCTTGTATTCCGCAGCCCATTTTTCGAAATACCCCACCAGCTTGGGTTGATAGATGGGCAGTTCATAGGGCATGCCGCTATTAACAATGTAATCAGCCGAGGATACAAATGGAAGGATGCTCCTCAGTTCTCCCGACCGCACATAATGCCAGTGAGTTAAGGTCTGGCCGTAATCGGAGGCGCGGTATGTGGCATCACGCAGCATCCTGCGCATGAGGCGGATATCCGTCCACCTGACGTATTCTCCATTATTGCACTTGAGCTGCAGAAGCGGCTCGATATATATTTTGTAGGAGGCACCCTGCAGTCCTTCGGTAAGCGCTGGGTACAGGCCATAAAGGCTGTCGATCAGCAATATATCATTTTTCGCCAGGCGGGTGGGCGTGGTTTTTGGGCTGCGTTTCCCGGTCTTGAAATCGTAATAAGGCATCTGGATTTCTTTCCCGTCCAGCAATTCCTTTAAGTGGCGATTAATTAAATCGATCTCCAGCGCCTGAGGCGTCTCAAAATCATAATCTCCGAATTCGTCCTTTGGGTGCAGCTCCAGGTCAAAATAGTAATTGTCAAGATTGAGCTCAACGAAAGTGAGCCCTTTTTCAGCCAGCCTCAGCGCTATTTTGTTCGTAGTGGTGGTCTTCCCGGAGGAAGATGGTCCCGCGAAGATCACCAGCTTGATTTCAGCCCTGTTCCCCAAAATTGCGCCTTCAACCGCGTTGATATCCTGGGCATAGGCGGTTTCTGATTCCATGACGATTTCCTGAATTTCCCCACCGGCAATCCTATTATTCAGCTTTTCAACAGTATTAACACCGTGGTCCACCGCCCAATTTAACACGGACCATAACTTTGCCCAGGGAATGTTTTCCTTGTTTTGTTCCGAGGTTGATTTCCCCTGGAGCCTGCTGCGGTTTCTTTCGTCCCGGTAAAGAATGTAAGCCTTGGCAACCTTGGCATGACCATTCTCAATTAATACTTTTTCGACGATATCCTGGATGTCTTCCACTGATGGGATCTTATCCGGCGGGAAGGCTTCGTCCACCATGGCGACAACCTGGTTGCTAAGTTTTTGGGCGGTTACTCTATCCCGTCCGCCCACGGCGACTGCAGCCCGATAGATGGCATTCGTAATCCTTTCCTGCGCAAAAGGGACCACCCGTCCATCCCGTTTTTTCACATACACCGTCTCAGCCATTTGACCGGTCCTTTCGTACTCAAGGGCATCCAACTTATGTTGCAAGCTCGAGCTTCCAATATGCCAATTTTTTAACCTCAGCTAATTACCAGGAATTACAGATTCTATTGTAGGAATTGTACACTCAAGCATAAAAGAAGAGCATGGGATTTATTGGAATTTGTCGAAAAGCCAGGATGGGAGGTTTTTGGCGATTGAATAATATATCCCCACTATTGGAAGATGAACCTGCTTGATAATGCGGATGAATTAAATCCCATGGCGAAGCATTACTTCCAATATTTCTTCCATTGAAAAGCGGTGCTCCACCTGCCGGCGAACTTTTTTAAGTTTGGAAAATCGGTAAGGGGAATGGCGCTCCAACTCATTCAGATACGATCGGCTGTACAGGTGTCCAACCCGCCCGGCAGAATCGACCAGCAGTGGGGTAATGCTCTTGCGCATGATCTCTTCCAGAGTCTCCAGTCCGGGAGCGGAGAATTGATTCAATTCGTCCAGCAAGCCCTGCCCAAAATAGATGAGCCGACGCGTGACTGCGTCCAGGGGCCAGCGGCGGGCTGTCTGAGAAAAAATGGTCATGATGCCATCCTGGCGATCCCGTTCCACGTCTTCCAGGTCGTCCATAAACTGGGTGAAGGCACCATAATAAAACGAGAATACACGCTGGAAAGGTGTCAGGTTCCCGGCGACCAGATAGCCGTCTGCAAGGACCGCGGTCCCGCCTTTTTCAAAGACAAGCCCGAGCACATCCATTTCATAGGGAGAGAGGTTTGGAAGCTGGAGATCCAGGCTTTTATGCTGTGCCCTGTAGATAGCCGCCAGGCTGGCGTATACCTGCGGATATAGCTGCCGGTCGAACTGACCTTCGATCATTCCCACCAGGTCAAATATTTTATGCTCAACAGAATTTACCGGAGAAACCGGCCTGCCTTCCAGCCGGAAATTGAAGCGTCGGCTAAATTCCGTCTTTACCTCTGCAGGGATATCCGGATCGTCCAGGTAGTTATCGCTATAGGGATACAGCAGGCTGTAAGCCAGGATCGCAGGCGTTATCTTCATAGGGACGCCGAAGAGGTACTGCAGAAAGGTCATCGTCCAGGCGTTGCGACCTGCCTGGTAGATATTTGCGGCGGACAGGTCGGGGTCGAATCCTCGCGCCTGGCGGACGAATTCCTCGATCGACTCGGTAAAGCCGTAAGAAATGAGTGCGCTCAGATGCCGGTCTTCAAGATCGAATGTGGTTTTGAGAAAAACTCCGGCGAGCGGGAGAAAACGGTCTTCCAAGGTCTTCCGATCGGGTTGTTCCAACGCCGCCAGTTTCAATTCTTTACCAAGCTCGTCAATGCAATTTACCAATTTCGATTCGCGGATTATTTTCTCATCCAGGTTATAGACAGGTCCAAGTTCAGGCAGGCCGCTCTCACAGCTCCACCACATCTCTTTAAAGTGGGCAACCAGGCCGCTAACTATGTCCTCGAACGGCAAGGTGGGTTGTGATTGGTCTTTTAGATCAATGGATTGCATTTACCCGGCCTCGATATCATGATAATCGGTCATATTCATTTACGTATTTTCATCGAAATGGATTTCAAAATAAAAAATACCGGGCTGCATGCGACGAGAAAAAAGAATACGAATGCGATATCTATAAGAAGTATTGGAATCCTTGATAACCGCTCAATTCTACCCTACCTGGCATATTGCCAATACGTGCAGCATGATTATCAAGGCGTCAACCCCGAAAAAAAAACCATGACTTTGCCAGTCATGGTTCCCCATTAATCGGAAAAAAGATAAAGTTGTCGCAGAGCACTCTCCGGAAAACGGGCAGGGTCAGTAAATTTTCCTGAGCCCCAGCGTTTTTTGGTATCTGCCGACAACTTTCAGGAAATCAATCCAACCTGCTTGCCGACTTTAGCAAAGGTCTCAAGAACGCGGCTCATTTGCTCGTCGGTGTGGGTTGCCATGTAACTTGTCCGCAGAAGTTGATGGCCTTCCTGGACGGCGGGGGCGATCACCGGGTTGACAAAGATGCCGGCATCAAAGAGTGCCTTCCAGATCGCCAGCGTCCGCATATCGTCCCCGATGAGGATGGGGATGACCGGAGATTCGGACTTGCCAATTTCAAAACCAAGGCTGCGGTATTCCTTGCGCATATAATCCCCGATGTCGTTCACGCGCTGGATGCGCTCAGGCTCAGCCTGCATGACGTGCAGGGCAGCCATGGCTGCGGCTGCATTAGCGGGCGGGATGCTGGCGCTGAAGATCATGGCACGGGCATGGTGTTTTATGTAATGGATGATGGCATCATCTCCCGCAATGAAACCGCCCAAAGAGGCAAAGGATTTGCTGAAGGTGGACATGATAAGATCCACCCCGGCAGTCATATTAAAACGCGCGCCGGTGCCGTGACCGCCTCCCAGAACTCCTGTGGCATGGGCATCGTCCACCATTAAGCGGGCACCGTACTTTTTGCAGAGCGGAATGATCGCAGGAAGGGGAGCAATGTCTCCCTCCATGCTGTACAACCCATCGACCACCACCAGTTTTCCAGCATCTCCCGCGGCCCGCAAGACCCGCTCCAGGTCTGCCATGTCATCATGACGGAACCGGACAGTCTTGCCCCAACTGAGTTTTGCGCCGTCCACAATGGAGGCGTGGTCCTGTTTATCCAAAATCACCACATCGTCGCGACCGACAATCGAACTAATGGTCCCCAGGTTGGTCTGCATGCCGGTGGAGAAAACGAGTGCAGCCTCCTTCCCCACCCATTCTGCAATTTCACGCTCCAGCTGTTCGTGCAGTTCGATGGTTCCGTTGAGGAAGCGGGAACCGGTACAGGATGTCCCATATCGTTGAATGGCGTCCAGCGCAGCCTGGCGGACCTTGGGATGGGTGGTCAGCCCGAGATAGTTGTTCGATCCACACATGATGAGGCGGTGCCCTTGAAACACTGCCTCAGTGCCCTCGTTTTCGGTCATGGGAATGAAATACGGGTAATACCCTCCGTCAATAGCTTCTCTTGCCGTGGTGTAATTCATGCATTTCTCAAAAATATCCATCAAAGTTCTCCCATTAATCGGATTGGTGTCATCCCCCTGTAAATATCAAATCCCGGTCTCAGTATCGGAATTTTTCCCGACATTAATAAAACACAGGGGATGGTTACGTTTTCTTGTTTTTCTTTCCGGAACGCGCCATCATGTCGAGGATCGAGAAGACCAGGCTCTTGGGTAATTTACTGGTGAGGATGTAGAAAAGGCGCGAGTCGGTCCCGGGAAAAATCATGTAGCGCCCCTTCTCTGCCTGCTGCAGGATGGATTGCGCAACTTTATCGGCCGAAAGAGCCTTCGCATTTCCTGAGATGGCTTTTGTCTCGGCAGGTTTGAAGGGCTCCTCATAGGCCAGTTGCGGTGTGTCGGTATCAGGAGGGAAAGCCACCGAAACACGAATGCAATGCGGTTTCATTTCCGCCCGCAAGACTTCAGAGAAACCGGTTACGGCATACTTTGAAGCGCCGTACGCGCTGTAACCAAACACTCCCAGATACCCAGCTATCGAAGAAATATTTATAATGTGACCGGAGCCGCGCGCCAACATGGCGGGCAGGACTGCAGTGGTCACATAAACAGTCCCGAAATAGTTGACCCGCATCAACCGTTCGAAAACATCCAGCGCCAGGTCCTCCACATATCCGGGCTGAGTAATTCCAGCGGAGTTAAAAACCACATCCGGGGCACCAACGGACTTTGTCACCGTGTCGACGACATTTTCCACCTGCTTCGGGTCCGAAACATCCGCCGAAACCACCCCGCACTGCTGGGAAGGTTCGCTGCGGGCAGCTTCAACTTCTGCGAGTGCCGATTCAAGAAGTTCACTCCGGCGGGCAGTCAACCAGACCTGTGCCCCGGCAGCAGCCAATTGTTTTGCAGCAGCCAATCCAATCCCGCTCGAACCCCCGGTGACCAGTACCACTTTTTTGTACCAATACTTGTTTTGTTGCATATTTACCTCTATCGAAAACTGTTAAAGATTATATGTTAATATATTTTTAGTTTGTAAAAAGGTATCCTGACTTTATTTGGATAAATCGTTCCTGTTTTACAAACCTTCCACGCTCGACAATGCGGAGGCGAATTTATTCAATGCTTCGTCGATGACTTCGTCTGTATCCGCCATGCTGGTGTACATTCGGCTGCCTGCCAGGGTTATGAGTCCATTAGCCATATAGGCTGCGCCCATCTCTTCCATCATATGCCGGCGAGGTTTCATTTCCTTGAGCAGTTTAACCGGGTTGTGAAGGTCAAGCAGCATCACTCCGGAGGTTTCAAGGTGGACGATCGGGCCCTGGTTGAAAGCTACGTACGGCAAGCCATACTCTTCAATAATTGCCTGGAGCCCGCGGGTCAGGCGGTCACCAGCCTTTCCCGCCAGGACCGGGGCGTTGGTGCGTTCCATTTCCAGCAGGGCATGATAACCTGCCACACACGATAGGGGGTTGGCTGAAAGAGTTCCACCAACGTAAGCCCGCTCCCCAGAGCCTCCGATACCGGCCGCAAAGCACTGGATCACATCCGCGCGTCCACCTACTCCGCCAGCCATCGGGTAGCCGCCCGCGATGCACTTGCCAAAAACGGTCAGGTCAGGTTTGATCCCGAAATAGCCCTGCGCTCCCCCCATCCCGAGTCGAAAACCGGTCACCACTTCGTCGAAGATCAACAGGGCCCCGAACTCGTCGCACAGCTGGCGGACTTTTTGATTAAAGTCGTGTGGCACCGGGCGGGTGCCGCTTTCCGGTCCGACAGGCTCGAGGATGACTGCCGCCGTCCCCCCAAGAAAGCGGTTAAGGATCAACTTTGCCCTTAGCGCACCCAGCGAGTTCGGGAAGAACTCCTGGGTGTTG
The DNA here is from genome assembly GCA_963790685.1 of uncultured Chloroflexia bacterium. Taxonomy (GTDB): domain Bacteria; phylum Chloroflexota; class Anaerolineae; order Anaerolineales; family Villigracilaceae; genus UBA877. The sequence continues at coordinate 496,882 of CAWBPK010000002.1, forward strand.
GCAGTTGCACCGAAGGGAATCCCCTTGGCCTCCATCCGCCCCACTCCAGGGATATGCAGGCCATAGACCATCGAATCGCTCCAACCATGGTAGGCTCCGCCGACCTTGATGATTTTCTTTTTCTTTGTAAAGGTGCGCGCTGCCCGGATGGCGGCCATGACGCCCTCCGTGCCGGAGCCAAGCATGCGGAACATCTCGACCGAGGGCATGAAGCGATGGATTAGTTGGGCCAGCTTAAGTTCATACTCGTGGAACAAACCGGTCACGGGCCCGCAGGTCTGTAAAAGTTCAATGACCCGGTCGCGCACCGGGGCGTAGTTGCTGCCCAGGATCGTGGGTCCCCCTGCCTGCAGAAAATCAATATAGCGGTTGCCGTCCACGTCCCACAGGTAGGCGCCCTCGGCCTTTTCGATGGCGATCGGGAACGGATAATTGAATGCCAGATTATGCTGCACTCCACCGGGGATTAATTTACAGGCTTCCTGGTTGAGAGCCTTCGAACGGGCGCATTTGGTATCGAAATAATCCAGGTATTCCTGCATTTTCCCGCTTCGAACCGGGCGGATTGGCTGGTTGATCAAGTTCTTCAGGCGGGCATAAACTTCAACCGTATCAGGGTACTGGGAAATGGCGGATTGTTGTTCGGTCATCGGGTCACTCTTTTTTTAACCAGGATGGTTTCTCGGGTGGATTTTTAAAAGATCAATCTCAATTTAGGACTATGCCTGTTATTATTCATTAATTTATCGCCGGACATTTTTGAGAATAATCGGAAAGGTTAAGTGTTCAATCTTTTATAGCTGCCTTTATTGTTGCGATAAAACCGCACAAATTCCCCGAATAATTTATCGTAAATTGCCCGGTTCTCCGGGTTCGGTGAGTAGGTGGCCTTGAATTGGACTTTCTGCGGGATATCCTTAAATTCCAGGAGTCCCAGTCCGACGGCAGCGATAAAAGCCGCCCCGCGTGCATTAGCCTGGATCGGGTCACGCACCTGGCGGATGGTCACGTTCATTACATCTGCCATGATCTGGCTCCAGAGATCCGATTTTGCTCCACCCCCCACGAAATTCAGCGTAGTCAATTTGCGTCCCACAAATTTCTCTGCCGGCTGGAGCAGCCAGCGTGTGTTGAGGGCGATGCCTTCCATAAAAGCGCGGATGATGTCTTCGCGCGTATTTTCCAGAGAAATGTTAAAGAGGGCGGCGCGGGCATTCCGGTCGTCCACCGGGGAGCGCTCCCCATAGATCCACGGCATGTACATCAGACCGTTGCTCCCGGCCGGGACTTTCCCGGCGATGCGGTCAAAGATCTGAAAGACATCCGGGGCTTGTTCAGCCTGTAACAGCTCATCCTTGTGGTAGAGGATCTTATCGCGGAGATAATTCAAATTGCCACCGGCAGTTGTCTGAAGAGCGATCAGCAGATATTTGCCTGGAATCGCACAGGGTACCGATGCAATGAATGTGGAAAGATCGGTCTTCTTGGCAGGAACGTGAGCAGCCACCCAGCTGGAGGTACCGATATATATATGAGCGTCGAAATCGTTCACCGTGCCAGCTCCGATGGCTGCCGCGCTAACATCTATTGCTCCGGCGACCACCTTGACCCCGTCCTTCAACCCCAGCGTCCGGGCTACTTCCTGTTTCAAATCACCGATCACAGTGGTGCATTGAACAAGCTCCGGGAATTTGTCGGGGGCAATGCCGCAGTCCTTGAGCAGCCCATTGTCATAAGTAATATGGGCAGAATCGCGATTATCGGTCACCCAGGAGGTCAGGATCGAATCGGAAGTAGCTACAAATTTCCCGGTCAGGCAAACGTTCATGTAATCCAGTGCCGTCAGGAACTTATAGGTTTTTTTATATATCTCGGGATATTCGTAACGGACGAAGAGCATGTGCGCAGCCGGATCGGTGCCTGTTTGCGTGGGCACGCCACCGGTCAGGTTGATCCAGCGAGGCAGCTTGAACACATTGTACCCTGCCACTTTGAACATGCCGCCGATAATTTTATTCAGGTGCCTGGCGCCGCGCATATCAAGCCAGGAAATCACGTTCATAAGTGCTTCACCATCGGCATCCACAGGGACAGTACATTCCCCCTGGGACGAACAACACACGGCAATGATATTTTCGACCGGCACAAGCTCTTTCTGGATCAGTCGTTTGGAGGTGGCCAGGAATGCCTGCCACCAATCCAGCGGATCCTGCTCAGCCCCGCCATCCGGCAGGACGATCAGGGGGATTTCTTGAACTTCCCATCCGATCACCTTGCCGGAGACAGAAATCAAGGCAGTTTTCAGGGCGGAGGTGCCCAGGTCGATTGCTAGGATGCAGGGTTCTTTTTCCAAGTTGCGCTCCACTATTTACACTCTGGCTTTTAAAAATGGCGCCTTCTATATCATAACCCCATCGAATGAGTGAGTTATGCTATTTGGCATTTGGGTAATTGATATGGTTTGATGAATGGGTCGGATAAAGAAAGCCACTTCGCTTTTACAAGATGTTATGCTGCCTGGTTATTTTCAAGGAGACCGAGCAACCTATCGGGTTGATGAGAAAACTCGGCTATTGGAATCTCCCCTCGCACCATGGCGAGGAGCGTTTCGGTTTCCAGGCGGCTGACCGGTGTGGGGACGCCAAACTTTTCTCCAAAACGCACGACAGCCCCCTGCAGCCATTCCACTTCACTCTTCTTTCGACCGGCGTGCAGATCGATATGGAAGGATGGCATCTTCCCTCCTCTGCCTCCACCGACAACTTTATTTAATACGGGATGGGCGATGAAGGATGGCAGGTGCAATGCCAGCGCCAGGGCTCTCACCGGCATTTTCGGCAAGTCCTGTGGATGGACACCCTGAGCCGCCATAACTGCCAAAGCCTCATGAGCCATGCATAACTCAAGTTTGTACAGGCCGGGATTGGAAAAAACCTCCGCCGGGCTGATGTCGAGAATTGCTGCCGTGGCGCTGCCAGGAAGGTTTGCCAGGAGCTTGGACCATTTCATATCCGCTGGACGCGGGTAAAGATGGGCATTCAAAAAGGCTGAATTCAGAGCTTCCCCCAATCTCATGGAGAAAGGATGCCCGGATTGGATGCCGATGCCGCGTGCCTTTTCCAGAATGATATCGCCCGCAGCCCTGCGGAAAATCGAACACGTCACCGTACCCGCAATAACACGCTCGGGCCCAAGCAGGGCCGCAATGGCGGGTTCATTTTCAACTCCGTTCTGAAGGCAAAAGATGGGCGGCATCCTGTCCGCAATGGGTTTGATCTCTTCCAGTGCGGCTGCGGTATCGAAACTTTTCATGGCAAATATTGCCACATCGAATGGTCCAAGTTTCAGCCCCTCTTCCGGCGAGGAAACAATTCCAATGGATGAAGGGGGGACGATCAAAGGCTTAGGGGCATTCCTGATTTTATCGACGGAGACGTCCAACCTCAATCCACGCTGGCGAAGGTCGGCTGCAACAGTGGGTTGCTCAATTATTGTCAGATTGTGCCCAGCCAGGGCCAGCGATCCGCCTACATAAGTACCCACCGCACCAGACCCAAATACCAGCACTGAGATTGGTTTCACACCGCTCATTAATTTTTCTCCGATTCAAATGTCCATCCAGACCGGCATATTATATTCATTATCGGGAATTCCACGATAGAGGTTTCCATTTCGAGGACTTGGACAGACAGCCAAGTCAATTTTATATTGCCCGGCTGGAGCGCTTGCGAACCCCATACCCCGTGACAATGGCCCTATTCTACCGCTTCCCGGATAAAAATCCTTGTTTTCAGCATGTCTTTTGAAATGACACCGGGACGAAAAAAAACATGGCTTTCAAGCCTTGGGATAAAGCAGCTTTGCGCCAGACAGCCTGTTCAGCAAAGAACTCGCTTGGGAATCTTAATATGCTGGTTTCCAGCCCTGGGGATGGGAAATTAAATGCGGGATATTATTCCAAGGCGATCATAAACAGCCCTCGGGATAATTGCACCAATTATGGCGCCTGGATTTGGGAAAAAACAGGGGTTAATCAAAGTAAATATTGCGCAGTACCGGTGGAGAAAGCAACCTTGTGGCTTTGCTTCCGAGATCTTGTGCAATCCCAGGTACGCAAAATGACCCACGCCCCCATATATTTGCGGGTCTTGCACAAGTTGACAAGAGCATTAAATGGATACTATTTTCGTAATGCCTGGAGTCCCTTCAAGATCAAGCTGAATTAATAGCCGAGGCAGGGTTATTTTTATATACGAAATAGAGTTCCATCCTCCCCATCCGCACCCGAGCGGCGTTCGGAAGCTTCGCAGATTGGTATGCAACCAGGCGAACATCATTGACCCAGGTGCCATTCGTGCTGCCCAGGTCTGTGATCTGGTATCCATTCCCCTGCGCCTGAATTCTGGCATGCTCCTTGGAAACCCCCATGATATAGCCCTCGAGAGGTTCAAGGTCCAATAACTCTACGGGAGCCCCCTCTGAATTCCTGCCGATGACGAAATCCATATCCTGGCGAACAGCAAACGGGTAAATGAAATTAGCGCGGTAGATGGCTATTCCGTTATCCGGAATTTCCTTGACATACAGATCGAATCCCCCCTCATTTTCGACCGCAGGATGTAAATTAACGGTGGGATTTCGGGTCTTTGTGGTTTTCGGACCTGCAATTACAATTTCAAAAGGCACCCCGCAGTAGGCACAAGTTGTGGCACTGGCCTCATTTTTCATTTTGCAAGCAGGACAAAATTTCCCATCTTTAGCTGACATTGTATCTCCTATAAAATCCCTCATTCGATGGTCAACATGTTAATCTTACACTTAATCAGGTCAAAAAACAACATTCCAACCTTGCAATAATGTTTTGTTGAGTAATAATAGGTTCCATGGGATACCGATCAGTGCTCCATACTGGAGCAGTTCCGGAGGATGACCGGTCAAGATCCTATAATTGATGTTCACAAGAAGCAGTAAAATCAGATCGATGTTCATTCACCTCAATGCGCACTCGGCATACTCGTTGCAAGAAGGTCTATCGCTTCCTGCAGAACTGGTCCAGGCAGCCGCCGCGGGTGGTATGCCTGCCCTTGGACTGACCGATCACCGGCTGTTATCCGGAACGGTGGAATTCGTCAGTGCCTGCCTGAAAGCTGGGGTGCAGCCGATCCTTGGGCTCGAGATTGACCTGGAAAGTAGCCCGCTTGCCCTCCTCGCCATGGACCAGGCAGGCTGGGCGAACCTTTGCGCCCTGAGCAGCGACCTGGCCCTGCGGGCCGATCCGGAAGCCTCCTGTTCGATCGATCTGCTGGGTGCTCATTCAGGGTCGCTGATCGCCCTTAGTGGATCGGGTGCCCCGCTTGAGATGCTAAAAGAAATTTTCCCCAGAAATCTTTACCTCACCCTGCATGACCCGGCGGTCGCTTTACCCCTCGCCGACCTCAGCCGCAGACTTTCAATCCCGATGGTGGTCAGCCATCCCATTTACTATTTAACACCTGACCAGGCCCCCCTGCAGCGCACTCTATCTGCAATCCGATTGAATACTTCCCTCAATCAGCTGCCGTCAGCTGCAGCTGCCCCGACAGGCTCATATTTTGTATCCTCCCGCGAGATCGAGAACCGCTTCCGCGGCTTCCGGGCTGCGCTGGCAGCCACGCAGGAAATTGCTGAGCGCTGCTGTTTTGATCTGCCGCTTGGGATTCCGCATATGCCCACCGTACCGCTGCCGGCGGGACTTTCCGCATCCCAATTCCTGCGCCAGAAGGCTGAGGCAGGAGCGACCAATATTTATGGCCGGATCAGTCCTGAGGTACGCCTGCGTTTGGACCACGAGCTGGAGGTCATCGCAAATATGGGCTTCGAACCGGTCTTCCTGATCGTGGAGGAACTCCTCGACTTTGCCCGCCAGAACGGTGTACCCTTCTCATCACGGGGATCGGCTGCCTCCTCCCTGGTGTCGCATTGCCTGGGCATCACCAGTCCCGACCCGCTGCGGCTGAACCTGTATTTCGAACGCTTTCTCAACCCAGCCCGCACCACCCCGCCCGACATCGATACCGACCTGTGCTCGCGGCGTCGGGATACGGTCATCCGGCATGTGTTCGACACCTATGGATCCGAGCGGGTGGCGATGGTGGGCACCATTAATCACTTCAGGCCGCGTTCGGCCCTGGGAGAAGCTGCCAAGGTCCATGGCTTTACGCAGGCGGACGTGCATGAACTCACCAATAAGCTTCCATCCGGGTTCTTTGCCCGCATGCAGGAATCCGATGATGAGGAATCCAACCAGCCTCCTTCGCCATTCGCCGATCTACGCTCACAATTAAAAACCCCCGCACACAAGCAGATCTTCGACGAGGCCGAAGCCCTGCTCAAACTGCCGCGTCATCTATCGGTCCACCCGGGAGGGCTGGTGGTTGCTCCCGGGCGCCTCACCGATCTGGTGCCGCTGATGCGCTCCGGAGGAAAAGGGGTCACCATCACCCAGTTCGACCTCGGGGCGGTCGAAGCCTTTGGACTGGTCAAGATCGACCTGCTGGGCATCCGCGGGTTAACTGTGCTGGGGGATGTGGCCGAGTTCATCGCCCTCAGCGCCCCCGACCGATATAGCGGTCTGCTCGACGTGCTGGATTCGACCCCCGCTGAGGATCTTGAAACTGCGGACCGACTGGAGACGGGCGGGACGATCGGCTGCTTCCAGATCGAGAGCCCTGGGATGCGCACCACCCTGCGCGAGATAAAGGCTCGCAGCCAGGACGACCTGATGGCTGCCCTTGCGCTCTATCGGCCGGGACCCCTATCGGGGGGATTAAAGGATGCCTTCGTAAGGCGCTTTAAGGGGCTGGAAGAGGTGAGTCACCTTCACCCTGCGCTCGCCCCGGTCCTGGAAGAGACCTACGGCGTGATCCTTTACCAGGAACAGGTACTGCGCATTGCTCACGACCTGGCAGGCTTCAGTGTTGCCGAGGCGGACCTGCTGCGGCGAGCCATGAGTCACTTCGACCCTGGCAGGCAGATGCAGCAGCTCGAGAAAAAATTCGTTTCGGAGGCGGAGAGACTCAGCGGGGTACCTGTCGAGACCGGGGAACGAGTCTGGGAGATGATGGCGGCCTTTGCTGGATATGGCTTCCCCAAAGCTCACGCAGCTTCGTACGCCAGGGTATCATGGCGCTCGGCCTGGTGCAAAACACATTTCCCAGCCGAATTCATGGCCGCGGTGCTTGCCAACGGAGGCGGTTATTACAGCCAACGGGTCTATTTAAGCGAAGCACGCCGCCTGGGGCTGGCAGTCCGTCCACCTCATGTTAATTATTCGGGGCGCAATTTTGTCGTCGGCCCTTCGGATGGGGGGCAAAAAGTTCTCTATATGGGTCTCGACCAGGTGCGCGACCTGACCGGTCGATCCATCGAGCACATCCTGATCAACCGTCCCTTTAGTTCGCTCGAGGATTTCTTGGCTCGGGTCGACCCGCGCCAGCAGGAGGCTGAGAACCTGGCGAGGGTGCGGGCTTTCGACGGCCTTGATTCCATTCCATCGATATTGCAGCGACTGGAGGAAGGCTGGCAAGCCGGTCAGCCGGGATTATTCGCCTGGGGGAATTCGGGAAAGGAAGACTGGACACCCGATCAGATGGGTGCAGCTCAACAGGAACTACTGGGGATCAGCCTGGAAGCCCACCCGCTCGAGCTGGCAGCTAAAGAGATCGCACAAGCCGGGGCGATCACCACCATTGAGGCTGCTGAACGGAACGGTCAGCGGGTGACTGTGGCTGGGATCCGCCAGACCGGTCACAGCAGCCGGACGGCGAAAGGCGAGGTAATGATGTTCCTGACGCTCGAGGACCTGTCCGGGATGCTGGACGTGGTGCTGTTCCCCAACGTCTATCGCCAGGCGAGGGGTTTCATTTACTCATCCGAGCCGCTGCTCGTCACGGGGATCGTCGAGATGGACTCCAACCGGGGCGAACCCCTGCTGCGGGCAGAGAAAGTAGCCAGGGTAATCCGGAAACAGGATTCGTAACCCTACTTTGCCGGCTAATATGAAACGAGCTGCATATAAATGACCAACCATCTTGCAAGTTCCACCTCCCCATACCTTCTCCAACATGCCCATAACCCTGTCGACTGGTATCCGTGGGATCCGGAAGCCCTGGAAAGAGCCCGCCGGGAAGATAAACCCATTTTCCTGAGCATCGGTTATGCCGCCTGCCACTGGTGCCATGTCATGGCGCACGAATCTTTCGAGAACCCTGATACAGCGGCTTTCATGAATGAACACTTCATCAATATCAAGGTGGACCGGGAAGAGCGGCCAGACCTGGACAGTATCTACATGTCCGCGGTGGTGGCATTAACCGGCCAGGGCGGCTGGCCGATGTCGCTTTTTCTGACCCCGGATTTGAAACCATTTTTCGGGGGAACGTACTTTCCGCCGGAATCCCGCCATGGATTGCTCGCTTTCAAGGAATTATTAATCGCAATTTACCAGGCCTGGGAAAACCATCGGGCAGAAATCAATCTTACCGGAAACCAGGTGGCTGCACGGTTAATTGTACAATCCTCTTCCAACTCGGATGAAGGCGCGTTTACTCCTGAATCGCTGGCGGCTGCTTTAAAAACCCTGATCGATAATTACGATTGGAATAATGGCGGCTGGGGTGGAGCTCCAAAGTTCCCACAGCCCATGACGATCGATTTCCTCCTGCGCCGGGCGGCGGGCGGGTTAAGCGAAGCCCTCAAACCGGTTATGCACGTCCTTGCAGCGATGGATCGCGGAGGGATGTATGATGTCGTTGGGGGTGGGTTTGCGCGTTACTCAACGGATGCGACCTGGCATATCCCGCATTTTGAGAAGATGCTCTATGACAACGCACAACTCGCCAGGGTATACCTTCATGCCTGGCAGATGACCGGTGATCCATCTCTCCGCTCAATAATCGAGGAGACGCTGGCGTTCGTCGCCCGGGAAATGCTTTCCCCCGAAGGCGGATTTTATTCAAGCCTGGATGCCGACTCGGAAGGCGAGGAAGGTAAATATTATGCCTGGACCATGGAAGAAGTCCGGGATGTCCTGGGGGAATCATCAGAATTATTTGAATCCGCCTACGGCGTGACTTTAATGGGAAATTGGGAGGGGAAAAACGTTCTGCACCGTGTCTTGGACGATGCTGCCCTATCCATCCGGTTTAAAATCGAGAGCGCCCTCGTCTCTGAAAAACTGGCCGACTGCCGCGCCCGGCTGCTTTCCCGGCGTGCCTCTCGCGTCCGTCCAGGTACAGACGATAAGGTTTTAACTGCCTGGAACGGCCTTATGCTTTCAACTTTTGCCGAAGCTGGTCGAGTTTTGAAAAACAACCTGTATAACGATATAGCGGTTCGCAATGCAAACTTCCTTTTAACTGCCCTGCGGCCGGAGGGTAAACTCCGCCGGGCGTGGCGTCAGGGCAAAGCCAGCACGGAGGTGTTCCTTGAAGATTATGCCTCCCTGATCCTGGGACTGCTCGAACTCTATCAAAATGGTTTCGACAACCGCTGGTTCCTGGAAGCTAGGGAGCTTGCCGCGGAAATGATTGCAAGGTTCAATGATCCGACTGGAGGATTCTTCGATACCCCTTCTGATGCCGAGACCCTGCTCTCCCGTCCCAAAGACTTGCAGGACAGCGCCACACCTTGCGGGAACGCCCTGGCAGCTGAAGCCCTGCTCAAGCTGGCTTCGTACACCGGGAAGGACGAGTGGCGCCGAAAGGCTGAGCAGACGCTTGGGGTAGTGACAGGGAATGCTGTTCACTTTCCCAGCGCCTATGCTCGCTGGCTCTCCGCCGCTGATTTTGCATTGGCTGACGTAAAACAGGTCGCCATCATGGGCACACTATCGGACAGGCAAACACAGGTATTCCTCACCGAGCTGAACAATGCCTTCCGTCCCAATATGATCGTTGCTTTGTCTTCATACCCTCCTCTGGAAGGGGTGCCTGCCCTCCTGTTGGATCGGCCCATGCTGGAAGGCAAGCCTACCGCCTATGTCTGCGAAGGCTTTGTGTGCAAATTGCCGGTAACCTCGCTTGAGGATTTGATAAAACAACTCTAGGGTTATTTCTGGATGATTTATGTACTGGTTCAGGATCCCTCACCAGTTTGTTGCGTCTCTAGCAGGCTTGGTGTATAGTAATGTAGAATGTGCTTGACCCGATCTGCGAACCAAATCCCCGATTTCAATGAGTTAAATCCATGCCCATCACTCTTTCCCAGGCACTTAAAACCATCCCGGTCCTGTCAAAAGCCAATGTGGTAGCAGGTTCCCGGGGCCTCGATCGCACCATCCGCTGGACGCATATCATCGATCATCCGGATGTGGTCCCGTGGGTGAAAGAGGGCCACCTTCTTCTTACCACTGCTTTCTCGCTCATGCTCCATCCGGAAGAACAGGTCGGTCTGATCCGCTCGTTGAACGAAAAGCGCCTGGCAGGTATGATGGTCAACATAGGGCGTTACATGCTCGAAATCCCGTCAGAGATGATCGAGGTCGCCGAGTCGGTCGGATTTCCATTGATCACACTACCCTGGGAGGTTGATTTCTCGGAAGTTACATTTTCCATTCATGAGCTCATTCTGCAGGAGCAGTACGCGCTTGCTGAACAAGCTGATATGATCCACAAGACCTTGACCCAGATCGTGCTGGACGGAGGCGATCTGACGGAATTAACCCGCAAGCTGGCAGACATCCTGCATTGCTCTGTGACGATCGAGGACGCTTCTCTGCACGTTCTGGCTCACACCACCATTGAGCCCACTGATGACGTGAGGAAACGCAGCATCCAAATGGGTAAATCTCCCGATGAAGTGGTCGAATATTTGCGTGCACGCGGTGTTTTCGAGCACCTGCGCAAGAATCCCAAGCCTTACCGCCTTCCCACCAACCCGGCCATTGGGTTCAGCATGGAGCGGATTGTTTCACCGATCCTGGTGGGCTCACAACTTTTCGGGTATATCTGGATCATAGCCAGTGACCAGCCCCTGACCGAGTTGGATACACTGGTGATTGAACGCGGGGCGGTCGTCGCTGCCCTGATCCTAAGTCGCCAGGAAACCATTTATGAGACCGAACAGCGTCTGAAAGCGCAGTTGTTCGAAGGGACTCTAAATGCGGGGGATGGTTTTCCATTGCCGGGGTTGCCGGCGGGTTCCTGGCATGCCGGTCTCCAGAATGGGTATACGCTTCTTGTGCTCGACGCAGGTAATTTGGACCGAGCCGCCCAAAGACGCTTAACTCCCCTGGTGGAAGCATTTCTCCACGGCGAGGGATTGTGGGCTACCGCCATCGAGCGCGGTCAGCGCCTTGCTGTGGTAGTGGGGAGTATGGATGTGGATCTTACGCGGTCGCTCGCAGAAAGGTTCCTGACAGTCGCATCCGGGAAGGGGTATCAAATCACCATCGGGATCAGTTCCCCCTCCCATCAGCTCGACTCGCTCCGCCAGCACTTCCAGCAGGCTGTGGATGCATTGACCGCTGCGGCTGCCATCGGGGATGGAGTCCGCCAGGTGTGGGCATACGATGACCTGGGGTTTCTCGGCGACCTGCTCTTACGTTCGCCTGAAACCCGTCTCTCCAACCGTTATACAAACATTCTTAATAAGATAGACCAATATGATCGGGAGAAGAAAACCCAGTACCTGCACACTCTCGAAACTTATTTGGACAACCTTACCAGCGCCAACCACGCTGCCAAGGCGCTATTCATTCACCGCAATACCCTCTACCAACGACTTTCGAAGATCGCCGATCTATGGGAAATCGATCTGCAAAATCCCCTGGTAGTGCTTAATATGAACCTGGCGATTAAAGACTGGCATTTTAATCGACCAAGATAACCACACTTCAGTGTGCATTTGCCCATTCACAGGGAGGAAGTACAGGGCAAATGACAGTTTCCCTCGCATTCTTCAGTGAGATATACTGATTTTGTAGAATCCATTTCAACCTGGAGGTAGAAAATGTCTGTAGAGCTGGAAACGCTTGAGATAGAAAACCGCGCCAAGGAAATTAATTCGCTGGAGAAACTTTACCAGTCCCGCACGACAGGTTCGAAGAAGCTTTTTGAAGAGGCCAGCAAGGTCCTGCCTGGGGGTGTAGCTGCCAATGGTAAATACCTCCCCCCTTACCCGATCTATATGGTCGGAGGCCAGGGAGCGGAGTTGGTGGATATCGATGGCAATAAGTACATCGACCTTTTAATGGGCGGTGGAGTCCACATTCTGGGGCATTCCCCTGAATGTGTACTACGGGCTGTACATCAACAGATCGATATCGGCGTGCACTACTACCTTCCTGCCGAGGCAGAGGTAAAGCTGGCTGAAAAGGTTGTCCAGTTAATGCCTTCCGCCGAGATGGTGCGGTTCTTGAACAGCGGTTCCGAATCAACTTTAATGGCAATCCGCGCCGCGCGAGCCTATCGAGGCCGATCCAAAATTGTCAAGTTCGAAGGTAATTTCCATGGACAGCATGATACGGTCCTTGTCAGCACCCTGGCTGTCGAAGGAGATGGGGATATGCCCGTGGCGCACACCGATAGCGCCGGCATACCCCAAAACGTCAAGGATAACCTCCTGATCCTGCCATATAACAACGCTGACTATGCTGTAGAGCAAATCAGAAAGCACGCGGACGAGTTGGGCGCGGTGATTGTCGAACCAGTCTCTGCCTTCGGCCTGGGGGTTGTCGCGGCCGATCTCGAATTCCTGAAGGCGCTCCGACAGGTCACCACCGAAACTGACATTCCTTTAATCTTCGACGAGGTCGTGACGAACTTCCGCATCGCCCTGGGCGGAGCCGCAGAATATTTCGGGGTCATGCCCGACCTGGTTTGCCTGGGTAAGATTCTGGGCGGCGGGTTTGCCATCGGCGGGTTCGGTGGCCGGCGCGAGATCATGGATAAGGTGGTCACTCCCAAGGTAGGCCTTTGGGACCTGTCGGAACAGATTTTCCAATCGGGTTGCTTCTCCGGCAATCCGGTCTCGATGGTTGCCGGGCTGGCCGTTCTTGAACAGCTTGAGGACGGGAAAGCTTATGGCAAGATCAATGGACTGACGGAAACCCTGTGCCATGATATGACCAGCATCGGAGAACGCCTGGGAGTGCCCCTGCTCGCTAACCACGTTGCCTCTATTTATCAGTTCCATTTCATCCCATGCAGCATCCGCAACAAGCGCGATGCGCTAAAAGCCAATAAACAAGCCGCCTATCTTTTCCACCTGGGTCTGCGAGCCAACGGAATCATGGGCAGCGCCCACCCGTTGTTCATGTCAACCACCCATACCCAGGCGCACATTGACAAGGTCCTGGAGGTGTCAGAATCAGTGCTCAAGCAGATGGTAAAGGAAAACCTATTCTAATCTCCCGGCAACTGCTGGATTTTTAAATCCTGGATAATTTGTCCCCTTCACCATGGCCCTAACGGATCAATTCTGGCCTAAGAGAGAAAGGAGGCAGTGCTGACACAGAGACGAGGTTAGGGTTTCGGTCCCGCCAACCCGTCAATACACGAATGGTTTCACTTTCTTTCAGGCTACCAATTCGATCAAAAATATAAGGAGAAGACGATGTTCAAGAATAAACTTCTGTTTATGGTGTCAACACTGATCATTCTTTCAATATTTGTGACCTCCTGCGGAGCAGCTCCAACGGCTGCCCCAGCGACAGCGGTGGTTCAGACATTGATCCAGACAGTAGTCGTGGCACCGACCGGGGTACCGAAAGGCGGCGATACTCTGACTTTTGCCATTTCGCTGGACCCGGAAACCCTGGATAACACCAAGACCACATCAGCAACGCCAGCATCGATCCTGGAAGAATTCCTGCTGGAAGGCCTGGTTTACTTTGATCAAAATGGCAACGTCAAGGGTCAACTGGCAGAATCCTGGGTGGTCAGCCCGGATGAAACGCAGATTACGTTCACGCTGCGCAAAGGCGTCAAGTTCCATGATGGCACCGATTTCAATGCCGACGCAGTTAAATTCCAATTTGACCGCATTATGGACCCCGCCACTGCTTCCCCGGCTCTCGCTTACATTCCCAATCTGAAACAAGTGGATGTAATTGACCCGTCTACCGTCAAATTCACCTTCACAAAGCCTGATGCAAGCTTTTGGACTATGTTAACCTACGCATATTTCGGGTTTAACTCACCGACAGCAGTCAAGGCAGCAGGCGATCAATACGGACGACACCCGGTCGGGACCGGCCCATTTATGTTCGATAGCTGGATCCCGGGTTCCCAGATCACCCTGGTAAAATATCCCGGGTACCAGCAGTGGCGCGATGACACGATCAACAAGGGGCCGGCTCTGGCAGATAAAGTCATTCTTTATGTGATCCCCGAAGCTGGCACCGTCGCTGCCGCTTTGCAGACAGGCGAAATCCTGGTGTCTAACCTGACAGCGGATATTCTGCCTCAATTTGTCTCCGATCCCAACTTTAAAATCACCATTAACAAACAATCCCAGAATATACAATTCCTGGAGTTCAATAACTCTAAAGCCCCCTTCGATGATGTCAACTTCAGGAAGGCAATCAGTTATGCGATTGATCGCCATTCGATCGTTCTAAACTCCCGCGGCGGCTATTCTTATGAAAGCCTCGATTTGATGGCTCCGGGAATACCCATGTATGATCCTAAGGCGGCACAGACCTATGGCCTGGCATATGACCCCCAGAAAGCCAAGGATCTTCTCGCCCAGGATGGTTGGGTCGCTGGAAGCGATGGTATCCTGGTGAAGGATGGAATGCGCGCCAGTTGGACGATCAAGAGCTATTCTGGTTATACTTATGTCACCCGCACGCTGGAAGTTATCCAGCAGAATTTGCAGGCAGTTGGCATTGAGACGAAGCTCGAGATCTCGGACTGGAGTGCCTTCTTCCCAAGCTTGCTGGACAACAGCACAGATATGGATTTGATGAGATGGGGTTGGAACGACCCAGGCGTCTTGACCGTCCTTTGGCGCAGCCCTGGCTATCGCGGTCACATGCCCGCAGATGCCACGCAGGATGCCCTGCTGGACAGCCTCCTTACCACCATGGACCCGGCCAAGCGCGCAGAGATCGCCTCACAGGCTCAGGATATGGTACTGCAAAATATGGTGGCTGTAGGAATCCAAGCAGACTGGACTATGGTTGCAGTCCGAGCGAATGTTCAGGATTACCATTTGGATTTCTTAGGCTTGCCGCTAATGGTAGATGTCTGGTTGAGCAAATAAAATAGCAAGATAGAATTTTTCAAGGATGGGCTGAAATGCAGCCCATCCTTGAATTTCCAAAACGTTCGCGAGGAAACGTATGCTTACCTATATTATCCGTCGAATTTTGTTGCTTATTCCAGTCTGCCTGGGTATTTTGATCGCCACATTTATTATTAAATCCTTAATTCCAACCGATGTCGCAACGCAGATGTACATGGGGGTCATTTCTGACCAAAACGCCCAAGTGGCTGTGGCAAATATTCGCCACATGTTTCATTTGGATCAACCCCTGATCGTCCAGTTTGGGTATTATGTAAATGACTTATTACATGGAAACCTGGGGATCTCAGTCCGAACCCGCCAGCCGGTAATCACAGAGTTGGGATACAGGTACATCAATACAATAAAGCTGACAGTTTGCAGCCTTATTATAGGAATCGTCTTCGGAGTAACAACCGGGATCGTATCTGCCTATTATAAGGATACCTGGGTGGATTTCCTGGCAATGATAGCAGGTATGTTTGGGCTGTCCATGCCCTCGTTTTTCTTTGGAATAATTCTAATTATCATCTTTTGTGTGGACCTGAAATGGCTTCCGGTGGTCGTGCTCGGCCAGGGGAACTGGAAGCAGTTAATTTTACCTTCCTTTAATCTCGGCCTGATCCTGGCAGCCGGTTTGTCGCGAATTACCAGATCCAGCATGCTGGAAGTGCTAAACCAGGATTATATCCGCACCGCCCGCGCAAAAGGGCTGTCTGAAAAAATCGTAATTTTCAAGCATGCCTTGCGCAACGCGCTCCTGCCGGTAGTGACTATCATCGGTTTGCAGGTGGGCGGCCTATTGGGGGGGGCATTTATTATCGAAAATGTATTTGCCTGGCACGGGATCGGAGAATTGGCTGTAAATGCCATCCGCTGGAAGGATTTTACGATTACCCAGGGTATTATCCTGATCAGCGCCGGCACCTACGTGATCGTAAACCTGGTGGTCGATATTCTTTACAAATACATCAACCCGCGTGTACGCCTGACAGGTTAATCCATGGCCATCCCAACCCTTGCCCCTATTGAAAAAGATTTGTCAACCCAGCCCACGATGGGGGGAATACGCGAACGGAAAGTTTCTTCCATCATACTGCGCAAGCTGTTCAAGAAACGATCAGCTCAGTTTGGTTTTGCAATCATTTTCGTGCTCCTCTTCTGCGCTCTTTTTGGCCCCTGGATCACTCCCGATGACCCTTTTACAATCAATTCGTCTGAAGTTCGCCTTTCCCCTCCTTCCCTCCAGCATATCTTTGGTACGGATGAACAGGGGCGGGACATGTTCAGCCGGATCATTTATGGGTCCCGTTATACCGTCATTATCATGCTGGTTACAACCTCGGTTGCATCCATCATCGGGCTGGCAGTAGCTTTGCCATCTGCATATTTTGGCGGCTGGTTCGATACCCTGATGATGCGCATCATGGACATCATGCTCGGTTTTCCTTACATTATGCTGATTCTTGCAATTGTGGCGGTGCTCGGCCCAAGCCTGATAAATGCCATGATTGCCATCGGTATCGCTTATATTCCTGACTATGCCAGGCTGGCGCGCAGCGCGATTATTGCAGTAAAAGAAGAAGAATTTGTAATTGCGGAACGGGCTCTGGGAGCAAGCGACCTGCGCATCATGCTGCGTACGATCCTGCCGAACATCCTCTCCCCGATTATTATTTACCTTAGCCTGAACATGCCCACTGCGGTCCTTTCTGCGGCTGCCTTAAGCTTTTTAGGCCTGGGTGCCCAACCCCCCACTCCCGAATGGGGAGCCATGATGGTGAATTCCAGGGATTTTCTAACAACTGCCACGTGGGTGGTACTTGCCCCCGGACTGGCAATTTTTGTGAGCATCATGGGTATCAACCTATTCGGAAATGCGTTGCGGGATGTCCTCGACCCGAGGGCAATTACAAACAAGTAAGAGATACTTCTTTCTGGAATATTTCCGGGCAGCTAAAAAAGGTTCCGATGATTGGTCCATGGTGGGAAGTTCCCTTCCAAAGTTGTCAGAACCTTTTTTATCGCACGGTCTTAATGTCTCTGGGTTCATTTGGAGTCGGACATGGAATTGGTTGAGATCCTGGTAGGGAGCAATCTGGAAATTGGACGCCAGCGAGGAGAAGCACTCAGGCCTTTAATTTGGGAGCATGTCGAACGCATGAAGTATTTAGTGGCTGAGGGCAGTCCTTCTGGAAATCCAAATGATATTTTCAGCAGTTTTATTTCTGAGACCGGGCATCTCAAAGCGGCAGAGAAATGGGCGCCCAACTTATTGGATGAAGTAAAAGGGATCAGCCAGGGGTCCAATATCCCGTTTAATGATATCTTTGCCATGTGCTGCCTGGATGAGCTCTGGCGGTACTCACAAGCCCAAACCGGTAAATCCACCTTCGCTTGCAGTTCGGTGGGGTGTTTTCGGGAGGAAAATTCACCGGCATTATTAGGGCAGAACCTGGACACAGATTACTTATCAAAAAACCTGGCAGTTGTCCTGCACATTAAGGGGGTTGACCAACCGGAAGCCTTTATCATCTGTCACCCCGGGAATTTGGGCTGGCTTGGGTTGAACAGGACTCCGGTCGGTGTTTGTGTAAACACCCTGCATTTAAAAAGCAACCGCAACGGCCTGCCGGTCCAATTCGTTGCGAGGGAGATTTTGCGAAAAAAGTCATTGGCTGAGGCAATTGATTTTCTTATGCATGTCAAGCAGGGTGCAGCCCAAAACTTTATGATCGGTGATTCTGAAAAAGTTGTAGATTTTGAGGGTTCCGCCAGGGGGGTAGACCAATACATCCCGTTCGAAGGCGCTAGGCGTGTTTATCACACCAATCATCCGCTGGTTAATGACGAATACATCCCCATGTACCCGGTTATTTATCCAAACACCCTGGAGCGGTTCAAATACCTGGAATACCGGTTGCGTGACCCGGCCAAGGCGGTCACGATCGAAAATATCAAAGGCATTCTGAGATCGCATTCCGGCCCGATCTGCGTTCATAACAACCAGCTGCCGGGTACGTCTACCACCTGGGTCTCGGTCATTTATTCCCTGTCTGATCCGCCCGAGTTATATGTCGCGAAAGGAAATCCTTGCGACGTGGATTACCAGCACTATTCCTTTCAGAAGTAAATTAGGAGAACAACTATGGATCCAACGGAAGAGAAAGTTTTAAATGCAGTGGAAAGTCTCAAAGGAGATATGGTGTCCTTTCTACAGGACCTAGTGCGCCATCCCAGCACGCTGGGAAATGAGCGCGGCGCCCAGGAGTTGTTTTACG
Source organism: uncultured Chloroflexia bacterium (assembly GCA_963790685.1). GTDB lineage: Bacteria > Chloroflexota > Anaerolineae > Anaerolineales > Villigracilaceae > UBA877. Next base: position 515,430 of record CAWBPK010000002.1, read on the forward strand.
CAAAATAATGTCCCTTGGTCTGGCTGCCGATATTTGGGATCCCAGGTTTAGCGATCTTTGTGCTCATCCAGCTTTTGGACCCGTTGAGTGGGATTATAACGGTCGGCCCAATGTAACCGGAACGCTGCCAGGTGCTGGTGGAGGCAGGTCGTTGGCATTGAACGGACACATTGATGTTGTCAGCCCGGAACCCTTGAGAGGTTGGACACACGATCCTTGGGGAGCGGAAATCGTCGGCAACCGCATGTATGGTCGCGGGGCATTGGATATGAAATGCGGAATTGCGATGAGTGTTCTGGCGATAGAGGCTTTACAGAGAAGCGGCGTGAAATTAAAGGGAACCCTGTATTTTGAAACCGTGCTCGAAGAGGAATGCGGAGGAAATGGTGCCCTTGCCTGCCGCATCCGAGGGCATGCTGCGAACGCTGACGCAGCAATCGTTACCGAACCCACCGGTCTCACTCTGGTAAATGCCGAAATGGGAGTAATGTGGTTCAGGGTACGTATTCATGGAAAATCCGGTCACGTCGCAGTGGCACAAAAAATCCCCAATGTGATTGAAAGTTGCTTTCCCCTGATCCAGGCTTTGCACCAGTTGGAAGAAGAATTGAATAAACAAGTCAGCCATCCTTTGTACCGAAACCAGCAGCATCCGATAAATCTAAATGTTGGAGAATTCGAAGGAGGACATTGGCCTTCTTCTGTCCCGGTGGACTGCTCCTTCGTATGCCGGCTATCCTATGAGCCTGGCGTATCCAACAAAGAAATGCGAAATCGGGTTGAAGCTTGTCTCTATGCTGCCTCCCATGATAACCCTCAATATTTACAGAATCCTCCTGAGGTGGAATATTACGGATTCCAGTCTGAAGGTGACGCGACGGATATGGACCAGGAATTCGTAAAAATCCTTGGAGCAGCCCACAAGGTCATAACCGGAAAAGAGATCATGCCCCTGGCAATGACGGGTACCACAGATATGCGTTCATTTAATTTATATTCACATACCCCCGCTGCAGTTTATGGACCCAACGGTCAGAATCCCCATTCTGCAGATGAATTCGTGGAAATCGACAGTATCGTCACCAGCGCAAAAACGATGACATTATTTATTCTGAATTGGTGCGGCATCGCGGAAGGAGAGGGACTTTCAGTTTGATTCCAAATTAATTATCTCAATATACTTTTCAAATATAAAAATAATAATATATAAAATGATCGATTTTCCCGTTTCTCATTTCATAACGCTAACAGGTTCCCCGCGCCAGCGTGGAAGAACTCATGGAGAAACCCTCCGCAGCGAAATTCAGGAATTGTTGGCTTCCTGGAAAGACTGGTTGGTAAAAGGAGGGCGGGGTACTCCCGACCAATATTGCCAGGTTCTTCTCCATGAAACTGGTTTCTTAAAAGCCGTCGAAAGATGGACTCCGGGTTTACTCGAAGAAGTTAAAGGGATTGCTGAAGGCGCAGCCGTGGATTTTCAAACCATCTTCGCCTTTCAACTGCAGGATGAAGAATGGTGGTTTGGGCAAGAAAAAAAGGAAATGCAGCCAGGCCGCGCAAGAGGCTGCAGTTCCATTGGGCTGCCAAAGCAGGCGAATTCTGCCTGCCTGATAGCTCAAAATATGGACATGCCCGACTATTTGGATAATTACCAGGTCGTCTTGCATATTAAAGACGATCAATCGGATGTCGAATCATTTATTTTCAGCGTAGCTGGTCTCCTGGCTCTCAATGGAGCAAATAACCACTCCCTTGGGATCGTCTGCAATAACCTGAGCCAGCTTAATCATACAAAAGACGGACTTCCGGTGGCATATGTTCATCGTGGGGTGTTGGAGAAGGGATCGTATTCTGAGGCAGTTTCCTTTTTGGAAAGCATCCAACATGCATCCGGGCAAAACTATTTGCTGGGAAGTCCCTCTGGGATCATCGACCTGGAATGCTCAGCCAACCAGGTCGAAAAATATTCCCACCCGGGCCGGGATCGTAGTATTTGTCACACGAACCACCCTTTCGCAAATACCGATCTTCGGATTGATACCGCAGAGGGGGGACCAACAACGCATGCTTCCATTAAATCGGACGGAATAAAGGATCTAGATTCCCGCATTCGTTTTTCTGTTCTTTACGACCAACTCGCGATATACGAAAAATCAGAACAAGCGAACAAGGATCTTGCGGTGAGATTATTAAGTTCTCACGATTCCGTTTCTCACCCTGTCTGCCGTCATTCCAGTCCAGGTAACAACTGGATGACTATAGGGACATCGATTATGTGCCTGGATGAGCATCCGCAGTTATATATTTGTCCTGGGCCTCCCTGCACTGCACGGTTTACTCAATATTCTTTTAATTAGCAACTTCAAAAACATGGATTGGATTTTCAGGATGATTCGAATATTTATTAATTACTTATTGACGGAGCAATGTCATGCAAGTTAATTCGCTGAAGAACCCGCTCTTGGAAGTAAAGAATCTTAAGACATATTTTTACACTGAAGATGGGGTTGTAAAGGCAGTGGATGGGGTGGATTTCGAAGTGTATCCCGGGGAAGTGCTGGGTCTGGTGGGCGAGTCAGGATGCGGGAAAAGTGTCAGCCTGCTCTCGGTAATGCGGCTCATCAGCCAGCCCGGGAAAATAATCGAGGGGGAGGTGATCTTCGACGGGCAGAGCCTGCTCCAACTGTCTGAAACCGAAATGACCCATATGCGCGGCAACCGGATATCCATGATCTTCCAGCAGCCGCAGACAGCTCTCAACCCGGTCTTTAAAGTTGGCGATCAAATTTCCGAGGTGCTCAGCATTCACCAGCATTGTGACAAGGAAACGGGGAAGAAACGCGCCATTGAACTGCTGACCATGGTGGGCATCCCGGAGGCGGAAAAGCGAGCGGACGCGTATCCTCACGAGCTTTCCGGCGGCATGGCACAGCGCGTGATGATCGCCATGGCGCTTGCCTGTGAACCGGAATTGCTGATCGCAGATGAGCCGACCACCGCATTGGATGTGACCATCCAGGCCCAGATACTGGATTTGATGCGGGATTTGCGCAACAAAGTAGGCGCCTCGGTGGTCCTCATCACCCACGACCTGGGGGTGGTGGCGGAAATGGCGGAACGGGTGGCGGTGATGTATGCCGGGCGGATCGTGGAGCAGGCGGATGTCAAAACCCTGTTTGCAAATCCGTGCCACCCTTATACCCAGGGTCTGATGGGTTCCATTCCCGTCCTGGGAAAGATCAAGGAACACCTCGAAGTGATCCCCGGGACGGTCCCCAACCTGGTCAATCTACCTGCGGGCTGCCGCTTTGCCCCGCGCTGCCTGGCGCGCCTGCAATACGACCTGCAATTATGCACCGTGCTGGAGCCCGACCTAATCCCAAGCTCCTCCGATCACCTGGTTCGCTGCTGGCTCTACCAGGACCAAGAAGGCCATCCTGCGCCACTGGGGAAGGCAGGGGTAACGCTGTGAAATTGTCCGTTCATGAGTTTGCGTTTATGCAGGATTATATTTAATTGGAGTAGCCCTCAATGACGATGCCATCAACGAACGAAGAAATGAACGGAAAAGACCTTGTGGTGGTGAAAGACTTGGTGAAATATTTTCCAGTCCGCTCAGGGTTGTTGCAGCGTGTGGTTGCCCAGGTCCAGGCGGTGGATGGGGTGAGTTTCACAATCCATGCCGGTGAAACCCTTGGGATGGTCGGGGAATCCGGCTGCGGAAAAACCACGGTTGGACGCTCCATGCTGCGCCTGGTGGAACCGACCTCCGGTTCGGTGTTTTTTGATGGGACGGACGTACTCCGCTTGAAAGGCAAGGCGCTGAAATCCATGCGCCGGAACATGCAGATCATCTTCCAGGACCCGTATGCATCCCTGGATCCGCGCATGCCCATCGGAGAGTCTGTGATGGAGGGGCTAAACGTGCATGGGATCGGATCCCGCCGTGAGCGGGTTGAAACAATGCAGGAAACACTCAAGAAGGTCGGGCTGGAAGAATACCATGCCCGCCGTTACCCGCATGAGTTCTCCGGCGGACAGCGTCAGCGCATCGGGATCGCGCGTGCCCTCGCACTGCGTCCCAAGTTCATTATTTGCGACGAGCCGGTCTCTGCGCTGGATGTGTCGATCCAGTCCCAGGTCCTGAATATCCTCAAAGATCTTCAGAGGGAATTTGGGCTGACCTATCTGTTCATTGCCCACAACTTGAGCGTGGTGGAGCACATCTCGGACCGTGTGGCGGTGATGTACCTGGGCAAGATGGTCGAATTAGCCAGCCGTGAAGACCTCTATCGCGAAGTCTTGCACCCTTACACCAAGGCGCTTTTCTCCGCCATCCCCGTCCCCGACCCGGGCTACAAACGGGAGCGCATTATTCTGAAAGGGGACGTGCCCAGCCCGCTCAATCCGCCCAAGGGCTGCCGTTTTCACCCGCGCTGCCCGGTGGCGATCGACGTTTGTTCACGCGAGGAACCTGCTTTCAAAGAATCCAAAAAAGATCATTGGGCGGCCTGCTGGCTGGTGAATTCATAGGTTTAGAAGATATATGCCCTCAAAATAACGCCACCTAACGGTGGAGCATACCCCCAGCCATATAAATTTCGTCGTGCCGGGGATCAACTTGCTCGGGAGCGATTTATGTAATGTTTTGGATTCAAGCGTCTCCACCATCTGGAGAAAGTGAACATCTCGAGCGTTTCCGGAGGAAATAATGACCGAACATTTCGATATCCTGATCAAGAATACCCGCATCGTCGACGGCAGCGGTGGTCCCTCTTATATTGGCAGCGTAGGAATCCGCGGCGACAAGATCGCAGCCATGGGTGAAATCGATGGGACTGGAGTGCGCGAGATTGACGGAAGCGGGATGGTGACCTGCCCTGGTTTCGTCGATCCTCATTCGCACGCGGATGTAACTTTCATGAAATACCCACTGGCTCAAAACCTTTTAATGCAAGGAATTACCACGGTCATCGCTGGCAATTGCGGGATGAGCCTGGCACCCATCGATGCAGACAGTGATTCGGATATCACGACTGCGATGAAGAACGCCCTGGGCGGAAACCTCGACATTTCCTGGCGCAGCTTTAGCGAATGGCTGGCAGTGGTCGAGGAATTTGGAATTTCCATAAATTACGCGCCCCTGGTGGGGCACAGCATGCTTCGCACAGCCACCATGGGTATGCAAACCCATCAGCACGCGAGCGAATCCCAAATAAGTAAAATGGAGCAGCTGGCTGATGAAGCCATGCGCAGCGGCGCGTTTGGTTTATCTGCGGGGTTGGACGGTTCGTGGCCAGGGGCGTACGCCACCAGGGAGGAACTGGTCCGAATTGCAAAAGTAGCCCAGGCATATGGTGGTTTTTATGCTCCCCACACCCGGTTCCATCAGAACCAATGGCCGGCAAGCCGTACGGATGAACATGGCTATGGGATTTACCATGGCGCTCCGGGAGAGATTTTTGCCGGTCGTTACCACGGGCTGCTTGAAACGGTGGAGATCTGCCGCAAGGCCAACAACATCCCGGCCAATATTGCCCACTTCACACCTGCCTACATTTTGCCCTTGCCACAGCCGGATTACCTCGCCGAGGCAATTGCACGTGCCACCCTGGAAGAATGCATCGATCGGGCCTGGGATGAAGGGTTGAAAATCATGTTCAACGTGGTCGCCTGGCAGCATCATATTGGAGGAATGGCTCCCATCATCGACTCGTTTTATTCATTCCAATTATCACTGCCGCAATGGCTGCGTGACATGAGCAGGGAGCAGTTTTCAGCCGAATTGAGAAAAGACGATTTCCGCCGTAAGGTAAAAGACCTTGTTTACACTGGCACCTTTAAGTTCAACATGGTCAACCCGGTCAGCGAGCCCTATTGGATGGACAACAGCCGCATCCTCGAGTGCACCAATTCCGAATATGTCGGCCGGACCATTGGAGAGATCGCCCGTGAACGCACTCCAGATTCCATCGTTACAGCCGTCTACGACACATCGCTGGAGGTCCTGTTCGATATCCTGGCCGAAGATCCGCGGGCTCAGTGGGTCCATTTCCGTGACATGCGTCACGACCGTGTCCTGGCCACCTTCCTGAAGCATCACGCTGCATCTCCATGCACCGACGGATTTGCCTTATCCGGTGATGTTAAATACGAAGACGGCCTGTTCCAGTACGGGGTCTGTCCCAACTATTTCTCAATGTTCCCACATTACATCCAGGAATTCGTGCGTGAAAAAGAGACTTTTAGCCTTGAGGAAGCAATCCATAAAGCCACTTCCGTACCAGCGCGTGAAGTGCTCGGTCTTACCGATCGAGGTGAAATCGAGGTGGGGGCATTTGCAGACCTTGTTATCTTTGACTATGAAAACCTGCGAGGGAATGATGATTACGCCCATCCTACGCGTCCACCAGAGGGGATCGAACATGTGCTGGTGAATGGCAAGGTGGCCTTCGAGCATAAACAGCACACCGGGATCAAGCCCGGGAAAGTCCTCCGCCGCTCCTGAACGGGATTTCATTGAAGCCGGGAGATGAGTATGGAAGATTTTAAGATGCACGTTGTAGAGGTCAGCGGACCGCCGCGCGAGCGCGGACGCATCCACGGCGAGCAGATACGCCTGCAGATCCAGACTCTTTTCGATTACGCCCGGGAAAATATTAAACAAGCCGGGGGACCCTCCCTGGAAGAAATTTGCGCACTTTTTATCCGGTCCACCGGGCACATGGCAGCCGCAAAAAAATGGACTCCGGCCCTGGTCGAAGAGATCTCCGGAATCGCCGAAGCCGCCAACGTTGATCCGGCAGTTCTTTGGATGTTCCAGATGCAGGATGAGGCATACTGGTTCAATTCCGGCCAGCTCGCTCATTTCCAAACCAACCCAGACCCGGATCGATGTTCAAGCGTGGGTATCCTTGGGCAGGATGGACACCCTGTTCTCCTGGCTCAGAATCTCGACACTCCCAGCATTTACAATGGCTACCAGACCCTGCTGCATATTCATTATCCCGAATCGGATCGCCAGGCTTATGTGGTTACCGAACCCGGCTTGGTGGGCATCTGCGGCTTGAACAGCAGCCCCCATGGCGTTTGCCAGAATACCCTGGCCATGAAACTTAATTACAATCCTGATGGACTGCCGGCTATGCTGGTGGCGCGCGGGCTTATCGACCAACCGGATCTGGATGCAGCCCGTTCCTTCCTGCACCAAATCCCTCATGCCTCCGGAATTAATTACATGCTCGCCGATTCAAATGTGGTCGAAGATTACGAGTGCTCTCCCAACCAGGTACGGCGCTTTATACCGGAGAACGGCGGTAGCCGCCTGGCTCACACGAACCACCCGCTGGTCAACTCTGACCGGATCGATCCCCAGGAATTAATGGATGGTTTCCGCAAGCTCTACTGGGCTAGCAACGAGCATTCGTTTTCACGGTTGGGTTGCCTTGATGATTTTCTTTCCGACCGGGCAACTCCGGTGGATGTGACCCGCCTTAAACAAATTCTCAGCTCGCACGATCCCGCTAATTTCCCGGTTTGCCGTCATAAGCAACCGGATGCGGACCCCATGCGGGGAATGACCAATAACAGCCTGATCATGGTCATGTCGCAGCCTGCTGAATTGCAGGTTACCTCCGGCCCGCCGTGCTCGTCTGAATACAGGACATTTCAGTTTTAGCATTGGATCTGTTTATGGGACAAATGATTTTTTCCAGGATGATTTGGGCATACGGTAACGGACATTAATTAATCCATTTCTCTCATTAAAATCTTGGGGCTGGGTTCTGTATCCTGGGGGGATATGTCCCAGCCCATCTTCTGGAGAGTATAAGGTTGGTGATCCCCAATAGATTAGCGAATCCTCTCTCTGTGAATGTTTTTTGGCGTTTGTCAAGCAAGGATAAATAGAGAAGCAAAATGACTATGCGAAACATTAAGGGTACTTTCATATCCACAAGAATCACAATGAGATGACCATGAACCCTGAAATCAATTGGAAATCTGCAACCAGCGAAACCGTGCAGCATCTTGCCCACCTGATTCAAGCTGAGACCGTCAACCCTCCGGGAAATGAACTGTCAGCCATTCTTGTGATCAAGGATATTCTTGAGAAGGAAGGGTTCACCAATGAGGACTTTCAGATTCTCAAATCGGCCCCCGGACGTGTCAACCTGGTTGCACGGCTGCGCGGGGATGGGTCTGCACGCCCCTTGATGCTCTCAGGTCATGTGGATGTGGTTCCTGTGGAAAGGGAACATTGGAACCACGATCCTTTCGGAGGCGAAGTGATCTCTGGGGAAATTTGGGGACGTGGTGCTCTGGACATGAAAGGTTTCCTGGCAATGTACCTGCAAATGTTCTTGCAGGTCCGTCGTGGAAAACTGGCGCTAAAACGTGACCTGATCCTGGCTGCAGTAGCCGATGAGGAGAATGGCTTTGCGCATGGTTCACGGTTCCTGGTGGAAAAGCACCCTGATTTGATAAATGCGGAATATGCTCTCACAGAAGGCGGAGGCTTCCCTGTTTACCTGGGAAAATCGAAGATATATATGATCCAGGTGGCCGAAAAAGGCATGTGCTGGCTGCGCATGACAGCCAGTGGAAAACCAGGCCATGGATCGGTTCCGAATAATGACAATGCCGTGGAGCACCTGGCGCGGGCGGTGGACAATCTTGCCAGAAAAGGTCACCTGCCAATTCACATTACCCCCACGTTTGCGAACTTGGTGAAGGCTGCTTCGGGACAGGTCCGCTGGCCGCTGGGAACTCTGGCTGGATTGCTTTCGAATCCAACTTTGGTAAACCTGGCATTAGGGATGGTAAAAGGTCCCGCCCGCTCGATGCTTATCGCAATGACTACAAACACCTGCACACCCACTGTACTCCGAGCCGGTTCAAAAACGAATGTCATCCCTTCGTCCGCCGAAGTGCAGCTGGACTGCCGCAAACTCCCCGGACAGTCTCCGGAGGATGTCAAGCGGGAGGTTATTAAAGCCTGTGGCATGGACGTTTCCCTTGAAACCATTCAGACAACTGATGGAGCGGAGGTCTCGACCGCCACACCTCTCTATGCGACATTGGAGCGCTGTACTCGAAAAATGGATCCCCAGGCCATTATCATTCCCCTCCTGATCCCCGGTGCCACCGACGCATCTCAATACCAGAAGGCAGGCATCCAGACATACGGCTTCACACCGGGACTGATGCCTCCGGAATTTCCGATCATGTCCCTCGGTCACGGGCATAATGAGCGCTTGCCAGTGTCGTTCATCGAGACTGGACTGCCTGTTTTGTGGGACATGATCAATGAGGTCTGCGTAAAATGATACAAAAATGTCAATATCCTTTACCATCAATATATTGGAGGTGTCATGGGTAACGATCCTCATTTTAGTCCCCAGATTTGGCGAGTCAGTGTGCGGACCCGCGGCCTCAAACGCGAACCTGTGCCTGCCTCCTGGGAGCATTTGGGCGGACGAGGCCTGATTGCACGCATCCTGGTGGATGAAGTCCCACCCGAGTGCTTTCCGCTCGGTCCCCTGAACAAGATTATCTTCTGCCCCGGCCTGCTCACCGGGCACATGCTCTCTTCGATAGACCGCCTCTCCGTGGGCGGGAAATCCCCGCTCACCGGCGGGGTCAAAGAATCCAATTCGGGCGGTACCACCAGCCTGCAAATCGCCGCCATGGGCATCAAAGCCCTGATCATCGAAGACTGGCCTGCCACACCAGGCTGGTCGGTCCTGTACCTGGGCATGGAAGGGATGCGCTTCGACCCGGCGGATGACCTGGCCGGGTTGGGGGTGTACGATTCAGCCGAGGCTTTGAAGAAACGCTACGGCAAAAAGGTCGCCATCGCCATCATCGGTCCGGCGGGGGAGCGCCAGCTGCTCTCTGCGGGCATCCTCAACCTCGACAAGGACGGCTTTCCTTCACGGATCAACGCCCGCGGCGGGCTGGGGGCGCTGATGGGTTCGAAAGGCCTGAAAGCCATCGTCTTCGACGCTGCGGGAGGCTCCAAGCCCCCCCTGGTGGACGGAGAAGCCTTCCGGGCCACCCAGAAGGTCTACAACAAGTTCCTGATGGACCACCCGCAGACCCACACCTATTCCGATTACGGCACCCCCGCCATGGTCCACATGACAGACGGGTTTGGCGGGCTGCCCACCCGCAACTTCTCGTCGGGCACCTTCGAGTACGCCGATGACATCAGCGGGGAGCATTTGCGCGACCTGATCCTGGAGCGCGGCGGGGAGGGCAACACCACCCATGCCTGCATGCCCGGTTGCATCATCCGCTGTTCGAACATCTTCGCCGGGGAAGACGGGAAAACCATCGTCTCGCCCATCGAATATGAAACCATCGGTCTGATGGGTTCCAACCTGGGCATCCGCGAATACGACTGGATCGGTCGCCTGAACTGGCAGGCCAACGACCTGGGCGTCTGCTCCATTGAATTGGGGGCTGCCCTGGGTGTGGCTGCCGAAGCCGGTTACATGCAGTGGGGTGACGGCCGCCGGGCAATTGAATTATGCGACGAGATCCGCAGGAATACCCCCCTGGGAAGGCTCCTCGGCTCCGGTGCAGGTCTGACCGGGAAGGTCCTGGGCATCGAACGTGTCCCGGTGGTGAAGAACCAGGCCATGTCAGCCTACGAGCCGCGTACCATCAAGGGCACCGGGGTAACTTTTGCCACCACCCCCCAGGGTGCGGACCACACCTGCGGAGCCACGGTCCGTGACAAGATCAACCATCTCGACCCGCAGGGGCAGGTGGAGCTTTCCCGCAAGAAACAGATCGCCATGGCCGGGTACGACAGCCTGGGCGCCTGCATGTTCTCTTCCTTTGGCTTTGCCGTGGCACCCCCCGAGACCATCCGTGATTTCATCAACGCCCGCTACGGCTGGGGTGTCGGCACGGATTTCCTCCAGGTCTTGGGCAGGGAAACCATAAAACTTGAACTGGAGTTCAACCGCGGGGCCGGGTTCACAAAGGCTGACGACCGCCTGCCCGAGTGGATGACGCGCGAACCTGTCCCTCCCCACAATGCGGTCTTCGACGTCCCCAACGAAGAGATGGATAAGATTTTTGATTGGTAAAAAATGTCCCGGAGGGTGCAGATCCTCCGGGACATTTCCTATATATAAGAAGCAAATATCGAATTTCTCTCCTCAACCTTTTATTGTCAGTATTCGAACCCATCTCTTCAATCTCTTGCGCACCTCCTCGGGCGATCTCAGGAGGATGTCCGCTTCTTGCATCCTGGATGGGTGATCAGGATTGGAGACTTGAATGGTAACCCCGCCAAACGAATGAATCATTTCAAAAGCCTCCTCGTCCTTGCTGTCATCGCCGATGTATATCAGCAGGGAATCGGTATAGGGATAGTTGTCGATCAGGTACTTCACAGTCTGACCTTTATGAGCCTGGATCGGGGCTATTTCAAGATATTTTTTGTCCTCGAACCAGCGGAACAGGTTTTCAGGCATTCCTTCACTGGTAGCTTGCCTGCAGTTGGAAAAAATCCTTTTCAAGCTGGTCTGTTCCCCGGTTTTCGAGTGCAGCGCCAACGACCAGTCTTTATCTTCCAGGAAAAAGTCAGGCTGCCCAAGGATGATCCTTTGCCAGACCGGTTTTAATTGCCTGAGGAATGGCCGCACTCGTTCGAAATCTCCGCGTTTGATGCTGCTCCCCTCCAGGGTTTGTATCTCGACCCCATAAACTCCAGCCAAGAATATCCCTGGTACCGGTAAAAGCTCCCTGATGGATCCCATTTGCCTCCCGCTGATCACAGCCACACGCAGGCGCGGGTTGGTTGATAATATTTTCATAAGGTCGATCAACTCTTGGTCCAACTCAACCAGGTCGGGACGCTTGGGAAATCCGCACAGGGAACCATCGTAGTCCAGGAAAAGCCACAGGCGGTCAGCCGACGCCACCCGGCGGTCTAGTTTATTGCGCTGGGTGACCATCAGCGCGCCTCCTTCGCTCCCAGGAGAGGCGACACCTGGTGCTCGAAGATCGCCTGCCATGTGTATTCTGCGCGGACCCGTTTGCGTAGGTTGAACTGGCTGTTTTTATTAATCCACGTCATGATCAATTCCGCGATCTTTTCCGATGAATCTTCCGGGGAGAATGTCATTACGTCCTGTCCCCCGATTTCTTCAGCAGCCGGGATTTTTGCGCATATGACCGGTAACCCGATCAACCCGGCCTCCAGAACAGGCATCCCGAACCCTTCGCGATGGCTGGGGAGGAAGAGAAGGTCACTCACCCGGTACAGTTCGCTGACAGTGTTTGAATCGAGAATAAGCGGGCCGTCCATCCCCGGGACTCCGTCGAAAACGAACCTGACCTCCTTCCCGACTCTCAGTTGATTCCGCAAATCCTGCAGACCCTGGTAGTAATCCATATTCGATGGGTCGTGCGGGTCGGGCGGCCCGGTGATGACCAGGGTGGGGTGCAGCCCCTTTTTTGTGAGAGCCGCCGTCACCTTTAAGGCAGTTTCGATATTTTTTGCCTGGGTGATCCTCACCGGCATGAGCATGACCAGGTCGCTCTCCCATATTCCGAGGCCATTGATAATCAAATTCCCTTTTTTCGATAGGCCCAGCAGCCCTGCCGGATCCACCCCGTTGTAAACCACTTTGATTTTCTCCTCAGCAACCCCCAACAGACCGGCTAGCTCTCCCTGCCGGGTTCGCGATACGGTCACATATGTGACATCGGGGAGGTAAGTCCGCAGAGCATCCCAGGGGGTACCGGGGTGGACTTTGAACCGGGAATGCGGGCTTGTCCAGGAAAAATCATGGCACCAGGCGATCCAGCTTTGCTCCCCCTTTTTTTCCAATATGCGGGTGAGGGCGCTTGTCAGCGGCATGTTAAAATGCTTGGTGAAAATGTTGTGGACGATCACGTCATCAAAAGGTTCAAGGACTGCGCCTAGGGCAGTTTCCAGCCGGTTGGTCAATGGCTCAAAATCGACGGGAACACGGCCTTTTTCCAGTTCCACGCTGGCCTTCAGGATGGCAGGGTGCTGAGAATCCATTTCCGGGATCAACTCAAACCCGGTACCATCGGGCAGAGCTTGTTTCTCCCCCCGGCCGGCTATCACAGTGACCTGGTGCCCGGCTTGCGTCAGGAGTTGGGCATGTGCCTGGATCACCGTTTCCACTCCTCCCACCACTGAAGGGGCCGAATAATGCAGGATGGCAATTCGCTGTGGCATGCTGCCTACAGGTTTAGGGTGGCTATTGCTTCCAACTGCTGGCACAGCCAGTTGACAATATCTTCCCCCTCGACCAGGTGGCGCAGTCGTTCCGCTTTTTCCTGGCGTTCTTCCAACGGCATGGTCAGCGCCTGGTGCATCGCTTCGGCGGTTGCATAGACATCCAGGGGCGGAATAATCAACGCGCCGGGTTCCAGTTGTTGGCGTGCCCCGGTCCGTTCGGACAGGATCAGCACGCCGTTATGCAGGTTCACAACCGGGCCTTCCTTGGCAACCAGGTTCATCCCGTCAGCCAGGGAATTCACCAGGAGCACATCGTACAATTCCATGGCAGCCACTGCCCGCGGATAATTTTCCCCCACCAGGATCCTGATCGGTTCCCAATCGGAATGGCTGTATTTGACATTAATTTTTCCAGCTGCTGCCATCAACTCATCCAGGTACTCCTTATATTTATCGACCTCCATCCGCGAGGGTACCAGCAATGCCAGGAAACGCACCTTTCCCTGATGTTCAGGATGGATTTCCAAAAGTTCGTCGAAAGCCTCGAAGCCGCGCACGATATTTTTACTTGGTTCGATCCTGTCGATGCGGACAACCAATTGCTGCCCATTTAAATCGTTAATGAAGGTGTTGCGGTGCTCACCAACTTCCGGGGAATCTGCCAATTGATGCATCGCTTTTACATCGATGGAGATCGGGAAATCCCTGATGTAGGTCATATGGTTGCGATACCAGATTCGGCCGCGCTTGAATTTGACAAATGCACGCGGCAGGTAGGACTCGCAAGTGCGCATAAAGTTGAACCCATCTTCGCGGGTCTGGAACCCCAGCAGGTCGACTGCACAAAGTCCTTCAAGGATATCGTGGCGCATTCTGGATGGCAGGAGCCCCCAGTCTTCAGCTCCGGGCCAGGGGATGTGAATGAAATACATCAGGGTGTAATTCTCCCGCGGGGAAAGGATCTTCCTTAAAAATCCAGGCACAAGGTAGAGGTGATAGTCTTGCAGCATCACCAGCGCCGGCCGCGCAGATTCCCGCACCTGCCTGGCGATACTTTCGGCAAATAGCATGTTGACCGCCACATAGCCTTCCTTCCAATCCTGCCACGTGCTCCGGGTGATGGTTGGGGTGTGTGAAATATCCAGCATCCCATGCTGCAGGAACCACAGCAGGGAATTGGCGATCCCGTTATAGTAACCATCATACGCAGCAGCAGCCGGGCTGATGAACTGCACGTCGATGGTCTTATCGCTGCCGTCCAGGGGAACCTGCCCACTGCTCCACCGGCTGTCTTCAGGGCTTTGGGCGCTGCAAATCCAATGTGCATCCGTGAGGTTGGCCAGCCCGGTGAGTGCGGTGACCAATCCGCCTTTGCCGCGTTTGGATTGCAGTTCCCCTTTTTCATCCTTGCTGAACGAGACGGGTCCCCGGTTAGAAGCGATGATGAGCGATCTTTTCTGGAGGACTTGCCCAATTAGATCGCATTCCAATTCGTTCCCGGATGATGCCGATTGGCTAATCGTAAGCTCCATTTGATTAAAGGTCGACTCCACTTGGTTAAGGGTCGCTTCCAATTGATTCAGGGTGGGCTCCATGGTTTTCCTCTTTCTTGCAGCGAAATGATCGTGGCAATTCCACTGGATCCAATTGTTCTGGCATTGGGGCGGTGTAGCTGAATGGATTATTTCTTCTGATCGGGATGGAGAGCATGCCCCACACCGATGCGTTTAAATATTTTTGTCTTGACCTGGGTGTCGAAAACCTGCCACTTTAATTCCTTGTAATTTTCATTGGGCTCGCCAGCCAGGAATTCGATCGGAATGTTGAAACCACCTGCCAGGTGCTTCCCTCCCCCATAGAAATGCCCGTCTGAATTTATCCCAAATACTTCCTTGATGAATTCATCGGGATCAAAGATTAATTTCGAGGTGCGCAGGGACCCGGTCAGCACTTCCGTCTGGTTCTCATCCTTGACGATCCCGTAAACGATGGCTGTATGGACATTGTCTTCATTTACCAGGAAATCCGCCGCCTGAGGGATGGCATCCCGGTCTTCAGCCCTCAGGTAGCCAATGCCGGCAATGGAATTGTTTTCCACCACCGTGCGGTTTTCGAGCGCCCGCCTGATTACATCCATTACCTGTTTGGAGCGCGTCTGGTTCATGATCTGCTCCAGCAGGTTTGGATCGCAGTAGCGGCTGAGGAAAGCAGCTGAATGAAAATCCTCCTCATCTGCGTGGATAAAGCCTCCGGTATCGGTCAGGATGCCGTGCATGAGCGCAGTAGCCATGGCGATGTGTTCCTTTTGACCTTTCTGAACCGTCAACAGCCCCTGCTTCAAATAATGTGCATAGATGGTGGCAGTGGAACCGGTTTTTTGGAGATCAATAAATTCGGCTTTAACGGTCTCTTGTGGTTCGTGATGGTCCACCACGATCAAAACCGGCACCCCTGCAGCGTCGAGCGCCTTGACGATCTCATTTGCGGTCGTCCCCTGGTGGTCTAGGAAATTTGCGCCCTGATATTGCGTCATATCCATGCCGTTTTTATATGGGATCAGGTCGATCCCGAGTAATTTCACCAAAGTATTATTTTGCCCGTGGTTGATCTTGCCTGAGTAAATAATGTCGACCGTAATATCATATGCGGCTGAAATTAGCTTATGTGCGAAGGCCGCGGAAATGGCATCCGGATCGGGGTAATTATGCAGGACCACCAGGTGCTTCTCTCCACGGTGCTTTTCAAGGATCTCTGCAATTTTTAATTTTCGGGCCATTGGGATCGCATCTCCTCACTCACTTCCCGGTCGGCTAACTCGCTGAGCAAACGGGTAAATTCCAGAGCCTGGAGTGGACCCCAAGTATCGACAGGAAACGCACTGATTCTTTGTCCAGCCATGATAACCATGTGCAGGGTTGTAGTGAAAGGTTGTGGGATGTCCCCGTTATCAATTTGAAATCCTTGCTGAACCATTGGGTGACCTCCTGAACATATTTCCTGGTGTCCGGAGTCAGGTTTGTCGTGACTTTGACCCAGGTACTTTGAACGCTCCTGGACGTGCTAGTCCACCACTGTCGGCTGCTTTGCAGCAGTTGCGTCCCGGTGGGACTTTTAGCGCCAACCGGGCTGGATATGACCACCGCCGCCAGGAGGATGCCTGCAGCCACTATTCCGATAATAAAACTCCCCAGGTGAAAACGACGTTTTGTCATGATCCATGCCTTTCGGTTCAGATTTTCCAGGTACTCTCTTAATCTTTCTTCGAACGACGTGACTATAGGCTTTTTCCAAGACGTACACAATGGGGAATCGTCCTTTACGTGGGGTAGGGATTCCCCCTATCGACAGCCAACTATGGTCAAAATTGGATAAATTGCACTATAATAGGGGTATTATTCGGTGAACGGATGGCGAGGGTATGAAAATATGTTCCCCCAAGATAATCACTGGTATGAAGGGTTATTTGATGTTGTCTATCAATTTGTGACGATCCTGGATGGGCAGGGGACCGTTATTAGGGCCAACCGCGCCGCCTGCGAGTTGACAGGCCTTGACCAGCTCACACTGACCGGACACCCCCTGTGGGATGAGCCCTGGCCGATCCTTTCGAAGGTTAACAGGCGGGAAATAAAGCGGGCAGTCACCCAGGCTTTGCAGGGCGACCTTGTACGAATTGAGTTGGAAATCCGCACCCGGCGCAGCGTGGTAATGACCATTGATTTTACATTCAAGCCCATCTGGGACGAGGCTGCCGGGGTCAAATTCGTGGTCGCTGAAGGCCGCGACATTAGTATTTACAAAAGGACGAGCGAAGCCCTCCACCAGAGCAGGGCCCGCTTCGCAACAATATTCAATAAAGCCGGCATCGGGATTGTGATCGAGGCTCCGGATGGAAAGATCACCGATTGCAACCCGGCATTCCTGTCGATGCTTGGATATCAACTTGGGGAACTCCTCCAGCGCGACTACCTGGAGCTTACCCATCCCTTGGATAAGGGGATCAGCCGCAAGCTGTTCAGCGAATTATTAGAGGGAAACGCGAGAGTTACAGCCTTGAAAAACGCTATATAAACAAGTCCGGTCAGCCGGTCTGGGTATCGATCAATACATCGCTGGTGCGCGGCACCGATAAGCGAGCCCAATTCGCCATTGTGATGGCCGAAAATATCACTGCCCAAAAACAGGTCGAGGCCGAGTTGGTCGAAATGCGCCGCAGGTTGATGCAGGGCAGGGAAATGGAGCGTTTGCAACTGGCGCAGGACCTCCATGATGGTCCCCTGCAGGAGATCATTGGCATTTCCTACCAGGTCAACGGCCTGGAAAGCGGCTTGCAGGGAGATGCTGGACGGGAACAACTCGAAGCAATCAAGTCCTCCCTCCAGCAGGTCGCCAAGTCCATCCGCACCTTTTGTGGTGAACTCAGGCCTTCCACGTTGATGCCGTTCGGGCTGGAAAAGGCCATCCTATCCCATTCTGAGGAGTTCCGGGTGGCCCATCCCGATTTGGCGGTCGAATTGGACCTTGCGCAGGATGGCGAGAGCCTCCCTGAGCAGGTCCGGATTGCCCTTTTCCGGATTTACCAGGAGGCATTAAATAACACGCTTCGTCATGCCGAGGCGAATAAAGTTTCGGTGCGATTTCAGTTGAATGACGGTCAGGCTTCCCTGGAAGTCGAGGATAATGGCAAAGGATTTAAATTGCCTGACCATTGGATCGAACTGGCTCGTAAAGGACATTTGGGTCTGGTGGGTTCCATAGAACGTGCCCAGGAAGCCGGCGGTCACTTGGAAGTATCCTCAGCTTCCGGCAGGGGGACGCACATCCGGGCTGTACTTCCCGTCCACTCTGAAGTTTTGGAGAATTAATCCTGATAGATAAGAAGGTGAAATGATGACCCCCATCCGTGTCATACTGGTTGATGACCATCCCGTTGTTCGAAGTGGGATCCGCGCCCTTCTGGAAAAAGCCGGCGATATTAAAATAGCCGGCGAAGCAGAGAATGGGGCGGATGCCTTGCAGCTGATCGACCGGGCTCCGGCAGATGTTTTGCTGCTCGACATGGAATTGCCGGACATTTCCGGCACCCAGGTGGCGCAAAGCGTAAAACAAAATCACCCGGACTTGAAAGTTCTCTCTCTCAGCGCCCACGACGATTCGGTTTATGTGCGTCAGGTCCTCGCATTAGGCGCCTCAGGTTACCTTTTAAAGGATGAAGCCCCGCAGGCCATCCTCGATGCCGTCAGGGGGATCGCCCAGGGGCAGGAAGGTTGGGTCAGCCGGGGTGTCGCAGCACAAATGGCAGGCTGGCTCCAGCCCGCAGCTTCCCAGGGCCCCTCCTTGACCCACCGCGAGCAGGAAACCCTTCGCCTTGTTGTCCAGGGCAGGACCAACCAGGCAATCGCGGCCGAAATGAATATCAGTGAAAAAACTGTCGAAAAACATATCCGGGCAATTTTTGACAAGTTGAAGGTATCTTCCCGGGTCGAAGCTGCTGTTGTGGCGGTCCGGGAAGGGATGGTTATTAGTTAGCACTACTCATATTAAGAACGACCATGATGAAAAAAACGTGTCACAATTCGGAACTCGGATTATGACACCTGGCAATACACTGCTTTTGCTGCTCATGAAATGTGGGGGGCGTATAAAAATTCAAGTAGGAATATCCCTACCTCCCAATAAGGGATATTCCGGTCTTGAATTGCATCGTCACGGTATGTACAATCGACTCAAATTCGCCCAAGGAGGCAAATAGAGGAGTTGCATATGGGTATCTTATCCTGGATCGTTGTTGGCTTGATCGCCGGATGGTTGGCGGAACAATTTTTCAGCCATCCCAGGTTCGGGCTGGTTGGTGCAATCATCCTGGGCGTCGCAGGGGGTTTGTTGGGAGGTTTTCTTGCCTCAACCTTGTTCAAAATCTCAAACTCTGTTTCTGGTTTTAACCTGGCGACGATTGTGACAGCTTTTGCCGGATCAGTCGTCCTGCTTATATTGATCCGGTTCGTGAATTATTAGGCATTTATCATGACTCAGAATATGACCCGGGTGGTACTGGCTGAAGATAACGAAATTGTTCGTAAAGGCATCAAACAGTTTTTGAATAAGGCTGCCGATATCCAGGTAATCGGTGAAGCCAGGGATGGGATCGAAGCCCTGGAATTGGTGGATCAACTTCTCCCCGACTTGCTCCTGCTGGATGTTGAACTGCCCCGCCTTAACGGAATCGGAGTTGCGCAAAAACTAAAAAAAAGCGGGAACAAGACACGCGTCCTGGTATTGAGCGCGTACGATGATGGGGAATATATCCAGCAAATGCTCTCGGTTGGCGCCTCGGGTTACCTTATCAAGGATGAGGCACCTGAACGCATCCTGGAAGCCGTGCGGGGAGTGGCACAGGGCGAGGTTGGCTGGTTGAGCCCTCAGGTGAGAGCCCGGCTGAAAAAGAAAAAATGATCCCTGGTTCAGAAATTAGATCTCTCCCCTCCCTACCCCTGACAAATTCAGATATGACTGAAACGCTGCATTCCCCGTTCCTGGAATTGCTGAAGAATCGCATCGACCTTGGAGAGATTCCATTCAGCGAACGCGGTTCGCGGCTCATGGTTTTTAGGGCGGGACAGACCCTTTCGATCCGCCTTGCTGAACGCTGGCTGAAGTTGAACCGCCGGCTGACCGCCTACCGCGACCGGCCTGCGATCATCGACCAGTGGAAGTTTACGGATGCGAATGGCACCTTGCTGGACCTTGATCTCACCACCTACCCTCACCTGATCGAATCCCGCACGAGTATGGGAACCCTTTCCCTAGCCTTTATTGACGATGAAACTCTCATGGTAAATATCCCTCCCGGGCGGGTTGGGATAACCTTTGAGTGCAGGGTGGATAATGCCAAGATCGACCGGCGCGGCGGAGTCCTGCGTCTGACAGGAAAGATTCGCAGGAATATTGTATATACCACCAACGGCCATATCCTCCGCAATGCGGTCGAACTGAATAAACAGGACGCGCAAATGGTCAGCTTGCTGCTCGAATCGGCCAATGGCTGCGCGGTTTTGCTGAACATTACACCCCGCTTAAGTTTCCACAGGCATATTCCTGACCCGGAGACAGCCATCCTGGCCGCCGCCCGGCGATGGCACGATTGGTTCGCAGCCGCTCCTCCTGTTGCGGATGAATATCAGCCCCAGTATTATTTTGCCTGGTGGTTTATGAGATCGGGGTTGATTTCTCCGCGTTTCTATATTACCCGGGAGGCCATGTCGCCTTCCAAGATCCGCTATGTGGGCGTGTGGCAGTGGGACGCTTGTTTCCACGCCCTCGCTTACCGCCACGTGGACATGGAACTGGCGCGCAACCAGCTCAGGATTTTCCTGGATCACCAGCGTGAGGATGGGATGCTGCCGGATGCCGTCCACGATGAGGGGGTCGTGACCCACCTGTCCTACCCGGTAGATGCTGACGTTACGAAGCCTCCGCTGTTAGCCTGGACCGCCTGGAAGCTCCACCAGCAGCATCCTGATCTGGAATTCCTCGATGAAATCTACGAGCCTCTCGCCCGCTGCATAAATTGGTGGTTCGACAAGAATGATTTGGATGGAAACGGCTTATGCGAGTACCAGCACCCGTATTCCTCCGGTCTGGATGACAGCCCGCTATGGGACGATGGCATGCCGGTCGAATCCCCCGATCTCAATTCTTACCTTTGTTTGGAATTACAAGCCCTGGCAAAGATCGCCGCTGCAATCGGCGACCAGGCTGGGGCGGTCACCTGGTCGGACCGGGCAGACGCGCTCGCCAGGCGGATGGTGACTCAATCCTGGGACTCAGAAGCGGGTTTGTTCTGGGCAAAAAAAAATGGCGAACCGATCAAGGTCCGCACACCTTTCAATCTGTTCCCATTGATCACCGGGATGCTGCCCGCTGATATTTCCAGCCGGCTCGCGGCCCAGCTGACCGATCCCGGGAAGTTTTGGCCGCGTTACCCGGTCCCGAGCGTGGCGCTCGACGATCCTGCGTACAACCCGGACCGCATGTGGCGTGGGCCGACCTGGGTGAATGTAAATTACCTTCTCATCGAGGGGCTGGAACGCAGCGGTTTTCTAAGTGAGGCCCGGACATTGCGGCGTTCCACCCTGCAACTGATGTGTGGACGTGAGGGCATCTACGAATACTATAATCCGGAGACCGGAGAGAAACCTCCGGAAGCTGCCGCTATATTTGGCTGGTCTTCAGCAATATTCATCGACCTGGCGATCAAGGATGCCCAGGAAAATAATATCAAGGATTGATTACTCTGGATCATTATGGAAGATAATATTTCTTGTTTGATGCCAACAAATCTATTCTCCAATAATTCTTCCAGGACCACAGACTGGGCGCAGAAGCTGAATTTGAACTGGGACATTTATATTATTACGCCAGTCCTGCCTGGAAAGTCCAGGCAGAATAATAACCATGATTGTTTAGACCAAATTAAGACCCATGAAAATGTCTTGAGTCTGATCCAGGGGTTCCCCTTTCTGGAAGCCGATGACCGGGTTTTCATCCGTAACAATCCAATCCCGGGTTCGTTTAAACAAATATGAAGGAAAAGCAAACCATAGTTTTAGAAAAAGAACATCAAGCTTGGTATTGGAGAAAAGGAGCAAACCATGTCTATCTTTATCTGGATCATAAGCGGTATCATCGCCGGATGGCTGACTGGAGTGCTCGTCCGGGGGGCTGGGTTTGGCTGTATCGGTGACCTGGCCGTCGGGTTGATTGGAGGGCTGATCGGCGGATTTCTTGCCAGCCTGGTTGGTCTCCACGCTGAAAGTTGGCTCGGGCAGATCCTCGTTGCTGCCCTGGGAGGCGTTGTTTTGGTTTGGATCCTGCACCTTTTCCATCCTGGGCTTGTGCGGAATTAGCCCGTGGACCCCTTGCAATAGCGCCTAAAATTTCGATCCGCGACTGCCCATTGATAACAAACAAAGCGGGGATCAATTCCCTGCACCGGATACGAATATGCGACTATACGAAAGGAGTTACGAATGAAAATGCAAAGCCTTGAAGATGTACTAGTTGATGAGTTGAAAAACATTTATAGTGTGGAACAACAATTGCTCAAAGCCCTTCCCAAAATGGCTGATGCAGCCGATGGCGAATTGCACACTGCTTTAATGGAGCATCTGGTGCAGACGCGTATCCACGCCGATCGCATCCGGGAAATTTGCGCCCAGTTGAAGATCAATCCCAGCGGAAAAAAGTGCCTGGGAATTGAGGGAATTGTGAAGGAAGGAGCTGAGGTGATGAAAGCCCGAGCCAATCCGGATTCCCTGAATGCGGCGTTGATCGGCGCAGCGCAACGCGCCGAACACTATGAAATTGCCGCTTACGGCACTGCTCGCACCCATGCCCGCCAGTTGGGGTACATGAGCACTGTCGAACTATTAAACCAGACCCTGGATGAAGAAAAACAGATCGACCGGCGGCTCACCAACCTGGCTGTATCCAGCATAAATGTGAAGGCGTCCATGGCAAACACCAACGCAGGGTTGGAAGGGAATGGGCAAATGTAAATTTTCTGATGAACCTTGGGATCCAAATTAAAGCCATTCCCGATAAGTTGAGGGGCTGTCCTTACCCAAGACAGCCCTTTTTATTAATAACGGCACAGGGTTTGGGTCAATGATCCGGTCGGTGGGGGGAATCCCTTACTTGCGGTTAGGAATAATCCCAATGGAAAAGAAACATGAAATGAAATATAGTAAGGGGACATTTCCTGTGATCACGGATTGTTGCGGATGCGAGCATATTATTATTGCTCCGCTGCCGTAAATGATGACTTTCGGTTTATTTAATTACTTTCCAAATCAATAGTTATAAAAACTTTTAAGCCAGGACATCCTCAATGGATTACTCGAATGTTAGTGGAACAAAAATTGCTCGCTATATACATTTGATGAGGAGATCCCTTATGCTCAATAAACACATACCCATGAATCGCCCGCTCCCGCACAGGATTTTTTCCAAGCGAAATTACCTTTTTAGAGGCCTGGAGCGTGTGATATTGCTCAGTCGCGGAAAATTTGGAGACATATATGACAATTTCGCTCCGAGAATTTATAACTATATATACTTCCGCACCACAGACCCGCAGTTGGCAGAAGACCTCACTTCCCAGGTCTTCCTCAAGGCCCTGGAAAACAGGGAGGTTTTCAAACGCACTGGCGCGCCGATGATTAATTGGCTGTATGCGATTGCGCATAATTTGGTCATCGATGCTTATCGCAGGAGCAGGGATAATTTGGGGCTGGAAGATGTTGCTGTTTTTGGCAGTGGCAGCCCGACCCCCGCAGAAGAATGCGAATATCATTTTGAAAAAGACGTACTCCGCAACGCTGTTGAAAGGCTTACCCCCGATCAAAAGCAGGTCCTCATTTTAAAATTCATTGATGGGATGACCACGGAGGAAGTCGGGGTTCAAATTGGCAAGCGCGTCGGGACCGTACGCGCCTTGCAAATGCGGGCGTTGCGTTCCCTTAACAAATTATTGGAAGAAAATAATGTCACTGATTCTTTCGATGACTCCCGGGAAGCCGCGCCGGTGAAAGAAGAGAGCGTGACCTTGAAAAGTTGTGGGGATTATTCCTGATAAAAAGCATTCCTCCTGGATTTATATCATCTCCCGGATTATTAAAATCCCCTTTTTTGCCGCTTCCGCTTAGCCTCGAGATTGACTCGATCATATTTATGCTGAAAATATCGCTTCCTATGGAAGCCGGGCCCGTTCAATTTGATTATGGAAACCTTTGATTCAAAGGCAATCTGCCAGGCACTTAAGTTTATAAAACTTTGTTTGTATTCCATCTAGCATTGTTCTATAATATGTATATCAATAAATGAATTCAGAATATTGGAACGAATCGAACCGGAATGAGGTGACTATGATACACAAGCCCGACCCAAGGCAAAAAATTAAAACCCCTGTTTTCATTCTTTTGGAATTCAACAGTGAAACCCCTCTCTACCAGCAGATTCGCGATCAGGTTGTAATGGCAATTGCTGAGGGTCAATTAACCGGAGGGTCGCCATTACCCACCACCCGCCAGATGGCCAGGGATTTTGGGATAAACTTCCATACCGTCAACAAAGCTTACAGTCTCCTGCGGCGTGAGGGCTTTGTCAACCTCACCCGTAAAAAAGGAAGTTTCGTCCGCCAGGACGTGGCTGCAGAACCCCGCAGGATGGAAGATTGGGTGGAACGCCTGCGTATCCTGCTCGCCGAAGGGTTGGCTCGGGGAAAATCGATGGACAAGATACTCACAGTATGCAGGATGACTCTTGCGATCTTTCCCAATCTCGAATCCTCGGCGGAGGGAAACTAGCACCGCGCTAGTCTGATTCCAGGTTTCGGGCTGCCTTCAGGCCAATGTCGCCTACCTACCAGGTCCCCTGTTAGAATCATCCGTTGAGTTTCAGGCCCCCATATTTTTCAAATTATTGCGTATTGAAATTTCCCGCTCCGGGATTACTCGTCTTCGGTTTTTGAATCGTCCAGCGAAGAAAGTCCTTTGCGCAAGGCATATAAGGCTGCCTGGACGCGGTTCGCCAGGTGCAGCTTGGTTAGGATGTTGCCGATATGGGTCCGCACGGTCGCTTCACTGATCACCAATCTCTCGGCGATCTCCTGGTTGTTGATCCCCTGTGCGACAAGTTGCAGAACTTCAACTTCCCGCTCCGTGAGCGGGTCGGGGGTGGGTTGATTCCCGGCAGGATGGCTTAGTTCCTCCAGCACTTTGCGGGCAATACTGGGATGGAGGAATGGCTGTCCGCGATGGACGTTTTTGATGGCGGTGATCAAATCTTCCGGGTCGGAGTCTTTCAGCAGGTAGCCCAAGGCACCGGCCTTAATGGCTGGAAAGACTTTATCATCGGCGACAAAACTGGTCAGGGCCAGGATTTGCACCTCCGGCTGCCTGGCTTTGATGCGCCGGATGGCCTCGATCCCGTCCAGCCTTGGCATGACCAGGTCCATCAGGATCACGTCGGGTTTCAGGGCTTCCGCCTGCTCAATTGCTTCCAGTCCATCGCTGGCTTCCCCCAATACTTCCATGCCTTTCACTTCGGCCAGCAGGGCTCGGATGCCCTTCCTGACGATCCCCTGGTCGTCCACCACCAGTAGCCGGATTGGTTTTTTTGTCATATACATTCTCTTTTCGAAATCTCCATCATGCCGGGATCTCCCAACGGGGGATGGAGACAATTATTTTTGTGCCTTTACCTGGTGAACTCTCAATGGTGAGCGTTCCTCCAATTTTTTGGGCACGCTCCTCGATCCCCCGCAGCCCCATTCCGCCGTTGGACCTGGCAGTTGCCAGGTCGAACCCCGTCCCGTCATCTTCGATCTTCAGGCAGACAGACTCCCCACTGAACATTAAATCGATCAGGACATTGCTTGCCCTGGCATGCTTGGTGATATTGTTTAAAGCTTCCTGGGCGATCCGGTATAGTTCTTCTTCGATGGGAATTGGAAGCCGCTGCTCCCCCTCCAGGTGGATTTCCGTTTTTAGACCCGAACGTCCTTCCACAGCTGCCAGGCGCGCCCGCAGCGCGGCCACCAGTCCTTCCTTTTCCAGGACCAATGGGTGTAGCTCGAACACCAGCAGACGCATTTCCCGCATCGCTTCATGCGTCATTTCGCGTAAGTTTTGCAGGTTTGCCAGGGTGGTCGATTTTTTACCAGCCTGCAGTGAGCGGCGGGCCGCTTCCGCATACAGGTTCACGCTGTAAAGCGCCTGGGTGACGGAATCGTGCAGTTCACGCGCCAGCCGCTGTCTTTCTTCCATCACGGCCATCTGTTCCACTTTCTGATGGAGTTGGGTTTGGTCGATCACGATGGCTGCCTGGTCCGCAAAGAGGTTGATGATGCGCACATCGTCCCTGGTAAACCCACCGGCTTTATTGATCACATCCAGCACACCGATGATGTTAGATTCAACCCGGAGCGGTGCCGCGATCAACGATCGGATATCGATGTTCTGCAAATAGTCAAGTCCGAGGCTTCTCACATCATTGACCAGCACCGCCTCCCCGCTGCTGGCAGCCCGTCCGGCCAGGGAGCCATCCAACGGCAGACGATCGAATGAGGACATGATCTCCCCTACAGCACTGGTTACCCGCAGGGTTTGATTGTCTTCCATTAGCAAAACTGCGCTCCCGGTGGCATCGGTAAGGTTTAGGGCTTCATTGCAAATGATCTCCAACACTTCCGGCAGGCTGTTTTTACGCAGCAGGCCGGTCATCACACGCTGGATGCCCTGGCTCTCTGCCAATCTCTGCCGCGTTTCCCCATACAGGCGGGCATTTTCAACCGCCAGCGCCACCGACTTGGCAATTCCTCCCGCCAGGTCGATCTCTTCGCGTGTGATCTCGAAAATATCTCCGATGGAATAAATCAAAGCCACCCCCAGGATGCGCTTCCCCAGCAGGATCGGCACCACCAGCATCGACCGGAATTCAAACGGCGGCAGGATTTTGAGGTTGACGCGCGTGTCCATCCTGGCATCCCTGCAAATCACTGGCTCTTTGCGCTCCAGGGCTTCCTGGATCAGGGGGAATTTTCCAGGATCGATTTGCAGGTTTTTCATTAATGCACGCTGCTTAATATTCAGGATGCTCGTCCCAGCCCGGTGGACCAGGATATTGCGCTCTTCGTCAATCAAATAGATCCCGCAATGGGGCATCCCTGCGGCAATTGAGAGCATTTCGGCAATCCGTTCCAGCACCTGGTCCAGTTCCAGCGACCCGCCGGCCATCTGCACGGAACGCAGCATCAGGATGGTCTGTTCCTGGGATTTCCGCAGCTCGGCATTAACCTTCTTCAGGTCTTCGACCACCCGTTCATGCACTACGATTTCGTCGAGCAGTACCTTCTTGGCCTTGGCTAGTTCGGAAGCCGCCTGGTTGGCCAGGAATTCCTGGTCCTCGGCATTCTTGGGCAATTTTGTACCCTTTCTACATTGAACGACATTAATTCAATCTATTTTGAATGATACCGTAAAAGTCGATCCCTTGCCCAGGCAGCTCTCCGCCTCGATCCTGCCCCCGTAGCGGTCCACCAGCTGCCGTACAATGCTCAAACCCAACCCGGTTCCAGTGATCCCCGCTAAATGGGCATTCTTCGCCCGGAAAAACTCATCCCAAATGTGAGGCAGATCCTCTTCGGGAATCCCCATACCGGTATCTGCCACGCTGATCTTGATCACCCCGGGTTCTTTTACGGTTTCTATTTCCACCTTGCCGCCCGTGGACGTATATTTAATTGCGTTCCCCACCAGGTTTCTGAAAATTGTTTCCAGTCCTTTTTCGGTTGCCAGAACGGAGGCATGCTTTCCAGAGAGCGGCGGCTTTACGGTCACCTGCTTGTTGTTTGCCTCATCCGCAAAACTTTCAATCACCCGTCGCAGCAGCGGCTGCAGCTGGACCATGCTGAGAGCCTGGTCAGTCTCCACGGATTTATTGGCAGCCAGGGTCAAGAGGTCGTTGACCAGTTCCAAAAGAAAATCCAGTCTCACTTCCACCCGGCTTAGCAGTTCGTATTGTTGAGGATTGAGGCTGCCAGCCAGACCGTGCAGGAGGGTGCGCACGAGGCTCTGCGCCCCGCTGATCGGGGAGCGCAGCTCGTGGGTGACCATCTGCAGGAATGAGGATTTGAATTCATTCAGTCTCTCGGCTTCATCCCTGGCGCGCGTTAGTTCGGCTGTCTGATTCTCGATGGCTTGCAACCGTCTGGTTTCCAGGGCAAGGTGCTTTTTTTCCAGCCCCTGGTTGACCGTATGCAGCAGCATGTCCGCCGTGAATGGTTTGGAAATGAAGTTATATGCCCCGCGTTTGATGCTGTCCACCGCCAGTTCGACCGTGGCATAGCCGGTGATGATGATCGGAATGGTTTCGGTGTTCCTCTGCTGGATGGCTTCCAGGAGGTCCACGCCGCTCCCATCCGGCAGCATCACATCCAGGAGGATGAGATCGTAAGAACCGGCCTGGATTTTTTGGAGGCCGTCTTGGTAGCTTTCGGCGGTTTCCACCGTGAACCCCTGCGGCTGGAGAGCCCGGCTGCAGCCCTGACGTATTCCTGCTTCATCATCGATGACCAGGATGCTTCCCTTGGTTTCCATAATCCTCCAGGTTGACTATATCACCATAACCGGTTAAGAAATGTATTGGGTGGCATGCGTATCCGGCAGGCGAATCGGCAGCGTGATAAAGACGGTTGTGCCCACGCCAATCGTGCTTTGAATCTTGATCTGCCCGCGGTGCAGTTTAATGATCCCATATACGATGGAAAGTCCAAGTCCTGTTCCCTGGCCGGCCGGCTTGGTTGTAAAAAATGGAGTGTATAGTTTATCCAGGGCTTCCGGGGGAATGCCGGAACCATTATCGGTCACGGTTATTTCGACGGTCTCTCCGTTCAATGGACGGGAAGATATGATTATTTTCCCTCCATCGGGCATTGCATCCACCGAATTATTGAACAGGTTGTAAAAGACCTGCTGTAATTGCGAGGGATCAGCCTGGATGATCGGCAGGTCGGGGCTGTATGTGCTCTCGAACTTTACTTTTTCATACTTTGGCCGGCTGGAGACTTTTCGGATCACGTCCTCGAGCAGGGCGCGGATGTCGGTTTCCTGGGCAAGGACTTCCTGCTGCCTGGCAAAATTCAACAGGTTTGCAACAATGCTCTTGCAGCGATACCCTTCATCGATGATCATCTTCAGGTCATTTTTACGCGGGTCATCCTCGGCGGCTTCCTTGTTCAGGATGTCGGCAAACAGCAGGATCGTCCCAAGCGGGTTGTTTAGTTCGTGCGCCACTCCGGCTGCAAGCTGCCCCATGGAAGCCAGCTTTGCCTGGTGCAACAGCTCCTTCTCGGTATTCTGTAACGTTTCCATCATATCGTTGAAGGACCGGCTGAGCAGTGCTAATTCGCCATTTCCATCGGCTGCAACGCGCACGTCCATATCCCCTTTTGCCAGGCGGCGGTTTGCCGCCACCAGCCGTTCGATCGGACGGGTGATCCAGCGGGAAATTGGAATCGCGATGATCCCGGCAATAAAAATACAAAGCAGGCCGATTGATACCGCCAGCGTATTGAATGCATGGATCAGGGAAACGAAGATGCTTTCGCGAACGCCCACGTAGAGCATCCCAACGATGGTCCCTCCCGTGTCACGCAGGGGTTCATACGTCCCTATGTACCAGTCATTGACGGCGAATGACCTTCCAATGTAATTCTGGCCGTTGATGATCACCTCTTGAAATACGTCCCTCGCCACCAGGGTTCCCACGGCCCGGTTGTTGGATTTATCGAGAATACTGGTGGACACGCGCATGTCGCCAAGGAATACGGTCATCGTCTCGATCTTGGCAAAGTTTTTTGCATAATCCACCAGGGTGAAATCATTGTTGAACAGGTAGGCGGTCAGCACTTCCCCCACCAGCCCGCCATTTTCATCTTTCAGCGGGTAAAGCCCCACCAGGGCCAGGGCAGCCGTGCCCTCACGTGGATCGTATACCTGGGTGGTGGGTTGTGAAGATGCCGGGATGGTGATCAGCGCCTGTTTATCCAGTCCGACCTGGGCCAGGTAATTGGCTGGGATGACTTCCGTTCCAGACAATGGCTCCCCGGATGCCAGGGCAGCCGCGATAATGGGGATTTGGTTCCAATCGCCGGTTGCATTCGGAACCACCTCCTGACCATTTTCAGGACGTACACTGCCGGTCAGGACATTCCCCTGTCTATCGATGACCAGGATCATGCGCGTCCCATCCAGGATTGGAGCGGTGATCATGCGGCTGGCAACTTGTCCGATCGCCCGGATACCCTGGCTTTCCCCATCGAATGCTGCCGGCATATGAGCGATCGTCTGGGTGTCCAGGGCCACGAACTGGCTGACGCTGAGCACGTCATTCAGCTTTTGCTGGTAGAGACCGTTCGCCAGGTCCATGTCGCGGCTCATGCGTTCAGCCTGGGCGTTAACCAGGTATGCGTTGATCTCGCGCGAGATGACCAGCGTGTTCAGGCCGCCTGCCAGGACGGCGATCAGCACGAACGAGGCGATCAGGACATTTTGCAGACGCCTGCTCAGCAGCCAGGACAAAAAACGTTTCACCAGGTTCATCCTTGCCAACACAATGAGGTCAGGGAATAGCGGACCCTGTTGCCACAAAATCGTAAATCAGGCATTCTTGCGCCCAAGGATCCAGGCCACCTTTTTGATCAAATCGTCCGGGTTGATGGGTTTGTCCACGAACAACTCCACCGGCAGGTAGTCGATATCGGGTTCATAGCGCATGGGGGTGGTGCTGTGGATGGCAGTCAGCATCAGGATTGGTGTGTTCTTGAAAGCCTTCAGCTCGGAGGCCGGGTCTGGGCTGTGCAGCTTGAGTGCAAGTTGGAACCCTTCGGTATGTGTCTCCAGCATCACATCCAGGATGATCAGGTCGGGGCATTCAGATTTGATTTTCTCAAGGCCCTCCTGGCCGCTGGCTGCGGAGACCACCTGGTAACCCGCATTCTCCAGCGTCAGTTTCACCGCGGTAATGATGTCCGGGTCGTCGTCGATGGCTAGTACTTTCACTTTCTTGATTTCTTTGTTCATTTTGTTCTCCTTCTTGACTTGGGGTTTAAATATTCATTGTGTCAATGAAAACTTGACTGATCTCTTCCGCAGCCTGCCGGACCTCGGGGGTGAGTGCCGCGCCGAGTTCCAACTGGGCAGGCTGGATCCCGATCAACGCCACTTCGCAGCCCAGCTCGCAGGTAATGTAGGTTGCCAGCAGGTGCAGCGGCAAGGTATGCGTTGAGGCACTGAAACCGCTCGCTTCTTGCCAGGACAGCCAGCCGATCGCACCGGCTTCCGCTTCCATGAAGGCTGCATCCACCAGCACCACCAGGTCGGGTTTGAAACTGCGCAGCACACCGGTAAAATTCTCGGGTGCCGGGCCGGTCTCGATCGCCAGCAACCTGTCGCAGCCCGTTGCCAGTGTGCGCAGCCTGCCCGCCAGCCACAAGCCGGCGGCATCATCGCCGCGCAATTCGTGGCCAATTCCCATTACGGCCACCTTGGGCGCAGGTTTATTTGCTTGCAGGTTTTGCAGGCTCGCCCTCAGGCTTTGCCGCCAGGACTGTTTTGACATCCGCCGAATCTCCAAAATAAATCAGGAAATGTTCTTTGGTCAAAGCCGCCAGTTCCCAGCGGTCGTTGGCCATCGCCAGGGCTCCCTGCCGGCAGCTCTGGACGCATTGTCCGCAGAAAGCACAGCGGTCCACGTGGTACGCAAAAGTGAATCGTTTCTCTTTGCGATCGAGCACGGTTACCTGGATGGCTTCGGCCGGGCAATCCATGGCGCACAGGCCGCAGCCGGTGCAGGCTTCGCGGTTCCACTTCAAAAGACTGCGCAGGCGGGGGGTTACAGCCTGTCGCTGGAAAGGATATTTTTCAGTGGCCGAATGGCGCACCAGGGCTCCGGAAATATCCGGGAACATTACTCCAATTCTCATTTTACGACCTCATTACCAGGATAATAACCAGCCACTGTACCAATACAAGCAGGGTGCCGTAACGCCACCACATTCCCACGGTCTGGTCGATGCGCATGCGAGTCAGCAGGGATTGCAGGCCGATCAGGATGAATAACATCGTCAGGGTCTTGATCAGGAACTGGAGCGGGTTGGAAAGCCCGCCCAGGTAAAATGCCGAGACCAGACTCAACCCGACGATCAGTTCGACCGCTTTGGCCAGGTTAAAGAAAGCCAGGCCGCGGCCGCTGTACTCGGTCAATGCACCGGCGCCGATTTCCGTGTGTGCTTCCGGCGCGTCGAAGGGAGGCATGACCAGCTTGCCCATGAATCCGATCAGCGCCACGATAAACCCTGCCGGCTGGGTCAGGATCAACCAGTGTCCGCTTGCGTAGGCATTGATATCACTGATCTGCCAGCTTCCGGCTACCAGTGCCGGTCCCAGGAGAGCCAGCATGAATGGGGCTTCGTAGGAGAAAACCTGGGTCAGGGTGCGTGTGGCGCCCACCAATGAAAAGCGGTCCAGCGTATTTGCGCCGGCCAGCCCCATGCATAGGGTTAACAAGCTCAACAGGTACAACGTCACGATCAAATCGCCCGGGAAGCTGTAAATGGGAGTCAGGCCTCCCACCGGCACATACAGGGCAGCGGTCAATCCACCTGCCAGGGCAATGATTGGCAAACCTATGAACAGGATTGCGTTAACTTTGTCCGGGATGATCTCTTCTTTCAGCAGCAGCTTAAGCGTATCTGCCAGCGGCTGGAACCAGCGCGGGCCGGCCCGGTTCTGGAACACTGCCAGCATCTTCCGGTCCACCCATTCATACGCCAGTCCGCCTGCCAGCAGGAAAAGCCCGCCGGGGAAGACCATCAGGCTTAATAAAACTAACGCCACATTCATCGGTTTCTTCTCTGATAAAAATCGATCCCATATTGGCGCAGCTCGTCCCAGGTGAGCATGCGTCCTTCGGGGTCGCTTGCTCCCCTGATCTGCACGGAACGGTCGTTGCATGAAAAGCAGGGGTCGATGCCTGCCAGGATCATCGGCACGTCCGCCAGCTGGTGTCCCACTGCCAGCTTGACCACGGAAGTGAGGTTGCAAATGGTGGGAGTGCGGATCTTCAACCTCTCGGGCTTGTCACTTCCGTTGCTGCGGATGAAATAGAGCAATTCTCCGCGCGGTGCTTCAACCCGCATCACGGTCTCTCCGGCCGGTACCCGGCGCGGCATGCGCGCGGTCAATTCACTTTCCGGCAGCGTGTCCAGGATCAGGCGGATGAGACGGAAACTTTCGAATAGTTCCTTGAGGCGCACTTCAAAACGGGCTTCCAGGTCGCCGCGATCGTCCAGGACGATATTCACAGGGTAGTCCTTGTAGGCGGAGTAAGGTGCGTCCACCCGTACATCGCGCCCAACTTTTGAGGCGCGCGCCGTTGGCCCGACCGCCCCCATGATCTCAGCCTGGGACCGGCTCATGATCCCGATGCCGCGTGTCCGCTGCAGGAACATGGAATCGCTGGCAACCACGTCCAGGTAATGACGGGTGCGCTCCTCCAGGAAATCGATCCCGCTGCGGATGGAAGCGATTTGGTCCTTATCCAGATCGAATTTGACCCCGCCGAGCACGTTGGCTGAATAGTTGACCCTGTTGCCGGTCAGCTTTTCCAGGATGTTCATCACAGTTTCCCGGTCGCGCCAGGAATACATGAAGAAGGTATCGAACCCGGCCTCATGACCGGATACTCCCATCCACAGGAAGTGGCTGTGGATGCGCTCCAGCTCCGCCACCACCACGCGAATTGCCTGGGCGCGCGGGGGTGCTTCCACATGCGCCAGCTGCTCCACGGCCGTGCAGTATGCCAGCGCATGGATGTGGGAACAGATCCCGCACACGCGTTCGATCAGGTAAAGGTCCTGGATCCAGTTGCGCTCTTCGGCAGCTTTCTCGATACCGCGATGGGCATATCCCAGGCGTACGAATGCCTTGGTGACGATCTCTCCGTCCACCGTAAACTGGAAGTTTCCCGGCTCCTTCAGTGCTGGGTGTTGTGGACCGATGGGGATGACAAATCTTTGTGGTTCCTGCTTTGGGTTCATCGAAATTCTTTCTGCCTTGTGAATTGTCGGCTGCTATTGGGTGATCGTTTGCGGATCAAAATCCTTCCGCATCGGGTAAACGCCGTCCGGCCAGTCGTCCGGTAGATACAGGTGTTCATTGGTGTGCAAGCCCAGCATTTGGATGCCGAACATTTCCTGCAGTTCGCGCTCGAAGACCTCGGCGCTCGGGATGACTTCGCACAGGCTCGGGAGCATGGCATCCTGGCGAGGCACCCGCACTCGCAGGGTGATCACCACGTCGCCGGGGCAGAAATGATAGAGCACATCCATTTCACCTGCTTCCGGACCCAGGTCGATCCCGGTGATGGAGGCCAGGTAACCCAGACGTTTCACCCGCAGTCCAACGATGATCGGGACCAATTCTCTTGTCAGTTTCACCTTCACGTCCAGTTGCTTCGCCGAAGGTTGGGAGGTCTCGGTCGCCCAATCCCACGATTTCACCACGGCCGTGGCAAGTGCGATGAGTTCATCGGAATTCATAATGCCGCCTTTTCCAGGTGATCCACAGGCTCGAGTCTGGTTTTGTGAATTATTTGACCGGCAGCGTGCATGCTTTTCAGCATTTTAACCAGCCCATCGATGACAGCTTCAGGGCGGGGTGGGCAGCCGGGGATGTAGGCGTTGACCGGGATGACCTGGTCGATCCCGTTCATGACGTTATAGCAGCCGCGGAATACTCCGCCTGAGATGGCGCAGGAGCCGATGGCTACCACGTATTTTGGTTCGGGCATCTGCTCATAGATCCGCAGCAGGCGTTCACGCGCCTGGCGTGTTACCGGGCCGGTGCACAGCAAAATATCTGCCTGGCGCGGGCTGGCCTGCAGTTTCACCCCCAGCCGTTCCAGGTCGTAGCGCGGGGTCAGGGTTGCCAGGATCTCTATGTCGCAGCCATTGCACGACCCGGTGTTGAAGTGTAATACCCAGGGAGAGCTGGTCCTGGCCCAGCCTTTTAAGCTATTCAGCAGTTCCTGCCCAAAATTCTGAGGCGTTTTCATAAAATCATAGTCCTTTCAACCCAATATCAATGCCAGTAAAGCCAGAATTAATACGGATAAATAAATGATCGTCACCGTGGAAAAACCGCCGGTGCTCATCACCAGGGTGCCGAGGTGAAGGATGGCGAAGAATAATGCCACTACGAAAAATGGACGGTAGCCGGGTGCGGCTGCCCGGGTGGGGGCTGCTTCGCCGCTCGAATAAGTGCTGTTTTTGAAGGTTGCCTGCCCCGAGCTGGCTGCCAGCTTCCTGGCCAGCAGGGAAACCAACCCAACCAGGAGTGCGTAGACCAGGAAAGCCAGGGGGGGAGTGAATAAGATTTCCATCATCTCACCGTTAATCAACCGCCCAGGGAAGAAAGCAGGATGTGGCTGGCAGGCACCGTCAAGCCATTCGCCAGGGCGGGCCAGACACCAAAAACGACCAGCGCTGCTGAAAGCATCACCAGGGGGACGGCCATCATTACCGGCATGCGCATACCATTCTGGACGCTTTTGGAGGGCTTTTGCCGGTACATGGTGTTTATCAGCGGGGCGTAATAAGCAAGGGATAACACGCTGTTGAGGGCAGCAAAGATGACCAGTCCGATGATCCACGGGTTCTGCGACTGGAAGCCGGCCGCGAAGATCTGCCATTCAGACATAAAACCGGCCAGGGGCGGCAATCCACCCAGGGATATTACCGCCAGGCTCAGGGTCAAGGCTGCCAGCGGGTACCGGCGGGAGGCGCCCGACAGGTCGTCGATCGTCAACGCCTTGTGTTCGCCTTTGGCAATATGGAGGGTGTACAACAGCACTCCTGCCGAGAGGAATGCCAGCCCCTTCATCATCGCATGATTGAACAGGTGAAAGAAACTGCCCTGTGCTCCGCCGCTTGTTCCGGTCTGGAGGGTGATCCCGATACCGAGCAGGATATAGCCCACCTGGGCCACACTGGAATAAGCCAGCAGGCGCTTGACCTGGGTCTGCCTGAGAGCCATTAGGTTACCCACCAGCATGTTAAGCGCTGCAAAGGCCATCAAAATCGTCGCCCAGGATGTGGTTGCTGCAAACAGCGCCGGGAGGATGCGCAGCAAGGCGACCAGTCCTGCTTCGATCACCACCCCCGAAAGCATGGCGCTGATCCCGCTGGGCGCCTGCGAGTGTGCATCCGGCAGCCAGGTGTGCAGCGGTACGAGGGCAGCCTTGACTCCGAACCCGATGATGAAAAGTGCTCCGGCGGCGATGAACGCAGCTGATGGAGTCACCCGCCCTTGAATTTCTGCCAGGTTAAGTGTGCCGGTCACCGCAAACACCAGGGAAATACCCACCAGGATCAACATCGACCCGGCCGCGCTCTGGACCAGGTATTTGATCCCGGCTTCCAGGGCACCCGCTTGGTCCCGGTAGAATGCCACCAGCAGGTAGGAAGTAATTGCCATGGCTTCGAACCAGACCCACAGGTTAAACAGGTCGGTTGCGCAGCCCAGCCCCATGATCATGCTGACCATCATCACCAGCATGGCGTAATACTTTTCCTGTCCGTCCTCTGCAGAAAGGTAAGGTCCTGAAAAGAGGGAAACCAGGCAGCCCAGCCCCAATGCCACCCCGGCCAGGAGCAGGCTCAGGCCATCCATGCGCAGCGAGATCGAACCCAGGCTGAAATTTAGAGGCCCGGTCTGCCCCAGCTCGGTTGCAGTCATGATCAGGAATATCGAATCAGCCGCCAGTGCACCTGTGGCGACCAGGCAGGGGATCCATCCGCGCCCAAGTTTCCTGGTCAGCCTCCCGGTGAGGTAGATCACCGGTGAAGCCAGGAGCGGCAGGATGATTAGCCAGATGAAGGTGGGCAGGATCATTCTATATACCTCGCCCCAGCACTGCCAAAAGTGCGACCAGCCCGGCTACGATGCCCAGGATATTCCAGTTTAATTGCCCGGTCTGGGTGATTTGCAATCGCTTGGCGATGCCGACCGTCAGGTCGGCCACCTTGTGGTTGATCCAATCGAAACCCAGTCCATCCGCCAGGACCGGCCTGAGCGCATGACTTGGACCAATGAACAGATCCCGTTTTATCCATGCCGCCAAACCCAGTGCCACCACTACCAGGGTAATCCAGGTGAGGGGAGACAGGACCACCTGTGTGACGATTTTTAGCGTTCCTTCGATTTCTATGCTGTGGAAAGGCAGGGTGGCGGCCAGCATCTGGTTGAAACCGCCAGCCAGCAGCCAGCTGGTCAGCGTCCCGATCGCCAGTGCGCCCAGGGAGATCCGCATGGCTGGCAGTCCATCGTGTTCTGGTTCGGTTCCGTTCGCTTTTCCATAAAAAACTTTCCAGACTAGGCGCAGAGTGTAGAGGCCGGTAATACCGGTGCCAACGACCATGAACAGGTAGCCCCAAAAGGGACCATTATGCAACCCGCTTTCAAGCAGCAGGTCTTTGCTAAAGAATCCATTGGCGATCGGGAGCCCCACCAAACCCAGGCAGCCGATGATAAATGCCATCCGCACAAAAGGCATTTTTTTACCTAACCCCCCCATTCGTTCCATATCCCGGGTGCCAACCGCGCTGATCACGGCACCAGCACCCAGGAATAGGAGCGCCTTGAATATGGCGTGGCTGAGGAGTTGAAACATCCCTGCAAAGATCGATCCGGTCCCGATCGCATATACCATGTAGCCCAGTTGACTTACGGTCGAGAAAGCCAGGACACGTTTGATATCGTTCGAAGCGAGTGCCATCAGCCCGGCCAGCAGGGCAGACAGCATCCCCACCACGATCACTGTCGTACTCCAGCCCGGAACTTTAGCGAAGGCTGGGTAAAATCGGGCCAGCAGGTAAACGCCTGCATTGACCATTGTCGCCGCGTGGATAAGTGCGGTAACCGGTGTGGGGGCTTCCATCGCATTTGGAAGCCAGGTATGCAGCGGGAACTGGGCGGACTTGGCTATTGCCGCCGCCAGGAATCCGAAGGCGATCAGGCTTAAGATCCCTGCCGGGAGCGTGGTTGCGTGTGCCAGGAAGGTGCTGATCTGCGAATTCCCCAGGTATGAGGAAGCCAGTAAAGATCCAACCAGCAGGCCTACCCCGCCCAGTTGGGTCATAAGCAGGGCCTGGATGCCGCCTTTAACTGCCTTGGGGTCGTCGTTGTGGAAGCTGATCAATGCATAGGAACAAAAGGCTGTGATTTCCCAGAACAGGAACATCAGCAGCAGGCTTCCTGCCAGGCCCACACCCGCCATGGCGCCGATGAAAAAAAGAATGAGTGCATAATAGCGCGCCAGTTGCTCCCCGGTTTTCACATAATTCAGAGAGAAGATGACTGCCAGGGAACCTACGACGGCTGCGATTACGGCAATGCAGGCTCCCAGCCCATCGGGTACAAGGGTGAGATCCCCAAAGACTCCTCCCAATGGGATGCTGACTACTGCCGCCCGGGTCACGAACGGCAGCATTCCGAGGGAAACCAGTCCGGTGGCAACAGCAAATCCGACTGCTATTCCGCTCAACAGGCGCGGCCGCCTGTCCCCTGTCAACCAGATGCAGGCTGCCCCCACCCAGGGTAGAACGATCGCAAGCAGTGTTAACCAGGACACCATTCTCAGCCTCTTAAACTTGACAGATCACGCACATCCAGGGTACCCATCTGTCGGCGAACCTGGACGCCGAGTGCGATCCCGATCACTGCCACGATCGTATCGGCGACGATCACCGTGATCGCCAGGCTTTGTGCCAGAGCAACCTGTCCATTAAAGCTGCCTGCTGCGATAAATCCCAGCAGGGCGGCTTTCTCCAGGATTTGCAGGGCGATCACGATCTTGATCAGGTTCCGGCAAATCATCAACCCATAAAATCCGATCCCAAGCAGGCTAAGGATGCCGCCTGCAATAATGGCAAATGGTGAAAGAGTCACTTCTGGTATTCCTCCTGCCGGGCAGCGTTCTCTTCCAGGGCTTGTATTTCGTCCTCACGCCTTGAGAGCACTTCTTCGGCCGCGGATCCTTCAAGCGGAGGCTTGCCTTCTGCCAGTAACCCCAGCAGGCCGAGCACGCCCGAAAAGATCAACACTGCCTGCACCAGGACGTCCAGCCCGCGCTTCTGCCAGAGCACGATCGCGAACGCGGCTTCGCTCCCCGCAGCAGGCAGCTGCACGCTGGGGAGAGGCAGGATATACCATCCCAGGAGGATCATGAAAACAAGGATCAGGCTGACCGCCAGAAGCTTCGGCGGGATCGCCCGCGTATCGATCGGTTCATCGCCGGCTATGTTGATTGCAATAACGAACAAGACCGTCACCAGTCCCGCCCCCACACTCAATTCGATCACCGCAGCAGTTCTGGCTGCCAGGAGGTAGAAAAGCACCGACAGGATGGCGCTCGTACCGGCCAGCCAGAGGGTCGAGGAAAGCAATTTCCCTGCCCGGATCGCTTCGAACGCGAAGACAGCCAGGAGGACAATAAGCAGCAAGATCAACATGGTCCGTTCCTCAGCATGCCTTCCCTAGCGCTCGCTATATGCCGGTTCCTCTTTCTTTTGCCCGATCAAATAAGCCTCCAGCGAGACTCCATAAAAATCGGCCATGCTTTTCGGGTCTTCCACCTTGACCTTGCTCCAGCGCGCCAGGGAAATATCTCCAAAAAGGTTCATGCGGCCGTCATAGACGCTGCCGTCGGGCATGATCGATCCGAATAATTGGTCCACCTTGGAGAGCTGTTGTGAGGTCAGGTTCCTCGCCCCGCGCAGGTTCACTTTATAGAGATCCGCGCTGGTCAGGTTGGCCTGCTCGAAGTTGGCGCCTTGCAGGCTTGCCCGGTTGAATTTGACTCCCTGCAGCTTGGCGTCGGTTAAATCTGCAAAATCCAGGCTGGCTTGATGGAAGTCGACGAAAGCCAGGTCCGCCTCGTGCAAATCTGCCCCCTGGAGCTGGGCGTGGCACAAGGCAATCCCGCGTAAGGAACCGTCCGTCAATTTCCCGGTTGTCCTTAATTCATTCGCGGCTTGGATTACATTTTGATTCTCGGGGCTTTGCAACTCATTGATTAATTCTATTTTGGATTTCATGGTCATCCTCCTGTCTTTTTCTCAATCCTAGGATACCTTTCATTCGGGAGGCTGTCATCGGCAGGCTGCGGATTTTCATGTCCACATTTTGATGAGGCAGCGATGTCGGTGTAAGTCTGAAAATATCTGCCGCTCGGAATCATTGGGATTCTGACCTGGATTCGGGTTGGTACCCCTCACCAGTGGCCTCGATCCACCATCCTTGACAATCGGTTCATATATGTGTATAGTATGTATATATGAACTATATGATTGGTAGGCTTGTTCGTTAGATCAGGAGATTGCCATGCCCCACTCCCAGGCAATTGATCAACATATCCGCAAACATTTCGAGTTATTCATGCAGCGTTCCCTGCGGGGGATCATCGGGTCCATGAAGCAGGACGGCGTGTCCATGCCCCAAATTTATACGCTGATGTACCTTTATCACGAAGGGGATGCCCGCATTTCTGATATCGGTCAATTAATGGAAGTGGGAAAAGCCGCTGCCAGCCAATTGGTGGACCGCATGGTGCAGCAAGGGCTGGTGGAGCGCGTTGAAGATGACCACGACCGGCGCGTGAAAAAGATCAGTCTCCTGCCCAAGAGCCTGGTTTACCTGGAAAAAGGTGTGGAGGCTCAACATCGGCAGATGGAACAGGTTCTGGCTCTCCTTACCCCCCGCCAGCTGGCAGCCGTCCAAACCGGCTTCATGTACCTTATGGAAGCGATGAACAGTCTCGAACCCCGTCCCATTGGCGGGGCAGCCCCGGAAGTCTGGTAAGATCTGCAAATTTAATTTTATATAAAATATCTAGACAAAGGAAAAAACATGTCGCACTTTAACCCTCATTCACATTCAAACGGACAGTCACCGGAAACGCAGGGCAATGTCCTTCACAAGGCGGTGCCTTACGATTTCCACACCCGTCGATTATTAAAATCCAGCGAGGCCAGCATTCATATGCTTTCAGGATTAAAACCGGGAGATAAGGTGCTGGATGTCGGCTGCGGCTCCGGCCGCCTGACCATCGCTGCCCAAACCTGGGTGAATCCCGCCGGGGAGGCGCACGGGATCGATCCATCCCCCGAGATGATCGAGGTCGCCCGGCGGAATGCAGCCCGGGCTGGACAGCCGGTAAAATTTGAAACCGGCATGGTCGAAGCGCTCCCCTTTCCGGATGGGTCATTTGACGTGGTGATGAGCCGTTTGGTCCTGCACCATTTGCCCGGTGACTTGAAATCACGCGGCCTGGCTGAAATGCGCCGCGTGCTCAAACCGGGTGGATTGTGCCTGGTCATCGATTTCGAACCGCCAAAATCCCCCCTTCTCCGCCATTTAACCCGGGTGATCCTGAACCATACCATGGCGCAGGTGGACATACGCGAATATATGCCCCTCCTGACTGCCGCCGGGTTCACTGAGGTGGAAACAGGTCCGACCGGGTCCAGGCTGTTGTCTTATGTGCGCGGAAAATCACCCATGAGTTGAGCAGAAAATAGGTGTTGATAATCAGTAAGAACCTGCCAATTTTTTGAATAGCCGGATTATTTATCTCTAAATACCGGCTGGCGTTTCTCAAGAAATGCCTTTAGACCTTCCTGTGCATCTGCGCTTCCGATGAGCCTGGTGATCTGCTCCGCTTCGTAAGCTAATCCATTTGACATTTGCTGCAAGGTGCTGGCATGCATGGAATCCATTGCTGCCCGGACCGCCAGGCTGCTTTTCCTGGCGATCTTTGCTGCCAGCACTTTGGCCGTATTCAGGACATCTTTGGGGGGAACCACCTGGTTAACCAGGTTTAGCCGGTACGCCTCCCGGGCGGATATGCTTTCCCCGGTCAGGATCATTTCCCTCGCCTTGGCATAACCCACGATATTCGGCAGCATCTGGGTTCCTCCCCATCCCGGGATGATCCCAAGATTGATTTCGGGTTGTGCCAGCTTGGCGCGCTCGGACATGATCCGTATATGGCATGCCATCGCCAATTCCATCCCGCCTCCCAGGGCCAAGCCGTTGATCGCAGCAATGATCGGCTTTGCACATTCGGCGATCTTTTTAATAAGTCCCTGGCCGCGTAAAATGAATTCATTAATATTCCCGGATGCATTCATTTCCAATGCTTCAGATAAATCCGCACCTGATACGAATATCACCTTGTCCCCTCCCGAAATGATTGCCACCTTATAGCCTGGATTGGTAATGAACTCATCCAAAGCATCTTCCAGTTCTGAGAGGGTTTGTGTGTTGAGGGTATTTATCGATGTGTGGTCGATCGTGATCAGGAAGATATTTTCTTCGGCTGAAGTTAGAACATATTCTCTTTCGCTCATGGTCTCTCCATTCAATGTTGTGGTCTCAAATTTACAACCGGTCTGGGTTGTCAGGAAAGGTTGCTTCGTTTTTTCCGTTCTCCAACTTCCCGTCAGTTTACGATCCCGGAGAGGAAAAGTCAATGTCTCCTGCACCGGTTGATTATAGAAACAGGTGCAAGGTTCTTGCCTGCAGTGGTACTCCGCTGGAAACTGGTTTATCTGAATCAAAAGACGCCCTTTCGGGCGTCACTTGCGAATATTGTCTTTATATTAAATATCTTTGGATAGTCTGAACGTTTGAGGTGAGGTAAGGTCCACTTTTAACTCTCGAACGTAACGCTCCCCATCGCGGGTTTCGAAAACATTGCTGGAGAGGCCAACCTCGATGTCAAATTTCTTGAGCGACCTGATTTGGCTGACGTGAAATTCCAGGTAATTATGCTCTTCATTTATTTCATAATTCTCGTACCCGGTCTTTTGAAAGAACCTCTGTACCGTGGCGATATCCTCGCCGAAAACTTTGGCGCTCTTGAGAAAATAATCGGCGGGGGAAAAATACATGGTTTTCGGAATTGGGCGGATATTATTCTGCTGGTATATCTGCCCGGTATTCTTGTTTTCGAGCGAACAATAATGGACCCCCAGCTTAAATCCTTCGTCCAGGGCGAATTCCACCAGGTCAAGACATTCCGTTTCGCTGCCCGCCACCGGCAGGCTGCCCGCGTACCAGTAGTTGTACAAAACCCGGTAAGGTTTGGATTTGATGAGATACCCCTGCTTGCGAAATGCCTCGGCATTATGGAGTGGATAGCACAACTCAAGCAGGTTGATGCCAAAGATGTCCAGCCGTTCCAATTCCCTTAAAACGCCTTTCATTTCCTCCAGCGTCCCCGGCAGCACTGGCATTTCTACCATCACATTCGGGATATATTCGCGCGCCAGTGCGATCTGGTCGTAGGTATGCTGCTGGGCTTTGGCTGTATCCATGAGGCGCAGGCTGAAGCGGATCTCGTTCATCCCCGCCTCTTTCAACGCCTGGAGCGTGGCACGGTCCAAATGGTCACCGCAGGTATACAGCCGCGTATAAACATCCGGAAAATCCTGGCGCGCCTCCTGGAAAAACCGGATCGTCTCGTCCTTTTCCAGCAGCGGTTCGCCGCCGGTCAACGCCAGGTGGCGGACCGGGGCACCGCTCGTATCCAGGGCTTGCAGCTCTGACACCACGTCGCGGGTGTGGTCACGGAAGTACTCATAGCCTTCCTGGTTGGGATTGAAGCAGTAAAAACAATCCCGGTGGCATTTCAACGATATAAAAAATGTGGTGCTGCCCTCCCCCGTCTGGCATGCCAGGCAGGCTGAGGAGATTCGATTGCTGTAAATACTCTTGGAGTCATTCCTTACCACTGCCCCCTTCTTTCGCAGCGCAGCCGCGCGCGATTCATAATTTCCATCCTGGCTGCCCGGATCGATCTCCATCCCGCTTTGGCGGGTATGTTCCATAAAATTCTGGTTAATTCGTATATACTGCTCGGCGTATGTGCGAAAAACAGGGTTTT
The DNA here is from genome assembly GCA_963790685.1 of uncultured Chloroflexia bacterium. Lineage (GTDB taxonomy): Bacteria > Chloroflexota > Anaerolineae > Anaerolineales > Villigracilaceae > UBA877. The sequence goes on from CAWBPK010000002.1 coordinate 559,228, forward strand.
TAATGGAGGCTGCTTTAACCTCGTTCACCTCGGTCTTCATTGGTGATGCTCCTTAATAATTAATATCATGGTACCAATAAACTGGACTGCTGCCGGTATCAGATAACTCGCTCCCTGGGATTCGCTCATCAGTGCCTGGAATTGTTTGTCCGAGTCCAATGGGCTTTATTTCAAACCTCACGGGAAATTGAGCGACCGGAGTCAAATTTTCATTGGCAGGATTAATTCTCACAACTTTGGTGTTTCCGGCAGCTGGATCTCAAGGGTTTCAGCCAAGGAGAACAAGGTCCCGCGGACAAGTTTTGCGATTCCCTGGTAGAAATCTGTGCTGGAATGTTCTTCCACCAATTTACACCAGCCCGGCACCCATTTGAGGGGGTGGTCAGTTATAAACTGGCGCTGGGCATCCAGGATTTGTTCGAATTTAATGTCGTCGTTTTCGTCCAGTGCCTGCAGACCAAGGGTCGCCAGGTGGGCGATGAACGTCAGCTCCAACCCGATATGGTCATCCGGTTCCCTGTGTAATTTTTCTGTTTCAACCCCATAGCGGCGGAACCATTCTCTTACCTGCAGGGTTTGTTCCTGGAATACCATGCGCCCATCGTTAAAATAGACGGATTCCCACGGCGCTGCCAGTACCTTCCCGACGCCTATGAATAAGCGCATATTATCTGCGCGCAGTCCATCGAAGGTTTTGTCGCTCATCCCGGCGCTGTTTTCGTGGGACCACTTTTGAAGCAGCTCAAGCCCGCTCTTGGTATCGCTCTGCTCCTCCCCAAAAGGGGCTTCCGCAAATATATCGTCTGCAATCAAAGACTGCAGCCAGGTTTTGTCCAGGTCCGCATAAATGATTTTTCCCAGCAATCCGAACAGCAATTTCTCACCCGTCAATGTTGTCCCCCACTCATTCCTCGCATCTTTCTGATTCATATTTGCCTCTTGTACTATATTTTGTAGCTTACTGGTGAATCTCGGTGGTTGTAATCCTGACCGGCTGAAGGATAACGGATGCCAGCCGTCACGGATAGATGATAAATGTAATCAATTTTGCCTAATCAATCCTAATTATTGCGCTTTACCCGGGTGCCATTACCCATTTTTCGTTTCAGGCTATGGAAACCATTACTGACGCTCCCGTGCGGGATATTGACCTCCAGGAAGGTTTATTGAATTGATGTTATGGGTGGGGGAAGGGATTATTTAGCCATTCTAGCTGGAGAAAAAATATCAAACCGGCAGACCCAATTTCCATTTGATATCGAAATGTCATTGCCTTCAAAACACCATCCCGGGGAGGCAATCTGGTGACCGCCTCCCCGGGAATTGTTTAATGATGGAGCATTCCTGTTACAAAAGGGTTATGCCCACGTGACTGGAATAGAACACCATTCGGCCGAGTACTTCCGCAATGAGCACCAAAGTGAAGGCGGTATAAGCCATGTAGCCCATGATCTTCTCACGGCCAGCGCTTTTAGCGTTCTGATACAGGAAGAACCCGAATACTCCCGCGCCGACAAAGGCCAGGATCATCCGCATGAGGAACAGCAGGCCTAATGGGCCGGCAATTAACTTGGCACTCGCAATTGCCTGGGGTACACCGGTTGCCAGGGAAACCAGGTAGACCGGGGTGACCACGAACTCGACACCCAGCAGGAACACGGAAAACACTGCGATCCCACTTAGTGTATTGCGCAGCAAAGTGCATTGCAGGTCAGCGCAGTCAGGAGTCTTCCTCTTTATATATGAGTAGTTGGCTACGAACGCCACACCCATCGCCAGCGCTCCCAGCAGGAGTGTTGTGGTAAAGAAGGAGATCGGTGTCGCCAGGTTGTTCCATGCGGGCTGGGTCGGCAGGATGTAATAAACCATGGACATGCAGAAGATCAGCGTAATGCCGGCCAGGGCTGCGAGCCAGGAGATCACGGTTCGCAGTGCCGCGGGACCCCATTTGAACAACTGCAGGAGCGCATACAAAGCGCCCAGCACGAAGAAGATTGAGCCGCTCAGGATTTCCCGGCTTAGCCAGGAGGATCCAAGATCATTGATAGCGCGCGGGGCGGCGAGGGGGTTGCCCAGGTGAAAAATCGAGGCAAGCAGGCCCAGGCCTAGTACGGCGATGATCGCGATCAGGGACAGGTCACCCATGCGGTCGGCTTCTGCAGCCCCTGCTTTTCGGGCTACAAAAAATTTCACTACACCCAGCACCAGGAAGGCGCCGACTGACATTTGCGCCAGGATGGTAAACGTGACCAGGATTACTTCTCTAATATCCATCTTACACCTCGTCCAACTTGACAATATGCCCGGTTCCCGAACCGCTGGGTTGGGAATGCTTGTGGGGGGTTATCACGATCGATGGGTGGGTAAGACTTGACACCGGCAGTGGTTCAACCGCATTAATAGTACCGTGCGCCGATTTCAAGTCACTCAATTCACCGAAGCCCAGAGCACGCATCGGGCAGGCATCCACACAAACTGGGTTGAGACCCTGTGCCTGCAAATCCTGGCAGAAATCGCACTTGGTCATGACACCCTTGGCGGTATTGAATTGAGGCGCACCGTAAGGGCATGCCCATTCGCAGTACCGGCAGCCGATGCAAACGTTCGCATCGATCAATACAATGCCATCCTCGCGTTTTGTAATGGCTTTCGCCGGGCAAACCGCCACACAGGCTGGATTCTCGCAGTGCATGCAGGATGTCGAGGTGGAGGTCATGAATATATTATTCTGTACCATGATCTCCGGGTGGATGTTATCCGGGTTCCAACCGCCACCACCGTAATCGTATACCTTGCGCCAGTTGATACCTACCGGTAAACTGCTGCGATCTTTGCACGCTATCGCGCAGGCTTTGCAGCCGGTGCAGGAACTTTGATCAAAATAAAACGCTATTTGTTTCGCCATGGCTATGCCTCCTTTAGGGGAATGCGCTGAGGCCAACGTGAATCGGGCGGCAGAGCGGGTCCATCCCATTTTTCGACCTGGACGTTCTGTGAGTTGAAGCCCATGTTTCCCTCACCAACTGGCACGCCAGCTTCCAGGTAATTATCAGAACCGGCTTTGTCAACTCCCAGGGAGTCATCAAATTCAGTCCAGGCGCCGTGGGGCAGGATGGTTACACCAGGCATCAGGCGGTCGGTCACCAAAACGTGCCGGATGGTGCTTCCCTCCGAGCTGGTGATCTTTACCACATCGCTGTTCTTGATCCCGCGTGCGGCCGCGTCGATCGGGTTCATCACGAACTCTTGCGGGAACGCTTCGCGCAGTTGCAGGACGTTGTCGAACTCGGTATGGCTGCGTCTGAAGTAGTGTTTGTTGTACATCTGCAGAGGATAGGGACCCTTGACCTTGTTCGTCCAGTCACTGAACGTGGCTTCGTAACCACGCTGAGCCGGGATGTATTCCGGGATCGGGCGGATGGTTGAGAACCCAATCGCCAGGATGTCGGCAGCAAGTTTGTCAGAGTGCAGTTCGATCTTGCCGCTTACGGTCGATACCGGGTTTTTCACGGGGTCTTCGCGGAAGCTCTTTAATGCAATGCTTCCGTAGTTGTCGCCTTCCTTCCTTGGAATTTGGAAACTGCCGTTCTGTTTGAACTGCATGATCGGGATGACCCCGGTTTGGGGTTTACCGTCCACGCCCAGGGCTGCCAGGTCGTCGGCGGTGATGGTTACGAGGGTTTGTTTCGTTTTGCCATCCGCTGCGATCATGGTCGCACCGGCAATTTTGTTGAAGGACTGCTGCTTGTCTGAAATTTCCTGCTGGGTGGGATCATAGACGCCCAGGCCAAGACCAATCTGCCTGTCGATCCAGGAATCATCCTTGGCTTCGAACATGGGATCTACGACCCGGTCCATCCAGAACAGCGCTTCACGGTTCGGGCTGGTGACATAGTTGTCGCGTTCCCACATCGTGGTAACCGGCAGCACTACGTCTGCATATCGGCAGCCAGTAGCCATATGGAAGTCCGTCGCAAGGACGAATTCGACCTGGCGCACCGCTTGGATGGCCTTGGCCTGTCCAACGGTGGTCTGCATGATCGAGCCCTTGGTGAAGTAGATCATTTGGGTGGGAAGCTTGGATTTGGTATTTAACGCTGAGGTGAACTCACCGGTCAGGACGGCGTTCCAGGTCTCGTTGTTATTGACTTTCAGCTTAACCGGGTTGGTCGGAGCCTTAAGCGTCGTTTTGGCGCTGCCTGCGCTGACCAGGGCTGGGCCGACGTTTCCTGCGGCTGAGTGACGGGTCTGACCCGTTCCACCACCGCTGACACCGATCGAGCCGATCATTGAGGAGATGGCCATGAAGGCCTGGCCGAAGGTCTGGGCACCGTTAACACGAGCCGAGGCGTCACTTTCCATGAATGCCACGGGTTTGGTCTGAGCAATTTCGATCGCAAAAGAGCGGATCTTTTCAGGGGTTACACCGGTAATTTCAGAAGCCCATTCCGGGGTCTTGGGAGGGAAATTCTTGTGACCCTCCGGAGCAGGCATGCCGTTGACGTCCAGCCCGAGTACATAAGCACGGTAAGTGTCTTCGGGATCTGCGCCGTCCGGCAGGGTGCTCTGATCGAAGCCGATCGTATTGTTGTTGATGAAGTTCCAGTCGATCAGCGGGTTCGTCAGGGGGTTATCCTGGGTGATGAGTGTATAGCCGATGGCTAGCAGCATGGCGGTATCGGTGCCGGGTCTGATCGGGATCCATTCATCAGCCAAAACCGAGGCCGATGGGTTGTAATAAGGATCGACGAAGATGAACTTGGCGCCGGCCTTTTTCGCCTGCATGTAGTGATAGGCTGGACTTCCGCCGCTCACCTGGATGGGATCGGTACTCCACATCACGATCAATTTCGACTTGCGCATTTCCAGCCGGTCGTTGCCTGCGCTGGAATAAGAGCCGAACACTGCCGGGCTGGTGTATTGCCAGGTGCCCGACGAGGTTGAGCCCCAGGTGGTTACATAACCGCCAAAAGCAGCCAGGGCGTTTGTTCCATTCAGGAAAGCTGTTGGACCATAAGCCGTGCTGATTCGTTTGATTTCAGAGGTGACGATGCTCAGAGCCTCGTCCCAGGAGATGCGCACCCATTGATCACGGCCGCGCAGCGATTTGTCGCCGCCGCCCGGAGCCCAGTTGGCTCTCTTCATCGGGTACTTAAGTCGATCCGCGCCAAAAGCGCGCTGGCGCTGTGAGCGCCCTCGGGAACAACCACGTTGCTGTGGGTAATCCGGGCTGTCGGGGTGGGTATCGTCTGTCTTCTGCCGGGTGACTACACCATCGACAACATAAGCAACGTTCAGGCAGCGCCCGCCGCAGTTACCCCAGCATGCTGCCGGGATCCACTTGCCCTGCGCGGCTGCAGTTTCACTTGCAGCTTCCACGGCTTTTAAACCGTATCCCATCCCCCCGACCATGGCAACAGTCCCGCCCAGGGCCGCGCTCCACTTAAGGAAGCTGCGCCGGGTGAGAACTGACTCGGTCAGGGCTTTGGTGAGGAAATTCGTTTTTGTCATATTTTTCCTCCAGATTTTTCAAAGGAATGATGGATTCGCTCGCTCATTGCAGAGCCTTTCGGTTCGGTCATGATTGCAGGTAAAAATCGGGAATTTGTGATCTGCCTTCTCCTTGTAATGATTAAATCGATTCGTGATGAATTGTGGGATTTAACACTAGCTTAGGATACCCCCTCAAGGCATGAGCTTCATCCCCCGCGAGAGTAATCTGGCCTCACTCCAATGGGTGATATTCCTTTTACCTGTCCCTGGGCGAAACCAGCCCCCGTTCGAAGGCATACGTGGCTGCCTGCGTCCGGTTTTCCAGGTGGAGTTTTTCCAGGATATTCTTCAGGTGGGTTTTGACGGTATTTACAGAAATAGTAAGGTTTTCCGCAATGTCCGAATTGCTTGCCCCGCTCGCTACCAGCCTGAGCACCAGCAATTCCTTTTCGGTCAGGGAAATTTCTCCTTTTTCGTCCTGGGCCACTCGATTCGCGACTCCTTTAAGCAACCGTGAAGCCACTGCCCGCGTCATGGCTGCTTCCCCGTGCGAGACCCCGTTTATCATCGTAAATAATTCGTCGGCATCCAGGCTCTTTAACAAATATCCCGATACCCCTGATTCGACTGCTTCATACAGGTGCCCATCTTTTTCCGAGGAGGTTAAGATCACAATTGCGATTTCAGGATGACGCGTATGGATTACCCTGGCAGCCTGCAGTCCGTCCAATTGAGGCATGTAAATATCCATCAATATCACATCCGGTTTCAATTGTTCTGCCAGTTGAATGGCTTCTTCACCGGTTTCTGCCTCGCCAATCACCTCCACCGTATCTTTGCGCGTTTTCATCAGGCTCATTAACCCCTGGCGGAACAATTTATGATCATCTGCGATCAGGACTCTGATTGTCATTTGATTTTGTCCTTTGTTTTATATTCCGATCTTTACGTGGACGGCGAAGAATAGGAACCGTCCCAGGATTTCAGCCACCATTACCAGCGAGCAGGTAATAAAAACCTGCAGCATCAGGTTTTCGGTTGCCAGTTTCCTGAAATGGTGTCGCGAAGCTACAAAACACAACCAACCCGTACCCAAAAACAGGAATATCAGGCGGAAGATGAGCAGGGGTTGGTAAATATTCAGCAACAGGTCCAGGCTTGTTTGGGCGGCTGCATCCCCCGAGAACAATCCGGCGATTTGAAAATAAACAACGGCAGCCATCAGGATACATAATGCCAGAGCGATAATAGCCAGTTTACCCAGGGATTGGTCGATCAAGTCCGCATGGATCTCCTCGCTTTCCTTGCCTTGGGCGTTTTTGAATATTTGATCCATGGTAAGTAGCACAGGTACTGTCAGGATCCCCAGCAGGAAAGTGGTGACCAGGAATGAGGCCGGGGTTAGAAGGGAATCCCAGGCAGGTTGGGAAGGGAGCAGGTAAACCCGGGACATGCTGTAATCGGTGAGGAATCCAGCCAGGATTGCAGCCCAGCCCAGGATGGAAATCGTCCTATGACCGGCTTTCCCCCGCCAGAGACTGAGCAACAAAAGGCTGAGGAATGCAATGTAGACCAAATTGGAACCGATTTCCCTGCTCAGCCAGGAAGTTCCGATGTTCCTCAGTGCCAGGAATGACAGGTAGGGTCTGCTTAAGTGGAAATGCGCAAACATGATCGCAAATACCGCAGTGATAAATAGAATCAGGACCGGAATCCTGACCGCCTGGTCGATTTTTGCCGGTCCGAATTTGCCGGTCTTTAATATTCGAATTACCCATAACACGAGTAATGCCCCAACGGATAATTGGGTCAGGATCGTGTAAACCGGCAGCGTCCATTCGCGGATATTCATTCTACGTATCCCAAGTTGGGAAGAAAAATTCCCTTGTTAATTTGAAAATATCGCCTGGCTTTTTTTGATTCTTTCCGGCTCGAGGCAGGGCAGCCAGCACTCAACTCTGGTGCCTTTTCCCGCTCCCGAAAGGACGTCCAGGTTCCCACCAACGCTGCTTGCTCTTTCCTTCATGGTGGTAAGGCCGAAATGGCGCTTCGAATCGTATTTCAATAGTCCGATTCCATCATCGGCGATCTGCAGATACACATATTCGTTATCTTCGCGTTTCTTTCTTGTTACCAAAACATTCACCAGGTTGGCATGTGCATGCTTGCGGACATTTGCCAGGGCTTCCTGCAGTATGCACACCAGCTGGACCTCGGCGACTGAAGATAGTCTTAGGTTGTTTTCCACTTCGTTTGTGAAATGGGTTTTAATTTTTGCCTGGATCCCGAACTCTTCCAGGTATTCTCCGATCGCTGACCCGATCCCCTTTTCATTGGCAAGCGTGGTGCGCAGACTGAGGATGTTTTCCCGGACGTCGGCGTTGGCCAGCTTGATTGCTTTCCTCATATGATCCAATTCCACAACCAGTTCTTCCTTGTTGCCCTGCTTGAGCAGTGCATCCAGGGTTTGAACTTGCAGGTTCAAGTATCCCAGCACCTGTGCCAGGCCATCATGCATCTCCCGCGCTATCCTGGATCGTTCCTCTGTGATCGAAAGGGATTGCAGCTGCGAGGTCATCAGGGCATGCTGCAGGGCGATGACAACCTGGTCTGCCATGCATTCCAGCCAGACCAGGTCCGTGTCCGTGTAGAGCGTTGACGCTGACCTGGCCACCCACAGCGCGCCGATCGGGCGGTTGTCGATTTCGAGGCAGACGATCCCCGCGCTGCTGGCAGGTGCATCCAATAAATACATGGCATTTGCAAGAGCAGACGGGGGTTCCTCTCCCGAAGTGTGATATGGGTGCGTGGATTTAATGGTCTCCAGGATCAGGGGCGTTTTTACCGTCACTGGCAATTCAACCAGCGCCGCAGCCTCCTTGTTTGCATAACATTTCAGTTCCAGGCGGGACTGATCTTCATTGATCAGGGCCAGGCCGATGAAATCCGAGGCCAGCAGCTCCCTGGCGTTTCTTGTTATGAATAGAAGGACTTCATCCACGTCATTCAATTCCATGATCTGGCTGTTAATGTTGACCAGTACCTCCGTCCAACGCTCGGCGGTTTGTCGGGCCGCGATCTGGGCGTTAAAGGCGTTTTCCTGAGCCCGGTCACGTTCTTCCTTGAGATTTACAAGCTGCAGCTTGCGTCTGGCTTCGAAAACCCCCAGCCCTCTGACCACAAAAAAGGTGACGGCGAACGAGGAGATCATCCGCCAGAATTGGATGGGCAGGCCGGTGACATCCAGCACCCGCTGGTAATCCAGTAAGTTTGTGATCCCCGAAAAGATGGAAATGCTTGCCCCCTCACTGCTGAACGCATTGTTTACAACGCGGTTATAGTTGTAATAAGTGCCTGGACCGTAGGGAGCCGCCGGGATGATCAAACCCACGACAAAGGCTTCAAATAGGAATGCCAAGCCGGCGCCCAGCATTAGTTTGGCCACATCCGGCAGACCGTTTTCTTTCTGCATCCTCCACTGGCGCATGAATCCGATCCCCGCCATGATGCTCCCGGGCAGGTACAGCAGGTATCGTGACCAGATATCGATCGGGATTTCCAATGGTGAAGGGGTGATAAAAGTTGTTAATGCATAAGTGACAACGTATGCAAGGGGAACGATCAGCACCCCTGGGATGAAAATAGCCCACGGTGGGAACGGAATTTCTTTTAATATCCCCCAACCAAACCTCAGCAGCAACAGCCCGGTCACCGGCCGAAAAATCATCCCCAGGATCCTTAGCACTCCCAGGAGATTGGCATCCGCACCGCTGCTGACCGTGAACATGTCGATCCAGCTTGTCAACCCGCAGGCAAACCCAAACGCTGCCAGCCATTTCAGGTTTTTTTTAAGCGGCAGGTCGCTCCCCTGGGCGAGTTGTAAATAGGCAGCCAGGCCCAGGCCTCCAAATGCGAGTCCGTCAAAAAAATAGATGAGCATCATGGTCTATTGCCTGGGGAGGTCATCCGCGATTCCATTCACCGTTAAAGTACCCGTAAATTGCCAATCGGACAATAGTACCCTTAATTCCATAATAACTCTAATTGATATTAATCCTGACAAATCAGTGTAAAAGCACCTGTCATACATCTTTACTTTTTCACCTGCAAAGGAGTCCATTGCTGAGTAAACCTTTCACTCCAGCGCGCTGATTGGAAGTCGGGGATCGCAATCAGGGAATTTTCGCCTCATGGTGTGTACGCTCCATTCAGCTCGCATACGACGAAGTTGTCAAACGATATCTCCGCTTGTGTGCCACTATTAATTTCAATTCCCAAATTGCCTTTTTCAATCGGTACATCCTGGACAACACTCATCGCCTGGTTGCGGTCCACCCACACTGAAACGGTCCCGTTGAAAGTTGCGATCGCGAAGCTATGCCAGGTATCTCCCTCGAAGACCGGGGGTTCCGCCTCAGCCAGTGTATTTCCTTCGCCTGGTTTCTGATAATTAAGTTGGAATAGTTCACCCGATTTGTACTCGACATAATAGCGCGATAGGCCTGCATTTGACCCTTCCGTCGTGACAATCATATGCCAGTCGATGTCCATGTCGATCTTGCCGTTTGTGCTCAGGTCGAACATCCAGACTGCATTCCCGAATTCTGTCTGGCCCGTAAAGCTCGCATTTCCGCCCGGCGCATTTACCTTCAGGACAGTTCCCCGGCCTTCCACCTGTGCAAAGCTCCAGTTAGGAGCCTGCAGGTTTTCGAGGTCGGGAGCCTGCTTCCCTTCAAAATCTTCCAAATATAAGACCTTCTCCCCCGGCTGGCATGCCGTACCTGGGTTGAGCTGATGGGCGTCCGCTTCCAGGACAACGGATACCGCATTGCCCCCTCTGCTCATGGTTAGATTCTGCAGCGCAGGGCTGTATCCCTGCGCCGTAATGCTGACCGTGTCTCCGGGATTGGTCATATTAATCCACTCGATTTGGCCGCTCTCATTGGCTGGGTTGGAAATGGCTATCCCGGAACTCATGACCATGCCCTTTGCCCATGGAATGGGATGACCATTTTGGTCTGTGACTGTCACAGTAAGGTCGTAAGGAATGGCTGTCGGGCTGGCTTGGGCAGGAACCCCCGTTGGAGTTGTGGTTATCCCTTCCTGCACGGCGGATGGTCCGCACCCGGTTAATGCCAGGATCAGGATCAAAATGATCGATTGGAGTAAATTCTTTTTCACGATATCTCCGTTATTTCATACTTAAGCAGTCCACTTGATTCATGGCCGGCTGCGATCACCAAATCGGGCAGACAGCCTGATAGTGAATATCTTTGACGCGAAATGAACGAGGTGCCACTTTGAATTATCGGTTGATGGACTCGAACATAAATCGCTCGTTTGGTTGAGTACATATCACCCTTTCGGGTGATTTTTATTTCATAACCCCCTGCCGCAATAAGAATTTTTGTTTCCAACGGGTAAAAAACTATCTTGTCCGATTTCGGATGGACGCATGGTTCGATATACACGCTTTCATTTTAGTTCCCGTGATTTTCCGCTCAATTTCTTCCGCTTAGGGTGTTCACCAGGATATCATCGTACCTCTAAATGGCCAAACCTTCTAATGATGATTATCCTCACAAGTCAGCCTAATAGTACCAATTTAGCTGTAATTTGCCTTTATTGCCTTATAAGGGGGTTATTGTCGACTGGAATTTCCCTTCTGTTGAATCCAATCCCCTCCAAATCAAAACACGCCTTTTCAGGCGTGGTTTGATCTTTCCCTCCCCGAGTCTAATCAATATATCCCGAGGGAAGCCGAGGGATTTGGAAGGGGCCTGAAGGGACGGGCAGGACTTCTCCCGTTATCTCCCCGGGGGGAACCGGTTATGGATATTTTATACGCTTATTGGCTCAGGGCAGCCTGCCGAGCACGGTCGTCGCCTCGGCTTGCAGAGCTGCGCTGCCGGGCGCGGCATTTCCCACGACTTCATCACTGAACCCGAAGAAAATTGTGCCTTTCAAGAACCCAATTGCGCCGCCGTTGATGGTTTCTCCTCCGGTGGATATGCTCACCGTGGCCATAGTTGCTCCATCCGCAAAGTTGGGCAGCTCGGTAATATTAAGGCCGGCGGTCGTCAGTTGTGCCAAATTCGCCTGCAGGTCGGCCAGGAACTGGGCTTTATCTGCTTGCGCCGTGGCGATGTCCGGCGCCTGGGCTACCTCAATAAAGAAAACATTTGTGGTTTGGGAACCATAGGTGCACGTCTTTGCCTCGGCAGAAATGGATCCTTCCAGGCCTGTTCCGAAGGTGGTTCCAGCGATCGTGCCCGCCTCCTGGCTGGTGATTAATACACACGGGTCGAGAGGGGTCGAGGGTGCTGATTGATTTGGCAGGTTGGATGCCGCGCTGGTCGGCAAGCTGGTCGGCAAGCTGGGCGGCATACTGGTAGGTGCGGGGTTGGGAGTGCTGGTTGTGGGGCTGCAGGCAGCCAGTAGCACTGTGAAGACTGCTGCGCAGGTGCCGATTGCCCTCCCGATTAAATGAATGTTCCCCTTTGGGGATTGATACAATATTGAACTGGTTGCCGGGCTCATGCCGGTGCTTGTTGCCTGGGATTTTTCGCTCATTTATTTTTCCCTTTCACAGATAACAATCCAGTGCCTGTATTATTATGACGAAGACTGCAGCTTAGGCCTGGTTAAAGTAAAACCAAGCCGGCATTCGTGGGTTTTGGTCCCTCTTTTTGCAGGCTTGGAATAACCATATCGATCCTCTCCCGGACAAATCATCAATCCCTTGCTTTAGTCTTTTTTTGAGCAAGGCAATAGGCGTTATTAGGTCGATTTTATCATAATATATTTCAGAAATGCAATACTTTTTCTTTTTTTCCTCTTTCCTGTCAGCTCAATCTAAAGTTTCGGAAGGTTAGTTCGAACTATAGACCCGGCATGATGTGTTCCGGTTCTTTCCTATTGGGTGTCAAAAAAAAGACGCCTTTTCAGGCGTCTAAATTATGGTTGCTGAAACTACCACCTTCACTCGCATGGGATTGCAGCTTTCTGAAAAGGATCGATCAGCCCCGGAAAATTGCCTGGGGGTTGGCTACTCAAGGGTACCCTTATTTATTACTTGAAGGGACAGCTGACCTGGATCAAGACCACTTAACCACAACTGAAGGGATCTGCAATCCAAATAACATGGATAACTCTTCCAGGGCGCCCTGTGCTAACAGGGCTATACCGTGATAAAAGTCAGTTTTTGCATTTTTGGCTAATAGATCGCACCAAACTCTCCCCCATTTCAACAAATGTTCGGATAGGAAATTCTTTTGCGCTTGGAGTAGCTCACTAAATTTTTGCTGGTCTTTATTTTCCAGAGCTGCCAGGTCAAGTTGAGCTAAATGTGCGATAAATATGAATTCAAGTCCGATATGGTCATCCGGTTCATGGTAAATGTTTTCGGGTTCCAAATTATATCGACGGTACCAGTTCCGCACTTCCAGCGTCTTCTCTTGAAAAGTTAATCGCTCATCACTGAAATACACCGATTCCCATGCTGGGACAATTATTTTGCCAGGTCCGATGAATAAGCGGGTATGGTCCGCCTGAATGCGCCCGAAACTATCGGCACTGAGACCATCCTTTGCCCATTTCTGCAAGAGGGTGAGACCGACTTTCGTCCCTTCTTGATCTGCGGCAAATGGTGCCTCGGCAAATAAATCTTCCTCAATTAAGGACTTTAGCCAGGATTTTTCCTCGTCATCTGGATATTTATATACTATTCGGCCTAGTAGATTAAACAGGAGCAATTCACCGGTCAAGGTTTCCTGCCAATCATTTGGATTGGTTTCACTCACCTTTTTTCTCCTTTTTTTTCTTCTGTATGATCCAGTTTACTCCAAAAAATGGGATTGCAAGTAAGGAAAGCACTTCCACGAGATTAGCGATAAATGTCACAACTTGTGCAGAACCAATTCCAATCCCTGCCAGCCGATCACGCACCTGTGCGCTTAGAGTCGGTTGCCAGACAGCATCCACGGGCATCCCAACGTTGCTGCGCAGAGCTCTCACTACCACCGGATCATACGGGACCGGTTGTGGGGCCTGATCCTGGGATAAATAAACCATTTCACCTGCTTGTACCATGATTGACCCGCCTGTGCTTTCTCGCTGGATATTTGCCTGTCCTTCCATCACGTAAAGCCAACCGGATTGCGCAGGTAGCCGTTCCAAGGCAAACTTTCCATCAGGAATCGTGATCTGCATATCTTCAAATTTTAAATCAAGAGGTTGTTGCGATTTTCCACTTCCCCATACCCAGCCTTGTTCAAAGGTTATGTTTTGTCCTTCTACATTGGCAACCGTTTCCGCTGGTATGACGATCGATCCAGCTCCCCATGGAATTAGGCGGGTCTCGGGTCGGCGAACCAGGCTTACACTCAATGGACCACTATCGGATGCGAGATTGAATACCTGCGCCTGGCTGTAATATCCAGGAGCGCTGATGGTCGCTGTAGTTTTTTCTGGGGGTAACCCAAAGAAGGCGTATCCGCCCGAAACCGGGTCAGCTTGATCAACCTGCGAATTTATACTAACCCAGGCAAATGGCAAGGATGCCCCCCCATCGTCCGTGATTTTCCCAGTCAAGGATGCGCCTTCCAGGGGTTGCGGATTCAAGACCACCTGCGTTGAAAGCGTCTGTGCCAGGTCAATGCTTTCAGGATTCAAAGTCAACCCCTGTATGGCTAATTCCTGCGGATCTGCAGTGAGGAGATACTTGCCGACTTTCATATTGGCAAATGAAAACGTCCCTTGGGAAGAAACTGTGGTTATATTCGCAAAACCACTTGGAAGTGAAATTGCCCAAATTTGAACCTGCTTGTTCAGGTCGGAAACGCCTCCGCTGATCTCCCCTAAGCTGGATTTCACCTGCAGCGTTATCTGCGCTGCAGAGGTCGCTCCCGGTGCTAAGGTTACGTCTACCGGTTGGACGCTTTCATAAAGGATGCCATTTACCACCATCGGTTCTACTTTAAAAATATAATGCGTTGGAGCGTCAGATAATGCCTCTACTCTCACCTCAGCATTGCCTTCCGCGTCGGTAAAACCGGTCGCGTAGCGGGACCGCCACATGTATAGGCGGGTTCCCCCCGTCACCGCAACATTGACCGCTGGTGTCTTGCCATCCTCTGCCAGCACCACTTTTACAGGTACCACGGCATACCCGCCTCGGTCCACCGTAACCCGCCGTTCGCTGTAAGCCTGTTGTCCGGAAGGTGCGGTGACTGTCACGCGGATGCGCAGCGCTCCAGGTACCAGGCTGGGCTGGGAAACTGCAAAATGACAAATCAGGCAGGTCGTATTGCGGTCCAATGTCAGTCCGCCGGTCAACTCCGACGCATTTTTGTCCGGGTTAACCGTGACCGGGATCGAGAAATCGCCATTCCCGTCGGGATAACTGATGAAGGAACCAATTTCCGTTTCTCCGGAATAAATTTCCAATTTTAGCTCGGATTGAGCCGGGTTGCTGGAACCCATGTGCACTATCCCGGTTACGGAGATGCTGTAAAGCATGGTTTGTGGCCCGGCATAGATGGTTTCTCCCTCGCCAGGTCTGAATATGGTTACGCTGATCGGCTCAGGAAGAGAGGAGGTTTGCTGGAATGCACCCGCGCAAGTAACCATGAAAATCAAACAGCCCGCGAACGAGCATCCCAACTTGAGTTTCCATTTTTTCATGTCTAAACCTACCTTCACGATGACAATCGATTACAATATTTTCAAGGCGTTCCGTTAGAAAGCTTTCCAGTAACTGGATCAGGATCCCGCGGAAAATAAGGGTCCCAATATAGGCTGGCACCTTCAGCATGGCAGGTAGTGCAATTAATATCAGTCACTATTGCCGGTTGGGAATTAGAACCAGGATGATGGCACAATTTGCAGTCTTGGAGAGCAGGTTCACCAACCCAGGAAGTGGGACTCACGCCCGGTGAAAATTTATGTCCCTCGCTTAAATTCCATATTCGTAGTGTTCCATCCATGGCTCCAGAAGCTACTTGCTCCCCGGATGGAGAAAACTCTACCGAGAAAATGAAACCAGTGCTGCCTGTCAATACATCCATTAATGTGCCGTCTGCGACACGCCACAGGCCGACTGTTTTGTCCACATCCCCAGTGGCGAGGGTCTTCCCATCAGGTGAAAATGCCACGCTGAGGATGCTGGACGAATGCCCTGTCAAAGTGTACAAGAGTGTTCCATCAGAAACCCGCCACAGACGTGCAGTATGGTCAAACGCGCCGGAAGCCAGGAAAGTCCCGTCTGGTGAGAAAGCTACCGTACGAACCCAGCTGGTATGTCCGCTCAATTCACGTATTAAAGCCCCATCAGAAACATTCCATAGGCGGATCACGCCGTCACTTCCGCCGGAAGCTAACATTGTCCCGTCTGGCGAAAAGGCCACCACCCGCACCCCTGCAACTCCCTGCTGGATGACCCTTAATAATGAGCCATCCCCTACTTTCCACATACGAATGCTGTCGTCATTTGAGGCAGCCGCCAGGAGTTGCCCATTGGGTGAAAAAGCCACGCTGTGGATCTGGTCGGTGGCACCTTCCAGGGTCCGCACGAGGCTGCCGTCTGCTGTTCGCCAGAGGCGAACCTTGTTATCGTAATAACCGGCTGCCAGGAGACTTCCATCTGGCGAGTAAGCCAGCGTCCGCACCCAGGTCTCTGCTGGGATAAATTGCAATAATTTCAAAGTTTGAACATCATAAAAATGGATACCAAGCGAGGAAGCCGCAGCCAGGACTTTTCCATCAGGTGAATAAGCCACCTGGTTAACCCTCTCCCCCTCCCAATCTACCAGCTTGATCACCTGCTCATCTGCGACGGACGAGGCGGCCGGGTTAACCGCCAGACTATTATTTAAATTAAAGGTGGCTTGGCTATTGGAAGCTGTTTCCGGCGTATTCACCAATGGCTGCGTCCCCGATTGGCCAAAGGCAGTTGAGACAGAAGTTAATAACAGCAGGGCTGCAATTATTATTCCGATCAGCGATTCTTTACCGCTTCTCATTTGAGACCTATGCTCTTTCAAGCCTATAAGCCTCCCTCCTGGTGAATTTTCCAGGAGGGAGGGGAATATTGTCACACGCGCACATTTCGGAAATACGCGAACTTTCCATTTTCTTTCTAAATGCCCATCCTGATGTGTGCTGCGTAGAACACTAAGCGATTCAAAACCTCGGCTGCCAGGACCAGTACGAAGGCAGCGTATGTTAAGTTCGCCAGCAGCTTTTCATGCCCGGCTTTCATTGCGTTCTGGTATAAAAGAACGGCAAATACGCCTGCGCCGACAAATGCCAGCGCGACACGAAGAGTCAATGCCCAGCCAAATGATCCAATCATCAACTGCAGGCTCGCCAGCGCTGCAGCATTTCCGATGGAGAGCGAAGCCACGGAAATCGGGAGGATGACCATTTCAATTCCCAGCAAAAGCACGGCTGCCAGCGCCACCCAGCGCAGCGCCTCACGCATGAGGGTGCATTGGATTTCCGCACAATCTGGCTGCTTGCGCTGAAGATAGGCATAATTGGCCACAAAAGCCACTCCCATTGCCAGCACGCCCAGTAAAAAGGCGGTGACATAGAAGGATACTGGTGTCGCCCATGTATTCCAGGCCGGTTGGGTCCGGATCATGTATACGTGCGACATGCTCCAAATCAGCACCAATCCGACCAGCGCTGCCACCCAGATGATTATATTGCGCAGAACGAAAGAACCGATCTTGCGCCACTGCAGGAAGGCATAGATGAACGACACGATCGCGAAGATCACACCGAAGAAGATCTCGCTGCTCAGCCAGGAACTGCCCAGGTTGGTCACAGCACGGTATGCATTGATCGGGTTGCCCAGGTGTAATAGCGACGCCACAAATGCCAGCGCAATGACAGGCATGAGCACATAGATGGTTCGGTCGCTCAGCCGGTTGGCTGCTTCAGTGCCGTATTTGCGTGCGGCAAAGAAGTGTGCAACCCCCATCACCCACATGCAACCCACCGACATTTGCACCAGGATGGTAAAGGTGATTAGAGCCCAATCTTTTACGTCCATCTTACACCTCCTCTGGTAGATTCAATATTTTTCCGGTACCTTTGCCACTTTCCTGGGCGTGCGGATGAGGTGTGATGACAAAGGAAGGTTTCGTTAGACTGCCCGAGGGGAGCGGTTCCACTGCGTTCATGGTGCCGTACTTCGCTTGCAGGTCTGTCAACTCGCCGAAATCAAGAGCGCGCATCACGCAGGCGTCAACGCAGGCAGGGTTTTTACCCGCTGCCAGGTTGTCTTGGCAGAAGTTGCATTTGGTCATGACACCCAGGTCAGTCCGGAACTGCGGCGCGCCGTAAGGACAAGCCCACGCACAATAACGGCAGCCAATGCACTTATTGGCATCGATTAAAACGATGCCATCTGCTCCCTTGCTAATTGCCTTCGCAGGGCAGACTTCCATACAGATCGGCTTTGCACAATGCATGCACGACGTCGATGTCGAGTAATTGAAGATGTCATTGGGGGTCATCACGCTATTTTGAAGCACCCAGTTGCCGCCGCCGTACTGCAGCACGCGCCTCCAGCGTATGCTCGCCGGCAGGTCATTCTTATCCTGGCAGGCAACTTGGCATGCTTTGCAGTTTGTGCACACGCTTGAATCGAAGTAAAAAGCCAGTTGTTTAGCCATGGCTTATGCCTCCTTAATCGGGATTCGCTGAGGCCAAGTGTAGTCCGGCTGTAACTGCGCGCCGTTCCACTTCTCTACCTGGGCGTTGTTGGTATTCCAGGGTTGAACGCCGCAATCCGTTGGCGTCGTCCCGGATAACGTATTGGTGGCACCGGCCAGGTCAATGCCTGTCGCTTCATCCATTTGAACCCAGGCGCCTTCACCGAGGTCAACGACCCCTGGCAAGATTCGATCCGTTACGTACGCAGGACGGAGGACCTTCCCCCAGCGGCTTGTGACCAGCACAGTATCACCGGTTTTGATTCCTCGGTCTCCCGCATCCTGTGTATTTATCCACAGTTCTTGTGGGAAAGCCCGTCGGAGTTGCAGGATGTTGTCAAATACGGAGTGACTGCGTCGGCCATAATGGGTTGTGAGAAGCTGTAGCGGATACGGTCCCTTGATTTTCTTCTCCCAATCCGTATAAGTATCTTCGACGCCCTGGTAGGGTCGATTGTATTGCGGGATGGGTGGGACGGTTGTCCATCCATAAGCCGTGATCTGGTCGCTTAAAGCCTGGCAGTATATTTCGAGCTTGCCGCTGGCAGTTTTAAGGGGATTCTTAACCGGGTCGTCCCGGAAAGCTTTCCCGTTGATATAGGTGAAATTGTCACCCGGCGCGCGCGCCACCTGGTACTCACCCTGGGCTTGGAAATCACTCAGGCTGATCCGGCCGTCTTGCGGCTTGCCATCCACTCCCCACTTGGCGATGTCGTCTGCTGTAATGGTCACCAGAGTCTCATAACCGGATGCATCCGCTTTGATCACCTTGGAACCGGCGATTGTGTTGAAAGCGCGCTGCTTTAGAGATAATGGATCGACAACTTCCGGGTCGAGACCCAGTCGTTTGGCTAGTTCGCGGTTGATCCAGTACTCGTCCTGGGCCTCGTATAGGGGTTGCGTCACCTGGCTGTAGAACAACATGGCTTCCCCGCCGGCCATGCTTAGGAGTCCGCCTCCCTCTTTCTCCCAGGGAGTGGTCACAGGCAGGACGATATCCGCGTACTTCGACTTACTGGAAAGCACGATGTCGTTGGATACCACGAAATCCACTTTTCGATAAGCCTGGATACCCTTTGTGATGTTGGGGTCTTGGTTGAGGTTGTTCCCTCCACTGCCATCCCCGATGTTCCAGATCATTTTAATATCGACCGTCTGTTTGCCATGACCAGGAAGGTTGAAGCTGCCGTTGAGAACTGCATCCCAGAGCTCGTCCCAGACGATGCAGAAGACATCTTTGCGGGTCAGGTCGTTGTGGGCAATTCCATAAGAGCCTCCGACTGGATTGGCAATTGATTTCACTCCGTTCCCGCCGCCGCTCACGAGGGCCGGTCCGCCATAACTGGCGCCGGAATGCCCAATATTGACCACGTTTCCACCTGAAATTCCAAGATTACCCGTCATCCATCCCACCGTAAGGAAAGCCTGGCACATCTGCGAGCCAAGATAGGTCCTGCCGGGTGCCCAGCTGGAAGAAAACATCATCGGTTTGGTGGTGGCGATTTCCTGTGCAAATTTCCGGATGGTATCGGGATTGGTGCCGCAGATATTTGCTGCCCATTCCGGTGTCTTTGGCACGCCGTCATAGGTTCCAAGGACATAATCTTTGAAATTATCTTTGTAATATGTTCCGGCAGGCATGTGCGTCGAATCAAAGCCAACAGTGTATTTATCCAGGAATTCCTGGTCCTGCAGATTGTTGGTGATCATGTGGTAAGCCATGCCGATCAGCAGGGCTGCATCTGTAGACGGTCGAACGGGGATCCACTCGTCAGCCAGTCCTTGGGAAGTCTCATTGTACTGTGGGGTGACAACGATGATTTTGGCTCCCGCTTTCTTCGCCTGCAGGTAGTTGTAAGTCGGGGTGCCACCGCTGCTCCAAATGGGGTTGGATCCCCACAGCACCAACAACTTGGTGTTGCGGTAATCCATCCGGTCGTTGGGGCTTGCCGTACCGCCGGACATGAGCGCGATTGGTTCAGGCCAGGCACCAGCTGAAACTTGTCCCCAGCTGGGCACGCCGCCACCGAATGCATTGAGCACCCGGTTGCTGCCCAGAATGGCTTTGTTCCCATAGGCTTGCTGGATGCGTTTTGTTTCGGTGGCAACGAGCGTGAGTGCTTCGTCCCACGAAATACGTACCCAGGTATCTTTTCCACGCAGGGATTTGTCACCACCGCCGGGCGTCCAGTTGGCTCGCTTCATCGGATACTTCAAGCGGTCGACCCCAAATACCTGGTGCCGCTGGGATTTCCCGCGCGCGCAGCTTCTCATTTGCGGGTAGTTTGGGCTGTCTGGATGAGTGTCATCGGTCTTTTGTTTGGTCACAACCCCGTCCACCACGTAGGCCTGGTTGGCGCAGCGCCCGCCGCAGTTGTGCCAGCACGCCGCCATGACCCACTGGCCGGTTGATGCTGACTGGGCCGCGGCCGCTACTTTTTTCAGTCCAAAGTTCAAGCCTCCGGCCAATGCCGCAGTCCCCCCCAATGCCGCGCTCCATTTCAGGAAACTGCGTCGGGAGAGTACTGAGTTGGTCAGGGTTTTCGTGAGGAAATTCTTTTCAGTCATTCCTTCCTCCATTTTTAGTATTGAAATTATCAATTTTTCGTTTTCTTTGCCAATATGCCAATGCCATACCAATTAATATATTAATTTGCTCGATATTGTTCCTCCTGAAAATGAAATGGGACGTGAGAAGGCCTGATAGTGCAATTTCTCACTTTTAGGATACATTAAAACAACATCAAACTTGTCACCCCCTCGAGGCATTCCCTCTCACCCATTTGGGTGATTATTAAGTTGGTTTTAACCCGAATTTCAGGAAAACCCGGTTTGATAATATTCGTCGAAAGGACCTTTTTGTGTTATTTTTCACTATCTTCGTGGAAAAAAACCCGCCCTACTGGTTTTAAATAAATATATAGTTACTACCGCAAAGTATGGTCCGCAGCTTGCATTGTTTTAGCATGGGGATTTCTGGCGTTATTCTAGCTGGTCGAGAATAAAAAGCCCACCCGCGTGGTTGGGTTATAGGGAGGCTTTCACAATCACCGGCTTGAAATTCTGGATCTGCTTTGCCTGTTTATTTACTTTATCTAGGGTTCGATTCACATCCCCCATCATTTTAAATATACCCATTAAACAATATTTCACCGCGTTCTGAGTGAAGTATATTTCCGATTCATTAATTGCATGCTAAATATCGCGGTTCATTCCACTCCGGGAAATATTTTATCTTGGGTTTCATTAAACATAAATGAATATTTTTGGTCGAATTCCAGCATAGGTCTATTGGCGAATCTACATTAATCAGTCAGAATATGTTTTTTAAGTTCGCGCCTTTCAACTATCACTACATTTCTTTTGCTTTTTCTATACTATTTCTTCGTTTTGGCTCGCTCAATTCTCGCTCTATTCAATTGGCATATATGCTGATGGATGTATCCCCACTGGATATCCGGCGGAAAGGAGAAGAATAATAGATGCTGGTGTCAGCGCCCTTATTGGAAAGTTAATGGAACTATTCGAATGGCGTTTGTATCCAGCTGGACTCCACATTAACAGTTGGTTTTTAAAAACCAGGTATGCTGTTAGATCATCATCCGTAACAAAAGTCCCATCCGGCAGATTTTCAATTGAGTTGTAAAATCTGCGCGATGAGGTATTCGTCATTATTCTTTCCTTGTGCAAAGCTAAATCCAAATCGGTTGCGGAAATCCGACCGATTTTGGTAATTTCGGGGTTGCTTATTGTCCATAATTCTCGAAAGAGGTTGAAGCGAACTCTTTGACATTCTGCGCAAGGTCTATGCCCAGCCGCCAATGCAGTAGCCTCATCAAAAAAGAATAGCTCAGTGTAGTGGCCAGGTGTCATAATTGAACGTTTTCTACCTTTAAATTCAAGGAGGCAAATGATCCACCGTCGTCCTTGAAACTGACGTTTTATTATTTTATGATCGTCATGCAAACATCCCCGGTTTCCCATGAGAGTTCCCCGGGCGGGAGTAGAAATCAGCTTATTAAACGGTGTTACATAATTCTGCGTTGGCATTTATTTAGTCCCAGACACCAACCCGAGTTCCGAGACTTCAATAAGGAAGTGTGGTATTCTCTTATCATTCAAGAAGTCAGAGACCTCGTTTTGGCGAGAAATTACGAATTACCTCATACCCCTGGAGTTATCAGGAGTGAGATTGAACCGACAATTCCCACAAGTATAAAGAAGCCGTTGAACCATAAGGTGAGTATCGAATTCGATACTGCTCAAATTGCTCTTTTGTGAGTGCGCTTAATCCATACAAATTCATGATTCCACGCCGAATGGCAAGGTCTCCCCAGCTAAAAACATCAGGTCGACTTAAAGAGAAAATCAAAAACATTTCCGACGTCCAGGTACCGATTCCTTCAAAGGACGATAACTTTTTAATAATCTCCACATCCGGCATTTTTCTAATCTCTGAAAGATCCAAATCACCGCTGATCACCTTGTCAGCAATTCCCTTGATATATCCGGCTTTACGCATCGACAAGCCGCATTTTTGAATGTGAAATTTACCCGCATTCGCAATACTATTTGGGGTAATTTCCCAAAGCTTTTCGCACAATCTTGTCCAAATAGTTGCTGCCGCTTTGCTGGAAATCTGCTGTGAAATAATAATTTTGACAAGAGCCTCGAACAAATCGGGTGTGATCTCGCGCTCGATTTTACCTATGCTCTCAATTGCTTTTCCGAGCTTTTCGTCGCGGTATTTTAGATATTTAATTTCGGCTTGTCCGTACTTATATAATTCCATTTTGCTTTTCTAATTCTAAAAGTTTTTGTTTCATCGTCAACCCGCCTCGGTAGCCAACAAGTTTTCCACTTGTGCCGATGATTCTGTGGCAGGGAATAAAGATAGGAATTGGATTTCTGTTGTTTGCCATCCCCACCGCACGAACTGCTTTGATATTCCCTACAGCTGCAGCAATATCTTTATAGCTTGCCGTTTTTCCATATGGAACATTGCATACTTCTTCCCATACATGTCGCATGAAATTTGTACCGAAAGGGGCAAGCGGTAGCGAAAATTCTTTTAGCTTGCCTGCAATATAAGCGTTAAGTTGTTGGAGTGCTTCCTTAATAACATATGTCTCCTGGATTTCAACATCCTGGACAACAACATCTTTTTCAAAATAAACATTTGTTATACTGCTGTCGTGTTCAGCAATTCCAATTTTTCCGATGCCCGTTTGATAGAAAAAAAGTTTCATACTCTTGGGTCTCCAAAAATGCGGTACTTGATACTGGTTACCCCTGTATACTCTTAAAATGCATTAGAACAATTCGGTGGCTTACAAAATTCCTATACTTTAATTCAAAATAATATTTAACTTTTGGGATTTCCAAAATTCCTTGTTACGGCCTATATACCACAGATCAGGAGAGATTCCTCCTGATCTGTGGCTTCAAAGTTGGGATTTATACTCCGATCCGAAATCTTGACACATAAAACAGGAAGCGGCCTAAGATCTCTGCGACCAGGATGAAACCGAATGAACTATAGGCCAGATAAGCATAGGTCTTTTCACGGCCTGTGTGGGCGGTGTTTTCGTAAATGAACACGCCTAAAATGCCCACGCCAATAATGGCCAGAATAACCCTTATAACAAAAGCCCAGCTATAACTATCAATCATAAGCTTGACACTGCCTATTCCGGCGGATCCGGTAATTGCCAGATATCCAATGTAAATTGGCAGCACTACCAACTCGACGCCAAGCAAAATAATCGAAGTCACAGCCAGGAATTGCAAGATATTGCGGCTAGATTCGCTCTCAGCCTCTTCTGCGCCTGGATTTTTGCGCAACCTGATTACGCGGCTGGCAATGAAGAATGTTCCTGCAGTCAGGGTGCCCATCAGCAGTGTGGTTGTAAAGAAGGAAATGGGCGTCGCCAGGGTATTCCAGGATGGCTGAGTGGGCAACATATAGATTCTGGACATGCTGTACACAACCAGCAAACCCAACAAAGCGGTTATCCAGCCAAGAATGCTGCGAACGGTAGCCGATCCGATCTTCCTCCATTGCAGCAAGGCAAAGAATACCACCAGCAGACCGAAGATCACAGAGAATAGAATTTCACGACTCAACCAGGAAGTTCCCAGGTTAGTGATCGCCCGCGGCGCATTGATCGGGTTCCCAAGATGGAACAAGGAGGCGATCAATGCCAGGCCAACGAGAGGCACAAGCGTATATGTGGCTAGATCGGTCAACAAGTTGGCTTCTTTTTCGCTCTTGCGAGCAACCCATAAATGAACGACCCGCAGTACTAGGAACGATCCGACAACCAACTGCATCAGGATGGTGAATATGATCAGAGCCCATTCATTTGTATTCATGTTAAAGTTCCTCGAGATTCATCATATGACCACTGGTATCTCCGGCAGCTTTGGTCATGGGGCTGGGCTTGTAGACCACCGAAGGTCCCGTTATGGATGGGTCGGGCAATGGAGCTGGACTTGCGAATGTGCCGTTCTTCTGCTGCAATTCCGTCAGTTCCCCAAATCCCAGAGCACGGTAAGGGCAGGCATCAACACAAGCCGGATTTTCACCTTTTGCCAGCAGGTCGACACACATGTTGCATTTGGTCATTACACCTGCGCTGGTATTGAATTGGGGTGCACCATACGGGCAGGCCCATTCACAGTACCGGCAGCCAATGCATTTACTCTGGTCGATCAGGACAATACCATCCGCGCTCTTTGAGATCGCTGTAGTCGGGCATACTTTTTGGCAGATCGGATTTTCGCAATGCATGCATGCCGCTGTAACGGAATAAGCATACACATTGCTGGCGACCATTTGCCCATTCTCATTGATCCATTCGCCGCCTTCATACAGGAATACCCTGCGCCAGCGTACTCCGATCGGCAAGTTGTTCTTATCCTTGCACGCGATTTGGCATGCCTTGCAACCGGTGCAATTATTCATATCCACTGAGAAAGCTAATTGTTTAGCCATGGTTCATCTCCTATAGCTTCTCGACTTGAACCAACATCGTATGGAACGTAGCCCCTCGTGCAAACGGTGTTGGGCGAGAGCTTGTCAATGTATTTCCACAACCGCGAATGTCAACTCCATCAGCATTGGGTGTGAAATGAGCGCCTTCAGGCATATTGGCTACTCCCGGGCGAATCCGGTTCGTTACGTACGCAGGGATATGAACAATGCCTCTGTCGTTGTAAACCTTGACCAAATCACCATTCTTAATGCCTCGCTGCTTGGCGTCCAATGTGTTGATCCAAAGGGATTGGGGGTGCGCTTCCCGCAGGGTGTCCACATCTTCAAACGTCGAATGTGCCCGTGCCACAAAGTGAGTCGTCATCATCTGGAGTGGATACTTCGAGCGCAATGGATCGCTGACCCCCTCCCATTCAGGGATGTACGTCGGGATTGCAGGAATCTCCTCAGGATTGTTCAACGAGGCCAGGTAGGGCGAGTAAACCTCAATTTTGCCTGTTTGAGTAGGAAGAGGGTTGGCTACAGGATCGGCTGCAAATTCTGCGAAAGCAACAAATGGCTCGCCGCCCTCGAGCTTATAAATGCCAATTTTCTTGAATTCCTCGAGTGATGGGAATTGTGGAAGTGTGCTTTGTGTACCTGCAACCATCTCCCGCATCCAATCATCACGGGTCTGTCGAGCTTCGCGGAAATCGTTTCCGATTCCCAGGCGGTCGGCCAGTTGATTGGCAATCCACACATCATCCTTGGCTTCAAACATTGGTTCAATCACCTTGTGGTTGTAAAGCGCCCAGGCGTGGTTCCCTTTTTGTCCATGACCATCGCTGGTGATGATGTTATCCACCTCGAAGCCGGTCGTTCCCGGAAGTACGATGTCAGAGTATTTGACTGTAGGTGTCATGCCGACTTCGACAGTTACAATGAATTCCAGCTTGGTCTCGTCCTCCAGTATCTTCCTCGTATAGTTCACGTTTGATTGCTGGTTGAGCAGCATGTTGGTGCATGGATTCCACATGAACTTCATGTTTGAGGATATACGCGTGTCGTTGGGGACCGTGGTTGTTGGATAACCGGCGTTCGGACCCCAACCGAAGGCTTCGCCGCGGATGAAGTCTTTCTCAGGTGTCATTTCGGTGCCGCGTGTTACAAAATCGGGCCACATAAAACACGGGATGGAAACCTTTACTGGGTTTGGAGGCACAGGCACGCCGCCCATTGGGAATACTCTGCCGCCAGGTTGCTGTCCGGTGTTGCCTCCATGGATACCGAAGTTGCCGCTCATGGCTGCTAAGACCGGAACAGACCTCACATACTGCTCGCCATACGCACGCCGTTGTGGACCCCAGGCCATAATGACCGCACAAGGCTTGACCGTGGCGATCTCCCGGGCAAGCTGGGCGATGCGTGCAGCAGGGATGCCGGTAATGGCAGCCGCCCAATCAGGAGTTTTTTCCACGTTGTCATAGCCGCGGCCCAAAATGTAGGCCATATAAGATGTATTGGGTGGAGCACCCACAGGAAGTGTGTTCTCGTCAAATCCTGCTGCGTGAGTGTCCATAAACGCTTTATCGTATAGGTTTTCTTTCACCATCACATAAGCCAGTGCCGCGATCAGCGCAGCATCAGTGCCCGGGTTAATTGGCAGCCACTCAGCTTGTGTACCAACAACAGTATCCGTCATAATCGGATCGATTACGATGAACTTGGTGCCTTTCCGGGCCGCTTTCATGTACCAGTAACCGCCAGTATCGCCGCCCGCCCGGGTGACAACCGAGTTATCGCCGATAAGAACAACCAGGTTCGAGTTGAGTACATCGTCAACTGAGTTACCGGCATAGCCGCCCAAAATGTACGGCATTGTCACCCCATAGGCTGCTTCACTATACGTGCCGTAAAAGCCGACAAAACCACCGAAATTCCGGAGCAATCGATAGATTAGACCAGATCCATCTGGCCCGTTCCAGCAGATGCCGCCATCGTGGTTAATGTAGAATGCTTCATTCCCGTATTGGGTCTTGATACGCTTCATCTGGTCGGCAACGGTATTTAAAGCTTCGTCCCAGCTTATCCGTTCAAACTTTCCTTCACCACGCTTGCCCACTCTCTTCAGTGGGTATTTGAGCCGATCGGCAGCATACACACGTCGGGTTTGGGCGCGGCCTCGCACACAGGGAATGGATCGTGGGTTGTTCGGTGTTTCCACTGTCGTTGGGTCAGGTACAAGGCGGGTGACAGTTCCGTCCTTTACCACGGCTCCCAAAATACATCGGCCTCCACAGTTGTGGTAGCACCCTACTGTGAGAACTTGCTCTTCACTTGCCGCTGCTGCTTTCCCTACTGCCTTTAGCCCGGAATTGATACCTCCGGCTATTGCTGCAGTCCCCCCTAACGCCGCGCTCCATTTCAGGAAACTGCGTCGGGAGAGTACTGAGTTGGACAGGGTTTTCGTGAGGAAATTCTTTTCCGTCATTCCTTCCTCCATTGATCAATATGAAATTTTCACATTCTTCTTTTTCTATGCCAGATTCCTGATTTCCTTACTGATTGGAATATTAATTTTCTCAGAATTATGCCTCCTGAAAGTGAAATGGGCTGTGGGACAGCCTGGTCGTGCACTTTTTCACTTTCAGCATACGATAAAATTCGAACAAAATCTCCCCCCCTTGGAGGGGATTTCTACTACCCTTTTGGGTGCTTCTTGGATTGATTTTCCTCAGAATTTAAAATCAGGCCTGATTTGATCGCAAATGCAGCTGCTTGAGTGCGGTTTTCCAACTGAAGTTTTGCCAGGATGTTTTTGAGATAGCCCTTGACTGTGTTCACGGAAATGGAAAGCTTTTCGGCAATTTTGAAATTGCTGTCTCCGCTCGCCACCAGACGTAGCACGATCAGCTCCCTTTCGGTCAGGGCGTCTTCACCCCTGGCAACCTCCATGGAATGTTTTGCCACACCTTTTAAAAGCCGCGTCGCCATCGCCTTGGTCATGGCTGTTTCGCCCCTGGTGATGCCTGCCAGCAGTTCAAAAAGATCCTTTGCATCCAGGCTTTTCAATAAATACCCCGAAACCCCCATTTTGATAGCTTCATACAAATGCTCGTCCTTTTCTGAAGACGTCAGCATGACTACTGCAATGCCAGGATAACTTGCCAGGATTTCCTTCGTCGCTGTTAGACCATCCCCATGCGGCATGTAGATATCCATCAGCACCACGTCTGGATGGAGTTCCCCTGCCAGCCGCACCGCTTCCTCGCCGTTTTCCGCCTCCCCGATCACTTCCACAAAATCCTCTCTTGTTTCTATGATGCTGATTAGTCCCTGGCGAAATAACTTATGGTCGTCTGCAATGAGAACTTTGATTGTCATTGGATGTCTTCCTTTTTATTTCATTCAACGAAATATTCATACTTACATGGGATTGAGCCAATGCACTTTCACCTGGTTTGAAAGTTGGATTTTTCCCAATTATGAGATGCGATCTTTTGAAAGCGTACAAAATGTATTTGGAAGTAGATTGAACAATAATTCTCTATCAGGATACATTATTTAAAGAACAAAATCTCCCCCCTTTGGAGTGGTCTTTTCTTACTCCCTTTGGTATTATTTATTTGATCCTCATAAGTTTCATTAAACTCCAATGCGTACGTGGATGGCAAAAAAAAGGAACCTTCCCAGGATTTCGGCGATCATTACCAACAGGCACGCCAGAAATGCGGGCGTCATCATTCCTTCAGATTCTTTTTTGTCTCTTTGAAACAGGACCAAAGTTCCGCACAGCCATCCCACCCCAACTACCAACGTTGCATAACGGAGGATAAATAACGTCTGGTAAAAACTTAATAAAAGCACCACGCTGATTTGTGCAGTTGGATCACCTGCGCGCAAAGCCGCAGTCTGCAAATAGTTCACACTTGCGGTCGTCACCACCAGCAGGGCTGCAATTATAGCCAGCCACCTGAAGGATCGTGGAATGATTTGATGACGAATGTCTTGTATTTCCAGTTGTTGAGACTTCGAGAAATTTGCATCCATGATTAACATGACGGGGATCGCCATTACCCCCAGTAGGAGCGTCGTTTCAATAAAGGAAACCGGGGTTAACAGCGAATTCCATGCCGGTTGGGTGGGCAGGAGATAGATGCGCGACATGCAGTAATCGGTGGTGAACCCCAACACGATCGCGGCCCAGCCCAGGCTGGTTTTTAGCGAGTTGGTTCCTTTTCTAAACCAAAGCAGGAAGCACACGCTTACAGTAGAAAGAATGAAGAATAGATCGAACGTGATTTCGCGGCTTAACCAGGATGAGTGAAAGTTGAGCACTGCCAGGAAAGACAAATATGGCTTGCTCAGGTGAAAATGTGCTCCAATGATTCCCGCAATGGCGGTCATCAGGATGATCACCATCGGGATCTTTAATACCTCGTCAACATATTCTCTTCCATACTTTTTATTCCAAATGGTGCGGATCACCCACGACACGAAAAGTGCCCCCACTGCCAGTTGGGTCAGGATCGTATAAACCGGTAAAGCCCATTCACGAATGTTCATATTCGCTTCCAGGTCGTGGAATGGAAAGCCTGCCGTCTCGAGAGAAAAGTTCCTGTCCGTTTTTCATCTGCCTGGCTTTGATACATGGGATCCTGCAATCGATGGTCGTCCCTTTTCCTGTTATGGAATGTACCTCGAGTGTCCCTTCCGCACTGGTGGCTCGTTCCTTCATGGTTTTTAACCCAAATCGGTGGCTGGATTCCTGCAAGGTAAAACCGGCTCCGTTATCGCTGATCTGCAGATGGATGGTCCCATTCTCCTTTTGATTCGTTTTCTCCATGATTACATTTACCCGGCTAGCGTGCGCATGCTTGCGCACGTTCGCCAGGGCTTCCTGCAGAATGCACACCAGTTGCACTTCCGCAATGGAAGAGAGAGCTGGATCGTCATCCATTTCATCGCTAAAAGAAGTTTCGATTCCTGTTTGGATGCCGAATTCTTCCAGGTACTCCCCGATGGCCGATACCAGGCCTTTTTCATCGGACAGGGTGGTTCGCAAGCTCAGGATGTTTTCCCGCACGTCAGCATTCGCCTGGCTGACCGCTTCCCGCATTTTCACCAGTTCCGTCGTCAGCTTTTCGGATTTTCCTTGATGATGTAATGCTTCCAACGTCTGTACTTCTAGGTTCAAATAACCCAGCACCTGTGCCAGGCCGTCATGCATGTCCCGCGCGATCCGGCTGCGTTCTTCCGTGATCGAGAGCGACTGTAATTGGGAGGTCATCAACCCGTGCTGGATGGCGATCACCACCTGGTCGGCCATGCATTCCAGCCAGATCAAGTCCGTTTCTGAAAAGGCTATCTGGACCGACCTGGTTGCCCACAGGGCACCCACGGGTCGGTTGTCCAGTTCAAGCCGCACGATCCCTGCTCCGCTGGCGGGTTCATCCTGCTCAAAAGTGATATTTTCCAGCGTGTGTTTTGATTCATTAACTTCGGATCGATAAGAGTGCACGCTCTGTAAACATTGCAGGATCAGGGGAGTCTGGACTACCTTTGGGAACAGAACCATTTCTGTTTTATTTTTGGTAGAAAAATATTTCAAATCCAATTGGGGTGGCTCTTCGCTCATCAGCGCCAGCCCTACGAAATCCGCCCGTAGTAATCTTCTCGCATTTTCAACGATGTAAAGCAAAATGCTGTCCACATTTGCCAATTCAGTGATGCGCCGGTTGATGCTCACCAGTGCTTCCGTCCAGTTTTCAGCCGCTTCTCTGGCTGCGATCTGGGCATCGAAAGCTGCTTTTTGAGCCTGGGCGCGTTCATCCTCCAGCGCTTTCACCTGCCGCTTGCGCGTCGCTTCGAAGACACCCAACCCACGCACAACAAAGAAGGTCACGGTAAAAGCCGACAGCATCCGCCAGAAGGAAATGGGTAGACCGGTCACATCCGTGATTTTCTGATAGTCCAGCCAGGAGGTTAGTCCAAAGAAACCGGCCAATCCTGCTTGTTCTCCCGTAAAGGCATTAATAGCCGTGCGATTATAGTTGTAGTAAGAGGAAGGCCCATAGGGTGCAGCCGGCACCACCAGGCCGACGATAAATGCCTCTATCAGAAAAGCCACCCCGGCTCCCAGCATTAGGGTCGCCAGGTCGGAAAATCCTGATTTCCTCTGTCTGTTCCACTGCCGCAGGAAGCCGATCCCCGCCAGGATGGCTCCCGGAAGATACAGCAGGTAGCGTGACCATATGTCGATGGGAATATTGATCGGCGAAGGGGTGGCAAACGTGGTGGCTGCGTACGTGATCACGTAGGCGATCGGGACGATCAGCACCCCTGGGATGAATATCGTCCAGGCCGGTAAAGGGATTTCCCGCAATAATTTCCAGCCAAATATGAGCAGCAGTAAACCCGTCAGAGGCTGGGCGATCATCCGCATTAAATTTAGTACATTGAGATAATCTTGTGTCCCCCCGCTGGTCAGGAACATATCGATCCAGCTCGTAACCCCGCACACAAAGCCGAACCCGGCCAGCCATTTCAGGTGCTTGTTTAAAGGCAGGCCGCTCCCCTGCCGTTGCTGTAAAAATGCAGCCAGGCCAAGCCCCTCGAAAGCAAGTCCACTTAGAAAATAGATGAGCATGGTCATGGCGACGGTTGGCTCGCTGACTTTTATTCAATCATTACATGTGGTTTTTTAAAGGAATGCGACCATTGGTGATGATACCCTCAAACGGAATAAATTCCAATTGATTTTTATCCTGAAAAATTGATAAATGTAATTTATATCCTGATTTCGAGCCGTTTATTGCATTTATTGGTTAAATTGCGAAGGATTTCTCGTTTTTCTCATTTCTCGCCTCGCACGCTATCTCTAACGATGTGACCGAGGGGAATCTCTTAGAGGTGGTCCGCATCGCCCGGATCCTGATTTTGCCAATCAGGTCCAATATTTATTTTCCGACTTTCTCATCTTCCTGATCTGAAAATAGAATTAGGCTGGAGAAAGATGAGCTAAACTCACATTTACTTGGAATCCCAGCTGTTCCAAGCGCTTCAATAATCGTTTCGCAGTTACTTCGGGGCGGCGGTTATCGAAATAATTGCCTCCTAAATCATGGTATGGTTCTTGCCGCTGGATCATGTGATACGCAATGATCAATATAGAATGAGCAACAGCCATAATGGCACGTTTCTTTCCCCGTCGCCCAGCAAGGCGATGATATTGAGCAGAAAGGTAGGTATTATTAGTTCGTGCCGCGGCATGCGCCACCTGGGTCAATGCGACTTTCAAGGATTTATTGCCTTGTCGGGTTCGTCCCGAGTATTGCTTTCCGGCGCTTTCGTTGTTGCCTGGAGCAACTCCAGCCCAGGCAGCTAGGTGGTTGGCAGTTGGAAATCGGCTCATATCTGTACCGATCTCCGAAACAATGATTTCTGCTGTAGCGCGGGCAACCCCAGGGATGGTGTCCAATAATTGCACGGAGGCTTCAAAAGGGCGGCAATATTCCTCAATTTGTTGGTCAAAGCGTTCAATGGTTTCATCCAGGCTAACGATCTGTGCCAATAGTTCCGTCAAGACAAAGCGATGGTGGACCTGAAAGCGTCCAGTCAGCGCTTGTTCGAGTGCCGCACGTTTCTCTCGCAAGCGTCCACGGGATAGTTCTGCCATCTCCTCTGGGCTGGCATTCCCTTCCACAAGCGCAGCAAGAATGGCTCGCCCCGATACCCCCATCACATTGGTGGCAACACTAGCCAGTTTGATGTTTCCACTTTCTAACAACTTCTGCACTCGATTGACCAATGTCGATCGTTCACGCACAAAGGTGCTCCGATAACGGGTTAGTTCGCGCAGCTCGCGTTGCCCCAGGGGAGGAACAAAACTCGCAGATACTAGTCCATGCCGCAGCAGGTCTGCAATCCACTCAGCGTCTTTCACGTCCGTCTTGCGCCCAGGGACTGCTTTTAAATGTTGGGCATTGACCAACAGCATCTCAAAGTTATTCTCCAAAATATTAAAAATTGGCTTCCAATACTCCCCCGTACTTTCCATCGCCACATGCGTCACTTCCCAGTCTATCAGCCAATCGGATAGGCTTAGTAGCTCGCCTGTCATCGTCCCAAACGAACGAGTCTCCCGATACGTTTCCTTCCCCTCCTTATCGATGATGATCGCAGCTACTACCAGCTTCTTATGTACATCCAACCCAGCACACCGCCCATGCACTATATTCATTCTTCCCTCTCTTTCTTCGTGATAGGCTGGCTGGATACTTAAATGATCAGAACCTGATCTACGTGCTTCTCTTGCGAGAGCTACAATTCACTGTGCCTTCAAGTATCCCGGTCCGACTCTTGAACAGGCTCATGGCACCAGGGAAAAACGACCTCTCTGTCAGCCTTCCTTTATGTTATAGCACACCATTTTCATCCTTCATTGTGGATTCCTTCCATGTTGGCTCTTGACAAATAAGAACATATATTCTATTATTCATTGGTACTTACTCACACCCTTCGCGATTTAAACCAGGTCTGGTAAGATGAGACCACCATGACCCGAGATGACCTGGCTCGCATGAGCCGTGATGAACTGATCGATCTGCTTCTGGACGAGCATGCCCAGTTGGTGGCACTGCGGGCCGATTATGAGGCTCTGAAGATAAAACTGGAGAAGAACAAGAAACCGCCGACGGACTCGAGCAACTCTTCTCAACCACCTTCGAAGGATCAAAAGTCGAACCGACCCAAGGACAAGCGCCAGCGGCGGCATGGCCCGCCGGTGGGGCATGTGAAATACGAACGGAAAATGGTGGCTGATCCGGACCATATTATTGAAGTGAAACCGACCTCTTGTGCCCGCTGCCAGGCGGATCTGTCGGGGGCTGAAGGCCGGGTGAAGGCAGTCAACCAGATCACTGAACTGCCGGAAGCGAAAGCCGAAGTCATTGAGGTGCGCCAGTTTGAAGTGGAATGTCCCTGTTGCAGACACAAACAGACCAGCCAGCCGCCGGAAGGGCTGGAGATGGAGCGCACTTTTGGCTCCCGGCTGGAAGCCACGGTGGTGTACTATCGCCAGCAGCAGCACATGAGCTATGAGCGCACGAAGAAGGCGCTGTCTGACCTGCACGGGGTGAAGCTCTGTGAAGGATCGATCGACAAGATCACCCGGCGGGCTGGCAAAGAAGCCCTGGAGCAGACGGGGCCGATCCAAGCGGCGCTCCAGCAAAGCGAAGTGATCCATTGTGATGAGACCGGCAGCCGGGTGGACTCCCAGAATTGGTATCAGTGGGTCTTCGCTTCGGCCAAAGCCGTCCTGCATGTGGCTCGCTTTGATCGCAGCGTGGATGTGATCAAAGAAGTGATGGGGAGCCATGCCGCGGAAGTATGGGTCAGCGATGTCTACTCGGCCCAGATGAAGGCCCCGGCCGGAAAGCGGCAGCTATGTATGGCCCATCAACTGCGTAACCTGCAGGCGGTGATCGACTTGTATCCGACCGCTTTCTGGCCGAAAGCCATGCAAGTGGTGTTCCGCTCGGCGGTGCATCTGCATAACGAAAGAGATCAACTGCCTCCCGGGGAGTTCAACGCTCGGATGAAACGGCTGGAGCATCTCTGTGACCGGCTGTTGGAACGACCACCCCAGCACCCGGATGAAAGACGGCTCATCAAACGGTATCGAAAATATCGGGACGGCCTGTTCGTCTTCTTGCATCGATCGGATGTGCCTCCGACCAACAACCTCAGTGAGCGCTATCTGCGTCCAACGGTGATCCATCGCAAGGTCATGGGCTGTTTCCGTTCCGGCTGGGGAGCCAATGCCTATGCGGCGATAGCTTCGGTCATCCATACGTCTGGATTGGCGGGTCGCTCACCCTTTGACGCCATCCAGGGGTTGTTCGGCAGGCCTTCTCTGCCACTCCCCGCCATGGCGTGAGTAGATACATTCATTGGTACTATTCTTTGGCAGGAAATTAATCCCTGTCCTTCTGAACCTTAATAATCGCATACGCTGGGACGCTGAGATGGAATTCCAAGTATGGCACGTACGGGCAGCCATCGCGTCATTTTCACCGAATGTCACGGAGGGGAGACATCCCGTTGTGCCCCTCCTTGGGCGCTACCGCCGGTGACTGCTTTGGCTTCATGGGAGCACGAAGCTTATCCAGGTGTTCTAAAATTAACCCCCTGAATCCAGTCATTCGTTTTGAGCAGGTGCGGCCTCCAGCCGCAACCTGCCACCATTACGACACATGTCGTAGGGGTAAGCCGACACCGTCCCCGATGTTTGGGGACATCGTCTCCATTAGCCCCTGCTCCAGAGGGGCCAGGGGAGGCGGCTTTCGCGAAGTACCCTTTACGAGAAGCCACCATTCGCGCAGCATCCCCTTTGGGGGCGACCACACACTTGTACCGCACTGCGTTCCGTGCAGTGCAGGGATCAACGCCATGACATCGTACCCGAAGGGTAGGCGTCGATGGTCATCTCTCCGCAAATGTTTCATAAAGGCATGATCTAAAATTAAAGGCCCAATATCAGTCACTCGTTTGTAGTCGTTTTCGCGCCCGATATTATGTAATTGACTTTAGTCTTATCAAAAAGGTCACTCAATGGAAATATTTGCTGAAAGGAGCCTTATTGCATCGCACAGGACGGGCAGGCTTTTGCTATTATGGTCCGCTTTAAACTCCCCCCCGAATCAAAAGACACCCTTCTGAGCGTGGTCTGTCCTTTCCCTCCCTAAATCACTTTGATTTGGGGAGGGTGACCCAAAGGGCCGGGTAGGGCAGGACAATCTGCACGATCCCCCCGGGGGAAACCAGCGGCCCGAATCAAAAGACGCCCTTTCGGGCGTCTACATTCTAGTTGTGGTGGCTGGACTCGAACCAGCGACCTCCAGGTTATGAGTCCCACTCCTGTCCCCGCACGTTTTTCACGAATTGCTCGTTTTTTTACTCTACGCTCGGACCTGACCTGGAAACGAACCCGAAGAACTGCGATTGGCTGAATAAAACTTTTCTTTTTGGTCCGTAAGTACAGATGTTCTAATTATATCACCTCATTGAAATCCCTACCTTTGCGATTTTTACCCTCGACTGACACGGATGAGTAATGATGCATGCACCTGTGAGAACGCTAGACAGCCTCTTCTCTTAGACGCGCGCAGAAGGCTGGTGTAAAATTTTTACTTCCCTCTTTATGCGGTCGCTCAGTTCACCTTCCGAAATTTCAAGGTCATATTGAACTTGCAGGTGAAGCCAAACTGCCGCGCTCGTACCAAAATAGCGCGCCAGTCTCATGGCGGTATCTACAGTAATCGAACGTTGACCGTTGACAATCTGGCTAATGCGAATAGGAGTAACACCAATATCATGTGCCAGTCGAT
Organism: uncultured Chloroflexia bacterium; assembly: GCA_963790685.1. Lineage (GTDB taxonomy): Bacteria > Chloroflexota > Anaerolineae > Anaerolineales > Villigracilaceae > UBA877. The sequence goes on from CAWBPK010000002.1 coordinate 595,809, forward strand.
ATTGGCTTAAACCTAACGGTTTCATAAAGTCTTCTCGAAGCACTTCACCTGGGTGAATAGGGGATAGGGTTTTGTTTATAACATTTGGCTTCATGAATGATAGTCCACGATCTCTACGTTTCTGGCTGTATTGTCAATCCATTCAAAACATGGGCCAGGAGGCGTGCCAGCATCAACCGGTTGCGTTCCTCCCGGACAGGTCTCACGGATCCAACAGACCAAACTGCACGGGCGACCGGCCGACCGTCCAGCAGTATGTATAAAACCGCTTGTCGCTCGGGTGGAAGCGATCTTCATAAAGTTGCAATGGCGTGGATCGAGCCTGTACAATGATTTTAGGTCAGCAGAAGCTTTTCCCCAAGGGCGTTCAAGTCCGACAGATATTCATCAACCTGCGGAGAATTAATCCATCGTACCGCTTCCCAATCGGCTTTTGTCGCCGAGCAGAGCAACCGCGCCAGATCTGCAGGAAACACTCCGGCGGCCTTCCCTTGTGCGCCCGAGATAGCATCTTCCAGCGATAATCCCTTCAGGTGACAGAAGCCCCATATATCGGCCAGGTCTTTGGGCTCCTCACGGTCGAGCAAAGCGGTGATCTTGTTCGCTAAAATATTCTCGGCGCTGTCCAACCGTCCCAGAATGGGATGATCCTGAATTGATCCAACTCGGCTGGGCACATCATTGATCATTTCGATCTTTAATGCCACATCTTCATGTGTAAGGGTAAGTCGGAAGAATCGTTCTTCGCGCAGACCGACAATCAATTCCCCCAGCTTTGCAGATGAGATCGTATGGATCACCCGTTCAGCCCATAAAACGAAATCTTTATCATCATCCGCGAACAGATCGATATCATCAGAGAAGCGGTGGTTGAGATAGCCGCGCGAGGCAGCAGTACCACCAGACAGGTAGAGGCCTGTTTCCAGTGGATGAATCAAAGCCAAAACACGATCCTGAAAAGGGTAGAGGCGATCGTAGAAGTAAGCAGGGTTATTCATGGCAAAGTTCCGGGTGTTTTTCAGGCAACCATTGCACCAGGAAATCCAATCCACGCTTGCGGCTAACTGATCGAATGCTTTTTCTCCAGTGTGGCCAGTATTTCACCAATCGGGCATACCCAATCTGCTGTACGATTTCCTTATAGGAGCCATATTCAAGCAATCTGCGGGCAGCCCAATCTTGATCGAATTTCCCCACGACTTTTTTCCCAGCTAAAATATCTTTGAACTGGGCTTCTTCCAGATCGTAATCCCAAACATAATGTGGTTTCATTGCGAATCAATCTCTTCAACCGGATTATACCAACATGTATTGAATATTCCATTCCCAAATCCAATACACTCCATAAAGCCTAATCTTCTTCCTCAAATTCCAACAGATTATCCAATCGTGTGGATGCCTTGCGGATTCTCCGTCGGTGGTGAGACACGTCCTCCTCCTTCGCGGCAGCAGCAACCAGGTCAAGGCTGGCACGGGCAAGGGCGAGCGCCGCGTTCTGCATGGATGTATTCCCCTTGATGGCTGCAAGCTGGGACGTAAGTTCCGCCAGTTTGGGAATCAAATTCGAGGCGCGCGGCCTGGCTTGTGAAACCGTCGGCATTGAAGTGGGATTCAGGCTGGTAATGATACGCCCTTTGTGCTTGGCAACTTGATAGACATGGTTGAGATCAGCCCGGATACCTCCACCAAAGACCACGTTATAGCCGGAAAACAGGCCATCATAAACGATCATTCCCTTGAAAGGCAGCAAGACGGTTTCCACCATTTGAGGTAGAGCGTAGCTGGGAACAATCTCGTCGAGCGGGGTTACCAGTCCGGAGACAGAATAAACTTTATCTTGGTCGCCGATGAATATAGTCCCATTTTTCAAATGCTGGAATATGTAATACGTTCCTTTGAGAAACAGTTTCCTCCAATCACGAAGAACGTCCAATTCGCTGGCAGAAAATGTATCGGGATTTGCCTGGATATAGTCATCCATCAGGCTGGGGCGTTTCCATAAAAGATCACGCACTGTGATCTTTTTCTCGGAAGGGAGACTGGCGTAAGAGTCCGCTGATGTCACGTCTTTGAGGGAGTCAGTTTGTTGGTTGACGTAGAATTGCACTCCCCACATGAGCTTGTAAAAAAGTTGTGCATCATTAGGAGAAAGGATCATATCAGCCTCAGGAGAAATTAAAAACAGATCAAGCGTTCTTACTCGAGATCAGGTGGTTCAAACGGTCCCGCAGAAACCAGATAATCAAATTTACCTTCACCTGTTGTGCTCATCAGCGTATCAATGATCCGGCGGATCTTCTGCTCGTCATCATACGGTCCGGCAATATAAAACGGCTTACCCTTTCTTCCGAACTCGATCTTATGATCTCGCGGATAGGAATCCGAGGGAGCGAGGAAGAGATCAGCCATCTGTCTGGTGAAGTCGGGATGAGGCTGAAATCCATACCGGGCAGCAAACTCGATCGCCCCATAGATCAATTCTGAGCGAACTCGGGAGAGCATTCTTCCGGCGATCCATTACACATATTTACCAGCTCCCGCCTGAATTGTTTCAATGGAAAATCCGCATTTGCAAAGGCGTCCTTTATACCCAGGCAATAAAGATCAACCATGCAGTTGCAGAAAATGACCTTGTCAGCGGACTACTAGCGGGCGATGACGACCGGTGTGATGCCAGCCTCCCGCCAGCCCAGATGTACCCAGCATCCAAGAATCTCGTACTCACGGGCGTGTTGCAGGTAATAGCGAGGCGTCAACAACTGCACTGGCCGTAGACGTGATATGGGTAACTGCCAGTCATTCTTGGAGGCGCGAGGCTTCCGATGAGTCTGTTTTTTCTTAGACACCTCAGCATCCCTTCATGGTCTGTTTTTTCGCCCCTTTTGCGGCCGTCTTTCTGGCAGGTAGTGGTGCGGCCGTTTGTTGTTTCTTCAACCATTGGATCGCCCCAGGTGTGCTGCGCCAGTAGTTTAAGTGGTTCGAGACGTAATCGATGGCCTCCGATTCACCCCCCCACTCGAGCATCTCCGGCTGTCGGTTGGGAATCCGTTTTTTCCCGGTAAGATAATCCGGAACATGAGGATTCTCCTTCAGCGCGTCTTTCAATTTCCGGTTCGCCTTCGCCGTGGGGCCAGCGCTGCGGTAGGTCAGCAGTGTCCGCGTGTACAGCCAGACCGTTGACCATTCGTCGTCGTAGCTGGCGAGAAGCTTCACCACTTCATCAACGCGTTTCAAGCCCAAGAATAGGTCTACGAGAATATATCGAATCCCCTGATTATCCCCCGGGTTAAGACGCATCAGCTCCTTGTAAATCTCGATTGCCTCATCCACCCGCTTCAGCCGCCATAGGCAGTTGGCTTTTCCTACCAGAGCGCGCATGTATGGACGGGTTTCCAGCAAACCCCAAAAATGGCCCGTATTCTCCTTGAAGTATTTTTTCCCCAGAGCGCGCTCGCCAGCAGCCACACCCTCCTGGTAGTACTTGAAAGCCTGCTCGAGGGTGTCTGCCTCCTCTTCCGCCAGGAGAACATAGGCGTCCGCGCAATTCTCGGATTCTTTCAAGGCCTGGTGGGCCAGGCGAAGTCGCCGGGCTGCGTTCGGCTCATCCCAGGCTTTGTACATAGTCTCTTGGGCTTCCTGCACCTCTGGAGCCAGGCTGGTGTTCTCGAGGACGCCAAAAGTACTTGCAATCTGCCCCTCCATCATCCGGAAGTCGAAGAGGTTGTCCGTCTCTTTTGGTTCGCGAAAATCCCAATCGTCCGTCTCAAGAGCGGACATCCCTTCCAGCGGTAACGCCCCGGCCGGATACTTGAATTCCACCGTTCTGGATCCACCCGAGGTCATGACAGTTACCCTGGTTTCGAATGGTTGGATCTGATCCTCAAGGTCTTTCTGCAAATGGTCCTTTACTAATTCAGGAATAGATCGCAGTAACGCTTCGTAGCAAAGGATTTCTTCCAGGTCGGGTCGTGCGACCTCCTCCGATGGGAGGAAGATGGCGGGAAAGGGGTAGGCCTGAGGCCCGGCTACCTCCCAGCCATAATGTTCGATGGCATCCAGGTCGTCGAAGGAGATCATGTGATTTGGGTTAAAGAGAAGCGAGTGCATGCCGCCTTCCGGGACGATCTCCATCGGATGGTCGTGAGCGCGGTACATGCGCTCGATATCCTCCCAGCGCCTGTAGAGCGATAGACCATATTCAACCCCTGCCTGGCCGAGCACGCAAGTGAATTGCTGCTCATTCCTGGGGGAGATACGCACAGCCAGGAAATCGTCGTTACCCAGCTGGACCCAGGGAGCTTGTCGGTAAAACTCGGCGGCAGCCTCAAAGAGTGCCGCCGCAACTTGCCGAGTGACCTCCTTCCCGGTGAACAGTCCCGGAATCTCCGGCAGTCCATCGTTCAAGTATCTCTCCAAATCCTTCACCAGCTCATCCAGACTCTCACTTTTAGGATAATAAGTTGCACGGATCTGGATTTCCTGAAGAAAAGGAGTAAGGGTTTTAAGCAGTTCCTGGTCCTCGAAAATGATCCTGGACGGACGTCCTGGCTGGCCCCCTAGTTTCTTGTCAGGACGTGTCATGGATTTGATCAGGAATTTTTGAATATCGCGCGGGGAAGCTTTCTTTACGATTTCCGAGGCCCGGATCATACCCTCGGTTCGGTTAACCAACAGCATCACAAAGGCCCTTACCGGTTCTTCGAACTCATCGGCGATCCAGGAGCGAAGTTCGCGAATGGCAAGGACCCAAGAATCTTCAATTTGGGGGAGTTCGGATGGATCTATTCTTACGGCTCGAGGCATTTGATCTCCTGCCTTTCACGGAGAAGAATTTTCATTATTCGCTTAGTACTCTGGATTCAGTTATCGCTAGACCTGTATCATTCACCTTTACACCAGCCGTATTCTCCAGAAATGGGGCAACTCATGGGGAAAGACATCCTCATTTTACACCAAGGAAAACCAAAACCAAGGTCGGACTCCCAGTTTTAATTGTTTGCATCTTTTTCCAATAACATTTGTGAGGACCTACGATCATGGCGGATGGACTTTTATACGAGTACTAAAAATCGATATGAAATTCATTACGCAGTTGTTCATGTCATGAATCATTATTATTCACACCTATTTCTTTTTACCAATTGCTGGAAAATCGCTTTCGTCAAGAGGCCAACCAGGATTATTACAGCATGACATAGATCTCGTATCTACCAGGTTATAAGTCCTAGTACTGTCCCCACATTTTTTCTCATATCAAGCTCGAGTCTTGCTTTGCTTACAGACCAACAGGCAAACGAATCCGAAGTACCGTAATAGGCTGATCAAAAACTTCTTTTTATAACATCACCTATTCGTTGTTTTTTCTGCTCTTTTATGCGAATTTTTAGGTCGAACAACATCCCAAACTGCATCTGGGTGTTTGGCTGCTACTTCTAGCAATACACGAGCAGGCCCCCGTGGTTTACGTCGACCTTGTTCCCAATTCTGCAAAGTGTCGAGGCTGATACCTAGTAATGTGGCAAATTCGTTTTGGGTGAGACGATAATTAGCCCGAATTCGTTGTACATCGGGTTTTTCAATGCTAAAACTTCGCGATGGTGATTTTTCACCACGTAATATAGTTCCACCTTCACGAACACTTTCTAGCAATTCGTTAAACAATTCGTCTTTCATGGGTATTCTTTCTCTATAACTTGTCTTAGCATTTTAATTTGATCAGGTGTGAGATTATCTCTTTCATTTTTCGTATAAATAAACAACATTAGGATACGTTCTTGTGCGGTAGCCCAATAATAGATAATTCGCGCGCCACCTCGCTTACCATGACCTGATGCACTCCATCGTATTTTACGTAGACCACCACCTCTAGGAATTAGAGGACCAGCATCTGGCCGATCAACTCATACTGCTTGAAGTTCGCGATATTCATCGTCTGACAGAAGGACCATGACTCGTCGTGTAAATATTGATGTCTCAACAATAACCATATTATTCTAGTCCGGTAATATACGCCATTGACGTATATTTGTCAATGGGAATCAAAAACAGCCAGAGATTATCTACCTTTGAATTGCCTCCCCCACGCATTATGAAAAGTAATTATTGGTAGCAGATAATTTATTGCCATATCCCCCCTAATCATCGAGGCTTTGAACCTGCGACCGCCGGGTTATGAGCATCAATCTCGCGTCGCACATTACAGACCGACGGGCTGCTGATTCTGCCTGACCCGACGGTTTGAGATGGATCTGGGCCCGGCGAGCTAAAGTTGGATGATCAGCGACCGGATTTTAGCACGTTAGCTCAAAGAACGCAAGTTCTAATTCTTCTTTGCCTGGATTGACTACGAAACGATCTTACAAATCAACTCGACCATACTGACATAGTGCTTCACTTTTTTTCAGACTAGCCAGCTGAGGTCCTCCATCCCCACAATGCGGCGTCCCATATCCCATGTGCTGTATCAGTCAGCACAGGATTGAGGAAATGTTTTAGCGCCTGCTCTGCAACTTCAAATGTACCAAAATGCAAGTCCAAGGAGTCCGCCAGATGTTCGTATTCTTTTGTAAGTGATCTTGGCAGAGGGGGTAGTTCAGCAGGGAGTGGATGAGTTGCTCGGGTGTCGAAGGTTGAATTGATTGCCTGCTTTAAACCATCACCCTTAATACTACCAAGATTGGCAAGCAGCAATATATCGGCCAAATCCTTGCTTCGTGTACTTCCTCCAGAAACATGTGGGCAGGTAAGCGCGTGCAACTTTTCAGCTATCTGCTGCACAATCGGGTAGCAAGGCACACAGGTCGGTTGGATACCTGCAAAATCCAGGGTCGGGTCGAAAGAAAGCCAATCATATGGTTCTAGAAACTCAGCCGAGAACTGGTATTTCTGAAAAGCGAAAGTCGAAAATCGAGGTTATGGAAGCGAAATGCTGGCCCAAATGCCGTATTTGCGAGCTCAGGTTATGGAAAAAAGAAGAAACGGACTTGCCTTTTGGAACCATTTGACCTGTTCGGGAGGCGATCAGGGTCAAATTCGCCACGGTTGCTGCCAGCAGCAGCTGGAAGGTAGTCTTTTTTCGGCCGAAGTAGCGCGCTTGACGGATCCCCAACTGCACCAGTCGTGCCAGGCGGTGCTCGGCGGTTTGCCGGGCTTGCCGATAGGGCAGAAACCCAGGGCTGTGTTGGAAGGCTCGGGCCTGCTGCAACAACTCTTCCTGGGGGTGGAGTTGGACCGTGCGGCCCCGCTGGGCCTTAGCCTGGAAGCACTGCGGACGCAGCGGGCAGGCTGCGCAGGTCTCCGCTGCAAAGAGGAAGGCGGTGCCAGACTGTCTCTTCCGGTTCCGATCCAAGCAGGCGCCCTTGGTTATCAAGGTGTCCGTGGTATGACCCGCCGGGCAGGTGCAGGTCATGGCCTTCAAATCAATGTGGAATTGGCTCTTACTAAATTGGCCCCTCCGGCTGCGATCAGCCAGCTTGGCAATCAGGCTGCGTCCAGCATCGGCGAATTCCTGGCGGGTGTTGCCGTCTCCATAAGCACAGTCACCCACTGTCTCCTCCGCTTCCAGCCCGGTGTTGGCCTCACTGCCCTCTGTCAGCTCCAACGCATGCGTGGCGTCCCAGGCGTTGCCTGGCAAGACCTCCACCTCGGTAATCAACTGGCTGTCGGCGTCCACAGCGATGGCCGCCTTATGCCCGTCGAAGCGCTTGGCGCGGCTCTTACGACCGTGCCGCATCTCGGGGTCGCTTACCGAAACGATCCGGTCTCGGCTAACCCCTTCCTTCAATTTCGCCTGCCCGTCGGCCTGCTCGACATCCTGCTCCAGCAATTGCCCGAGCAGCTCTCCAGCTACGACGATCCGCTTTGCGGCCGGATGCTTCTCGTTCAGGCTCGCCTGCTTCTCCCGCGCCAGCTGCAGCAGACGCCGGGCGTCCGCCACGATCCTTTGCAAGAGAGCGCTGCGTGCCTGCTCGTCATCCCAATCCATGGCAGCCTCCCCCTTGAGGCTCGAACCAAAGTAGCCCTGGAACTCATACGCCTTTACCCAGGCAACCAACTTTTGCCCCTGCGCTGCAGCCAATGCCCGGCACAGTTGCTGAATGCCGTCCCCCAGCAGGTTGTAAGTATCCCGCACCGCTCCTCGACCCAGGATGTAGGTGGTGTCCAGGATTACCTTCAGCCGCCGCTCCTTCAAATACCCCGATTGCTTGGCCAGTTCCAGGCTGCGCACGAACACCTCGCGCATCTTCTCCTTGAGAATCAGTTGGGCTCGGAACAACTGCAGGGTGCTCTTGGCGAACGGTCGCTCGTCCACTTCGATCCCCAAGGCCACCTTCCACCGCAGATCATAGTCCGCCCGCGCCTTGGCCTCTTCGTCCGAGACCCCCTCATAGGTCTGCAGCAGCATGGCGTTGGCCAGCAGGCTGGGGGCTACGCTGGGCCGCCCGTTGTCCGGACAGTAGAAGGCAGCGAAGTCCTCGTCTCGAAACAGCCGTCCGCGCTGGCTGGCCAGGAAACCGTAGAAGCTGCCCCGGCCCACAAAGTCCAGGTATTGGTTATCTGCCTCGAACAGGCTGCCTTGCTCAGAATGTTTACCAAGCATGTAGCACTCCTCATTTTGGTTATCGCGGAGTGTAATACCAAACCCCAAAAAACGCGAGCTTTTCGGCCGGGCTTCTAGGACGATATCACCAACACCGACATCCACGTGAAAATTTTCGAATGTCCGGCCATCAAGGAGACAACGAACCAAATAGCGGTTACCACCAAGCCTTTTTTCTATTGTCTCTTCCGGTCGCTCAACTTCATAGGAAAACCAATCCATTAAGTCTATCTTTGCCGCATCTGCCAGTGAATTATAAATCGTGGGAATGGTGCTTGTACTCAACAAATCGACATCCTTGGTTGTACGTGCGTGCATTCCCAAACGCAATTGCAGCGCGAGTCCCCCTTTCAAGACCCAATGGTTCGACTGATACCGGATCAATCTAGCGATGAAACGCTCGAAGGCGACCTCTTTGCGCAGACGAACAATTGGAGTGCTTTGGTCCGATTGAATATCCCTGATCCGTTCCTCCAAAGCCTGCCTAAATGCGCTACCAGTAGCGTATTTCATTGGGAAATTTCCTCAAGGATTTCTTGAATGATCATTTTCACCTGGCCGCGACGACGATCAGCTTGGTCGAGCAGCTGCGCTTTGGTCATGAGCCCTTTTTTAATTGCCTCATTTACCGCCTGGCGGACCAGGTCACGTTCCAGACCATTCGTAATCACATCAGCAATCGTTCGTGAGGGTGTGGTGATAGGTAGACCTTCCCGCCGGGTAATCTCATCGATTTCTATCTTGTTGGTGTGTAGCCGGATGCCATTTCGGCGACGTGATCCTGTCCGAGGCATAATCACGTGGATCTCTACCGGCAGAACATCGGATAGGTCGTACACAGCTAGTGCGCTGTCATGGGAGATGACAGAATCTGGGCCGGTCCTCAGGAAAGCAATAAAGAGATCTTCAAAGCGACTCGCAGGAAAATGGGACAGGCGATAGATTCCCCGTTGAACCCTGATAAACTGTTTGCGTGTTGTAAGATCTGAGAGACGTTCGCGAGAATACCCCGCCTCGTGGGCCTGCTTAGCAGTGAAGTATCCAGCCTGAGGCTCGGCGATCTGATAAAGACGATTGAAATCAGGTTTCTTTGTCATTATGTGCAATAAGTTAGGATAATCCGAACATAATGCACACATTATTTCATATTTGTAGGTGTTTGTCCAGGCTCGAAAGTAACATTTTGCCTTGAGGCATTAAGTTCAACCAACTCCTACAATTTCATACCCCAGAGCTTTATATCCTTTCCTTCTTTTCTCGAACATCCCTTTCAATACTGACACTTGGTCATCTACATAATCATAAATTAGCACGTCAGTTTTCAGATCATACAGACGATGAAGTCGACCAGCATATTGAGCTAATGTTCCACGCCAAGAAATCGGCAGAGCAAGAAACAACGTATCCAAACGCGCGTCATCAAAACCTTCTCCTAAATAGTGTCCGGTTGCCAGAATCAGCCGTTCTTCGTTACTCGAGATCCGTCCTAATTGCTCTTCGATGAGCTGTCGTTGTTTTTTCCCCATTCCGCCCGCCATAACAATAACATTTCTAATTCGTGATTTGAGTTTGTTTGCCAACAGCGCCAGATGTTCGCGGCGCTCAGTCAAGAGCACAGGCGAACGTCCACTATGTATTGCAATGATCACATCCTCAATAATCAATGCATTTCGATTCTCGTTACTCTCCAGAGCGTTGTACAAATCATGGATTGCCATAGGTGAATAATTTTCCCCCGCAGGAGGTGCGCTAAATTCAGTTCGCCTGATGATGACTTTGTGATTGAATGGCCTAGCAGCAGCTTCCTTTCGATCATCCATCCGATATCTTACTGGTCCACATTGCATAAAGACGATAGGTTGGTGCCCATCCTTGCGAGTCACTGTTGCAGAAAGCCCTAAAACATATTTGGCTTTGGCTTGTCTCGCAACGAGTTCGAAACTGCTAGCGGAGATGTGATGACACTCATCAAAGATGATCTGACCGTAATCTCCTACGAGATCGCTAATCTCCCCCATTTTCCCAAGGCTTTGGATCATAGCGACATCAACCCGTCTAGTAGGTCTGGTCCGTCCGCCACCTATTTGACCAATCTCTTTTTTATCCATGCTTAAGAATGCACCTAAGCTGGTAATCCATTGATCGAGAAGCTGTCTGCGGTGGACAACCACAAGAGTGTTGATTTTACGTTGGGCAATCAAATAACATGCGACCACTGTTTTTCCGAAGGCTGTTGATGCCGATAACACACCAGTATCGAATTGAAGTAATTTCTCCGCTACTGATTGTTGTTCGGGTCGTAACGTACCTTTGAAATTCAAATCGACCGGATTGCCTTCAAACCGCTCATCTTTTATCACAACCCCGATTTTTAGTGATTGTAACAGCTCCACTATATCATCAAGGCAACCCCTTGGAATTCCAAGATGATTCGAGAAATCTTCGGAACAACTGATGATTCGAGGTTTGTCGTATGTTGAAAGGCGCATTGCTTGTGCCTTGTAAAATTCCGGATTCTGAAATGCCGCTAGTCTGATCAAACGATTACGGAACGAAGGGGATAACCCCTCCTTCGGAACATACACTTGATTGTTTAAGATCAAGGTAATTTCTTTGGGAAATGGTCCTAAGATGGGAATTTCTTTTGAAGTCCTAGATGGCAACATCTTCCAGGGCTCCAATTCGTTTTCATCCATTATAGGCATTCGGATTCCGGTCAATTCACCTTGTTGTTTTTCAGCTTCTTCGACCAACTGTATAACTCTAGCTTCATCGATTTTTTGAACTGTCGAAAGAAATGCCCATTGATCTGGAAATGGCACCAAAGTCTGATCAACAAAAACACTATTTCCGTGATCACGCGGTTTCTTTTGCATGGGCAAAGCAATCAGATTGCCAAATCCTCCCCTCGGCAATGTATCCTGACTCGGGAAGAGCCGATCATAAGAATCCAATCCCATTTCAGGCCTGCGACGCATCGTATCGGTGAGTAAAAAAGTACCCATCTTCCGAGCCAGAACTGCCGGTACGGGTTCAGAGAAGAAAATCCATACATGACCGCCATTTCCAGACCGCGAGCGTTCCAATATTGCTGGGATATTGAGCAAATCACAACTCTCAAGAAAAGCCAAAGCATCATCGGACCAAGTGGATTTATCAAAATCCACCGCTAAGAACCAACAGCTTTCATCAAGACACAATGGATAAATACCAATTGTAAAGTCCCCTCCAGAGCGATCAGTTGGATCAAATCCTAAAAGATGAGAACGGATTACATCATTGCTAAGTGGAATAAAATCTCGAGACGAGCTTTTCAGCGCGAGGATTATTTGTCGTATGAAGGAGGCCATTTGCCCATTCAATTCGGTAAACCGGCTTGTATCCCGATTTTCCTGTCCGAACACTCTCATACCTGCGCGCAAAAACATCTTCTCGCCCTTTGAATAAACTACGAAACAGAGCAATTTTTTCTTCTTGATTGGATTGATTAGAGACTGTTACATTCGGCAATTGGAGTGCAGGTTGAGCCGGTTGATTAAGGAGAGCCTTTCGTTGCCGAAGCTGTTTTATACGGGCGATCAATTCAGCACGTTTGCTGTCTGTAACAAGAAGCTCATTTTCAGCTTCAGCCAACTGTCGATCTAATACACTGCTAGAGATCATATCTTGATTCTACTGTGAATCACCAGAATCTCAGTAGTAGTAAATGGTTCAAGCACCATTTCACAGCATGGCTATCTTATTTAATTCTTGATTTTTCTAATTTAATGCGGTAACAGGACTCAAACCAGCGACCCAAGGGTTATGAGTTCCAGTCCAAAATCCGCATAATTTGTAAACAAAAACGCCCATAATGGGCGCTTTGAAGTTGCGGGGGCTGGACTCGAACCAGCGACCTCCAGGTTATGAGCCTGACGAGCTGCCACTGCTCTACCCCGCGTCGGGTGCAACGAGCGGCTATTGTATCACCCCCAGGAAGGTGAGTCAAGGATAGAGGTAAATTTCCCGGCTCGACAGGTACATCGTCCCCGCGATCCGGTCGTCGGGCTGGCTCACGCTGATCAGCGCCCAGGTCCCGTAGGGGACCGAGTATTGCAGGTCCACCTGGAATGGCACGTAACTGTCGTCGGCTGCAGGAGAAATCGGCGTCGACCCTGAAGCGATCACCTTGCCGTCCCGCCCGATCAACTCGACCTCCAGCGGCATGCTGCTGAACGGGCGCATTTCACCCGCGATCGTCACCGTTCCCCCCGAATTGAGGTGTCCGGCTGCCGGCTTTTCGATCACGCAGCGCTCCTTCAAATTCCCCGGTGCATTGATGATCGAAAACCCTTCCGGCAGCAGGATGAGATGCACCGAATTCTCGGCAGTGTACCGCCCGTACTCATCCTGTGTGGTCATCGTCAGCCGCCCCAGTTCCCCTGCTCCCTCGACCTCGAAGCTGATTGTCCCGTAATAATACGCCCACGTGAAAACGGTGTTTAGCTGCAGCAGTTTGGACGCCATCAGGCGCCCGTCTTCCCCATAAAGAGTTACCTTCCCCAGGGCCGAGTAACCGGGGATGGCATACCCGTATACCAGCATTGGCGATACTGCTTTCGATAGTGGACCCGGGGCGTAGAATTGGATCGCCGCTGAGCCGACCTGCGGCTGGGGAAGCGGTGTGGCTGTCAGAGTGGGTGGCAGGCTGGCGGTCGCATCTGGTGCCGCCGTTTCAGTCAGCGTTGGCTCGACCGTGGGCGTGTCGGTTGCCGCCGGTGTATTTTCAAGCGTCGGTGAGCCAGTTGGTGTCTTGCTGGGGATCATCGTCGGTTGGACCGTGGCGGCTGGAGCGGTGGTAAGCGTCGGTGTCGGGGAAGGTGTTGCTGCCGCTTGTCCGCAGGCGGTCAGGAAAATCAGCAGGGTGCTGGTCACGGTAAAGCGGCGATACATGTTGAAATTATACCCGTAATCAAGAGACGCCCTGTTCGGGGCGTCTCCATCGATCTAGAGGTTGTAGATTTCGCTGTATTTCTTGGTGAGATAGCGTACGTACGGTGCCGGATCGATCTTGGACCCGGTCACTCTCGTGACGAGTTCCTGCGGATCCAATTTTTTTCCATGCCGGTGGACGTTTTTCCTCAGCCAGCCCAGTAGGGTCTCGAACTTTCCCTGGCGGATCTGCTCCACCACCTCGGGGTGTTCCCCGATCATTGTTTCCCACAGTTGCACCGAGATTAGGTTGCCGAGCGCATACGTGGAGAAATAGCCGATCGAGCCTCCCGACCAGTGGATGTCCTGCAGCACACCTTTGGCATCGTTGGGTGGGGTGACCCCCAGGTACTCCTTCATCTTGACGTTCCACAGTTCAGGGACATCCTTGACCGCTACCTTGCCTTCCAGCATGGCGATTTCCATTTCGAGGCGCAGCATGATATGCAGGTTGTACGTGGCCTCGTCCGCTTCCACCCGGATGAACGAAGGCTGGACCTTGTTGATGCCCTTATAGAATTTGTCGAGGGGTACCCCCGATAATTGTGGGAAAGTTTCCTGCAGGCGTGGGTAGAAATACTGCCAGAATGGCAGTGAGCGTCCCACCAGGTTTTCCCACATACGGCTCTGGCTTTCGTGCACTGCCAGCGAGGCTCCGCCCTCCAGTCCGGTCCGTTCCAACTCAGGCGCTACCCCCTGTCCGTACAGTGCGTGACCGCACTCGTGCATGGTTCCAAAGATCATGGAATTGAGGAAGTCGGGGGCCACCCGGGTCGTGATGCGCACATCTTTGATGCCAAAACTGGTGGTGAACGGATGGGCAGCTTTGTCCTCCCGTCCGCAGTTCCAATCGTAGCCAAACTTGGTGATCACGTCCTCGCCGAAATCCCATTGTTTTTTCTCGTCGAAAGGCTGGTGCAGGAAGGAATCATCCACCTGAGGCTTCCCGCTGATGGCTTTGAGGAGTTCCACCTGTTTGGGTCGCAGCCCGTCAAAAATGATTTTTACATCCGAGGTCTTCATATTGGGTTCGAAATCGTCTAGCAGGGCGTCGTAGGGATGTTCGAAATTCGGGAAGAACGCCGCGTATTCCTGGCGCAGGGCTACGATCTTCTCCAGGTGTGGACGAAAGATGGAAAAATCCGATTTGGAACGGGCTTCCATCCAGGCTTGTTGGCCAAGTGTGGTTGCCTGTGCAAAATCGACCACATGTTTGATCGGCACTCGCACCGACTTGTCGTAATTCCGCGCCGTTACTTTGATCATCCTTGCCTCGTCCGAATCCGGGTCCAGGCTGGCTGCGTACGGTTTAAGGTCCTCCAGCAGCTGTCCAAGTTCAGGAGAAGTGAAACGTTCATGCGCCAGACGTCCGATCAAAGCCAGCTGGTTGCCGCGCCCTTCTGCACCGCCGGGCGGCATATAGGTCTGTTGATCCCAGCCTAGCACGGCGCCCACATTCATCAGGTCTGATATTTCTGCCAGGATCTCTCTGAGTTGCTTCATCTTTTCTTCCATAAGATACTCCTTGGATTAATGATACGTATCGGATGTTCGTGCCCCCCCTCGTCTTCCCTTGCTTTTCGATCCAGCCTTGGGCGCACGCCTGACAATTATACTTGCCTTGGGATGGATGGGCTGTCCTCTCCTGGATGTTCATCACGCGGACAACTTAAAAAATATTGGGCGGAGTTTTCCCGCCCAATAACTTTGATCATAGACAATAAATCAATTGCTATCCCGGAGTAAATATTTCTGCCACGATTCCCATCCTGGGTTATTCGTACCGCAGGGCTTCAACCGGTTCCAAACTGGCAGCCCGGTTGGCCGGGTATATTCCGAAGAACAAGCCCACTGCAGCTGAAAATAAGGTTGCCAGCAGGATGGCGTCCAGGCTGATGGCCGGGTTGAATGGGTTTCCCGTGGCCGCCGCGATGCGGCCCACCGCATATCCCAGGGACCACCCCAGCAGGATCCCGATTACACCTCCGATCAGACTGAGCATGGAACTTTCGATTAAGAACTGTACCAGGATATCCCGCTTGCGAGCACCCAGTGCTTTGCGCAGTCCGATCTCACGCGTGCGCTCGGTCACTGACACCAGCATGATGTTCATGATCCCGATCCCCCCCACCAGCAGGGATATGCCGGCAATCCCGCCCAGGAAAATGGTGAAGACGCCCGTCACTGTTGTGGCAATGGAGAGGAAGTCTGCCTGCGAAAAGACCGTGAAATCATCCACCCCCACGGGTGTCCGGTGTCGCTGTCGCAGGACTTGTTTCACCTCGTCGGTGGCTGCTGGTACAGCCTTGGCGCTGACAGCTTGCACGTAAAGTTGGTCCACTTCATTCAGCACCGAGCGGTGGATCAGGCGGGTTTGTGCGGTGGTGAAGGGGACGATTACCTGGTTATCCTGGCTGCCGAATGTCCCCCCGCCCTTGGATTGCAGCAAGCCCACGATTCTGAACGGCTGCCCGCTGATACGGATCGTCTCACCCACCACGCCGTTGCGGCGCCCAAATAATTTGTCCGCCACTCCCGGGCCGATGACTGCCGCCGAAGCGTTTCCCTGCAGGTTGTCCTGGGTAAGGAAATCGCCTTCGATCAGGGAGTAGTTTTGCATGACGAAATATTCCGGTGTTGTGCCGGTCACGCTCACGCTCATCGTTTGCCCCCCTGCGGTCACGTCATTCCTGCCCTGGATGATCGGCGCCACTGCCTGCACGTCGGGTGCTGCAAACCGGTCATTGATTGCCTGGGCGTCACCCAGCGTAAGAGGCTTTGGGTTGCGTACGTCCACAATATCGTTTCCAGAAGTGACAAACAACAGGTTGGTGCCTATCCCGCTGATCGCGCCGGTAATGGTATCCTGTGCTCCCTGTCCCACCGCCAGCATGGCGATCACTGCACCTACACCGATAACAATGCCGAGGATGGTCAACCCGGAACGGAGTTTGTTCCCGTTCATGGTTTCCAGTGCCTCGATGATGGACTGTCCAAAATTCACTGCTTCTCCTCAATCAGCCCATCCCGCAAGCGGATGATCCGCTGCGTTTGGGCCGCGATGCTTGAGTCGTGGGTCACGATGATCAAGGTTGTCCCATTGTCACGATTTAAACTGAGCAGGAGTTCCAGGATCTCTTTGCCTACCTTCGAATCTAAGTTGCCGGTCGGCTCATCTGCCATGATGATGGCAGGGTTATTCACCAGCGCCCTGGCGATTGCAACTCGCTGTTGTTGTCCTCCGGACAGTTCCGTCGGTCTATGCGAGATGCGATCCCCCAACCCCACTGCATCCAGGGCTGCCCGTGCCCGCTCTTTCCTGTCCGGGATTTTTCCGGCATATCTCAGTGGTAATTCCACGTTTCCAAGCGCCGAAGTTCGCGAGAGAAGGTTGAAGGATTGGAAGATGAAACCCACTTTTCGGTTGCGGATATCAGCAAGTTGGTCATCGTTGAGGTCTTCAACCGCTTCCCCATCCAGGATATATTTACCCGAAGTTGGCAGGTCCAGGCATCCCAGGATGTTCATCAGCGTCGATTTTCCGGAGCCGGAGGGTCCCATGATGGAAACCACTTCTCCCCGCTGGATACTAAGCGAAACACCAGCCAGTGCATTCACCTCAACCTGGCCCATCTGGTAGACTTTCCTCAAGTCTTCGGCGCAAATGACGCAGTCCGAAGCCATCCTATCCTCCCCCAAAAATACTTCTGGCTCCGCCGCCGCCGCCCGGTGTGAAATTCGCCGGTGGGTTCAAGACCAGCACGTCGCCGGCGGCAAGGTCCCCTGAAATTACGACGCTCATCGTATCGTCCGATGCTCCCAGGGTCACTGCTATCTCAAGGAGTTGACCATTCCGCAGGATGTACACCACACGCTGGCTGTTGACCAGGTGCACCCCCTGGTTCGGGACCAGCAGCACGTTCTCCAAAGACTGGATGGTGACCGTTACCGAGGCGGTCATGCCAGGCTTAACGTCAGCATCCGGGTCGGTTAATTCCACTGTCACGATGAAGTTGACCACGTTTTGTACCGAAGTCCCCACCCGGCTGACATCAACCACCTTGCCGTGGTAGTCCTTGCCAGGCACGGCATCGAAAGTAACCACTGCCGGCTGATCGAGGGCCACATTGTTAATATCCACTTCCGATACCTGCACGTCCACCAACAGGCGGGAGAGATCGTCAACCCGAAATCCTTGAGTGCCTGGAGATACCTGGTCGCCTACCATGGGGTCCGCCTCGGTAACGGTGCCGGCAAAAGGCGCAGCCAGGCGGGAGAAATTGAGTGTCGCCTGGGCGGCATCCACCTTTGCCTGGGCGGCGGACACATCGTTCGGGTCCGGGCCATTTTTCAGGCGGTCCCACTCGCTTTGGGCGTCTCCCAATTGCGCCTCTGCCAGTGCCAGTTTGGCACGCGCCAGGTCGACATCGCTTCCGCTGGGCACCAGCAGGAAGTAATTCAAATTATTCTGGGCGGTCGTGAGGGAATTTTGGGCGTTGAATAAATTTGTATAGGCTTGGGCTTTGGTTGGGTCTGTACTTGCCAGGCTGCTTAGCGAATCGTAGAATGCCTTCGCATTATCGTATGCTTTCTTGGCAAGGGTTAATTGTGCCTGTGCATTTTGAATGTCCGCCGAGGTACCCCCATGATTGGTTGCCAGCATGCTGTTTAAAGTGGCGTTTGCACTGTTAACACTTTTTTGTGCATTGACCAGGTTCACCTGTGCCTGGGCGCGCTGGGTGTTGGAATGCATCACCGTGTCCAGGTTTTGCTGGGCTGCCACCAGGTCCGACCGCGCCAGGACCACGTTTTGAGCCAGAGAGGTGGTGGAAAGAGATGCGAGCACGTCCCCCACCCCCACCTGGTCGCCGATAACCGCGTCCACCCCGTCCACCGTCCCGCTGGTTTGCCAGCTGATGATGGCCGTTTGGTTGGCGCGCACATTGCCGGTGGCACCGATCGTCGCGCTCAAATTGCCTCGTGCCAGCGTGGTCGTTTGATAGTTGCTGGCGCTATTAGCATTTGCCCGCACCCGGTAAATGACGAAAGCCCCTACTGCCACCACCAGGACAAGCACGATCATCAACCAGGTTTTTCCACTGCGGCTCATCCCCTTCTTCTTTCCGGGGGTCGTATTCTTATTTTCAAGTTTCCCTGCCATTCCAATCCTCCAACGTCCGATTAATTTTCATGGTCCGCCTGGACGCGCACAGGCAAAATCTTTGTGTCTGGTGCGGGGCTGGCAAACAATGTAAATTTAGATGCATAACTCGCCGGTTTTATTCACTATTAATTACTTCCGGTTCACATCAAACATGAGTACAGGTTTTCACGGTTTATTATAACAAAGCCGGTTTTCCAAAAATGAGGGTACTACACATCTATCAACTGTATGATAACGAAATCGTTAAGATGTTGACCGCCCTTCCTGCCTTCAAAGGTCTGGCATTTAGAATGTTTAAATATCCAGGCAATTCTTAAAACTAATTTCAGATGAGAGGTGACTTTAGTCAATCTTCCAGGTCCACGCAGGATGTCCAACAATCCTCTCGGTCTTTCCAGAAGAACCCTATCTTCGGTTTGCCTGGCCTGCCCCTAGGCCAGCAGAGTGGTCAGCTCTTCTTCCGGGTTGCGGAATTGCACCGAATATAAGCGGGCATATAAGCCATTTTGCTCCTAAAGTTCCTCGTGAGAACCCAATTCGATGATGCGTCATCTTTCCACTCATTTTGGTACCCTGCTTTTGAGTCAGAAATTCCACTTCTTTGCCATTCCAGTAATCGAGTTGACCTGATTTGTTCTTTCCAAACATAATATTGATGTGACATCCCGCCAATGGATGCCAATTTGCTACCACCCTACATTGTGATTATCGTCACCGTCAATGGTGACATATAAGCCTGTAATCCCGGCACAAGATTGGGTATGATACATATCAAAATAGGTTGAGTTTGTCGGTTTCGGTAGGAGTGTTCTAAATGCAAACGATCCCAAGTGAATTTCTGGAAATTGACCGCAAGGCTCGCGTCTACATGCCCTACCAGGACCTGTCGCTTCGGCCGCCCACGGAACGCGTTTGCGACTTTGGTGATGTCGTCATCCCGCTCGATTCCGACCGCGCCATGCTGGAAGCCTCTCGCTGTATTCATTGCCCTGACCCTGCTCCATGCATGCTCGCCTGCCCCTGCCATAACGATATCCCTTCTGCCATCTGGTTGATTGAGCAGGGACGCTATGTCGAAGCTGCCCAACTTTATCGCCAGACCTCCTCCCTGCCCGAAATTTGCTCACGTGTCTGCCCCCACGAACAACTCTGCCAGGGCTCCTGCGTGCTGAATAAGACCCACGAGCCTGTACTGTGCGGCTCACTGGAAACTTTCGTCACGTGCTATGAGCGCAAAACAGCCGGGGTCGCCATCCCGGTTGGGAAACCGACTGGAAAAAAGGTCGCCATCATCGGAGCCGGGCCATCCGGTCTTGGCGCCGCTGAAAAACTTATCGAACAAGGTCAATCGGTTACCCTCTACGATTCCAAGCCTGCACCCGGCGGGTTGCTGGTCTATGGCATCCCGAACTTCAAACTTGCCAAGGAAGTCTTTTTTTGCCGCTGGAGCGATTATGAAAAAGCCGGGGCTAAATTCGTCGGAAACACATTCATCGGTAAAGATAAGACTATTGACGATTTGATCGATCAAGGCTTCGATGCAGTCTTTTTGGGAGTAGGCACCGGAATTGACGCTCGCATGGATGTTCCCGGAGAGGATCTGCCAGGCGTTTACGAAGGCACCGATTTCCTGATGCGTGCCAATACCGAACTGAACCTGCTCCCCGAGAACAAGCGTGAGCGCCCGGTTTTGGGCAAGCGTGTTGTGGTTATCGGCGGTGGTGATACCGCCTCCGACTGCCTGCGCTCCGCCCTGCGCCTGGGTGCAGAGGAAGTCACCTGCCTTTACCGCCGAACCGAAAAGGAAATGCCGGGAGGTCGCAAAGACCGCAAGATGGCGAAGGAAGAAGGCGCCAAATACAGGTTCCTCACTCAGCCTGTCAAATTCATTTCCGATGAAGACGGCCAGTTAACTGCAGTTGAATGCATCGAGATGAGACTTGGCGAACCAGATGCAAAAGGCCGCCGCAAGCCGGTACCTGTGGAAGGATCTAATTTCTCCATCGCCGTCGATACTGCCATCAAGGCTCTCGGCTACTGGCCCGATCCGGTGATAGGGAAGACCACTCCCGGGCTCGATGTCCACGATTATGGCCTCATTACTGTGACCGACAAAGAGACCGGCGCCACCACCCGTCCGGGCGTGTTTGCAGCCGGCGATGGCGTCACCGGTGCCGACCTTGTGGTTACCGCTATGATTGGCGGGCGTAAGGCTGCCGCAGCCATTGGGGAATACTTAAAAACAAAATAAAGTTGCATCATAAAAAAATGCTCACCCCAGGCAAAATATCCGCGGTGAGCATTTTTTTGACCGTATGAAATTCGTGAGTTATTATATCCAAATTATCACATTTTATCGAACTGGAGGAGTGTCATGCGGAAAATCATTGCTTCAATTTTCCTTTCATTGGATGGCTTCATGGTGGGCCCAAACGAGGACATGAGTTGGGTGATGGACAATTTCAATGACGAAATGGGTGTGTATGCAGCCAACCTGATGGCATCCATGGATACGGTTATGCTTGGAAGGGTGACCTACGAAATTATGAACAAGGTCTGGCCTTTCCAAACCGAAGCAACATGGCCGGGCGCAACCCGGATGAATGCCGTTCGCAAGATTGTCTTTTCAAGGACTCTTGACAAGGTCGAGTGGGGTAAATTCGAAAATGCCCGTCTGGTCCGTGACATTTTCCCGGACGGGATCAACAATATCAGGAAACAGCCGGGCGAGAATATGGTGATATACGGCAGCGGCAGCATAGTGCAGGCATTTACCCGCTTTGGCCTGATCGACGAATATCAACTCCTTGTCCATCCGGTCGTATTGGGACAGGGCAAGCTTCTTTTTAAAGACATTCCCCAACCTGTCAGCCTGAATTTGATAAAATCGGAAAAATATAAGAACGGTGTAGTCGTTCTTTATTACGAGCCGGCTAAGAAATAAAGCGTTGGAATAATCCTCAAGCGTTTCTTGTGAAGCGCAGCTGGGGGTAATACAATCTATGCGTCCCTCTAAATAATTATGTCGCCCGTGGTCGTCCACGGGCGTTTAATTGTATATCTACGGGGAAATATTATACAGACCGTAAGCGCTGTCATGATAGATTTCCACCAGCTGCGGGCATACTGCCGAAAAGTCAACCGGCAAAACCACTTGTGTCACCCCTTCCTTTGAAAATTCAGACAGCCTGTCGCATGCCAACCGCTGGTAGAAAAAGCTGTCCAGCCGGAAACGGCGGTCCCATTCGACCACCTCAGCACTCTGGTAAGGGATGGACAGGAAATCCACATAGATCGGGACGCCGGTCTCCAGACGAAAATCATACACGCTGGAAGGTGTCAGGATGACCTGGCCTGGCAGTTGGTGCGCCTTAACATAAGCTTCCAGCGGCCTGTAGGGCAACGCGGACCATTGGTTATTCACCAGGTAGGTTCGGATAATTCCGGTTGCGACTGCCAGTGCGATCAGGACCAGTCCCGCGGTTTTCAGGGCTTTTTCAAGGGTTACATGCGGTCGACCAAGTGCCAGGATGATCAGTTTCCCAAGAATCACGCCGACTGAAACGGGCACAAGCCAGGTGGAAAGACGCCACGGGAAGATCAATGCCAGGGCATTATTTTTGGTTATTACCTGTACGATAGTCAACCCGATAGCCAGACACGACGGCACGCAAATAACCCAGAATAATCGTGAGCGGCGCACCAGGATTAGCGCCGTCGCAAGAAACGCCAGCTTGACGATCACGGTGGCATTGAACCAGTCTGCAACCACCGCGTGCGGAGGGATGCGTACATTGACCAGCAGGCTGCGCGCTGCCGCCGCGATTGCCGGGTCGCCTCCCCAGAAATTGATATAGGTGTAGATCAATATCGGTGCAATCACTGCCAGGGCAACCAGTCCTATGCGGAACATCGGCCATATTTTTTTTTGGATAAGCCACGTGTCGATCATGAATGCCAGAGTCAATGCGCCCGCACTGAGCAAATACGTCGGGTGGAATGTGGCTGCCAGGACTGCGCTCAACACGGCTAGTATCTTGTTTTCTTTAAGATATAAATAGATCGAAAATACCAGGAACACGCCAAACGAACTCGGCTGGAAGATTGGGCCAAGCAGGCGTTGCCCGGCTACTCCCCCTTCAAAGAGAAACGGCCAATCCCCCCCCAGCGCTCGCTGCAGCACGAACCTTAGCGCTGCGGAATGTATCAGGACGAGCGCGGCAATCAATAATCCTGTTTTCGATTTCGAAATTCGGATCGGGTATATGTGATCGATGATTCCGAACAAGCTGAAAAAGTAAATGCCCATCAGCAGGGCATAGTAAATAAAGAAAAGGTTTTCATTTTGGAAAAGCCGCAGGGTGGCTGCTACCAGGAAACTGAAAACCGGGGTTGGGTCAGCGGTATTTGCCAGCCAATCAGCGTTCAGGTTCCCCACTCCCGCCTGGGCATACCCGTGCAGGAAATACTGGTTCTGGTTTGACGTATAAAGCGGAGCCTGGTTGTAAGCCAGGGCAAAGATCGACGTGAGCACTACGAACCATGCCAGTCTGGTTATAAGTAAGCGCGTGTTTCCTCCCTTTCGGAAGGATCGATACCGCCTCACTTTTTACTGGAGTACTCACGGCCATTTTCCGGGTTTTCCTGCTGGCAGGGTAAACCGCGCAGTGCGTGGGGATGAGAAGCTCGTCTTCTATGCACTGCGCGGTTGGTTTTCAGGGGACTTCGAAACTGGTCTAACTTAAAAAAACCATTGGTTTGACTTTTAAAACACAGGGCAACACAAATCCGTATGAAAGTAGGCTGTCTGCGTCAAACTCGCCTCGGCGGATGGTTCGGATTAAGGCATCGGGTTGCTGGAATTCCAGTCCTCGCCCAGCGCCAGGACAATATCCTCCGGGGCACTCGGGTTGAAATCCACAATGATCTGGCTCGAGCTGGTCACCTTCACCAGCGACATCAGGTACTGGATCGCGTACGGCTTCCCCGCATGCACGATGATGGTAGTCCCCCCGGGGAACGGTGAATAATACTTGTCCGGGTAGTCGCTCGTATTCCCAAAAGCGGTCGCGTTAACTCCCTGGGTTTTCAGGTAGTTGTAGGTTTTCTCGGCCATTCCGGCTACACCGGTGCCATTGATCACCACCACGCGTGCGGCTTCGGCCTTCATCTTCTCTTCCACTGTCCCGGTCGCCATGGGATCCATGCTTCCGCCCCCGAAGATTGTATCCACCAGTTCGCGGATTTTATCGGGGTATGGCCTAAGGACCGCCAGTTGCTGGCCGTTGAGGTCGTATGTTCCGTCCTGCATCATGGTGTAATCGATCACGCCGGTTTGAATGCTGCCAAGTGGGATGTCTTTCGCCAGCATCGCTAATCTCATCGCATCTTCAAGAGGCAGGTTGGTGTTGATGCCACCTGAAAGTTCATTGTAAAGGGTGGGAGCCTGTCCCATCAGGGTCAGGAAATTGGCCGGCGAAAGGACTTTATCCCGGATCGCCATGATAACCTGCTGTTGGTGCTGTGCCCGCTCCACATCACCATTTGCAATGCCCTGGCTGACATCCCGAGCACGTGCGTACCCCAGGGCAACCTCCCCGCTCAGGCATTGGTTCCCCGGTTGTAACGTGACAGCTCCATTTTTAAACAGCACTCCTACGTCGATTTTGGTGGGAATATCCAGGCACACCCCTCCGATGGTATCGATCATTTTCGTAAAAGCGGTGAAATCGATTAAGGCATAGTACTGGATGGGTATCCCCAGGAAATTCTCGACAGTTTTCAAAGCCAGTTCGGTACCGCCGCCTGGAAGTTTATAGGCATCTCCGAGGAAAAGGGCGGCATTGATCTTGTTATAGGAATTGAATCCGGGGATGTTGACCCACATGTCGCGTGGCACCGAGATCATTCCCGCCGTTTTGGTGACCGGGTCGATGGTCAGAACGATCATCGTATCGCTGCGGCATGGGCATAAGCGCGTGGTCGGATCCCAATTTGATTCAAAATCGTAACCCATCACCAGGATGTTCACCCGGCTGGCGCCGTCCCACGGCGCAGGAAGGGGTACCTGGGGAGCATTGGTCGTCGGTACACCGGGACCCGCCGTTGAATCTGGCCCGGGAGTTCCCAGCGAGTTTGCGACAGGCGCTTGCGCTGAGCAGCTGGGCGGTGCGATCCCCCCCAGGGCTGTCAGCCTCCAGCAGGTCACAAAGCCTTGTGTGAATACGAATAATCCCACCGCAAATACCACTCCCACCCCCATCCAGATAAATTGGCCCGTGGTTGGTAGTTTTAGATTTCGAACTTTTTTCAGCAAATCGTCTTTCTTTTCAGGCATTTCACTTCATGGGGGGCGGAACGGGCAGATCTTTCTCGGCCACTCCGACCCACTTATCTCCTTCTTCAATGAGCATTACGGGAATGTCTTCCACGATCGGATACTTGCGGCCGCAATCCTGGCAGATCAACCACGTTTCCTTATATAACGTCAGGTTTCCGTCTTTTTCGCGTACGCAGTTGGGACAGCGCAAAATATCGAGCAGGTCTTTGTTGATCATGGGTTTCTCCTCCTCGGGGGGCAGCAAACGGTTATTTTACCACGCCTGAGGTCTGTAAAGTTTAGGGCTGGCACACACCCATTTGTGCCGCCAGGGCTTCCGGATTTTCTGTTCCCGGTCCATACTGGCACACCATCCCATGTGGCACGTAATGGGTGAAGGTCGTATCGGGAGGGTAAAGCTGCTGGCCGTTGCGGGTGATGGTGCGTGTCACCGTGATGTCTGCTCCATCCGTAACCCACCAGTCATACGGGCTGATTTCTCCCGCTGAAAGGGATGGGTTTTCTTCGAAAGCTGGAGCCGGCACTGGAACGATATTCTGTGGGCCGGAACTTTGCACGTCAACCGTTCGCCCATCATCACCTGAATAAAATTTCCAGGTGAGCGAGTCATTCTTTGCATTAAAATAGGTTTCCATCAGCAGCCAATAAGGCCTGTCGTTTGTGAATTTTAAATCCACCAGGGGGAAATAGACGGTCGCATCCAGCCCGGCCAGGCTTTGGTCGGTCCCGGTGCGGGTTTGTTCATAATAATAAACCCGGTAAGCGTGCTCATGCCGCTCAACAATTGGATACCCGGCGTAATAAGCCGTGTGAAATAATGTCGTACTGACCTGGCATACGCCACCACCTACCCCCGTGATGGATTGGCCATTGTAAATGATCAGGGCTTCCGCGTAACCATTTTCAAGACTGATGTCTCCCATGGCGGTACCCATTGAGAAAGTTGTATTCGGCGGAATGAGCAGACCGTGGAACCTGGCAGCAGCCGCTTTGATATTTTGCAGGCGGGAGTCACTGGAACCGCGAAAATAGCTCGTATATGATCCAACCAGGCTGTTGATTCCCAGCGCCGCGGCAGTCGCATCGTCACCCACAGCGGGGTTTGCAGTCACTACCGCGAGCGGGATATCGTGTTCTCCCGCCAGCAGTCCTGTTTGAATGGCCTGGATTGTCGCCTGGATATCCAGTTCCCGGCCCACCTGTGCAGGCACCTCGAGCAACAATTGCCGGGTATCCGTGCCCGGGTTATCGTCGAAGGTAAAGCGCGCATTGACGGGAGCCTTGTTCAGCAGCGGGCCGATTTGCCCGAGGAACTGGGTCAGAACGTTGGCATCCACCGCCACCTGGTATTGCCAACCTGCATCGGTCTGCACAGGCACCAGGGACAGCATCCCTGCCAGGGTGACCGGATCGATTGTCCATGGACCTGGATCGCCAGACTGTGGATTGTCGATGTGCAGCGTCAGGGGAGCGCTCAATATCTGCCGCAGGCTGGCTGCTTGTGCCGAAGCCTCCGCTACAACGGGGGCCTGTACCTGCACAACCAGTTGCACATCACCGTCCTTGAAGGACGAAAGTTGGGCTAAAAGGTTTGTAAGGGTGGTATCCACATTAAGCAGCACTCCGGTCTGTCCCTGCGTGTACACCACTTGCGTCCCGTCAAGGTGAAGGTCGGTTTCGATCACCGGCTGGTCGATCTGCGCGGCGATATTCTGAAGATATCCGTGCGCCACCCGTTCATCGTACATGATGACCGGCTTCAGGTCCAGTCCGCCCTGCCATGCGTTAAGCTCTCCGGCAAGTTCGTTGAACAATCCACCTTGGCGTCCCACCCCGTACGCCATTTGGATGCTCGATCCGGCGTCGAATACCATCCCTAGCTCTGCTGGTGCCGCCACCCACATTTTGTCGCCATAGCGGAATACCACCCGGCCTGTGGTTGGATAGGTGAGGTGCTGGCTCAAGACGGAGGTCGCCTGTTCCTGCGTCATGCTGGTCAGGTCCACGCCTGCCATCGTGATGCCGGGGAAGATCCGACCTGAAAAGAGCAGGTTGTACCCTCCGCTGATCATCCCGACGATCAAAGTAAACAGAAGCGGACCGCCAAGCAGGACGGTCAGGATTCTAAGCGGTACTGGGGAACGCGGGGGACGCGGGGGACGAGGAATGGTTACGAAAGACATTGGATTTGATTATACACCGTGAGCATGGCACCTTCTTTTATGACGATTCGTCCCGGCTTTTGTTCCTTTTCAGGAATGGGATGAACATGGGCGTGACCGCTGCATATTCGATATATTCCTGCCCGAACACTCTCCTTAATTTTCGCTCCTCGATGGCAGCTCCAATGATGACATAAACCGTCAACGCGATATTGACTGCCAGGATGTTCACTGTCATCAGCGGCAGCAGCCAGATGAAGGCCATCCCGGCAGAATAAAGCGGGTGGCGGATGTAATGATATGGACCCAAAGTCGCCAGCCCGGAGGGTCGGTTCTTCACTCTCAGTTGGCGTGTTCCTACGAAATCCCAGATATCCGTTTGCCTGAAGGCGCTGAGAAGGAGCGCCACTGCCAGCAATTCCCCCCCAATCATGAATAGTGACCAGGGCACTGGCACGAGATACAAGGTCCGATCCGGCAACAGGAACATCATCGCCAGTACTGGCAGGAAACTTAACCCTGCAAATGCATTGTATGCCAGCCGATAAAACCGGTACTGGCCTTCCCCCAGCAGTTGCCGCGCCCATTCCTTGGCTTTGTTTGTTGCCAAAAGTGAATGGACCAGCCCCCAAACGAATACCGCTAAAACGATCCAGAGCATTTCTACCTTTTCCACGCGGCAGGCGGAGTGGGATGAATTCGCCTGCTCTTATTGGTATGCGGGGATTTCCACTGTCTTATCTCCCAGTTTCACCTGGTAAAACGGGAGCCATGCCACACCGAACAGGTTCACGTAAATATCCGTTTTCTTGGGCAGCACTGGGATCTCGGTAATATTATTGACGGCATCTCCCCATTTGGAACCTGCCTCGTCCAATGCCTGTTGGCGCGTCCGTTCGAGCTGTGCCAGTTGTTTATTGTAATCGGTGATCGCGTCCACGGATTCGTCCACGTCCCCCTTGGATTGCTGGGTCATGCGGTGTTTGCTCATCGCTGCAGAGATCCTGCGGCTGCTTCGCCCCCCCAGCAGGCTGAAGACAGTCTCGGCGCCCGACACCAGCTCCTCCCGCTTGCGCTGTTCCAATTCGCTTTTGTCCTGCTCCAATTCGCGTTGTTCCTTGTTCAGTTTCTCATTCAATGCTGCTATCTGCCGGTCAAGGGTCGCAGTCGCTTTCGCCATGGCTGCCTCCCGGGCACTCCGGGCAGCCTCGGCGCATTCCTTCACGAAATCCGCCTGCGACTTGTCTGGTTTGGCAAACAGCCCGAGCGCCGGGTTGGAACGCACTGATACCTTGCAGGTGCGGTAGACCCAATCGACAAAATCCTTTTGCAGGGCGGTAAGTACTTTCGCATCTGTCAGTGGTGCCTCCAGGCTGGCATACCGCGCCTGAGGGTCGGGCGCAGGGTCCATCCCTGCTGCTTCCGGCACCTTGGCGATGAAATCGTCCCAGTGCACTGCCCCCCTTTTATCCACGCTGGTCACCAATACCGCTCGCACTTGCTCGCTATCCAGGTTGTATTTCCGGTCCAGGAAGCGCACCTGGGCTAACGCGATCAGCGCCGGGCAATACACCACGCCTTCCGGGGATGAATTTTTCGGAATGGATTCCCCTGAAGCCGCTGCAGCTTTGGTAAAGGAGGAATTGAGCGGGAGAAAAACTTCCGCGACCCCGCTGGGTGCGGACGGACGCGTGGCCGAGGTCTGGCGGGTTGTGCTTGATGTCATGGCCTCCCCGGGTGCCTGTCGTGGGGCCGCGCTTCCTGGTGTGCCTGTGGATGCAACCGGGACTGTCGCCGGCATGGGTTCGAAACCTGCCGGGACGCTTGCCTGGGTTGTACTCACTGCTGTTTGTGCACTGGCTCCTTGAGCCTGGTCCCCCGCCCCCACCAGGGCATTCAACGCCGGGATTTGGGAGCGCGTTAATGGTCCTGCCAGGAAATTCATGGTCCAGCGCGTCTGGAAAACGATCGGGTTTATTTCATGGACGTTCTGCATGACGAACACGCGTTTGCCCAGCCCCGAGATCAGTTTGTCAATGCTGCTGCGGTCAAGCGCGCCGGGAGCCGCAGATTCCAACCCATCCAGGAGTCGTTGTTTGTCCTGCTCGGTTTGGAGTTTTCCGATGAACCATGTGCCTGCGTTCGAGAGTGCCTTGTAATCCACGTCCACCGGGTTCTGGGTAGCCAGCAGCAGGCCCAGGCCAAAGGCGCGCGCCTGTTTGAGCATTCTCAGCAGGGGTTGTTTGGAGGGAGGCATCGCCGTCGGAGGCAGGTAACCGAAGATTTCATCCATGTAGAGGATGGCGCGCAGGTTGGATGTGCCTGCCTGGGTTCTCATCCAGGTCTCCACAGCCGATAGCAGGAGGGTTACGAAGAACATCCTCTCGTCGTCTGGCAGGTGCGCCAGATAGAAAATGCTGTGCCGCGGATGGCCGTCCGGGCCATGGAGCAGTGCCTCGATATCCAGCGGCTGGCCCACCCTCCATAACTCGAAGGTTGGGGCTGCCAGGATATTATTGATTTGTAACGCCAGGTCCATCCGATCCCTGGGTGGGAAAAACGTATCCACCGGGAAGGCCCCCAGCTTGTCGAATGGTGGGGTCTGGATTTGCAGGATGAGTTCGGTCAGGTCCAGCGATTTATTCTGGCTCCAGGCTGATTGGAAGATGTTGGAGAGCAGGATGTGTTCCCGTGAGCGGATCGGATCGAGTTCTGCGAAGCCGACCAGTCCCAGGATGGCGGTTACCGTGCTGGAAATGCGCTCGGTCAGCACTTCCCGGTTGGTCGCCCAGTCCAGCCTGGGCGCTGCCAGGGAAGATAATACGCTGACCGGGATGCCTGCATCTGAGCCGGGTGTGTAAATGGCAAACCCGGCCGCGTTCGAAAGCGCAGCCATCCGCTCGTGGTCGATGCCCCACTCCGTCAGCCCGTTTCGCCATGCCAGGGCCGCATCCGTGGAGGCTTGCTCCATGGTTTTCCCGGCTCGGCGCGCCAGTTCGGGGTCCAGCCAGGGCTGGAAATCCTTAGGAGCCAGCTCCGGGAAGTGCAGCAGCAGGTTGGTCAGGTCGCCTTTCGGGTCGATCAGGATGGCAGGGATTCCCTGCAGGGCGGCTTCTTCCATCAGAGCGATGCACAGGCCTGTCTTTCCGGAACCGGTCATGCCGGTCACCACGGCGTGCGTGGTCAGGTCAGCCGGGTCGTATTGCAGCGGCTGGTCGCTTGTTTTAGCCTGGTTGGTATCAAATAATCGGCCAAGATAAAATTTATCGCTCATTGGGGGGACCTCCGGGGTTTGCTGGTTACTTTACACTATCTGGCGAAAAAAGACAACCTTATTTTTAAGGCATCGAAATATGACTGGTTTTCTGTTGTCCGCATGGATCAGGGCTGCCCCAGGTCGTAGACGCGCTGGAACTGGGCTAAATATCGTTCGGCCGCCTCCGCATTGTGGATGATGACCACATTTTCATCGTTGCTGGTCTCGGCACTGGCGCTGAAATTATATGAACCGGTGATCACGATGGCTCGATCGATGATGATCGCCTTTTGGTGCATCAATCCGGGGTTGCCGTCCCGCCGTACGTCCAGTCCGGCCTGCTTGAATGGATCGTATTCTGTTCCCAGGTTTGAATTTACCTGCCCGTCATCCATCACCCCCGCCACGGTCAGACCTTCAGCCGCCTTCTGACGGATGGCAGTTCCCAGGTCATTGGCTGTAAAAGAGTAAGCCAGAAAATAAATGCTTTTCTGCGCTGCTTGAATTAGGCTGAGGATCTTCGCTGCCACCCCATCATCCGGGGAAAAATAGATTTCCACCTGCGTTCCATCGATTGTCACGCTTGGATAAGGTGTATTCGCGATTGAGTCAGGTCCAAACATGTTGTCTTTGAACATCTCATCGAACTCTTTCGTGTAATCCTCGGCAACCTGCGTCGAGCGGATTCGGATGAGATCGTTGTTGTCCTCGTAAGTCCCGCTGGTGGTGTAATTCATCGAACCGGTCCAGACCTCGGCATGGTCTACCACTACGAACTTATTGTGCATCAGTCCCTCGCGCTGGTCTCCAATGACCATGATCCCGACCTCCTGGATCTGCTGGATTTCTTTGTTGCCCATGTTGTCGCTTTCCATGACCAGTCGTACCGCTGCGCCGCGCTGGTGGGCATGGATGAGCGCATCCCGGATGCTCCACAAGTTCAGGCTGTATGCCGCCATGTCCACCGAAAGCTTCGCCTTGTCGATCGCAGCAGCCAGAGCCTCGTCGGGACCGCCTTCGAAATTCGCAGCAATTGGAGCAGTTGGGTCGGTGAAGCGGATTTCAAGCCAGGCGGCGCTGGGAGTGTTGTCCGTGGTGGTCTGGGCAGGCACGGGTTGGTTTAGACCAACAGGGGTGCAGCCGGATATTACCAGCCAGATAATTACGATAAGTTTACCAGCTTGACTATGCGCAGATCTTCGGGCTGTCATCAATTTTCCCATGTTCCTTGGATACCATGATTATACATCCTCCCCTCCGGATAGCACACAAGTTCCAGATTCACCGGATCATTTTGGAGTTGTCCCGGAGATATTTCACTGGCACTATCCTCAGCAGAGACCACCCTGCATTTCGCCATGATTTCTTTATCCCATCTACGGATGGAAGCTGTTCGGATTTTTATACCCGTGGGATTAAGCGTGCCTCATTTTTTTCAAACTATCCCGGGGTATAATCCTCGCTCGTGAGTGACTCATCCGGTCAAGCCAACCGCCAGATCGCCCGTGCCGCCGGGGTTGTTATGCTGGCGTTTCTGTTGAGTCAGGTGGCCGGATTGGTGCGGCAGATCATGGCCACGAGCGCATTTGGCACAACCGCTCTCATGGACGACTTCAACACCGCCAACATCTTTCCCGGTGTACTTTTCAACCTGCTGGCAGGTGGCGCGCTGGCCTCCGCCTTCATTCCCACATTTACTGCATTTCTCACCAGGGAAGACCATCCCTCCGCCTGGAAACTGGCTTCCTCCATTATCAACCTGGTCGTGCTGCTCCTGGCCACCATCAGCTTGGTCTCAACACTGGTTGCTCCTCAAATCGTTGGCCTGCTGGCTCGCGAATATTCCCCGGATCGGCAGGCTCTCACCGCGCAGCTTCTGCGGATCCTGCTGATCACCTCCACCGTCTTCGGTCTCAGCGGGATTCTGTCCGGAATCATTAATTCCCACCAACGTTTCCTGCTGCCTGCCCTGGCTTCCACCCTCTACTGGATTGGGATCATCATTGGCTTGGTTTTCTTCGTCCCTTCCATGGGCATCATGGGCATGGCCTGGGGGGCGGTATTGGGTTCCATCTTGCACCTTGCTGTCCAGCTCCCCGACCTGTTCCGCCTCCCATCCCGCAAGTACACTCCCACCCTGGGCTTGAACAATCCCGCTGTGCGTGAGGTCGTCCTGCTCATGGGCCCGCGCCTCATCAGTGTCGCAGCACTTCAAATAAGCATGATCGTCACCAGCATCATCGCCAACGGTCTTCCCACTGGTTCGTTGTCATCGATCAATTTTGCCTTCCCCATTATGACGATGCCATTGGTGGTGATCGGCTCGGGCATCGGTTTTGCCACTCTGCCCACTTTTTCGGCCCAGTTCGCCCGCGGCCAGCTGGATGATATGCGCACTTCGGTTACCGCTTCTTTGCGCGGGGTACTTCTCCTGTCCATCCCTGCCACCCTTGGGCTGATCCTCCTGCGTGAGCCGTTGATCGCCTTCCTTTTCCAGCATGGAAATTTCACGGCTTTATCTACCCAAATGGTGTCGTGGGCACTCTTGTGGTACACCCTGGGGCTGGTCGCCCACTGCGCGCTCGAGATCCTGGTGCGCGCCTTCTTCGCTCTCCACGACACCAAGACACCTGCATTGGTCAGTGCCGGGGCGATGGGGCTGAACATCCTTTTCTGTATCGCCTTCCCCATTTGGTTCGTGCGGATGGGTTGGATGCCGCTCGGAGGTCTGGCGCTCGCCATTACCCTCGAAACTGCCATCGAGACCACCGTTATGTTCTTCCTGCTCCGCAAGCGGATTCACGGCATCCATACCCGGTCCTTGCTGAAAGGTACCGCCGCCGCCCTGCTCGCCACCCTGTTTATGTCCGCTGCCCTGCTTGGCTGGACCCGGTTCATGGGTTCCCATTCCGCAGCGTTGGCTACCCTGGGCGGAGTGCTGATCGGAGGCGTTGTTTACGGGCTTGCTCTGGTGTTGCTGCGCGTCCCGGAAATCCACAGCCTGTTTAATATCGTCAGGAAACGACTGGTTCGCGAATCCCGCTAAGAAATTGGACATTTCAATTTTTTCCCCATTTTCTTTTATCTGAATATCCCAACCTGGTTAGTTATTAGGGACGCTGCGCGATTGCTGCATCAGCCAGATGTAGCTGTCTTCCAGGTTTGGTTCAACGGAGGTCGGGTTGCTTACCCCGCTTGGAGTCCCCACCACCCGGTACTGGACCCGGTTCTGTTCCTGCATGGTCGATACCACGGTCAGGCTTGCCTCCGGTCGTTCGCCGGTGCTGACCAGGTTCCAAACGTGGCCGCGTGCCTGGTTGATGAGGCCCCCCGGCCTGCCGCGGAAGAGCACCTGCCCCAGGTTGATCACCGCCAGGTCGTTGCAGCTCTGGCTGATGTCTTCCACAATGTGCGTGGAAAGGATCACCGTGCAGTGCGTGGACATCTCCGCCAGCAGGTTGCGCAGGCGGACGCGTTCTTCCGGGTCCAGGCCCGATGTGGGCTCGTCTACGATCAATAGCTGCGGGTTGCCGAGCAGGGCTTGGGCAATACCCACCCGCCGTTTCATCCCTCCTGAAAAAGTCCGTAACCGGCGCTTTGCATCCGGGGTCAAACCGACCAGTTCCAGGATTTCGTTCAACTGCCCGTTTCTTTCTGCTTTGTCCGTCACTCCTTTCAGCAGTGCAACGTATTCCAGGAATTCCAGGGCGGAGAGGTCCGGGTAGAGACCCAGTTCCTGCGGCAGGTACCCGAGCACTTCTTTTACTGCCTTCTTGCCGCGGCCGGTCGTGACGTCGTTTCCCAGCACGATCACCTTGCCGGATGTGGGTCGCAGCAGCCCCGCCAGGATGCGCATCAGGGTGGTCTTCCCTGCGCCGTTGGGGCCTACCAGACCAAACATGCCTGACCCGATTTCCAGGTCCACACCCCGCAGCGCCTGGACTTTTTTTCCATAGGTCTTGGTCAGTTGAGAAACGCTGATCATTAAAAATTCTCCTTCCATTTCAACCAGAGTCTCACCAACCCTGCCAGGCAGAAAATGGAAACAGCAATTATTAGATACATTGCGAAGACTCGCCCGAGCCCGATAATAGGGGCTCCTTCCCCAAAATAGGAAAAGGATGGGAGACCCGTCGCCTTGGAAAAGAGGTCCAGCCCGGCAGAATGGTAATTCTGCACCAGGTAATAAGTGGCTGCATCCACTTGCGCGGCCGAGGTGCCTGACACACCCACCCAGAAAATGATGCTCAGGGTTCCCGCCACCAGGCCCGGGAACACCGCCGCCAACCTAGATCGGAATACGCTCCCGGCCAGGATGCCGATCGTCAGCCCCCAGCCGAGAATTGGCAGTCCATTCATAAGTGAAAATTTAATAAAGAACGCGACGACATCTAAAGGGATGCTGACCCGAAACGCCTCCACGAAAGCTCCTTCAAGGACCGCGAAGAACAATCCCAGCGGGATCAGGCCGATCACTGCCACTGTCAAACCTGTGCCCAGGATTTTTCCAGCCAGGTAGCTGCCTCCGCTGATTGGTGTGCTGTGCAGTAATTCCGCTACTCCGAAGGAACGGTCCGCTGGCAGGCAGGCGGCTGTGGCGGCCGGCAGCAGCAGGAATGAAGTAAGCACCAGGGTGAACCATGCTGTAGGGACTGAGAATACGGTCGTCTCTGCCATCGTGCCTACGGCTTGTTGACGGAATATGTCCACCGAATAACCTTTATCCGTCCACTTTTGGATGGCGGCTGGATCCTGCAGGAAGTGGTGGAGATCCTCCTTGGCCATGGACAGGTTTGAAAGTGGGTTTAAAAGGATTGCTGCTCCGAAGACCAGCCCAATCAGGAGCGTGGTGACCACGGGTCCTCCGCGCCTCAGCCCGAAGCGGAACTCGGTGCGGGCGATGGCAATTATTTGCCAAAAAGTTTTCACGCAATCCCCTCCCCGGCCGCTTATCGGTTCCCTAATATGCGGTCTCCATCCTTCATAAAAGTTATTGCCAGCAAGGTTAGTCCGACTCCAATGGTTAATAATGAAAACCGGTTCAGCCAGTAGGTTAAAGCAGGCACCGAATCCGGTTGCAGGTAAATTTGGAAAGGCCAGGACCACGGCCAGGCTGTCAGGAGCTTATCTCCTCCAATGAGATTGGCCATCCACATCAGGGTTGCCATCAGGGTACCGAAGATACCCTGGCGGGTCAGCTGCGTGGTAAAGACGGCAATCCCTCCCAATGCAATCCCGGCTGTCAGCCACCGGGTGAGCGCCAGGCCGAACCCTTCCGCATGCCAGGTAGCCGCGAAGATAACGGTGGCTGCAAATGCAACTAATGCATGCATTCCACTGACGAGTTGGTATCGTTCGATAAAAATCCTGGGAATGGATTTCGGATAAGATAAAAGTAATTCCATGGCAGGTTCGTTATCCGCTCCGAGAAGGAATGCGGCTTGTAATGCGAAAGCCAGCGGCGCGATTATCTCGATTGCTCTGAGTGTGTAGCTGGGATTAACGGTTCCCGTTTGCCCGGACAGTATTAAATTGAGAACGTAGAAAGTCCCCAATACCAAACCGCTCCCCGCTCCCGGCCACCAGCCGACCAGGCGTAAGTTTAACCGGAGTTGCCTGGTAGAAAGGGCTTTAAATGCCATTCTCCCTTCTCCAATTTACCTCCACAAAAGCCACAAACCCAAAGAAGCCGCCAGCCCCAGCAGGACCCCGCCCAACGCTTCCAGGGGCGTATGTCCGATGGCTTCCCGCAGGTGCTGTTCACTGATCGGGTGTCCTTTTAATAATTCTTCTACCAGGATGTTGATCTTCTCAGCCTGCTTTCCGGCCTGGCGCCGCACCCCGGTCGCGTCGTAAACCACCACCATCGCCAGGGCCACCGCCACTGCAAAGACCGGGGAATCAAAGCCGGTATGCAGTCCAACAGCCATGGCAGTGGATGTGACCAGTGCAGAATGAGAACTGGGCATGCCCCCGGCAGCAAAGAATAACGCCCAGTTCCAGCGGTGTTCCCTGAGCGTGTCGATGGGTACTTTTAACAACTGAGCCAGCAGCCACCCGGCCATTGCTGACCATAGTATATGGTTTTGAAGGAGGGGGGTAAAGTTCATTGGTCTTCCTCGAAATCGGTCAGCTCTTCATCAACCAGTTCTTTTACTTTCATCTCTGCCTTGTCCAGCAGCACAGCGCAGCGTTTGGTTAGTGCTTGTCCGCGTTCGAAAAGTTTCATTGACTCTTCCAGTGGGCGATCTCCTGATTCAAGCGCCTCCACGATCTTTTCGAGTTCTGCAAAGGCCTCTTCGTAACCTAAATCATCAATTGGTTTGCTTTCATTTTTTGGCATGCTCACCTATCCCTCTCCGGTCACCCGGGCACCGAATTCCCCATCCTGTACGCGTACGTTCAGCTCATCTCCCTCTTTTACCAGGGATTTGCTCGCCACCACCCGCTTGTTTTTCGTAACCACTGCATACCCGCGTTTCAATACCGCCAGCGGACTGAGTGCCGTCAACCGGTTTTCCAATCCCATCAGCCGCGCCTGGGCCAGTTCAAAGCGGTGAACCTGCGCTGTATGCCCCCTTCGGCTCATTTCATCCACTCTCTGGCGTTCGGTTTGCACCTTTCGAACGGGGGAGGCGGCGCGTAAACCGCTCTGTAAAGCCTCTATCATGCTCCGCAGGCGCTCAAATAAAGCTTCCATGTACCCGGTCAGGATCTGTGCCCTCTCGACCAGGCCCTGTCGCAAATCTAGCACAGTCATGGCAGTCGCCAGTTCGGCTGCCGCCGTAGGTGTGGGTGCCCGCAGGTCTGCCGCAAAATCCGCCAATGTGAAATCCGTTTCGTGCCCCACGCCGGTTATGACCGGCGCCTGTGAGGAGCTCACCGCCCTCACCACCCTTTCGTCGTTGAACGCCCACAGGTCTTCTATCGAGCCTCCGCCGCGTGCCAGCAGGATCACTTCCGGCTGTGCCACCCGGTTCAGGTTCCGCAGCGCTTCGACGATTTTCGGGGGAGCTTCCTCCCCCTGGACGGGTGTGGGTGCCAGTACTACTTCCGCCAGCGGCATCCGCCGCCTCAGGGTGTTCAGCATATCCCGCAGGGCTGCGCCAGTCCGGCTGGTTACGATCCCGATTCGGCGGGGGCTTGAAGGGATTACGCGTTTGCTGGCGGGGTCGAACAGGCCTTCGCTTTCCAGCAGAGCCTTCAACCGCAGAAATTCCTGGAACAGTGCTCCCTCACCCAGCGGTCGGATGTCGTCAGCATATAGCTGGTATTGCCCGGATACTTCGTAGATTCCCAGGCTGCCGTGTGCTTCGATCGCCATCCCATCCTGCAAAGCCAGGCGCAGGCGTGCGGCTTCTGTCTTCCACATCACGCAGCGCAGCGCAGCGCCTGTATCTTTCAAGGTGAAATAAACGTGACCGGAGGCAGGCTTCGACAGGTTGGAGATCTCCCCCTCCACCCAGATGCCTTGCAGGTCCGGGTCGCCTTCCAGCAGTTGGCGTAGGTGACGGGTGAGGGCTGTCACCGTCCAGCGGGGAGATGCGTCGAACAGCGCCATTTGTTGCATGCCTTGAGAATACTATTTTTCGAAAGGACTGTCAACTATTCCGGAAGTTGGCTTGCGAGGGTCCTGATGACGCGTGCTGATTGGGTTTCGCTGCGCAGCAGCGCAATTCAGGCAGGTTTTCTTGGCCTTCTTCGCGGCTTCGCGTTAATATTCCCTTTATCTTTTGGTACAATCAATATATGAAACGCCTC
Organism: uncultured Chloroflexia bacterium; assembly: GCA_963790685.1. Lineage (GTDB taxonomy): Bacteria > Chloroflexota > Anaerolineae > Anaerolineales > Villigracilaceae > UBA877. The sequence goes on from CAWBPK010000002.1 coordinate 634,062, forward strand.
TGGGCTCCCTGGCGCACCAAATTCGTCGAGACCAAAACGGCCGGCTGCATATTCTGTGATATTCAAAAAGAACCCGACGGTCCTGCCAGCCTGGTCCTTTTCCGCGGCAAACGCTGCTTTGCCATCTTAAATCGTTTCCCCTACACTACTGGTCATTTAATGATCGTCGCAAATCAGCATCTCAACTCCTTCGAAGACTTGGATGTTGAGACCCGCTCCGAGATGATGGAAATGTCCACCCATTCCATTGTCGTTATTCGCCGCGTCTATCATCCGGACGCTTTCAACGTTGGAGCCAATATCGGCGAAGCCGCAGGTGCCGGGGTGACCGGACACGTCCACATCCATGTGGTGCCGCGCTGGACCGGTGACTCCAATTTCATGCTGACCCTCGCCGAAACCAAGGTCATGCCTGAAGCTCTCGCAGATACCTATTCCCGCCTTCGTTCTGTCTGGGTAACTGTTTGATTTTCTTTTTTTGCATTTTTGCCTTGGGGATTTCTAGCTTATTTGAACTTTTTTAGCTATTTTGCAATTTTTCAAAAATCGATCGTAATTCTTCGTGCCTTCATGTCTTATGATAAAGTAATCCTTATTCGCCAATAGGAGCAAGCATGGAGCAAAAGGTCCACGACTTTATCATCGTCGGTTCCGGCTTCGGTGGTTCGGTTTCCGCCATGCGCCTGACCGAAAAGGGCTATTCCGTCCTCGTCCTGGAAAAAGGCAAACGCTATAATGACCAGGACTTCCCGAAAACCAACTGGGAATTCTGGAAATACCTCTGGCTGCCTGCCCTCCGCCTGCATGGCATCCTCCAGATAAGCTTCCTCAAAGGTGCCATGGTCCTCCATGGAACAGGCGTCGGAGGCGGGAGCCTCGGTTACGCCAACGTCCTCGAGGTCCCCACAGATGCCACCTTTGCCACCCCTGCCTGGAACACCCCCGTCTCCTGGGGGAAGGTGCTCGGACCGCATTACGAGACCGCCAGGAAAATGCTCGGAGTGGCACGCAACCCAAGGCTTTGGAAAGCCGATCAGCTCTTGCAGAGCATGGCTGCGGAGGTCGGCATGGACCAGACATTCCGTGCCACCGACGTGGGCGCCTATTTCGGTGAAGAGGGTGTCACCGTACCTGACCCCTATTTTGGCGGCGCGGGACCCGCGCGGGCGGGCTGTAAACACTGCGGCGGCTGCATGGTCGGCTGCCGTTATAATGCTAAGAACACTCTCCCCAAGAACTACCTGTATTTTGCTGAGAAGAATGGAGCCCGGGTCATTGCGGGTTCGGAAGTAGTGGATATTCGCCCTATTTCACCGAACTCCCCAGGCATAACCCAATACGAGGTCACCTACCGTTCAAGTACCCGCTTATTTAAAGGCCCCCGCCGCCGGGTTCAAGCGCGCTGCGTAATCCTGTCCGGCGGGGTGATGGGCACCCTCAACTTGCTCCTGCGCCTGCGCGACTCCTCCCGCTCCCTGCCGGATTTGTCCTCCCGCCTCGGCGACATGGTGCGCACCAACTCTGAAGCGCTGCTCGGTGCTGTCGCCCGCAAGTCGGATATAAACTATTCCCAGGGTGTGGCCATATCCTCCATATATAACCACGACCCGATCACGCGCATCGAGCCTGTCCGCTACCCCGACGGTTCGTCGCTGATGCGCTTCCTGGCTGCTCCCCTGATTGATACCGATGTGAGCATCCCCGTGCGGATTTTGCGCTTCCTGGGCTGGGCGATTTCCCATCCGCTTGACTTTGCCCGCGCTATGTTCCTTCCCGGCTGGGCTCACAACGTCACCATCCTCCTGGTCATGCAGCATGCTGACAACCGCATGCGTTTCCGCATCGGGCGTAGTGTCTTTACCCTTTTCCGCCGCGGCATGGTTGCATTGCCTGAACCCGGGTATGAGATCCACGCCCAGGTGAAAGGCTCCCACGAACTGACCCGCGATTTTGCCAGGCGGACGAATGGGATTGCGCTTGGCTCGATCGGCGAAAACTTGTTGAACCTGCCCACTACTGCCCATATCCTGGGCGGGGTGCCTATCGGAGCGGATGCCTTCTTGGGCGTGGTAGATGAAGGCTTTGAGGTGCATAACTACCCCGGTTTGTATATCATAGACGGTTCGATCATGCCTGCCAACCCCGGCGTCAACCCCAGCCTCACCATCACCGCTCTGGCCGAATATGCCATGTCGAAAATCCCACCCAAAAGGAATTAACAACCACAATATTCTAAAATATTGGCATAAATAAAGTGCGGATGGCATAAAACGCCTCCGCACTTTATTTTCGAATAATTCGCCCCCTTCTCCTGATGGGGAGGGGGCGAAAGTACTTTAATTTTACTTCTTGCGATTCTTTACATACACCTTCACCGCTTCGCGCATGAAACCTGCCAGTTTCGGGTCCGCCTTGTCATAGTTGACCTTGAAGCTCGGGTCATCGTTGTAAAGGTCCGCCAGGCCGAGCAGCTGCTCGTCGTTCGGGCTCCAGAAATTCTCTATGTGACGGTGCCAGTGCGCGATCACCGCCTGCACCTCTGCGCTTTCCGCTCCCTTGGGCATCGCCTTTAACAGGTCGGCAGTGATCGTCTTTCCCTCCGCCAGGATTTTTTCCTTCTGTGCGGTGGGATACGCCTTCCACTTTCGGTTGGACGCTTTTACTGTTTCGGGATCGTACATCTGCTCTGCTTCCTGGGCATATTTTTCCTGTTCTTCCTCGCTAAATCCTTCGAACAATCCTTTTGCATTCATGCTTTTTTTTCCTTTCAAATGGTCGATGGTATGGTCTACGGTCTGGATGAGGCGGTTCAGCCGTTCCACTCTTCCCTGCAGCGCTTCCCGGTGTGACTTGAGCGCGGTCAGCACGTCGAAATCGGGGCGTCCCATCACGGTTTTAATCTCGTCGAGGCTCAGCTCCAGTTCCCTGTAGAACAGGATCTGCTGGAGTTTCAACAAGGCTTCCTCCTCGTAGTAGCGGTAGCCGTTCCCGCCTAGCGAAGACGGCTTGAGCAGCCCGATCTCGTCGTAATAGTGCAGGGTGCGGACGCTTACGCCCGCCATTTTAGCCAGTTGTTTTACGGTGTACACCATTGCCTCGTGCCCTACTATAAACCATGACGTAACGTTAATGTCAAGGGTTCAATTTGCCGTTGCGAGATTGGTGCGCTTTGCTGGTTGAAATTGTCCAGTTATATTTCTGGGGAGCGGTTGTCTCTCTTTACATAAGATACTGGGCACACAATCCGAGCCTCACCAACAATAAAATAGCTTCATTATCCCAATAAGGTTATTAAATCAGCCGTATAATCAAGTGAGAATCAAAGTTACGCTTCTCTTATTCCTCCATGCGTCTAGGTAAGTACAATTTCAATCATTTCCTCTTGTTCAGAATCAACGCATTTGCGCGAGACACCGTCCCTTCTCTTTAGGGACATCGTCCCCGTACGTTGGGGACAACGTCCCTGCATTTTAGGGACATCCTCCCTGCTTTTAAGAGACGCTGTCTCGACCTCTAAATCTTCCATCTCTTATTTAACAATTCCTTCTCATTAAAAGGCGCAACCTATGGACCCCTCCTTCCTCACTTATTTCCTCCCTCGCTGGACCAAATATTTTTCCGGTGCTGCCCTCCCGATCTGCTATTACTATACCGATCAACCTCTGGAACAGGATCGGATGGAATCTGTCAACCGGGATCGCTGCCTGATCGGCAACCTGCCGCAAGTTCTGGAAGGTCATTCTTTTGTCTACAGCGCCAATTCCCCCGGTTGTTCTGGCGGGAAACGCTACAGCGGTTTTTCCACCCACCTTCGCCCAAAATTCGAGTATTTCCTTTCCTGCGGCATTCCTGGTGAACTCGAGGGCGAACGCTATAAAAAGTCACCCCAGCTTGTCACGCAATATTTGGAAAACCATCCTCCTTTTACAGCTCCCGGTAAATACCTGGTTTTCAAACGTCTGGATAAACTCACTCCGGACGAAAACCCCTTTGCAGTGGTTTTCTTTGCCTCCCCCGATGTTCTCTCCGGCCTTTTCGCCCTTGCCAATTACGATCGCTCCGACCCTTATGGCGTTGTAACTCCCATGGGTTCCGGCTGCGCCTCCATCCTCAATTTTGTTTACCAGCAAGCGCAGTCTTCCAACCCATCTTGCATCCTGGGCATGTTCGATGTCTCCGCCCGTCCCTGCGTCCAGCCCGGCCAATTGACCTTCGCCATCCCCATGCCGCGCTTCGAGCAGATGGTGCACAACATGGACGAGAGTTTCCTCGTCACCAAGTCCTGGGACCTTGTCCGCACTAGGTTGTAGGTGCACTATTTGTAGGCGAGCCGCATTGTCTGAATAAAGAAGGCTCGCCCCGAAAAATGGTCAATTCTGTATCGATTTCAGAATAATAAATAATATAGGAATAACCATGTCCCGTCTCATTCCCGCAGCCGAACGCATCCAGCGCGCCCGCGACCTGATCCAGCAGGCCCGGGATTTTCCTGTTCCGGTCGAGGGCGGTAAATATAACTTTTCCTACGTCGCCTGGGTCAAAGCCCTTCTCCAGGATGCGCGCGACCTGGTCAAGTTCATCCCGAAAACTCCCAGCGCCACCCCCGAAATGAAGGCTCAGGTTGCACAGATCTTTCTTGAAGCCGATCGGGCCAACCAGGAAATTTTGCATTAACGATCCGGGGGATCGGCTCCACCTGTGTTCCCATCCTAATCTTCAATCCATTATCCCGTTATTTGCCGCTTTAAGGCGGCTTTTGCGGGCTGCCTCGAGTTCTAATTCTCTCGCATTGAGATCCCTTGTTGATGAATAGGGGTAGGCATCAAAATATTTCCCATATTGCAAATAAGAACAATTGTGCTATAATCAAGAAGGTATATAAGATTTATTTTAATAGTCTTGCTTGTTGCCTTCAGCACTTTTCCAATTGAAAGATGGGTAGACTTTAAACTTCTTCTTCCGGCCCCCCTTCTGGCAGCATTTTGCCTCTTACCTGGAAAATGTTTCACAGGGCAGGTCATTACTTTTAAGATGATTAAAATCAGTCATTCGTTTTGAGCAGGTGCGGCTTTCGCGAAGCACCCTTTAGGGCCAGCCGCCATCGGCCATATCGACGACATGAGTCGTCGATGGAAACTCCGGGCAAAATAGATCCAGGAGGTCCATCTATAATTGGGGGCCTCAAATCCTCTCATTCGTTTGTAGTCGTTTTGGTCTACTAATTTGCCCAGAGTGCAGTGTTTCACGATAGCTCTTCCTTTCTCTCTCTCACCTTGCTCCCATAAAAAGTGAACATTGGGATACAATTCGTTGCGATCGCCTCTCGTGACGATCAAAAGAACCCCGCTGGTATTGGAGTTATTCTGGATCACTTTCTTGAATTTAGGAGCTGCTGCCATGGGTGATAGTGGAAAAAAAGATAAGGGTAAAAAAGAACAAAAGAAAAAACCCGAACACAATTTGAAGGAAAAAAGAAAACTTAAGAACGAAAAAAAGCAGAAGGGCAAATTCATGCCTGGTTGATGCAACCTGCATCAGCGAATTCCCATACCGGGTTTTTCCAGGGGGTCTGTTTCGAACATGACCATCATCCCTTAAGCAACACCCCCTTTGGGGGGCAAGAGGGTTATTAATTGCGTCGGGTGCATGAGAGTCCCTCTCATCAAAATTTGTCCCCGTACGCTCATTTATTATTCCCCAGATCTGGAGAGGCTGCATGGATCCTTATTCAAAAAGCTATGAGATTCGCTGGTCCGACATCGACGCCAACGGGCATGTAAACTACGCCGCTTACATTGATGCCGCCGGCGACCTGCGTTATCATTTCTTCACCGACCACGGTTTTCCCCCCGAAAGGTTTGAGCAGCTCGGTGTCGGGCCCATCTACACCGCCATCCATGCCAGCTTCCTCCGCGAGGTGCGCATGGGCGAAATCGTCACCATCACCTATGCCCTCGCCGGTCTCTCCCCCCAGGGTGCCCGTTGGAGGGTCCATCATGACGTTCTCAAATCCAATGGGAAAAAAGCGGTCAGCATCGACCTCGATGGTGCCATCCTTGACCTGACCACCCGCCGCCCCGCCCTTCCCACCCCGGAATTGCTTCAGGTTTTCAATTTGGTCCCCCGCGCGACCGTCTTCGATAATTTATCGGATACCCGCTGGACCCGCTAAAACTATTTCTTGGAGGAGCTGCCCAATGAAAAAAACCTTCCCTGTCATTCTTGCGTTCGCGATCGCCTTTTTGTTTTTAATCCAGGCGGCTGGCACTCTGGTCGAGTCCATTTACATTCTGGATTTGATGAATACCAACCTGGACGCAAAAGTGCTGGGAGTGTTATTTTTCTTTACCCCCTTCCTGATGGTCCCGTTTTTTAAAAAATTCCCCAGACCTCTTCTGTGGATATCCTTTGCAGTGTTGCTCCTCTCACGAGGGCTGCTTTCCTATCTTGACACCTCGAATCGGCTGCTGGCTGCCGGGCTTGCCACCGGTGCCTCCTTATCGATTTTCTTTATCCTGTTGACTTTAAAACCGCGTGGTGAGTCTCATTCCCAGGCTGGGTTGTGGGGATCCGCCGGGCTGGCGCTGGCTGTGGGCTTTTCAGTTTTACTGCGCACCCTGGACTTCGGCCTCGATTATTCCTTGACAGTTCCGGGCGGCTGGGCTGGCTGGGCCTTTGGATTGTCCCTCGGCTGGATGCTGGCTCACCTGGATCTTGAGACATCTCCTGCCTCTGGTGAGAAACCTGTCGGTGAAACCCCCGCCATCCTTGGATTTTTCCTTGTCCTGACCCTGGTCTGGTTTGCTTTTTCGGCTCCCTCTGTCATCGCTCGCTGGACTGAAGGTAGCTACCCTTTGATCGTGATCATCGTCAGCCTGCTCGCCCTCGGCTGGGTCCTGGTCACGTTGCTGCGCCCGCATTTTCTCGATCGCGTAAGCAGGCCTCTCCTGGTGGTTTGGAACCTGGCATTCACTCTTTGCCTGACCGTCACCATCCTGGTTCACGGTGTGCCCTTCCCTGCCACGCCTGGTTCCGCTGCTGTGCTGGTTGGCCCTCCCCCTTTGTGGCAGGTCGTCCCGCTCGTGCTGATGCTGTTGTTCTTCCCGGTCATCTTTCTCGACCTGCGCGTTTTCCTTGACCGTGTTCACCTCGCTGCCTCTTCCCCGCGTCGCCTTGTACCGGGCATCCTGCTTGGAGGCCTGGTCCTTATTTTGCTTATATTTTTCAATATTTTCTCCAATGTCTGGGGTTATGTTAAACCGGTCAGCTTGTTTTTCCGCGGCAAGTACTGGCTTCCTTTTCTTTTATCGGCAGGGATACTGACCTTGCTCATCTCGCGCGTAAAAAAGCCGGATTCAATTTCTGAGAAGGGATCGGCCTTTAATCTACCCTGGGCATGGAGTCTTCTTTTGGGGGTCGTTTTCCTGGGCACACTGGTGCGTCTAATCCCAGCCAAACGCGTCTCTGTCGATGCGGTGGGTCGGACTTCCCTCCTGGTCATGACCTTCAATATCCAGGGGGCTAATGACGGGTCCGCACAAAAATCCTACGACCGTCAGCTTGCCCTTATCCGCAGCGTTTCACCTGATATCCTATCTCTTCAGGAGACGGATACAACCCGTATCTCCCTTAATAACAACGATTACGTCCGCTATTACGCTGAAAGCCTTGGCTACTATTCCTATTATGGGCCGACCACGGTCGCAGGGACTTTTGGCACTGCTATCCTCTCAAAATTCTCTCTGCTTGACATGCACACGACCTTTAGTTACAGCGACACGGATGAGATCGGGACTACCGCAGCTGAGGTCGAAGTGGGCGGACTTACCTTTAACATATTCGACGTCCACCCCGATGGCTCTGATACCGCCATGCTGGTCTTCGCTCAGACTCTCCTGCAAATATCGAAAAATGATCAAAATGTGATCGCCCTGGGCGACTATAACTTGCGGGATTATGAAGTCCCCTACCAGTTGATCAACTCCGTTTATACCAATGCCTGGACCAGCGTTTATCCCTCAAAGGTGAGCGCCTCAGGGCTTGATATGTCCGGTGATAACCGCATCGACCACATTTTCGTTTCAAACACGCTTGGTGTGCGCGATCCGGTCTACCTGCTGCCTCCGGCCTCTGCCACGGACCACCCGGTCCACTGGGCTGAGATTTTTTGGGGCAACCCGTAATGCCCGCTGCTGTCATCCCCTCCCGGAGAAAGCAGGAAACATTTATCGTTTTATTAATTTGCTGGAGTACAATCCGGGCAAAGGAGGTCCTGTATGAAGATCATGGAAAATGTTTTCCTCGTCCCGGGAGTGATTGCCAATCCATATATCCTTGTGGATGATGATGGTCTGACCCTTGTCGATACAGGTATGCCGGGCAGCGGCTCTAAAATCCTCGCCTATGTCGCCAGCCTGGGGAAATCAGCGCAGGATGTGAAACGCATCCTCATTACGCATTCAGACATGGATCACGTGGGCAGCTTGGCGGCCTTGCATAAATTGACCGGTGCCCGCACCTATGCCAGCCAGATTGAAGCCACCGCCATCGCTGCTGGCAGGGCTTCCCGACAGATCCATCGCACCGGCTTCTCGATGCGACGCCTTATGATCACGATCCTCGCTCCTTTTATGAGATCAAAACCTTTCCAGGTGGACGAGATCCTGGCAGACGGTCAGCTTCTGCCGGTGCTGGGCGGGCTGCTCGTGGTTGATACCGCTGGACATACCCCCGGGCATCTTTCATTTTTCTCCCCATCCTTGGGCATTTTGTTTTGTGGCGACTCTATGGTGACTGACGAAAATGGAATGCGTGGCTCGCGCCCCGGTTTAACCTGGGATGATTTAAAAGCCAGGCAGGCTGAGAAGAGACAGGCCGCCCTGGGTACGCATATTGTTTGTCCGGGTCACGGACCTGTCGTGAAGGAAGCTGAAGGAAAATTCCCGGTCGGTTGATGACCTTCCTGGTCGCTTTCCTAAGGATAAATGCTTCCTCGTTCTTCCAGTTCAATCTTTTTCGTCAACAGGAAGCGCGGCATCGACCAGGCGAGCTTTAATAGATACCTGCCATAACCGATCCGGTCTGCCAGCATGTCCCCGGCCCCGTTGGTCAGCTCGGGGTTTCGCATTGCATATTTCAACACTGGACCTGGGTAGTTGTAGAAAATGTCTCTGAATGCCATGCCCCACCGGTGGCTGCGACCGATAGCAGCATCTACGCGGGCTGAATAATTCTTAAGAGTCCCCTCCAGGATCGCTTGGGCAGCCATTCGTCCGCTCTTAATTGCAAACCGGATCCCCTCCCCTGTAACTGGGTCCACCAGCCCGGCTGCGTCGCCAACCAGCAGGCACCTGGAAGTCCCTAGTTGTTCACGCCGGGAATAAAACGGGATGGGATGCCCATGCTGTGGTTGTCCCTCGATTTTAATTCCGTGACTTTTCATCACCCATTCCAGCACCCCCTGCAGTTGTCCTGGTTTTGGGTGCAAGGCGCCGACTCCAACGGATAAATGGTCGCCTTTCGAAAAGATCCACCTGTATCCAATCCCCAAACCGCCGAAGATCAGCAGTGGACATTGGGCGAAACGTTTCAGGGTTTCCTCTGGGGCGGAAGCTTCGATCTCGATCCCACCTGCCAGTTCCTTGTGTCGCCGCAAACCGAGTGCCCGCGCGCTGACTGAGTTTGCCCCGTCTGCCCCGATCAGGGCCTCTGCCTCGAATCGCTCCCCATCCGTCGTCTCGACGGTCACCTTTTCATCCGATTCCAGCACGGTTCCAATCCTGGCGCCCTGCCGGGTTTCGACTTGTGCGTGGCTGAGCAGGGTTGCGTCGAACTCGCTCCTCATGACCATTAATAGGGAGGGGGCTTTGAAGGGGACGGTGACCATTTTCCCACCGTAAGCATATGAGATAGCGCTTGCCTTGGATCGGATCACTTGTTCAAATGAAAATGGGAATTGCTCGAGCACTCGTCCGGATATGGCTCCTCCGCAGGGTTTATAACGCGGCAGGATTTCCTTCTCGAGCACCAATACTTTCCTTCCGGCTTCCCCCAGAAAAAAAGCGGCCGTGGCTCCCGCAGGGCCGCTGCCGATAATGATCACGTCATACCTGGGCTGCATCGATGGTTGTCTCTTCTCAGAAGGATGAAATCAACAGCGATATAATTATAACACTTTTTGCCATTCGTTAAGATTATCAAATGAAGGTGAGCCTATTCAATACCGAAGAACCAGGGTTCCCGTAGCAATGGCTGCATTCATGTTTTAACGCGCACACTCTCTGCAAAGGAGGATTTTTATGGACTGGAAACTCATCTCCTGGAATGTGAATGGGATCCGGGCTGCTGAAAAGAAAGGCTTCCTGGATTGGTTGGCTGCCAGTCAGGCTGAACTGGTGGCGGTCCAGGAGACAAAAGCTCATCCTGAACAGCTATCTGAGGGCCTTCAAAGTCCGCCCGGATACCAGGCTGCCTGGAATTCTGCCGAGAAGTTGGGATACAGCGGGACGGTCACTTATTCCCGGCAAACTCCGCTAAAAGTCGTCACCGGAATGAATGCACCGAGGTTTGACACCGAGGGCCGCGTGTTGATCCATGAATTTGATCCATTCGTGTTTTTCAACATTTATTTCCCCAACGGTGGGCGTGGACCCGAATGGGTTGCCCACAAGCTGGCGTTCTATCGTCGGTTTCTCGAGGTTGCGCAGGGATACATGCGCCTTGGGAAACCTGTGGTTGCCACTGGCGATTTCAATACCGCGTTTGCCGAAATTGACCTGGCCCGCCCTAAAGAAAATGTGAACCACAGCGGTTTCATGCCTGAGGAACGCCGGGGGCTGGGAGAATTTTTTGAGATGGGCCTGATAGACACATTCCGCTACCTTCACCCGGACACCGTGAAATATTCCTGGTGGGATCAGGTGACCCGGGCTCGTGAGCGCAATGTGGGCTGGCGCCTGGATTATTTCATGGTCTCCCCTGATTTAAAGGACCGCATCGTCGCCGCGGACATCCACGAGGAGGTCATGGGTTCTGACCATTGTCCTATTAGTTTGATCCTTTCCGTTTGAGAGCACCGCATCCTCCCTTTTTATTTTGTCCGGTTTTGTTGGCTTGATTTTTAGCCCTTAAACTGCAGCATTCATTTTCAGGGGGTCAAATTTATATAACCAGACAGCCTGGTGGACTTTCGTCACACCAGGCTGCCGGTTTAAAATAACTTTAGGCGGACCCGACGGGATTCGAACCCGCGATCTCGGCCTTGACAGGGCCGCATGTTTGGCCGCTACACCACGGGTCCAGGAGCGGGCTGAATATACCATGAGGGTTTAATGGCGTCAAGGCGCACCGGCTCCGTAAACCGATGAATCGACCGGCGTCTTGCCCGATGGGTCGTAAACGTAAACGATGTCACCTACATTGGCCCAGTTATACAGCCAATGTGAATCTCCCACCGATAAATTGACACATCCGTGGCTGTTTTGATAGCCGAACCTGTTATGCCAGTAGGCTCCATGCAGAGCCCGTTCTTCATCGAAATACATTGTCCAGGGGACATCCTGGAGATAATAATAATCCGAGCGGTCAGCCGCGGTGGCTCCGCTCATCGTCTCTGTAGGTTTCTTGATGTAGATATGAAAGATGCCCGGCCGCGTCCAGAAAGGGTCGACACCCGAGGATACCAGTGTTGCAAACACAAGCCGGTTGTTATCATAGACGGATAATGTTTGCTCGAATAAATTGACTTCGATCCAGCGGCTGCTGGTTACTCCTTGAGGTGGCGTGGTATGCGGGTCCACCCTCGCTATTTCGCGCAAATCCACCCACTCGTTTGGACCAACCAGGTTCCAGGTCAGGTTGCTGGCTTCTTTTGTATCGTAAATCTGGACAAGATTGTACCTGTAAAGCGTCTGCTTTGATTCCTCGCTGTTCAGCCCTGGAGCAGTGCGCGGGGTGGTTTCTCCCATCACCCAGCCAAATGGGCGCTCCGGCTGGGAACTGAAAACTCTCCCTTGGAACGTGGGAACCGCCTGGCGCGCCCCGTCCATGCCGATCAGGTCTCCCGAGCGCAACCTGTAATAGGATGTTCCATTCTGGTCGGTTTCAACACCGACATATGAAACATAAAGTTCGAATCCGGCCGGGATTTGACCCGAAGGCTTGTTATTGGCCGCATCCTCCACCGAAGCATACAATGGTGCTCCCTTGTCGTTGACTTTAAAATATAGATAAGGGATGTCGTTTAGATCGGCGGAAGGCTGGTAGCCAGGCATTGCAGGGATGGGATAGGGGATGCCGGTTGCTGCGATTTGTGTAAGGTATTCGGAAGGACCGAGGGGCATGCAGCCGTCTGGTGCAGGATCGTAGACCCCGGGCGGGCAGACCACTGATCCCGCGTCCGGCTCGGTAACTGGAATCGTCCCGGATTGTGCCGCGGCGTCCGTCCTGAACACAGGCAGGGCATCCAGTAGGAATAAAATGGTAATTATGGGAATAAGGATTCGGCGCATTGGGAATACTTTGTTGGACGGGAAGGGATTATAGCATGGTTTATTGGCTGACTTTTTTGTAAACCGCCTTCCTCCAACTGGATGCGGGGTACAACTTGACACAATATGCTCCCTGTGCTAAATTTACTTTAGGTTCCAAGGAGGCAATTTTGACAAAGAATCGGATCCAACTCATGGTTGACCGCTTGCGGGAACTCCAGGCTTCATCCCCCGATACGGAGGCTTCAGCCGTTGTTAGTGTGGATGGTTTGAGCATTGCTTCCGCCCTTCCACACGGCGTTGAAGAAGACCGGGTCTCTGCCATGTCAGCCGCCATGCTTTCACTTGGTGAACGAATTGCGAACGAATTGGGGCGTGGATCCCTGGAACAGGTTTATATTAAAGGTGAGAAAGGTTATGTGATCTTGATGTCTGTCGGTCAGGAGGCAGTGTTGACAGCCCTGGCACGAGGTCAGGCCAAACTCGGGTTGATTCTCCTTGACATGCGGCGCACATCAGAAGACCTTTTGAAACTTATCTAAGGCGGCGAAAGCAATGCAGCAAATCCCAAAAAGTGGTTTCTATAATACCAACAAGTTCGCTCGTATCGCACTGGAAGCTTACGAAGAAGTGATGGGGAAAAATGGGTTGAATGCCATTTTAAACATGGCGGGTTTGAGTAATTTGATCGACAATTATCCACCCGATAATCTGGAACGCCAGTTTGATTTCGCTGATTACACTGCCCTTCATATCGGTTTGGAAGAGTTATATGGCGCCCGTGGTGGGCGCGGCCTGGCTTTACGGGCCGGTCGCTCCACTTTCACTGATGTCCTTAAAGGTTATGGTGCGCTGGCAGGGGTGAGTGACCTGGCTTTCAAGGTGCTGCCCCTGCAGACCAAGATCCGTATTGGCTTGCCTGCAGCAGCCAAGATCTTTTCCCAGGTATCCGACCAGTTGACCAGTGTCGATGAAACTGACGACGCCTTCATTTGGACCGTCCATCGCTGCCCCACTTGTTGGACGCGTAAAGGTGCGGATAAACCGGTTTGTTATATCACCACCGGGTTGCTGCAAGCTATGCTCTCCTGGGTTTCCGGGGGATCGGATTTTCGAGTCAACGAATCAAAGTGCTGCGCAATCGGCGATACGGTTTGCGAGTTCGTCATTCAAAAAGAACCCCTCTCTTAAATCAATACCCATGACCGAGGCGAAACCAAAGCTTCTGATTATTGAAGACGACCTCGATCTGGCCGATATGTTGACAGCATATTTTCGGGTTGAGGGGTATGAGGTCGTTACCGTGAATCAGGGGGAGGAAGGCATCCGCGCATATAAATCTTCCCAGCCAGATCTGATCATCCTGGACATTAGACTTCCTGATATCGACGGGGCTGAAGTCGCCAGTCGCTTGCGCGGCAATCACCGGACCACGGATATTCCCATCATTTTTTTGACCGATAAACGCGAACTCATCGATGATTTAAGAGGCCTCGACCTTGGGGTGGATGGGTATATTACCAAGCCGTTCGACGTCCAGGATCTTCGTCTCCGTGTCCGTAACGTTCTCCGGCGTTCGAGCCAGGATAGTCTGATCAATCCGGTTACCGGCTTACCGGAAGGTAAGTTGGTTGATGAAAACCTCAGGCAGTGCCTCCAAAGATCGGAATGGACTGCTCTGGTTGTCTCATTGGAAAACCTGGACACGTTTCGGGAAATATACGGATTTGTGGCTTCAGATGATGTCATGCGCGCGGTCAGCATGATGCTTCAGAATGCGATCCGTGAAACTGGCAGTCCGGAGGATTTTCTCGGCCATATTGATGCCGCGGTTTTTGTGCTGATCACCTTGCCCGGGAATGCGTCAAAACTGGAAAGAATGATATGTAAGCGGCTGGAGAAGTCCTTGGAGTATTTCTACCCGATCAAGGATCGCGAGAAATCTGCCAGGAATAACAAGCGCCTGGTTATCGACATCCGGGTTTTACAATCCAGTACGGATCAAATTGCAACTCTCGAAGGCCTCAAGAATGCCTTCTGGCGTAATAAATAGCGGGTGTAGATTGAGAATTATTGTTATTATTCCAACCTATAATGAAGCGGAGAACCTGCCCAAACTCGTCTCCGCTTTGTTTGCACTTCCTTTGGATATTAGCATCCTGGTTGTGGATGATAACAGCCCCGACGGGACCGGCCGGATCGCGGATGACCTTGCTGCCTCGACACCCGGGCGCGTGCGCGTCACGCATCGCGCCGGGAAATTGGGACTGTCATCGGCCTATCTCCAGGCTTTTCGAAGCCTGATGGTTGAATCGTGGGATGCAATCGGTCAGATGGACGCCGACTTTTCTCATGAACCTGCAGCCTGGGTTGAGATGGCTGAAAAGCTCGAAACCTGTGACCTCGTATTGGGGTCCCGTTACACTCCCGGCGGCAGCACCGCTGACAACTGGCCTGTTTGGCGAAAGGCACTCTCAGCTTGGGGCAATTTTTACGCCCGCTCCATCCTGCAAATTCCGTTGCAGGACATGACCGGTGGATTCCGTCTCTGGCGGCGTGGAACGCTCCAGGGAATGCCATTGGAGCGCGTCAAATCCAGCGGTTATGTTTTTATGGTTGAAATGGCTTACCTCGCCTGGTGTTTGCGGTATAAAATTGGTGAAGTCCCGATTTATTTTGCGGAGCGTCTTTTGGGGAAATCAAAAATGTCTTTCAAGATCCAGGTGGAAGCGGCCCTGCGCGTCTGGCAGGTCGCATGGGCTTACCGTGACTTGCGGAAGAAGGGGGAAGCAGGCCGGCTTCAATGATCCGCGTTCGCCGGTAATAGTCCACTGGGGCCCATTTTTATGCTGGTCGATCAAAAATATTGGTCTATCTTTCCACCCTAAACATGATCGGTTTGGCAGGGTTTTTATTGGTTGCCCTGATATTTTCTCACTAATCTCCCCCATTCGTCCAAACTTAATGTCTCAGCTCTCCTCATGGGGTCAATACTCGCCTTGGAGAGCAGCCTCTCTGACTCTCCGGTCGTGATTCGTAACCCGCCGGACAGGGCATTTCGCAAGGTTTTGCGCTTTTGCGAGAACCCGGCTTTGATCATGGCGAAGAATGCATCCAGTCCATCTTCTGGAATGATTGGCCCCTGGTAAAGTTCGATACACAGTATGGCAGAATCCACTTTTGGTTGGGGATAAAATGCCTCCGCCGGTATGACCTCTCCGATCTTCGGCTTTCCATACACCTGAACGCTCAGCGCCAGCAAACTCATTTTCCCAGGTTCGGCGCAGATGCGCTCTGCGACTTCTTTTTGTACGGTTAGAACCACCCGGCTTGGTCGCTGTTCAGCTTCCAATAAGTGGCGGATGACCACCGACGTAATATAGTAAGGGATGTTTGCCACCACTATGTATCCCGTTTCTTTGATTATTTCGGCGGGGTTTAATTTAAGAATATCCCCTTGTACCAGGCGGATATTCTTATAAGGAGCCAGGATGTGTTCCAGGGCCGGGAAAAGTTTTCGGTCCAGCTCGACGGCGGTGACCGTCCTCGCCGAAAGCGCCAGGTAGCGAGTCAGGCTGCCCAGGCCGGGACCGATCTCCAGGACTGCGTCATCCTGCTTGAGCTCAGCTGCGCTCATGATTTTCTGCAGGGCTTGATTATCCTGGAGGAAATTTTGTCCCAGGCCTTTGCTCGGGTGCAGGTCATGCTTCCGCAGCAATTCACGGACGTTCAAAGGGGGCAGGGACAGTCCAATCATGGCAGGACGTAAACGGGATTTTGGGGAACAGGCGCCAGGAAGTAAACAGTTCGCCAGCCTTCTACCGGTTGGTACTCCTCATCCGTCCAGGCCAGGTCCACCCAGTAAGGGTTGATGGATGGGTCACCGGCCCCTACATCCCCAACGGTGGCATATCCATAACCCGGGATATAGAGTTTGTCAAATCCAAATGCCAGGTACCATGAGTACACCATAGCAACCGTGCCTTTTCGTACCGGCAGACCGCTGGATGTTCCATAGGAGCAGCTGCCGTCCGGCGTGGCTGACTGGCAGGGGGAATAAGACGTGGCGTACATTTTCAGTGCCCGGTAATATTGGAATGTTACCCCATCCACAGTTGCCGTGCGGAGGACGATTTTGGTCCCGATCCCCATGATGCGGTCCTGTGACGGGCGGACAATGCTTTCACTTTCAGATTGCTGCGAGACTTGCATTCCATCCTCGTTGCGTGTGCGCACGCGGGCGATTGCCAGCCCCTGCTCCCCCCCCTGCAGCAGGGATTGTTGATCTATCTCCAAATCTGCTGAAAGTTCTGTGCGGGTATTGAACGGAATTGCTTTCTCCGTCAGGGCTACTGTCTCGGTCACGCGCACAACCCGGATCTGACCATCAATTGGGAGAGGAGCAGCCTCATCCGGCTGGCTGAAATCGAGGCCGATGAGGGGAATGCCGGCTTCTGCCAATGCCTGCCCGACGGTATTCGCTGCAGAGCGTATCCGCACCTGGCTCCCATCCACCTTGATGACAAATTCACCTCCCGCACGGTAGGTGACAGTCATTGGACCTGTAATGGGGGTTTCGATCGGGGGGTCGATCAGGTCCCCGGCGAACACTGAAATCCCTGCCTCTGTCAACGCCTGCCCGACTGTGGCAGCAGATGTTTGGAATGTTCGTTGTTCGTCAGGAGTAATAATGGTCAACTTCACCGCGCGGCGGATTTTTAGACTATAGGACTTGGCTTCTGGGAGAGGACTATCGAGTGCAATGGAGGTCCCCAGATAAAGGACTCTATCCTTGGATCCGAGCGAGACTCCTGCGGCAGCCAATATTTTTGCCGGGATTCGCTCAGCGGTTTTCAGTGATTGAATCTGGCCATCGGCGAGAATCGTAACCTGTGCGGTTTTTGCCTGGCAGGCGGAAAGCAGCATCAGGATAACCAGCACTGTCCAGCTCAATTTCTTCATGTTGTAATTCTAACAGATATCAAGTATTGGGTTTTTCTCCATCGGTTGAGGTTCCCGGAAAGAGTTATGCCAGCCGGGAAGATGGGGAAATTAGAACGCAGGGTGCCCGTCAAAACCCCCGGATATAATTCCGATTAAGCAGGTTTCCTCAAATCCCACAGTTGCCGCGTCATCTGCAGGTGACCGGTGTGGAGGGCGGTATGTTCCAGTGCATGCGCCAGGCACCAGCTTACTGTTAAAGATTTATTGTGACGCGGGGAATGCCGTAAAGATTCCAGATCATTGATGGATAAATTATCTAGCGCTTGCCTTACAAATTCATCCGTGGAAATTACGCGCCTCTTCAATTCATCCAAATTCAACCCTTTGACCTGAAATTCAGCATCCCGATCACGTTCGGGTGGTTTATTTATCGCCACCCCAACCAGGTATCCTTCAGCGCCGGTCAAATGGGTGACCAGGACCGCGATGGAATTCATATTCGGGCCGGGCACCCAGTCGAGCGCTTCAGCAGGCAATCCTTCCAGGGATTTCCCGATTTCACTGTGCAACTCTGAAAAGCGGTCCAGGAGATCTTTATACAAAGTGGTCATTTCAGCCTCCGCCAAAATTATAGCCTATTCGGGTAAAATCAATTCATGTCTGACCAGATCACGAGCCATGCCAACCCCTTGATCAAACAAATCCGTTCCCTGCATCAAAAAAAGGGCCGCCAGGAAACGGGTCTGTTCCTTATCGAAGGGATCCACCACGTGGGAGAAGCCGTTGAATCTGGCTGGCAGATTGAGACTATAGTATATGCCCCGGACCTGCTGACCAGCGACTTCGCCCGTAAAATTGTGGTAGTGCAAACCCGGCGCGGTGTGCACTGCCTGGCATTGACCGGGGAGTTGTTCACCTCCATTGCTGATAAGGACAACCCCCAGGGTATTCTGGCGATCGCCCGCCAGCGACAATTGACGTTGGAAACCCTGACGCCTGGAAGAATAAACTTTGCTGCCGCGGCGGTTTCCCCGCAGGACCCCGGCAATGTCGGGACGATCCTGCGCACCCTGGAGGCTGTTGGCGCAGACGGGTTATTCCTCCTGGATGGTGGTGTCGAGCTTTATCACCCTTCGGTGGTACGTGCCAGCATGGGAGCCTTATTCTGGAAGCCGGTGGTGCAAACCTCTTTCGGCGGGTTTGTGCAATGGGCGAAAATGTACGGATATCAACTGGTGGGTTCCTCGGCCCATGCCGCCACTGATTACCGGGCATTTCGCCTGGGTGACAAACCGACGATTTTACTCCTCGGAAATGAGCAGAAAGGTTTGACACCTGAACAGGTGGCAGCCTGCGATACCGTCGTCTCCCTGCCCATGCAGGGAAGGGTTAGTTCCTTGAATCTTGCAGTTGCTGCTGGGATTATTGTTGTACCGGATGATGGAAAATAAATAAGGGGCGCAGGGATGCGCCCCTTTGGGAAAAGGGATGATGGTTTAAGGTCCGTACGGATCTGGCGGATAAGAATCGGCAGATCCCCGCTTAGAATTCGTCCTCGTCTTCTTCCCAGGTATCATCTTCTTCGTCGTCGGTTTCTTCTTCCTCCCATTCTTCCAGTTCCTCTTCTTCCCAATTTTCATCTTTGGTAGCTGCTTCTTCATTGGGAGTATAAGTTGCACAGCCGGTATCGGGGTCCAGTTCGACCGCCGCGGCGCTGCAGTAGCCGTCGTCCAGGAATACACAGTCAGTGTAATGGCAGCGGATGCGGGGCATGAATTCCTCCTATAGTGCAGGTTGTCTTATCAACCGGATAATGGCAAGAATAAAGATCAGGGAGATGATGACTGCCGATGCCACACAAAACGGGCAAATGGCATGGATGACGTAAATCTCGAGCCAGGTGAGGTAGGCAGTAAAAGCCACTCCCGCCAGGCTGATTCCAAAAACCGCCAGCGACCCATTTTCTTGTGCGATTTTGAGCCGCGGTTCCAGCAGGAGAATGCCGGCAATGACAATATAAGCAGCCATTCCAAAAACAGAGACTGGGATCCCGCCGATTTCGGCATAGGGGCTGAAATTTACGTTGTGACACCCCCCCGCTCCCAGGCACATGGTTGGGTTGTTGGTCAGTTTATAGATGAGTAAGTATGTGGAGTCCAGGAGTCCCAGGCAGGCTAAAACAAATGTGACCCAATAAAAAGTTGGACCGGTTTTATCGATTTGCGGGGGATTCATGCGATGGGCCATATCTCGACTTCCGAGTTTGCAAGCAGCGATTTTACCCCAGAGGGCACAATCAGTAAAGCATTGGCGCGCACTAATGAAAAGATATTTCCGGAACTCTGGGATCCGGTCAGCCGGGCTATCAGCCGGCCGTTTTCCCGGCTGACAATCGCCCGCAGGTAGGATTCGCGGCCATCTGATTCCACCGCCTCAGCCAGGTAGGCTTTTTCCCGCGGCAAAGGCTTGGTCTCCTGTCCGCTGAGTTTTTCCAACGCTGGTCTCACGAATACTTCGAACCCGACAAATGCTGAAACAGGATTTCCCGGCAATCCAAAGAACGGGATTCCCGCGTATTTCCCAAAAGCAAGCGGCTTGCCGGGTCGCATATCGACTTTCCAAAAGTCGATTTCTCCATCTTCTTCGATGACAGACTTAACGTAATCGAAAGCTCCCACGCTGACCCCTGCGGATGAAACAATGACGTCCGCTTTTGCTTTCACCGCCCGCTTAAAGCGCGAACGGATGTCTGCCGGGGTATCCCTTGCAACACCCAGCCGGATAAGTTCGACGCCAGCCGTACCTGCCAGCGCGCCAAGTGCCAGGGAATTGGATTCATGTATTTTTCCAGGGAGAAGGGGGGCGTCCACAGGCAATAGTTCATCACCGCTTGAAAGCAGGGCGAGACGTGGCTGGCGGTATACCGGCACCAGTGACTCTCCAAGCATTGCCAGGAGGCCGATTTCCTGCGCCCGCAGTCGCATTCCTGCAGACATGACCAATTCGCCCCTGTGCAGGTCATCCCCGTGCGAGCGCACATTGGTCCCTCTGGGGACGGACTTCGTAATCGTTACGGTTTTTGGAGCGGGTGGACCCTGGTTGCGCACGCTGAAGTTTGTATCTTCGACCATGACCACTGCTGCCGTGCCGGGTGGCAGAGCTGCCCCGGTCATCACCCGCGCTGACTGCCCGGGCTGGATGGGCGTTTCTGAATACTCTCCCGCCCGGATATCGGCGATCACGCTTAATGGATGAGGGGAGTCCAAGTCTGCAGCATTAAGAGCAAAGCCATCCACCGAAGAATTGTCAAAGGGAGGCAGGTCGGTCCGGGCAAAAATATTCCCTGCCAGGATTCGCCCGGTGGCGCGTTCGAGGGGGACGGTCTCTGACTCGACCGGCGAGAAGATAGCCAGGATGCGTTCACGGGCTTCAGAAACGCTCAACATAAAATAATATCGCCGCTCCTACTGAAAGCGGCGACATTATACCATGTGGGATAAAGAAGTCAACTACCCGTTCCTCTGTTGGAACTCCTTCATGAACATGACCAGGTCCTGGGCAGCCTCAACCGGTAGGGCATTGTAGAGCGAGGCGCGCATTCCGCCCACTGAACGATGGCCTTTCAAACCGATCATGTCCTGTTTCTTGGCTTCACTGGCGAAAGTATCCTCTAATTGCTCGTTTGGCAGGCGGAATGTGACGTTCATTAATGAACGATCGGACGTGGCATGTCCCTTGTAAAAGCCGCCAGATTCGTCGATCGTTTTATAGACCATTCCGGCCTTTGTTTGATTGCGCTTGGCAATTTCTTTCAATCCGCCAATTCCCTTGGCCCACTTCAGTACCAACCCGACGATATATATGGACCAGCACGGAGGCGTGTTCAGCAAGGAATTCTCTTCAGCGAGAGCCTTGTAATCCAGCAGGTTGGGCAGGTTTGCCGGGACTTTTCCCAGCATGTCGTCGCGGACAATGCAAACTACCACGCCTGCAGGACCGGCGTTCTTTTGTACGCCGGCGTAGAGCATGGCGTATTTGGATACATCTATCGGTCGGCTTACAAAGTCGGAGCTGGTATCGCATATGAGCGGTACACCCGCCGGTGGCACCGGTTCTGTTACATACTCCACTCCATGGATCGTTTCGTTGGACGTGAAGTGCAGGTAGGCAGCCTTGGGGTCCAATTTTAAATCAGATTGGGCGGGCAGGTGGTTGAAATTTTCCGCCTCCATGTTTGCCGCGGCTTTGGCAAGTCCCAGTTTTTGGGATTCCTTCAATGCTTTCTTACTCCATGTGCCGGTGACTATATAATCGGCTGAAGTACCCGCCGGGCGAAAGTTCATCGGAATCATGGCAAAATGCAGGCTGGCGCCTCCCTGCAGAAACAGGATTTTATAGTTGGGTGGGATTCCAAGCAGGTCACGCAGGTCCGCTTGCGCTTCGGTGACAATGGATTCGAATTCTTTCGAACGATGGCTTATCTCCATCACCGACATCCCGGTTCCCTTGTAATCGAGCATTTCTGCCTGTGCCTGCTGGAGCACTTCAACGGGCAGGACAGCCGGGCCGGGGTTGAAATTATGGACGCGTTTGGTCATTTTCTTCTCCTGTTGATTTATGGATCTATTTCGTGGTCGGTAGTCAAATTATAGTCCACCCGCTCGGTTTCGCACAATATTGGTCGGAGCCATCGAAGGAGGTGAAAATTGGTTGACAACAAAAGAGGCCGTGATAAAATATTTTAGTGAACCTGGGCTCTTCCCACACCAGAGATACACGGGCCTGGCTCGTGTGGCTCTGTTTTTAATTAGACGTTTCCCAAGGAGGAAAATCATGAAAATCCTGGTCTGCGATAAAACCGAATCCGAAGCCATTGAGAAAATGCGCCTGGCAGGGCTGACCGTGGATACAAACTTCGAGATCACCGCGGAAGACCTGCCCAAAGTTTTGCCCGCTTATGATGGTTGCGTGGTACGCTCCCGCACCAAGATCCGCCAGCCGTTGATCGATGTTTGCCCCAACCTGAAGATCATCGTGCGCGGCGGCGTTGGATTGGATACCATTGATGCGGACTACGCCCGTTCGAAAGGGATAACCGTGATGAACACTCCCCAGGCCAGCTCAGCTTCGGTGGCTGAACTCGCGATTGGATACATGTTCTCTTTGGCGCGCAATCTATACAAAGCCACTGCCTCTGTAAAAGCAGAAAAATGGGAAAAGAAAGCTTTCGAAGGCGACGAGATTAGCGGTAAGACTCTGGGCCTGCTCGGCATCGGTAATATCGGAAAAGAGGTGGCAAGGCGCGCCAATGCGCTCGGTATGACCGTTATCGCTTACGACCCTTACGTCAAGGAAGCTGTTGGCGTGAAAATCGTTTCCCTGGACGAATTGCTCTCCCGCTCCGATTACATCAGCCTGCACCTCCCCAAGACCAAAGAGTCCGCGGATATGATCAATAAATCCATGTTTGCCAAAATGAAGACCGGCGTGCGGATTGTTAACTGCGCCCGCGGCGGTATCATTAATGAAACCGATCTCTACGAAGCCCTGATGAATGGCAAAGTGGCTGGGGCTGCCTTGGACGTATACACTGAGGAGCCGCCTCTGGATTGGAAACTGGTCAAGCTGGATAACGTTATTTGCTCACCTCATATCGGCGCTGCCACCCGCGAAGCCCAGGGACGGGTCGGTGCTGAGGTGTCTGAAAAACTAATCGAGTTCGCTAGGAAATAAATCTCCCCTTGAGCGAAATAAATTTTCCCTGACAATAGTCAAGGTCCCTCCGGGGACATGAAATTAATCCTGTAGGAACCCATGAAAACTTACACCGACATCGGTATTCAAATCCCTCAAGTTTACCTGCCCAGGAAAGGCACGGACCTTACCAAATGGGCTGTGATTGCCTGTGACCAGTTCACCTCTCAGCCGGAGTACTGGCGGGATGTGGAAAAAATCGTCGGTGATGCGCCCTCCACTTACAACTTGATCTTCCCTGAAGTATTCCTGGAAAAGCCCGGCGCAGAAGAACGCATAAAGGTCATCCAGGAAAAAATGCGCCAGTACCTAAAAAATAACATCCTCGAATCACAGGAAGGATTGATCTACATTGAGCGTAGCGTGGGTGGGCGGACCCGCCGCGGCCTTATGCTTTGCCTGGACCTTGAGCACTATGATTTCACCAAAGGATCCACTAGCCTGATCCGGGCTACGGAAGGGACGATTGTTGAGCGTCTGCCCCCTCGCATGAAAATTAGGACGGGCGCTGAACTGGAACTGCCCCATATCCTTGTCCTGATCGATGACCCCGAACAAACTGTCATCGAACCTCTCCAGAAGTCCAAAAGTGGTATGAGTAAGATCTATGATTTCGAGTTGATGCTCGGTTCCGGTCATCTCACCGGGTATGCAGTCCCAGGGATGCTGGAGACGCAGGTGGTCGCCTCTCTTCGCAAATTGGCGCAGCCGGAAATCTTTGCCAATAAATATGGCGTTGGCTTGGATAACCCTGTCCTGCTCTTCGCTATGGGCGATGGTAACCATTCATTGGCTACAGCCAAAGCTGTATGGGAAGGGTTGAAACCCGAGGTTGGCCTTGACCATCCGGCCCGCTACGCATTGGTCGAATTGGAAAATGTGCACGACGAAGGTCTGGTTTTCGAGCCCATCCATCGGGTGGTATTTGGATTAAAAGAGGACTTGTTTGCGCACCTGCAATCGTTCTTCGGCACCCATCTCTCTTACCAGCCTGTTTCCGGTGCTAGTGAAATGATCAAAATAGTCGACAAGGCCGGTGGTCTCACCCAGGTCATCGGGTTGGTGGGCGGCGGCAGGGGCTTTGGTATCCTCGAAATCGCCCATCCTTCTTCCAACCTGCCGGTTGGCACTCTGCAGGAATTCCTTGACAAATTTATTATGGAAGGCGGCGCGGATAAGATCGATTATCTCCATGGTGCAGATATCGTCTTCAAGCTGGGGGCGCAGCCTGGAAATGCCGGATTTTACGTTCCCGGCATGAATAAATCCGACCTCTTCAAGACAGTCATCCTGGAAGGGGCGTTGCCGCGCAAAACGTTTTCCATGGGGGAGGCCAGGGAAAAACGGTTTTACATGGAAGCCAGAAAAATAGTTTAAACCGGGGTGATAAGAAAATGAGCTGGTCGGTGAGACCGGCTCAATTATTTAAGCAGCCTGAGTTTTTCCACCGCAGCTTGAAAATCTTCAGGGATGGGGGCAGTATAAGTCACCCGTTCGTGAGTCGCTGGATGGTTGAATGACAGGGAATATGCATGCAGGGCTGGGCGATCGATAAGATCTGTTTCCGGTGCGCCGTACAGGCTGTCACCGAGCAGCGGGAATCCCATTGCGGATGTATGAGCCCGCACCTGGTGCGTTCTCCCTGTGGCTGGCAGGGCTTCAAGCAGACTGAAGCTATTGAACCTCTCCAGGACACGGAAGAATGTTTCAGATGACTTTCCCAGGTGGTTGTCCACCAGGGTGCGGTGTTTGTGACCCACATCCACTTGCAGCGGGTGGCGGGCAATGTGCTTGTCCCAAGTAGGAGATCCCACCACGATGGCATGGTATATTTTTTTCGCCTCGTGGTGTTCGAAGAGCATACTCAGGGTCCGGTGCGCTTCAGCGGAGCGGGCAAAAACCATGACCCCGCTGGTTATTTTATCCAGCCTGTGCACAACCCATAGTTTTCCGGATCGTTCCTCCAGTGACTTCACCAAGTAGGGGGCATCCTTATCCCAGCCGTCCGGTAGTACCGGAATCCCGGCAGGTTTATTTATGATGAGGATTTCTGCATCTTCGAAAAGGATGATTTGATCGATGGATACGGATGCCATGGAAGCAATTGTACCAGCTAGGATCGATTATCCTGTTTTGATCCCAATCGGAACATCAATGTACGAAATTTACAAGCAGGGAATATTCACGCGCTGGCCTCGACAGGCCGGGTGGATAATCTTATTTGGCCCGGTAAGTCGTCATGGTCCTTTCGGGACTCATCGCTGCGTGTGGATCAGGATGTGGAATGTTTCTCCGGAATTTCCCCAGGCTATGTTTCAGCGTTATTGTGACTGCCAGCCGCATCATTTTCCACCAGGTTGCCGGGCTGTGTCTTTCGGGATATGCGCTCCTCAGCCGGTACTCGTCGCGTTGGATTGTGTTCAGAAACCACTCGAACCGGGCGCAGTACCACGCCCCTGCCAGTTTGCAGCGCAATACTTCGAGGTGGTTAATATACCCTTTCCCTGTCTGGAGATAGACCTTGGCCCTTTCCACCTGATCCTTGACCCAGGCGCGAAAAGGTTCGCTGCCGGCATCTTCAATACAAATTCCGCGTTCGTGGATCTCTTCAATGGGAATATTGACAAACCCTGCCGGGATATCCTCCAGGGTATCCCGTAGCATGTGAACGAGGTGGGCGCCCACCACTGCCAGGGTGCGGTCCATGGTCTTGGGATAAGGATGTTTATTGCCGATGAAATATTGAATGCCATCCATCACTGCGGTCGCCAGCCTGTTGGTGTACGCAATCAACTCCTGGCGTGTGACCGGCCGCCCTTTGCGCAGTGCGTCGAACTCGATAATTGTCATGAAATTTTGAATGAACGAGCGCAGCCCGCTGTCGGGACCACGGTCGTGGGCAACCAGATCCGCTAAAATTTCCTCTTCCGGGCACAGACCCACGGGCCGCTTGCCATTGTAAAGTTCATTAATGAGCATCTTTTGTTTTGCAATAAATGCTGTCCGTTCAGAGTTGGATTTAGAAGTGATGTCGATGATATCATCCGCCCAGCGGAAATAAGCATAGGCGCGCATGCAGTCGTCCACCAGGTCCCGGTCTGCCAGCAGCCGGGCTGTCAGATATGATTGTCTGCTGCTGGACCAGGTGATTGACCGGGCCAGCGCTGCGGTGTTGGTCATTTCTTAATTCTCCTCCTCGCCTGGCTATTTTATGCCGGCGGATGTTCCCTTACGTATTCGTGTCTTCCAGGATCCTCTGGGTGGTCAAACGCGCTGACACGAGCACCGTCGGCACCCCCGTCCCGGGATGCGTGCTCGCCCCGACAAAATACAGGTTGCGGTAGCGCTTATGTCTGTTATGCGGACGGAAATAGGCCATTTGGGTGAGTTTGTGACTCAGCCCATGAGCTGAACCTCTCGAAAGGTTATAGCGTCCCTGCCAGTCCTGCGGGCCGAAACCCACTTCCACCTTTATATGTGACTCGAGATCATTCATCCCCACCTGGGCCAGCCGGTTGAGGATAAACGCGCGTGCCTTTGCCTGGAGGCTTGCCCAATCCTGCGGATTCTTCGAGTCGATATGGCCCACTGGAACTGCAACGTAGAGCGTGTCGAAACCCGCGGGTGCCGCACTCGGGTCCATCCGCACCGGTGCATGGATGTAGAAATTCGGCTCGTCCGGCATTCTGTCGCTCTTGAAAATATCTTCGAAACCCTTGCGGTAATCCCCGGAAAAGAACAAATTATGAGGCCCTAGTTGAGGGAATTGTTTGTCCAAACCCCAATAGAACATCAGGGTGGAACAGCCGTATTCCTTGTGGTCGATGCGTGCCGCCTCCCCGTCGTCGGGCAGGAGGCTTCGGTATACATATCCCAGGTCTGCGTTTGCCACTACCAGGTCGCTGGTTAACTGCTGACCATCGCATAACAGCACGCCTTTGGCTCGCTCGCCCTCGATCAGGATTTTATCCACCGGGGAATTATATAGAAAATGCACCCCCAGCTTCTCGGCGATGGCGGTCAAAGTTTCTGCAATGCGGTACATTCCTCCGATCGGGAAGAACAATCCATCCGCTAGTTCTGTGTATTGCATGAAAGAATAGGTGGCAGGGGATTCGTAGGGGCTGAGCCCCATGTACATATCCTGGAAAGTGAATGCCATTTGCAGCTTGGATGATTTAAAGAATTTTTGGGCATATTGGGCGTGCTGCGTGAACGCTTTAAGGCGGAAAAAGATCGGGATCATGCGCGGGTTTATAAATTCGCCCAGGCTCCGGAAATCCTTGTTAATCACATTTGGCAGGCTTAGTTCGTAGCAACCTCTTCCTTCAGCCAGGTAACATAACAGGCGCTCGAAACTGCCCGGTTCGATGGCTTCAACCTGCTCCATCATTTCGTGCAGATCGGAGTTCAGTTCTAACTGTGAGTTATCTTGGAAAAACAGGTGATAGGTGGGATTGATCCGCTCCAAATTAAGCTGATCATTCATGTTTTCACCCAGGGCGGCATAAGTCTCTGCATATTGCTTGGGCATCATGAACAGGGTCGCTCCGGTATCGAACCGGTGACCTTCGACGGTCATTTGTCCGCAGCGTCCCCCGGGCTTTTCGCATTTCTCTACCACCGTCACCCGGTACCCTTTCTTTGCCAGGCGGGCGGCAGTGGCAATTCCACCTATTCCCGCACCCACGATCAAAACCGTTTTTTCCTTTAAGGTTCCAGTCATTATTCGTCCTAAAATAAAGAAGTTGAAAACTTGCGCCGCGTTACGCGAGGCGCATCACTTGCAATATACGCATCTCATTGGACCAGGGTATCATGACCTTCAGTATTGGATTCTACTGGATGTTCGTGAAATTATAAACAAATTAATAGTTGCGGGTTGATTAATTTTGCCCTTTAAAAGGGATTGGGTGGAATCGGTAAACTCATTTGTAACAAATGTGAGAATCCATTAAAAAAGCACAATGTTGCTTCATGAAATACTTTATAATCAAACCACTCGATTTCATTTGGGAGCTGGATTGAAATTTCTCCTTGTTAAATTTCGCCTTTATTGGTCGTTGACCAAGTCCCTGCAGACCGGCTTATTGCTGGTGACTGGTCTCGCAGGATTCTTAACCGCTCGCAGCCCGGTGTTCCACTGGTACCATTTCCTTGGCCTGGCTTTGAGTTTATATCTGGCGATCGCCGGGAGCACCATCATCAATATGTGGTACGACCGCGACCTCGATGCGGTGATGAACCGCACCCACCACCGTCCTCTGGCGGATGGGCGTCTCTCTCCCCGCGAAGCCCTTTACCTCGGAGTGATACTTCTGGTACTGGGCATTGGAATGTCCTTCGTTCTATCCCCTCTTTACGGATTGATCGTTTTTGCAGGGGGTGTTTTCGATGCACTGGTTTATACTTTATGGCTTAAAAGGCGCACGTCCTGGAGCATCCTTTGGGGAGGAATTTCAGGGGCCATGCCTATCCTGGCGGGGCGTGTATTTGGCACCGGCTCGATTGATGGCATCGGCATCTTGTTGGCACTGGCGGTCTTGTTTTGGATCCCCACCCATATTTTGACCTTCGCCATGCGCTATTCCGATGATTATAAGAGCGCGGGTATCCCCACCTTCCCCGCAATCTACGGTTTCCGTTTCACACACATTTCTATTGCGGTTTCGAGTGTGATTGCCGCCCTTTGCATTACGGCAGCGGGCATTTTGATCGGGGTACAATCCGGGGTCATTCGCTTGTTGGCTGTATTGTCAGCTGGACTTTTGCTCATGGCGGCCTCCATGGTCTTTCGCCCCACTGAACGGGTTAATTTTGGGCTGTTCAAGTACGCCTCGGTTTTCATGCTCTGTGCCATGGTCCTGCTGGCTATATGATCGCCAGGGTTGTCATCTATTTGACCCGCCGAAAAGACTGCAGCTGGAGGTTCGGGGCGGTCCCTGGTGCCAGGCAGGGTACAAATCCTGTGGGAACATTTTGAAGATCACCTTATTGGATCGTCTCCTCCTTCTCCTTACCGGGTTATTGGCAGCCTGGCAGGTGGCAGTCGGCATTAACGGCATGGGTACCCTTCCCATATTCGCCTACACCGTCGGCTTTGGGATCCTGCTGGTCGCTGCTTTGCTGCTCATCATCCTGGGTTTTGAGGCTCTCGACAGCCCCGTTGTTGTCATCCTCTCGACGGTTATCCCGCTCAGCCTGTCGCTTGGTCTCGTGTGGGAACACCTTCCTGCCTGGCAGGGTCCTTATCTGGTTTTTGCTTTGTTGGGGCTGCTGGCGATTATCATCACCCGCTCGTTTCACATGAACAACATGCTGCCGGTTATTGTCCTTTCAGTGGTGCATGGCATTGCCGGGTTGATCATTTTCCTCTTGCCGATCTTCCTGGCTTTCACGGCTCGGGTTGCACCCGGGTTCTGCCTGGTCGGGCTGGGCGGTGCGTTGATCGGGCTGGGAGGGGTGATGCTTTACTTCCAAAAGGCTGGTCGACCCATTCTCTCCAGGCAGTCCATTTATAAAATCCTGCCGGGGTTGCTTTTAATGACAACCGCTGCTTTCGTGCTCGGCTTCTCTTTAGCCTGACATCTTAATACTTGGAGTTTGCCTGTGGAACAGACCTCGAAATGGACACCAGCAACAAAAAAAATATGGCTTCACCTCACCGCCGGGATCATGTGGTCGGGTGTGGGCATCATGCTGATTGTTTTTGCCGTCACCTGGCTGGGACTGGTTCATTCCTGGATGCTGGTGCTCCTGGTTTTGGCAGGTCTGCTGCTCGCCGCTGCGATTTACTTTTTTGGTTTTTCCAGGCTGGCCTCCGGCAACGTCCAAAGGATCATCAAAATCCCCCGCGAGAAGGTCTGTTTGTTTGCCTTTCAAAAATGGACGAGTTATCCGCTGGTCCTGGTGATGGTTGCCATGGGGATTTACCTGCGCCGTTACTCCCCTATCCCCAAGCCCTACCTGGCGGTCCTGTATATCGGTCTGGGCGCCAGTCTGTTTGCCTCAAGCCTCCAATACTATATCCAGGTGTTCCGTTCTGCCGCTGAATGAAAGCCTTGGGAGAGAGCTTATGTCTTCTGATAAATTTGAAAACGTCGACATCATTAAAAAAGCCAATATCTATTTCGATGGGAAAGTGACCAGTCGTACTGTGTTGTTCGCGGATGGCACACGCAAAACCCTCGGTTTCATGTTGCCTGGTGCGTATGAATTCAAGACCGGGTCTCGCGAGATCATGGAAATTCTTACTGGTTGGATGGATGTCCTCCTGCCCGGGAATAATACCTGGCAAACTGTGAAAACCGGTGAATCCTTTGAAGCCCCTGCCAATTCAACCCTCCAGTTAAAACTCGAAGCGCCGGTGGATTACTGCTGTTCCTACGGTTGAAATCGTTGTTTTACAAACATTAAATTCAGCGGCGGAGGATGACTCATGACATTCTCCGCCGATTTATTAACCGTGCATTTTTCGCCGCGGGTTGCACCGCAGCCATTTACAGTTTGGTCAACCAGCTCAATCGCACCCAGCCGGCAGGTTTTTCGATCCGCGCCCAGTCTCCCTGGATCTCCAGCACATTAACCCGCTGGTCTTTTGTAAGGCTGTCGATCAGTCGTGCGGTCGTTTCATTAGGCAGGTTCCGCACCCACAAGTGGGACCCAAGGAAAATGTACGGGTTTCCGGATGGCGGGGTGACGGGGGGTGTTGGGTTATCGAGGGGGCTGGTGGGGACCTCCCCCAACTGTTCCATAAAGGATCTCTGGAAGACGCTTACGTCCATCGCCTTGCGTTTGAACCCCAGCACATCCTGGTATCCGCCAGGCAGAAGGCACCTGTCACCCGTGAATTGGTGACCGACGATATTATCTTTTATGACCCCGGTATCTTTATAGATCGGGTCGTAATCCGGAAGCCACTTGGTCTTTAAATCCTGCCAGGTCATCGGGGTTGCCACTCCGGGTTGTCTCCCATATGCTGCAAACCAGATCTTATATTTACTCAGCCAGGTGCTCATCGTGGGAGCGTAGGTGGTAATAAACCCACGCCCCGTATAAATTCCGGTGATCGGCCATAACTTCGCCAGCGCTTCAACGAAAGACTTGTAATGGCTGTCCAGGGCCCAGGCTTGAAACATTGGTACCTGGTTCCAGGGCAGTCTTCCCAACCGGGCAGACATCCATTTATTCCAGTCGCTCCACCACTGTTCGATATCCGCCCATAAGGAAAGAATGGGTAGTCCGCTTTTCTTCAGGGTTTGTGCTGCGAAGTTGGCTTCGGCATTGCCTCCTGCGATGGGATCGTCCCACCAGTAGGCATGCAGGCGCAGGTATTTGGAATATTTTGCCACGTTCTCGCCGTTCTTCTGAAAATTCGAGTCGACCCCCATGCCTGAGCCGGCTTTCAGGATTACGTCAGTCACCCCGCCATCGATAAGTTCCTGTGGCTTGAGCATCACTTCCCAGTGACTGTGGTCAGTCACCAGCACTCGATCGGTAATAATTGTTGCAGGCATTTTTCCTCCTTAAAATACTTCCAGGAAATCCTTGCACACCATTAATTCCTTCCACCAGAAGGCAGAATGTTCAAAAAAATTATAGCATGCGTGTCATCCACCCCCTATGTATAAAATGCGGTATCTGAGACCCTCAAAACTACCCTGTCGCAGCAGAGGCTATCCTTGGGAATCGCAAGATTCAGGTTGCAGCCTGCCCGGAAATCGGTAAAATAAGCTCATGACCAGTTTAGACCAGTTATCTGAAGACTATCAGCGTATCGCCCGGGCAATTCGTTTCCTGGAAGACAACGCCCGCCGCCAGCCGGATTTAGCCGAAGTTGCCGCCCAGGTTGGCTTGAGTGAGTATCATTTTCAACGCCTTTTCTCCCGTTGGGCTGGGATCAGCCCCAAGCGCTTCCTCCAATTTCTGACCAAGGAGAATGCCAAGATATTGCTCGCCCGGTCATCGGTCCTGTCTGCTTCATACGAAGCCGGTCTCTCCGGTCCTGGGCGTCTGCACGACCTGCTCGTTCAGTGTGAAGCGGTCACCCCCGGAGAGTACCGCTCGAAAGGAGCCGGAGTGGACATTTACTATGGCTTCCATCCCTCCCCCTTTGGCGAATGCCTTTTGGCTCTCACCAGGCGCGGCATATGCTTTTTGGCATTCGTGGACGGGGATCGTGCGTCAGCATTAAGACAGCTAAAGCTTGATTGGGTCAATGCAGCTTTCCATTCTGACCCCGCAGGTACCCGCCGGGTGGTGGAAAAGGTTTTCGCCCCCTGGCATCCCAATTCCGGGTCATCCCTGGAACCGGGGAGTGTTTCTTTGTACTTGCACGGTACGAATTTCCAGATCAAGGTTTGGGAAGCCCTCCTGCGCATACCGCCCGGCGGAGTCATTAGCTACGAATCTCTGGCTGACCAGGTGGGTTCTTTGAATGGCGCCCGCGCCGTTGGGAACGCTCTTGCCCATAACCCCGTGGCCTGCCTCATCCCATGCCATCGGGTATTGCAGAAGGCGGGTGGTTTCGGCGGCTATCGCTATGGTTCGGCACGCAAGCAGGCTATCCTTGGATGGGAACTTGCCAGCATGGAAGGATGAATTCCACGGGGAAACATATCTCGAAGATTGGCTCTTTAACGTTATCTTAACCAAGAATTGGTAAAATATCATTCTTCGAATCTCATGATTCGGGTTATTGTTAGCAGGAGCCAGTCATGGAACGCAAATTAAAAGACTTGGAAGTACCTTCTTCCGAAATTACATCTCACAGCGCCTACTTATCACGCCGGGATTTTTTGAAAGCAGCGGGAATTGTTAGTGCGACTGCATTTCTTGCAGCCTGTGGAGTTAATGTTTCATCCTCAGGCGGGTCAGTAACGCCTACATTGACCCCCAGCCCCCCTGTTCCCGATAATGCTGTTTGTCTCACAACCGACGAATTGGGCGCCTCGCTTAACTCCATCGCAGACATCACAAATTACAATAACTATTATGAGTTCTCCACCGATAAAACGGCAGTTAACCCACTCTCAAAGAATTTCAAGACCACTCCCTGGGCCGTTGAGGTCGGTGGGATGGTTCAGAATCCCAAGACCTACGGGATCGAAGACCTGATGAAGTTCGAGCAGAAGGAACGCATTTATCGACTCCGCTGTGTGGAAGCCTGGAGTATGGTTATCCCTTGGAACGGCTTCCAGCTTTCTGATTTGCTGAGTGAAGTCGACCCAATGACAAGCGCCAAGTATGTTCACTTTGTCACATTGATGGATCCAAGCCAGATGCCGGGCGAAGGCAACCCGCTCTACCCATGGCCTTACAGCGAAGGTCTGCGCTTGGACGAAGCCATGCAGCGCCTGACCATCATAGCTACCGGGCTTTATGGTGAACCCCTCCCCAACCCTGACGGCGCGCCACTCCGCTTGGTGGTGCCTTGGAAGTACGGCTTCAAGAGCATCAAAGCCATAGTTAAGATCGAATTGACCGATACGCAGCCGCAGACCATGTGGAATACGATTTCTCCGCAGGAATATGGGTTCTACTCGAACGTCAACCCCAATGTGCCTCACCCGCGCTGGAGCCAGGCTAGCGAGCGGCGGATCGGGCAACTGAGTCGCATACCCACGCTGATGTTCAATGGCTATGCCGATGAAGTAGCCAGCCTCTATGCGGGGATGGATTTGCGTGCGAACTACTAAAAATGCAAAGATAAAATTCACCTGGCTCCAAATCGTTATACATATTCTCGGCTGGCTTCCGCTGGCTTGGATTATCTTTGACTATTTCACCAACCGGTTGACTGTTAACCCGATCCAGGATGTCGAGCAGCGCTTGGGGGATATCGCTGCTTACTTTTTAATTGGCTCCCTGGTTTGCACACCGATTAATACGCTCACGGGCTGGCGCGAGCCGATTAAACGCCGCAAAGCCTTGGGGCTTTATTGTTTTATGTATGCCAGCTTGCATGTGCTGACATTTTTAGGCGTGGATTACGGGTTTAATCTGCCCCTGATCGAAGGCATTATTTTCCAGAAACTCTATGCCATCCTCGGAGTTGCTTCTTTCCTCCTTCTGATCCCTCTGGCTGTTACCTCCTTCAGGTGGTGGATGAAGAAACTTGGGCGTAACTGGCATGATCTTCATCGCCTGGTTTACCCCGCTGCAGTGCTCGCCATACTCCATTATGCCTTTGCCAAGAAAGGCAACCTGTTCAGTTTGAGTGGCGACATCCTGGTCCCTTTTTTATTGGCGGTGCTGCTCATGTTCCTCCTGGTTTTGCGTATTCCTCCCTTGCGGCGGAAGGCAAGTGAATTGCGCCAGCGCTGGACCAATAGGCTGCGCACAAGGTTCTCTCGCAGAGCTGGACCTCCCTTAAATAAATAGGTTCTTTCTATATACATTTGGCTGACCGTGAGCCGGGCAAATCCCCGCCACGTTTGACTCTGCCCCTTTTCTGCTATAAGATAGAGTCAAATCTGGCGGTTTTTTTGCTGCCTGCATTCAAGGAGAATAATCTTTTGGACACGAAGCTCCAGATCTACCAGCGCCCCGCGGAATTACTCCAGAACCTGATCCGTTTTGACACCACCAATCCGCCAGGAAACGAGCGGATTTGCATCGAGTACATCGCTGGGCTGCTCAAAACAGCCGGCATTGAAACAACACTGGTCGCCAGGTCTCCCCAGCGCCCAAACATCCTTGCCCGGTTAAAAGGAGAAGGGAAAGCCCCGCCCCTTCTAATGTATGGTCACGTGGATGTGGTTACGGTGGAAAATCAGAAATGGCAGCAGCCGCCTTTCGAAGCCAATATTGTGGATGGATTCCTTTGGGGGCGTGGAGCTCTGGATATGAAAAGTGGGGTCGCCATGATGTTGGCAGCCTTTTTGAAATCCAGGGTTGAGAACGCCTCTTTGCCCGGTGACGTGATCTTTTGTGCGGTGGCTGACGAAGAGGTGGGGGGAGATTTCGGCAGCCGGTTTCTGGTTACTGAACATGCAGACCTTTTTAAAGATGTCAAGTATGCCTTTAGCGAGTTTGGTGGTTTCAATATTAACATGGGCGGGAAACGGATTTATCCCATCATGGTCGCTGAAAAACAAGGTTGTTGGATGAAGATCACCTTCCATGGACGTGGTGGTCATGGCTCCATGCCTGTCCATCACCAGGCGATGGCGAAACTCGCCCGGGCGATCACCCTGCTTGATCAAAAACGACTGCCCTACCACCTGACGCCTGCAGTTAATCTGATGCTGACCAGCATTGCAATGGCCCTGGGTGGTGCCACAGGATTGACGGTTCGAGCCATGGCCAATCCTCTTCTGGCAGATGTTATGATCGATGCTCTCGGCGAGCGCAGCAGCATTTTTGCACCCTTGGTTCACAATACCATCAGTCCCACCGTCTTGAAAGCCAGCGATAAGGTGAATGTCATCCCATCTGAGGCCTCCATCGGGCTCGACGGCCGCTTGCTGCCCGGGTTTACTCCACAGGACATGGAAAATGAGATGCATTCCCTGCTCGGGTCGGATTTCGACCTGGAAGTGTTGGAGTCTGACCCGGGGCCGTCAGCACCTGACATGGGCCTTTTTGATACGCTCGCTGCTGTGATCAAAGAGTTCTGACCCGCAGGGGATTGCTGTTCCATACGTGTTGAGTGGCATTACCGATGCCCGTTTTTTCGCCAAGCTTGGCATCCAGACCTACGGTTTCACTCCTCTCCAGTTGCCCGACGATTTCAGCTTTATCGGGACGATCCACGCAGCCGATGAACGGGTTCCTATCAAAGCTTTGGATTTTGGTGTACAGTCCATTTTTAACGCCTTGCAAAGGTTCCACTAGTTCAGTCATGGTTTTTCCCACATTGGACTCCCATGCCCATCTAAATTCCTCCCTTGAAAAGGTGGATCTATCTGCGTCTGGAGCAGGGTAAATGGGGGCATTTAAAGCGCCTGAAAAGCCATTTATACACTTCGCGAGGTATGAAAAGAGGAACAATTATTTTGGTGCGGAAGGGTGATTCTCATCGAGAGAAATGTCATTTTTGGGGCTCCAAAAATGGGGAAAAAGATTTGATTTTGCATTTGATCCTGAGGATCAATTATCCGCGGGCATTGGCCGCCAAATATTCCCCTGTCCCGCGCCTCGGGGCAGGCGGGGATAGGGTGAGGCCCTTCATGGTCGTGCGTTCGGTTGTTAAGGTGCTGATCGAAAGGCATGCAGCCCATAGCGGGCATGCTGCCTATTGAATAATAGAACATATTTTCTGTTATGTCAAGGGGAAGACCTGCTGGTCCCTGGAGGCCTCGGAACGAGTGGGGCAGATTGCTGGTTTGGTTGTACGATTAATCCATCCATTTTTTCGGGGAGAACCGCTCCATGTCCGCACCTGACTCCATCCGTCAACTCGTCCAGCGCTTCGACGAACATCGCTCTTCCTACCTCTCCGGTAAATACAACGAAGCCCAGCTTCGCCAGGAATTCCTCAACCCCTTCTTCGAAGCTCTTGGCTGGGACGTCTTCAACCAGCATGGCTATGCCGAAAATTATAAGGAAGTGATCCACGAGGCCTCCCTTGAAGTCGAAGGCGCCTCCAAGGCTCCGGACTACGCCTTCCGGGTCGGGGGTACGTGCAAGTTTTACGTCGAAGCCAAGAAACCCGCCGTAAATATCCAGTACGATATTGTCCCCGCTTTCCAGTTGCGCCGCTACGCCTGGTCTGCCAAGCTGCCGCTCAGCATCCTCACCGACTTCGAGGAGTTCGCCGTTTACGAAAGCCGCAGCAAGCCCGATAAATCCGACCGCGCCGCCACCGGGCGCGTCCTGCTCTTCAATTACAAGGATTACCTGTCAAAATGGGATGAGCTCGCCGCCATTTTTTCACGGGATGCCATCCTCAAGGGTTCCTTCGACAAGTACGCCGAAGGTCTCAAGGGCAAGCGCGGTACCACCGAGGTGGACGACGCCTTCCTGCAGGAGATCGAATGCTGGCGTGACCTTCTCGCCCGCAATATCGCCCTGCGCAACCCCGACCTGCAGGTGCGCGAGCTGAATTTCGCCGTCCAGATGACCATCGACCGCGTCGTCTTCCTGCGCATCTGCGAGGACCGCGGCATCGAGCCCCAGGACCAGTTGCAGGGGCTGCTCGAGCATGAAGGCATTTACGAACGCCTCTGCCAGGTCTTCCGCCAGGCCGACAGCCGCTATAACTCCGGGCTTTTCCATTTCAACCCGGAAAAAACCCAGTCCAGTACCCCCGATGATCTCACCTTGCGCCTCAGGATCGATGATAAGGTCCTGAAAGAGATCATCGGCGCCTCTACTATCCCGCCCCCTATGTCTTCCGTGAGATTCCCGCCGACATTCTCGGTCAGGTCTACGAGCGCTTCCTGGGCAAGGTCATCCGCCTCACCCCCGGGCACCAGGCGAAGGTCGAGGAAAAGCCCGAAGTCCGCAAGGCGGGCGGGGTCTATTACACCCCCACTTATATCGTCGATTACATCGTCAAGCATACCGTCGGCAAGCTTCTGGAACGAAAAACTCCCAGGGAAGCCGCTGCCTTAAAGATTCTTGATCCCGCCTGCGGTTCCGGTTCCTTCCTGCTGGGCGCCTACCAGTATCTGCTCGACTGGCATACCGCCTGGTATTCCAAGCATGACCCCGAGACTCTTGCAAAAGGGAAATCCCCTGTTATTTATCAGGCGCAGGGCGGCTGGAAGCTGACCACCGCCGAAAAGAAGCGCATCCTGCTCGCCAACATCCACGGCGTGGACATCGATCCCCAGGCTGTCGAAGTGACCAAGCTCTCCTTGTCGCTCAAGGTGCTCGAGGGCGAGAGCCAGGAAAGCATCGGTGCCCAGTTGGGCTTGTTCAAGGAGCGTGCCCTGCCGGACCTCGGCAGGAATATCCAGTGCGGTAACTCCCTGCATCGGCCCGGATTATTTCGAAGGGAAGATGTTCCCGGATGAAGAGGAACGCTACCGCGTCAATGCCTTCAACTGGCAGGCAGCCTTTCCACAAGTGTTTATTTCAGGTGGGTTTGATGCCGTGATTGGTAA
>CAWBPK010000003.1:0-584015 GCA_963790685.1 uncultured Chloroflexia bacterium
ATAATTTCAGTTCTTTAAAGTCTTTTTCCAAGGAGGCTTGAAATGTCCGAAGAACCCACGGCTGAGCAGGTATGGCACGACCTAATAGAAGGAGAAGTAAGTTGGGCACAAGACCGCAAACGCTATGGGATATTTCCAGCCAAACATCGCTGTAAAAACTGCAACGCTCCATTTGATGGAATTGGAGCCAGTTTAGCACGTTTGAACGGAAGAGGCAGGTATAACAGAAACCCCCGTTTTTGTAATTTCTGAATGGCATTTTGTCGCGAGTACCCGGGTGGTACCGAAGTCGAAATGTCCTTTTTATTTGTAGATGTTCGCGGCTCAACAAGCCTGGCGGAAAAAATGAGCCCCTCGCTCTACAGCCGGCTGATCAATCATTTTTACAAGGCAGCAACCGATGTATTGATACGGACGGATGCCTTCATTGACCAATTCGTTGGAGATGAAGCGGTTGGGTTATATTTCCCCCTCTTCACCGGACCCAATCATTCACGCGCCGCCGTGCTTGCTGCCCAAGAATTATTGCGTGTCATGGGTTATGGCGGTGAGCAGGAGCCCTGGATACCGGTTGGGGTTGGAGTCCACACTGGCATCGCATTCTTCGGTACGATCAGCGGGTCGGAAGGCAGTGTCACTGATGTTGCTGCCATGGGCGACAATGTCAACACGACTGCACGGATCGCGTCCAAAGCTGCACCGGGTGAGGCTCTGATTAGCGATGAGGTCTACAAAGCTGCCGGCTTTGATCTGGGAGATTTGGAACAACGTCAACTTGAATTAAAAGGGAAGAAAGCACTCGTCGGTGTTCACGTATTACACGCCTTGGCGGGCTAGGTCGTATATCAACCTTTAATACTCAAGTAAGGAAAATCACCCTGTATTTGCAGCCCACATTGAGGAAATGATGGGGCGTGTGCAGATACTAGATTCAGACCTACCCGGTGCCCGTGCGAGCTTGAGCGAGTCTTTTAGAATGCTGCAAGACATGGCGTTGAAGCCCTGCCTGGCGCATGGTTTGGAGGGATGGTCGCGGCTGGCGTTGGCTCAAGGAGAACCTCAGCACGCGGCGCGCATCCTGGGCGCAATCAACGCACATATGAAAATACTGACCATGAACATGATCCCTCTCGAGCAAGTGATGTATGATCAGACAATGGCAGTGGTGCAAGAGCAAATGGATGCCTCGGCATTTCAACAGGAATGGGCAGCAGGAGAAAAGTTGAACCTGGAACAGGCGATTGAATTAGCGATGAGGTGAGAGATATAGTATTGGTGGTCCTTTGTAACCTTTTTCACGCTGCGCGAAGTTTATGATCAGGCAGGAAGGATTTGGAATCTCCTGCTTGATTTCATTGAAGAAGGTCGAATCCTCTTTTTCCAAATAAAACGACAGCTTACGAATGTAAATAATCCTCCCTTGGGAAAACGATAAGCAACCAGATTGTCAGACAGCCTTGCCAATTAGCTTTTTTTGGATATAATTTATCTTAAAAGGAGATGAGGATATGCACCGAACCCGCTTATTGGCAATTCCACTCGTGATGGTTTTTCTACTGGCATGCGGCCTGACCAACGGCATCTCGGGGATCGCCACCCAACTGCCCGGGATACTGACCAGCGCGCCGACCGAATTGGGAGCGGTAGAAACACTCGCCGCACAGCAATCGTCCAACAATTGTCCCGCCACCCCCACAACCGGCGGGCTGGGAATCTCCCTATCCCAGGTAAAGTCCATACTGGAACCCACCCAGCAGTTCGTCTTTAGCGATGGTACCTTAAATGGCCAGCCCGCTTCTACTGCGACATTAGGCGCGATCCTTAAAGCTTCCTTCCCCGACATTGCCGCCGGATTTTCAGCCAAGTTCATCGGAGATCCGTGCAATATCAGTGAGCTAATCATTTCAATGCCGCGCACTGATAAGCAGGCAACCGTGGACCAGGCACTGGGTATCGTGAATGTGCTCGTCGTGGCATTCCTGCCGTCGGGTGACCAGCTTGCCGTCCTTAACTGGTTGACTCAAAACTATGGCAGCATCAAGGTGGGAGAATCGGTCCAAAAAACTCTCGGCAGCATGCAATTCACCCTTACCCGCAGCCAGACCGAAATGGTGATTGACACCGTCCCTGCAAAATAGTAAAAATTGTTAAAGCAAAACGGGCGACCTGTGGCAGGTCGCCCGTTTGATTTTAGAAGTCCGGTTCCCCTCCGCCGCCGGCATCGTCCGCCCCCAAGTCGGGAAGTTCCTTTTCGATCTCCTCCGGGCTCTGCCCTTTTTCGAGGCGGTCAGCCACATCGTTAAACTCGGGCGGCAGGTCCTCACCCATTTCGCTGCCCATTTTGCGCAGCATGCGTCCCATGGCCTGCGGGTCGTTTTCGAGTCCAGCCAGGGCGGACGGGTCGGAGAAATCCCCGGCGAGCGAGTCCATGCGGCTGTCATCCGATTTCGCCACACGGACGCGGGGCACCCGCCGGCGGACGTTCCTGCTTCCACAGGATGAGCAAGATACGGAACGTGTGCCGTATTCGGCGTAGGTCATAAAAATGTCGAAGCGGGTTTTACAATCCAGGCAAACATAATCATAAAGCGGCATAGGTTTCAGGTCCTTGCTTATAAACTTAAGGGTGACGGGAAAAATGGGATCAAGGGCACGAGCGAGGCTCTCTTTTTACCCGGCAGCCTGTATTTTACTTCATTCGCCGTCTGGTACAATACAGACATGCCGGATTCAGAATTCAACCTGCACAACCCTCAGCCCCTCTTGATCGTAATTTCGGGACCTTCGGGGGTGGGCAAGGACAGCGTCCTGCACTGCCTGAAAGAGCGGAACCTGCCGATGCACTTCGTGGTGACAGCCACCACGCGCCCGCGGCGCGAGGATGAGGTCCAGGGAGTGGATTACTTCTTCGTCTCGAAGGATGAATTCGCCCACATGATCGAGCAGGAAGAGTTGATCGAGTATGCCATCGTTTATAACGACTATAAAGGCATCCCCAAACAACAGGTGCGCGAAGCGCTGGCTTCAGGTCAGGACGTGGTGATGCGGGTGGATGTGCAGGGGGCAGCCACGGTGCGCAAACTGGCGCCGGAAGCCGTGTTGATCTTCCTGACGACCGAGAGCGAAGATTCCCTGGTAAGACGGCTGAAGGCGCGGCGGAGCGAGACGGCTGAAAACCTGAGCCTGCGGATTGCGACCGCACGCCAGGAACTTAAACGAGTAAAAGAGTTCGACTACGTTATTGTCAACGCGGACGGAGCCCTGGAGGAAGCCGTGGACACGGTGGTGTCCATCATCCGGGCCGAGCACCACCGGGTGAACCCGCGCAAGGTAAGTTTATGAATTTGAATTATAGTTTTTCTGGAGCAAAATGAATCAAAACCCGACCCCCACGCAAGGTCCTCAGATGCAGCAACCTCCCCGGACGGTCCAGGTGGCAATGCCGAATGTAAAACCGTATGCCACCTACGCCCTCCTGGCTTTCACCACCTTTATCTATCTCCTGCAGGTTGCCGGGCAGTACATGGTGAGCTTCCTGCCGGCCAACGTGGTGAATTATTTCCTGTCCACCATCGGGACAACCGATTTCATCACCTATTATGGGATGAAGGATGACGTGCTCATCAGGGCCGGCGAACTCTGGCGACTGATCACCCCGGTCTTTTTGCACGCCTCCATTTTGCACATCGCCTTCAACATGTACGCGCTGTTCATTTTTGGGCGAGGCATCGAGGCGCGCTACGGTCACGCCCGCTACCTGCTGCTGTATTTCCTGGCGGGATACGCCGGCAACGTGATGTCGTTCCTGCTGACCGCCAGCCCATCCCTGGGAGCTTCAACCGCCATATTTGGACTGATCTCGGCGGAAGGTGTCTTCATCATCCAGAACCGTAAACTGCTTGGGAACCGGGTCAACCGTTCTTTAATGAACCTGGTTTACATCGCTGCGATCAACCTGCTGATCGGGTACACCACCCCGGGAGTGGATAACTGGGGGCATATCGGCGGCCTGATCGGTGGGGTTCTCTTTGCCTGGTTTGGAGGCCCACGCTGGAAGCTGGAGGGGTTCTACCCATCCGTGACACTGACGGACGAGCGGGAAGGACGGGGTGCCTTCGCCGGGACCGTATCGGTGCTCCTGTTTTTCATCCCGCTGACAGCCCTGGGGTGGATCTGGATCGTACATTAAGGATTGCGGGCAATCATAAAATAAACCTTCCGGTAGGTTGGAGCCCTCGGAAGGTTTTTTTTATCCGATCGCGTCTTTAAGGCGGCGTGCCAGGTCGCCGAAGTGTTCGGTGTAGCGGATCTCATCCGCGCGCGGACGGGGCAGGTCCACCTCCAACTCCACCTTGATCCGGCCGGGGCGCTGGGTCAGTACCAGGACCCGGTCAGCCAGGAAGAGCGACTCGCTAATGGAATGAGTGACCATCAGCACGGTCTTCTGCCTGCGCTGCCAAATACGCGAGAGCTCGGTCCACATGCGCTCGCGGGTGAGAGCATCCAGCGATCCGAAAGGCTCATCGAGCAGAAGGATATCGGGGTCGTGGATGAGGGCGCGGGCGATGGCCACCCGCTGGGCCATTCCTCCAGAAAGATCGCGCGGCCAGGAGGACTCGAACCCCTGCAGACCCACCAGGTCGATCAATTCCTGGGCGCGCAGGTGGGCGTCTTCCGGGGGAACTCCCTGGAGTTCCAGCGGCAGGGTGATATTTTCGAGGGCAGATCGCCAGGGCATCAGGTTGGACTCCTGGAAGACCATGCCGATCTTCGGTCTTCCTCCGGCAAAGGTGTAAGAGCCTGCGCTGGGTTGGAGCAGCCCGGCCAGGATGCGCAGCAGGGTGGATTTGCCGCTGCCCGAAGGACCTAGGACGCAAACGAATTCCCGCGGCTGGATGGCGAATGAGAGTGTGTCGAGCGCGTAGAGACCCCCGTTGGAGTCCGGGAAGGTGACACTCAATTCATGAACTGCTAGGATGGGTTCTGCCATGGCATTCCGGTTGGGATGATTTTGCAGCGGTGATTTATACCTGACTGTTACGATATGAAT
Organism: uncultured Chloroflexia bacterium; assembly: GCA_963790685.1. Classification (GTDB taxonomy): domain Bacteria; phylum Chloroflexota; class Anaerolineae; order Anaerolineales; family Villigracilaceae; genus UBA877. Next base: position 5,051 of record CAWBPK010000003.1, read on the forward strand.
CGCCGCACAAAATTACTATGGAAGGAACTGGTTGGTAAAGGCTTTTGTCACGTCCTGGGCCTGGGTCAGCAAGCCCATATCGAGCAGGGTATTCTGCATATTTTCCCAGGCGGACTGGTTGGATTCACCCAGGCGGGGAGCTTTCCAAAGTTCGATGGAAGTGGACAGCACCTGCTTCTGGATGGCGGCGTCTGCCTGGGCGAGCGTGGAGACATAACCCAGGGAAACCTGGTAGGCGGCAGCGGGGTCTGCAATGGTATCGGAGATACCGTGCAACAATGCGGCGACCATGCCTTTCACCAGGGTGGGGTTCCCGGCAGCCGTGGTCTCGTTGGTGATCAGCCCATTGGAAGCCAGCTGGACGTAATCGGCCACGCGCAGCTCGGTCAGGTTGTAGCCCTGGGCGCGCAGTTGGATCGGTTCGTTGTTCGTGTAAACCGAGACGGCTTGGTCGCGGCCCGCCACCAGCGAGGCTACCTGGGTGTAACCGATGGAATCGAGGGTCACGTCGGTCTCCTTCAACCCGCCGGCGCGAAGCAGGGCGCGCAGTCCGATGTAATTGGCGCCGTAAGGTCCAGGCAAGCCAATCGTCTTGCCGCGCAGGTCGGCCGGGGAGGAAATCCCCTGGTCTGCCATAGAGACCACCGAGACCGGGTACTGCTGGTACCAGGCAGCCACATAGACCACCGGCAGTCCCTGGGCGCGGGCGAGCAGCACCTGTTCGCCGGAGACCACGGCGAACTGGAGGCTGTTCGCACCCACCAGCGCCGTTGCCTGGGTTTCGTCTTGGTAGGCAAACTCGATATCGATGCCTGCAGCGGCAAAATATCCCTTTTGGGCAGCCACATACAGGGGGGCAAACTGGATATCCGGGATATAGCCAAGCGACAGCTTGACATGGGTGAGGCTGGGGGTAGGTTTCGACCCACACGCGCTCAGCAAAACCAGGACAAGGATCGCACAGCTTAGATTTTTATGCATATATACTCCTGCGCCGGGCAATAGTGAAACGCCCGGTCAGCGATTTTTAGCGTTGCTGCCAGACAAGCAATTTTCTTTCCAGGAATGAAACCAGGCCATAAAGGACCAGAGCCAGGGCAATCAGGGTGAACACCGCCACAAAAACAAGGGCGGTATCGTATTGTCCGCGCCCCACGTTGACCAGGAAACCGAGACCGCGATCGGAGCCGACCAGCTCGCCCACCACCGCCCCGATGACCGAGAGGGTTGCGCCGATCCGCAAGCCGCCCAGCAGGACCGGGAGGGAGGCAGGCAGCTCGAGCATGCGCAGGGTCTGGAGGCGGGTGGCGTGCAGGGATTGCATCAGGTCGTGGAAGGGAAGCGGCACTGCCCGCACTCCCACCACCGTGTTGACCAGCACCGGGAAGAAGACGATCAGGGCGCAAATCAGCACCTTGGAGAAGATGCCCGGTCCAAACCAGATGACCAGCAGGGGGGCGATGGCTACCACCGGGATGGCCTGGGTGGCAACCAGGTAAGGGCTGACCAACTGTTCGAAGAGGCGGCTCTTGGCAACGGCATACCCCAGGACCACCGCGGCGGTCGTGCCGGACAAGAGCCCGAGCAGGACCTCTGTCAGGGTGGCAGTTGTATGGAGCAAAAGGGTGCCATCCAGCAGGGCTTTCCAAAAGCGGACGGCTACCTGCTCCGGGGCGGGCAGGATAAAAGCGGGCAGCCCGGAAAAATGGCTGACCAGCCACCAGCCCAGCAGGGCAGCTCCGAATGAGGCAAAGGCTGTCCAGCGCAGGGAGTGGGATGACTTATGAGGAGACTTGCCTAGAATCTTCCAGTCCATGAATAAAAAAAACCTCGTTCATTAGAACGGGGCAGGCGCGTTTGAGCGATAAAAAAAACCCGGAAACAAGTTCCGGGGCGGAAAGACAGACCAGACCACGGCTGGTCGCGTCTTCACCTTCTCTTATCCGGACTGTTACGGTCGGCTACGGAATCCACTGGGAGTGCGAGTGTCACCGTATCATGCGCAATTGCGCTCGTGGGCTTTACCACCGGTCGGGAATAGCCTTGCATGCACCTTATAATTCAGTGTGTGCAGGGGTCACCCTGCCCCGAAGGTCGAATATTCAGTTGCCAGGATTATACTGCAAATTCCGCCGGAGCCTGGCCGGTTCCGGACGTTTCCCCCATCGAAAATTTAAATTATTAAACGTTCAGGGGCGGATCGCTCCGCCCCTGAGGGTGACTGAATTCGTTATGCCTTGAGGATGGCTGTATCGGCCACCGGGCATACGGACTGGCACTGCGGGGTATCGAAATGACCAACGCACTCAACACAGGTGGCGAGGTCTATCACGTAAGGGGACCCCTCGGTGATCGAGTTGGTCGGGCATTCCGGGACACAAGCGCCACACGCAATGCACTCATCAGTAATTTTCATTGCCATGGGATAACACTCCTTGTGGAAAATCGGATAACTATCGTCCTGAATTTACTTTATCGGCGGTTGGGTGTCAAATGACGAATGTCTTTGAATTGACTGCTTTTGTCACAGGTCTTGGGCAGGATTGAAAGGCTTAAACTCCGTCATTCTTTATCCATATTCCGTTCCAGGAAAATGTTAACCACCTCGGGGTCGAACTCCAGCCCGGCTTGCTGGTGGACATACTCGCGGGCTTTCGCCCTGGACCAGGCTTTGCGGTAGGGCTGGTCGGAGGTCAAGGCGTCATAGACGTCCACCACGGCGAAGATGCGCGCCGGCAGGGGAATATTTTCGCCCCGCAGGCCGCGCGGGTAACCCGTGCCGTCCCACCTTTCGTGATGGTAATAGGGAATATCCAGCGCCGGACGCAGGAAAGCAATGGGGGAAAGCATGTCAAGCGCCGCCTGGGGGTGCTTGCGCATGATCCCGCGCTCTTCCTCACTGAGCGGACCAGGCTTGAGCAAAATACTGTCGGGCACCCCCAACTTCCCGATATCGTGCAAAAGCGCGCCGCGGTGGATGTGGACCAGGTCGGAATCCTTCAACCCAAGGGCATGGGCCAGTTGCGCGGTCATGATGTCCACGCGGTGGGAATGACCTTTGGGCTCCAGGCCGCGCAGTTCGAGGGTAAAAGCCCAGCCAACCAGGGTACTGTCATAGGCCATGACCAGCTCGGTGTTCGAATTTTGCATGTGCTCAAACAATGCTGCGTTATCCACCGCAATGGCTGCCTGTCCCGCCAACATTTCCAGGTAGTTGTACCATTCCCGATCGGGGGTAAGCGCGTCGCGATGGAAAACTTCAAGAACTCCCCTGACCTGTCCTTTTGTAACCAGCGGCACACCGATATAGGACTGGAAATTTTCTGCGAATATGTCGGGCGATCTCTGGAGCAGGTTGGGCTGGACTTTCAAATCCGGAATTTCCACCCTTTTCCTTTCGCGGATAATGCGCCAGGCGAGATCGGCTCCAAACTTATAACTTGAATGTTCCAGGCCCTGGTTGCGGAAACCCCGCCCGGCGGAGAATTTAAAAGTTTGCGTATTTTGATTGAAGAGCAGGATATCGGCGGCATGGCTGCCCAGCTGCCCAGTGACCTGGTCGAGCACGATGCCGAGCACGACGCTCACGTCAAAACTGCCGCTGATGGCCATGTCGATGGTGCGCATGGATACCAGCCGCTGCATGCGCCGTTCGGCCCGCTCGTTCAGGCGGGTCAGTTCTTCATTCCGCTGGCGCAATTCTTCGGTGCGAATCTCCAGCGCTACTTCGACCTGCCTGCGCCCGGAAATGTCGCGCGCAAACCCACAGGTGTACTCGCGGCCTCCAAACTGCACGTAGGTTGTCACGATCTCGACGGGATACTCGCTGCCATCCTTGCGGCGATGTACCGATTCGGAAGAATAGGCACCTTTGGTTCGGAGGGTATCCCACACTAAAGCCATGGTTGCAGGGGTTGCCCTGGGATTGACATCTGCGATGGTCTTCCCGATCAGCTCATCGCGTTCGTAACCGAGCGCCTTGCAGCCGGCATCATTGACGTAAATAAACCTGTCTTCGCCATCTGTCCAGTACGCGCCGTCGTAGTGAATATCAATCGAGTGGCGCAGCAATTCAATCGTTTCTTCCGGCAGCATGCGCTTGGCGAAATCTTCGATCAAACCTTCCTGCTTTTTTTTCAAAGGCCTGGTTTTCCCCTTTGGCTGCCCGGATGGATTTTTTTGTTCCCTAACCGACCGGGATTGGGTCTTGGTCGAGTCTGCCATTCAATACCTCTCATATGTATATGCCGATAAATGAAATAAGGTCTTCAATATACCATTTCTTCATCCTGAAAACTCCACCCCTGAGATCCTCCCGGAACCCGTTCTATGGAAACCCGGTCCCCGGGCTGGCAGGCTGGAATCCCCCGGCTGACCAGCCCGGATTTCCGTGCCGGGAACAACGCGATGAAGAAAGGACCAGGAGTGTGGGCGGGGTTATCCGCCCGGTACCCCTGGACTTTTATCTTTCCTATTCCTTCCCCTGCAGTTGGGAGTGAATCTTCCCGGCCGTTTCCACGAAGGCTGCCAGGCGTTCGCGCTCCTTGCGGACGACTGCTTCGGGTGCTTTGCTGGCAAAGTCGCTGCCGAGAAGTTTCTCCAGCCGGTCGATCTGGACCTGGGCTTCGGCCAGTTCCTTCTGAAGACGTTTGCGCTCCTCTTCCACGTCGATCATGCCGGATAGCGGGATGTAAATTTCCAACGCACCGGCAACCAGGGCGAGGTTGTTCTCCGGTTTCGCCGGCAGGGAAGCCACGATCGAGAGGTTGGGTTGATCGAGCCCGGCGAGTGCGGCAACCACCACGGACTGCTGCTTTACCAGGGAAATCTTGTCCCCGGCGGCGATCGTGGCCGGGATGCGTCGGGCAGGACTGACCTTCTTCTCGGCGCGCAGGTTGCGGATCGAACGGACCGCTTCCTGGATGAGGCCAAAATCCACAAGGGTCGAAGCTTCCCAGGCTTCTGCGGGGCGCGGCTCGGGCCAGGAGGCGATGATCAGCGCTTCGGGCCAGTCCTTTGCCAACTCTGCCAGCGGTGAAGACTGCAGGGCGCGGCGCAGGTGCCCCCACAATTCCTCGGTCACGAAGGGAGTGATCGGATGCAGCAGCCGCAATGAAATATCCAGGATGCGCGCCAATGTTTGGGCGGTATAAAATGAACGCTGCCCGCCTTCGGCCATTTGAAGCTTGGCCACTTCAACGTACCAGTCCGCGAAATCGTTCCAGAAAAACTCATAGATCTGGCGCCCGGCCTCGCCGTATTGATAGGCATGGAACAGGCGCTCCACCTCACGAACCAGGGACTGCAGCCGCGCCCAGATCCAGCTGTCAGCCAGGGTCCAATCGGGCTGGCCCACGCTCCTGGAGGACGGTGAGACGTCGCCGGACTGCGATCCGGTATTTGAGGCCAGGCTGTTGATGGCGGAGACCACGAACCTGCCTGCATTCCAGATCTTGTTGGCGAAGTTGCGGTTGCCCTCTACTTTTTTCAGGCTGATATTCGAATCATTACCCGGAGTGGAACCCACCAGCAGGGTGAAGCGCAGGGCGTCAGTGCCGAACTCTTCCATGACCGGCAGAGGGTCAATGCCCGTGCCCTTGCTCTTGGACATCTTCTGACCTTCCTCATTGCGCACCAGCCCGTGCAGGTAAACCGTCTCGAATGGGATTTTGCCGGTAAACTCCAGGCCGTCCATGATCATGCGCGCCACCCAGAAGAACAGGATGTCGTAGGCGGTCTCCATCATGGTGGTGGGGTAGAAGTATTTGTAATCGGGCGTCTCTTCGGGCCATCCGAGCGTGGAAAACGGCCACAGCCCGGATGAGAACCAGGTATCCAGCACATCCGGGTCCTGGTGGATGTTTTTGCTGCCGCAATGGGCACAGGCAAGCGGGTCGAGGCGCGTGCAGGTCTGTTTGCCGCAGTCGTCGCAGTACCAGACCGGGATGCGGTGCCCCCACCACAGCTGGCGGGAGATGCACCAGTCCTTGATGTTCTCCATCCAGTTGAAATACACTTTTTCGAAGCGCTCTGGGATGATGCGGATGCGCCCGTCCCGGACGGCCTCCAGGGCGGGTTTCGCCAGCGGTTCGATCCTGACGAACCACTGTTCGGAGACCATGGGTTCCACGATCTCACCACCGCGCTGCGAGCGGGGTATGTTGACCGTATAAGCTTCCTCCTTGATGACCAGGCCGGCGAGGCGCATATCGGTCCAAATTTTTTCGCGGCAGGCGAAGCGGTCGAGACCTGCATAGGGTCCGCCGATCTCCGTCACTTTGGCCTGGCGGTCGAGCATCGACAGGACCGGCAGCCCATGCCGTTGGGCAATGGCGTAGTCGTTGGGGTCGTGCCCGGGGGTGATCTTGAGCGCCCCGCTGCCGAACTCGCGGGTGACATAATCATCGGCGATGACCGGGATCTGGCGTCCCAGGATCGGCACGATCACTTTTCGCCCGATGAATTTCTTGTAGCGCTCATCCTCGGGGTGGACGGCGACGGCGGTATCGGCCAGGATGGTCTCGGGGCGGGTGGTGGCTACCGGGATAAATTCGCCGGTCGCATCAAGGGGATCCGAACCGGCCAGCATGTATTTGAAATAATACAATTTGCCGGGTTCCTCGGAATACTCCACTTCCAGGTCGCTGACGGCCGTCTTCAGCAGGGGCGACCAGTTGATGAGGCGCGGGCCGCGATAGATGAGACCCTTTTCGTACAGGCGTACGAAGGCTTCGCGAACGGCTTTCGACAGACCGTCATCGAGGGTGAAGCGCTCGCGCTCCCAGTCACAGGAGGCGCCGATCTGGCGGATCTGGCTGGTGATGATCTGGTGGTATTTCTCCTTCCAGGCCCAAACCCGCTCGACAAACTTTTCACGCCCCAATTCCTCGCGGGTGACCTCTTCTGTGCGCAGCAGGTCTTTTTCAACCTGCAGCTGGGTGGCGATGCCGGCGTGGTCCGTGCCGGGAACCCACAGGGTGGGGATGCCTTTCATGCGGTGATAGCGGATCATCAGGTCTTCCATGGCAACGAACATGACGTGGCCGATGTGCAGTTCGCCGGTCACATTCGGCGGCGGGATGGAGATGACGAATGGTTTTTTAGAGGCGTCGAACCCGGGCCGGTTGGGATCGTTGGACGGGCGGAAGTAACCGCCCTGCTCCCACATCCTGTAAATCCGCGGCTCGGTGGACTTGAAATCGTATGCTTTGGGTAACTGGTATTCGGTCATATGCGCTCCTTGTTTTGCGAGTCAAGCGTGCCTGGCAGGAGGATCCCGGCAGGTGGGCAGACCGGCAAGACATTTAAAACAAAACGCCCGCATCCTTATGAGGACGGCGGGCGCCGCGGTACCACCTCACTTCGTTTTTCACCACCAGGTCAACGGAAAAACAAAAAGGTGAAAAACGCACTCTGTGCCTGACCATTATCAGGCCGGCCTGTAACGGGACCTCCCGTGCTGTTCTACTCTCGAATAGATTTCTTCAGCATCGAAACCGTGCGACTTCGGCAGGGGGTTGCTGTGGAGGCTTCCAGCCAGGGCCTTCCTTCTCTATCAGCATGCCGGTCTGCCTACTCCTCACGGCATTATTGGGCAGATTATACAAACTCCGGGGGAAGGCGTCAAGCGCTGGAAATCCTGGCGCATTTTCCTAACCTACCCGGGTCAAAGTCTTGGTTCCTGAACCTCCATCCGTGCTTGTCCATTTCACTGTTAGAGTGTCGCCGCTGAGAGTGACGGTTGTAAAGGTGAACTCTGTGCCATCTGGAATGGAATAGGTCCAGGTCAGACTGCCGTTCGATAATTTTACATTTGTTGATGTAGAAGAAGTGGGGTAGGCAAGCAGGGCATTAAAGACCTCATAGGTGTTATTGACCCAGACGATGTGATAGCTATCATAAGTGGTCATATCCTCCCAGCTCCCTCCCAAACCAGGGACAGGTTCAGCCTGGGAACCTCCTCCTGACGGGATTAATGTTGTGCCCCCGCCGGACGATCCTGGCGTTGCCGTCACTCCTGAAGGTGTCAACGTACCAGATGAACAGGCAATGGTCATTAAAACCAGGATAAATGAAACCAGCGCGAGCAAGACTTTTTTATTGGGGTCCATGAATTCCACTCCCTTATAGATAGTGATTGGCATTAATAATTATACTGGGGCTGGGAATTTTGAGCTGCAGTCGAAATGGTATTGGAATATTTGACGGTAGACTCCTCCTTTTATGGTATCCTTAATTCAACATTTCACCTGCGGGAGAGACCATGTACATTGCCATCGAGGGAGTCATCGGGGTCGGCAAGACCACCCTGGCACGCATGCTGGCGCCCAGTTTCGACGCTGAGCTGCTGCTCGAAGTCTTCGAAGAAAACCCATTCCTTTCCGATTTTTATTCCGACCGGGCGCGTTACGCCTTCCAGACCCAGATTTTCTTCCTCCTGAGCCGCTACCACCAGCAGCGGCGCGGCGTCACCGCCCTGGTTGATTCCGGCAAAAGCCTGCTTTCCGATTACACCTTCGCCAAGGACTCGCTCTTCGCCCGCATCAACTTGCAGGGCGATGAATTGGATATGTACAAGCGGGTGCATGAGGCGCTGGCTGAAAAAATACCGATGCCCAACCTGCTGGTCTACCTGCGGGCAGACACGGACGTGTTGATGCAGCGCATCGCCTTGCGCGACCGAAGTTACGAGCGCAACATGGAGCGCAATTACATCGACGACCTCAACCGGGCTTACGAAGAATTCTTCTCAAGACCATACGACGGGACGCCGGTGCTGACCATCGACACCAACCCGCTGGATTTTGTCCGCAACCCGGGCGACCTGGGGATCATCGCGAACCGCATCCGCCAGAAACTAACCCTGGGGCCCTACCAGCCGTCATTGATGGACCGCTAAGGATTTTTAATGCGCATCACCCGTGAGACGCTCGTCCGGATCGCCAGGGAAACCGCCTTGAAACGAGCCAACGCGGAGCCCGGACTGGTGGCGGCTTACCTGACCGGTTCCCTGCGCACCGAAAACCCCTTCCTGGGCAACTCCACCGATATCGACCTGGTGCTCGTCCACGCCGGCGAAGTAACAACCCGCCGTGAGATCCTGCCGCTTACCCCCGAAGTCACCCTGGATATCGTCCATAACCCGCGCAGCGAGTATGAAAAACCCAAGGAATTGCGGGTGCATCCATGGCTGGGACCCGACCTGTACGACTCGCTGCCGTTGTACAACACTCAGCATTTCTTCGAGTTCGTCCAGGCGGGCGTGCGGGCGGGGTACGATGACCCGGTCAACGTACTGGCCCGCGCCCGGCGAAATGCCGACCATGGGCGTCAAATCTGGAGCGGGCTGGGTCTCGGCCAGGAGAGCGGGCCGAAGCGCCTTCTCGCTTACCTTAAAAGCATCAACCACGCGGCCAATGCGATCGCGAGCTTGACGGGCAAGCCGCTGGCAGAGCGGCGCTTCCAGCTCCAGTTCCAGGAACGGGCCGAAGCTGCCGGCGTCCCGGGCCTGGCAGCCGGGCTGGCGGGGCTGCTGGGAGGCGCCCAGGTTGACGCTGAAGCACTGGGAGCGTTCCTCCCGGATTGGGAAAAAGCGTTTGTCGAGGCGGCCGGCCGGGAGCAGGTTAATTTGGCAATCGCCGCTCCCCGCCTGGGATACTACAAACATTCATTCGAGGCCATGCTGGCAAGCCAGTCTCCCCAATCCGTCCTGTGGCCGCTGATACATACCTGGACCCTATCTGCGTCTGTGCTTTCCCCGGCCCACCAGGCAAAATGGAAAGCGGCCTGTGAAACCCTCGGACTGGCAGGCGATGCGTTCCGTGAACGTATGGAAGGGTTGGACCATTTCCTGGATACTGTCGAAGAAACGCTGGAAAATACGGCTGCGCGTCAGGGTGTTTGAACACTCACCCATGAACCTGCCTCCAATGGCTCAAACTGGCCAAACTGTGGATAACTGCCCAAAATCTGTGGATAACCCGCGCGGAAAGTGGATAAGTCGCTCAATTGTTCGAGGTATAAACCCCAAAATAGGGGACTCCTGTTTATGAAAATGGTGGAAATTTCTATTTATTTTAACGGTTCTCCTGATGCAAAATAAATTGGGAAAACTTCCCATGACTTATCCACAGGGTCAAAGCAATGGGGGTCAGGCGGGAACACCATCCATATGGTCCAGGCAGCGGATTGACCCAGCCCTGCCGGGTTTAAAAAATTATCCACTTATCCACAGGCCCTACTACAAATACTATTAACTTATATAACTTTATAATAATGAAGAGTCTTACTGGGGAATTCAAACAACAGGTGGTTGCGCTTTGACCAAAAAATTGTATAATGTTCTTTACTAAATTGAAAGGAGGCGCCCGGTCCAGATATTACACATTCCTTCCATCCAAATCCAATTCAAAATTACCAATTAGTCCAATAGGAGAGAGATCGTGAAACGCTCAATGTTCTTTCTAGTTTCGCTGGTTGTAATGACCAGCATGATCCTGGCTGCATGCGGACCCGCAGCCACAACCCTTGCACCCGCTACACAGGTGCCGGGAAACACCCCGGTCCCCCCGACGGCTGTCGGTCCAACCGCTACCCCCCAAAAAGTGACCATCATCATCGGCGTGACGGATCAAATTTCAAGCCTTGACGCGGCCGATGCATATTCCACTCATGACTGGGAATTGATCCGCAATACCGGACGCACCCTGCTGCGCTGGAACCCCGGCACGGCTGACCTGGTGCCCGACCTGGCGACCGCTTTACCCACCATTTCAGCAGACGGGCTTACTTATACCCTGACGCTCGTTCCGGGCGTCAAGTTTGCTGACGGCACACCCCTTACCGCAACGATGTTCGCCGCCCAGCTCAACCGCCTGTTGACCATCGGTCCGAAATGCCCCAACGATGTAGCCGATGCCCTGGCCATTCCCTACGTGCAAAGCATCGCCGCTCCGGATGCCCAAACCATCGTCTTCACCCTGAAGAGCAAAATCGCTTACTTCCCGCAGCTTCTGGCCACCGCACCCTATACCCCCACCGATCCGGCGATCTTCCCGACCGACAAGTGCGTGACGAACCCGCCCGCCCCGATCTATGGCGTTGGACCCTGGTTCATCAGCCAGTGGACCCAGAGCGAGCAGGTTGTACTCGACCCGAACCCCTATTACAACGGCGATCTTAAACCGCAGGTGGATGAGATCATCATCCGCTACTTCTCTGACCCGCAGACCCTTGCCCTGGCAGTCCAGAACGGTGAAGTTGATATTGCCTGGCGGTTCCTCGGGCCGCAGTTGATCGCTCAGCTGCAAAGCGTATCCAGCGTAAAAGTTGGCACCGTCAACGGTGGCGCCATCCGCTTCCTGGATATCAACCACACCATGAAACCGTTCGATGATCCGAACGTGGTCAAAGCTTTTGCTTCCGTCATCGACCGCAACGCCATTGCCGATACGGTCTACAGCGGGACAGTCACCCCCCTGTTTTCTCCGATCCCACCCGGGTTCCTGGGAGCTGACAACATCTTCGATACCATGTACAAGGCGCCCGATGTGGCTGGAGCTGTAGCCCTGCTCGCCAAATCGGGGTACACACCCACCAACAAGTGCGTCATCGACCTGTGGTACCCGCCCGAGCATTACGGTGCGGAAACTGCAGCCTGGATGGAGATCATCAAGACGCAGCTTGAGGCCACCAACGTCTTTTCCGTTACCCTGCATGCCCAGGAATGGAGCACGTACGTAACGGCCCTGACCGGCGGCGATTCATACCAGGTTGGTGTTTTGGGCTGGTTCTTTGACTACCCCGATCCCTCCAACTACATGGACCCGTTCGTTTATAACGGTGGTATGGGTACCAACGTCTCCCTGGCTCAAACCAACAGCACCTTCGGTAACCCCATCAACACCAAGTCACAACAACTCGTGACCCTGTTGACCCAGGCTGACTCCGAGACCGACCTGACCGCCCGCGCTGCCCTTTATACGCAGGCCCAGCAGGTCTATGCGGACCTGGTCGTAACCCTGCCTCTGTTCTTCCAGGCCGAGCACGTTACTTATCGGTCCAACATCCACGGCTCGTCCACCTTTGGCTCTCCCGATACACTCAACATCGGCGGCAACGTCGAATTCGATTATTCAGTCTTAACCAAGACACCGTAAAGTATTATGAGGGGCGGAGCTCAGCTCCGCCCCTCCCCTCCCCTCCAATCCATCTTCCTTAGTTTTATCCAATTTAAGTGCGCAATCAATAGCTGAGCCAATCACCCACCATGTCACCAATTGCCATCATCCTTTTAATTATCGGCATTCCCTCGATCATCGCGCTCCTGTATATATTCATCAGGGGCTCGATGAGCCTGCGGCGTTATATCTTAACCCGCATCGGCCTGACCCTGCCAATGATCTTTATCCTGGCGACCATGGTATTCGTGGTGATGCGCATCCTGCCGGGTGATCCGGTCCGTTCGGCGCTGGGTCCAAAAGGCACCCCGGAAATGGTGGCGAATATGCGGGCGACGCTGGGGTTGGACAAACCGCTGATCGTCCAGTATGCAACATTTTTAAAGGACATGGTCACCCTCAATTTTGGCAATTCCCTGGTCGGCGGACACCGCCCGATCATCGATGAAATGAGCGAGCGCTTTCCGGCCACCCTTGAGCTGGTCATCCCCGCCTCCATCCTGGCCCTGTTGATCGGGGTCATTGGGGGCACCTTTGCCGCCCATAAGCGCAAAACGGCTCCAGACTATCTCCTGCGCATTTATTCGGTCGTTATTTATTCCCTGCCCATTTTCTGGTTTGGGTTGATGCTGCAGTTGCTGTTTGGGGTGAAGTTTCCCATTCTGCCTATTTCCGGTCGCATCGACCCGGTGATCGGGACCACGCTAAAACACGTGACCAATATCTACCTGATCGATTCCCTGATCAGCGGAAACTGGCCGGCTTTGGGTTCAGTTGCCCTTCACCTGGTGCTGCCCACGTTAACACTGGGGCTGATTCTCTCGGGCGTGTTCGTCCGCATGACCCGCATCAACGTCATTGAGACCCTGCAGATGGATTACATTGCCGCGGCCCGGGCGCGCGGCATCCGGGAACGAATCGTGGTTTACGGGCACGCACTTAAGAATGCCATGATCCCGATCATTACCTTGATCGGCCTGCAGGTGGCCATCCTGCTGGCGGGAGCGGTGCTGACGGAAACCATCTTCTCCTGGCCGGGCATGGGCGGATACCTGGTGCAAAGGATCTCAGCCCGGGATTACACGGCTGTGCAAAGTGTTATTACCATGTTCGCCCTGCTGGTTGCCATCATCAGCTTGGCGGTTGACATCGTTTATTCATTGCTCGATCCACGGGTGAGGTACTAAGCATGCCCTCCTTAGAAGAAAATAATAACGAAACCAAGCCGGAAACCAAACCCTGGGAAGACGATCTGAAACGGGTTGGTCTTGTCCGCCGCCTTATGCAGGGGCGAAAATGGTATGGAGCCGACTGGTGGTTCGTGCTTATCTCGTCCGTCATGGTGGCAGTATTTATTTTTATCGCCCTGTTCCCGGGTCTGCTGGCCCCTTATCAGTTCGACCAGATCGTCGGCACCAGTTTCCTGGCACCCGGGGAACACCCGGATGTGCCGGTGCTGGTGGTACCCACCAGTTCAAGCATTCAAAAATTGGCCGACCTGGCTGTTCCCTCGACCTCAAATACCCAGCCAACAGTGGGGGTCATCCAGGGCAGCCCGGCTGCCGTAGCTGTTAACGAACAATCCCAGCTATTGGATGGGCAGCTTGTCGCGCAAAACACCGGCTTGCGACTGCGCCCCCATATTGATCGTTATCCCACGGTCACGGACCTGTTGAATGCCGTAAATACGGGTGTCGACCAGGCCGCAGTGCTCAACCTCAAACAATTTGATGCAGTTGCCTCCGATTTTCCCACCCTGCGCGCCGGGGCTTCCGTCACCGCTGAGATTGCCTCGGCGGGTGGCTTCATCCTTGGCACCAATGATATCGGGCAGGATGTCTTCAGCCGTCTCATTTGGGGCACACGCATCGCGCTGATCGTCGGCTTCAGCGCCTCCATCATCTCCCTCCTGATCGGCGTCCCACTCGGGCTGCTGGCCGGATATTTCGGAGGCACCTTCGACCGCCTGCTCAGCCTGCTGATGGACAGCCTGTACGCCTTCCCCGGTTTGATCCTGGCGATCGCCATCACCGCCGTGCTGGGACCGAGCGTCTATAACGTAATTGTGGCAATCTCTGTGCTGTATATCCCCACCTATTACCGCATCGTGCGCGGCCAAACCCTGTCGGTCAAGCAGGAAGTGTACATCGAAGCCGCCCAGAGCATCGGAGCCAGGCGCTGGGAGATCCTGTGGCGATACGTTTATCCCAACGTCATCCCCTCCATTGCGATCATATTTTCGGTCAACATTGCCGACGCCATCCTGACCGGCGCCGGGCTTTCCTTCCTCGGCCTGGGCATGCCGCCCACCATAGCCGACTGGGGCATTGACCTGGCGCGCGGGCAGCGCTTCATCCAGAGCGCCTGGTGGCTGGTCACGTTCCCCGGAATTGCCATCATGCTGGTGGTGCTGGCTTTCAGCATGGTGGGTGAAGGCTTGACGGAAATCCTTAATCCAAAACTAAGGGAACGCTGATGCCTGCTGAACCCCTTTATTCCATTCGCAATCTTACGATTGAATATGAGACGCGTGCGGGGGATGTAAAAGCCGTTGATGACGTCACCTTTGATATCTACCGCGGAGAGATCCTCGGCCTGGTGGGCGAATCTGGCTGCGGCAAGTCCACGCTGGGCAAGGGGCTGATGCGCCTGCATCGCAAACCGGCTCGGATCACATCCGGCCAGCTGCTTTTTGACTGGTACGACCTGATGACCCTGAAGGAAGACGAAATGCGCTCCGTGCGGGGTGGGGAGATAGGGATGGTCTTTCAAGACCCAATGACCTCCCTCAACCCGGTCCAGCGCATCATTGAACACCTGACCGAAACCATCCATGCGCACGAGCTGGACACCAGCCATGCGGATGCAATAAAACGTGCAGACGTGCTGGCGGAAAAGCTGGGCATCCGCCGGGAACGCTTGAAGGAATATCCCCACCAGATGTCGGGAGGGATGCGCCAACGGGTAATGATTTCGCTGGCCCTCGCCCTGCGGACCAAGCTGGTCATTGCTGACGAACCGACCACCTCGCTGGACGTGATCGTGGAAGCCAAATTTCTCGACCTGCTGCGCGAACTGCGCCAGGAATTCGGCTTGACCATCCTGCTCATCACCCATAACATCGGGGTGGTCGCCGAAGTGGCGGACCGGGTGGCGGTCATGTACGCCGCACGCCTGGTGGAGATCGGGGATGTGCGCAGCATTTTTGCCGATCCGAAACATCCATACACGCAAGGCTTGCTGCGTTCCGTCCCGAACATTGCGCTGGAAGATGCAGACTTGTATAAAATGGAAGGCGCCCCGCCCAGCCTGCTCTATCCTCCCGCCGGCTGCCGTTTTCACCCGCGCTGCCCATTCGTCATGGAAATCTGCAAAGTGAAAAGTCCGCCGCTGGAAAGCATAAGCAACGACCGCCAGGTGGCGTGCTGGCTGTACCAGGATAAGGGGAAAGCATGATGGCAAAAGCAAGCGAACCCACACCTGTCCAGAAACCGGGCGAAACCTGGGCGGATGCACCCAAAGACGTGGTGCGCCTGGAGAATATCACCAAGCATTTCCCGGTCCAGAGCGGATTCCTGGCCATGCTCCTCAGCCGGGGAGTGGTCCCTTCCGTACACGCCGTGGACGATATCAGTTTTACCATCCACAAAGGGGAAGTATTCGGCCTGGCCGGTGAAAGCGGCTCGGGTAAATCCACCGTTGGGCGGCTGGTGCTGCGCCTGCTCGAACCCACTTCCGGGCACGTCTTCTTTGACGACATCGATCTCAATAAGTTGAAGGCAGAAGAGATGCGCCGCATGCGCTCCCGCATGCAGCTTGTTTTCCAGGACCCGCTGGCCTCCCTCAACCCGCGCATGACCATCGGGCAGGCCATCCTCCACCCGGTCACCATCCATATGGGCAGCCTGTCCAAGAACGAACAACGCCAGCGCGTTTTTGACATCCTGAATGCAGTGGGCATGAACCCGCCTGAATCCTTCTTTGATGTTTTCCCGCACCAGATATCCGGCGGACAGCGCCAGCGCATCGTTTTGGCGCGCGCCCTGGTGACCAACCCGGAACTGATCGTGGCTGATGAGCCGATCGCCATGGCGGATGTGTCCGTGCGCGCCCTGCTGCTCGACCTGATGATGAACCTGAAAAGGAAATTCGACCTGACCTACCTGTTCATCACGCACGACCTGGCTACCGCCAAGTACGTCTGCGACCGGATCGCGATCATGTACCTGGGCAAGATGTGCGAGCTGGGGCCCATCCACGACGTCTACGATGATGTGCTCCACCCCTACACGCGCGCCCTGCTCAAGGCCGTGCCGGTGCCGGACCCCACGCACCGCCGCACCGAACCCATGCCCGCCGGCGAGATCCCCAGCGCCATCAACCCGCCCGAGGGCTGCCGCTTCCACCCGCGCTGCCCCATCGCCATTGAAAAATGCTCGCACGAGGTTCCACCCCTGTTGGAGTACCGCCCGGGTCACTTTGCGGCCTGTTGGATGGCAAAGTAGTTGGTTTCCAACCATTGATGTCTCGACAAGATCCATCACCCCTACCCGATCCTGTAAGGACCGATTTTTTTTACCGCGCAATGGTTCCGAACTTTTTGCGAGCCTCATTGCGCAGGCAGCTCATGATCCGCTGGAAAAGCATTTGCGATTATCCAAAAAATTGTATAATGTCCCTGCAATCGAGGAAAAGGATGTGGGACTCCGGGTAAAGATTAATGTTTCCCACTTAAATCCACAGCACAAGAATGCGCGGAAATTGAGGAGAGAGATGGTGAGGCGGTCATGGTTTCCCCCCCTGTCAGTATTACTGGTGACCAGCATGATCCTGGCAGCCTGCAACCCCGCAGCCTCCACTCCGGCAGCGCCCACGGAGACGGTAATCCCCTCCACGGCAGTCCCCCCCACACAAGTCCCCATTGCAAACGGTCCAATTCCCTTCCCCATCGGGGGTAAAACCGCCACCGGAGCCTGGCCGCAGGAGCCTGATAACATCGTGCCTTACTTCACCGGGATGAAATCCGCCTGGCGGATCACCCAATTGACCCTTGCCGGCCTGGGGGAATGGGATAACAAGGGAAATTTTGTTCCAGAGCTTGCCAGCGATGTGCCCAGCGCGGCCAACGGCGGCATCTCTGCCGACGGGCTGACCATCACCTGGAAGCTCAAGCCAGGCTTGGTGTGGTCGGACGGGCAGCCGCTTACCTCCGCGGACGTGCTGTTCACCTGGCAATCCCTGCTGGACCCCAAAAACACTCCGGTCACCCGTGCCGGTTACGACAAGATTTCCGGCATCGATACGCCCGACGCCACGACCGCGGTGATCCACTTCAGCGAATTGGTTCCGGCCTGGGAGATGCTCTTTAGCCAGGGTCCGGATAACGCGGGTGCCATCCTGCCGCAGCATATCCTGCAAGGCAGGATCGCCCTGGAGAAAGATCCATTTATTCATTGGCCGACGGTCGCCTCCGGCCCGTGGGTTATATCGGACTGGCAGCCTGGGGTAGCCATGACGCTGCTGCCCAACCCCAACTTCTACCTGGGCCGGCCCAAATTGGACCGCCTCATGATCCTGTTCGTGCCCGATACTGAAACCGCCCTAGCCAGCCTGCAGACCGGCGATGCGGACTGGTATGCGGATTTCTCCGAGGCCGATATCCCCAGCCTGTTGCCCCTCGACCCGTCCATCCATCTGCAAGTCAAACCTGGTGTCGATTTCGAACACTACATTTTTAACCTGGGTACCACTGCCGGTGCGACCCTGGCGGATGGAAGTGTGGTGGGCAAGAGCGACGTGAACGGTTTTTGCCCGTTCAAGGATGTACGCGTCCGCAAGGCCATCACCCTGGGCATTAACCGCCAGGTCATTGCGGATGCCCTCTTGAACGGCGCCACCAAGGTGCCTGCCTCCCAATGGCCGAACTCGGCCTGGACCGATACCAGCCTGGTTGGGGAC
Organism: uncultured Chloroflexia bacterium; assembly: GCA_963790685.1. Classification (GTDB taxonomy): domain Bacteria; phylum Chloroflexota; class Anaerolineae; order Anaerolineales; family Villigracilaceae; genus UBA877. The sequence goes on from CAWBPK010000003.1 coordinate 23,188, forward strand.
GCCTATGACCCCAAGGGTGCCACGGCATTGCTGGATGAAGCGGGATATGCTCCCGACCCGGCAAACAACGGCATCCGCCACGGCCTCTGCGAAGGGAGCGACGTCAAGTTATCCTTCAGCTTCGAAACCACGGACGACCAGGTGAGTATGGATGCAGCCGCAGCCGTCCAATCGGACCTGGCAAAGATCGGCGTCCAATTCAAGCCAACCTTCCTCCCTGAAGCGACCTTCCTGGCCACCTATTCGAACGGCGGGGATTTGCCGCACGGGATTTTCGATATGGCCGGTTACCCGCTGGAGTTTTTCCCCGATCCAATGTCGGGGGTGATGGAGGCTTATTCGTGCGCAGCCGTCCCTTCTGCAGCCAACCCGGGCGGAGGGAATTTCCACCACCTGTGCGACCCCGAGCTGGACCAGATGATGCAGGATGTGAATGCTTCCGTTGATCCGGCTGTCCGCCAGGAAGCCATGAATGCGCTGCAGAAGTATATGTTCGACCAGTACTACGCCGTCATCATGTATGTGCACGCAAGCGTGTTCGGTTATGTCGACCGCTTCATCCCCGGTGCCTTCAGCTTCAGCAGCGGGATGGACTGGAACTCGGAGGTCTGGGACGTCAAGACGCACTAAAAAAAATGAGCATGCCTGAATTCTTCCGCTTTGACGAATTAACCTGGCCTGAAGTGGCGGCCTTGCCGCGTGACACTCCCCTGGTCCTGCCGTTTGGCCGCGTAAAAAACCCGTTGTCTGTCTTATCTGCATTGAGGGCTGCACAACCGGTGGGCATCCTGCCGGCCATCCCCTTCGGCTGGCAGGGGAGCGGACTGGAAGTGCAGTCCTCGGTGTTCACCGCCCTGGTGCATAACCTGGTCTGGAACCTGGTGGAAGACGGGTTCACTTTTGTGCGCGTGCTGACCCCGGCGGGGCTTGACCTGGGATCCGGCCTCCCAACCATGGAATTTCAAGGCCTGGACAAGACTCCGCTGGCGCTTTCGGGAGATCATGACAAGGTGGTGCTTCTCCCCACCGGTCATACCGAGCAGCACGGCTACCATGCCCCACTGTCCACGGATACGCTCATCATCGAAGCCATCGCTGCCGGCACAGCCCTGGCAATCCCGGGGCAAGCCTTTTCGTTGCCGGTCTTTCCTTACGGGGTGAGCACCCACCGGCGCTCCTTCCCCGGGACATTCAACGCGGGCGGGCGCGCCTTCGAAGACTTCTGGCTGGCGGTGATCGACACGCTTGTGAAAGACGGATTCTCTCGCTTCTACCTGATGAACGGGCACGGCGGCAGTTCGTCGTTTTTGGTGAACGTGGTCAAGTATGCCGGGGAAAAATATCCGCATATATTTTGCGCCACGGCTTTCCTTTACCTGTCGGGACCGCAGGGGGTGGCTGCGCTGGATGCCAGACGCCAATCAAAACTGGGCGGGATGGGTCACGCCTGCGAACTGGAGACCTCGCTCGTTCTGCACTTGCGCCCGGACCTCGTCCATCTCGAGCGCGCCGTGGACGAAATCGATTTCATCAGCACCCCCAACTATTACATGGACTGGATCGAAGGCGGCGCGCTGACCGCCAACCCGCCCTGGGAGGACGATACCCGCACCGGCGCCTATGGGGCGGGGAGCCTGGGCACTGCCGAAAAAGGGAAATACTGGCTGGAAGCCGCCATCGCCGAGAAGGCGGAGCACGTGGGGGAGATCCAGGAGCAATACCGGCGGAGAAGAGAGCGTAGAAAGCGGGGCGGCTAAAAAAAAATTTCACCAATCATTATTGGCATGTCATGGTGAAATCCGCAAGCTAACACACCCTCGGTGAAGAATCCCCAAGTCTCTACAGGTATGCAGTGGGGTTCAGGTAGGTTCTCACCTTGGATGCTTCTCGGCGAATTGACAAACCGTTGGACAACGGTCAGGAGTACCCTGTTTGAATAATCACTCGATGATCACTACATTGAAAAGTCTGCGCGGGAACCCGCGCGGAGTTGTGTTCACCGAGCCAATTTGGGGCATCCCTTACAACCTGTATGCTCCTTATGTTTCGGTTTATATGCTGGCCATTGGCCTGACTGATAAACAGATTGGTCTTACGATTAGCATAAGTTGGGGATTCCAGATCTTCATGGCGCTTATAAGCGGGGTTGTGACCGACAAATTGGGGCGAAGGCGCACGACTTTAATCTTTGATATCGCCTCGTGGAGTGTTCCTGCACTGATCTCTGCTCTGGCTCAGAATTATTGGTATTTCCTGGCGGCGGCAGTGATCAACAGCGTTTGGCGATTATCCTTAAATTCTTGGACCTGCCTGCTGGTGGAAGATGCCGATCAAAGCCAGTTGGTCGATATTTATAGTTGGATCTATATCGCCAATCTCGTGGTGGGCTTTATTGCACCCCTGGCAGCAGCATTCATTGCTGCCTTTTCGCTCGTACTGACCATGCGCGGCTTATACATCTTTGCCGCAATCATGTTTACCATGAAAGCGATTCTCACTTACCGGATGACAGAAGAGACCCGGCAGGGAAAAGTTCGCATGCATGAGACGCGCCATCAAAGCGTCTTTGATATATTGGGCGGGTATAAGAGCGTTTTCCGAACCGTGCTGCACTCACCCGAGACGCTCTACACTGCTGGGATCCTGCTGGTACTTGGCATTTCCTCGATAATCAGCGGAAGTTTCTGGTCGATCATTGTGACAGAGAAGTTACACATCCCGGCCAAAAACCTGGCTTACTTTCCATTTATCAAATCAGCCATTATGCTTTTGTTCTTTTTTGTAGTAATGCCGCGCATAGGCAAAATGCATTTCAAGCTGCCGTTGTTGCTCGGTTTTCTTGGTTATGCTCTTAGCCAGGTTCTTCTGGTCACAGCTCCAGATCGGGGTTATTTCTTTCTTATCATCAGTGTATTGTTGGAAGCGTGTTGCTTTGCCACGATCGGTCCTCTCGTGGATCGGATGGTTGTGCTGTCAATTGATCCATTGGAACGTGCCCGCATCCAATCGATCATGTATGTTGGCACGATCTTGATAACATCCCCGTTTGGCTGGATCGCAGGTACGCTTTCTGAACTCAATAAGAACCTGCCCTTCATCCTGAATATTGCCATGTTTGCGTTGGGTGCTATCCTGGCAACCCTGGCCGGGAGGAGGTCACAAAAAGAACCTGCGGTACAAGCATCAGTGACTTAAACTAATCTTTATTTCCCCGCGCTGATGATCACCCGTTCCCCGATAATGGCCCAGTCGTACAGCCATTTCGCGTCCGCAGGGGACAGGTCTATACAGCCGTGCGAGGTTGCGGCCCCAAAATCATCATGCCAGTATGCTCCGTGGAAGCCAAAGTCGCCGGCATAGGACATGAAATAGGGTACACCCTCGATGTAATACTTGCTGGTGGAGGTGGCAGGCGGCAGGATGGAATTGTACGGCACCTTATACAGGATGTTGAAATCACCCTTGAACGTCCAATTGTTAGCCCCCGATGAGACCAGGGTGGCAAAAACCAGCTTGCAGTCTTTGTAAACACTCAGCGTTTCCTGGGCCAGGTTGACGTAGAAGAAGCGGCAGGCGCCAGCACCTGCCTCCGCTGGTACCAGCGGGTCCACCAGCGCCACTTTATCCATTGGCAGCCATTCGTCCGCGCCGACCGCGATGAAACCGGGGTTTTGCGCCACCGCCAGCACCTCGTGGATCACCTGGTAGCGGGTGTACGCCCGGATTGGAGTCCCGGCTGCATTGACGCTCGTGGTATCTGCCAGCACCCAGCCAAAGCGGAACGTCACCGGACGGGTCAACAGGATTCCGCTGAAGGATGACGGGGTGATGGGTTTCAGGTCCGCTCCATCCATCCAGCCTTTTTGGGTGAGGAAAAAGGTGCGCCCATCGTCACTGGATTGGCTGGTGGAATAGGCTACATAAGCCGGGGATTGGGGCAGGAGACCGTAATTCCCATTTTTCGCCACTGCGTCCTGGAAAGAGGTGTAGACCCGGGCGCGATTATTCGTCACTGCGGAGTACTGGTATTTCAACTGGCCCAACCCCGGGTCGATCAGGGTATACCAGCCCGGTTCGGGCGTGGTTGTAACGGTGGGAGTTGGGGAGGGAGTGAATGTGGCGGTAGGAGTCTGCGACGGGAGAGGAGACGCAGTTGCAGTGGTCGTTGAGGCAGGTGTCGGAGCGGGGGAACAGGAGGCGAGGATAAATAAGAGAGCAAATAAACCTAGAAAAGAAAACCACGAAGAAGGACCCTTAAATAATGTCAGCCGCGCCTTCTGCGAGGTTTTATTAAATCTTCGAGGGTTCGCGTCTTCGCGGTTGGGAGGGGTGTTTGTCATGCAACCTTGGGCCAATCCAGCAAAACCACTTCCGCCAGCAGGCGGGAGTTGACGTTGTGGTCCAGTTTATCGATGGCGCCCTCTGCCTCGCTGACCAGTTTGTGCGCTCCCGCAAGCGTCAGCCTGCCAGCCAGGACATCAACGGCTGCGCTGTAGTCCACGTTGATGAGCGGGGAGTTGGACCCGGAGGTGCGCAGGAGCACGTCCCGCCAAAACGAAAGCCACAAGAGCAGGGTGTCGCGGAAGCGTTCTTCCCCTGCGCGTTTCCGGTCGGTCAGTTTTTCGGCGTAAGCGAAGCGCTCGCTGCGGGTGGAACGCAGCAGCGTTTGCATTTCGTCCAGGCGAGCCGAACGTGATTTAAGAGCTTCCTTATCCTCCAGCAACCTCAGGGCATACCCTGGCCGTCCGCCCGAGATATGCGCCAGCAGGTGGGCGGTGTCATCCCCTGCGTTACACCTTTTCAGGTAAGCCTCCACCGTTTCCACAGGCAGGGGGCGCAGCCGCAAAGTTTCGCAGCGCGAGACAATGGTCGGCAGGAGTTGTTCGGCGCTATCGGCGGTCAGGACCAGGACGTCATGCTCCGGAGCTTCTTCCAGTGTTTTAAGCAGGGCATTGGCAGCGCTTGCGTTGGCTTCCTGGAAGCGCAGCAGGAGTGACACGCGGTACTTTCCTTGGTAGGGTTTCAACGAGAGCACCTGCCGCAGGGCGCGGATCTGCTCCACCTTCAGCGTGCCACCTTCCTTTTCGGCTTGAACAACCTCCAGGTCGGTGTACTGCATGCGTTCGATCTGCCTGCAGGTTTTGCATTTTCCACACGGTTCTCCCGGAGCGGGCGGGGCGGTACAGTTCAAGGCCTGGGCAAACCGCAGCGCCAGGGTGCGTCGCCCCAGGCCGGGAGGTCCGGTGAAAAGATAGGCGTGCCTGACGGAATCACGCGTGAGATGCTGCTTGAGCATCTCAACCGCCCATTCGTGTCCGAGAAGATCCCAGTTTTTATCCATGTTCTCTTGCCGGGTCAATGTGCCCGCTCTTACTCTTCTCCGGCGCGCAACCTTAAATATGAATCATAGCGCTGGGGATTCACCCTGCCCGCTTTCACGGCGGCCCGCACGGCGCAGCCCGGCTCGGTTTTATGGTTGCAATCGTTGAACTGGCAGGCAGACACCAGTGGGGCCAGCTCGGGGAAATAGCCATCCAACTCCTCCGGCTCGGTGTCCCACAAAGCCAGCGAGCGCATCCCGGGCGTATCGGCCACGTAGCCGCCCCCTTCCAGGGGAAATAACTGGCGAACGCTGGTGGTGTGACGTCCCTTGTTGACTGCCGTGCTGACCTCCCGTACAGCCAGCCCCAGCCCCGGCTGGACCGCATTGAGCAGGCTCGATTTACCCACCCCGCTCGGACCTGCCAGCGCTGACACCTTCCCGGTCAGGTGCTGGCGTAATTCCTCCATGCCCTGGTCTGTTTCCATGGCACCGCCTGCCAGGGCAGGTGTGGCGCACGAATAAATGACCGGGTAGCCGATGGGCGGGTAGAAACCAAACATCTTTTCGGCCTGTTCGATGCCGACCAGGTCGATCTTGTTGGCCACGATGAGCGCCGGCAGGCGCTGCTTTTCTGCGATCACCAGGAACCGGTCCAGCATACGCAGGCGCGGTTCGGGATGGGCGCAGGCGAAGACGAACACGGCCTGGTCGGGGTTGGCCAAAATGACCTGCTGGTATATACCCTGGGGTCGCGGATCGAGCCGGACCAGGGAGCTGTGCCGCGGTTCAACTTCCTCGATGCTCCCGGTCCCGTCCGGCATACAGGTGACCCGCACCCGGTCACCGACCGCGGCGATGTCACCCACGTGTTTGCCCTGTTTCAGTCGGCCGCGCAAGTGACAGGTGAATGTGCCGTTTTCGGTCTGCACGCTGAAAAAGCCCGACTGGGAGCGGACGATAAGTCCGCTGTCTTGCCGGGGGAGCGGGGCAAGCGGTGCGGCAGGTCGGTCGGGCAGGGACATATATGTTTACGGGCCCGGGGTGGGGGTCGGTTGTGGAACGCCGTAATCCGGGTTGACCACCCCGAAGCCGGATTCCCACGGGTAGACCGTCTGTGGTTTCCCGTTGAAGTAAATTTCCATCACCCGCCGCATGATGGGGGCCGCATATGTGGCGCCTTCGCCCTGGTTGTTGACGATGACCGCCACGGCGATGTCGGGTTTGTCGGGCAGGTCAGCCAGGCTGTACCCGGCGAACCAGGCATGCGGATCGGCGTAGCCGCTTTCCGCCGTGCCGGTTTTGGCAGCCACCGGGAAGGGGAAACCCACGAACCTGGCGTAGGCAGTCCCTTTCGGGTCGGTGACCACGGTGCGCATGGCATCCTGGATGACCTTCAGGTTCGCAGTACTGACCGGCAGGGTGCCGTTGGCCTGGGGCTGGAAGATATTGATCGCATCCCCGCCGACGGGCTGGACCTTTTCAACCAGCTGCGGACGGTAAAGCGTCCCGCCGTTGGCGACAGCCGCAACGAATGTGGCTACCTGGAGCGGCGTGACTTGCACGTCTCCCTGGCCGATGGCGATGCTTGTGGCATTGGTGCCGTCGGTGGGGTTGGGGATGGCGCCGTCCGATTCCGCAACCTGCCCAATTCCGGTGGCGCTGCCAAGCCCGAACGAGCGGGCCATATCGGAAATGGCATTCCCCTTGCCATCCGAGTAGAGGGTGTACCCGATGTGGTAGAACCACGGGTCGCACGAGCGCATCAGGCCCTGCGGCAGGGTCAGCAGGCCGCTGGGAGGCCAGGAGGGGCAGACATCTTTCCCGGTCGCCAATTTTTGGTCGTTACAATATTCCCAGGTCCAGTCATACAAAATGGGGCCGCTGGGCTGGAGTTCGGTGAACGCGTATTGGCAGTCCCAGGTGCTCTGGGGGGTGAAGACGCCGCTTTCGAGGGCGGCTGCCATGGTGACGATCTTGAACACCGAGCCGAGTGGATAGGTGCCTTGAGTGGCGCGGTTGAAGGTGGGCTGCTCGTCCGTGTAGACCCGGTTGATGTTGTTCAGGTCGTACCAGTTCGGATCGAACCCCGGGGAGGAGACCATCGCCAGCACACGCCCTGTCTTGACCTCCATCACCACAATCGCGCCCGGGTAACCGTCCATGGCGGCCTGGGCTTGTTCCTGCAAGTCCGAATCGATAGTCAGGGTAATGGAGGAGGCGGGAACGGCATTGGTCTGGGCTAAAACAGTTTCGTATGTCCCATCCGCGGCTGCAACGTAAAGGGTGGCGGCATTTTGGCCGTGCAGGTAGCTTTCGCCCCATTTTTCGATGCCTTCCCAACCGATCCGCTCCGCTCCGCTGTAGCCCAAACGCCGGTAGGTATTTAAGTCTTCCTTGGAGATGAACAAGGTATAACCGACCGCATTGGGAGCCATGTTTGGTTCATAAAAACGGGAGGGGGAGGTTGCTGAAGAATCCGGGTAACGGGTGGCCTGCACACCGCTGTAACCGGTGATCCCCGAAGCGTCAACCGCCGCCGCGCTGGCTTCTCCCACCGGCACGTAATTGCCCGCGGCATAGTTTTCGTAATTACTCTGGATGACTTCCGGGCGCACACCCGTCAGCCGCCAGAGGGTGTTGAATACTGCGCCTGCGCTGTCCGGGGAGACATCCCCGGCCACAAGACCAAGGGCGTAGGCATCCGTCTGGGCCGCGATCGCAACCCCGTTGCGGTCGTAGATGTCGCCGCGCGCCGGGGTCTCATAGGTGGTTGCCAGGCTTTTTCCGCCCGCCAGTTCGGGCAGGATTAACCCGTCATCCCACTGGATGTGCCAGTTGCCATTCTCCAGCACCATGGTGGTATTGAAATCGCGTTGGATATCCCCGAACAGGCTGGTATGGTAATTTATATGGAAGGACACCTGGGAACTCTGCGGGCCGGTCAGCTCGGACAGAATGTTGTACTCGATCGTTTTTGCACTCAGGGCGTTCAGGTCATTGGTGTAGCGCTTGGCGAAATCGGCCTCGGAAATGACTTTCTGGCTGGCCTGGGTTAGCTGGGCATACATGGTCGGGTAATCATTCGCCACCATGCCGTCCAGGAATTTGTGCAGGGCATCCCCGGCATTGGGGACATGGGTGACGTTGACCACGGCGGTCGGCAGGGAGGAGGTCGGTGTGCCGCCGGCTGATGCAGCCGCGCATCCGGCCAGGAAGGTGAGCATCAGCAGCAGGGTTAACATGTGGACGGGTTTCATCAATTCACCTTTCAATTCAACCGACCTGCTCCCCGCGGAGAACCCGGGCGGAGATCGGGCAGGCGTAGTTCAGCCAGGACTGGCATTCTTTGGCGATATCGGTGTGCGGGACAATCCCGAACGAGCGCAGGGTGCGGGTGAGATGGCAGAGCGGGAGTCCCATCACGCTGGCGTAGCAGCCGGCCATGCTTTCGACCGGGTGGAAACCCTGGTGCTGGATGGCATAGGCACCGGCTTTGTCGAGGGGATCCCCGCTGACAACGTAGGCCGCAATTTCATGGTCGTCATAGGTTCGCATCGGTACCTGTGTGACGCACAAATCCCGCCCCAGGTTCCCGCCGGTTGTCCTGAGCACTGCGATGCCGGAATAGACCTGGTGGGTGCGGCCGCGCAAGGCTTGGAGCATTTCCACCGCCTCGGCCGGGCTCCCCGGCTTGCCCAGCAGGGTTTTTCCGTCCGCAACAGTGGTATCGGCAGCAATGATGACGGTCTCCTGGCGGGCGGTTGCAATACAGGCACGCGCCTTGTTTTCAGCAAGCCGCAGCACGTAAGCCCCTGCCTCTTCGCCGGGGTGCTGGCTTTCATCGACTTCGGGGGAGCGGGATTCGAATTTCCATCCGCCGAGCGCAAGCAGTTCCCGCCTGCGCGGGGAGTTCGACGCCAGTACCAGGCGCGGGTTACCCATGGGCGGGATTCTAACACACTAGCGGGTTCTTCATCCGCGTTGTAAAATGGTCATGAATCGACCTGACAGAGGATAGATGAAGCTGTCAGGTTTTGCAAAAAATATGGAGGAGACCCGCTGTGCTGGAACTCATCGAACGCATCCGCCGCGATGGCAAAAATCTTGGCAATGGTATTCTAAAGGTTGACGGCTTCATCAACCACCAGGTGGACCCGGCCCTGATGGATGCCTGTGGGCGTGAACTGGCAAAACGTTTTGCCGGCGTCGGCGCGACCAAGGTGCTGACCGCCGAAATATCAGGGATCGCCCCCGCGTTAACCACCGCACATCACCTGGGACTGCCGGTGGTCTACGCCCGTAAATCCAAGCCGATCACCATGCCGGACGAGGTCTTCCTGACCATGGCCCCCTCGCATACCAAGGGGCGCATGGTGGACCTGATCGTCTCACCTGAATACCTGGCCGGCGGCGAAAAGATCCTGATCATCGACGATTTCCTGGCTTCCGGGGCAACCATCTGGGGATTGGTGCGCCTGGCGCAAGCTGCCGGGGCCACCATCGTCGGCATCGGGACGCTGATCGAAAAGGTTTTCGAGGGCGGGCGCGAAAAGCTGAAACCGCTGGGTGTGCCGGTGGAGGCGCTGGCGGTCATCCGCTCAATGGACGACGATCATATCTTCTTCGAGGATGAATAAATTCTACGGTCTATTGAAGCTGCCCTTCTTCTATGCGGTCTTCATCTGGATGATGAACCACGCTTCTTTTGCCATCCCGGTCAAGCGCCTGCGGGAAACGGATTCCCTGCTGGCCTTTTTCCACCCGAAACCGGCAACCCCTTTCCACGTCATCCTCATTCCGAAAAAAGCCGTCCGCGCATTTACTGACCTTGAGCCTGGCAGCCCGTTCCTGGCAGATCTTGTCACCACAGCCCAAGACCTGGTCGCAATGTATGCCCTGACTTCTTACTGCTTGATCGTCAACGGCGGGGATGCCCAGGAATTCCCTCACCTGCATTTTCATCTAATATCTGGCAGCTTGTCGGTACAACCTTCCGCCCCAGAAAGATAAGCCTCCCGCTTGAATTTCATGTCCCATCAATCCATTGCCATCCTCGATTTCGGTTCCCAGTACGCCCAGCTGATCGCCCGCCGGGTGCGCGAGGCGCATGTCTACTGCGAGCTTTTCCCGTGGGACGCCTCCGCTGATCAGGTCCTGGCGTTGAACCCCAGGGGCTTTATCCTCTCGGGCGGACCCGCCTCGGTTTACGCCGAGGGAGCCCCGACCCTGCCCGCTTACGTCATTGATTCCGGCCTGCCAGTGTTTGGGATCTGCTACGGGATGCAGCTCCTCGTGCATACCCTGGGTGGGAAAGTGGACCCGTCCGCCCGGCGCGAGTACGGTCCGGCTGAGATCCAGCCGCTGATACCCGGCACCATCCTGGATGCCGTGTCCGCAGTGTGGATGTCGCACGGCGACCGGATCATGGAGATGCCGCCGGGGTTTGTTGCCCTTGCTAAAAGTGGCAACAGCCCCATTGCCGCGCTGGGAGATTTCGGGCGCAATTATTTTGCCGTCCAGTTCCATCCCGAAGTGAACAATACCCCCCACGGGGCGCAGGTACTCGAGCACTTTGCGCGGCAGGTGTGCGGCTGCGCCGCGGACTGGACCCCGGCCTCCATCATCGAAGAAAGCCTCGCCAGGATCCGTGCCCAGGTGGGAGGGGAACGCGTCCTGGCGGCGGTCAGCGGCGGCGTGGACTCGTCGGTGGCGGCTGCGCTGGTGCATAGGGCCATTGGCGACCAGCAGGTGGCGGTATTCGTGGATACCGGTCTGCTCCGCCAGGGGGAACCGGAACAGGTGGTGCGTACCTTCCGTGAACAGATGGGTGCCGAGCTGGTGGCGGTGGATGCCTCCGCCGAATTTTTTACCGCCCTGCAGGGCATTCTCGACCCGGAGCAGAAACGCAGGATCGTCGGCGAGAAATTTATCCGCATATTCGAACGTGAGGCCGGGAAAATGGGCGCCCTTAAATTCCTGGTTCAGGGCACCATTTACCCGGATGTGGTCGAGTCCGCTGCACCGGACCGGGCCAAGGCTGCCCGCATCAAGAGCCACCACAACGTGGGCGGGCTGCCGGAGCACATGGAGATGTCGCTCGTGGAGCCGCTGCGCTACCTGTTCAAGGATGAGGTGCGGGCGGTTGGGGAAGCCCTGGATCTGCCGGAAAGCCTGGTCTGGAGGCAGCCGTTCCCGGGTCCGGGATTGGCTGTCCGCTGCCTGGGCGAAGTGACCCCCCGGCGGGTTGCCTGTCTGCGCCAGGCGGATGCCATCTTCACTCAGGAGTTGTCCGACGCCGGGCTGCTGGGCAAGGGAGCCGGCACCAGCCAGGCGTTTGCGGTGCTGCTGCCGGTCCGCTCGGTGGGCGTGATGGGTGATGAGCGCACCTACCAGGAGGTCTGTGCCATCCGGGCGGTGGTAAGCGACGATTTCATGACTGCCGATTGGGCGCGCCTGCCCTACGACCTGCTGGCGAAGGTGGGCAGCCGGATCGTCAACGAGATACCCGGGATCAATAGAGTAGTGTATGATATAACCAGCAAGCCCCCCGCGACGATCGAATGGGAATAGGAGAAAATATTAATGTCCGAGATCATCCCTTCCGGGCCACGCAGCCATCCCATCCCGCCCGCCCCCATCCACCCGCTGGCGGCGCTGACCACCATCGTGCTGGATAATGTTTTTGGCGTTGTCGAACTGGTCGATCCGCTGGCATTGATCCTGACCAGCGTCAGCGTGGGGATATTAGGCACGCTGACCACCACCCTGATCCAGCACCACCTGTCCAAGGATGAATGGGGCCCGGCGTTGGCGAAAGGTCTGGTCCTGGGAATTATTGCCGGCGTCCCCTTCCAGGTGGCCGGGACGGCTGTAGGCGCCATCCTGCTCGGCTGGGCCGGGGCGAGCCAGTGGATCAAACTGCCTGCGCCGAAGCGCAGACCGGATCAGCCAGCTGATGATGATGATATCGTGGACGCGGATGTAAGGGACGTAAAGAAAGAAGATTAAATAAAGCGGAGAAGAGAATATGAATTTTGGTGAAGTATTCCTGAAGGCGGCGAAAATAACCTGGAATTATAAGATTTTATGGATCGCAGCAATTTTGGTGAATATCATCTCCCTCTCCTTTTCATTTATAACAATTTTCTTCTCAAGACTGTCAACCTCAACCTTGAACAACCCTGCCAATCCATCATCAGCGCTCATGCTGTTGTTTTTGGGATTGATTTGCGTAATCGGTCCGGTGGCAGTCATCCTTGGAATCGTGCTGGGGACGGCGAATACGATCATCGTCAGCCGCGGCGCCAACCTGGCTGACCTGGGGACGGAGCATTTGTCGTTTCGAGGTTTGGTGGGGAATGTCAGACCTTATTTCTGGCGGGTCTTGGGGTTGAGTGTATTGTTTGGTTTGATTACCGTGGCTATCTTCCTGCCTTTTATATGTGTTGGCATCTTTGTGTTCTCTTCGTCGTTGTCCACGCCAGCCGGGGTCCTCTCGTTGGAGTGGGTGATATATCCATTAAGTATTTTTTCCGGGACCATCATCACCGGGTTCACCCAGCAATCGCTCCAGTCGCTTATTTTGGAGAATTTAACTATTTCAGAGGCGCTGTCGCGCGGCTGGAAGCTTTACACCCATTACTGGGGCATAAACTTGTTGGTTGGGCTTGTGTTGACAATTATTAATCTCGGCCTGGGTTATTTGTTCGGCCTGCCGGAAAGCCTGGCAACCTCCCGGCTTAATAATCTGGTCACCGGACAGTCGGCAAGCATGACGGCTATCGTGGTAATCTCAGGCATCGCCGTATTGTATTTATTGGTGCATTCCATCCTGTCAGGTATGATTGCTGTCTACTATCAGACGGGCTGGACGCTCACATACCTGCGCATGACCAGGCAGCCGGTTCCAACCGCGACGGTTTCTGTGGAGAATGCGTAAACTCTCCCGGTTTCTCCTGATCGTTTTAGCCTTAAGTTTTATTAGCGGGTTCATTTCCGCGCGCGCCCAGGGCAGCGCCCGCCTCAGCCTGTACGCCTTGCAGACAGATTCATTCCCCTCCATCACTGCCGGGCTGGATGTGTTCGACGCCTCCGGGAATTTCGTCAGCGGGCTGACCGGCGGGGATGTCACGCTGCTGGAAGACGGTCAGTCCCGGCCGGTCACAAGCCTTGCAGAGATCCAGCCGGGGACTGAATTCGCCCTGGCTCTCGACCCTGGTCCATTCTTTGCTTACCGGGACGTCAACGCCGTCACCCGTTTTGACAAGATAATGAAAGCCCTGAAGGATTGGGCAGACGCGCACCCAGATTCGCTGGGTGACGACCTGAGCTTTATCCCCACCGGCGGCACCCCGGCGCTGCACGCCGCGACGACCGCCGCATTTTCAAAGGCCCTGGCCGCCTTTGCGCCGGACATGAACAAGCTGGTCTCGAGCCCGGAAACCCTTTCGGCTGCCTTGGATGCAGTCTCCGCCCCCAGCTCCCAACCGGACCGGAAACCCGTGGTCCTGTACATCACCAGCATCCCGGCCGCGGGCGACCTCCCGGTCCTGCAAAACCTGACCCAGCGCGCCCAGGCCGGCTTCATCACGGTGGATGTGTGGATCGTGTCATCCCAGGATTTCTTCTCCACTTCGGGAGCCACGGCCCTCAAGGACCTGGCCATCCAGACCGGTGGAAAATATTTCACCTTCTCGGGGGCAGAAGAGCTGCCCAGCCCGGATACCTACCTGGCGCCCATGCGCCACGCTTACCAGTTGAAATATACCTCCGCCATCCTCACCGCGGGAGCACATACCCTTTCAGCGCAGGTGACCGTGAACGGTGAGCCGGTGCCTTCCGCAAACCTTGATTTTGAACTGGACATCCAGCCGCCCAACCCGATCCTGGTAGCCCCGCCGCAGCAGATCGTCCGCACGGCGCCGGATGCGGGCACCACCGCCATCGCTTCATTTATTCCCACCCAGCAGACTATCAGCATCATTATCGAATTCCCCGATAAACGCACCCGTCCCCTCGTGCGCACCATATTGTACGTGGACGGCATCAAAGTCGCAGAGAACACCTCCTCACCCTTCGACACGTTCACCTGGGATTTAAAAGGATACACCGCCAGCGCCGGGCACATCCTGACCGTGGAAGCAGTGGACAGCTTCGGCTTGAGCAAGATAAGCCTGGGGATTCCTGTGCAGGTCACCATTGTCAAGCCCCGCTTTGGGCTGCTGCCCTGGCTTTCCCGAAACAGCCTGTGGGTCGCGTTGGGAGCGGTCATTTTCGCCGGCGGCGGCCTGGCTGTGACCCTCACCCGCAGCCGCAGAAAAAATCGCCGCAAGACGCCTGACGGGCGCAGGTCCCGTCTTGACCCTCTGACCCAGCCCGTCCATCCGGAGAGGAGGAAGAGTGGTCTGCGCCCGGCACGCAAGACAGCGGTTAAAACATCGGAAGCCTATCTGGTGCGCTTGAAGGACGACGGTCAGCCGATCACCGCACCGGCGATCCCCATTGCAACCAGCGAGGTTATTTTCGGTTCGGACCCGATCCAGGCTACCTATCTTTTGGACGACCCGTCCGTCTCGCCATTGCATGCCCGCCTTAAGGAAATGCACGGTGAATTCATTCTTTCGGATGAAAAATCCGTGGCGGGGACGTGGGTTAACTACGAACAGGTCACCGCTCCGCGCAGCCTGAAGCACGGCGATGTGATCCACTTTGGGCGGCTCTCTTACCGGTTCATGTTGCGCAAAGCGCCCGGGCTTCCCACCCTGCGCGTCACCCCCACCGGAAAATGATCCTCGCCTGATAATATCGTTTGGGGTTTGCCGGCGTAACCCGTTCCGGCAGGGCGGGTTTAATAGGTGAAGATCGGGCTGCTTTTTCGTCCGGGCGTATGCGAGGAAGGTTTCGCTTCCAGAGACCTTACAAAACATCAACTCACCTCTTGTAATTTTGGCAATAAGGCGTATACTCCCCACCGATTAAATCTAATCGAAAGGTATAAAAAATGAACACTCCGATGAAAGAAAAGGAAAACGATAAGCCTCCCAGTTCAGCCCCGCGCCCGGCCCATCCGTGGCGGGTGGCTGTGCTCGCCAACATCAAGGAGCATGGCAAGTCCCTCCCAGCGGATGTACCACCAGACGCCGGCGCGGACTACGATTATATCGAGACCATAGACACCATCCGGGCTGCCATCCAAACCGATGGCCATCAGACCTTTTTTATCCAGGCTGATCGGGATCTACCTTACTCTTTGAGGGAAACCCGGCCCGACATTTGTTTCAACATTGCCGAAGGATTGGGGGGTGATGCACGCGAAGCCCAGGTACCCGCACTGCTTGAAATGCTCGGGATGCCTTATACCGGTTCGAGGGTATTAACCAACGCCATCGCGCTGGATAAAACGCTGACCAAACGCATCTGGCGGGACCGGAACCTGCCCGTATCTCCCTTCCAGGAATTCACCTTCGGCGATGAACCGCTGCGTCCTGAAATGCACTTCCCGCTCTTCGTCAAACCGGCCCGCGAGGGCACTGGCATGGGCGTGAACGAAAAAGCCATCGTCAACAACGAGGTGGAACTGCGCGAACGCGCCGAATACGTCATCCGCATGTATCACCAGCCGGCGCTGGTGGAGACCTTCCTGCCCGGCCGCGAGTTCACCGTGGGCATCATGGGCCGCCACGATACGGTGCTCTATTCGCGCCACCCTGAATGGTATGAAAAGGACGGCTTCTTACGCCTGCCCATTTTAGAGCTGGACAGCAGCCGTTCCATCACACCCGGTATTTACGGGCTGCAAGCCAAGGCCCAATCCGTGGGTTCCGACGGCGCGCCCGATTACCTGTGTCCCGCGCCGCTCGATCCCGAACTGAGCCGGAAACTTCATCGCCTGGCCTGGCGTGCTCACGTGGTCCTGGGGGCGTGTGACATCTCCCGCACCGACATCCGTCTGGATTGCGAAGGCAACCCGCGCCTGCTGGAGATCAACCCGCTGCCCGGGCTGACCCCCGGTTACAGTGACCTGTGCATCCAGTGTTCCGCCCAGGGGATCGCCTACGAAGACCTGATCCTCGAGATCCTCTACCTGGGAGCTTCGCGATGGAACATGCTCGCCCCGCGCGATCTTCCGCTGCCTCAAAAGAAGAAGACCGGACCCCTGAACGGGAACGGCAAAGTAACCAACGGGAATGGCACTCTGTTTCGAGAACAGACTAGACCCATCCCCATTACCATCCCGGCCAAGGTGGAAATTCGGACCCCTCAGAACACGAATTGATCCTGGTCCTGCCAAACTAACCTGCTCCCGCCGCCGTCTCGGCGGCGGAGCTGTTTAAAGGGTGCGGCGGCTGGCCGCCAGGGGGTGCCGTGCGAATGCCGCCTGGAGTGGATAGTTATAAGACTCCATAAAAGCTCATTGAAAGTAATAACCAGTAAATAAGTGTTCAAACCGATCGCCAGCCAAGCTGTAGCCCGGTTTTTTTCGTTATGGTATAATTCGCCCGCCTTACGGAGAGGTCGCGTAGCTGGCTTAGCGCGCACGCTTGGAAAGCGTGTAACCCTAAAGGTTCGCGGGTTCGAATCCCGCCCTCTCCGCCACAGAGAACTTGCCGCAGCTATCACGCGGGAAGTTCTTTTTGTTGCCACCGGGTGCAGGCAGCTTCCTGGTGCAAACTTCCCGCCAGTCCTCTCGTGATATACTCTGGTCAACGATGAACCATCCCCGCCTTCCCAGAGCGCTCATCATCCTGCTGTTCATCCTGCTTGCCGGTACCTTCCTGGTCGGGACCCTGCGTTCCTTCGCCTCGGCCCGCGCCGCCACCGTGTCGGAGGCTGCCAGCCTTGACAGCCGGCGCCCCGGGGAAGCCCTGGCTCCCACCCTCACCTCTGCAACCCTGGAAGCGACATTTACCGGACTGCCGGCTTTGTTCCTGCCGCCTCCCACGGAGGTTGCCACTTTGGCACCGACCCCGCTTCCCACCTTCATTCCAACCAACACCCCCCTTCCGGAACCGGCATATATCAGCGACATGACCGGGATTGTCTCCTTGGGCATCCTGCTGGTGGTGGTGATCCTGGTCGGGGTCACCTGGGGCGGGCGCGGCGCGGCGAAGAAAAAAGTGCAAAAATAGCGATTTACCCGGATATCGCAGCCATTGACAATCCGGGATAAATGCTTATAATCACGCCCAATACATGAATAACGCTGAAGAGGACGAGTAAACCTCGTACGGCGGTTTAGAGAGCAGGCGGTAATCGGTGAAAGTCCTGCCCGCACGATGAAGTCGAATGGACCTTGGAGTTGCCAGGCGAAAGGTGCAAGCCGAGTATCCCAGGCCGGAGCGGCCACCGTTATCAGGGCCAGGTCATTTAGCCAGGTTTGATGAGCAGGGTTTGATCCATCGACTTGACCAGTTGACCGACAAAAGTGAGGCTGGCTTTTCCCTGTGCATCATGCAGGGAATTTTTGTTAAGCGACCTTAATTCGGGTGGCACCACGGACTCCGCGTTCGTCCCGTCATACGGACGAACGCGTTTTCGTTAAAGGAGTTGCCGGCATGCTTCCCATCACATTTCACCCACCCTGAAGGTTTCCTTCTTTCCAGGAATTTTGTCCGCTGTTCCCTCTTACCCGCTTTGTTTATCCCTGAAAGGAGATTGTTATGTCTGACCAAACCCGTTATATGTTGAACGAAACCGACCTGCCCAAGAATTGGTACAACATTATGGCAGATAGCCCCGTCCCGCCCACCCCGGTCCTGAACCCGATGACCAGAGAGCCGATCACACCCGAGTTCCTCTCGGTGCTCTTCCCCATGGAGATCATCCAGCAGGAAGTCAGCATGGACCGTTTCATCCAGATCCCCGAGGAAGTGCGCGAGATCTACAAGCTTTACCGGCCCACCCCGCTGATCCGTGCCCGCCGGCTTGAAAAGGCGCTGGGCACCCCTGCCCATATTTATTACAAGAATGAATCCGTCTCACCGGTGGGCAGCCACAAACCCAACACGGCCATCCCGCAGGCTTACTATAACAAGGTGGCCGGGACCAAGGCCATGACCACCGAGACCGGCGCCGGTCAGTGGGGCACTGCGCTGGCCATGGCCTGCAATTTCTTCGACCTCGACCTGGAAGTCTACATGGTCAAAGTCTCTTACGTCCAGAAACCCTACCGGCGCATCTATATGCAGACCTTTGGCGCGCAGGTCTTTGCCAGCCCGTCGAACCGCACCGAGTTTGGGCGTACCTTGCTGGCGAAGGACCCCGAAAACAACGGTTCGCTCGGCATCGCCATTTCAGAGGCAGTGGAAGTGGCCGCCACCTCCGGCGGGGTCAAGAAATACAGCCTGGGCTCGGTGTTGAATCACGTGCTGATGCACCAGACGGTCATCGGCGAGGAAGCCCTCAAGCAGATGGACCTGGCAGGGGAGTACCCTGATGTGGTCATTGGCTGTGTGGGCGGCGGCTCGAATTTTGGCGGCATCGCCTACCCATTCCTGCGCCAGAACCTGAAGGATGGGCAGCGCACGCGCCTGCTGGCGGTGGAGCCCACCGCAACCCCATCGCTGACCAAGGGTACCTACACCTTCGATTACGGCGATTCCGCCCAGATGGCGCCCATTGTCAAGATGTACACGCTCGGTCACACATTCATGCCGGCCGGCATCCATGCCGGAGGGCTGCGCTATCACGGCATGGCTCCCAGTGTTTCCGCGCTATATAACGCCGGCTATATCGAGGCGGTCGCCGTGCCCCAAATCGGCACGTTCGACGCCGCCGTGCAGTTTACCAAGGCCGAAGGCATCATCCCTGCGCCTGAATCCGCCCACGCCATCCGCGTGGCGATCGATGAGGCGCTGGATGCCAAGGCCAAAGGCGAGAAGCGCGTTATCCTGTTCAACTTGTCGGGTCATGGCCACTTTGACATGACTGCCTACCAGTCTTACCTGAACGGCGAACTGGAGGATTATGAGTACCCGACGGAAGCCATTGAGGAAGCCATGAAAGACCTGCCCAAAGTGGAGGTCGCTGCTTAGCATCAGCCTCTTTGCTGGAACCCAAAAAATAGCAGCCGGGTCAGCGCGGCTTGCTCCCGGAAAAAATAAAATGCAGGTCTCCAAGTTTCTGGAGACCTGCAACCTTTTATATGCTTTATCGGTTCGTTATGCCATTTTTGGCATCGGAACGCCCAACTGCGCGAGGACCCCATTAACTCCGCCCCCGGGAACCACCTCTGATTCAAGCCGGGCGATTTTCCCGTTTTTAACTGTTATCGTCATTCCTTCTTTCGGAAGGGCCACATGCTTTCCCGAAGCCGGGAATTTTTGAAAACCCGGCATTGGTAAATTCAGCTCGCCCGTTTGAGTCCCGGTGATCTGTGCGACGACTGTCACTTTGTCTCCATTTAGTTTGAAGTCCTTTGCGTTGAACTTCCAGTCTGGCATGGCAGCCACCATGGCGGTCATCAAGCCAACGAATTCGCGTTTGCCAACTGGCTGGGGTACCGGTCCGGCGAAGACCATATCGTCGGTCAATATATCCGCCAATTTACCAGCCTGGCCCGATTCGGAAGCAGCTAATCCAGTTTTTACTACATCGATAGCGTTCATACTTTGTTACTCCTTTATTGAATTTCATAATTAAATAGGGAAACAGGGTTGAGTATATCATACAATTATGATAATTTTTATCGAATAAAATATATCACCCTAATACTTCTGTACTGTCCACTCAGGCACAGGCGATTGAAATTGCAAAGACGGAAAAGTCTCCTGCCCTCCTGCCTCCTCTTGCTTCTGGGCATGGTTTTAGGTAAAATCAGAACATCCGTGCGAAAAGCTCCCTGTGGTAGAATACAGGCTGTCTTTTACTGCCGGGTTTCCTTAATACCAAACCCGGGGATGTTTATGCCTGCACATCATAGCTGGTAATATTTGGCAGGCAACAATAACCATTATTCGTTCCTCGCTTTTTATTGCAAACATACCTAAATTAAGCAGGGATCGGTAAGAAGCAAGTAATGTCGATAAACACAACCCAAGGTAAATTCCCTCCTCCTCCTGGCCTGCTGTCCTCGATCATGGCGGGGTTTGATTCCGTCGCCACCCATATCGCCCTCATCCTGCCGCCGGTGCTGCTAGACCTGTTCCTGTGGCTGGGACCGCACCTGCGCCTGGAGAAATTCTTACAACCGGTCATCGCCCAGCTGCCCTCCCTGGCCAACGCCTTCCCGGCCAGCTTCCCCGACCTGGCCACCATCCAGTCCACCTGGACCGGCATTGCGCAGCATTTCAACCTGTTCGTCATCCTGCGCACCTTCCCCGTGGGCATCACCAGCCTGTTGAGCTTGCAAATGCCCATCCAGACCCCGTTGGGAGGTCCCTTGAACCTGGATGCCGGTTCATTTGTAGGCATCCTGGGCTGGGGGCTGCTCCTGCTCTTCGTTGGCTGGATTGCCGGTGGTTTTTACTACTATTGGGTCTCCAGGGTGGCGCTTAAATCGGACGTGCACGTCTTGCAGAAATCCCTGGGCCAGGCCGTTCTGCTTTCGATCATCTGGATGGGACTTCTTTTCCTGGTCGGGTTGCCCGTACTGGTGGTACTGACCATCCTGACCGCAATCAGCACGGTACTGGGTCAGATCGTATTGTTCGCCGGGGCGATCGTCCTCATCTGGCTGGTGATGCCGATCTTCTTCTCGGCTCACGGCATCTTCACCTTTCAACTGGATGCCCTGCGCGCCATCCTGAGTAGCCTGCGCATGGTTCGTTTCACCCTGCCGAATACCGGCTTGTTCCTGCTGCTCTTTGTGCTGATCAACCAGGGATTGAACTTCCTGTGGACCACCCCGGCCCAGACCTCATGGTTTATGCTGGTGGGCATCGGCGGTCACGCCTTCGTCTCCACCGCCCTGCTCGCCTCCAGCTTCATATATTATCGGGACATAAATGCCTGGTTAAAGGTGATCTTCGAACAGCTTCAACGCCAGGCAACTTCTGCAAAAGCATAGTACGAGGAATTTATGGCAGTTACCAATGGAAGTTACGAAGCCAAAGATATCCAGGTCCTGGAAGGACTGGAAGCTGTCCGCCGCCGCCCGGGCATGTACGTGGGCGGCACCGACATCAAGGCCCTGCACCACCTTGTTTATGAAGTGGTCGACAACTCGATTGACGAGGCCCTGGCGGGCGTGGCCACGCGCATTTCAGTGGTCATCCACCCCGATTCGTCCGTCACTGTCGAGGATAACGGCCGCGGTATCCCGGTGGATATTCATCCCACCGAGAAAAAGTCGGCCCTCGAGGTGGTGATGACCAAGCTGCACGCCGGGGGAAAATTCGGCGGCGGCGCCTACAAGGTATCGGGCGGCTTGCATGGGGTGGGGGTCAGCGCCGTCAATGCGCTCTCAGAATGGTGCGAGGTGGAAGTCCGCCTCGACGGCCATGTCCACTTCCAGCGCTACGAGCGCGGCCACCCCAAGGAACCCGTCAAGATTATCGGCAAGGCCAAGCCCGCTGAGCACGGCACCCGTACCACCTTCAAGTTCGACCCCCAGATCTTCACCGAGGTGCTCGAATACCGCTTCGACACCCTCGTCCAGCGCTTCCGCGAAATGGCTTTCGTCACGCGCGGCATCACCATCTATTTCCTCGATGAGCGTTCCAACCGCGAGATGACCTTCTACTTCGAAGGCGGCATCACTTCCTTTGTTCGTTACCTGAACCGCAACCGCGAGACACTGCACCCTGTGGTCTATGCCGAAAAAGAGATCGAGAACATCGGTATCGAGTTCGCCGTCCAGTATACCGACGCGTACACCGAATCCATTTACTGCTTCGCCAATACCATCAACACGGTAGACGGCGGCACCCACCTGACCGGTATGCGCGCCGCTCTGACGCGCGTGGTCAACGATTATGCCCGCAAGGGCGGCCTGCTCAAGGAAGCCGACCCGAACTTCTCGGGTGACGATACCCGTGAGGGCCTGACCGCCATCATCAGCATCAAGCATCCCGACCCGCAGTTCGAGTCGCAGACCAAGGTTAAGTTGATGAACCCCGAAGTGCAGACCTATGTGACTCAGGTGGTGGGCGAGGCCTTCGGCACGTTCCTCGAAGAGAACCCGCAGGCGGCCAAGGCCATCATTGCCAAGTGTCTCACCTCGGCCCGGGCGCGGGACGCAGCCCGAAAGGCGCGCGACCTGGTCATCCGCAAATCGGCCCTCGAGAGCCTTACCCTGCCCGGCAAACTGGCCGACTGTTCAGGAAGGGACGCAACCAAGACCGAGCTCTACATCGTGGAAGGCGACTCGGCCGGTGGTTCGGCCAAGCAGGGCCGCGATCGGCACTTCCAGGCCATCCTGCCCCTGCGCGGCAAGATCCTGAACACCGAGCGCGCCCGCCTGGATAAGATCCTGGGAAACAATGAAGTCAGGGCACTCATCTCGGCCCTTGGTACCGGCGTCGGCGATAATTTCGACCTTGCCGGTTTGCGCTACGGGCGCATCATCATCATGACGGATGCAGATGTGGACGGCTCCCATATTCGCACGCTGCTGCTCACCTTCTTCTTCCGCTATATGCCCGCCCTGGTGGACGAAGGCCACCTCTACATCGCCCAGCCGCCGCTCTACCGCCTGGCGTACAAGAACCAGGTCCATTACGCCTACAACGACGCCGACAAGGACAAGCTGATGAAAACCCTGGGCGTCAGCCCCGACAAGGTGAACATGTCGCGCTATAAGGGTTTGGGCGAGATGAACCCCACCCAGTTGTGGGAGACCACCATGAACCCGGAAAACCGGATCCTGCTGCAGGTGACCGTGGACGACGCCGCCGAGGCAGACCGCACCTTCGACATGCTGATGGGCGATGCGGTTGACCCGCGCAAGCGCTTCATCCAGACCCACGCCAAGGCCGTCAGGAACCTGGACATTTAAGGAAGATCCGGCCAGCATGGAGGGGGAGTCGCGCACGACCCGCCGGAATGTGAGTTGATTAGCCAGGTTCGTTTTGGCAGCTTGGGGCGGATAGCTGGCGAACCAGGGATCCTTGCTAAACGCATTAATATTCGAGCGCTGCCGTACTCGGCTTCCGCTATTAATCCATTAACTCCCCTTCCATTTTCCAACTGACACCTGATACTTGACATGCTGCAATTTCCTGCATATAATATCGGTCGATAAACAGACCGTCAAACGGTTTATTTATTCGAAAAAATATGGCAAGAATGTTTAAGGAAGAAGAATACAACCTTAAGCGCAACGAAATCCTCGACGCTGCGCTAAGCCTGGTTTACTCCAGGGGTTACGAGCAGATGACCATTCAGGATATCCTGGACACGCTCAAAATATCCAGAGGCGCTCTATATCACTACTTCGATTCTAAGGAGGCCCTGCTCCAGGCCTTGATCGAACGCTCGGCAAATGAAGCGATTCAGACTTTTCTTCCTTTTGCGCAGGATCCAAACCTGTCCGCAGTTCAAAAAATTCAAGGAATTTTTGACTCGGCCACCCGTTGGAAAACGCAGCAAAAGGACCTGATCATAAGTGCCATGCGCATCTGGTATTCCGATGCTAATTCTCTGATCCGCCAAAGAATAACCACGGAGTCGCTTAATACATGGCGCGTCTCCTCGAGCCGATTATTCGCCAGGGTATCCAGGAAAAAGTATTCACCACGCACTACCCTGCAGAAGTTGCCGTCATTTTCGGCGGCGTGGCCCTGAGCCTGTCAGACAGCCTCGTTGGGCTCATGCTCACGCCCAATCCGGACCAGGAGGTTTATCAAAAAACTCAGGCTTTTTTGGATGCATATTTCGATACCATCGAGCGCATCCTCGGGGCGCCCGCAGGCACTTTTCCAGTCCTGGATATAGAGGTTTTCAAAGATTGGTTCAATGAACAAAAACCCGACCTTGCTCCAATATTGAATGAGAATAATTTATCGAAAAGATAAATAATAATGAAATATTTGGTCGCATCCTGAGTCAACGGACGGTAGCGACACCCAGGCCGCCGGAAAATTCTTGACCATATTTTGATTTTCAAAATGATAATATTAAGAGACATCACGAACGAGGTGAAGTCACCATTATTCAGGCGCAAAGGAGCCTCTCTATGAGCATTATCGAAGTAAGCAAGCTGACCAAGTATTACGGCAAATCGCGGGGGATCGAGGAGGTCTCATTCAAGGTTGAAGAAGGCGAGATTTTCGGCTTCATTGGACCGAACGGCGCAGGGAAATCCACCACCATCCGCCTGCTTCTTTCGCTCATCCGTCCCACCAGCGGGACTGCCACGGTTTTTGGCAAGGATGTGGTGACCCACGGTCCGGAGATCCGCCGCGATATCGGCTACCTGCCTTCGGAAGTCTTTTACTACGAGGGTATGAAAGTGCTGGACCTGCTCAAATATTCTGCCAGTTTTTATAACTGCGATTGCAACGAGCGCCTGCACGAATTGTCGGATACCATGGAACTCGAGCTGAATCGCCGCATCAGCGACCTGTCATACGGTAATAAAAAGAAGGTTGGCATCGTCCAGGGACTCCTGCACAGCCCCAAGGTGCTCTTCCTCGATGAACCCACCAGCGGTCTCGATCCGCTCATGCAGCGCAAGTTCTTCGACCTGGTCCGCAAGGAGAACACCCGCGGCGTGACCGTTTTCTTCTCCTCGCACATCCTGGGCGAAGTGCAGCGCTTATGCAACCGTGTCGGTATCATCAAGGAGGGCCGTATCGCTGAGATCTCCGACATCCGCTCCCTGCAGCAGAATAACTACAAGAAGGTGAACCTGGTTGCAGACGGGCTGGACCCGGCTGCTTTCAACCTCCCCGGCGTGACCAATTTGCAGTCTGAAAACGGCTCGCTGCATTTCTTCTTCAAGGGCGACATCAACGCGGTCCTGAAAATGTTCACTACCCTCAAGGTGACGGATGTGACCATCGAAGAGCCGACCCTGGAAGAGATCTTCATGCATTATTACGAATAGGCAGCCTTATGAGTGCAACCATCTACATCCATGAGTTTCGCGCCCGCATCAGGTCGGTCATCGTCTGGTCGGTGGCTGTGGCGGCAATCATATTCTTGTTCTTTTCCATCTTTCCCGGATTTGCCGCCCAGGCTGATCTTGTCAACAGCCTGTTTTCCAAATTCCCGCCGGCGCTGCTGGAAGCCTTCGGAATGCAGAACACCAACTTTTCGACCGTGCTTGGTTTTTACAGTTTCATTTTCCATTTCGTCCAGCTTTGCCTGGCCATCCAGGCCGGCAACTATGGCTTTGGTCTGGTATCGATCGAAGAGACCGAGCTGACCGCCGACTTCCTGCTGAGCAAACCGGTCAGCCGCTCCCAGGTGATGACCAGCAAGTTTCTGGCAGCCCTGACCAGCCTGACCATCACCAACCTGGTGGTCTGGGTCATCAGTTTCATATCCTTGGCTGCCTTCAATGGTGGGCGGACGTATGATACCGGTACGCTGCTTCTCCTGCTCGTCAGTATCATCATCTTCCAGCTCTTTTTCCTGGCGGTAGGGTTGGTCATTTCGCTGCTGGTTAAGCGCGTGCGCAGCGTGACCCCCTACTCGCTCGGCCTGGGCTTCGGCATGTACGTCTTGGCTGCCTTCAGCGGTGTCCTGGCTGAGGTCAAGCTGGAATATATCACTCCCTTCAAGCACTTGGACCCGGCCTATGTCGTCCACAACGGGTCATACGACACGCCCCTCGTGCTCCTAAACGTCGCCGTCAGCGTGATCGCGCTGGTGCTCAGTTACTGGTTGTACATCCGCCGCGATATCCACGCGGTGTCTTAAGGAGGTACCGGTGAACATCTTTTTTCGCGAGTTGAAAGCCAATTTAAAATCCCTGCTGATCTGGTGCGTCATCCTGATCCTGTTGATCGTGATCGGGGTGGCCAAGTTTGCCGCCTATTACAACACCCCCTCCTCCCTGGAAATCCTGAATACCTTTCCCAAGGCGGTCCTGGATGCCATGAGCCTGCTGGCCTTTAACCTGACCACGCTGACGGGGTTCTACGGCTTAATGTTCATTTACTTTGGGTTGATGGGCGGGATTGCCGCCGCCATGTGGGGCAGCGACATGATCTCCAAGGAAGAGCGCGATAAGACGGTCGAGTTCAGCCTGGTGTTGCCCGTTTCTCGCAGCCGGGTCATCACCGCCAAAGCCCTGGCAGCCGTGGTCGATTGCCTGGTTTTCGTCCTGGTCACCTGGGGCGTGTCCGCGGTCGCGGTCCAGTCGTACAAGCCGGATGCTGCCTTTTTCAGCTTTTTGGCGCTTGAAATGGAAGCCATGTTCGCCCTCGAGCTGGTTTTCCTCGCCATCGGGCTCCTGCTCGGCTGTGCCATGAAGCAGTACAAGCGCTCCGGGTCGGTCGCCGTCTCCATAATCCTGGTGACCTACTTCATCTCCGTCATCTCCGGCATGCAGTCGAACCTGGATTTCCTCAAATACTTCACCCCCTTCAAATATTTCGACGCTGCGCTGATGCTCAACACCGGTCACTTGGACGGGCCCTTCCTGCTGCTCTCGGCGGCGATCATCGTCGTCTGCATGGCAGCAGCTTATTGGACTTACAACAAGCGCGACCTGTATATTTAGATGCCATTGCGAGCCCCTGCGAAAAACGCAGGGGCTCGTTTGTCAGTTGGTTGTCTTTTTAATCGATCTTTCTCATCTTCGCACCATAATTTTACAGGGGGTGTTATATAAGCGACATTTCGAAAGAATTGAACTAAAATGGTTTAATCTTTGGTTTGGAGGAGACCCATGGCAAAGTCAGAGACCGTGATCCGCGATCTACTCGAATTGGCTGATGTACAGATCAATGGCAGCCGCCCCTGGGACCTGCAGGTCCATGATGAACACTTGTATGACCGCGTTCTGCGGGATGCCTCCCTTGGATTGGGCGAGGCCTACATGGAGGGCTGGTGGGATGCCGAATGCCTTGATGAATTCTTCTTCCGCGTGCTCAAAGCCCGTCTCGACGAAAAGATCAAGAACAACATGCTCCTGGTTTTCCAGGTGGCGCGCGCCAGGCTGTTCAACCGCCAGTCTTCGGCCCGTGCCTTCGAGGTGGGAGAAAAGCATTATGACCTGGGCAACGACCTCTACCTGGCCATGCTGGACAAACGCCTTAACTACACCTGTGCCTACTGGAAGGATGCCGCCAACCTGGACGAAGCTCAGGAAGCCAAGCTGGATCTGGTCTGCAGGAAGATCGGCATCCGGTCGGGGATGCGCATCCTGGAGCTCGGTTGCGGCTGGGGATCCTTCGCCAAGTACGCCGCTGAAAAATACAACGCTTCCATCCTGGGGGTAACTGTCTCCAAAGAGCAGGTGGCGCTCGGTATGCAGCTGTGCAAAGGGCTGCCCGTGGAGCTGCGCCTGCAGGATTATCGCGACGTCAGCGGCACCT
Source organism: uncultured Chloroflexia bacterium (assembly GCA_963790685.1). GTDB lineage: Bacteria > Chloroflexota > Anaerolineae > Anaerolineales > Villigracilaceae > UBA877. Next base: position 50,938 of record CAWBPK010000003.1, read on the forward strand.
ACGACGCCGTCATCTCCATCGGTGTGATGGAGCACGTAGGCTCTAAAAACTATTCCACATACATGGATGTCGTCGACCGGTGTTTAAAACCGGATGGCATTGCCTTCATCCACACCATCGGCGGCAATGTCAGCTCCAATGTCGGCGAGCCCTGGACCGATAAATACATTTTCCCCAATGGGATGCTTCCTTCCATCACCCAGTTGGGGAGCGCCCTCGAAGGCCGCTTCGTCATGGAAGACTGGCAAAATATCGGTCCCCATTACGACCGCACCCTGCTGGCCTGGCACGCCAATTTTGAAAAAGCATGGCAGGAACTGAAGAAGAATTACGATGAATGTTTTCACCGCATGTGGCGCTATTATTTGCTATCCAGCGCCGGTGGGTTCCGCGCCCGCAACAACCAGCTTTGGCAGATCGTCATCACCAGGCAGGGCAGCCCCCAGCCGGAGTGCCGTTATTCTTAAAGGTTGAAAATGATCAGGACCGACGTCCTCATTATCGGAGGGGGACCGGCGGGATCCTCCTGCGCCCAGGTTTTGAAGCAGGCCGGGGTGAATTGCATCCTGCTCGACAAGTCCGCTTTCCCGCGCTTCAAGCCTTGCGCCGGCTGGATCACTCCGCAAGTGCTGAAATGGGCGCAGTTGGACGAGGGGGATTATCCCTTCGGATTGACCGAATTTAAAAGTTTCGACGTCTCGATCTACGGGCTTAGATTCAAACTGCCCACCCACCAGTATGCCATCCGCCGTTACGAGTTCGACCGCTGGTTGCTGGAGAGGTCCGGGGTTGATTTCCATGTGCATGAGGCCCGCCAGATCCGTCTTGAAAACGGGGAGTACGTGGTGGACGATGAATATTCAGCGCCGGCACTGGTCGGCGCGGGCGGCACCCACTGCCCGGTCCGGCGCACCTTTTTCGGCGGCGCTGCCTCAGATTTCTCGGGTTCGCTGATCGTCGCCCAGGAAGAGGAATTCCGCTACGAGCTCAAGGATGCGCGCTGCAAATTGTGGTTCTTTCAAAACAAGCTGCCCGGCTACGCCTGGTACGTCCCCAAACAGGACGGGTACGTCAACGTTGGCATTGGCGGCTTCGCTGAAAGCCTGAAGCGCAGCCAGGACACGCTGAAAAACCACTGGAATTTGCTGGTGAAGCAGTTGGAAGAGGCTGGGCTGATCACCGGTCATGTATACAAACCAGCCGGTCACAGTTATATTCTGCGCAAGAGATCGCCGCAGGTCCGCACCGGCAATGCCTTCCTGGCTGGCGATTCACTCGGGCTGGCAACCCTCGACATGGGCGAAGGCATCGGGCCCGCCATCCGCAGCGGGCAGCTGGCAGCCGCCTCCATCCTCACCGGCGCTGGCTACTCGGTCGACTCCATCCCGCGCTACTCCTTCCCGTCCCTGTTGGGGCTGCGGAAAAGTCACTGAACAACGAATTTAAAACCTGCCTGTCTGCCAACTGATATTTGCTGAGGATTCCCCTTTGATAACTTCCTGGAATACTGGAGAGAAGGTGAAGTATGTGGTTCGACCCCGCCATGATCTGGCTTTTAAAATCCCCCCTGCATGGGATGGTCAGTAAAAATACGATGCTGGTTACGGTCACTGGTAGAAAGAGCGGACGATCGATCACCACCCCCACCAATTATCTCCGCCAGGATGATACGCTGTGGGTGGTCAGTTGGCGCGATCGGAAATGGTGGCGCAACCTGCGCGGCGGTGCGGAAATAAAGGTTTTGCTTGCTGGCAGACCCTTGCAGGGCAGGGGACAAGTCATCGAGGACGGGAAAGGCGTTGCGCAAAGCCTGTCCGATTATTACCGCAAAGCCCCCCAGGCGGCGAAATATGTTGGCATTGGTCTCGATGGCTCTGGTCTGCCCATTCAAGTCGATTGCGAACGCCTCGCCGGGGATATGGTGACCGTCCGCATCGACCTGGCGGTACCGCCGCCGCAGCCATAGTTTACGGGTCAGTGATGGGGGAGACAATTCTAAACTTCCATTAATAAAAAACCCTTGCATCTTCGAATGCACGGCGATAATATTTCCATCTTCGAAAGCCGGAACTATGGATGATCAAGTCGAAGCATTTCTGGCTTCGTGTTCGCCTGAGCAATTGGCTATCGTCCAGGAGTTAAGGTCCTCCTGAAAAAGAATGTGCCCGGAGCGCATGAACTGGTCTATCACGGCGCGTTGGGGTATTCGCGCACTCCTTCCCCCTTTGAAAGAGTCTTTTACATTTCCTTGGCTGCAGCCCATGTCACGTTTGGGTTTTTCTTCGGCGAGTCTCTGGATGACCCTCAATGCCTCCTGGAAGGGAATGGAAAGCGCATCCACCACGTGAAACTTCACCGCATGGAGGAGACCGGTAACCCGGCCCTGGAAAAATTAATCCGTCTTGCGTGGGTGGATGCGGGCGCTTACGTACCAAAATTGGCAGTCCGCAGCCCCCAAAAATAGCTTCCTCCGCTGTATTTTTCGGAGGGGAAAAGGATGTTTTGATATGGATTTAGGTTTAAAGGATTCGGTGGTTCTCGTCACAGGCAGCTCTTCAGGCATCGGACGGGCAGCCGCCCTCGCTTTCGCCCGCGAAGGCGCGCAGGTCGCTATAACCTGGCACTCGGACCGCCCTGGTGCGGAGGAAACCGCTGCCGGTGTGCGCGCTGCGGGAGGCCGGGCGCTGGTTTTGAATTACCGGCTGGAAGACCCAACCTCCATCCGGGCAGCGCTCGCAGCCGTGGGGAAGGAATGGGGTTGTCTCAACGTTCTGGTCAACAATGCCGTCCTCCAGGATCGTCCGGCTCCTTCCGGGCAGTTGTTTGAGGATGTGCCTTCGGAGGTCTGGCAGTCCATGCTGCGCAGCTCGCTGGAAGGAGTCGCCCTCACTGTCCAGTGCGCTCTCCCGCTCATGCGCAAGGCCGGCTGGGGACGGATCGTGAGCATCTCTTCTGATGCTGTCGACGGCTGGCCTGGGCTGGGGCCTTATGCTACCGCCAAGGCAGGCCTGCACGGCCTGTCCCGCACCCTGGCAGTGGAACGGGGGGCGGCGGATATTCTCAGCAACGTGGTCATGCCCGGCTTTGTCCTCACGGAACGGAACGAAAAGCGCGTCCCGCAGCAGTACCAGGAGCAGGTCAGGCAGTCGTTGTTTACCCACCGGCTTGTCACCCCCGCAGACGTGGCTGCCGTGGTCGTCTTTCTCAGTTCACAGCTCAACCGCCAGGTCACCGGTCAGGTCGTCCGCGTGGACGGGGGCAGGAGATGATCCCGGGTCCATCGGCCCGGGGAATCAAGCAGCTTTGCAGGATTTCTCGATAATTATTTAATGCTCGTCTTATCCTGCAGGGCTATACTTTTCCCGTTATTTTCTCTGGATCAACCTATTAATTTCCTGGCGGGGCTTCGGTCTCGCCATGACAGGACGAAGCTTTCCATCGTGAGGACCGTACCGGACGAACCGATTGCATCACCCAAACAACAAGGTGGAAGCCGCTGGCGCCGGATTCTTGTTAACCTGCGCAGGGCGGTCCCATTTGCCTTTGGCGTCCTGGCTGCCTTTACCGCATTGGTCCTTTACCACGTCCTGTTCCCGGGTCCGCCCTTGCTTACGAACAGCGCTGTCAGCAACACCGTGGCTGAGGCGCTTGCCTCTGCCACCCCCCCGCCGGCTTTTTCTGAAAATGTTTACAAGGTGATCGCCCCTTCGCTTGTGCTCATCCAGACCCAGCTGGCATCCACCGGCAGTGGGACCGCCACCGCGGAGCTGGGGACCGGCGTGATCATCGATGACAGCGGTGATATATTAACCGCCCTGCATGTCGTCGCAGGCGCATCCGCCGTCATGGTCACCTTCGCTGACGGCAGCCAGTCTCCTGCCCAGGTGGCGAGCAGCCAGCCCGATATCGATATCGCCATATTGAAACCGGACCAGCCCCCGCAGCAGATCGTGCCGGCTGTCCTGGGGAACCCGGGCGCCTTGCAGGTCGGTGATGAAGCCTACGTGGTCGGTAACCCGTTCGGCTTGTACGGATCGATGAGCGCCGGGATAATTTCCGGCTTCAACCGCTCGTTTCAGCCGGTCAACAGTACCCAGGAACTGAAGGGCCTGATCCAGATCGACGCTGCCGTGAACCCCGGCAACTCGGGCGGACCACTGCTCAACCGCTACGGCGAAGTGGTTGGCATCATCGAGGGGATCGCCAACCCCACCGACCAGGGGTTCTTCATCGGCATCGGGTTTGCGGTGCCGATCACCTCGGCGATTGGTGGGTTCGGTTCGCCGCCTTATTAAATCGGGGCCGCCGCTCGACGGCCTGGGAATGGAGGTTTTGCATGCTGCCTAAATCGAATGCAGGGACTAATTTGCCCATGGAACACGTCTTGTACGAGGTGAAGAAGATCATCGTCGGGCAGGACCACCTGCTGGAACGCATGGTGGTCGCCCTGCTGGCCCGCGGTCACATCCTGGTTGAAGGCGTTCCCGGGCTGGCCAAGACAATGGCGATCAAGACCCTGGCCGAGTCCATCGGCGGCGAGTTCAAGCGCATCCAGTTCACCCCCGACCTCGTCCCGGCCGACCTGGTGGGCACGCGCATCTACAACCAGAAGACCGGCGAATTCACCACCTCGCTCGGGCCGGTCTTCACCAACCTGCTCCTCGCAGACGAGATCAACCGCGCTCCGGCCAAGGTCCAGAGCGCCCTGCTCGAAGTGATGCAGGAGCGCCAGGTGACCATCGGGCGTGAGACCTTCAAGGTGCCGGATCCCTTCCTGGTGCTCGCCACCCAGAACCCGATCGAGACCGAGGGCACCTATGCCCTCCCGGAAGCACAGGTGGACCGCTTCATGCTCAAGGTTCTGGTGGGTTACCCAAGCACGACCGAGGAGTTCGTCATCGTCGAGCGCATGACCGGGAAAATCCAGGCCCTCCAAAAGGTCCTCACCACCGAACAATTGCTGGGCCTCCAGAAGGAAGCCGACAGGGTCTTCGTCGACCCGTCGTTGATCGAATACGCGGTCAGCCTGGTGACTGCCACCCGCCAGCCTGCAGGTGTGGGTTTGAAGGACCTCCAGCACTACATCATGTTCGGCGCCAGCCCGCGCGCCTCGATCAACCTGATCCTCACCGCCCGGGCGCTGGCCTATGTAAGAGGCCGCGATTACGTGCTGCCCCAGGACGTGCTCGATATGGCTCTCGACGTCATCCGCCACCGCCTGGTGCTCTCGTATGAGGCTTTGTCGGACAACGTGGCTGTCGACGACCTGCTGAAGACGATTTTGGACCGCATCCGGGTCCCGGTGGTACCTCTCCATGAGCACGCCGATAACCGCGTCCTCGCCTGAACCGGCGTCGAGGTCTCCCAGGGGCAGGGCTCCCCGGAAAAATCCCGGGACAGTGCCACCGACGCCGCCTGGAACAATCCCCGCCACAGGCACTTCGATCGCCGCCTCCTCGCCTGAGCGCATCCTCCAGCGTATCGATTGGAAGATCATCCGCCGCCTGGACGGCATGCTCCAGGGTGACTACCGCAGCCTGTTCTACGGCTACGGCGTAGATTTTGCCGACCTGCGTGAGTACCAGCCGCCCGATGACATTCGCTACATAGACTGGAACGTGACTGCCCGCATGTCCGTCCCCTACGTCCGCCAGTATCTCGAAGAGCGCGAAGTGGTTGCTTGGTTCCTGCTCGACCTGAGTCCTTCGGTGGATTTCGGCACCGCCGATGGAACCCAAAAGCGCACCGTGCTCATCGATTTCGTCGCTGTGCTGTCCCGCCTGCTGACCCGCCACGGCAACCGGGTCGGGGCCATCTTTTACGACAACCGCGTCGAGCGAACCATCCCGGCCCGCGGCGGTCGTCTCCAGGTGCTGCGCCTCATCCACGACCTGGTCAACCAGCCGAAATTATCAAAAGCGCCTTTCACCGACATCGCTCCCCTGCTGGAAGCCGGCATGAACACTTTCAAGAACCGTTCTCTGGTTTTCATCATCTCCGATTTCATCAGCGCCCCGGGCTGGGAGCGGACTCTGAACCTGCTCAACCGGCGCCACGAGGTGCTTGCCATCCGCCTGCGCGACCCGCGCGAGCTCGAGCTCCCCGACGTCGGGCCCATCATCATGGAGGATTCCGAGACGGGCGAGCAGCTTTACGTGGATACCCACGACCTGCGCTTCCGCCGCAATTTCGAACAGGCTGCCCGCCAGCGGGAAGCTGACTTGAACGCCGCCTTCAAACGCTCGGGGGTCGACGCCTTGTCCCTCTCTACCGACGAGGACCTGGTGGGTGCCATTGTCCGTTTTGCGAAGGTGCGCCAGCAGCGCAGGAAGTGATAGGGAGGCTGCAATGACCTTCATCTGGCCTGGCATGTTGTTCCTTTTGTTCGCCGTTCCCCTCCTGGTGTTGTTTTACATCCTTATCCAGCAGCGCCACCGGCAGCTTGTAAAGGCCTACGGGAGCCTGGGGGTGGTGCGCGCCGAAAATGGCCGCGGCCTCGGCTGGAGACGCCACGTGCCGACGGCGTTCTTCCTGCTTTCGCTGACCGCCCTCATCGTGGGTCTGGCGCGCCCCCGGGCGCAGGTCAGCCTGCCGCGCCTGGAGGGTACGGTCATCCTGCTTTTCGACGTCTCCGGCAGCATGGCTGCCACCGACATCCAGCCCACCCGCCTGGAGGCCGCCAAGTCCGCGGCGGAGGCCTTCGTCCAGGCTCAGCCGCCCACGGTCCAGGTGGGGGTGGTGGCCTTCAGTGACAACGGTTTCTCGGTGCAGCTCCCCACCAATGACCAGGCCTCGGTGCTGGCTGCCATCCAGCGCCTAGCGCCCACGCGTGGCACCTCGCTTGCCAGCGGGATCCAGGAGGCCCTCACTGTCATTGCCGCCAGTACCAACCCGCCGGCTCCGAACTACTACACCAGCATTACGCCCGCACCTACCCCTTCGCCCACCCCGTTTCCAGCAGGGACGTATACCCCGGCTGTCATCATCCTGCTTACCGACGGGGAGAATAACGAGAACCCCGACCCACTGGCTGCCGCCCAAGCTGCCGCCGACCGAGGCGTGCGCATCCATACCATCGGGATCGGCAGCGCGGCTGGCACGACGGTGCACGTCAACGGCTTCACCGTCCACACCCAGCTCGATGAAGCGGCGCTGAAGCAGATCTCCCAGGTCACCGGCGGCACCTATTACAACGCTTCCGATGCCGGTCAACTGCACCAGATCTACACTGCCATCGGCCGCCAGTTGATCGTCACGCCGCAGACGACGGAGGTCACCTCCCTCTTTGCGGGTCTCGGGATTTTGGTCCTGCTCATCGGGGGAGGCTTCTCCCTCAAATGGTTTGGGCGCGTGCCGTGATCTTCCGGCTGGAACGGAAAACACTGTTGAGGTGAAATGTCGTGGCTTTGGCCTGAACTGCTATACCTGTTGCTGCTGATCCCGCTCATCCTGGCGGTTTATATTGTGATCCTGAGGCGACGCCGGCGGTTCACCGTGCGCTATTCCAGCCTGTCACTAGTCCGCGAGGCCGTCCCGGCTCACTCTGCCCTGCGCCGCCACCTTCCCTTCGGACTTTTCCTGCTCGGGTTGGGCAGCCTGCTGGCATCCCTCGGGCGACCGGTGGCGATCGTGACCCTGCCCACGGACCAGGTCACAGTCATCCTGACCATCGACGTCTCACGCAGCATGTGCTCCACCGACATCCCCCCCAGCCGGCTGCAGGCTGCGGAAGCTGCCGCCCTGTCCTTCGTCAAGACCCAGGTTCCCCACGCCCGCATCGGGATTGTCGCCTTTTCGACCATCGCCGAACTGATCCAGGCGCCCACCACTGACCAGAACACCCTGGATGCCGCCATCCAGAGCCTGCTCGTTGGGCGCCGGACGGCGATCGGGAACGGCATCCTGCAGTCGATCGACGCCATCGCCGGGGTCGACCCCGAAGTCGCCCCGACCGCCGATCCTAATTCCACAAATGCGGCACCCGCTCCTGTTCCCGCCGGAGACTATGCGCCCGACATCATCGTCCTGCTCACCGACGGGGTCAGCAACGTGGGCCCCGCGCCTCTCGATGCTGCCCAGCAGGCCGCGGACCGCGGCATCCGCGTCTACACCATTGGTTTTGGCACTGCCGGTGGATCCGAGTTCCCCAACTGCAACACCCAATTCCAGGGTTTTGAACCTCCCTCAGGCGGACCCGGCTTCGGGGGCGGCGGCTTTGCTCCGCCCTCCGGTGGCCCTGGAGGCGGCGGCGCGGCCGGCGGCTTCAGCCGCGGCATCGATGAGACCACCCTCAAGAAGATCGCCGCCCTTACCGGGGGCGCCTACTTCCCCGCCTCGAGCGCCGACCAGCTCCAGAAGATATTCGCCAGCCTGCCTGTCTCCCTGGTGGTCAAGCACGGCGTGGAGGAGATTACCGTTTTCTTTGTCGCCTTCGGGGCACTCTTGGCTGCTCTCGCCATCCTGCTCTCCCTGCTCTGGCATCCGCTCCCATAAATCCTCCCGATACAATCTCATAGCGCGGAGTGTAATTAGCGACGAAGCAGCCTTCTCCCACCAACCTGGAATAATATTTTAACCCTTCTCTATTTATCACAGTTCCTGTTTTGAAATTAAAAACTCCCTCATGTTGTTCAAGGGAGATTTCATATTTCGGTTTGAAAAATGCTACTTGATAACGCCGTAGATGGAGATCAATAATCCCACAATTGCCCCGCCGATCACCCAATTTAAATATGGGCCTCTGGTTTCGCCCAAAATGGCATCTGTGACATCCCAGGCGACCAGGCCTAAAAAGGCAAAAGCACCGATCTTCCAGATAAAATTAAATAGATTTGTGAACAGTTTCATAGCGAACTTTTCGAAAGTATAGCATTTTCAAGGCACCATTGCAACCACCCCCGCGGGAAAGGTTACAGTCACAGAAATCCATAGAATAAAGGGGTTGCAAAAAGAGAGAGTTCCAATCAATATTGAGGTTGCGCCAACAATACCGAAAGGAGCTCTCAGATGACAGACGAATCTGTCGCGATTAGTATAACCATAAAATTGGAAGATGTGGTGATGGAAATCGAGGAAAAGGTTTTCATCGGAGCGGTGGAGGATTCGATCCACAGCTTGACGGTAGGACTGGGGCAACAAGTGCTTCAGGGGGTGATCCAAGTGTTGGATGATCGAATCGCGCGGGAGGTGCCCGCAGGCTGGAGGAATGTGGGGACGGAGATGCGCTGGATGGTGAGCAGCCTGGGAGCGGTTCGATACAAGCGAAGGATCTATCAAGATGAGCGGGACCGGCGAGTGAAACCGGTCGATGAGTTGTTTGAACTTCCCCCGAAAAAATGGACAGTAAGTTAAGGAGAATCTATAATGGGAACCGGAGGAAGTCATCATGAAAGAACGCAAGAAATACAGCAAGGAATTCAAACTGGAAGCCATCCGGATGTACGAGAATGGTGAACGACCCCAAGTTGAGATTGAGCGTGAATTGGGGATCACCAAAGGGCTGCTGGGAAAATGGAAAGAATTGTTGGAACTGCAGCCGAAAAAGGGGGAAGCTTTTCCGGGGAATGGACGATTAACCGAGACAGAAGCGCGTATCCGGCAACTGGAGCGGGAAAATGCGCTGTTGAAACAGGATAAAGAAATCCTAAAAAAAGTGCTGGTGATGTACTCCAAGGACGGCAGATGACCTATCGCTTTATCCAGCGGCATGAGCAGGCCTATTCGGTGGGTCGTATGTGTATGCTGTTGAGTATCTGTCGCAGTAGCTACTATGCGTGGAAAAAGCGTAAACCGAGCCAACGCACACAGGAGAACCAGGCGCTGATCGAGCATATTCGCAGGATCCATAAGCTGAGCCGCAAAACCTATGGTAGCCCGCGGGTGCATGCCCAGCTGAGAAAACAAGGCTGGACCTGCAGTAGGAAGCGGATAGCCAGATTAATGCGCCAGAACGGCTTGCAAGGGCGCCGGAAGTACCGTAAAGTGACCACAACGGACAGCAAGCACAACTTTCCCATCGCCCCGAATGTGCTCAATCGGGAGTTTCGAGCCGCAAAGCCCAATGAAAAATGGGTGGCCGACATTACCTACATTCCCACCGAGGAAGGCTGGCTATATCTGGCCGGAGTGTTAGACTTGTTCTCGCGGAAAATTGTAGGTTGGGACATGTCTGCTCAGATCAATGCGGACCTGGTGGAGAACGCTTTACGGATGGCGCTTTACCAAAGGCAGCCAGGTGCTAGTTTACTGCATCACTCTGATCGGGGCAGCCAGTATGCCAGCTATTCCATTCGAAATATCCTGGCAGCCAACCATATTCAGGTCAGCATGAGCAAAAAAGGCGATTGCTATGACAATGCTGTGATGGAGAGCTTTTTCGGCACCTTGAAAAACGAATGGGTACATCACCAAAAGTATCAAACCCGCTATCAGGCTCGGACAGATATATTCGGTTACATCGAAGGGTTTTATAATACCGTCAGACTTCATTCCACCTTGGGGTACTTATCCCCGGTAGAATTCGAAGCCAAGTTCATTCAATCCCCTTAACTTTGTGTCTAAAAAATCGGGTCAAGTTCAGTTTGGCCTGTTACGATATGGGCGGATGAGCGGTAGGGTTCAGGAGATGGGAGCGGCCCTGTCCAGTTGTGATCCCTATCGCCGGGCAGCCGATCAACTCAGCTACCTGATCAAGGTCCCGATTACCGCCACCAGCCTGCAACGGATGGCCTGGTTGGTGGGTAACCGCATTGCGGATGGGGAAGAAGCCGAGCGAAGGCGCATCTTCGAAGGAGGGGCTGTGCAGGAAGGGGGAAAGATTCCGGCGCCGGTGCTGTACGGCGAGAGCGATGGAGTGTGGGTGCACCTGCAGCGGGAAAAGAGACGATCCACGGAAGTCCGGGTGGCGATCCTGAGCACAGGCCGAAAACAGGTCGGAAAAGACCGGTTTCGCCTGGAAAACAAGCAGTGTATGACCGCCATCGGGCTGAATGCGGAGATGTGGCAGGAACACATCCTGCGGGAAGCCCATTTGGCTTATGACCTGACCCAGACCCAGATCCTGATCAGCGGGGGAGATGGCAACCAGTGGGTGCGCCATAGCTTTGACCGGATGGATCTGCCCCAGCAATTTGTGCTGGATCGGTTCCACTTGCAGAGGGCGGCCCGCCGGGCATACCATGATAAAAGCGCGGCCCGACGTGTGGTCACTCGCTTACGACATGAAGGCTTCCATGCGGTCGCCCCTGAGCTGCAGCAACACATCCAGCAGGCAGAAGGCAATCAACAGAAACTGCTACTCGACTTCTACCGATACGTTCTCAACAACCAGGATGGGTTATTGGACCTGGAATACCGGGCCTGCTCCCTCCCCGCCTGCCTGGGAGCCATTGAAGGCAATGTCGACAAGCTGGTGGTCCACCGCATGAAAGGGCGTGGTTGTTCCTGGCGTTTGCCCGGTGTACGCGCCATGCTGGCTCTCTGCCGCAATGCTGATCAACTGCGTTCTCATGCCTATCGCTACCTCCCCCTTCAAACTCCTCCCAGAACGTACCACACCACGCAGTTTCTTGAAGTAGAATATTCAGAGACCACTCAGGGTTCCTTGCCTGTCTTTCAGGGACCCCACCAGAACAGACCCTGGGTCAGGTCCCTTCACCGGCTAATCTATGGCCGCTGATCTCTCTCTTTCCCCTGTTCTATGGATATTTGATACAGTAACGCGGGAAAGGCGGGGGTGGTTTCTTTAATGGTCTTTCATCGGCAGACTGCGGCAGCGCGAGGTTAAATGGACGCGTATGCTGGGGGGACTGGTGGTACACTGGCTGTGAAAGTCGCCGATTGATATTTATCGGTGGATCTATTAAAATCACCCCTGGCGAACATAGCCAGCGTGGTTTCAATCTGCAGGAGGACTATGATTTCTTTAAATTCAAGCCTGGTCCAAATTTTAATTCTTATCGCCGCAATTCTTTTATTCCTTTTCCTGCTTTACAGGATCGTCGCCTCTTTTACGGAAGAAAATAATCGTGTCTTTATATTTTTCCTGGTTCTCATTGTCGTTCTGGTGGGATTATTTTTATTGGCGGTTCCTTTTTTACGTCAATGCAGCCAAAGATGGTGTCAAACACTGCTGTTTTATCTCCCAAGATATAAATAAAACTCCTTAAAGCTTGCAAAGAAAAACCAAGCCCGGCCAAATGTCGGGCGGTTTATTTTCTGACTGTCCTTCCAAATTTTTATCGGGGGGAAAGTAACCTATCTTGTCAGGTTCACGTCTTCTTATGATCTTTTGGACATAATTCCAAGGAGGCCTCCGAGAAAGCTCCCTCCACCATCTTGCCGTTTTTAAGCCATTGACACAAGACATCCCCAAACAGGTATGCCTTGACCGTCATTTGCGTTCCCCCATAGATCAGTTTTACACAATCGCCAGACTTGAATTTTTGTTCGCTGTCCAAGATGACCTACCACTAAAACTATCGGAATCGGGTTTGTTGTATATACCAGTATCGCACGAAACCAACCGATCGACAATAGAAATTGTCACAAATTTAAACGAGATATGTTACTAGTCATTTCCGCTGGCTTAATTGAAAAGTTATATTCTATAGCACACCCGCCAGGGAGTCGATTTTGACTTTCACCATGGATCCTCCAGTCTCGCGGATGACATAGTCCCTGTCCTTTAGGGATATCAGCCCGGTGCTCTTCCAAGGCGAAATTCCTGTGCTCTTCCGGGGGCGATCTCCCTCTCTTCCCCCAACTGTCCTATTTCGGCCTCAGCAAATTCCCCACCCGGTTTCTCTCGTTGATGATGAACTGCGCCACCATCCTGCCCCCCAGCGGTTTGACCCTCCCGTCGTCGCCGGGGATGTTCAAGCATTTCATATTGATCTTCGTCCCCCACTCGAACTTGTAGGGCTCCTTGCGTCCTTTTTCGTAAATGTCGATCGCAGTGTCGTACGGCTGCACCCTGGTGACCGTGCTCAAAGCAAAAGTCACCGTGGTGCTGGTCCCCGTGAATGTCAGGTTCAGCCTGGTAATGATCAGCGTCCCCTCGCCGATCTTGATCGGCGGCTCATGAGACTTGGCGTCCCCGATCTCATAAAGCGTCACACCTGGCATGGTCATCACGTTATCGGGCTCCACCTTGAAATCGCCGATCCGTCCAGCCTGGATGATGGTGATCAGTTGAGGAATTTCAGTCATGGCGGGTTTACCTATATTTTTTTTAGCGACAGTTTCCAGCATGGTACTCCAGTTGGAGTCGCATTGTCAAGTTCGGCGCAGGATGATTTGCCTGGATAATGGCAATTGGAGAATTTGATTGGATACAGTCGATGGAAAAAACCGTTGCCGGTAACCTTATGGTGGTAGCTCCCCTTATTTTGTCGAATCCTCCCCGCTTCTTTCCTCAAGCCGGCTGCCTCGCCAGCGCCCGCATTAATCAATCTTGTTGTACTGGATAAAAAACCGGGAGCCTTCCCAATCCCATTTTGAACTTCGCCCCCCCGCCTCAACCAGGCGGGGGGGTTGTTTTTAGGCGATATGGCGCGATAATCAGCATTATGCACAAGGTATTAATTTCTTGGCCAAAAAGCCAGGTGCTTCCCTATCCCCATAATGCTGGCCCTACCCCAGGAGCAGGAGTGTTGAGACCATGACAGACCAAAACGAATCCGAAGCATTTGACAAAGAGCGCGCCTTAAAAACGATCCACGCCCTGTTGCTGGAAATTAATGAACTCATCAGCAGTATCAAGGCGAAAGATGCTGCCATGGATGAGGTTATTGACGTACTCACTTATTTGAAAGACAAGGATGAGCGCATAAAAACGGCCCATAAAGAAGCCATTATTCGCCTGCTCGACGCCAAAAAGGCCACCCTTACCCAGGTTCGACTTAATACCGCAAAAGACAAAGGGATCCCCATTGAGATGGCTCATTTCCTTTCCGGGGAAACGCCTGAAGAAATAGAAAAGGATGCAGATCGATTATTGGCTTCATACAGGAAGTAACGCTGAAATCCGCCCGGAGCCAGGCCAGGCGGATAAGAATCCAGCCCTTTAGGCTGGATTTGCCAAACTCCAAAGGAACCCAGGGTTTTAATATAGCATGTTCGCTGGTTTTGAAATTCGGGAGGGGACGTTTTGAAAACGACGAACTTTCACAGCAAAGCCCGGCGATCAGGCCGGGCTTTTGTTTGCATGCTTTCTTGACATGAGCCAGTAAAGGGCATGCTCTTCTTCTCGTCGAGCCGTACTTCTATTTGTACAAAATGGGGATTAAATTACCAAGCAAATAAATGATCCCAATAATCGAAATCTCTATGATCATAATATCGATAATTCCATTTTCCTTGTTTCGCCCGTCCCTTAGCAAATAATAATTCCTGTTCATTTTTTCCTCCTTTTGTCTATATCATTTTATTTTACGGGGCAGGCAGTTGTCCATATCATTTAATGGAATAAAACGGGAATTTATCTGTATCATTTTCATCCAATAAAATAGGCTGGATTTGCGCGATAATTTATCTGGAGCGGACATGCCTCTGCATACTAAAAGTATTCCCGGTAAGTTACTGGACCTGGAGACCGCTGGCCAGGTTGCTGAGGGGATGATTTATTTGTCCCTTGATTTGCCTGTCAACCCGCGCAGGTTGCCCAAATATGCTGGGATGATGACGGTCAAGGGTTTTACCCCCCAGCTTTACGACAGGCATTATCTACTGCATATCGATAAATTCTCGGGCAAAGTATTGCTGGTGACGCCGCCGGAAATTGTCCGCGGGGACTTGACGGATGGGCAGTTGACCCATACGCCGCTCAAAATCATGTTTGAAGACGGCATTTGGCGGAGTCGTGAATGGGCTGGTTTTTTGCGCAGTTTATTTGAGAGCAGTTAAATCTGAATAACACACGTTTACTTTTAGAAAATAAAGCCAGGCACTTCTTAATCCCCTTTGTGCGGCCTGGGAAAACCTGTCTGGGAAGCAATTAGAATCTGCCTCTCAATTCTCTCTTTCTCTAACCCGGAGGGGATTTTTTTGGGGGAAGAAGGTGCGCGATAATGAACGACAGGAAAATACATCCCGGGAGGTGGAAAAATGAATAAAAATCTATTTGCCTCGCTGGCATTATTGGTCGCAATCCTGCTGGCCTCCTGCGCTCCGTCACCAGCAGCTAGCCAGACCGCCCTGGCAGGAACCCAGGCAGCTTACACACCCACTCCCTCGTCTACCTATACTCCAAAACCGACAAATACGCTAAGCCCTCCCACTGCAACTCCCACTCCCATCCCCACCCCTACCCTTGGAGTTGGCAGCACGCTGGTTTCAGAAAAAGACGGCATGCCGATGGTTTATGTGCCGGCCGGGACCTTTACGATGGGGGACTCAGTTGACCAGGCCATGGCAGTCTGCAGGCAGTACGAAACCAATTGCCAGCGCGGTTGGTTCACGGACGAAGAGCCGGCGCACGCGGTCAACCTGGACGCCTACTGGATCGACCAGACCGAAGTGACCAATAAAATGTATGCGCTGTGTGTTGCTGCCGGCAAGTGCAGCCCGCCCAAGTCCAATGAGTCGTTTACTCGCAAGGACTATTACGGCAATCCCGCCTATGCTGATTTTCCTGTCATCTATGTTTCCTGGGAGGATGCCGGCGCTTACTGCGCCTGGGCCGACCGCCGGCTGCCCACTGAAGCCGAGTGGGAAAAAGCAGCCAGTTGGGATGAGCTGCATCAGGTCCAGTATATGTATCCCTGGGGGGATGCAGCCAATGCTTGTAATCTATCCAATTATCCTGATGGGAGCCAATCCTGTGTGGGGGATACCACCGCGGTCGGCAGTTATCCGGGCGGAAAGAGCCCTTATGGGGCGTTGGACATGCTTGGCAATGTCTGGGAATACGCCGCGGATTGGTTTGGCGACCGTTATTACTGGACTTTGCCGGAGGGTGTCCACAACCCGACCGGTCCAACTACGGGTGAATATCATGCGATTCGGGGTGGCAGCTTTGAAGCCGATACCTACATCCATGCGGCCGACCGCGACTTTGATGAGGATGGTGCCTCCTACTTTCTCGGTTTTCGTTGCTCCCGCTCACAATAGGATTACAATGTTGGGAGGCCGAAATTAATAAAGGCTATATTTACCGGATCCTGGAGCGCCTGGTGATGATAGAAAAAGAAACAAGCGCATGACAGGCAATTGTGACCTGAGGGTTTAGAACAGGACGGCAGGTATCCTGCCGTCCTCCCCTCTAAGTAGCTAAATCCGCTGCAGCAAAAATATTACTTTATACTAAAGTTAGCCATTACCGCCTTGTTTGCATTCATCGTCACCTTCACCGAACTTTTATTACCACTCGCGTCTCCACTCCAACCCATGAATCCGTATCCGGTTGCAGCTGTCGCTGTCAGCGTCACCACTGTACCATATGTGTACTTCCCGCCCGCACAGTTCGGTGCCGGACTGACCCCCACACTTCCACTTCCAATCGGATTCACTCCTGCCGTCAGTGTGTAGCATTGGGGACTGAAGTTACCCATCACCGATTTGTTTCCGGTCATCGTCACCATCGCAGGATTGATGTTACCACCCGCGTCTCCACTCCAACCCATGAACCCGAATCCGGTTGCAGCTGTCGCGGTCACCGTCACCACAGTACCGTAGGTGTACTTCCCGCTCGCACAGTTCGGTGTCGTATTGACTGTTACGATTCCTCCTCCCTTCGGATTCACTCCGGTAGTCAACGTGAAGCACAGCGGAGCGAAGTTGCTCGTCGCTGATTTGTCTCCGGTCATCGTTATCATCACCGGGTTTTTACTACCACTCACACCCCCACTCCAACTGCTAAATGAGTAGCCAATATTCGGTGTCGCCGTTAATGTCACCACCGTACCGTACTGGTACCTCCCGCCAGTACAATTCGGGGGAGGATTGACCCCCACACCCCCACCTCCACTCGGATTCACTCCCGTCGACAGGAAGTAGCACAACAGGCCAAAGTATCCCGTTACAGACTTGTTCCCGATCATCGTCACCATCACCGGGCTATTACTACCACCCGCATCCCCACTCCAACCCATGAACCCGTATCCGGTTGCAGCTGTCGCTGCTAATGTCACCACTGTGCCGTACACGTACTTACCGCCCGCACAGTTCGCCGCCGGGCTGACCCCCACATTCCCACTTCCACTCGGGTTTACTGCTGTAGTCAGCGTGTAGCATAACTGTGTGAAGTTAGCCGTCACGGACTTGTTCCCGATCATCGTCACCGTTGTCGGGTTGGTACTGCCGGTGACAGATCCGCTCCAGTTTGAGAAGCTGAATCCGACAGTAGGTGTGGCAGTCAGGTGCACGACCGTCCCCTTTGAATATCTCCCACCAGCGCAGTTCGGCCCAATATCAACATTCACCCTCCCGGTTCCTCCCGGAGAGACATTGGTTGCCAACGAATAGCAGTTGTCCGTGCTAAAGGCCCACCAGGTGCCTCCATTGGCCTCTGTGCTTACAACACCGGCATTCAGCGCCCGCACCTGCCAGTAATAGGTGGTATTCGGGAATAGACCACTCGAGCCGCCATTCAGGCTGCGTTCCGCATTCACCCAGCTCGTGTCACAAGAGCCATTATTAATCGTATCGATACAATACGCATAACTGGTGGCCCATGCGCTGCCTTGCCAGCTCAACGTGGGGCTGCTTGATACATTGATGGCGCCATTACCGGGAGAGATCTTGCTGAAGGCACCTGGAGGTAGTAATGTAAAGCTAGCCGTCACCATCTTGTCCGCGTTCATCGTCATCGTCACCGGGCTCACACTCCCACTTGCATCCCCGCTCCAACCCGTGAACCCGTACCCGACCGCAGGATTGGCCGTCAACGTCACTACCGTATTGAGTATGTACCCATCCGTGCAGTTGTGCGCTGGGCTGATCGCCACACTTCCGCTCCCGGTCGGGTCGACTGCCGTCGCCAACGTGAAGCACGTCTGGACAAAGTTGGCTGTCAGCGTCATGTCCCAATCAAACATCGTCACTATGTTCGGATTATTATTAGATATCCACCCACCCCAGCTAGCGAAAGCATACCCGGCGTCCGGGATAGCCAGGATATCGATGTCTGTGCCTACAACGTAGCCACCACCGACGCAGTTTGAGGGGGTCAGGATTTCGGCTGAACCGCCGGGGCTGGTGTTGAGGGTGAGGGTATGGCATTTTGGGGCAAACCAATTGACCCAGGTCCGATTTAACTTTGAATCACTTACATTGGCCCACCCGGTACTGCCCGATTGCAGGTCAACGAATTTTGCTGTCCAGTGACCATTCTCATCCGCGGTGGGCGTTTGGTAAGGATAGGGTTCTGTGGAAGTGATCACCACCTCCACCGCATCACCTTGTGTGGCTGTTCCAGAGACTGTACCGTTTAGCATGTCAAAGCGCGTCACCGCCAACGGCTTGACAAAGTAGGTCTTGGTGAATCCACCTTCTTTCTTTACCTCGACGGTATCATACGCATGGATGACGACTGGATTGTTGAAATAGGCAGCAGTAACCCCATTCCACCCCGGTTGGGTAAACACTATCCCAGTACTTAGATTACCTCCATTGATCCTCATCTCCAGGGTTGCACCCAGCGGCCAGTCGTACGCCTGTACGCCATAGTACGCCCCTTGGCCGCCATAATCTACTACCTGGATCCATGGATTTCGAACACGCCAAGTAGCCTGGGTAAAATTCCCGTAGAAATCAATCTGCCTGACCTCACCTCGATCACCGGGTTGCAGACCAGGGTCACTAAAATCAGCTCTCCAATTCCCACTGGCATCGGCATCCTCCCAGAGTTCCACATTGGGGTTGGTATTTAACGAGACGTACACCCTTGTATTCGGCGAGGCTGTGCCAGAAACTATATTTGCAGGTGGATCAACTGGTAAAGCTGTCAGGGAGGGAATTGTCAAAGTCCTGGTGATTGGGCCGAGATCTGCGATATTACCCGACATGCTGACCACAAACCCCGGCTGCAGCCCAATCTCCGGCCAGGCGAACTCAGCCCCAAGGTCATTAGGATCCTGGGGATTCCAGGCGACAATCGTGGCCCTTTCTATCACATCACCTCCAACGAGGGGGTGGATCGTCAATGTGATCTCTGTGCCTTTCGGCCAATCGCGGGCATGAATCCAATGATCATCGAGACCGATCTCGATGCGCGCACTGGGAACATTCATTCCGTATTTTGTTATTTCGCGGGAATTACCTGTCTCCTGCGAGTCGACCTTAATTCCAGGGACAAGATCAATGGTCACTGGGTCGTCACCGATTACACCGGTATGACCAAAATCGACACTCCAATTGCCATCCGCATCTGACATCACATGGCGGGTAGCGCACCCTGAATTATCACAAGCCCAGACATCCACGTGAGAGTCATGGCTAGCAATACCTGAGACGATATCCGTGTCTATATTCATCTGGGTAAAGTGCAGGGTTGTGACGGTATATATCTTCGAAATGTTATCGACTGAATCCCACATGGTAACCACATATCCCGGCTGGATGTCAAATACAGCATTCAAGTCGAACTGAGCATATGTCTGCCCCGATTTCTCCTCAATCATACTGACCAGAAGTGAACCGTCATAATCCTGAACATGGTCGTTGGGGTTGGGGTCGTGGATGTTAAGGTAAATCGTACTATCCAGCGGCCATTCAGAGGCTTCGACCTGATCGGAGTTTGCCCGGACGGAGAAGTACGGATTGGGGATACTCCAGCCAACAGAAGTATTATCCCCATCCTCATCAGTCGCGTTGAGTGTGCCGGATGAACCCAGTTGTAAAGCTTCAATGGGTTCGTTATTCTGTCCAAGCCGGCTGTAATCCACGACCCAATTTCCGTCGCTGTCTGCTGAGAAATAGCGGCAGCAGTCGGGAGAATTATTCAGGTTCATCCAAAGTGACTGATTGTCACCGGCAGTGCCCATAATTATGTCAGAATACGGATCCGCGCTAGTGACATTTAGATCTGAAACCAACAGGCTCTTGGTCGTGCCGCCACCCGAGATGGTTAACGTCATGCCAGGCTGGATGATAAAGAAACCGTTCAAGTCGAATAGACCGACAGTCTGTTTTGAATCCCAAGGGGCCAGGATGACGGTTGCTGTTGTTGAATAATCAATAGGATCCAGTGTGCCGGGATCATCTATCTCCAGGGTCAGTTCTGTTCCTAGCGGCCAATCATAGGCGTTGATACTGTCACCTTTGTACCAGGCATCAAAGTGCGGGTTGGGTACATTCCAATCTGCCCAGGTCTGATTTACACGACCATTGCCAGGTTGGGCTGCCCAGCCGTTGCTGCCCTTCACCAGGTACTGCGCATCATCCCCGCTATAGGATACTGTCCACTTGTGATCAGCACCCGGAGTAACAAAACGTGAAATACAACTCCCCGGTATGTTGAGGCAGACCTGCAGTTCCACACCTGGTGTGCCCATACCCGAGACCTCGTGTTTGGTCAGATCAAACCCGGTTACAGATAGATCGGTAGGCTGATAGGTGCGCGGCGTGAAGCCGTCGGTAACTACTAGAGTATCCCCGGGCTGTAAATCGTAGCCGCTCAGGTCGAAACTTGCCACCATCTGGGTATTGTCCCAATCAGCGGGTTTCACCGTGGCAGTATAGGGACTCCCGGCATTAATCGTCAGAGTTAATTGCGCACCGTTTGGCCAATCGAATGCCTGGACCCAATTGCTGCCCGGGCTGGCTTGAATGTAAGGATTCGGAACACGCCAGTCAACCTGGGTCGTATTCCCATTTGCGTCGCGCTGGGCAGCCCAGCCATCGCTGCCAGGTACCAGATCAAGACCATTTGCGCCGCTGAAATCTGCAGTCCATGTGCCATTTAGATCAGGAGTCGGATAGCGTGAAATACAATTATTCGGTACATTGGCACATACTTGTACTTCCACTCCCGCCGCGCCGATTCCAGATATTGTGTCTTCTCCAACATTAAAACTATTCACGGACAAATTGGTGAAGGTGTAGGTGCGTTCGGTGGCAGGCGCAAGGTTATCGGTGATATGGACAGTTTGACCAGCCTTAAGATCAAAACCATTTAGAGGGATGTCTGCCACGATATCGTTGGGATCATTGGGGTTCCATGGCGCCTGACCCATCGTGGCTGTGGTAGTAAAGACATCCTGGTCCAGGATTGGATCATGGATGGTGACTGTCAATAGCGTTCCTTTTGGCCAATCGCGTGCGTGCAGCCAGTTGTTGATTGGGTTGCCCTCAATGTAGGGATTGAAGACGCGCCAGTCGTACCAGGTACGGTCATTATCGTTATCATATTCCGCCGCCCAGCCGTTATCGCCGGGCTGCAGGTTTTCAGCAGAATAATCAACGTTCCACTGGCCAGCACCATTCACAAGTGGATAGCGGCTGCAGTTTCCCTCCCGATTGTTGAGGCAGACTTCCACCTTGGTAGCGCCTGGCGTGGCAACACCATCGACAAAACCAGTTGCAGGATCTGCAGATGTCACCCGCAGATCGGAAACGACAAGGGTCTTGGTGACCGGGCTTCCAGAAACATTACCGGACATGGTGATGACGTACCCCGGACCGGGAACAAACTGGCTGGGCCAGCTGAAATCGGCCAACATATCGTTCGAGTCGCCGGGGTTCCCGGGATTGTGAACCACGATCCCTCCCGTGGTGTAATCCACTCCCACGCCATTTGAAGGATTGTCAATCGTCAATGTCACCTGTGTTCCGGCATCCCACCCGCGGGCGTGGATCCAGCCGCTGTAGGGGGCAGCTTCGACAAAGGGATTGGGGATGTTCTGTCCGAACATGGTGCCATCGCCATCAGCGTCAGTCTGGGATGAGTCCACCCAGGTGCCGGGGACCAGGTCAAAGGTATTTTTCTCATCATCCTGACTGCCTGCTACACTCCAGTCTGCCACCCATTTACCTTCATCCTGTGCACCAACTATCCCAGCGGTCACATGTCGGTTGTAACAGTTGGTATTATCGCAGGCCCAAACATCCACGCGCGAACCAGGAGCTGCAAATCCGCTGACCGTATCGGCTTCCTTATCCATGACATCGAAAGCGAGCGCGGTAACAATCGTTTTCTTGACTCTGATGCCATCGCTGACCGTAACCAGGTATCCCGGCTGAATATCAAACTTATCAGGTAAGCTAGATAAGTTAAAGGAAGCATAGTTCCTGGGGTCTCCCCCGCCAGAGGGACCGTCTACTGTCCCAGTAACTATTTCATCTGGAATTCCCTCTTCCACTCCGGATTTATATATATTCACGGTCAGGGTACTGTGCAGTGGCCAATCCCAGGCCTCTATTAGATCAGCGTTCGCCCGGACGGTGAAACTCGGCATCGGGATCAGGTCACCGATGCGTTCCGCGATCGGCAGGATCGCCAGGTCATTCATCACCTGCACTTCGATATCCTGCAGATAGTCCAGCTTGTCTACCCGCGTGGTCGCGGCTTCGGCGAGGCCGATCCAACCATCCACTGTGGTGTTGCTGTAATGTCCCAGGTTGACATCCGTATTCGTGGACCTATAGTTGGCGGCAAATGAGCCGGGACGACCGGCATCCAGGTTGAGATCTCCGCCGCTCCACCCGACCATGATGAGGCTATAGTCATGGACCGTATCCATTGAATTGTCGACCACGATCTGGATCCCGATATCCGCCATATCCTGCACAAACATCGGTACCTGCCGCGAGCGCGGATGGCCCTGATTGTCAACCTGGTTCGTCAATAGAATGAGCGAGAGCGGATCGTCGTTGGAATTTTCTCTGATACCGTCCTGGTTGCTATCCACCCACCCAGCATCAGTAAGGATAGCCTGAGCCTCGGTCGGATCGTAGTCATATAGGGGCAGTCCGCTCGTCGGATATGCCCAGTATCGCGTGGGCTCGAAGGTGTTCAAAATCACGGCAGTCGGGTAAGTCATATTGATCATGCTCTGACGATCGGTGCCGTGCGCAATTGCCTGCCGAATCGCCAGGTCGCTCACGATCGGGTCAGTCATATTGAAGATTAGGTTGTCGAAAACAAATAGTGGGTTGTCCAGCGTGAAGTTCGCGGTAACGGGTGCGTTGTCCGGCAGAATCACCACAGCAGCGTTATCGGGGTAGGTCTGATCATAAAACACTGTGGAATATTGGCTGTTGGATGCCTTGACATGGTAATCCCCAGCCGGCAACCCACACTGGTAGTACCCACTGGCATCGGTCTGGACGCCATATAGATCTTTATTTGTGTCAGCATTTTCGAAAACCACCCATGCTCCCTCGAGGGGAGTTGTCCCGTCCGGTCCATAAACGTAGCCCGAAATTGCAGGTGGGGTAGCCCCGGGACAAACTTGTAGGGGTTGGTCTTGGCCGGCATGATAGCGAAATACTCCGATATATGTATTCGGCGCACAATCGCCGGTTGAGGAGCATGTCAAGCTGCCTGTCAGACCAGCGAAATCAGTGGTGCTATACAGGGCATCCCGCAGTGCCTGGCGACCAATTTGAAGGGTCCCGTACTGGTCGACATCAGCTACTTTTTCAATAGCAGCCTTGATCAGCATAAAGGCATCATAGGCTTGGGCGTGGAAGGTAGATAGCGGTGTGCCAAATTTATCCTCGTACGCTGGTAGAAAATCACTCTTATATAACGGGCTGTATTGATTTGTATCATATCCGGTGACCAGGAAGCCTTCCACGTTCGCACCGGTGTCGTAGGTGACCTGCGGTGTGTACAATCCATCGGAACCCATTAATAATGTGCTTTCCAGGCCCGGTGTAGAGTGCGCCTGGTTGATGATATAACTACCTTCCGGTATGAAGATGGGGAAGTAAATCATGTCAGGCGAGCCTGAGGCGATGGATGTCAGGACTTCGCTCATGTCGGTCTGACCCACACTCACCGAGGCTTGCATGGAGATGGTTCCACCCAGTCTTACGAATTCTTGCACGAACGCAGCCTGAATACCATCGGCATACATGCTGCCATCTTCGATGGTGGCGGCAGTCGAGATCCCCAAGGATATAGCAAATTGAGCCGCGGCAGCACCCTGCACGTTGTCGGGTGGGATGGTTCGGAAGTAACCAGGGTAATGGTTGGGATTACCGGATTCAGTCAGATCTACGCCCGTATTGGAGGGTGAGATCATCACCATCCCGGCGGCAGCGAGCAAAGGCATTGCGCCCCGCGCCGCACCCGAACAGGATGTGCCGATGACGGCTACGATGCTGGGGTCAGCTGCCAGGGCAGCACCGGCTGCAGCGCCTCCATCCAGGCTGCATTTTTCATCCTGACCGTCGAACTGGATCGCATGGCCCAGGATTTCTCCACCGGAATCACCAATGGCGATCTCTACGCCATTGTGCGAGTCAATGCCTAAATTGGCATTGGGACCTTCAATAACGAGGGCGTAGGCGATGTGAATCGGGTCTGATGGATTAATGGTAATGCACCCGATCGAGTCTGTGCAATCAGGAAGAGGGTCGGTAATGTCCACTTTAATGGTTTTGGAAATTGCCATTGGTCTGCCCGCCTCTGCGGAGGCGTTGCCCACCGACAAGCCCAACTGGCTGAATGCCATTGTCAAGACGACAATGATATTCCCCACTTTTTGGATCATTCTAAATATGCTTGTAATTTTCATTTCTTCCTCCCGACTTAGATAATAGAAAACGATTAAGGATTGGGCGTCCCTCCAAAATATAAATGGACTTAAAAAAATCAACCGGCCAGGATTGGCCGGTTTCGCTATTGGCTCACCGATGCTCTAATCTGCTTGCACAGATCGAGCGACCAACTCCAAGCACCGGTTCATTGCCTCCTAAATATAAGCAGTGATGGGCATGATGAGACAACGATGTTCATTTATTATGGTGGAGCGTTAACAATGAACACCCCCAAGAATTCAATACTTCAGAATCATCATAGCAAAATTGACGAGCAAAGTCAATCACCTCAACCTAAATTACATTTCCCACTTTTCAGCGCAGATCTTCACGGAGCTCCCACAAAGGTATGTCTCACCATGCTGTTTCTCCTTCACGCGGTTCTTCCAATCCCACTAATGAGGGATGGTAAAAAGATGTTAATGTCTTGGACAAAAGCCCGGTACTTTTCATTACCCTTTTCGCTGGTCAATGGAAAATATCAGCAGCCTCTAAACGGTTTGGGCTGTCCCAAAATTTACGGGGGACAGTCCTTTCGTCGGTAATTGAGATTGTGGTTGTCATTAACCCATTCCATAAAAAATGCTCTTCTTTAGGGGATATCTAAAAGCCGCTGAAAGTTACTGTATCAAATTTCCATAGAATTGGGAAAGAGAGAGATCAGCGGCCATAGATCAGCCGGTGAAGGGACCTGACCCAGGGACGATTCTGGTGTGGTCCCTGAAAGACAGGCATGGAAGCCTGAGTGCTCTCTGGGTATTCTACCTCCAGAAACTGGGTGGTGTGATACGTTCTGGGAGGGGTTTTTGTGGGCAGATAGCGATAGGCATGAGAGCGGAGCTGGTCAGCATTGCGGAGGAGAGCCAGCATGGCACGGACGCCCGGTAAACGCCAGGAACAGCCGCGGCCCTTCATTCGGTGGACCACAAGCTTGTCGACATTGCCTTCAATGGCTCCCAGGCAGCTCGGCAGGCGGCATGAGCGCTGTTCGAGGTCCAATAATCCTTCCTGGTTGTGGAATAGGTATTGATAGAAATCGAGCAGCAATTTGCGCCTTTTGCCTTCAGCCTCCTGGATGTGATGTTTCAACTCGGGGGAGACTGCGGCAAAGCCCTCCTGGCGTAAGCGGGAGACCACCTGCCGGGCCTTGCCTTGATCCTGGTAAGCCCTGCGGGCTGCCCGCTGCAAGTGGAAGCGGTCCAGCACAAAATGTTGGGGTAGATCCATCCGGTCAAAGCTGTGCCGGACCCACTGGTTCCCATCTCCCCCGCTGATCAGGAGCCGGGTCTGGGTCAGGTCATAGGTCAAGTGAGCCTCCCGCAGCAGGTGCTCCTGCCACCTCTCCGCATCCAGCCCGACGGCGGTCACACAGTGCTTGTTTTCCAGGCGAAAACGGCCTTTTCCAACCCGTTTTCGGCCTGTGCTCAGGATGGCCACCCGTACTTCCGTAGACCGTCTCTTTTCTCGTTGCAGATGCACCCACACCCCATCGCTTTCACCGTACAGGACCGCGGCAGGGATCTTTCCCCCTGCTAATTGCTCCCCAGCCTCGAAGATGCGCCTGCGCTCCGCTTCTTCCCCATCCGCAATCCGGTTGCCCACTGACCATACCATCCGCTGCAGGGTACTGTGGCCGATGGCTGTTTTGGTCAGGTAGCTGAGCTGAGCGGAAGCCAGTCGATAGGTCTCTCCACTGGCCAGAGAAGCTCCCATTTCCTGCACCCTGCCGCTCATCCGCCCATATCGCCGCAGTCCGACCAACTCATCCACCGGTTTCCTGCGCCTGCCCCGCTCATCCTGGAATACCCTCCGCCGGTATCGTATGGCTCCCAGACTGCTTACCACCCAGCGCTCTTCCGTCCCCACATTCCGCCAGCCTGCTGGCACTTCCCGAGCGATCCGGTCGTCCAGCACTTGGATCACCCCTTGTAGAACCTGCTGTCCAACTCCAGTGACCAGGCTGTGGATGGATTCTTCCACCGCCTCGATCAGCACCTTCTCCTGAATCTCCATCACCACATCTTCCACTTTTATGGTTATACTGATATTGACAGATCCGTCTGTCATTGAGAGCTCCTTTCGTATTGTTGTTGCCTACTTCAATATTGATTGGAACTCTCTCTTTTTGCAACCCCTTTATTCTATGGATCTTTGGGACTGTAACCCGCTGAAACGGATCAGTTGACTTTATCAAAATTAATCATATAATGATTATGCATTCCCTTTCACCTCGCAGGCGGAAGATTGGTCGAGCAGCTCACGTTCAAGCCGTTGACAGCATGTCAGCGGCTGTTTGTTTATTGGCGATAAAGTGAGCAGGGGTCTCTCGGTCCCTGCCCGGCGCTTGAGCATTGTGATAGACATATAGGTGTGCGAAATCAGCTTGTTGAGTGATCTCTTCCAGAAAGGAGGTGAGAATATGGCTAAGTTGAAGAAGTCCGTAACGATTAACGCCCCCGTTAAGAAAGTATTCGACTACATGGCCGACCCCAAGAACCTGCCCGAGGTCTGGCCGAGCATGGTCGAGGTGAAAGACGTGAAGCCGTCGCCCAAAGGAGGCTATGACTTTAGCTGGACATACAAGATGGCCGGCATTCGCATCGAAGGTGCCTCCGTGACAACCGAGTTTATCGCCGACCGGCACAATGTAACCGAGAGCACCAAAGGGATCCAGAGTAAATTCACCTGGGACTACAAACCGGAGGCGGGAGGCACGAAGTTGGATGTGCAGGTTGAATACACTGTTCCAGTCCCCGTGCTTGGCAAGCTGGCTGAGGCGTTCATTATTAAACAGAACGATCATGAGTTTGACGCGTTGCTGGCGAACCTGAAGGCAAGGATGGAAGCCTGAAATAGCAGCAAGGTTGGAAGATCTGATTTCGCACAGTGTTCAGTTCCATGCCATGCCCCGCTTCCTCAATTCGGGTATCATTACTGCATCCTTTGAATATTACCCTGCCGAGGGCGGGGCGTGGTCTAGCATTATCTTCCATGGAAAGCTTCACGTTGCTCGCGTACGCAGTAGGTAGCCAGAAACGATACGGGAAGGTCAGGAAACAACACATTTACGTTGTGGGCAAAAAGCCGGTCATTTCTCGACCCCCTTTTTGCTGACCAGCTGGACCGTCCTTGAACTTGCTTGGCCGGTCACAAGGCACATCCCTGCCTTTTAATCAACCCTCACTTCTTCTTCACGCAATCCTTGACCCCCATTATTTATTATTCAAATTACCAGCACCGGGCATTCAGCATGGTGCAGTACTTTCACGCTCTGGCTTCCCAACAGAATGCCGCTCAGTGTACCCAGTCCGCGTGCTCCCATCACGATCAAGTCAATCCCGTGGGTTTTTGCAGTCCGCAGGATGGCATCAGCTGGCTGCCCTTCCTGGACCTCGCTCTCAAGCCTGCCTGGTAACTCCCCAGCAACCTTTAATGCTTCCTGGAGTACCTTCCTGGCCTCCTCCCTTTGGGCTTTGATTGCCATCTGGTAAGCAACCTCACCTATGTAAGCAGGTACTGGATCAAAGGCTGTGATGATGTGTAGGTCTGCGCCCAATGCTCGCGCCAAATTGGCCGCTACCCATACGGCCTGGCAGGCACTGTCTGAACCATCCACTGCCACCAAAATATTCTTGAACATAAAGCACCTCCTGATTGCCAGGCGCGTATCCCGTTGCGATTTAGGTACTTACCACCCAACATAATACCCACCCATTCGGTTATCCAATGCAGGGATCCGGCCTCCTGGTGGACGCGTACTCAACCCGCCTGGAGGGTTCTGACCACCAGCACCGAGCACCCCGAATAGTGCACCAGCTTGCGCGAAACGCTGCCCATCATCCAGCTCCTGATCGGGGTTAGCCCGCGGGATCCCGTGATTAACAGATCAATATTTTGTTCTTTGACAACTGCCATGATCTCGGTGGCGGCATCCCCTCTCTTTACGATGCCCTTTGCGGGCTTGCCCAATCCTTGCAGCACCTCCAGCGTGCTGTCCACCAGCGCCTGCCCGTCCTTTTCCTCATTTGCCCTCAGTGCGGCAGTTTCTCCTGAATCATCGAAAGCGATCGGCACGTTGCCCGATGGCGTCATCACTACCATCATGGGGATTGGTAGCGACGGGAGCACGTGCATCACCCACAGTCGGGCGCTGATTGGAAGGGGCAGCTTACCCAGGAATTGCACCGCCTGCTGGCTGGAAGCCGAGCCATCCGTTACCAGCAAAATGTTTCTAAGTCCGTTGTAAGGAGAGCGTACCACCAGGACCGGGCAGGGGGCATATTCCACCACTTGCTGTGCCACACCGCCTACCAGGATGCCCAGCGTGGCTCGCAATCCCTTCGCCCCGATAATGATCAGGTCAGGTTTTTGTTCCTCAGCATATTTCAAGAATTTCTCCGTCGGGAAGCCCAACAGCAGCTCGGGTACGGCATGCAGACCTTTCTTTCTCAACCGGTTGCAGGTCTGATTAAGCGCATCTTCTATCAGCATCAGGTCCGTTGCTTGGCTGGGGACGACAGCCCGGAAAATGGTGATGTCAGTCCCGGGTGAAAAGGGCATATCCTCCACCATTGCCACCGCCGCCAGTGCATGCTCCGAGCGGTCATCTCCCAGCAGGATTTTGAAATGTTCGTTGATCTTTTCAGTCATCATGAGCCGCCTCTTTTCAATCAGTTAAAGCAACCCATTATCTCCCCCGCAACCTTACTGTATCACATCCCGGCCTTGATTTCTACCCCTGCCGTTGGGAATTCTGGCTGTGCTGTATCTCCTTGCATGCTTATCCGAACGCAGAATTTAGCCTTCACTTGTCCGGCGGTCAGGACGCGCTGGAGTGGGCCTACAGGTTTACCAGGGGGTAGAATAACTTCACCACGGTTTCCATCCTTTCAATAAACCGGGATAGGGTTTACATCCTGAGCGGGACTTGCCTCAGCGCTTACCAGGACCGGCTGGAGCCCGTTTTTCGCCAGGTATTGGAAAGCCTGTCATTGTTCAATTGATCGCCCGCAGATAAGCTTCAAGGCTGAGCCTCCTCTACCCCCCTGTTTTGTAGTTCAGACCGTATCTCAGTCCTCCAGTACGGTTATGTCCGGCTTGGACAATGGCGATCAGGAGAGAATTTCAGTCATGTGTTTTTACATCTACTATTGGCATAGTCTTCAGGGATGTTTCCTCTAATGAATTATCTTTCAAGTTCAGCCGGGTTAGGATGATTAATTGCCTTTAAGCTAAGTATCTATCCGAAAATTATTAAAGAATCGCATTTTGAGTATGCAGGCACACTCAAAATGCGACCCTCTCCTGAATTTTCGGATAGGTCTTAGTACTGGGGAAAGGGAAAAAAAGATTGGAGATGAGTGGAGGAAGAAAAGTGGATGCCGTCCTCAAGCATGAGCAGGTTTGGAATATTCACAAGGATCCCATTCCCGCTTCACACCTTCTTCACATTCAGCCGGTATACTAGGGGCAGGATAAATATGCGCCTATTTTCTTTTCAGTACAGGTTCGAAACGAAGTACATCCGCCTTCACCGCCGGAATTGCCAGGCATGCGGGGAGTGTGTGAAGGTGTGCCCGTTGGACGTTTTGAAATTGCGCCGGGGACATCACCATGTTGACCTTAGAAACTCACAGGCTTGCAACGGGTGTAAAAAATGCGTACGGGTATGTGAACACGCCGCGATCGAATATACCTATATCCCCAGGTCGCGCTTGAGCCAGCCGCAGGTTCAATAAGAAAAAACCTTTACCGGACCCGGGCGGGAACCAGGCCGGTTTGGCAGGAACCGGTTAATACTAAGAACCTTTCCGAAAATTGATTGATCAACAAGGATGCTAGCACAAGCGTTGTAAACCAAAGAAAGCCAGTTCTGCGACTTCTTGCACCAACGAGTGCGGAGGCTGCGTAGCTTCGACAACCAGCCCAAAGTCCGTTCAACCACCCAGCGTCTGGCTGGATACTGCGTTTCGCCAGGTATTGGAAAGTCTGTCATTGTTCAATTGATCGCCCGCAGGGATGCTTTAAGGGTGAGCAATCTCTGGCCGTTTCCCCGCCCTCCAGTCTCCCGAAGGGGTGAGAAAATTTGGCGAAGTTCATTCAATGCTAGGTTGATTCTTGGCTTCTGTGTAAATCCCCCAATTTAATTACCTTCATTCAAATAGATTATTGGGTTCTTCCTGCTCTACTTCTTTTCCTGGCTTCCCAAATATATTAACCAGCTTTTCCATGAAATCGTGATCCATTAAAAAAAACATAGCACTGCTCCTGCGCTATACATTGAGCCAATGCTATGTTCGCGTTCCTATTTTGTTTGCAGATCAAGGTTGTAAAGCAGAGCTGCGTTTCTAATAACTGACAACTCTGGGTAGTTTTTTGGCTTGCTCGATCCACTTCTTGACCTGCTTGATCCCTGGCATTTGATTGGTCAGGTTCTTGGCTTTGTTAACCTCAAGCATCTTACTGTACAGGTTGTCAGCTACCCGCTTTGATAATTCCACTACCGTGTCCACTCCGGCATTTTCGAGCAGGTCGGAATATTGGGCTCCGACCCCTTTGATCCGGTACAGGTCAGCCCGATTCACCCATTCCAGGATCAAGGTGTGTGAGATCCCGGTTGCCTCTGCAATTTTCTTGCGGCCTTTATCAGACGCCCCGTTCTGCAAGAGCTTTTCAACGGAGCGGATGCCAGCCTTGGTTAACTTCTCTGCATAGGCGGGTCCAATTCCTTCAATATCGATGATTTTCATTTCAATCTCCTTATCAATTGATTATATTAAATTACATTCGAATTTCTAAAAAAACCACCGGAAAATATTTATCCAGTGGTTTATTTCTCCATAAACTTATTTCTTTTTTCCCAACAAGGATCCAGCTTTACCGAGCAAGCCTTCTGCGTTCTTGACATTGGCATCATTGCTCAGCAGACCGTCGATCTGTCCCGCAACGGGGGCGGGCAGTTTCTTCTTGAGGAAATCGACGACAATTTTCACTATGGTCTGGGCAGTCGCGGCTGGAATGTGGGTTTTATCTACGATCATATTTACTAGTTCGTTCATATTTTGCTCCTTTTTTGAGTATAAATGAATATGATATCGATAATAGCACTTATCCAATTGTATAACCTTAATTGTATATTAATTAAATATTTATTTCCTGATTAATCATTCTTCTATTTGGCGCGACAGGTACCATGGTTTCCATCCTTTCGATACACCGGGATAGGGTTTTCGTCCTGAGCGGGACTTGCCTCAGCGTTTACCAGGAGCGGCTGGAGCCCGTTTATCGTAAGGTATTGGAAAGTCTGTCGTTGTTCAATTGATCCCCCGCAGGGATGCTTCACGGGTGAGCCTCCTCTGACCGTATCGCCACCATTCAGTTCGGATACGGGCAGCCAGGCTTGGTGACCGGCGGTTGTGTCAGCAAACCCGATGACCCGAGTGGATCTGTGCCGATTGCAGTGAAAAATCGGTTCTCGACCCCTGGCGTCAGAAGCACTCCGGTTTGTATTGAGTTCTTGCTATTTTTTTATCCCCCTTTTTCCTCCTGTAGGTCTTGAACCTCAATCTAAGGGTTAATAGCCCTTCGCAGGGATTAGAATTGAAATGATTTCTTTTTATAAATATGGCGGCCCCATTGATTGGAGCATCGTAACAAATATAGGAAAGGACATGAAATGAAACCCACTATAAAAGAGCTAAGATCCTATTTTCACAATGAACTTGGAATTTTTCTTCCACGAATTGTCCTTCCCGATGAAGATCTAATCCTCTCAGAAGGTAGCGGATATATATCTGAATATTTATATGGATCGCATTCTGCGATGGAGCACCAGTACCTTTTACAAGGTGACATCAAGGATTTTATTTCATCGGAGGACAAAGGATATTTCTTACTGGGTCTTTGGGGATATGGCTCTAATAGTTATGGTTTTTACTATTCTCGAATCGATGAATGGAGTCATATTTTCTTTCGTCTCCCCTTTGGCGGCGTTTACAGTAATGTTGAAGAAAACAAAAAACTTATACGTAAGTTCCTGACGAGTTATTTCAAATTTGAACCCGAATTGAAACGTCAGGTGAAATCTTTTGTTGCTATTGATTCTATGGGTTCTGGTGATTATAAAATTGAATTACAGGATGGGAGAATAATAAACCTGAAAGAGTCATTATTTCATAACGCTGATTTCATTGGAAAATTCAATCCTCTGCTTGCCCCTTGAAAGTACTCAACCCTGTCTTTATTCTCTTCGCGTATAACAATTATCGCTCAACTGAAACTAGAATATACCTCGTCCGGGTCTTGAACCTCTGTCAGCTAGGTCCAAGATTCAATTCCTAAGATTCTCCCTCCCTTGTTATTTTATTCATCCTAAGTGTAATTATCTTAATTAATGACTTCTACGTTCAACCCTTTCCCCAAATATATATATTCAAAATCATTGTTTTGATAACCTATTAGATTGTAATTTAGTTTCTGATTCAAATCTCATTCGTTGGATTATCTTCAAAAGAAAATTTATGAGCGTCCAATCCAGTTTCTTTTTTTAATATCTCAAAAGCAGCAACTAATAAGCTATCTTGTTGAGGCCCTAATATTCTATTAGCCAGTAAAAACTTATCGTTTTCTTTTCTTGATTTTTCCAACGCGTTACTGTCACTTGTGTCCAATCCGTTTTTAAGATAATTTCTCCACTTAACGCTATTATCAAGCCAAAGTTCTTGAGTTCTAATTAAACTCTCGATTTTTTGTGAGAAACGACGCCCTTCTGGCCATATTTGGCGAATACGTTTTAATTGTTTTTTTTCTAGAGCAATTTGATTTTTCCAATGATTAAAACTATTCGTGGCCATTTCCATATCTGGATGATTTGGGGGCATTCCTTTGTCGCTTTCGATGAACCGTGAATAGGATAACAAGAAGAAATATGTTTGCAATTCTAGGAGCCCGGCCGAAAAGCTCGCGTTTTTCGGGGTTTGGTATTACACTCCGCGATAGTCCAAATCAGGAGTGAGACATGCTTGGTAAACATTCTCAGCAAGGCAGCCTGTTCGAGGCAGATAACCAATACCTGGAGTTTGTAGGCCGGGGCAGCTTCTACGGCTTTCTGGCCAGCCAGCGCGGACGGCTGTTTCGGGACGAAGACTTCGCCGTCTTCTACTGTCCGGACAACGGGCGGCCCAGCGTAGCCCCCAGCCTGCTGGCCAACGCCCTGCTGCTGCAGACCTATGAGGGGGTCTCGGACGAAGAGGCCAAGGCGCGGGCGGACTATGATCTGCGGTGGAAGGTGGCCTTGGGGATCGAAGTGGACGAGCGACCGTTCGCCAAGAGCACCCTGCAGTTGTTCCGAGCCCAACTGATTCTCAAGGAGAAGATGCGCGAGGTGTTCGTGCGCAGCCTGGAACTGGCCAAGCAATCGGGGTATTTGAAGGGGCGGCGAATGAAAGTGATCCTGGACACCACCTACATCCTGGGTCGAGGAGCGGTGCGGGATACTTACAACCTGCTGGGGGACGGTATTCAGCAACTGTGCCGGGCGTTGGCTGCAGCGCAGGGGCAAAAGTTGGTAGCTTGGGTAAAGGCGCATGAGTTCCAGGGCTACTTTGGTTCGAGCCTCAAAGGGGAGGCGGCCATTGATTGGGACGACGAGCAGGCACGCAGCGTTTTCTTGCGAAAGATCGTGGTGGACGCTCGGCGCCTGCTGCAGCTGGCGCGGGAGAAGCAGGCAAGCCTGAACGAGAAGCATCCGGCCGCAAAGCGGATCGCCATAGCTGGAGAGCTGCTCGGGCAATTGCTCGAGCAGGATGTCGATCAGGCCGACGGGCAGGCGGACTTGAAGGACGGGGTTAGCCGAGACCGGATTGTTTCGGTGAGCGACCCCGAGATGCGACATGGACGTAAGAGCCGCGCCAAGCGCTTCGACGGGCATAAGGCGGCCATCGCCGTGGACGCCGACAGCCAGTTGATCACCGAGGTGGAGGTCTTGCCGGGCAACGCCTGGGACGCCACGCATGCGTTGGAGCTGACAGAGGGCAGTGAGGCCAACACCGGGCTGGAAGCGGAGGAGACAGTGGGTGACTGTGCTTATGGAGACGGCAACACCCGCCAGGAATTCGCCGATGCTGGACGCAGCCTGATTGCCAAGGTGACTGATCACGGTCGGAAGGGAAACATCAAAAAGAGCCAATTCCACATCGATTTGAAAGCCATGACTTGTACCTGCCCGGCGGGTCATACCACGGGCACCTTGATTCCCAACGGCACCTGTTTGGATCGGAACCGGAAGAGACAGTCTGGCACCGCCTTCCTCTTTGCAGCGGAGACCTGCGCAGCCTGCCCGCTGCGCCCGCAGTGCTTCCAGGCTAAGACCCAGCGGGGCCGCACGGTCCAACTCCACCCCCAGGAAGAGTTGTTGCAGCAGGCCCGAGCCTTCCAACACAGCCCTGGGTTTCTGCCCTATCGGCAAGCCCGGCAAACCGCCGAGCACCGCCTGGCACGACTGGTGCAGTTGGGGATCCGTCAAGCGCGCTACTTCGGCCGAAAAAAGACTACCTTCCAGCTGCTGCTGGCAGCAACCGTGGCGAATTTGACCCTGATCGCCTCTCAGACAGGGCAAATGGTCCCCAAAGGCAAGTCCGTTTCTTCTTTTTTCCATCACCTGAGCTCGCAAATACGGCTTTTGGGCGAGCATTTCCCTTCCTTGACCTCGATTTTCGATGTCTGATATTCAGATTTGCCGGTTCTCGGCTGAATCTCTAGAGCTTTTAATGTTTTTGGGTCTATCGCCATTTCTTTCCTTTATGAAAATAGGTATTTTCTGCTTACTCATTACCCTTCGTAGTGGGAACCCCCATTACGGATGATCGGCTGTTTGATAAATCCATTTCCTTCTATTATGAACTCTCCTCTACCAGATTGTGATCCACCAAATACACCTCGAAGGATAACTTTCCCAGAATTGGATAATGGTCCAACCATCTTCCCACCATCCTCAATAATTAGAAGGGCCTCTTGTTCAACGGTGATACTTCCTTGTATGGATCCAGTGACTGCAACTTTCGCGCCACTGCTAATAATTATAGAACCTTGTTGAGTACCCTTGATGCTTGCTGTAACTCCATGCTGAATAACTAGTAAACCTTGAAGTGTTCCTCCAAGCGTGAACATCCCTCTTTCTACAATCACATAACCTTGGTGTGTTCCAGCTTGAACGTAATCTTCATTAATAACAAGTGGGGGGACTTCGTGACCATCAATCCGGACATTTTTATTATTTGGGGACATAGGTTTCTTTCCTTTTATTTGTTTAAAATACTGAAATAGACACGAAACGCATGTTTCTTTATAAAATGTGGTGGCTATTTTATAAATATTTTTACAATCGCGAGCCATGACGAAAGAATAAATGCAATAACGGTTAGCGCGTCTCTAAGTAAAGTTATCCCTACACTTTCTCGAAAGTGCATATATCCACTCTTCTTGATCTCTTGTTCGCCAGTATCTGTGAAGGGATAACCAGTAACTTGAAAAAATGCTCTATGATTATTTTGCGTTGCGGGCACATCAACGAATGCTTTTTCGTTAATTATTTTAAGCGTTCGCCAACGTTCAAGAATAAAATTTTCATCACTTGTGAAACCCGCTTCAGGCTTAGATGAATTAAAATTTGCTTTGACTTTCTTAACAAGTGCCTTCTCTGCTTTATTCATTTTCCACCTCTTATATAAGAACTCAAACACAAGTCTGTTCAAATCATAATTTATGTTAGCAGCTTCTGTTAGTCGGTCTTAGTTATTGGATCCTTCGGCAATTTCTGGTTATGAAGAATTCCTTGACGTATCAAAATAAGAATTTTTAATTCCCATCTTACTCAATTTTTCTATCTTCTATCATCGGCTCTGTTGTTGATGGAAGTTCCAGTCGATCTATTTTTGGCAATGCAACCCCCATGATTCCTCTCATATCACCATACATTCCTGCAACCCCTCTGACACCGCGGTATATTTGCCTCTCCCGCTTTGACCAGATTTGTTCCATTGCTCTTTTTTCTTGTTCCAGGTCATCTTTCAATTCTATAAATGATTCAACGGTTGTCTCAACTCTTTGCCGAAATTCCAACCCTGACAGATAATTGTATAAATTTTCCACTTTTTCATCTTTACCAATAGATGCTTGTTTTGCATTGGAAACCTCAATGATCCCGGCCCTAAGGACCGATGCCAGGCCAACGGCAAATAAAAATTCGGTAAGCCATACCCCCTCTTTCTGGCCAAAATGATTTAATTCTTTTGGCATGATGGCAGTTACAAGAATTGCAACGTCTGACTTAACGGATCGCATATCGTCTCTTAATTTCCCTAGCCAGCTGTCGCTCCACCGCTTTGTATTTTTTATTTCCCACACGATTGTTCCGCAAAGATTCCCGGAATGTGAATAAACTTTCTGGAGGATATCCGCCCCTTTAATTCCTTTGCCTACAGGTTCAATAATGTCGTCAGGGAATTCACAATTAAGCAAA
The DNA here is from genome assembly GCA_963790685.1 of uncultured Chloroflexia bacterium. Taxonomy (GTDB): domain Bacteria; phylum Chloroflexota; class Anaerolineae; order Anaerolineales; family Villigracilaceae; genus UBA877. The sequence continues at coordinate 88,160 of CAWBPK010000003.1, forward strand.
TCTTCAAGTTTTAACTCCGCAGCTTCTCCTTGAGTTTGTTGTGAGCCTTGGTCTGCTTTCCTTTTAAGATTTTCAATTTGATCACGTAAACTTTTTAATTGTTGATCTTTTTCTGCTTCTTTTAGCATGTTGGCAGCAGTTATTCTTTCGGATATTTTTTGTTCAAGATCCTTTGATTTTTCATCAACTAAACGAGTTACCTCTAATTCTTGTAAGCGTTGTTTTTCTTCTAGTTCCCTTTGTTTTTTTCGTAGTTCTAATTCTTTATCGCGGAAGGTTTTTATTGAATCATCCTTCTCTTGAATTTGATTTCTAAGATCGATTAATTCAAGCGAATAACGCTCTCCTAAATCGGATTCGATTTTCTCCTGGTCTAATCTCATCTTTTCTTGAAGTTTTGCTGTCTCTTCATCAATTCGGTTTTTAAATTTCTCGTTTTCTGTAACTTCCAATCGATCTTGAATTTCCTCTTCAATTTGATGGGTTAAAGCTTCAGATAATGTAATTCGTTTTCCGCAATTTGGACACGTGATTCTTATCTCTGCCATTTTGTTTTCCTTTCAAGAAAACATATATCTAATTCGCCCCCGATATTTGGAGAATCCCCTTAATGGATTTTCGTCTTCTCAGGTTTTGTTGCGTTGCAATTGGGTTACAACACGATATTATTGCAGATTAATTCCCTCAATATATTTTGATGTGGTTACAAATTTGATTCTTGGAATATCCATCGGATTATGACCTCCTTATTCCATCCTTAAATACTATACTGCTTATTTATACATCGTGCAATAACAATTTAGTAAAATTTGCAGAGCCTTAATCGACGCTTATCAGAATGGACCCATTGCCCTCTTCGTAATTTCCTTTCCCTGTTTATCATTCCTATTTTCATTGAAAAATAAATCAAATCCTACTGAAGCTTCTTCCAGTCCCATGCTTCAATTTCTTTTTCCCTCTTAATAGTTGCACCCATTCCTTCGCGTAATAATAGAATCAACTTTTCTTAGTTGATGGACAGAATAATTGTCGTGAGTTGTCAGGTTAAGCAGGGTTTATGGGAATAATTTATATAATGACAAAAGTATCCAAGAAACTGTAAAAATAATCGGTAAGAGTAAGTCGATCTTAAATCTAGTTAAACGCCAATTCTTGTCAATGTCTAATATTTTATTGGTATTTTTCCTATAGGTTCGGTCACAATTATTGATGTAAAGTTTTTCAGAGCATATTCCTTCAGGTTCTATTTGATTCTTTAATATATATAAGTGGATAAATTTATGATAATCTACAATCAAATGACGAACACGTACAACCCGAAACCAAATGTACCAAATAATAATTATAGCCAATCCTGTAAAAACATAAAAAATCCAATCATGACTAGTATTTAAAGTTAGTATTGCTCCTACGGCAAGGAAGAATGATTGGGATTCAATAAAAACCAGTCTGTAGGATTGTAGTAAGTTTTCATTAATAGTCCACATATCCATGTGATTATTTATTATTGGTTTCATAGAATTCCCTCAATTTCATAATCGGTTACTAAGAAAGGTATTGTTTTACAGTGAATTATTTTGAGTGTACAGCAAATCCCATTCCAATTCAACAGATCCTCATACATCCGTTACAGTCACAGAAATCCATAGAATAAAGGGGTTGCAAAAAGAGAGAGTTCCAGTCAATATTGTAGTTGGCAACAACAACAAAGAAAGGAACTCTCAGATGACAGACGACGCTGTCAATATCAGTATAACCATAAAAGTGGAAGATGCAGTGATGGAAATTCAGAAAAAGGTACCCGTCGATGCAGTAGAAGAATCTATTCACAGCATGGCCACTGGGCTTGGGCAGCAGGTGCTGCAAGGGGTGATCCAGGTGCTGGACGATCGGATGGCGCGGAATGTGCCCTGCGAATGGCGGAATGTGGGGACAGAGACGCGCTGGATGATGAGCAGCTTGGGAGCGGTTCGATACAAGCGGCGGGTCTATCAAGATGGGCAAAGGAGGCGAAGGAAACCGGTAGATGATCTGTTTGGGATGCAGCCCTATGGGCGCATGAGTGGCAGGGTCCAGGAAATGGGAGCTTCTCTGGCCTGCAGTGGGACCTATCGCCTGGCGGCCGACCAACTCAGCTACCTGACCAAGACACCGATCAGCCACAGTGCCGTGCAACGGATGGCCTGGTCGGTGGGTAACCGCGTTGCGGATGGCGAAGAAGCCGAGCGCAAGCGTATTTTCGAAGGGGGAGAGCCACTGGAAGGGGGGAAGATCCTGGCCCCGGTTCTGTATGGTGAGAGTGATGGAGTATGGGTGCACCTGCAGCGGGAAAAGAGACGATCCACGGAAGTACGGGTAGCCATCCTGAGCACAGGCCGAAAACAGGTCGGGAAAGACCGTTATCGCCTGGAAAACAAGCACTGTATGACTGCCATCGGGCTGAATGCGGAGATGTGGCAGGAACACATCCTGCGGGAAGCACATCTGGCCTATGACCTGACCCAGACCCGGATTTTGATCAGCGGGGGAGATGGCAACCAATGGGTCCGGCACAGCTTTGAACGGATGGGGCTCCCCCAACAATTTGTGTTGGATCGGTTCCACTTGCAGAGGGCAGCCCGCAGGGCCTACCAGGATCGAGGCGAAGCCCGGCGTGTGGTCACTCGCTTACGACATGAAGGCTTCAATGTGGTCGCTCCTGAGCTGCAGCAACACATCCAGCAGGCAGAAGGCAATCAACAGAAACTGCTGCTCGACTTCTACCGATACGTGCTCAACAACCAGGATGGGTTATTGGACCTGGAATACCGGGCTTGCTCCCTCCCCGCTTGCCTGGGAGCCATTGAAGGTAATGTCGACAAGCTCGTTGTCCACCGCATGAAAGGTCGCGGCTGTTCCTGGCGTTTGCCCGGCGTGCGCGCCATGCTGGCCATCTGCCGCCATGCCGACCAGCTGCGCTCCCACGCTTATCGTTACCTGCCTCTCCAAACTCCACCCAGAACATATCACACCACGCAGTTTCTGGAGGTAGAATATTCAGAGACCACTCAGGGTTCCTTGCCTGCATTTCAAGGACCGCACCAGAATAGACCCTGGGTCAGGTCCCTTCACCGGCTGATCTATGGCCGCTGATCTCTCTCTTTCCCTGTTCTATGGAAATTCGATACAGTAACCATACATCCCTCCGTTAGCCCTCCTTCATTAGCTGCTCCTCTAGCACCTTCCACTCCCTCGCTCTTCTTTCCCACCTTTTCATAACATAAAATTTCTGTAATATCCCTATCCAAGCGCCAATCGGTTGCCCTGTCTCTATCTTCCTCTACCCGCTCGCCCCTTTTCTGTATATTCTCACCGCTTCCGCCAGCCTCGCATAGGCGCTTGGTGTCGACGGGCGCAAATGGAACATCAAATGGTTTGCCCCTAACGCTTCATATTCGGCCAGCACCCCCGCTATTTCCTCTACAGACCCGCTCAGCACCCTGAACTTGACCCGATTTTTTAGACACAAAGTTAAGGGGATTGAATGAACTTGGCTTCGAATTCTACCGGGGATAAGTACCCCAAGGTGGAATGAAGTCTGACGGTATTATAAAACCCTTCGATGTAACCGAATATATCTGTCCGAGCCTGATAGCGGGTTTGATACTTTTGGTGATGTACCCATTCGTTTTTCAAGGTGCCGAAAAAGCTCTCCATCACAGCATTGTCATAGCAATCGCCTTTTTTGCTCATGCTGACCTGAATATGGTTGGCTGCCAGGATATTTCGAATGGAATAGCTGGCATACTGGCTGCCCCGATCAGAGTGATGCAGTAAACTAGCACCTGGCTGCCTTTGGTAAAGCGCCATCCGTAAAGCGTTCTCCACCAGGTCCGCATTGATCTGAGCAGACATGTCCCAACCTACAATTTTCCGCGAGAACAAGTCTAACACTCCGGCCAGATATAGCCAGCCTTCCTCGGTGGGAATGTAGGTAATGTCGGCCACCCATTTTTCATTGGGCTTTGCGGCTCGAAACTCCCGATTGAGCACATTCGGGGCGATGGGAAAGTTGTGCTTGCTGTCCGTTGTGGTCACTTTACGGTACTTCCGGCGCCCTTGCAAGCCATTCTGGCGCATTAATCTGGCTATCCGCTTCCTACTGCAGGTCCAGCCTTGTTTTCTCAGCTGGGCATGCACCCGCGGGCTACCATAGGTTTTGCGGCTCAGCTTATGGATCCTGCGAATATGCTCGATCAGCGCCCGGTTCTCCTGTGTGCGTTGGCTCGGTTTACGCTTTTTCCACGCATAGTAGCTACTGCGACAGATACTCAACAGCATACACATACGACCCACCGAATAGGCCTGCTCATGCCGCTGGATAAAGCGATAGGTCATCTGCCGTCCTTGGAGTACATCACCAGCACTTTTTTTAGGATTTCTTTATCCTGTTTCAACAGCGCATTTTCCCGCTCCAGTTGCCGGATACGCGCTTCTGTCTCGGTTAATCGTCCATTCCCCGGAAAAGCTTCCCCCTTTTTCGGCTGCAGTTCCAACAATTCTTTCCATTTTCCCAGCAGCCCTTTGGTGATCCCCAATTCACGCTCAATCTCAACTTGGGGTCGTTCACCATTCTCGTACATCCGGATGGCTTCCAGTTTGAATTCCTTGCTGTATTTCTTGCGTTCTTTCATGATGACTTCCTCCGGTTCCCATTATAGATTCTCCTTAACTTACTGTCCATTTTTTCGGGGGAAGTTCACCCCGCGTTTCTTGGTCTGATCCCACCCCAGCAGATCAGGGTACGCCATGCTGATCATAAAAGTATATGGCAGGCTGGCCGGGTCGCGCCCCATTTCCTTGCAGGCTTTCTTATAATTCCGCAGCGGGCCTGCGCTCGAGCGCGGGGTCGACAGGTAACCGACATTATAGTAGTCTGCATATTGCGCCGTCAGGCGCAGCATGCGCGGCATTCCTGCCCCGATCATCAGCGGCGGGCCTCCCGCTCGCCGTGAGCGCGGCGTTACCTCGCAGTCATGGGCGGAATAATACTTGCCGGTAAAATCCACGTGGCCTTCCTTCAACAGCGGCCGGATGATCTGCAGCGCCTCCTCGAACCGGTCCACCCGGTGATCGAACGGGAAACCGAAGGCCTCGAATTCGGGTTGGTTCCAGCCTGCGCCCATCCCCAGCACCAGGCGTCCCCCGCTGATCTCGTCGACCGTCAGCGCCATTTTCGCCAGCAGTGCCGGGTTGCGGAAAGAGTTGCATGTCACCAGCGGACCGATTTCCACTCTTTGAGTGCAGGCCGCCAGTGCCGCCAGCATGCTCCAGCCCTCCCAGATCCCGATGGTTTCGCCTTTTTTTTCCCGGTATAAGAGGTGGTCGTAAACCCAGATTGAATCGAACCCCAGCTCTTCACACTCCAAAGCGGTGTCCCGGATTTCGGGAAAGGTCATGGCTCTTCCCAGGTCTTTCATTTCCACCAGCATGATGACCACGCCTATTTTCATGATGATCCCTTCCTTGACCTGACGACTGCTCGAAAAAACGGCGGCATTTTCCTCCCCGCCATTATCGCGCCATTTTTTTAAAGTCGCTCCCAAAAATAATTTGTGACGATTTGATCCCTTCAACGAAAAGGGGGTTTTGTCTGGCTTTCTTATAACGGATATATCCTCACACGCTCCTCCTCCTCGGCTTCCTGTCTCTGCCGCTCCTTAGGCATCCTTCACTCCCTCGCCGCCCGCCCGCCACCTCCAGGGTCGGAAGAGGCATAAATAATCAACAGGTGAGCAATGTAAGGGCAACCCCTTTCATTTTTTGAAATATTCTCAAATCAATCGGCTTGGTCGCCAAAACAATGTTATGATACCTTTTCGTCCGCTATGCCCTTTGGAGGATGGAGGATTGGGGATATCATCCCCGCTTTTTGGGGACATCGCCCCCGCCCTCTTGTCCCCTGTCCTGCCAGTCCCCTGATTGTTAGGGGATGGGGGATTGGGGGGCCTCTACGGACTTATGAAAATAACATTGTCGTCAGGAAATAAAATAAAAAACCATTTGCTCCAGGATGTGGAAGAAGAATATTCCCCCATCGCCCAATTGGTCGAGTTGGGGCGGCAGAAGAAATACGTCACCATTGACGATATCCTGCACCTCCTCCCTGAAGCCGAAAAGGATATCGAGCAATTGGAGGAGGCTTTTTCGGCGCTCTTGAGCGCCGAAGTTGCTTTCGCGGATGACGCCCCTTCCGGCGACCCTCCGGAGAATGAACCAGGTGCTGAGCAGGAACCCGCTGCCGGCCTTGAACCGGATTATGCACCGGATGATTATCTCGCCAATATAGATATCTCCAATTCCATCGGGCTGTATTTCAAAGAAGCCAGCCGCGTCCCGCTGCTTTCGTTAAAGGAAGAAGGCGAACTCGTCCGGCATATTGAGGACGGACGATTGGCCCGCGTGGAACTGGCAGGCGGCAAGGTCAGCTTGTCCCGCCGGATCGAACTGCGTAAATTGATCGAAGACGGCTGGTCAGCCCGCGAGCACCTGATCACAGCCAACTCGCGCCTGGTGATCAGTATCGCCAAGAAATATATGGGGCGCGGCGTACCATTCCTTGACCTGATCCAGGAAGGCAACATCGGCCTCATCCGTGCCACTAAGAAGTTCGACTACCAGCGCGGCTTTAAATTCAGCACCTATGCCACCTGGTGGATCCGCCAGGCCGTGACCCGCGCCAATTCCGACCAGGGACGCACCATCCGCATACCGGTCCACATGGGTGACGTGATCAATAAACTCTTTCGCGCCCAGTACAAGTTGACCCAGTCCCTGGGCCGTGAACCGACCGTGGAGGAACTGGCCGTTGCGCTGGAGATGACTCCCCAAAAAGTCGAGCACATCCTCCACGTTTCACGCTGGCCGCTCTCGCTGGAATCGCCCACCGATAGTGAAGAAGATTCGGTGCTGGGCGACTTTATCGAAGATGATGAAATCGCCCCCCCCGATGAAAGTGCGGCCTATAATCTTCTGTGCGAGAATTTGCGCGCAGTCTTGAACGGGTTGCCCCATCGCGAAGGGCGCATCCTGGCCCTTCGGTACGGGTTGTTCGATGGGCAGGCTTATACGCTGGAACAGGTTGGGCGCAAGATGGGCGTGACCCGCGAGCGCGTCCGCCAGATCGAAGCCCAGGCCCTGAACCGCCTGCGTCACCCCTCCATCCGCCGCAGTCTCCGCGATTACCTGGGCGACTAACTCTCATCCATTTCCGAGTCCCTCTGAAAATTGCTCCCGTTGCGACTCACTATGTCGGAACCTTCTCTTATGACTGAGCCTGGTTCCCTTCCACACCCTCTCCTCATCTTTCTCTTTTTCCCCTTGACTTAACAGAAAATTTGTTCTAAAATGAGCCGATGCAGCTTCGAGCTGCAATCGGCCACCCCAACGGCATGAGCTGGTGGGGTAAGCGCAATTTGTCCTTTGTTTACCCCCTTCTCTTTAGGGGGTTACCCTCTTCTATCTAGAGGGCTTGTACCTTAACAACCGCTCTTGAATGGGCGCTCTTATCCCCGTTTGCCCCTGCTTCATAGGGGCTAGGGGAGCATGCTACGCCCGGTTCCTTACAAATCGTCGATACTAATCCCGGCAGAAAATACCTGCAATATCCCGGCCTAAAAAACAGGTGCCCAAATCCTCTCATTCGATTGAGCCGAGGCGGCTTCGAGCCGACATCGGCCATATCGACGATATAAGTCGTCGATAAGTCGTTTTGGCTGAGGCTTTTTCAAAATGCCGCTCGTACCTTAACAACCGCTCTTGTAGGCGCGTATATTATCCCCGCTCTTTGGGGATAACATCCCGTAGGGGACATCGTCCTGCGCGCTCTGGGGCTTCAAGTCCCAGAGCGCCACATCGAACGCATGAGCGTTCGATGCTAAGCGTCTTCAAGTCCCAGAGCGCCACATCGAACGCACGAGCGTTCGATGCTAAGCGCCACCGCCCAGCCGCCACACCGCGAACTCTTGTCCGCGGTGCATATTATCCCTGTTCTTTGGGGACATCTTTCCTCGAAGTAATAATGACTCTAGCGCAAAAACTCGAACATTAACAACTCAGAAATAGTTTCGAAGGCTGAAAAGGACCGAGCCAGTTCCGAAAGGCAGCTATTATGAAGAGCAAAAAAGATTTACCTTTCCGCTCCGAAGAACTTTCTGGTCCGTTCGGTGCCACTTTCGGGAGCTTTTCTGGCTGGTTTTTCACTATCAAGTGATGCTGGATGCGCCGCACATTGGTCATGGCGGCTGAACCGATCAACAGACAGGCCATGCGAAAAGATCCTCGCACTGGCAACTTGCCAGCCGGGAATGGGTGCTTGACACACCGGATCGTGGCTTCGATGGCAGTTCGCAGGTTATGAGCTTCTTTTTTCCGGTCCAAGCTTTTTCGTCGGCGTTGAGATGAGTGGACTCTGGCCAGCTGGAAATTCAGATGATGGCGCGCATCGCGTTTTCCTGGGTACGTGGGACATTGACCGGTCTGCCACAACGGACAGTTGGAGCAAATGACTGAATCGAAGAAAGCCACAAAGCCCTTCTTCTGGTTGCCCGGATGCACTGGCCCGTGTTGTTGCTGGGGGCAGGTGATCTGTACCGGTTTGCCCTCCTTGTTCAGCTTGATCACAAAATCGGACAAGCTGAGCTTCTTATGATTTGGGCTCTTGCCGCGAATGGCGGTTTGGATATGAGTGACCTGTTGCTCCTGCAGGGCCGCATCCGCATCCTGCCCTCCATGACCGCCATCCGTATACAGCTTGTCCAGATCCGAGCGCTGCTTCAGATTGGGGAGGGCTTCCGCCAGCAAATGGCTGTCCGCGGTGTGATTGGGAGCCACCTGCACTTTGGTAATAAGCTGCAGCGAATTCCTTGGGTCGCAGGTCTCCGTTACGTTGGCAACATAGCCTCGATAGCCTTTGCCGCCCTTTTGCCGATAGGTGGCTTCCAGGTCATCTGGGGATTGCAAGCTGGTGGCACTCAGTTCGCGATTGGCTTTGGCTTTCGCCGTTTCTCCTTCCATCCGGAAGTGCTCGTTGAACACTCGCTCCAACACCTGATAGACCGGGTCCTCGCCGTAGCCCTCTTTCAACTCGCCCAGCAGACGCTGCATGAACTCGCCGATGCACTGGATGTGTCCAGGAAACTCTTCCCGCTTGAGATGGTAAACGTACTGCCCGGCATGCTCCTGCAAGTAAGGCGTAAATTCTTCCGCATAATGACCCTGGTCCCTTTTCTTCAACATGCGCTGCACTCGCTGCAGTACTTCCACCAGCAACTGCAGCCGCCCTATCTGGCGAATGTTGCTCCCCACCATGGTGCTGTCCATCCGCTGAATGCCGGTCTTGATCTGGAATGCCGCAATTTGCTGATCCGTTATCTGCTCGAAGACGTGATCTAGAAGGTTCACCCCCTTCTCCTGCATGTACCGGCTCAGCCGCTCCCGAAAATAGTACAGCGTGCGCAGATCAAAGTAGCCTTTACCAAACTCGTCGTACCCTAAGGCATAGCGCACCTGCAGGTTGTACAGAAAGGCCTCGTACATCTCTTCATCCGACCAGCCAAACCCTGCCTTTAGGTATTCCAACCCCACCAGCACATTCACCGGAACGTTGGGCCGGGATGGTAGATCGGAATACAGCACGGCAAACGGTTCTTCGTCCAACCGGCAGAAGAACTCCCGATAGAACACCCCTGCCCAGGAGGTATACAGGTGTTCGCGTTGCTCCTCGGGTAATTCGTTGACGCTCCGGATCAGAATGGGTTGTTGATGCCGCTGGTTCTTTCGAAACATATCTGGACCTCACGCAATCTTGGATAGGCCTATTATATTAAACTCTGAGGCGTTTTGTCCAATCGTTTTTGCAGTGAAGTCAATAATTGTTCCTCAATTGATCCTCAGAAACAACGCACATATATGGCGGTTGTTTTCTACTTACCCCCACCTGTGGGGGCAACGCCGCTCTTGTAGGGGCACAATATATTGTGCCCATTTCCTTGATTATCCCCGTTTGCCCCTGCTTCATAGGGGCTAGGGGATAACATCCCCGAAGGGGACACCGCCCTGCGCGCTCTGGGGCTTCAAGTCCCAGAGCGCCACAACGAACGCACGAGCGTTCGATGCTAAGCACCACCGCAGGGGAACATATTCCTTCGGTATCTCCCCGGAGTATTTGATCCTCAGGATCAAATACCAAATCAATTCTTTTCCCCGATTTTTGGAGCCTTTTTAATGACAATCCTCTCGGTGAGATTCGCCTTCCCGCATCAAAATATTTGTTTCTTTTTCTGCACCCATAATATTGCGCGTGCGCGGTGGGCCCTGTTAGCTGCCACGGCTGAGGCGGCTCCGAGCCGCCATCAGCTGCCTTGGCGACACGAGTCGCCAATGGTCTCCCACGGTATATCTCGCCACCCCTTTTTGAGGTTGTGGTTGGACTTTTCCCTCCTCCGTGTTCATCCGTGTTTAACTGTGGCGTTTTCTTTTTCCAATGCATTTCTATGTGTCCTCCCCTCCCGCTCGCCCGCCGCGTAAGAGTTCCATTAATCCCCTCAGGCTGCTTGCCTCCCAGCCCTCCGTCTGGAATATAATAAATCCAAGGTGCCCCATGGAATATCATGACTACTACAAGATCCTCGGCGTCCCGCGCAGCGCCACCCCCGAAGACATCAAAAAGGTCTACCGGAACCTGGCCAAGAAATATCACCCCGACCGCAACCCCGGCGACAAGCAGGCCGAGGACCGTTTCAAGGAGATCAACGAAGCCTACCAGGTCCTCTCCGACCCGCAGAAGCGCGCCCGCTACGACCAGCTTGGCGAGTCCTACTCCCAGTGGCAGCAGGGCGGCGCGCCTGGCAACTTCGACTGGGGCCAGTGGGCCGGCAGCCAGGGCGGCGCCCAGGAGGTTAACCTGGATGACCTGTTCGGCGAGGGCACCTTCTCCGACTTCTTCCGCTCCATCTTCGGCGGGTCGGTCGGCGGTCAGGCCCAGCGCGGCCGGACCTCGCGGGCTGCTCCGCTCATCCAGCAGCAGCTCACCATCACCCTCCAGGAGGCTTGTTCCGGCACCTCCCGCACCCTGCAGATCGGTGACCGCCGCGTCGACGTGACCATCCCGCCCGGGGTCCGCACCGGAACCAGGGTGCGCGTCCAGGGCGCGGGACCCTCCAGGTCCGATATCTACCTGGTCATCGACGTCGCCGAGGACCCCTCCTTCGAACCTGACGGCGACGACCTGCACACCCATGTCACCATCGACGTGTTCAAGGCCATCCTTGGCGGCGAGGTGGAAGTGCGTACCTGCTCCGGCAAGGTGGTCCTCACCGTCCCGGCCGGCACCCAGCCCGAACAGGTTTTCCGCGTGGCCGGGCGCGGCCTGCCCCTCCTCAAGGACCCCAAAAACTGCGGCGACCTGTACGTGCACCTCAAGGTGCAGGTACCCCGCAATCTCACCGCCAAACAGAAGTCCCTGCTGGCCGAAGCCGCCAAACTTAAATAATGATTGAGCAGCGCAGAGTTCGACCTGGTAATCCCTTCCCCGACCCTAAAGTCGGGGAAGATTTTTTCCGGGGCTGCTTCTTTAACTGCTCACGCCATCCATCTTGAACCCTGAAATTCCCGATTCTGAACTCGAATTTCTTACAATTCTCTTACCATCTTTGCGTCACTAGTCATGTCGTGTTAATGTTCAGACCTTAGAATGCATCATTATCCTTTAAACCTTGGGAATTTCAAATGGAGCATGCCATGAACAAAAAAATTACTCTCGCATTTTCAGTTGTCGTTCTTACGGCCTTAATGGGTTGCTCGGCTCTCAATGGGGTCTTCCCCACCGTCACCGCCGTCCCGCCCGCTGCCGCACCCCTCCCCACCCAACCCTCCTCGGCCGCCCCTGACCTAACCGCTTCATCGGGCACCCTGGCGAACATCTATTCGACCTACAGCCCGGGCGTGGTCACCATCCAGACCTCCACCGGTTTGGGTTCCGGCTGGGTCTATAATGCTGATGGAATTATTGTTACCAACGCCCACGTCGTGGGCACCGAGACCCAGGTCGAGGTCGACTTCCCCTCTGGCCTGAAGACCTTCGGGACCGTTGTCGGGGTGGATACCTACTCTGACCTGGCCGTCGTCAAAGTTTCCGTGGATCCTTCTCAACTGCATGTCCTCCCCATGGGTGATTCGAGCGCCCTGCAGGTCGGGCAGACCGTGATTGCCATCGGCAACCCGTTCGGCCTGGCTGGCACCATGACCACCGGCATCGTCTCTGCCATGGGTCGCGCCCTGCCCGGCAATGTCACTGATCCTTCCGGCGCCACCTATACAAGCGCCGACATCATCCAGACTGACGCAGCCATCAACCCCGGCAACTCGGGTGGACCGCTCATGAACTTGAACGGGCAGGTGGTTGGAATTAACAGCTCCATCGAGTCCACCTCCACCGGCACCGGCGGGCAGCCTGTCAACTCGGGCATCGGCTTCGCCATCTCGATCAACCTGGTCAAGAAGGTCGTGCCTGACCTGATCACGAGCGGCAAGTACGCCTATCCTTATCTGGGCGTCTCAACCATCGACGGGCTTTCATTGCAGGAGATCCAGGCACTTAACCTTGGCAGCACTTCCGGCGCTTATGTAACCAGCGTGGTTACTGGCGGACCTGCAGACAAGGCTGGAATTTTAGCCGGCACGACTCCCCTCAGCCTGGCCGGGACGGCTACTGGGCTCAACAGCGGTGGCGACCTGATCACTGCCATCGACGGTCAGCCGGTTGTTACCTTCTCCGACCTGATCCGCTACCTCATCCTGAACAAGAACCCCGGTGACACCGTCACCCTGACTGTGATGCGCGGCACGCAAACGCTGCAAATCCCGGTGGTCCTGGGAACGAGGCCTTAATCAAAACGACTGGGGCGGGTCAGAAACCCGCCCCAGTTTTTTATCTGCACTCTACATCCGGGGGAAAGTCGCTCAAGAGCTTCGCACAAATAATCCCTTAGGTCTCAATATGGTTAACGCGGCTTCCCCGGCCGCACGCGAAGATCACGCGTAGCGCTCTTCTCGCCAGACGTCCGCGCTGTTGCTGTAGCCGGCTTTTTCCCAGAACCCCAGCCGGTCCTGGCGCATGAACTCCAGCCCGCGCAGCCACTTGGCACCCTTCCACAGGTACGGGCTGGCCAGCTCGCTCCGCCCGGGGATGGCGCCCACCACCCCGCGCAATGGTGCGCCGTGTTCGGGGGTTAGCGGCTCGCCGTTGAAATGGGTGGCGAGCAGGAAGTTCTCCTGCAGCACCACCTTCAGCGGCAGGTTCACCGTGAACCCGTACTCGGCGTGCTCCATCACGTACATCGCGGTCGGTTTGACCTTGACGAACCCCTCCTCCACCAGCGTCCGCACCGAGACACCCTCCCACAGCGTGTCGGCCTTGCTCCAGCGCGTCACGCAGTGGATATCCATCAGCACCTTGGAGCGCGGCAGTTTGTTGAACTCATCCCACGTCCAGGCCTTTTCCTGCTCTACTTCACCCCACAGGCGGAAATCCCAGGTGGCCGGGTTGAAACGGGGCACCGGGCCGTAATGTAGCACCGGGAACTTGACCGTCAACGACTGGCCCGGCGGAAGCCGCCGCTCATTGCGGATGCGTTCTTCCTCCTTGCGCCGGTCGGGACCTTTAAAGTTGAACATATATGACAACTCCTGTCCGAATTATAACACCATGCCCTACGGTATAATCCCATTGTGACTCGCATCTGCATCATCCCGAGGGCGGTCAACACCGGAGGCGTGAGCTCCTTCCAGGCTAAAATGGCTATGGGGCTGGAAAGGCGCGGCATCCAGGTGTGCCACGACCTGGCCGACACTCCCTACGATGCCATCCTGCTGACCAGTACGGCACGGAACCTGCCGGCACTGCTGCACCAGCGCAGGCGCGGCTTGCGCATCGTCCAGCGCCTGGACGGGATCAACTGGCTACACCGCCGCCTGCATACCGGGGCGCGGCATTTCCTGCGCGCCGAGTATGGCAATCTCCTGCTGGCCCTGCTGCGCTCCCGTGTGGTGACCCGGCAAGTCTACCAGTCTGAATTCGTCCGCGGCTGGTGGGAGAAGCGCTTCGGCCCGGAGCGGGTGCCCGCCAGCGTCATTCATAACGGCGTGGACCTGGCGGCCTATACACCCAATGGTCCCCACGAACGCCCGGAGAACGCCCGGCGGCTGCTGGTCGTTGAAGGCAGCTTGCAGGGCGGCTACGAAACCGGGCTGACAACTGCGCTCGGGCTGGCTGAAATTTTGGCCGGTCAATTTCTGCTCGAACTGATGGTGGTGGGAAAGGTTTCCGCCTCCTTGCAAACCGAATCCCAAAAAATGAGCAAGGTGCCCATCCTGTGGGGCGGGCTGGTGCCGGGCGACCGGATCCCCCGCATCGACCGGTCGGCGCACTTGCTCTATTCCGCCGATGTGAACGCCGCCTGCCCGAATTCGGTCATCGAGGCTTTCGCCTGCGGGCTGCCCGTGGCGGGCTTTGCCACCGGGGCGCTGCCCGAGCTGGTCAGCGGGGATTGCGGTCGGCTCGTCCCGTATGGCGGCGACCCGTGGAAGCTGGAAAAACCCGACCTGCCTGCCCTGGCGGGTGCCGCAGGAGAAATCCTGCGGGACAACGAGCGCTTCCGACTTGCCGCACGAAGTCGCGCGGAGGCAGCCTTCAGCCTTGACTTGATGGTTGCCCGCTATCTGGATGTCTTGATAGGGTAAATAATAACCTCGCCTTCTCGGTTGAGACCTCATGAAAAAGTTCTTTCTCTCGAGCGCGGCCTTCGCCGCCAGGATCCTGCCGAATTCATTCAAGCAGGCCATCTACAAGGTCAAGCCGCTGGCGCGCCTCATCCGCGGCGGGTTGAACCGGGCTGCGCCCAGCGGACTGGTCGAGGTCAAGGTGGCCGGCGGGAACCTGGCCGGGTATTCCATCCTGCTTAACATGCAGGTGGACAAAGATTACTGGTTGGGGACCTATGAGCCCGAGCTGCAGTCCGCCCTGCGCGAGCTGATTCCCCAGGGTGCGATCATCTATGATGTGGGGGCGAACATCGGCTACGTGTCGCTTATGCTGGCGAAAGCCGCCGGAGAGGCAGGCAAAGTGTTTGCCTTCGAAGCGCTCCCCTCCAACGTTGAGCAGCTACGCCGCAACGTGGCCCTCAATACGATGGAAGGGCGGGTGACGGTCGTGGACCGGGCGGTCACCCAGGCGCCGGGTCCGGTACGCTTCCTTGTCCATGCCTCCGACGGGATGGGCAAGGTAGCCGGCTCCGCAGGCCGGGAAGACAAATATGAATCAGAAGTCACCGTCCCAGGGATTTCGCTGGACGAATTCGTCTATGGGGAAGGCAACCCTCCGCCGCAGGTGGTCAAGATGGATATTGAAGGCGGCGAGGTGCTGGCGCTGCCGGGTATGCGGCGGGTGTTGACCGAGAGTCGCCCGCTCATGCTGATGGAACTGCACGGACCCGAGTCCTGCCGGGTGGCGTGGGAATCGCTCAGCGCAGCCGGGTATCAAATTTGCTGGATGCGGCCGGGCTACCCGGTCATCCCTTCGTTGGATGCAATGGACTGGAAGGCATATATCGTGGCGCAACCCTTGCCGGCATTAGGGAGTCGGGAACCATGATGCGCTTTCCCGGAAGACTTGCCCTCCAGCAGCGCGTTCTGACCCCTTACCGAGCGGTCTTCTTCGATGCCCTGGCTGCGGCATGCGACCGCGGCCTGGATGTCTTTGCCGGACTGCCGCGTTCCCAAGAATCCATCGCATCGACTTCTGCATTAAAAATCGCCCGGTACACCCAGGCACGCAACCTTCACATCCTGCGCGGATCGTTGTACCTGTGCTATCAACGCGGCCTGCTGCCCTGGCTGGAGGACACCGACCCGGATGCGCTCATCGTGGAAGCCAATCCGCGCTACCTGTCAACACCTGTGGCAGTCCGCTGGATGAAGCAGCGCGGCCGGCCGGTGATCGGCTGGGGCCTGGGAGCTGCAAATTCCACGGGACCCTTGTTTGGTTTACGAAATTCCCGACGCACAACCTTCCTGAACCGCTTCGACGCGCTGATCACGTACAGCCGCCGCGGTGCAGGCGAGTATGCCGCTCTTGGTTTCCCGGCTGACAAAATCTTTGTGGCTCCCAACGCAGCCTCCGCCCGCCCAACAGATCCCCTGCCTCAGCGCCTGCCCACATTTGACGGGAAACCCTCCCTGCTTTTTGTGGGGCGGCTCCAGAAACGCAAGCGGGTGGACGACCTGCTCCAGGCCTGCGCTGCCATTCCCAGCAATCTTCAGCCGCACCTTGTCATCGTGGGCGACGGTCCTGAACGCGCCTCCCTGGAAGCCCTGGCTGGGACGGTTTATCCATCAGCAGAATTCCCCGGCTCTAAACACGGAGCGGAATTGGCTCCGTATTTTTCCGCGGCCGATTTGTTCGTGCTGCCGGGGACGGGTGGTCTGGCGGTACAGGAGGCCATGTCTTATGGACTGCCGGTGATCATGGGCCAGGGGGACGGGACCAATGACGACCTTGTCCGCCCGGCGAACGGCTGGCAGCTGGCAGGTCGGGAGAGTCTGGCGGACTTACTGTGCGCAGCGTTTTCGGACGTGCCCCGGCTGCGGGCAATGGGCGCAGAATCCTATCGAATTGTGTCGGAGGAGATCAACCTGGAGCGGATGGTGCAGGTATTCATTGATGCCCTCTCCCGATTAAATCTTCAAGAAACCCAATAGTTCCTTGAATAGATTACAACTTTTAGCGCGGGAAACCGTAAGTTTATAACGGAGGCAACTATGACAGAAAATAGACATAAAGCTCATATCCCCTGGATCCTCTGGCCGTTTTGGGCCATCTGGAGACTGGTTATCGCCATCGTCGCCGGGACCGGACGCCTGGTCGCCATCATCCTCGGCCTGGTATTCCTGATCGTGGGTGTGGTGCTGACCGCCACCGTCATCGGGGCGATCGTGGGCATACCCTTCATAATTTTTGGTTTACTATTGATGCTGCGGGGATTGTTCTAGCAGATCCAGATCCACCCGGCGATCTTTTGCCCGGGGTTCTGCAACATTTCTAATTTTGCTCAATTACAAACGTGTTCGCGAGGGCACGTTTGCATTTTTGGAGCACTGGAAGGTGGCAGCGAACGATCAACCAGCAGCCGGCAGGGTTTCGGGGATGGCAGCCAATGTCGCGTCGTGGTCGGGCAGGTCCACACAGAATGGGTCTGATCATAGACCCACACACCCATGGCAAAGCCGGTGAGCTGGCTGCCAAGCAATGAGACAAGCTGCCCGAACCAGATCGTGAAGAAGGTGCGCAAACCATGCGCGGGTTTGGATCCGTCAGTTGTTTCCATGTTTTTCTCTCTTATGGTCTGCGTAGGGCGGCTAACGGATGTCCTTAAGAACCAATACTTGCAGGTGTCCCTGGTGCTCTTCCAAGGAGCTGGCGGCTTGCCTCATTCAGCGTGCGGGGTTCCCCCGGAAGGCAGGTGCTGCTCGGAGGGGCTGGAAATACTAATTTGATATGAAGGGAAAGAGATGAGGTTAATGGGTGGGCGTCCTATCGCCAAGGATCAACTCGCAGCCGGCGACGACCACTAGCAATACAGCCATTGTGACCAGCCAGGCGATCCCGGTGATTTCTTCCACCTGGTTCTCGCGGATTTCAACTTCGCGCATGGAGCGGCCTGCCAGGACGAACCCCGGCTGTGCGCCGCCGTAGGCGACCACCACTGCTGCAATCCGGACCCCGGCTTCAGGTTGCCAGGTTACCCGGTCCTCCCCCTTCTGGCGGGTATAATCGAAAATCCCGGAGGGCAGCGCAGGAGCCGCCCCGTGCAGGCTGGCTGAGGAAGCCTGCGGCTCGCCTGCCGCGTTGTAAATGACCATAAACGGCGCTAAACTGGTGGACATTTCCACCTGGACTGCTGGCAGCATCATCTCCGGGCTCCCACCGGCAGCCAGGGCTGCGGCCGTATCTTCGGCCATCTGGATCTGCGGGTCGTTCGCCCCCCAACGCAGGGACTGCTGGACCGCCAGGTATATCAACCCGGACAGCAGGGTGGTCACAGCCGCAAGCGGCAGCCAAAACCGAAAAATGTTTTTAATTTTCATTTGGGCCTTCTGTATATATCTATATATATCCGCGAATTGATTTTTCTACATACTTCTCGCCGAAATCAAATGTGTGCAGCCGCGCTTGGAAAGAACAGCGCGGGAAGTCAGATGATCCCTGGCGGATATTCAAGCTGATTGGAGAAATGAGAATGTTAAGCGTATATCTATAAATTGACCCCGTCCTCAAATTGAGATCGGGACTGCATGTCTCAGATTATTCCATTTTTCCGGTCGACAGCGCCATCTTGACCTCGCCAATGGCTTTTGTGATCTGGATCTCGCGCGGGCAGGCAAGGGTGCAATTAAAAATGGTATGACAGCGATACACGCCCCACACCTCGTTCAAGATCTTCAGCCGCTCGGCACCAGCCTTGTCGCGGCTGTCAAAGATAAAACGATGGGCTGCCACGATGGCTGCCGGGCCCACGTACTGCCCATTACCCCAGAAGGAGGGACAGCCGGTGGTGCAACAGGCGCACAGGATGCACTTGGTGGTGTCATCGAAGATGGCGCGTTGTTCGACGCTCTGGAAACGTTCCTTTTCCGGTTCAGGGTCGTCATTAATGAGCCAGGGCCTTACTGAGCGGTAGTGCTCGAAGAACGGCTCCATGTCAACAATCAGGTCCTTGATCACGCTCAGACCGAGCAAAGGTTCGACGGTGATCTTTGCTCCTGTGTCACGGACGAGCGTCTTGCAGGCCAGGCGGTTGAAACCGTTAATCCGCATCGCATCCGAGCCGCAGATCCCGTGGGCACAGGAACGGCGGAAGGAAAGTGTTCCATCCTGGTAACCCTTTACTTTTTCGAGCAGGTCCAGCACACGGTCTGTTTCGAGGGCCTCCAGTTTATAGGTCTTATAGGAGGGTTTCTTATCCTTTTCAGGGTTGTAGCGGAAGAGCTTGATGGTAACTTCCATGGAACCTCCTAGTAAGTCCGAACTTTCGGCTGATACTTGGTAATGACAACCGGTTTGTATTTCAGATCGATCCTGCCGTTCTCGCGAACCCATGCCATACTGTGCTTGAGCCAGTTCGTGTCGTCACGGTCAGGATAATCCTCCCGGGAATGACCGCCCCGGCTCTCGGTGCGGGCAATGGCTGAGACGGTGATCGCTTCCGCCAGGTCGAGTAGGTTGCCCAGCTCCCAGACATTGATCAATTCCATATTGAAGATCTTGCCGGTATCAGTCACGGAAACGTGCTTATAGCGCTCCTTGAGTTCCCGCACCACTTTGAGTGCTTCTTCCATACCTGCACCGGACCGGAAAATACCCATTTTATCGAACATTACTTTTTTCATCGTTGTTGCGATGTCAAAGGCGTTGTCCTTGCCATCCGCCTTGCGAATGCGATCAAATTGGAGACTGGCAAATTCGGTCGGATCTGCCGGCAGGGGTTGGAAAGGTGCTGATTTAACGAACTCGGCGGCGCGCAGCCCGGCATGCTTTCCGAAAACCACCAGGTCGAGCAGGGAGTTTGTGCCAAGGCGATTGGCTCCATGGACGGAGACACAAGCGCACTCCCCGGCGGCATACAAGCCGGGAACCGTGGCATTCGTTTCATCCAGGATGGCTTCACCATACTTGGTGGTGGGTATGCCGCCCATGGCATAATGTGCAGTCGGCTGGATGGGCATCAATTGAGTGACCGGGTCCACACCCAGATAGACACGACAAAAGTCGACGATATCCGGCAGCTTCGCCAGGATTTCCTCGCCGGTAACCGTGTAGGGCGAGCCGTCCTTGTTCTTGCGCCCGTCGATGACGGCATATTTGTTGACGCTTTCGGGTCTCACATCCAGGTAAACATAGTTCTCGCCGTTGGCCCCGTTGCCGTCACGAATTTCCATATAGATGGCGCGGCTGACCACGTCACGCGAAGCCAGGTCTTTGACATGCGGGGCGTATTTTTCCATGAAGCGTTCGCCCTTGCCGTTAATCAGTACTCCACCCTCGCCGCGCACCCCTTCGGTGATCAGGATGCCAAGCTTGTAGATACCGGTGGGGTGGAACTGGAAGAATTCCAGGTCCTCGAGGGGCAGGCCGCGGCGCAGGAAGACGGCAGGTCCATCCCCGGTGAATGCGTAGGCGTTGGAGGTAATCTCCCAGATGCGCCCGTAACCGCCGGTGGCAAAGATGACTGCCTTGGCGTGGAAGACGTGCATTTCCCCGCTGGCGAGCTCGATGGCTACCACACCTGCCGCAGTCCCGTTAACCATTAGCAGGTCCACCACCTGGAATTCGTCAAAAAAGTTAACGTTGTTCTTCATGCACTGCTGGTACAGGGTCTGCAGGATCATGTGCCCGGTACGGTCAGCGGCGTGGCAGGCGCGCTTGACGGGTTTCCCGGTCACGTTATTGGTGTGCCCGCCAAACGGGCGCTGGGAGATTTTGCCTTCAGGTGTGCGGTCGAAGGGCAGGCCCATGTGCTCCAGTTCGTAAACGGCCTGAACAGCTTCCTCGCACATGAATTCGATGGCATCTTGGTCGCCGAGATAATCCGACCCTTTTACCGTATCGTAGGTATGCCATTCGGGATGGTCTTCTTCTTCGCTCCCGAGGGCAGCCCCGATGCCGCCCTGGGCGGTGCCGGTGTGTGACCGGGTGGGATAAAGTTTGGTGATGATGGCTGTTTTGGCTGTCCTGGAAGCGTACAGACCTGCCATTAAACCCGCGCCCCCTGCGCCGACAACGATCACTTCAAATTCATGGGTTATCATACTGATGCTCCTAAGAAGTCACGATCACAGCTATGCCAATAAGGGTCATTGCCACCCAGATCAGGAGCACCAGGCCGCGCAGAGTCATGCGTACCCGTGCGCTTGAAATGTAGTCTTCGAGCACATTGAGTAGGCCGTGCAATCCGTGTGCCCCGGCAAAAAAGAGCATCAGGATTCCCATTGCCTGCCAGAAGATGGTCTTCCAGATATCGAGATCTGGAATGTTTGTATTCGCCACATGGTTTGGATTGGGCATGAAGGCCCAGCGCATCAAGTCGGCAACGGTCATATTCTGGCGGGCGCTCATCAGCAACGCGCCCGTGACACCCACGATGACGATCAGGTACATTGCCAGGGCTGAAAGCCGGGTGAACAGCCACATTATGTAATCAAAATGGAAGCCGCCCAGTGGAGCAGTTCTCGGTCTCGGTTTCGCTTTCATCTGCTAACCTCCCAAACCACTGCGGATGATCACATACAAAGCTATGCCATAAATGGGCAGAAAAACAAACCATTCAAGCCAGATTGCCTCACGCTGGTACTCGATCAATTTCGGCCAAAGATCCAGGATGACAATCCGCAACCCGTTGATGGTATGAAACAGGGCAAAAAAGAAAATAAATACCTGGAAGAGCCAATACTCATAAATGGTGTTGATAAATAACCCGGCGCTGGTTCCCCAGGCATGGTTGGCAAAATAGCCCGCCAGGATGTGCAATCCTACGAAGATGACGATACACAGCCCACCTATTCTATGCAGAATATAGGTCAGCATTGGGCCTTTCCCCTGGTACCTCAGCCCTTCCATGAGGCCAACATTCCTTTTAAGACCCATCCACGCCTCCTCCAGACTATGTTTAATTTCGTTCCGCAGCTGCCAAAAACCCCACCATTATGCAGGGACAGCTTCGCTCCAAGTACGCCGCCGCTGCCGGACCGCAGTTACCCGCAGTGGCGTAAAAATTTTAACATGTTCTATTATCCCATCCTCGTTTCCTTAGTTAAAAGTGACAATACTCATGGTTTAATCGTTCCAGACATCCTCTTGGGGATGGACGAATCGTCCTTATAATCATATCACGCGGATTTGTAGCTTTCTTCAGGTGCAATCCAGACCAAACCAGGAGGTTCGCATGGCGGGGTCTCATAATATAAGCCGTCGCGATTTTGTTAAACTCATTACAGGGGCTGTCGGAGCGATCATTGGGGTGGCAGTTGGGCTGCCAGCCATCGACTACCTGATCGATCCCGCCCTAAAAGCGGTTGCCAAAGATGCGTGGGTGCCCCTGGGTAAACTCGATTCGTTCGAGATCGGGAAACCAACCCTGGCTACTTTCACACGAAGCACAATCAATGGCTGGGAAAAAACCGTAAACAGTTACGGTGTATTTGTGCTGCGTACATCTGAAAC
The DNA here is from genome assembly GCA_963790685.1 of uncultured Chloroflexia bacterium. Taxonomy (GTDB): domain Bacteria; phylum Chloroflexota; class Anaerolineae; order Anaerolineales; family Villigracilaceae; genus UBA877. The sequence continues at coordinate 110,472 of CAWBPK010000003.1, forward strand.
GGACACCCTGGTTTTATCGAATAAATGCACGCACCTGGGCTGCCACGTCAATTGGAATCCGGACAAACAAGAATATATCTGCCCCTGCCACGATGCCCAGTTCGGGTTAACCGGCAACGTACTGGGCGGCCCACCGCCCCGTCCCATGGATCGATACACCGGTGACCAGCTCCTGGTCACAGACGGTACACTGCTCATTTATTTCCGCGGAGGGTAATGAAGATGTGGAAGAAGCTTTTCGCCTGGCTGGATGAACGCCTCTCCCTGAACGACCTGTATAAAGCCACCCTCGACCGCCCTGAGCCAAAAGGTAACTGGTGGAACACGCTTGGCTCGGCAAGCCTTTTCCTTTTCCTGCTCCAGGGGGTCACCGGCATATTTTTGAGCGTGTACTATACCCCTTCCCCGGACCACGCCTACGACAGCATCCAGTACATCATGAACGGCGTCGCTTTTGGCTGGTTGGTCAGGGGCATCCATCATTGGGGTGCGACATTGATGGTGCTGGTCGTCTTCATCCATATGCTGCGGGTTTTTGTGACCGCTTCATATAAATATCCGCGCGAGTTGACCTGGCTGATCGGTGTAGGCCTGCTACTATGCACGCTGGGCATGGGTTTTACCGGCTACCTGCTGCCATGGGACCAGAAAGCTTACTGGGCTACGACGGTGGCAACCTCCATCGCCGGAAGCGTGCCCTTTATTGGCTCCTTCATCATGAAAGTTCTACGAGGCGGGACTGACTTAAGCGCGCTGACCTTGAGCCGTTTCTTCGCGGCCCATATCTGGATGCTCCCTGCCATCCTGGCCGGGCTGATCGGTGTCCACCTGTTCCTGATCATCAAGCACGGCGAATCACAATTCCCGGGCAAGGACGACTAAAGGAGCGCGGACATGAAAGAAGAACAAAAAAAGACCATCCTGGAAAAATACAAGATCGCCTTGCAAAAAGGTGAACGCTTCTGGCCCGACAGTATTTACAAGGATCTGGTGGTTTCCCTGGGGATTTTCATTATCCTGATCATGCTGGCCACCTTCCTGGGGGTGCCGGGTGAACCAAAAGCGGATCCCAGCGATAACACCTACGTGCCAAAGCCGGAGTGGTACTTCCTTTTCCTGTTCAAATTCCTCGCGGTTTATGGTCAAATCCCTCTGCTGGGTAAAATCGAGTGGATCGCAACAACAATCATTCCGGTGGCTGTCATCCTGCTCCTGGTCGTCCTGCCGTTCATGGATAAAAACCCATACCGGCACTATTCCCGGCGGAGCATGGCACTGGGCGTCATGGCTGTGTTTGTTGTTAGCATGGTCGTCTTAACCACCATCTCGGGCGTCCCCGATATCTCAGTCACCAGCGGAATCAGCGCAATGACGCTCCTGCAGTTTCTAACCGGGCTGGTCATCCCGATCCTGGCATATATCATCATTCTCGGATCTTCGTTCCTGTCGAATAAATATATAAATCTAACCAGCCGCCTGCAAAAATGGACGGCTGTCGGTGCGTCAATCTCCATGATCGTAGTTGCCGGTGGGGTGCTTTTACTGGCTCCGCCCACCACCAGTACCACGGTCCAGGTGGCGGCAACTCTTACCGACCAGATCCTGCAGGGGCAGGACCTCTATTCGGTCAACTGCGTCGAATGCCACGGTGCGGACGGTGAAGGCGGCATCATCACCGGGGTGGAAGGGCTGGAGGGGTTCAATATGAAAGCCATCCATACCCAGGACGAAATGTACACCCGCGATGACACAACGTTGGCAGACATTATCTCTTATGGGCAGCCAGCCCTGGGGATGACCCCGTTTGGCAAAGCATACGGCGGCGTCCTCTCACCCTCCGAGATCGATTCCGTGGTGGCTTTTATGCGCTACAACTGGGATGACCGCACGGAGATCCCTGCCGGGGCAGTCAGTACCATCCCGGTATTGAACCCGGGTGAGGTACCTTCCTGGGATGTCCACATCCAGCCGTTGGTCAAACGTTACTGTGTCTCTTGCCACCGGGCCGGGAGACAAAACAACAACTACCTGATGACCTCCTACCAGGAAATGCTGACCACCGGTGATAATGCCCCGTTGATCACAGCCGGCGATCCTCAAAGCCTGCTGCTAAAACTCATCAACGGACAGGAGGGACTGGATCCCGTTACCAATAAAGTCATCCGCCAGATGCCGCCCACCAAACTGCTCGACCAGAAATATATTGATATGCTGACCGCCTGGGTGATGAATGGAATGCCTCAGACCGCGGATGACGCCGCCAAGCTGAAAGCAGTGCCGCTGCCCGGACAGGCCGTCAACCTGACGGGTGACCCGGTAGCTGGTCTGGCCGTCTTTACGGCGCAATGCGTCCAATGCCACGGAGTAGCCGGTCAACAGGGAGTGGAAAACCCCGGCTCGACAGATGGAACCGTTCCTGTGCTGAATCCGATCGATCCTGCGATCAAAGGCACGGATCCCAAAACCTTTGCCCTCAACCTGGACATCTTTCTCCAAAACGGCTCCACGCCCGAAGGGACCAGCCCTAAATTAACCATGCCGAATTTTGGCCTGACCAACTTCCTGTCCCAGCAGCAGATTGCAGATGTGATCGCCTATGTGATCAGCCTGAATAAATAGAATAAAGGTTGATCAAAAAGTTTAGAGATAAAAGAAGGCTGCCGCGGCAGCCTTCTTTATTGCTCCATAGTGGTTTCAGCCCGATAAATTGCGGAACTAATCCATGTGCTTGATGATCGCGTCGCCAAATTCGGAGCACTTGATTTCAGTGGCACCCTCCATCAGCCTGGCGAAGTCGTAGGTAACGGTCTTTGCCGCAACCGCGCCTTCCATGCCTTTCATGATCAGGTCGGCTACTTCTTTCCAACCCAGGTAGCGGAACATCATTTCGCCTGATAGGATGACCGAGCCGGGGTTGACCTTGTCCAGGTTGGCATATTTTGGGGCTGTGCCATGTGTGGCTTCAAAGATGGCGTGACCCGTCAGATAGTTGATATTCGCTCCGGGGGCGATGCCCATCCCGCCCACCTGCGCCGCCAGAGCATCGGAGATGTAATCGCCGTTCAGGTTGGGTGTCGCCAGCACATCGAATTCGCGGGCGCGGGTTATGGTCTGCTGGAAAACGATATCGGCGATCGTATCTTTGATGAGAAGTTTGCTCTTCCACTTGCCATCACCGTGAGTCTGCCAGAGCGCCAAAGCAGCCTCCACCTCGGCGCAAATTTCCGCCTGCTTATCAGGTGCCATCATCTCGTAACCTGGGTCCACCAGCTTTGCATTTTCTTCCACGCTCAGATCGGGAGCTTTTTCCTTGTTCCCCAAAATCCAGGTCTCGCGTTCGGTGACTATTTCGTTGCGGAATTCACGCTTGGCGACGGCGTAGCCCCAATCCTTGAAAGCGCCTTCGGTGAATTTCATAATGTTGCCTTTATGGACGAGACTTATGATTTTTCGTTTGTTAGTCAGAGCCCATTGAATGGCTGCGCTCACCAGCCGTTCTGTCCCTTCGGATGAGACAGGTTTTATGCCAATACCTGCCGTATCGGGGAAACGCATCTTGGCATATTCCTTGGGGAAGGCTTCCTTGAATAATTTCTTGAACTTTTGATTGTCATCGGTGCCGTACTGGAACTCGATGCCTGTGTAAATATCCTCAGTGTTTTCGCGGAAGATGACCATGTCCACATATTCTGGGTGTTTCACCGGCGAAGGTACCCCCTTAAAATAGCGCACCGGGCGCTGGCAGACGTACAAATCCAATGCCTTTCGTAGCGCTACATTCAATGACCGGATGCCGCCGCCGATGGGTGTGGTCAGCGGGCCCTTGATCCCCACCAGAAATTCCTTGAAGGCTTCCACGGTTTCATCGGGCAGCCAGGTATTGAACTGCCTGAACGCCTTTTCACCGGCGAAGACTTCCACCCAGTGGACTTTTCGCTTCCCACCGTAGGCTTTCTGGACGGCCGCGTCGAATACGCGCACCGAGGCACGCCAGATGTCACGACCGGTCCCATCCCCTTCAACATATGGGATGATCGGGTTGTCCGGCACCTGGAGCTTGCCGCTCCTGATCGTGATTTTCTCCCCACCCGCGGGGATTTTAAACTGAGTGTATGCCATATCTGTTCTCCTTTGGTTATAACGCGGATTATATCAAATAGCGCCGGAAGTAAATGCTGGAGAACTGGATTTCCCACCAAACCCTTGACAAAAATTCCGGACAGCCTATAATTCCGCCCAATATGGTTACATATTTCCTCATCCGCGCTTTACCTTTCAGGCATGCCGGATCGCCCATTACCAGGATTTTTTAGAGAGCCCCCACCGGCTCTCTTTTTTTATATTTGTTTTTAACCCTTGCCGTCGACCTGCGTGGATCTAACGAGAGGCGTGCGGCGGCAGGGGCACAGCCCGGAGCATGGATGATTAAACTTCCTGGATTGATTGACCCGCACGTCCATTTACGCGAACCTGGTGCCACCCACAAAGAAGACTGGGATAGCGGAACTTCCGCCGCGCTGGCGGGTGGGGTTACCATGCTGCTGGCAATGCCCAACACCAAACCTCCCATTTTCGATCCGCCCACCCTGACCATGGCACTGGGCGCAGCACATGCCAAGGCCCGCTGCGACTATGCCCAGTTCCTCGGCGCGGGTCCGGACAACGCCGTGGTCGCGGCATCCATTGCCCGGCAATCTGCTGGTTTAAAAATGTACCTCGACAGCACGTTTGGCGAACTGCGCCTGGACGACATGACCCTCTGGCAGGAACATTTCAGGCTGTGGCCGAAACAAATGCCCATCGTGGCTCACTCTGAAAGCCGCAGCATGGCAGCGGTCATCCTGATGGCGGCACTCTACGATCGGCCCGTGCATATTGCCCACGTTTCGCTCAAAGAGGAAATTCTACTGATAAAAGCCGCCAAGGAACGGGGGATCAAGGTGACGTGTGAGGTGTGCCCTCATCACCTGTTCCTGACAGCCGACGACATTCCCGGCATCAGCCACGGACATCCTGGACGCGGCGAGGTCCGCCCGCGCCTGGCGACCAGGGCAGACGTGGATTCTTTGTGGGCGAATCTCGACAGTGTTGATTGCTTCGCCACCGACCATGCCCCGCATACCCTGGCTGAAAAGGACGGCGAGAATCCGCCTCCAGGGTTCCCCGGCCTGGAAACCATCCTGCCTCTGTTGCTGACGGCGGTCGACTCTGGACGGTTGACGATGGATGATTTAATCCAAAAGATGGTCATTAACCCAGGGAAAATATTCTCCTTGCCAAAACAGCCGGAGACCTGGGTCGAAGTGGATGAGAAAGCCTCTCATGAGATTCACGCCGCCGAAATGCATTCCAGGTGCGGCTGGACGCCCTTCGAAGGATGGAAAGTTAAAGGTCGCGTCAGGCGGGTGGTGCTGCGAGGCAAGGAAGTTTTCCAGGATGGCAAAATTCTTGCTGATCCCGGTTTCGGTCAAAATATCCGTAAATAACCAACTAATATCAAAGGAGAAAACATGCCCACCCAACCCAATAATTCCCACCTGCCCTTCGGCGACCAGCGCACGGCTCCTTGGTATGGCAAGGACATCATCTCGGTCAAGCAGTTCAGCCGCGAAGACGTGGAATACATCTTCGCCGTGGCGCACGAGATGCACAACATGGTCGACCACGTCGGTACATTCGACCTGCTCAAGGGCAAGATCCTGGCCAACCTGTTCTACGAGCCCTCCACGCGCACCTCGTCGTCGTTCACTGCCTCGATGGAACGGCTGGGCGGCTCGGTCATCCCGATCAACGAGGTGAAGTACTCCTCGGTCGCGAAGGGCGAATCCCTCCCCGATACCGTACGGACCCTGGAATGTTATGCCGACGTGATCGTCATCCGCCACCCCGAGGTTGGATCGGCAGCCGCAGCAGCCAAGGCAGCCCGCAAGCCGGTCATCAATGCCGGTGACGGAATCGGTGAACACCCCACCCAGGCGCTGCTGGACGCTTTCACGATCAAGGAAGAACTCGGTCACGTTGACGGTCTCACCGTAACGCTGTTGGGTGACCTGAAGCACGGCCGCACCGTTCATTCGCTGGCACGGCTGCTCTCTCTTTACAAGGTCAAGCTGAATTACGTCGCACCCGACATCCTGCGTATGCCAGCCGAGTTGATCGCAGAGCTCAAAAGCAAAGGCCTCGAGCAGGCTGAATTCTCAGCTCTCGACGCTCCTCTTCCGCAAACCGACGTGCTGTACGTAACTCGCGTGCAGAAAGAGCGCTTCACCGACGAGACGATTTACGAATCCGTTAAAGGCGCCTACGTGATCGATCCGAAAGTGATGAAGGCAGCCAAGGAACACATGATCGTGATGCACCCGCTGCCGCGGGTTGGCGAGATCTCGATCGATTTCGACGACGACCCGCGCGCCGCCTATTTCCGCCAGATGGAATACGGGTTATATATTAGAATGGCTTTATTGGCCATGGTCCTGGGAAAAGCGTAAGCAAAGGACTTGGATTTTGTGCGGGAGCTGCAGCAATGTTTACAGAAGATTATCTGATGCGCATCATCAACCAGGCCATCGCGGCCTTACTGACTGCCATTGGCTTGAGGAAGGCCGGCAAGTATTCAGAAGCCCTGCAGGCCATCCAACAGTCCGTTGAACAGTTGACCACACTCCCGGCAAACCTTGTCGACCAGATGGATGACAGCAGCGTTCTGAACATGCTGACTGCCCAGGGACAAATGGACGTCGGCCGGCTGGCCATTCTGGCGGACATCTATCAGGAACAGGGCGAAATTCTCATAAAACAGGATCATCCGGCCCAGGCTGGCGCGGCTTTCGCCCGAGCCTTGCGTTTTATCCTTGAAGTGACCCTTTCTGAGGACGATGCCCTTACAAACGAAAACATAGCCAAAGTCTTAATATTGGTCCAACGCCTGGAAGGAAGCCCTCTCCCGGCTGATACGAAGTTGGCGCTTTCAGATTATTACATGCGCCTCCTTGAAAGAGATGATCAACGCCTGGTCGCTGCCGGCACCTCCCGTGCCCAGGTGAACGAGGCACTTGCCAAACTTCAGGACCGCCCTGGTTCAGGGTAAAATTCGAAAGCGAAAATAGTAAGCATGGAAACCTTCTTCTCTTTTCTGACCAAACGTGTGGATGATTGCTCTTCCCTGCTCTGCGTGGGATTGGACCCGCATCCATCCGACCTGACCGCTCCCACCGCGCAGGCTGCCCGGACCTTTTGCTTGAATATCATTAAAAAAACAGCCTCATTCGCGGCAGCATTCAAACCGAACGCAGCCTTCTTCGAGCTGTATGGGCCCGAAGGTTGGACAGCACTGAAGGATGTCATCGCCGCGGTGAAGGAGGAATCTGAGCGCTTGGGTTCGATGATCCCGGTCATCCTGGACGCCAAGCGCGGCGACATCGCCTCGACAGCTGAAGCCTACGCCAAATCCGCCTTCGAGACCCTCGGAGCGCACGCCATCACCCTCTCTCCGTATCTCGGCAGGGATTCGCTGGACCCATACCTGGCTTTTAATGAGAAGGGCATCTTTCTTTTGTGCAAGACGTCCAACGCCAGCGCTGGTGATTTGCAAGATTTGCCGGTCCTGGCTGGAGGAGAAGGTCAACCCGCCGTTCCCTTGCATTTACACATTGCCCGCCTGGCCCAAACCTGGAATAAGGGGGACAATATCGGCTTGGTGGTCGGCGCGACCCAACCCGAAGCGCTGCAGCGCATCCGCGCTGCAGCACCTGGCCTGTGGTTCCTGGTGCCGGGTGTGGGTGCCCAGGGGGGTGACCTGGAGACCGCACTCCACTCAGGGCTCCGCCAGGATGGGAAAGGGTTGCTGATCAACGTTTCGCGCGGCATCTCCCGCGCCGCGGACCCCGCCTTGGCGGCTTTAGAGATACGGGATGCGATCATCAATTTTAAGTACGCCCAGAGGCGTTAATCCATCCAATAACCCATGTCCAAAGTCTTGATCCTATCCAAACTTGCAGGTGATTACCGTTCCCTGCTCGAGGCAGCCGGCTTACCCGGGTTGGAGAAACTGGCATCTGCTTCCAGCCCATCCGAGGCGCTGGTTCTCGGGGAGGATTTCGACGTTGTCTTTGGTGAGCCCGTGCTTATCCGGGAGGTGATCGCCCGGTTTCCGAACCTGCGCTGGGTGCAATCCACTTACGCAGGTGTTGAGCCGCTGCTCGACCCCGCCCTGCGCCGGGATTACCTGCTGACCAATGCCCGCGGCGTATTCGGGGAATTGATGTCCGAATATGTTTTCGGGTACCTGCTCCTCCACGAGCGGCGCATGTTTGCACGTTACAAGGCACAGCTGGAACAGCGCTGGGACATGAGCGTCACCGGCACGCTGCGCGGCAAAACCATGGGTTTGCTGGGCGTCGGGTCGATCGGGGCTGTCCTGGCGAAAACAGCCAGGCATTTCGGCATGACTGTCCGCGGCTATACCCGGGAAAGCGAATCCTGTCCGGATGTTAATGTCTACTACCACGGAGAGCAATTACTGGATTTCACCGCCGGGTTGGATTACCTCGTCAGCGTGCTGCCCAACACCCGGGAGACGGTTCGTATCGTGGATGCGAATTTACTGGAGCGGCTGCCGCCCCGCGCCGTTTTCATCAATGTAGGGCGCGGCTCGGCCGTGGATGAACCCGCCCTGGTCGATGCGCTGCGCAGTGGGAGGTTGGCGGAGGCTGTGCTGGACGTATTCGAACAGGAGCCGCTCCCGGCCGGGCACCCGTTCTGGCACACGCCCAACCTGCTGATGACGTTCCATACTTCCGCGCCCAGCATCCCCATCGACCTAGCCAGGCTTTTTATCGAAAATTATCGCCGCTATGCGGAAGGTAAAAACCCTCTTTATATCGTCGATTTTGACAAAGGATATTGATTCCCGGTGCCAGGAGAGATGCGAATGAACAATTTGATCGCCCAGCTCGGGGATGAACTGCTCGAAGCCGGCTGCATCAAGTTCGGGGAGTTTACCCTCAAGTCTGGTCTGAAATCCCCCATTTATATCGACCTGCGCCAGGTCATCTCCGCTCCCAAATTACTAAAAAAGATCGGGGCGGCATATTTGCCAATTTTGAAAAATATCGAATTCAAGCGCCTTGCAGGGCTGCCCTATGCAGCCATTCCCATCGCAACTGCCATTTCCTTGCAAGGCGGCTACCCGATGATCTACCCGCGTAAGGAAGCCAAGCAATATGGGACCAGGGCAGAGATCGAAGGGGAATACCACCGGGGAGAAACCGTCGTTGTGATCGACGACCTGGCGACCACGGGGGGAAGCAAGTTTGAAGCGATTGAAAAACTGACCGGGGCTGGGCTCAAGGTGAAGGATGTGGTGGTGTTGATCGACCGCCAGTCAGGGGCAAAGGAAGCGCTGGAACTGGCTGGTTTCAACCTGCATGCAGTTATGACAATCACCGCGCTGCTGGATCACTGGGAGAAAACGGGGAAGGTGGCGCAGGAAAAAATAAATAAAACCCGCCGGTTCCTGGAGAAAAGTGTGTGACTGATAAATACACCTTTACCGCCACGATAATTGACGCCGGGGACGGCGGAGCTTACGTCCAAATACCTTTCGATGTTGAGCAGGCCTTCGGGAAAAAACGCGTCCCGGTGCTGGCGGTCATCAACGGCGAGCCCTACCGCGGCACGCTGGTGCGGATGGGGGAACCCTACCATATCTTAATTGTGCTCAAGGGAATCCGCCAAAAGATCGGCAAGGGTATCGGCGACGAGGTGGAGGTGGCACTTGCAGAGGATACCCAACCGCGTGTTGTGGAAGTGCCGGAAGATTTCCGGCAGGCGCTGGAAAATGCCCCGCTTGCGAAGGCAGCCTTCGAGAAAATGTCTTACACGCACCAAAAAGAATACGTGACAGCCGTCCTGGAGGCCAGGCGTGCTTCCACCCGCCGTGGGCGCATCACAAAAATGATTGAGATGTTGGAACAGGTTAAAAAGGGGAAATAAGTATTTTGGGTCTCTGGCTGGGTTGGGCTGCTTAACCGGGATAAATTAAGCCACTATTTTGATGTGATCAGCTTTTCCTTGGCTTTTCTCCCCATGTGCTTGATCCGCACCTCCCGCCGCATGGCGCTGCTGCGGTCCGGATGCTCTTCCAGGTATGCCAACTCTACCGGGCGCCGGCAGCGTGTGTAGCGGGCGCCGGTCCCGTGATTATGCTGGCGAACGCGCCTCTCAGGGTCGGTCGTCCAGCCGGTGTAATAGCTCCCGTCAGAGCAGGTGAGGATATAACAATAACAGGTCATAATTCCCCATTACTCCTCCCCGGGTTTTTTCTTCTCGCGATGTCCGAATAATTTATCCAAACCCCCGATTTGCTGTTTCCATACATTCCCGATCGATGGCATTTCCTGTTTGCCGGATTCGACTGCCAACCAATCTCCCTTGGCTCGCTCAGATTGCCAGCGGGTGCGTCGCTGTTTGGATTCGTCCAGGCGGGACTGCAAATTCCTGGTGTTTTCTTCCGCAATATCCTTGCGCAGGGATGTCAGGACTGCAATATATTCATCCAGCAAACGGATCGTGTTGAGGCTGTTGTGCATAATGGCTTCGGCCATTGCCGTGGATTCTTCCCCTCGAGTGGGATTGTGGCAGCCGAGTATGGTTTTCCGGCCAGTTTACGGATGTCGGACCAGCCCGGCTGGTTTGTGACGGTCTCCACCAGGGCAGCTGCTGATAATTCCGGGAGGATGTGTGCCGATGCCATAACTCCATCCACTTCGGTCAGGTCTGCGAAATACGGCTGGGACCCAAGCAGTACCACGAAGTCTGCGGCAAGCTTGATGGCTCCCTCGGCGGTCCCCTGCGGCGCGGTGACTGCTATAACTCCGCGCTGGAACAGGTCAGCTCGCGCCGCCTCCAGGCCCAAGGAGGGTTCATCCAGGCAGGACGGGTTGAGTGCCGGCGTCAAGCCAATGTAATGGCGGTTGGGGGGCAGGAGTTCTTTTGCCCAGTCAGCTACCACCAATTTAACCGGGCCTGTATCCATCAGGATTCCATCTTCGCGGATATCCTGGGCGATAAACTTCATGGTTTCATAAATTGCATCGAAAGGGATCGCCAAAACGATGACGTCAGCGCCTTCGACGGAGGCGGGCAGGTTGTAGGAAATGCTTTCAACCGCCCCCTGTTTATGGGCTTTGCGGGCGGCATCCGGCGATTTATCATGCCCCAGTGTAGTCACCTGGTCCTTGTGGTTTGCCAGGGCCAGCCCCATGGATGCTCCAATCTGGCCGAGTCCAATGATGGTGATTTTTACAGTCATGGGTTCCTCGATTGTTATTCACTAGCGAAATCGAACAAACATGATTACATTTAAAATTGGTGGATATAAGTTGTAGATAAAAACTCTTGCAAATTTGCTATGAGTCATTTTTTATTGTCCGCAGCTTGTAGTGCGGCGAGTAGCTCGTCGTTTATTGGGGGCTCATCCTGATGGTGCCTGATCAGCTCCACGGTCCTGGGGGAAGCGCAGGCCTGCTCCGCCAGGTCTGCACCCCACTCGGGGTGATGAGCAGCCACCACGAAAGGGCGCCTGAACCGTTCCGGGGTTCCCTCGCTCCAATCCTTTGCCTGCTGGGGGAGGAACCGCTTACCCAGCACTATTACCACCCGCTCGAACAAGGAGATCGGGAACAGAACTTTGCCAACGTCATGCAGCAGGGCGGCAGATAGCAAGTCAGGATCAGTCTGACCGGCAGCTTTCAACAGGTTCAAAACTTGAAAGGCATGGCTTTGTTCGGACCTTTGCATCCGGCGAAAAAGAACGATCTGTGTGGGAGATAGATGGGGAAGAAGAGCCTCCGTCTCGACCGGTTTGCGGGTACCGGGTAAGGCATTCAAGAATTGGCGTGTGCGATATGCGAGGCGGGAAGGCATTTAGAGGAAATCCCCGGCGGTACTCTGCCGACAAGGAGGATTATAACATTGTGATAGAATCGTGAGAGCCGGGGACGCCGACCCCGGCCCTCTTGAAAGGAGGAGAAGAGAAATCGCCTTACGACAATATCTTACCATCTTGGTCTAAAATATACTTGACGCTTGCCCTACGCTTCCCCTACGCTAATTTGACAATTTTGTAATCGTTTTTTTAATATTTTCGGAGCATTTCATGCCACCCTATGCCATTGAAGCTGAGAATCTGGGGCGGATCTATAAGATTCGCGGCACAAAAAAAGAAAAAGCCATCCGGAAGGAGCTGGTTGCCCTGGCGGATGTTAATTTGAAAGTCGAACAAGGCGAACTCTTCGGCCTGCTTGGACCTAACGGCGCGGGAAAAACCACCCTGATCAAGATCCTTACCACGCTGCTCGCCCCCACGACGGGCAAGGCACGCGTCGCCGGGCATGACGTGATCGGCGCTCCGCAGCTTGTCCGCCCGCGTATCAACATGGTTTCAGGGGGAGAGTCCTCGGGCTACGGGTTATTGACCGTCCGGGAGAACCTGTGGATGTTCTCACAGTTCTACGGCGTCCCATCCAAAGAAGCTTATGATCGGATCGACGGGTTGCTCAAACGGGTTGGGATTTTCGACCGGCGGCATACCAAGTCTGCGGACTTGTCCACCGGCCTGCGCCAGAAGATGAATATCGTCCGCGGCTTCATGACGGACCCGCAGGTGCTGTTCCTCGACGAACCGACCCTGGGCCTGGATGTGGGTGCCTCGCGGGAGGTCCGCCACTTGATCCGCGAGTGGCTGGACGAGGACAAAACCCGCACGCTGCTGCTCACTACACATTACATGGTCGAGGCTGACGAGTTGTGCGACCGGGTGGCCATCATCAACCAGGGGCGGGTGCTCGATTGTGATACGCCGGCAGTATTGAAGCGCCGCCTGCAAAAGGACGCCATCTTCGAGATTGAAACCAGCCCGCTGAACGGGCTTTCGCTGACAAAGCTGGAGACTTTGCCTGGGATCCGCAAGATGACCAGCCAGGAAGCGGACGGGACCGCCACCTTAAACTTCATTCTGAAAGAAGAGGCGGCTTTGGCTGTGGTCATCAACACCCTGACTGCCGCAAACGTCAGGATCATGAAGCTGTCCAAGCACGAACCCACCCTCGAAGACGTATTCGTCAAGCTGGTGGGGCACTCGATGGCTGACATGGAAGAGGAAGAAAAAGGTGAGTAAACAGGGTACCACCCGGAGTGTTAAGAATACCGGCTGGCGGTTGTTCTTTCAATCGGTGATCGCCCGTTCGTACCCGCGCATCATTGGGCAGCAGCGCGAGAAGTCATGGATGTTCTTCGACGTGATCATGCCGCTCGGGTCGGTGATCGCATACGTGCTGGTGTACCGTGCGCTCAACGCACCGGAGGAGTACGTGGGGTTTGTGGTCATCGGCGGAGCCATGACCGCCTTTTGGATGAACGTTCTTTGGAGCATGTCGAGCCAGTTGTACTGGGAAAAAGAACAGGGGAACCTGGCTCTCTATATCATGGCACCCAACTCGATGATGTCCATCCTGCTGGGCATGGCCCTGGGCGGCCTGGTTGCCACGATCCTGCGCGCGGTGGCGATCATCTTGCTTGGCTCGCTGATGTTTGGGGTCAAATACTCGGTGGTAAACCCGTTCGAGTTATTCGCCGTCTTCTCCCTTTCGATGATTGCCCTGTATGGAATGGGGATGATGTTCGCTTCCGCCTTCCTGCTTTTTGGGCGTGAAGCCTGGGCGGTCTCGGACATGGTCCAGGAGCCGGTCAACCTGGTTTCCGGGTTTTACTTCCCGATCAAATCGCTTCCATTCTGGGTGGCTGCCGCAGCTTCGGTCATCCCGCTCACCCTCGGGATGGATGCCATGCGCCAGCTGGCCTTCCCCTCCGGGATCCAATTCGGTTTTCTTTCGACCAGGCTGGAGATCATTGCCCTGGCAATTCTGAGCGTGGGTTTCCTTATCGGTGCGAAACTGCTGCTGGACTACACCGAAAAACTGGCCATCCGCGAGGGGCGCGTGACGGAGGCCCGCAGATGAGCATGACAAACTCTCCTTCAGAAGCCGCCCGTTCCGAAGCCTGGCGTTCCTTCAAGATCGCAGCATGGCTGGGCTGGCAGATCACGTCCAATTGGACCGATCCGTTCCTGTTTGCGATCTATTCCATCATCCGGCCCATCGCACGCGCCGCCATTTTGGTGGTGATGTACGGCGTAATCACGGGAGGCAATTTTTCCAACCCGCTTTTCCCTTACATTTATTTGGGGAATGCTTTTTACACGTACGTTTTCACGGTAATGAACGGGGTCTCGTGGGCGGTGATCGACGACCGCGAACATTACAAGACCCTCAAGTACATGTATGTGGCTCCAATCCGCATCCCGATCTACCTGTTGGGACGCGGAGTGGCCGGCTTTCTTACCGCAACCCTGTCGGTGTTCATCACGATCCTTGCTGGAGTGTTATTTCTTCATGTGACATTCGATCCCTTGCAGGCAAACTGGCCGCTGTTCATCATCTCGTTGTTCATCGGCGTCATCATGCTGGCTATGATGGGGCTGGTGCTGGCAGCTGCGGCTCTGCTGGTTGTACGGCATTCCGGATTCCTGGCAGACGGTGTCAGCGGTGTCTTGTTCATCTTTAGCGGTGCGATCTATCCGCTGGAGGTGCTGCCTGTCTGGCTGCGGCCGGTTGGTTTCGCCATCCCCATCACCTACTGGCTGGAATTGATGCGCCGCTCGCTGATCGGAAATGTGGCCCAGGCATTTCCAACCCTGGCGCGCTTCAGCAACTTGGAACTGCTCGCCATTCTTATCGGCCTCTCCGTATTGTTTGGAGTGGCATCGGTCTTCGTCTTCCGCGCCTGCGACCGCCGGGCGCGCGAAGGCGGCTTGATCGACCGAACAACGAATTATTAGGCGCTTCCCCGCCATTCCTGGGCGGTACCCCCAAATTCCCATTCCATAAAAGGGAAGAACCGGGTACTATAATACAGGAAGGTGTCGCCATGGACAAACTTTATATCGGTCAAACCGGCAGGACGCCATTGGGAAATTTCTGGGTGGCTGTCTCAGACCTCGGGCTGGTGGCGGTGGAATGGGGCCAGACCCAGGCTGAGTTCGAAGATTATCTCTCCAGGCGCTTTAAACGGACCACCGAAGTCTCCCCCGACGCCATCCACGAAGCATCCGCACAGGTCATGGATTATCTGTCCGGCAAAAGACAGTCATTCAGCCTGGTTATCGACTGGACAGTGCTGCGCCAATTCCAGCAGTCCGTTTTGCACGCCACATGTAAAATCCCGTATGGTGAGACCCGCACTTACAAAGAGATTGCCATGTACATTGAAAAGCCGAAGGCCGCACGGGCGGTGGGTCGCGCCGAAGCCACGAACCCGATGCCGCTGGTCATACCCTGCCACCGCGTGATCGGCGTGGATGGGAAGCTGCACGGCTACGGCATGGTGGAGGGGATAAAGACGAAGGCCTGGCTTTTAAAGTTGGAAGGGGCGATGATCGCTTAATGGTCCGGGTGGATGGGTGCAGGGGGTAAACTCCCGCCCGGAATATTTTATCCTTGCAAAACATCCTCCATTCGGTTATCCTTATTACCGGGAGTGGTTAGGTCCCGGAGGGCCTCCCGGTCTTCAACACCGGCGGCGGGTCGCGTTGCGGGCCGCGGTGGGTTCGACCCCCATCCACTCCCGCCTTTTTTCCTGGACGATTGACAGGTGTGCATTGGCATCCGTCGTCCACCGTTCATCTTACAGGTGAGAATATGACTCTACCCGATAATGAAATCCTGACTTCCATCATCTCCCGCGTCTTTCGCGTGGATGAGGTCACCCTCGGCGATCCCAAGAAAGGTTATTTCCTGCGCTACCGCGGAGAGTTGATCCGCGACTCGGTCGAAGCCTACGACCAGGTGGCCGCAGCCCTGCTGCCCTACGACATCACTCCTCTTTTCCGCATCGAGGACAAGCGCCAGACGGTGCTGTTGGTGCAGGGCACCATCCATCCCAAACCGGGACGTGCCTGGATCAACGTGCTCCTTTTCGCTCTCACCGTCTTCAGCGTCCTGCTGGCTGGAACCATCTATGGGTATACCGGCCCCGTTCCCAGCGATCTCCTTGGACAGGTGGGGGTCCTGGTTACCCATCTGTGGGTGGGCTGGCCGTTCGCGGTCAGCCTGTTAGCCATCCTGACGGCGCACGAATTCGGGCATTATTTCGTTGGGAGGGCGCGCGGGGCGGCAGTCTCGCTGCCGTATTTCATCCCGCTGCCGTTCAGCCCGCTGGGGACCATGGGTGCATTCATCCAGATGAAACAACTCCCCAAGAACAAGCGCGCCCTGTTCGACCTGGCCATCGCGGGTCCCCTGGCCGGGCTGGTGATTGCCATCCCGGTCCTGCTGTTTGGATTGTCACGCTCAACGCTATCCATCGTCCCCGCAGTCCAGGGCAACTGGTCGGAGGGAAATTCCCTGCTCTATCTGCTGGCAAAATTCGTTGTCTTCGGGAAACTGCTCCCGGCCGCACCCAACCTGACAGGGCTTCCCTTGCTGTACCACTGGATCAGCTTCTTTTTTATCGGCCAACCCTCACCGGTTGGCAGCCTGGACGTCATGATCAACCAGGTGGCATGGGCCGCGTGGGCCGGGCTGCTGGTTACCTTCTTGAACCTGATCCCCGCCGGGCAGCTTGACGGAGGCCATGTGATCTTTACCGTTTTTGGCAGGCGCGTTAACGTGATCCTGCCTCTCATTCTGGTAGTCATGGTGGTGCTTGGTTTTTTCTGGAGCGGGTGGTGGCTGTGGGCTTTCCTGATCTTCCTCTTGGGCCGCTCCCACGCCGAACCTCTCGACCAGATCACCCAGCTTAATTCCTCCCGGAAAGCGCTGGCGGTGCTGATGCTGGTGGTCTTCCTGCTTGTGCTTATGCCTATCCCCCAGATGTTTTATTAAATGAACATCAAGACTTTCCGTTCTGGCATTCTTACCCTGCTTGCGTTGGGCATGCTGTCTTCCTGCAGCCCCGGTACTTCCACTCCGGCAATGACTCCGCTCCTGTCCACCGCGACGAGCGCCTCCACCCCCACCGTCCAACCCACCCAAACCTCGACCATCGGCGTGGACCCTGCTGCCTTACACGGGGTCAGCCTGCAGGTCTGGAATGCATTCTCGGGCCAAGCGGGGACTGTTTTTACGGATGAGATTACACAATTCAATGCCACCAACCAATGGGGGATCGTGGTCTCCCAGACTGGATATGGTGATTATCCTTCGTTGTTCGATGCGGTCAACTCGGCAATATCATCCGCTGGGACTCCCGACATGGTGGCTGGTCTCCCGGAACAGACCCTGGCGTGGGACGCTGCCGGCTCGGTCGTGGATCTGTCCCCCTATCTGAAAGACCCAACCTGGGGGTTGGGAACTGAAGGTGTCGCTGATTTTCCGCCAGTCTTCTGGTCCCAGGATAGCCTCGGAGGGAAGCAGCTGGGCGTGGCGGCGCAGCGTTCGGCGCGTTTCCTGTTCTACAACGAGACCTGGGCGCATGAACTGGGGTTCGCCAACCCGCCTGCGACTGCGGATGAGTTCCGTCAGCAAGCGTGCGCGGCAAATGCCTCCTTCCGGAAGGATGCCAATCCGCAGGACGATGGTTATGGTGGTTGGATCGTGGACACGGACTGGCAGACGATCTACTCCTGGATGCTGGCGTTTGGCGGGGGTGTGGTGGACGGGACCGGCTCCTATAGCTTTCAAACAGACCAGAATCTGGCTGCCCTGCAATTTCTGAAGGGTCTTTACGATGATAACTGCGCCTGGCTTGCCGTGGACCCCACCAATCCCAAGGAAATTAGCCACGGGCCGTATTTCGACCAGTTTGCAAAACGGCTGGCCCTCTTTGTCAGCGGCGATCTGGCAGAAGTGCCGATGATGATCCAATCCATGTCCGGCGAGAAAAATTCCGATGAGTGGACGCTGCTGCCGTTCCCCGGCACCAATGGCAGCGTGCTGGTAACTTATGGGCCGTCCTTCAGCGTGCTTAAATCCTCGCCTGAAAAAGAATTGGCAGCCTGGCTATTTGCCCGCTGGCTGCTCTCCCCTGAAAACCAATCCCAATGGGTGAATGCAACCGGGCTTTTTCCTCTGACCCATTCCACAGATAGTCTGCTGGGTTCCTTCCGCAGCGCCTCCCCGCAATGGGGTGCAGCGGTTGGAGATCTTTCGTCAGCACAAGGGGTGCCGCAGCTGGCCTCCTGGCGGAAAGTTAAATATTTGCTGCAGGACGGTGCTGACGTTATTTTTCAAACAAACCTCCCTCTGGACAAGCTGCCCTCTACTTTGGCAGAGATGGAATCCATGGCAAAAGAACTCGCCAGTCCGTAAACAACATGACTGAAAACACAAAATTCTATGTGGTTTGGAAAGGGCGCAAAACCGGGGTATTCTCCAGTTGGAAGGCATGTGCGGCTCAGGTGCAGGGGTTTACGGGAGCTCAATACAAGTCCTTTGGCAGCCGCGCCGCGGCGGAGCAGGCATTAAAGGGTAAATATTCGGCTCATGCGGGTAAACCTGCCACCAGCGGAGATTGGTTGTTTGCCCCTCACCCGCCGGTGGCTGAGAGTGTGGTGGTGGATGCTGCCTGCTCCGGCAGCCCGGGGCGGTTGGAATACCGCGGCCTGGACCTGGGTTCCGGTAGGGAGATTTTCCACGCCGGACCTTTTCAAAATGGCACCAATAACGTGGGGGAATTCCTGGCCATCGTCCATGCGTTGGAGTGGCTTAAGAAAAAGGGAAGTGACTTGCCGGTTTATTCGGATTCGGCGACCGCCATTATCTGGGTAAAAGCAAAGCACTGCAATACGAGTCTGACCGCCGACAAAACGAATGCAGCCTTGTTTGATCTGATCGACCGTGCCGAAGAATGGCTGGCTGTCCAAAAGAAAACCAACCCGATTTTGAAATGGGATACGCGGGCCTGGGGTGAAATCCCGGCCGATTTCAACCGGAAGTAAATAGGATTAAAATGGGGTAGTGAATTAATGAATTATTGCGACAGGAAGCAATGAGGTTAATATGCCAATTTATGAGTATGTATGCCAGGAATGTGAAAAGGTTTTTGAGACCATCCGCCCGATGAGCCAGGCCGACGAGCCCATCCCTTGCGCCGTATGCGGCGGAAAACATACCCGCCGCAAGCTCTCGGTCTTCTTTGCAGAAAGCGGCGGAAAGGCTGTCTCAGGCATGTCCGAGCCGACGTGCGGAACATGCGCTGGAGGGGATTGCTCGCAATGCGGGCATTAATTTATTCTTAAAAACCCAGGCATGGAAACGATTCGTTGAGCCTATAAATAAATCGAATCCTTCATGCTTTTAGTATAAGTATTAATTGGAGGCTGGTATGCAATATGCACACCTTGGCCGAACCGGGCTGGAAGTATCCCGGCTTTGCCTCGGTACGATGAATTTTGGCCCTCAGACGAATGAGGCAGATTCATTTGCCATTATGGACAAGGCTCTCGAACTGGGGTTCAATTTCTTCGACACCGCCAATGTTTATGGGTGGAAAATCGGCGAAGGCATTACCGAGCAGATCGTAGGACGCTGGCTCGCCCAGGGCGGCGGACGGCGCGAGAAGGTGGTGCTTGCCACAAAAGTATTTGGGAAGATGGGGGAATGGCCGAACAATTCCCACCTGTCTGCGCTGCATATCCGCCGGGCGTGCGAGCAGTCCCTCAAGCGTTTGCAGACAGACCACCTCGACTTGTACCAGATGCATCACGTTGACCGCCTCACTCCCTGGGAGGAGATCTGGCAGGCGATGGAGGTGCTCGTCCAACAGGGAAAGGTCATCTACGTTGGTTCATCCAACTTTGCCGGGTGGCATATCGCCCGGGCACAGGAAACTGCCCGGGAGCGCCGCTTCCTTGGGCTTGTTTGCGAGCAGAGTTTTTATAACCTGAAAAACCGCACCGTCGAACTGGAAGTGCTCCCTGCCTGCCGGGCCTACGGACTGGGAGTCATCCCATGGAGTCCCCTGGACAGGGGCATCTTGGGCGGCGCGCTCCTAAAGATCAAAGAGGGCCGCCGCGCCCGGGACGAAGTTCAAAAAGATATCGAAAAAAGTCGCCCGAAACTGGAAGCCTGGGAGGCATTCTGCAAGGAAATAGGTGAGAAGCCCGCAGATGTTGCCTTGGCCTGGCTGCTGCACAATCCTGTCGTCACTGCGCCGATCGTTGGACCGCGCACCGTGGATCAGTTGACCGGATCCCTGCGAGCCTTGGAAATCAAGCTGGACGAGACGGTGATAAAAAAGCTCGACGAGATCTGGCCCGGACCCGGCGGGGAATCGCCGGAAGCCTACGCCTGGTAAATCGAAACCGTTAAATTTTTGGGACGGCAGATGCACTGCCGTCCCAATATTTTGAAATGTATCCAAACTACGTCCTCCCTCCCCTGGGTTACCTGCGCCTGGCCCCCAACGTCTTCTTTGGCGGACATCGCTCATTTCGGCGCGACGGGCAGATTTGCGTTGCACGGTTAATGCCGCCCTTGCGCCTGCTGGGGAAGGAAAATATCCCGGTCCAGGGACCTTGCCTGATTACCTTTAACCACTATTTCCGGCCCGGGTTCAACGCCTGGTGGATGGCACTGGCGCTGGCTGCGGCTGTGCCTGTGGATATTCACTTTGTCATGACGGGTGAGCTGACCTGGCCCGGCAAGTGGTATGCCCCCCTGGGGCAGGCTGGGTCGCGCTGGCTGCTGCACCGATTTTCCAGGATCTACGGTTTCACCTCCATGCCCCCCATGCCGCCCCGCGAAAAAGATGTGGCTCAGCGCGCCCGTTCGGTGCGCTCGACCCTGAGTTTTGCCCGGGAACACCCGCAGGCGGTCCTTGGCCTGGCACCGGAAGGCGGCGACCAGCCCGGCGGAGTACTGAATTGGCCCTCACCGGGAGCGGGGCGTTTCGTCCTCCTGCTGACAAAGTTGGGTTTCCCTGTCCTGCCGGCGGGTGTTTTTGAAGAAAACGGGGAATTTTACCTTCATTTTGGTGCGGCATACACATTGCAGGTTCCGGAGCATCTCAAACCTGATGACAGGGATCATTATGCCGCCCAGGTCATCATGGATGCCATTGCACCCCAACTGCCGGCGCGTCTGCGTGGGAATTTTGGGTAATTCAGGCTTGTATTGGAGGTGTTTTTCCAATTGCCTTGGATGGCCACATTACTCGGCATACCGAAGCTTGCAGCCTGATTTCACCGGGGCGCCGCACTTGCCTTGGCGGACAGTGCCAGGGGTGCAGGGCAGGCACTAAATTTTAAATAGGGATACCTTATAGGGGATATCCTGGCGGCTCGAACAATAAATAGGACGTTCTTCGCCTCCTGGTGGTTTATTGACTGAATTATTCCCTGTTTTTCGCAACTCCCGACAAAAACCTGCGTATACCTTATCAGAACGGCCAACGAGGACCCACAGTGACTGACGAAATGACCTGGATCAACCAGGCCCGGCAGGGCGATGACGAAGCATTTACTAAATTGGTCGAAACTTACCAGAAACCGGTCTATAACCTTTGCTACCGGATGCTCGGTGAGGCTGAGGCTGCAGAGGATGCATCCCAGGAGACCTTCCTCAAGGTGTACCAGAACCTCGCCCGCTACGACCGCTCTCGTTCTTTTGCCACCTGGCTGCTCTCCATTGCCGCCCATCACTGCATCGACAAACTCCGCCGGAGGCGGTTTCCATCGGTCTCGATCGACGAGCATGAGGAAGGCCAGACCGACATTCCCGATCGCTCCGCCCCCGATCCTGAATCAGAGACTGCCAAAAACCAGGAACGCGAACGCTTGCAGTCCTGCCTGGAATCCCTCGACCCCATTGACCGCGCCGCAGTCGTTATGCGTTACTGGCAGGACAGTTCGGAAGTGGAGATCGCCCAGGCCCTCAAGCTTACCGTCCCCGCAGTAAAAAGCCGTCTGCACCGGGCGCGGTTGGCACTCGCAGACAAATGGGAAGAAAAACAGGCGCATGTGCGCACAGAAAGGAAACCATATGGATCACCGGCCTTTTGAAGACTGGCTCCTGGATAATCAGCCCCTTACCATTGAACAGAAACGGCAATTGGACGCCCACCTGAAAGGCTGCTCATCCTGCACCGCACTAGCAGAGGTGAACCTGGCATTGAAGTCGGTTCGACTGGCCGAGCCTGCCGAAGGGTTTGTAGACCGGTTCCATGTGAGACTGGCTGCGAAGAAAACCACCTGGCGGCGGAGAAATTTCTGGGGCTTCTTCATCCTGTCACTGAGTGTGGGTGGCCTGTTAACCTGGGTCTCCTGGCCGGTTCTCCAGGACCTGGTCCGCTCCCCGGTCGACATGGCAGCGGTATGGATTACCTCCCTGGTCTCGTTTTGGATCTCCCTGCAGGCGGTCCTGCGGGCCGGGATGGTCTTATTCAAAGTCGTTCCGGGCTTCCTCCCAATTTATATCTGGGCAGTAATCCTGTTTGGTGCTGGAGCCGGGAGTTTGGCGTGGGTGGCTTCGCTGATTAAATTTACAAAATATCCGCAAGGAGTGTGAGCATGAAAACACGTGGAAAATTATTTACTCTCATTATCTTGATCTTGGCAATCCTGGTCTTTGTACCGCTGCAGTCTGCCGCCGCAAAGAGCGGTTCTTATAATGGCCAGGTGATTTTTGGTCAAACCTATACTTTGAAAACTGGTGAAACCCTCACCGGCGACCTGTTGGTGTTTGGAGGAACCGCGACGATCGAACAGGGAGCAACGGTGAGTGGCAACATTGTCCTCTTTGGCAGCACCCTGGTGGTCAATGGCGAAGTGAGCGGCGACGTGGCAGTCATCGGAGGTACGGCGACCCTTGGCGCTACGGCCCACCTGCACGGCAACCTTACCACCGTGGGTGCCACTCTCGACCGCGCCGTGGGGGCCCAGATAGACGGGCAGGTTAACAACAGCGGGAACCTTTCTGTTGTCCCCGGCAGCCAGGCCCCGATTGGGATCGAGCAGATCATCACCAATTTCAACCCTTTCGGCCCCCTGTTTAATGCCTTCGGACAGGCGCTTGGCCTGGGTGTGCTGGCTATGCTGGTCATGCTCTTCCTGGCACCTCATGCCGATCGGGTGGCGCATACCATCATCGCCCAGCCTCTGGTGGCAGGCGGCCTCGGTTTACTGACTATCGTCGTGGCTCCCATCGCCCTAGTCCTGTTGGCCATCACGATCATTCTTATACCGGTTGTGGCAATCCTGGTGGTTGCTCTCTTCGTGGCAGGGTTATTTGGCTGGATCGCCATCGGTTATGAAATCGGGCAGCGCTTTACCACAGCCATCCATCAAACCTGGCACCCTGCCTTCTCCGCCGGCTTGGGAGTCTTTGCGATCACGTTGGTGGCAGACGCTCTGACCGGGATCCCTGTGCTGAACTGCGTCGGCTGGTTGGTACCCTTCCTGCTTGGGATCGCTGGCTTGGGCGCAGTCATCATGAGCCGCTTTGGGACACAGCTGGTGCTTGCACCTGCGGCTGCCAGCCAGTCTTCGCCTGCCTCAAGTGCTCCTGTTGCTCCAGCAGCACCTTCATCTCCTGCATCTCCTGCTGAACCCCCTGCCTCTGAGGGCAACCCGCCCACAAAGAAAGACTCTTGATTTTAACGGTTTGAGACGACAAATAAAAAATTTACCTTCCGCCCCGGGTTCCTGGGGCGGATTTTTATCTCCCTGTGCTGAAACGCCCATAATCAATCCCAGCCTGCAGGGCTTCCGCCGGACCTTTTTTGATACTAAGGTGGGATGATATAATTCCAGTTGCCCCCTGTTTGGCAGAAAGAGAGTAACTTTATGGCACCTGAGATTAAGCCCCCGTTACACCCAAACCCACCCCCATTGATACGTATCTCCGGAACTCACCGTGAGATGGGCCGTCAAATCGGCGAAGCCTGCAAAAAACAGGTCCAGCACGGCGTCGAAAACGGCCGCAACCTGGTGGCGGATGCCTACCAGCAATTGGAGCTGACCTGGGCTGGCGCCCAGATCCAGGCTCGCAAGTACCTGCCCTTTGCCCAGGAGCGCTACCCGCAATACGTGGATGAAATGATGGGAATTGCCGAGGGCGCCGACGTGGTTTTTGAAGACCTGGTGGTAATTAATGCCATGGAAGCCGTGACGATGGATGCCCTGCACCTGACGCGCTGCACCAGCATGGCGGTCAATGATATACGCACCGCTGATGGTCACGTCCTGCTGGCACATAACGAGGATTGGGTGCCCGAGGATGAGGACGACGTATTTATCGTTCTTGCCAAGCCCAAGAATGGCCCGCCCTTCCTGGCCATGACGTACGGCGGCTTGCTTCCCAACATCGGTTTTAATGCTTACGGCATCGCCCAGATGTGCGATTCTGTCTATCCGAACGATTCGCGCATCGGCACCCCGCGCACGGTGGTTTCACGCGCCGTCCTGGCGTCTAAAACGCCGGATGAAGCCATCCGTCATACCCTTTCAGCGCAGCGTGCCGCTGGGTACAACCACCTCCTGGTTCACGAAAGCGGCGAGATGTATTCGGTGGAAGTTTCAGCACGCAAATTTAGCATCCTTTATGGGGATGACGGGTATATCGTTCACACCAACCATTATCTTTCAGAAAACATGCAGCAGGTGGAACGCGAACCGGAAGACCTGGTGGCATCCCGCGTACGTTATTTCCGGGCCCAAAGGCTGATCAAATGTGAAACTCAACATTCGATCAAGACTTTGCAGACCATTCAGCGCGACCACGTCAACTTTTCAAACTCGATTTGCAATCATTCAATCGACGCCAGAAACCCGCTCGACCGTGAGAAGACGGTCAACGCTATGGTGATCGACCTGACCGCACGCGAAATGCATATCGCCTGGGGCAACCCCTGCGAGAATCCGTACCATACCTATCATCTGGACGCGTGAATCCAGCCGCAACTCCTGATTCCTAAGATTTACGAAGGTGCAGCCTGAGCGCTGCGCCTTCTTTCTTGAATCTTATTTCCCTGGATCAATAATGAATTTCTGGATAACCCTCGTAATTGTCTGTCTCACTTACCTGGGCATTGCATTGGGTGGTTTTCCCCGCCTGAGTGCCAACCGCACGACCGTGACCCTTATCGGCGTTGGTTTGCTTCTGGTGACCCGCCAAATCGTTTTCGGACAGATTGGCGGTTTCCTCGATTTAAATACCCTGATCCTGTTGTTCGGGATGATGATCATCAATGCCAACCTGCAGCTGGCGGGATTTTTCCGCTGGGCGGGGAGTTTCATCTTTCGCTGGGCTCACAGTCCGCGCGGCCTGCTGGCTTTTATCATCATCCTGACCGGCGTCCTGAGCGCCTTGTTCCTGAATGACACCATTTGCCTGATGCTGACTCCGCTTATCCTCGATATGACCCTGGCTGCCAGGCGCAACCCGATCCCCTACCTGATCGCGCTTGCTACTGCCGCCAATATCGGTTCGGTTGCCACGCTCACCGGCAATCCGCAGAACATGATCATAGGCATTTCTTCCGGGATTTCATACCTTAATTTTGCCGCAGCCTTAACCCCGATCGCCTTGCTTGGGTTGGGAGGTATTTGGGTTGTCCTGGTATTAATGTATCCCGCAGAATTCCGGGACAAGCAGTTCGAGCCAGTAAAACAGCCTGATCTTCATGTTGATCGTCAATTATTCCTTAAAAGTTTATTCGTAACCGGCGGGTTGTTGGTTGCCTTCCTGCTGAGTGTGCCCATTGCCCTGGCTGCATTTATAGCAGCCTGCACCCTGCTCATCAGCCGGCGGATCAGGCCGGAAAAAATAATGCTGGGGGTGGATACAGAACTGCTGGTCTTCTTTGGGGCACTTTTCATTGTTACCGGAGCAATGGAGACCGGCGGATTGACAGCGCGGCTGTTTTCTTTAACCCATACCTGGCTCGAGGGAAGTGCTGCCAGTCTTTCCGCGGTTACTGCCCTCCTGAGCAATTTGATCTCGAATGTTCCCGCTGTTTTGCTTCTTAAGCCCATCATCGCACATTTTTCAGACCCGCGTCCTGCCTGGTTAACCCTGGCAGCCGCCTCCACCCTGGCGGGGAACCTGACCCTGCTTGGTTCGGTAGCTAATTTGATCGTCGCCGAAGTGGCCGCCCGCCGGAATGTTAAATTGACATTTTGGGAATATACCAAATCCGGGTTTCCGATTACGGTCATATCTTTGCTCGTGGGAGTTCTCTGGCTGCAGTTTTTTATTTGGAAATGACCTGTTGTTATTCCGGGAATCTCCGCGCATTTATTTGATTGCCTTAATCCGACGTCTTTTGTACAATGGAAAGGATCAAGGAGAACCCTATGCGCTTTGGAATCATGGCGATGCAGCTGGAAGCCCTTGTCCCGTCAGGGGTCCCTGCCGAACAGGTCATGGCGAATATCATGAATTTCGACCACGCCGGGCTGGCAAAATCCCTGGCTGATAAAGGCTTCAATCCCATCGAGCTGGGCGGTGACCTGGGCATGTTCCTGCCAAACGTCTACGGCCCTGAAGCGGTCGCAAGGCTGGCTGCTCAAAAATCCAATAACCTCTCTTATACATTGCACCTACCCTTGTGGTCGGTGGAGCCTTCCACTCCTCTTGCACCTGTCCGCAAAGGCTCGGTGGAGGCGGTGGTACAGGTCATCCAGGCCACAACTCCCCTCAATCCCGAAGTTTACGTGCTGCACGCCACCGGTTCCCTTGCAGCCGAGTTCTCCAACATGAAGTTCTCGGAGATGGCCCGCACCCTCATCCTCAGGCAATTCCAGGGCGGGGCCCGTGAGAGTCTCCGCGCCATCCTTTCCGAGACCGGCCTTCCCAGCCGCCGCCTGGCGATTGAGACCATCGAGTTTCCATTGGCCCTGACCCTTGAGCTGGCAGAGGAGTTCGACCTGTCAGTTTGCCTCGACACGGGGCACGTGCTGGCAGGCTTCCCAGGCTGGTTCGATTTCTTTGAGGTCGTCGAAAAACTTCTGCCGCGCCTGGCGGAAGTCCATTTGCACGACTGCAAAAAAATGCCCCCGGGGGTCAGAGGTTACGGCGAAGACCACAAGCCGCTCGGCGCCGGCGACCTCGACTTGGGCCGTTTCCTTGACCGTCTGGCTGAGGCAAACTTTTCCGGTCCCCTGGTGTTTGAATTAAACGTGGACGAAGCCCTCCAATCGCTCAAGGTCGTTAAATCCATGCGACCCGGTTACGTAAAGGAGTAATGATGAAGAAAATTTCCTTCCTGCGGATGCTCGTCATCAGCCTGCTCGGGTTTGGGCTGACTTTCTCCTCGAATATTCAGGACCCGCCGCTGATGACCTACAAGGTGCGCCAGTTGGCACCCAACCTGCCGAATACCACCCTCGGGATCTTGGGTTTCGTTGGCTTGCTGGTTGCCATGGCTGTCCAGCCTATCGTGGGCGTCTTCTCGGACCGGGCGAAAACAAAAATGGGGCGCCGCCTGCCGTTCATCATGGGCGGGGCGGTTTTGATCGCAGCTTCCCTGTTTATCCTGGCATTGGCTCCCAGCCTGTGGGTGCTCCTGATGGGAGTAATTTTCATTCAATTTTCTTCGAACATCCTGCAGGGTCCCTGGCAGGCGCTCATCCCTGACTTGGTCCCTGAAGGGCAGCGCGGGACAGCCTCCAGCCTGAAGGCGGTGATGGATATCATTGCCACCGTAGTGGCTGGCGCCGTTGCAGGCATTTTGCTCGGGACAACCGGCCAAAAAATCTTCGGCGGTTCAGCGGTCTACGTGACGGCCGCTGCGCCCGTGGTTGTGTTCATTCTTTTCGTCTCCATAACTGCCATCTGGGCTCGCGAGCATCCGGGAGCCACCAACGAGGCCATCGCCTCCCGTTCGATCGGTCAGGCGCTCAAGAATGCCTTCTATGTCAACTTCCGTGAAAATCCCATTTTCGGCTGGTGGTTCGCCAACCGCATCCTGTTCTGGGGCGCGTTCATTGCCATCAATACTTTTTTGATCAATTACTTGGTGGACGTTATAAAAATGACCCAGAACGAGGCGCAGAGTTTCTACGGCACGCTTAAAGTCATTCTGGGGGTCGCGTTGATCGTGGTTGCACTGGCTTCCGGCTGGCTCTCGGACAGGTTTGGACGCAAGCCGGTCATGCTGGGCGCCGGGCTGCTGGCCTTTGTCGGAGGGGTGCTCCTGCTGCTCGTGCGCGACAGGACCTTGATCATTGTCGCCGGGGGGATCATTGGTATGGCCATCGGCGCATTCCTTTCTGCCAACTGGGCCCTGGCCACCGACCTGGTGCCGCGTGGGGAGGAGGCTCGCTACCTGGGCATTGCCAACATTGCCACCTGCATCGGCTCGGGGGTGGCGCGCCTGCTGGGTGGGGTGTTGATCGACCCGATCAACAGGCTCCTCGGTTCGAGCAGTTTGGGATATTTGTCTCTCTTTATCCTGGCTACGCTCTGTTTCCTGGTCAGCGCGCTGGTGATCATCCCCCTGCCGAACAAACGGCCAAAATTAAATTAATCTCCGTTATCGAATAACAAAAGCACCTCCCCGCGGAGGTGCTTTTTTACCCTATATATATATATATCAGGCGTTCTGTTTATCGTATTCTGCTTTTTTACTTGCATGCAGATCGAGCAGATCGTGCTGCATCTTTTCGAGTTTGACCCCGCGCAGCGGGAACCAGAACAGGATCAATGCACCCAGCAGCATGGCGATGCCGGGGATCAGCCCAATGAAAACCTTGATCCCGAATATTGCGCTGGCAGGCTGGTCAAGGAAAGCCGCGTTGTTATTGGCCTCCCGGGTGACAAAATGTGCAGCTTCCAGGATAAAGGGCGGGATCGCTATTGCCAGCGACTGGGCAGGTTTTGTGATCAGGGCGTTGATGCCAAAGAAAGCGCCCTCCCGGCGCACACCGGAACGCAGCTCGTCCTCGTCTGCCACCTCGGCAAATAGGATGTTGGTGAGCGTCTGCGGGCCCGATAGTCCAAAACCCACCAGCAGCAGGCAGACCGGGATCAGGGCGGTGGGCACGAATGTGATCGCCACCAGCCCCACGGCGGCAATTACTAGCAATAATTGCTGAGCCTGCACCAACCCCATTTTTTTGCGGATGATGTTGGTGATTGGCACGCCCCCGATCAGAGGGATGAAGATGAATGCAAGCAGCACGATCGTATTCATTTTCAACACGTAATCGGCCAGGTAAAAAACCGACCCGGTCACCAGGGATGAGACCAGGATGGACATAAAATTCTGTGAGACCAGGATGAGGAAGCTTTTACTGGTGAACGTAAACTTGATCTGGTCAATGATTTTGAGCGGTTTGTCCAGTTGTGTGAACTCGAGACGCTCCTTGACCTTGAATGTTGTGGCAATTATCAATACCATGCCGGTAATGCCTACCACTACCATGGCAATTTGAAGCGGGAAGAAAGATGGCACCGCTCCAGCCTTTGGCCGGAAGAGGTCTGGGATGATAAATCCCAATAAAGTGCCCAGCAGGCCAAACAGGGAGGAAGAGATTTGCAGATGGTTGCGCTGGGTGTCCGATTCGGTCACTTCGGGCAGCAGGGCTGAATATACCAGCCCGATAATAGTGTAACAGCCGTCGTAAAGCACCATGCTCACCAGCATCCACATGAACAGGGAGAAATCTCCCGCATGCTGCGGAGCCAGCCAGACCAGGATGAATGTGGCTGCCAGGAACGGGGCTGTGTAACGCATGTAAGGAATCCGCCTGCCATGCTTGGACCGGGTGCTGTCTGATATGTAGCCAAAGATCGGGTCGTTCAGTGCATTCCAAATCGCATAAATGGCTGAAGCAATGGCAATCCAGCGCGCGCTGAGACCCAGATAATCCTGGTAAAAGATTGGCAGCAGGGCGCCAAAAACACCTGAGATCAGGCTGGTACCCAGGGCGGCTATTCCCCAAATGGTTTTATATCCCAAAGAGAGTTTGATCGCACGTGGGGCTGATTCCGACATGATGTCTCCTTGTAAAAAAATTATCTGGTTATGCTACGGGCATGAGTTCCTTCAACGCCCGGTAGCCGATCACATGCACGCCTATCTTTTGAATATGTTTGCGGAGTTCCTCGTTCATAAAGTTTTGATAATCGGCAACCCGGCAGCGCCAATCGGGAGTAATTGCGCGCAACTCGGGCGTATCCTTCGAGGGGTGGATGATGAAATGGGTGATCCCGGGCTTGAGCTCCGAGAGCGCCTGACTGGTTTGTGCCATGCGGTTCTCGTCGGAATCCAGATGCATCCCACCCAGCACATCCAGCAGCGGCAGGCCGGATTCTTCGAGTTGTTGGATCAATCCGGCAGCCATTTTGGCAAATTCAGGTTCCAGACCGGCGGCACGCCACCCGTCTTCGTCCAGGCGAAAGATCATCGGTGGCAGTTTATACTTCATCGCAAGCTGGACATATATTCCCATGAATTTTGGATGCGCCACGCTGCCCATGTGTGTATCGATATGGGTGGGGGCGATCCCGGCTTGTAGCGCTCGCTCCACCTGGGCAGTGAGTTCGATCTCCACGGCTGCCGGATCGCCATGCACCTGGGCGGGTTCGGTCAGGGCATAAAAATATCCCTCCTCATCCACCATGCCGGAGGCCGGGTCACGGGTGGACACCGGTCCCCAGCGGTAGGTCTTCCATTCGCTGGTCAGGGTGAGATGAATCCCAAGGTCCGCCTGCTGATGGTACCGCGCGTATTCGGCAGCCTGCAGGAACCACGGGCAGGGGACCATGACCGCGCCGGATGAAATGATCTCGGCTTCGTTCAAATCGGCAAAGGCTTCCACGCTTGCCTGGCACATGCCGATGTCGTCGGTGTGGATGATTGCCACGCGGTCATTGTCTTCCAGGCCAAGTTTTTTTAGGACAGGGTTGGGGTTCATCGTCATGAAAATCCTCCAGGTGGGATGCTGAAATTATAGGGGGATTTTCTTTTGGAAGCAAGAAGCCTAAATAAAACGGACATGTTCAAAAGGCACATGTCCGTTATTGGTCAAATGGCTGAGCGTTTCTTATGCGGTCTTCCCCCCCAGGGGTGGGTTTGAAGCGGGTACGGTCTGCTTTCTTCGGCCTGCGGTTAACAATCCGACCAGCACCGTTCCAAAATAAGCCGTGTATGCCAGCACTTGCATGAGTGATGGGCTGGCGCTGTATCCAAACAATGCTCCCAGAGTCTGCCCGAGCACGGATGCCTCGCTGAGAACGCTTCCCAGGTCCCAGATGTGCCCGACGAGTGCCGGGATCCAGCCTGCCAGGACAAGCTCACCTGCGGCTCTACCGACCAGCCCGGCAGCAAAGAGAAGCAGCAAGAGACCGGTTATCTTGAAAAAACGCCGCAAGTCGAGCCGGACAGTGGTTGCAAAAAACGACCAGCCCAGCAAAATAGCTGTCCCGAGACCGAGTAGACCGCCCAGGATGGTCTCGGGGGTGCTCGAGGAAAATGTTGCCGCGGTCAGGAACAACGCCAGCTCCACGCCTTCGCGCAGGACTGCAATGAAGGCCAGCCCGAACAGCGACCATTTCCCGCCCTGGGAGGCGCGCAGCACGCTGGATTCAAGATCGGCTTTCATGTTTTGCGACCGCCGGCTCATCCAGAAGATCATCCAGGTCAGGATCCCGGCAGCCAGCAGCATGGTGATTCCTTCGAAAATCCCTTCACCCGGGTCTTTTAATTCCAGGCCAAGGCGCGTCAGTAAAATGGCCGTGAACAGGCTTAAGATGGCTGCGCTCCCAGTCCCGGCCCAGATGGAAGACTTCAAGTCTGGGCGGTGCATCTGGCGGACAGAAGCAAGCACGATACCGATTACAAGCGCGGCCTCGATCCCCTCGCGCAGGGATAGGATAAACGATGGAAGCATGCAATTCCTTTAATATTTAGTAATTATGACCAATTATATCCAATTATACCCCCTTCAAACACGCACAAATAACGTATTTAATAAATTGCGTGAACTGCAACCCCGCTGGGACACCGTTCCTGCAGGTATCCCTTTCCACCCAGAATCTTATGAAACTGCCGGGTCACTTTTTTGTCTTTCTAGTCCTCCCTCCGTGAAAAGCCGGGGCGGTAATGGAGCAGATCGTGCAAATGCGTTCATCCAGGAGACGGACTCGCAGGCGCTCGTCAATGGATTCGAGCATTTCCGTGGCCACGGTGAGCACGGTGGGCAACTCGGCGTTGTAGCGGTAATTGAAAAGTTGGTGCAGTTTTTCCTTCGCCCAGGGAGAAGTGGATTGCGCACCCAGGTCATCCAGGACCAGTACAGGTGCGGTGCGTATTTCGTCGAACCGGTGGTCGTATGAGACGCTGCTCGACGGGCTGAAAGTGGCTCGCAGGTGATCGAGCAGGTCGGGTACCATGATGAACAGCGGTGGGTTCCCCTTGTCAGCCAGGCAATTTGCAATTGCAGCAGCCAGGTGGGTTTTGCCGCAGCCGTACGGCCCGGTCAGCACCAGCCAGCCGCGCGGTTTCGCGGCAAAAGTGGTGGCGGCTTTGACGGCCTTTTCCAATGAGCGCACTTCGTCCTGGGCGAGACCTTCATTGCGCCGGTCGTCGAAACTGGCGAAGGTGCGCGCCGCATGCAGGTCGAGTGAGGAAAGTTCCGGGTGACCTTTATCGTCAGTTGGTCGACGGTAATCCGGGGCAGTGATCCTCACCGTGCTGACCAGTTCCGGATCCGCCAGCCGGGAGCGGATGCGCGCCTCGATATCTTCCAGGTCAAGGTTGGACGTCACCACCAGCGGCAGTTTGTTGATGTAGCGGTAGTTAACGATCTGGAAAAGTTTTTCCTGCGCCCATCCCGTGGCATTCTGAGTACCAAAGTCGTCGAACACCAGCAGGGGGGCATTGCGAATCTCGTAAAAGCGTTCTTCGAAGGTGGTGTCTTCACTGTCGAAAGAGAAGCGCAGGGTGTCAAGCAGGTCGGGGACGGTCAGGAACAGCGTGGGTACGCCCATGCCCACCGCGAAATTTGCGATCGCTGCCGCCAGGTGGGTCTTGCCGCAGCCGAATCCACCCAGCAGTAGAAGCCAGCCGTTTAGACTGCCGGCGTACTGCCGGGCGCGGTTGAACGCCCATTCGAGACTGTCGGCTTGCATCGGGCTGCCCCCCTTGTGACCGTGCGTTTTGAAACTTTCAAAGGTCAGGCCGCGCAGTTCGTCAAGGTGACTTAAAGAGAACAGCCGCTCTCGCACGGTCTGGGCCACCTGTGACCTGCGGCAGACGCATACCTCCAGCTTTCCGAAATCGGGCGAGCCTAGTTCCGCATCGAGGCGCAAATATCCCAGCCCATGACAATATGGACAGTTCGGGTCGCCCAGCGTGGCAGCGGAGGGATTAACGCTTGAGGAAGTCTTCGACTTTGCGCGTGACGTCGCGCCCGCGAAGCTCTTTAACGTTTCGTCTATCTTGCTCTTTGGCATGTCCTTCTTCCTTGAACCTGCGCAAAATCGCTTCCGCGTACTTCCAGTTGCGCTTGTTGTTCGTCACCGCGATCTCCAAAGCCTCCGCCACCCACTCAGGGGAGTAGGTCTGCTCGGCGTCTTTCAATGCATCGGCGATCAGCGGTGTGAGTGGCCCGATGTTTTCCTCGTATAGTTTGAAAATATTCGGGCGTTCCAACGGTGGGTTGGAGGAGAGGGCCGTTTCCGCAATATCCAGTTTACCTTTGGCAAAGGCCTCGGCTGCCGCCCGTCCGCGCGGGGAATTCAGGAAATAGAAGACGTTCGGTTTTTTACCCGCCCGCAGCAGGCTGCCGCGTTGTACGGCTAGTGCCAGCGCAGGTCCCGGTTCCGGCACGCATCCATTAAAATCATCGGCTTTTAAAAAATGGAGGCGCCCTTCCATGTGCTCAATGCGCCATATAGCGTAGAGTGTGATCTTTAACTCATCCGGGTCTTCAATCTCATTCAACAACTGCCGGAAAAATGAGTCGGGGATTTGTGTAAATGTTTCCTGGTTGGAAAAGCCGCTGAATTTTTTCATGCTGCCCGCAGGACTGCGCCACCTCTGCCCGTTATTGGATGATTATATTTGCGACAGGTCGAGGCTTCTTTTCTCTGCATCCACAAACTTTGCCAGGTTGCTCATAAAGACAAGTTCGATACTGCCGGTGGGGCCGTTGCGGTGCTTGGAAACGATGATCTCAGCCACGTTCTGCTTGACGGTGTCCTTCTCGTACTGGTCAGGCCGGTAGATGAACATGACGATATCCGCGTCCTGTTCGATCGAGCCGGATTCGCGCAGATCGGAGAGGACCGGGCGCTTATCGGTGCGCTGCTCGACCGCCCGGCTCAATTGCGCGGCAGCCAGCACAGGCACGTTCAACTCGCGCGCCAGCACCTTCAGGTTGCGCGAAATATATGAAACCTCCTGGACGCGGTTCTCGGTGCGTGTGTCGCTGCTCATCAATTGGATGTAGTCAACGATGATCAGGTCGAGGCCGTATTCCATGTGCAGGCGGCGGCACTTGGTTCGCAGGGCCAGAGGGGTAATGGCAGGAGTATCATCCAGGTAGATTTGTGTGTCGCCCAGCACTTCGATGGAATGAACGAATAGTCCCATTTCGTTTTCGTCCAGCTTGCCGGTCCGCAGGTGCTGTGAGTCGATTCCTGTCTGTTGGGAGATCAAGCGCAGGGCAACCTGTTCGTTGGACATTTCCAGCGAAAAGACTGCCACGTGCTTCTTGTGCAGCAGGGCCGCGTTCTTCGCCACTGACAGCAGGAAACCGGATTTTCCCTGCCCTGGGCGCCCTGCAATAATCAGCAGGTCGGAAGGTTGCAAACCCATCAGCTTGCGGTCGAGATCAATAAAGCCGGTTGGAACGCCGGTGATGTCCCCGGGGCGCTTGGCAAGTTCGTCGATCCGGTCGTATGCTTCGCTCATTACCTGGCGGATGGGCTGCACGTCGTGGCGCAGCCGCCGCTCGCTGACATTGAAGATCGCTTTTTCAGATTCCTCGATGATATTATCGACTGAATCCCGCTCGTCGTAAGCCAGCGTGGCGATCTGGTTGGCGGCCGTCAACATGCGCCGCCGGATGGCATCCGCCTCGACCATTCGTCCGTAAGCCTCGGCGTGCAGGGATGTCGGGACCTGGTTAAGCAGTGCCGTCAAAAACGCCGGACCCCCTATCTCAGCCAGCTGACCGGCGCTCTCCAGTTCCTCGGAAACGGTCAGGAAATCCAGCGGAATGCGTTTTTCGTGCAGGCGGGTGAAGGCTTCCCAAATCCAGCGGTGCCGGACGATGTAAAAATCTTCCGCCTGGAGAAACTGGGCCAGGTCGTAATAGGCTTCCGGATTAATGAGCACAGCCCCCACAACGGCTTCTTCGGCTTCACGGTTGTGGGGGGTCACAGGTGCGGATGGTGTGGAAGTCCCTTCTGGAGGTTCAGGGCGGCGCTCTTCCGGGGTTTCCGGGCGGTCGTTTTCCGCGGGGTTCACGGAGCTCTCTTCGGGAGCAGGCATATCAGGCATTGATTATTCCTGTTCGGGCGGAACGGGTTCCCCCTTGAGGGAAGGTCGCCCTAGGTTTTGGGTTTCTCTTCGTCGCCTTTATCGGGTCCCAGTTTTTTCAGGAAGTCCTCGAAAACGTCCAGGCGTTTTTCGTCTTCCGGTCCCGTCACGGCGCCCGGCGCTGGTTTCTCGGCCGGTTCGGAGGGAGATTCCTCGGTGATATTTTTCTCGGGGACAATCCCGGCTTCATCCATCACTGCCTGGTTGACCATGATCGGAGCATGGGCGCGCAGTGCCAGGGCGATGGCATCCGACGGGCGCGAGTCAATGTTGGCCGTTTTCCCGTCAGTTTCTGTGACGATATTGCCGTAAAAGACATCCTCTTTCAGTTCAACGATCTCAACCCTTAATACCTTGGCATTAAAGAGGGTCAGGAAATTTTTTAACAGGTCGTGCGTCATCGGACGGCTGATTTCCACTTCCTGGAGCGCTACTGTTATCGCTTCGGCCTCGAAGGGCCCCACCCAGATCGGCAGGTAACGCTCCATGTCCGTTTGGCGCAAAACGACCACCCGCTGGGGGGACATCAGGCTGACACGCAGGCTGTCTATGACCACTTCAACCATCTCGGACATATTTACAACTCCAATACCAATCAGGCAAAGGTAACGTATTCTAACACGGGCGGGAGGGCGCTGCAACGGGAAACCGCGGGAATGGATGTTTTTTACCTATGCCCATGCTAATCCCGGAAGCAGGATCCTCTGGCAGGTGCGGCCTTGCCTGTAAAACCCTTTAAAGAGGTTCTCATCCAATGACATGATACAATGTCGCTCGATGCCCGCAACCCGCAGAATCCTGCCCTACCTTGCCCTGGGGGTCACCATCCTCAGCCTTAGCTTCGCCGCTTTTTTTGTGCGCTGGGCGGATGCACCGGCTGCAGTTTTTGGATTTTACCGTCTCGGGATTGCCACCCTGATCTTGACCCCGTTTTTCGTGCGCAGCACACTCAAGACACGCAGCGCATCCGCTCCTTCCAGGCTGCGCGGCTGGATCCTTGTTCTGCCGGTTTTGGCTGGACTGGCGTCTGCCTTGGATCATTTTACTTGGAACACTTCATTAAAATTTACCTCCGCTGCCAACGCCACATTGCTTGGAAACACTTCCCCCCTTTGGGTTGCTTTGGCAGCTTGGCTGATCTTCAGGGAGAGGACCAAAAAACTCTTCTGGGTTGGTTTGGCGCTGACCATGGGCGGCGCCGTGGCCGTGCTGAGTAATGATTTTCTCCAACATCCCGTGTTCGGGTGGGGTGACCTGTTGGCTCTGTCTACCGGTATTTTTTATGCCGTATTTTTCCTTTTTTCCCAGCGCAGCCGCGCCCACTTCGACACGCTTTCCCACGTCTGGATCTGCAGCCTGAGCAGCACCGTCGTTTTGTTCGGTCTCAGCCTGGCAACCGGCTCGCTGCTGACCGGTTATTCCCCGCGTACCTACCTGGTATTCATGGCTGCAGCCCTCCTTCCCCAACTGGCCGGCTACCTCGCCATGGGATATGCACTCGGGCACCTGCCGGCGTCGGTCGTTTCTCCCACCATGCTTGGGCAGCCGGTGCTGACTGCCCTGCTGGCTATTCCTCTGCTGGGTGAAGGCCTCCAGCCTGTCCAGTGGATCGGAGGGCTGGTGGTCATTGCCGGTATTTACTTGGTCCACCGCAGCCGGGAATCTGCGCCTCAACCCATTCCAGGCGATTGAGCATTTTTTGGGGGGAAAATAATATCATCCGCCGAATGTGAAAGTCGGCATTCCTTGAACTTCAGTATTAATTCTGAAAAGCCCGCCGGAGAGAGGGTATTTTGCGATCTGCCCGCTGCTCAATCCTTTTCGCGCTGACGTAACGTAAAGGTCTGTCAGATTGGCCCCCCCGAAAATACAGGAAGTGACATTCAACGCAGGGACCGTGATCGCCTCCATCAATTTGCCCTTGGAAGGGTCCCAACGCGTGATTCTGGCACCACCCCACATTGCCACCCAAAGCATTCCCTCGCTGTCTGAAGTCATTCCATCCGGCCATCCCTGTTCGGGCGGGACCGCGATCACGGTGCGCGGCGCTGCGATGTCGCCGGTCGCCAGGTCGTAATCGAAAGCGGTAATTTGGCGTGAGGGTGTGTCGATATGGTAGAAGGTTTTGAAGTCGGGGCTCCAGGTGATCCCGTTCGAGATGCGCAACCCGGTCAGCAGGGTTTTCAACACACCCTCGGAGGAATATGAATAAAGGCTGCCGCAGGCTTCTTTTTCTGCGTTGTCCATCGTGCCAGCCAGGAAACGGCCGGCCGGGTCGCACTTGCCGTCGTTGAATCGGTTTCCGGGGAGAT
Organism: uncultured Chloroflexia bacterium; assembly: GCA_963790685.1. Taxonomy (GTDB): domain Bacteria; phylum Chloroflexota; class Anaerolineae; order Anaerolineales; family Villigracilaceae; genus UBA877. The sequence continues at coordinate 148,331 of CAWBPK010000003.1, forward strand.
CTTCTTCCAAGGCTGTAAGTCGGGTCAGCTTTTGGGTATTCAGGTGCAGGGTCGCGAAACCACCGCGTATCGCGATGACCAGGTTTCCGCCTTGGCTCGGGGCTGCACACCCAACTTTTTCGCCCAGGTTTATCCTTAAATCCGTTCCGTTCTCCGGGGTAAAGATGTGCAAATCTCCGGCATGAATATCCACCCAGTAGAGCTGGCTGGCAGCCGCATCCCAGGCAGGACCTTCGCCAAGGTCGGCGCGCGCATCCAGGAGCAATTCAGGAGACGACATTTCAGCGTGTCACTTTGGCTCGCACAACGAACTGGTCCACCCCGCCGAAACGATACTTGTATTCCTCATCGCCGCGCATAAAATCGAACTCGGAGCGCTTGTTCTCATTAGCCCACTGCAGGAGATGTCCCAGCAGGACCCAGCCCGGGCTCAATTCCTGGTAGCTTTTTTCAATGCCGGAGTTATACACCCAGACGCGGTTCAGGTAATCGAAATTGAGATATCCGGCGGCTTTTTGCCCATCCACTTCGAGGAATGCAAGTTGCAGCCAGCCGTTCTCGAATGCAGCCCGGCATGAAAGGTGCATCTGATGGCGCATTGCCTCGGTCAGGAATTTTTCCTTATCCGGTTCCTGCGCCATCATTACCAGGAAGGCATCCACCTCTGCATCGAGCTTGGTTTCATCCGCAACAACATACCAGCGCACATCACTTCCGCTGTCTAGAGCCCGGCGCATTTTGCGTCGGATTTCATGACGCTGCTTTTTATCTATCCCGGCCAGATATGTTTCAAAGTCGCCCGGCAGAGGAATGGAAGGGGCGTGGTAGGTCTGCTGCTGGAGGAAACTCCAGCCTCGTTTTTCTGCTTCGGATTTCAAGGCCGGGAGGGTGGGCGAGTTTTCGGGGATGTTTTGCCAGTCGAGCACCTGCCAGGGCTGTGATCCGGCTTCCGGTGCAGGAGTGCTCAATCCGGCGGGACCAAATGTACCCAGAAAATCCAGTAAGCCGGGGATGAAAACCGGCAAGGTTTTCGGGCTGACGATCAGGTCAAGGTAATCGGATATTTCGATGCTGCCGAGCAGCAGGAGCGCAGGGGCACCTTCCCGATTTTTGGCAGCAAAGAGCGGAGCGACCCCGGCCAGCCGTCCGTCTTCGTGCGCGGCCACGACCGCCAGGTCCGCCTCCGGCCATTCACCCCCGCCGCGCGTCTCCCACCATGTGCGCAGGTACTCGTGACGTAGGAAGGGCACATGGGTGAAGCAATCATTCAGGAGCGCGTTCCATTCAACTGCCAGTGGTTCTAGGTCTTTAAAGGTGCGATGAAGGGTAAATTCCATATCGAGATTTTACCAGTATAATGTGGGTGTGTCTTCCACTTTCGATCTCAACCTGCTCCCGCTCTATCGAATCAAAGGCCAGGAATGGCCGCAATTGCCCGGCTTAATAACCAATCTCCCTCCCCGCCGCACTGCACGCGGGCGCGAGAATGACCGCCTGGTTATTTACCTGACCTTTTCCGGTAACGACCCCTTTTCAGCCAGCGAATATACCCAGACTGCTGCCCAGATGGCCCGGCAGTTTTACCAAATCCCGGGATCGGTCACTTCAGCTGTCCGTTCCGTTGCCGAGATGCTCAACCAGTCGCTGGTGGAGCGTAATTTGCGCACCACGGGCAAAGGCCAGTACATTATCGGCCGGATGGTATTGGGCGTCCTGCATGGGTCGCAATTTGTGCTTGCTCAATGCGGGCCTACTCATGTTTTCCACCTGATGGGGAAGGAAGTCCGTCATGTGCACGACGCGCAAATTTCAGGGCGCGGACTGGGCATCGGTCAGGCGACTCCTCTCTATTTCTCGCAGCTTGAGCTGAATACCGGCGACCAGATGGTGTTCTGTTCCGATCTGCCCTCGGGCTGGGAAACCTCCCTGCTGGCCAAAAACCCTGTCACTACGGAATCGCTGCGCCGTGAATTGCTCACCGTCACTACTGAAGACCTGAATGCAGTCCAGGTTGAAGTCCTGCCTGGAAAGGGGATTTTGAACGTCCTGAAAGCCATGCCTGCGCCCGCCCCCGACGCCGCGGCTTCGAAACGCCAAACCGCTTTTGCCGAACATTCCGCCAGGTCCGTTCCTGCGTCAACTGCTGTCACACCGGCTCAGGCAGGCCAGCTTCCTGCTGTTTACCAGGCAGCCGAACCTTTGCCTGTTCCCCCTCAAGATTCTGCCCCAGTCCCCACTCCGCTGATTCCAACCTCGCAAGTGGATAGCGGGCAGCCCGCCAACCGCTTTGCCCGCTTGATTTCAGAATCTGGATCTGAACAAGAGCAGGATGCCGCGCAGGTCGGGAATTCCCAAAAGACCATGGCAGCCCCCGTAACGGAAAACAGGTCGAAGGTCCGCCTTGAGAGCGCCCAGCCCGTTCCCCCCACGTTGCCAGCTTCGCAGCCGGTGGTTTCCCGTCCCGCGTCGCAGACCCGTCGTTTTGTTTCCGGGCGTGCAGCTGGAGAACTGCCGGAGATCAAGCGGCCGATCACCCATCCCAAGGGCATCTACCGTGGGCTGGCAAATATTATCCTGGGACTGCGCGCCGCGGGGCAGAAAATATCTAGGGGAATTAACAAGTTCCTCCCGAATCTTTTGCCAAATGGGAACGAGGCTGAATCGCAGGAAGGAGGATCGAGCCTCGCGTTTATTGCCATTGCCATCCCGTTGATTGTTGTGACGGTTGCGGGGCTGGTCTATGCCCGCTATGGGCGGGTGGCCCAGTACAACGATTATTACAATATGGCGATGGCCCAGGCTGCCCAAGCGCATGGTCAAACCGATCCTGCCGAGGTGCGCCGGGCTTGGGATAGCACCCTTTATTATCTCGACCTCTCTGACCGTTACCAGGTTACCCCGGATTCTTTAAACCTACGTCAGGAAGCCCAGACGGCCCTCGACAACCTGGATAGCATCGTCCGCCTGAATTTCAGCCCGGCCATCGTCGGCGGCCTGGACCACACGCTGCAAATCACCCGGATGACAGCCACCAATACCGACCTTTACATGCTGGACGCAACCCATGGTAATGTGATCCGTGCCAGCCTCGGAAGCCAAGGATATGAAGTGGATACCAACTTTGTCTGCGGACCGGGGCAGTATGGTACGCTCAACGTCGGGAAATTGCTGGATATCGAAGCCCTTCAAATGAGCAATGATTACAACGCACGCGTCATGGGGATTGACGCTAGTGGGACGCTGCTGTATTGTGGATTCAATATGACCCCGGAGGCAGTGCCTCTCAGCGCACCACCGCTCGGCTGGCAGGGCATTGCAGCTTTTACCCTGGATACAGACGGCAAGTTTCTATATGTGCTCGATCCCCTTGGGAATAACATTTGGTCGTACCAGGGGGCTTCCGGTAAGTTTACTGATACTCCCACCCTCTTCTTCGGTCAGCAGGTTCCTCAGGGCATGAGTAATTCAATCGACCTGGCCGCCAATAATTCTGACCTGTATATCCTCTTTCAGGACGGGCATGTCACCGCCTGCCCGGCCAGCCATTTTGAGGGAGTTCCTCTGCGCTGCGCCGATCCGGCCACATTTGTTGATAACCGTCCCGAGCGGCAGCCCGGTCCCCGCATAACCGATGCCATTTTTAATCAAATCACATTTGCAGCAGCACCCGACCCCCTTCTTTACCTGCTGGAACCTCTCACGCGGGCCGTCTATTACTTCAGCCCTCGCTCTGATTCCCTGGAACTGCGTGGCCAGTTCAGAGCCAGTGTGGAACAAAGTAATACCCTCTTTTCGGGTTCTGCCACATCCATGACCATCAGTCCGAATCGCAATATTTTCTTCAGCATAGGTTCCCAGGTGTACTACTCCACCAATGTGCCCTGATTGGATATGAAAAATCCTTCCGCTGATCCCAAATCGTCATTTCTGGGGTGGCTGCTCAGTCTCTTTCGCAGGACCCCGCCTGCCACTCCAGTCCATGTTTTACACCCCGATAACCTCATCGAACCGGTTCGAATGGTAACCAGCCGTGTTATGTTGGTTATTTTCGATCCGGTCATGGACAAGACCACAGGTGTCACGCTTTCCCAGTCGATGCAGTGGCAGTCACCGGATGATCTGGCCAATGCCTGTATCCAGGACATCCTGGAAGCCAGCGGCGGGATGGCGCGTTATCAGATCGCGCAGCGTGTGGTCCTCGACGAGTTCCCGGTAAAGATTGATGGATTCTGTTACGATCCCCAGACTTATCTGGACGTCGTTAATGGAGTTAAGGCACCGCACACGCCCGATGGCGTTGATTATCTGCCGATCGTGACCAAACTGAATGTCCTGGCGAAAATCGCCATGCGCGATATCGACGAAGTGTGGCTGTTCGCCTTCCCATATGCCGGGTTGCCCGAATCGAGCATGGGAGGGGCGGGATCATTTTGGTGCAATTCAGAGCCTTTGACCTGGTCTTCCGGACGCCGGTTCATTGTCATGGGCTTTTCATACGAACGCGGGGTCGGCGAAATGCTCGAATCTTTCGGTCACCGCACTGAAATGCTGGTCTCCAAAGTTTTCGATTGCCAGGAATTTGTTTCCTGGGCTTACAGCCAAAACCGGGTTCCTCCTACGGTTGGTCCAGCCCTTAACTCCTTCCAGCAATTCATTAGTTTCGACCAGATCGCCCCGGGAAAGTCCGGGGTTGGAACGATCCATTACGCTCCCAACAGCGACCGGGATTACGATTGGGACAACCAGCGCCTGGTCCCCAGCACCTGCTACGACTGGTACAACTTCCCAAAATTCCAAAATGATGTCCGCCAGCTTAACGCTGAAGAATGGGGAAACGGCGACATACGTGCGCATCACAAATGGTGGTTGAAGCATCTGCCTAAAGCCCCCGGGCGGACAAACGGTATTATCAATAACTGGTGGCAGTATGTAATGGATCCCAACCAGATTCCTGTCTGACGGGGATGTATTATTTCTGGTTTTTTCTTTTTTGAAATCTCAAAATGATTCTTTTACCTGGTTCCAGGCAGCACCAGCGGTACATCCGCGAACGGGTGCTGGATCACCTGCACCGGCAGGTGGTATGCCGCAGAGATCAGCTCGGGGGTCAAAACCTGCTGAGGCGTTCCTGCTGCAATGATTTCCCCATCCACAAGAAGTGCAACATGATCTGCATAACGGGCGGCCAGGTTTAAATCATGCAGGGCTACCAGCACCGCAAGGTTGTCCTGGCTGGCAAGCGTCCTCACAGTTTCCATAAAACCCACTTGATAGTGTAAATCCAGGTTGGAGGTTGGCTCATCCAGCAGCAGGATCGGTGTGGACTGGGCCAACGCGCGTGCCATTAATACCCGCTGCTGCTCCCCGCCCGAGAGTTCACCCACGCGCCGCTCCGACAGGCTCAATGCGTCCACTTTTTGGAGTGCCAGGCGTGCGATCCCTTCGTCCTTGGCCGAGACCTGCCCAAGGAAATTCAGGTGAGGGGTGCGTCCCATCAACACCGTCTCCCATACTGTGAAGGCTGGCGGCATCGAAGCTGCCTGGGGGACCACTGCCAGGGAACGGGCGCGCTGCATGGATGATAAAGAAAGCAAATCATGGCGTCCGGTTAAATCGTCAATCCTGATGGCACCCGCCTGAACCGGGATCACGCCGCTGACCGCCCGTACCAGTGTGGTTTTTCCCGCGCCGTTCGGACCGATGATCGCCAGCACTTCTCGGGGGGTTACTTCCAGTGAGATGCTGTGCAGCACCCGCCGCGTGCCATAGGAGACAGAAAGCTTTTCTATGCTTAACATTTTTCAAACCTTCTTACCGTTGAATACCCTGCTTTCATAAGAATATCGATGAATTACTCAGTGCTCTCTCTGTGCTCGGTAGGGAGTATCACCAGTATCCCTGGTTTTTCGAGCGGCGCAGTACCCACAGGAAAAAAGGAGCTCCTACCAGGGCGGTCACTATCCCCACCGGTAGTTCCTGCGGGGCGATCACCGAGCGGGCAATGACGTCTGCCAGCAGGAGCGCACCGGCCCCGCCAATCAGCGAAAGCGGGAGCAGGCGGCGGTAGTCCGCGCCGAACCACAGGCGGATGATATGTGGGACGATCAGCCCGATAAACCCGATGATTCCCGAAAAAGAAACTGCCGCTGCTGTCGCCAGGGAAGCCGCCAAAAGGATCAGGGTCCGCGTTCGCGTGACCGGCAGGCCCATCTGTTGTGCCTGGTCGTCCCCAAATTGGAGCAGGTTCAGCGCATGCCCGCTCAGCACCAGGATGCCGAGCCCGACCGCCAGGAACGGCAGGGTCGCCAGCACCGGTTCCCAGCCTGCCTGTGAGGCTCCGCCGTTCAACCAGGCGATCGCCCGGTGGAGTTCACCTGTTGAGCGCAGCATCAGGTAGGTGGTTATGGCGGTGGCGAATGAACCGAAAGCCACCCCGGCCAGGATCAGGTTCGTGGTTGGGATGGTCTTGCCAACCCGCGCCAGGGTATAGACCAGGAATACGGTCAACAGCGCGCCGATGAACGCCGCCGCCGGGAGGGCCAGCAGCCCCCAGAAGGAATACGGCCAATTAATGCTCATCGCCAGGACAGCCCCGAGACCTGCGCCGGAGGCCACTCCGATTAGGAATGGATCAGCCAGTGGGTTGCGGAACAGCCCCTGGTAAGCCGCGCCCGAACCGCCCAGCGCCGCTCCGGTCAGCAGCACCAGCGCAGTACGTGGCAAACGGATCCCGGTCAGGATGAAGGCAAAGGTTTTTAGTGGTTCGGGGAAGCTTGCTCTTTCCAGCCAACCGACCAGGATTTTACCCAGGTCTGATGGTGGGATGAAAACGGAGCCGATGGCAATGGACAGGACCACGGCCACGACTAGGAAAAGCAGGGAGTAAAGATATGGGCGGATTTTCATTGAATCGAGGGCGGAAACCATCTTGCCCTATTGCATTATTTAAATTGATCCGGATGAAGCAGTTTCGCCAGCGCTTCCAGCCCGTCCACCAGCCGCGGACCAGGGCGGCTGACCAGGTTATCGTCGAAGCTATAAATCTGCCCGCTTTGAACCGCCGCCAGGGTTTCCCACCCGGGGCGCGCCGCCACCTTGGCCGGGGTCTCGCCGTAGGCTGAATCACCCAGGATGATGACCGCAGGGTTGATGACCACCAGTTGCTCCAGGCTGATTTGTGGATATTGACTGGTTAAGTCCGCCCCAATGTTTTTTCCGCCCGCCCGATCAATGAGCAGGTCCACAAATGTACCCGGCCCGGCAGTGTAAGGCTTGGTCGGGTCGGTGGCATCCAGCTCGTAGTAGACCGTGGGTATATTTGAAAGGGGTTTTATTTTTGCATCTACTGCCGTCACCCGGCTCTTGAGCGAATCCACCAACGCGGAGGATTCAGTTTCGTGCCCGGTCAGTTTGGCAACTGTCTCGAGGTTTGTGTACATTTCTTCCAATGTGTTCGGGTTGGGTAAATAGTAAACTGTCAATCCCAGCTGTTCCAGCGAAGCCACCAGCTCGGGAGTGTTGATCCCCGCCGCTAAAACCAGGTCGGGATGCAGGGCAACGATCGCCTCAAGGTTGAACCCGCTGTAACCGCCGACGGTTGGCAGGCTGAGCACCGCCGGCGGATAATCGGAGGTTTCATCTCGACCCACCACCTGGGCTCCCGCCCCGATTGCGAACAGAATTTCCGTGTTGGCTGGAGCCAGTGAGACCACTCGCTGGGCTGGTCCAGCAAGGCTGACGGTCCGGTTCAGCCCATCGGTTAGGGTGATGGCTGGATTGGACGTTGCAGCAGGAAGGGTATTGGCGGGCACCTCCGTTGGAGTTGTCGCCGGGGATTTGGCTGCGCCGCATGCAGCCAGCAGGGGAACAATCAGCAGGGCGATAAGGGATTTTCTAAACATTCCATTCTCCTGAAAATTGATTTAAGAAAGCAGTTGCATACGATCCTGATAATTCAAAGCTTATTTTGTAGTTTGATTCATAGGTTTTGATTGGATTTATTCGCAGGCACTTGGTGGGCAGCTGTTTTATTTTTTTCCAAAACAAAATCCCCTGTCCATGACAGGGGAGGGGGAAAAGGCTGACCGTTGCGCCGTTCCCACCTCCGTTCCACGAGAGAGTGTAGAACTGACCAGGGCGGGCGGCCTGACTTGTCAGCATTTCTGCCAACTCACAGTTGCGGGACAGTGCCGGTCTTGCACCGGCTTCGCCATTGGGCCTTCCCATCCGGGGGAAGAGGCACCCTGACCAATATTTCGATTACAAGTGCATTGTATTCGCATGCAGGAATTTCGTCAATGAGAAGCCTTGCCGAGTTCTTCCTCAACCTGTACAATAAGTTCAGGGGGGCTCCCTTATGGAAACGATCAATCCTCCAACCCCGGGCAGGGCTTTCAATCTCACTGCCTGGATGCCGCTGCTCTGGTTGTCGCTGGCCTTTCTCACCGGGATCATTTTCGCCGGGAAGGTCTCGCTTTCGGTTCTGGTTTGGTTGACCCTGGCAGGCGTGTCCCTGATCGTTTTCATCCTGCTTCGCATTCTCAATCCACGCCTGCATATTTCGATCGCTCCTTTGCTCCTTTTTTCCCCAGCCTTGCTGGGAGTCTTCTTTCTGGGTGCGGCTCGTTACCAGTCCACCATCCCCCGCGTGGACGCACATTACATCTCCTGGTACACCGACCGGGATTACGAGTTGCTTATCACCGGTACGCTCACCGATCCGCCCGATGTGCGCGATACCTATACCAATTTGCGGCTGGATGTCACCAGCCTGGAGGCGGGCGATCAAATGCTGCAGGTCCATGGCCTCCTCCTGGCCCGCGTTCCACCTGGCGGCAGTTGGCAGTACGGGGATGTAGTCCGGCTGCGTGGACATCTGCAAACGCCGCCTGAAAACGAGGATTTCTCGTACCAGGATTACCTGGCGCGCCAGGGCATCCTGTCTTACATGCCCGATGCCGCTACCACTCTCCTCCCCTTCACTGCCGGTAACCCCATCCTCCGGCTTGTTTACGCCTTCAAAGATCAAGCCGTCGCTCATGTTTATCGCATCTTCCCTGAGCCCGAAGCCTCGCTCCTGGCGGGCATCCTGCTTGGAGATGATAACGGCCTGTCTGTCTCCCTCCAGCAGGCTTATAAAAACACGGGTACGGCCCATATCATTGCCATCTCCGGCTTTAACATCGCCATCATTGCTGGAGTGTTTGTCTTCCTTTTCAGCCGCCTGCTCGGACGCCGCCGGGGCGCCATTGCCGCCGTGGTTGGGATCCTCCTTTACACCGTGCTGGTCGGGGCCACCGCTTCCGTCGTTCGGGCTGCCATCATGGGAGGGCTGGCAATTCTCGCCGGTCAATTGGGCCGCCGCCAGAATGGTCTCAACACCCTGTTTGTCACCGCCGCCATCATGGCTGTAATTAATCCCAATACCCTCTGGGATGTTGGTTTCCAGCTTTCCTTCGCTGCCACGTTCGGCCTGGTCCTTTATGCCCAGCCTCTCCAGGACTGGTTCACCCGTCTGCTGACCCGCCGTCTTCCCCTTGCAACAGCCCAAAACATTTCCGCTCCGCTCAGTGCGGCCATGTTCTTTACCCTGGCTGCCCAGTTGACCACCCTGCCCATCATGGCTTACCAGTTCGGGCGTATTTCGCTGGTTTCCATCCTGGCCAACCCATTTATCCTGCCGGTCCAGCCGGCAGTGATGGTTCTTGGCGGGCTGGCCGTGATCCTTAGTTTTATCTATCTTCCCCTCGGGCAGGTCGCCGCTTGGGTTGCCTGGCCGTTTGCGGCTTATACGAACCGGGCCGTGGAGTTATTCAATCGACTTCCTCACGGAGTGATTATCCTGGGAGATTTTTCCTTCCTTTTTGTGGTCCTGTTTTTTGGGATACTGGTCCTCCTGACCTTTGGCGGGGGGCGGGTTAAAGCAGCCTTGCGTCCCATCATCACCCCCTCCGTGATTATCGCCGCCCTGGCTGTCATCGTCTTCCTGGTCTGGTCGGCTGTTTTCCAGGCTCCGGATGGACGCCTGCAGCTGACCTTCCTCGACGTGGGCTCCGCCGACGCCATCCTGATCCAGACTCCCTCCGGTCATTCCATCCTGGTGGATGGTGGACCCAGCCCATCCAGGCTCGCCGGCGGGCTCGGCCCCCGGCTTTCTGCCTTTGACCGCAGCCTGGATTGGCTGGTGATTGCCTCCACGCAGGAGCAGCAGGTGGCTGCCCTGCCGACCATTCTCGACCGTTTTCCGGTGGGGAATGTCCTCTGGTCCGGAAACCTGGACGCTTCCTACGCTGCAGAGAACCTGGATCGCTGGCTGGCCGGGAGTGATACACCGGTCACTGCGGCCTATTCTGGCGCTGTCCTTGATCTCGGGGATGGTGCCAGTCTGACGGTTACCAATGTCTCGCCGCGTGGTGCGGTTCTGCTGGTGGAATGGCAGGGGTTCCGTGCCTTGCTGCCGGTGGGCATAAATTTTGATTCAAAATCCGCCGCGGAGATCAGCAAAACCATCGGCCCGGTGACGGCCCTCTTGCTGGCAGACTCGGGCTACGCTCCCTCCAATCCGCAGGAGTGGATCAGCACCCTGCATCCTGAGCTGGCAGTCCTGAGCGTGGCTGCCGGTGACCCTGACGGTCTCCCCGCGCAGTCCGTGCTCGACAGCCTGGCAGGCACCACCCTCCTGCGCACTGACCGGAATGGCTGGATCACCCTCTCCACAGACGGGGTCGGTCTCTGGGTGGATGTGGAGAAGAAATGACGTAACCCATCCATTGCATCCGGTGTTATCAATTTCCGGTTAATTTCAAACCAGATAAATTTATGAGTGCTGGGCGGTTTGCTCCCCTGGCTGGCTTTCCCTATTAATCGGTTTCTAAACCTTCAATGGTAAATTGGTTTGTAAGGAGCCGCGTATGAAAAAAAACCTGGTCGCAAAAGCTTCGATTAGCATCTCCGCTCCTAGGGAAAAGGTCTGGGATGCACTGGTAAATCCCGCAGCCATCAAGCAGTACTTTTTCGGGACCACTGTGGTTTCTGACTGGCACATTGGGAGTCCGATCGTCTGGAAGGGGGAATGGCAGGGGAAACCCTATCAGGACAAAGGGGTGATTCTGCAGTACAAACCTGGACAAATCGTGCAATACAGTCATTTCAGCCCTCTTTCCGGTGTCCCCGATATCCCCGAAAACTATCACACCGTCACCCTTGAGCTGTCTTCTAAAAAGAACCTGGTAATGGTCCAATTGTCGCAGGACAATAACGCCAGCGAGGCAGAACGGGATCATTCTGTCCAGAACTGGGAAATGATGCTGGCTGGCTTGAAAAAGTTTTTGGAACAATAGATAAATTTCTGTGCGGGAGATTTACACTGTTTGGAAACGCTGGATTTGCCCCGGGTTGTTTACAAATTACCTCCGGCTGATTCTTGTTCTCGAACAGGACAGTAAATGAAGCTGCTTCGTAGTGTTCGCATCATTTTAGCTCTGGCTGTAGGACTGGCTGCCCTGGCGCTCGCCGTGTTTTACCTGTTCTTCGCCACGGTCTCGTATGAAAGCACCACAGCCGCTGGCGTCCCCGGTGAACCGTCGGTTTTAACGAACACCTCCGGCCAAATCCCATGGCTCTCACAAGCAGGGCCGCTGGCGGTGGGCTTTATGCTCGCCTTTTCCCTTTTACTCGTCGCGGCCGCGGTCGGTTTGTGGCGAGGTGCGCTTGCGATGTCGCTCACGCTCTCTCTACTCGCACTCGTTTTTACTTTTATAACCGGGTTCAGCATAGGCGGATTGTATTTTCCGGTGGCCGCCTTGTCGCTGCTGGGAGCGCTGCTCCTTGCGGTGGAGAAACTTGCGCGCCGGCCTGGTCGTTCTGTCGTCTGATTGCTCCCGCTTTTGAGAATTTTTAAGCTCCTTTGCAGGGTGAGGGAATATCACGAATGGGGGTATTTATAAAAACCTGGAAAAGGTGCATTTTTATGCTTCAGCGGAGGGGATTTTGCTTTTCTCCGGTTGCCTGGTAATACGTCGGTAAATTAAGAGCAGGGGCGGGATAATTTCTCCCATCTGGTTACTGTATCGAATTTCCATAGAACAGGGAAAGAGAGAGATCAGCGGCCATAGATCAGCCGGTGAAGGGACCTGACCCAGGGTCTATTCTGGTGCGGTCCTTGAAATGCAGGCAAGGAACCCTGAGTGGTCTCTGAATATTCTACCTCCAGAAACTGCGTGGTGTGATATGTTCTGGGTGGAGTTTGGAGAGGCAGGTAACGATAAGCGTGGGAGCGCAGCTGGTCGGCATGGCGGCAGATGGCCAGCATGGCGCGCACGCCGGGCAAACGCCAGGAACAGCCGCGACCTTTCATGCGGTGGACAACGAGCTTGTCGACATTACCTTCAATGGCTCCCAGGCAAGCGGGGAGGGAGCAAGCCCGGTATTCCAGGTCCAATAACCCATCCTGGTTGTTGAGCACGTATCGGTAGAAGTCGAGCAGCAGTTTCTGTTGATTGCCTTCTGCCTGCTGGATGTGTTGCTGCAGCTCAGGAGCGACCACATTGAAGCCTTCATGTCGTAAGCGAGTGACCACACGCCGGGCTTCGCCTCGATCCTGGTAGGCCCTGCGGGCTGCCCTCTGCAAGTGGAACCGATCCAACACAAATTGTTGGGGGAGCCCCATCCGTTCAAAGCTGTGCCGGACCCATTGGTTGCCATCTCCCCCGCTGATCAAAATCCGGGTCTGGGTCAGGTCATAGGCCAGATGTGCTTCCCGCAGGATGTGTTCCTGCCACATCTCCGCATTCAGCCCGATGGCAGTCATACAGTGCTTGTTTTCCAGGCGATAACGGTCTTTCCCGACCTGTTTTCGGCCTGTGCTCAGGATGGCTACCCGTACTTCCGTGGATCGTCTCTTTTCCCGCTGCAGGTGCACCCATACTCCATCACTCTCACCATACAGAACCGGGGCCAGGATCTTCCCCCCTTCCAGTGGCTCTCCCCCTTCGAAAATACGCTTGCGCTCGGCTTCTTCGCCATCCGCAACGCGGTTACCCACCGACCAGGCCATCCGTTGCACGGCACTGTGGCTGATCGGTGTCTTGGTCAGGTAGCTGAGTTGGTCGGCCGCCAGGCGATAGGTCCCACTGCAGGCCAGAGAAGCTCCCATTTCCTGGACCCTGCCACTCATGCGCCCATAGGGCTGCATCCCAAACAGATCATCTACCGGTTTCCTTCGCCTCCTTTGCCCATCTTGATAGACCCGCCGCTTGTATCGAACCGCTCCCAAGCTGCTCATCATCCAGCGCGTCTCTGTCCCCACATTCCGCCATTCGCAGGGCACATTCCGCGCCATCCGATCGTCCAGCACCTGGATCACCCCTTGCAGCACCTGCTGCCCAAGCCCAGTGGCCATGCTGTGAATAGATTCTTCTACTGCATCGACGGGTACCTTTTTCTGAATTTCCATCACTGCATCTTCCACTTTTATGGTTATACTGATATTGACAGCGTCGTCTGTCATCTGAGAGTTCCTTTCTTTGTTGTTGTTGCCAACTACAATATTGACTGGAACTCTCTCTTTTTGCAACCCCTTTATTCTATGGATTTCTGTGACTGTAACCCCATCTGGGCCTCCCTTGATTTATTTATGGATTATTGTATAATAAATATAGATAAAATAGATAAATATACTCATGAATTAGCAAAGATCACGTTTGGCGAGGAGATTAGCATGAAAACGAATGATCCTGCCTCCAAAGATAAACCCGTAGTCGTATTCGTCCCCGGCGGAGTAACGCCTGGGGATATTTCTTATGGACCCCTCCTGCACGCTTTGGGGAACCGGATCCATCCCGTGATCAAAGATTTGGAGGTTTATTCTAACGATACACCTCCGGTCGGCTATGGGTTGGATATGGAGGTGGAAGGAATCCGGCATGCAGCCGACGATGCCGGTGCAAACCGCTTTCACCTGGTTGGATATTCCGCAGGAGGCGCCTTTTCACTGGCTTTTACTGCGAAATATCCGGATCGGCTCAGCAGCTTGAGCCTGATCGAGCCCGCCTGGATCGGTGCACCGGGTCCTGAGGATGCCTCCGATTGGGCTGATATGAACCGGGTCATGACTCTCCCGCCTGATGAGCAGATGCCTGCCTTTATGCGCTGGCATATGCTCCCGGGAGTTAAACCGCCCTCCAGTCTCACGTCTCCCGGGCCTCAACCTGCCTGGATGTCCAAACGTCCGGCGGGTCTGCAGGTCATCTCCCGGGCTTTCAACGCGTACAACCTGGACGAGGAAAACTTCCGCCAGATGGATCAACCGGTGTACTACACGCTTGGAAGCTTGAGCACTCGCTATTTTGAACGCGGTGCACAGCGCCTGACCGGCTTGTTTCCTGATATTCAAGTTGAAGAATATGCAGGCCGAAGTCACTTCGATCCGCCGCACAGGGCTGAACCGGAGCGGTTTGCGCGTGCTCTGCAAAAACTATGGGCGCGCTCGGAAACAGCCTCGACCCCCGAAAAAATGAGGGCTTGAATATCGAGTATCGAAAAATGTTTACCAGGCTGAATCCGGATCGATCCGCCAAAGTTTTAGCATTCCTGGCGAAATTTATGCCCCGATCGCAGAGATTTTGGGTCTCTTTGACGTGCAGGGCCTATGAATATTCAATTTGGTCTGGCAAAAATGGAAAATTACAAATGAGGTTAAATATATGAATAAGATAACTTCAAAAGACGGCACCACCATTGCATACGAAAAAACAGGCTCCGGACCTGCATTAATCCTGGTTGACGGTGCTCTCACTTATCGCACCTTCGGGCCGATGCCCCATCTGGCCGAACTCCTCGCTCCTCACTTTAAAGTTTACACGTTCGATCGTCGCGGGCGCGGCGAGAGCAGTAATTCCAAACCGTACTCGGTCGATCGTGAAGTGGAAGATATCGACGCGTTGATCGACGTTGCGGGTGGCTCGGCATTCTTATATGGTCTCTCCTCAGGTGCATGCCTTGCCCTCGAAGCGGCCATCCAGCTCGGCAGCAAGACTAAAAAGCTCGCCATGTACGAGGCTCCCTACAATTCCGGTCCGGGTGCCGATAAGCCCTGGAAGGACTACCGCAAACAACTGGCGGAATTCCTGGCCGAGGGTCGTCGTGGGGATGCGGTCGGTCTGTTCATGCAGTTCGTCGGCACTCCTGCCGAACAGGTTAATGGGATGCGCAGTGCGCCTTCGTGGCCAATGTTCGAGGCCGTTGCGCCCACCCTCGCCTACGATGCCGCTGCCATGGGCAGCGATCGTGCAGTTCCGGTCGAACGGGCAGCCAGGGTGTCCGTGCCTGCCCTGGTGCTGGACGGTGGCGCCAACCTGGCGTATATACCCTTTATGCACGCAACCGCCGCCGCTTTGGCAAAAGCTATCCCGGGTGCTGAGCAGCGCACACTTGAAGGTCAGACCCATGATGTAAACCCGCAGGTCCTGGCCCCGGTCCTGGTGGAATTCCTGAATAAATAGGGAAATAATTTCCTTCCACCTGCATTTTTCGAATAGGCGTTCTTAAACTCGCAGGTGCAAAATGAGAAAGTTATTCCTGTACATGACGATGAGTCTTGACGGTTTCATCGCCGGGCCAAACAATGATTTGGACTGGATAGAGCAGTCCGCCGCGTCTGACCCGGACCTGAACGAAGATATTGTGACCCTGATCAGCGGGGCAGACACGGGTATTATGGGTTACCCCACGGCAGTGGGGATGATTCCCTATTGGGCCAATATGGCGAAGGATCCCTCTGCCTCCCGGAGCGACCATGATATTGCGCAGGCTGTCGACAAAATTCATGCTGTCATCATCTCAAAAAAGCCGGAGAAACTCGAGGGGGGAATTCAGAAATGCTCGTGATCAGGAATGATGACGAGTTAATCGAGGCGGTCGCCAGGCTCAAACAACTGCCGGGTAAAAGCCTTGGAATCCCTGGAGGTGTCCGCACCGGGCAAACATTTGCGCGTCTCGGCCTGGTCGATGAATTTAACCTGCTGTGCATCCGGTTGCCATTGGGAATGGAAAGAGGCTTTTCACCACCAGGGTCAACCTGGAGTTGGTAAGTTCCAAGGATTATAAATCCGGGGTCACTCGCGTTTGTTACCGTCCATATGTGGAATGAAAATTAATACCCTTGGACCGGGTAATTTAAAGGAGAAACTATGACGCTCAAAGCTTATTTGGATAACATTCAAGCCCAGACCGGGAAAACCCCTCAGGATTTTTTGGCTCTGGCAAAACAAAAAGGATTCCTTAAGGAAGGCGTAAAAACCGGGTAAATTGTTTCCTGGCTGAAAGAAGATTTCGGGTTGGGGCAGGGGCATGCCATGGCGATCGTGCTTACTCTGCAAAATGCTACCCGGCCGGCGAAAAGTACGGATGAGCTGGTCGCAAAACAATTCGGCGGCGCCAAAGCCCGCTGGCGCGCCTCTTATAACGACCTCCTCACCCGCGTGAAAAAATTTGGACCGGATGTATCAATTTCACCGACCAACACTTATATCAGCCTGCTGCGAAAAAACAAAAAGTTTGCCATCGTTCAAGTCACTTCCGATCGTTTCGATATCGGGTTCAAGCTCAAGGATGCAAAAATTGCGAGCCCATTCGAGGCTGCCAGCGCATGGAACAGCATGGTGACTCATCGCCTGCGCATCGCAGACCCTGGGCAGATCGATGCGCACGTCATTACCTGGCTGCAGCAGGCATACGAGCAAGCCTGAGTGCAAATTGCTAAATCTACGCGGAGCGGATTAAAATGCAAAAAATCACCCCTTTCCTTTGGTTCAACGACCAGGCTCAGCAGGCCGTGGAATTTTATACTTCCATATTTAAGAATTCGAAGATCGGAAGCATCTCCCGCTATGGGGACGTGGGTCCAGGTCAGAATGGGAAGGTGATGTCTGCCACCTTCCAACTGGATGGGCAGGAATTCATGGCATTGAACGGTGGCCCTGAATTTACATTTTCACCGGCAATTTCCTTCTTTGTAAACTGCGAGAACCAGGAAGAAGTGGATGAGTTCTGGGAAAAGCTCTCCGAGGGAGGCGAAAAACAAAAATGCGGCTGGTTGAAGGACAAATACGGGGTTTCCTGGCAGATCGTACCAACCGCGTTGGGCGAGTTGTTGAGCGATAAAAATACCCAAAAGTCGCAAAAAGTCATGCAGGCCATGCTTCAAATGGATAAGATTGACATCCGTGCATTGAGACTAGCCTATGAGCAGGGCTGATTGAGATCATTTTAGGAAAATCAGGACGATTGCTTGATCAGCGAGGTCCCAATGACCCACCGGCCCAGGGCCTAAATGAAGACCTCTCTGTGCTCCTGAAATCAATAATTTTCTCTATATCTGACCGCTGAAAGCCATAAGCTATCAGAATTAAGTTATCAGCAATCGACTACCTGTTTTCACTTCCCGGGGGGGATATCACTGAATTAAAAAAAGCCGGTCGCCGCGCCGTCAGGGTGGATGGAGCGCGAACACAATCATAAACCAGTGGCCTGACCTGCAATTCACATCTTCCCATATCAGAAAAGAGGTGATAATATAGTCTATATATAGTATAAACAATATGACCACTGCCGCATCCTGTCCTGACGGGCAAAC
The DNA here is from genome assembly GCA_963790685.1 of uncultured Chloroflexia bacterium. Classification (GTDB taxonomy): domain Bacteria; phylum Chloroflexota; class Anaerolineae; order Anaerolineales; family Villigracilaceae; genus UBA877. The sequence continues at coordinate 165,963 of CAWBPK010000003.1, forward strand.
TGCATCAATACAAAGGAGTCCAAAATGAAACTGATGAAGTTATCCATAAGAATCCCCCTGGGGCTGACCATTGCAGACGTCATCTTAGGTATTGTCGTTTTCTACAAAATCAGTTCGAATACTGGGGTGCTCCCGATGACCCCTTTCATTATCTGGATTATTGCAACCGTAATCCTCATCGGGACCACTATCTGGTCCGCGCTGGGCTTTAAAGGAATTGGCAAGCGAAAATGAACATGATCGAAGTTAAGAACCTGACAAAGAAGTTCGGGGAGGTTACCGCGGTCGATAGCCTGACCTTCCACGTGGCTAAGGGCGAGATATTCGGTCTGCTCGGGCCCAATGGAGCCGGGAAAACCACCACGATCAGGATGCTGTGCTGCCTGATTTCCAAGACCAGCGGAGAGGCCCAGGTTGGAGGCTATTCAACCGGCAACGGCGCCGATTCGCTGGCGATCCGGAAAATGATTGGCCTGGTCCCCGACAATATCGGCCTGTACGAAGAGCTGAGCGCCTATGAAAACCTCGACTACTACGGGAAACTGTATGAATGTCCTGAAGAGGTAAGAAAAGAGAAGATCGAGTATTATCTGAAGATGATGGAGCTGTGGGAGAAGCGGGATCAGCCCGTCAGCGATTATTCCAAAGGCATGAAGCAGAAGGTCGCCATCTCCAGGGCGCTGATCCACGACCCCACCCTGCTTTTCTTTGACGAGCCGACCGCCAACCTGGACCCGGAATCTTCCCGGGTGATCAGGGATATCATCCTGAAGCTCAAAAAAGAGGGGAAGACGATTTTCATCAATACCCACAACCTGGATGAGGCGCAGCGGATTTGCGACCGCATCGGAATACTGAGTACGAAATTGCTGGCGGTCAACACTCCCGAAGAATTGGAGAAGACCGTCTGGGGGAACATCAGGACGGTCATCCAGGTGGAGCAGGTTACCGATCTAATTCTGGCGGCGGTTCGAAAACTCAACCCCAAAGACCTTAGCGTTGAAGAGAATAAAATCATCCTGGTCCTGGCCGACCCCCAGAAGGATAATGCCGATTTCGTGCAGGCGATCGTTTCGGCCGGCGGCCGCATCCAAAACGTCACCCAGCTCAACCCCGGTTTGGAAGAGACTTATATCAAGGTCATCCAGGAAACAAAATGAGACTATCAAAAGCGTGGATCGTGGCCTCCAAGGATTTTAAAACTTTTACGAAGAGGAAGAGCATCCTCTATACGATCATCTATTTCGAGGTGATTGTCTCGATCGGCCTCCCGTTGCTCATGCGCTTCGTCGTCAGCAGGAACCTCAAGGTGTCCGCCGGATCCTACCTTCCGACCCTGCTGGATGCCTTCTCATTCCTGTATGTCATCGGCGCTGCCCTGGCGCCTCTGGGGATCGCCTCGTACAGCCTGATCGGTGAGAAAGTCCAAAAAAGCCTGGAGCCCCTGCTGGCCACGCCCACGACCGACGAGGAAATCCTGGCCGGAAAGAGCATCGCAGCCTTCTTGCCTGCCATGGCCGCAAACTATATCGGCGCGTTGATCTTCACCGTTCTGATGGACCTGTTTACCAACAGCATTCTAAAATACCTGTATTTCCCCAACTTGAATTTTGCCATCATCCTGTTTCTGCTTGCCCCGCTCGCTTGCATCCTCAGCGTTGGCTATAACATCCTGGTCTCTTCAAGGGTGAATGATGTCCGCTCGGCCTATCAGTTCGGCACGCTGATCCTGGTGCCCTTGGGCGCCGTATATTTGCTGTCGGAATTAAAGGTGTTCTCATTGACCACAGGCGACATGTTGATCATGGCGGCAGTTTTGGCCGTCATCGATGGGATCGTCTTCTACCTGGTCAAGACCACGTTCAGACGGGAGGAAATCCTAACAAAATGGAAATAGGGCCTTTTGTTTGTTTTTAGTGGCGTTAACATTACAAAGATATTTTTCTGGTAGACAGTAAAAATAAGGATGGACACCATCATGCACTGGAAGAGAACGATTATTAGAATCCTTTCCAGTTCACACCGTTGAGCCAATGGAAACTCGGCCAGTAATCCTAATTCGATGTGAATTCGATGCGCATCATTATCCAAAACACTTCAAAAGTACCCATCTATGAACAGATAGAGGAACAAATCAAGGAGGCGATCCTTTGTGATGATTTGAAAGAGGGGGACCTGCTTCCTTCGATCAGGCAGCTTGCGAAGGATTTGAAAATCAGTGTCATCACGACGACCCGCGCCTATGCCGAGCTGGAGCAGGAGGGGTTTATTGCCGTTCAACAAGGCCGGGGTTGTTTTGTCCTGCCGAAAAACAGCGAGATCGTGCGTGAACAGCTCCTTAGTAGGATCGAAGATGGTTTTACGGCAGCCGTCAATGCTGCCAGGATGGCTAAATTATCTCGCGAAGAATTAATCAAGATTCTGGACTTCATGTTGGGGGAGAATCGGAATGAATAACGCCATTGAAGTCAAAAATCTCCGCAAAGAATATCAGGATTTTACCCTGAACGATATATCCTTTTCTTTACCCACCGGTTATATCATGGGTTTCGTGGGCCAAAACGGCGCTGGCAAAACCACCACCATCCGGCTGATGCTGAATATGACCGATCGTGCAGGGGGTGAGATTAAATTGTTGGGCATGGACAATCTGCGCGACGAGCAGAGCATCAAGCAGGGCGTTGGTGTGGTCCTGGATGAAATTTATTTTGTCAATATCTGGACCGTGCGTGAAGTCGAGCAGGCTCTAAAACCATTTTACGTCAACTGGAACCGCGCGTTATACAACCAGTATGTGCAGCAATTCCGCCTGCCTTTGGAGAAGAAAGTCAAAGACCTCTCCCGCGGGATGAGGCTGAAGCTCATGCTCGCCGTGGCGATGTCGCACGAAGCCAAGCTGCTGATCCTGGACGAGCCGACGAGCGGGCTGGATCCAGTGGCCCGTGACGAGCTTCTGCAAATATTAAGCGACTACATCGACGAAGAGAAAAGCATTCTCTTTTCGACGCACAACACGACCGACCTGGAGCGGATTGCGGACTATATCACCTTGATCGACAACGGGAATATTTTTTACTCCGGAACCAAAGATGACTTAATTGACAGCTACCGGGTCGTCAAGGGCGGACCAAACGACCTGCTGGATCCGTTTAAGGAGAAGATCATCGGTCTCACAAAAAATAACACTGGCTTTTCCGGGCTTATTCGCGCCTCGGAAGGAAAATATTTACCCGAAGAGATCGTTACCGCCCCTCCCTCGATCGATGATATTTTGGTGGCGATCGCTAAGCGAGAAGGCAGCCATGGCTGACATTTTAAAATCGGTCAAACTGGATCACGCTGTTCTCAAGGCGTACTATAAGATCTATATGATGGTGTATGTGCTTGCCGCGATCATCGCCGTCGTTTTCAAAATACCGGTAATCACCATTCCAGTTGTTATGGTAGTTGCAGCGCCTTTCATAAGTGTGTATTTTTTTGCCTACGAAAGAAACAACCTCAGCAAGCTGTATGGAATCTTGCCGCTGAAGAGATCTGAAGTCGTTAACGGAAGATATACCTACGCCTTGCTTTTCGGCATCCTCAACGAGGTTTTTTCAGGAATCCTTGCAACCATCCTTTCGCTGATCCTGAACGTCGGAATCAGTTACCTGGAATTCTTAACCTTCTTTTCTGCTGGTTTCCTTTACGTCTGCCTGTATATTTCAATTCAATTGCCGCTCTATTTTCGCTTCCCTTTTTCAAAGGTTTATATATTTTCGAATTTACCTGTTTATCTGGTTGCTGTATTTCTTGCGTATTTAATTAAGAAGACTAATTTTCTACATCAACTGAATCAGGTGATTCCATATTCCTCTTCCAATCAAACTATGATCTGGGTGATAACAGGGATCGGATTGGGATTAATCCTGGTGATGATTTCGAGTTCGTTTTCAAGGCTGATCTATAATAATAACGAGCTGTGAAAAAATCCGGCACAGCATTGCCAAATCGGTACATGCAACTGGCGCGCTTCCAGTCCTTTGAAAAATCGGAAGGGAACGGTTGGATGAGCTGTTGAGCGATAAAAAAAAACCCAAAAGTCGCCAAAGGTCATGCAGGCTATGCTTCAAATGGATAAGATTGACATCCGTGAATTGAGACTCGCATATGAGCAGGGCTGATTGGGATCATTTTTGGGAAAATCAGGACGATTGCTTGATCGGCGAGGCCGCAAAGACCTCGCTTTTTCTATTTGGCGAGTCTGGGGAAGTTTGTAGTAATATATAGGATTAATATCTGGAATTGTAGTGAAAAAACCGGGAGGAACGAATTATGACTGAACCAATGGATGCGATCCTGGCATTTCACAATGCTTTCCGCCGCGATATGAGCACGATCGACGCTGCCAGCCTCGACTCTGCCCGCGGCAAACCCGGGCTCATGCCCACGATCGAGCGCTTCAGGTTCTTCAACGAGGTGCTGGTCTGGCATGCCCACGGGGAGGAAATTGCCATCTTCCCCGCCCTGGAAGTCGTTGCGCCTGCGGTCGCCGAAGCGTACGAAAGGGACCACCGCGGCCTGGACGCTGCGTTCGATGCACTAAATGCAGCAGTGTCTGCACAGGACTCCCTGGATATCGCCCGCGCCTCGGCGGCATTCAAATTCCATCTCGACCTCCACCTCGGCAAGGAAGACGCGCATTTGTACCGCCTTATCCGGGAACGCGTGTCCATACCCGACCAGGGCAAAGCCCTGGGTGTCATGTCTGGTGCTGTTCCGCAGGACCGCTTCCCCGATGTGATCGCCTGGATGTTCCCCTTGTTGGGGAACGACGACCGCGAGAACATGACGCGCATATGGCAGATGGTACTGCCGCCTCCTGCCTTCGCGCATGTGAAGCAGCTTATTCAAAAAGCCATCGGCAATGACTGGGCTGAACTGACTGGGCGAATTCCTTCGCTGGCATAAAAAATCCCTCGCTTTCTTCGCCCGCCCGGAAAAATCGAGCTCGATTGTCATCAGGCGTATCGGGACCCGTCCGAAACGCCTGTATAATGTCAAATACCCGCTAGCAACTCTCGGGGGGGCAAAGGGTTTGGTCTATATGCAACCTTATTTCATTCTGGCAGGAGTATTTAGATGATGAAAGATGAAGGTTTTAAAGTCTACGGGTACCGCTGGATCATGCTGGGGGTCTTCATGTTCATCGTGGCGATCAACCAACTGTTGTGGATCACATTCGCCTCGATTACCACCGATGCAGTCAAATTCTATAACGTCTCGGACCTCAGCATCGGGCTCTTGTCTATGATCTTCATGATCGTCTACATCGTCGTCTCGATCCCGGCCTCGTGGGTGATCGACACTTACGGCCTGCGGGTGGCGGTCGGGATTGGCGCTGCCCTGACCGGCATCTTCGGACTGGTCCGCGGCTTGCCCACCTCCAGTTATACCGTGGTGCTGATCGCACAGATCGGGATCGCGGTGGGGCAGCCGTTCATCCTGAACGCCGTGACCACGGTGGCTGCGCGCTGGTTCCCGATCCGCGAACGGGCGACTGCTTCCGGGCTTGGATCGCTGGCAATGTATGTCGGCATCTTCCTCGGCCTGGCGTTGACCCCCATCCTGACCGTCCATTACCAGATCGGCGGCATGTTGATCGCTTATGGGATCGCTGCCGTGGTCGCAGCCCTGGTATTTATCATCTTTGCCCGTGAGCGTCCGGCGACTCCGCCCTGCCCTCCCGGGATGGAAGTCCGCTCCCTGGTCCTCGACGGCTTCAAATCGATCTTTCGCCAGCGGAACTTCAATCTGCTGCTGGTCATCTTCTTTGTCGCGCTGGGTGCCTTTAACGCCGTCACCACCTGGATCGAAAATATTATCGCCCCGCGCGGCTTCAGCAGCACTCAAGCCGGCGTTGTTGGCGGAATAATGATTGTAGGAGGCATCGTCGGTGCCCTGGTGGTCCCGACCTTTTCCGACCGCTATCGCAAGCGGGTGCCATTCATCATCGTTGCGCTGATCGGAGCCACGGTGGGGTTGATCGGCATTGCCTACGCCAACGCCTACTGGCTTCTGCTTGCCTCCTCCGCCTTGATGGGCTTCTTCCTGCTCAGCGCAGGTCCGATCGGGTTCCAGTATGGGGCTGAAGTAACATATCCCACCCCCGAAGGCACCTCCAACGGGCTGCTGCTCATGATGGGGCAAATCTCGGGGATCATCTTCATCTTTGCCATGGACGCCTTTAAATCTCCGCAGACCGGCTCGATGACCACCTCGCTGGTGGTTATCATCGCCATGATGGTGCTGAGCATCGTCTTGGGGGGGCTCCTGCGCGAGCCAAAAATCTTTATCACGGAAAGCGACAAGGCAAAAGAGAAGGTGTTGCCTGTCGAGGGGACGATCAACCAGTAAAATCCAAGGCTCTTCGGAAATTTCCGAAGAGCCTTTTGGTTTATTTTAGCAGTTACGTATCGGGTTTATCTCTAAAGCTCACAATACCTGTCGATTCGCCTGGCGATCACGCCCAGGCTGTCTTCCCAGAACTTGCGCGAGCGGAGGTCAATCCCGAAGCGGGCAGCCAGGTCGGCAGCATGGGCTTCGCCGGTGGAGGCCAGCAGGTTTTTGTAATCAGGCACAAAGTCCGCGCCGCGCTGCTTGTAGATGGCATACAGCCCCGTCCCGAACAGCAGGCCAAAGGCATAGGGGAAATTATAAAAGGAAAGCCCGGCATAATAATAATGCGGCTTCCACGTCCACATATATTTGTGCAGGTATTTCTCATCCAGGGCATCGCCGAAGACCGTTTTCTGGGCATCCTCCATGATGTCACACAGCTCCCGGGGGGACAGCTCGGATTTTTCACGGCGCTTGAAGACTTCCTTTTCGAACAGGTAGCGGGTGTAGATGTCCATGATCACCTGGGTGTCGCCGACCAGCTGCGTCTCGATGATCGCAAGCTGTTCCTCCTTGTTGGTGGTCTCCGCCAGGACAGCCTCCATGACGATCGTTTCACACATGATCGAAGCGGTCTCGGCCAGGGTCATGGGCGTGTCCTGCTGGATCTCGGTCTTACCGGCCCGGTAGGCGCAATCGTTATGGAAGGCGTGACCAAGTTCATGGGCGATGGCGCTGACCTGGTCGAGGGTGCCGTTGAAGTTGCACAACACCCGGCTCTCCTTGACTCCGGGCACCCCCATGCAAAAGGCGCCCCCGCGCTTGCCTTCACGCGGTTCGGCATCGACCCAGCGCTTTTCGAAGGCATTGATGGCAAAGGTTGCCAGGTCGGGTGAGAACTTACTGAAGTTGCGGATGATGAAATCGCGCCCTTCCTCAAATGTATATTCCCTTTCAGCCTTGCCGGCGGGGGCGAAAATATCCCACCAGGCCAGCTTCTTCTTGCCAAACCGTTTGGCCTTGGCTTTTAAATATTTGCGGAAGGTCGGGAAGGAGGCTTCCATGGCGCCGAGCATGGCTTCCAGGGTGGGACGGTCGATGCGGGCCATGTCGATGGCGGGGGCCAGGGCGTCGGGGCGGCCGCGATGGTGGTTGAGCGTGCCGGCTGTGCCCTTGATCCCGTTCATGCAGGCTGCCAGCGGCTCCTCCACGGTTTTCCAGGCGGCCAGTTCAGCCTCATACGCCCGGCGGCGCACTGACTCATCCGGGTGGGAATGCAGGTTGATCAGGGCGGGCATGGGCAGTCTTTTGGTTTTGCCATCCAGCTCAAAGTCCACGGTGAGCTGCGAGGTGACGGTGCCCTGCAGTTTGCTCCAGGCTTCGGCGCCGCTCAGGGACAGTTCGACCGCCAGCGCTTCTTCCGCCTCCGGCATCATGTACTTGCTCTGCTCGGCGGCCTCCCGCAGCGAGAAGGCGTGTGCCTGGGCGGTGGGGGTCGCCTGGATGACCTTCTCCAGCACTGGGGCGATCCTGCCCACCCACGCCTGGAACTGGGTGGCAAGATTTTGGATGCGCACGCCGATCATCTGGAATTCGGACATTTTCTTCATGGCCAGGGTATTGTGCGAGTCGGTGGCCACGAACGACTGGACGTAGGCGCGCACGGTTCCCGAGGATTCGTAGAGGGCGTTGAAGCGGTCGATGGCGTCGCCGACCACGGCGGATAGCTCCTTGACCGGAGTCCTGGCGTTCATGCGGGCCACCTTGTCGGCGAAAAGCTTTTCCAGCCCGTCGATGTGCCCGTTGACCGTGGCGATGGCGGTTTGAAACTCACTGGATTCTAGCGAAGGGAAGACGTTTGAAAGGTCCCAATGGGGAGGGGTGGACATGAGGTTTCTCCTTGATATGAGGTGAGACTGAGTATACCAAATCCACGCATGCCAGCGCGGCTTGATTCTCGTCTCGAAAAAAGATACAATCTCCGCATGATCGCTTAATTCTGGAGGCCAGCCGGAAAGCCGGGGTGGTGGCAGGGTATCCAACAGTGTCTTTTCACTTTGACAGTCTCAGGATATACTTTATCTGGATAATATAATAAATTGTATATTGCAATTGCCAGGAATTTGGTGCCTGGCATCGACGACTCACGTCGTCGTTGTGGCCGATCCCCAAGGGGCAGCACCGCGAATGGCGGCTTGCAGCCGCCTCCCTTACAGGGACAAAGTCGGCTCAAAGGAGAGGACTCAGCAATGAAAGTAGCCGTCTTGCAAGATAACCTGGCTCGTGGATTGAGCACCGTCTCGCGTGCGGTTTCGCCGCGCAGCACGCTTCCGGTGCTTTCAAATGTCCTGATCGCCAGCGATGAAGGCCGCCTGCGCCTGTCGGCAACCAACCTGGAGTTGGGCATCACCTGCTGGATCGGTGCCAAGATCGAAGAGGAAGGCTCCACCACCGTGCCGGCCCGCACGTTCTCCGACCTGGTGAGCACCCTGCCGCCCGAGCAGGTGAACCTGAGCCTGAACGCCGCCACCCAGACCCTCAACCTGCGCTGCGGCACCTCGACAACTGACATCAAGTGCATCGACGCCCAGGAGTTCCCGCCTCTGCCCGTCCCCGATATGGAGGGCGCCATCCTGCTCAACGTGGCCGATTTCAAGGACATGATCTCCCAGGTGGCCTTCGCCGCCTCCTCGGACGAGGCGCGCCCGGTGCTGATGGGCGTGCTTGTGGCAGTGGACAAGGATTCCATCACCATGGCCTCGGCGGACGGGTTCCGCCTGTCGGTGCGCAAGGGCGTCCTCTCCCAGCCAGCTGCGCAGCCGTTCACCGCCATCATCCCGGCCCGCGCCCTGAGCGAACTGGCCCGGGTTGCCACCGATGGTAATGAAATGATCTCCATGGTCATGCCCAAGGGCCGCGGCCAGGTGGTCTTCCGCATGAAGGACTGCGAGGTGGTTTCGCAGCTCATCGACGGGAACTTCCCCGACTACCAGCAAATCATCCCGCGCGCCTACAAGAGCCGCACGATCCTCTCCACCCCGGCGCTGCTCAAAGCCTGCAAGCAGGCCGAGATCTTCGCCCGCGAAGGCTCCAACGTGGCGCGCTTCAACATCAAATCGTCTGGTGAACTGGAACCCGGCTCGGTGGAGATCTCCGCCCAGTCGGAGGAGACCGGCTCCAACGAGACGGTGGTGGCAGCCACGATCGACGGGGTGGGGCTGCTGATCGCCTTCAACGTCAAGTACCTGCGCGAGGTGCTGGAAGTGGTCAAATCGCCCAACGTGGCGCTGGAGACTTCCGCCCCGAACGCCCCGGGAGTGGTGCGCCCGGTGGGAGACGATAACTTCCTGCACGTGATCATGCCGATGCACCTCGGATAAATGCCATTTTTGATCTCCCAACATTGGTTGCGTCGATGACGCAAGTCTTCGATGCAACCAATTACTTTAATCGCAGGCCGCTGCTTTCGCTTTGACGGACAGCGGCTTGAGCTCGCAGCCTGAGCCCGCCATGCCAACACCCACCCCCGCCTCCGCACACTCCTCCGACCCGATCCTGGATATCTACCTGACCCTGCGCCAGTACCCCATCCTGCGCAACCGCATCCGGGCGCGCATGCGCAAGGAGCTCTTCGAGCGCGGCATCGTCACCCCGGAGGCCTTTGAAGCTGACGTGCGCGAGAAGGCGGTCAACTCGCAGGCGCGCGAGGGGCTGCACCACCCCTTCAACGAGGAAGTCCTACGAGCTGTGGGAGAAACGGCTGGACCGCATCCGCGAAGCCCAGACTGATTTCTACTTCGCCTACAACCTGCTCTACGAGGACTTCGAGCGCATCGTCAAGGAAATGCTGGCGGAGCGGGGCGAGACCCCCGACCTGATCACCTTCAACCCGGAGCTGGCGCCGCAGGACCTGCTCTTCGAGCAGGCCGAAAACATCCAGCGCATGCCCGTCGGCGAGCGGAAACGGATGGAGGCTCACCTGCAGGAGATCAAGGTGGTCCTGATCCGTACCATGATCAGCGACCAGCTGGCTTACCTGAACATCGCCCGCAAATGGTTCACGATCGAAGACCTGAAGCAGATCCGCCAGAGGAAGATCGGCTACGGAAAGATCGGCGGCAAGAGCGCCGGGATGATGCTGGCGTACCGCATCCTGCAGGACGAGGCCCCGCCCGAAGTGCGCGCCACGCTGCGCATCCCCACCTCCTACTTCCTGGCCTCGGACACGTACTACGCCTTCATGAGCGCCAACAACCTGATCCACTGGTCCGACCAGAAGTACAAGACCGAAGCGCAGATGAGGTCCGATTACCCGCGCATCCTGCAGGACTTCGTCAAGGGCGGGTTTTCGGAGGACATCCTGGAGCGGCTGCGCATGATCCTGGCGGAAGCCGGCAGCCGCCCGCTGATCGTGCGCTCGTCGAGCCTGCTGGAAGACAGCTTCGGCACCTCGTTCGCCGGGAAATACGACAGCTTCTTCTGCCCCAACCAGGCCAGCCCCGCGAAAAACCTGGCTGCCCTGACGGAGGCGATCGCCCGCGTCTACGCCTCGTGCGTCAACCCGAATGCCCTGCTCTACCGCCACCAGAAGGGCCTGGTGGACTACGACGAGCGCATCGCCGTGCTGATCCAGTTCGTGGAGGGCGAGCGCTACGGGCGCTGGTTCCTGCCGCAGGGGGCGGGGGTGGCCTTCAGCCGCAACCTGTACCGCTGGTCTCCCGAGATCCGTAAGGAGGACGGGTTCCTGCGCCTGGTGTGGGGCCTGGGGACGCGTGCCGTGGGGTCGATCGGGGACGACCAGCCCCGCCTGGTGGCGCTCGGAGCCCCGCTGCTGCTCCCCTCGCAGGACATCCGCCAGCACTCCCAGCAGTACGTGGACCTGCTTGACCTGGAGGAGAATGTGCTCAAGACCCTGCCCATGGGCGCGGTGCTGGATGCGGATTATCCTCCCCTCAGGTACGTGGCGCAGCTGGACGAGAGCGGCTTCGTCGAGAACATCCGCACCAGCCTGGTGGAACCGGGGGACCTGGTGATCACCTTCGACGGGCTGCTGCGCCAGACCCGCTTCGCCGAGCAGATGCGGCTGCTGCTGACCACCCTCGAAAAGCATTTCCACTCGCCGGTGGACACCGAGTTTACGGTGGAGGTGCTGGAGCCTGCCGCCGCGGATCCCGCGGCTTCCCCCGCAGTGCGCATCACGCTGCTGCAGTGCCGCCCGCAGAGCGCCCTGGCGGAGGAGGGCGAAGTGGAGCTGCCCGCCGGGCTGGCACCCGCCGACATCGTTTTTGCAACCAGCCGCATGGTCCCGCACGGCAAGGTGGAGGGCATCCGCTGGGTGGTGTACGTGCCGGCGGAGGGCTACTTCTCGCTGGCGTCGAACGCAGACCGGGTCCGCCTGGAACGCGCCATCGGCAGTCTCAACGCCAGGCTGAAGGACGAGAGCTTCATCTGCGTGGGGCCCGGGCGCTGGGGCACCTCGACGCCCGACCTGGGGGTGGGCATCGCCTACGGGGATATTTACCACACGCGCGCCCTGGTGGAGCTGACCGGCAGGGGGGTGAGCCCCGACCTGGAGCCGTCGTTCGGGACCCATTTTTTCCAGGACCTGATGGAGGCGCACATCTTCCCGCTCAATGTGAACCTGGACGACGCGGATGCAGCCTTCAACCGCAGCTTCTTCGAGGAGACGGGCAACCGGCTGGGGGAGTTCGTGGAGGCGGATGAAGCGCTGCTGAGGGCGCTGAGGGTGATCAAGGTCGAGGATTGGAGAGAGGGAGGTTCCATTAGCCTCGTGATGAATGATGAATTGGGTAAAGCGATTGCTTATTTGAAAGAGGATTAAGGCGTGCCGGGCACACTGACGATTACCCTTCGGGTACAATGTCACATCGTCAGTGTGGCGGCTGGGTGCTGGCCCCAAAGGGGTGCTCCCTGGAAGAGCACCAGGACAATGTCGCGAAGGCACCCGCCGCGCAAGGCTGTTGCTTATTTGAAAGAGGATTAAATTGGGCATTTGGACTATTCACCGCTGACTCTTGTCAGCGGTGTGGCGGCTGGGTGCTTGAGGCACCCGCCGCGCAAAGGAAAATTATGAAATCGATCTGCGTGTACTGCGGTTCTGCAAAGCTGGCCTCGGCGGAGTTTTTCGTCGCCGCCAAGGAAATGGGTGCCACCCTGGCCCGGCGCGGGCAGGTGCTGGTCTACGGCGGGGGCAGGACCGGGCTGATGGGCGCCCTGGCCGACGGCGCCCTGGCTGCCGGCGGGGAGGTGATCGGGGTGATCGTGGAAAGCATGAACACCCCCGAGCTGGCCCACACCCGCCTCACCCGCCTGGAAGTGTCCGCCACCATCCACCAGCGCAAGGCGCGCATGTACCAGCTGGCCGACGGCTACATCGCACTGCCCGGCGGGTACGGCACGCTCGACGAGCTGTTCGAAACCCTCACCTGGGCGCAGATCGGGGAGCACTCCAAGCCGGTGGGATTGCTCAACGTGGACGGCTATTACGACGACCTGCTGAAGATGCTGGACCGGGCGGTGCGGGAGCAGTTCCTCTTCCCCGAGCACCGCCGCGCCCTGCTGGTCGACTCGCATGTGGAAGACCTGCTGGAGGCCATGGAGGCCTACCGCACGCCCACCGAGGCGGTCAAGAGGTGGATGAGGCAGGAATGAGGATTGAGGAGCTGCCTGCCTGTGCACAGTCATTTATCGCGAAAGAATGCGATCTTGACAATTCTGCACGCGAAAACGACTACAAACGACTGAGAGGATTTGAGCATCTTTTTTTAGATGGGTTTCTGTAAGCTATTTCGTTCTGAGCAAATTAGCGAGCCAAAACGACTACAAACGAATGAGAGGATTTGAGGCCTCTAATTATAGAGGGAACTCCTGTAACTAATTTGCCCGGAACCTCTAGCGACAACTCATGTCGTCGATATGGTCGATGGCGGCTTGAGGCCGCCTCGACTCAAAACGAATGACCGGATTTGAGCCTCCAGTTTTTAGATGGGGCCATTGCCGATATTTTCTGCCGGGAAACCAACCACAAATTCGTCCCCAATTTGCCCCTTTCGCCTCTAAAATTACTTCGAATGAACGGACTGGGTTCGTTTTTTAGGACATGCCTGGGGGAAAGAGCATCTGATGAATCTCAACTATTCAGCCGGACAGGTCTACAAAGCTCTTCGGCTCAGCACGTCACGTTTAAATAAATGCTCATATGGAATTACTGCGCTGAAAATCCTTGCAACAGGAGGATTTTCCCCACACACCCGGTTTCAAGCCGGGTTTTCTCGCTGGCACTGTGGCTGCAGGGTGGGGGAGACTGGATGATCAGGAAGATCAAGCAATTCCCTCACGGCACGTCCAAGCAGGAGGAGACGGAGGCACACCAAGAGGGCTCGCTACGGAAATACCGAGGAGAGATGGAGGACAGCATGTTCGGGATTGGCTGTTTAGGTACGGGACATCGACGAGCCTGGCCGTCGAGGTGACGCAATATGACTTGATGTCGTATTGCGTACAGCAAGGGACGGTGCGCAATTAAACATAACAAGGGACAGAGCTTGCGGCCGTCCCTTGCCTAATTCAATTATAGAACTTGTGTTCTGTTATGTCAAGGGGGAAATGAATAGATTACTCTTCACCTGGACAAGGCGCGCAACTGCCTGCCAATGGTCAGCCCTTCCATTGGGATCTCATAAGAAGAAATATGAGGCAATTGGTTCCTTCGGTATTTCTCCCCTGCTAGAAAGATGAAATGATCTTGTTTAAGGTCAGCTACCTTACCAAGCTGTTGAAGAACTTTTTTTGCCCAAATCCGATTCTCTGCAGCTCCCATGGTATTCAAAGTGAGGTTATAGGGATCAATGACCGTTTCCAAGGCGAGAAGGCCATATTTTGCCGAGAGGATAAAAATCGTATCAGGATTTAATTTGCGAGCATATGCCAGGTTCTTCTTGAACAATGCGCTGATGTATAAGTCTTTCGTTTTAGACCGGTATGGAAGTTTCTGACTGACACATGAGATCAATACAATCTTTTTCATTATTTAACCCCTTTCACTAAGATCAACTAATATTGTTTTGAACAAAGAGCAGTTAGAGGACAATCTTCACAATTTGGATCATTGGCAAAACACCACTTACGACCAATATCCCATAACGCACCATCCACTTCACCAGGGAATGATGGGTTCATGTGCCGGGTAGCCGCAATTGCAGAGTCATTTGTTTTGCTATTACTTGCCCCAAGACGGTACAGGACCAACACTGTATGGATATCCGGCTTGATATCCATACGAGTTCGGTCCAAATCGCTGAAACGAATGCCAAAGGCCTTTTCAATGAGGAGCACACCCATATTTGAAATTCCATCCCCCACACCATGGATCGACATAAAAGTACGTTTTACTTCAGCGGCACGTCTGCCTTCCCAAATGAGGGCGGCATTCCCATTACATTCTTCGACAACGATTCGGGTTAGATCACGAATAGTTTTGGGGGCATCATTATAATAACGCGGCTTGCGTGGCAGATACTTGAATAGAACTTCCAATTCTTCCAAAGACATATTATGAATACGATAAGGATCAAGGTGACCGAGTTTCTTTTTTATATCATAAGGGATCGTCCAGATTATCTCAGCCCGGGTGCCACGGTCGAGGCAGGTACCAATACAAAAAGCATATGGGTCTTTGGCTACGATTTCAGCGGCTTCCGGAATTACGGTAGGGAGGAGCACTTGTGCTGAGATGGACTTTCCGTAATTCAAGAGGCCTTTTGTTATGGAGGACAATTGAGTATCACACACAGAAAGTTACCTCCTCAAATCAAAAAGCCAACGCACAGAACTACTTTGTTTAGGGCCTTCGCGTTTGATTAATATCACCGAGGCATAATCTAAAAAATTGTCTGCATCGATTGCACTACAGATAAGGGGGAACCGCTGTTTTATATCCAATCCCTTACTGATTTCCAATGCCGAAAAGGAAATCTTATGTTCCCCACGTTGTCGTGCTGTTTGAATTAACCCTAGTGCAAATTTTCTGACCTCATTCGCAGTAACCATTTTTTCGCTCCTAATGAAGGTTAGGTTACAAAATAGGAAAGATTATTTATAATACTTGGTCCTTCCAGAGGGATACCCATTCTAGATTCACCCTAAATTATTTTGTAAATTTTTTAATTATTAATACGAAGATAACTCCCCATAGTACATACACCAATGTTGTCGATTATATTTGCATGAAACCAATTTCATATAAATATTCAAATGTCGGATCATAAAACTCTTTCTTCCGAGTTAAATCTTCTTCACTCCCTTTAGGTACAACAATAACCATGCCTTGTCGAGCACGTGTAAGAAGCACTCGATAGGCATTTTTTAGATAAATTTGTCGTTCCTGTTTCCTAATTCGATTCCAATGGTCACCGACAAATGACCAATGTTCCCAACCCTTTTGTGTATATCTAAAATCTGCATCCCAAGTTATACATGCCCAATCTAGTTCAAGTCCCTGTATATCAAATTCAGTAGCAACATCCTCAAGATAATATGATGAACGCACATCTTCCTTCCCATCTAGAAACCAATGGATAGGGTCCATAGGTGATTTAACATCTATTACGTAGGGTTTTAATCTTTGTGCTTGAGAAGAGACCACAATCCCAAAACGTTCTGAGCCTCGTGCGTGATACTTTAACCACTGTTTTGCGGCAAAAAGGTCGCGAGTGATGACGATTGGATAATTAATTCCGATATTTGATAAAGTAGTGCGTGCTTCATCAGTTTTTAAATCAAGCAATTGCTTGACTAATAAAGAAACATTCTCCGCGCGAAATGAACGCATTGAGACAGCCAGGTGTAATTCATCTTTATAAACAATATTTGCACGCGATTTCACATCATCCAATATTTTCCCGGCGCCATATTCACTGTCGGTAAGTTTAGGCGATATATAAATATGCCAATCGGGATATGAACGGTTAATTGCTCGAATCCATTCGCTAATTCCAGCCTCTCCTGTGTTAATTTCCTGACCACCTCCAACCAAACACACAACAACTGCCCAGTCTGAATGACGGTTAAGGCAGGAGATCAGAAATTCGGGTTCAGATGTTTGGAAATGAGGAATTTTCTTCCTTCTGAGCATAAAATTTGCGGTTTGTTTCTGATCCCACGCACGTTGTGCTTCATCAAATAATGCTACATGTTCAATGGGTGGATTTTGAGAATCGACGAGGCATTCATCACGAAAATTATGTACATTTTGAATGAACATCTTTACATCACTCATCGCAACACTTTTCTTAATCCTTTGCCCGATTTCTTTTTCGTGCCGGACTTTGTCCCGCGCAAGAGCTTCGCGAAGTATTGCAACAAGGGGTCCATTCCCAGAAAGAAAAACACTATAAAGATCAGTTTTTTTATCTATATGCGTTGTAGCAATATTAAGTCCAACCAAGGTTTTTCCAGCACCCGGAACGCCCGTCACAAAGCAGATGGATTTTTGGGAATTTTCTTTGGAAAACTGAATAATCTCTGATATTGTGTCAGAAGTATCACTTAAATTGATAGCTTCTGCATCATGATGGGAAATATCAGCCACCGAATGACCGTTATATAGAGCCATAGCAGCTTCAATAATTGTGGGAGTGGGACAATATCTGCCCTTTTCCCACTGAATTCGATCGATAGGGGTACCTTCCGAAAAGGTTAAAACGTTGTCAATTACCTTTTCTAACAATTCAACGTTACACTTAATTGGAAAGAGGAGGTTGTCGTTTAATGGTGTTGCAGAAACAAGAAATTGATTGCATTTAGCTTTGGTGGAAATAAGTACAGGTGCGATTAGTGGGGTATGACTTGAGTCATGAAAGTTTTTTAAATCCAACGCATAATCCCATACCTGGTCAATAGCATACGATGAGAATTCTTTTTCACCTATTTTAAATTCAAAAACGAATATCACTGGACCAATAAGCAGAAGAACATCAATCCGTTTCCCCATGCGAGGAATCGAATATTCAAAATAGATTGTTCCTTCAAAACGAGCAAGAGCCTTTCGAAGAATAACAATTTCTTCCAACCAAGCGTCACGCTGAGTTTGTTCGAGAGAGAACTCATTATTGGTAGTTAGAATGCCAAGTAATTTATCTGACGATGTTTTAATAAAATTGTCAATTGAGTCAGAGTAATATTCTCTTTTCATTTTCCCTCATTGTATTTAAATTACTTGTCAGATAACCAACGCATATATAAACCCTTTAATCAATTTTATATCTTAAACCTCACTCGAACGACACCTTGTCGGCCTCTTCCAGCTTTACCATTTCCCCCAGCGCCCCGTTGTACTGCGCGATGATCTGGGCGGCGCTCAGGCCCCCGCCGTCGTACGTGCTGTGGGCATCCTTCACCAGCGTCACCTCGTACCCCAGCTCGTGCGCCCGGCGCGTGGTGGCATTGACGCAGTATTCGCTCTGCATCCCGGCGATCACCAGGCGGCGCACGCCCAGCCCCGTCAGCACCCCCTGCAGTCCGGTTTCATGGAACGCGTCGGGCGACCATTTCTGGATCACGGTCTCGCCTTCCTCCGGCTTGAGCTCGGGCTGGATCTCCCAACCCGGCGTGCCGGGCATGTCCGGGTCGATTTCGGTACCGTTGTTCTGGACGTAAACCACCGGCACCTGGGCGCGGCGTGCCCGGGCGACCAGGTCGCTCAGCCTCTGCAGCATCTTCTCCCCTGCGAAGACCCGGCTGCCTGCCGCGAACATGTCCATCTGGGCATCGATGATCAGCAGTGCGCAATCTTTTTCCATAGCACTCGCTCCTTTGACCTGGGATGGGTCCCTCAGCTTTACGACCTGCGAATGATAACATTTTTTTGGATGCAGGACTTCTCGAACCCGGACCTCCTAAAATGGCTTGAACAGCATTATCCACAAGGCCGGGTCCAGGCCGAAGAAGGCATGGTTAAACAGGCTGGGGAGGGCGTGGACAATGCTTGGGAGCAGAGAAAACTTGAAGCCAGAAAAATGCTCGAAAAAGCCGCAGAATCCCCAGCGTCCAGTGCACGCTTTGTTGGGCAACCTTGCGCCTGCCAAAACTGTGATTGAAAAAAGACACCACCGCCAACACACCAAATTTATAACGCAACTTAATTTTTGGCAATCATCAAAAACGACCCGCCAAAACGCTGACCAAAGACATTAAGCCAATTTATGTTCCTTCCGCAGCGCGCTTCAAACGTGCGAGCGAATCGGCGACGCTGTCATGCAGCTGCTTTGATCCGAAGTGTTCCCAAATCCAACCCCACCATACAGGTGAGAAAGCAAAGTCTCAGCCAAACGAAACTTGCGTGGTTGAATTGGGAAGCGCCGTGCAGGTGAGGTGATTGAAGCCCGTAATGCCAAAGGGAAATTTCGTTGTGAAATCAATTTTATGTTTCGATTCATCCACAGCATAGATCGAAAGAAAGATATTGAATCCGCCCCCTTTGGCATGGACTCTTTGTCCCACTTGTGCGCGTCCTTCGGGAACGATGGAACGTGTTTTTGCTTCCCACCATAAATCATAGTTGGAGGGCTCAGCTAAAAATTCCCACACGCGTTCGATGGGTGCATAGATGGTGGCAATGGGACATGTGCTAATAGTCATAAGCAATTCCCTTTTCATCCGAGAATGTTTGAATTTCATCGACAAAATCACGAAACGAAACGCCAACAGTCATATATGAATTATAACCTTTGCCGAAAAAGGGTTGCCCAACTGGAAGTTGGGATTTCACCGCATGCTCTTTTGCGCGATAATTCTTCTGGCGGTCAAGCCCGGGTTAACCTGTGCCTATCCTTTGCGACGGCGGTGAAAATGAAAATATCCTCTCCCCTCCCGATCTCCAGCAGGCATCCTTTCCTGCGCACCTGTCTCACCCTCGGTTCGCTGCTCGTCCTGGTCCTGGTCACCGGCCTGGCCTGTGACGCACAAAAGCCGAACGGCGGCATCCCCCAGCCGGTTGTCGGGCCGTTCACGGCCAAAGACTGCGAGATCCCGTTCATGCCTGCGCCGGTCACCGCCGAGGAGGAGATCTACCCCACCCGCATCTACTGCGTCTTCCACTCCGGCGGGTCAGTCCTCGGCGTGATGTATTTCTCGTTGAGTTATTCCGAAAAGGTGGACGATGCACTGAAGGAGTACTCCGTCTGGCACGACGGCATCGTGAATAACTACAGCGACTATACCGCCATTACCGACACGCTCGAAGAGCTGTTCGTGATGAAGGTCACCACGGATATGGTTTCCCCCAACCCGACCGAGGACATCGACGCGGTGCAGATCTACGAGCAGCACTTCGTCATCCGGGTTGATGGTCACCTGGACAACACCGACCAGTCAGCAGCAACGGGCATGGTCGTCAACTTGTTCGATTATGGAACGGGGACCGCCGACGAGCATTACCCCGCTTATCATTAGTTACGGGCGGTTGGTTTGCTGGCACGATCATTAATCCAACTGTCCGACAAAAACCTGGAGAACCCTCATGACCAAATTCAGCGTGAACACCGCCCTGATCACCGGCGCCTCCGCCGGCATCGGCGCCTCCTTTGCCCGCCAGCTTGCCAAACCCGGCGTGACCCTGGTCCTGGTGGCGCGCCGCCTCGACCGCCTGCAGGCCCTGGCGGCTGAGCTGGAAAGCCTGGGCGCCGCCGTGCAGCCCCTGCCTGCCGACCTTGCCAGCCCGGCTGGCATCCAGGCCGTGGTGGAGAAGCCCGCCTCCCTGCCCGCCCTGGACCTGCTGATCAACAACGCCGGTTTCGGGGTGCATGGTCCATTCGTCAGCGCCCCGGTGGAGGTCCAGGCCAACATGCTGCGGGTGCACAATGAAGCCCCCCTGCGCCTGACCCATGCCGCCCTGCCGGGGATGCTGGCTCGCAGGCACGGCGCGGTCATCAACGTGTCGTCGATCTCGGACTACATGGGCAGCTCCAACGGGGTCATGTACGCGGCCACCAAGTCCTTCCTGACCATGTTCAGCGCGGCAGTCAACCGGGGACTGAGGGGCACGGGGGTAAAGGTCCAGGCGCTCTGCCCGGGCTTCACCCACACCGAATTCCATGCGGCGCGCGCCAATATGGATATGGACACCGAGCGCATCCCCGCCATCCTGTGGATGGACGTCGAGAAGGTGACTGCGACCTCCCTGAAAGCCCTGGACCGGAACCAGGTGGTGGTGGCCCCGGGGATACTCTACAAGCTGGCAGTCTTTTTCGGCCGGCTGGGCTGGCCCAGCGTGGCAGCCCGCTGAGGGGGCAGGTTTAATGAAACCAAATTGTTTTTCTTACCCTAAAGCCCTAAAGCTTGCCCTACCCCGTCCCTCCCCAAATCTCTTGGATTTGGGGAGGGTGGCTCGCAGAGACAGTAGGGCTGTTTTAAGGAGACCCTGATGCCGCCGAAACGTTCCACACCGACAATCAAGCACCGCGCTGGCGAGTTTCGGAAGGAGCCCACCGCAGCAGAAGCTCGACTGTGGATTTATTTAAGGGCACTCAGAGGTGATGGGATCCATTTTCGACGACAGCATGCGATCGGTCCTTATATCGCCGATTTCGCCGCTCCGCGCAGGAAACTGATCGTTGAGGTGGATGGCAGTCCGCACAGTAACCAGGAAGAAAATGACGCTGAGCGAACTGCGTTCTTCAAATCCAGGGGTTTTCGCGTTTTGCGCTTTTGGAACTCAAAAGTGATGGATAATATAGATGTTGTAATGAAAGCGATTTTGGCTGAGTTGGCAGGGGCTTAATTATGAGGCCGGGGTTGGATCAGCCGGTCCGGCTAGCGCTGGCAGTTTTTTCACCTCGAAGAAAAGCAGCAGGCTGAAAACGATCTCGAACAGGATCATCATGCCTGCCACGGCGTAGGACGGGAAGGTGAGCCCGATGATCAAGGCGGCGATCGGGATGATGACCGACATGACCATGTAGGTCCTTGATCCATACAGCCAGCCATACGGCAGCAAGTGCGCCCCGAAGATCATCGCCAGGACCATGACCATTTTATCCGGGACGGTGGGATACACCCACATGGCAATCAGCAAATAGAGGATCTGGTTCAGGGAAAACAATACCCCCAGGTTGGTGAGCGGATTTTCCTTGTTGGTAAAATCCACCTTGATTATTTTTGAGAGCACGTATGCCAAAGGCACCAGGGGAGCGGTGAAGCAAAATGTCAGGAAATTCTTTGAGAGGATCGGCAGCGAGGTGAGGTGTACAAGGAAAACGGCTGTCCAGATGACGATGGAAGCGAGGATGAAGTGCAGTCCTTTTTTCTGTTTGACGGCGCAATTCGAAAGCATTTGTTGCAGGTTCACGTTTATTCTCCCAAGATTTATTTTATTCCCGGCAACCATAAAAAACCAACGCCACCGCGCTGGTAATTCAATTATACGTCAATCAATTCGATCGGGTTGGAAAGGCCTGAGTTATGGAGTGACCTACGTTCGTGCTATACTAAAATCATGAGCAGACGGATTTCGGAACCCCTCTCTAAAATGGAAGGCCTGCAAATCCAGCTGCTGAGGGAAGCAACCCCGATGCGCAAGATGGAGATGCTGGCAGAATTAAATGCCTCGGCGCGGCTGCTGGCGTTGAGCGGCTTACGCTCCCGGTATCCCAATGCGGGGGAGCTCGAACTGCGCCGCAGGCTGGCAGGGTACCTGCTGGGGGAGGACGTGGCATGCAAGGTGTATGGGGAAATCCGCGATGCTGCCTGAACCGATCGCAGTCACGCTCAAGGTGACCGAGGCCCTCGAGAAACTCGGCATCCCGTATTTTATCGGCGGTAGCCTGGCCAGTACGCTGTACGGCATGGTGCGCACCACCCAAGATTCGGACATCATCGCCGACATGCGGGCAAACCACGTCGAACCGTTCGTAGCCAGCATCCAAAATGAGTTCTTTGTGGATGAACAAATGATCGCCGAGTCCATCCAAGTTTTTTCAAGTTTCAACATCATCCACCGCGAGAGCATGTTCAAGGTGGATGTTTTTATCCCGCGCTCGAGACCTTTTCTCTTGTCTCAAATGAGGCGCACCCAGGTCCAAACGTTTGCAGGCGACCCTGAAGTGAGCGCCAGGTTTGAAAGCGCAGAAGACACGATCCTATCCAAACTGGAATGGTACCAACTGGGAGGCGAAGTGTCGGAAAGGCAGTGGCGGGACGTGCTCGGCGTGCTGAGAACGAGGAGCGGCGCTCTCGACCTGGACTATTTGCGGAAGTGGGGAAAAGAATTGAAAGTCAGCGGCCTGCTGGAGCAATTGCTGGAAGAATCAATCCATTGACCTGCTGAGGGAACGCGTCAGCGGGGGGTTGGCTGCAAACAACGCCAGCTGGCGGACGCCTGCGCCGGCCAGGGCGGGCATGTCGAGCTCTTTTATGCCAAGGGGGGAGAGGAGCTGGTAAACGGCGCGCATGAGCAACTCGCAATAGTGCTGCTTGTCGATGCGGCGGTCCTCGGGCCAGTGGACGTAGTCCACGGCCTGGACGCCCGACTGGCTGCCGAGGATGCGGATGTACTCGATGCGCTGCCCGGCCTGCACGGAGCGCTCGTCCG
This sequence comes from uncultured Chloroflexia bacterium, assembly GCA_963790685.1. Taxonomy (GTDB): domain Bacteria; phylum Chloroflexota; class Anaerolineae; order Anaerolineales; family Villigracilaceae; genus UBA877. The sequence continues at coordinate 188,947 of CAWBPK010000003.1, forward strand.
CCTGCATCTGCCTGCCGGCGCTGGCGGCGTCGGAGAGGCCCTTGAACTGGTCCAGGTCGCGCGAGAGGCGGCGGGTGATGATCAGGTCGGAGGCGGGCACGCGTCCCTGGAGCAGGTCGTCGATCCTGCGCCGCATCAGGTCCACGGCTGCGGGCAGGAGGGCGGCCAGCTTGTCCCCGTCGGGCTCGGAGAGGAAGAGGTCGATGATCTCCTTTTCGCCCTGGACCACCCAGGCGGGCGTGTCCATGCGGCGCTGGGCGAGCCCGCGCACCTTGGGCTTGCCGTCCTGCATGCGCCCGAAATAGCGGTTGACGGCGCCGATGCGCGGGTTGCCCTTGGAGGGCAGGAAGACGATCCAGTCGAAGATAGCTTCGGGCATAATCACCAGCCCGGTGCGCTGGTCGATCTCGTCGATGAGCGGCTGGAAGTGGGCCGGGCGGATGCTGCCGGGCCTCTTGACGAAGACGCTGTCGGTGTTGGCCGACAGGACGGCATACCCCTGTCCCTGGGCGGATTCGATGGCCCTGACCAGCATTTCGCGCCCGAAGGCGGTGATGGCTTCGTGAGCCTGGATGTTGCCATACAGGTTGTGCTTGAAGCCCTGGTAGCCGAAGGAGACGTAGCCCAGCCATTTCAGGGCGTCGGCCATGGCGTGCAGCCCGTCACGGCGGGGGTCGGACTCGCTCATCTGCGCCATGCGGCGCTTGACCGCCAGGCGCTTCTCCAGGAGGGGTTTCAGCACCGAGGGGACCAGGCCGGGCACGTCCTGCGTGATCGGGACGTTGGTCTCGGGGACGAAGAGGGTCTTTTGCCCGGTGACGCCCACGGTCTCACCGCTGATGTTCATTTTCACCATCAGGCTGGGGTACATGGAAAAGTAGTCCAGGGCGGCGACGTGGTTGTGCAGGCCGACGACGGGGCGGTAGTTGAGGCCGCCGTTATCGGCCAGGTTGAAGTCGGCGGCCGACTTGAAGCGCTCGGTCTGGACCTTGTGCTCGGGGACCAGCACGCCGCGGCGCAGGGCTTCGCCCATCTGCATGGCGGTAAAGCCGGCACCGGGGCTGTTGCGGGCGGCCACTTCGATGGGCAGGGAGGTGACGCGCGCCAGCTCGACGGTGGAGACCATGCTGAAGCCGCCGACGGTGCCGTTGGCGGGGTCGAGGTGGGCGCGTCCGTACAGGAAGGTCTGCGGGGCGCGGTAGTGAACCACGCCGTAACTCTGGAAGGTCACCTCGTCTCGGGAGAGGTACTTGTGGCGGGGGTCGCGGCCGGGGTTGAAATCGAAATTGGCCTGGCGCGCCCAGCCCAACAGGGTGGGGAAGAGCCAGCCGTCGCCCCAATGCGCCAGGAGGATGTCGGGGTCGAAGGACTCGAGCAGGGCGGAGAAATCCTTGAGCACCTGCAGGGGCTGGTCCAGCCGCAGGGTGCGCTCTTCAGCGTTGAACCGGACAGAAATGCTGGAGGGATGGGAGAACTGGGGATTGGCGTCGGGCAGCACCGTCATGGTGCGCAGGCCGGGGACGGAATAGTCGATCTCCCAGGGGCTATCCTGCGGGTAGATGTTGAGCAGGTTGTTATCGGCGTCGTGGGAGAAGAAACAGCGGGCGGTGGGGAAAACGCCGTGCGCCACTGCGTAGCGCACCGAGAGGGGGATGTTGATGTCGTGGTAGAGTAGGCGGGCGGCACCGAAGCGCCTTTTAATATCGTTGATGAGGCGCTGCTGGAGGACCGGGTTGGCGGTCTGGACGGCAAGCACCTGGCGGGGACCGTCGTACAGGTCCAGCCGCTCGGTGAGGAAGGAATGCACCCTGAAGCTGTCCTGCTCCAGGAAAGCGGCCACTTTTTCGAGGGCGTCGGGCTCGCCGCCGATATAGAAAGAGGAAAGGAAGGAGGCCGTGAGGCGGCGGCGGATGCCGTCCTCGCCCAGGAGCCACAGCACCACCCCGTCCTGTTCGTCGGGGTAGATGAAGAGCAGCCAGCCGGAAAGACTAGAGTGCACCATCGGAGGGATAGAGTAATTCGGACAGTTCGGCGCGCAGGGCGCGCAGGCGGGAATCGACATCCTCGTCCAGGTGCTGGAGGTCGTCCTTCAAGCGGGAGGTTTCGGCGGTCTGGAGGCGCTGCCCGTTTTGAACTTCCTGCTGCAGCTTTTCCAACTGAGCCTGCAAGCCCGTGATCAGCTTGCGCTGTTCGAGGACCATCGACATGAGGAGGGTGGCGATCAGGAGCGGGTGGTTGCTTTTTTCCACCGAGGGGACGTAGGCCTCGATCACGTCCCACAGTTCGTCGAAGAGGAGCTGGTCGCTCTTGAGCAAAAGGGCGCGCCGGTAACCGTCGAAGAAGGCGCGTTCGGACCTGAAGCGCATGGTCATGGAGGCGGTGTTATGACCCATGGGAATACCCTCCGTTCAACCGGGTGACCCGGTCGGCATTATGGAACAACATGGCATAGAGCTGGGTCCGCTCGCTGCCGGGGGAAGCACTGACAATGAGCGGGCCAGCCTGCCCCAGCTCCTTGAGGGCCAGGATGCCCTGGAGGAACAGTTCGGAAGCTTCGTCATCGCGGACCTTGTCATCGTAGAAATGCAGGAGCAGGTCGGTGACGAAGGTGGGGGTCGCAGCGGGCTGCGTCTTGCGCAGGAGGGCCGTCACCTGGTAGCAGGTCTCGGCGCGGGAGATGGCGATGTGATCTTCGAGGACGTGGTAGTAATTCCCGCCGGCGCTGCGAGCCACGGCGTAGATCAGGAGCTGAAGGTCGAGGTAGTTTCCGCAGATCAGCCAGCGGATGGGAGCGCGGACAGCCAACCTGACGAGGTAACGGCGCATATAGGCGGTGGTGAGGGCGGGGGGACCGGAGATGAGGCGAAAGTTGCTTTGCATGGCAATTCCTGCCCATGCATTATAATAGAACACGTGTTCTAGTGTCAAGTGGGAGAGAAGGAGAACCTGCCAGGCCTGCCGCCTTGGTAGTCAGGAATGATCCCTGCCGCGCTGTGAGCTGGCGGCTGGAAATGCAGAAATTAAGGGAGAATTAGACCTGAAATGCTTCCCTGCGACCGCCCATTATTTGGGTGTATGATTAATTCATGAGCACCCTGGCAAGCAACCTGGATAAATTAACCGTTCCCGCGGACCTGGTGATCCCCCAGGCGGACGGCGCAGTGCGCTGCACGGCGTGCGGTCACCGCTGCCTGGTCCGCCCCGGTAAAAGGGGCATCTGCCAGGTTCGTTTCCACGACGGGACGGGACTGCGCGTGCCGTGGGGCTACGTGGCGGCGCTGGCGGCGGACCCGGTGGAGAAGAAACCTTTTTACCACCTGATGCCGGGCGCCACCGCACTGACTTTCGGGATGCTGGGCTGCGATTTCCACTGCGGGTACTGCCAGAACTGGCTGACCTCACAGGCGCTGCGCGACCCGAAGGCGGAGGAAGGGGCGTATTTCGTCAAGCGGATCACCCCGGAGCAGATCGTGGAGGCGGCGCGCAGCGTGGGAGCGGAAGTGATCGCATCATCGTACAACGAGCCGTTGATCACCAGCGAGTGGGCGGTGGGTGTATTCAAACAGGCTGTCGCAGCCGGGATCAAGTGCGTGTACGTATCGAACGGGAATTCCACGCCGGAGGTGCTTGAGTACCTGCGACCCTACCTGAGCGGAATGAAGATCGACCTGAAATCGATGCAGGATAAAAATTACCGCCAACTGGGAGGAGTGCTGCAACACACGCTGGACACAATCAAGCGGGTGAACGAAATGGGGCTGTGGCTGGAAGTGGTGACGCTGGTGGTGCCCGGGTTCAACGACAGCACCGAAGAACTGTGGGAGGCAGCGCGCTTCCTGACCTCGGTCTCGCCGGACATCCCCTGGCATGTGACAGCGTTCCATTCGGATTACAAGATGGAAGATACGCCCAACACCCCGGCAAACACCCTGCTGAGGGCGGCGGAAATCGGACGGGAGGCGGGACTTCATTACGTTTACGGAGGGAACCTGCCGGGCAGGGTGGGCGAATATGAAACCACCTTCTGCCCGCACTGCAATACCGCCCTGGTGGAACGCACCGGTTACCGGGTGCATGCGATGAGGGTGGGGGCGGATGGAAAGTGCCCGAAATGCGGCGGAAGCGTGGCGGGAGTCTGGCCGACCGTGAGGGAAACTGCGGTATAAAAAAGATAAGGTTTGGGGGATTAGTACATGTTACTGTATCAAATTTCCATAGAATTGGGAAAGAGAGAGATCAGCGGCCATAGATCAGCTGGTGAAGGGACCTGACCCAGGGACGATTTTGGTGTGGTCCCTGAAAGACAGGCATGGAAGCCTGAGTGCTCTCTGGGTATTCTACCTCCAGAAACTGGGTGGTGTGATACGTTCTGGGAGGGGTTTTTGTGGGCAGATAGCGATAGGCATGAGAGCGGAGCTGGTCAGCATTGCGGAGGAGAGCCAGCATGGCACGGACGCCCGGTAAACGCCAGGAACAGCCGCGGCCCTTCATTCGGTGGACCACAAGCTTGTCGACATTGCCTTCAATGGCTCCCAGGCAGCTCGGCAGGCGGCATGAGCGCTGTTCGAGGTCCAATAATCCTTCCTGGTTGTGGAATAGGTATTGGTAGAAATCGAGCAGCAATTTGCGCCTTTTGCCTTCAGCCTCCTGGATGTGATGTTTCAACTCGGGGGAGACTGCGGCAAAGCCCTCCTGGCGTAAGCGGGAGACCACCTGCTGGGCCTTGCCTTGATCCTGGTAAGCCCTGCGGGCTGCCCGCTGCAAGTGGAAGCGGTCCAGCACAAAATGTTGGGGTAGATCCATCCGGTCAAAGCTGTGCCGGACCCACTGGTTCCCATCTCCCCCGCTGATCAGGAGCCGGGTCTGGGTCAGGTCATAGGTCAAGTGAGCCTCCCGCAGCAGGTGCTCCTGCCACCTCTCCGCATCCAGCCCGACGGCGGTCACACAGTGCTTGTTTTCCAGGCGAAAACGGCCTTTTCCAACCCGTTTTCGGCCTGTGCTCAGGATGGCCACCCGTACTTCCGTAGACCGTCTCTTTTCTCGTTGCAGATGCACCCACACCCCATCGCTTTCACCGTACAGGACCGCGGCAGGGATCTTTCCCCCTGCTAATTGCTCCCCAGCCTCGAAGATGCGCCTGCGCTCCGCTTCTTCCCCATCCGCAATCCGGTTGCCCACTGACCATACCATCCGCTGCAGGGTACTGTGGCCGATGGCTGTTTTGGTCAGGTAGCTGAGCTGAGCGGAAGCCAGTCGATAGGTCTCTCCACTGGCCAGAGAAGCTCCCATTTCCTGCACCCTGCCGCTCATCCGCCCATATCGCCGCAGTCCGACCAACTCATCCACCGGTTTCCTGCGCCTGCCCCGCTCATCCTGGAATACCCTCCGCCGGTATCGTATGGCTCCCAGACTGCTTACCACCCAGCGCTCTTCCGTCCCCACATTCCGCCAGCCTGCTGGCACTTCCCGAGCGATCCGGTCGTCCAGCACTTGGATCACCCCTTGTAGAACCTGCTGTCCAACTCCAGTGACCAGGCTGTGGATGGATTCTTCCACCGCCTCGATCAGCACCTTCTCCTGAATCTCCATCAGCACATCTTCCACTTTTATGGTTATACTGATATTGACAGATCCGTCTGTCATTGAGAGCTCCTTTCGTATTGTTGTTGCCTACTTCAATATTGATTGGAACTCTCTCTTTTTGCAACCCCTTTATTCTATGGATCTTTGGGACTGTAACTTAGTACCTGAGTTTATCATCGACCCCAAATTTCAGTGTTTTTAGCCGGGAAAATTGATATTTCGGGACACTAGCCGGAGTGGGGGGAAGGGCTACAATTGGATCCATGGCGTTCATCCGAAAGGTAAAAACGACAAGCGGTGCAACCGCGGTTCAGATCGCCTATAAACAAAAGGGGAAGATCGTCAAGATCATCCATATCGGGAGTGCTCATACCGAAGGGGAATTGAAGATCTTGCTTGCATTAGCACGCAAGCAGTTACAAGCAAACCAACTTGTGTTATTTCCAGAAGCACGACCTTCCCTGCGGGTGGGTATCAAGCGCTCCTTTTCCGGTTTGTTGTGGAATATTCTGCGAGAACAATACCATCAGCTGGGATTTACCAGGCTGAAGGACGAGGCATTTGAATCTCTCTGCATCGCAAGGATCGTGGAGCCGACATCCAAACTGGACAGCTTGAGAGTTTTGGCTGACCTGGGAATGGGGCCGATCGATCAGAACAAGCTTTACCGGAGTTTGGCAAAAGCTGCGGATCAGGATTACCGGAAGATCATTAGCCAGGCCTGTTTTAAGCATGTGGGTGGATATGGCCTGACTCTCCTCCTCTATGACGTCACCAGCCTGTATTTCGAGGTTCAGGTAGAAGATGACTACCGCAAGCCGGGTCTGAGCAAGGAACGCCGGTTGGAGCCCCAGATCATCATCGGGCTTCTAGTGGATCGAAATGGCTTTCCTTTGGGCTTACACAGTTTCGAGGGGAATAAAGCTGAAACCAAGACCATTCTGCCCGTCATCGAGGCTTTTCAGGCACAGCATGGCCTAAACAAAGTAACCATTGTGGCCGATGCAGCCATGCTCAGCGCGACCAACCTGGCAGCGCTCACAGAAGCCGGTTACACCTACATTGTTGGCTCCCGGCTGCACAAAGTACCCTATGACATCGCCGAGTACCAGAAGACTGGGGCAATGAGTGACCAACAGATCGTAGTCAGCCCCCAGGAAGGTTACCGGGTGATCTACCAATATCGCGCGAAACGCGCAGCCTTGGACCTCCGCAACATTGAAAAGCAGGTCGCCAAGGCCAAGAAAGCTCTCAGCGGGCAGATCCCGACCAATCGAACGAAGTTCTTGAGCATCAAGGCCAAGAGCAAACAGCTCAATCAGAAACTGATCGATAAAGCCAGGACCCTGGCCGGTATCAAAGGGTATGTCACCAATCTGGATATCCCGGACGAAGAGGTTATCGCCTACTATCATCAACTATTCCAGGTTGAGGCTACTTTTCGAATGGCAAAATCCGACTTGAAGGCCAGACCCATCTTTCACCGCAAGCGGGATGCGATCGAGGCTCACCTCACGATCGTGTTTGCAGCTTTGGCGATCGGCAGAAATATTGAACACCAAACCGGGATCAGCATCAAGCAGTTCGTGAAGCTGCTCCGCCCGATCCGATCTGGTATTGTGACTATCAATGGCAATGAGGTCTTGGCTGAACCAGAGATACCCGACGCAGTAAAACCTGTGCTAAATAGCCTCGGTCGGGGACACTAGGATGATAAACTCAGGACCCCTTTATTCTATGGATCTTTGGGACTGTAACTTAGTACATCAGATGACTTGAATCCGAGCCTGAAATACTGTACAATTTCATAAGGTAGTGCCCCCATTACCGATCGTTCGCGAAAGGGAGACACAATGGACATAATCAAGGTATCCGCAACCTCCCGTACCTCTGCAGTGGCCGGGGCTATTGCGGGTGTGGTCCGCGAACACAAACGGGCGGAAGTGCAGGCAATTGGAGCGGGAGCCGTAAACCAGGCGGTCAAGGCGCTGATCCTGGCGACCGGCTATCTCAAGAGTGACGGCATCTGCGTGGTGGCAGTGCCCGAATTCGTGGACGTGGAGATAGAAGACAAAATCAGGACAGCAATCAAACTGGTAATCGAACCCCGCTAAAACAGCCAATTGAAATCCAGGAGCAAAGCATCAGTCTGCGCGCCAGGTGGTAGCGCAGAGGGTTTGTTATATAATTGAGGGGAGGGAGAGCCCGGGAACATGCTGCATGGACATAAATTTTTCCTGAAAATATTGAGCACCGCGATCGTGCTGGGGGCGCTGGGAAAGGCGCCCGGGGCCTGGAATGTTTGGGCTGCGCCGGTTAAAACTCCAAAGCACGATAACGTGGTGATCAGCGAGTTCCGCAGCAGAGGTCCGAGCGGGGAGTATGATGAGTTCGTAGAAATTTTCAACCCGACAACTTCAACCATATCGATTGCCGGTTGGACGATCTGGGAGGCGACACCCCTGGGACGCCCCGCCACCGCGATGTATACCTTCCCGGGTGGGCAATCCCTTGAAACAGGGCAGCATACCCTGGTTGCCAATAACCACGCCAACGGTTACAGCGGCCTGGTGAATCCAGACGGGACCTACAATACCGAATCCATTTCCGACGATGGTGGTATTGCGCTAATGGACAACAATGGGAATTACATTGACCTGGTGGGGACAGACAACGCGATCACATTCCTGGAGGGGTTTCCCCTCTTCCCTCTAACAGCAAATTTGGATAGCAGTAATGTCAGTTATGAACGCGGACCGGGCGGCAGCCTTGGCAACTGCACCGATACAGACAACAATGCGAGCGATTTTAAACTTGTCGACGCCAACCCACAAGCTCTTGCCAGCCCTAAAACAACCACCTGCACTAATCCCAACCAGAGCGTCACCTTCACCTCCATTGCACCTCCCGGCGCAACCGTGGGCGGACCCAGCTACACCCCCGCAGCACTGGGGACATCGGGCCTGGCGGTGGTGATTTCCATCGATCCTTCCGCAACATCGGTGTGTTCGATCAGCGCAGGCAGCGTGTCGTTTAATGCAAAAGGCACTTGCCTGATCGACGCCAACCAACCCGGTGACCTAGGAGGACCAAACCCCTATTACTATCCAGCCAACCAGGTGCAGCAATCCATCCCGGTTGCAGAGGGCATCCAGGTAATCACATTCACCTCCATGGCGCCAACGGATGCCAGGGTGGGCGGAACGCCCTACCCCGTTTCGGCAGAAGCCAGCTCACACCTGATAGTCAGTTTATCCATAAACCCATCAGCGGCAGCGGTTTGTACACTTACCGGTAGCGAAGTCTCTTTTACTGCGGTGGGCGACTGCGTGATCGATGCGAACCAGGAAGGGGAAAAAAATTACTGGAACCCTGCAGCCACGGTGCAACAGTCATTTCCGGTGGCAGCGGGCATCCAGACGATCACCTTCGGTCCTGCCCCGAGCAACCCGAGGGTGGGAGGCTCCTATACTCCCACAACGACAGGAGGAGATTCAGGTAACCCGGTGGTTATCAGGATCGATGATACGGCAACAGCCGTCTGCTCGCTGAACGGGGGGATCGTGTTCTTTAATGCAATTGGCACCTGCGTGGTGGATGCCAGCCAGGCGGGTGACCTCAACTGGAATTCCGCCCTGGCACAGCAATCGTTCGCGGTCAACTCAGCGGCGACCGCAACCGCCACGCCAACCGCACCGACGCACCTGGTGATCAGCGAATTCCGTTCCCGGGGTCCGCTGGGAGCGAACGACGAATTCGTGGAAATCTACAACCCCTATGCTGCACCGGTCAACATCACTTCGTGGACGATCAGGACTTCCAGCGGCTGCAGCACAACCCTTACGGTCCTGGTGACCTTTACCACAGGCACCATAATCAAGCCGGGGCAACATTTCCTGGTAGCCGCCGTCGGATCGAGTACGGAGGACGCCGCCGACCGGACCTTCAACCCAGGAATCGACGATAGCGGCGGGGTGGGGTTGTTCACTTATGCGGGGGCGGTGCAGGACATGGTCGGGATGTGCGCAGCCACAACCTACCACGAAGGTAACGTCCTGGCGGCCCTTTTGCAGGAAAATGATCTGCAAAACCAGGCCTACGAACGCAAGCCGGTGGGCGCTGCCAGCTGCTACGATACCAACGACAACGCCAGAGACTTTGCGCTGGTCCACCCGGCTGACCCGCAAAACAGCGACAGCCCGATCGTGATGTGCGCGGGTGTGACGGCCTTTACACCCACCTTCACGCCAACGCCAACCAGGACCCGAACCCCGACGAGAGCCCCGACCGTATTCCCGGGCAACGTGGTGATAAACGAATTCCTGCCCCACCCGGGCCTAGATTGGAATGCCGACGGCACGGTGAATACCGGCGACGAGTTCATTGAGCTGATCAACATGGGCACAGTCTCGATCAACGTAGCCAACTGGAAGCTGGACAACGGGGCGGGGAGCGCAAATTCATACACTCTGCCCAACCTGACCCTGCTGCCGCGCCAGATCGCCGTGTTCTTTCACGCTGACACGGGGGTCGGCCTGATCGACGCAGGCAGCAGCGTGCGCCTGCTCAAACCAGACGGGCATACTGCAGACATCTATAATTATCCCCTGGTGACCGCGGGGGACCGGACGTGGTGCCGCCTGCCGGATGGAAGCGGGGCATGGGGTTTTGTTTGCTTTCCCACGCCAGGGAAACCCAACGAGGCGATCAAATCGGGCAGCCCGGGAGCGGAGGGAAATACCGGCTCGATCTGCATCAAGAATTTGGCGCCCGAGACGGTACTCACAGCGGAATGCAACAGCCCCGGCGGGCAGATGCGGGGAGAAGGTGAAAACGGTGAAGTCTGGCTGAAAAGCCGCTTAAAGTTCGACGTATTCGTGGAATAAAACAAGATCCCCGCCGATCAGGCGGGGATTGTGTTTGGTGCGCCCAGCATGGGCGTTGACTTGAGAGTGAAAGTCTCTTGCAGAGGAGATTGCACTAACTGCTAGCGGAAGGCAAGGGCGTCACCGCGAGGTGGGGTTTGGAGGAAGCCGGAAGCAAAACTGCGGCTTGAGGAACACAAACCCAATAGGAGGCCGTGAGGTTGGGCGAGTTGGCCAATAACAACGAAGCCCGTGCAATCAAGGGCCGAAGCGGTAAATTGGGCAAGCGTGCAGAGAAAGTCAACGTTCTTACCTGGGGAGACCTGCTGTCGGGCTACAGGAGTAGTAACCTTGGCCGAGAGGACAAGCTGAGGCAGCAGGAGTCTGCAGACGCCATAGTACCAGCCAGGTGGAAGTGATCTGCTGGGAAGGGCTGAACGGAAAGTGCGCCTGGAATGGAAAGTCGTTGGAATGAGCGAAGAAGGCAGAATTTCCCTGGATGGGGAAACTTCTGGGTAGCGAAGCAGGTGAAGCCTGCGGGACGAACCAGAGGGCTGAGCTATCCCTGGCACAGACCATCAACAAAGGCTAGAGGGCAATGCCCTGACACTGACCGAACCGCCGGATGCGGACCCGCATGTCCGGTGGTGTGAGAGGAGGGCGCTAGCCCCGCCCTCCTACTCGAATCAGTCCCGAGCGGAGCGGGCCACTTCCTCAGGGTCGAAGATAACCTCCTCCTTGCCGGTGAGCCTCTCTTCCACCTTGCGGGCGATCAGCTCGAGGTGTCCGTTGTGAGCCACATAGTCGACATCGTCAGCGGGGACAGTAAGCACCGGGCAGAGGGTGAAATCGGCGATCCAGGTCTCGTAGAGGTTGTTCAGGCTGGTGAGGTAATCGGTGGGGATGGTCTGCTCGTAGTCACGCCCGCGCCGTTCGATACGCTGGACGAGGGTGGGGACGGAGGCGCGCAGGTAAATGACCAGGTCAGGCGGGGGCAGGAACTCGACCAGGGTCTGGTATAGCTCGCGATAGGTCTGGTAGTCGCGGGGACGGATGTGTCCCTGCAGGAACAAGTTGTGGGCGAAGATCTCGGCATCTTCGTAAACGGAGCGATCCTGGACGGCGGAGGAGGGGTACTGGGCGAGTTGATGATGGGCGCGCAGCCGGTGGGTGAGAAAGAAGATCTGGGATTGAAAAGCCCAGGCTTGCATGTCCTTGTAAAAATCGGCCAGGTAGGGGTTCTCCGCCACCGGTTCGAAGAACGGTGTCCAGCTTAATTTTTTGCAGATCATTTCGACCAGGGTGGACTTGCCCACACCGATATTGCCTGCAACCGTGACAAATTTTTTCATTTCACCCTCTCGAGGACACCCGGACGGGCGTCAAATTTTTACGGCTTGGCAGCCAAATCTGCGTCGATGATAGCTTTGAACTGTTCGTACGGCTGAGCCCCCACCAAAATCTGACCGTTGATCACAAAACTCGGGGTACCGGTCAACCCAATGCGGGCGGCATCGGCAGCATCCGCTTCGACTTCAGCCTGGGTGTGATGGTCGTCCAGGCAGGTGGTGAAGGCGGCGGTATCCAGCCCGAGGTCGGAGGCGTACTGGAGGTAGGCTGCCCGTCCGAGCTGGTACTGCCCGCTGAACAGGTCATCGTGAAACTTCCAGTAGGCGTCCTGTTCCCCGGCACAATTGGCAGCTTCGGCAGCCGGGGTCGACTCGGGATGCATGGGCAGGGGCAGGTCGCGGTAAACGAAAAGGATCTTACCCGGGTAATTGGCCATCAACTTTTCGAAGGTCTGCTGGTACCAGGCCTGGCAATACGGGCACTGGTAGTCGCTGAATTCGATAATGGTGATGGGGGCGTCCGCCGGGCCGATGGAAGGGTCACCATCCGTGGAGACCGTCACGTGCTGGGCAGCGGGGGTGACTGCAGCGACTGGTGCCGGCTTGGGACTCCAAATCATATACCCCGCTCCCAGCCCGAGGGCAAAAGCGACGGGGATGAAGAGGTAAAGGTAAGGGGAAAGTTGCCTGCGGTTTCTGCGTGGGGAAGATGGGAGCATGGCGGCGATTATACTGCTAGTGGTTTAGAAACGTAACTCATAAGTTAATCGTGACTTTACACCAATAAAATTTGGGCATGAAATTGAGGCAACAGCTTGTTCTTCGACCCGGTTCGAACCACGGCTTTACCAAATAAGAGGGTTTTCCCAGGGATGGAAAGCCTCATGGCGCAAAAGATATCAATCCTAGGAAGTTACCCGGGTGAGGGTCACCGGCCCGGAGGTCCCATCGCTGTAAGACCAGACGGCATTCAGGTCGCTGCCGCTGAGGGATGTGGTTGTGTATGTAACTGTCAGACCAAGGTCCGTGTCGTCATAGGTCCAGGACAGGGATTTGCCATTCCAGGCCTGGGAGGAGATCGAATAGGTGTCGCCTTGCCAGGTAACCGAGGCCACAACGTAGGTGTTCCCCTGCCAGGTAATCATGACCTGGTCCCCTGTATCCGGGTCCTGCCAGGTGCCCGCCAGGCCGGGTATGGCTTCCTGGCTGCTGCTGGTGGGAGTAGTACCCAGGGGGATAATCGAACTGTTCGAACAGGCAACCACTGCCATTGCCACGACGAGGAAAAGGAAGGCCAATAAACCCTTTTTAGCGCGGCTCACGAAATCCTCACCATTGTAAAAAGCGGGGGTGCCAAAGATATTGTACAATATTTTATGGGGGTATTATTCATCGATTTATGGTTATGTAGATACTATTTCCTGAACCCTGCCCACCTGTCCATCCACCAGACGGACCTTGATGCCATGCGGGTGGGAGGGCGAACTGGTCAGAATATCCCTGACGATGCCCTCGGTTAATTTGCCGGAGGCCTGGTCCGCCTTGAGAACAATGCGCACGCGCGAGCCGGGATGGATCTGAGAACGAGGGGGCGGAGTCATTCTAGCGAAGCAAGCTCCTGGCGAAATCCAGGAAGGCCTGGACATCCTCAAAATTGCTTACCAGCCCGACCGAAACGCGCACGGCGCCTGAGGATTTACCGTCAATACACAGGCGGAAGTCATCCAGACTGAGGCGCTGGGTGTGACCCGGCTGGGTAAAACAGGCTGCCAATTCCGGTTTCGAGAGCCCCAAGGCGATCTCGCCCGCGCCGGGGTTGCAGAAGCAGCCAGTGCGCAGGGAAATATGCAGGGTGCCTGCTTCCTGCTCGATCGCGCGATGGTCAAACGGCTGACCGGAGGGGTCAAAAAAATTGGCGGTCACCGCGCCGCCGCGCCTGTCAGTGGTCAGCGGACCGTAGATGCGCACCAGCGGCACGCCCGTGCTGTGCTTCATAACCGACAGGTTGTCAAGCAACCAGCCGGTAAGGGCACAAACACGCTCATGGATGGTCTCATAACCAATGGTCTGGATGTATTTCAGCCCGATCTCAACTGCGGGAATATTAAGATAGTCGAGGGTCCCGTCCTCGAAAGCAGCCGGGGCTTCCGCCAAGTAGTACTTATCCCCCTGGACGGAGGCAACGGTAATCGTCCCGCCGGCAAACCAGGGGCGGCGTAACTTCTTCAATGCTTCACGGCGGGCGAGCAGGGCACCGATACCGGTTGGGTAGCCGAAAATCTTGTAAAAGGAGAGCGGGACGAATTCAGCCTTGAACCTGCCCAGGTCAAGCTGATTGCTGGGGGCAAAGGCGGCCGCGTCGAGCAGCACGTCCCAGCCTCTGGCATGCAGGTGATCGATCCAGTCGAGTGGGTGCTGGACGCCGGAGAAATTGGATTGGGCCGGGTAAGCGAACAGGTTGTTCTTACCACCGTCAGCGGGTTCGAGGGCCGCGTCAAGAGAATCAAGGTCCACGCGCATATCTGGAAGACCGACCGGGATGTAGGTGACCTCGGTGCCCCTGGCGTGGGCAAACTCGCGGATGCCGTTGACCGAATTGTGGTTATCAAAGGTCAGCACGTAGCGGCTGCCGGGTTCGAAGGGGTACGACTCGCCGACCAGTTTCAGCGCCCCGCTGGCATTCTGGGTGAAGATGACGGTGTATTCAGCAGGGTCGGCATTGAAGAACTGGAGGATGGCCGCACGCGCGCTTTCGATGAGCCGGGTGGCAGCCTGCGAAGTGGGGTTCGAGGAATGCGGGTTGCCAAAAACCTGTTCAGCCAGCACCTGCTGGTGAAGGCGCATCTGTGAATCGGCAAACAAGCCCCCACCGGTGTAATCCAGATATACCTGCCCGGTGCGGTCGAGGCGGGAATAGTCGCGATCGCGCAGCTCATCCAGGTCGTGAGTCTTGTCGTAGGCAGGGTATTTTTGGATAAATTCAGGGTAATCTGACATAAAGGCTCCGGGAGAATTAAGGGGTGGGCGTGCTGGACGAATCATATGGAGGCCAGGGAATATTTACAGATAGAGTATATCCGTGTTTTTCAACCGTATAGATGCGGGCACTGGAAGGTTCCCGGCAGCCGGGTTCGTCGGTAAGTTTTAAATATTGGGTGACGCCTTCGATATTCTGGCTGAGGGGGAGTTTGAAACTTTTGGGGGTAAAGACAAGTTGACCGTCCTGGCAGAGCCAGGCCTCGATCAGGTAGCCCTCGTAATCATCTTCGGTCATCCAGACCCCGTTCCAGGTCACGGTGACTATGTCCCCTGAGCGGACAGCCTGGACTCCCGTCGGCGGACGATAAAGATCGTAGGCACGGGGAAGGACGGCATCGGGGTCGACGATCGGAATATTATTACTGAAGACATCCCCTCCCCCAATGAATTTGCCCTGATCAGCTTTTATCCAGCAGGGATTCTCATGACTGCCGTCGTTGAGCAGAAGCCAGGTGCCAGCCTGGTTGCGCCCGATCACATTCATCCAACTGGTCGCCAGCAGTCCGTATCTAATAAGATAGGCATCGCCGGGACCAAACCAGCAGGCGATGTGGTCCAGGATGGTAACACGCGCAGGGAGAGGGGTGGGAGTGGGGCTGGGGGTGCGGGTGATGGTGGGAGTGAGAGACGGGGTCAGGGATATGGTCGGGGTCGAGCTGGAGGTGGGGCTGGGAGTAATTGTGGACGTCAAAGAAGGGGTGAGGGAGAAATCAGGGGTAAGGCTGGGGGTAACCGTTGCAGTGCCCTCGGGGCGGGCGGGCACTACCAACGTTTGCGCCAGCGGGGAGGCAATGGGCAGGTCAGCAGCCGGCTGGCAGGAAACGCCTGTGAGAATAACCAACGCCGAAACGGCAACCAGCTTGTAGAATTTCAGGGATTGGGCGAGTTTGGTCATGAGGATGTGTCTCTCTTCTACTTCTAAAAGCTTGTTTACCAATTTCCGGTTATTGGAGGACTCGAAATCGGGGAAAACAGCCCCGGAGGTGCCGTGCCGGTCCGCTGGTATTTTAGCACGCCTTTGCCCATTTTATAGGGTTGCCTGCCTTACAGCGACGTGATAAACTTATTCGAGATGTCAACACCCGTGCTGATCATCACGTCAGACATCCCATTTGGGGAACACATCCGCCAGATTTTGGAGGAAACGCGGCGGTTTGTTGTACGCGTGACGGGGGAACAGAGCACAGCCGCAGTTCATGCACGCGAATTAAAACCTGCGCTGGCTTTCCTGGACACATCCCTGGCTGAATCCGAGCTGCTTAAAATCGGGAGCCAGCTCAGGCAGGTCAATTCTGAAATCATTTTTGTCGTTATTTCTGAAGCGGGCTGGCATTCCGCCCTCGAAGAGCTTTTCCCGCGGGATTACCTCTCCAAACCTTTCTACGCACCAGACCTGCGCGAGATGATGGAGAATTACTTCCCAGCCTCCAAATACCCCGAACCAACCTCCCAATCCAAAAAAGGGGACGCAAGCGGCGACCTGCCCTGGCTTTCGGACGTAAATCGAGCCGCCCAGCATCTTACCCGGCTGACCCTCGAATCGTCAGCGCAAGCGGCGCTGATCACCCGCACCGATCAACTGTGGGCATATGCGGGACAACTGCCCCAGGAAGCTGCCCACGAACTGGCCGTAACCCTCTCCCGCTACTGGGACCACGACGAGGAAAATGACCTGGTGCGCTTCGTGCGCCTGCTTTCCACCGATGCGGAGCATATGCTTTATGCCACACGGCTGGCCGAAGGCATGGTCCTGGCGCTGGTTTTCGATGCCGAGACTCCTTTCAGCACGATCCGCAGCCAGGCTTCCCAACTGGTTCATTCGCTCTCATCCAGTCCTGCAGATGAGAGCATGGACGAGGACCTGGCAGGCGGGGAATTCGACCCGGCTCCGGGAGCTGACCTCCAGCCCACTTCCCCGACCCACAACCCACACCTGGACCTGCCAGTGGGATCCGGATATGACTTCGAGCCGCCCGAGCAGGCGTCCGGGAAATATTTCAATACGGCGGTGCCGGTGCAGGATGCCGGCCTGCAATTAAGGCGCCAGAGCAGCCCGGCAGCGCGTTTCAGACAACTGATCGATACCGACCAGAACGAACCCCGGACCGTCCGGCCTGAGGAGAGCCTTCCCTCCCAGGAAGTCACCCGGAAGATCAAAACCCGCAAGCGAGAACCAGCACCCGAAACCATCGAAGAGACCGTTGCGAGCCCGGCGCCAGAAGTGGCGCGCAAGATCGTCCTGGAACCGGTCAGCGCTTCGGTCTATAACCTGGACTATGCGTGCCTGCTGCTGCCTCGTTTCCCCTCCCATCACATGACCGGCGAACTGCTGAACCGGCTGGGTGAATGGGTGCCGCAAATTTGCATCGCCTTTGCCTGGCGGCTCGAATATATCTCGGTCAGACCCGAACATTTGCAGTGGATCGTCAACGTGCCCCCGGCAACCTCCCCCGCCTACCTGATGCGCATCCTGCGCCAGCATACCTCCGAAAGAATTTTCGCAGAGTTCCCCCGTTTCAAGAAAGAGAACCCCTCCGGCGATTTCTGGGCGCCCGGCTACCTCATCATGGGAGGTTCCCAGCCGCCCCCGGTGCAGTTGATCAAGGATTTCATCATCCAGACGCGCCAGCGGCAGGGGATCATCCAAGTTAACCGTTAATTTCCTTATAACCAGGAACGCGGCGGCCTGTTAAACCGCCGCCCGGAAAACCGTGCCCCCCACCTTATACCTAATCGATGGCCATGCCCTGGCCTACCGCATGTATTTCGCCCTGACGGCGGGCGGATCCAGCCAGCGCTGGACGACCTCCACCGGCGAACCAACCGCCGGTATCTACGGCTTCGCGCGAGAACTCCTGCGCATACTGGAACAGGAGAAGCCCGATTACCTGGCAGTGGCCTTCGACACCGGTAAAACCTTCCGGGATAAGATCTTCCCGGCTTACAAGGGAACACGCGCCAAGATGCCGGATGACCTGCGTCCCCAGATCGAACGCATCCGCCAGATGGTGGACACTTTCAACATCCCGCGCCTGGAGATGGAAGGCTTCGAAGCCGACGACGTGCTCGGTTCCGCGGCGGGCTGGGCTGCCAAACAGGGGTTGGGCGTAAAAATCATTACCGGCGATCGCGACCTTCTGCAGCTGGTCAACGAGCGAACCATCGTCTACCTGGCAGGGGACGACAAGAACTTCATCACTCCCCAGGACGTGCTCGACAAACTGCATGTCCGCCCGGAGCAAGTGGTGGATTACAAGGCGCTGGTCGGCGACAAGTCGGATAACATCCCCGGCGTGGCAGGCGTGGGCGAAAAGACCACCGAGAACCTGCTGGCGAAATACGGTACGCTGGACAATATTTACGCCCACCTGGACGAAGTGGAGCCGCGCTGGCGGAACAAACTGGAGGCGGGAAAAGAATCCGCCTACATGAGCTACCAGCTGGCTGCCATCCGCACCGACCTGCCGGTGACGATCGACCTTGAACAGGCGCGCATCGAGGTATTCGAACCGGAAAAGGTGGAGAGCCTTTTCCGCGAGCTGGAATTCCGCACGTTGATCGAGAAACTCAAGAAAATAACCGGCTCAGCGGGCGAAACCCCTGCCGGGGGCAAGCAAATGAGTCTGTTCAGCGAGCCTTCGGCGCCGGCAGCCAGCGAAGTAAAGGATCCTCCCACCCAGACAAGGAAGCTGAAGGTGACCGTGGTGGATTCGGAGACAGCCCTGGCAGCATTAGCCGAGGCGCTTTCAAAAGCCCCGGTCATCTCATTCGACACCGAAACCACTTCCACCGACGAGATGACCGCCGGCCTGGTGGGTATCTCCCTGGCAATGAAGGCGGGAGAAGGGTACTACATCCCGGTGGGACACAAGGATGGAAAGCAGCTGCCGCTAAAAAAGATCATAGCTGCTTTACAACGCCCGATGACGGAGGCGCGCATCCCGAAAATAGGTCATCACCTGAAATACGATTTCATCATGCTGGCACGCAATGGCCTGCGGGCGGAGCCGCTGGGCTTCGATACGATGATCGCCGAATGGGTGGTGGACCCCTCCACACGCCACCTGGGATTGAAGGAAATGTCCGAGGCCAGGTTGGGCGAGCGCATGACCCACATCGAAGAACTGATCGGCACAGGTAAAAACCAGAAATCAATGGACGAGGTGGCAATTAGCGATGCGGCGCCTTATGCCGCGGCCGACGCCGAGACCACCCTGCGCCTGCGACCCATCCTGGAAAAGGAACTCAAGCGCGCCCCAAAATTGTGGGACCTTTTCGTCAACATCGAATTGCCGCTCATCCCGGTGCTGGCCGACATGGAAATGGCGGGGATCGCCCTCGACAAGGCATTCTTTGCCAAATTCTCCAAGGAACTCAGTGAACGGATCGCCAAACTTGAAGTGCAGGTCCACGAAGCGGTAGGCAAACCTTTTAACCTCAACTCGACCCAGCAGCTCTCGGATGTGCTTTTCGGTGTTCTGAAGCTTGCTCCCCCAGACAGAGGAAAAAAGACCGCTTCCGGTCATTACTCCACCGCGGC
The DNA here is from genome assembly GCA_963790685.1 of uncultured Chloroflexia bacterium. GTDB lineage: Bacteria > Chloroflexota > Anaerolineae > Anaerolineales > Villigracilaceae > UBA877. Next base: position 208,323 of record CAWBPK010000003.1, read on the forward strand.
AGGCGTCCTGGACGAGATGAGCGGACAGCACCCCGTGGTGGACATGATCCTGGAATATCGCGAACTCACCAAACTTAAATCAACCTACGTGGATGCGCTGCCCCTGCAAATCCACCCGGAAGACGGCCGGGTGCACACTTCCTTCAGCCAGACCACGGCTGTTACAGGCCGGCTGTCCTCATCCGACCCAAACCTGCAGAACATCCCGACCCGCACCGACCTGGGGCGGCGAGTTCAGACGCGGCTTCCTGGCCGGGCCGGGCAATGTGCTCGTGTCGCTGGACTATTCACAGATCGAGCTGCGCATCGTGGCGCACATGGCAGGCGACCAGGCCATGTTGAACGCATTCCGCGCCGGGCAGGACATCCACGCCACCACTGCGGCAGCGATATACGGGGTTCCGCTCGAAAAAGTGACCAAGGAAATGCGGCGCCATTCCAAGGCGATCAACTTCGGCTTGATCTACGGCATGTCGGCATTCGGCTTGACGCGCACCACTGAGCTGACCCTGGCCGAGTCGCAGGATTTTGTCGAAGCGTATTTCAAGCAGTTCCCGGGAGTTAAAAAATACCTGGACGGAATTCGCAAGGAGGCGACCCAGAACGGTTACGTGGAAACGATGCTGGGGCGCCGGCGCTACTTTCCCAACTTAAAGGGCAGCGTGAACCAGGTTATCAGGGCCCGCGAGGAACGCGAAGCCATTAATGCGCCCATCCAGGGGACTGCTGCTGATATAATGAAAATCGCCATGATCAATATCCCACCCGCCCTGGCAAAGGCCGGATTGCAAGGCAGAATGCTGCTGCAGGTACATGACGAACTGGTGGTGGAGTGTCCCCGCTCCGAATTAAACGAGCTGGTGGGGGTGGTGCGGAACATCATGGAGAACGCTTTCAAGCTTGACATCCCGCTCACCACCGAAGCGCGCTGGGGCACGAACTGGGACGAATTGCAACCGTTGAAATAAACCCTTATCAAGGAAATCCATGGCAGGACGCGAAGATCTTTTCCAGAAAGCGATGAACATGGGCCACTCGATGGCCTGGGATCAGCAGTGGGACAAGGCTGCCGCGGCCTACCGGGATGCGCTCGAAGAGTTCCCGGAAAGTCCCAAAGCGCTTTCGAGCCTGGGGCTGGCCATGTTCGAACTAAATCGTTATGACGAGTCGCTCCAGGCGTATCAAAAAGCTGCCCAGGTTTCTCCCAACGACCCGGTCCCGCTTGAAAACGTGGGACAACTTTTGGGACGTCTTGGAAACAAGCGGGAAGCTATACAGGTTTTTTTGAAAGCAGCTGAAATTTACATCCGGAACCAGGATACTGACAAGGCAATCACGAACTGGGAGCGCGTCACCCAGCTGGACCCTGAACATATCACCGCCCACTCTTACCTGGCGATGGTCCACGAACGACTCGGTCACACCAAACAAGCGGCGGCTGAATACCTGAAGATGGCCAGCCTGGTGCAACTCACAGGGAATGCAAACAAAACCATTGAAATCGTCAGGCGGGCACTCAGCCTGGACCCCGACAGCCCGGAAGCCCACCAGGCGCAGGTCCTTCTGCAAAACGGGCGACTGCTCCCCAAGCCTGCAATGCCCCAGGCTAAAGGCAACGAACTGCTCCTTGAGCAGAAGAAGCCACAGGAAGCTCCAATCATTCAAGATACAGGTCTCGACCCGGTGGAAGAAGCGCACAAGCAAGCTCTCACCCGCCTGGCTGCCATCCTGTTCGACCTGACCGACGCAGCCGGCAATCTGCCTGCCACCAGCCCTGCACTCAAGGCCATCTCCCCGCACGTTCTTGAGCCTGATCCCATCGTCCGCGAACGCGCCAACATCATGCTCTTCATCGGGCAAGCGATCGACTGCCAATCGAACGACCAGGAGGTTCAAGCCGCCGAGGAACTGGAAAAAGCACTAGCCGCCGGCTTTTCCGACCCGGCCCTGTCCTTCGACCTGGGATACCTGCATGCCCGGGGCGAGAAATGGGAAAACGCCCTGGGAGCTCTGCAGACCGCAGTCAAAGACGCAAACTATGCCCTGGGGACACACATCCTGCTCGCTCAAATCCAACACCAGCTGGGGCAGCTGCCCCTGGCTGTAACCGAATCCCTGGAAGCACTCAAGCTGGCAGATGCCCAGGTGGTCTTACCTGACCAGGCAGACGGGATCCGCCAGTTGTACGAGCCGCTCATCGAGGCCCAGGCCAAGCAGACCGACACGACAGTGATGGAACAAGTGTACGACAACGTGAGGGAAATCCTGCTCCGTCCGAACTGGCGGTCAGCAATGATCACGGCACGTGAACAGCTTCCGAAATCAGAGGAAGGGATCCCGCCCATGCCGCTCGGAGAGATCCTGGCCCAGGCCCAGAGCGGGAAAGTCATCGAAACCATGGGCAAAGTCAAGGCCCTGGCCCGCGTCGGACACATTCGCACCGCCATGGACGAGGCTTTTGAATTGTTCAAGTACGCCCCCACCTTCCTCCCGATGCACACCCTGGTGGGTGACCTGCTGTTACAGGAAGGACGCACACAGGATGCCGTCACCAAGTATTCAGTGGTGGCGGAAGCCTACGGTGTGCGCGGCGAAGCCCCCCAGGCGGTGACCCTGCTGCGGCGAATCGTGCAGGTGGCACCCATGGATTTGGCCGTGCGTACCCGCCTGATTGACCTGCTGGCTGCCAATGGGATGGTGGATGAGGCCGTGGTTGAATATATCGAACTGGCCAATATATATTACCGCCTCGCTGAACTGGACCAAGCGCGTAAGACATACAATGCCGGTTTGGAACTGGCCCAGAAGGATGGCAGCAACCCCTCCTGGAGCGTCAAACTCATGCGCCGCATGGTCGATATCGACATGCAGCGGCTGGACTGGCGGCAGGCGCTGCGCATCTACGAACAACTGCGCACGCTCGAACCTGGCGACAGCACCGTATGGAAAAGCCTGGTCGAACTTAATATTCACCTGAACCAAATCCCGCAGGCCACCGCCGAACTGGATGGATTCCTGTCCCACTTGGAAAGCACCGGGCGGCAGGCGGAAGTGATCCCATTCCTGGAAGAGATGGTTGCAGAAAACCCCAAGCAGGCCATCCTGCGGCGGGCATTGGCGGAGGAATTCCGCCAGGTGAATCGCATCCCGGAGGCGGTGATCCAGCTGGACGCACTGGGGAACATACTCCTGACCGGCGGGGACAGGGAGGGTGCCATCCGGATCCTCGAAACGATCCTGGCGCTGAACCCGCCCAATAGTAATGATTACCGCTCGATACTCGCCCAAATAAAAAACAGTGCCTGAAAAAACTTCCCCTGCCAGCGCGGGGGATTTTTATGGTGGCTCCCAGGAGGCGCTGGAAGACAGAAGTCAGCGTAAATTGAACTTCCTTTACCCATAGAAGCGGGAAATAATATTCCACATAATTTACGCCGTCAGGACGAAATATGAACGAACCTGCTGCCCATTTTATCGACGAGGAAATTAAAATCCATTTCGACAGCGAACCCGTCCGCCAGAAAACTCCACCTTTCCCGGACGGTTTCACCTGGCAGGGGCGGACTTATCGCGTGGTGGAAAAAATATCCGAGTGGCACGATTTCACCCGGCGGGGAAGGATGGCGCGCAACATGCAGCCCGCCCACGCGGCGGTCGCAGCGGAACGTGGTTCGCTGGGAGTCGGGCGCTTCTATTTCAGGGTGCGGACTGACGAGGGGCAGGTCTTCGACCTTTATTATGATCGGGCCATCAAGGATGTGGATGACCGGCTGGGGCACTGGTTCCTTTATAGGGAAATCCCAGCATAAAAACCATGGCATTGAATCGACGGGAGGCTATTCTTTCACGGTCATCCGGTATCGGATCGGTGACCCCTTGTTTCGAAAAGGTGACCTGCCTGCCACGCCGGTCAGGCAGCGCAGTGATAAAATTTATTTATTCGGGAGGAACTTATGAGAAAAATTATTATTGCAGTGACCAGCATGGTCCTGATGACTGCCCTGGCCAGTTGTTCATTGCCACGCGCGAGCCAAACTCCGCTGCCAACCCTGGTCATGATCCCTTCGCCCACGGCTTACCTCGCCACCGGAACGTTTGTCGTGCCCACAGTCCCCATCCTGACGCCCACCATGAACCTGCCGACGATTACGCCGCCTGCCCCTCCCATCGTCCTGCCCACCAGCACAGCACCCGTCCCAACCTTCGAAAGCACGCCCACCCAAAATGCCAGTATCCTCCCGGGCACGCCCACCGGGCCATACGGCGTGATCCTGATCGCACCGGGTGATGTGCTGAGCATTCGGAGCGGAGCCGGGGCAAGCTACCCAATTACTGGCTCCTTCCCCTCGACCGCAACCAATGTCATGCGCACCGGACCGGCGTCCGTGGTCGTCAGCGAGCAGTGGGTGCAGATCCAAAACCCGGGAGGCGGAACCGGCTGGGTCAACTCGCAATACCTGACCGAATATAAGACCTCCACAGATTTTTGCAGCGACAGCCGGGTCAACACGATGCTGACGAATTTTGGCACAGCCATCTCCACCTCAAATGGAGAACTGCTGTCTGCGCTGGTCAGCCCGGCACACGGCATGACCGTCTATTTATGGCGCGAAGGCATCCCGCATACCTTCAAGCAAAGCGACTCGCGCTGGGTATTCGCAAGCACCTATCAGCATGACTGGGGTTCGGCTCCTGCCAGCGGCCTGGACACGCGCGGCTCATTCCACGAAGAAGTGGTACCCTGGCTGCAGGAAGTCTTCAGCGCCGCCCCAACCCTGACCTGCAATTCCCTCGGCACAGCGGCTCAATTCGACACCAACCCCTGGCCGCTTGAATATACCAATGTCAATTTCTACACGGTATTAAAACCCAGCACTCCCGGGATTGACCTGGATTTCCGCTACTGGCTGGTGGGGGTGGAGTACTCCCAAGGCCAACCGTTCGTGTTCGCCTTGATCCATTTCGCGTGGGAACCATAGACTCTCATTATCGCGTTTAAAAAAAGAGACCCGTTTTCATTCAGAAAACGGGTCTCTTGATTTATTGTTTCACCAGTAGATCCGCCAGCACCCTGGCAGAGCTTTTCTCCACAGCCTCGTGCAGGCTCTGACCGTGGGCATCCATGGTCACCACCACCGGGAAATCCCTGACCTCGATCACCCAGATCGCCTCCGGCACCCCAAAATCGAGCTTGTAGACACCCAGCACTCTGGTCACGGATTGGGCGATCAGGGTGGCTGCGCCGCCAATGGCGTGGAAGTAAACAGCCGGAACCTCCTGGCAGCCTTTCAGTGTTTTGGCGCCCATGCCACCCTTGCCGATCACGCCCTTAAGGTTAAAATGCTTCATCACGTCAGCTTGGTAGGGTTCTTCGCGGATCGAGGTGGTGGGGCCGGCTGCGACAAACTTGTACTGTTTGGTATCCAGCCCGGAGACAACCGGCCCGCAGTGATAGATCACGCCGCCTGCCAAAATGGTCTTAAGCTCCTGATAGACCTGCAGGTCTTCGCCCTGGGGGAGGCGCGTCTTTTTGATAAAGGTCTCCATCAGCCATTTATGGACGACATCTCTACCAGTGATCATCACACCGGATAATGAAACCGAATCGCCCACTTTCAGGCTGCGGATAGTTTCGTCGGATATGGGTATGGTAATTGCTTGCATGGATCCATCCTTTCTCGGAGGCACGACACAAAGTGCCTCCAGCTGCTAATCGTAGGTAACTACGTCCCCCAGTACGGTCATCTTGCGCCGCCGGTAGGCCCAGCACATGTAAGAGATGGTGACAAAATACGAAGCTGGCAGGCGGGAAAGCCCCGTGATGCGGGTGTCAAGGACAGTGGTCTTTCCGCCAAATCCCATCGGCCCGATGCCCAACTGGTTGGCTTCACCGGTCAGGCGCTCTTCCAGTTCGGCGAGCCTTGGTTCAGGGTTGCGTGCACCGATCGGTTCCAAAAGCACTTCCTTCGACTTGACATACCCGGTGCCGCGATCTCCACCGATGGAGACACCCAGGATCCCCGGTGCGCAGCCCTGACCCTGCGCCCGGTAGACGGCGTCCAGGACGACCTTGCGGACTCCCGCCAAATCACGACCAGCCTGGAAAGGGGTTTCGCCAATCTTGCCGGAATAGGGGATGGAATATTGCGCTCCGCAGTTCTCGGAGCCGCCGCCCTTGAGCATTAATTCGACCGTCAATTCGTCCCCTGCGACTTCTTCAAAATGAATATAGGGGAAATCGTCACCGCCCAGGTTGTTCCCGCTGTTCCTGTCGGAGACTGCATCCACGGCGTTGGGCCGCATCCAGGCCTTGCGGGTGGCTTCTGCCAATGCGCTGCGGATCTGCTGCTTGAGCTGAAGTGTGCTCCAACCGGCAGGATATTTTACGTTAAAAATGGGAGTGCCGGTATCCTGGCAAACGGGACTGGAATTTTTGCGGGAGAGTTCCACGTTCTTGAGGATGGTTTCGAACGCCCCGCGTGCCGCCGAGCCGGGCTCTTCTTTTTCGAGCGCAAGGCGCAATTGTTTTTCCACATCCGCCGGCAGGTCCGTTGAAGTGCGGCGAATCAGTTCGAGGATCTCATTGGTCAGATCGCGCATAATGTCCTCCGTAAGGGGATAATCTGGTAAATACATGATACTCCCAAAAGAATAAGAATAAAGTAACAAAGCGCAGAGGCTGGATAGGTGGAAGATCATCAAACCGGGAAAACCCAGGATAAAAAAAACTCCCGCAGGGCAACCTGCGGGAGCCGGCAAGAGAGGAAAGGGTTAGGGTTGATAGACAAAGAAGTTTTGGAACAGGATGTCTGTGCCGGCAACGCTGAAGGTCTTGGCGATCAAGCCGACGTCACCACCGGTAAATGTGCTGTCTGTGGCTGAGGCGATTTGCGCCCCGTTGACGTACAGGGTCAGGACGCTCCCAATGCAATCAGCGCGGATGTGATTGGTGGCGGCACCCTGGATGATGTTCGAGTCGGGGGTCAGGTTCCCATCCGATGAGGAAATGATGGTTTTTGTTCCGGCATTGTCGATCCCGATCCCATCATAGCCATCGCTACTGATGTAGAAGAAATAGTAATTATCCACATCCTGGTAGCGGCACTGCACGCCAAAGGCATTATCATCCGGGCCGCCGATCTTGGTGGCATCCACTTCGATGCGGACATCGTTTTGGAAAGTCTGGTAAGGGTTGGCGAAGAAAAAAGAGTCGGTCTGGATGACATTGATCCGGTAACCGCCGCTGACATAATCGGTGGTACCATATTCGTTCTGAGTCCGGTCCCAACCGCTGTTCACGTTGGAAAAATCATCCTGGAACAAGACCTGCTGTCCGTTGGCGCCGGTTCCGCCGCTGGTCGGCTGAGGTTGAATGATCACTGGCGATTGAGGCGTGGGGGTGGGAACATTATTGATACCGCATGCCAGGGCGACCAGGACCAGGACCGCCAGAGCAAAATACACTTTTTTATTCATGATTTCTCCTTGGAATATTAAAATCCGATTAATTTCTGGAGTATACCCGATATGAGAGCATTTACAAGGCGAAATTAACAAAGTTGGAATTGTGTTTGATACCCGCCCCATTCCTTGACAAAAATACCCAAAAGGAGATAGAGTACATCCCATGGCAAATGGAAACAACCTATCCAGGGAAATCCTGGCGACCATCCGTACTGCCCTGACCGAAGACGTGGGCTCAGGAGACGCGACAACAAACAGCATTGTGCCTCCTGAAGCTTCCATGCGCGGGCAGATCATTGCCAAACAGGAGGGGGTGGTGGCCGGGCTGGACGTGGCGCAAGCCGTTTACCTGATGGGGGATCCGCAGGTGGATTTCAGGCCCCAGGTGGAGGAAGGAAGACAGGTAATAAACCGCCAGGTGCTGGCGATGGTTTCGGGGCACGCGCGCAGCCTGCTCACCGCCGAACGGACCGCTCTCAACCTGCTCGGACGCATGTCGGGCATCGCCACGTTGACGCGTTCCTTCGTGGACGCGGTGGCGGGGACGAATGCGATCATCCTGGACACACGGAAAACTGCTCCGGGATTGCGGCTCGTTGATAAACTGGCGGTGAGACGCGGCGGCGGGCAAAACCACCGCATCGGTCTATACGACATGGTGCTGATCAAGGACAACCACATCGACTTCGCCGGGTCCATCACCACTGCAATCACGCGCGCCCGGGCAGGTGCAGCCGGATTGGTGATCGAAGTGGAAGCCCGCACGCTTGATAACGTGCGCGAAGCCCTGGACTGCGGGGTGGAGCGCATCCTGCTCGATAATATGACCCTCGAAGGCATGGCTGAGGCCGTCCGTTTGACGGCGGGGCGCGCCAAGCTGGAAGCCAGCGGGAATGTGTCGCTGGCAACTGTCCGCAAAATTGCCGAAACTGGCGTGGATTTCATATCCGTGGGCGCGCTGACCCATTCAGCCAGTGTGCTCGACGTGAGTTTTGATTACCTCGGTTAAAAATGCAGAGATCCTGCCCGGGTGCATTTCCAGCACTCCGGCAGATTATTGGTAAGGAGTTTTTTGATGAACGCAGAAGAAATGTACGAAAAAATGAAAGCCAAACTTGACCGCATCGTCCCCGACGTGGAATTGCGCTACAAGGCCGAGATTGCGGTGGAGATCAACGAGCTCAAGGTGCAGCGTAACGCCGTCATCCTGGGTCATAACTACATGGAACCGGCACTGTTCCATTCCATCCCGGATTTCACCGGTGATTCGCTCGACCTCAGCCGCAAGGCTGCCCAAACGGATAAGGACATCATCGTATTTTGCGGGGTCAGGTTCATGGCTGAGACAGCCAAGATCCTAAACCCGTCCAAGACCGTGCTCCTGCCTGCCGCCCGGGCTGGCTGCTCCCTGGCCGAATCGATTACCGCCGAGGACGTACGCGGCCTGAAGGCAAAATTCCCCGGCGTGCCGGTGGTGACCTACGTGAATACCTACGCGGACGTGAAAGCCGAGTCCGATATTTGCTGCACATCCAGCAATGCCGCGGCAGTGGTCAATTCTCTCCACGCCGATACGGTGATCTTCCTGCCGGATGAATACCTGGCAAGGAACGTGGCGCGCGAGACCGGGAAACACATCATCTTCCCCTCGGCCGGTCCCCAGGCTGATGGATCTGCCGCAAGCGAACTGCCGGGTGAGCTGGATTACCAGCTGATCGGATGGCGCGGGCGCTGCGAGGTGCACGAAAAATTTACTTTGAAAGATATCGAGACCGTGCGTGAACAATTCCCGGATGTGGTCATCCTGGCCCACCCGGAATGCAGCCCCGAGGTCACCGCGGCGGCGGATTTTTCAGGATCGACCAACGCCATGATCCGCTATGTGCAGCAGTCCCAGGCTCCGCATTACCTGCTGCTCACCGAGTGTGCCATGGGTGATAACGTAGCTGCGGCCAACCCGCAGAAGGATATGCTGCGCCTATGCATGGTGCGCTGCCCGCACATGAACATGATCACCATGGAAGATACCCGCGACGCGCTAAAGTTCAACCGTTACATCATCGATATCCCCGAGGAGATCCGGGTCAAGGCCTTTCGGGCGGTGGACCGGATGATCAAAATCGGTTGATATAATATCGGCTGACATCTAAGCGTTTGTCCCCAACAGGGACGAACTCGCAAATTTGTTTTTCGGTTTTATTTATGGGGTAACGGCGAAAGTCGTTACTTTGGGTATTTAATGAAAACTACCGACGTACTCATCATCGGTTCCGGGATCGCCGGAGCCACGGCAGCTCTGAAACTGGCCCAAAACCCGCGCAGGCGCATCATCCTGATCACGCGCGATGCGGACCCGCACGAGTCCAACTCACGCTATGCCCAGGGCGGGATCATCGGCCGCGGGCTGGACGACAGCGCCGACCTGCTGGTGGAAGACATCCTGGCGGCTGGAGCGGGTGCCTCCCTGCCCAAGGCAGCGCGCATCCTGGCTGAAGAAGGTCCGCCTCTGCTGCAGGAGGTCCTGATCGGGACGGCAGGGATTGCTTTCGACCGGGAAAAAGATGGCGAGCTCGAGTTTGGACAGGAAGGAGCGCATTCGCGACGACGCATCCTGCACGTGGGGGACGGGACGGGCAGGGCTATCATGGAAGGCCTGGTGGCCGCGTTGAAAAAATGTCCCAACGTGGAGTTCCTGACCGAGGCTACCGCCGTGGACCTGATCACCTATCCACATCACTCGCGCGACCCGCTGGCAGCCTATAAACCAGTGGCGTGCCACGGAGCGTACGTTTTCGACCGCAAGGGAAAATCCATCCACCGCACGCTGGCGGCAGTCACCATTCTCGCCACGGGCGGGATCGGGCGGATCTACCGCAACACCACCAACCCGCCGGGCGCACGAGGTGACGGGTTGGCAATGGCCTCCCGCGCCGGGGCGCGCATTGTGAACGCCGAGTACGTCCAGTTCCATCCGACCGCCCTCTCGGTACCGGGGGCCGAGGGCTTCCTGATCAGCGAGGCAGTCAGAGGCGAGGGCGGCGTCCTGCTCACCCCCGATAGGCGTACCTTCATGGAAAAATATTCCCCAGAGTGGAAAGACCTGGCGCCGCGTGACGTGGTGGCGCGCGCCATCCATACCGAGATGGAAGCCCACGATTACTCCTATGTACTGCTCGACATCGCCGCGCACATGCCAGCTGCGAAGATCAAAACCCGCTTCCCAAACATTTACAGCGAATGCAAACGCGTGGGGATCGATATCACGCGGGAGGCCATCCCGGTCGTCCCGGCGGCACACTATTTCTGCGGCGGCGTAGCAGTGGACGAGTGGGGGCGTTCGAGCACCGCCAACCTGTATGCCGTAGGCGAGGTCTCCTGCACCGGGCTGCACGGGGCGAACCGACTGGCGTCGACCTCCCTGTTGGAAGGGTTGGTGTGGGGGACGCGGGCAGCGCGCGATATCGAGGCGCGCTTTGCGGCAAACCCGACGCCTGCCATCCCCACCCGTGAGGACATACCCGCCTGGGACGAATCGAACCTGACCCAGGAATCCGACCCGGCGCTCATCCAGGGCGATATGCAAACCATCCAGAATATCATGTGGCATTACGTGGGCCTGGTCCGCTCCGGTGACCGGCTATCACGCGCCATCCGCGAGCTGCGCCACATGCAGAATGAGATCGAGACCTTCTATCGAAAGACCAAGCTAAGCGACGGCCTGATTGGACTGCGCAACGCCGTGGAGGTGGGGCTGGTGGTGGGCGAGGCCGCCCGCCATAACCGCCAGAGCCGGGGCTGCCATTTCCGATCCGACTCGGTGGATGGAGGGGACCGTCTGCTGTAAACATAAAACATCCGAAGGTTGGTTACTTCGGATGTTTTCCTTAATCAAGGGTTGATAAATTCATCTTTTGATCATTTCATTGACCTGTCGTAATTTTTACTGGATTGCCGCCAGGGAAAGGGAAAGGAGATAATATGGACAAGGTGATGATCCACGTCACCATGTCTCTCGACGGGTTTATCGCAGGTCTGCACGACGAAGTCGATTGGGGTTTTATATTTGGTTCCGATAAAATGGTCGACAAACTCTTTTTAGACTGAACCCGAAAGTTTATCTGTGGATTTTGGTGGTTTCCAGTTCTTTCATCTCACCGGTGGCTGTAAACACGGTCCTTTCGCAGATGTTGGAGACGCGGTCGGCGAGACGCTCCAGGTTGTGGGCCACCCACAGGAGCAGGTTGGCGCGCTCGATGGTCTTTGGGTCCTGGATGACGAACATCATCAATTCGTGGTAGATCTGGATATACAGTTCATCCACTTCATCGTCTTCGAAAGGGATGGACCGGGCTGTCGCCACGTCTTCGGTCGTGAAAGCGGTCAGGGCGCGGTGGAGCATATCAACGCCCTTTTGCGCCATGCGCGGAATGTCGATTAATGGTTTCAGCAAAGGCTGGTCAGCCATGCGGAGGCTGATCGTGGCAATGCCCTTGGCATAATCCCCCATGCGTTCCAACTCACCGCTGACCTCCAGGATGGAGGCCAGCAGGCGCAGGTCGTGCGCCATCGGCTGCTGGGTGGCGATGACGATCATCACCTGTTCCTCGATGGCGTAGCGCCTGGAATTGACTTCAAGATCGGTTTCCTGGATCCGGCGCGAAGCTTCCATGTCCCGTTTCTTGAGCGCTTCCACCGACCCGAGGATCTGCTGCTCCACCATGCTCCCCAGCAGGAGCATTTCATCCTTCAATTGCTGAATTTCGGTCTCGAAAGTTTTTCTCATGGTCACCACTTCTCCCTGGCGCTGACTTGCCATTATTACCAATTAAGAGCGCATCAAATTGGACTGTTGTACTGGTCAATACGTTCCAGAAACATTATATGTGTTTCGCCAAGCCTGAACGACTGCAGTCAATCCCATGTTTTTGTGAAATCATCCGAAACGCCCGGTGACGTAGTCCTCCGTGCGCTTGTCCCTGGGGCGGGTAAAGATGGTATTGGTGCGGTCGAACTCGATGAGATGCCCGGCGCGCGCATCGTCGATCATCATCATGGCGGTGTAATCCGAGACGCGTGCCGCCTGCTGCATGTTATGGGTGACGATGACGATGGTGTAATCCTTTTTGAGTTCCTGCATCAGCTCTTCGATCTTGAGCGTGGAAATGGGGTCGAGGGCGGAAGCGGGTTCGTCCATCAGAATCACCTCGGGCTCCACCGCCAGGGCGCGGGCGATGCACAGCCGCTGCTGCTGCCCGCCCGAGAGGGACAGGCCGGACTGGTTGAGCTTGTCCTTCACCTCGCTCCAAAGTGCGGAAGCTTTCAGACTGTTTTCCACGATCCCTTCCAGGTCCGATTTTCGGTTAATGCCATACAGCCGAGGTCCGTAAGCCACGTTCTCGAAAATGGACTTGGGAAACGGGTTTGGACGCTGGAAGACCATCCCCACCCGCCGGCGCACGTTGACCACATCCATGCTGGGGGAGAGCACGTCCTCTCCGTCGAGTCTCACTTCACCTTCCATGCGGCAGCCGGGGGTCAGGTCGTTCATGCGGTTCAAGGAACGCAGCAGGGTGGACTTGCCGCAGCCCGAAGGACCGATGATGGCGGTAATCCTGTTTTCGTGGACGGTCAGGTTGATATCCTTCAAGGCGCGGAACTTGCCATAATAAACGCCCAGGTTCTTGATCTCAACCTTGGCAGGAGTCTCCCCGGTTGCAACTGTCTGAAAAACCGTTTCAGAAATTTCCATCTTCATGGGATTAACCTTTCATGCCACGGGTGCGGCTTTGGATCCATACCCGTGCGCTTACGTTGACGATCAGCACAAAGAGCATCAGCACCAGCGCAACAGACCAGGCTTGTGCCACCAATTCCGGGAAGGGCTGCTGGGCGTATTTCCATAAAGTGAGCGGGAGCGAGTCCACCGGGGCATTGACGATCTGACCCAGGATGTGGAAGACCGACTGGTGGGACTGCACGCCGCTGGTGATGATCTGCCTGATATCGAAGCGCTCGTTACCCAGGGCGGTCATGAGAAGAGGCGCAGTCTCGCCGGCAGCCCTGGCAAGCGCCAGCAGGAAACCGGTGATGATCCCGCTGGAAGCAGCCGGGAAGAGCACGCGCAGCGAAGTCTTCCATTCGGGTGCGCCCAGTCCCAGCGAGGCTTCACGCAACGAAGCAGGCACCAGTTTCAGCATTTCTTCCGTGGTGCGGATGATGGTGGGCAGCATGATGACTGCCAACGCAGCTCCTCCTGCCAGCCCGGAATAATGCTTCATTGGCACCACCAGGATCGTGTAAGCAAACAACCCGACCACAATGGAGGGGACTCCGGACAGGACATCGGTGCTGAAACGCAAAGCCACCCCCAGCGGTGTGTTGGGATAGCGGGCTGCATAGAAAGCAGCCAGCACCCCGGGCGGGATGGCAAAGATCGCCGCAAGGATCATAATGACCACTGTCCCTTCGATTGCAGACAGCACTCCGCCGCCGCTGACCCCCATTGGACGGGGCAGGTTGATGAAGAAATCCAGGTTTATGTTTTTCCCGCCCTGGATGATTACGTAACCGATAATCCAGAAAAGCGGAACCAGTGCAAGGACCGTCACTATGCCGGTTAAAGATAGCATCAGCACGTTAACAACCTTGCGCTGGCGGGCACGCTGGGCCCGGTTGCGGTCCATTAATTCAGAGAAAAGGCTCATGAGCGCGCCTCCTGGGGAGCCTGGCGCGCCACCCGCCAGACCAGGAAACGGGCCAGGATATTCAAAAGGAGGGTGATCACGAACAGGACCAAGCCAATTTCGATCAATGCATCGGTATGGAGCAGGGAAGCTGCCTCGGCGAACTCATTGGCTATGATACTGGCCATGGTGTAACCAGCCTGCAGCATGGAAGCTCCTCCCTGGATGCTGTTGCCGATGACCATGGTAACCGCCATAGTCTCTCCCAGGGCCCGCCCGAGGCCCAGAATGACAGCTCCGAGCAGACCCGAACGGCCATAGGGAATAAGCACCTGCCAGATAGTCTCCCACTCGGTGGCGCCCAGAGCTTTAGCTGCTTCGCGCTGCGAATTGGGGATCGCCAGGAAGATTTCGCGGGAGATCGAGGCGATGGTGGGGACGATCATGATGGTCAGGATCAGGCTGGCAGCCAGCCGACTGGCCCCGCTGGCCGGGATGGAACCCGAAAATAGAACGCCCAGGAGAGGCACTCTCCCCAACGTGCCAGCCAAAAAGTCTCCTAAAGGTGCCACTACCCCGGGTAAAAAAACGAAAATACCCCACAGCCCGTATACCACGCTGGGGATGGCAGCCAATAATTCCACCAACCAGGTCAGCGGAGTGCGCAGCCAGGCCGGGCATAGTTCGGCCAGGAAGATGGCAATCCCAAGGCCGATCGGCAGGGCAAAAATGATGGCGAACAGGGAGGTTTCTAGCGTGCCGGAAAGGAAGGGCCAGGCCTGGAAAAGGTTGTTGACCGGGTCCCAGTTTGGGTTTGCGGTAGGCACCAGGAATGACCAGCCAAAAGCGGCCCGGGCGCCAGCCGAATCGATCCATAACATTACGCCGATGGCAAGCATCAGCACGATAACCACTGCAGAAAAAAGGAAAATCAACCCCTGCCAGGGCCGGTCACCATGATGAAGAGACCGGAGAATGCGGTTCAACCAGCGGGATCCCTGGATGGGTTTAGCAGGCTTAAGCATTGGAGGCCCTATTTCTTTTAAAAAGCCACGGCCTACCGGCTGCGGCGGAAATCAAATTGCCCGAAAAGCAACGATTGCTGGGCACATTATACTAGCGGATGGAGAGCCTCCTTACGGAAGCTCTCCATCCGGGAAGGGAAGGTGTTGATAGGAATTACGGAATCATGATGGGATTGCCGTTGCAGGTGACCTGACCAAGCTTGGCAAGGACCTGCTGAAGGACAGGCGCCGGCAGCGGTACGAAGCCAAGGTTTGTTGCCTGGGTGGTCGCACCCGAGTCGGTCAGGAACCAGTGGACGAACTCCACCAGCTTCTGGGCTTTGACGCAGTCCGTCATGCTGGTCATGTGCAAAATGGTGTAGGTGTAGCCCGAGATGGGCCAGGAGGCTGCGCCGGTGGGATTGACGATGACCGCCGTAAGTTGAGGAGTAAAGGAACTGGCGAAGTCGGTCATGGCTGACTTGACACTGTCAACGCTGGCAGTAACGGTCTGCCCGGCCTGGTTAACCATTTGGGCAAAAGGCAGTTTGTTAGCCGTGGCGTAGCTGTATTCCACGTAACCGATGGCATAGGGCGTGTTCTGGACGGCTGCGGTTACCCCCTGGTTGCCCTTGCCGCCGAGGCCGTGCCCGGCCTGGTCAGCAGGCCACTGGATCGTGGTGCCATGCCCTGCGGTCCAGGCGCTGCTGAAGGACGCCAGGGCATTGGTGAAGATTTCAGTCGTACCGGAGCCATCCGAGCGGTGCACAACCGTGATCTGTTTGGCAGGCAGCTTGGAAGCGATCTGAGGATTGAGGGCAGCGATGGCGGGATCATTCCACATGGTGATGGTGGAGTTATAGATCCCGACCAGGGCTTTGCCGTCCAGGATGACAGCGGGGTCCTTGGTTGGATCGAGCTCGGGGATGTTGTAGGTCAGAACGACCGCACCAGCCAGGATCGGGAACATCTGCAAGTCCTTTCCGGAAGCGATTTCTGCGTCGGTCAGGACGGAATCGGAACCGGCGAAGTCAACCGTATTTTGGACGATGGCAGTCTTGCCCGCCCCTGAACCGGTGCCCTGGTAATTGATCACCACCGACGGGTCAACATAAGAGTACGCGAACGCCCATTGGCTCATGGCAGGCTGCTGGAAGGTGCTGCCCGAACCGGTAATCTGAACGGACCCTGCGGGAAGCGGGGTGGAAGAACTTCCTCCGGGCTGAGTCTGGGTTGGAGTTTGAGCTGAGACCGCAGGACCGCAGGCGCTGAGCGCAATGCTTATGGCAAAAAAGAAAGATGTAACAATAATAAGTTTTTTGGACATTAGTTTCTCCTTTGTTTTCATACCCAAATTCTAGCAAAGGATGTTTAAAACCCTTCAAACAAACGGTTAACGTTCGGTTAAAGGTCGCGGATAAAAAAACCTGTCACATATCCTGCAACAGGGCTGTTTTCGTCAGATCATCAATCGGCAATTGGAATGGTGAAATGAAAAGTACTCCCCCGGCCTTCCACGCTCTGCGCCCAAATTTTGCCCCCGTGTGCTTCCACGATGTGACGGGCGATCGACAACCCCAGCCCGGTCCCGCCGCTCGAGCGGGCGCGGTCCGCCTTGTAAAAGCGCTCGAAAATACGCTCGAGGTCGTCGGCGGGGATGCCCACCCCGGTGTCCCGAACGGAAAAACGGACAAAACCGTCTTCGGCCTTGGCGGAAAGGATTACTTCGCCGCCCGGGTTGGTGAATTTGACCGCGTTATGGATCAGGTTGACCAGCACCTGTTCCAGGCGGGCAGGGTCGGCGCGCACCTTGTCTGTGTCCTGCATGTCCCCTAGGCGCAAAGTCAGCCCGGCGCGTTCAGCCTGCGCCCGCATCCTGCCTGCTGCGGAAGCCAAAAGGTCGCCGGCCGGGACAGGCTTGAACTCAAGGGGGAGCTGGCTCGACTCGATGCGAGTCAGTTCCAGGAGTTCACCCGCCATCTGGGTCATGGCGTCCACCTCGGTCTCGATGCTGTCAAGGAAGTGCTTTGCTGCCTTGGGATCATCCAGGGCGCCTTCGCGCAGGGTCTCGGTAAGGGCCTTGAGCGAAGCCAAAGGGGTGCGCAGTTCATGGGAAAGGTTCGAGACAAAGTCGCGCCGCACGGTCTCCAGGCGCCTGACCCGGGTAAGGTCCTGGACGAGCAGCAGGCTGCCACCAGTATCCTGGTCGGGGATGGCCACCAGCTGCAGGAAAATCCGCTGGTTGGGGATTTCCACCAACTCGGTCTGAATTTCGCGTCCAAGCTGGCAGCGGCGCCAGGCCTCCACCAGTTGGTAATGGCGCAGCACTTCCG
Source organism: uncultured Chloroflexia bacterium (assembly GCA_963790685.1). Classification (GTDB taxonomy): domain Bacteria; phylum Chloroflexota; class Anaerolineae; order Anaerolineales; family Villigracilaceae; genus UBA877. The sequence continues at coordinate 225,807 of CAWBPK010000003.1, forward strand.
CCACCGTCCGACCGGCTGGCTCGGGATTTTCGAAGAGTCTCCCGGCAGCGGGGTTGGAGAACAGGACGCGGCCATCCGCAGCGGCGATCAACACCCCATCGGTCATCCTTTCCAGGACAGCCGCCAGCTTGGCACTCTCGGCCTCCGCCCTGGCTGTGCGTCCCTGCTCAGCTTGCCTTAAAAGCGTAACGGCATTGGAGAGTTCCTCCAGGCTGGATTCATCCTTTGGAAGCTCCGTCCCGGGTCGATTCTCATCGGCGAACCAGCGCAGGGCCTCCGCGTATCGATGCAGCCTGCGGCGCAAAACCGCATGCCGCCAGGCCAGGACGCCTGACACCACCACCAGGATTGCAATGACAGCAGGCAGGAACCAGTTCATTTCAGGTCTTGTTTAAAAAGCGATAGGTAATGTGGACCGAAAGACCGGTCAACACCCAGTTCACTACAAGGAGCCCTGCGCCACCCACCAGGATCAGCCCCCAGATCATGGCCGAGGTGACCTCGAAACCGAGGCCGAACATCCCGCGCAAGTCGCTGGGGGTGGATGGGCTGACCAGGGCGACAGTCGCCGAGGCGGCGCACACCAGGACCATCAGGGAAGTAGTCAGGAGGCATGTCCGCAGGGAGGCCCGGCGCAGCCTGACCCCATCCACTGTCTCGTGGGCCAGTTTCCCGCTGACAACGAACCCGGCCGGGATTGCCAGGGCAGCATTTATGACCGGCACACCCATGAAGAACCCGAAAGCGCCCACGGAATAGAATAACAGTACAACCAGCCAGAAAACAACCCCCAGCTTGTACGCCCGCTTGATCAATCCTTTCAGGAAAAATATGTCCGCCAGGATGCCAAGCGCGAGACCGGTCAGACCGCAGTAGGAGATCCAGCTTTCCGGAAGGAACGCAAATGACGTCCACCAGAACGCGAGCAGACCGGCAATTGGAGCCAGTGGAGCAAGGATTAAACCGAGGGCGAACTGTTCGAATTTGGTTTTCATGGTGGAAATCCTACCCGGGTGGACCTGTCAAAACCTTTCCCTTTCCATCAACTTATTGCCAGGTGGCTGGAACCCACCCTGCCGTCCATTACCCTTCGAAGCGGTAGCCCCCGCCGCGCACTGTGACGATGCGGACTGGTACAGCCGGGTCCGTCTCGATCTTCTCGCGCAACCAGCGCACGTGCACGTCCACGGTGCGGCTGTTGCCGACGTAGTCCCAGCCCCAGACGCGTTCCAGGATGAATTCGCGTGAAAGCATCTGGCGCTTGTGCTGGGCGAAGAACTGGAGCAGGTCGTATTCCTGAGGCTTGAGCGCCAGCACCTGTCCGTCCAGCAGGACCTCGCGGCGGGACTGGTTGATGACCAGGTTGCCGAAGGCCAGGGTTTCCTGGGGGGAGGCGGGTTCGCTGACCTCTTTTTTTGACTGTTCATCGCGCACGAGCTGGGCGCGCCGCAACTGGGCCTTGACGCGTGCCAGGAGTTCGCGCATCGAGAAAGGCTTGGTCAGGTAATCGTCGGCGCCCACTTCCAGACCAACCACCCGGTCGATCTCTTCGTCACGGGCGGTCAGCATGAGGATCGGAACGATCATCTCCCGCCGCAGGATCCTGGTGACCTCGAAGCCGTCCAGTTCGGGGAGCATGATGTCGAGCACGATCAGGTCCGGTTTTAAACGTCGGGCAGCCTCCAGGGCGGTGCGACCGTCGCTGCAGGCTTCCACGGTATAACCTTGTTTTTCGAGGTTGTAAGCCAGGGTATCCTGTAATGAAGGTTCATCTTCGACGATGAGAATGGTTGCAGGCATAGCATTATATTATCACAATCAATTAGCAGGAATCCAGGCAGTGAAAAACCTTTTCCATCTAGTCGGGAGTTGGAGAATCGAATAATTCAGTGTCTGGCAATGTGTCTGGATGCTCTTCCGATAATAAGGGGGCGGTATTATTGAAATGCTTTCGGTGAGAGAGGACAAATGAATGCAAACCCCGGTTTCTCATCAAGCGTTAAAGCAACGGGTTTAAACTGCTTTGAAGTAAAAGGAATACATGACACATGGATGCAACCCGAACGACTGACGTAAGAATGGGGGTGCGGATCGAGGTCATCACCGTCCTGTGGATGGTGGTCGAGATGGCCGTCTCGATCGGCGCGGGCCTCGCGGCGAGGAGCGTGCTTCTCATTGCCTTCGGGTTGGACAGCCTGCTCGAGCTGGTCAGCGGGGGGATCCTGCTCTGGCGGCTATCCACCGAGAACAGGGGCGGAGACCTGGGAAGCGTGAGGCACGCTGAACAAAAGGCAGCCTGGGTGGTGGCGGGCAGCCTGGGCCTTCTCTGTGCCTACGTATTGGTCTCCTCTGTATACCTGCTGATCACCCATGCCAAACCTGAAAGTTCCCTGGTCGGGATTGGGATCTCGACGGCGGCCCTGTTGATCATGCCCTGGCTGGCAATATCCAAACGGCGGATCTCGAAGCGGATCAACAGTGCAGCATTGGCGGGAGATTCAGCCAATTCCATGACCTGTGCTTATATGGCTGCGACTGTGCTGGCAGGCCTGGCCTTGAATGCCCTGTTTGGATTGTGGTGGATTGAGTACGCGGCCGCCCTGGTGTTCCTGGCCTGGCTGGTGCAGGAAACCCGGGAAGTGTTTGCGGAAGCGCGCCAAGGAACCCGGGAAGAGTAGAGTAATTATAGATACACTGGGATTAAAGATCCGCCGCCAGTCAGGAATGAGATTGGCGGCGGAATATTTAACCGGGATTAAGGGTGGTTATGTAGGGCGGGTCTTAATCTTTCTAAAGATCCCGTTTCCGGAAGACACGGACGGTGAGAACCAGGACCACCAGCAGGTAGACCAGCGCGTACGCAACCATGAGCAGGCTGGGAGCCGAGGTGGTACCAAAGGGGGAAATACCCAGCAGGCCTGAAAGAGGCGACTGCATTTCGTAGGCCGCCCTGCGCCACAAGGATTCGCTCGGGATGATCAGGCTGGTCACGATGCCGACCTTTATCGCCGTCTGGCTGTTGAGCACGGCGCCGATCTGCTCGATCCAGCCACCGATGAAAGACAATCCGTACAGGCCGAAGACCACCCCGCCGGTGGCCAGGGCGGAGAAACGGCTGGAGAAAAACATCGCCACGGTCATCACCAGCAGACTTTCAAGGTAGATCAACACCACTCCCGCGAGAAGATGAGGCGCCGTATACCCGGACTGCAGCAGGATGCTCAGCACCGTCCCACCCTCCATGAGCAGCAGGTACAGGCCCAACAGCCCGGCAAATCCGAGCCATTTCCCATACACCACGTCCGAACGGCGAATGGGCTTGGTGACGATGACCTGGATGGTCCCCGAGTTGATCTCACCCGCCATGGTGTCTGCTCCCAGCAGGGCTGCCATGGCGATCCCCAGGAATGTGACCGCATACAACCCGGCCAGGAACAGTCCGCTTGACCTCTCGGTGTCGATGATATTTTGAACGCCCGTGGTTTGCGTGCCGGTTATGGAAGCCAGGGAGGTCGTATTGATCATGTGGAACCCGATTGTAAAAACGACCAGGAAACACAGCCCGAGCAGCAGGCCGGTGAGGACGATGCGCCGGCGGATCGCCTGGACGAAGGTCATGCGGGCCAGGATGAAGATGGCGCTCACAGTCCACCCTCCTTCCCGACGGTTTCGATGAACAGCTCTTCCAGGGAAGGGCGTTTGGGGGATATCTCGTAAACGGCGGTTCCATGTTCGACCAGGTAGCGGTTGATCTCCGGCAGTACGGCCTCAGATTTGATGACCAGGGACAGGTTTTCGCCGTCGAGTTGGACCTGCTGTGCCCAGGTTGAAAGGCCGGAGGCAGTGTCGGGGGTAAGCCCCTTGACCCGCAGAACCGCACTGAGCTGACCGGTATCCAGGGAAGCCAGCTCCAGCAGGCGGATCACCTCCCCATGACTGATGAATGCCACCCGGTCGCAGGTCACTTCGATCTCGCTGAGCAGGTGGGAGTTCAGGAAGACACAGGTGCCCTGGGCGCGCAGTTCGTGGATGATGTCGCGCACCAGGATACGACCGACGGGGTCGAGACCGGAAGTGGGCTCATCCAGGAAAACGAGGGCCGGCTGGTTGAGCAAGGCCTGTGCCAGCCCGATGCGTTGCAGCATGCCCTTCGAAAAGGTGGAAAGATGCCGGTCGCGAAAACCGTCCAGCCCCACCCGCTCCAGCAGTTCGTTGATCCGGGCGGTTAATCCGGGCTGCCGCATTCCGAAGAGCTGACCGTGCAGGGTCAGGAATTCGCGGGCGGTCAGCCAATCCTGGAAGCGAAAGTGCTCCGGCAGGAAGCCGATGCGGGTGCGCGTGACACGGTCTCCGAGCGGGGCTCCCAGCAGGGAAGCCCGGCCGGAGGTGGGTGTGATCAGCCCAACCAGCATCTTGATCGAGGTGGTCTTGCCAGCCCCATTGGGGCCCAGGAATCCAAACACCTCACCCTGCTGGATTTGCAGGGTGAGGCTTTTTACTGCGGCGTTGTCGCCGAATTCTTTTCTAAGTTCGATTGTTTCAATCGCAGGTACAGTTGGCATACTTATCCGTTATGGGAGGGAATTCGCAATCGTAATGGCTTGCTGGGAATTGGTGCCCAGGCTGCTGATGGCGTAGATGATACCATTCTTGACCCACAGCAGGGCATACTGCGGTGCATCATCGGCCGGGCGCTGGATGAGCGTGCCGGTCACTCCGTCCACGGTCACCTGGTCATAGGTTGCGGCATTCTTGGGGAGCGGGATCACCAGGGTGGAGGTCCAATCGACGGTTTGAGTGAAGGCGGCGGCCTGGTCGCTGGTCATGCCTGTGAATTCCAAACCGATCTGGGCAAGCTGGGCGATATTCAAATCTGCCGGTGCGGACACGATGGGGGTTGGGATTTCGGCCAGGATGACACAGTCGGAGTAACGCCGACCGGCAGACCCGCCCGGGTTGATACCGCCGGTATCCGGTGTGGCCGGGTCGGGGCAGGTGCCGAAGGCAACACTCACGCTGGCGGGGATGGTCACTGAAACGTCTTCTCCGTTGATCGAAGCCGGCAGCACTAGGTCAGACCGTCCGGATTCGTTCAGCAGCGCCTGGGCTTTGGCCGCGTCGATCTTGAGGGTAAAGGCAGCCGCATTTTCGACGCTGAGGCGGGAGGGGGTCATCCCCTGTGGAACCCGCACGGTAAAGCCGGCCAACTGGCTGGCCTGGGAGGCGTCCGCGGCAGTGACAGGGGTGCCGGGATTCTGATCTGTGGTAACCGAGCTGGCGATCAGGTCGCTGACCTGCTTTCCGAGGGTATCATTCCCGGTCAGTGACTGAATGCCGGTAAAATCAACAGGAACGACCACCACCTGCTGGACGCGGAAGAGGTTCAAGAACTGGCCTGCAAATGCGCGTGCCTGGGGAAACGAAAATACGACCGCCAGGATGACTACGATCGCCAGCCCCGCTCGCAGGGTGGTGGAGGCAAACAATTTTTTAAACATGGAAATCTCCTTTCGGGAATCGTTGCGTTGATGGAAACGAGCCAGGGCTGACCTGGCATCCGGTGCAGATTGAGCGGACGTCGAAGCCAGGAAGGACAGCCCAAGGACGGCCTGCTGCGTCTCTGCCTTGATCCGGGCCAGTTGCTTCCGGCAATCCGGACAGGTTTCAAGGTGGCGCAACCCAGCCTCGTCCAGTTCCTGGTCGAGTGCAGCTCGCAGTTGTCCAGCGTTCAAATGTCGGTTCATTTTTCCTCCTGGTTAAGGACGAGGTAGACTTTCTCAAATTCGCGTTCGGCACGCAGCAGAAGCGGCCCAATGGAGGCGGGGGAAAGGTCCAGGGCTTTGGCGATATCCTTGTAAGCCATTCCTGAATAACGCAGCACCAGCAATTCCGCCCGGCGGGGGTTCATCTTTTCCAGGACCAGCCGGGTGAGGGCATGCTCCTCTTTGCTTTCAAGGATCTGGGCCGGGCGGGTTTCGGGAGGATCTTCAAGCGCGCCCTTGCCAGCTGACATTTCATAATACTGGCGGTGCCTGGTACTGCGGATGGAATGCAGCCCCAGGTTGGTGGCCACCCGGTACAACCAGCCGCCCGGGTTGTATCCCTCCCCGATCTTTGGAGGCTGCCGGTAGAACCTGAAAAAGGTCTCCAGAGCCAGGTCCTCCGCCTCAGCCGGGTCTCCAGTCATGCGGACGAGCAGCCGGTAGATCGCACTCCAGTGCTCGAGAAACAGGTCCTCAAACGACTGGGCGGGGAGGGAATCCGAACTGGATGCGGCACGGGGCTGGATCGGTCCTGCCTTGCGGGCCATCATGGCCTGAATTGCTCTTTCTTGAGAGGTAATTTCATCCATCGGTCCTGGGTGTCTTTCCTGATATTAAAACCCCTCCCGGTGGGAAAATGAGACAGGTTCATACAAACGAGCATACCACTGAATAATTAAGATTATAAGCTGATGACTTTCTGTGCCCGGGCTTGGGCTTCAAGAATATCCCCCATGCCCCCTGCAATTCCCACCCGCATCTTGTCAGTCAGCCCGAAATAGCTGAGACAAGTAGAGCAAATGATCAGGCGGACCCCGCGCTGCTCGAGGGCACTTAGCTGCTCAATGTGGGGTGACCCTTCCACCACCAGCCTGACCCCCTCGGTATAAAAGCAGATCGCATTGGGGAAGGATTCGTTCTTTAACAGCAGGCTTAAGTAAGTATCCAATAGTTTGTGCTGCAGGGCGGCATCGGAAGCCCCCATGCCCTCCCTGGTCAGCAGGATGATGGTATTGGAAAAAGAGGTTTCATTTGACATGACAGGTTCTCCTGGTTGGTCTTATATTAACCTGCGGCCCAAAAGGCGTCAGGTCCGGATCATAAATTACTCCTGTGATAATTCCAGGAAGGGAAATCGTTGGAAGTATAGCATTTCAAGGGATAGGAGACAACCAGGATGATGGAGAAGCGGGCAGGGTATAATTGCCGCAATGTTCGAAATCGTTTTCCTCGGCACCTCCGCCTCTGCCCCCTCCGCCAAGCGCGGGCTGTCCGCACAAATCGTCAAGCACGACGAATTCCGCTTCCTGATCGACTGCGGCGAAGGTACCCAGCGCCAGATCCTGCAATCCGGCATTGGTTTCAGGAACCTGGGCAACATTTTTATCACCCACGGTCACCTGGACCACATCCTCGGACTGGCAGGGCTGCTCTCCACGTTCATGCGCTGGGAAGCCATCGAGGAACTTAACATTTACAGCGGCAGGTGGGCGCTCGACCGCATCCACGACCTGCTCTACAGCGTGGTGCTGCGCGGAGGGCAGCCTCCGATCAGGCTCAACCTGCAAGAGATCAAGCCGGGAATATTTTTCGAGACTGACGACTTCACGGTGACCGCTTTCCCGGTTTTCCACCGCGGCTCCAACTCGCTGGGATTCAAATTCGAGGAACGGCCTCACCGCCCGTTCCTGCCTGAAAAGGCGGAGGCGCTGGGGGTTCCGTTCGGTCCAATCCGCCGCGACCTGGTGGAGGGAAAGATTATCACGTTGGAGGACGGGCGAAAGGTGGGGCCGGAAGAAGTGCTCGGGCAGCTCAAACCAGGCGTACGCCTGGTATATGTCGGCGACGCTGGCCGGACCGACGACCTGGCAGCCGTTTGTCAGGATGCTGAGGTGCTGGTGATCGAGTCCACATACCTCGAGGAAGAGGTCGAAATGGCCAAACAGTTTTCGCACCTGACAGCCAAAATGGCTGCCGAACTGGCAGTAAAGGCGAATGTCCGCCAGTTGGTTTTGACCCATCTCTCACGCCGCTACCGGGAGAAGGACGTGCTGGCTGAAGCCCAGGCCGTCTTCCCCAATGTGCAGGTGGCGCGCGACTTTGACGTTTATTCATTCAAACAGGAAGGCTGAGCATGGCACGTTTCGAAATCGACCTGAACCCGCTCGAGCATATCACCGTGGATGCCATTGGCAAGCCAGGGGCGCGGGTTTTTTACATTCAAGGCTGGCGCAAGACCGACGCCCAGCCTGTAACGATCATCATCGAAAAAGTCCAGCTCCAATCCCTGGCGCTGGGTGTTGACCAGATGCTGGCCGAACTTTTCAAGCAAAAGCCGGAGTTGAACGTGGCCGTGGCGGAATATGTTGAAGACAAAATGCACATCAGCCCCCCGGTGGATCCGCTCTTCCGAGCCGGGGAGATGGGCCTCGGCTACGACGCGGATCACGATATGATCGTAGTTATGGTACGGGAGGCGTTGATGGAAGGCCAGGATCCGGATGAAGCCTCCGAAGTGCGCTTCTGGTGCACGCGCGCCCAGATCCGCATGCTGGCGGACTGGAGCAAGGAAGTCATCAATCGCGGCCGGCCGATCTGCCCCCAGTGCGGGCAGCCGATGGACCCCGAGGGTCATTTTTGTCCCAAGAAGAACGGGCACAAACATTAAACAACAGCCCCCTCTCATCAAGTCAGCATTCCGTTCCCCTCACCGGTTCAGCGTTCAGCTCTGGCTAAAGAGCCCATGACCGAATCCCCGGAAACCCTTCGCCTCGATCTCGAGCATGGGGAGATCGAACTTAAAGGCCAGTTCACGCTTGGCTCGAATTACACCTTCCTTGTCTCTGTCAGGAATGCCGGGCGGGAGACCCCCGCAGTTTACAAACCCAGGCGCGGCGAGCAGACCCTGTGGGATTTCCCCGAGGCCTCCCTGGCAGGGCGCGAAGTGGCTGCCTACCTGGTCAGTGAAGCGCTCGGTTTCTGCTTCGTCCCGATCACGATCCTGCGCGACGGTCCATTCGGTCACGGTTCCCTGCAGCAGTACATCGAACACGATCCCAATCAGCACTATTTCACCCTTTCCCCCGCCGACCTGCCGCGCCTGCGCAAGGTGGCCCTGTTCGACCTGCTGATCAACAACGCGGACCGCAAGGGAGGTCACATCCTGCTACAGAAACGCACCCGCAAGCTCTACCTGATCGACCACGGCCTGTGCTTCCATTCTGAAGACAAATTACGCACCGTGATCTGGGATTTCGCCGGGGAGGCGATCCCGGCCGACCTGGTTGCTGCCCTGAAAGCGTTCCAGGGCATCCTGCGCCTGAGTCTGGCGGTCGAACTCCAACCCCATTTGACCGCCCGGGAACTCGCTGCGTTAGAGGCCCGGACCGAGGCACTGCTCGCCAACCCAGTCTTCCCGCAGCCGCCCGATGACCGGCGTTCGTTCCCCTACCCACCTCTCTAGGGGACCGTTTATCGTACCGTAACTGCCAACCCCCCACACCATCCATTGGAGATTTCCATGAATCATTCCCGTCTCGCCCTGCTCGGTTTCGGTAACGTGGGACGCGCCCTGGCGCGTCTGCTCCTGTGCAAAGAGTCCGAACTCAGGGAAAAATATGATCTCACCTTCCGTGTGACCGGGATATCCACGGGGAAGCATGGAGCTGCCATCGACCCGGACGGGCTGGACCTCGAGCAGGCCCTGGCATTGGTCGAGGGGGGCAAATCCCTGGAACCTATTACCAAAAAGCCTACCACCGGTGCACTCGCTTTCATCCATGCTGTCCCGGCGGACATCCTTTTCGAGAACACCCCTGTTAATGTTGCCAGCGGGCAACCAGCCATCGATCATCTGCGGGCTGCCCTGGAATGCGGAATGCATGCCATCACCGCCAACAAGGGACCGGTGGTGCATGCCTACCGGGAGCTGACCGCCCTGGCACAGGCCAAAAGCCGCAAGTTTTACTTCGAATCGACAGTAATGGATGGGGCGCCCATCTTCTCGCTTTTCCGGTCCTGCCTGCCGGCGGCACAATTGATATCATTCCGCGGCATTCTGAACTCCACGACCAACCTCATTCTGGGGCGCATGGAAGCCGGCGGGTCCTTCGAGGAGGCCGTCAAATATTGCCAGGAGATCGGGCTGGCCGAGACCGACCCATCCGGTGATGTGGACGGCTGGGATGCCTCCATCAAGGTGGCTGCGCTGGTTACGGTTTTGATGGGGGTGCCGCTTAAGCCCCAGCAGGTGGAGCGGACCGGCATCCGCGGCATCACGGGCGAAATGGTAGCGGCCGCCAGGGCACAGAACAAACGCTGGAAGCTGGTCTGCAGTGCTGAAAAAGTTGGGGATGAGATCAAAGGCCGCGTGGAGCCGGAACTTGTTACCTCTTCCAGCCCGTTTTACAGCGTGGAGGGCTCCTCGTCCATCGTGGAGTTCCACACCGACACGCTGTCCAGCCTTGCCGTTGTGGAGGGCAACCCCGGCCCGGAAACAACGGCCTACGGCCTGCTGACGGATTTCATCAACGCGGTCAATGACCGGTGAGCCTGGGTAACTATTAAGAATTAGCCCCCGCAGCCGCAGCCGCCGCGCCCCACCAATCCAGTATCAGGACCGCCCGGTCACCCCGGGCAAAAACCACCGGAACAATATTCCCAATGCTCATCGATGCAGTCCCGTCCAGGGGTCAAGGGGTGGAAGTGGCTGTCCCTGGCTGAATGGGGATGGTGATTGTCAGGGGAATCTCGCCGCGCAGCATCTGCGTGGCGGCACCCGCCAGGCGTAGGTACCAGTCATTGGGCAGGTTAACTCCGTCGGCATTCAACGGGACCAATTTAACACCCTCCGGCTGGTCATTGGGGGTCGCGGCGATCTTATACATGGCGGTGCCTTCATCCACTTCGTCGAACATGGCGTTGTAGATCATGGGTACCTTGAGCGAAACTGCATTAAAGACCTGGCGCCAGTACAAATTGCCCCCACGTCGCGGGGTGACATTGAACGCAGAACCGCTGGAATTTTGGGAGGAATACCCCGGAAAGACGACCGGCATATATTCCGCGCCGCACTGCCTGGCCGCTTCCATATCGAGCACCATGGTGGTTTTATACTGGTCCACCTGCGCATCGGTTTTAAAGCGCTCCACCGTCCAGGGGCTGATAATATTGAGGGCGCAATAATAGTCCTTCCAACCCGGGTCGGAGAGGGAGTCGTTTTGCAGGATGCGCCAATGGTTGGGTACCCCGCCCACAAGCGTGACCTGCTGGAGGAGGTCGGGGTTTTTTTCAAAGAAATTGACCAGGTCCATGGCCTGCTGCGGGGTACCGGGGTGCCCGGTGAACCCCAATCCCCAGATAGCCACCACCGGTTTGCCGTTTTGGTGCAGGTAGGAGGGGCTTTCCGTTACTTTTAAAACATCCAGCATGTACTTCCAGTCCTTTTCCAGGTCACCGACGAAGGTGGCTGCATCCATGCCACTTGTATCGTACATGATGGCAAAAACCCGTCCGGTTGCCTCGGCCCCGGCGATCACATTTTTCGTGACCGCATTGCGCTCGTCAAAATGAGCCGGGTCGGATAGTTCCGACCCGAAGCGCTGCAGGAACACCCCGTCGATCCCATACTGGCTCATCCACTCGAAATGGCGCAGCACGGTTCTTGGGTCATATGCGGAATAGAGGTACGCCGGCTGCCCGTTGGGAAAAACCATATTCGTAAGACAGCGTTCGCCGGGAGTGAGTTCGCTGGTATCGGGCCACATAGCCCCCCGGAAATTGGCCGCGCTGGGAACGCTGCCTGAGAACCAGTGAAAATACCCGTTGAGCAGGGAGCCATCACCGGGGCAGGTGAACCAGCCCTGGTAGCCCATCAGCAATTTATGCTCCATGCTGGAGGCATCCACTCTCGAGTAGGGGAAAGGGAGTTCAGTTGAGGGGGAAGAGGGAGTGGGACCCACCGTGGGGACTTGTGAGTTGGTGGGAACGGGTGACCTTGTCGACAAAGGAGTTGGAGCAACCGGGATCGAAGAGCAAGCGGCCAGGATTAGTAAAGCGGGAAGGGTGATCATCCTGGGAATGGAAGGATATTTTTTTGAACTCCCGATCATGAATGTCTCCTTGGGCGGTCTTCCAGGCACATATTTATTAAAGCGGTTTTGTTGAGGCGGCTCACGACATTCCCGGTGCGTAACCGGCTGCCTTTGCTGGTCTCTGTATTTTTATCACAGGATGCTCACCAGGGCAAATATTCCAAACCCGATGATAACCGCGCCTGAAATCCGATTCACCCAGCCCAACCAGGCCGGCTTGAACCTGGATCGGAACACGCCTACGGTGCTGCTCAACAGAAGCCACCAGGAAGCTGAGCCCAGGAAAACACCCAGGACCAGGATCCCGGCAGACCCATAGTTTCCCCGGGTGGCTGCCAGACCCAACCCGGCAAAAATCGCGGCGAAGGAAATGATCGTCATCGGGTTTGTAAGCGTCAGGAAGAACGTCGACGCATAAGCAGCCAGGAGACTGCCGTCTTTGACTGCCGAGGCCTGTTGTGCGGGTTTTGCAAGCAGGGTCCTGGCACCCAAAAAACAAAGGAAGGCGCCTCCCACCAGGCGCAGCCAGATTTGCTGGCTGACCAGGAAGTTTGAAATGAAAGCCAGGCCGAACCCGGCGATACTGCCGTAGATCGCATCCGCACTGGCAGCTCCCAAGCCGGATACCAGCCCGGAGGCCCACCCGTCTGCCAGCGTGCGCCGGATGCATAACACGCCGATCGGTCCAACCGGTGCCGCGATCGAAAAACCGATGACGAGTCCCCTGAGCAGGAATGTAATGTTCATTTATTTTTTATAAGCCCGGTCCGCTGCACGCAGGCTTGATAAATCCACCTTTGATCAAATGTGAAACAGGACAACCGAAATAAAATCGTTCAGACTGTGCGTAAGCACCGGTCCCCAAAGGGACTTGCAAACCTTGAAAATAATTGCCATCAATCCGCCGAAAATAAACACAAAGATCACATTATAGGCAGTGAGTAAGTGAAGGGAAATCCATCCAGGCAAATGAATGCTTAAAAAAAGGATGGAAGACAAAAGATTCGCTATCCAAAACCCATACCGTTCCTCAAATTTCTGGAAGATAAAACCCCGATATGGAATTTCCTCAAAAAAACCGATTAGCAGGGAAGAACTAAGGATCCCGTTCCAGGTTAAGGACTGAATGGCTGGGTGGGGTACGCCAAATCGCACCATGCTGGCAAGTAAAATGAAGATGGATAGGACAAATCCGACCGCGATACCCTGCTTCCATTTTTGTTTTAGTTTGAGATACTCAAATGGGTCTGCATGATCGATATAGCGCAGGTATAAAATAACTGGCAGCACCCAGACAATGAGTCTGATGGTGATATTACCCAGCGCATAAATCAGGGTGGCGTCTCCCAGCATTTGCATCCAGGGATATACAATAAACACATATCCGCCCATCCAAATCGCGTGAAAAATAACCAGGTAGACCAGAAAGGGAAAGAAATGCAGCTTTGATTCGGTCATGTATTTATATTAAAGAAAATACCGCCAGCGCTCTTGTTGCTCCCGTAAAACTGCTCTCATTATAAACATTCCTTATTTCGCCGCAATTTTAATTACCGTCCCATTCCCATTTTCGTCTGGAACGGTTGCTTGAACGACCGTCTGGCTGTTGATATCATAATTACCGGAAAAACTTGCCTGCCAGTGACCGTCGCTGGATGCCGTCACTGACAAATATCCTTTAATATCCGTGCCAATATCCCCCAGATTAAGGTCTATTTTGGATCCGGCAGGAGCTGTTCCCGAGACCGTATCGGCGACCATATCTACATTGTCGATCGTCAAGGGGACAAGAAAAACAGAACTGGTTTCCGCTCCAAAATCGACTTCCACTTCCGTTCCTGGTACGAGATCTGCAGAAGTATGCCGGTCGAAACTACCATGTGCATCAGTCTGGGTTGTTCCTGTAAATATCAACTGCCCTCCCGGGGCAGAAAATACGCGGATTGTCAAATTTGTATCAGCTGGCCAGTCGCTTCCATCAACGTCGTTCAAGTTGAGAAAACCGCCGATGGCCTGGTGAATCTCACAGGAATTGATTTCGGCCGTGATGACCTCGGGGCTTGACTGGTGAATTAATTGTTTGTTCACCTGGGGTGAAATCACTTCAGAGAATTTTGTAGTCAAAGGAGAGAGTCCTATCTCACCGGAGGTAAGGTCTCCCTCATGCACGCCACCATTAAATTCTCCCTTCGATAATGCGTCCACAGCTATGGCAATACTGCGATCAAAACGAGTTTCTACGGAAGAAACAATGCCACCTGCAAATTCCGGCATGACCCAGGTCCAGTTAAGATCGACCCCAATTGCATAAACTCCTGCGTGCTGTTCGGTCGCCGTCAGGATAGCGGAACCGGTACTTCCCGCGCCTGACCCCGCCATGGGAAAAACGATATCGACTCCCTGGGAAATCAAGCCATTGGCAAGACCAATCCCTTTGTCAGGGTTCAATAACCCGTCTGAATATAACCCCTGCAACGTATTGCCATCCCAACCCAGGACGATCACGTTTGCCTGCTGGGCCTTGTTATAATCCCGAACTCCCAGGGCGAAACAATTCATGCTGGATATCACGTTTGGGATTTGGGGGTCTCCGAAGGTTCCCACTCTGCCAGAAGTGCTGGCAGCCGCGGCAATATATCCAGCCAGGTAAGCCTGTTCGGGAAGAGAATATTTGGTCACCCAAATGTTGGGGAGATCCGATCCTCCGCCTAGCAGCATGAAATTTTGATCCGGGTTCCCGGCCGCCACGTCCATCAGTGCCTGTCCCTGGGAGGAATAATTCCCAATGATCAGGTCGCAACCATCCCGGATAATTTGAGCGAAGGCCCTGGCATACCCTGCATCATCCGCCGTTTCGGGGTCCAGGTATTCTGGCTGTGCGCCGACCTGGGCAGCCGCGAGTTGCACGCTTCTCCAAAAATATTGGTCCTCCATGCGTTCTGCAACATTCACAGCCGGCACAAAACACAGCCTTTTAAGCGTAACGGGAGCTGTGAATGACATCCCGACCGTGGCGGGTTCCTGCGCGACCGGGATCGGCAGAGGAGTTGGGATGGATGCAATCTCCCCTGGAGGGGAAGGGTTCCCTGCCGTTTTAATTTGCTGGTTGTGCCTGGTAAAGAGAATATCGCCCACAACCGTGCCTCCAATGATCACGGCTGCCAGCCAAACCCAGGCCGGGATTAATTTAATGGTTTTTCGTTTGCGAGGTGTCTCGGCGTTTTCCGGGGGAAGGTCCGCAGACTTCCTTCCTCTAATTTTCAAGGAAGCCCAGATTGTCAGGGTGAACAGCACAAATGCTCCTGCCACACCCAGAAAAATGCGGACATTTGATTCCTGCATCGCCGCGGATAACTCCCCCCGGGGATTAATGAGCGTATGGTAAAAGGCAAAAGTGACCAGGGTCAGCCCAAGCGCCCATAATACGCGACTTTTCTTCCTGACTGCCTCGCCAAAGCTGCCGTGCAGACCGAGCATTTGGACAAAAGTGTTTTCAAGAGCAACCGCAAAAACGATCAGAAGGAATCCTTCCAACCCGCCAATGGCATTTCGAAAGTTGTCCGAGATCGTTTGCCGCTGCAGTACGGCGGTGATGGTCGTCAATATCCAGAGTCCAATCCCTATGCTCAAAAGTGTTAGCGCGGATACTTTAAGCAAATAATTCCGCCGGGTATTCCCGAGCTGCTTCTCATCAATGATCAATGCTTCCGGTGTCCCGAACATCAACCCGGGGACGAGGCTGAGCACTCTGGAAGTAATGGTGGATGCGGCAGCAATGAAGATGTTGTTCGGTCTAAGATTGATTTCGGCAGGCGCCCCCCATTTCTTTAATACCCGCCATTGCATGAGATCGTCAGCAATACCCACAATGCCATAGGCTACCGTCATATTAAGGAACAGCACCAGGCCGGTAATTGTGAACGGGTTCCATGTGCGGTCCAGGAGGGAGAATGCCAGCCCATAGAATATCGTGATCAAAATTACGCGCAATATGTTCCCTCCGGCGGTCCGCCGTTTAAAGACAGCCGCAAAGAATTTCTCAAGATTGTGCGGCACCTTCGATAGCCAGCGGGTCAGCCAGAATTTATTGCGAAGGAATCCCGCTTCCTCCGCCGACAGGCGGGTAAAAACCTCGGCTGCCAGCGCAAAGGGAAGCATCATCAGCGCGGCCAGCAGGAGGTTGGTGCCGATCACCCCGGGTTGGGTGGATATGTCGAGAGGTGTGGGAATTGAGGTTGTGATTTCCGGGACCAGCAAACCCGACGGGCGGAAGACGATCCCGGGGAAGCGCTCATCCACTCTTTGATCCACGAGCACGCCCAGCTGATGCAGGTTGATGGATGGGAGTTGTCGAGGTGGATAAATCATCCAGACGCTTTCGATGATCGTCCCACGCCTTGCCCAGTAAAATTCAATATTTTGGGAAACAGGGTCCTGTCCCAGCGCCAGGGAAAACCCCATGGACTTTTCCCCCAGGTCACCCAGATCGGAAAGAATAAATGAAGGATATAAATTTCCACTTGTTTGCGCTGAAGCACCCAGCGCTTCAAGGATGCTGCGGGGATTACTGGCGAGGGCGTCAAAATCCAATGCGTCTTTCTCCGAAAGAGGATAAGCCAGGAAACTGAGAAGGTATTCCGATTGGAAAAGATTGTTTGACCTGTATACAGATATATCGGTGATGGGGGTTTGGGCGCCAGCCAGGCCGGTCGTGAACCTCTCCGCCAATGCAAGATAGCCGGCTATTTCGCTTTCCAGCACCTGGGAAAACCCCGGCAGGTCAGCCTCAGTTAGCAAAACATCTTTTGACGACTCTGACGTGGAAGTTTGAAATGGAGTGGCTATATTTCCGGTTGCGCGGGCATTTGTGTTGTTTATTAGAAAAAGGAAGAATGATAAGACGAAAATAGCCCCGGCCCATTTGAAGAAGGAATAATATTTTCTCAACGCGCCCTCCCGATCAACCCCTGGATTTCTGGAATGATCGAAATTTCTGCAGTCTCAATGGTGTGGGTTTCCGGGCAGGTACCATTCGGGGAGGCCTGCTTGGTTTCCAATTCATGATTTAGTTCTTCTTTTTCTTGCCAGCTCTTAGTTCAGCCCTTTCCAGGTTTTCTGCCACCCTGAATCTAACGATCCGGCTGATCAATTTCAGCGGCAAGGGTTTATCCAGGGGGAATTGCACCGCACCTTTGGAGCATTGGTAAATTGATAATTCTTTCATAAAAGCCTGAATTCCGCTGGGCTGGGGATAAAACCCGATATGATTTGTATGCGCCGCAAAATGGACCAGGTTGCCTTTCAGGTCGAAGGTGGGCATTTGATAACTGATCTTTTCCCTGGCATCCGGCGCAGCGGCTTTTATGGCTGCCCGCAATTCTTCTAATATTTTCTGGATGTCTTTTGGGAAGGCGGCTATATAATCATCGATCGAAACATAGCACGCAGGTTTACTTTCCATGAGTTCCTCCGAATATTATTTATGGTTTTAATGACACCTATTTTCATCTGGCATCGCTATATTTATGGATTTCACAACGTTGAAGATAATTTATTCGTTGAACCTTAGTATAGGTAATCAACCGGGTTCGCGTCAAGTGATTTAGGCTTATGCGTGAATAACGCGGGAGTACAATATCCATTAATCCATGCCGGCATGATAACCAACCCACCCTCCACCATCTATCTCGCCCTCGGCTCCAACCTTGGCGACCGGTCTGCCAACTTGCGGGCGGCGGTTGCAGCCCTCCAGCCTGCCGTTAAAGTGGTGCAAGAGTTGCCGGTCTACGAGACACTGCCGTGGGGTTTCACCGACCAGCCGGCGTTCCTTAATATGGTGCTCAAGGGTGAGACCACGCTGGGGCCAGTCGAGCTTTTGGAGCGCTTGAAAACCCTGGAGACCGGGCTCGGACGGCTGCCGTCAGTCCGCTGGGGGCCGCGTTTGATCGACATGGACATCCTGTTTTATGGCGACCTGGTCCTCGAGATCCAGGGCCTGGTCATCCCTCACCCGCACCTGCACGAACGCGCTTTCGTCCTCGTCCCGCTGGCAGACCTTGCGCCCGACCTGCTCCATCCGGTTTTTGGCAAGTCTGTGCGTGAACTGCTGGGGGATGTGGATGTGTCTGGAGTGAAACGTTATGAGCCAACCGGTTGAGCAACTAAATTCCGAAGAAGCTTTGTCCTGGAAGACCGCCGTCAACGTGCTCGGAGAAGCGCCTGGTTCCGGCGCTGCGAGGATAGCCGCCGAAACAGTCCGCAACTCAGCGCTTGTGACCCAACTGCTGGGCGTGTGCGATATGGACGGTAACGCTTACCGCAAGTGGATCGGAGCGCACTGGATCCTTTCCCTACTGGCTGACCTGGGTTATCCGCCCGGTGACCAGTCTCTGCGCCCGCTGATGGAAAAAACTTTCCAGACCTGGCTGGGGGAGTATCACCAGAAAAATATACGTCAGATCGCCGGGCGGACCCGGCGCTGCGCCTCGCAGGAAGGGAATGCCATCTGGGCCTCGCTGCGGCTGGGGCTGGCGGATGGGCGCACCGACGAACTTGTCTCCCGCCTGCTCAAGTGGCAGTGGCCTGACGGCGGCTGGAACTGCGACAAGCATCCCGAAGCAGACACCTCATCCTTCATGGAAACGCTGATCCCCCTGCGGGCGTTGTCGCTGTACGCCGGGGTGTCGGGAGATTTAAAGGTCGCCTCTGCCGCTGAACATGCCTCCGAGGTCTTCCTTAAACGTCATCTTTTCAAGCGCCTGCGCGACGGGGCTTTGATCGACAAGCATTTCGTCCTGCTCAGTTATCCCTCCTACTGGCATTACAACATCCTTTTCAGCTTGAAAGTGCTGGCAGAAGCCGGGTTCATTTCCGACCCGCGCTGCAAGGCGGCCCTCGACCTGCTCGAATCCAAATGTCTGCCGGAGGGAGGCTTCCCGGCGGAAGAGTCATACTCCCGTCCCACCAACCCGGAACTGAGCGGGTATATGCCTGTCCATTGGGGCGGGACAAGCACGAGGAGAATGAATCCATTCGTTACCGCGGACGCGCTCTACGTCCTGCGCATGTCGGGCAGACTGAAATAATAGAGTTTGCAGCCCAGAGGCCCTGAATATTTTTGGGAATTATGTGCGGTAACTGTACGATTTATTGGAATAAATGAGGCGCTGATGACTGTCAAATGCTCTGTGTTTGTGGCAACCTCCTTGGATGGTTACATTGCCCGTGTAAATGGTGACCTCGATTGGCTTACAAACAAGCCCGCCGGGAATGCAAACGAGGATTATGGCTACAAGGAGTTTTTTGACAGCGTCGATACCATCGTCATGGGCAGGAAAACTTATGAATTTGTCGCGGCCCTGAATGCATGGCCTTATGCCGGCAAAAGAACCATCGTTCTCTGCCGCGCATCCGGGAGAATTCCAGGCAACCTGGCAAGGAAGGTTGAGGTTATGTCCGGCTCCCCGCTGGAATTGGTCCGCCACCAGGAAGAGAAAGGAGCCCGCCACGTTTATGTGGATGGGGGCAAAACGATTCAGGGGTTTTTGAATGCAGGCCTGATAAACGAAATAACCATCACACGCCTCCCTGTTTTGATCGGGGAAGGGATTCCGCTGTTCGGGAAAGTGGAGCGTGATATTAAGTTCCGGCATGTCGAGACAAAAACGTACCCCAACGGATTCGTGCAGAGCAGGTACCGGGTCGAAAATACAGCCTGAAAGCCTTTTCTCCCCCGCAAAAGACCCCCGGTTTTTAGTAACGAAACAGGTCCCTTATTCGTTATAATGATAATAACTTCGTCAAATGAAACAGGAGCCTCGCGATGACCGAAATAAAGCCGCTTTATTGGAAACCCACACCCGGAATTGGGTATACCGTTGTCCGCCGCCCGGACGGTGGCATGGCGCTCACCTTCACTGACCTGTCGGATGCCACGCTTCAACACTGGCATGACTTCGCCATGGAACACCTGCTCGGCTCCGACCGTCTCACCCGCAACCTGTACGACCTACGCCAGATCAAGGAAATTCCCGAGAAAGCCATCCACATCGCCATGGAAGTTAACAGCGACCCGGCTGCCCGCAATATCCGCCTGGCAGTGGTGGTCAACAACGACAAGCTGGCGGCTGCCGTACGTGAGATCTACTACGCAGTAGTGCCTGAAACCTCGGCAGCCATCAAGATCTTCGCCGACATGGATACTGCAGAGGCCTGGCTCAGCCGTCCATTGGACCAGATGGTGTAGGAACGACCTTCGTCGTTCCCAAGATCATTCATGTCTTCCCTGACCATTGGCAGTCATACCCTTACGTGGGGCGAACGCACCTACGTGATGGGAATCCTGAATATCACCCCGGATAGTTTTTCGGGGGATGGGTTGTACCCGACCTCCTCAGCTTCCGGTTCTCCGGAATCGCCAACGGTTATTCAGGCGGTGGTGGAAATCGCGCGCGGCTTTCTCGCCGCGGGAGCCGACATCCTGGACGTGGGGGGAGAGTCAACCCGCCCCGGCTCACAGCCGGTGGATGCCTGGGCTGAGAAACAGCGCGTGATCCCGGTCATCCGGGCAATTGCAGCAGAGTTACCCGAGGCTTTGATTTCGATCGATACCTGGAAGGCTGACGTGGCTGCGGAAGCGCTCGAATCGGGCGCCGCCATTGTCAACGATGTGTGGGGGCTGCGCCTCGATCCGCAGCTGGCAGGAGTTGCCGCCAGGGCTGGAACCCCGGTCATCCTGATGCATAACCGTTCGAAGCCCGCCAACGTGGAGGTGCGCGACCGGCTCGGAAAAGCCTATATCGGCGCGCAATACGACAACCTGCTCGAAGATATCAAACGCGACCTGATGGATTCGGTGCAAATTGCCCGTTCCGCTGGGATCCCGGACGAGCGCATCCTGCTTGACCCCGGGATCGGTTTCGGGAAGACGATCGAGCAAAACCTGGAATTGATCAACCGCCTGGATGAAATCCGCGCCCTTGGTTTTCCCATCCTGCTCGGAGCCTCACGCAAATCCTTCATCGGCTACACCCTCGACCTGCCCCCCGGTCAACGCGTGGAAGGGACGGCAGCCGCCATCGCAGTGGGCATCACCCGCGGCGCAGATATCGTCCGTGTCCACGACGTGGAAGCCATGGTGAGGGTGGTGCGCATGACGGATGCCATCGTCCGTACCCATAAAAATGGCTGAAGAGTATGATAACGACCTGCTCAGGGAAGGCATCTTTCATTTCAGAGTGAAGGAATATGAACTTGCGCGCCGTTACTTCGAGCGCGCTCTGGATGCTGCCGATGACCTTCAGACACGCGCCCAGGCCAATTTCTATCTGAGCCAGGTCGAAGAAGATCCCCATAAAAAGCGTCAATTTCTCGAAGAGACCCTTGCCATCGACATGGGTCACGCCGGCGCCCGCCGCGCCCTTGCCATCCTGGACGGAAAACTTAAACCTGCCGATATCGTGGACCCCGATGCCATCCCGGTGGCTATTCCAGGGAGCCAGGAAGTCCAGGTTCAGCGCTTCACCTGTCCCAAGTGCGGCGGGCGCATGGTCTACTCCCCCGACGGCACATCCCTGGTATGTGAAAGCTGCACCCGCAGGCAGGGACTCAATACTGGCAATCTTGGCGCCGAACAGGATTTTTTCGTCTCCATGGCGAATGGCAAAGGTTTCCGCAGGAGCATATCGGTGAAGACGTTCCGTTGCCAGGGCTGCGGTGCCAATTTCATGCTGGCACCGGGCGAAATTTCCGCAACCTGTGCTTTCTGCGGCTCAGCCCACGTGATTGCCCTGGAGCAAACCACGCAGCTGGTCGAACCGGATTCAATCATCCCCATGGCTTTCGACCAAAAACAGGCCGCGCTTTTCCTGGCGCAATGGTTCGCTAAAAACCGGATCGTCCCCCAGCCGGACTGCCAGCCTGCGCGCGGCTTTTATCAGCCGGTCTGGACTTTCGACCTGATCGGCAGCCTGCCCTGGAGCGGGCGGGTGATCCGCAACAAGCGGGAAGAGCCCGTCTCAGGGGAAGTTCCTGCTGTGATAAGTGATATCTGCATTCCGGGGTCTCCCAAGATCGGCAGGCTGTTCCTCGAACTGCTCCCTGGTTACTCCCTTGCCGGCGCCCCTGCCTATGACTCGCGTTTCCTGGCGGGCTGGCCCGCCCACGTCTATGAAACGACCATGGCCGAGGCTGCCCTGGAAGCCCGCCGCATCTGCGTCGAGAAATTGTGCCGTGACATTTCCTTGGAGCATGGGCACGTCATCGACCTGCATTACTCCAGTTCCGCGATATCGATCACCTCCTACCGTCTCATCCTGATCCCGGTCTGGCTGACGGACTATATGTATGAAGGGCATACTTACCGGGTCGTCCTCAACGGGCAATCCGGCAGCCTCCTAGGCGAAAACTCCAAAAACGGCTTGAAAGGTCGATTGGGATCCCTGTTTGGCATTTAGACTGATCTATCCGCCCATGGCCTCCATCCTCACCATCATCCGCCAGCGGCGCCGCCGCCGCTACCAGGCTCGCAGCAGTGCTCAACAGCGCTCCCAGCGGGCTGTGCTTGGGTTTGGATTCATCCTCAGTGTTGGGATGGGGACACTGGTACTGGCTGCTGCACTGACGTATGTCTCACTTACCCGCGGCCTCCCCCCGCTCGAGCAGGTCAGCCTGCTTCTGAACCGGCAGGACGGTCAGCTGCTCCAACCCACCCGTTTCTACGACCGCACCGGGCAGCACCTGATTGCCACACTTGCCCCCACCGACACAAACCGCACCTATATCGCCTTTGACCGGTTCCCGCAAAGCATGCTGTCTGCCACCCTGGCTGTCAGCCAGCCTGATTTCTGGACCTCACCCGGCTACACCATAAAAGGCTGGCAGGACCCCAGCTCCCACCCCACCCTGGCCCAACGCCTGGTCTTTGACCTGGTGTTTTGGGACCAGCCGGTTTCAACTTTGCGCAGCCTCCAGGAGCGCATGCTGGCAGGCCAGCTTACGGCCCGCTATGGATCGCAGCAGGTGCTGGAGTGGTACTTGAACAGCGCGGACTATGGTCATTATGCATATGGAGCCGAGGCGGCCGCCCAATTGTATTTTGGCAAATCGGTCACCCAGCTCAACCTGAGCGAAGCAGCCATGCTGGCTGCTGTGAGCCAGGCGCCTGCCCTCAATCCGATCGACGCCCCCTCGGCTGCCGAGCAGCGCCGGGTGCAGACCCTGATGGTGATGCAGGCGCTGGGCATGCTGAGCGGAGACCAGGCCTCCCAGGCAATCGCCACCCTTCCCAAGATTACCGGTTTTCCTGCCGGAGTTCGGCCGGACCTTGCACCAGCTTTCATAAAGCTTGCCCTTTCCCAACTCGACGCGACCTTTGGCGCCGGGCGGGTGGAACGCGGCGGGGTGGTGGTCCTTACCACCCTGGATTACAACCTGCAATTGCAGGCTGTCTGCGCTGTCCAAAATCAGGTTGCACGTCTGGCGGGTGACACGCTGGAAATCCCTGCCCTTGACGGTTCAACCTGCGAGGCTGCCAACCTGCTGCCTGCCCTGCAACCGGGTGAGACTATGTCAGGTGCTTCGGCCAGCGTGGTGATCCTGGACCCGCAGACTGGTCAGATATTGGCTGCGGTCGGCGATACCTCCCACAGCGGTCAGGCCACCTCCCTGGCCGCCCAGCCGGCCGGGACAGTGATCACCCCCTTCATCTACCTTACTGGATTCTCGCGCGGCCTCAACCCGGCTTCGCTGGCCTGGGACCTGCCAGGCAGCGTGATCCTGCCCGGGCAGGTCTATCACGGCCCTGTGCGCCTGCGCACCGCCCTCGACAACGATTACCTGCAGCCGGCGCGGAGCGTCCTGGCGCAGATGGGTGCCGAAAGCGTCCAGAACATTGCCGCCTCGTTCGGGCTGGATTTTCCACCCGGGCTGCTGGCGGACGATTTCGATCTTTCCCCGGTTGCCCTGGCCGGGGCTTACGCCGTCTTTGCTGATAACGGCACCCAGGCCGGGCAAAACCTGGCAGGGGCAGCGATCCAGCCGGTCGCCGTGCTCCAGGTCAGCGGGGTGGATCATTCAATTTGGGCAGATTGGACGACCGCAAAGAGCCAGCCTCTGCTCAGCCCACAGCTGGCCTTCCTGATGAACGACGTCCTTAGCGACGAGACCGCCCGCTGGCCATCGCTGGGACATCCCAACCCTCTCGAGATCGGACGTCCCGCCGGCGCGAAAATCTCGCCTGCCCTGGATTCGTCAGGCTCCTGGTCGGTGGGTTATACCCCCCAGCGCGTGGCCGTTGTCCATTTGGCTGGAGCCGGAGCGGAGTCCGCGCCGTCGCTCTTTTCCGCGGACCTGTGGCATGCGCTGATGCAATATGCCGTGCGCGACCTCCCTTCCGCCAGCTGGGATGCGCCCCCCGGCATCGTTACCGTGAGCGTCTGTGACCCCTCAGGCATGCTCCCCAGCGCTGCCTGTCCCAACGTGGTCAGTGAGGTGTTCCTGGATGGACGCCAGCCGGTGCAAACCGACACGCTCTACCAGGCTTTTCAGATCAATATCGAGACCGGCCTGCTGGCAACCGTCTTCACCCCACCGGAGCTTGTTGAAACGCGCATATATATGGTGGTACCCCCGGATGCACGCCAGTGGGCTCAGACCGCCGGGATCCTTACCCCTCCCAGCTCTTACGACACGCTCCAGATCCCGCCTGTCCTGCCGGACGTGCATATCACCTCGCCCGGGATGTTCGCGGACGTACGCGCCGTGATCTCCATCCTGGGCAGCGCAGGCGGGGCGGATTTTGTGTCGTACCGGCTCGAGTACGGGCAGGGGCTCTACCCGCAGGAATGGGTGCAGATCGGTTCCGACAGTACCACACCTGTGACTGAAGGCGCCTTGGGTAGCTGGGATACCTCCGGGCTGGATGGGCTGTATGCCCTGCGTCTGATGGTGGTGCATACCGACCAGCGTGTAGACCAGGCTGTTGTCCAGGTGACGCTCGACAACACCCCGCCTCAGGTGGCGGTCTCTTATCCACAGGCTGGGCAGGAAATCAGTATTGCCCAGGAACCCCAGGTCGCGCTGCAAGCCCAGGTAAATGACCCCTTCCTGGCGAAAGTGGAATTCTACGTGGACGGCTCGCTGGTCGGAGAATCGGACTCGGCACCTTATGGGGTGTTCTGGCAGGCGCGGGCAGGATCTCACACTTTGCGCGTGGTGGCCACTGACCGGGCCGGGAATTCTGCTGAAGCCGGCATTACCTTTTTGGTGAAATAATGTGGGGCTTTTTCTCGAGCCGGGTCTCGACCTAAATGGATAAGAAATCTATTTTTATTCCGGTTTTGCGAAGTTCTGATCCTGAACCGGGTTATGAAGATGGTTTTTAAAAATATGGGTTCAATATAACTAAAAGTCTGTCCGTAAACGTAATCATTGGTGCTGCCACGGTATAGAAATGGCTCATTTCGTGGATCAGGGTGCGCTTGCGAATTCTGTTCCTGAAGCGGCGCCACCAATGAAATTTTATTGATTTTATAAATCGGAGTGGTTTGGAATGTCGCAGACATTCCCCCTTTGCGGTGCTGAAGTTCCATTGGGTCGTCAATGCCGTGAACGTTTCGACATCTGCATTGCAGCGGAGTTTGAAAACCCAGCCGGGTTCGGAGCAGTTCACCACCTCACCGTCCTTTGCTACATGCTTCAGCACAATGCTTACTCCCACAATGCATGGTTGGCAGCCAGGGAAATGCTTTCCCGCTTCATCCAGGAGGGGGTTTCCCCTCTTCGCTTGGGAGGCAGGTCCACCTGCAAATTGGTGGACGGAGGAAATCGGACCATGAAGCCATTACCCTTTTCATTGAATAAATAATATGACGAGGCGTCTGGTAGATTTCGAATTGCCCGCTGGCAGACAGGTCATAAGTGTCACCCAGGTTGACGCGGTAGGTCACACTTTCTCCGGCTTAAGGGTGATGAAATCGTTGGCAGTGGCAGCAGGGCGGTTGTAGCATTGCCCGGTATAGAGGGCATTTTCCCAATTTACCTTGACGTCAAAAATCATCATGACGCCGACCTCCGGCGTAAACACTCGAGGAGCGCGGAATGATTGGTCAAGAACTTGACAAGGCATGACCGAGATCACTACTTCCTGGGAGGGCTGAGAATGGCTTTGAGTAGTTGCCCAGGCAGACGACCAGTCCATCCTTGAGTATCTTGCCACCCAGGGAAATCGGGAGCTTATGCACTGCGCAGGATGCAAAGGTGGGAAATCAGCGCCGATTTTCTTCTTGCTCTCCTCGTTAATGCGTTGGTAGCAACATAGTGCATAAATCGAAAGGCGGTGTCAATCGGTCGGGCGTAAAATGCCAATCTGATTTAGAGTAAGTTTCATTTGGACAAGTATGTACTTCCGTAAGGTGAAGACGATCCTAAATCTTTCTCTTGGACATGACTGGAGCGCAGAATGGTTATCCCACTTCTGGAGGTTCTCAAGGATTGGCGTGATACTCAGCAAGGAATTATTTGATTAGCAGCAGGGCTATCCAGCAAACCTTTTTGTATTTCCGGGCCTATTAAAAGGAGTATATGAAAACAATCCAGGCTGCGCCAAAAATTTCGACGAGTATATTTCGGGTTTTCCCCCGGACGTCCAGGAAATCCTGCAGAAAATCAGGGCAACGATCAAAAAGTCGGCTCCGGAAGCTGAAGAAACCATTAAATATAAAATGCCCACATTCATATTCAAAGGCAACCTGGTTTATTTTGCTGCCTTTAAAAACCACATCGGCTTTTATCCTCCGGTGACCGGCGCCAAAGGGCTGAGAAATCAACTGTCTGTTTATGAAGGGCCAAAAGGTTCGTTGAAGTTTCCCCTGGATGAACCAATTCCTTATGATCTGATCAGGAAAATCGTGGAGGCCAGGGTAAGGGAAAACCTGGAACGGGCGCAAGGGAAACAAAAGGGGAAATAGAAACCGCAGCGGCCCGCCGCTTGATTTGTCTTTCGAATCCGGCTCAATTTCATTTAACACGTGCAGCTTGTTTTCTTGCGCGGCATGGAGCCATTTATTAGCGAGATGGGGGCTGCCAAAATTTTCCTTTACAATACCGGCGTAAGTCGATATAATTTCTCCTAATAAAACAGGAGGCTAAAATGAATAATGGTATAAAGTTGGTAGTTTATCCGGTAATGGACCTGGACAAAGCCAAAACGCTTTATGGCACCCTATTGGGGGTAAAGCCTTATGCAGATGCACCTTACTATGTAGGATACAGGGTGGGAGACCTGGAGATCGGCCTGGATCCGAATGGCCACAAGCAGGGCCTTACCGGACCGCTCAGCTACTTCCTGGTTGACGATATCCGCAAAAGCATGCAGGCGCTGCTCGATTCCGGGGGGAAACTGAATGCAGAGGTTAAAGATGTCGGCGGGGGCAGATTGGTCGCCTCCGTAAAGGACGCGGATAACAACGTCATCGCGCTGATGCAGAATCCAGTAAGGAAGTAAAGGTTATTGATCTTTTCTGCGAGAAACCCGCGCCGGGTCTTTCCCTTGATTCAGGAAATCCATAAACCCAGGGATGAGTTTCACCGGGTTTTTTAATTCCCTGCTCGAATGGCTGTGAGGCTCATAAGGGTGGATTTGCCCGTAATCCTATCCCATAATCTTTGCATTTTCAACTGATGATGAAGTACCCTTCCGGCGCAAGTGCTTAATCCGCGTTCTGGTTATTCGTATATAATGAACCAAATATCCTATAAATTAAACCCAAAATCCTTGGGATTGTTCGAACCCGTTCCACTCGAATGATCCATCCGCAAGATTGCAGGATGTACTCCCTGAGGTGAAAAAATCATGTGGACTCTAATCATTCGTTCCCCGTCCAACGCGCCGGTTGAATATGCGGTAAAACCTGGAAAAAACACGGTCGGGAGAAAGCCGGACAATAATATTATCGTCGCGGACGAATCCGCATCCCGGCTGCATGCAGAAATCTACTGCCAGAATGACATGGCGATTTTATATGACCTCGGGAGTACGAATGGCACCTTCGTGAACCGTGAGCGCATCTCCAAGCCGCATGTTTTGCAATCCGGGGACCAGATTCGGATCGGGCAGCACGTGATCAGCGCATCCCTCCAAGAGAATGGCGGCTCCCCGCACCTGGTTGCGGCACTCTCGGGTACCCGTCCGCTCACCCGCGATCTATTGCTCGAATTGATCGACCAGCATGCAGTATTCCTGGACGTCGTTTCCAGCCGCCTGACTGTCATCCTTGACCTCGACACGGCTCTTCTGGAGATCGCCGAGGTGACCCGCATGGCGGTTGGTGCCGAAAAAGCTGGCGTGATCCTGGCGGAACAATTCGACCATCTTGAGGATTTGGGGCTCCCCGAAAAGATTATCCGCCAGGCTATCGAACAGCGTTCGGTGGTGATCGTCCCTGATGTCTCTGCGGAATATAAACAACCCAAGCCCGATGGAAGCCGGTTCCCTATTTTCTCGATATTATGCGTGCCGGTGATCATTGAGGATGACGTGGTCGCTCTTATTTACGCTTACAAGACAAAAACCTCACCACGACATTTTGACCAGCACGATGTGCAGCTGGCAGTGGCGATCAGTCACCAGGCCGCCCTGACCATTCAACGCGCAAAGCTGCTCAAAGAATCCCAGATGTTCGAGCATTTGGCGATCACCGACAGCCTGACGGGACTTTATAACCGGCGGCAGATCCTCAAAATCGCGGAGACAGAATTTCAACGGGCACGCCGCTTCAAGCATCCGCTGACCTTGCTCATCCTGGACCTGGATAACTTGAAAGAGGTCAATGACTCGCACGGGCACCTGGTGGGCGATTGGGCTCTGCAGGCGGTGGCCGCCAACAGCAGGGAGCATTTGCGGGAGATCGATTCAATCGGGCGCTTCGGCGGCGACGAGTTTATCATCCTGCTGGTGGAGACCGGGCTGGATGGCGGACGCACCGCGGCCGAACACATCCGTAAAAACATTACCGAATCGACCATTAATACGCAGCAGGGTCCGATCTCGATCACGGTGAGTATCGGGATCGCTGCCAACAGCGAAAATATTCCCAGTCTGGAAGACTTGATCAACCAAGCTGACAATGCATTGATGAAGGCAAAGAAGGCCGGAAAAAACCAGGTCGCATTCGCAGCATAAAATCGCCAGGAAATTCAAGTCATAAAGGTTTCCCACTATTTTGTTGGGCTTCAGGGCTGTCCATCTGCACCGGACAGCCCTTTACATTTTACATAACATGCATACATTTGGAAAAACAGTCCTCTCCTGGTTTTATAAATTCAGATCTCAAATTGGTTAAGGGATATTCCCTGGAAATTGTGTGATAATGAGAAGCAGGATTAAATGCTCCAATTTGGTTTCCGGTCCGAACCGCCGGATTAGATACCCTCAAATCGGCGACCTGCCAACCATATCATTTCATTCGGGAAAATCCCATGGATCCATGCATTGCAGGTGGAAAGCGTCAATTAAGAATATGATCCTTGACCCTCATGAAAGGATTTGCCTGCGATGAGAATTCTGTTTATTGGCGGCACTGGCTTTATCAGCACAGCAGTCAGCCGCCTGGCGATCGACAAAGGATTTGAGCTCTATCTCCTCAATCGCGGCTTGCGCTCCAGGGACGTTCCCGGCAGTCATGCCCTGCTTGCTGATATCCACAAATTGGAGGATGTTCGCTTCGCTTTGCAGGGCATAGAGTTTGATGTCGTCGTCGACTGGATTGCTTATACCCCGCAGGATATTGAGCGTGACCTGGCGCTCTTCAGCGGGCGGATCAGGCAGTTTGTCTTCATCAGCTCTGCCTCGGCATATCAAAAACCGCCGGCTCACTATATCATTACCGAGTCGACCCCTCTTTACAACCCCTACTGGAAGTACTCCCAGGACAAGATCGCCTGCGAAGAACGCCTGATGCGCGCCTGCCTTGATGAAGGTTTTCCAGTGACGATTGTGCGCCCCTCCCTCACATATGATCACAATTTTCCGATTGCTATTGGGGGTTGGGGCTGTTACACACTGGCTGACCGCCTGATAAAGGGCTTGCCGATCATTGTGCATGGTGACGGCTCATCGCTTTGGGTGGTGACCCATGCGGAAGACTTTGGGAGGGGATTCCTCGGTCTGCTGGGAAATGAGCAGGCGTTGGGTCAAGCCTTCCATATTACCTCCGACGAAGTGCTGACCTGGGATCAGATTTACATGACCATCGCAGAAGCATTGGGTGTTAAAGCGAAGATCGTCCATATATCGTCTGATTTTATTGCCCGCGTGGCACCGGAGTTGGCCGGGTCTTTACTGGGAGATAAGTCCTGGAGTGCTGTCTTTGACAACAGCAAGATCAAGCATTTCGTACCTGGTTACCAGGCTTCCATCCCTTTCCGGGATGGCATTCGTCGCACACTGGCATGGTTTGCAGCAGATGAGAAACGCCAGTGGGTGGATGAGGCGGTTAACAAAGAGATGGATCACATTCTAAAGGTGTATGCCAGGGCTTCAGCCTGGCAATAATAAGCAGTTCATTTTCATACTGGGAAGGTTTCTCCAATTATGCGAGGTCAGGAAGTTTTAATTCCCTTAATTAATGCATACAAGGATTTTATAGGGATCATCCTTTGCCTGTCTGATGAACGGTTCCTTTCCCCCATGGGCGGATGGGCTCCCCGCGATGTCGTTGCGCATCTCGCCGGATGGAACGATCTCATGATCGAAGCTTCGTCATCCATTCTCGCCGGGAAATCTCCCGCCTACTATGCTGACTCACCCAACGATTACCGCAACATCAACTCGGGCTTTACCACTAAATATTCATCCCGATCGAAGCAGGAACTCCTCGCCGATCTTGCCGCCTCGCTGGAGCGTTTTAAAGTCTTTGTTCTATCCCTTCCGGATGAAGAAATGACGGCACACCACGGTGTCCGCCATTATGGCGGAGATCCTGCCACCGTCACCCGGATCATCAATTCCCTGGCTGGGGACTATCGTTCCCACGCTCAACAAATAAGAGAGTGGCTGGAAAAATGAAGCAATCTTCGCTGGATCGTACCAGGCGTTTCAATAAACAAGTCACCAACAAGGTCATGATTTACATCGCCGGGAAAAAATTCGGTCATTTCGTGATCTTGAGCCACACCGGTCGTAAAAGCGGGAAGCTTTATAAAATCCCCATGATTGCCGAGCCTGCAGCGAATGGATTTGTCATCGCTCTGACCTATGGCAGGGAGGTGGACTGGGTAAAAAATGTCCTCGCCAGGGGGAGTTGCTCCATGCGTTGGAAGGACCATGAGTATTCCCTGGTCCATCCCGTGTTCATCGATAAAGAGCTCGGCTTGTCAGCTTTCCCGGCCCTGTTCCGCACGGGATTAATAATAATGGGCATCCAGTTTTTTTTGCGGCTGGAAATACAACAGTAGATAATCCTTAGCTTTCCTTTACCCCATCACGACCTGCACTTCATGCGGCAGCCTGTCCTCCACGAGAGGGATCTGGTTGCCGGGCAGCAGGTTTCCATCCAGCATGACCTTTTGGATGCCGCGGTTGACATTGTGCGGATTCTCCACGCTGATCCGGTATTGAGTATTTCCAAATCGGTAATTTACCTTAAATCCCAGCCAAAGACGGGGGATGCAGGGGTTGATGTTGAGCACTGCGCCTGCCCTGGTGATGCCCAGGATGGCTTCGATACCCAGTCGGTACATCCAGGCGGACGAGCCGGTGTACCATGTCCACCCGCCCACCCCGGTGTTGGGGGACTGGCTGTAAATGTCGGCAGCGATGACGTAAGGTTCCACTTTGTATCGGGCTGCTTTTTCGGCGGTATCGGCGTGACTGCTGGGATTCAACAGGCGAAATATATCCCCGGCTCGATCTCCCTGCCCAAGCATCGCAAATGCCCAGGCAGTCCAGACCGCCGCATGGGTATATTGTCCGCCGTTTTCGCGCACACCCGGCAGGTAGCCCTTGATGTAACCAGGGTCGCTGCCCGCCTGGTCGAAGGGTGGGGTAAACAGCAGTACCATTTGCTGGCCTTGTTTCACCAGGATCCTGTTAACCGATTCCATCGCCTGCGCTGCCCGCTTCGGGTCTGCGGCCCCCGATAAGACCGACCACGACTGGGCAATTGAATCGATCCTGCACTCGCTGTTTTCATGCGATCCCAACCGCCTGCCGTCATCAAAGTATGCGCGCAGGTACCAGTCACCATCCCATGCGTTACCTTCGAGTGCCCCGGATAACTTCTCCGCTTGTTGCAGGTATGGAGAAGGATCATCCTTCATTATCGCTGCCAGCGCGCTGAAACGCTTGAGCGTGGCATACAGGAACCAGCCTACCCAGATGCTCTCGCCGCGCCCTTCCACACCCACCCGATTCATTCCATCGTTCCAGTCCCCTGTACCCATCAGTGGCAGGCCGTGCACTCCGGCAGTGGTGCCCTTTTCAAGTGCACGGCGGCAGTGTTCGTAGAGAGAAAACGCCTTGTCAGTCGTTTCGAACTGGGCATAGCGTTCCAATTCGGTCGGCTTGAGCGCTTCCCCTGCCAGGAATGGGATGTTTTCGCTCAAAATGGATGTGTCGCCAGTTACCGTGACATACTCCGCGGTGACGTAGGGCAGCCAGAGTAAATCATCCGAGAAGCGGGTGCGCACTCCCCGCCCTGCAGGCGGATTCCACCAATGCAGTACATCACCCGCCTCGAATTGATGACGCGCCGTCTCCAAAATGTGGGCGCTTGCCAGGTCAGGGTGAGTGTGAAGGACAGCCATAACGTCCTGGAGCTGGTCGCGAAATCCAAAGGCTCCGCTGGATTGATATAACGCAGTGCGCCCCCACATGCGGCAGGAGAGTACCTGGTAGATCAGCCAGCGGTTAAGCATCAAATCCATGCCGGGGTCTGGGGTTTCAACTGTCATCGTATTCAGAAGGTCATCCCACTGGCTCTGGACAGCCTGCCAGAAGGAATCAACCTTCCCCGGTGACTGGACCTGTTCAATAAGTGTCAGGCTTTCTGCCCGGTTGGCCCCTTCGCCAATCATGAAATAGACTTCTTCGGCAGCACCGGGTGCAAGGTCGATGTGCAGTTGTATCGCCGCACACGGGTCCAGCCCGGCATTCACCGCACTTGCTAGGCCGATCCTTCCGAGCGCTGCCGGCTTGCGCATGCTGCCCAGGCGTCCCAAAAACTCGGTCCGGTCGGTTGTCACACCATGTGGTTTTTTATTTGCAGCCAGGAATGCCACCCGTTCACCGAATTCGGAGTTGAAGCGGTTGCTGGCGAGCAAGGCATTTCTATCCGGGTCGAATTCCGGCATGATGTGCGCTTGCTGTGTGTCCCGCGTTGTACCAAGTACCCATTCGGCGTAATAGGTTACCGTGACCCGGCGCGGGCGTGCCCATATATTTTGCAGGCGTAAATGCACAATTTTGACTGGTGATTCGGGTGCCGCGAACATTCGCAGGTTTTGGTTCAGGCCGTGACTTTGGCTTTCAAAGCGCGAATAACCTGCCCCGTGATGAACCACGTGCAACGTGTGCGCCCCGGCAGGCATGGGCGTCGGGCTCCAAACCAGCCCGGTTTCCTCATCCCGCATATAAAGCGCCTCGCCTGGCAGGTCGCTGACCGGGTCGTTGCGCCAGGGAGTCAAACGGTTCTCACCGCTGTTCCCTGACCAGGTGCAGCTGGAACCCGCTTCAGAGACCTGGAAGCCGAACTGCGGGTTGGCAATAACATTGATCCAGGGATGCGGCGTGTGCTGGTCCGGCTGCAGATGGATGACGTATTCCTTTCCATCCCGGCTGAACCCGCCCAGACCGTTATCCATCAGCAAATCTGTCGGGGATTGAAGCGGCGGTGTCGGTTCGGGATCCTCCGCTGGAGAGGCAATGGCAGTGAACTCTGGCAGGCGGGTCGGCTTCAAAGTTAAACGCGAAGCGTGCTCCGCCAGGCTCCCCCCTTTTTCATCCAAAACGACCCCAGCCACCGTTTGCAGCAGGTTTTTCTCGGCAGGTTGAAGCTGGTCTGATCGCAGAACGAAAATGCCTTCACGCTGGTTCAGCGAGGCTTCTGCACCCAGACGCCGTACCTGGCGCAGGATGGCGTTTTGCAGATCGAGAGTGTAGCCAGTATCCTGATCATTCAGGATGACCAGGTTGACCGTCACATGCTGGTTGCGCCAGTAGATGAAAGCTTGCAAGGCTTCGGGCAGCAGGGGCGAATCACCGTCCCGGATGCGCAGCAGCAGGATTGGGTAATCGCCCGAGATGCCAAAGGCCCACAACCCCGACTGCCCCTTCTCATTTTGCGCCAACAGATGTGGCGCAGGACGCAAGATCCCGTTTGGATAAAGCAAGGCTGATAAAATGCGCTGAATATTTTCGACAGCACTCGAATTCAACCCCATTTCAAGCAGTTGTTCTTCGCAGCGGGCGCGCGCATTGTCGAAGGCCCGGTAGACATCCTGCCCGGTTTTATAGTGTGACAACTTTTCCAGGGCTTCGGCACGCGAGTCAGCTGCCAGGACCAGGAATGTTACCCGGGTTTTTGCATGCGGTTTCAGGTCAATTTCCTGCGCCAGTGAAAAGATTGGGTCGAGCGTCCCGCCGGTGGACCCGGAAAGGGGATGGTTGACATCCTGCAGCGCTTTAGGATCCCGCATGGTCCCCCCCCTTCCAAGGAACTGGGCGCGGTCGGTTTCGTGTTCACCGGTAAATTTGCGCCCGGCTTCAATGACCAGCGCATGTAACAGCACCACTGGTTTTTCATCTGTAGAACGTGGTCGGCGTTTGAATAGAAGAGCGTTTTCTTCGGGGAGATATTCACTTTCGATGAAAAGTTTGTTGAAAGCCGGATGCCGCCGGTCAGTGGCCTGGTCCGCCAGCACCACTTCCCCGTAACTGGTCAGTTTCAGCCGCCTGGAACGGTCGCTGTCGTTCAGGATGTTCACCCGTCGGATTTCAACACCATCCACGCTGACGGTGATTCCGGTGCGCAGGGAGATGCCTTGGGTTGACTGCGGGATTTCGACCTTGTATGGATAAAATAATACCTCCTGGTCCTTTTCCGAAGCTGGCTGTGCCCCTCGTTCCGCTGTCCCCCCGATGGGTTGGCTGGTAGCTGA
Source organism: uncultured Chloroflexia bacterium (assembly GCA_963790685.1). Classification (GTDB taxonomy): domain Bacteria; phylum Chloroflexota; class Anaerolineae; order Anaerolineales; family Villigracilaceae; genus UBA877. The sequence goes on from CAWBPK010000003.1 coordinate 260,815, forward strand.
CCAGAGTGCTCCGCTTTCCAGATCCTGCACATATACCCATGTGCCCCATGGGTCAAGCGTGGTGTCAGATCGCCAGCGGGTCAGGGCAAGGTCGCGCCACTGGCTATATCCTCCCCCTGCGTTTGTGATTAGTACGCTGGTATCTGCCTGGGATAGCACATGCACCAGAGGGATGGGGCTGTCGACCGGCACGTGCCATGGCGCACTTTCCAGCGGGTGCGTCCCCTCAGGGAGTTCCACTGGTTCATCCAGGTGGGGAAATTCAAGGGGTGGGTTTAGCGGGATCTTTTCCTGGAGCAGCAGTTCCACGCTCTGGATGCGCGCCTCGCTATGGAAACGCCGTACCATCACGTCATCGGACAAATAATTGCATGCCGCCAGCAGGATCATGCCTTGGTGGTGGGCCATGTAGGATTGCACCGTGGCATGAGCCTCGCCGTTTGACAGGCGCGTCTTGGTGAAATCGAGCGCCTCGTAAAAGCCGTACCTCCCAAGCATATTCATTTGCTCCAGGCGTGTCATGTTTTCCAGCACAGCCCGTGGTTGTATTGAAAGTCCCAACATCGAGGCGTAGGGAGCAATGACCAATTCGCCGGGAAGATCTCGCTTAAAGCCCAGGTCAGGGACGCCAAATGCCCGGTACTGGTAATTCAGGTTTACATCGAAGGCAAAGTAACCCGATTCTGATATTCCCCAGGGTACCTGCTTCTCGTGCCCGTAGCGTTCTTGAGTTTCGAGTGCCGCGTAACAGCTATCCGTTAGGAAAGTACCGGCATAGTTTTTGGTGAAAAGGGCCGGCATGAGGTATTCAAACATGGTGCCGCTCCAGGAGAGCAGGACCTGTTTGCCATTTATCTTCGTCACTGGACGCCCCAGGTGCTGCCAGTGACTTTGCGGCACATCCCCTTTGGCGATCGCGATCAGGCTGGCAATCCGTGCTTCGGAGGCCAGCAGATCATAGTAACTCGGGTCGAGCTGTTCTGTGCTGACGTTGTAGCCGATATGAAACACCTGGCGGCGTTCATCGAATAAAAAGCGGAAGTCCATAGCGGTCAAAGCCTCATCCGCTTTTCCTGCAATGTCCTGGAAACCACTTACCAGGCGCGTTACTGCCGTGCGTGCCGCCAATAAATCAAGCTTCATTTTTCGACACCATGCTTGCCCGTCTTCAGCCTGTACTGGTGCCAGGAATACTTCATTTTCCACCGAAACCGGGATGACCTCATCCCGTGCTGAAACCGGGGTTATCTCATCCAGTGGCGGATCCGGGATGACCTCATCTTTCAGAGTTTCCTGGAAGGACTTCAACCCTGCCAGGATGTGGTCATACACCTCTGCAGCCTGTCCAAGTGAAGGCAATTCTATGGGCAGGCTGTTTCGAAATTCCTGCCAAGCAGGTGTTTGCATAAAAGACGGAGAGACCCCTGGTTGCACCCGTGATTCAGATGCACCCCCCAGGCGGCTGAGCCACGGAGCGAACAAATCCTGGCTGCGCTGCATGTCTTCCAACTGGTGGTGCATTAAATTGAGATAGAGTTGAAGTTCTGAAAGGGATTCGGGTTGCAGATTGGGATGGCTTTCGAGCAGTTCCATCAATCGGTGTGAGACTTGTTCCCACCCTTCATCAGAGAGCCAGCCCAGTGTATTTGTCCACTTGGCAGGTTGGTTCTGGATCGAACTGACGCGTTCATAAATGCTGGTCAGTTCGACTTCAAATGATTCAACGGAGGCGTCCGGGTTGTTTTTTTCCAGCGCTTGCAGTGCTTCTGCCAGGATATCAAGCAGGGCAAGCATACCCTGCCACTGCTTGTCGCCCAGCACAGGTGTATTCACCATTGCCAGGCATCCCTGTTTGAGCGTGATCAGGCTGGCTGCCAGGTTGCCGCTATCCACCGTGGATATGTAGCGGGGCGGGATCGCCGCCAGCGTCTGAGAGTCATACCAGTTCAGCAGGTGTCCGCGGTAATGCTCCAGCTTGTTGAGGCTTTCAAAGGTTATGCGTAACCGGACTCCCAGTTCTGACAGACCCAGGTAACCCAAATCATAAGCGGATAACGTGGATACCAGGTACAGGCCAATATTGGTCGGTGTGGTGTAGTGGGCCACATTGCCGCGCGGCGATTCTTGAAAATGATCGGGTGGCAGCCAATGGTCATCGGGACCTGCAAACTGTTCGAAAAATGCCCAGGTGCGCCGTGCCAGGCGCAGGACCTGCCGTCGCTGAGTCACCGGAAGCGGTGAGGTGGTGTGGTTCACAGGCTGGCTGATCACGGTCGCAATTTGTGGAGCGATCAGCCAGGAGATCAGCAGTGGCAAAGCCACCCAAAACGCGCCCGGATTGAAAATTATGGTGGTTACTCCCAGCAGGATCGTTAAAATCAAAGACCCCGACATTTCCCACCAGGTTTCGTATCTTGCATTCAATCCCAGCGAGCGCGCCGTATTTGCTGCCGTTGTCCATTGCAATAGGTTTTTTCGTTCGATCAACAAGCGCATCAGCGTCGTACTGATTGCGCCCAGCATGAGCAGTGCTTCGTATGGCAGAAATAGAATGGCCAGTGCCCAGCGGACAAAGGGGAACCGGGTGGGTTCGAATATCTGCTTAAGTGTCAACCGCCCGGTATTATGGCTTTGCTGTACGGTTTGAATCGCTACGGGCAGGGCGGAAGGCAGCAGCACCAGTATGGTCCAGACCCAGGGCGCGCCCGGCAGGAACAACCAGCCCGCTGCAAATAACGCCAGTAACGTGGGCGGAAGCAGGCTGCGCCGCAGGTTGTCGAATACCTTCCACTTGTTGATGGTCGACAAGCGGTTGGGTGCCATGCCATTTTCAGTGCGGACGATGGGGAGTAACCAGGGCAGTAATTGCCAGTCTCCCCGGATCCAACGCCGCAGGCGTCGGGCATAGACCAGGTAGCGGGACGGATATTCCTCATATAGCACGATGTCTGTTACCAGCGCCGCGCGTCCATAGATCCCTTCAAATAGATCATGGCTGAGCAGGGTATTCTCACGAATCTGACCTTCCAGGCTGTGTTCGAAGGCTGCGACATCATAGATCCCTTTGCCAACATAACTGCCCTCGCCAAATAGATCCTGGTATACGTCCGATACGGCAAATGAGTACAGGTCAAACCCGGCGTTCCCGCTGTATATTTGCGAAAAGAGCGAGCGGTTCGCACTGGTTGGCTTGATCGCCACGCGCGGTTGCAGGACGGTGTATCCGGCAAACACCGAGCGCCCATCTGCGGCAAAGACTGCATGGTTTAGCGGATGTGCCAGTGTGGCAACCAGCCTGTTGGCGCTTCCCTGTGGCAGGGATGTGTCCGCGTCCAGCGTGATGACATATTTAATGACTGGTCCAGTGTCTCCTGCCGGACCGGTATTACTCTGAAAAATGCCCGCGTCCCCAACCTGGGTTGTGTATGATGTAAAACCTTTGTTTAGCAACAGGTGATTAAAATCCGCCAGTTTTCCGCGCTTGCGCTCCCAGCCCATCCAGACCCCTTCCGATGGATTCCACTCGCGCGATCTATGGAAAAGATAAAACGGGCAGGTTTGGAAGTACTTTTTATTGAGATTTTCGATGCCGGCACTCGCCAGCGCCAGCAGCGGTTCATCATCCGGCATTTGTTGAGCGGGGGCATCTCCGAAATCGGTTAGCAGGGCAAAGGTCAACTGCGGGTCGGGATTGGACAAGTAATAGAGCTCGAGCTCTTGCAGGAGATGATTTAGCTCACCCTCCCTTTCCAGCAGGGTTGGGACAACCACCATCGTGCGGTTTCCAGGAGGGATGCCTTCTGAAAAATCCATGCGCGGCAGGCTTTGAGGTTTGATGCGGTGCGTCACATTCCAGTTCACCAGCGTGATGGCGCTTTCCATGGCCAATCCGAACCCGAGCACTCCAGCAACAATAAATTGACCGGGAGAGCCGCCCGAAAGTACAGAGTAAGCGAGCAGCCCCGAAACAAATATTGCCGAAAGGACGGCAATACTCCCAAGGTAGGTAGAGGTTGGGGATGCCAGCAGTGCTCTCCGCACGCGCACGCCAATTCCTGGCTGACAGCGCAGGCTTTTTTCGAGCGCCGGACGTCCTGCATCTACCAGGAAATATCCAACATGCTCCTTCCGCCCAGGAAATTTGTCAACTGGGCTATTATTCTTTATTCCTTCTATGGGGTCCTGGCCTATCCCATCCTTCGCCAAAGCTGTGACTTCCTTACGTGACCCGGGATCCTTTTCCCCTTGAGCGAGTTCTACTGCAGCGAGCGCGACCTCCTCTTCGCTGAAGGTTGAACGGCAAGCCAGTTCTTCGACGACTTTGCGATAATTGTTGCGGGTGTCAAAATCCATGCGTCCATATATTTGCGCCGGGTCGTCCCGCAAAATCCGTTCCACCCGGCTGGTCTGCTCAAAGAAGCTTTTCCAATCTGTGGCGGAGAGCAGGCGCAGGCTGAGAAAACAATTGCTGACAATTGCGTCGTTTGGCAGCTCTGGGGATGCAAACTGGTTCGGTGATTCGCTATTTATCCCCGCTTCCTGCACGGGGCGAGGTTGCCCCGGTTCCTGCACGGGGCGCGGCTGCCCTTGCTTTGACAGCGTGCCAAGGCTTTTCGGCGGCTCAACCCCGGTCAGGTCGGCGCATGCAAGGACGAGCTGCTCCAGGATCCCGATTCGCAGCATGATCGGGATTGCCCAAAGTTCCCCGATTGTCAGGGGTGCCACCTCCTGGTAATCCTGCACGAACAAAGCGGTCTGATTTGTGTCGATCTGGCTTTGGCTGAATCCGATCCATTCCCTGGCCATTGCAAACACCCTTGGCAGGTTGGCGAATTTTGTCTCGTCCAGCATTGGCAATTGTTTTAGGAAGCTGGCTGGCAGGTCCTCTCTAATCTGGTGGAAAGTCTGGGCGACGATGTAATAATTATCCAGCATCCATTCGCTCGCACGGGATGCCGGTAATTCCGTTGATACCCCCACTTTGAAAATTGCATTGGCATTACGCAAAACTTGTTCCCAACCGTCCAGGTGTTCCAGCAGGGAGGATTTTTTATGGGGCTTTGTTTCCACCCTGTGCGTTTTTGCCAGCGAGTAGGCAAATTCACGCAGCCGGCTATCCGCTTCCGGATTGGTCGATTCGGAAGAAATGAATTGCGAGGCGATCTGCATGGATTAACGACCTGCTCGATCAGCTGATAGCATTTCGAGTGGTTTTTGCTCTTGCTTGGTGGGCTGGTCCTGTACGATCAGAAGGGGTGCTTTGCCATACAGGATGAAATTGCTAACCATGCTGCCGTACGGCCATTGAAGATTCCCCGTATACCCATGCGCACTCAGGGTGACCAGGTCGATATGTTCCTGCTCCCCCATTTGATGCAGTGCAGCAGCAGCATTATCGCTGGTGAGAAGATGAGTTTGAACGTCAATACCTTCCAGGTAGGAACGCGATTTTACCAGTTCCAGGTAATGACCGGCTTCTTCCCGGTTACGGGCTACAACCTGGTTGGCCAGTTCAGTATCTTCAGGGGTCGGCGGTAATTGGCGCGCCATTTCTGGAGTTTGTACAACCTGGACAAGGTGGACCTGGGGTTTATGAAAATGCGCAAGTTGTGTAATGACTGGCAGCACATTTTCCGCCCGCTGGGAACCATCCAGGGGCACCAGGATATGCTGGTAAACCGGGGTTTCAGTTAATTCTCCTGGACGATCTCCTGCTTGATTCGCCCGAACGATGAGCAGGGAAGTCGGTGCGCTCAGGATGATTTTTTGTGCAATGCTGCTGATCCCCCATTGGGTCAGGCCGCTATGGCCATGGCTGCTTAAAATGATCAATTTCATCCCCTGTTTTTGGGCATATTCCGTGATCCCTTCCGCCACCAACCCATCCTGGACCACTGCTCGTACCCGGAGACCGGACTCCTGCATATGCACCTTCGTTTTTTCCAGGTAGAGCGTCGCTTTTGTTTTATTGATTTGCCAGTTGAGCAAATCGAACAATTGTGCCGGTGCGCCCGCCTGGTTTTTCTCCAGCATGCGGATCAGGGTGATCTCAGCCTCAAAACTTCGCGCGATCGCACCCACATGAGGGAATACGCACTCAGCCAGTTGGGAACCGTCCAAAGGCACGAGAATAGGATTGAACATGGTTCATCCTTTCAATTCATTCAAACTGCCAAATTTCGCCGGATTAAGTTTTGGAATACTCATTCGACCAAATTATGAACAGTTTTAACTGATGGTGATGGGTGGGGGAATCATCTCGCGGATGCGAGGGAAGTTTGCCAGTGTAATGAAATATCTCGATGCTGTCGTCGTTAACGCAATCGGCAGAAATGAATCTTCCAACCGTTTTCAATTTAGCTTGTTATTATCAGTATACTCTACTTTATTATGACTGGGCTTTATAATCTTGACCCGGGCCCTTATATTTACGAATGGAAAAGGAATCTGAATTGCTTCATCTGCCAAATTCAGGACAGTCCTCTGAATGAAGCATGACTGGAACCATGGTGAAATATGTCTCGTTTCATTAACAACGCGGCCGGACTGGTTTGGCTTTTACGATAAAATACAACTGTCTATTCTTACTTATTTGGAAAGGAAATACACCATGCCTTTCAATATTCTCCCCACCCCCGATCGTCTGGAAAAAACGATTGCAGCCGTCCGGGCGCGTGGGGTCACCGTCACACTGGTCGATTCGAAAGAAGCCGCCCTTTCCCATTTGCAGGCTCTCATCCCGGCGGGAGCCAGTGTGATGACCGGCGCTTCCATCACCCTCCAGCAGACCGGGTTCGAGGCCTTGCTCATCAGCGGCAGCCATCCGTGGAAATATTTGAAAGCAGGGATCATGTTGGAGAAGGACCCCGCTAAAGTTTTGGCCCTCCGCAAACAAGCTTCCCTGGCTGACTATTACCTGGGCAGCGTGAATGCCATCGCCGAAACGGGGGAGATCCTGATTGCCAGCGCCACCGGCAGCCAGTTGTCGCCGTATGCCTACTCAAGCACCAATATAGTCTGGGTGGCAGGTACCCAGAAGATCACCCCCACCCTCGAAACCGCCTTTCAGCGCGTGCGCGAATATGTCCTGCCTCTGGAAGACAAACACATGAAGCAGCTCTATGGGGAGCAGGCGCGCAGTTTTATCGGCAAGATGCTGCTCTTTGAAAACGAGGCGCCTTACCTGCACCGCAGCGTCAATCTCCTGCTGGTCAACGAGGTCCTGGGGTTTTAAAGATTACTCTTCTCTCCTCAAAATGGGGAGGGGACGGGGGTGAGCATATTTTCACATTCCCCAATTAATGGGGATGCGCTCCCAACCTAAACGTTATGAAATAGATTTCTCAGAAAATTATTGAACCATTAAATAACGATCGCACGCCGTGAAGCGCACCGGCCTTCCGCCCGGGGGATCACCAGGTCAGCAGGGACTGTTAATTTATCCAGGCTCCTTGCAATATTTCTCATGAATTAAACATAACTTAAATCAAGAGCCGCCAGCAGTAGGCTTTGCAGGTCTTATTTCCCTTTAATTTCCTCAAGGGAGAGGTGACGACGGAGACAGCATTAGTCCGAGTGTACCTGCCAACAGATTGGGAAATCCGTCACAAATAGGACTATTTATAGGTAAATGCTGTATAATATCAATATTATATAATTATTCAGATTGACAATTGCGTTTATTCCCTTCCCTCATAAGATATCGCACGGGGGGATCGTTGCGGAATATAAAAACCAGTCGGGATGACCGACTCCGAAAGCGAATAATTGAAATTGCTGCCTGCTTTGGATTTTAAATAAAGCAATTCACCTTGCCTATATGTGGAGAAAGGAGCAGCTGATAAGCCCTTGCGGAAAAGAATGTAGATCGACGTTGGATCTGCTGCCAGGTGGCGACCAACTCTTTTAATGTTGGTATGGGAAGTATGGCTCTGGCGCGTATTCTTGTCTAAAAAAATGGCCACTGCCAGTCCCGACCCAGTCGCTGCGTAAAATTAACCAGATTCAAATCTACAGTCCCGCCCGTATGGACGAGGGCATCCTGTCACGGTTTCTTCTAAATGGTAAAAGCAACATGCCACATCGGCTACCTGAAAAATAGACTAAGTTTCTGGAGCTGAAGATCAACTAGGAAGAAAGGGAGACACAACCAATTATGAAAAAAAGAGTCTTGTTCTGGGCAGCCATATTTTTTGGTTTGGTGAACGTCGCAATTGGGATCGGAAGTGTCATTCTATACAGCATGAATGGAGCCGACTGGCGATCCATCCTCTCCGATTTTGGCTGGATGCTGGCACTCTCGATGACCTCCATTGCAATCTTGATCACAATCCTGCGGCCCAACAATCCCCTGGGTTGGATCTTCTTTGCGGTCGGATTCTTACAGGGACTGGTAAGTTTTGCCTTTCAGTACGCAACCTTTACCCTGGTCACTTCTCCTGGTGCACTTCCCGGCGGCCCGCTCATGTCGTGGTTGGGGCAAATAGCCTGGTTTCCCGGTCTCTGCCTGATGCTTACCTACACAGTACTCCTTTTTCCAACCGGCCACCTGCCTTCCCGCCGCTGGTGGGTATTTGCCTGGTGTTGTGCCATCCCGATGGTCCTCTTCTTTGCGGTTGCTGGTTCCTTGTGGCCTTATCGGGGTCTCGTGCTCCTGCTCCACCCCGACAGCGTAACACCGAGCGCAGGCGTCCTTACCTTTTTTTTGGATCTCTCCTTCCCCATGTTACTCGTGTGCGGATTGGTATCCCTGGCTTCCATCATCATCCGCTATCGCAAGGCCGACCTGATTATTCGCCGGCAAATTAAATGGGTTGCCTTTGCGGCGGGGATCTTCCTGTTGATGGAACTGCTCCAGGCGGTTCCGCCGATATACACGTTCTTCTCAGACAATAAACTCATCTACCTGATTGCAGTTCCCGTTTCTATCGCTTTACCGGCTGCCATTGGGATGGCGATCCTGCGCTACCGGCTGTGGGAGATCGATATACTGATCAACCGGACACTCGTCTATATTCCCCTGACCGGGATTCTGAGCGGCCTTTATGCAGCTTCGACGAGTCTTCTGCAGCGCGTATTTGTTGCACTGACAGGAACCAAGTCGGACGGAGCCATCGTTCTGACAACCTTGATCCTGGCCACTACGTTCACCCCAATCAAGAATGCCCTGCAAGCCTTTGTCGACCGGCGGTTTAAAAACCCCCAGGAGCCGCTGGCTTCCTTAAAAACCTTCAAGAGCCAGATCCAGACTATCGAGGAGGTCGTAAACAGGGAGAGCGCCGCCCGTCGTTTCCTGGGTGAGTCAACCGCGGCTCTCCAGGCCTCCTGCGGAGCCGTCTTCCTATCCCATGAAGGTTTACCTCGGGTTGTTTCGGTTACCGGTGGTTGGGAAGCAGGTAGGGAAATCCTCACCATTCCCATTGGGAAAGAAGCAAGTAACGTCGGAACGTTGTACTTGGGACTCCGTGGGGATGGGACTGGATACACAGAACCGGAAATCTCTTTGCTGGCTGGTGTAGCTGAAAGCCTCGGGCGGGTCTTGAGCCTGATAGATGCTGCCTGACCATAATGAAGATGGAGCTGACCCAATCATTTCAGAATGAGTGCCCTCATTCTCCGCTTAATCGGACAGGAGCGCGTCATGTTAAGCAAGGGCCTGGGCGGCTTTATCACCGATTTTAGGGGGCATTTTCCCCACTTTATTACCGCCCTACCAAATTGGAGGATGTCAAAAAATGGAATGCCGCGTAAAAGACATGGATGTTTATTATGAAATGTTTGGGGAGGGGAGACCCATCATCATGTTCCATGGTTGGGGCATTGACCATCGCCACATGCTGAGTACCATGGAACCACTTTTTAAGGATCGGCGCGGGTGGAAGCGCATCTATCTTGATCTGCCCGGGCATGGGGCGACTCCCGGAAAGGATTGGGTCACCAACCAGGATAAGTTCCTGGACGTGGTTTTGGATTTTATTGATGCCGTTATCCCGGGGCAAAGATTTGTGGTGGCAGGCGCATCGGCAGGTGCGTATCTTGCCCGCGGCGTGGCTTATCGCCTCCCCGCATCCATGGATGGATTGCTCCTGGAAGTCCCTTTAATCACGGCATTCGCTGCAATGCGGCATGTGCCTTCTCCAGTTACCCTGGTGGCAGACCAGGCCCTTGTATCCGCTTTGAACCCTGATGAGGCGGATGGCTACTTCCAGTACGCTGTTGTTCAAAGTCAAAAGGTGGCTGATTTTGTTCGGACGGAGTATACGGCTGCTGGTGAAGCCGGTGACCAGGCTTTCCAGGCGAAGATTAGGGAACATGACGAAAATTACGCATTCTCATTTGATGTGGATGCGCTTCCTTGTCCATTTCCTGCACCAACCCTGATCGTCACAGGGCGGCAGGATTCCATAATCGGTTACCGCGATGCCTGGGGAATCCTGGAAAACTATCCGCGGGCAACCTTTGCCATCCTCGATCGTTCAGGGCATTTCCTGGAGATCGAGCAGAAAGAGCTGTTTCACGCCCTGGCAGGTGAGTGGCTTGACCGGGTGGAGGAGTACGCTGGAGTTTTTAAGTGACTTTGGGAGGGTATAACCATGCCGTATGCTGACAATGCGGGTATACGCATTCATTATGAAACGGAAGGAGAAGGACCTCCGTTGGTGCTCCAGCATTGGTCCGTGGCAACTTTGGAGGATTGGTATGACTGCGGTTATGTCTCTGCTCTGAAAAACGATTACCAACTCGTCCTGCTGGATGCGCGTGGGCATGGTGGCAGCGATAAGCCCCATGACCCTGCGGCTTATGAGCTCAAAAAGCGGGTGGGGGACATCGTCGCAGTTCTGGATAAGCTGGGGATTGCCAAAGCCCATTACTTTGGGTACTCGATGGGAGGCTGGATCGGTTTCGGCTTGGCGCGCTTCGCCCCTGAACGTTTCCGATCCTTGATTCTTGGGGGAGCGGTCCCCTATGCAGCCAACATGAACGGTTTGCGCCAGTTTTTGCGGGTTGGGATTGACAATGGACCGGAAGCCTTCGTTACCATGTGGGAAACAGAATATGGCTCGCTTTCATCCGAAGCCAGGAAGCGCAAGCTGGCATACGATTATGAGGCACTTCTTGTGTTGGCCCAGGATCGTGAGAGCCTGGAGGCTGTCCTGCCAACCATGAAAATGCCTTGTTTGCTTTTCGCCGGGGAACTGGATGAATACAAGCGCGTCAAGAAGTGTGCCCGGCAGATAGCCAATGCCGCATTTTTTTCCCTGACGGGGCTTGATCACGGCGGCGCGATCATGAAAAGCAGCGAAGTGCTGCCCCATGTCAGGAGCTTCCTGGTGAAAGTGGAACGGCTAATCGAAGCAGTGTGACAAACCCTTGTAGCGAACCACGAAATGATGTTGGGCATGCTTCGCGCCCGGCGTTATATTTAATTCAGGTATAAGCTTTTTCTCAAAGCGAGATCATGCCAACCACATTCCCTTGACGCCAGCTATAAAAATCTCTGCTCATGAGTATAACAATCCAATGAGAATTCTGAAGCAATAGCATCAACCATCTAGCAACTGCTGAACATGTAATGGGCTGCAGGGTATATTTCAACAAGGAGAAAAAAGATGACTGCCAAACAAGCCACCATACTCGCTAGCGACGTTCGCATGATGAAGTCGAAATATACGGGCAGAGAGTATCGCATTTCCATCGCACGCCCCTATGCCTACATCAACTCGCTCGACAATTCCTTTCCGTTCGATAAGCCGTTGAATAAATGGCCGGTCGTTTACTTGATCGACGCCAATTGGTATTTTGGCATGGTCACAGATATGGTCCGTTCGATGGCGTGGTGCGGGGATACGTCAGACGCCATCATCGTGGGCATTGGTTATGTTCAAGACAAGGATCCGAAGGAAGCGTGGCGTGATGCGGCTGCCTGGCGCTCAAGCGATCTACTCTCGGTGCAGGATAAGGAATATGAGCAAGAAGAATCCAAACTGCATAACCGGAAAGTGGTAACGGGCGGCGCGGGCAAGTTTCTTCAATTCATCAAGCAGGAATTGATCCCGGCAGTTGAATCCGAGTTCAAGGCCGACCCCAAAAAGCGAATTTTGGTGGGCCACTCCGACGGAGGAGTGTTTACGGCGTTTGCCTTGTTTGAAGAGCCGGGTCTGTTCGAAAATTACATCGTCGGAAGCCCGGGCTTGGTGACAACCGGTATTTTCGAGCTGGAAGAGCAATTTTCCAAAAGGCACAAGAAACTTTCTACAAAAGTTCATCTCTGGGTGGGCGGATCCGAGGAATCTCCAGATAACCCTAAGGTGTCCAACATAATTCGATTTGGAGCGTTACTCGAAAGCCGCAAATACAAAGGGCTGTCGTTGGTCAGGCAAATCTTCGCCGATGAAAATCACTGTGAGGTCATTGCACCTGGTTTTCAGGCCGGATTGAAGATGGCACTAAAACAATAGAGATGACATAGAAAGTGCGACCCGACACTGTGCGCAGGCGATTTGGCTTTGCCGCCCCACTCTCGACCGAGACCGCACCATCTCTTGTCCGTCGATTTTTTACACATATCGTCCGTCCCTCCCTCCAAGGCCACTACTGCGTTTGCCATCATGCCCTGCGTGGTCTGCAGCCTTCAGCCGCACATTTTCCCGGTGTTTTTCTAGGAGTACTCCAATCCGCTGACAAGAGTCAGCGGTTCTATTTCCGCTCACCCCGCAAATCGGCTATATTTGGCCTTTGTGAAAATATTCCTAATATTGTATTTTTTGTAAAATTACGTATAATAAAATCATCTAACAAGCGGGTGGGCAATGGATTTTCGCTTACTTATTGGTACATCATCAGGCGGGAAGGTGTGATTTTGGGAAAAGGGTGTCCTTGATCCGGGTAATTTCTGAATTTTTTATTAAAGCGAATATAGAGAAGGTTTTTCGATCGGTAGAACTGAACCTCAGGTAAACTGCCCAAACGGTCGTCAGGCACAGACAGGGTTACCTAATTCATCGACACCAGCTTCTCATCGCAACCAGTGGGGAAAACTCTGTTCAATCAACCACTTGAATAAAAGCGAATCTTCAACCGTAATGGGAGGCAAATATGACTTAAAGCGTGAACGGCTTTGTCCTCTTACTCGTACTTATGCCGATCAAGCGCTGCCTGGTCGATATGGATTACTGGGTAATTGATCAGGCGTTTACACTGATTGGTAATGCTTCTTCGTGGTTATATATTTTGACTATTTTTCAAAGGAGAAAAGAAAAATGAACACTCTACAAAATAAAGGATATAAGTCCTTGGAGACAAAAATCCTCTCTCGCATAGGTTTGATGTTACTCGTCATTATTGTGGTGGCATCGGTCATGTTCTCCGCGCGACCGGTTCAGGCTTCAGGAGTATGCCCAGCCCCAGGCACCGGGCTGCCAGGAGCTATCAACGTGTTTCTTGACAACACTATGTTTACTGTTGCGGTGGCACACGCTGCGCCTCTGGGAACCATTGGTATGGAAAGAGCGATAAACAATACATACTGCCCATACCCATAAAGCTGCTTCGCTATCTGCACAGTCCCTGGCGTCGCGGGATGAACTGCTTCGTCCTCTTATTCGTATATGCCGATCAAGCGCTGCCTGGTCGATATGGATATCCGTACAAGTGATCAGGCGTTTACACTGATTGGCAATGCTTCTTCGTGGTTATATATTTTGACAATTTATCAAAGGAGGAAAGAAAAATGAACACTCCACAAAATAAAGGATTTAAGTCCATGGAGACAAAGATCCTCTCTCGCATAGGTTTGATGTTACTCGTCATTATTGTGGTGGCAGCGGTCATGTTCTCCGCACGACCGGTCCAGGCTTCGGGAGTATGCCCAGCCCCAGGCACCGGGCTGCCAGGAGCTTTAAACATGGTTCATGACGCCACTATGTTAACTATTCCGATGGCTCGCGATGCGGCTCAGGGAAACGCCGGTATGGAAAGAGCGGTAAACAATACGGCCTGCCCATAAGGCTGCTTCGATATCTGCACAGTACCTGGCTTGGCGGGATGAACTGCTTCGTCCTTTTATTCGTATATGCCGATCAAGCGCTGCCTGGTCGATATGAATATCCGTGCAAGTGATCTGGAGTTTGCGCTGATTGGCAGTGACCTTGCGTGGTGATATATACTTATCAGTTTCATAAAGGAGAAGAATAACAATGAAAATCCAGATGAATGAAAACCTTAAGACCATGGAGACGAAAGGCCGGTCAATAAAAGGTTGGAGGATGTTCTTGGTGCTCGCCTTGGTGGTTACCAGCCTGTTTGCCGTGGCGCCGGTACAATTTGCCCGGGCTGATGCGGGTGGCGTGACTGGTCACACTTTCGATTTCACCTTCACAAAATGGGTAACCTCATGGCCTGCCTACTACCCTTCGATGGCCGGGGTTTCCATGGCGGGTGTCGTCGGGGGCGATGTCGGCAATGGCCGTTATGCCGGGGTAGTTCTTAGCGATGACCTGACTCAGGAGCCCAACTTTTGGCTAGCCCACGCTCGTTATGAGTTCTACGGCGAGAAACACTCCTTTATTGCGGATGTCTACGTAACACAAAACGAAAATACACATACTGCAGTCATCACTGGCGTCGTCACGCAGGGGTGGCTGAAGGGCGCGCAAATTACTGGGGAATACACGGTAATGCCTTCGTGCCCTATAGCAACACCGGGCAACGTATTTGACCCGCCGGTGTGTTTCCAGGGCACTCTCCATGTTCATCTTGGTGGTGGGTCTGGGCACTAAACCAGCTTCCTGGGGGCTGGGGAGCTACCGACACTAGAGCAGAAGGCTCGCCATATGCGAGCCTTCTGTCTTCTTTAAAGGGAGCAGAGCGGAGCCGCAAATGGTAGAGGTTGCTGCGCAGCAGAAAAAATTTCCGATGGTACGTTTTAGGGCGCGTGATACATTCCCCGTTGAGGGCAGTCGTTACTTCCCTATCGCTGGTCACAAGGGTTGTGGAGGAGACCTTTTTCACATGCGACTGCTCTCTAATCTATCGTGGATTCCTATGCTAAAAGTTATACAATAGGAATTAAATAAGCCGGTGATTAATTGCAAGGGTGACCGAATACCCTTGGGCCAGGTACATTTCTTAATCCTCAAAAGGTCGGATTTCCACATCTATGGCAATTATGGATGGGCCTTTTTCGAACTCACCAATCCCCTGACCCGCCTCCAGGTGTACGGAGTGCGCATTCCTTCAGCAACATGATCGGAGCCAACCGTGTCGAAAGCAGATGAATATCGCAGCCAATTACGCACGCTCGATAAATGGGATGAGTATTTGTTGAAAAATTCCGGGCTGCCCGGTCCGCGCGGCAACCTTGAATTGGCGCAGGTGGTCGCAGACGAAGGCGACCTTTCTCTGTTTCGCAGGTACATTGCTTATACAGCCGATAAAGCTCCCGTAAACTCACCTTACGAATTCCTCGCCTTCTGCGGCGTGGTGGGACTTGGGCGTTTCCTAGCTGAGGGTGCCACTGACCTGCTGCCCGACCTGCGCGGCTTTGCGTCCGACCCGCGCTGGCGCATCCGCGAAGGAGTAGCCATGGCGCTCCAGCGTCTGGGGGATGTGGATATGTCAGGCCTGGTTCAGGCGATGCAGGGATGGAGTAAAGGGAACCCGTTGGAGAAAAGAGCCGCCGCTGCCGTCCTTTGTGAACCCAGGTTGCTTGGTCAGGACGACCACGCCCGCACCGTCCTGGATATTCTGGATGAAATTACAAATTCCATTGCAGGGATTGATCAACGCAAAACCGATGAATTTCGGACTCTCCGGAAAGGGCTGGCTTACTGTTGGAGCGTGGCTGTTGCGGCTCTTCCGCCGGAAGGTAAAATCCTTATGGAAAAATGGCTGATGAACCCGGACAAAGACATCCACTGGATCATGCAGGAAAATCTGCGCAAAGCGCGCCTGGTGCGCATGGATTCGGATTGGGTCGAAAAATGGCTGGCAAAATTGGGAGCTTGATTTGCGCCCCTCCCTGGCATAAACTGGATGCAGCCAGGGGTTTCCGGCTCGATCCATCCGTTAAGGATTAGCATTCATAAGCAGGCAGGGCAATCCGCAGGTTGATAAACCACGTCCACTCCTCCAGTCACGACTGACCACCCGTTTGCAACTTTCGAAGGGAGTCACCATGGAAACGATAAAAGAAGCTCTGATGCAGTGGGGGGACGCCATGCTGGTGATCATGGAGAATCGCGGCCTGTTTTATTCCCCGGTCCTCCGCCATTGGCGGGTCAAAAAATTGGCGGGAGCTGATAAGAAAAATTTCCTCTACGATGGTGAGGATTTTGCAGCTGCATTTGACGCCTTGCTCGGTCCTCACGCCGCCGACAGTCCCTTCATGCAGAAGACTGGCTAAGGCTTTTCATAATTATTGCCGGGTTAGGAGGAGCATAATGTCGAATAACCCCCTGATAAGCATTATTTTATCTTCCATTGGCATTCTTATCATTCTGCTCGCGCTGTTCAATACAACACTTTTACGCTGGATGAAAATCAGGCCGATGAGTGAAGTATTCACAAATCCAGGCTTCCGGCGCTCAGCAAAGATCACGGAGAGGCTCGGGCAGTTGTTTTTAGGGATCTTCGGCATAAGCTTTCTTGTCCAAGGGGTCGGTGCACAATTTCTCTCAAGCGAAGTGACCTATACAGCCTCGTTGATAGTTTTAGGTGCATCTGGATTGATCGTTTTTACCATGTTGATCGTGGTCCTTGCCAGTTGGAAAGCTAAATAATTGAAACGCGGGAATATTTGGCAGGATTGAATCCTTGTATAAAGATATGAATCCTGGTGGAACATCATAAGCAATGACGATCCTGGTGTATTCCTCGAGAATCCTCAGTTACTTCTCCCTGTTCTTTTGCCTCTGGACGGTGGTCAAGTCCCCTCCTGGCGTGTGGGGCGGGGTTGTCTGGCTCCCAAAATTGTGGGGCGGTGCCTGGGCTCCTTTCCTCGCCCTGGCGGGGTTTATCGGCGCAGACCTGGCCTGGGTTTCCGGGGATTACCTTACCGCACTGGCCGGCCTGCTCGCCGCCGCCCTGGGGGTTCGCCACACGATCCTGGTCACCAGGGGGCACGACCACTTTACCCAGGCTTTCGGGGATGGCTGGGAAGACCGCATTCCACCGGATTTAAGGTCACGCCTGGGATCGAAGCGCTATCGCTTTATCCAGCCCGCCCCGCCCGTTGTCCCCGGAAAGCGCAGCCTGGACCTGGGCAAGTCGGGCAAAACGAGCGAGTCGTTGTTGTGCGACATTTGGGAGCCTCCGCAGGGCGTCTCCCATACCGGTCTGGCGCTTATTTATTTTCACGGGGGGCTCTGGCAGGCACTGGACAAGGATTTCCTCACCCAACCCCTGTTTCGCCGCCTCGCTGGACAGGGGCATGTGATCATGGACGTCGCCTATTCCCTGGCACCGGAAGCGGACCTCACCCGCATGCTGTGCGACGTAAAACAATCCGTCGTTTGGATGAAGATGCATGCCACCGAATATAAGGTCGATCCGCAGCGGATCGTCCTGATGGGCGTATCGGGAGGGGCGCATCTGGCCTTGCTGGCAGCCTATGCCCCGGGTCACCCTGCTTTTCAGCTTGTCAGTCCGTCAGCTGACATGTCCGTGCGTGCCGTCGTCTCGATGTTTGGCATATCCGACCTGGGCGCATTTTTCCAGGAGTATGGCCGGTCCAACCCCCGCCAGTCGGAATTCTCATCCCAAATCACGCCTGACTTGCTGCCGCGTCTCCATGACCGCACTTTGCTTGATAAATTGATGACCCGCACGCGTGCATTTCCCGCCTATCGCTACGCCAACATGCCCGGTGGCGCCCTGCTGCTGGTGAATCTGCTTGGCGGGACCCTGCAGGAAGTCCCGGAGGTTTACCGCCAGGCCTCGCCGGTCCAATATGCGGGGCAACATTGTCCGTCCACGCTGCAAATTGCCGCCTCAGGCGATTTCGTGGTCGCTGTTTCCCAGGGCCGTCGATTACACCAGGCTCTCCTCGATGCTGGAGCAACATCCATTTACATCGAATTTCCC
The DNA here is from genome assembly GCA_963790685.1 of uncultured Chloroflexia bacterium. Lineage (GTDB taxonomy): Bacteria > Chloroflexota > Anaerolineae > Anaerolineales > Villigracilaceae > UBA877. The sequence goes on from CAWBPK010000003.1 coordinate 278,896, forward strand.
GGTTCGGTCCACGGCTTCGATCAATACTTCGGTGTATCCCGCCGTGTGGCTCCCGCTGCCCAGTCTGCCACCTACGACATCGAAAGATTCCTGGCGCTGATGGTCTGATGATTGGGCCTCTCAACCGCTTTGAATTTGGAATCGCTTGGCATGAGGATTAAATCCTCGGCAAGGGCTTTGAATCACCCGGAAAAAGTGTTTCTGTTTCTAGATTTCCATTAGTGGGAAAGAGAGCATCGTGTGGTGGGCAATTCGTACGTCACCTTCTCGGATGGAAAATCATACCGGCTGGACAATTTGGTTCCCTTGAACTGCAATCGCTATTTTCAAAATATCCTGCTCACTCAGGCAGCCAAGATGTAATGGAAAATTTCCCGAATAATCCCTCTTTTTTTTATCTGATCAATTGACCGCCTCCTCACCGGAAAACTGGTTTTTTATTACCCATTTCCTATATCCCACATTCCGCAACTAGAAATAACCGGGAAAGGGAATTAAGCACCTCGACCAGCCCTACCTGCTTATTGAGAAGGTACAGAAATCGGAATGAAGATTTTCCTACTGACCCATGTCTAATAATATAGAATAACCAACATGGATTATCACTGGTTTGAACTTTGCAGAGCTGGGGATGCGCAGGCCATCGAAAAGTTGATACAGGCCTACCAAAGGGAGGTGTACCGGCTGGCACTCTCCATTCTTGACGATCCCGACGAGGCCGAGGAAGGTACCCAGGACGCATTTATTGCCGTTTTGCGGTCTTTGGATTCGTTTCGTGCTGAATCATCACTCAAAACCTGGATATTTTCGATCACGATAAATATTTGTCGCACCCGATTGCAACGCTGGAAGGCTAGAGGACGATTTAGGCACATTACGGAAGAGCTTTTTCATTTGCAGAGCAAGAACAACCATTCGCCCGAAAAAGCGGTCATCCAAAACGAATCTGACTTAATGATCGAGTACGCCATCCGCGGGCTTGACGACAAACATCGTCTGCCCATAGTTCTGCGCTATTATCACGATCTATCCGTCGCTGAAATTGCTGAAATCCTTGATATTCCGCAGGGAACGGTCCACTCCCGCTTGAACATTGCACGAGAACGTCTACGCCAGGTATTGAAAGAAGAGCCAATATGATTGGTGTCTCACATAAACAAGCCCGGCATTATATCAATGCTTTGGCTGATAACCTTATCGAAGAACAAGAACGCAATGATTTAGATACACACTTGGATACTTGCGAAGAATGTCGCGCATATGCGACACAAATGAAGAATCTTGAATCCAGATTACAACATTCTTTCCACCACCGCTGGGACCTCTTTCACGGTCCGTCTGGAAAACTTACCCAAAATGTTCAAAGCCGAGCGAGGAGAATTGTCAAGAGCAATAGAATCAATCTCGGATTGAGGATCATGGCGGGTTTCATAGCATTAATCATTCTGGGCATAGCTACTAACTTGGTGATTGGGCAATTAAAAAGCTACTCGACAAAAAATACCACCGCTGGCTCGACTGCTACAGCAACTTCATCTTTGGGAAGGCTGATAGCTTTTGTTTCAGAACAAGATGGCAACTCAGATATATATGTCATGAGAACTGATGGAAGCGGTGTTACCAACATTACCAACAACACCGCCTTTGATGGCAATCCAGCCTGGTCGCCAGACGGAACCAAAATCGCCTTTGAAAGCGACCGTAATGGCAATCGTGATATCTTTTTAATGAATCCGGATGGCAGCGGGCTAACCCAGCTCACCAATGACCCCGCCAACGATATTTTGGGGGCTTCCCCAAATCCGCAAATTTTTGGCGTCAAGGCTCCGGATGTTTGGTCTCCGGACGGCCACCACATCTTGTTCTCGAATGATCGCACAGGACAATGGACGCTCTCTGTAATGAATGCCGACGGAAGCGGCGTGACGCAACTGATTCATGCCAACGATCCGGTTGCGCAGGCTGCGCTCTGGTCGCCAAGTGGAAAGCAGGTTGCCTACATTTCGAAAACCGGGAATGGCTGGATGCAGATTGTGGCTGTCAATATGGATGGCACCAATCGCCGCGTAATTGAAACAGGAGACCCGACAAAAGGCAATGCTGCTTGGAATTCAGGCAGGATGATTGCGTGGTCTCAAGATGAACAATTCTTCTATTATGAATACGATACCGGCGACCATTGGTATATTGTGAAAACTTCTTCCGACGGCGCGAATTCAGCGCAAATAATTGCCGGTGGATATGCACTCACACAGGGAATTTATGGTAATGCCTGGTTAGGGAATGATTCGGTGCTGTATTATGTCACTGAATCAGTAGGTACATCCAACAATGTCACCACTTGGCACAAACAGGATAATGGAAATACATTGCGCTGGGATCCATTTGTCATCTGTGGTATATCTCCAAACACATATACGGGTTCCTACCCCGTCGGAAGTGGGGCTGCTTCGAATGCAGGTCCTCAGTTTGTCCTTGCATTTCAATGTTCAAATAAGGGTTATTCGGAACTCTATTTCCTGGATATAAAGACTGGTGTATTCAACGAAATTGCGCAAATTCCAACAAATTGGAGCGACAGCGGTATCAGTTGGTCCACCGACGACCAAATGGTCTTGATACAGGGAAAAAACCAGTCTGGGAAAACAGAATTTTTTCTGCTAAACGCAGGCGATTTACAAATAAAACCGCCAGTCACGCCCAAGCTAATTTGGAACGGCGAAAGTAGCCAGGTAGCCTTGCAGCCAGTCCCATTCAACAATGTCGCGACTGAAAACCGGCTCTCGGTTGTACCCACCATGCATCCAAACGCTGCGTCCACTCCGTTGTGGACTGGGACCAGCATCGGAGACCTGATTGCATTTACATCTGATCGCACTGGCATTTATGATATTTACGTGGCCAGGACTGATGGTACCGGCGTAACTGATCTGACCAACAACCCCGAATATAGCGAGGACCCAGTCTGGTCCCCGGATGGAAATAACATTGCCTTCACACGCTACAAGAACGACACTGTTCCAGCTATTTACGTTATGTATCCAGACGGCACGAATTTGCGCCAGGTATTAGAAGACGGAATATCTGTCTACACCTGGTCACCGGATAGTCAAAAAATAGCCTATTTGGTCAGACAGCCACAAGACCCTGCAGTAGTATACGGCTCGGCGAAAATATCTCTCAAAATCGTTGACCTGGATGGAAACGTTCTACAATCCATGTACCTGGGAGTTTATTCTCTGGTTAGTCAACTGCGCTGGTCGCCCGATGGACATTCGTTGTATTATGTCGCAACCCAAATGGTAACTGACGCTTCGGGTGCAACCAGAGCGACGGAATCGGATATCGATCAAATCAGCCTGGACAGCAAACTGCCAAACGTATTAGTGAAATCCGATCAGCAAATCGATGCATGGATCGGCTCAGGACAAACATTTTCCTATCTCGTCCGCGATGTGGTTGCCTGGAATTTAATGCGCGCCAACCAGCAAGGCCAAACCAGGCTGGCAACCTGGGCACCGGATTCGAACCAATGCGGCCTCGCATATACTCTTCCTGGTGGAAGCGCATCATCCAATTGGGACTATACCGCCAGTTCTTCATTTATGCGCTGGTCACCCGACGGGAAAAGAGTGTTGATAGGAGTCAATTGTCTGGACGTTCAATGGTTTTATTTGGGCAATTTGGACGGACAATTTGTTAGATTGATGAATTACCCTGTGTTATCGAACACGATTTTAGCAGATTCCTTTAGCTGGTCACGGGATGGCCACTCCGTTATCTTTACATCCGACATGGACTCAATCGGGAATTTGGATCTCTATATTTTAAACGTGGAAACAGCTCTGAAGGACCCGTCCACCCGCCCAGTTCGGATTAGCACTTCCGGGTTCAACGAATTCAGCCCCGATTGGCAACCCTAGCCATGGAGCAAAACTGCTGCTGTTGTCATCAGCAGGTCGCACCCCCTGGTCGATAAAACTTCACTGGCTGGATAGACTTATGACCCGCACGCGTGCATTTCCCGCCTATCGCTACGCCAACATGCCCGGAGGTGCCCTGCTGCTGGTGAATCTGCTTGGCGGAACGCCGCAGGACATTCCGGAGGTCTACCGCCAGGCCTCGCCGGTCCAGTATTCGGGACCACATTGTCCGCCCACGCTGCAAATTGCCGCCTCAGGCGATTTCGTGGTCGCTGTTTCCCAGGGCCGTCGATTACACCAGGCTCTCCTCGATGCTGGAGCAACATCCATTTACATCGAATTTCCCGGTTCGGTCCACGGCTTCGATCAATACTTCGGTGTATCCCGCCATGTGGCTCCCGCTGCCCAGTCTGCCACCTACGATATCGAAAGATTCCTGGCCCTGATGGTCTGAACGTGCGATTTAATAATATTCCCATTTACCTGGTGTGAAGACTTTGTAATCTGCCGCTGAGGGGGTAATCGTTGCCAGCTCTTTCTTTTTCCTCCCTTGACATAATAGAACTAATATTCTAAAATAAAATCGCGGGAAGGGAAGCGTTGAAAGGCATCCTTGCCGCTTTATCTTCTGCACCTTAAAAATTGCACAAAGGATATTCGTTCCGCAAATCAATATTCAAAAGTGACTTTAATTCCAACCGCTTGTTGCGTTCATCTCGAGGCCGGTTCTATACCATTCAATATAAAATATTCCACGCCCGTTACCATACCCTGTTCCCTTTCTTCTTGACTTGTCGGCTTTGTGGGTAATGCTCTCGGCGCTCCTCCTTCACCAGCTCAAGAGGGTCAAAAATGACACCCGTGAATTGTTCCTCAGGATCAAATACCAAATCAAATCATTTTGCCGATTTTTGGAGCCAAAATTATGAAGATTCTCTCGATGAGAATCATCATTCCAGGGCAAAATATTTGTTCCTCTTTCTGCACCCCGCGAAGTGTGTATATGAGCCGATATCGTCCCCATCAGCCCCTGTTTGATAGGGGCAAGGGCTTTCGTCGATTCGTTTCTGCCCCTATTCCCCAAGGATGGTTATAATCAGCCCCAAGGAGTTACCCATGTCCCTCAATAAATCCCTCGTCCGTGAACAATTCCCCTCCCTCAATCGCCCCGCCGTCTTCTTCGATAACCCCGGCGGCACCCAGATCGCCCGCCAGTCTGCCGACCGCATCCAGAAATACCTGCTCGAATGCAACGCCAACCACCAGGGTGTTTTCCCCACCAGCCGCCAGTCCGACGCCATCCTCGACTCCGCCCATGTCGCCATGGCTGAGTTCCTCAACGCGGCCCGCCCCGAAGAGATCATCTTCGGCGCCAACATGACCACCCTCACCCTTCACATCAGCCGTTCCATCGCCCGCACCCTCAACCCCCTCGACGGCATCCTCGTCACCCGCCTCGACCACGACGCCAACATCTCCCCCTGGCTGCTCATCGCCGAGGACCGCGGTTGCAACATCACCTGGATCGACTTCGAGCAGGAGGACGGCACCTTGAAAATGGAGGACTACGAGGATGCTCTTGCGACCAAGCCAAAGCTCGTCGCTTTTGGCTACGCCTCCAACGCCCTCGGGACCATCAACCCGGTCCGAAAGATGACCGAGATGGCTCACGCCGCGGGTGCCCTCGTCTACGTGGATGCGGTCCAGTATGCCCCCCACGGTCCTATCGACGTGCAGGACCTGGGTGTGGATTTCCTGGTCTGTTCTTCATACAAGTTCTTTGGCCCGCATGCCGGGGTCCTCTACGGGCGCTACGACCTGCTCAAGGGGCTCATGGCTTATAAAGTCCGCCCCGCCCCCAATACCCTGCCCGGCAAGTTCGAGACCGGAACCCAGAACCACGAAGGCATTGCCGGGGTGCTGGGCGCCCTGGAATACTTTGAGTGGGTCGGCAAGACCTTCGGCGCGGAGCAGGAGGAGGGGCTGCTCGCCAGCGGTTATTCCGGCAAGCGGCTTGAGTTCAAGAAAGCCCTGACGGCCCTGCGCGCCAACGAGTTCGAGCTCAGCCGTGCCCTCCTGGCCATGTTGAAGGAGATCCCCAGCCTGCGCATCTACGGTCAAAACGACCCCCAAAAACTCGACCAGCGCGTCCCCACCTTTTCATTCAACATTGCCGGCAAACACCCTCACCTCATCGCTGAGATCCTGGCATCCAAGGGCTTTTACGTCTGGGACGGCAACTACTACGCCCTGGCAGTCACCCAGCGCCTGGGTGTCGAAGATACCGGCGGGATGGTGCGCGTGGGTGCCGTCCATTACAATACCCTCGACGAAATCGCCCGCCTGGGTGAGGCCTTGAAATTGCTTAAATAGATGCGGAGATTGATCCATTTCCACGGACGGTATCTTGCCAGGCCATCCACGAGCTGACCCTCTCCATTCGGTGAATTGGGTTTGCCCTTGACCCTGGGCGTGGGGGGAAAAGATTTGATTACATCCGGCGTGCGCGGATATGACACTCCGCACTCCCCGTGGGTTAATAAAGGGTATAATATATTCGTTATGACGAATATATCGCCGGTCGAAAAAGTGGCTTCGTTGCTCCAAACCATCGGTCAGGGATCGCGTCTGCAGATCCTGCTGGCCATTGGCGACGGCGAACCGTGCGTCTGTCACCTGGAAGCTACCTTTGGCTGGCGGCAGTCATATCTTTCCCAGCATTTAATGGCCCTGCGCAAGGCAGGCATCGTCGTAACCAGCCGAAAGGGGCGAAATATCCATTACCGGTTGAGCGACCCTCGCTACCTGGCTGTTATCCGGCAGGCAGCCGCCCTGCAGGAAGTCACCCTCCCCGAACTGGCTCCTTCGCCGGATTGCAATTGTCCCAACTGTTCCACTCGAAAGATGGATCTAAATTCTCCGGCATCTGCCGGGAAGCCCCACCCACGGAATGATTGCGTGGAAGACCTCCCGGATAATAAACAATGAATAAAAATGAACAGTGGGTCAAGGTCGACGAGCAAGGTCGCGTGGTCCTGCCGCAGCAGGTGGCAAGGCGCTACGGTATCGAGCCTGGCACTCAAATGCTGCTGGAGGAAGATTCTACAACCCTGAAATTATCGTCTCCTGTCTCTCACCTCGCCAGGGTGTATGTGGAACCGACCAGCCGCTGCAACCTAACCTGCCGGACGTGTATCCGCAACGCCTGGGACGAAGGCCAGGGAGACATGTCTTCCGGCACCTTTGAGAAGCTGGTTGACGCCTTGAAAGGTTTACCCTTTCGACCCGAAGTGTTTTTCGGCGGGTTTGGGGAGCCGTTGCTGCTCCCCAATATTGCCGGGATGGTGGCACAGGCAAAGTCTGTTGCAGGTAAGGTGGGATTGATCACCAATGGCATCCTGCTCACTGAACGGTGCTCCCGGGAGCTGATCGAAGTTGGTTTGGATACCCTGTGGATCTCTGTGGATGGGGTTACCCCCGAGAGTTACGCTGATATTCGCATCGGTGCGGAACTTCCAAAGGTCCTTGAGAACATTCGCCACATGGTCCTGCTGCGTTATGAAACCTACCATGGGCCGGAAATCGGGATCTCCTTTGTTGCTATGCGGCGGAATATTGCCGATTTACCGGCTTTGATCCGCAAAGGACCGCAACTGGGTATATCCCGTTTCATGGTTACCAATGCTTTCCCGTACACGAAAGAAATTTGCGAAGAAATGCTCTATGTTCGCAGCGTGGAAGATAACGACTCCATCCCCTCTCCGTGGTCACCCCGCATTGACCTGCCCCGTATCGACATGGACGAATCCAGCCAGGAGCCCATTTTCGATACCATGCGCAACCGGAAAAATGTACGGATGAACGGGGTACCTCTTGGTCAGGAAAAGGGAAGATGCCCGTTCATTGAAAGCGGCTCCACCGTCGTTAGCTGGGACGGAAAAGTCAGCCCCTGCCTGGCCTTGATGCATTCCTACCCCACATATCTTAATGGTCAAAACCGGGAGGTTGGAAAATATATCCTCGGTACCCTGGCTGACCAGGATCTGAAATCCATTTGGGAAATACCCGATTATGTTGCCTTTCGAAAACACGTTCAGGAATTCGACTTTGCCCCCTGCACCAGGTGCGGCGGTTGTGAAATGGCAGAAAAAAACGAAGAGGATTGTTTCTCCAACGGCTTTCCCACTTGCGGTGGTTGCCTGTGGGCTCAGGGCGTCATCCAATGCCCATAAGAAGATTGCGGCTTTTGGATTTGCCCGATCAGGATGGAATCTGAAATGATTGATTATTTGGAAGTAATTGTTGATAAATTCACTTTTAAGGTTGCCACTGACCGTTTCTATAACGCAGAAGGGGTTTGGGCAAAGAAAGAAAACGGAGGCGTGCGCGTCGGACTGTCTGACTTTGTCCAGCAGCGCAGCGGAGATGTGGCATTTGCAGAAATAAAACCGGTGGGAACAATCCTGGCTGTGACGGATGAAATGGCAGCCATTGAAACGATCAAGGTGAACATTTCATATTCATCCCCGGTCAATGGAAAAATCGTTGAGGTCAACCCGGCCTTGATTAACACCCCGGAAGCGATCAACCAGGATCCCTATGGCAATGGCTGGCTGGCCGTATTGGAAGCCCCTGGTTGGGAGACGGACCATGCCCGCTTGCTCGACCCGCAGGCTTACTTCAACGTCATGAAACACCTGGCTGAAGAGGAAGTTAAGAAACCATGACCTCGCCAAATCAAAAAGTGATGATCGTGCCGTGCAGCGGGATTGGTAAGCCGTTTGGCACCGTCAGTCGTGAGGCTGCCTACGTTGTGACCGAAGACTTGCGACCCGGGCACACCGAACTGGTACCTCTGGCCTTGTTGGTTCTCGGAGATGCAGATTCCCGTTCTTCCATTTCTGCCTGCCCGGCGGTGACGATCGATGGGTGCAAACTCGGCTGTGCTGCAAAAATGGTCCGGCAGAGCGGCGGGACGATCGCGCAGGAATTTGCAGTCCTGGATGTGTACCGTCGTTACCGGGATCTCAAGCCATTGGGCATTTCGGAACTCAACCTGGGTGGGCAGAGACTGGCCCGTGTCCTGGCGGATGAAGTCACTGCGGTTGTGGATGGATTAATTTCCGGGAAACCGGGAGACGAAAATGCCTGAGCTGCCCAGGAAAAAAGTTGGCATCGTTTCCTGCTCCGGGGAAGAGCTTGCGGAGGGGACGGTGACCCGCCTGGCTGCCCTAAAAGTCCTCGAGCAGCTGCGCCCGGCTGATACGGTCACAATTTGCCTGCCACTCTTCCTGGCCGGCGGCGAAGGCGACCGGGCTTTTGCCCGCTTCTACCCCACAATTGCAATCGACGGCTGTGACAAACGCTGCGCGGCCCGCGGCACGGAAATGTACTCCGGGAAGCCTGCCGCTGGCATTATTGTTTCGGACCTTGTTGCCTCACGCGGTCTTGGACTAGTGCTAGGGAAACGTCATCTAAATGAGGCCGGTCATCAAGCGGTGGAAGCCACTGCCGCGCGGGCGGCTGGTCTGGTGGATGAGTTGCTGCAAAAGCGCTGGAACCGGACTACCGGAGCCGTCGATGAGCCCCTCGCGACCGAAGTATCCGCTCCTGTCCAGGCCACCTGTTCTTGTGGTTCCGGGATCCCATTGCAGGAGGTTGTCATCAACGGAAAATCGGTCTCGCTGATTGCTCTTCCGCTCATCTTCCAACAGTTCCATGATTCCAGCAAACCGGTCTCACAGGAATTACCCCATGCTTTATTGGACAGCGTGAAAATATATAACCTGGTCCCGCCGGGCGAGGAAGAAGCCTATGCGGAGTGCCTGGCTCGCGAATATGCTGCCTATGTTCTTCAGCTGGGAGCCTCCAAATGAGCCGCACAGCCACTTATAACACTACAGTCGCCTGGAAAGGTGAGCATTGGGGTCATGTCGTCATGGGCAATGGCCCGGAAATGGATTTCTCCGCCCCGCCGGATTCCCAGGGTCACCCGGGAGTCCTGACCCCGGAGGATGCCTTTGTGGCTTCCGCCAATACCTGTATCATGATGATGTTCATTTGGGCCACAGAACGATACAAACTAAATCTGCTTTCTTACAATTGCCGGGCTGAAGGTACCAAACAGATCGAGCTGGATCGAACCGAGACGTTCACACATCTGCGCTTTAGTCCAGTCATCCGGATTGCCGCAGGGGACGAAGACCCGATAGTTTTGGAAGCGCGTGCGAAACGTGCATTGCAATCAGCCCAAAAATACAGCCTGGTGGCAAACTCGGTGAAGTCCGAGATCATTATTGAGCCCGAAATCATCATTCAAACCGCTTAGATTTACGGAGGTTCCCATGCTCACCATAAAAATTTTAGGTTCCGGTTGTCAGAATTGTCAAAATTTGGCTACCCTGGCTGCACGAGCCGCCAACACCATGAGCATTGATGCCAAAATCGAAAAGGTGACCGACCATGTTGAGATCATGAAATACAAAATCCTAGCAACCCCGGGATTGGTCATCAACGAAAAGGTGGTCTCGGCAGGGCGGGTGCCCAGTGAAGCTGAGATTACAACGTTCCTGGTCAATGCGCTGGTGGCGGAATGAAAAAGAAAGTCCTCTTCCTCTGCACCGGTAACTCCTGCCGCTCCCAGATGGCCGAAGCGATCGTCAATGCCCGCCTGGGGGAAACGTGGGAGGCTGTCAGCGCCGGGACCAAACCGGCCCTTTCCGTCCATCCAAAGGCTGTCGCAGCACTGGCTGAAATAGGTATTCGTCATTCGGGTCGCACTAAGTCAGTGGATGAATTCCGCAGTGCGGACCTCGACCTGGTGGTCACCCTGTGCGATTCGGCCCAGGAGGAATGCCCCGTTTGGCTGGGGAAGGGAAAGCGTCTCCACCATGACTACCCCGATCCTGCCAAAACTGATGATATCGATGATTTCCGGAAAGTGCGTGATGACATGTCCCGCGAAATCGTTGACTTGCTGAAGTCACATGAAAATTGATCTCTTGTACATTGACGACTGTCCCTCCTGGCAGGCCGGGCTTGAAAACCTGGAGGCTGCGCTGAAAGCTGAAGGGCTCGAAGCGGAGATCCACCTGGTCCGGGTGGCGGATAATGGAGAAGCTGCCCGCCTGAAATTTTTGGGTTCCCCTTCTTTTTGCGTCGCGGGTATTGATTTATGGCCGGATGAACGAAAGCATCACAACCTGAACTGCCGCGTTTATACCACCCCACAAGGGTTGAAAGGCGTTCCCACAGTGGATATGCTGCGCGAGAAGTTGCACTCCCACGCCTTCAAAAACGTTTGATATTTTCCTGCCTGATTATTCCCGATTTTGTGCGGAGACAGCATGACAAAAGAAACCAGCACCACTAAAAAACTCTCTTTCCTCGACCGCTTTCTCACTGTTTGGATTTTCCTGGCGATGGCTCTCGGGGTGGGGATAGGTTACCTTTTCTCGTACCAGGTTGCCAGGTTCAACGTTCTTGTCTCGGTTGGGACGACCAACATCCCGATCGCCATCGGGCTGATCCTGATGATGTTCCCGCCCCTGGCAAAGGTCCGCTACGAAGAATTAGGCGACGTGTTCCGCAACTGGAAAGTGCTGGGTCTGTCGTTGCTGCAAAACTGGGTGATCGGTCCGGTGCTTATGTTCGCCCTGGCGATCATCTTCCTGCGCGGTTACCCGGAATATATGGCCGGCCTCATTCTCATCGGACTGGCGCGCTGCATCGCCATGGTCATCGTCTGGAACGAACTGGCGAAGGGTGACACCGAGTACGCTGCCGGGCTGGTGGCCTTTAACTCCGTTTTCCAGGTTTTGTTCTACAGCATTTATGCCTACGTATTCATCACCGTCCTGCCCACCTGGTTTGGGCTTTCAGGTGCAGTAGTAAAGATCACGATCGGTGAAATTGCCAGGAGCGTGTTTATCTATCTCGGCATTCCCTTTATTGCCGGTTTCCTTACCCGCCTGGTTTTGGTAAGGATAAAGGGCAAGGAGTGGTACCACGGCAAATTCATCCCCCGTATCAGCCCCATCACCCTGGTGGCTCTGCTCTTCACCATTGTGGTCATGTTCTCGCTCAAAGGCGGGTATATCGTCCAACTTCCGCTGGACGTGGTGCGGATCGCCACCCCGCTGCTCATATACTTCGTGGTCATGTTCCTGGTCAGCTTCCTGATGGGCAAAGTGGTCGGCGCGAATTACAAACAAACCGCCACGCTTTCGTTCACAGCAGCCAGCAACAATTTCGAGCTTGCCATCGCAGTCGCGGTGGCGGTGTTTGGGATTTCATCCGGACAGGCCTTCGCGGCGGTCATCGGTCCGCTGGTGGAGGTGCCGGTGATGATTGGGCTGGTCAACGTGGCATTCGGTTTAAAGAAGAGATTATTCACCACCGCCGAGGCCTGATGAAGATCGGGGTCAAAATACTGGGTACAAAAACCCCTCAGCGCTACGCCGTCCGGCGGGCAGTACTGGCTGCCCAAGCCGCCATGGGTAAGGATTACCCTGATCTGGAGGTGGATATCTCTGAAGTGCGCGAACTCGCTGAGATTGAACAGTTTACACAGGTTTTCATCTATCCCAGCCTGGTTGTAAATGACCGCCTGGTCTGCGTGGGACGGTTCCCCCGTAAAGGCGAGGTACTTATATGGTTACAACATGCGGCCTCAACGGACGCGTGATACAGAATTTGATGGTCAACCCATCGAGGAGATTGGATATGGACGAACAATGTGATTGCAAGAAGGGGACGTGCGACTGTGGCTGCGATTGTTGCGGTGGAGACGACAGCTTCGAGCGCCGTTTTCTAACCAAAGCAGAACAGATCGAGGAATTGGAATCCTACCTGGGCGAACTCAAGCTCGAGCTCCAGGCAGTCGAGGAAAACCTGGCTGATTTGCGGAAATAACCAGAAATCAATAAAGGCGGCTAAAATAGCCGCCTTTATTGAATATATATTCAATCAATTCCACCCGGTTCCCTGCCGGATCGATGGACATCCCCGGCGGCTCAACCCGTTTGTCTCAACTGCCCAGGGAGGCTTCCCCCCAATGCAAGCGGAGGGCTTCCATTTCCCGGGCCAGTTGAGGGACAAAAAAAGTGACCCCGGGAATAGCGGTTCAGGGTCCAATTCTTTTGGCTTTTGTCCGGGGACGACTGCCAATTCGCAGCTACCCAGGTCAAAATGGATACCGTGGCCGGGATCGTGGATCAGGAGGTTCAATCCGAGCACATCCCCGTAGAAATGCGCGCTGGCAGACACATATTTTGCCCACAAGGTCACAGCCGCGATATAAGGATTCATAATGTAATCTTCTTATAAAAACAAAAAATCCCGCAGTTGCGGGAGAAATGTGAGGCGGGTAATTTAAGCGCAAACACCTGGGTGAGGGGGGCACCCAAGTGTTTGCTGAAGTATATTAGCAGATAATCAATAAAAAAACAAGAGGGATAATCTTAATATATTGTTAGATTATTGTGCCCTTAACCCTCACAGAAGCGAAATGAATAGCACGCTAGTAATGAATGCCCTATTTTGATATAATCTAGCAATCAATTTCCCCAATTTTATAATTTAATGGAGGGCGTCGTGAAGAACCTGAAACGGATTCTCCTGGTCGTCAGCTTGGTCGCCATGCTGTCCAATCCCGCCATGGAGGTGGTGTTTGCGCAGTCTTCGTCGGCAATCCGCATCAATCAGGTTTCGACCCTGGAAACTCAAACCGGGGTGAATTTAAAGATCTACTTTAATGTTTTTGATCCGACAACCGGGACCCCCATCCTGGACGCCGAACCCAGTAGTGCCCAGGTTACGGCACTTTACAACAACCTGGTATCACCGGGGCAGGTTAAAAAACCCGATAGTCCCATCTATATCACCCTGGTTTTGGATTCGAGTGGAAGCATGGCTGGGGCGGCAGCCGATAAACTCAAACAAGCTGCCAAGCAGGCATTAAATAACATTCCGGATAATTCCTTCTTTTCGGTGGTCCAGTTCGATGTAGCGTACAAGCTGCTGCAGGATTTCACCCAGAATATCAGTTTGGTTAGTGATGCGATCGATAATTATAAAGTGAGCCCCAATGCGACCTGTCTTTATGACGCCGCCTACTCAGCCGTGGAAGCCCTGAGCAAAGCGCCTCCCGGACGCCGTGCGGTCATCGTCTTCACAGATGGCAAGGACGAAACAGGCAGCGGCACCCCTTGCAGCAAGCATAGTTACCAGGAGCTGGTCACACTGGCCAACCAGATGCAGGTACCAATCAACACCATCGGCCTTGCCAATGTAGCCTCAAACATTAATTCAGGGGAACTGGATGATATGGCTGTCAGTACGGGCGGATTCTCAGCCATCGGCGATCAGGCTAACCTCTCCCAGTCTTTTGGAAAGATCATGGGCGCGCTGAAATCTCAATGGATGGTGGAATCCGTGGTCTATCCAAGACAGGGGAATAATAATGACACCCTGACCGTGCTGATGAAGGACAACCAGTCGCTTAGCTCGGATTTCATTTTCACCTCCAGCACCAATTACCCCGGCCCACCCAGTCCGGTAACAGCAGATTTTTCCGGATTACTGTTCCATCCGGAAAACAGCACCTATGACATCCAGCTTTCCCTCACCTCGCCCGAACTGGTCAGTTACGTGAAGGTGTCCATTTGGGATAAAAAAGCCGGCTCCAAGGTGGCTGAATTTGTATTTAATGACCCTGTGAGTTTTAATACTTTCAACTTCGCGACTGACCAGTTGACCGTCGGCAGCGATTATGAACTGCATATCATCGCGGTGAGCCGGGCGGATAATACGCCCTTCCCATTAACGCAGGATTCTCAAGGGAAAACTTCACCGGAGCTTATACATGAATTCACCTTTGACCCGTCCGCACTCTTCCCGAAGGTCGAGATCCAATCCGTAGCACAGCAAGCCAACGATATTGCGGTTACCATAACGACCAGCAATACTGACCTGATCGGCGGCTTCTCCGGCTGGCTGATCGACGAGAACACAAATACAAAGGTGCTGAACTCCGATTTCACCATTCCTGCGCTGGGGACGAACAGCGGAACGATTGTGATCCCGGCCGAAGCCAACAAGGTACCGGATGGCAAGTACACCCTGGTGGTGCAGATCCTCGGCAAGACCAACCAGGTATACTCCTCTGCACAATACTCCGGAGTGGTATATAAAGCCACCCGGCCTTCGGCTTTCCAAAACGTCTGGGCCGCCTTGATCGCCTCACCCATCCTGCTGGGTTTGATCATCGCAATCCTCCTGGGGGTGGTGGGCTACTTCATGTATATGTCGATGCGTTCGAAATCCCTGACCGGGACGCCGGTCATGCAGGGGCGCCTGGGAGGGAAACTTTCCGATGCGCACGGTGGAAATGCGGTACTCCCCCTTGCAGATAGCGAGCCTATTCCAATGCGAGGTCAACCAGCGGGAGCACGTGTTCCTTCTGTTCCACGGCCCCCTTCACAGCCCATTTCACAACCTCCCACCCGTATACCTAACTCCCGACCGGCAGCGGCCAGCCGGGATGATCGCACCATGCTTGCCGGCGGAGAAGAAGGAGCGACCATGATCGCCGCCCAGCCGGTTGCTGCAAAGGCCAGTCTCATCATCGTAAGAAACCCGGAGGAAGCCACCAGCCAGGGCCGCCAGATAGCCATGGTTCAATTTCCTTTTATTATCGGGCGGGTGGAAGGAAGTCTTGTTATCAAGGACCCCAACATTTCACGGCGCCACGCCGAGATCACTTATGAAACTACGAATCGGACCTACTTTATTGCAGACTTGAACAGCAGCAACGGAACGCGATTACACAATCAGCGTCTGACGCCAGGACAGCCTGTCAAACTCACTGAAGGCGCAGTGATCGGGCTGGGGCCAAACGTAACGCTCCGCTTTGAATTGGGTTAGGGAGGGACTATCCATGGGAGGGAAAGTACAACTTAATTATGATGAATTAAGGGCGATGGTCAAGAAATTCCGTGACGAGGGTGAGGATGTTGTTCAGCTTCACTCGACCACGCGCGATCGAGTCCATGACTTGCACAAGGACTGGGCAGGCGAAGGCGCGGATAAATTCTTCAGCGAAATGGAAAACGATCTCCTTCCCGCGCTTTTACGGTTGTCGGGTGCTTTGTTTTATGCACAGGACGTGCTGCATAAGATCATCCAGACTATCCAAAACTTCGATGAAGACACGGCTGGATATTTTAAATTCGATTTCAATCAAGTTAATCGGATCAACCTGGGCGCATTCCTGGCCGGAGCAGGGTTGGGCGTCGGGATGGGCGGCCTGGTGGGTGGAGCTTCGCCTGGAGGATTATCCGGCGCCGCGGGGTCTGGATTGGGGGGATCATCAGGTGGAGCGCTATCCGGTGATGGCTCCGGGGATTCCAGCAGCGGAGCGGGTGAGCCACCCCCCAACTCCCAGGCGGATTCCGGTCAAGCTGGTGGATTTGATCAAACGCCTGCGGCAGGCGGACAATCAGCGGGCGGAGGGGCTGGATATGCTTCCGGGCCGCAAACGGCGGGCGCCAGCGTCGGCGCCGGGGGCGGGATCGGTAGCCAGGCTGGAGGTGGTTCTGGCGGAGGGTCAATGGGCGGTGGGCCAACAACCGCCGATCACATCTACGATGTATCCTCCGGAGTGGGAGCGGGCGGGAGCTCAAGCCAGGCTTCGCAGGGAGCCGGTTCCGCAGGTGGCGGAGCTCAGACCGCAGGAGCGCAGACAGCGTCAGGAGGAGCCGTGGCAGCAGGGGCTGCGGGCGTGGCTGGCAGTGCAGCCATTGGAACTGCAGGCAAATCCATCAAGGGCAGAGTCAGGAAGAAAAAAAGATAACGAGCCTTGCAATTATGATAAAAACGCTTGACTTTGAATTCTGTTAATGCTAATGTGGACACTAATCAGGCATTATCCGAGAGGAGGCGGATCCTACCAAACAGCACACACCAATCCAATTGAACCATCCTAAAAACGCGCCAGTGGACGACAGCCAGAGACGAATAAAGCAATACAAAGCCAGTCCAAAATATTCGGAAACAAAGAAAGGATGAACCATGGCTAAAATTAGGAAGCTTAATTATGATGATTTGACCAGCATTGTCAGTAAATTTAGAAGCGAGGGCCAGGAAATCGATGCGCTGCTCAAACAAACGAAAAGCAAAGTTGAGGGACTGCACAACAACCAGTGGGTTGGGCAGGGTTCTGAGAAATTTTTCGGCGAAATGGAACAATCAGTCTTGCCTGCGTTAGGCAGGCTGGTTGATGCCCTGGGTCACGCGGCTGATGTTGCCCAAAAGATCGCGGACACCATCCGTCGGTTCGATGAAGAAACCAAGAGTTTCTTCAACAACTTGATTTAACCTAGGAGGATAGAATGGCCGATAAAATTCGTGTTAATTATCCTGCGCTGGAGGATATGGCAAAACAATGCGATCAAGTTGCCCAGCGGATAAGGCAGACTGTAAGCACGGCTAATCAAATTGCCCAGCAGATGCAAAACGGCGCGATGCAAGGTGAATTTGGAGATATTTTTGTACAGGCCCTGGGCGTCTTCCAAACAAAAGTGAATAAACTGGCAGACAAGTTCGCAGAGGAAGCCGGCGACATTCGCGGTGCGATGTCTGACATGCAGGCAGCAGATAACGCTGCCAGCGGAAAATTCTAGGAGGTGAGACATGTTTTCGTTCATAGAAGATGCGATCGGCGGAATCATCAGCTCCATCTTGTCACAGTTTAATTTCATCCAGGACTTAATCACCACGCCGCTGCGCGCTCTGGTAAACCAGGTTATGCAAGGCATGTGGAAAGGGAATGGAGCATCAAAGTTTGTGGCTGAGATGACAGACGAGGTCATCCCGATGATTGCCAGCATCCTGACCGGCACCCAGAATTATGCCAATTCAATCAAGAAATCCCAGGACCACATGCTGCAGGGATTTCAGCAGGCCAGTTCCATCGCGAATAGCCTATTCGACTCGTTCAATAATATCTTTTAGGATAAGGAGAGAAAATGGCTACTGATGAAGTCTATATGGACATTCCTCAAGTCGAGAGCATGGCAAAAAGTTTTAATGCGTTCGGCGATGTCCTGGATGGTGTAGCGAAAGCAATGAGCGCGTTGAGCATCTCTCTGAAAGCAGCCGCCTGGTTATCCTTTGGAGCCACTGCTGCTGCTGCAGCTTACATAGACAGGATTGAGCCCAATGTGAAAAAAGCCGCTGCTAAAATGAAGGAACTCAACGGTGACGTTCTGAGCGCGATTGCATCTTATCGCGATGGCGACAATTCTGGTTCCCGGCGGTTTATCTAGTCCAGCTTTGGTACACGAGGCGCCGGGACAACTGGCGGGCCAGGATAAGGTTCAACCCGGTGCCTTGGTTCGACCGAACTTCAGGAGGCGTTTAAGGATCCGCGCTTTTAGAGAGTAATCAGCTCTGCAAGCGCGGATTACCTTCCCGGCATAATTCTTCTAAAGTTATCTGGATCACGCGAGGTTTTATGAAGCGAATCTGTCAACGCTGCAACCTAATATCACAGGATTTCAACCTGTGGTGTCAAGAAAAGTACTGCCCGGCCGAAAACGCCACTGAGATCTTCGACAATGGCGAATGGTTTGGCCCGATTGAAATCGTCCAACCCATGGTCATCACCCGCTCTGCCATTGTCTACCAGGCCCGGCGCGGTGAAGAGGAAATCCTGCTTAAAGTGGCTAACGTTGGCTGTGAGGAAAAGCTCAGGCTGGAAGCCAGGGCCTTCCTTCAGCTCGCCAAAGTCGGTCAACACCCGCTGCTGCCAGTTCTCATGCCGGCGCACCCGCAAGGAACCATTGAGAATCATCCCTACGGCTGGACGGTGATTGAAGGCCGCGTCAAATATTACGAGGTTTTCAAATTTGTCGACGGCACGATCCTGCGCAACATGCTGCTTAAAAATCCACAGCCCTGGTACCAGCATGTCGGTTGGATCGTTTTGAGCGTTGCCGATTGTGTGTATTACCTGCACCGGGCTGGCAAGCTCCACTTGTGCATCAACCCGGATGTAATCCTTGTGCGATTCGACAAACAGGGCATCCCCCGCCCGATCTTGCTCGACCTCGGAGTGGCAGATCCGGGTAACACCATCCATGAATTGTGGAATGAGAACTACAACCTGGCTGCCTATACTGCCCCTGAAATTGCAGATGGTTCCAGCAGCGTGGGTCCCTCCTCGGATGTTTACGGGCTGGGAACCCTTTTATATGAAATGCTGGCAGGTCACCCGCCCTACGAATATCATCTTAAAAAAGACCCGGCAGTTCTCAAGAACGTCATGGAGGGAGAGTTCAAAACCACAGGACGGATCGATTTGAAGAACATCCCGCAGATCGCAGAAAAGGCCATCACCCGCCAGAATGACCAGAGGTTCCCGGATGTGCCGGCCTTTGTGACCGCGCTTCAGCCGAACTTCCCGCCGATCCCTGCCGAACGTCGGTCATTCCAAATGAACTGGCGGATATTATTCATAGTCCTGGGAGCACTCCTGGCAATTTCGCTCCTATTGGTCCTTGCATTAACCTTAGTACCCGGCTAACCGGGGAGATGACCCATGTCTGAAAAAATATACATCGACCGCCCACCCCGTATCGAACCCCAGCTTCCTTCAGGGATGTTCACTGTACCTAACCCACCAGATACAAAAGAAAATTTTGCTCAGTTACTGCAGCAGGCCTTCCTGCCCGCTGTGATGATCATGGGCTACCTTCTGGCTTCCGTCTTTGGAGGACAGCGCGGCGGCCTCCTCATGATGATCCCCATGGGCTTGTCGGTTGTTGCCACAATTGCCCTGGCAGTTTACTCCAGTATGAAGGAACGCAAACAGCGCGAGGAAGCGGAAGCCGCTTACAAGCGCCGCATCAGCGAGCTGCGCCGCAAAATGGACAGCGAGCACGAACAGCAGCGCATCTATTACTTCTACAATTATCCCGACCCGGAGAAAACACTCGGCATCGCCGCCGATATCAACCGTCCCTCCCCGGAGCGCGAGGAAGAGATCCGCTCGGGTACACGCCTGTGGGAGCGCCGCCCGCATGACCACGATTTCATGTTCCTGCGCCTGGGGATCAGTACGCGGCAATCCACTGTGATCTACAAGATATCCGATAACGAGAAAACCGAGAGCCCATTGATGCGCGAGGCTACCCGCCTGGCTGAAGACTCGCGCCTGCTGTTTGACGTGCCGGTGACCGTCCCGATCATGCTGCCTACCGATGAGACCGAAAAGAAAAAAGTCGAATCCAAGGGGCAGGAAGAGGAAGGCAAAGAAGAACAAACGCAGGAGTCCAAAGGCATCACCATCCGCCATTCCATTGGGATTACAGGAAAATCATCTGAAAACGTCCATGCCTATGCCAGGACCATGCTGGTGGATTATGCGGCATTCCAATCACCGCAGGACACCATGCTCTATGTGGCCGGGACAAGCGAAGCACGGCAGTACTGGCGCTGGGCATATGCCTTACCCCACTGTGTTGGATCAGACAGAACTGAAACGCTTTTATTTGAAAACGACGAGAAACCCGGCGAGAACGAAGCCGACAATATGCGCTTGTTTTGGAAGAATATCCGCACCATCCTGGAACGCCGCCGGATGCGCCTGCAGGATAAGGAAAGCGGAGCAGATGTCAAGCTGCCCTTTATGCTGGTGGTGGTTGACGTGATGTCGCAGGCTCCAGATTGGTCAGCTCTGAAAGACCTGGAGAGCGAAGCAGCCATTTCCACCATCCTGATGGACGGCCAGATACTGGGCGCGGGCATCCTTTTCCTGGTTCCGGATCGATCGCGTGTACCGAGCCGTTGCCTGTCCGTTATCGAAGTGGACGACGACCCTGTGGACGAGGACATCGCCGTTTTCCGCTATGCCGAGACCGGCTTCAACTCGATCCTGTACGTGGGCAGCACCAAACTGGTTTCCACGCAGGAAAAAGCGCGCGAATTCTCCCGCAACCTTGAATTGGTCGACTTGCGCCGTGGCTACGGTTCCAGCCTGGCCTCGACGGTTACGCTCATGGAGATGCTGGGCATCACCTCGATTGATGAGATGCAAAAGTTGGCGCTTGAGAATTGGAAGCGCAGCATGGACCCGGCCTCGGCCGATTGGTTGTACACGGCGGTTGGGCTGTTGTCTGGAAACGAACCGCGCGTGCTCACTTTTTCCGCCAAAGCGGACGGCGTGCACGGCATCATCGCGGGCTCGACTGGTTCCGGTAAATCTGAGTTATTGATGACCCTGATCATCGGGATGGCGCTTAATTTCAACCCGAACGTGCTCAATTTTGTGCTGGTGGATTATAAGGGCGGCTCAGCATTCGAACCTTTTAAACGCCTGCCTCATAAGGTGGATATCGTCACCAACCTCGACCAGTCATCCACTGCCAGGGTGTTTGCATCCATCATTGCCGAATTGGATCGCCGTCAAAAGCTGAATACCTACACCAATTCAAAGGATATTGTCCATTACCGCAAGAAGGGTCTCAACCTGGACCCGGAAAGGCCGCCCTACCCACACCTGTTCATCATCATTGACGAGTTCGCGGAGATGATCTCCGGCAACGCCGAATACAAGGCGCAGCTTGAAAGCATCACCCGACTGGGCCGCGCCCTGGGTGTGACCTTGATCCTGGCCGCCCAACGCCCGGTGGGTGTCACCGACCAGATGCGCGCCAACATCAAGTTCCGCATCTGCCTGCGCGTGGAAACGCCGGATGACAGTCGCGAGGTGCTGCGGCGTGCTGACGCTGCCTTCCTGCCGCCCGGGATCCCCGGTCGCGGTTACCTGCAAATTGGCAATGAAAATGTTGAACTCATCCAGACGGCCTACACCGGCGGCGATTATAAGGGACCCCAGGAAGAGAACGCCGTTCCGAATGTGATTTGGGTGGACCGACCGCGTAAATCTGCTGCGCAGAAAGCGACCGAGCCTCCCAAGCTGTATGATGTGATTGTCGATATGCTGGCGAAGACGGCCTTGCAGGAGTCGCGTCCACAATGGCGGCCCTGGCCCGAGTTCCTTCCCAATCAACTCGGTTCAAAATGTTTAAGCCTGCAAACTCCTCTCGATACCGCCTACATGAATGATGCGGATATCGAAGTGCTGCGGATGTACAACAAAGAAGATGCCACCAGCCTGACCCTCAACGAAAAAGCCACCACATTTTGGAATGATGGGTTTGAGTGGCAAGCAGTTCAATGGGGTAAAAACACCATGCGCCCCCTGATCGGGCTGGTGGATAATCCATATCAGGCCAGCCAGAGGCCTCTGAGCATCAATTTTCCCAACGGGCATGCGGTCGTTTTCGGGGCGTCCGGTCGTGGGAAAACGACCTTCTTGCGCACTGTGATCACCAGCCTGGCGCTGACCCATTCGCCAGATGATTTGCATATATATATCCTGGACTTCGGCGGACGAGCGCTGAGCAGCCTGATTGACCTGCCGCATGTAGGCGCAGTCGTGACTTCCGAGGAGGAGGAACGCGTGCTGCGGGCTCTGCGAAAGGTGAATGACATCATTGACCAGCGCCAGGTACTCTTCAGCGACGCCAGGGCTAACGGCCTGGACTCGTATAACCTGGCGCACCCAGATAAGACCCTGCCGGCGATCCTGGTTGTCATCGACAACTTTGCCGAGTTCAAGGAATATTTCGAGGGGTTGATGGGTCCTCTGATCTCCCTGGTGCGCGAGTCGCGCGCCTATGGGGTGCATTTCCTGTTCTCGGCAGACACACCCAATTCACTCACCGGGAAGCTTTACAACCTGATCACCGAGCGCTTCACGCTTAAACTTTCGGATCCCTCAGAGTATGCCGATATTGTCGGGCGGGGTGTTCCAGCCGACCTGAGCCCTGTGCCCGGCCGAGGTTATGTGCGCGTGGGCAGCACGCCGCTCGAATTTCAGACGGCGCTGACATTTACTCCCGAGGAGGGCGACCCGGGTGGAATGGGCAAGGTCAGCAAAATGTGCTTGCGCATGAAAGAAATGTGGGATGAAAAGTGGAAGGGCGAGAAACCGTCCACCATCGAGACCCTGCCGCTGCGTTACTCGCTTGACAACCTGTTGAAACAGGTGGCGCTCCCCCAGGTGCGCCATATCAATGCGGTGATGGGCATTGACGACCGTACCCTGGGGCCTGTATTGATCGACATCGAACGCCAGGGACCGCACATGGTGGTCATCGGACAACCGTTCTCCGGCAAGACTACGGCACTTCGCACCATGATGCTATCCGTGGCTGCCAACTACTCGCCCGATGAAATCATGATGGTCCTGATCGACTTCTCGCGCAAGTTGTGGAAAGGCAGTCAGACATCGCTGGCTAACATTCCACATGTGGTGCAGACCATCGATGACATCGAACAACTGGACGATTTCCTGGAGAATATGAAGGTCGAGTGCGCCGAGTTTGACACGAAACCCAAGCGTCGCAAGATCATGATTTTCATCGACGACTATGACGCCTTCACTGAAGAGGCGAGCCGCAAGAAGGTGTCCTTCTTTGAGAACCTCTCGATGCTCATCCGTAAATATCAGACTGCCGGAGTGTTCCTGATCGTGGCAGGCTCGCTTGGAATCATGAGCTCTTCAGACGACCTGCGCAAGGTCTACGCGGCGCCTAATTTCGGCATCGCATTGCGGAGCGCCGACGCGGTCAACCGGTTAAACGGCAAATTCCCGCGCAGCCTGGCGGAAGCAGACCTGCCTATGGGGCGCGCTTTCACCGTCCGCTCGGGGATCACCAACATGTTGCAGATTGCAACGCCATACGCCAACGACGAGGACGCTGAAGGTTCTCTGGATCTTTGGGTAAATCGCATCAAGGAACGCTACCCGCAAAAGAATGTTACCTGGATATCCGGCGGCACGCAAAAGCAATCCCCCGATAAGTCAGGTCCGGCAGGCAACCCTGCAGTCCCTGCGAGTCCCAACCTTTCCAAATACAACATCCCCGAACTCAAGAAGCTGCTGATGGGTGCAGGGCTGCCGGAGTCGGTAACCAGCCTGTTTAGTGACTCTGACATCGTCGAGAACGCCCGTGCGATGGGTCTGCTGGATGCCAAGCCGGAAGCCAAACCAAAAGAAAAGCCGGAAGACAAGGCGGAAGCCAAGGGAAAGAAGAATAAGGCAGGCTGAAATGAGCGATTATATTGACGTCAAGATCGATGTCTTTGAAAACGCTGACCAGCGGGCACGCATTCTTGAAACCCTGACGCCAGCAGGGCTGATCCAGGAGATTCTCAAGGAGTTCGACGATATTACCGCCGACGCACCTGAGAAATATGCCATTTTCCTGAAGGGTATGGAGCGGCCGCTCAACCCTGGTTCCACCATGACACAACTGGACATTCAACCTCATGATGAACTGGTTTTCGATTACGTCAGGCAGCCAATCCGGCAAATGCTTGAGCCAAAGGACTATGCCTTCCTTCAGGAGGTGGTTACCCGGAAGGTTTATGATATTCAATGGCAGCCAGCGGTAATCGGCCGCCCCGACTCAGATGTGGGTCATAATATCATTCTGGCTGTGAACGTGCAGCTTCTTCCGGATGGGAGGTCGATCTCACGCAATCACGCCCAGATCACCTTTTCAGAAGGACGTTACTACATTGAACCATTGGCTGAGCATAACCCGGTCTTCCTGAACGGTAAGGAAATACCGCTGAACAGCAAGCGCGAAATAAAGAATAACGACAGGCTTGCCATCGGGCGCCACAAGATCACCATGGTATTTGAGACCCAGCGGGCAGCCTCTCCCATGGCCGCCGAGCTGAAATCTCAAGATGCCACAATGATGCCCTCTTCATCCATGGGACCGGCTTCCGTTGGACAGGCCATGAATGCGCCGGCAGGCAGAACCGCAGCCGTATTATCACCCGATGCTCTTCCGCGGACATTTCTAGTCGTGGAAAAATGCTCAACGGCAGAAAATATTGGACAGAAATTGACCGTGGTTGATTATCCATTCCTGTTGGGACGCACGCTCCCCCTGCTAAGCGGTGAAAAAGACATTTCCCGGAGGCATGCAGAAATTACTTTTGACGTGCCAAGGAACAAATTCTTTATTACCGATACGAATAGCAGTAACGGTGTAACCGTGGATGGTATTGGTATTCGACCGGAAGAACCCATAGAGATCAAACCTGGTGCCCGGCTTGGTCTGGGCAACGTGCTGATCCTGCGGTTTGAAGGATAACCTTCGACCAGGTCCGCAAAAGAAAGCATGGGTTATGCCAACCTGCCCATGCTTTCTTTATTCGATGTGCAAGCTAATTATGGCGCGAAATTTCCCGGAATTTCTTTGCAATGAATAGTTGCTGTCCAGTAAATATCCGCCCCGGTTAGTGCCCCAGGCGGGAATTGAACCCACAACCTTAGCCTTAGGAGTGCTCTGCTCTATCCGTTGAGCTACTGGGGCGATGACGGGATTATACCAAATTCTTGCATTTTCACTTATCCGTTGCTATACTAGGACATCCCGTTAAAATATCAACTAATTTCTATAATAACGGATGCTAAAAAACAGGCAAGTTTACGGTTAGCGTGAGGAGAGCCAATGGAGCCACAGAAATTCGGACGCTATGAAATTAAGGCCGAGATAGGCCGGGGAGGGATGGCCACTGTCTTTCATGCCTTCGACCCGCGCTTTGAGCGTGAAGTTGCCCTGAAAGTTTTGCCGCGCGCCATGCTCCATGATCCCCAGTTCCGCACCCGCTTCGAACGCGAAGCCAAGACCATTGCCATGCTCGAGCATCCCGCCATTGTTCCGGTATATGACTTTGGCGAAGAGGACGGCCAGCCTTATTTTGTCATGCGTTACATGACCGGAGGCTCGCTCACCGATCGAATTAGGAAAGGCCCGATGTCCATCCAGGAGGTGGCAAAGCTCTTCGAGCGTCTCGCTCCTGCGCTCGACGAAGCCCACACCAGGGGTATCATTCACCGCGACCTGAAACCCGGCAACATTCTTTTCGACCAGTATGGGGACCCTTATGTTTCCGATTTTGGCATCGCCAAAATTGCAGCCACTCCTTCAAATGTCACTGGGAGCGCCATTGTTGGCACTCCCGCTTACATGTCGCCAGAACAGGCCCAGGGTGAGGGAATCGATGGGCGTTCAGACATCTATGGACTGGGTGTCATAATTTTCGAACTGCTGACCGGCACTCAACCTTACCATGGTGACACGCCGATGAGTGTGGTCGTCAAGCACATCACCGACCCTGTCCCGCATATCCTGGATGTAAAACCGGACCTGCCGCCCGCCATCGAAGCCGTTATCGAAAAAGCGATGGCAAAGAACCGCGACGAGCGCTTTCCGACCGTGAAGGCTTTGTCGGACTCGCTGAACGCCATCGCACGGGGGGAGACACTGGAACTGGAAAATTCCGACAAGACTCTCGTAACCTCAGACCGGACCGTACTTTCCCAAAAACCAACCCCTCCGCCTGGGAGTTACCCAGCACAACCGACCCCACCACCAGGTCCCGCCCCAGCCGGACCCCGTAAAAAGACAGGCATGTGGGTTGGCTTGGGAGGCGCGGGTTTGCTTGTTTGCGTGGCTCTCGTCGCAGGAGTGATCATGTTCAAGAATAAGATCCCATTCCTGGCTGCCGCCTCGCCCACCAAATCTCAACCGACAGTCACACCAGGTGCCACAACTGCTCGCTTGCCAACCGGCACGGACGTTCCCGTGGGAATCTCCCCTACAGTAAAGGGTGAAACGCCCATTCCCTCGAATACCCCCAACCCGAGCCCGACGGTCACACTGCAAGGTCTTGCGAATATTGGTGGAGCTGATTTAATTGCCTTTCTGAACAATAACGACATCTGGGTGATGGGTGTGGACGGCAGCAACCTGTCCCAGATCACCAAAGACGGCGGGATTAAATATGACTTGCAGTGGTCGCCGGATGGGCAGAACCTGTTTTATATCAGCGGCTTGTGCATCGACTCTGTGAGCGTGCCGAGCGGGTTGGAATCCGAGATTACTTGCTTTCCTTCGGCTACTTATCTTGAGGCTTTTGAGATTTCTCCGGATGGAGGTCAGGTAGCCATCAGCCTAAATCGTGTATTGTACGTGGTGCCCTTTGATCTGACTTCCATAAAAAATGCGCACACCTGGACGCAGCTGCGCGACATGAAAGGTTGTTATACATATAATACGGATCAGAACCTGGCTCCTCCTAAAAGTGTACGCTGGTCAAGTGACGGGAAAAACCTTGCGGTAAACGTCATCGGCGTGGATGGCAGCCGCCGTGTGGACCAGATAAGCCTTTTCAATATCTCTTCGTGCAACAGCGCCAGTACCTTTGCATGGGATAACTTTCCTGCAACTCGTTTTACCATGACTGGTTACAGTTCCAACCCGGTCATTCCGTCTTTCGCTTGGGATGGCAATACTCTGTTCGTCCTCAACAGCAAGATTCGTTATGACCTGGGCTATTTGTACGCGTACAACACGGAGACAAAGCGCGGCGAAAATCTCGATCCGCTGCAAACCACCTGCTGTTACACAGCGGCTCGCTTCAGTCCCAATGGATCCTTCCTTCTTTTCATCTATCAGAATATCAACAACGCCAAAACGCAAATGTATTATGTTTCCTACGGAACCATCCGCTCTGGAGTAACTTATACCCCTTTGACCCTCCCAACTGGTTTTTTCAGTACTCTGACCGATCACCTTGACGCGACATTGCGCCCGGTAAAGCCGTAGAGCTTTCTATTCGTGAAGAAAAAAATCCCCCTCCATTTATTGGAGGGGGATTGCGTTTAATTGGTTTTCCCTGACTGCTTCCAGCAGCCAGTTCGCCACTTCCTCCTTGGAAGGAAAGCGCCCTGTACACACAACTTTTTCGTCGATGACCAGGGTGGGAAGTACAAGGACAAACGCATACTTCCCTATCTCCCCGGGATCGGTCACTTCAATGATTTCAAGCTCATTATTTATCGAGTTGGATAACATTTCCTGCTGAACTGCCGCGACCAGCCTCCGGACAACGTAACGTTCAGGGTATTGCAAGCCGAGGATTTTGACAGTATGCACGATTGCTATCCCTTCTAACCGATTGTGCAATTATTCACATATATTCTACACCAAAATCCTTCCGTTTGTCCACCTGGGTTTGAGAAATGAATCGGAATGCATTCCGATTTTCCCCCTGGGAAATCCTTCATGATTTAAAGATAAGAGAACAGCAGGTCAACGCCCCTTCAGCTTTACCCAACTCGGATTCATCCACAAGGACAGGATTAATACCCAGTCCGTTCAGGATCTCCAGAGTTCTCGGGTAAGCTGGCTGGTACAGAATGTTATCGCCCACCAGAAGGGCGTTGGCCGCGTAAGGTTCCGACGGGTCCACGTTGATAAAATTCATCCCGGGGAAATTGATTATTTCCACCCAGGCCGGGTTGACCAGCAATGTATTCTGGTTAATTTGGGTGACTGCAGATTTCAAGTGCAGACACCCGGTAACCTGGACGCCCTTTACTTTGTAGCCAAATGGACCTAAGAAAGCCTCCATCTGGTCTATGGCGGATTGGTTGCTGCGGCCGGATAACCCGACAAAAATCGTCCTGCCAACGGATAGCACGTCTCCGCCATCCAGTGTGCCGGGAACCTGGATTGAAAAAAGTTGTCGGTAAGGAGCCAGTGCCTGGGCAATGGACTCGACCTCGGGTCGGCGGCTTTCCGCCCCAGGGCGGGTCATTACTGCGCAGTCGTCCAGAACAATGGCTGCGTCTTCCACGAAAACCGAATCGGGCAGGTCCGGCTGTTCCGGCAGGGATTGAACCTGGACCCCCAGAGCGCGCAGAGCCTCTTCATAAATATGGTGCTGGTGACGGGCGCGTACGAGATCGATGGGGGTTCGGTCAAGATGGGTGAGTTCACATTTGTTAATAGTCAAACTGACCTGGCGCGTGATGGCGATCAACATTTTTTCTTTTTGAGTTGCAGATTAGCGAGGAATTTCGAGAATACCTAAAAGCGGAGATGCTTAACAGTCAGCCCATCATTAAGGATTTCCTTGAGCGAGTCGATCCCAATCTTCAAATGCAATTCGGCGAAATTTTCCGTCACACTGCTGTCTGACTCAGCGGTCTTAATTCCCTCCGGTATCATCGGCTGATCTGAAACCAGCAGAAGTGCCCCGGATGGGATCTTGTTGTAGAAGCCAACGGTGAAAATTGTGGCTGTTTCCATATCCACGGCCATGGCACGAATTCGCACCAGGTATTTTTTAAATTCATCATCATGTTCCCAGATACGCCGATTGGTCGAATAGACAGTCCCCGTCCAGTAATCGTGCTGATAATTGCGAATCGTGGTCGATACGGCTTTTTGCAGATTAAATGCCGGCAGCGCAGGCACTTCTGGTGGGAAGTAATCGTTGGAGGCTCCTTCCCCCCGGATGGCAGCAATCGGAAGGATCAAATCCCCCAGCTTGTTGCTTTTTTTCAGCCCACCGCATTTGCCCAGGAAAAGGGCAGCCTTCGGCTTGATCGCTGAAAGCAGATCCATGACCGTGGCTGCATTTGCTGAACCCATTCCGAAGTCGATGATCGTAATCCCGTCCGCGGTGGCGTTGGGCATAGGTTTGTCTTCGCAGCAGACGCGTGTGCCGTGCATCTCGGCGAACATGTGCACGTAATTTCCAAAATTGACCAGCAGGATGTATTTGCCGAATTCTTCCAGGGGTGTGCCGGTATAACGCGGCAGCCAGTTGGTGACGATTTCTTCTTTCGTCTTCACACTGCCTCCCATACTTGATACAAGCCTAATTGACCATTTTCCCCATCCGAATAGAACTCCGAACGTACCTGGAACCCGCTCCGCCCTGCCAGGGATTCCAACTCTGCTTCCTCAAAGTGATGGACATAGCGCAAGCCGCGTCCGCCGCTGCGCCAGTCGAGCAGATAATCCCCGGGTTCCACGTCGTTGTCGGCCAGACCCACTTCCTGCCAGGGTTGAACCCGGATCTTGAGTTTTTCGCTGTTCAGGAACTGCCACTCTGAATGGATGAATTGACCACCAGGGCGTACCAGGTTGCGTACCTTTTCTAAAATGCACAAGCGCAAGCTGTCACCCGGGATGTGGTGAAGCACGGCGAAGGCAGTCACCACGTCGAACACCTGGAGAACGGGAGTAACCATGCGCTTGTCCCAATCCGCTGCGCTCAGGTCGGCACGGATAAAAGTGGCCGGAGCATCCTCCCAGCCGTGCCGGGCTACTTCAAGAAGCGGCTGGCTGAAGTCCAGTCCCGTATAGTGCCCGCGGTGACCGCGGCGCATTCGCTCGCGTGCCAGTTCGCCATTCCCGCATCCCAGGTCGAGAAGCGACTCTTCTCCGGTGAGCATATCCAAAATCCGCTGAACGCCCGGCTGGAGGTGTTGGCGCGTGGAAGAAAACTCCCGCCCGAAGGTCTGGTAGAATTGTTTATTCAAGGAAAGCAGCCGTGCGCAGGTTTCGGCTTTCATATTCTGATTATATCTG
Organism: uncultured Chloroflexia bacterium; assembly: GCA_963790685.1. Taxonomy (GTDB): domain Bacteria; phylum Chloroflexota; class Anaerolineae; order Anaerolineales; family Villigracilaceae; genus UBA877. The sequence goes on from CAWBPK010000003.1 coordinate 309,356, forward strand.
TGTTTAACAATGGTTAAGAAACTGAACTGGAGCGAAATGCGCTCCCTCCCCCCTGAAAAAATGCTCCAGGCGCGGCGTGCCCTGGAAGATGTCCGCGCCGGTAAGGCGGTTGGAGCCGCCCTCCGGGAGAATTCCTGGAACGCTGCCCCACTTCACAAATCAGCGCTGGTGGCAGCCTATCAACAATTGGTGGAATCCGGTGAGTGGGATCCGGATGAAGCACTCCTGGCGAAAATCCGTTTAAAACCGGTGCGGACACTCTCCGGAGTTACCACCGTCACAGTGCTTACTAAACCTTATCCCTGTCCCGGGAAGTGCATATTCTGCCCGGACGATATCCGCATGCCGAAATCCTACCTGCCGGATGAACCTGGAGCAATGCGGGCAGTGGAGCACGATTTTGACCCGTATTCCCAGGTGCGATCACGCCTGGAAGCTCTCAAAGCTGTAGGGCACCCCACAGACAAAATTGAACTACTCATCCTGGGAGGTACTTTCTCATCGTACCGGCGGGATTACCAGGCGTGGTTTGTACGCCAATGCTTTAATGCGATGAACGGCACTGCTCCCGAGCTCCCCGGTCAGGATGGGAAAGGGAATGGGATCGATGGCATGGTTGAGGCCCACCTGCTCAACGAGTCGGCTGCTCACCGAAATGTTGGCCTTGCCGTGGAGACTCGCCCTGACGAAATAACACCTGACGAATTGGCCTGGTTTCGTTCCCTTGGAGTTACAAAGGTGCAGATGGGTGTGCAGAGTCTGGATGATTCTATTTTGGAACTCAACCAGCGCGGACATACGGTTGCTGAGGCGCACCGGGCAGTTGCCATGCTGCGTGCGGCGGGGTTCAAAATAGTCCTGCACTGGATGCCAAATTTGCTGGGTGCCACCATCGAATCCGATCGGGCTGACTTCCCCCGCCTCTGGGAAGGTCTTTGTCCTGACGAAATCAAGATCTACCCAACCCAGTTGCTTGAAAACACACCACTTTACGAAATCTGGAAGGGGGGCGGATACCTCCCCTATTCAACCGATGAACTAATTCAGCTTATTGCGGATGTAAAACCAACCATCCCGCGCTACTGCCGCGTCAATCGCATCATCCGCGATATTCCTTCCACCCATGTCATTTCCGGGAACAAACGCACAAGCCTGCGGCAGGACGTCCAGATTGAACTCACCCGCAGAGGGACGCATTGTGATTGCATCCGCTGCAGGGAAGTGCGCGGCGGAAAGGTGACCGCCGCTGACCTGCGCCTGGATGACCTGGTCTATGCAGCTGACGGTGCCGAACAACATTTCCTGTCCTTCGTCACGCCGGATGACCAGGTGGCTGGTTTTTTACGTCTTTCCCTGCCGGGAGAAGATTCGCCTGTCACCGGATTATCCGACCTGGATGATGCAGCCATCATCCGTGAAGTGCATGTCTATGGCCAGTCGCTGGCTGTGGGGACCGAGTTGAGCGGTGCCGCCCAGCACACCGGTTTGGGGACACGCCTGCTCCAAATGGCAGCTGATAAAAGCCGCGCAAAAGGGTACCGCCGGATGGCGGTCATCTCGGCGGTTGGTGCGCGCCAATATTACCTGGAACGTGGATTTGAACGTGGGGAACTATACCTGGTAAAACAGATTTAGCGTTATATGGGTATTGACTAACTGTAAGGATTAATGCGGTTTATTTTCCCAATCAGCCACAGCCTGCCGGATAAGCGCCTTGATCTCCGGTTCTGGTACTTCCTCGATCCCTTCAAACTTTTTCAGCCCATCCTTGACCAGTACAATTCCTCCTGGCCCTTCTGCCAGGTGGATATCCCGGTCTTTATATGGGCTGTCCTGCAGGGTGTCTTGCAACACATCATCGATCTGTTCGACGATGCTTTTTAGCACCGTTGCGGGTGCGGCTGGTTCTGCAGCATTCCTCACCTTTTTCAGCGGAGGAGCCGCTGCAATAGCCTGGTTGGATTGGACTTCAGCGCTCGAAACCGGAACAGGAGTGTTTTCCACCCAGGTTCGCAAATCGCCCACCATGCTTGCCAGCCGGCGACGCTGCTCCGGGTGGAGCGTTTCCACCCCGTTCATCCGGGCTCCATCCATTTCCAGCCATAACTTTCCGGAAAGGGTTCGCCAGGCGCGTAAAATTTCTGCATCTCCCGCGGAGGCAAGTTTATTTTCGGTGGAAGTGCCAGGTGTAGAACTCTGCGAAGGGGGTCGGAAAGAGCGCCGGTCCTGGGCCCGCTGGAGTAACGAACCTGCCGCCACCCCAAGGCAGGCAACGATGATGAGCAGAAATATCGTTGAGGTATCCATCATCTATTATTTTACAGGATTTTTGGGTTTTGTGCGTACCTGACAATGAGGGCAAAAGTGCGTCCCACGCTGGCCTACGGTGATGCGCTCGATCGGAGTTTTACATACCAAACACGGTTCCCCTGTGCGCCCGTAAACCCGAAAGTGATTTTGAAAATCTCCGCCGCGATAGACCCAGTCGATGCTGGCTCCATTGCGTTGAATGCCTTCCTCCAGCACTTCCCGGATCGAGTGCCACAAACCGAGCGCTTGTTTTTTCGTGACGGCACCGGAGAGGTTTAATGGGTGGAGTTTCGCCAGGAAAAGGGCTTCATCCGTATAAATATTACCCAGCCCGGCAATAAAGCCCTGATCAAGCAAAAGAGGTTTAAGCTGCCGTTGGCGGTTTTTCAGGGCAGAATATAACCATTCGGGGGAAAACTCCTCCGAGAATGGCTCCATTCCCAGATTCCCAAAGATGTCTGCTGGATCTTCCACCAACCAGATGCGGCCAAACTTGCGCGGGTCGCTGAATATCAGGCTGGTATCACTTGAAAGCTGCACGATCAGCCGGTCATGTTTTGCCGGCTGGTACCCACCTAGGACAACGAAAAGGTCCCCGCTCATACGCAGGTGGAATATAAGGTGCGAGTCAGATAAATTCAAGTCCAGGAATTTCGCCCGGCGCGAAATGGATTCGATCCGCTGCCCATTGATGCGCTTTATAAACACAGCTGGCGATGGGGTCGCCAGCGAACGCTGCCAGCGCAGATCGACGGAAAGAATGGTCTTCCCGATCAACGCCGGGCGCAAGTTCCGGGCAAATGTTTCTACTTCGGGCAGTTCAGGCATGGAAATTAAAACGACGGGCTGATGTTTTGACGGGTTCTGCCCCTATGAAATTTGCTCCGAAAGATATACCTGGAGCCCCATTTGTTTGACCTGGTCGAATTGTGCCTCGATCCAGTCAATGTGGTCTTCCTCGTCCTTCAAAATTGATTCAAGCATCTTCCGCGTTCCGTTATCACCTAATTCCGTTGCCAGCTTGATGCCGTCATTATAGGCCTGGATGGCATTATTTTCTGCATCCCAGTCATTCTGATGAATAGCTTCAACCGAATCCCCGATGTGCATTTTGTTCAATTCACTGACAATCGGTTTCTCTTCCAGAAAGATGATGCGCTCAATATGCTTTTCAGCATGTTTCATCTCATCCACTGCACGCTTCTCAATGGTTTCCGCCAGGTGTTTGTATCCCCAATTGGCGCACATTTCCGACTGCACCATGTACTGGCTGATGGCGGTCAGCTCATCTGCCAAAAGAAAATTCAGTTTTTCGATAACCCTGGAATTCCCTTTCATGCTTGTCCTCCTTTTTTTAAAGATCTATGAAAGTACGCGATTATCAATTTGACTACTCATTAAACATCTGTCCAACGCTGCGTCCTTCGTGAGCCCTGCGGATGACTTCTCCCAGCAAGGTGGCAACTGTGAGGATCGTCAGCCTGTTGCCGAAAGCTTCCTTTTTTTCCACCGAAATGGGTATGCTGTCAGTGGTGATGTATTCGGTCACGGGCAAGGCTGCCAGTCTTTGCACAGCATCCCCCGAAAAGATCGGATGAACAAAAGTTACGTAAATTCGCTGCGCCCCGTTCTCTTTAATCAGGTTGACAGCCTGAGCGATCGACCGGCCGGTATCAATCTCGTCATCCACCAGAACCACATCGCGGCCCTTCACGTCGCCAATGATCGTCAGCGCTTCTGCCCTGGCATCATTGGCAACGCGCCGTTTTTCGACAAATGCTATCGGAGAGTCGATGCGGGTCGCAAAATCACGTCCTTTTTTTGCATAACCCAGGTCCACGGTCACCACAACCGGGTCACGGAGATAAGGGCGCAGGTTTTCCAGGACATATTCGCCCAGAATATGGGAGGCATTCAGAACATCTCCCGGTATCGAAAAGAAACCCTGGATTTGATAAGCGTGTGGGTCAAGGGTCATGTATCGATCCGCCCCCGCGATCTGGATCATGTCGGCTACCAGGCGCGAGGTAATCGGTACGCGCGGCTGGTCTTTTTTGTCCGAGCGCCCATAACATAGGTATGGGACCACCGCAGTGATGCGCGCAGCCGAGTCCAGACGCAGGGTCTGGAGCAGGATCAACAATTCCATCAGGTTGCGATGAACTGGCGCTGCCGTGTGCTGGATTACGTACACATCCTGGCCGCGTACACTGCTGTGTAGCTTGACAAACAAGTTTCCGTTTGGAAAGTCAACGATATCCCGCCCGCATAATTCTTCTCCCAGGTAATCGGCCACCTTTTGAGCCAGGTCTGGGCTGGCTGTGCCTGCATAAAGCTTGATGCCGCCGTATACACGCAATTCGTTTGATTGAGCCATCTATCCGCCTATCAGTCTGGAGTCCATTCGGAGCGCAGCACGCTCATGATCAGGTCATCTCGATATTTTCCCTCGCGGTAATCCGCCTGGCGAAGCCGGGCCTCATGAACGAAGCCTGCCTTCTCGTAGGCACGAATACCGCCCAGGTTTTCAGCGTCAACACGCAGGAAAATTTTGTTCAGGTTCAATGTCCCAAAGCCATGGCGCAGCAGGAGCTGCATTACCTCTGTGCCATAACCTTTGTTCCAGCACTCTTTTTCCCCGATGAAGAGCCCCACTTCGGCGCTGCGGGTGCGCCAGTTGAAATCGAACATGCCGCAATTCCCAATTAATTCCCAACTTTCGCCGTCTTTGATTTCTATCCCAAAAGGTTGCTCTTCGGGCGGTCGTTTGAGCGAGTTTTCGAACCAATTTTCCTCGGAAGCCTGGGAAATGGGCAGACTCATGCTGAGGAAGCGTCGAACTTCCGGGTCGTTTAGCCATTCGACAAATTTAGGCAGGTCGTTGCGTTCGTTACCGCGCAGGCGAATCCGCTTCCCGTAGAGCATTAAAATCTCCATATAAATGAGGCAAGAGGTTGGGATGTTTAGTGGATTATACTATCCTTGACCAGCCTCGGGTGAGGATATAAAATGGGATAATGCTCGTTTGTTCTATGGTTTTACAACTTGTGCTATACTGATATTAGGATGCAGATGAATGCTATCTCTGAAGCCCATGCTTCCTGGCCTGGTTGGGCCGAATTCCTCCGCCGGCGCGGACTGGAAAATTTGGCTGCATGGGCGTTGGAAGCGGCAGGTCCTCTGACGGTCATCGGCGCGCAGGCTCTTTATTTGGGTGGACCGCTCTTGCGTCCGGTGTTATCGAACAGTTTCATTGAGGCATTGGCAGGTCTATTGGAAGATCAGAGCGAGGCTCAGGCCTTTGCTGCTTTTTTACGTGAGGAAAATCCTGCATGAGCAATTGGCTCGGGTTGGCTGGTTTTGGATTGGTGATCTTAAGCGCAATCTTGATGTTGGTGCTGGCATTTCTGCACCGAAAATCCCACCCTGTATTTCGCGATATCTCGGCCTTTACACGCCTTCGCCAGGCGGTGGGATTGGCGGTCGAAGATGGCAGCCGCCTCCACGTTTCCCTTGGGCACAGCTCACTGACCACTCAACAATCCGCCTCTGCTTTGGCTGGGCTGGCTCTCTTACGGCGCCTGGCTGAGCTCACCTCCGCCGGCGATAAAGCGCCGATAGCCACCTCCGGTGATGCTTCCGTCTCCATACTTTCGCAGGATACGCTAAACGCTGCCACAAAGCCCTCAGATCGGGCAACATCAGATCCAGCCGGGGGGCGCCTGACCGGTCTGACTCCATTCTCATACGCTGCAGGAGCTATACCTGCTATTCGCGATGAAAAAGTTTCCGCCAATATATTAATGGGGAATTTTGGCGTCGAAGTTGGGTTGCTCACAGACGCAGTGGAACGAGAAAATACTTTTGTTCTGGCTGGCAGCGACAACCTGACTGCCCAGGCTGTCATCTATGCCAGCGCCATGGAACCTCTTATCGGTGAAGAAATGTTTGCCGCTGGGGCTTATGTCGAATCCGGGTCCCTTCAATCTGCCAGCTTAACTGTGCAGGATATCCTGCGGTGGTTGGTGATCATTGCCATCCTGGCGGGTGCACTTCTAACACTGGCAGGCATCCTGTGAACCCCAGGCGCTTCCCTTCTCTTACTGCCGTTGTCAGCACCGCTGTTGCCATTGCCAGCGGGCTGATCGTTCTGGCAGGATACTTTTTCGTGCAAACCGCAAATGGTCAGGCCTCATTATTGACGAACCTGCGCCTGACGCTGCTGAACTGGGCAATCATCCTGGCTGGGATTGCCATCATTGTTGGGATCGTTAATCTTGTCCAGGTCCATTTTAAAAAAATCCAAAAGAAACAAAAGGGGTCATTCTACAGTATCCTGCTCATAATGAGCCTATTAATTACATTTGTGCTTGGCTTGATTAACCCTGCTCAAATGCAAATCGTTTTTACTACGGTTCAAATACCAGTGGAGGCCAGCCTGATGGCCATGCTGGCGGTTACATTAACTTATGCCAGCATTCGATTGCTTCGCCGCCGGCTCAACCTGCTATCCGTAATATTTCTCCTGACCGCCTTGCTTATCCTTTTTGCCACTGCCCCGCTGCCAATCCTGGGAACCATCCCGGGCTTAAGCGACGTTTTGCGCCCCTTTATAGCCCAGGTATTGGCTGCTGCCGGTGCACGCGGCATCCTGCTTGGAGTAGCCCTTGGCACACTTACCACCGGCATCCGGGTTCTCTTCGGTGTCGACCGTCCTTATGGGGGGAGTAAATAATGGACGACATTTTCTGCCCCGTGTGCGGTAAGGCCAACCCCGCGGAACTGGATAAATGCCAGTTCTGTGGATCCAGGTTGAAACCGCTCGCTTCATCCTACATGGACGCCACCCCAATCAAGCCGGGTGAAAATCCGGTTATAAAAAACACCTCCGAGTTTGAAAAAGTAAAACTCACCCCGCCCGATCTTGTCCACCCGGGTGAAGAGCCTACTGTGAAAAGCACCGCTTCTTTGGAATCGACCCTCCCCTCCTGGTTGCGCACCTTGCGAAATACGGAAGAATCTTCTGGTGATAAAACCGCGCAGGATACCTCTCCCGACCAGAACCTGCCGATGAATCCCCCCCCGGAAACCAATCCTGAAGCAGCAGACGATCTACCCGATTGGCTTCCCGATCCAGCCAAAGCAGAATCCGACGACGAAAAGGATGTCCCCGACTGGCTGGCCAGCCTGCGTGACGAAAAACCTGACACTTCGGCACAAGATCCCACCTCTTTGTCAGACCGGGCGTTGAATACTACAGGCAGCCTCTCAGCCGGAGTAGCCGATACGGAATGGATGGCACGTCTTGGCGGCGAGCCGAAACCCGAAACCTCTGAGACCAGTCCCCAAAATGAAAACCAGGGTGATCAGGGGTCTCTGGATTGGCTGGATTCCCTTGGATCCGACTCCACCTCTCCAGGCACGAGTGAACCTCCTTTCGTGGATCAGGATGAAGCGCTTCATGCCTGGCTCTCCACCTTGCCTGCCACTCCGGAAGAACAATTACAGCCTGCTTCTGGTGAAAAAGAAAACTTGACTCCCGGGTTGGAGCAGTCCCCGGAGCAAGCCAAGGCACCAGAACCAACGCAGAATGAACTTATTGGCTCTGCTGGCGAATCTGAACCACCATCCACTCCGATAGCGGAGTCGGAACTCGCCGGCGGGACGGGCGCCGGGTCTGCTATGCCCGACTGGCTCGCAAATTTGGGGTCAATTCCCGTTAAAGCAGAAGAGTTCCGGCAACGAGGAAATTCCGGAATGGTTGGCAGACATTGAAACCAAACCCGGGCCTGAACCTGAAGCTCCTGCCCCTGTTCCCGCCAGCGAAATTCCCCCTGCATCTGAACTCACAAAGGATACTCCCGGCAGGAAATTGGATTATCAGGCAGAACCCGTTGCAGCAGAGCAACCGGAAATAAAAATAGAATCAAATGAGGCTGTGCCCCCGCCTCCCACAACGGAAGAAGGAAACGGACCGCTTCCCGAATGGCTGACCGTTATCGGGAAGACTTCAACCCCACCTGAACTTAACCCGGCGCCGATTACCAGTGAGGAACTCCCTGCCCCTGTGCAAAATGAGGACCAGAATATTTCACTGGAAATGCCTGATTGGATTTCCAAATTGAACCCGGAACAAGCTGACGAAAAAGCTTCGGCGGGCGTTACCGAACCATCCACTCCGGAAAACCTGGAAGTTTCTGAACTTCCCTCCTGGGTGCAGGCGATGCGTCCGGTGGAGTCGGTGGTTTCGGAACCCAGGAAAACCCCTGAGGAGGAACCCCAGGTCACCGAGCAGACCGGTCCTCTGGCAGGCTTGCAGGGAGTCTTACCGGTCAGTCCTGGTCTTGGAACGTTGCGAAAACCACCTGCTTATCCCTCCATCCTCCAGGTCAGCGAGGGTCAACAGCGATATGCGGCTGTTTTGGAAAGGATGATTTCCGGTGAGTCTCAGCCGCTGACAACCGGGAGGTCACGCCTTGCCTCCAACAGGGTTTGGCGCTGGTTGATTACGTTGCTCCTGATCGCGGCGGTCGTGACACCCCTCCTGACGGGGCTGCCTGCCACGCCGGCCAGTACTATTCGCCCTCCTGAAATGCTGAGTGCCTTTACCTTGATCAGCAGCCTCCCTCCCAACGCCCCCGTGCTGGTGGTATTCGATTATGATCCGGCTCTTTCCGGTGAACTTGAAGCTGCTGCCTCCCCGCTCATGAATCATTTGCTTCTCCAGGGTCCCCGTCTCACTCTTGTTTCTTCGAGTCCGACCGGGCCTGCCCTGGCGGAACGTTTTCTTCACGATCCCAGCGCATCTCCCTTGGTTGCTGCCCATAATTATCAATCAGGGCAGCAGTATGTAAACCTGGGATACCTGGCTGGCGGACCCTCTGGCATACAGTATTTTGCGGATTCCCCCATGGAAGCTGCCCGATTTACCCTCGATGGTCAACAAGCCTGGACATTGCCGCCTCTGCAGGGTGTCAGGACGTTAAGTGACTTTTCTGCCATCATCGTGCTGACCGATAATGCCGATACAGGTCGCACCTGGGTCGAGCAAACCACCACCAGGCTGGGCAACACTCCCCTGATGATGGTCGTTTCTGCTCAGGTGGAACCGTTGATCCTTCCATACTATGATTCGGGACAGGTAAAAGGTCTTGTGACAGGGTTGGCTGGTGGGGAAGCTTACAGGCAGATTTTTGCCAGTCCTGAATCCACCCCCGGATTGGCTGAAAACTACTGGAGTTCATTTGGCATCGGAACACTGGTTGCAGAAATAATAATTATTATTGGCGCAACCTGGAGTGTTGTTGTCGGCTGGAGTGAACGCCGCGGTAAATCAGGGAAAAAGGTCTAATCATGCCTTCAGTCTCTTCAGCCAATGTCGTAGACCTTGTAACTGGCGGGATAAGTTTCCTGCTTACTTTGATGGTCCTTAGTTATCTTATTGGGGATAATCCAGTCTTTCGGATTGCCATATATATCTTTATCGGAGTCTCGGCAGGATATGTTGCTGCAGTTGCCTGGCATCAGGTGTTATACCCTCGGCTCATCCTGCCGCTGCTGTCTGCCAGTCTGGGAGAGCGACTGTTGCTCATTATTCCCCTCGTGCTGGGATTGCTGCTCCTGTTGAAACTATCGCCGCGACCTATTGGTCCAGGCACACTGCCGATGGCATTCCTGGTGGGAGTCGGTGCGGCGGTTGCAATTGGCGGTGCCGTGATGGGAACGATATTTCCCCAGGCTCAAGCCTCGATGAACATGCTGAACCTGACCAACGCAGGACAGTACAGGCTTGAACGGGTCCTTGAAGGAATTTTTATGCTGGTAGGCACGGTGACCGCACTGGTTTATTTCCACTTCGGCGCAAAAGCCACTGCTACAGGGCCGCGGCGCGGGAATTTTGTCAGGTTATTAAGTTGGGTTGGACAGATCTTTATCGCGATTACTTTTGGAGTGCTTTTTGCCGGGGTCTTTATGGCTGCTCTCACCGCTCTCATCGAGCGTCTGAATTTTATCGTTACCTTTTTGTTGTCTCTGTAAATTTTTTACGCGTTCCATTGGAACTTAACCTTTATGCCCGCCTCTCAGGTTAACGCTGATTCCCTCCTGGCTGTTGATATCGGCACGATAACTACTCGTGCTGCGCTGTTTGATGTTGTGGAAGGGAGCTACCGTTTCATCGCCTCCGGGCAATCTCCCACCACAGCCGTGGCACCCTATCGGGATATCAGCGAGGGTGTGCACCAGGCCATCGGAAAATTGGAGGCCGTCACTGGTCGCAAATTCCTCAGGGAAGGATACCAGCTGATAATGCCGGTTTCCAATGGCGCAGGGGTCGATTCCTTTACAGCCACGCATTCTGTCGGACCGGCGATTAAAACGGCCGTGGTTGCTTTGCTGGATGATGTCTCACTGGAAAGCACGCAGCGGCTCGCACACAGCACTTATACCCGTGTGGTGGACACGATTGGGCTGAATGACACCCGGAAACCGGAAGAGCAGATCGACAGCCTGGTTAATTCCCACCCGGATCTGATCCTGATCGCGGGGGGAACAGATGGGGGGGCTGCTCACTCTGTCCAGCGGCTGATCGAAACCATCGGTCTGGCCTGTTACCTGCTGCCACCTGATAAACGTCCCGCCCTGTTGTTCGCCGGGAACCAGAATTTAGCCGACGAGGTCAAGAGAAGTTTGCAGCCTTTGACCTCAGCCCTGGGGATCGGCTCAAATTTACGTCCTGGAATTGACACCGAAGATCTCCAGCCTGCCCATAATACCCTGATCGAACTATACAACCACGTTCGCAGCCAACAAATGCGAGGGTTGAATGAGTTGAAGGGCTGGACCGGAAACACCATGGTGCCAACGGCAACAGCTGAAGGGCGGGTAATCCGCTTCTTGAGCACGGTATATGACTCGCGCAAAGGAATCCTGGGGGTGGACTTGGGAGCCTCTGCAGCCACAGTAGCAGCGGGCTTCGGAGGGAACTTGACATTGGGAGTTTATCCACAATTGGGACTGGGTGAGGGGCTCTTCAACCTGCTACGTTATACCAGCGTGGAAGACATTCTAAGGTGGATACCTGAAGAAATAACTGCCGAGGCTGTAAGTGAATACCTGTTCCAAAAATCAATCCACCCTGCCAGCATCCCTGCCACACTCGAGGACCTTGCCATTGAACAAGCAGTCGCCCGCCAGAATCTGAAAGTGGCATTGGAAATTGCTGGAAAGGAGTTTCCTCCTAATATCCGGCGGGCTGCCCCTGGATTGACTCCTTATTTCGAGCCGATCCTGGCTGCAGGAAGTGTGATCACCCATGCCCCTACCCTGGGCCAGGGGTTGCTGATTCTGCTGGATTCCATCCAACCGGTAGGCATTACGAATATGATCCTGGATCAGAACTCCCTGCTGCCCGCATTGGGAGCGGCCGCCGTTAGCAATCCCATCCTGCCCATTCAAATACTTGAATCGGGTGCATTCCTTGGATTGGCCACTGTGGTGGCGCCATATGTCAATGCGCGCCCGGGAACACCCGTTCTGAATGCCCGGCTTACCAACCGGAACGGAAATGAGAACAGGGTGGAAGTGAAACAGGGTGACCTGGCAATCCTGCCTTTGCCGGTGGGTCAATCTGCCCGGCTGTTTCTTGACTCTTTAAATCACGCTGATTTAGGGCTTGGTCCACGATCAAAGGACGATGGCATCCCGGTCAACGGGACTGCCCTTGGAGTTGTGATTGATGCCCGTGGTCGCCCGGTACGCTTGCCGGCTGATGATGCCAGGCGCAGGGACCTGATTAAGAAATGGTTATGGACTTTGGGAGGCTAGAAACGCCATGCTGGCGCCGGTAATCCATGTTCTGCCCTTGATCACCATCCACCGGGAACGTCTTTTGCCAGTGCCCGGTCGGGTTACTGCGCATGTGGACCAAAAGGTCACTCCTTTGGACGTGGTGGGCGAGGCGCATTACGGGCAACGGCACCTGTTGATAGATGTGGCAGCAACGTTTGGCATGGCGCCCGAAGCGGCTCAACGCCTCATCAAGGTCAAATCGGGGGACTTGGTCACCGAAGGAGATCCCATAGCCCAGCGAAATGGCCTCATCCCCCAGACGATGCGGGTACCGGTCAATGGGAGGATAATCCTGGTCGGCAGTGGACGTATTTTGATGGAAGCCGGAGATGGAGTGTTCGAACTCCGCGCCGCAATCCCGGGCAGGGTTACCCGCCAGATATCCGACCGTGGGGTTGAGATCACTTTCAATGGTGCGCTTGTTCAGGGGGAATGGGGAAATGGACAATTGGGACTTGGATTATTGCTGCCCATCGTCTCAAAACCAGATGAAGAGCTTACTATCAATATGATGGATGTCAGCTTGAGAGGTTCAGTCCTTCTGGCAGGGTATTGCAACGACCCAGCCGCTCTAAAAGCAGCCGGTGAATTGCCGGCGCGCGGCATGATATTGGGCAGTATCTCACCTGCCCTTATCCCACTTGCCATGCAAATGCCGTACCCAATTGTAGTGGTGGATGGATTTGGACTGAAACGAATGGACGGCGCAGCTTTCTTGCTGTTGACCACCAATGCCAGGCGCGAAGTAACGCTCAATGCAGAACCGTTTGACCGGCAAACCGGAGTGCGGCCCGAAATCCTTATTCCAATGCCTGTGACAGAAGACCCTCCTCTGCCCCGGGATGGAGAAGCATTTGCTTCCGGTCAACCCGTCCGGCTGACGCGTGCGCCCAATGTCGGGGGTGTCGGTATCCTGGCTGCCCTGCTTCCCGGCCTGACAGAGCTTCCAAGCGGGTTACGCGCTGCGGCAGCTGAAGTGACACTGGATTCTGGCGAGCTAATTGTTGTCCCGCTTGCTAATTTGGAAGTCATCGGATAAGATAATTTAGTCGAGGAGGAAGATGCCATGTTGGATGAAGGAAATTCCCAAAATTTGATGGAAACCCCGGACGCCCCGCCGCCTGAGCAAAAAAACAACCGCACTTTCTGGGTCGTGGGGGGGATCATGGCAGGACTGGTCTTCCTGACCCTTGTATGCATGGCTGTCTATGTCCTGGTGTTATCACCGCGCCTTGCTGCTCAAAGGACCGCTGCCCAGGCGACGATCGAAGCCGGCAACGCACAGGCTGTCCAACAGTTAACTCTTACCGCGCAGGCTGCGTTGTTATCACCAACTCCTCAGAATTCGCCTTTACCCTTGGCTACGGGGACACCGGTCGCCAGCCCCACGCCGGTTATCGCGGTGAATACCCCGATCTCGACTTCCACCAATGACCCTGCCACTTTGGCTGCCCTGCAAACGCAGCTGGCATTTCAAATGTCCTCCACAGGCCAGGCTGCCATTGGCACGCAAACCGCGCTTGCTGCGGGTGGCATGCCCCCCACGGGCTTCTTCGATGAAATTGGTCTCCCAACCATGATCATCCTGGCACTGGCGCTTATCGTTGTCATCTTCCTGGCTCGCCGCTTGAGGAAATCCCCTTCGAAATAGAATATTTTTGGAGCAGCTCAAGGGCTCTGCTCCATTGGTTGGTGCTCGCGTGGGTCCACTGACTTGGGCCCACGCTTTTTTGTTTCCGGATAAATTCCGGTATGTGATTAGAAACCTGGGGGAATTACGTCACGCTGGCTGCGACAGTTTCACCATAACCCAACAGAGCTTTTACCATCTCGGGACTGCGCCCTTCCGCATAAACCCGCAATACCGGCTCGGTTCCTGACGGACGGATGAGCAGCCAGGAATCATCCGACATGATGTATTTGACGCCATCGATGTCGCATACCTCAGCCACTTTCTGCCCACCGATCTCAGCTGGTGCTTTTTTGATCAGGAAATTGGCCATCTCGGACTTTGCCACCGGGTGGTGCAGGCGCAGGTCGGTACGCTCATAGAATGCCGGACCGACATCCGCCAGCAACTCGTCCACCAACACCGACAGGGGTTTCCTGGCCACCGCCAGTATTTCGACCAGCAGCAGCCCCATCACCGGGCCGTCACCTTCAGGGATATGACCTTTAAAGGAGATGCCTCCCAATTCCTCACCGCCGATCAGGACGTCATCGGTCATCATGTGGTCGGCGATGTGATTAAATCCTACCGGGGTCTCCAATAATTTCAAGCCGTAACGGGCGCAAAGGCGGTCAACCATGCGGGTGGTCGAGACTGTCCGCACCACAGACCCGGTCCAGCCGCGCTTCTCCACCAGGTACTGAAGAGCCAGCGCGAATATCTTGTGCGGGTCTACGAAATGGCTGCGTTCATCCATGGCCCCTATCCGGTCAGCATCGCCATCGGTGGTCAACCCAAAATTTCCCATGCCCGCCCCAATCGCACCCGCCAGGGCTCCCAGGTTCTTGGCGATCGGTTCGGGATGAATTCCTCCAAAGCCAGGGTTCATCTCGGAGCGGATTTCGGTGATCTCGCAGCCGGTCCCCTGCAGAAAAGCTTTGATGACCCCCCGTCCGGAACCATACATCGAGTTGACGACGAAACACGGCGGGTTCTCTGCGATCAGGTCACTGTTGATAAGCGTACGCAGGTGCTCGAAATACGCCGGCAGAGGGTTAAATCTCTGGATGAGACCCTTTTCGCGCGCCAGGTCAAAGTCCATCAGGTTTGGACCCCGGGCGCGTTGCTCGTTATCGTTGAGGTAAACCTCCACCCGGTGGCATTGCTCGGGGAGGGCTGATCCGCCGTAGGAAGCTTTTAGTTTGACGCCGTTATAGCGCGGGGCATTATGTGAAGCCGTGATCATCACTCCGGCTATTGCGTTTAGGTTTTTTACTGCATATGAAATTGCAGGCGTAGGCGCGTCTGATTGGGCCAACAGGACATGAAAGCCGTTGGCTGCAAGGACACGGGCTGCATCTCCGGCATAACGGTCGGATAGGAAGCGCGTGTCGAAACCTACCACGAACTTTTTCGGGTCCGGAACGGAACCACCGTTCCCGGATTTGTCCCATGACTCCGATGTCACGGCGTCCGCGATGGCCTGGGTGAGCATGCGCAGATTATTGAACGTAAAAGTATCCGAGATGACGGCGCGCCAGCCGTCCGTACCAAAATGGATGGTCATCTATTACTCCAATGAAAAGGATGAAGAGCTAGGGAGTGGGGGTGAATGCAGCGGTTGTAACTGGCACCTGCGTAGTGAAAGCCAGGACTGATTGGAGCACCCAGCCTTCCATATTATTGACCCGGATCAGCACCCAGGGTGTGGAGACAACAATTTGGGTTTGAGGCAGCACCTCGACCAGTGTACCGTTAACAAGAGAAATCAGCACGATCCCGCCGGCCGGTTCGGTACGGACATTTGCCCCGTTCAATTCAGGGGACGCAATCACTGCATACGCGGGTGTCGGCGCCAGGGTGAGCGTCACGGTATAGGTGGCACTTGGCATGCTGGTGGGAGAAGGTGTTAACGTACTGATGAAGGTGGAGGTGGCGGAAGGCAAAATTATGCTCGTGGGGGTTGGCACAACGGTCCTGACAGACGTGATTCCGTCCCGCATAAGGGCGACCAACCCGGTCAGAACCACCAGCACTCCCACAGAAATTAGCGCCACGAAAATCGGCAGGATATAGCCGCTAGCTTTGGTTGGCTTGAAATGCATAGCCAGCAGGATGATTCCGCCTACAAGAACAGCCAGTGCGAGGTGAACCGCGGAAACCAGCAACCCGTTCGGCCAGAGGGTCAAGCCGCCGATATCCCTGCCGAGCCCCAGACCAATACCGGCTGCGCTGACCGGCAGAAACAGCCCGTAAGCAACCAGCACACTTGCCAGGACCGGTTTTTGTTCAGAGCGGACAAAGGAGACCGTCAGCAGGCCTGCTCCCAGCGCGGTTACCAAGAAATCCGGCCACCAAAGCTGGGCGTGGATCCTGGCATAATAAAACGGCAAATTATCCCACAGCCGCCCTGCCAGCCCTGCCAACCCGCCGGTCAGGAAAACCAGTGCAGCGGCTACCACCAGCACCCCCAAGGTCAGAAAAAAGAACCGCCAGGATCCAGTGACCGTCGCAAGCAGCATGCCCACCAGGGGGGTAAGGAGCGGAGCCAATAAAACGCCCGCCAGCAGCAAAGCGGGTGCATTCAGAAGGTAGGCAGCCCCTAAAATTACCCCGCACAGGAATGCGAAAAGAAAAAACTCAAAGGATGGGATGGCCCGCCGCGCCAGCGTATCCAGCAGCGCAGCACGCTCGTCCGCGGCAAGCGGAACCAGCGTGCGGCGCGCCCGTCTTCGCCGGGCACGCGGCAAATGCGAGAGATCGCCAATCGGAGTAAACCCCTCCGGTAAGACAGGCTCTTCGGGGAAGGATTCTTCCGAGGGGGTGGGTTCTTCCGGCTTTGGGTTCTCTTCAGGCAGGTCCATTTTTATGTTGGCTCGCTTTGAGGTGAATACCTTATTATACAACAACGAAGGACGCCAGGGTCACCTGGCGTCCTGGTTCAATTTAGAAGGGAAGGTTGGATTAGATCCAGCCGCGCAACTGCATCGCCTTGGCTACGCGGTCAATGGCAACCATGTAGGCGGCATCGCGCATGTAGACTTTCTGCTTGAGCGACATATCCAGCACGCCGTGGAATGCAGAGGTCATCTTCTGGTCGAGTTTTTGCAGTACTTCTTCCTTCGGCCAGTAGTAGTTGGCGTCATTCTGCACCGACTCGAAGTACGAGCAGGTCACGCCGCCGCCGTTGCACAGGAAGTCGGGGATATCGAAGATATTATTCTTTTTGAAATAATCATCGGCTTCGGGTGTGCATGGGCCGTTGGCCCCTTCGGCCACGATCTTGACGTTCTTCGAAATCTTCTTGACAGTTTCAGCGTTGACATGCCCTTCGATGGCAGCCGGGATCAAAACGTTGCAATCCTTCTCGATCCATTTCTCGCCGTCTTCAACCAAGTAGCCGGCAGCCTCGGCCTTCTTCTTGTCGATCGTGCCGTACTGGTCCACGATGGTGAGCAGGAAGCGGGGGTCGATACCATCCTTGTGGCTGTAGGTGTAGGAAGTCTTGTCATTGCGGTCCCAGCAGGAGACGCACGCCACCTTGCCGCCCAAAATCTCGATGAAACCGATGGAGGCATATTGCGATACGTTGCCAAAGCCTTCGATGGCTGCGACGGATTTCTTCGGGTCAATGCCCAGGTGTTTCATGGCCTCACGGATGGTATAGACGACACCAAATCCGGTCGCTTCGGTGCGGCCTTCAGAACCACCACCGCCCAGCGGCTTGCCGGTGAACACGCCCGGGGTGTACACGCCGCACAGCTTGGAGTACTCGTCCATCATCCAGCCCATCATCTGCGGGGTGGTGCCGACATCCGGAGCGGGCACGTCAGTGCGCGGGCCGATGTTTTTCCACATGATCTGCACCCAGCCTCGGCACAGGCGTTCCTTTTCAGCAACCGAGAGGGTGGACGGGTCGACGATGATGCCGCCCTTGCCGCCGCCCAGGGGGATGTCCGCAACGGCGCATTTCCAGGTCATCCAGGTAGCCAGGGCGCGCACGGTGTCCAGGGTCTCGGCGGGGTGGAAGCGAATGCCACCCTTGTTCGGGCCGCGGGCATCGTTGTGCTGGACGCGGTATCCCTGGAAGATGCGCAGGGAGCCGTTGTCCATGCGGACCGGGATGCGGAAGGTATACTCCCGCATTGGCCACCGCAGAACCTCGGCCACGTGAGGGTCGAGCTTGAGCAGTTTGGCGACATTGTCAAACTGTTTCTGCGCCATTTCGAAAGCATTAATCTGTCCTGCCATGTTTATCTCCTTGAAAAGATTGAAGTGCGGTGAAAATTTAAGCGGGCACCCCGGACGGGAGGCCCGCTCGATCCTATGCTATGTCCAACCAATCAAGCATAAATATTTCCACCAGAAGAAACTTTCCTCTTAAAGGTACCCGATAATCAAAACTAAGTCAATATGACGAATTCCATGAGTTACAGTCACAGAAATCCATAGAATAAAGGGGTTGCAAAAAGAGAGAGTTCCAGTCAATATTGTAGTTGGCAACAACAACAAAGAAAGGAACTCTCAGATGACAGACGACGCTGTCAATATCAGTATAACCATAAAAGTGGAAGATGCAGTGATGGAAATTCAGAAAAAGGTACCCGTCGATGCAGTAGAAGAATCTATTCACAGCATGGCCACTGGGCTTGGGCAGCAGGTGCTGCAAGGGGTGATCCAGGTGCTGGACGATCGGATGGCGCGGAATGTGCCCTGCGAATGGCGGAATGTGGGGACAGAGACGCGCTGGATGATGAGCAGCCTGGGAGCGGTTCGATACAAGCGGCGGGTCTATCAAGATGGGCAAAGGAGGCGAAGGAAACCGGTAGATGATCTGTTTGGGATGCAGCCCTATGGGCGCATGAGTGGCAGGGTCCAGGAAATGGGAGCTTCTCTGGCCTGCAGTGGGACCTATCGCCTGGCGGCCGACCAACTCAGCTACCTGACCAAGACACCGATCAGCCACAGTGCCGTGCAACGGATGGCCTGGTCGGTGGGTAACCGCGTTGCGGATGGCGAAGAAGCCGAGCGCAAGCGTATTTTCGAAGGGGGAGAGCCACTGGAAGGGGGGAAGATCCTGGCCCCGGTTCTGTATGGTGAGAGTGATGGAGTATGGGTGCACCTGCAGCGGGAAAAGAGACGATCCACGGAAGTACGGGTAGCCATCCTGAGCACAGGCCGAAAACAGGTCGGGAAAGACCGTTATCGCCTGGAAAACAAGCACTGTATGACTGCCATCGGGCTGAATGCGGAGATGTGGCAGGAACACATCCTGCGGGAAGCACATCTGGCCTATGACCTGACCCAGACCCGGATTTTGATCAGCGGGGGAGATGGCAACCAATGGGTCCGGCACAGCTTTGAACGGATGGGGCTCCCCCAACAATTTGTGTTGGATCGGTTCCACTTGCAGAGGGCAGCCCGCAGGGCCTACCAGGATCGAGGCGAAGCCCGGCGTGTGGTCACTCGCTTACGACATGAAGACTTCAATGTGGTCGCTCCTGAGCTGCAGCAACACATCCAGCAGGCAGAAGGCAATCAACAGAAACTGCTGCTCGACTTCTACCGATACGTGCTCAACAACCAGGATGGGTTATTGGACCTGGAATACCGGGCTTGCTCCCTCCCCGCTTGCCTGGGAGCCATTGAAGGTAATGTCGACAAGCTCGTTGTCCACCGCATGAAAGGTCGCGGCTGTTCCTGGCGTTTGCCCGGCGTGCGCGCCATGCTGGCCCTCTGCCGCCATGCCGACCAGCTGCGCTCCCACGCTTATCGTTACCTGCCTCTCCAAACTCCACCCAGAACATATCACACCACGCAGTTTCTGGAGGTAGAATATTCAGAGACCACTCAGGGTTCCTTGCCTGCATTTCAAGGACCGCACCAGAATAGACCCTGGGTCAGGTCCCTTCACCGGCTGATCTATGGCCGCTGATCTCTCTCTTTCCCTGTTCTATGGAAATTCGATACAGTAACATTCCATGAACCCGCATGATTATTCTCGTTATATTTAACACAAACGACCACCGGAAACCTGAAACGCTTGCGAGGGTATGCTGGACGAAACGAGGCTGACGGGAGGCAAATTCAACCCGGCAGAGAGCGACCCCTGCTCAAAGCCTCCCCAATCTTTTTATATTGTGCTGAAACCCAGGAAAATTATTAAATGAAAGAGGATATCCGTTCCATCTTTGCCGACCCGGCTTTTACTCCTGGTCAGGCTCATCATCACCCGAGTCAAGCTCGACGTGGACTTTTTGGGGATCAAGCTGGATCCAGAGCAGCAATACGTGACCTTCGTTGGTCTCCATCGAGCGTGCCGCCACGATGGGAGCCTGTTCTTCCATTCCCAGGTCGTTGCGATAATGCAGGTGGATGGGTTCATTTTGGCGCCAGCGCCGGTAGCATCGTTCCACCAGCGCCGGGCTGTTATATGCCCGCAGACGGGTGAGCAGAGTCAGCGGCAGGAACGGGCCTTCGCCTAAACTAAGCGCCCAGCCGTCCTGGACTGGCTCGAATACGGGGGGTGGACCTTCGATAATGGTAATTTTGTCTTCCATAATATTCCTTACAGATGCAGAATCATACCATAAAGGCGTTTATTCTTCGAATCGAGGGGGACCCATGCGCCCGCCAAAATATGGTCCCGGGCGCCGCAAACGCGAGTCGAAAGTCGCCAGCCTGACGAGAGTTCAACGCAAGGCAAAGCGCTCGAAGTGAATACTCTCCCTGGGAACGCCTACATGCTGAAGGGCCTTGACAACTTTGGTCATCATCACAGGCGGGCCGCAGACAAATACCTGAGGATTCTCGAAATCCTCCAGGTACTTGTGCAGCAACCCGATGTCTACGTAGCCTTTTTCACCCGGCCACTCGGGTTGGTTCGAAAGCACATGGATGACCCGCAGGGAAGGCATGGCTGCCGTCATTTGCACCAACTCCGCATTAAAAGCTATATCCTTTTCAGTTTTGTTGCCCCAGATCAGGATCACATTTCGTTCCAGCTTTTTATCCGCCATATAGCGCAGCATGCTGATAAAAGGAGTGATGCCGATCCCTCCGGCAATGAAGACCAGGTTGGGGGCATCGTAGTTGAGGAAACTAAAGGTGCCGTAGGGCATGTCGATGATCGCCCCGTCAGCCGGGGCGGCGTCTTTGACGGACGAAGTGAAATCTCCCACGGCTTTTACTGAAACCGAAAGGTCGCCGCTGGTTGGGCTGGAGGATATGGTGAAGGGATGCGGCTCGGTCCGGCGGCCGTTCTGGAGCAGGGAGAGCATCATGAATTGTCCCGGCTTGTGTTCCGCTTTATTGCCTTTGAAGTGAAGGCTCCAGGTATCGGGCGTTTCCTGCACCACATCCGTGACTTGCAGCAGGTTCCGCCGGATGCGGATGCGGTCCCAAAGGATAACAGCCACGAGGATAAGGTAGAGGGCACCCAGGAAATACCAGAAGAAACGCAGGGGAGGCTGGTTCCCAAGATCCGTGCCCAGGAGGAGACTGTGAGCAAAAATCAGCGGCACGATGATGAAATTAAACCAGTGCATGGACTTCCAGGTCCCATATTTAAGGTGCAGCTTTCCAAACAGGAGAGCCGAACCCACGGTGACGAGGGCGAGCAGAACGATAACCACCCCAAAAATCATCGGCCATTTCAGGATGATATAACCCTGGCCGAGCAGGTCGGAGGAAAAATGCAGGACAGGGTGTGAGAGCATGAAGGCAAAGCCAAGGATGCCGGCGGTCTTGTGAATGCCGAGCATTTTATCCATGCCCACGCCCCGCTCGATCCACTTGAGCCTGGAGCTCAAGACCACCTGGAAAAAGACCAGGATAAAACCGACCAGCGCAAGCAACCGCCTAATCACACATGGGTAATCAGTAGGCATATCCGTGGCGAGGAAAGCCGGCAGCCAGAAGATAAATGAGAATGCAATAAATAAAGTCAGCAACCCAAAAAGAATCCATTTTTTCATTTCTGCCTTCTGACCAGGAATAGATTGTCAGATTACCCTTTCGAATGAGGCTGCCGATGAAGACAACAAAAGTGGATGGAGCAGCCTCTTCCCCTCCATCGAAATTTCATTTGAGGCCAAACAGGCAACCCGGATAAACTGACTATATTCATTCTAAGCATGCGGTCATCGAGTAAAATTTGGATTGATTTGTAATTATTTGGGAAAGTCAGTCTATCCAACCAGGTGAATACGAGGCGGGCCGTTTTTTCCAGACAACCATAAACCCAATAGGTTTTCGTTCTCCTTTTATCCATGTTTTGCTTCCCGCTTTTTGTAAATGCGGGAAGGAAAAAACAGGGGGCTGTCTAAAAAGCAAGCGTAGACA
Source organism: uncultured Chloroflexia bacterium (assembly GCA_963790685.1). GTDB lineage: Bacteria > Chloroflexota > Anaerolineae > Anaerolineales > Villigracilaceae > UBA877. The sequence goes on from CAWBPK010000003.1 coordinate 331,527, forward strand.
GCCCTAAAATTTGTAAAAAAGCTCAAAACTGAGCAAGGGCAAAAAAACTGGCGGTTATTGAACCGCCAGTTTGGCTATATTGTGGGCAATACAGAGCATACCCCACTCTGTTTTCACCTTCTCCATCCCCCTGAGAGTGAACCTGCGAAACCCCCAGTCCTGTTTGATCCGTCCAAAAACAGTCTCTACTTCTACACTACGTCGCGAACGCAGTCTTCTCCCCTGGTCTGAGACGAGCTTTTCACGCGCCTGTTGCTGGTAACGGTTCAGGGTTAGGTTGATCTCGATCCGGCGATTTCCCACCGCTTTCGTACATTGCGACTTGAGGGGACAATCGGCACAAGAAGCACACTCATATACCCGGAACGAGGTTGGGTAGCCATTGTCTGTGATGCGCTGTCGGGTCCTCATAAAAGTCAATCGCTGCTGGTTGGGGCAGATATATTCGTCACGGACAGGATCGTACTCCCAGTTCTCGGCTCGGAAGTACTGCTTGCGCCAGCCGCGTTTTTGCTGCTTGTTGAACAGGTAGTATTTGACATAGGCGTCCGTTCCGTTCTGTTCCAGGTAGGCATAATTCTCTTCGTTTCCATAGCCTGCATCCGCGATCACGGTTCGAGGCAGATGGCCGATCCGATCTCGCACCTGTTCCAGATGCGGGATCAGACAATTGATATCATTTGTTTTCTGATGAATACTGAACCCGACCACGAACTGGTTCTCTGTCCCGATCTGTACGTTGTAGCCGGGCTTCAACTGCCCGTTCAGCATGGCGTCTTCTTTCATGCGCATGAAGGTCGCATCGTGATCGGTCTTGGCATAACTGTTGCGCCCAGCCAGGATCTTCTCGTGCTCTTCATACTTCTTCTGGCGCGGCAGGTAATCTTCCTGCAGGGTCCGCATGGCTTTCGTGGTGGCATCCTTTTTGTTCTTCATCTTGTCGGCCAGGCGCGCATTCAACCGCTCGATCCGTTTCTGCAGCGCCTTGCTATCGATCCCGCCTCCTCCTCCCTTGTTCCCTCCACCGACTTCCTCCAGGTCCTTGTCGCCATACGCTTCCTGCTCGGCATCATTCTCCTGCTCAATGCTCTCCAACAACTGCTGGATCTTCTCCTGCAGGCGTTCCTTGTAATGCGCCGTGCTCTTCGCCCACACCCACTTGTACTTGTTCGCATTCGCCTCGATCTTGGTCCCGTCCAGGAAATAATTCTCCAGGCTCACGTACCCCCCTTCGATCAAGTACTGCAGCACTTCACCGAACACCACTTCGATCCCTTCTTTCATCACGCTGCTGCGAAAACGGTTGATCGTTCGAAAGTCCGGCCGGTTGTTCCCGCTGATCCACATGAAATTCACGTTCTCCCTCAGCCCCTTGGCGATCTGCCGCGACGAGTTCACTTTCTGGGTGTACGCATACACCAACACTTTCAACATCATGCGCGGATGGTAGCTGCTCGTCCCTCCCCCTTTGTACTCGTTCAGGATCGGCTCCAGGTCCAGCTCATCCATGACCCGGTTCACCACTCGTACCAGGTGGTCTTCGGGAATGAGTTCTTCTAGGCTGGGTGGTAGCAGTGATGGTTGATCCATCGTATAGGGCTTGAAGGTAACCTTGCTGTGTCCTTTTTTCATGCCCCCATTGAATCATGGCTCTTTATAAATGTAAAGGGGCTATCCCTTACTTTTGGGACAGCCCCCATGAATCAATCCTCTTTTGGCGGGGCGGCGGGACCGTAGTCCAGGACCTCGCGCACCCCGGTGCCCGATTCAGGCGGGCCGACGATCCCCTTTTCCTCCATGGTATCCACCAGACGGGCGGCGCGCGTGTAACCGATGCGCATCCGGCGCTGCAGCATCGAGACCGAGGCACGCCCCTCGCGGCGGACGGTATCGATGGCGTCGTGCAGGAGCGGGTCACCCTGCAGGGCGGTGATATCTTCGAACATGGGCACCTGCTTCCCCTCCAGGCTGGCAGGAGCAGGGGCTGATCCCGCCGGGAGCAGCGTGGAGGCGCCAGCAGAGTTCCCGGCCGCGGCTGCATAGGGGCTGGAGGCGCCCGCCTGCTCCTTCCAGAAGTCCACCAGGCGGGTGATCTCGATATCCGAGACGAAGACACCCTGCAAGCGCACCGGCGCGGGGGCAGTCGGGCGCCTGGAAGAGCATGTCGCCGCGCCCGAGCAGGCGTTCCGCGCCGGGCTGGTCGAGGATGACGCGGCTGTCGGTGTTGGAAGCCACGGCGAAGGCGATGCGGGCGGGGAAGTTGGCCTTGATCAGGCCGGTCACCACGTCCACCGAGGGACGCTGGGTGGCGATGATCATGTGGATGCCGGTGGCGCGCGCCAGCTGGGCGAGGCGGGTGATGGTGCGCTCGGTCTCGTCGGGGGCGATCATCATCAGGTCGGCCAGCTCGTCGATCACCACCAGCAGGTAGGGCAGCCGCTTGCCGCCCTGGGCGGTGACGCGCTGGTTGTAGTCGGCGATATTGCGCGCCCCGATCTCGGCGAACTTATGGTAGCGGTTATCCATCTCGCGGGTCATCCACTGCAGGGCACCCACCACCCGTTCGATCTCGACCACCACGGGAGCCAGCAGGTGCGGGACGCCGTTGTAACCGGTGAGCTCGACGCGCTTGGGGTCCACCAGGATCAGGCGCAGGTCGTCGGGGGTGTTGTTCAACAGGAGACAGGTGAGAATGGCATTGACGCAGACCGACTTGCCCGAGCCGGTGGTGCCGGCGATGAGCAGGTGCGGCATGGATTCCAGGCTGGTGGTTTTGGGGTGCCCGGCCACGTCCTTGCCAAGCGCAAAGCGCAGGGGAGCCTTGCTGCGGGTGAACACCTCGCTCTCGACCACTTCACGCAAAGCCACCAGTGCCATCTCTTCATTGGGGACTTCGATGCCCACGTAACCGTGACCGGGGACGGGGGCCTGAATGCGGATGCGGGGGGCGGCGAGGGCCAGGGCCAGGTCGTCCGCCAGGGAAGCGATCTTGCCGACGCGCACGCGGGTCTGGCCGGAGCGGGATTCGACGAAGAGCGGTTCCACGCCGAACATGGTGACGGTGGGGCCTCGGCTGATCTCGATCACCTGGCTGGGGGCGCCAAAGGAGGTGAGCGTTTCCTCGATCAGGCGGGCGCGCTTCTCGATAAATTCCTCGTTGACCTTGGGAGCCTCGGGAGGTTCGAGGATATCAGCGACCCTGGGCAGCATCCAGGTGATGGCGGGGGTGAGGGGGAGGTTGGTGCGCACCGTCACCCCGGGCGGGTAAGTTGGAGCCGGCTGCGCCAGCGGGGGGCGCAGGAGGGGGGTGAAATCATCGAGTGCCTCTGAGGCGGATTCGCTCCCGGTCGAAGAGGCGGGTTTCTTCTGGATGAGCGATTTCAGCCAGGCATTGAATTTGATTCCAACAGGCACGGCCCATTTGAACATATCCTGCATGGAAAGGTCGAGAGTCAGGGCCATGGCGATGAGCAGCCAGGCAACCACCACGATGACCGTGCCGGCCGCGCCGATGGCGTTGACCAGCCCCTGCTGAAGCAGGGCGCCGATGTACCCGCCGCCGCTGCCGAGGTGGGCGCGCTCGAGGGCGGTTGCAGTTGGGCCGTCCAGGCCGTGGAAAGCCACCAGCAGGCCGATGAAGAGGAGCAGCATGCCGGTGAGGCGTTCGATATTGAGGGCCGGGAGGCGGTCCACGTTGCGGGCCACCAGCCAGACGCCCAGGACGAGCAGCCCGACCGGCAGGATGTAGTCGCCCCAGCCGAAGACCTGCGCCAGGATGTTGATCCAGCTGCCGGTGAGGCTGCTTTTGGTGGCGGAGAAAAGGCTGAGCAGGGTGACCAGCCCGACGAGGGCAAGCACCACGCCAAGGATGTCCATGCGGCGCTCAGGGGGAATGCTGTCGATTACCGAGAAACGGTCGGGCGGGACCGCAGACCGGGAGGATTTACGCGGCTTGCGGGTGCGCACAGGAACGGTGGCGGGCTCTGCTTCCGGTTCGGGATAGCCGCGCCTTCCGGAGCGGGGGGAGGGTTTGCTTAAGGGTTTTTTCGAGCGAGTGATGGGCATGTTAAATTGATTATAGCGCAAATGGTCTAATATCAAGGACGGCAGATTGGAACCCATTTCGATGACTACCCATCCCTCCAGACATTTGGGGCTAACGGAGGAAATATACGTGGCGAGTGGTAGCCGGAGGCCAACTCTGTTCTGTTCGGCGCCTCATGGCGCCGAACCGGCCGAAAGCGGCTTGAGGCCGCTTCGGCTTGTTGTTCCTGAGGAACAATAGAGGAACAATTCGTTTTTCATGATTCAATTTTTGACTCCCGTTCGTCCCAGAAACGAGTGAGGAACGAATACATCTCGTTGTTCCTTCATATAAAAATACCAGGCTGGGGAACTCGTTCCGCGGAACGAGTTCAAAACGAATAAAACCCGATTAGGTCGAGCCAAGCCGTTAAAGAACCATGAGGCGGTAATACACAGAAAAAGATGAAATAATTTTGCGGTAATTATTAAATATGACCCGGCAAAATGGGACAGCACCTGCGGCCAGGAAGCGCCTTAATTATAGCTCAAACGTTCTAATAAAGCAAGCAAAATTAAAACAAGCCAACAACCCAGGCATGTCGAAATGATGAATTTAAATATTCTCTTTGTACTGATCCCATTCAGCCGGGTTATTGAGGATGGAATCAGCAACCCGTTCATAATCGGCACAATCACGCTTGATATTTTCGTACTCCGACAAAGAATGGGACAGGCAAATTCTTAGTCAATTAATTCCGGAATGGTATTCTTTGCGTGCCAGGCGGGATGCGGCGGATTTGAAAGATTGGACAATTGCCCCGAATGATCCGGATTTGATATTCGGGGTTACTCACCTTGCGGTAATAGAGGCGCAGCATGCTTTGAAAGAATCAATGCGTCAGATCTTTTATTTCATTGAGACACACATGATTTGCGACTTTTGAAGCTTCTGTTAACAGCGGTTCGGACGCCTCAGCTAACTTGCTTGTACTCCCAACCTAACTGTAACTTGCTCGCCCCGTCTATATGCCCAGAATATTACCAATCCATAGATGACAAGGACAAACGGCAGAGCCAGGATATTGGAGTTGATAATACTATGTGCGATGGCACCGGGCAGGATAGACCCTGTCCATACGCGCAGCAAAGCAAGAACCAACCCAATGCCGAACGCGTTGAGAAGTCTCTCAGCTATCGTGTAAACGGCCGCAGTCAAGGGTGAACCATACTGACCGGGATAAGACTGCTGGAAAGTCTGCGTATGTGCCAGAGCGAAGAGTAGTGATGTTGCGAAGGCAGCCCACAACCAGGGTCTGCGTTTGCCGCTAAATAGTCGGATAAAAAGGTCAAAAAGAAAACCGCGAAAAAAAACTTCCTCCCCAGTTCGTGCAAACGCTTCCAAAATGGAGCTCCGCCACGTGATCTCGGTCATATTGGTGATTCCGGCACAAAGTGTTGCAACAAGAATAACAGCCAATCCAAGTTTTAGGCTTAGGGTGAAGCCAAAGCCTGTAACTTTCCAGTGAGCGACTATTGGCAAGATGATAACAGGAAGATATAGTAATCCCCACAAGATGAGTTGCCAAAGAATCGGGGTTGTGACCGAGCCGGAAGAGTATGGCTCGGTGTAGTTCAGGTAGCAGATAAGGGCTAGCAAAATAGTGGCATAAAGGCCGCCCCATAATAACCAGTTGCCTTTATTCACTTGCTTCAACTTCTCATCCATGCTGGTCCTCGCGATCCGGGTTACCCAACGAGCTACTCAGCAGCCTTTCTTTCAATGGACCCAATGTGTCAGAATCATTATTGCATTGAGATAGTTCATTGACTGCATTTACATTACCATTGCCATGATTCTAATAAATATTGTGCCAATCGTTATCGAGCCATATCCACATGGAGGAACCTGTCACGCCTGCTTTGGATCCGTTCAACGTAAACAATACAAGCACATGGTGCTTTGTGTCAAAGAACAAATCTGGACCGCTTCCAATACCAAGCTGCAAATGAGTTTCCATGAGATTCCAATCTTTCCCGTCCCATATCCATGTTTGAGTAATGTTATCCATGCTCCGTCCGACAAAAACGAGCTGGTTGCTATTTTCGTCATACCCCATGACACCAGTAAAGGGAATTTTGGGCGAATGGGCTGGATGCTGCTCTATCCAGTCAGTCCCATCCCAAATCCAGGTTCCCAATCCATACAAAATAACATTTTGGTGCAACCCATCGTACCCCATCGCGGATGGTACGCTCCCAACAGGAGGGGGTGCAGTTGAAGGGTCAGCTTGTTTCCAGCTTTCACCATCCCACAGCCAGGTATCGTTAAAACAAATGGGAAGATGGCTGCTGTTGGGATCGGGAGCACAACCCCCAAATAAGACGATAACCTGGCGAGCGGAATCATACACAAGATAAAGGTTGGCGGAACCGCTTCTGGCGGGTGGTGAAATAGATGGATGTTTTTCCGTCCAGTTTTGACCATCCCATACCCATGTGTCATTGGTATATGGATGAACTTGCGATGAACTTCCAAATAAAACTGAATTTAGATGTGCTTCGTCATATGCGAACCCTGCCCCCATACGCCCCGCTGGAGAATTTATCGGTTGGTGCTGCGTCCAGGTTAAGCCATCCCACACCCAGGTTGCGGTGCAATCAATGCACTGGGACGGATTTTCCCCCCCGAACAATACCAGTTCCCCGCGAGCGCGGTCGTAAGTCATTGAAGCATCCATGATATCCGGAGGCGGCACAAGAGGCGTGGGGATAATCGGGATCATGGTTTCCGTGAGCGCAGGCAATGGAGAATTAACCGGAGCAATTGTGGGCTCCATTGTTAAAGAAATAGAACCCGTTGGGCTGAGCACTTTTGATGTTGGTGCGCAGGCTCCCAGCACAATAATAATAAAAAAAGGCACTCTCAAGATTCTTCTCATTCAAATTCACTCGCAAGAACCGCCAAAAGATATTTTTTGCGTGGCATCCTCGAACGGGATAGCCGCCATTGCTGCGATGGACTCAATGCGTCAAATTCCTAATCGCTTTGAGTTACTTTTGAGTATTGATTAAGAGAGTTGGACTCGACAGGAGCACCAGGGCTGAGGTGTGCTGGACGCTTTGTTAGCCAGCTTTTGTATGCAAGTTGACAGTTTCCCAAAGGCTGACAATGTAATTTATGGAAGTGTACGCCATTCAACCCTGCTATCAACTTTAGAGTTGTCTGGAAGATTGGTATGCAATCGGCACCATGCAATGATATTGCCATGGATGGCAACACTGGTCAGTTCGTCTCCCGATTGGGCTTCAGCAACGATAAAACTCTGACGGCTTTCAAGGTCAACCACATACAGCGGTTGATCAGGAGCAGCAGCCCATGTCAGCCAATGGCCCGCCAGGAGAGGAGCAATACCCCAATCCGGCAATAATTCAGTCTTAGCGGTTTGCAGGTTGTAGAGTGCGGTAGAACCCTGGTAATTCGTGCCAGTCTTCCAGGCAATCCAATTCCCATCAAAGGTCAAACCATCCATATCCGAACCTGTAGTATCTACCAGTAGCTTACGACTTTGCCCGGATTTCAAATCAAACAGGAACAATGATCTCCCTTTAACCCCGCGTTGAGTTGCTATTGCCCGGCCTGCGGCTACACCAACTTGTTCCCAACCATTTTGTGCAGAAACGGAACGGGCTAACTCCTGGAGTTGATTTGTCTGCAGGTTTTGAGCAGTAATAATCGTTTCCCCTGATAAATCTCCGGTAATCCATACCACCCATTCTCCATCCGAAGAAAACGAGAAGAGAATATTAGCATCTTGAATTTGAGTAAGTTTTTGCTCAGTATTCTCAACAACATTGAGCGCACGTAATGTCCACTTGGGTATTTGCCTGTCATCAAAAATTAACCAGGCGCCAACTCGAAAAAGAGATTGCGCAGGATATGTTGATAAGATCCCTTGGTTGAATTGGGTTCTTGCAATTATTGTAATGTCAATATTTTTCGATGAGGTGAGTGGATAACGGAAGAGATTGCCTTCACTCTCTGTCGTCCAGTATAAATATTTATCATCCATCGCAATATGACTAACAAACGCATCGGGAATAGGTACGCTAAAGATTGAAGAAGTTAAGATACTATTTGGCGAAATGGTCAGGATTGGCAGGGATTCAGGAGTTATATCAAGAGCAGCTGTTTGTGTTGGAATAGGGATGGCAACAGAAGTGGGATGTGATGTTGGTGGAACAGGTGTAAATGTCGATGCGGGGTTAGCTGCTTGTGTTTGGGCGACGGCCGTCTGGATGTCGCTGGCGGATGGTGTACATGCGGCTAGCATCAGGATGATGGCGATGAGAAAGTTATACTTTTTCATGCGAACCTCCTGTATTGAATGCATGATTGCCCGCCAGGACGAACTTGCTATCTATCGAACTCCAGATCGCCATTGCTTCGATGGACCCAATGCGCAAGATTCCTTGTCGAATTGACATGCTCATAAGCAGCGCTTCTTAATGCTCGGTTTTTCCAGCAAGGCAGATTTGTAAAAAACCTTGACAGCATGGCATAAAAATTTGTTATTTTCGCTAATTTTGCGGGTGACAGTCCTGTCAGGCCGCTTCAGGCTGTGCAAGGCAGTCCATCCTTGCTATGGGCCTGAAATATCTTGCGTCTTGATGACTGTCCATTGATCGTCTTGCTGCCGTAAAAAGATAATTATCTTAAACTCGCCGCCAGAGTCGTCAAATTTACCGGTTTCATCGATATTAAGGAAAAGTTCCATCCCATGGACAAGGACCACTGCCGCCTCACCCGACAGGTTAACTTTCATTTTTTCGTAGTATTCAGGGAATATGTTCCCATCGAACGGTTTTAAACCTTGCATATTGTTGATAAAGAACTCTTCTGCATTGATGCCCCTGGAAAAATCTGTCCCGACTTTTAGTTCTGGATATTGTTTCCAAAGCACTTCAACATTACCAGCGATTACTGCTTGCTTGCGGTAATAAAAATATTCCCGTACTGCCGGCATTAACATTACCCAGGTTTCCGGATTGGGGTCGCTAAAACCTGGTGTACTTGTGGAAGTGGATATAGATATTTCTGCCGTAGGATCAGGCGGAGCAGTTGATATCACCGGTGAAGGGACAGGCGTTGACACCGCCGGCACCTGAGAGCAGGCACATAAAAGGACGATCGATAGGATGATTGCCAGAAGTATTTTAATTGCAGGAAATATTATGGTTTTCATTGCATGCCTCGCATAGAAAGTCCAGACCAACCAGGTGCTCAGCCGCCATTGCTTCGATGGACCCAATGCTTCAGTTTCCTTATTGCATTGATATATTCCCGCATAGCGATACCTGATAGTTTGGTTCAGCAGCTACGCCAGCCCCCGCCTGGAGCCGGTGTCAGATAGGGCTTTCATGAATTCTCTTTTGAAATCCTGCGATCCCCATCAAAATGCACATGATCGAGATTACCAGGCCGGGCCAGTGACTATTCATACTGGCAGCCACTGCCTCGAGACCTGTAAGCAATCTCGAAAAGGCGAGAAAAGCGTAAGCAAACATAAAAATCAATAACAGCCACTCAAAGACCCGCTTGTAGCTTGCCTCAAGCTGTTGGCGCTCCCGCTCCTCGTAACCAGGACTCCCGCCTATCAGGCTACCAAGGGCAGAAAGCGTCAGCATAAAAGCTAAGAGCTCGAAATCAGGGATAAACAGAAGCACCATGCCCATGACCCCGACGATGAGCGAAAAGACAATCATAAACCGGTAATTTACCACGATACGTTTTTTTGTGTTCATCATGGAACGCCCCTCCTTTCGGAAATCCTTACCCTGGCCACCCAGAAGCGGTTCAAGCAAACCGCTCCCTTCCACCTATCGTCGTTCACCTATATGGCAATATCGCAAATCTCAACCAATCCAACCTATATGTTTTAGCACCCTTCTCACTGATCTTGAACCACACCAGTATCCTGATCGTTTATGCTGGAGCGGGCAGTTGTTCGGTCAGAACACCATCAGACATGCGCCAGACCTTGTCGGAACGCCCGGCAATGCTGGGGTCGTGCGTGACGATAATGACACAATAGCCCTGGTCATGCGCCAGTTGTCCCAGGATCTCGATCAATTTATCGCCATTGGCCTTATCCAAATTCCCGGTGGGTTCATCGGCCAGCAGGACCTGGGCGCCTGTCGCCAGGGTGCGGGCAATCGCCACGCGCTGCTGCTCCCCGCCCGAGAGATTGGCGGGATAGCGTTTGAATTTTTCCTCAGTGATCCCCACGGAAGACAAAAGGCTTTTCCCCTTGCCCGGGATCTCCGCCCCTGGAACGCCGTTGAGCTGCATGGAGAAGCAGACATTTTCCAGGGCGGTCAAAAGGGGAAAAAGCTGGAAAGCCTGGAAGATCATCGATACCCGCTCGCGCCGGTATTGATCCAAATCCAAATCGGCCAGGGGCTCCCCATCGATGTAGATCTGTCCCTGGTTGGGCTGGTCAAGGCCGGCCATGAGCGAGAGCAGGGTGGTCTTGCCGCTGCCGGAAGGTCCGACGACCGCGTTCAATTTGCCGCCTTCGAACAGGCAGGTTACCTCGTTGACCACTTGCCGGTCCCCGTTTTTGTATTGATAAGACACGTTTTCCAACCTGAGCCCGGGCATGATCCTCTCCTTATTCCTTGACTTGTAAGAGCTCAATGGGTTTTTTATTGGTGACCGAAATGGCACCGGTCACCGAACCGGCCAGGACCCCGGCCAGGTACAGCCCGGCACTGACCAATAATGGCACCGCCGAGACAAGGCTCGAGCCCATCCACAAGTAACGGGAAATGCCCAGGCCGAGCAGCACCCCGAGGATGGAAAGGATCAGGGGCTCAACGATCAACGCCAGCCGGACAGCCGACCGGGTGGTACCCAGCACGCGCAGGATGGCAGCCTCCCTCGTCGCTTGCAGGAGCAGCAGGAAGCACAGCCCTGCGCCGATCAGGACCGACACGCCGATCACCACCGGGTAGAGCACCTTGAGCAGGGACAGGTTCTTATCCAGCTGGGCGATCACGACCCGCAGCTCCTCATCCCAGATAACGAAATTTAATTTGCCGCCCAAACCTTGCATGACCTTTTCCATATCCGCGCGGAACTGCGGCAGCTCCCGGTTTCTCTTCGGATCGAGGCTGAAATGCGCCACCGTGAACCTGGTCTGGCTGCCGTCCATGGCTTCCAGGGCGGAGAGGGGGATCAATATTGGATTTATTGCACCATTTTTCCAGGGAATTGTGTTGGAATAACTAGTGGCAGATCTCCCCCCCGAGTACTGCCCAACGATGACACAGGGGTAGGTACTGCTGGATTGGACGGTGATCTGCACCGTCTGGCCCACCTTCAACTGCAACATCTCCAGCATGCTGGCCGGGAAAAGGGCAGGCAGGCCATCTTTGCGGATCTCTTCGATCGTAAGTGGTTTGGCGAAAAGGTCCATATCCCATCCCGAGGCAAAAACGAGCGAACCTGGATCCGCCAGACCGGAATAGAACGCTTCGGGGCTGTCATAAGCATAGACCTGGAAGTTCCCGGGAAATACGTCCCGGGAAACCAAATTTTTAATTTTGACCCAGGCAGTATCGGCCTCGAGAATGCTGCTTTTCACGAAGCCGCTGTTCAAGACGCTGTCGATGGTCTTCAGGTAGACAAAGCCGGTCCCTCCGCCTGGTGTGTCTCCGGTCGAGCCTCCTGCAGGATCGACCAGCACGATGTCGGCTTCCACCACGGTGGTATCGTAGAGTCGCTCCACTTCCAGCCGGCTGCGCTCCATGGTCTGCCGGATCCAGGCCGAGGCGAGCAGGAAGCCCAGGGCAACGGCCAGGGTCAGGAAGGATTTGAGCCTGGAACGCAGCATATGATGGAGTACATACCGGCCCAGGGAGGCAGGCGTGTATTTCCTGCCCGCAGCCAGATCGACCCGGTTCGCGGCAGGTGCCTGTCGCGCGCTGCCAGGGAGTCCACGCGTGCCGGTCAGGCGTGAAGATAAGGCAGGAACGGGTTGGCTGGAGGCACTGCTTCCTTTTCGCTTTTGGCCGGCTTTGTTCTGGGAAGTCTCGCCTTGAAGCAGCTCATAGACTGGTTTATGTGCCAGGAGGTACACCCCCGCCCAGGAAAACAAGACCAGGAGCAGGAACATGGCTGCGCACAAGCCGGCGAGGATGAAGGGACTGAGGTAGGCAGAAGGAGAGACCCCGGCTGGCAGCGGCAGGGTGGAGAGGGAGACTTTGGCCTGGGCTAAAGCATAATTCCAGGCCGGAAGCCCACCCAGGAGGACCCCGAGCCCGCCCAGTAAAAGCAGGGGCAGAAGCAGCTGACCGTTGGCCTGCTTTTTTGGGACCCCCAGGGTTCTTAAGATCGCATAGTCCCGTTTGCGTGCCGTCACGTACAGGAAGACCGCCAGGATGAGGGCGACGACCATCAGCAAACCAAAGACCAGCAGGTCCGCAGAGGAGGAGTGCCGGATGGGATCCACCGCAGCCCAAAAGGCCGGCCCATTGTTTTTGAGAAATGTCAGGCTGATGCCCAGCGCCTGGAGGGGAGCTTTATATGCCTGGATGAACTCGGCCTCGTCACGCGAGGAGTCGAGCACAAAATTGTACTCCTCGTATCTAAATTGGTTTTGAGTTATCGAGGCAAAGCCCGGCCGCAAACTGGAGGTTGGAATATAGGCATAAAAAGCCCAATTATTCGTATCGTTATATAAACCGACGATCTTGAAGGTGTCCTGGTAGGTGGGGTAGCTTCTCCAGTTGAGCGAATCCACGCCATCCCGGATCAACCCAAAATAGGTGTCGGTCAGCGGCCGGAAGGTGAACTGGATCTCATCCCCCACTTTAAAGCCGCGCAGGTTGGCGAATGGCTCCGGCAACACGATCACTTTGGCTCCGGCTAGATCGTCCTGGTGGTTCAGCCAGCGTCCTTCGGTCAGGTAATAAAAGCGGGAGGCTTCCTGCATCTTCGGCATGGCGCTCTGATCCGCGGTGGCGATAATGCTCAGCGTGTGCAGGTTTTCGTTCAAGACATCGATCTCGTTCTTGAAGGGAGCCAGGAGGGGATCGCTGAAATCGATGCTCGCTCCTTGCGCCAGCGGGATATACCAGAGCTGTGCATCATCCAGCGGCTCGATCTCAAGATAGGCGTAGTGTGCGTTCACCCAGGTAGGATCAATCGCGTAATTGTGATCGTCCCGACCACGGATAAAATATCTCCGGCCGACCTGCATGGCCTGGATGGAGGGGATGGCCGCTTCATGCCCCTCGAACAAAAACAGGAGGGCGACCGCATCGCCCTGCTTGGCATACTCGGGGTGGCCGGCTAAAAGGGTATCGATATTGAATTTGAGATAATAACCAACCGTTTTCTGATTTTCCGGCAGTTTAGCCCAGGTCTTTACTTCCTCTTTATCGATCAGATCACCGCTGAACCATAGATCATAAGTGTGGGTATTGGGCCAATATTCCGGAGGAAGTGCATCCATTATCATAGTAGCGTTTGAATCGATGCGGTTTTCATTATAAGTTTGCGGCATGACGCCCGAAACGATCTCCCGCTGGTCGCCATAAGCGATCAAGGGGCTGGCCTGGATCAGTGCGATCCCGGCTGAAACATCCCCCGATTGCGGATCTTTAACTTTTTCGCAAATATTTCCGCTTGGATTACACCACCAATGGGTGGAATCATTTACGTTTTCGAGGACGCCGATGGAGCGATAGTAGCTGCCCAGGACCTCAGTCTGGCTCTGCACCACGATAAATCCAACGGCTTTGGTCATGAAGCCGAATGAAATTAACCCAAACAGGATCAGCAAAAGTAAAGATCTGAATGGTTTGCGCAGGCTGGAGATCAGGGGAACATTCGGTTTCATAAGAATAGTTGGCTAATCGGATACGGCCGCTATTCGGGAGGCGAATGGTTTACGGGCGGCGCGCAGAAATGACCATAACCCTAAACTAGTATAGCAATTTAACGAAGGGAATACAATCTACCGGTTTATGGTAATTTATTCCAAATAATTCGGTTTTCCTCCAGGGGAGGGACGTCAATTTTAGTTCCCCTTATAACCCCCGGTTATGCAGGCGCGCATGCTCCCAGGCGGCGAAATCCAGGGGCGGAAGGACGATCTCGGCCTGCGGCTTGCGCTCCAGGCGGGCGGCATCGTTGGTGCAGCCGGTGACGCACAACCCGCAGCCGATGCAGCGCGCCCGGTCCACCACCGAGGCGGTCTCCCCTTCCGAGATGGCATTCACCTGGCAGCGCCGGATGCAGTCCCCGCAGGAGGCGCAGAGCACTGGGTCGATCACGGCCACATAGCTGGAATAAGCCACCGAGTTCCCGATCCCCCATTCGTTGATGCTGCGCAGGATGGCACAGCAGCAGCCGCAGCAGTTGCAAACGTATCCCACCCCCTGCATGACGTTGCTGACGGTATGCACCAGCCCGACCTCTTCGCTTTTCTCCAAAATTGCCAGGGCCTCATCCCGTGAAATAAACCCGGGGGCGGCAGGGCTCTCTTCGGCGGAGAACCCCAGGCACATGTTGAGCGGGAAATCGCACTTGCGCGTGCCAAGATGGTCCTGCTGGGAACGACAGATGCAATCCTGGATATGGAAGCTGTTTGCGCCCAGTAAAATTGCGCGCACGTCTTCATAGGGCAGCACCGCTTCGGTCTTCAAAGCGCCCTGGGCGGGGAGGACGCGGTGCAGGGCGGGCTGCGGTTTCATGATCCCCTCGGCGCCGCCGTGCGCCAGGAAATCTTCGACGAGATGGGCGAGCTCGTGGTCCATGAGCTCGAGCTGGGCTTCGTAAATGCCGACGACGAAAGGCGCCAGCCGGACGCACGGTCTTCCCTCCACTTTGTCGAGCCAGAGCACACCGCGCCGCACCAGCTTGAGAAGCTGCCTGCGGGTCTGGTCGACCGGCAGGCCGCTGCGTTTGGCAAGCGCGTCGAGCGGTTCGTAAGCGCCGCCAAGCTGGCACGCCAAGGCGGCTTCTTCCGGTGAAAAAAGTTTTTTGAGGATCTTGATCTCGACCCCGGAGGAAGTACGCGGGAAGCCGTTGGGAAGTTTATCCAGGGCGTCCGCCAGCTGTTCGTAAACCAGTTCGCTCATTTTGATCCCTCCTCCACAGATGCCATTTATTTTATCCCAGTAATTATCCCAAGAATAGCACGTCCAAATGTGAAGCTTGAAAATATAAGCAGCTAACCTACCATCTCTGCCATGGACTCAATCCGGCTGGAGGCCCACATTCAAAAAGGACAGAAGACTTATGCTTATTAATTTAGATATTCTCTTTGTCCTGATCCCAGTTGGCCGGGTTATTGAGGATGTATGAAAAAATACGTTCATAATCAGATCCATCGCGAATGATATGTTCATAAAAATTTCTTTGCCAAATGAACCCGGAATTCAATTCGATTGTGGCACGACGGGAGACGGCAGATTTGAAAGACCGGACAATCGCACCCAACGATGCGGGTTTGACATTCGTGGTTATCCTTCGCAACGGTAGGGGCGCAGCATCCCAAAGAGCGGGGAGGATGTGCTGCGCCCCTACAATACCCAAATCCTTATCGCGAATGAAAAGGATACCATGCACATGGTTTGGCATGACCACCGATATGTCCACATCCACATTTTCAAAATGGAGTGGGATATCATCTCAACATTCCTGGGCAATTTTCCCCAAGGAATTAACCTGCATTTCTCCACCTGCCACTTCCCCAAACAGGCACCGTCTTCGCTACGTGCTGACAGTAATAAAATACCCTCCCGCTTGTGAATAATCAATTCCTTCCAGGCGAATCGATCTGCGGCTTTTTTCTTTCAGGATCATCTAGCTTCATCCGCCGCTTCCAGCTTGATTCAATGGCGAAGATTTCCCCCAGGTGGCGCACATTATCCATCAGCGCCATCTGGATGCACTGGTATTTGGTATATTTCCCTTCGAAACCTGTCCCCGGCGTCAGCAGGTTTTCTTCGGACAACCCTGACAGGTATTCCTTGACGGAATCGTAAACGTCATCCAGATACCCAAGCACCTGTTCCCTGGTTATTTGCGGCATGGCAACCACTTCTTCCCGGGTGTACCCGGTGAGCATGCCCCACCCGTTTTGGCCGATCCCGCGCGGATCATAGCCGGTCCGCTCCGCCCAACCCAGGCGGAACCAGCATTCTCCCCCCGGCAGATTTCCAATTGCGTTCCGGTTCAGGAAGACATCCATCATGCGGGCCATATGCCAGATCGTGATGACAATATTATTGGCTTCTGGCTCAGGATTCCATTGAACGCAACCGTCGCTCATTCTGCTGAGCCCCCGCCGCAAACGCCGCCGATTATCTTCCAGCAGGTCGATCAGCACTTCATTGGTATTCATTTTGGAAAACCCCTTCTGTTGCGAACCGCATCATCCGGGTGTGGAAGGGTAAGAAATGTGAGCTGCGAAAAAGTACCCCTACTTCTTCCCGTTCTTATCCAGCCAGGCGCTGGAGGTGTCGTAATGTTCCTGGTGATGGTCGTAAGAGGACAGGAGCGATAGTGCAAGCATTGATCCATTCATCCAAGGATACTTGCTTGAATCCAAAAGGTCCTTCTCGCTAATTTTCTCGCCCAGCTCCAGGAAGCGCAGGAACCCGATCTTCCAATCCAGGTAGACCTTCGACCAGGGGTCAATGCGGTGGGTCTCGAAGATCCAGGCATTGATCTTGTCCGTGTTCTCGTCCAAATTCGGATCCAGTTCGGGAGGCCACTTGGGGAAGTCGGGCTCCCGGTCCAGGGTTGCAGCCAGGAGGCGGGCGATGGAGCGCTGCTGCCAGGCCCACAAATGGGAGATCTCATCCTTGGTGGACCATGCGGATGGAGCATGGGGAGTCGTGACCTGCGCTTCGCTCATGTACCCAAGCAATATCTCCCAGCGGTTAAATTGCTCCCTCAAGGCAGCCAGGATATGTTCTTTCATAGTCATTGTGTCTCTCCTTAAATCATCTGTTACCCGTTGGTGGCAAGTTCACGGATTGGATAGATGCCGGCTGAGCAGGGGACCGCGCTCAAAAAGCACGCGCATCCCTCCTGCGATCACCCGGCGCGTGCCCTCGTCGAGCGGGAGCGCGGCCCAGCTTTCGCCCGTCAGGCCGTATTCGATCTCCATGCCATCCGCGTACCACACCCGCAGGGAGGTGAGGGCGCCGTAATCCTCGATCTGCCGGCGGGAAGGTTCCCCAAAGGTCCCCACCCAGGCCTGGTCCTGCAGCCAGGGCTGAGGGTCCCGAACCAAAACCACGAGGTCCAGGTCGGACGAGGCGGTGGCGGTATTCCGGGCGTATGAGCCCAGCAGGGCAACCCCCAGGACGTCAGGCTGGGAGGAGGCCCAGGAGGCAAAATTGTGCAGGAAAAGCTTTACCTGGTCTGGTTGCATCAGTGTTTATTTCCGTCATCCTCTGGCGATCGGATGCTGCGCCAGGAAATCCAGGACGATCTTGTCCACCTTCTGGCGGAATTGGATAAAAAACATGTGGCGCCCCTTGGCGATCATTTCCAGCCTGGCACCCGGAATTCGCTCAGCAAGCAAATTTGCATTCCCGGGCGGGCAGACCGGATCGTCGCTGCCCTGGAGCACAAGGGTGGGCGCGGTGATGGTGGGGAGCAGGTCCCAGGCATCATGCTCCGCGCTGGCCTGGGTATGCAAAGCTTCGGCATAGGCGGGCAGCGGATGCTTGTTCGATTCAGTCATGCTGGCGAAAAACTGGAGCTGGTTGAGGCCGAAGGTTTTGGTAAACAGCAGCCCGAGCGCCCGGGAGGCGTTTTCCCCCGCCATGGTCGCCCTGGTTTCCTCTGAAGGGGGGATGCCATGGGAACGCCCCGCCAAAGAACAGGCCATCACGAGGGTTTCGAAGCGGGATGGATAATCGACCCCCAGCCACTGGCACACGGCGCCGCCCATCGAAACCCCGTAGGCATGGGCGCGCGGGATTTCGAGCTGGTCCAGGATGGCAACGGCGTCGCTGGCAAAGATGCGGGTGGAATAGGGAGGCGTCTCCGGCTTGTCACTCTGCGCGGTGCCGCGCTGGTCGTAAACGATGACCTGGTAACGCTTGATAAAATCCCTGCGGACCAGGTCCCAAATATAATGGTCGCTGTTTCTCCCCGAAACGAGCAGAAGGGGTTCCCCCGTGCCAACCACCTCGTAATAGATCAGCGTGCCGTCCTGGGCGGATACAAATGACATTTATGGTTCCTTCGGTTAATCCGCGCCCTCACACGATGATTTAATCCACCTATGGTGGCAGGGGGAAATTATTTTCCTGCCACTGCATAGTGGAAGAGGACGTTCTGCGAGGGAAAAGACTTTGACTCCAAAAGTTTAAGGTTGATCCTGTCGGAGCTGCCAAACAGCGGTCTTCCCTCCCCCAGGATAACGGGTGTGACGACGATCATATATTCGTCGATCAATCCTTCCTGCGCAAGCTGGTGCACGATCGTGCCGCTGCCAAAGATGACCATGTCGGGTCCATCCCCTTGTTTCATCTCACGAACTTCCCCGGGAACTTTATTTTTCACTAACCTGGAATTTACCCAGGTGACTCCTTTTAAAGTATTGGAAAAAACCACCTTGGTCATCCGGTTTAATTCGTCCGACAGTGCCCGCTCTTCTTTCGTCGCACCGGGATTTTTGCCCACAGCCGGCCAAAAGCTCTCAAACATCTGGTAGGTCACCCTGCCGAATAAGACCGTATCCGGGTGCATCATGGAGTGAGCGGTTTTGTCCACTTCAGGATCATGGATAAACCAGTCAATTTCTCCATTGGAACCGGCAAAAAAGCCGTCTATGGATACTCGATTGAATACGATCACTTTTCTCATCTCGCGCTCCTATGAATACCTATAAAAACTCCTGTATTCAGGGATGGATTCCCTGAAATTAGATAACGATAATGAGTGATTTCTTCCCTGGACCAAACCAGCCCAGGCTGCCCTAGGCCTTCTTGAGCAAATCGGCTTTCTTGGCCTGGAACTCCTCTTCGGTGAGCACACCGTGCTGGCGCAGTGTGTCGAGCTGGGTGATCAGGTCCGCCAGGTTGGAGGAGGGTTTGGCCGGGGTGGGCTCCATCGCCGGAGCGTGTTCCAGCTTTTCCTTGGCATTGATCATGGCAGCCTTGTACTGGATGGGGTTCCCGATATGGGTGAACATGTTCACACCCAGTTCGCTGGCGGTAAGGATCTCGATATTGCCGTACCCGAGCATCCGTCCCATGAAAGTCTGGGTCAATTTAACGTCATTAACCTTGTCCAGCGAGGAATCGGTGACGTTCTTGTTGAACACGCCCGCAAGCTGGATCACCCGGCGGTTGGTGACCACGTACTTGCGGTTCGACCAGATCAGGATGTCGCGCCACATGCTGATGAGCGGGAAGATAAGCAGCGCGTACCCGAGCAGGACCAGGGGGTTCGTCAACCACAGGAAATACATCAGTGTCACCACAACGATCAGGGCGATCGACAAAAGGCTCTCGAGCAGAATCTCACCTGCCAGCACCAGCCAGTGCTGGTGGGTTACAAAAAGGACCTGTTCATTTTCGCCCAGCAAACTTTTTAAATATCTGTCACTCATTTGATTTGCCTCCATTGCGGATGATTGCTAAAAACATAAAACAGTATAGCAAGTTCACGGGGAGTTTGCAATCCCCGCGCGCAGGCGTGAGACGATGCTCTTATACCTCGATGAGGATTTGTCTTAATTGCAAAGAGGCGAAGGCATGTAGCAAGTCGGGAGAATCAATGAATAACTGCGCGGCGCGTCACTAAAAACACCAAAACATTATTTCAGTTCGAGCTCTGCTCTCACCACTCCGGCGCGCTCATGACGGGCGGTCAATTTGACCGTGCCGCCCTCGGGAGCGCGCACCACCCACTCGACCTTCAAGCGGTCGTCGGTGCCGCCTTCCCAGCCCTCGGGAAAGGCGCTTTTATAGGCGCGTCCTTCCAACTGGGCCAGCTCCTGGCGAGGTTTGCCTGACTGCAGGCTGGCAGCCTCGGGAATCTCGATCTCGCAGATGACGCCGCGGGAGACTTTCTTCTCGACGGCTTTCTTCGTCACGTAGGTGGGCAGCCAGCCGGTATTCTCCACCACCAGGCGCACCCGCCAGGTCCCTTTGCCGATGGGCTTGGCTTCCGCCGAATGCAGGGAAAGTTTGGGCGAGATCAGGGACTGCCAGAGGATCCATTCGGGGAAGACTTTGATCTCCTTTTCGAGGAACTTGAGGGGCGGGTTGCCGAAATAATTCATCGCATCCCAGCCGCCCAATTCCACCCTGCCCAGCTGGGGATGTTTGAAGGCGTACCAGTCCACGTAGCCCTTTCCGTCCAACACCTCGATGTTCCATTTCATCAGCTTGATATCGTCCTCGAGCGGGTGCTCGCGGAACCATTCGATGTACTTGTAATCCTTGATCCCGGCCTGGCGCATGGGGCTCCAGAGTTCCACGGTCCAGGAGAAAACGCCGAGATGGTCGTACATCCAGGAGTTGAAGGCGCCGGTGGTCACCATCTTGGGGTGGTAGCGGAAGTCATGATAGCAGGAGACGTTGGGGTAGCCGGTGATCCTGGTGCCCTGGTCCCCGATCTTCTTGTAGGTCCACAGGTCTTCAGGCGGGAACTCGTCATCGGGGCGGTCATCGTAGGGTCGCAGGAGCAGACCGGCGTAGGTGTGGAAGGTGACTGCACCAGTGAGATTGGGATGACGAATAATGAAGTCCACCAGGTTATGCGTCTCCGCTTCGCTGACCGGGTAGGGACCCGCACCGTGCTGCTCGTTCTCCTGCTTCCACGCCACCGGGAAGTTGCGGTTCAGGTCGAGCCCTTCCTTCGCCGCCTGGGGCTGGATGGTAACCCCGTCGAAGTTGCGCAGCAATCCCTCGGGCAGCAGCCGGTAATAGTTGCCGCCCGATTCGACCGGGTCGCGGCGGATCATCAGGCGCGCGTCCTCGGGATGGATCTTCCAGGCGCCGTTCGGATCGGGGAGGCGCATGGTCAGGATGCGACCGTCGCCGTCGATATCCTCCTGGAGCAGCCCCTCCACCGGCTCCTCGTCGTACGGATAGGGCCGCGTGCTCGAGCGGATGAAGTGCGGCTTATCTGCCAGCGCCCATTCGGCCCCGTCGGGGTTGATGCGCGGGACGATGTAAAACGCGCGCGTATCCAGGGCGGTGGTGACCTCCGCATCCTTCCCATAGCGTGTCGCCAGGGTATTGATGAAATACAGGGCTGCCATGGAACCGGCCACCTCGGAGGCGTGCAGGTTGCCGTCCACCCACAGGGCGGGCTTTTCCACATCCGGCCCGGTCTTGAAGTTGGTGGCGGTCACAAGCCAGACGTCCCGCCCCTCGTGGCTTTTGCCGATACTTTCAAGCCGCAGCAGCTCAGGGTGTTCCTCCACCAGGGATTTTAAAATGCGGGTGAAGGCAGCGTAGCGATGGAAGCGATTGAAGGCGATGGCTGGCATGGCTTCTCCTAGTGAGGCAGACTGTTCAGGATTTCCATTATTTTATTGGCGATGACGGTGCGGCTGAAATTTTCTTCCAAATATTTGCGGCCGGCAAGCCCCATGCCCCGGCTGCGGGCAGGATCAGCCGCCAGGGTGCGGATGGCCCCGGCAAGCGCGGCCGGGTCACCGGGTTTGGCAAAAACTCCGCACCCGGCGTGCTCCACCACGGCGCGGATGACCCCGTCGATGGCAAGCGCGATGGGGCGACCTGCGGCCATGTAATCGAAGACTTTGTTGGGGTAGGTGGTCTTGTATTCCTCGAGGGGTTTCAGGATGGCCAGGCAGGCATCCGCTCCCGCCAGGGCGGCGGGCATCTCCATCTTGGGGATGGGAGGCAGGAACAGGACGTTGGTCAACCCCATTGAAGCCGCCTGTTTTTGGAGGGCCGGCTTTTCCTTGCCGTCCCCGAGCAAAACCAGCCTTACCGCGGGGGAGGTTCCCGCCAGGAGGCGGGCGGATTCCAATACGACGCCCAGGTCATTCGACAGGCCGTGCGCGCCGGCATACAGCACGACAAACTTGCCGGCGAGGTCATGCCGGGTGCGAAAATCGGAACCATCCGCGGCGGGGTCGAACATTTCGGGGTCGGCGCCGTTGGGGACAAGTTCCACCCGGCGCGCGCCGCGTACCATTACATGGTGCACGTAGCCGGGGCTGTTGACCATCACCACGGCAGCGCGGCGGAAAAGGAATTGCTCGAGCCACAAGGATAATTTAATGAGCAGGGGGTTCTTCAAGACGCCGACCGCGATGGCAAACTGGGGCCACAGGTCGCGCACTTCGAAAAGGAAGGGCACCCGCTTGAGGCGTGCCAGCAGCCAGGCGGTAATCCCCTGGAAGATGGGCGGCGACGTGCCCCAGACCACGTCCACATTTTTGACCCCCAGCCCAATAAAAAAAGAGGCGGTCATGAACGAGATGAAAGCGAAGACGCGCCTGACGAAGGATTTGTGCAGGGACGAGGTGGAAGCTGCCCGGATCACCCTCACCCCGCCGGACCCGTTTTCATCCCTTTCGGCCCCGGAACCCGAAATGGGGGCGCCCGTCAGATAGCTCACCTGGCTGGCGATGACCGTGACGCGATGACCGCGCTTCGCCAGGGCTCGGGCGAACTCATGGTGGCGGGTCCCGCCCGGTTCGTCGAGTGCGGCAAAAGCCTGGTGGATGAGCAGGATGTGCATGGCAGAAATTGGTTCGCCGGCTTTAAGAAGCAAAGATTTGACGGAAGGTGACGCAGGGCGGCATTAAAAACCTGGCCGATTTACAACTACAGTGGTTATATCGATATTGTACGATAATCCCTTGATTTTCGGCGGAGGGGAATCATCCCCAAAAATCCGCTGATCCCTGATAAATTTAAAAAAAAGACCAGGCATATCGAAATGTCCTGGTGGTGCTTCGCGCCGCCTGTGGAGAAGGCGGTCGGGTTGTCATCCTTAAAAATATAAAAATGCTTTGCAGCGAAGGTCCGCTACTCAAGCTGGGCGAGGCCGTGCTGGATGGCGTAGCGCAGGATATCGATCTGCGAGGTGAGTTCCAGTTTGCGCATGATATTCGTGCGGTGGGTTTCCACGGTGCGGGCACTGATGACCAGCTTCTTGGCGATCTGCGAGTTGGAATTGCCTTCCGCGAGCAGTTGCAGGATCTCCCTTTCCCGGATGGAAATGCGCTCATCCATGTTGAATTCCTGGCTGGTGCCGGTGACGACCGAATCGATGATTTGCTCGGAAACCTGGGTGCTTAAATAGCGCTGTCCCAGGATGACCGCCTTGATAGCCTGGACGACATGCTGAAAATCATCGTTCTTAACCACGTAGCCGCGCGCACCGCTGCGCAGGGCTCTGACCACGTACGAGGAGGAGGTGTGCACGGTGATCATCACCACGGGCATTTCGGGAAAGCGCTGGTGGATCACCTTGGTGGCTTCGATACCGTTCAAGTTCGGCATGCTGATGTCCGCCAGGACCACGTCGGGGTGCAGGGTTTCAGCCTGGGCCACCATTTCGTTCCCATCTGCAGCTTCCCCGATGACCTCGATGTCAGGTTGGGCGTTGAGCAAGACCATGAAACCCTGGCGGACCATGACGTGGTCGTCAGCGATTAATACTTTGATTTTTTTAATGCCCACCACCTCCTTCCTGGTCGGATTTCCAGTGTGCCCCTAGGGAATCTTGCACCTTTACGTGAAAAAAACGGGCAGGGGAGGCAAATCTGTACATACGGAACCCCCCAAATAGGTGAAAAAGACCCTGAGATTCCGAGTCCTGGTCAGCCCTTTGTGAGGGATGAAGCCATGCTTGAACGCGCACTATCCCTGACGGAAAAGTGCGCATAGGAACCGGAGTATTTACGTATGAATTACGTATTCTACGAAGTTTTATATCACTTGGAAGGCGGTTAACCCCCAATTTTGACCCGTACAAGCTTCGTGCACATTCACTTAGGAATGTGTTCATCTCACCTCGGGTTCCCGCACGTTTGGGGACATGCCCGGAGTGCCTGGACGATCCTGATCATCCTTGAAAAAAAGAGCATCAGCCCACATGAGACGGCCTCAATAATTCCCTGCATAAACCGGACGAAACCATCCTGTTTTCTGCCGTTAATAACCCAAAATTATCCAAAAGAAAGCGCAGAAAACCAGGAATTAATGGATTTACAAGTGCAACCAGGTCGCGATTAATTGATTATATGCAAATGATATTTTACACCATATATTTACGTAGCAGTACTGACGAAAAACCACTGCAAGGAAGAAGGAAACCGGAATATTCCGAGTCAAAAAAAGGTCTTCTACTCATAAATTATTGCACCATTCATGAAGAAAAGGAATAGGGGAAACCCTGAAAGAATCTTACTGACCAACGGGTTTTTGATGCAATGCTGACACCGTATTTTTCATATGACTGGAAAACGAGTACGGATGGAGCGTATGATCCGCGATTCTTAGCTAAGGGAAAGGCAATGCATGGATTGCGCCTATTATCAGGGGCATTCAAGAACGAAATACCAGACCTGTGACGCATTGTATAAAAGTATTTCAGTAATTTCCTTATTTCTCTCCTGACAGGTTGGATACATAATTTAGCTATACGCCATGGAAACTTTAAGTTAATCCTAATCCTGGCTTAATATTTCTTTAATCGAACTTATAAAGATTAAAAAAAGAAGGCACCTATGTCGCAAAAGCAGATTTTGATTGTGACTCCTCACTCGGACTTTGGCGAGATCGTCAGTCAAAGCCTGGGTAAAGAAGCCTCCTGCGATGTGATCGTGGCCACATCCATTTCAGAGGCGATTACCCAGACCAGGAAGAGCAGGATGCTCAATTATGCCTTGCTTGACATGGAAATGGGGGTCGAGAAGGTGCTGGAGCAGGGATTTACCCTTCGAAACTCCTTCCCAGCCATCTCCCTCATCCTGATTTCAAAGAAATATCCGCCCCCCGAGATGGAAGATTTGCGCCCCTGGAAATTTTTGCGCAAGCCTTTTGTCCAGCGGGAGCTGATCGACCTGATCCGGGACGGGACCGAAAATAGCGTCCAAAACGCCGAGGTTGTCGAAGCGAATTTCAGCGCCCGGGTGGAAGACGCCGCGCAAGCCTGGTATATGGATGAAGCCCTGGCAACCAAGAACCTGGTGGCAGCCACCTCCAACCTGGTAGTCCAGGAAGCCATGCTCGTTTCAAATACGGGCATCCTGGCCCATTCAGGGGAACTTTCCAGGGATGCCGTGGAGGAATGTTCACGCCTGGTACGCAGGTACTGGGGCGAGGACAGCACTGCCGACCTGATCAAACCGGTGCGCCTGCAGACCACCAGCAAGAACCACCTGCTTTCTGCGACCGTACTGGCTGTTGGGATCATATTGGCACTCACCTTCGACTCTGAGACTCCCTTCGATATATTACGCAGCCAGACCCGCTATCTTACCGGCGTATTAAAGAACCCGCGCCTTTCCCTGCCTGAAGTGCACATCCTCCCCAGGGATTCCGAAGCAGCGCTCCAGGTGGCAGAGCAGCCGGCTCCTGCAGCTGCGCTGGAAATCCTGCCTGACGAGTTAAATATTTCCCGTACCGAAAATAGCGAAACCCCCCAGGCAGAAGCAGTCTCCATCAAGGAAAGCCCTGACCCTGACCCCTATCGAAACCCCGATGTTGGCGAACTGACCAGCCTCCCGCCGGTCATAACCCCCGATGTGCGCCCTGCGGAACCTGAAAGCCAGACAGACTGGACAGGTCCGACGCAGCCAGAGGCCAGGAGCCCATATTCCCAGACTTCATTCATAATTCATGACAGCCAGCTGGTCGAGGCCAATTCACCGATCAACATCACCGGTGAAATGACGCGCAGTTCGCTCGGACCGGCCGAGCCCAGCCTGTTCGATGTATATTACGCATGCCTGCTCGTGCCGCGCATTCGCACACACGAGCTGGATGACGAATGTGACCGTTTCCTGAAAGCAGAACTGCCCAATATTTTCCTGGCCTACAGCTGGCGTCTTGAACAGCTTGTCATCGACCGTTCCTATATGCAGTGGGTGGTAAGGATTCCTCCCACCATTGCACCGGCCTCCCATATCAAGGTGATCCGCAGGGAAAGTTCACAAATGATCCTGACGAATTTTGCCAGGTTCACCAACAACGAATTCCTGAAGGATTTCTGGTCACCCGGTTACCTGCTGGGGGGCGGCCGCCATCTCATCCCCGAGGCGGAAATCGGCGAATTTATCAGGATGAACCGCAAGCAGTTTTACTCCCAGGACAGCCTGCATTTTGATCCAAAAAGGGAACCCCTGAACTTTCGGTTCTAAAGCCCCTGAATGCCGAACCAGGTTTCAGGACACCCAACTCATGCGAGCGAGTAATGACTGATATTACGGTAAACCGGATCAGCGAGATACTTCGCCTGGTCTTCGACTTGTTGTGGTTCGAACCACAAGGGCTTTACGTGTCGGAGATCATGCGCTATATCCAGGCCACGGTTCCGCTGTCTGAATACGAGACCGGGTACTATCCGTATGCCCCCTACTCGCCCCGCTATGAGGTCGTCATCCGGGTAGGGACGATCCCGCTCGTGCGGGCGGGCTGGCTGGAAAAAACAAGGAACGGGCGCTGGTTCATCACCGAGGCAGGCCGCGAAGCCTGCAAGCGTTATAAGAATGCGGCGGATTTCTTCGAGGAATCTGTGCGCCTGTTCGTGCAGTGGAAAGCCAGCGAGAATAACCGCCTGGTGCAGATAGGTGCGAACCCCTACAACTTCGCGGTGGAAAATTCGTGGGAGCAGATCCGGCAGTACATCGATAACCTGGATATGCGCGACCTGCGCGAAATGGTCAGCGTGCTGCTGAAAGCGATGGGATGCACCATCGCCTGGTCGGGCCCGGTGGGGGAGGATAATGAACTGATCGACCTTGTCTGCTATATGGATCCGCTCGGGCTCAATAGTGCCCGGATCGTCGTCCATGTAGCCAACAAATCCCAGGTATCCACCCGGGACGGGCTAAGCGCATTCATGAACGTGCTCAAACCCAATGACGTGGGACTCTACATTTCACTCGGCGGCAGCACGAATGACCTGACCCAGTTCGCAATGACCCAAACACAGAACAGGGTGCGGTTGATCGACCTTGAAACTTTCGTGGACCTGTGGGTGGAGCACCAGTCAAAGATCGACCAGGATGCACGCGTTAAATTCCCACTTAAACCCGTTTATTTCCTCGCCTTCCCCAGCCAGGGATAGCGGATCAGGGCAGGCGGGAAGGACATTCCCTTAAAGAGAAAACCAGGTGAACCATAGGATCACCTGGTTTTTATTTTAATTTTCCGAAGCGGAGATTGTGTAAATCCACTCGAATGTCCGAAGCTTTCCAACGAGGATCCGGAGGCCTTCAGGTTCTCATGAGAATGAATTAATCTGGTCCTTCGGGGATGGCAACCGGCTCTTCGGGCCAGCCCTTTTTTAGCGAGCGCACCACCAGTTCGGCCAGCGGGCGCGGCTTGACGGGTTCTTTAAGGAGGTCAGCCACCGGCATCCACATGGGACGATAGGTCCCTCGCTCGGGGAGCGGGTCGAACAATTCCTCCCCCTTGCCGGAGCCAAAAGTTCCACCGGTGACTTCCACCAGGTAGTAGTACTGCGATTTCCCCTGCCAGCCAACCTGGGCGATCAACTGTTTGAGCGTCACCTGCAGGCCGAGTTCCTCTTCCGTCTCGCGGACGGCGGTCCTTTCTGGGGTCTCGCCCTTGTCCACGTGACCGCCGGGGAAGGTGAAATAGTGCAGCCCGGCGCGGTGACGTTCGATCAGCGCAACCTTGTCGTCCAGTACGAGGATGATCCCGGCCCGGTAACTCATTTTGGGAAATTGAACTCCGAACTGAATTTTACTTCATTTTTGGATTTAATTTCCACCGCCAGCGACAACGCCGGCAGCTTGAATCCATAATTTGGGGAGACCCAGCCGCGGCTGGGGGACGGATCCCCCGAACCCGCCAGCAATTCCCCGGCGCGGGCGAGCGAGAATGCCAGCGGTCCGGCTGCAGAAGTGGACCGGACGGCGAGCGTTACGGGTCCGCGGGGCGATTCCAGTCTGAGCAGAACCCCGCTTCCATCGGTCTCCAGATTCCATTTCCAGTCGGGTAGCAGCCAGTGCAGGCGGAAATTGTGTGTCTTTTTCTTCCCGCGATTGCGCAGCGGCAGGACTTCATCCTCCACCAGCCAGCGTTCGTCCTCGCTCACGGTGACGATGCGGGAGTGGCGCATACCGCTTGCGCGGGTCCTGCCGCGCACGCGCTGGAGCACCGCCGGGTCCTGGGTGGGGAGGCTCACCCGGTAAGCGTCGTACCAATCCAGGTAGAGGAAGCGCCCGGCACGGGTGAACTGGTCCCGGCCATCCACTGTGATTGTGTTATGCACCCAGGCCGCGGTCAGGCTGTTGTCCCAAGGGCTGGCAGCATTGTAGAGGTACGTGCCGGCGTCGCGGGTCACGTTCAACCCGCGCCACCATAGGTCGAGGTGCAACTGGTCGGCATGCGAGGGACGCGAGCCGAACTGCGCCGTGCGCAGGTAAGCCCAGGAGTTTTTACCGTAAAGCTGGTCGCCCACATAGCGCGGCAAGGACATGCTTCCACTCTTTTTTTTCAGGGCTTCGAACCAGATCGACATTTCATCCCAGGCTCCACGTGGCAGGTCGTAATCGAGGAAAAGATGCGCCGCAGTATGCAACACGGGGCGGTAATCGTCAAATGGGAGCACCGTCAAGGGAAAGAGGTAGGCCCCGTCGTTCGCCCCCAGGTTCGGGGCGCGCCCCGATTTCGAGTCCAGCAGCGACAGCAGCCAGTGAACCGAGCGGCGGATATTGATCAGGCTCTGGCGCGGCCAGCGCAGGGAACGCGTGGGTTCGTTGCGGCACAACAAGTCCGCCCACATGACCAGTTGCAGCATCAGGCGGTGATAATTGCTGGAGTGCTGGGCGTATTCCCCGTAACCGTCGATCTGCGCCTGCAGCCCTTTATTGAGCCAGCGCCAGCCCAGCTTCCGCCAGCGGGAGGCGCGAGGATGGTCGGGCAGCGCCAGCCCGGCCGTGAGCAGGCCGGCGGCTTCGGCGAGCAGGTGGTTGTTCTGCTGGGAGCGGGCGTAGACCAGTGTGGGAGGGATGCGCTCTGCATGTGCCGCCACCGAAGCTGCCAGCAGGGATTTGCGACTTGGGGTGGAGGCGGAGGCTGGACTGAAGACCTGCGCCGCCCAGACATATGCCACTAATCTCAAAGCCACCTCCTGCCCGCTCATCCAGTGTGGACCGAGGCAGGGCGGGTTGGCAGCCGTAAAAGTCTCAAAGAATTGCCAGAAAGCCCGGGCGTATTTTTCGTCTTTACTGACGTGGTAGGCGCGCCCCAGGGTGAAGGCCCAGCCGAAGCGAGCCGGCTCCCAAATGAATTTGATATCCTCCACCGGGACCTGGTTCCAGGGGATGGGCGCTTTGCCGGTCTCGTAGGCCGTCCAGTTTTCCATTTTACCGGGCAGGTTGAGCACAAGCTCCACCGGCTCAGCGCCGAACAACCGCACCCTGCCGTCAGCAATTTCGTCCGCTTCGCCCAGCAGGGCGGTCACTCCTTCGTCACCCAGGCAGGCACGGAGTTCGTCCCGCCCAGGCAAAGGCATGACTTCTTTCAACTCAGCTGTCATTTTCGCGGAAGGTTGACCGGTGAGGCGCCTGTAATGACCGGTCGCCAGCCCCAGCCGGTAAAGACCATTCAGCGCTAACGGCTGCGGACCCAATTGCTGGAAGGCTTTTATAGCGATATTCACGCGGGAGAAAAAGTTCATCATGAGATACGGATGGGCATAATAAATATTTCAAAATTTCAGGGTGAGTGGACCAATCCAACCTGCCGGGCACCCCATCAAGACAGGCATTACCCCTCCACTCGTTGGACAGATTATTGCTAGCGATATTATAAACTTTATCACCCTCGGGAATGCAACCAGAACGACCCCACTCCGGGGGAGTCGCCGGGTAACAAAACAGGATAATTTATCCCCGCACTTTCAGGAGGAGCGCCGCAGCCTCAGACCTTCGCCGCCCGCAGCACGGATGGCAGGAGTTCGGAAGCGGCATGCACCTGGTCGGTGGAACACGAAAAGGCGAAGCGGATGTAACCTTCGTTATCCGGGCCAAACGCTGAACCGGGAGCCGAGCCGATCCCGGCTGCGTCGATCAGGTAGTTGGTCATGGACCAGTCGTCGGTTTTGCCATGGTAGCCGGGCCAGTCAGGTTCGATGCGCGCCCAAATGTAAAAGGCACCCGACGGCTTGAATGCCTTCACGTATGGCGATTCTTCCAGCGCGGCAAAGAGCATATCGCGCCGAAGCTGGTACTCGGCTGCCATCGCCAGCGGGGCATCCTGCGTGCCGTTGATGGCGGCAGCCGCGCCGTACTGGGTGACCGAGTTGACTCCGTTGATCGTGCAGCGCACCAGTTTCTTCAGGCGCGACAGGATCAACTCGTCGGTGGCAATGACGTACCCCAGGCGCAGCCCGCTCATTGCGTAGGTCTTCGAAAGCGAGTGGACCGTGATGGTGCGCCCGCGGGCGGCAGGCAGTGCTCCCACGCTGACATGCTCCTCCCCGTCGAAGATGACGTGCTCGTAGGCCTCGTCGCTGACCAGGAGCAGGTTGTGCTTCTCAGCGATGAGGGCGATCTCTTCCATTGTCTTGCGGCGCACCACCATCCCGGTGGGGTTGTGGGGCGTGTTGACGAAGATGGCGCGCGTCCGCGGGGTGACGGCCGCATCGATGTCGGCCGGGGCATACAGGTAGCCTTCGTCGGGGCGCAGCCTCACCGGCACCGGCACCCCGCCGCCCAGCCGGATGTTCTCGGCGATCTCTGTCCACATCGGGTTGGGCAGGATGACCTCATCGCCCGGTTCGAGCAGGGCGCGAAAGATGATGTACAG
The DNA here is from genome assembly GCA_963790685.1 of uncultured Chloroflexia bacterium. GTDB lineage: Bacteria > Chloroflexota > Anaerolineae > Anaerolineales > Villigracilaceae > UBA877. The sequence goes on from CAWBPK010000003.1 coordinate 362,586, forward strand.
CCCGTTCATGCCGCCATTGGTGACGATCACATTGTCCGGGCCGGGGATGTCGAGCTTGTTCTCGGTGGTGACCTTGCGGTGGATGGCCTGGCGCAGCAGGGGGATGCCGGTGGATGCGGTGTAGTGAGTCTGGCCGTCGCGCAGCGCCTTCTCCATGGCTGCGCGGGCATGAGGAGGGATATCGAAGGACGGGTCTCCCGACTCCAGCCGCAGGATCTTGCGCCCTTTGGCCTGCTGGTCAAGCAGCCGGTCGCGCACCTGGACGATGGCGCCCAGGGAAACCTGGTCAACAATATGGGTCATGACAACCTCCGGATTCTTAAATTTTTTGATTATACCCCCCGAAGCTGGACATGTGCAATCATTTTCGAATAATTGATGAAATTATCAACCTGCAGTTGTCATGGCTCCAGCCTCGCCAGCTGCCCCCCGTTTCCTGACGATCAAATGGTAAGCCTTTTGACCAGGACCAGGCAGGGATTTCGTTTGCCCCAGATCTGCGGGAACTCCTCCAGCGGACGATAGCCCAGCGCGGCGTAAAAGGCCAGGGTGCTGGCATAACCTTTATCGGGCCGGGAGGGGCCCAGGGTCTTGACCTGCATGTACTCCACTCCCAGTTCATGCGAGTGGTTTTCGGCGGTTTCCACCAGGGCGCGGCCCATCCCCAGCCGTTGGGCTGTTGGGCGGACTGCCATCACGAAGATCTCCGAGGCAAAGGGGTTGTGCTGTTTCAGGCTGAGGAAGCCTGCCACGCTGCCTCCCGACCGGGCCAGGAAGGTGGGAAGGTGCTCCACCTCCTGTTCGTAATCCCGGATGGCTTTTTCGATGCCGAACCAATCCGGCAGCTCCCGCAGGATGGAGATGCAGTTGGAGGCTTGGTTTTGCAGTGGCCCTTCGATTCTAAATTCCATGTTAATTATTATTTGGCATTACATCCGGAAGCGGCACCGCCATTGTAGATGAACTTTACCACATGGTATTATTTATTGGTCAGGATGTCATTAATTTGTTGCAGCAATACCGGTATTTTGTTTACAATAATATCCCACACGATTTCACCACTAACCCCGAAATATTGATGGCTCACAATATCGCGGAAACCGGCAATTTTCCTCCACTCCACCTGTGGATATTTGCGTTGTTGTTCTGCAGAAATATGCTTAATCGCTTCGCCGATTATTTCCAGGTTGCGTAAGACCGCGTCGTAGTGAAGTTCATCCTGCTCAAATTCCCTGGAAGACATCCCTGCCGTATATTTCAGGACTTTTTCGCAGCTATCTTTTATATCCGCGAGGAGAAGCGATTCATCACGTGACATGGACCAGGTCCTGCAGGATATACGCTTTCATGCGCGGCTTGATTGCCTGGAGTGTGACCAGGTCCACCCTGCACCCTAAAAGCTCCTCCAAATAAAACTTGGCATCCATGTAACGATCAAATGTGGCTTTTCCTTCGAATTCAACCAGGATATCCACGTCGCTGTCGGGTTTTTCTTCTCCGCGCGCCACTGATCCAAAGAGCGACAACGACTTGATACCCAATCTGGTTAGATACGTGCGTCGTTTACGGATGGTAGTGATAACAGTCCTGCTCGTCATGAATTAATTATACAACAACCTCAGTCGGGTCTCCGATTTTTATCGACGCACCTGCCTGCCGGACCGACTCCATCACTGCGAAGGTGGCCCTGGTTACACCGACCAGGTGCTCGTACGGGATGGGGGGCTTGCCGCCCGCGTGGATGGCATCCACGAACGCCGACCATTCATTGCCCCAGCCTTTATCCTGGGCTTTCTTTTCGACCGTCCGCTTTCCATTGTGGATTGTTTCCAGCGAGCGGAAATCATCAAGCACGGCTGCGTCTCCGCCGCAGAAGACTTCCAGGCGCTCCTTGGGGAAGGACTTGTCCCCGTTGGCAAGGTAGTCCACCACGCCGATGGAACCGTCCGGGAAGGTGAAGGTCATCGAGACGTTGTCCGAGCGGTACCTGCCGAGGTCCGGCAGGGCCTGGGCGCTGACCGAGACAGGCGCCCCGCCTGCCAGGAACGCCAGGAAATCCACGAAATGACAGGCTTCGCCGATCACCCGCCCGCCGCCCTGGGCCGGGTCCTGAGTCCAATGATTGAGCGGGAGATACCCGGCGTTGACCCGGTAATGGGCGTGCAGGGGCTCTGTGCGTTTCTCAAGGAATTTGGCCAGGCTGACCGCCAGCGGGGCGAACCTGCGGTTGAACCCCACCGTCAGCAGCCCAAGCGAGGTGGGGGAATTCCCTTCATTCTTATCAATATCCCCGTTCCCCAGGGCAGCCACTACGGCTTCCAAACCAGGCTCGTCGATCGCCAGCGGTTTCTCCACGAACACGTGCTTGCCCGCCTGCAGCGCCTTTACGACCAGGCCGGCGTGGGTGTCGTGGCGGGTGAGGATGGCGACCGTGTTGACCTGCGGATCGTTGAGGATCTCATCGTCATTGGAAGCCGCGTAGGCGAAGCCGAATTTTTTTGCCGTGGCCTGGGCATGCAGCCCGCCTGCGGAAGCGATCCCCACCAGTTCGATCCCGTCCACTTTTTGGAGGGCAGGCAGCAGGGTGGCGTTGGCGAACAGGCCCGCCCCCAGCACCCCCAGCTTCACGGTCCCGGCGGCCTGTCCCGCCTGTCTCTCCGGGAAGGTGATCCTGGAGGCGAGGAGACCGGTCCCTTCCGCTGGGTAAGTGAGCAGCACCCCCAGGAATTCCTGCTTTTTCCTGCCGGTGATCACCTGGTAGGCCTGGGCGGCCTTCCCGATCGGGAAGCGGTGGCTGACCAGCGCCTCCACCTTCAGCTTTCCATTGGCGAGCATGTCGACCACAGCCTGCAGGTTGCGCCCCTCCGTCCAGCGGACGTAGCCCGCCGGGTAGTCCTGCCCGTTTTCTTCGTAGCCGGGATCATAACGACCCGGGCCGTAGGAGCGCGAGTTGACGAATGACAATTCCTTTTCGTAGTAAATCTTGCGCGGCAGGGCCAGCCCCACTGCGCCGGTTGCCACCACCCGCCCGCGGTCACGGGCGATGACCGCCGCCAGCTCGACCGGGTCGTTGGAGGCGGTGTCGGCGCAGATCAGCACCACGTCGAAGCCGCGGCTGGAGGTGAAGGCTAGGGCGGAACCAACCGCCCGGTCACGCCCGCACGCTTCCAGTCCAAGCAAGGCAGCCAGTTTCACGCGCTCGGGATTGGTGTCGATCCCGAAGACCGTGCACCCGGCCGCGGCTGCGATCTGTCCCGCCATGATGCCCAGCAGCCCCAGGCCGATCACGGCCACGCTTTCCCCGATCTGCGGCTCGGCCAGGCGGAAACCGTGCAGAGCGATCGCCCCGAGCGTGGTGAAAGCCGCCGACTCGAAGTCAACCGAATCTGGCAGGGGGGTGAGCAGGTTGCGCGGCACCACGTTGTACTCGGCGTGGACGGCGTAGCCGCCCCCCGAGCAGGCCACCCGCTGACCGGTCTTGAAGCCTTCCATCCCTTCTCCCAGGGCGATGATCGTACCTGCCGAGGAGTAGCCCAGTGCCATGGGCTGGTCGAGACGGCTGAAGGCCGCCCGCACACTGGGGAGCACCCCTTCGCGTTTCATCTTGTCGGTCACCTGGCGCACCAGGTCGGGTCGGGCGCGTGCTTTTCCCACCAGCGATTTTTCCCCGAATTCCACCAGCATCCGTTCGGTGCCCGCCGAGACCAGCGAGGCAGCCACCTTCACAAGCGCCTGCCCGGGGCGCGGCGTGGGCGCGGGCACTTCGGTAACGACGGTCTTCCCGTCGCGCATGTTTTGCAAGACCTGTTTCATCGCTTATCCCTGCTCCCTCGTGCCTCGTCCCGGTGCAAAATCCCCGGGACGGTTGTCACTTTTGGAAGTATACCGCAAGTAACTGGCGGCAGGGATGGCAGCAGACAGGGAAGGAAACGGGTAAAATTACAGTGATCATCCATGGCCGCCACAGGAATTCCAATCAGCCGAAACAAGGTCGTCATTCCAGCCCTCCGCCCCGAAGTGCTGCACCGGGCGCGCCTGCTGGCGCAGTTCGATTCATTGCTGGACAAGAAACTCATCATCATGACTGCCCCGGCCGGGTACGGCAAGACCTCCCTGCTGGTCGATTTTGCGCGCCAGTCGCAGATGCCGGTCTGCTGGCTCTCCCTCGACGCCCTCGACCAGGACCCGCAGCGCTTCATGGCTTACCTGATCGCCGCCGTGGCGGAACGCTTCCCGGCTTTCGGGAAACGCTCCAACTCGGTGCTGCGCTCGGTCACCAGCCTGGAACAGGATTCCGAGCGGATGCTGACCAGCCTGGTCAACGAGCTGGGCGACCGCATCGACGAGCATTTCTCCCTGGTGCTGGACGATTACCAGTTCGTGGATTTCATCCCGGCCATCCGCGACCTGTTCAGCCGCTTCATTTCCCAGTCGGGCGAGAACGTCCACGTGATCCTGGCCTCGCGCCGCCTGCCCACCCTGCCCAACATCGCCCAGCTGGTGGCGCGCCAGCAGGTGGGCGGCTTCGACCTGGAGCAGCTGGCTTTCCGTCCCGCCGAGATCCGCGCCCTGTTCGAGAGGAACTACGGCTTCAAAATGTCGCAGGAAGTGGCCGAAGAACTGGTCCGCCAGACCGAGGGCTGGATCACCGGGCTGATCCTTTCGGCGAACGAGGTCAGGCGCGAGGCGCCCGATCCGGCCACCGCCGCCCTGTGGGCCAGCCGCATGCGCGCCGCCCGCGCCAGCGGGGTGGACCTGGGCGTTTACCTCGAGGCGCAGGTGCTTTCCCGCCAGCCCCCCGCCGTCCGCCAGTTCCTGCTGCAGACTGCGCTGCTCGAGGAATTCGACGTTGAGCTGTGCAGGACGGTGCTCGGGGCGGGCAACTGGAAGCACCTGCTCGAAACGGTGAGAGCCAACAGCCTGTTCGTACAGGCTGTGGGCCCGCAGGGGAAATGGCTGCGCTACCATCACCTGTTCGCGGATTTCCTGCGCCAGCGCATGCTCCAGGAATCGCCCGCCCGGGCGCAGACCATCCTGGCCCGCCTGGCGCAGGTCTATGAAGCGCGCGGCGAGCTGGAAAAGGCCTTCGCTCTCGTCCGCCAGGCGGGTGTTCCCGCCGACCTGGCCGGGCTGGTGGAGCGGGTGGGGGACCGGGTGCTGTTAAGTGAACGGCTGGTCACCCTGCAATCGTGGCTGGACGAAATCCCCCCGGCGATGATGGAGGAACGCCCGCTCCTGCTCTCGCTGAAGGCTGCCTTCCTGTGCGGGCTTGTGGACGGCCGCGCTGCCGTGCCCCTGCTCGACCGCGCCCTTGACCTGCTCCGCGAGGATTCCAACCTGCCCGCCCGCGTGCAGACCTTCGTGCGCCGCGCCGCAGCCCGCCGCATCGTGGGGGATTACGAAGGCGCCGTGGAGGATGCCGATGAAGCCCTGCGCCTGGCGGGCGTCCTGCCCGGCCTGGAACACCTCAGCGCCGAAGCCTTAAGGTTCAAGGGCATCAGCCTCTTCCGCCTCGGGCAGGTGGAGCAGGCAGTGGCCTCCCTGGAAGATTCTCTCCGGCGTTATGGATCGCTGGGCGAGGCGGATGGCATCGCCCGCCTGCAAATGGAGCTGGGCTGGGTCTGCCAGGCCACCGGGAAACATGACTCGGCCGCCCGGTATTTCCAGGACGCCCTGGCGGAATGGAAGCGCGAGAACAACCTCTTCTCGCAAGCCGGCACCCTCAACAACCTTTCCGTCCTGTATTACATGCAGGGAGATTATGATTCCGCGGTCAGGACCCTGGAAGACGGGCTGGTCTGTGCCCGCCAGGGCAGCTTCCACTGGCAGGAAGCCCTGCTGATGGCCAGCCTGGGCGACATCCTGTGCGACCTGGACGAGTATGAATCGGCCCACCAGACCTACGCCCAGGCCGCCGGGCTTGCCCAGCAGGTGAGCTACCAGTTCCTGGTGGATTACCTTTTGCTGGTGCAGGCGCGCCTGGCACGCCTGCAGGGCCGGTTCCCCGAAGCCCACACCTGGCTGCAGCAGGTGCGGCCCCTGATCCAGGCGGCCGGCTCCAATTACGAGTCGGGCCTGCTCTACCTCGAAAGCGGCTGCCTCTCCCTGGCGGAAGGGAGGCTGCCCCCGGCACTGTCGGAGATCCGCAGCGCCCTCGACCTCTTCCAGCGCGGGGACCTGGCGCCCGAGACGGAGTGGGCGCGCGTCTGGCTGGCGGCTGCCCTGGCTTCCTCCGGCGACGGCGCCACCGCCCGCAGCTATCTCCTGCCGGTCTGGTCGGCTATCTCGCCCGACGGCAGGGATTCGCCCCTGGTGCACATGCTGCGGCATGCTGCGCCCTGGCTGTCCAGCCTGGAGTCCGACCCGCAGGCCGAACCGCTTATCAAGCGCGCCGCCGCCGCAGGTCAGCGCCTGCCCGCCCAGCGCAAACGCCTGCGCCGCATGCTCAAGGCTGTGCCCCTCAAGACCTCGCGCCTCACCATCCAGACCATGGGCAAACCGCAGGTGCGCGTCAACGGGAAGCTGGTCACCCCCATGCACTGGCTGTCCAGCTCCGTGCGCGACCTGTTCTTCTATTTACTGCTCAGCTCGCACCCGCTCACCAAGGATGAGATCGGCGCCACCTTCTGGCCCGAGATCGACCCCGACCAGTTAAAGCTGCGTTTCAAGAACAACCTTTACCGCCTGCGCCACGCCCTGGGCACGGACGTGGTCCTGTTCGAGCACAACCAGTATTTCTTCAACCGCCACCAGGATTACGAGTTCGATGTGGAGGAGTTCGAATCCCATCTTTCCCAGGCGAAGATCGCCGGGCCGCTGGAAGACAAGATCGTGCACCTGCGGGCGGCCACCCGCCTCTGGCACGGTGAATTCCTGCAGGGCGTGGACGCCACCTGGGCCTGGCCTGAACGCCAGCGCCTCGAACGGGCCTGCCTGGAGGCGTTCCGCCAGCTTGCCGAACTGCTCCACCAGGGCGGCGAACGCGAATCCGCGCTGCAGGCCTGCCGGCGCGCCCTCGAGATCAACCCCGTGCTCGAAGAATTCCACCGCCTGGCCATGCGCCTGCACGCCGAGATGGACGACCGCCTGGGGGTGGTCTGGCAGTACCGCGCCTGCCGGGACGCCCTGCATGACGAGCTGGATGCCGTCCCCTCGCAGGAGACCGAAGACCTGTACCGCCTCCTCACCGCCTGAACCAGACCGCGGCTTCCGCCCCGTTTATGTGGGGGCGGACCAGCCCGGGCATCTCCGTTCAATTTTCAAATGCATGGCCGGCCCCTTCGGGGGCTGTTTATTTTCTCATAATCCGGCGTTTTACTGAAGCCTCCTTCGAAGCCTGCCAGGCCGTAACATTGAAAGATATTCCAATCGAAAGAGGTGTTCAATGAAAAACCAAATCTTCTCGTTTGCAACCAAGATCAACCGCAACCACGTCCAGGTGGTCTTTGCCCTGCTCGCCCTGGTCCTGCTCGTCCTCGGCGCCGGCGCTCCTTCGGACGGCGGGGTGCTGCCTCACTAGGCAATGATCCTGCTGGCAGCCATCCTGGCTGGATTGGCGGCCGGGCTCCTATTCGCCCGTCTCCGCAAAGATCCACGGAAACCTGGCTGGACAGTTCCACCGCTGCGCAAGACCTGGCTGGCCATCCTTGCTTTTCTCCCCCAGCTGCTGATCTCCTACCTGCCCACGCGCGGGCAGGGCGCGGACGAACTGGCAGCCCTCGGGTTGATCCTGTCCCTGGTCCTATTCCTGGTCTTCTGCTGGTTCAACCGGCATTTATCCGGCGTGTGGCTCCTGTCCGCTGGCCTGGCGCTTAACCTGCTGGTCATGGCCCTCAACGGGGGCTTCATGCCCATCAGCCCGCAGACCGCTAGCCGCCTCGTCCCGGCCGGTTCCCAGGCGGCCCTCGCCTCGCTTGCCGAGGGGACCAGGTTCGGCCTCAAGGACGTCCTGCTCCAGCCTTCCCAGACCCGCCTGGTCTGGCTCTCCGACCTTTTATTGCCGCCCAGGGGGTTCCCGTACCAGGTCGCTTTCAGCCTGGGAGATATCATCATCGCCGCAGGGGCCTTCTGGCTGATGCTCACCCAGGGCAAACCGCTGGGTGTATTCAAAAAAAGCCCGCAGGAAAGCCCCCCAAAAAAGTACCCCGACCAAATGGTCAAGGAGAGTGAATGTTAACCGCACAGGATTTGCGCTGCCCCGTTTCCCTCATGCTCACCCCATCCGCGGAAGACCACCTCGAACTATCCCGCCTGCTGGCTGCGGCGGTCGTCAACCCATCATTCTGCAGCCAGCTCCTGGTGGATCCGCAGACGGCCATCGAAAACGGCTGCCATGGAGAAAGCTTCAACCTGTCCGATGCAGAACGCTACAGCCTGCTGTCCATTCACGCCGGTTCGCTGGCGGAACTGGCGCAGGATATCGTCCAGGCCTTCGGGCCTGACCTGCATCCGTCACAGCCAATGTTCGCCCAGGCTCCGGCTTTTATCGGTTTCTGAGCGCCGCACCGGACATTGCGGAGGGATGGGGCACGATGGTCGAGGGGACCATCGTGCTCCGCATCTTTGTCCCTGCACGTGCAAGAGGATGAATGGAAATCGAACCGATTAATTACCCCGAGAAGGATTCCCAGGCCGAGGCCGCCGTCAAGCTGGACGCCATATTCCGTGCCCTGCCCGACCTGCTGCTCTCCATGGACTCGAACGGCCGCATCCTGAGCTGCCAGGCCGGCAAATCCCTGGCGGCTTACCTGCTGCCGGAGAAACCGGTCGGTTCGCAGATGCAGGCCATCCTGCCCCCCGAAGTGGCCAAAAAATTCAGTGCCTCATCCCAGGAAGCGCTGCGGACCGGGAACGTGGTCTCGCTCGATTACCAGCTCGCGGGTCCCGAGGGACAGCGTTGGTTCGAAGCCCGCCTGGTGCCCTCCGCCGAGTCGCGTATTATCGCCGTCATCCGCGACGTGACCGAACGCGTCAACGCCACCGAGCAGGTGCGCCACAACCTGCAGCGGCTTTCGGCCCTGCATTCCATTGACGCTGCCATCAACTCCAGCTTCGACCTGCACGTCATCCTGGCGGTCATCCTGCGCCAGATCACCGGCCAGCTCGGCGTGGACGCGGCCGACATCCTGCTGCTCAACCCGCGCACGCGCATGCTCGAGTTCGCCGCCGGGCACGGCTTCCGCACCTACAACTTTGCGCCGGCCGCGGTCATGATCGGGCAGGGCTATGCCGGCACCGCCGCCCTCGAGCGGCGCACGGTCTCCATCCCTGATTTGGACCGCCGCCACACCGGCTCGCTCTTCTCGCCGGGGTTGGCGCGCGAGAACTTTGCCAGCTACTACGCCATCCCGCTCATCACCAAGGGACAGGTCGAGGGGGTGCTCGAGATCTACCACCGCACGATGCTGAAGCCCTCCGATGACTGGTTCGAGTTCCTCGCCACCCTGGCCGGCACCACCGGCGTGGCCATCGACAGCGCCTCGCTCTTCCGCGACCTGCAGCGCTCCAACGTGGAGCTGACCCTGGCTTACGACACCGCCATCGAAAGCTGGGCGCGCGCCCTCGAAGCCTCGGGCCGTGAGACCCAGGCCCACGCCCAGCGCGTGGCGCACTGGACCATCCAGCTTGCCAGCGAAATGGGGGTGGACGAAAGGGAATTCAACGACATGCGCCGCGGCGCCCTGCTGCACGACATCGGCAAGCTGGTCATCCCCGAGAGCATTCTCAACAAGCCCGGCACCCTCGACGACAGGGAGTGGGAGATCACCCGCCGCCACCCGCGCCTGGGCTATGAACTCCTGGCGCCCATCAAGAACCTGAGCACCGCCCTCGATATCCCCCTGCGCCACCATGAGCGCTGGGATGGCTCGGGCTACCCCGACGGCCTGCGCGGCGACCGCATCCCGCTCTCGGCGCGCATCTTCGCCGTGGTGGACGTCCACGATGCGCTCTTATCGGATCGTCCCTACCGCCCCGCCTGGACCAAGCACGCCGCCCGCGTCTATTTGCAGGAGCAGGCGGGAAAATTGTTCGATCCGGCGGTGGTCAAGGCCTTCCTAAATATCGTCGGGGATTACCGGGTGGATCCGCCCGGGATGCTGGTGTGAATAGAATTAAAGCCAAAAAACGCATGATATATTCTTGAGTCAAGATTATGCGATAAATAACAATAAGTTCGTATCCTTATGTTAAATGTATAAATCTTGAGAGACTAATCTTTTTATTTGCTTGCGAAGTTATCAATAATAGTTATTTATATATACTTATTAATATGATTGCGAATAAAACGGTATTGTAATAAACTTATTCTAGGAGGACACATTGAACTATATTCACGGAACTCCTGCCAAGAAGGGGCATGAGGCAGATTTAGTATGGGAATTTATTCAAAACTCATTACCCTCTACTCCTATAGGTTTATCACGAACTGTATTTATAGAACCAAATCTATGTAATTCGATACCCGATATTGTTTTGGTTTTCTGGGATCCGAGCGTAACAAATAAGTGGCCTGCTGCGAGAAGTTTTTTAAAAATTATTGATTTTAAATTGATCCAATATTTGTATCAAAAAGAATCTGAAACAGAAGAGTCCCTTTCGAAGTTTTTTCCAAAAGAGTTACCTAAGTCTTTGGATAGACTACAGAAGGCGGATGCTGTAGTTAGAGTAGGTCCTAACTGGAAATTAAGACCGTTTGAGGAATTGTTTGCTGTTAAGAAAATAATATCTTATGAAGCTAAAATTTCTACTTCAACAAGAGTTATAGAACAAGCATATTTAAATTCGATGTTTTCATCTGAGTCTTATATAATAACAAAATCAGAATATCCGAGAAATTATGCGATAAATGCTGCCGAAAGACTTGGAATAGGATTATGGTCTATAGCAAGTATGCAGCAAATCCAGCTTGTTGGTGCAAAAGAATATATCCTTCCTCAATCATATCAATCTTGGGTTCTAAACGATTTAGCTTGGGAATATAGCATGAGGGGGATTAATGGGTATAAATGCTGATTGGTTAGCTCAATATTTTGGTTATTTATCTAACCTTAAACTTTTAGGAGAGGGGGGCAAAAATGGGTTTTCACTTGTATTCATCCGGACCACAACAAGTCCATATTAAAGCTTATTAAGCCTGGAGGGGAACAAAGATTAGAGAGGGAAATTGAAGCAGTAAAAAGAGTTCCGAGTTGCGCCCCAACTATATTCAATGTTGGAATTTTAGATTGTGAATTGGGACAACTGGTGTGGATATTAGAAGAATTTGTTGATGGAGAAGATTTATCTGCCTTATTAAAAAGGGGGCCATTAGATAAAGTAAAAATACTCAGACTTGCAAACGATTTACTTTGTGCGGTTGCTGATGCCGAAGCAAAAAGTGTAGTTCATCGAGACATTAAGCCTGATAACATTAAGATTGATAAAAGCGGAAAAGCGTGGTTATTAGATTTTGGTATAGCTAGGATATTAGATATGGAATCTAAGACTCGAACTGATGCAATTTCGGGTCCTCATTCTCCTGGGTATGGAGCCCCCGAGCAATTTAGAAATAGAAAAAAGGATATTGATGGAAGAGCCGATCTCTTCGCAATCGGAGTTACCATCTATGAATCAATCACAGGTTCGAATCCTTTTATTAATGGAGCAAGGGATAGACTTGAAATTCTCAGAAGAGTAGAGACTTTGTATCCGCCTAATGTGATGTTAGACTGGGATGATAAAGGTTTATTCGCTGATTTTATAGCTTCTTTAATGCAAAAATACCCTTATCAAAGACCGACCAGTTGCAAAGAAGCATATGCCTGGTTTTTAGAGATTTATGAATTAGTGGGAGGTAAATAAATGGAATTATTCCTTCAATTCGGATATGGCATGATGAGTCTATCAAAAGAATTTATTTCCTCTTGGGGTGGAGGAACCGTAATTCTAAGCCCCCGAGATCTTGAGCCAAATCAAATTGAGAAAATTGGTGCTGATTTATCGGAGATTAATGGGAAATCATTGATAGATCCCCAATTCTATCTTCCCCGAGCAGATCACCACAGGCTCACTTCATATGATTATTGGCCTAAGGATTATGATACGCAAGGTTTCTCTGAAAGAAATAGAAAATTGATGTTAAAAGCGCTTGTTGGGCTAAACCGATTAGTCGGAACTAATGAATTGATTGTTCCCGGTGAGCGTGCAGATGTTGTTGAAGATTTATGGCTCGATTCACAGAATGCATTATTAAAAGCTGCGAAGAATTCAACAGATAAACCCCTTATTGCGACAATTTGCTTATCAAGTGAAGCAGTAAGATCCAATGAACAAATTAATTCTGTTATTCAGGTGGCAGAGAGTCAGTCAATATTTGGTTATTATTTGGTTCTTGAACACCCGGGATATACATAAATTGTAAATGACCCTCAATGGATGGCGAATTCCATGGACCTTGCTGCGGCATTAAGAAGATTGGGAGCTAAGGTAATAATAGGATATTCAAATCAGCAACAACTGCAAATGGCATGTGCAGGGGTTTCCGCTATTGCATCTGGAACTTGGATGAACGTTAGATCGTTTTTCCCGGGAAAGTTTAGGGAAAATTATGAAAAAGAAACAAAACGCCGTACTATCTGGTATTACAGTCCTCAAACTCTAAGTGAATATAAACTTCCTTATCTCGATATAAGTTCAAGGCAAGGATTACTTGATACCTTAAGGGCTAATCCCTCTTCAGGCTATGATGAACCATTATTTGGATCGCCGCAGCCTTCAGCTAGCGGTTGGTCGGAATCTCTCGCTTTCAAACATTATCTGTCTACGCTTCATTCTCAGGTTCTTTCATCGACCCAAAGTAAGTTCGATGATACTGTCCATTATCACAAATCTATTTTAGATGGGGCACAAAAGCTAATACAATTACTTAAGGATAATGGAGTTGTAGGTTTAACTAGAGATTTCGAAGAGGGAGTCTCTGCAAATAGAGCAGGATTATTAACCCTTGTAAGAACGCATGGGCCATTGTTAAAGAGACATTGGGACGAATATATTGTAAATTGATATTGGCAAACAAGTTATTCATAAAATAATAATTGAAATTTCTATCGTTTCCTATAATTAAGGTTGCAGATAGAGGTTAGGGAAAATATTTTATTAAATATTTGAAATTCATAATTGGAAAAAATGCATTAACACCATATGATTACTTTGGAGATAAAAAATGGATTATGAATTAACCAAGCATATTGAGAAACAAATAAATATGCTTCACAGTTCGAATGCGGGAACACGTTACGAAGCGTGCGAAAACCTTCGTGTAGCACCTCAAATTACTCCCGAAGCAATAAAGGCTCTTCAAAACACCTTGAAAGATTCTGACTCTGGCGTTGTGGAGGCTGCCCAGAGGGCTCTTAAAATTCAAGTTCCTCCAGAACTACAACTTTCTCTTAAACCAACCATACCAACTCCAGACACAAAACAATGCCCCTTTTGTGCTGAAACGATCAAATACGAAGCCATCGTTTGCCGATATTGTGGTAGAGAACTTCCGGGTAACCATGTTGGTAGCGCGACCGTTCAACCACAACATTCTTCAGGAGCTTATGTCCTTGGTGTTATAAGAATCATCTCGGGCATAGTCGGACTGATAGTGTTTGGTTTACCACTTGGAGGTCTTTCCGTGGTTTGTGGAATCGTTGCATTGGCATTGGGATCAAAGAATGGTATTGCCGCAATTGTGCTTGGAGTCGTTGACGCTTTGGTAGTTTGGTTTGCAATTTCCCAATTGTTCTAAAAAAACCAGCTTAAAAACGCCGCAGCTTCGCCCTGCCCCTTTGGGGCGGATTGCCCACCAACCTATTGAGTGAAAACCTTTTTTGTTACTGTATCAAATTTCCATAGAATTGGGAAAGAGAGAGATCAGCGGCCATAGATCAGCTGGTGAAGGGACCTGACCCAGGGACGATTTTGGTGTGGTCCCTGAAAGACAGGCATGGAAGCCTGAGTGCTCTCTGGGTATTCTACCTCCAGAAACTGGGTGGTGTGATACGTTCTGGGAGGGGTTTTTGTGGGCAGATAGCGATAGGCATGAGAGCGGAGCTGGTCAGCATTGCGGAGGAGAGCCAGCATGGCACGGACGCCCGGTAAACGCCAGGAACAGCCGCGGCCCTTCATTCGGTGGACCACAAGCTTGTCGACATTGCCTTCAATGGCTCCCAGGCAGCTCGGCAGGCGGCATGAGCGCTGTTCGAGGTCCAATAATCCTTCCTGGTTGTGGAATAGGTATTGGTAGAAATCGAGCAGCAATTTGCGCCTTTTGCCTTCAGCCTCCTGGATGTGATGTTTCAACTCGGGGGAGACTGCGGCAAAGCCCTCCTGGCGTAAGCGGGAGACCACCTGCTGGGCCTTGCCTTGATCCTGGTAAGCCCTGCGGGCTGCCCGCTGCAAGTGGAAGCGGTCCAGCACAAAATGTTGGGGTAGATCCATCCGGTCAAAGCTGTGCCGGACCCACTGGTTCCCATCTCCCCCGCTGATCAGGAGCCGGGTCTGGGTCAGGTCATAGGTCAAGTGAGCCTCCCGCAGCAGGTGCTCCTGCCACCTCTCCGCATCCAGCCCGACGGCGGTCACACAGTGCTTGTTTTCCAGGCGAAAACGGCCTTTTCCAACCCGTTTTCGGCCTGTGCTCAGGATGGCCACCCGTACTTCCGTAGACCGTCTCTTTTCTCGTTGCAGATGCACCCACACCCCATCGCTTTCACCGTACAGGACCGCGGCAGGGATCTTTCCCCCTGCTAATTGCTCCCCAGCCTCGAAGATGCGCCTGCGCTCCGCTTCTTCCCCATCCGCAATCCGGTTGCCCACTGACCATACCATCCGCTGCAGGGTACTGTGGCCGATGGCTGTTTTGGTCAGGTAGCTGAGCTGAGCGGAAGCCAGTCGATAGGTCTCTCCACTGGCCAGAGAAGCTCCCATTTCCTGCACCCTGCCGCTCATCCGCCCATATCGCCGCAGTCCGACCAACTCATCCACCGGTTTCCTGCGCCTGCCCCGCTCATCCTGGAATACCCTCCGCCGGTATCGTATGGCTCCCAGACTGCTTACCACCCAGCGCTCTTCCGTCCCCACATTCCGCCAGCCTGCTGGCACTTCCCGAGCGATCCGGTCGTCCAGCACTTGGATCACCCCTTGTAGAACCTGCTGTCCAACTCCAGTGACCAGGCTGTGGATGGATTCTTCCACCGCCTCGATCAGCACCTTCTCCTGAATCTCCATCAGCACATCTTCCACTTTTATGGTTATACTGATATTGACAGATCCGTCTGTCATTGAGAGCTCCTTTCGTATTGTTGTTGCCTACTTCAATATTGATTGGAACTCTCTCTTTTTGCAACCCCTTTATTCTATGGATCTTTGGGACTGTAACCCTTTTTTACCCTCAATTGATTTTTCTAAAATCCGAACTATAATAAATTTGCATTCCTCTTCACTTCGCACGCGGAATACAGGTCGTGACTCCCGCATTCGAGCCGCCGTCAGCCATACCAACGCCCTGGGGCGTTGATAAGAGTCGGCGGCTGTTTGTTTTATCCCGCCGGGTCTCTTCAAATGCCTGCCGGGCAGGTCGGAAGGTGGCTGCTAGTTTCTACTCAGGGTCACACGGAGGTGGAAAAATGAAAAAGCTGTTTCTTCTTGCCCTCGTCCTGGTTTTTGTTCTTTCCGCCTGTGGAGGGGTAAAAGCCACCGTAGGTGATGATGCTTATGCCCGCCAAACGCAGGCCATTGTGGAGAAATGGATAACCGCCCACCAAAATCGGGATGCGAACGCGCTCGTATTGCTCTATTCACCTGACTATACCCTGCGGGACTGTAGTCTTATGCCCTGTGATGTGGAGACCACTCTCGCCAATATGAAAGAAGGATCTGCAGGTTATTTCGATGACCCGAACTTTAAAATGAATGTCAAATCTTATTTCGTGACCGCCTTTGGCCAGTATGCCATAATACAACTTACTTATGAAAATAAGACCGAGCACATTATGACTCCTACGCCTTTAACGATAATTCTGGAAATTAAAAATGGACTGATATTGAACGAAACCATGTATTACCTTTCGTACTACATTCCCGGGTGATCGTGAGCACAACCGGGACCGCTACCCCCTTCTGATGCTTTGCGCCGCCGGTGTCACGGCGGCATCGCCCTAACGATGGTCGCCCTACACCTGGTAGGCGGGTGGTCCCCGATCGCTTCGACCGCCCCCGCCTGCCTTTGATAAATAAATGCTACAATTACAAAGAGCTTATCGATTACATGAGGAGAATAATATGCTTCGTAAATCAGTCGGTATCTTTGTACTTGTCGCCCTCCTGTCCATCAGCATCCCCGTCCAGGCTATCACCAATGGCGGACTGGATGGCACTCAGCATCCCAACGTCGGTGCGTTGGTCTCGCCCACCCAGTTTTCGGACGGCACCTGGTTGCTCTGCTCGGGGACCTTGATCTCGCCGACGGTTTTCGTTACCGCGGCTCACTGCGACATGGGCACCGTCCGCGTGGTGGTGAACTTCGACCCTGCCTATCAGGCCGGGGATAAGACCTACACGGGAGCCTGGTTTGCCGACCCGCTCTATGATCAGAAGCAGAGTGACCCGCACGACCTTGCCGTGGTCGTCTTCGATAAGCCGGTCAAAGGCATCCTCCCGGCACGTTTGCCCGCCGCCGGCTCGCTGTCAAACTTGTCCGGCTCGCAGCAGTTCACCTCAGTCGGCTATGGCGCTTACGAGGTGACCAACGGACCTGGCGGCCACCAGTATCTTTACAACGATGTGCGCATGGTCGCCACGGGCACCCTCAATGCGGTCAACCCCGCCTGGTTGCGCATCTCCATGAACCCGTCCACCGGCAATGGCGGCGGCTGTTATGGCGACTCCGGCGGCCCGAACTTCCTGGGAACGACCGATATCCTGGCGGCGACCACCATTACCGGCGATGCGATCTGCCGCTCTACGAACGTCACCTACCGCCTCGATACACCCTCGGCACGCGCATTTCTCGGCCAGTTCGTTTCTCTGCCGTAACGACCCTCTGCAACCACCTGCTTTAAATCACCCTGGTCAGCCGGCAGTCATCACCATCCGGCACGAGCCCGCCGGTGGGGGATGACTGAGGGAGGACCAAACCCAAAGACTCCGATCACTTCCGCGATCGGAGTCTTTGCTTATCCCTGCCTCTTAATTTACTTGGCGGTTTGATCAGTCCTGTCTACCATTAATATTTGGATTCCCCTGGGCTTGACATAATTGACGATCTTGTGTAGAATACTCTGTATTATAGAGTACTCTATAATTACCCAGGAGGATCTTATGAATGTCTCCCCTACGGAAGCCGAAGAAGCCCTGGCGGCCATCCAAAAGATTTCGCAGAAAACCCGCCACTCGATCGCCAGCAGCGGCGCCTACATTTTCCTGATTGTGACCGGGGTCATTTGGCTGGTGGGATATCTTTCCACCCAGTTCCTGGCAGGTGCAATTGTCGCCTATATCTGGATCGGGATGAGCGTTCTGGGCACTGCGGTGGCCGTCCTGCTCGGTACCCGCACGGGCAGGCGTGTCCGCAGCCCGGCATTCGATGTCTCTGCCAGGCGGGCCATCATCTTCTGGATTCTGCTGGTCATCTACGCGGTTGCCGCCATCGCCGTTGCCCGCCCCGTCGACGGGAAGCAGGTGACCATGTTCGTCATCCTGTTCATCATGATCGGTCAACCGGCCATGGGCCTGCTGCTTTCATTTGCCTCCGTCTGGTGGGCGCTGCCGATCACAGCCCTGGCGCTGGTGGGCTACTTCCTGCTGCCCGCTATTTTCTACCTTTGGATGGGGGTCCTGGGCGGGGGCGGGATGATCGCCCTCGGCCTGTACATCCGCATGAGGTGGTAGGTCATGGCCGAATTGAATGAAACCATCCATCAGACCGTGCGCCTGCGCATCATGGCTGCCCTAGTGACCCTGGGTCCGGGTGAAGAGGTCGATTTTTCGTACCTGCGCGACCTGCTGCAGGTGACCGACGGCAACCTGGGTGCGCACCTGCGCAAACTGGAAGAGGCCGGTTACATTGCCGTCAACAAGCTCTTCGTGGAGCGCAAGCCGCGCACCTATGTCGCGGCCACCCCCGCCGGTCGCAGGGTCTTTGCCGAACATGTGGCGGCGCTCCAGTCGATCTTGAAAGGCAGGTGAGGTGGCTTATGGAAACCATCGTACAGGTTGAAGCGCTGCGCAAGATCTACGGCAGGACGGTCGCCGTGGAGGATGTCTCGTTCGAAGTCCGCCAGGGTGAAATCTTTGGGATGGTCGGCCCGAATGGAGCCGGCAAGACCACCACCATCGAATGCCTGGAAGGACTGCGCAAACGGGATGGAGGGGTGGTGCGCGTCCTTGGCGTTGACCCGCAGCGTGAAAGCGGGACCCTGCGCCTGCGTGCAGGCATGCAGTTGCAGCAATCCAATCTGCCGGACCGCATGAAGGTCTGGGAGGCGCTTGACCTGTACGCCTCGTTCTACCCGAATGCCTGTGATTGGAAGGAACTGCTGCCGCAGTTGGGGCTGGAAGAGAAACGCAATACCCCCTTCTCGAAATTGTCGGGCGGGCAGAAGCAGCGCCTCTTCATCGCCCTGGCGCTGTTGCCGGACCCGCAGTTGGTGTTCCTGGACGAGCTTACCACCGGTCTCGACCCCCAGGCGCGCCACGCCATCTGGGACCTGGTGAGCGCGGTGTGTGCCAGGGGCAAAACAGTCCTGCTGAGCACCCATTTCATGGAAGAGGCCGAGCGCCTGTGCGACCGGGTGGCCATCCTCGACCATGGTCGCATCGTGGCTCTCGACTCCCCGGCTGCCCTGATCCGCGCCCTGGAAGCTGAGCAGAGTGTGATCTTTACCCTGGATGGGGGGCTGTCCCCGCGGCTGGAAAAGGCCCTCTCGACCGCCGGCCGGCTCGAGGTGGAGGGAGAGCGGGTCGTCGTTCACGGCAAGGACAGCCGCCAGGTCCCCATGGTGAGCGAGGTGGTCGGCTTGTTGACCGCGCAGGGGGTCCCGTTCCGCGACCTGCGCACCGAACAGCCCAACCTGGAAGATGTCTTCTTGAACCTGACCGGCCGCGCCGTGAGAGCCTGAGGTGTGAAATGAAAAGCCTGCTGAAAATGACCTGGATGGAAGCCAAGTTGTTCCTGCGCGAGCCGGTGGGGGCTTTTTTCACCCTGGTATTCCCCTTGATGATGCTGTTCATCTTCGGCAGCATCTACGGCAGCCAGCCCGCACCCGCGCCTGGCGGCCGGGGGGCAGTCGACAATTTAATCCCGGCCTTTACCGCCATGACCATCGGGATCACCGGCTTGATGGCCACCACCATGACCATGGCCACCTATCGGGAGAACGGCGTCCTGCGCCGCCTGCGGACCACGCCGGTCAGCCCGCTGATCGTCATGACTGCCCAGGTCGTGGTCGTCTTCGCCATGACCAGCCTGGGCATGCTCCTGCTCCTCATCGCCGGGAAGCTGGTCTACCACGTGGAATTCGCGGGTAACGCCTTCAGCATGCTGGCTGGATTCATCCTGGGCAGCCTGAGCTTCTTCGGGCTCGGGTTCATCCTGGCGGGCACCATGCCCACGGCCCGCACTGCCCAGGTCGTCGGGATGGTGCTCTTGTACCCGATGTTGATCTTCTCCGGGGCGGCCTGGCCCCGCGAACTGATGCCCGCCTCCATCCAGAAGATTTCGACGTTTGTCCCGCTTACCTACGTGGTCAACCTGCTGCGCGGCCTGTGGATCGGCGAGCCCTGGGGAAAACACCTGCTGGATATCGGCGTGCTGGCTGCCATGCTTCTGCTGGGGATCATCGTCTCGGTAAAAACATTTCGCTGGGAATGAACGCTCGCAACCAAAAATCTGGCAGGTCGACCGACCTGCCAGGTTTCTCATCAACCCGCGGCGCATTGATTCCCTCACCAGCTGTCAGCGCCGATCGGTTTGGCTGGTGCTGCAGCTCACCAACTCTCCGCTCTGGCTGGGATACCTGGAGCTCATTTGCCTGATACCTTGCCAATTTGGGTATTCGATGCAGCCATAATCGATGGACTTAAAAATCTATAGTTACTTTATTACAGCTTTCTGCGCTCCCACATCTCCATGATTGCCCGGTGTTCGGGAACGTTTTCGAGAAAAGACTGCCGCCATTCTGGATCGCCCTTTTGATCGGCCACTTCAATCAATGCCTGGTGAGCGCTCTCAAGGGCAGCCCGTGAATATTCATCCTCCCCCAGGGCATCGAAAGTTTCGACATGGGTCAGGTAAACCTTGCCGGGGAGATCCATTCCAAACCAGCCGTGCTCTCTCAGGTAATCCCAGGTTTCATGGATGTAGGTGCGCGCCTTGTCCAGCTGTCCTTGCTGCACAGTGCATGCAGCCAGTCCGGTTTTAGCTTCGACCCCCAGGGCGGTCAAACCATGGCTTATCGCCAGCTCATTTGCTTCACTGAATCGCCTGGCAGCACCGGGAATATCACCCATGTCCAGCAGGACGATCCCCAGTGCGTTAAGAGCGAAGAAGATTCCCCGGGAATCATTCGTCGGGGTAATTTCCTCCAGGGCTTGTTCTGCCAACTGATATGCTTTTCGCAGATCACCGGTAGCCCAACATACCCCTCCCAGGTTCATCAGGGCATACGCCAGCGTACGGCGGGAACCCAGGGCTCTGCCAATCTGGGCGGCCCGCTCAAGCATCGCCCGGCCTTTCTTGTAAAACCCGGCACCCAGATAACTGCTGCCAAGGTTTGAGAGGCCGGTTGCTTCCTCGCTGCGGTTCCCCAGGCGGTGGTCCAGTTCGATCTGCTCCAGATATAACGGATACCACTTGTTAAACATAGCCAGTTCGCCATAACAAAATGCTGCCCGGCCGAGGACAAAAGACATCACGTTTTCGTCTTCCAGGCGGCGGGCCAACTGCAAGGCGGCTTCTACGTTTTCCTGCGCGGCGGACTTTTCTCCCATGTATATGTTCCCCACTGCAATCCAGGCAAGAGCTCTGGTTTCGATTGCCTCGTTTCCACAGCGCTTTGCAGCTGCATAAGCTTCCCAGCCGGCTTGAAGAGCGATGAGCTCGTCCCCTGCACGACCGCCATAGATCGCCTGGCGGAGATAAGCTTCAGCAAGGTAATTATCATCATTAAACGATCGGGCCAGCTCCAGCAAGGCGGCTGTATCCTCCTTCCAGGGTTCAGCCTCGCCTAACTCGGCAAGCGCCTCCTCACGTCCCAGCAGGGCTTGCCAGCGTCGCTCCCGATCGACCGGCGGGAGCAGTTCCAATGCCCGGGTATAGAAATCCTTGGCTTGGCGCGGCGCCCCCTGTCTGTATGTGTTCCTGCCTGCCAGCAGGTACCAGTCTGCAGCGGCACTCAACTCACCCGCCCGCTCGCAGTGATCCCCCAGGAGCCCGGCAAATTCATCCAGTCTTCCACCCTGGCGCGCTTGTTTTTCCAGCCAGCCTGCCGCCACCTTGTGCAACGCGGCCCGCTCCCGCTTCAGCACGCTTTCATAGGTCACTTCTTGCAGCAGGTTGTGATGGAAGCTCCATTCGGTATCACCTTGGAAGGCTGATTCAGGCTGTGCCTGGACAAAACCGCGCGGCTGCAGGTGCCCCAGCGTATCCGCCCCACCGAGTACTCCCAAGGCCTCCACGCCCCCTGTCCAGAACCGCCGTCCGAAGATCGACCCGCGCTGCAGGACGGCTCGTTCCGGTTGCGAAAGCGAGCTCAGTCGGGTCAGCAGCAGGTGCTGCAGGGTCGCCGGCAGTAGCTGTTCCTTCAACTTTTCCGGGAAAAAGCGCCATCGTTCGCCGCCCGTGTCCAGGATGCCATGATCGATGAACCAGTTCACCATCTCTTCAGTGTAATAAGGCACACCTTCCGAACGCTCGACGATCAAATCAATTGTCTTTTCAGGGACATTTTCTGCCCGCTGGAAGATCTCCTTCGCCAGCTGGCGGCTTGCCTGGTCGCTGAGTGGCGCCAGGGGGATTAACGTGCCCCAAATGTTATCTCCCTTTTCATGGGGCACTGAATTATTAAAAAGCTCTTCCAGTACTTCGGGCGGGTGCCATTCCGGGCGGGCTGCCCCCAGGATGAACAGGCCATTGATTTGTTCCCCATCCGCTCCTCCCAGGAAAACTTCCATGAGGTACTCCCAGGAGGCGGCATCTGCCCATTGCAGGTCTTCCAGCAGGACCACCACCGGGTACTGCCTGCGAACCGATTTGAGTATCTCGCGGCTGACCACCAGTGCCCGTCCCTTCACCTGGGTGGGGTCATTGCGCATCCCCTTGACGTAGGGACTGTTTAGAAAAGATAAACCCACCAGCAATCCAAGAGCATGGGCAGGTTCTTCGAATTCCTCCAGGCCGGAAAACTCCTTAAAGCGGTCCACCCACTTCGTTTCCGCCTGCTCCAGGGGGGCATCCTCGGCGATCTGGAAACGATCGAACCATATGCGTCTCACCAGGGCAAAAGGCTGGTTGGCGTCATCCGGGAATGCCCGGGCGCGCAGCAGGCGAGTGGTTTCCGCTCGCAGGTCGATCCATTCTGATAAGTCTTCCATCAGGCGGCTCTTGCCTACCCCGGGGTCGCTGATCAACTGTGCCCAGACCATGGCGTGCTGCTCATATGCCCGCAGGTAGGCTGCCTGCAGAGCCTGCATTTCTGTCTCCCGCCCGATGGTGCGGATCTCCACCCCGGCCACCCCACGCGCCACGCTGTGGAAGGGGCGCGGCTTGGCTCCTCTCACCAGGTAGGTCTGCAGCGGTTCGCTCTTGCCTTTTACCGTCAACGGCGGACGAGCGGTTAAGTTGAACACACCGCGCACATACCGATACGTGTCTTGGGAGATCAGGATCCCGCCCGGCGGTGCCGCTGACTGCAGCCGAGCTGCCAGGTTCATCGCATCTCCGCTGGCGGTGAATTCCTTGTGGGTTGCTTCACCCAGTTCACCCACCACTACCAGTCCGCTGTGGATGCCGGCCCGCAGCTGCACTCTCTCAGCTGAAAGCAGGGCTGCCACGGCTGTCTGTCCATCCAGCGCAGCCCGGATGGCGTTTTCAGGGTCGTTCTCACTGGCGTTTTTTGCCCCAAAGAATGCCAGCAGCCCATCCCCCAGGTACTGGGCAACGGTCCCGTGGTGGGCGGTGATCGCCTCTCCCAGCGCGGAATGCATCTTCTTCACCACTTGGCGGTATTCTTCGGGGTCCAGCTTTTCAGCCATCGCGGTCGAGCCGACCATGTCAATGAACAGGATCGTGACCATGCGCCGTTCTTCGGCTGGGACCACCTGGGCTGCAGCCTGTGCTTCCAATACAGCCAGCTGTTGTCGTAGAGTTGCCAACGCAGGATTAATAATCGCATCCCCCAAAATGCCGCGCTGTGCCTCCAGACCGTTGATTGAGGCGCGTAATTCTTCCATCTGAGCTTGTAATGACCCTGCCATACCTGACCTCATCTGCCTGGTAGCCAGAAATAATTGGTTATGTAGGTAAAAGCTCGCCTGAATTGATAATATACTTTAATTCGGAGCTTTGCAAGCCCCCCTATGCTGTATGTTACAGTCACAGAAATCCATAGAATAAAGGGGTTGCAAAAAGAGAGAGTTCCAATCAATATTGAGGTTGCGCCAACAATACCGAAAGGAGCTCTCAGATGACAGACGAATCTGTCGCGATTAGTATAACCATAAAATTGGAAGATGTGGTGATGGAAATCGAGGAAAAGGTTTTCATCGGAGCGGTGGAGGATTCGATCCACAGCTTGACGGTAGGACTGGGGCAACAAGTGCTTCAGGGGGTGATCCAAGTGTTGGATGATCGAATTGCGCGGGAGGTGCCCGCAGGCTGGAGGAATGTGGGGACGGAGATGCGCTGGATGGTGAGCAGCCTGGGAGCGGTTCGATACAAGCGAAGGATCTATCAAGATGAGCGGGACCGGCGAGTGAAACCGGTCGATGAGTTGTTTGGCCTGTTACGATATGGGCGGATGAGCGGTAGGGTTCAGGAGATGGGAGCGGCCCTGTCCAGTTGTGATCCCTATCGCCGGGCAGCCGATCAACTCAGCTACCTGATCAAGGTCCCGATTACCGCCACCAGCCTGCAACGGATGGCCTGGTTGGTGGGTAACCGCATTGCGGATGGGGAAGAAGCCGAGCGAAGGCGCATCTTCGAAGGAGGGGCTGTGCAGGAAGGGGGAAAGATTCCGGCGCCGGTGCTGTACGGCGAGAGCGATGGAGTGTGGGTGCACCTGCAGCGGGAAAAGAGACGATCCACGGAAGTCCGGGTGGCGATCCTGAGCACAGGCCGAAAACAGGTCGGAAAAGACCGGTTTCGCCTGGAAAACAAGCAGTGTATGACCGCCATCGGGCTGAATGCGGAGATGTGGCAGGAACACATCCTGCGGGAAGCCCATTTGGCTTATGACCTGACCCAGACCCAGATCCTGATCAGCGGGGGAGATGGCAACCAGTGGGTGCGCCATAGCTTTGACCGGATGGATCTGCCCCAGCAATTTGTGCTGGATCGGTTCCACTTGCAGAGGGCGGCCCGCCGGGCATACCATGATAAAAGCGCGGCCCGACGTGTGGTCACTCGCTTACGACATGAAGGCTTCCATGCGGTCGCCCCTGAGCTGCAGCAACACATCCAGCAGGCAGAAGGCAATCAACAGAAACTGCTACTCGACTTCTACCGATACGTTCTCAACAACCAGGATGGGTTATTGGACCTGGAATACCGGGCCTGCTCCCTCCCCGCCTGCCTGGGAGCCATTGAAGGCAATGTCGACAAGCTGGTGGTCCACCGCATGAAAGGGCGTGGTTGTTCCTGGCGTTTGCCCGGTGTACGCGCCATGCTGGCTCTCTGCCGCAATGCTGATCAACTGCGTTCTCATGCCTATCGCTACCTCCCCCTTCAAACTCCTCCCAGAACGTACCACACCACGCAGTTTCTTGAAGTAGAATATTCAGAGACCACTCAGGGTTCCTTGCCTGTCTTTCAGGGACCCCACCAGAACAGACCCTGGGTCAGGTCCCTTCACCGGCTAATCTATGGCCGCTGATCTCTCTCTTTCCCCTGTTCTATGGATATTTGATACAGTAACATGCTGTATTGCCATGTTATTAAATACAGATCGAAAAGAATGCAAGTTCTAATTCAAGTAATACTAAGCATGATTTGAGATCGTGAAAAAGGGGAATAAAGATCAGAACTTAAAATCCGCCGGGGATGACACTGTGTGGGTTCGACCCCTACCCGCCCTACTATATATGCCACTGGACATGAATACCAACTGACAAACACTTGCGACGACCGATGCTGGCCATTGTTGGAAGTCCTTTGCACCATTGATTGTTTTCCCATTAATACGTGCCAAATTTCTCGATTCGCACATCTGCCCCGGGAGCCTTCATAAAGGTTTAAGACACAAAGGAATCGGTTCTTCCCCTAGGCCATCCGGGTTGGAATTTGGCCCGTCTGGGATAATGGGTTCCTTCAAGAAAAGTGTTAGCATTTGTGGTTCCCCTCAGATCGAGGTTTTCGTAGGATATCGAAACACTCCCACCGTTTTATATTTCTATAAATATACGGATATGACCAGCGTCAATTCCCGAAACCTCGGTTGTATTTACCAGCATGTCACTGATAAATAAAACACGTTTCCACGTCGGCTTTCATCATATTGGCTTTATACAATGCGAATGATCGAAATCGCTCATGGCGACGGAAGGAGAACTGTAAAATCATCGAACTGGACCTGGATATGTACGTTCGCATCATTAATATCCACCGTGATTCCATTCAACCCACCCGCCAGGCTGGCATCCTCCGCCTCTGCCAACAGGTGATCGTTGAAGAACAGGCGGAATTGACTCCCAACAGCCTGGACCATCATGGTATTCCACCCACTGCTGGTGATATTAGGGCTGGTTTGCCAGTCAACCACGGTCTTCCATGTACCACTTGGTAATAATACCTGGAAGCTGAACTCGTTTCCGTTGACCAGAAAAACGTAATAACCGGACAGGTCATCGGTGCCCCGGATAAACAACCCGTAGGATCCATTCATGCTCTGGTTGACCAGGTTAACACGGGCCGATACCTGCACGTTGGATAAAAGAGCTTGTTTATCGCCGGCGCCTGGGCTTACAACCGAGTTCAGCCCCTGTTCAGTGATCCCATCCCAGGTCAGGACACCGTTCTCGATCGTGCGGGTTCCATTCCACCATGAGCCGGCAACATCTCCAACATCCCATTGCAGGGAATTATCGTTAAATGGATCGGAAATATAGGCCTTGGTGAATTTCACTGTGTTGATGTCAACCGGGGAGGTGGCGGTCGCGCTAGGCAGGATCGTTGTAGTGGGCAGGACCGTTGCCGATGTGGTTTCCTTCAGATCCAAATTGTCGAACACCAAGCTTATAGTTCCCTGGGAGAAATTTCCTCCCGCCACGCCAACCATGCCTGACGAGATTCCCGTGATCTCGGCACTGTACACCTTGACGCCATTGATGAAAAAGTTGAAGGAAGAATCTACCGCCTCTACTCCGAGCCTATTGAACTGGTTGGACTTGATAGCGCTGCTCGTCTGCCAGTTGGCAACCTGAGTGACTGAATTATCCGCCACCTTCCAGATCAGGAAGGAACCATCGGCATCGTTGCACGAAAACATATAGTAATTAGACCCATCCACGTAGCGGAAGATGATCCCGGCATATCCATTTGTGGTTTCGGGGATGCGTTTGACATCCACAGACAGGTCGAAATTGGATACCGCTGGTATATCACTGGGCACCCATAAATAATAGCAGCCATCGTTCAACACACAGTCGATGTTCCAGTCCAGTTCGCCGTTTTGCACCTGCATATCCTGGAGATTCCCATTATCGTTCCACTGCTTCAGCACCGGCCACCCGTATTTATTATCATCAAACGAATCAGAGACGGTCAATTCCGTGGTCAAAGGCAAGGGGGTGGCTTGATTGGTGGAGGTTGGCTTCACAAAAGAGACATCGATGGTGGGCATGACGAGGGCGGGAACGCCCAAGGGACAGGTCGGCTTGTTATCTGTGATGAAGTGTTGGGTGCGCTCCTCGGGCGTCAGGTCGCGCGTCAGGTGCGCACATGCCCAGCGGATGGTATCGCCGGAATCCGTGTCCCACAGTTCTGCTGTCTTGTCGGCGCTTCCCGTCAGAACGTATTTCCCATCCGGCGAGAAGGCAACGCCTGTGACAACATCTGTGTGGCCGTCAAAGGTGCGCACTTCTTTGCCTGTGGCAGCGTCCCACAACTTGGCTGTGAAGTCATAGCTTCCCGTCAGAACGTATTTCCCATCCGGCGAGAAGGCTACGCCGATGACATAGCCCGTGTGCCCGCTGAAAATGCGCACCAAAGCGCCGCTGGCAGCATCCCACAGCGTGGCGGTACGCTCTAAGTCCCCCGTCAGCACGTACTTCCCGTCCGGCGAGAAAGCCACAACCTGTACAGAGCTGCCTCCCTTGAAAGTGCGCACTTCCGCGCCTGTGGTGGCATCCCACAATTTTGCATCCCAGTCTGCACTGCCCGTTAGCACGTACTTCCCATCCGGTGAGAAAGCTACTCCAGTGACAGCTTGCGTGTGTCCACGCAAGGTAAGCACTTCCGCACCGGTTGCAGCCTCCCACAGTTTCGCGGTCCTGTCGCCGCTCCCCGTCAACACATACTTTCCATCCGGTGAGAAGGCCACGCTCAAGACAGCGTCGCTGTGCCCGCTGAAAGTGCGCACCACCGCACCCGTGGCGGCATCCCACAGCCTGGCGGTACCATCGTTGCTGCCTGTCAACACGTACTTCCCATCAGGCGAGAAGGCTACGCTGTTGACAGCGCCCGTATGCCCACTGAAGGTGCGTACCAGCGCGGCTGTGGCAGCATCCCACATTTTGGCGGTGCTGTCGTCGCTCCCTGACAGCACGTACTTTCCATCCGGAGAGAATGCCACGCTTTCAACAATATCCGTGTGCCCGCTGAAGATACGCACATTTGCGTTGCTGGTGGCAGCCCACAGCTTGGCGTTCCTGTCCATGCTGCCTGTCAGTACGTATGTCCCATCGGGCGAAAAAGCCACGCTTGTGACTGTATCCGTGTGTCCACTGAAGGTGCGCACCAATTCGCCGCTGGCGACATCCCACAGCTTGGTGGTCGACTGACTCAGGCTCGTCGTTAGCAGGTAATTCCCATCCGGCGAGAAGGCCACGCCTATAGCACCTTTCGCGTCCCCAATGAAGGTTTCCACTACCGCGCCACTGGTGGCATCCCAAAGTGTCGGATCGTCGTTGGTTCCCCCTGCTAGGATGTACTTCCCATCCGGCGAGAAAGCCACGCTCAAGACCCAACCAGTAAGCTCAAAGGTGCGCACTTGCCCGCCTGTGGCGGCATCCCATAACCTGACAGTATCATCCAGGCCTCCCGTCAGCGCGTACTTTCCATCCGGAGAGAAGGCCACACTCCTGACAATGCTCGTGTGCCCGCTGAATGTGCGCACCAGCGAGCCGGTGGCGGCATCCCACAGCCTGGCGTTACCGTCGTCGCTTCCCGTCAGCACGTACTTCCCATCCGGAGAAAAAGCCACGCTGTGGTTCGAGCGTTTCAGCTCGACCGAGGTCCTGACCACGGTACTTGGGGGATCGCTGAAGGTTTGCACAAGTGCGCCGGTTGCGGCGTCCCACAACTTCGCGGTCTTGTCTGAGCTCCCCGTCAGCACATACTTCCCGTCCGGCGAGAATGCCACGCTTTCGACCGGTCCCGCGTGCCCGCTGAATGTACGGACAAGCGCGCCGGTTGTGGCATCCCACAGGATCGCGGTTTTATCTGAACTGCCGGTTAGTATATACATCCCATCTAGCGAGAAGGCCACGCTTGTGACAGTGTCCGTATGCCCTGTAAAGTTGTGTATTGCATATAGTTGCAGCAGGCTTTTTTGCAGGGGGGCATCTGCCTGGGGCAGGTAGCCTCCCTGGAGGGCGCGCACACTTAGCAGGGCGGCTGTTTCAACATTGCCACCCGGCTCAGCCATTATGTTAACGGCCTCCGCGGCCAGGCGCAGGTTTTCTGATCGCGCCAGGTTTCTCAGGGCAGTCTGTTGAGCCAGGAGTGCCAGGACTCCAAGAACGATGGTGATGGCCAATGCCCCCAGGCTGGCTCCCAATGTAATTCTTTGCCGCCGGCCCTCTGCCTTGCGGCTGGCGAGCACATATTGCCGCTGCAAATCGGTGGGTTGGGGGTCCTTCTTTGCACCCGCCTGGGCCAGCCACCCCTCCGCCTCGCCCAGGTCCTTGCCGCGCAAGAGCCAGCTGCTCTCCCGCTTGCGCCGATCCCATTCCTGAGCCCGCGTTTCCAAACGCGTATGAGCCTTGACCCAGCCCCAATCGGTGTGGATTGCAGTATTTAGTTTCTCCACGGCTAGGCGGAACTCAGGGGTTTTCGGCAGCGCTACCATTTGCTCTTCCGGCTTCAGGGTCTCGTCCGGGCGCGCCTCCAGCATGAACACGTTATCCCGCCGAAAGATGATCCAATTGATCGCGGTCAGGTCTGGCACGAACTCGCGGATGGCGGCTTCTGGCGTGTCATCCACAATTATGGGAATAATGCGCTTGTTATGACTGAGCGCCTGGTCCACTTCCTTCTTGCACACTTCCGAGCCGATCGAATGGCTGCTGATGATGAACAGGAAGATATCAGATTGCGCGATGGCAGCAGAGATTTCGTCCCACCACTTCTCGCCCGCTGGGATGCGCGCCCAGTCGATCCAGGTTTCCACTTTTCCCTGCGTCAGCGCTTCATGGAGCAGGCGGGCGAAGGCAATATCTTTACGGGAATAGGAAATGAAAACGTCGGGCATAATCTGCTCTCCTTATTTCACGGCACGACGGATTCGGATGGGAGACCTACCATCCGGATGCAATGATCAACTTCAGAGGTTTGGGAAGACCAGGACACGAATATCAAAATCATTCCATTCTAGTTACTTGCTTTCACAATCGCATACCCGGCTCGTGCCAAAATCGCCGGAATCCCTCGCACCAGGTCGCGGTCCTTTTCCTTCTCGTTTTCCGGCAGCTTTTTCCAGGGGACCAGACAGATGTGCACCTTCTTCGTTTTGTTCGTTATGGCGGCATATTTCCAGCCGTCATCCAGTTTGGACGTCATCCAGCGCTCATGCTCAGCTTCCGCCAGCAACTCCAGGGGCTTTCCGGGAAAGTTGAAAGGTGGTTCGTTGCTGCGTGCCGGAATCATGATATAGCCAGCCGCAGCCAGCTTGGTTGGGATGTCGCGCACATTCAGTCGGTTGGCTTCTTTTATGTTTTCTGGCAGTTCGGCATAGGACCTGAGAATGTCGTTGGTCTTGAGGTTTTCGTCTTTTTCCGGACCATACTTATAGCCGCGCTTTCTCTCTCCTTCGCAATAAACCGTATGGGCTGCCTCTGCTAGGGCTTCCAATATCTGCCCTTCCAGTTCCACGCGCTGGACCAAGGAAAGGAATTCTCTTCCTTCCACGTGAAGGTCGAGTTGCGATTCGGAAGGCAAGCAGGAGCGCTCGAAAGCCGTCTTGCTGCTTAGCTGGCTCATGGCAAGCAGTGACTCGATCGAGCGAGCACCGTGTTTGAATTGTCCTATCTTCAGCAGAGCGCGCAGGACCCCGCGGTCAATGTTGAGCAGATCCTTCCCGCCGCGTTTCTCGAATAGTTGTGGTGTGCCGCGTTTGAGGCTCGATCGCAGCAGGATCGCCCTCCGGATGATAAAGTATGGGTCTCCATTGGCTGCCTTGACCGGGTTCGGACCAAGAACGTTGATGAAGCCTTTGAGCCGGCTAACAAAATCAAGCCCTTTGGCTGATTTGAAGTACTCCTCCGTCCCTTTCTTGAATTCCGCCATGCTGGAGCTGGTCCCGCCGGCGAAGACGAAGATGGCTCGCCCAATTGGGTGGTTGATCTGGCCTTCCTGGAACTTGCCGTCCTGCATGGGTGCTAGGAAGTAGCGCAGCCAACCGAGTTGCATGTCCCCGAGGGAAGTGTCGAACTCGTCCCAGAATACCAGCGGGAGCTTTCCGCTCAGGCCGATGTCGCGTACCTGGTGCAAAGCAGATAATAGGTCGTCGGGAGTGTCAAATTGAGACAGGTTAAAGGTGATCGTCACGATTTGGTCGGGCAGGAGCGATTTGGCCATCTCGGTGACACCGAAGGATTTGCCCGATCCAGGAGTGCCGAAAACGGCGATCGATAGCGGTCGGGACACCTTCTTTTGCTTTGCATACTCAGCCACCAGGTTGCGGATGCTGCGGTAGCTCTCGATCTCCTGGCGGTCAACAGTGAGTAGGTCGCCGAATTGACCCCAGGGTACCCCCAGCAAAGCGACTTCAGGACCTTCCAGAACGATTTGCGTGGCCACCTGGTCCAGCCCACCTTTGAATTTGTCCTCCAGGATGGTCCAGAAGCCTTCTGTCAGCGGTTTCTTAGCTGGTGTTCCTTTCTGTAGGATGAAACGGACAGGATCCTGGATCGGGGCGACTGCAAATTGGCTCACAGGCTTGGCCAGGTTGGAGACGATACGGTCGATCGGGAATACAAGCCTGGCTTGCGCGGCAGGCGCACCTCGTTCCCCATATCCCTCAAGGTGCAACGCCCGCGAGGCAGACAGTCCGCTTTGGATTCCCAGCTGGATACTTTCCATGTCGGGCGAAAGCAGCCACTGACGGACCAGGCCAGCTGACAGGCAGGTGGTGTATCCGATCATCCCGCCAGGATAGTCTTTCTCCCACATCCGTTCGATGATCTTGGGATCAAAGAACAGGGAGCATTGGAAGGCGGGCTGCTTTTTCTCTTCCTGCCGGGATAGCAGGATTGCTCCGGCTGGCCCAAACGAGATCACCACATGTGCACAATGTGATAAAGAATTGACGCAAGGATTGTGGACCAGTTCCCAGTAGACATCCTGGGCAGTTCTTTCCCAGGAGAGCTCCCGGCTGATTTGTACTTCGCTCAAGCGCAGGTCGTCCACCGTGGCGACGACGATCAAGCGATCCGAAAAATTCTTATGAAGATGCTCCCAGAGCGGCCCATTGGCCAGCGGTCGTGCCATCTTTAGCAGGATCCAGGGTCGGTATTTACCCTTTGCGTTGAGTGCCATCGGCCAGAGCTCTGAGTGGTTCCGGAATCCCAGGTCGGCATCGTCCAGGATGACCAGATCAGCCTCGGGGGAATCGTCTACTACCTTCTGCCATTCTTGAACGGATTCGCTGTTGGCCCGATTCAGACCAAGAAATTCCTCGACCCGCCAGGCGGGTTTGTTCTCATACTTGAACAGTGACCACATGGCATATGAATGGTGGTACTGGTTGTCTTCCGGTTGCACCTGGCTGGACTCGCACGGAGCTGCAGTCTGGCGGATGGAGAATCCTGGCTCTCCACCCTTCTGTAGGTCCTTGGCTATGGCGTCCACAAGGTCAGCCAATAAAGCCGCGCCGCCGCGCTGCCAGGTGGTTCTGGCCGTATCGTCTGAGCTCCAGAAAGAAGTATCGCTCGTTGAACGTCGTGCGCGTGCCAAATTCCAATCCATTGCAATATCGCCGGTGACGATGAGGATATGTTTTGATTTGCTCATGGTATGCCTCCGTGGTTGATCGTGCTATCTCTCATTCTCACTCTTTTACCAGGTTTGCGCAAGGCACTTGCAGTCAAACTCAAGGTGTTTGCAAAGTTCGTTCGACGTGTCATTGCAAGCCGGTTCCAAGTATCCCTGAAATCTCGTGCCTGACGGTGGAAAAAAGAATTCTATTCAGGTAGTAAGTCATGATGACGTCGAAGTCATTTTAAGGAATATATAGGAATTAATTGAATTATATTCAAAGTTGTAACTTACTTTCCATATCTACGGGAACAGGCAATTAATTTGTGTCACTTTTATTCGAACATTTTTCTCCCCTGCATAAGTTGGGCGGTCAGCATAGAAGGATTTGTTTCATTAGGGTTCGAATCCCCTCGGAGGCAATAATTACTATAGGTATTTGCAACATACCTTAATTTTTAGAAGCTTATGAAAATACCTCTTGATTAAATTGGTATCTGTTAGCATTCAACACCCCTTGCAGAAGGGGTGGCCGGGACGTTTGGGAGTAGACTTCTCGATGGTTAGGAACGGGAACGTTCTGCTCCGGGTTTGTGACGTTTGGGTCAGCCGGTTGTGAGTATGAGAAGCCTCTAGCAAGCTCGCGTATCTGTTTGGCTGCCCGTTCGGATCCGCTAACCTGGGAAACTCTTTGAGTTAGCCCGTGTCCGTGTGTGATGTCCATACCCATAAATCAATGTACCCGGCCCAATTCCATTCTCCCGGAGGTGTTGATATGGCAAGAGGTCCCACACGCTTTATTGGATTGGACATCCACAAAGAGTACTTCGTTGCACTGGGGGTCAACGCACAGCGCGAAGTCGTCTTTGGCCCGCAAAGGGTTTCGAACTATCAGTTGGACGGGTGGGTTTCCCGGGTCATCACGCCACAGGATTCGGTGGTACTGGAGATGACCACCAACACATACCTGTTCTACGATACCCTACTGCCGCATGTACACTCAATTATCGCCGTCCACCCGCCAAACGTGACTCTGATCACGAACGCCCCCGTGAAAACGGACAAGAAGGCAGCATTGACTCTGGCGCAACTTCACGCAGCCGGGATGCTCACAGGCGTGTGGATCCCGCCGCACAAGGTGCGTGACTTGCGTGCACTCATCGCCCGGCGGGAGAAAATGGTCCACCTTTCGACCATGGCCAAGAACCGGCTGCATTCGATATTGCACCGCAACCACATAGTTCTGCCGGAGAAGCCTTTTTCTTCTGAGCAGCGCATCTGGTGGGAGAGCCTATCGCTTTCTGCAACCGAGCAGTTCCTGGTGCGCTCCGACCTGGACACGCTCGAGTTTTCCCAGAAACAGGTCGGGCAAGCTGAAGAATGTCTGCAGAAGGAGAGCGCCCAGGATGAACGCATCCCCTTGCTGGTCCAACTTCCCGGAGTGGCCATGCTCACCGCCATCACCATCCTGGCGGCTATCGGGGACATCAATCGCTTTCCTACTGCCAAAAAGCTGGTGGGCTATGCCGGGCTGGGCACCCGCGTCCACGACAGCGGCATGACCCATACAACCGGCCGAATCACCAAAGCAGGCAGGCGAGACCTGCGCCGCGCCATGGTGAATGCTGCCAACCATGCGATCGAGCACCATCCCCATTGGAAGAAGGAATTTGAGCGGCTGGAACCTCACCTGGGGCGTTCCAAAGCCGTCGTGGCAATCGCCCGCAAGCTCCTGGTGGCAGTCTGGCATGTGCTCAACGAGAAAACCGCAGATCGCTTTGCAGATCCGGGTAGCGTGGCCCGTTCATTCTTCGCACATGCCTATCGGGTCGGCATCAGAAATTTACCAGAAGGACAGTCTGCGTTGGCCTTCACCCGGGAACAGCTGGATCGGTTGGGCATCGGTCAGGATCTGCAAGAGATCCCCTGGGGCTCGAAGCCTCAAAAGCTGCCACCCTCGAAATGCTGACAGAATAAAAGTGAGCGGTGTCCCAATTAGGTCGGCGCTCCTGAGAACAGGATATATTCCTGACGCCCCGGGATAATGACCTGACCCGGTATTTGGAAACGGGCTCACCGCTCGAATCAATTATACAACTTTAGTCAAGAGAACGATTCGTCGTGTGACGAAACGGTATGAGTTTATTTGCCATTTTAGTTTCGGTGGTACTTTTCAGTAGCCAGGAGGTACTATAATTATCCTACCCCACCAAGAAAAGGCGAGCAGGCTGGTTTTCTATCCTCTGTCTCGTCTTTTCATTATTTTTAGTAGGTCGGGTTGATGCCCTTGACAAGATTGTTGAGTCCGTACTTCTATTATCAAAATAATCAATCTATATGATTTTGACACCCTGAGGGCTATATCAAAATCCGTATTTTTCAATCGCCTCGCGCACTAAAAATATAGGAAAATCAGCCGAAAATAACCCTGCAACGCCATATATGGGATCGTGAAAAAGGGGAATAAGGTCAGGACTTAAAATCCACCAGTCCTATTCCTGTGCCAGTGGAGATGGTGGGGAATGCCGATCCGCCGAAGCGCAAAGGCTTGGCCAGGTAGAGACCGCGGCGGCGTAGCCTGGCGGTCGGTTCTATCCGCCGATTGCCGGGTCAGGCATACCGCCTGGGCAGCCTGATTGCTTTCAGCATGGATTTCCAGCCCGGGCCTCGGCTCTCTTTACGGCGGGGGCACGGTCACGTTGCCGATCCGGGTGACAGTGATCTCGGTGTGTCCGCTGCCGTGACCTGCCGCCGCACCCGAATTGTCTTTCACATCCGCTTCGTAATCGGCCGTCATTTTGACCAGGCCGCCCGTGGCCTGGTCCACCCATATCTGGCCGTTTACCGCCGTGACGCCGGTCAGGCCGGCGAACATTCCGCTGGGGTCATCGCTGATTTTGCCGCTGATGGCATACACTTCCGCCGGGCGGCCGTCCAGGGTGTCGGTACCGCCTGCTTCGGTTTTGAGCGCGCCAATGCCGAGCACCATGGCCGGGTCGAGCGGCCAGGTTACCCAGTCCAGCCCGGCCAGCCCTGATCCGGGTGTGGCCTGGCCATTGATCACATCGTATTCAGTGTCGCCGATCAGGATCACTTCGCTCTTGACGCCGTCGGTGGTTTCTATGAAGTGGATGTTCTTCCCCTGTACATCCGCGCTGAGCGTGTAGGACGATTGTGCGACGGCGCCATTGATCCATTTTGGCGCCAGGTTAGTATATTCGAGGTGGTAGGATGTGAATACCGAAGGCGTGTCGCTGCTGCCGAGCAGCAGGTTCTGCGATTGCGATACTCTCGCCAGCGCATTGCTGGCCGCGCTGGTCGTCGGCGTGGGTTCAGCCGCAGTTGCGGCTGTCGCGGCTGCCTCGGCGCTGATGCTGACCGTGTTCGGTGTGCCGCCTTCCACCAGGATGTCATACGTGCCGCTGCCCTTCGAGAAGCTTAACGAGGCGTTTAACGACCCGATGCGGGCATCCCCGGCCTGGGTGAAGCCGTCTCCGGGCAGGCTGTTGATGTAAAAATCAGCCACCGCCTGGATGTCGTCGGCGGTATCATAACGCAGGATGCCGGGGAAATTAATGATATTGCTGGCATTCTTCATGATCGGGAAATTCGGCAAAGCCAGCGGGCAGTCGGCTGGAAGCAGGGTTGTGCTAGCCGGGTCGAGCGGTTCCAGCTGGTACTCCCAGCTCATTTTCCCTTCGGTATCCTGGTCGAAGAAATCCGTGCCGCCCGTCAGTTCAAGCGAGTACTTGACCACGTAATTCCTATCCGCCGCCAGCCAGACCTTGCCGGTGGCCTGCGGGGTGGGCAGGTCGGTGACTGCCGAAGCGTCGAAGGTGTGCGCGAGGGCTGATATGCCGTTGATTGTCTCGGCTGCCCCGGCGCTGCTCATTTTTTTCAATTTGGGCAGCATGCCGGCCGGTTCGGGGAGCGCGGCCGGGTCGTAGGTGGAATCGGCAAAAGAGGCCACGCAGGGTTCGCTGGCAACATCCTTCAGGTAAAGCACGCCGTTCATCGCGCCGTCCAGGGCCGGGTAAGTGCTGAACGTTGGATCGAGCCCGGTCTCCGCGTAGGCCATCAGGCGCGCTTTTGAAGCCGTATCCACAGTTAGGGTATAGTTTTGCGACCAGTGCGAGGGCTGGCCTGCCTGCGTCCCGTCGAAGCTGAGGCTGAACGTGGCCCGGTAGGCAGGCAGGCTGCCCAACCCCTGGGTGGGGTCGCTCAGGCTGGTGCCTGTTCCGCTGCCCGGTACACCGGACGCTGTCTTGCCCGTGCTGGACGGACCGCATCTCGTGGCCAGGACCGCCGCCAGGAACATAATTAAAAAGCCCTGCAAGCGTTTCATGGCAGCCTCCCCGCCAGCAGTGCGCTGGCCTGGTTGGGAACCGAAGCTTGGGAATCCTTCAGTGGGAAGAACAGGATGGTCAGCGAATACTTCGTACGGTCGGGTGTCAGGAAATAACAGGACATGCCGCTGTCGAGGCTGATGGACCCTCCCGAAGCCGGGAAGGTGAGCGTGCTGAGCTTGTTGAGCTCGAGGAACAGCCCGTTGCCCTGGGATGTCGGCCAGGGGGGTGCGTAGTTTACCTGGATGTCGTACGGGCCGTAATCGGTGACTTTAAAGGCCACCATCTGGGGGTAGCTGACCGGGATGGTTCCCAGTTGAAGCTTGACGGTGCGTCCATCGCTGGTCCCGCTGACATTTAAATTGTAATCACCTGAAACCGGCGGGTCGAGGCTGAAATGGAAGGGCGCCTGGATCTGGTCTGCCGCATAGAACTCCCAGCTGCCTGAACCGCCCAGCAGCGATATGATCCCGGTCGGGTTTTCACCCTGCCCTGCCTCCGATTTGAGCGAGCCATGCCAGGTGGTGGTGGCCCCTACCACCAGCGAGACTTCCTTGATGATCGCATACTCTTCGTGGAAGAAGATCGACATTCCCCACTGGCAGTTGATAACATTCACCTGGAATTTGAAAGTTTGCGCAGGCTGGTAGTACGTCTTGGTGGCGTCCACGCTAAAGGACAGCGTACCTTCGTGGGTGGTCGGCCAGGTGAAGCGGGCAACGCCTGCGCCGTTGGTAACGATGGCTTTGGTGATGCCCTGGTTATCCTTTACGGTGACTCCCGCTTCGACCACCGGGAGGGGAACTTCCACGCCCGGTGAGATGTTCTTGACGAAAAAGGTCAGCGGCACACTGCTGCCGTTACAGACCTGTCCGCCTCTCGGCAGGCTTCCCGGAAAAATGCCCAGGATCCCGTCCTCGCGGACCGTCTGGTTGGGCGGCGCGGCCTGGACGACTGGGGCTGTGCCCAGGAGCAGGATGAGCATGGCAAAAATTGCAGCTCTTAGAGGATTGCGCTGGAATCGGCGTTGAGTTGACATGGTGCCTTCCTTCTCGGATGGTTTTTGCCTGGGCTTACCCCTGGCACGTGGCTTGTAGTAGAACTCGATGATCCAGATTCAGATTTTGCCTGCAGCTTTAGTAACGCTCATTATCCCATCTGGCTCCGGCACTGCCAGTATAGCATACTGTCAGCAGATGGGGTTGCAAAGGCTGGGGTACGTCGGCTTTTTCCTTGATCTTCCGGTCCCTCTTGACAAAACAGAAAATTTGTTCTATTATGTAGGTGTACTTACTCACACCCTTCGCGATTTAAACCAGGTCTGGTAAGATGAGACCACCATGACCCGAGATGACCTGGCTCGCATGAGCCGTGATGAACTGATCGATCTGCTCCTGGACGAGCATGCCCAGTTGGTGGCACTGCGGGCCGATTATGAGGCTCTGAAGATAAAACTGGAGAAGAACAAGAAACCGCCGACGGACTCGAGCAACTCTTCTCAACCACCTTCGAAGGATCAAAAGTCGAACCGACCCAAGGACAAGCGCCAGCGGCGGCATGGCCCGCCGGTGGGGCATGTGAAATACGAACGGAAAATGGTGGCTGATCCGGACCATATTATTGAAGTGAAACCGACCTCTTGTGCCCGCTGCCAGGCGGATCTGTCGGGGGCTGAAGGCCGGGTGAAGGCAGTCAACCAGATCACTGAACTGCCGGAAGCGAAAGCCGAAGTCATTGAGGTGCGCCAGTTTGAAGTGGGATGTCCCTGTTGCAGACACAAACAGACCAGCCAGCCGCCGGAAGGGCTGGAGATGGAGCGCACTTTTGGCTCCCGGCTGGAAGCCACGGTGGTGTACTATCGCCAGCAGCAGCACATGAGCTATGAGCGCACGAAGAAGGCGCTGTCTGACCTGCACGGGGTGAAGCTCTGTGAAGGATCGATCGACAAGATCACCCGGCGGGCTGGCAAAGAAGCCCTGGAGCAGACGGGGCCGATCCAAGCGGCGCTCCAGCAAAGCGAAGTGATCCATTGTGATGAGACCGGCAGCCGGGTGGACTCCCAGAATTGGTATCAATGGGTCTTCGCTTCGGCCAAAGCCGTCCTGCATGTGGCTCGCTTTGATCGCAGCGTGGATGTGATCAAAGAAGTGATGGGGAGCCATGCCGCGGAAGTATGGGTCAGCGATGTCTACTCGGCCCAGATGAAGGCCCCGGCCGGAAAGCGGCAGCTATGTATGGCCCATCAACTGCGTAACCTGCAGGCGGTGATCGACTTGTATCCGACCGCTTTCTGGCCGAAAGCCATGCAAGTGGTGTTCCGCTCGGCGGTGCATCTGCATAACGAAAGAGATCAACTGCCTCCCGGGGAGTTCAACGCTCGGATGGAGCGGCTGGAGCATCTCTGTGACCGGCTGTTGGAACGACCACCCCAGCACCCGGATGAAAGACGGCTCATCAAACGGTATCGAAAATATCGGGACGGCCTGTTCGTCTTCTTGCATCGATCGGATGTGCCTCCGACCAACAACCTCAGTGAGCGCTATCTGCGTCCAACGGTGATCCATCGCAAGGTCATGGGCTGTTTCCGTTCCGGCTGGGGAGCCAATGCCTATGCGGCGATAGCTTCGGTCATCCATACGTCTGGATTGGCGGGTCGCTCACCCTTTGACGCCATCCAGGGGTTGTTCGGCAGGCCTTCTCTGCCACTCCCCGCCATGGCGTGAGTACGGACTCAACAATCTTGTCAAGGGCATCAACCCGACCTACTAAAAATAATGAAAAGACGAGACAGAGGATAGAAAACCAGCCTGCTCGCCTTTTCTTGGTGGGGTAGGATAATTATAGTACCTCCTGGCTACTGAAAAGTACCACCGAAACTAAAATGGCAAATAAACTCATACCGTTTCGTCACACGACGAATCGTTCTCTTGACTAAAGTTGTATAATTGATTCGAGCGGTGAGCCCGTTTCCAAATACCGGGTCAGGTCATTATCCCGGGGCGTCAGGAATATATCCTGTTCTCAGGAGCGCCGACCTAATTGGGACACCGCTCACTTTTATTCTGTCAGCATTTCGAGGGTGGCAGCTTTTGAGGCTTCGAGCCCCAGGGGATCTCTTGCAGATCCTGACCGATGCCCAACCGATCCAGCTGTTCCCGGGTGAAGGCCAACGCAGACTGTCCTTCTGGTAAATTTCTGATGCCGACCCGATAGGCATGTGCGAAGAATGAACGGGCCACGCTACCCGGATCTGCAAAGCGATCTGCGGTTTTCTCGTTGAGCACATGCCAGACTGCCACCAGGAGCTTGCGGGCGATTGCCACGACGGCTTTGGAACGCCCCAGGTGAGGTTCCAGCCGCTCAAATTCCTTCTTCCAATGGGGATGGTGCTCGATCGCATGGTTGGCAGCATTCACCATGGCGCGGCGCAGGTCTCGCCTGCCTGCTTTGGTGATTCGGCCGGTTGTATGGGTCATGCCGCTGTCGTGGACGCGGGTGCCCAGCCCGGCATAGCCCACCAGCTTTTTGGCAGTAGGAAAGCGATTGATGTCCCCGATAGCCGCCAGGATGGTGATGGCGGTGAGCATGGCCACTCCGGGAAGTTGGACCAGCAAGGGGATGCGTTCATCCTGGGCGCTCTCCTTCTGCAGACATTCTTCAGCTTGCCCGACCTGTTTCTGGGAAAACTCGAGCGTGTCCAGGTCGGAGCGCACCAGGAACTGCTCGGTTGCAGAAAGCGATAGGCTCTCCCACCAGATGCGCTGCTCAGAAGAAAAAGGCTTCTCCGGCAGAACTATGTGGTTGCGGTGCAATATCGAATGCAGCCGGTTCTTGGCCATGGTCGAAAGGTGGACCATTTTCTCCCGCCGGGCGATGAGTGCACGCAAGTCACGCACCTTGTGCGGCGGGATCCACACGCCTGTGAGCATCCCGGCTGCGTGAAGTTGCGCCAGAGTCAATGCTGCCTTCTTGTCCGTTTTCACGGGGGCGTTCGTGATCAGAGTCACGTTTGGCGGGTGGACGGCGATAATTGAGTGTACATGCGGCAGTAGGGTATCGTAGAACAGGTATGTGTTGGTGGTCATCTCCAGTACCACCGAATCCTGTGGCGTGATGACCCGGGAAACCCACCCGTCCAACTGATAGTTCGAAACCCTTTGCGGGCCAAAGACGACTTCGCGCTGTGCGTTGACCCCCAGTGCAACGAAGTACTCTTTGTGGATGTCCAATCCAATAAAGCGTGTGGGACCTCTTGCCATATCAACACCTCCGGGAGAATGGAATTGGGCCGGGTACATTGATTTATGGGTATGGACATCACACACGGACACGGGCTAACTCAAAGAGTTTCCCAGGTTAGCGGATCCGAACGGGCAGCCAAACAGATACGCGAGCTTGCTAGAGGCTTCTCATACTCACAACCGGCTGACCCAAACGTCACAAACCCGGAGCAGAACGTTCCCGTTCCTAACCATCGAGAAGTCTACTCCCAAACGTCCCGGCCACCCCTTCTGCAAGGGGTGTTGAATGCTAACAGATACATGTAGGTGTATCTGCTCACCACTTGTAATAAATGTCAGAACTTCATCCCTCCCCTGAAGGGGGAGGGCCGGGGTAGGGGCGCCAGGAGTGAGTGGATACCTGCGGGTTGGATGCTTCCAGCACCCAACCGCCATGGTCTGTGTCGGCTTCAGGTCGACGCTGACCACATGGGCTTTCGTAAGCCCGATGCCGCCTGCACCTTGCTGCGAAAATAACTGCTGCTGGCAAAGAGACTGCGTAGCCTGATTTGCTTAATTCGTTTACCCTTCGATGAAGGGCTCTCTGGGTGGAAGCCTTCTTGCGTTCTAAGAACCGTTGACAACCGCCTCCAGGTCGAAATATCCCGGTTCAGTCGTTTTCGTTTTCGTGTGCGAACGATGGCAGATCGACCTGGTTTTTCGATGGGTTCCCCGACAGAAAATACCTTTGAAACCGCGATCTAAAAAAAGGACCTGAAATTCGGTCATTCGTTTGTAGTCGTTTTGTCACAGCAATTTGGCAGGGTTGAGGGTTTTCCTGGCATGTGTCGGCCTCGCCGCGGTACATGCCGCCAGTATGGAGCCTCTCCTAGGGAAGGCGTTTTGTTTTTGTGATAACATCGGACGAGTCCCCAGGAGATCATGAGCGAACAATCCCTCCCCCATCCGCGCTTTGCCGCCCTCCAGCACCGCAACTTCACCCTGCTCTGGAGCGGGTTGATCGTCTCCAATGTCGGCACGTGGATGCAGAACGTCGCCCAGGGCTGGCTGGTGCTGCAGCTCACCAACTCCCCGCTCTGGCTGGGCTACCTGGGGCTCAGTTTCGCCCTGCCCATGGTCGTCCTGCCCCTGCTGGGCGGGGTGGTCGCTGATCACGTTGACCGCATCCGCCTGCTGTACGTCACCCAGTCCGGGCAGCTGCTGGTGGCGCTCTCCATGGCGATCCTCGCCTGGACCGGGCTGATTAACGTCTGGTACATCCTCGTCGGATCCTTCCTCAATTCCGCCCTGCTGGCCTTCGATAACCCTTCCCGCCAGGCCCTGGTTCCGGATCTTGTCCCCCAGCAGCACCTGATGAACGCCATCTCGCTCAACTCCGCCTCGTACAACGGGGCTGCCCTGTTGGGGCCGGCCCTGGCGGGGGCCCTGCTGGCTCCCCTCGGCGCGGGGACCTTGTTCTTTATCAACGCGGTCAGCTACCTGGCGGTCATCATCGCCCTGACGGGTGTAAAAAATGTGCACCGCCGCAGCGGTGTGGAAACGCGCGACCGCCTGGGGAAAGCCATGCTGAGCGGCCTGTCGTACG
The DNA here is from genome assembly GCA_963790685.1 of uncultured Chloroflexia bacterium. Taxonomy (GTDB): domain Bacteria; phylum Chloroflexota; class Anaerolineae; order Anaerolineales; family Villigracilaceae; genus UBA877. The sequence goes on from CAWBPK010000003.1 coordinate 405,408, forward strand.
CCTGGAAAGTTCGCTTCATCCTGGCGCTGCTCGGGCTTTCGGCCCTGGCCGCAGTCTTCGGGCGCTCGTACCAGAACCTGCTCCCGGTCTTTGCCCGTGACATCTGGAAGAGTGGGGAGGTGGGCTACGGCATCCTGCTCTCGGCTGCCGGGGGCGGGGCACTGGTCGGGGCGTTTTGGCTGGCCTCCTTCCGCCACTTGAAACGCCAGGGGGCGGTCATGATTGTCAGCGGGCTGGTCTTCAGCCTCAGCCTGGTCCTGTTCGCTGTCAGCCCGGACCTGGTCCTGGGTGCGGTCCTTCTATTTATTGGCGGCGTGGCCTCCACCGCCTATGCCACCATGATCACCACTTTCATCCAGGTCACTGTGCCGAACAAGATCCGCGGGCGCCTGATGAGCCTCTACGCCATCACCTTCATCGGCCTGCCCTCTCTGGGCGCCCTAGGGAGCGGTGCCCTGGCCCAGGCGCTGGGAGGCCTGCAGGGTGCACCGCGGGCGGTGATGATCGGCGGCGCACTGGTGGGGGTGGTGCTCCTGGCGGTTGCCTCGCTCTTCTGGAAGCGGGACATGGCCCCGATCGGTCCGGCAGCCGGGGATATGGATCCGGTAGCGAAGCCGGAAGAATAACCTCTAGCGGCAGTTCACATTTTATGTGTTCTTAGTTGACTTTTTCAAAATCCGACCTATAATAATTTTACAATCCGTTTCACCTCGCAGGCGGAAACCCGGTCGCGCAGTTTACGTTCAAGCCGTTGACAATATGTCTGCGGCTTTTTGTTTGTTTTCTACAAAGGAGGAAACCCCTATGACAAAAATCTCGTCTGGATTGAAGCTGCTATTCCTAGTACATCTTGTCATCGGACTTGTGTTTGGTTTGGCATATCTGTTGATCCCCGGGACATCTATGGGCTGGATGGGGGTGACCCTTAAGGACGAATTTCCGTATCGATTGGTTGGCGCGGCAATTCTGGCCTTTTCAGCCAGTTCCTGGTACAGCTATCAAGCTGCGGAATGGGAGAGGGTGAAAATTGTCGTGCTGGCGGAAATCGCCTGGACGGTCCTGGCTGCATTGGTGGGGCTGTATGGCCTGATCTTCGCCGGCCAGCCGTCTCCCTTATGGATCAGCGTCATCATTATGGCAGGCTTTGCTGTCGCGTTTATTTATTTCTATAATAAGAAGTGAGAATAGTTACCATTGAATCCCTCGAGGTGGGGTGAAATGGATTGTTAAAATTTCTTTTCAGGGAAAGTTCCATGGCTGCTTTTCAGCAGGGTTGCGGACCGGGAGTTCATCTGACAGTCGCACTGTGCGCCATTCAGAATGTCGTTGGAAATTTGCTTATTGATGGAACTCTTCCAGGAAGTCGGCTGGAGGGCTGACCCCACTTTCAGTCCCATTTCCGGACCAGGTACCATGTTCCTGGCTCCCTGATTGCCGGAAGGAGGGAATCGCCATCCCCCTAAAAATCAGGGTGAAAAAGGTTCGGCGGAGGCTTCTCCGCCGAACTGATTCCATTGACTTTCTGCGTTACTGGAATGAAGCCGTTTGACGTCCCTCCCCTGTGCGGATATACTGACATTAATGTATTCCACGCTTCCAGCAGTTGGAATTCTGGGGAGCTAATCCTGATGACTCGAGACCATCCCGCGGATGTCGATGTTGAGCTTGACAGGGTGTTCCTTGAGCAGGTCGCAGCCGCTCACATGGGCCAGATTAGACGAATGACTCGGGGGGAGGTACTTTATTGGCAGGGCGATCCGGTCGAGGCTGTCTTTGTTGTCAGCAGCGGCAGCTTGAAGGAATATACTCTCCTACAAGACGGCAGGGCTTGCGCTTACCGCGTGCTGGGGGCGGGCGGGCTGGCCGGCGCGACCGCCTATCTCCTTGGACACGACCACGACACGATCACCCAGGCGCTTGATGAAGCCACGGTCATTGCGTTGCAGCCTTCTGAGTTAGACGACCTGCTCGCCGCGAATCCCCGCTTTGCCTTCCTGCTGCTCAAGAAACTGGCTCAGACTGCCCAGTCGTCGGACGACAAAGCGCGCGAGTTCGGATTTCTTGACGTGCAGCAGCGCGTGATGCACAGCCTGATGAACCTGGCGCGACAGCACGGGATTGCCAACGAGCGTGGTCTCGAGATCACCACAGAGCTGACCCATGCAGACATCGGCGAGCTGGTTGCAGCCAACCGCAGCACGATCACCGTGCTGCTCAACAAGCTGCAAAAACAGGGGTTGATCTGGAAAAAAGGCCGGCACTGGGTGGTCATTACGCCGGAGCATTATCAAATCCTGGACGGCCTGCGCGAGGCGGTTGTGATGGTTCACGATTGGGACGCCCAGGAACTGGTCGAGCGGGCGCTGGCTGGGAATGTGGATCCCATGCTGGCCCTGGATGCCCTGTCCAGCGGGATGAGGCAGGTGGAGCGCCTGTACGTGGCGGATGAGCTCGAGCTCGCCGATGTGGTTTGGTCGGCTTCGGTGATGAAGAAAGCCATGGACGTCATTGAGAGGCGCATGCTGGACCTGGGACAGCAGGTTCCCTCGCTGGGCACGGTCGTTTTTGGCACAGTGGAGGGGGATGTCCACGACCTGGGCAAGAATATCGTCTCCATGTTCCTCTCAGCCCGAGGCTTCCGGGTCATCGACCTGGGTGTGGACGTGCCGGCAGAGCGTTTCGTTGAAGCGGTGCGCCAGTACCATCCTGGCATCCTGGCCATGTCTGCGCTGCTCACCACCACGGCCCAGAATACTCACCAGGTCATCCAGGCCCTGGAATCAGCTGGACTGCGTTCCAGTGTCAAAGTGATCGTGGGAGGCGCACCGATGTCCCCGCACTTGGCCGCGGAAGTGGGTGCGGACGGTTATGCACCGAGCGCACGCGAGGCAGCAGCCCTGGTTTGGCGACTCACACAGCCCTAGCGTCTCTCCTCACAGTCCTCTTTCGTTTTATGTTGTGTAAGCAACAGACAGCGCAGGCAGATCCAGGTAATATGGTTCTATAAGGCGTATTGTGTTGACGCGCCTGTTAAAACATTAGGAGGTACGATATGGCAAACGTAATGTTGACAATGGGCAAAGCGCTGCTTAAACATACGCTGCACCTGGGTACGCTAACAGGCATGGAGAGGTTCATGGTCGGAGCAGTCACACTTCCCGACCGTGCGGCCACATTCTTGGCAGCCACTAATGTCGAACCGGAGTTGATCGACCCAAAGTTCGACTATGAGCTGCTGTCGAAGAGTGTGGATGCCAACCTGGACCTGTTTGAGCTCGTCTGCCAGAAGATACACGCCGACGTGGTGTCGGTACCCTACTGGCTGGGGCTGATGTGCGTGGGAACCGCCGAGGTTGGCACGGTATTCAAGATCGAGAAGCGACGCGTGCCCTACCCGGTGGAGTATCCCATCAAGAAGCAGGAGGATATCGCCAACATCAAGATCCCCCAGCAGGCCACTGGCTACCTGAAGATGGTTTTTGACATCAACAAGGAGTTACAACGGCGCCACCCGGATGCGCTGGTCATACTCACCTTCGATGGCCCGTGGGATCTGGCTATGCTGCTGCGCGGCGACCGGGAGTTGCCCGCAGACCTGCGCATTTACCGGGACTACACGGAGGCCAGGGATCAGGCTACCAGGGACAAGATCAGACGTTTCGGGAATCCGGAGATCTACCCGGCCATCATGGAACTTACGACTCAACTCTCTCTTCGCATTATCCAATGGGCCACAGAGAACGGGTTGTCGTTGATGGGATCCTCATTGGTCGACCAATACGCCTCAAAACCGATCATGAGCCGAGAGGACTATTTCAAGTACGTGCACCCCTACCGAACCCGGGTGTGGGAAGCATCAGGCAAGAAGTTGAACCCCGGCTATATAGTGCCTTCGCCAAAGGAAACCGGGGAAAACCTTCAAATTCCGATGCTCAAACGTTCAGGGGTCACTAACTATATCTTCCCGCAGACCCCGGAAGGCCTCACCCTGCCAGAATACGATCAATCTATGCTGGAACTGGCCAAGAAGTACAAGCAGACATACAGCTACATGGTTCACGGCAAGTACCTGCGCGATGCCACCGAATCGCAGCTCGATGCCACTGTGCACCGCATATGTAAGATGGCCACAGAAGCCAGGGTAAACCTTATGGTCATTATTGCTTCGGTGCCGCCGGGGGCCAGCGTGGAAAAGGCTAACTATGTTTTCCAGCTCGTCGAAAAGTACGGGAGGTACTAGGATGAACACCAAAATCGCAAAAGCCGTGGAAGAAGGCAACCTGTACGAGATCGAGGACATGGTCAGCGCTGCCTTGTCTGCCGGGGAAAACGCAAAGGACCTGCTGGAAGCGCTGATGGCCGGCCTAAAGGATTGCGGTGACCGTTTTGAGACGGGTGAGTTCTTCCTGCCGGAGTTACTCGGATCAGGCGATGCATTTAAGAAAGGTATGGCCATCCTTGCGCCGAAGCTGTCGGTGGGGGACCGGGTTTCGCAAGGCAAAGTTGTGCTGGGCACAATGCGCGGTGATGTGCATGACATCGGCAAGAACCTGGTGGGGTTCATGCTTTCCAGCGCCGGGTTCACAGTGGTTGACATCGGCGTTGATGTTCCAACCGAGGCATTCGTGCAAGCCGTTCGCGAGCACCAGCCGCAGGTGCTGGGCATGTCGGCCCTGCTGACGACCACTATGCTGGGCATGGAGGATGTGATCAAGGAGTTGAAGAAGCAGGGTCTCAGAGACAAGGTGAAGGTGATCATCGGCGGCGGTCCCGTTTCAAAGAAGTACGCTGAGGATATCGGTGCGGATGCATACGGAAACGATGCCGCCCAGGCAGTCAGCCTGGTTCGTTCACTTCTTTAGACAGTTTGGGAGATTGCAAGCGCAGGCAGGAAATATTCCCTAAGCCGATGCTACATTGTTTCTTATGGATAGTCAGCAGGGCGCACCCCGCGCGGGGATGATCGGTGGTACGCCGGGGGGGGCTCCTGGCGGTTGCCTCGTTCTTCTGGAAGTGGGAAATGGCCCCGACCGGTCCCGCGCCCAGGAACCCCGATTAGCTGCATACTGGATGCGGTCTTTCCCTCGGGCAATGCATCGAAGGGGATTTACTTTTATTAATTGAAATTGCCAGGCCAATAAGATTATAGAGGGCTTGTTTATAATTGCGCAACAATGGGGATAAGTAGCGCCGCGGGCAACCCACTACAGGGTGTGGCGAAAAAACGGTCAAGCCAACCAGGCTGGTGAGTAAAGGTGAATCTTTCTCCATCTTAGAGGGTTTTGGTCTTTCCAACTCATCGGGTCTGATTGATTTCCATCCTTATTTTAATCCCGCTGTCAGTGAACCCAGATCAAGCCCGCCGGGCCTGCAGTCGCCAGGTGCTGTTCGACAAGTTCACATTCTCCAATCGAAAAATCGAGCGCATAAAGCTGGCTTTGATTGCCGACCAGGAAGATGCCGGATGAATCGGGGCGCCAGATGATCCGCTGGATATCGCCTGCCTGCATCCCCGGGGGCAGGGCAAAGATTTTGGTGCGGTTGCTGGCGTTCGAGAAGAGCTGCAGGTCGTTCTTTATTACGATCCAATCCTGTTGGTCCGGTGCAACGGAAACCCGGTCTGCATTAATTCCGCTGTCGGTCAACTCTCCGCTGGTCGAGAGGTAGTACCATTCCAGGCCGGTGTCCTGCCTGAGGATAAAATGCCGGTCCGCTCCAGGATTCATGGCGGTCAGGCTTGAATAGGCGAAATGCACTCCTCCGGGCAGGGGTACGGCCGTTTCCTGGAGCGTGGTCAGGTTGACCAGGTTCATTTCATCACCCGATTGGGGAAGCACTGCGAGCCAGTCTCCCTGCGGATCGGGCAGGAACGTGCCAAAAGAGGGCTCCCAAATTTGGTCGATCCTTCCGTTTTCAATGTTGACCCTCACCAGCTCGTAATTTCCGCGCCCGTTTTCGGATTGAAAGGTCAGGAACTCGCTTCCGTTGAGCCAGGTCACTCCATGCACCTTGTAATTTGACAGCAGTTTGCGGGAGACTTTCCCGTCGGGTGAGGTGGCATACACGTCATAGGCCATCCCCTCTCCCGCGAAGTAGGAGCTGCCATCCAGGATCCATTTTCCATCCGGCGACCAGTCGATCCACTCGACCTCCTGCGAGCCGCTGCTCAGGCGCCGGATGGTCTGGCTGCCTGCATTGTAGACGTAAAGGTCTGACGAAAGCCCGTCCATCTGGCCGGCAAAGGCAAGCTGGGTTCCGTCCGGGGCCCAGGCGATGGATTGGGTGATGCCGGCCACGAAGGAATCCCGCAGTGCCTGAGCCGTGACACCCGGAATCCCCAGCTGGCTGGCAGCCGCGGCAAAATTGGCGGGGTAATCTGCGGAGAGCAGGCGGGTGACAAGCTGGCTGTCGCCGGGTTGCATCTTGGTATTTAACAGGCTCATCAGCTTAAGTGTCAGGTCAGAGGCCTCCGGCCCGGTCTGTCCAAAAGCCGGACCGGCGGAACCGGTGTAGAAAGCGAGCCAGGCGCCATCCGCTGAGAGCAGGTTGGAGAGCATCGGCGGAAGGGAAGCATTGAGGTCCATCGGGAATGGCGCGGAGGATTCCCCCTTGCCGTTTGCGTCCATCAGAACGATTTCCGGGCCATTTTCGCCATCCCGCAGGTATGCCAGGTACGGTCCGATCGTGTCCAGGTGAGACGGAACAGCTGCAGGGGTGATAATCGCGACGGGAGCTGGGAAGTTCGCAGATGGGACTGCCGTAGCTGGAACAGGTGCGGGCGGCTCCGCAGGTGTTGGGGTGTCTCCGGGTGAAATGGTGGCGGGTCCCATTGTAGGCGGGAGCGTATGGATGAAACAGGTGTCACCCAGGATGATGATGCACAGCATGAGCAGGAAAGGTTTTAATTTCATCCAGGTCTCCGTTGAAATTTACAAGTTGGAAATAGTATAGGGCAAATCCGTTAGAGATTCAATGCCCGTAGTGAGTGCAGGGAAAGGGGGAGCTGGCGGGCGCCTCGTGAAAGATTGAAATTTGAATTCCATTCTTTAATATTCCCCTTAATTTTTTTGTCGGGGAGTCTTATTTATTTCACGGCTTATCCGACACGACCGCCTTCGTCAGGGTCGCTGCCGGAAGATCGAAATATCCACACTTGGAAGGAGGGGAAGGGGATTTAATATTATCAATTGTTTTTCTGGTACACCAGGTACGTTGCATTCTGGTAAACCAGTCCGTAAGCCTTGTCCCTGTTGATGGAATCGACCAGCCCCTGGGTCACGGCGGAGATCTCGACCACCAGGTCCGTGTAGCCCAGGCCTGTCTGCGCGGACCAGGTCTCCACGCAGGCCACGTCTGTGCATTTTTGCAGTGCGATCAACTGGTCCAGGCGGGTGAAGAAACCGGGGCCTAGCTTCCACTCCAGGCCCTGGCTGGCGGTCTGGGCGCGCCGACCTGTCAGGGCCGGGAACCATTCTTGGATCGGGTCCGTTTGCACCCCGCTAAAACCGGTCAGGATCACGAATTGGCTGTCTGAAGGGGTGTTCTGTTTAACCCAATCCATCATCGCCGTGGGGTCGGGCGGTTTGAGGGTTGTGTTCGCCAGGGAAAAATCGTGCAAGGCGCCTGCGATAAATAATCCGAACATCATCACAAATAAGACCGCGTTCAACCACCAGGTTTGGGTAAAATCCTGCGCGGCTGCTCCCTTTTTCAAGAGCTTCCGGACCCATGCCACCAGCGCCGGCAGGGCCTCCATCAGGCAAAACGCCATGAGTATGGCCCCCGGGAAGGACGCGACCCCGGCCGCGCTGCGCGGTTCGACAAAATACGGCAGCAGCACCCAGGCTATCGGGAACCACTGTTTCTTCCATACACACCAGGCGATCCCGCCCAAAAGGAGCAGTCCGAATAACGAAAATAGGGCGGCGGGGGCCAGGAATGCTTCATACAACCCGGTCAGTGGCAGCCCTTTGTATGCTCCTGTGTTCAGTGCGGAGAGGAACGGTGCCGGTCCGTGCAGCGCCAGGACGGTTCCCCACCAGGGCGCCGTCAGCGCCAGGGTGCCGGCTGCCACTCCCGCTGCAAACAAGGATTTTTTCCAGGTGCGCCCAAAGAATACCCACACCAGGGCGCAGCCGGACGCGGTTGCCAGGATGATCTCGGGATGGCTCAGCACTGCCAGGGAGAAGAATAAAACTGCAAGCAGGAGGAACTTCCATTTGGGGTTTTCAAATAGCCGGTAGACCGCGCTGATCGCCAGCGCAAAAAAGAGGATCCCGAACGAACGCGTCATGCCCCCGCCCATCACCTGCATATCGAAACTGCCGGGGATCATGGCGAACATCAGCGTTGCCACCGCCGCCCGCGGCCGGTCTTTCAGGAGGACATTGAATAGGTAAAATACTGCGATCACGGACAGGCAGCTTACAATGATCGGCAGCCAATGGTCGCTCCCCAGCTCCGGGATCCCCAGCGCGCTCAATACGCCGGTGACGTAGAATCCCAGGGGCGGGTAGGCAAAGGGGATGGCGAAATTGTTGTAGCTCGTGAAGGAAGGCAGGGCAAAACCGTTCAGGCGCAGGTCGCGCGCCATCACCACGAACATTCCCCCGTCGTTTATCGGGAACCTCGTCAGGATGCCCGGGAAAACCCGCAGCAGGATGCACAGGAACAGGATCAGGCCGAAGATCAACCACCCCCACTCATCCCGCGTCAAGGCCCTCTTGATCTTCATTGGCTTGATTTTACCATCCGCTCCTTAATACAAATGAGGGCTCTTCACTTTTCATGAGCCCTGCCTTCATAAATCTCTGCCTTTATCCCACGGCCATCTTCCTGACGATCAGCTTGGTATACAAAAGCGACAGGGCGAACTCCAGCTCCTGCCCAAAGATCAACCATCCTCACTTCTAATGAGTTACTGCCCTTTTGGTCTGCTAATAATGCTTGAATGGAATTATGGGTTAAGTCGAATTGCGACCATCTGGATGTTAGTCATATCTTCCATGGCGAACCTGACACCTTCGCGCCCCAGCCCGCTTTGACGATTGCTGCCGTAAGGCATATGGTCGGCGCGAAAAGATGGCGTATCATTGATGATGACCCCGCCGAAATTCAAGCGTTTGACTGCTTTAAACACCCTGTCAATATCATTGGTGAACACGCCCACCTGTAAACCAAATTTCGAATCATTTGCCTGGCGCAGGGATTCTTCGAAATCTTCGCAGGAAATCACGGATGCCACCGGGGCGAATACTTCCTCGGCGATCACTTTCATCTGCGCCTTTACATTGGTGAGAACGGTGGGAAAAAAGATTGTTCCCTCCCGCTTGCCTCCCATCAGGAGTTTTGCACCACCCGCCTGGGCTTCTTTCACCCAGCCATCAATTCGATCAATTTCCTTGGGATCGATCATCGGGCCCACGTCCACCCGCTCGTCCAGCGGGTCACCCACCACCATGGCCTGGCTGGAGGCAATGAATTTTTCCATGAAAGGTTCGTAAACCTGCTTCTGGCTGTAAATTCGTTGGACGGAAATACACACCTGTCCGGAGTTATAAAATGCCCCCACTGCGCAGCGCTTGGCGACAAAATTGAGGTCGGCATCCGGGGCAATAATGACCGGGGAGGCGTTTCCCAGTTCGAGTGTCACTTTCTTTATCCCGGCAACTGCCAGGATGTGGCGGCCTACGTCCGGGCTTCCGGTAAAAGTGATTTTATCCACGCGCGGGTCAGTGATTAGCCACTCGCCGATAGTCGCACCGGGTCCGACGACCAGGTTGATCCCGCCCGCAGGAAGCCCCGCTTCCTGGAGTACCTGGCATAGTTTGACGGCTGTCAGGGGTGTGCTGCTGGCTGGTTTAAGGACGATGGTGTTCCCCGAAGCGATGGCCGGGGCAACTTTATGAGCCACCAGGGAGAGAGGAAAGTTGAAGGGCGTGATGGCGGCGATGACACCGATGGGCCTGCGCACCCAAAAGCCAAAAAAACCTTCTCCGGCGGGGACGGCGTCCATTGGCACGGTTTCACCGTGCATGTGTTTCGCTTCCTCGGCTGCCAGGGTGAAAATGACCTGGGCGCGGTCAACTTCGATTCGGGCATACTTGAGCGCCTTGCCCGCTTCAGCCGCGATCGTTTTGGCAAATTCATCTGCCCGTTCGCCAATCAGCATGGCCGTCCGGTATAGGATTTCCGCACGCTTGTAAGCCGGCATCTCCGCCATGCTTGCCTCGGCGCGTTCAGCCGCCTCAATGGCAGTCTCCACATCTTCATGCCTGGAGGTGGGGATTATCCCAATAGTATCTCCGTTGTACTTGTTCTTTACTTCCATTCCGGATCCACCATCGATCCATTGCCCATCGATTAACAATTTATTTTCCATGAATGTTTATTCCTGTTAATGAAAATTTACCTGTATCATAATCAAGTCCAAAAACTCTGGATGGTTTGCCGGTAGATAAAATATATTGTTGCTTCAGGCAATTCCTTGTAAAAAAAGAATTTCAACCCGCGCTTCGAACTTCCCCTGCCATCCAAAGCGATTCTACTTCCTGGGAGGACTGCAAAAAAACCGCTGTATATTGGTCGGGAGCTCTGCCTCTATATTCTTAAAGCTCTACTCAGGTGTTTGCTTCCTGACGATCAGCTTGGTATATAGGAACGACAGGGCGAACGCCAGAGCCAGTCCAAAGACCAGGTCTGCAATGTAATGCTGTTTGATAAGCAGGGTCGAGGCTACGATCAGCGCCGTCCAGATGCTGAGCACGATCCCCAGCGGTTTGTTTACCTTCACCCAATGGATCGCCAGGATCGTCGACAGGGAGGTATGCAAACTGGGAAAATCGTTGAAAGCATTGTCCCCCGCGTACACGTTCATCACCATCTTCGAGAAGGTGTCCGTGCCGGTCAGCACCGGGCGGATGACTTCGCTTTGCAGGAAGTAGTAGAACCCGTAGCTGATGAACCAGACCGTGATCATCGCCAGGCAGGCCGACTGGAAATACTTCGTCCTGAACACCAGGAACAGGACCAGAGTGGCGTAGATATACGGCTGCAGCGAATCGTATGGGATGACGAATATCGGCACCACCGGGATGGCTGCATCAAGCGCCGTGTGCAAATTGATCACCGCCGGTCCGTGATTCAGGGCGGTATAGATCTGGCTCGTATAATACACGCCGACCGCCAGCAGGATGCTGAAGAGCGCATTCTTCCAGCCGCTATAAAAAATTCCCTGCCCAAACCAGCGCTGCAATGTCTTTTTCATGAATTCTCCTCCGACCTACAAATATTGATCAAAAGGGTTGGCACAAATTACCGATCGCTGAATTTGACACCTGCAGCGTATTTTAACTCATCATTTGCCGACTATTTATTATGAAGTTTGATTCTTACGCTGTTTCTTTGTCAATTCTATTCCCTGCAATTATGGTCATGAAGCCTTGTTGCGCCAGAGAGCAACGGTGGTGATCGATGCCAGTACCATAACCACCAGGCCGTAAGCGTAGGTCGTGCCGTGCAGACCCAGGGAAGGGACCGCCATCCCCGCGATAACTGCCGGGATGCCATCCGGGAGCGTGCCAGCCTGCTGCTCGAAGCCGGTCAGAATACACGCTGCCGGAAAATCATTTCCGATCTGAATGCGAACCTGCACCAGTTGATGGCTGGCACGCTCGACGAAAGCTCGGATGACTCTTCAGGGAAAAAGTGTACCGAGATACTGACGGATGATCTCGAAATAGGCGCTGTCGCGGTCGAACCGACAACTACAACTGATCCAAACCTCAAGTCGGGCGAGAGACTATCCGCGGCAGAGTGCGACGCCAGCCAGGTGATCTCGGTGAGCGGAACGGTGGAATGGACCCTGCCCGGGGTGGACCGAAAGTGCCATGAACCGTTGGTTTTCACCCGGACAGGAAACACGGATGAACAGATTTCGGTCTTTGTGCATGAGATAGCCGGAGGAATGCTTACGGTCGATGATTGGATTGGAATTAACATTTCTCCACAGGATACTATCTCAGGCGGCGATTTTGAAATCTGGTGGTCGGAAGATCAGACCACGCAATACCCCGAGTATGTCGCCTTTTACACCACCTGGCCGAAATATACCGGCTGTTCGTGGATTGGTGATGATCCGGAGGCTTCAGGCTTACCACCCGTTTCCATTGAGTCGTCCTGCCCCTAGTCTGGCTCCTAGCCTCCAGCCATTGCTCCTGCAATTCGAAAAGGCTGAACACCCCGCACGACCTGTTCTGGAAGGACAGTGTCCAATGGCTCAAGCGACAAATCCAGCCCGCAGGCAAAGAAACGCAGAAAAGGTCGCCGGTTATGGGTGACCTGATCGCGGATCGTCCCGCGCAGCATTGGATAGCGGACTTCGAGCGCATCCAGAAGTGAAGCTATGGTCTTCCGATCTCCAATTTCGAGCTCAACCTCGGCGCCAGCCTGCGCCAATGTTCTTAGATGGTAAGGAAGCACAACGCGGATCATGGCAGTGTCTGAACTTCAACAGACAGCACGGCGGGTAAATCGCGGACGATGGGCATCCAGGTGTCGCCCGAATCTGAAGAGGCATATACCTGCCCGCCTGTGGTTCCGAAATATACGCCGCACGGGTCAAGGTTGTCAACGGCCAAAGCACTCCGATAAACGTTGACATAACAATTATTTTGCGGCAATCCCTTAGTCAGAGGCTCCCATTCATTTCCTCCCGAGCGGCTCCGAAATACGCGTAGTTTACCGTCAGGTGGAAAATGCTCTGAATCACTCTTAATCGGGACAACGTAAATGGTATCCGGTTCATGAGAGTGAACTGCGATGGGAAAACCAAAGTCACTCGGTAAATTTCCACTGACCTCGTGCCAGAGGTCGCCGGCATTATCGGTGCGAAGCACATCCCAGTGCTTCTGCATGAACAACACACCTGGTCGGGATGGATGCATGGCCAGGCTGTGGACACAATGACCGACCTCGGCGGTCGAATCCGGGAGCTCGTACGGCGATTTGAGACCCTGGTTGATTGGCTGCCATGTTTGCCCGCTGTCATTCGTGCGGAATGCGCCCGCGGCTGAAATGGCGACATATATGCGTTGTGGGTTGCCTGGATCCAGGATGATCGTGTGCAGGCACATCCCACCTGCACCAGGCTGCCAGAGATGACCTTTGGCCGCGCGCAGTCCGGGGAATTCCTGCCAGTTTTGCCCGCCGTCGGTTGAACAGAACAGGGCAGCATCTTCAACACCTGCATAGATTTTGTCCGGGTCGGTCAATGATGGAGTGAGCTGCCAGACCCGTTTGAACTCCCATGGGTGCTGGGTACCGTCGTACCACAGGTGATTGCCTGGCTCTCCTGTGTAGGCGAACTTGTTCCCCACCGCCTCCCAGGTCTTGCCTCCATCGCTGGAGCGTTGGATTACCTGTCCAAACCAGCCCGTAGACTGTGAAGCATAGACCCGGTTCGGGTCTGCAGGGGAACCATTAATATGGTAGATTTCCCAACCGGCAAAATGAGGACCGCTTATCTCCCATTGGTCCCGCTTTGCACTTGATGTAAAAATGAATGCGCCTTTGCGTGTGCCTACCAGAACTCTTATTCCGCTCATAGCCTGTTTCCTTCGCAAATTCGTGACTGAATATTATTTGGATAATAACGATTTTTCTAACGGATTGGTAGTGGGGACCACCCGCGCCAGGAATGAAAAAGTCTCGATAAACTTCCTGGTGGTTTTGTTGCGCAGGACCTGCCAGCGGGCTTCCTTGCAACCGGAAACACATTTCCCTGGCGGTGGACGAATCCGGTGCCGCCTCCGCAATCCTTTAACTCATCTCAACGGAGAATTGCCTCCTATATGTGCTCGCTCACCTTCATTCATAACACATATTATTCCATATATTAGACCAAATTTATTAACATTAGTCAATAATTAATGTTATCTGTCTAATCTTTTTATAATTTTATGAGGAAAATAAGTGGGGGATCACCCCGGAGGGTAGGATGGAAAGCGCGGGGAATCTGAAAAAACTCTAAAGTGGTACAGGAGCCGCGGTAACCTTATATTGATTTCGTCCATGAGAACCCCAAGATGTTCTGCCCTGCTAGGTCATGCCATAGATCAGGTTCGAGAGCCTGGAAGAAAACTATCAGCCATTCAAGAACCGGTTGATAATGAATACTTCTCGCCTAAATCGGGTCAATACGATTCCGGGAACCAGATTAGAGCAGGCCACAGGTCCTCACCTATTCTAGGAGGAGTATGAGCCGGGAGATCTCAACAATTCATTCCCCTTCAGGAGTCTTTCATATCAGTGTAGAGCCAGTCAATGTCATTTGAAATGCAATGCGTAGGATCTAACAATTCTTCTGCAGGGGGAAACATCCCAGTAAGGGCATTCTTCCCTAGAGGGGATACCCACTCATGATTTTGTTTAATTAAATATAAAATCCTCTACTAAGAGAGGATTAAGTAGTGAGCGTGGAGAGGCTCGAACTCTCAACAAACGGCTTAAAAGGACAAATTGTAAAAAAAGCTGTTGACAACCAAGCGCTTACTGTTTTTTCCCAATCCATTGGATGGGTGTAATAGAAAGTCCATTTGTTGCCTTGGGTTACTTTTTTAAAGTCCAGTCAACACTCAAACGACCAATGGATTTGCTTTACATATTCCAACTGCACTAAACAATAATCAATTTATTTTACTACTATATCGATCGCCGGAATCATAAGATTAATTTTCATGACGGCTTTTTTAATTAGGGATCCTTCGAGGCCCAAACAGCGGTTCGAGTTCCCTTGGTAGCACCTGTTCAATAGACGGTAAATTTATATTGGTGGAATGGGAATAATTAGTGTAACGGTGGTACGAATCCACACTGGGACACTAATAAATGCAGTTGTGTGCAAGTCCGTCACTGTTGAATGGACCCGATGACATTGCAGGACACCCGTTTTAATTGCAAGGCTGAGGAATCCACCAGGGGGCACGTACTTTGCTAATCAGAACACCCGTCACTGAGACAGGTGTTCGTGATTCCTTTCAACTTAATTTCAATTATGAATCTTATCAGCCGAATAGCACCCTTGACCGGTGGCTCACGAGCTGACAAGAAAAGACAAGTAAAGGAAGATGGGGTGAAAATATCCTAGAACTTTTGATAATTAATTAGGCGCACATTGTCAATTATTATTTTCATTGATTGCCTCCAGGGCTTAACCTTTGGTAAATCATTCAAAAAGGAGGATATCGAAGTTATTCTTAACGCGTGTGTCCGGTGGAGCTGTAAGCAATAACGAGCTCGCCAGCTTCGAAAGGTGTGCCGCGACCACATACCCCGCACGGGCCGCGCCGCCGGTAATAGTAGCCCAATGTCGCCACCACAAGCGCTGCACCCCATACCGGGAACAGCAAGGTGGGGCCGACTTGGAAGATTATTGCCCCGGCGATTCCCATTCCATCCATCCCTGCGGCCACCATATTAGCGACCATCCCGGTCAAGCCGAACCAAATCCCGATGCCCCCCACTCCCAGCAGCACCGATGCGAGCGAGGCCGGGACTACCGCCAGCGCGATGGGGACCCGGCGTCCAGCTAGGTCGATCATCCAGCGCGGGAATACCTCACCCCAACGCTGTACCAATCCGAGCATGAGGACGACCCCCACCAGGCCGAAGGTCGCCAGGAAGAGTCCCGAGATCCACATCCCATTCGCCTGACCTTGACGCAGGTACGCCTCGGTCATCCCCAAAGGGAACCCCAGCGCCCAGGCATAACGGGTGAGGGCGTAGAAGACTGGCGGCACCATCGCCACAACCACGGCGATCCGGCACCAGCGGGCGGCCTGGTCCGGTGCCCGCCACCCCTGCGGACCGTCCCGGCGGCCGCAATACAGGCAGGCACCCACACTCCGGCGGCCGTAGCAGACGGTGGCTGCCAGCCAGAGGAACCCGCCGATAAGGCACAGCAATTGGTGGATCGTCGCCCATTGAGTCCAACCCGCCAGGTACTTCTAGCCGAACTCGGCGCCAGTGAAGAGGCTGCGGACGGCATAGGGGAGATAACCGACCATGACCAGCAGGTCGAGGGAAGTCATGAGCAGCAGGAGGACCCCGGCGAGCAGTGCTCCGGCAGTTATGATGAGAGGCCGGAGCGCCCTGCTTCGTACCCCACGCAGCATCGCCACTCCTAACGCCGCCGCAGGGATCCCCGCCATGACCACAACGATCCAGGCCACGCCCGGTCCGAACCATCCAACCAACGGTCCCATGCCGTCGGACAGAGTTTCGGGACTGTAAGGGAACCCGCGCCCGCTCAGTGCCCAGTAGACCCCCAGGGCGGCGTAGAGCAGCGACCAAGCCACTGCCGCGTAAGGCGCCCAGCGCTGCCAATCGAGGACCCATCCAGGACGAGCGGGCACATCTTTGGCTGTCATGGTTATGATTCTCCCTTTACTACCACCAATCTGCTTGCTTAGATCTTCATCTTGTATCATTTTTTCTTCCTTTCTAATCTATGTCAATCAAATCCATTCATTTCAAATTAATAATTTCTTGCTACGCAAGATATTTGTCGTAGGCGAAGGAACTGGCTTGATTATTGGCACGATGATAGGCCCTTATTAAAATTCTTCTGTTTGGAACCACAAGATGGCAATCAGTTTAAATACCAGGCAACCGATTAAGGTCGCAAATAATGGAATCATGGTCTGGAGTGGTTGACCGAGTACCAGGGCTACGCTCATTACCGGCCTGGTGGCGGCCACACCACTCGTCAAGTTCCAAAGCTTGAAATTTGCAGTCCAAAGAACCACCTCCATAAAAAGGTAGAATACCAAGATAAGGAATAATGGTATTCCAATTACCAGCCCGGGCAGATTGGATAATGCTCTCAGCACCCGGCTGCCCAGTCCAGCCAAACTCTCTCGACCGAGGCGGAGAGCCCTGAAATAGGACGCGGCTCTGCCGCTGCAACCCTCGATTTTGTCAAGTTGTCCGCTTCTACCAAGGGTCAGGCGGTTTCTTATTCCACAAGGAATTTGAGTATTTTCGAATTTACAGCCTCAGGTTGTTCCATGTTCAGAAAGTGACCCGCATGTGTTATGACTTCCGACTCGAGGTGTGGGATTGTTCGCCTCGCTCGCTCAAGAGCTTTGGGCGGGTTTAGCCTATCCTGATCACCAATAAGTAGCAAAACGTTTTGCTGGATTTGGTGCAGTTCCTCGTCGCTGAAGGTGCAAGGCATGACACCTGAATAACCGCTGGTGTTAACCTTCCAATTCCAGTCCTGAAGACCTGTCATGAATTGCTCGGCGAACCTGTCATTTACATCGAAGCCGCGTGCCACCCATGAGTTCAGCGCATATTTTGAGACAAACCGCGTTGGTACGCGCATCACAGCCTGGGCCAAGGCTGTAAAGAACGGGTTCAGCGCGACGAAGGATGCCGCGGGGCTGAGCAGCACAATTCGTTCCAGGCGGTTTGGCGATCGCATAACAAGATTTAAAGCTAGCCACGCGCCGCGCGATAAACCCATCACATGTGCTTTGGAAATGCCCAGCTCATCCATCACCCCCTCCAACCAGTCCGCACAGTCCCGCCGCGTTGCATTGTGCCGTATGGGGACGCTTTTACCGGGTTCCCCGGGAGTGTCGAAAGCCAGGATATGGAATTTCTCGCTCAGTTTGGCAATATTTGGGAACCACATGGTTGAGCTGGCCTGCCCGGCGTGTAGGAGAATCAATGGAAAAGCGCCTTCCGGGCCGGATGAAATGATATGTGTTTGCCCATAGGGTGTGGTTACGAAGCGTGATTCATGCGTAATCGGCCAAAGCTGCAGCGCAGCATCGTATGCTTCGAAATACTGAGCCTGGCCTCTGGAGGTTTTAAATAGATTGATTTGGTTATCCATATTTTTCTCCTTAAGCACTTTAGGTCATTATCAATTCCTGTTTGCCACGGCGGCTCCATAAGCTGCCCGAAGGTTTGGCTTAGCGGCTCCGCCGCTGTCCGAATGGAGCCGACGCTGGGCAGCTAAAAGTGTTTATTTTTTCAACTGCTGCATGACAAACTCTCCATAACGGGTATAACTCTTCCAATTTTCTGTGAACATGGCAGGCTCCCATTCATCGTCGTACCAACATGCTACCCACCCAATATTGCGAGCATTTAAATACCTTAGAAAAGGCTCACCATATGTGGTTTGATCGCCGGCTAAATAGGACTGAGCTTTACTTCTATTCTCATCCATGAAACCCCACTCCGTTATCAGAACAGGATATTTCTCGGCGACTTTTCCAAACAAATATGTCCACTGAGAGCTGGCGTGAACTGGGTAGATGTGTGAGGCGTAAGATGTGTTTTTATCATCAATAGGATGATTTATTACCCAAGATAGGTCTTTACCGTAATCTATACCACCCACGATCACTAACTGGCTTGCTCCTTGTTCTCGAATAGTTTGGATGATTTCCGAGGAGTTACTACGCCATTCGTCCGCTCCAATACTTTGCGGTTCATTGAATATTTCAAAAATGACATTGGGAACATCACGAAAGTATCGTGCGGTCAATTGCCAAAATTCCAATGTCAGATCTTTTGGCTTAATAGCAATATCCGGCATTTCCGGCCCTGCTCCTGTCGCCACATTCCCAATGTAGTGCCAATCAATGATTACATACATATTTGACTCACCTGCCCAAGTCACTATTGGGTCAAGATATCGCCAAAGATAGTCCTTATCTTTTACCCAATTCTCTGGGTGGACTGGAATCCTGATTACGTTTGCGCCAATTTCACTCATTCCAATAAAAAAGTTTTGGCTGAATTTGTTTTCGGAATGTAAACGAGCAGGGTCTGGTGGCATTAGCCCCTTGAGCAAAATAACACTTCCATTCGCATTTACTAATTGATTGCCACTAACTTGAAGCTTACTGGGAAACGAGGCAACATTTTCATTTGCAAATTCAGCCTTGTGATTAATCGGTAATGTTATTGTGAGATGACCAAAGCGAGACCCCGCTAACAGCAGTCCAGCACAAATTGAAATAAGGCCCAATAAACCAATCGCAAAGATTCTTGTAATATTTTTGTTCATGTGTCTCCTAATAGACGTCAGCTTATCTTGGTAGATGTGGCCGCCCAACAGTTCGGCTCGCCTATGGGTGGGAATGGGTGAAGCACGCCTTCGAACCATCACTCCCGAAAATCGTCGCAATTTATCCGCGAGCGCGGCGCGGATCAGCGGGTTTCTTGAAGTCGCGGATTACCCACGGGCATTCGATGCCTCGGGTTCATGCAATATTCAGCCAATATTGTTCTAAACACTGTGCTTCAATTTTCAAGATCATAGATGAGTTTGTCATCCTCAATGCGCACCGGACCCGGATGGTCGTCTGCATACCAGACAACCTGGCCTCCTAAGCTTGCCTTGTGGGCCTGGAAATGCCCAGCAGGAATGTTAAGTGGCTCAATCTGGAAAAGGTGCAAGACTTCATTCTTGAGCAAAGGGTAGGTGTTTCCAGCTTGTTTATCACTCCATAATATATAAGCAAACGGTGCCTGGATGGTTCTGAATAACTGGGGTTTTAAAGCCTGGACCCGCCAAGCCCATTCATATTCCACCAGGTCACTGGGTCCCAGGGCAATCACTTGGGTACCGACGGAATTTTCGACCGCCAATCGGCCATCCTTGATCGCGGCGTGGATGTTCCTTCCGGTTTCTGTATAGGTTCGCGCATATGTGAAATCGAGCAGACCCATGGTATTGGTATCCCAGGTCGCCGACCAGGTAAGCGTGTGATCCTCATCCTTGAAATTCCCACTGCTGGTTGTGATTATATATGCTCTGACATTGCCAGCGCAGTCCAGGCGGATATTCAATCCCTGCGGAGTGATGGTACAGTTCATCCCGCCCACTTCGTCCCCGGACAGGTTCGTGATCCGGAAGCGGCTTTCGAGGACCTGGTCGATGTGCACTTTGTCATAACCAGCCTGGTTCAACGTGAGCGGGACGGTCAGGAGAGTCTGCAAAGTGATTCCCAGGTAGATCAGCCCCGCAATTATCATAGGAAAATAATTCCATTGCCACGACCCGCGCTTACTTTGTTCTGCAGGTACCGGTTGTTTTTCTACTTTCGGCAGCACGCGGCTAATCACATAGATCAACACGACCGTTGCTACCAGTCCTATCCCCGCGGCGGGAAGGCCAAGGAACGGCAGCCCTTTCCCGCTGCTCCAGATAAGCAGTGAATTAGCTGCGCCAGCAGCGTTCAGGCCAAAATGCACCAGGATGCTGGTAAAAATCGATCCGCTGCGCCAGGCTACATACCCAAAGATGAAAGCCACCAGCAGCAGACCCCCTGCACCTGAGAGTTGGAAGTGCCAGAATGCAAACATCAATGCAACAATGGCAATGGCAGAGCTGACGGTGCGCTGCTTTTCATAGGTTCCCTGGATGGCACCCCGGAACAGTGCTTCTTCACACAGCGGAGGGACGACAACCACGGCAAAGAAAAAACCGATATACTCAAGCGTTCCCTGGGGAATCGCTTCGGCGGGAAGCGCCACGCTGGGCAGGCTGATGAGACGAGCCATGACTGAATCGATGATGATGGTAAACAAGTAGGTTGTGAAACCCAGCAATATACACAGCAGCCCGATAAGTGGACGTATCGGTTTTAAACTTAATCCTTCTTTGATCGGGATGCGGCGCAGGCGTAGGAAAGCAATGGTTGGGAACAGGAATAGCAAAATTTCGCTGGCGATCAGTCCCCAAGTAAAATGCAGCGACTCCAATAAATTTCCAATTCCGAGATTCAATACGATCGTGACCAGGTAGAGCAGATTGACGGAAAAAATGGATAGGAACGAACGAGGCAAGTTTTTGAACATCAGATTTTCCTTTTTTAGTCTAGAAGCCCGGCCGAAAAGCTCGCGTTTTTCGGGGTTTGGTATTACACTCCGCGATAGTCCAAATCAGGAGTGAGACATGCTTGGTAAACATTCTGAGCAAGGCAGCCTGTTCGAGGCAGATAACCAATACCTGGAGTTTGTAGGCCGGGGCAGCTTCTACGGCTTTCTGGCCAGCCAGCGCGGACGGCTGTTTCGGGACGAAGACTTCGCCGTCTTCTACTGTCCGGACAACGGGCGGCCCAGCGTAGCCCCCAGCCTGCTGGCCAACGCCATGCTGCTGCAGACCTATGAGGGGGTCTCGGACGAAGAGGCCAAGGCGCGGGCGGACTATGATCTGCGGTGGAAGGTGGCCTTGGGGATCGAAGTGGACGAGCGACCGTTCGCCAAGAGCACCCTGCAGTTGTTCCGAGCCCAACTTATTCTCAAGGAGAAGATGCGCGAGGTGTTCGTGCGCAGCCTGGAACTGGCCAAGCAATCGGGGTATTTGAAGGGGCGGCGAATGAAAGTGATCCTGGACACCACCTACATCCTGGGTCGAGGAGCGGTGCGGGATACTTACAACCTGCTGGGGGACGGTATTCAGCAACTGTGCCGGGCGTTGGCTGCAGCGCAGGGGCAAAAGTTGGTAGCTTGGGTAAAGGCGCATGAGTTCCAGGGCTACTTTGGTTCGAGCCTCAAAGGGGAGGCGGCCATTGATTGGGACGACGAGCAGGCACGCAGCGTTTTCTTGCGAAAGATCGTGGTGGACGCTCGGCGCCTGCTGCAGCTGGCGCGGGAGAAGCAGGCAAGCCTGAACGAGAAGCATCCGGCCGCAAAGCGGATCGCCATAGCTGGAGAGCTGCTCGGGCAATTGCTCGAGCAGGATGTCGATCAGGCCGACGGGCAGGCGGACTTGAAGGACGGGGTTAGCCGAGACCGGATTGTTTCGGTGAGCGACCCCGAGATGCGACATGGACGTAAGAGCCGCGCCAAGCGCTTCGACGGGCATAAGGCGGCCATCGCCGTGGACGCCGACAGCCAGTTGATCACCGAGGTGGAGGTCTTGCCGGGCAACGCCTGGGACGCCACGCATGCGTTGGAGCTGACAGAGGGCAGTGAGGCCAACACCGGGCTGGAAGCGGAGGAGACAGTGGGTGACTGTGCTTATGGAGACGGCAACACCCGCCAGGAATTCGCCGATGCTGGACGCAGCCTGATTGCCAAGCTGACTGATCACGGTCGGAAGGGAAACATCAAAAAGAGCCAATTCCACATTGATTTGAAAGCCATGACTTGTACCTGCCCGGCGGGTCATACCACGGGCACCTTGATTCCCAACGGCACCTGTTTGGATCGGAACCGGAAGAGACAGTCTGGCACCGCCTTCCTCTTTGCAGCGGAGACCTGCGCAGCCTGCCCGCTGCGCCCGCAGTGCTTCCAGGCTAAGACCCAGCGGGGCCGCACGGTCCAACTCCACCCCCAGGAAGAGTTGTTGCAGCAGGCCCGAGCTTTCCAACACAGCCCTGGGTTTCTGCCCTATCGGCAAGCCCGGCAAACCGCCGAGCACCGCCTGGCACGACTGGTGCAGTTGGGGATCCGTCAAGCGCGCTACTTCGGCCGAAAAAAGACTACCTTCCAGCTGCTGCTGGCAGCAACCGTGGCGAATTTGACCCTGATCGCCTCTCAGACAGGGCAAATGGTCCCCAAAGGCAAGTCCGTTTCTTCTTTTTTCCATCACCTGAGCTCGCAAATACGGCTTTTGGGCGAGCATTTCCCTTCCTTGACCTCGATTTTCGATGTCTGATATTCAGATTTGCCGGTTCTCGGCTGAATCTCTAGAGATAACTTACCTGTCCCAACCAGAGCGGGCGAAAGTTGCAGTGAGCCATAACCTTTAGCAAGGGATTGCAAGCTTTGGTTTGCGTGGAGGATATGGTATTTCCCATTTTTTCATTTCTCTTGTTATTTACTGGCAAGAAATTCCAGAATCTTTTCGTTGACAAAATCGGGCGCGGTATATTCCGCGATGTGGTTTGCATTTGGGATAATCTCGGCTTTCAGGCCGGTCACCAAGCGAGTTGCCCGTGCGATGGCACGCTCGGGTTTGTATATCACTTCATGGTCACCGATCAAGAGGAGCATAGGAGTTTGGATTTTGCGTAACTCTTCATCGCTGTATACTGTGGGAAACCAATGCCGGGGGCGACCAGTAATGGCACAAAGTGCACGCAGTTTTGCAACGGATTCTTCCTTCGGAAGATCCTGCCATATCCATTCATACGCATTTAAAAGCATGCGCTTTGAACCGATCACAGGATCGATGGTGTTGGCTGGAATGAAGTGCCAATACCAGGCTGGTATCGGAACAAAAGTGGCTGCCGGGCTTATAAGGACAATTTTCTTTACGAACTCAGGGATATATAAAGCCATATTGAAGGCCAGGAACCCCCCGAAGGAATTACCAACGATATCCGCCCGCTCGACTTGCAGCCCTTCGAAAAGGTCTGCCATCCAATCGGCAAACTCCCGGCGTTGGTGACGGAGGTTGATCGGACGGGTGAGAATGCTCTTGTTCGGCTCACTGATCGTATCGATTGCATAAGTTCGATAGTGCTGGCTGAGCGCTCCCACGTTTCGAACCCATATGACTCCGCTTCCGCCAGACGGATGGAGAAGTGACAGCGGAGCTGCATCCTTTGGTCCGCTGGCAATCACGTGGGTGGTGCCGAACCGGGTTGGGATGAACAGCTCTTCATAGGGTACCGGCCATTCTTTTAGAACGGCATCATAAGCCGCATTGTATTGCGCCTCGCCTTCAGACGACCGAAAGACGGATATTTTTTTAGACATGGGGTTTCTCCTAATTGAATATCAACCTGCTCGGAAAATTTATCCTAGCGACAACAGGTTCTTGAGGTTTAAGCTGAAGATTTGTTCCATCATGTTATCGGGTAGACCCAACCGGTATATCTTGTCAATTTGGTCTCCAATCCGTGCATAGGGCATATCGGACCCGAAAACAATATGATCACAACCAAATAAATTGATTGCTTCTAGGATATCTCCTCCCCGCACCCTCTCGGAGCCCGAAGTGTCAAAATACACATTGGGAAGGTCGTTGGCATGCTCTTTGAAAATGTCCAATCCAAGCATATGAGCAATGATAAAAATAGCATTCCGGTCGCCGACAATGAACTGAAGCAGCCTCCAAGTTTCCTTTCTTGAATACAAATGGATGAAAATTGGCAGGCGGTATGATCTGGCAACCTTAACAAGTCGCTTGAACTCGCTGCTATCTATTGAAAATGGATTCCAGGCTTGATGAAGCTTGATCCCTTTTACTTTGTACTCCTGGATATTTTTTTCGAGATTGGCCATGTGCTGTGGATCGAGCGGGTTTACCCACAGGAATTGGATTACTGTTTCAGGGATCTTGTTCTTCATTTCAAAAACGTATTTGTTGCCATTTCCATTATCCTTAAAGAATGAATTGTAAGAAAATCTTAGTATCCGGTTTAGCAGATATATGGTATTAGGGGTTTTCATGAAGGGGATATTGGGCGGATCTTTAAGATCCTGCATATTCTTTGGACTCGTGCATAATATAATTTTTTCTATTTCGTACTTTTTTGCCATTTCCTTGACGGATTCAACCGTCGAGTACTCCCCGGCTGCGTGTGCATGCGCATCAATAATCATTCGAACTTCTCCTATGGGATGACAGGTAATTCCACATAAGACGGGTGATTGATCTCCCGCAAGAGTTGCAGCGTTGGTGCCGGATCGAGGATAGGCGTATCGAAATTACCGGCATCGGCGAATGCCACGGCGATTCGGATGTGGCTGCCTGCGTGGAATTGATAGGAGGTGGGAAGCAGGGAGAAAGCCAGCTCGAATGGTTCTCCAGCCGGGATTGGTTCCAGGTCAGTTTGGAAATGGGATTGATAGGGGAGCCCGAAATTGTTGAACGGCGCCTGGCACAGCTTACGATGCGAGGCACGCTGGTCGCCCTCGGTGAGATAGGTGGATTTGCCATTCGCCGCCACTTCTTCAAGATATACAAAGTCATCCAGATCTGGCGCAGCCGTCGTGAACCACAGGTGGACAACCGGATGCCCAGTAACATCTATGTCGCTCCCCAGGGTGGGGGTGGTATAAGTCAAGCACTTGATGTCGTGTGTTCGCAAATCAGGGTATTTGTGTGTTTCGTCGACTGCCACCCAGCGTGGCTTTGTCCCCGTCGTGGTTGTGTAATCCACTATGTAGGCATCCGAGGCTGATGCCGCCGTTGGGGCTGCTGGGGCCAAGCTGCCATCGTTAACCGAGGCGACACTACCGCTTTTGCCAGGGCCAAAATAATAGGCAATCGATTTTTGAGACGCGAGTGGCCACTGGTCAGAGGTCTGCCAGGTCCCATTTTTGGGGCCATTCTGAAGGTAATAGTGGATGGATGGCTCATCGTTGATGCCGTTGTCGATACCCTTGAGCCAATAATCCAGCCAGCGCAAGGCTTCAGCGGAGTAGTTTAGGTCCGCGAGATCGCCGCTTACCTGGCTGTGACCTGTAGGACGAACGGTCAATCGCTTGGGCACGCTGAGGTTGGTGTACCAGTAGAATATATCCGCGGTGAAAATGTCATACCACCCCACCGTCATATAGATTGCCGTGTGTGATTGATTGATGCGATCGATGAAAGGGTAGAGATCCATGGTTTTCCATGGATTTAGCCCATCCGATGTGGTGCTATCCAAGAAGGGAGCTTGCACGGTCACATCGTTGGCATTCTGGATGCCCACCATGTTCTTGCGCGAAGCGTGTGCCTGGGCCAGGAGCACTCCATCCGGGTCGCTGCCGATCGGCGTTGCCAACTTGTCAAGCATAGGGACCACGGCATAAACAGAGGCGAAGGCCTTATTGAATACTCCGCCAGGATATTCCACGGCCTGATAGATTTCGATATCACTGGCAGATGGCAGGATTGCCTTCAAATGAGGGTTGCCCGTCGCGGCGGCTGCAAATTGGACCATGGCTTGCTGGGAATCTCCATACATGGCGACGTTGCCATCCGACCAAGGCTGAGTTGCGATCCAATCGATGATCTCGTTCTCAAATTTGGCGGTCGTTTCTATGCTGCCTGGAGTGGGAGAAGCAAATGAGGCACCAGTTCCAGGCCGGTCAACCGAGACGACGATATAACCAGTGCTCACCACGGGATCCAACCACTTGTCCCGCCAAAGCGGATCCATTATGCGTCCCTTATCGCCCATCACCAGGAGGCGGATGCGGGCCATGATTTGGGTGGGAAAATCCACCAAGTCACCCAGCAGGAACTTGCCATGTTTATCAAAGATGGTCCAGGTGCGCCCGTAGGGGGTGTACTTTAACAAGGTCGGCAATAGCTTGTCGGCTGGCACGCCTTTCCTGGTTGGGATAATCAGGTCATAGGCCAGCTGTGTCCCATCCGAAAGGGTCAGGTAATCGGAAGTACGCTGGTGGCCGTTATAAATTGCTTCTGAGTAGCCCTGGTATTTACCGAATGTGGATATCATGGTTTGTCCTTCCTTTCTTTGTCTGGTAGCTAACACAACGATGAGCAGTAAAGGACTCCCAGAATGGGAACCGTGATCTTCCAAGTTGTCTTTTCCATTTCTGTCTTTTTTCATTCTTACTTAATTGCCATGACCAGGATGCAATGGCCAATCATTACCGTGCTTTTATTCCAGTAGTTTCATCATGGCTCACTCAGCCTTAATCCACTTGGTATCTGAAGCGCGGAATGGCAATCAGGAAAAGCACGATTGTCATGCCTGATAAAACCGCTACGGGTACCAGGATGTCAGCCAGGTGGGCGCCGTTATAGGTCAGCGCGGTAAAGCCGTCCATGGCCCATGCCACAGGAGAAATATGGCCAATTATCTGTAGGAACTTCGGTGAAATGTACATCGGCCACCATGCGCCTCCCAGGGGAGACAGCGTCATGGTCAGGAGAAGTCCCACGCCTGCAGCCTGGGCGGGAGTTTTTAACCCCGAACCGACCGCAAAGGCAAAGGCTGTGATCGAGAGCGAGTAAAGGATGATCAGCAGCAGGAGTGCCAGCGGGTCCTTGCCAAAGTTCATCTTCAGCAGGGCTCCGACGGCGAACACCACCAGGAACTGGAGCAGCCCCAGACAGAAACGCGCCAGGATCTTGCCAGCCAGCAGCGTGCTGCGTGAGATTGCCATCACCGCCAGCCTTGGTAGTGTGCCTTGCTGGCGCTCGACGATCAAGGCACCCATCCCGCCAAAGATGGTCATCAGGGCGAACATGGTTCCCATACCGGGCACCGATTGCCCAAGGCCATACTGCAGGTTCTGCCCCATGGTCTGACCCTGGGGGGCATTCGAAAGGGTGAAATCCAGCGTGACGGTCTGGGCTTTCTCCATTTTGACCGCTTGCTGGTACAGGGCGGTTTTGAGCTGCTGCGCCTGGCCGGCCGATAAGGTCTGTCCCTGCACCATATTCACGACCGATGAACCGAACCCGGATGCCACGGCTGCCGTGTTGACCTGCGATATGGCTGCTTGGACTGCTTGCAGGGCAACCTCGGATGAGCCAAAACTGCCGGTACTGCGGAAAGTCAGGGTAACCGGCTGCTGGGCGGCCAGGCTGGCTTCAAATCCAGACGGGATTTCCAGCACGGCCAATGAAGTGGAGTTGGCCACCCGGTCCAGGTATTGGCTCTCGCTGAGTTGGGTACCATTGCCCAAGCTGCAGATATCTTTTTCCGTGTTATCCATCGGGCAAAGGGTTAACCCGGGATTGGCCTCGCGAATCGAACCCAAGAATTGAGCAGAGGCCGGTGTGTTATCCTGGTCGATTACATCCAGGCGTTGAATTGCGACTCCGCTCAGGGCACCTGAGTTGACCAGGGCGATGATGACCGTCATAACTGCGGGGGTGAGAATTAAAGAAATCAGGTTTGAGCGCTGTTTCAGGAAAACGCGCAGGTCTTGTTTGATTATTGCCCATATCTTTGCCATCTTGCACCTCACGCTTCGAACTTGCGATTGAAGAGGAATAATCCGATTACGAACAGGACTGCGCCTTGCACGAAGAGCACCAGCAGGTTGAGCGAGATATCGCCCCTCCCGGCAGCCAGCAGGTCAAACGCATCCCGCGCCCAGTAGATCAGGGAGAATTGGGCGATGGAGCGCGGCAGTTGAAATCCGAACGCGCCGCCCAGCACGCCCAGGGCGATGTTAAGCACCGAGCCCACAGTGTTGGCTTGTTCTATACCCTTGAGAACGCCCGCCAGGAATATTCCCAGCCCGGATACTGCTACCCCCACCGTAAGGAGCACCAGCCCGAGCCGGGCCAAGTCCGTGCCCCAGATGAAGGCGATCCGTCCCTCTATGAGACTACCAACGACGGTCAGGGCGGTCACCAGTATCACCAGCTGGGCCAGTACACTTACCAGCACCCCCACCAGCTTGCCCCCCAGGATATTCCAGCGCGGGGTGGGCGAGATCAGGATGCGCTGCAGAGTCCAGTTCCGGCGTTCATCGTACATGCTCAGGATCCCGTTCTGAGCCGTGAACATGGCAAAGAAAAGGGCTTGGGCGGACCCAAAGGTGACCAGCAGGGTGCCAGCCAGGTTGTTTGGGGCGGCTTGGACCGGTAAATCTGTCAGCCCGACCAGGTTGTTCGCCGGCGAGAATGCGCAGATGAATGATTTTCCAATATCCCCTTGGGAGCTGACAAAAGTTGCAGGTAGTGCCGTAGGGTTCTGTGCGTTCATTACGGTCATGCTGGCGCCGATGGCGATATTGCCGCTGATCAACTGGGCGGTGATGGAATCGACCACACTGCGCACGATTCCCGCAGCCAGGGACTGATAAGCACTGCCATACACATTGAGGGTAGTCTTGCTCGCCGGCAGGCGGGGATCCGCCAGGCTCATCAGTGCCTTGGAGAAATCCGCCGGGATGATCACGACCGCGGCATAGATACCTTTATCCGTGGCAGCCTTGGCTGCCACCTCCAGGTATTCCGGGTTGCCGGGGGTGGCTGAGGGAGGGTCGATCTTCTTGTCTGCCACCAGGCTTTGGGCTTGGACCGCGTCGAAAGTTGACCCGTGGATCAACTCTGCCAGGGTCAAGCTGCCGACGTTCGACCTGTCATTCGTCCCTCCCGAGACCTTTGGGCAGGCTGCCAGGCTGGTCTCTGTCCCGGCAGGCAGTTGGCCTTCGGTGAGCAGACCGGCCAGCATGGCGCCGTAAGCAGCCCCTTGCCCTTCGGTCGAATCGTTGTTGATCACCGCCACGGGGATGTCGCTGATGGGGCTGGAGCTGCGTCCCAGGCCTCCGAACGCCAGGCCAATGATGGTGGCTATGGCCAGCGGGGCTGCGAACATGATCAGAAGCAGGCGCCGGTCCGTGAACCGGGTGCGGATATCCTTGAGAGCGATCCTCCAGAGCTTGTTCATGTCAGTCCCTCAACGCCCGACCGGTCAGGTGGAGGAACACCGCTTCGAGGTCAGGCTCATGCACTTCGACCGATTCGACCTGGATCCCGGCTTCGTCCGCCAGGCGAAGTACGGCTGGCATGGCTTTGCGTCCGCGCTTTGCATTAACCACCATCAATCCGCTCAGGTTGGTCTTGTTCTCGCCCTCCTCGCCCGGCGGATCATAAATGGCATTGGTAACACCTTCGACCGAGCTGCGGATTTTCTCCAGTGTCCCGTTGCTGACGGCGCTCTGCCCGACCTTGAAGATCAGCCGGTCCTGCTCCCCCACCTGCAGGATTAAGTCGCCTGGGGTACCCAGGGCGATGATCTCGCCGTGATCGATGATGCCGACCCGGTCGCTCAGCTCCTGGGCTTCTTCCATCAGGTGGGTGGTGTAGAGCACGGTCATGCCGCGCTGCTCACGCAGTTGCTTGACGGTATCCAGGATACGCCGTCGGCTTTGCGGGTCAATCCCGACCGTCGGCTCGTCCATGTATATGACTTGCGGATCATGTAGAAGACCGGCAGCAATATTGATGCGCCGCTTCATGCCGCCTGAAAAGGTCTCGATCCGGTCGGACTGGCGGTCGCGCAGCTCCACAAAATCCAGCATGACGTCAACCCGTTGGGTGAGTTCCTTCCCGCCCAGCCCGTACATGTGGCCGAAGAACTCCAGGTTCTGGCGGGCGCTCAGCGTCGGGTACAGGGCAATCTCCTGCGGCACCACACCCAGCAAGCGCTTGGCTTCCAGCGCCTGGTGCGTTATCGAGAAACCGCCGATGGAGGCGTCTCCGCTGGTGGGGGCTAACAGGCCGCTTATCATCGAGATGGTAGTTGTTTTGCCAGCCCCGTTCGGACCGAGAAGGCTGAAGATTTCCCCTTTCTGGATCTCAAACGAGATGCCTTTGACAGCGGTAAAGTCGCCGTATTTCTTTACAAGATCCTTCACTTCGAGTATGCCGTTCATAATTCCTCCTGAAAATAGGTTTGAAAGGATAGAGTCCGTTTTCCATCGGTCAATCTTCAAAAGACGGTTGATCCATTACGCTTCCTTTCTCGGCGCCAAAGAGCCGGTTCTTCATTCCACATTTTTGCCAATCGCCTTCGAGAACGATGTAATCGGCTTTTCACCGCAGGAACGGTCAGGTGAAGTACCATGGCAATCTCCGCTTTCGAACAATCGTGCCAATAGCGAAGGATGACGGCAGCCCTGTTGGTGGGATCAAGGAATTTCAGGCGGTCTTGAAGCCGTCCGTCTTCCTGACGTTTGGCAACTTCCGTCTCTGGATCAAGTACAGAAGGATCGGGCAGATCGGCTTGACCTTCCTCATCATCTATCGAGAAAGTAGTAAATTTTCTTCTGCGAAGTCTGTCTATGCAATCATGAGCGAAGATCGAGAGCAGCCAGGTGGCAAAGGACCGTTTAAGATCGTAGCGGGCGAGGTTCAAATAAACTTTTAAAAAGGTCTCCTGGGCTTCATCTTCTGCGGCTTGATACTCACCCAGCACCCGGTAACAAAGGTTATAGACCGGTCTCTGGTACGTCTCGACCAGCATCGTGAAGGCTTTGAAATCACCTTGCCGGGCCTGTATGATCAAGTCAGTTTTGTCAGTCACTGGGTACTCTCATATCATCAAGGAGTATGGTGTTTAGAATTCTTCTTTTTGGAACCGCCAGATGGCAACCAGCGTGAAGACCAGGCACCCAATCATGGTAGCAATCAGCGGCATCAAAGATACTATGGGTTGGCCAAGCACCATGGCGACGGCCATTGCCGGCCGGCTGGCGCTGATCGCTGATGTCAAGCCCCAGGGCATGAATTCCGCGGTCCACGGAGCAAACTCCACAAAAAGTGTGAATCCCAGGAGGAGGAACAGAGGGATTCCAATCACCATCCCGCGCATATTGGAAAGCGCACTCACCATGGCGGCCAGGGTGAGCCAGTACAGCAGGCTTAGGAATAGCAGTCCCAAAGCTTCTGCAAATGGCAGGATTGGCAAGACTATTCCGGTAACCAGGTAGATCAGGAGATAGGCAATCCCTCCCTGAACGATCACCATGGTTACCAGGATCCCGAAAGAGTAAGAGATCACCTTGGATAGGATGAACGCGCTGCGCGAGGCGGGCTTGGACAACACCCAGGCAGCCGTACCGGACTGTTTTTCGCCGATTAATGTATCCTGGGCGAGAACAACCACCCCAATGCCTATGGCAATACCCGCCATCTTCATAAAAACGGTCAGACCAAGGACGGCCAGGGATTCCTGGGACTGTTCAGGATGCGCTGTAGCCTGGGCAGCCTGCGTTTTGGCATCCTGACCCAGCGGGGTTTCCATCTTGGGGGCAATGCCAATGACCATGAACAAGATTCCGTTGGCGATGGCAAACCAGATCAAGGTCTGCACCCACCAGCGACTTGTCCGCCACCATAGGCGGTTTTCATTGCGTAAAAGATTGGCAAATCCTTGCAATTGACCCTGGTTTCCAATCAAGTGAAACTCGCTATTGCTTGCCATGGTTGTTCCCTCCGACTAGATTCATGAATACTTCTTCCAGATCGAGCCTGGACTGCCCAAAGCTCGTCACCTTAACCCCTGGCACTGACATGACTAGACCCAGCAATTCATCTTCGGCCGCAATCGGATCGCAGACACTCACCAACCATTCTGCCCGCCCGTCGGATTGCTCGACCTGCACAGACGTGACCCAGGGCTGGGCAGTGACAAGGGACCGGATTGGTTGGATATCGCCGCGGGATTGCAAGCGGAACATCACCTTGCCGGTGCCTGTCAGCAACTCTTGAATGGGTGCTTCCGCCGCCAGTTCCCCATGGTTGAGGATGCACACTGTGTCACTAACTCTTTGCACATCGTCTAGGATGTGTGTTGAATAAAAGATGGTCGTGTACTTGCGCAGTCTCTCCATTACCTCTAAGACATCGTGCCTTCCCATCGGGTCGAGGCTGGCGGCGGGCTCGTCCAGGATGAGCAGGTCGGGATAATTGACCTGGGCCTGGGCAATCCCCAGTCGCTGGCGTTCACCGCCCGAAAAGCCGCGGATCGGCCGGTCGGCCTTGTCTGCCAGTCCCACCAGCTCGATGGTTTCATCGATCCGTTCATCGATTTTGTTTTTGGGGCCATTGAAGAAGAATCCCAGGGTGAAGCGGAGCGTGTCACGGGCAGTCATGCTCTCATAAAAACGGGGATCCTGTGCAAGGTATCCTACGCGCCGGCGGATCTCAACACTTTGGTGCTGAATATCATAGCCAAAGATGGATCCATTGCCGCTGGTCGGCCGCGCCAGCCCCAGCAATAATTTGATGGTGGTCGTTTTTCCGGCACCGTTGGGTCCCAGAAAGCCGAAGATCGAATGTTTAGCTACCTTCAGTTCCAGTGACTTGAGCGCCTGCACGTTCTTGTAGACTTTGCTCAGTCCATGGGTTTCGATTACCAAATCGTTATTGTTTTTCATGATTTGTCACTCCTTTCGGCAGTTTCACCGTTACTTGTGTGGATAAATTATCGTCTTATCCCTTGTCGGCGCGGTTCTTCTTATGCTAATTTTTCTTGGAATTTGACTCCTTCCTGCTTGCAGATGGATATTGCCTCCTTTCGCCCCATCGACACGCCGGTAGGGATACCACCACCCACTCGTGGCCCATGTCCAGCCATGTATAAGTTCTCCAGGTCTGGCAGTTCGCTGGGGAAGACGGATCTTATTGTTTGGGGTGTTGGTAAGAAGCCTTTATAGCTGGCCTGCCAATTACAGTTATAACGTTCATATGTCATCGGTGTCGCAACATCAGACATCTCGACCAGGTCAGCAATGGAGAACAGCCAAGTTGCAAAGAAACGTGCACTGTCGTTGCAGCCGACGTTTGGATACACGTTATGGAAAGTCTCCTGGGCTGTATCTTCTGGGGCTTGATCCTCGTAAAGCATCCAGCAACAAAGGTTATAGACCGATTTCTGGTTAGTTTCGACCATCATCGTGAAGGTTGTGTCATTGCCCTGCTGTGCCTGGTTGATCCAGGTCATTTTGTCAGTCACTGCAGATCCTTTGTTTCCATGATTTCCACAGCGGATGTGCCCTGACCACACACGCTGCACGAGCCGCGCCGCCTGTAGTAGTAACCCAACGCCGCCACCGCAAGCGCAATACCCCAAACTGGAAACAGCAATGTGGGGCCAACCTGGAAAATTATTGCCCAGGTGATCCCCATGCCGTCTACCCCGATGGCCGCCAAATTAGCAACCATCTGGTCCAGACCGGACCAAATCCCGATGCCACCAACTACCAGCAGCACGGATACGAGCGAAGCTGGAACCACCGCCAGGGCGATGGGAACCCGGCGTCCTGCCAGGCCGATCATCCAGCGTGGGAATACCTCACCCCAACGCTGTACCAATCCTAGCATGAGGACGACCCCCACCAGGCCGAAGGTCGCTAAGAAGAGTCCCGAGATCCACATCCCATTCGCCTGACCTTGACGCAGGTACTCTTCGGTCATCCCCAGCGGGAATCCCAGCGCCCAGGCATAACGGGTGAGTGCGTAGAGGACCGGAGGCACCATTGCCACAACCAAGGCGATCCGGCCCCAGCGGGCGGCCTGGTCCGGTGCCTGCCACCCCTGTGGGCCGTTGCGGCGGCCGCAATACGGGCAGGCACCCACGCTGCGGCGGGCATAGCAGACGGTGGCTGCCAGCCAGAGGAACCCGCCGATAAGGCACAGCAATTGGTGGATCGTCGCCCATTGAGTCCAACCCGCCAGGTACTTATAGCCGAACTCGGCGCCAGTGAAGAGGCTGCGGACGGCATAGGGGAAATAACCGACCATGACCAGCAGGTCGAGGGAAGTCATGAGCAGCAGGAGGACCCCGGCGAGCAGTGCTCCGGCAGTTATGATGAAAGGCCGGAGAGCCCTGTTTCGTACCCCACGCAGCATCGCCACTCCTAACGCCGCCGCAGGGATCCCCGCCATGACCACAACGATCCAGGCCACGCCTGGTCCGAACCATCCAACCAACGGTCCCATGCCGTCGGACAGAGTTTCGGGACTGTAAGGGAACCCGCGCCCGGTTACCGCCCAGTAGACCCCCAGGGCGGCGTAGAGCAGCGACCAAGCGACTGCCGCGTAAGGCGCCCAGAGCTGCCAATCGCGGACCGATCCAGCAACCATTACACTTACCCGACTTTCCTTTATCATCTACCTCCTCTCAATACCTCATCTTACACAGAACGATGCACCCCTTTATGCTGCACGGCTCTGGTATTAATCCCGACAATCAAGATATATCCCAGGAACAAGGCCACAGTAATCCATTCGAGTAGGTAGACATCCTGGAAAATACCCGAGAAGATGTCCACCAGCCCGGTGACGATCCCAAAACCAAGTGCCCAGCGAGGAAATCGCTGATGGTACCGCAGAGCGGCCACGGAAAAAATAAATGCAGTGCCAAGCAGGATGTAAAGCGAGATCGACCAAAAGCGGTGTTGTTCGATATGGTTGATCGGAAAGACTGCGCTCATGATCATTGCCAGCCCACCCAAGAGACCCGGTACACAGGTGAGCACCAGCATGGCGCTCTGAATCCGGGAATCATCCATCCTCCAATTGGAGAGACCCAGGAAGAATGGCAAGAGCAGCAGACCGGTCGTAACGATTCCAACATTGTAGAAAATCGCTCCCTGTGGATTGAGTTTGGGACTTCCTAGGTCGCTCAACCAGTTGGTGAGTGGGGAGTAAATCCGCGGAAAGTGCCAGAACGCAAGTAGGGAAAATGAAAGGTAACAAAGGATTAAAAGCAGGCTCGCAATGAAACTGACCGGTCGATCTTTTCTCATTCGGAATATTCCTTTCTTATTCATCATTATTCATTTGATGCGGAATCCGAGATGAAAAATTGAAGGATCCAGGTCGAGCACGCGTGCCTGCCCGGAAGTGGCTTCGTTCGCGCCGTTGAGAAGACGTACGGTGGTCGTCTTCGCGCTGCCGTTCGGACCCAGCAGACTGAAGATTTCGCCTTTCTGGATCTCGAAAGAGATGCCTTTTACAGCGGTCAGATCGCCGTATTTCTTGACCAAGTTTTTTACTTCAAGGATGGATGTCATATGTCCTCCAAAAAATAGAAATCAATCTAAATGATGATGAGCGCCAAATTGAAGGCCAGCAATGTCACAGCGACCAAGGAGTAAGAGATGCGCAGAGGGCGTCCCCAAGCGTGGTTTTTGATGGCTAGGCCGGTCAACACGGCAACTCCTGCGGTCAGCAGCAGGCTGGCAAACGGCAGACTCAGCCCAGCAAACTGCCACCACGGTAGGTCAGTCCACGGGCGCGGCCATGGCACGTAGGGTAGGTTGGGCACGCTGGCCTCCGCCACCAGGCATAATAGGCCAAACAGCGAGGCCAGTCCGGCCAGGATGGCCACAACAAAGCTCCACGATTGCCAGTGATGGTCAGCCGAGTGCGAGGCGAGGTTGATTGGGGGTATCTTTTTGCTGCGGATGCGCCGTACCACAGCTCGAACCGGCCAGAAGAACAGAAACGATAAAAAGACCAGCCCACACAAGCCGTAGAAAGCTAGCAGGTAGGGCAGGATCTTCGGGTCGATTTTGATCAGCGGGAGGTTGGGGGCATCAGCCGCCGGTCGATTTATATCGTAGTAATTGCCTTGGGGGTCGAATATCAGTCCCGGTTGAACCTCGGTCAGTACGGAAGTCTGGCCCAACACTGTGCCGGTGAGTGTCCCGTTATTATCATTAACCTGGGCGATACCGACCGGAATGCCCCACTTGGTGGCCACATAGTCGCCAGCGAGGGCCTGGCGGCGCAGGCGGGCGGCATCATCCAGCGGTAGGGCCTTGCTGGCAATCATGTCGCTGAGGGCGCTGTCGGTCAGGGGAGCCGGGCCATTCACGATGGGACCATAAGCGGGCTGCACTGCTGGTTTTGTGCTGGCTCGCGCGTGATAAACCGGGAGATCGCTTTCAATGATGCTGGTCAGCACATTGGAGGTGAGCTGCGAAACCAGGTTGTCGCCCTCGGCATTGGCCAACACTACCACCCCCAGCTTAAGCTCGGGGTACCAGACCATGTAGCTGTTAAATCCGAAGCCGCCCCCGCCATGCTGGATGCAGCGGGTCCCCTGGTGGTCGTTGACGCTAATCCCCAGCGCGTATTCAGCGGCGGAGGCAGCCGGGTTAGGCGGGGTATACATGGTTTCGGCCAGGTCCTGGCGCAGCAGGCGCGTCCCCCCCAGAGCGCCTCCATTAATATGGAATTGCAGGTAGCGGGCCATGTCGTTGGCAGTCGTCCATACCCCGCCGGAGGGGATGAGCAGCCAACCAACCGGCGGGCGTAAAGGGAACGGGCCGTGGCCGATCGCCCGCCCGGGCGTGGCGCGCACCTGGTTAATATCCAGCGTACTGCTGACCATCCCCAGTGGTGCTAGCACCTTTTCCTGTACATACTGTATAAACGGCATTCCCGATCGCACCTGCAGGATATAACCGGCCAGGTCGATCCCCAGATTGGAATAATCATAACGCGTGCCCACCGGGGAGCGCAGCCACGTATCCGAAATGCTGGCGATGTGCTCCTCGAAGGTGTGTCCAGGTAGGTCGGAGTTGCCGCCCACCGGGGCTTCGTGGACCAGACCAGCAGTGTGGCTGAGCAGCATACGCAGTGTGATCTTCTGCTCAGGGTGCTCCTCAAAGATGCTGTTAACATGGAAATTGGGCAGGTAGGTGGTGATAGGGGCATCTAGATCCAATAAGCCGTCTTGAGCGGCAAACATGATAGCCGTCGCAGTAAATGATTTGGACATGGACTGGATCGAGAAAAGCGTATCGGCAGTGACAGGTGTTTTGCGATCCCAGTCGGTATAACCGAACCCCTCAGACCATAGCACCCCCTGGTCGTCAACGACCGCGATGGACAGGCCGGGCACGTTCGCCTGCAGCATAAGGGTAGGGATCTGCTGGCGATATAGAGTAATAATGCTGGCGATATTGGCAGAGGTAACCGGTGTCTGTAGACTGGAAGCGGTGTTTGGAGTCATCCCACAAAGCAGAACAGACGCCAAAATGAAAACTGAAATCTTATTCAACATCATCAATCTCATTTATATAGCACCGAACAATCCTCTCAATTGGTCATGGCTCCTTGGTAAAAAGCGCCATTCCCAGCAAAACCAGGCCGCCGACGATGAGCAGGACCGGCCAGACCAGCCCAGTGTCCAGGTTAAACAGGAAAACAAACGCCAGGATGGTCAACAGGATTCCCACAGTAAGTGAGCCAGCCCCGCCCCGTGTCAGCTGGTCATGGTTTTTATAGTTGTCCCAGGCGGCGGCATATGTCCAAAATGTTGGGATAAAAATAAACAAAGCCCACCAGTTAGCCATGAAAGGGATGCCCATGTATTCCAAAAGGAAAATCGCGCCCAGCAGAGTTAGGAAGACGCCACCAATCAAGCCAAAAAGGTGTCCGTCATGCCGCTGCCTGCGCGCCTCGCGATGAGCCCATCGTTCAGCGCGACGATATTCGTGCCAGCTTTGGTAAGTTGAAGACGGCGTACTCGTGATTGGGATTTGGTCAGGATTTTGCTCGCTCATTTTCATTCCTTTCTAGTAAATCAGATCGAATCGACGGTTTTTATTATCAACAACTACCCTCGTTGCCTTCTATACGAAATAGGGTTGATTGATCGCATCCTTGCTCCAGCGATGTTGCACATTGATTGAAAAAATCAATCCAACTTGTCTTTCAATAGATGGTTAAACCTGAAAGGTATCTCTTATCCTCTGTCTACTAATTTTGTTTTCATGATTTACCTAGGGGGGATGAGACAACAGGTTGAGAATAAGTGCTTGCCTTCCGCAAATTGATCATGGATGAAAATACAATCCGACTCATTTTCAATCCAGTTCCCAGGCTTTTTCTTTCGCTATATCGAGGGCGCAGATAACAGCCTTCCCTCTCAATCGTGTCCAACAGGTATTCAAAACGTGAGATATAAGCAATTCCTGCCAATCGGCACCGCAGGTTCTGGACCCGTGCGAAATATCCTTTACCAGCTTTAAAAAAACTGCGTGCTACATGCACCCTGTTTTTTACCCAGGTGTGATATGCAGGGTTTTGCAAATCCAACGGAGGCATGTTATTCATTTCAAGTAATTCCCGTGGGATGTTAAAGTAGCCGACTTCCGCATCATCAACTGTATCCCTCAGCATGTGTACAATATGCGCGGCGGAAACTGCCAGGTACCGTGTCTCATCATGAGGGGTGAAACCATCGTGCCCAACGAAATAATGGAGGGCTTCCGTCACTGCAATCGCCAGCCAGCGCGTATACTCATTTATTTCAAACTGCGAGACAAGCCTGCCTCGCCTCCTGACGTCAAAATCCATCACCTGCATCATGTTGCGTAGGTAGAACTGCAAGCCGCTGTTCATCTCCCGATCATGGTTGATCAGTTCGACCAGCATATTTTCCTGTATATCTATATCCCGCAGCCCTTCGCCCCGGTAACTGCTTTCAAGCAGATACTTTTGCCGTGCCAGGAAAGCCAAGCGTTCTTCGCCCGACCCAGAATTCGCATCCAGGATATCGTCCACCCACCGGAAGTATCCATAAGCCAGGTAAGCATCGTCGACTTTATCGCGATCCGCCAGGAATTGGATCGTGTAATAAGTCTGTTGGCCGGCAGCTTTCGTGATGGATGATGATAGAGAAGGTTTCATTTGGTTCACCATTTCATCCTGTTTATCAATAAAATCCCATCTGCTGTATGTTTAGCATGCCTGTGCAAATGATGTCAACAAGATGATGACCATACCCAGAACCATGTTGATATTCAAAGCCCGATGGAAGTTCTTCAATGCTGCGGGCTTTTGATCACTGATCTGTCCCATGAAAGCTCGCTCGGAAATAAATGCCAAAGCTAGGAAGGCCAATACCAGCGCTTGTTTGACCACGATCAGGACGCTCCATGGATTGCCAAAGAAAATGCCAAGACCTTGGTAGTCCTTGTTAATCAGCATGAGGTGGGTACCGGTGATCAGGAAAATGAGCAGGGAGCCGCCAAAGTATGGCCGCAGGCGGGTGGAGATCTGCTCGAGAAGGTCGCGCAAGGCGTCTGCATTCATTCGGCGTTCAAAGACCGGCATATAGATTAGGTTTGCGAATAGGTAGTACCCAATCATCACAATGGTGGCAAGGATATGTAGCCAGGTCGAAATTGCAACCAGAAGGGTGGACATCACTAAATCTCCTTACTATCAAAAAGACTCTGACATAATTTCTTTTTTCTCAAAGTACGCTAGCCAAATGTCAACTTAATCCGGGCAGGCGGCCTGCTTGCCGGTATAAGCGCACTCCCAGTGTGACGAACCAAAGCCCCACTGCCGGTACGCAAAGGAATTGGCATAGGCCCAAAATGGCCGACGATGGGATGACGGGCGCCATCGATCCCAGGAGGCCGACCACACTCCAGAATGCCCCAAACAAGGCCAGCCAGTGCGGGAAAATATCCTTTCCCTTCCACATTGCTATGCACCATAGCAGGTATCCAAAGGTACCAATGGCGAAGCTGAGCACGGTTTGGATTGGCAGGGCATGGTAGCCATACGCCGCCGCCCCAACAAATGAAGCCTTCGCAGAGGCGCTGGTCGCATTGGCATATCCTTTTGCCAAGTTGACAAGGGTCAGCGAATTCAATTCGGTCACACTGACATCATAGATATTGAAAAACATAGAGAACATGCTTCCGAGCAAAGCCAATGTCTGGTTGTAGCGTCTCAAGATGATATAAAGCGCCACTGTCGGCGCAATAAGCAGAAAGTCAGCCACGATCCATAGGCTCCAGGTGACTCCGGCCAGTGTCTGGTGTTGCGAGATGAGCTGCAAGTAAGCCGCTGGATCGGCTGGATAGCCGGTTGAGTAGAGCCTTTGGGCAGTCCAGGCAACTACCGTCCAGATGATTGCAGTGATGATCAGCGTAATACCGCTGAGGCGATACAACCCATTCCAATTCCTGCTGACAGCCTGGGTTGGTGAGACACTTTGTTGAGCGAGTTCCATATTTCCTCCATTCGAAATTTTTATACAAAACCGCTTGCCTGGTAAACCACATGCTTGAGCAACCATGAAGCAAGGGCAGTCAATCCTTCCCTTGTAAAACATTCCGTAAAGCTTCCCGCATCTTTTCCGGGGGATCGCTCTTGCTGACAAATGCATCCGCGCCCGCCTCCATTGCAAGAGCCTGATAATCTGAAAATACCGAAAGGATAATGATCTTGATCTGTGGCCATTTCTCCTTGATTTGTCGCGTTGCCTCCAGACCACTCATCGAGGGCATACGCGCATCCATCAAGATGATATCGGGGCGAAATACTTCGACCAATTGCACGGCTTCACTTCCACTCGCGGCTTCGCGCACTTCTTCTAGAGGGTGCCAAACCCCCAGCAGGGCTTTCATACTTTGGCGTGCTCGGGATGTATCGTCAACAATTAACACTCGCATATTGGGTAAGCATCCTTTTCGTGGGTTATAAAGTAAATTTATTTTTCCATCGAATAATAGCAGGCCGATTCCCGGGTGGCATCGGTTGAATGGTTGAATTTGAACTAACCAAAAAAGACCGCATGTTTTTGCGGTCTTTAGTCGATTTGGGGGAGGTCCCCTACCCTAAAATGGGGATGAATATGTTAATCGGGTTTGGTTTCCGGAATATCTTCTACCGAGGCAATTCCCTCTTTTAAAGCGAATAAAGCCGCCTGTGTCCGGCTGGCGAGGTGGAGTTTATTGAGAATGTTGCTCACATGTGTGTGAACAGTCTCCTCTGCGATAACCAGATTCTCAGCAATATCTTTGTTACTCTTTCCTTGGGCAACCAGCTTAAGGATTTCCATCTCCCGTGCTGTCAATGGGTCGGGGGTTAAAGGTTTTTGAGATGGGTTGGATAACTCGTTAAGAACTTTTCGCGCCACAGAAGGATCCAGGGACGGCTCTCCGCGAAAGACCTGCCGGATCGCCTGAACCAGCTCCTGGGGTCCTGAGTCCTTTAGGAGATAACCCAGCGCTCCAGCTTTGATGGCTGGAAAGACCTGTTCGTCCGCCGCAAAGCTTGTCAGGATCAGGACACGGGAGCCCGGTTGACCGCCTGTGATCTCGCTCGTGGCTTGAATCCCATTCATCTTTGGCATCATCAGGTCCATAAGGATAACATCCGGGTGCAGCGCTTTTGTCTGGGTCACCGCCTCCATACCGTCCCTTGCCTCACCGATCACTTGGATGTCATGTTTGATTGCAAGGAGGGCACGGATCCCTTTTCGGACTATTTCATGGTCATCTACAATTAAAACTCGGATAGGAGTTGGCATCATTTACTCCGTTTCTCTCGAAGGTTTTTCTGTTCCCGTCTGGATGGAGTGTTCACGCGAATTCCCGGGCACCCGCACGACAATGTTTGTTCCCTTACCCGGTTCGCTGTTGATCTGCAACGTCCCCCCGATTTTCTGGGAACGCTCCTTCATGCCTGGAATACCAAATCCGCCACTTATCCCATCACCTGCAAGTTCGAACCCCACCCCATCATCAGAGATTTGCATTTCAGTTTCAGCCTCCTCAAAACGCAAATGAATTCGAACGGAATTTGTATGTGCATGCTTTAGCGCATTGTTCAACGCCTCCTGAGCAATGTTGTACAGTTCCGCCTGGACAAGGCGCGATATTTGTTCGCTCCCCTCCACCTGAAGTTCGGCGTGCATTCCCCCGCGGGTTTCAACAGCATCCAGCCTTGCCTGCAGAGCTGCTGCAAGTCCGCCTTCCCCAAGGTCTGACCGGTGTAACTCAAAGATTAGCAGGCGCATTTCCCGCAGCGCTTCCTGGGCGGTGTCACGCAAATCCCTAAGGTGACCTGCAGCGGTCTCCGTTTCGCCCGAGGCAAGCAATTCTGCTGCAGCCTCCGCATACAGGGTCACGCTGTAAAGTAATTGCGTCACTGAATCGTGTAATTCCCTCGCCAAGCGGCTGCGTTCGGTGGTTATCGCAGTCTGTTCCGCTCGCTCATATAACCGTGCGTTTTCCACCGCTATACCGACCTGCTGGCCGATGGCAGCAAGTAATTCCAATTCCTCGGATTTGACCTGCCTTAACGTGCGCGTTGCGAGAATTATTGCCCCGGCTAGATTCTCCTTTACGAGCAGGGGAATGCTAATTCCCAGTTTTATCCCTTCGCTTTCAAGCGCCAGCTTCAGATCATTCGCCGGGTATTCATCCGTCCGCCACACGAGTACATCATCAACCTCCGCTAAATGCTCTGTCGTCGCCATATGCAGAGGCAGATTACCAAGGTGTTGAAGAAGTGTACTGGAAATATTGCGGGAAGCGATCGATTCGATACAACAATCGTGCGGTTCTTCCGCGTTCTCACCGAATTCCAGACGGTAGGCTACGCCCACTTCCATTTCCATCACTTCCATTGTTTTTTCCAGGGCAGCGCTCATGATTTCCTTTAAATTTAGAGACTGACTTACAACGGCAGCAATTGTGTTGAGCGCTGCCAGTTCATGGGTGCGCTGCTCAACCCGCTTCGACAGGTCGCGATTCCTGGCCTCAATATCTCTTACTCGCAGCCGGTACCCGCCGATGGAACCCGTGACTGCTGCTAGGGCTATGATCCCGATGAACCACCACGTTTGCCAGAATGGCGGAGTGATGTTGATTTGAATTTCTGTTCCCACTGAATTCCAAATGCCATCGTTATTGGTGGCTTTAACCCGGAATGAATAATTTCCTCCGTGGAGGTTTGTATAACTGGCATAGCGGCGAGTCCCCGCGTACACCCAGTCTTTGTCGACTCCGACTAACTGGTATGCATACTGGTTCTTTCCAGGGGCATTGAAATCCAAGGCCGAAAATTCAAATGCAATGAAATTGTCTCGGTAGGATAGGTGGATGGTCTCATTTGAGATCAGATCAGTTTGGATCGTCTTATTAAACTTCTGGAATGCTGTAATAACTAATGGAGGTGCGGTGGAATTATCCGTTACTTGCTTCGGATAAAAAGCATTTAGTCCCTGTATTCCTCCAAAGAACATTTCTCCATCATTACTTTGGAAAAACGCACCAGGGTTGAATTGATCACCTTGTA
Organism: uncultured Chloroflexia bacterium; assembly: GCA_963790685.1. Classification (GTDB taxonomy): domain Bacteria; phylum Chloroflexota; class Anaerolineae; order Anaerolineales; family Villigracilaceae; genus UBA877. The sequence goes on from CAWBPK010000003.1 coordinate 448,933, forward strand.
ATCCATCACTGGTGTCATAATTCCGGAAGGTATTCGTGCTCGGGTCGAACTTGGACAATCCCTTATTAGTACTTAACCACAACGCGCCGTTTTCATCTGCAAGTATGCCGTAGATGGTATCATCGGGCAAACCGTCCTTTTCGGTGTAGTGGGTGAATGACATAGTAGTGCGATCGAAGCGATTCAGTCCACCCCCGAAAGTCCCCACCCACACAGTCCCATTTTTATCTTCGAAGATACAACTCACTTCATCGCTGCTAAGGCTGGAAGGATTCTTGGGATCGTTGCGGTATACCTTAAATCGATTGGTCTTGCCATCCAAAATATCGATCCCCCCGAATGTGCTGATCCACATGGTTCCTGTATGATCCTCAGTGATTGCTCTTACCTGGTCGTCACTTAAACTATTCAGATCAGCCGCATCATGCTGATAATGAATAAACACTCCTGTTTTCTGGTCAAAACGGTTTAAGCCTCCGCGTTGGGTGCCAATCCACAAGTTGCCGAGATGATCTTCAAATAATGAAAAAACATCGTCATTGCTCAAGCTGGTTGGGTCGGCACTATCATGTTGATAGCTTGTAAAACTCCCCGTCTCCGGATCGAATTGGGCGAGACCACCCCGTTCCATCCCAACCCACAGGTTGCCATTGTGGTCTTCTAAAATCGTGCGTATCTCGTTGCTGTTTAAACTTGTCGGATCCCCTGGTACATTTTGATAAGCCGTGATTGTCCCTGTGGTAGGATCCAAACGATCAAGGCCTGAAAAGAAGGTTCCGATCCATAAGCTGCCAAGGTGGTCTTCGTAAATTGTCCAAACGTTGTTGTCACTCAGACTGTAGGGAAGGGTTTGATTGTGCTTATATAATACAAATTTCTGGGTTGAGCGGGCGTATTTATTTAACCCCCCGGATGTTCCTATCCATAGGACACCGGAGCGATCTTCATAAATGGATCTGATTGAATCGCTGGCCAGGCTGGTCGGATCATTCGGGTCGTGCACAAAACTAATAAATCGGTTATCCGTTTTATCTAATAGATCAAGACCTTTTCTGGTCCCAACCCAGAGACCCCCCTGAGAGTCTTCCAGTAAACTGGTTACCGAATTATCACTGAGGCTGTCAGGAATGTTTGCATCGTGATTGAATTCGATCAACTGGTTCTTGTTTCTATTCCATCCATATAATCCGTTAACTGTCCCGATCCACAGTTCTCCCTGCCCGTCCTCGGTAATGGTAAGTACCAATTCACTCCCAATGAAAGTTGAACCTTCAACGGGTTGTCCGAAGGAAAATGTAAATTTTGCTGTAACCGGGTCGTATTGATCCAATCCGGCATCAGTTCCGATCCACAACTCTCCGACATTGTCCTCATATATTGCATTGATTGTATTACTGGACAGGGATTGGGGGTCTTCCGGAGCGTGCGAATACACCTTTATCTGGTTGGTAGCCAGGTTAAACTCGGCTAGTCCACCACCGTCCGTTCCGACCCAAAGTGTTCCAGAACTATCCTGAAAAATGACAGTGATCGCTTGCCCATTGAAATTGGTCGAACTTGCCGGGTTCAGCGGGTATTGTAAAAATGTGCCTGTTTGGGGATCGAACCGATCCAATCCCCCACTTGTTCCAATCCACAGCTCCCCCTGGCGGTCCTGGTATATGGATGTAACCAGATTATCCGACAGTGTTTTTGAATTATCGGGGTCATGTTTGTAAGCGATAAGCTGGTAACCATCGTATTTGTCAACCCCCCCCTCTGTGCCAAACCACATGAATCCCTGCTGGTCTTGTAAAATTGCGTGAACAGTGCTCTGTGAAAGCCCCTGCTCGGTGGAAATAGTCTCAAATCGGATCGAGCCCGACTGGGCGAAAGTGGGTATCGTGAAATAAGGACTGAACAGAAATGAAGAAACCACTAAAACGATGAAACCCCTAAGGATGATCTGTCTTACGCCAAAACATCTCATAGGTATCAACCCTCATCTCTTAAGACATACTGTGGGTTTCAACAACCAAACTGGCATGAGTACCAACAAAGTTCTTATATAAGCGCGTTCACTAAAACTGACGATATATTATAGGAGAATTAATAAAACTTGATGCCAGGTGGGAGTGGACATCAAAATTAATCAGAAAGCATGCTTTTGCTTGAAACAAAGAATCGATAAACAGATTGTAACTCGATTTTCCTTAGTCGCAAATAGCTTTAAAGTTGTAAACAATCATTTGCTCTGTTTTTTAACATCATACGCCTCCGTTTTTATGAATTGGTTGACTGGTGTTTACAAATCCTAAAAAATAATTAAAACGAGTACATTGGAATTCTTATTTTTTTCTCGGTTTAATTCATGAACGAATAATTGCGAAAATGGGAGATTAAACACAAAAACCTGCCTTTAAGCAGGTCTTGGTGGGAGAAAAAGCCTTGTTTTGACCCTTTTTAAGGGGTCAAAGCCCAAATATAGTGAGCGTGGAGAGGCTCGAACTCTCAACAAACGGCTTAAAAGGCCGCTGCTCTGCCATTGAGCTACACGCCCGGTGCGGAGTGCATTCTATCACGCCCCCCAATGCCCGTCAATCATCCCCGCGCAGCAGCTTGTCAAGGCTGCCAAAGTCAACCCTGGCGGTTAAATCCAGGCTGAGTGGCGTCAGCGACACCTGCCGCTTTACCCGCAGCACGTATACGTCGCTGTCTTTGGCCTCGTTTTCCAGCTCCATGCATTCTTCGTAATCCACCACTCCCGGCTCCTCCCAGGATGTCCGCTTCGGCTTCACCGGGACGAAATACCGCTGGTGAGCCAGACGTGTAACCTGCCAGGGTGTCTGAGGCGTGGCATCGGAGGGAACATCCAGTTTCAGGAAATCCATTTCCGGCGGGAAACGGCTCTCCAGCATCTTGCGGGCAAAAAAAGCCGTGAAATACGCTGCCGTTGAAAAATCGATAGCGGTGGAATACGTCAGGTGGTGTTCCCGGCCGGTCTCCAGCGAAGCCGCCAGGGCAGGGATACCCTGCGAAGCTGCCTCCATGGCTGCTCCAACTGTGCCCGAGATGGTAATGCCGGTGGCTACATTTTCACCGTAATTGATGCCCGAAACGACCAGGTCCGGTTTTTGCGGCATGATCTCCAGGATCCCATGCAGGACCGCTTGGGCCGGAGTCCCGCCGACTGCATAAACGGTCCAATCCTTGCCGCACACGTTCAGGACCTCGGGCCGGATTACACCGTCCGAGGTCATCGGCAGGCTGCGCCCCGTTCCAGAAGACTGCTCGCGCGGTGCGGCGACGGTCACAAATCCAATCTCAGAGAGCGCGCCTGCTGCGGCCCACAGCCCCGGGGATTGGATCCCGTCATCATTGGTCAGCAAGATCTGACATTTTTCCATTCCATCTCCCGGTAATTAAGAAAAAAAGCGGGGGCTGCCCGCTTGGGTGGTGCCCCTTGTGCGATTCGAACGCACGGCCTTTTGGTCCGCAACCAAACGCTCTAATCCGCTGAGCTAAAGGGGCAACTCGTTAAGCGGCGAAAATTGTACTCGAGAATCAGATGAAGGTCAAGCATACGGGTGGGACTGCAGTGGGAAAAGCCATTTAAACTCACTCACCACAGGGTTCACAGAGATCACTGGTAATATTTGGATAATACCCTGCGATTCTCGGTGCTCTTCCCGATTTTTGTGGAGAAACCGATAGAGATTATTCTATGGCGAAAAGGTCACTTCCATCGTCATCCCCCACAGCAGACGGGGATCGGGATTTTTCAGGAGGATGTGTACCGTGTAAAGGATGTCTCCTCCCTGGAGAGTAGGCGCCCCGCTGATGGACTCCACCGCGCCGTCCATGTTCACCCCGGGCAGTGCGTCCGCAGTGATCTTGACCGCCTGTCCCACACTCACTTTTACGACATCCGTCTCGGTCAGGTCGCTGGTGTCGACGTACCACTGGCTGGTATCCGCCAGCGCCACCACCCAGGTTTGCGGGCTGACCATCTGCGAGACCGACACATTGGTGTCTTCCACGATCCCGGCGAAAGGCGCCTTCAAGTCGTAATTATCCAGCGCACTTTGTGCGGCGGTCACCTGGGTATTGGCGGCATCCAGTTGGGAACGCACCAGCGCAAGTTTATCGGAATCGGGTCCATTCTGCGAGTTCTGGTAAGTGCGCAAAGCCTCATCCTGAGCCGCCCTGGCAGCATTCAGTGCAGCATGCTGGTTATCCCGTTGACTGGTCAGGTCGATGACTTTTAAAACTGCGGTGTCAAAGTTTGTCTGTGCGGTCCGTAATTTATTTTCGTAGGTTATGCGCGTGGCATTGGAAGCGGGCAGGTTGCTGTACTTATCAAAATCCGTCAGGGCACTTTTCAGGTCTAGTTGACGGCTGGCCTCGTCTGCCTGGGCGTTATCGATATCCGTCTGGATGGTATTTAGATTCAGTGTATCCCATGCCAATTGAGCGGCAGCATAGACTTTTTGGGCATTCATATAAGCTTGCCATGCCTGGGAACTGCCCAGGTCCGCAGTCCTCACCAGAAGATCGTATGACTGCTGCGCAGCCACCTGCTGCGCTTGAGCCCCTGCCAGAGCTGCCTCCACCTGCTGAAGGTCACCCAGGCTGGCGAGCACCTGCCCTGAGCTAACCTGGTCGCCTTTCTGGACCTTCAACTCTTCCACGCGTCCGCTTGCAGCGAAGGTCAGGTATGAGCTCTGGTTGGGCACCAGGTGTCCGGTGGCAACCACCGTTTCCGGCGCCGAGATGGAAGTGGCGGTGGCGGAAGGCGTGGAAACTCCTCCGCAAGCTGCCAGGAACAGGAAAAGACACAATGTCAATGGGACGATCGCAATAAGTTTCTTCATAATAAAACTCCTTTCAATACCCCGGTTATCCAATGCGCGTTGTTTGGGGCTGCCGCTATTTGATGATTTCATAAAACCATGCATTCAACATACGTACTATTCATATGCGAGAACTTCCCGGATCGTTAACCGGGCTGCATTTCGGGCCGGCAGGACACTTGCCACTGCTGAGAGAGCCAGCACTACGCCCAGCCAGATTAAAAAGCCGGTGAACGTGAAGTGGACTGCGATCTGGGATTGAAAGATTGCCGAGCTGATGATGGACGATAACAAATAGGTGATCGGGTAGGAAAGAAGCGCACCCAGCAACCAGGAAATGCCGCCGATCACCAGGCCTTCCACGATGACGGTGCGCATGATTTCCCGATCCACGGCTCCGATGGAACGCATCACTCCGATCTCACGCGTGCGCTCCAGCACGTTCATGCCCATTGTCCCGGTCAATCCGATGCTGCCCACCAGTGCCGTCAACAGTGCCATGATCAACAGGAATGTGACCAGGATGTCGAGGCTGTCGGAGGCTGTCTGCAGGGTGGACACCCCCGTGCGCGCCTGGTTGACATGGTAACCCTGGGCCCGGAAATATGCATCGATCCGGTCTGCCATTATTTGCTGGTACGCCGGGTCGTGCTGGTCGGTGACGATGCGAAATGAAAATGCCTGGTTGGTAATATGAGTCAGATCTGAGATATATTCATACGTGCTGTAGGCGATCGTCCCTTCCTGGTTGACAAACTGGAAGATGCCCACCACCAACCAGTCTGCGGTTTTGCCGTTTACGGTCAATCTTAGTGTTCCACCCGGCTTCAGGTCTGGGAATTTCGACAGGATTCCTTCACTGATCGTGATCGCCTGGGTATCGCCGGGCTGCAGCCACCTCCCTGACAAAAGTACCGGGGCGATCAACTTGCTGCTCACGGGCGGAGCCAGGACGGTGATATTGTCGGCGGTGGTGCCGTCTGGATATAGCGCCTCAGCGCTTGTATAAGCCCACCCTTCCACCGAAACCACCCCGGGTACCTGCATTGCAGCCAGCTCCACTTTGTTCAGGCGGTAAAGCTGGTCGAAATCGAGCTGAACGTCCGCCAGGAAATAATGGCCGATCTGCCCGATGTAATCGTGGAGGGACACCCGCACGTTAAAAACCGCCACGAATATCGCCCCGGCCATCGTCAGGGTGAAAAGGGTCAGGACGAGGCGCCCCTTGCGTCGGAAGGTGTTGCGCAGCGAGATCAAGAGGGGACGCGGAATGTGAACGCCGCGCCGGGCGAGCAGGTGGCTGAACCCGAGCTGCATCCGGTCGAAAAGAGACTCCTTGTGGGCAACCACTTGAGGATGTTTCTTTTCATTCCCTGCAGTTTCTCCGCTGAGGGCGCGCAGCACCGTTATATGCGAGCCGTTCAACACCGGTAACAGCCCCGCCAGCAATGGCACGGCCAGTCCTACCACGATCTGTATGACAAAAGCCAGCGGCACGATCCGGTAACCCAGCAGGCTGAAATTAATTTTATTGGCGATAAAAGCCGAGAGAGCATATGCGCCCTGACCGCCTAACGGGACTGCGACCAGCAGGGCGATCACTCCGAAAGCCAGGATTAAGACGATATACATCACAAAGACCTGGTTTTGCCGCGCTCCCACCAGCTTCATCACGCCGATATGGCGCATGTGCTGGTTCAACAGGGCGCTCAGGGTATTTGCGATCAGCGAACTACTTAGAAACAGGATCAGGATACCCAGCGCCAGGAGGATCCCCAGCACCGCCTGCACGGTGGAGGCCATCGGGTGTTCATTTGTTTTGGAGGAGCGCGAGCGCAGAACGGTCACGTCGTTCTTGGTGACCTTATCACTGACCGTGGTGGTCATCTGCCGCAATGTTTGATCATTGTTTTGACCGGTACTCAGCGTGACATACAGCCGGTTGAATGTATCCGGCTGCTGTAAGTACTTGAGGGTGTCGGTAGTGATGTAAGCGAAAGGTTGGGCCAGGAAATCACCCGCCCCGGTGCTTGGATCCGATACGATCCCAACGACTTTCATGGACTTGATGGAACCGTTGTACAGTTCGAATTCGAGGCTATCACCCACGGAAATATTCAGGTCGGTCAAAACCTTCCGTTCGAGCACCACTTCGTCCTTGTTTGGGAGGCCGGTTCCTGAGATAGTGGTCATCAGGTTGATTTGCATCTTGGGAAAATTGTCGATCGCCACCATGTTGAGCGCCACCCACTTTGTGCTTCCGGGCAGGCGTGTCCGTATGGCAAAAACATTCCGCCCCTCGGCTTGCTTGACACCTTGGATTTCCTTGACTATTGTGATCAATGAGTTATCGAACGGCGTGGTGCGAAGTTCGATATTCATCGGGTTGTTGGCAGCATAACTCGCGCTCATGTCGTGGGATATGATCACGTATGCGCCCACGATGACGCCGATCGAGAAAACACCTACAGCAATGGAAAGAACCACCAGGGCTGTGCGCGAAAAACTACCGATGAGATCGTGAAATACCTTGCGCCAGCGAGGACGTATCATTGGAATTATATTTTCCTTATTTCCTGCCGCGGCAGTCGGCTGTGCGATTTTCTTCCAACCGTACCTGCACGATCTTGCCGATCATCTGTTCCGTAAGCGGTGAATCACGCAGTAAATTAACAAACGAGTCGCGATGAAGCGCGGCCAGCTGCACCGGTTCGCCGGAACCGGCACGGATGCTGGCGATGGATTGTCCGCCTTGCATCAGTTCGATTTCACCGAAGAATTCTCCCGGACCCATGGAGGCGACCGTGAAGTTCTTGATGTTTTGTCGCGCCGATCCTCCCGGTCCATCCGCTGGACACAGGACAACTTCCACTACACCCCTCTCGATCATGAAAAGGTAGTCCACGTGCTGCCCCTCTTGGAGAATAATACTCCCGGGCTGGTGGGTAAAGCGTTCCAGTTGCCGGGTAACCCCCAGCATCTGGCGATGGGACAACAGAGGCAGGCAGCTTGCCACAGTCTCATCCACCAGCTCTCCATCGGTGATGATGATGGTGCGTGAGGTCCGTTCGGTGAGCGACGGGTCGTGGGTCACCATGGCGATCGTCTTTCCGTTATGCACCAGGTTGTCGAACAAAGAGATGATGGATTCCGCTGAACGCGAATCCAGGTTTCCGGTGGGTTCGTCGGCCGCGATGACCGGCGGATCGTTTGCCAGGGCGCGCGCAATGGCAGCACTTTGCTGCTGACCGGTTGAAACGGCCGCCGGGAGCTTGTGCGCCTGCTTTTCCAGCCCGACCATCTTAAGCAATTCCATAGCCCTTTTCGGGCGTTCGTCGAAATCGTACATGCCCACATAATCCATTGGCAGCATAACGTTTTCCAGGAGAGTCAACATGGGCAGCAATTGGAAGAACTGGAATACGATCCCCAGGTTCTTCCCGCGCCACAGCGCCCGCTTGCTCTCATTCATTTCGTAGATATTCTGTCCGTTGATTACCACCTGGCCCCCGGTGGGATGGTCAATGCCGGTCATCATGTTGAGCAGAGTCGACTTTCCGCTGCCAGATTTGCCCACAATGGCTACAAACTCACCGCGCTGCAGGGTCAGGTCAATACATTTGAGGACGTGGAACTCACCTGCCGCGTTCTTGAAGGTTTTAACCACTTTCTGCAAACGGATGGCGACCTGGTTATCCGGGCCTGGAGGTTGGATCATCATCAAATTTCCCTTTTTAAGGGCCCGGGAATCGAGCTTTTATCGGGCGGCAAGGGTCCGGGTTTTTGCATCGGCTGGGAACCATCGCCGTGCGAAGCAGGGACCTGCAACGTGGCTGAAAGGCTCCGGCGGGGTCCTTCGCGGGGAATGGGGGAATAACGCTTTCTCATATATCCCTCTTGATCCGGGACAATTTCACCATCCTGGATTACCAGGTGACGCGAGAAGCGTGGGGCCAGGCTGTTATCGTGTGTCACCATAATGATGGTTTTGCCATTTTTTATCAAATGCTCGAAGACTTCGAAGACATGATCAGCGGTCATTGAGTCCAGGCTGCCGGTGGGTTCGTCGGCAACCAGGATGGGCGGGTCGTTAGCCAGGGCGCGCGCAATTGCCACCCGCTGCTGCTGGCCGCCCGAAATGTAGTTGGGTAATTTGTTTGCGTGTTCTTCCAGTTCCACCATCTGCAAAAGTTCCAAGGCACGTGCACGGCTTTCGGAGCGGCTGTAAAGTCCGCAAAAATCCATTGGGAGCATGATATTTTCGACCAATGTCAGCATGGGCAGGAGTTGGAAGGACTGGTATACAACTCCCACGCTGCGTCCCCGCCATAACGCCAGCGCATCCTCGCTCAGAGTGTGGATGGAAACCGATTCATGGTCCCGGTGGATGATCACTTCTCCGGAAGTAAGATGATCCACTCCGGTGATCATATTCATCAGGGTGGATTTACCTGCACCTGATTTACCGATTACACCCAGGAATTCGCCGGGGTAAATTTCCGCGTTGATTTCTTTGAGCGCGGGAAAATCACCCGCCGCGGTCTCATAAACTTTGCAGACCTGCTTCAGTTGGATGAGCGCTTGGGATTGATTCGCAGGGGGGAATGATTCAGCTTGAATAATTTGCTTACTGGGTGACACGTTTTTCTTCCAATCGTCCTCGAACACTACAGGAAAAGATTGTACTACATATCACCATTGAAACTGCCCGGGGAGAGTTAAGGCTTGCATAAGAAAAAGATATGCCATGAGCGTCTTTGTCCTTAATCAGCCGGTATAATAGGGCCACCCGAGAGGTACACATGTATAAATTCCTGGAAAGATTGCAATCCGGCAAAACCCTGGTTGCAGATGGAGCCACTGGCACCAATCTGCACGCGATGGGCCTGCAACCCGGTGTTGCACCTGAAGACCTGGTGTTCGACCAGCCTGAACTTATCCTGAAGCTCGAATCTGAATTTGTGGAAGCTGGCGCGGACATCCTATTAACTTGCACTTTTGGAGGGACGCGTTTGCGGATGAAGGAATCCAAATATGCGCAGCGCGTGACCGAGGTTAACACCCGGGCTGTTGAATTGGCCCGCCAGGCGGCGTTATCAGGGAAAGAGATCCTGGTGGCCGGATCCATCGGTCCTACAGGCCTGCTGATGAAACCCTATGGCCCCCTTACTCCAGACGAAGCAACCGCTGCATTTACCGAACAGGTCCAGGGCCTCGCAGCTGGAGGAGTGGACCTGCTGGTCATCGAGACCATGTTCGCATACGATGAGGCCGATGCAGCCTTCAAAGCGGCACGGACAGTCACCGACCTGCCCATCGTGGTTTCCTTCAGTTACGATCGCGGAGTGCGCACAATGATGGGCGTCAAACCAGCGGAGATGATCAAACGCTATAAAGAAATGGGCGCCAACCTGGTGGGTGCCAACTGCGGCACCTCCCTGGAAAACATGGAAAAGGTGGAGCAGGAATATGCCGCTGCGGAACCTGGTTTCCCGCTGTGGATCAAACCCAACGCCGGCATGCCGCGCATGGTGGATGCAAAAACTGTTTACGATGTGCTGCCCGGGCAAATGGGCGATTTTTCAAAGAAGGCTGCAGCCATGGGGGCCCGTGTTGTCGGCGGCTGCTGCGGAAATACACCCGGGCATATCGCCGCGATCGCGAAAGCGTTTAATTAAACCTTTGATGAATCCTGGCTATAAGTTTCCGAGACCGGGGGGTAGTCTTGCCGTATTGACCGGCTGTCTCCTTTTGAGTTTCCTCGCTGCGTGCGCTTCTGCCAACCCGACCAACCCACCGGTGACCATCTCAACACCTCCCGCCGACCTGCCGTCCCCGACAGTCTCAGCAGCTTCAACAGGTGCATTCACTCCAACCGGTGAAACTGGTGCAACACCTACCGCCACCTCGTTGCCCGCTGATTTCTGGGAGAACCTGCCCGTCATCCCCGCAGATATAAGCGAACGTGTCCGGGAGATTTACAGGCTTGGTCTGACCCTGAAGAATGATCCCCACGTTTTCTCACGCATCGGTGATTGCGCATCGGCAGCCCCGGATTTCCTGGTGGGCTTTGACGGTAATTACAACCTGGGGGAGTTCACCGACCTCCAACCTGCCATCGATTATTTTAAAGGTTCATTCCAGCGCCCGAGCCTGGCTGCGAAAAACGGGCTGAACTCTGCCGGTTTGTTGACCACACTCTGGACCGGCCCGGAGTGTATGAGCAACGAGTCTCTGCTCGACTGCCAGTACCGCCTGGACCATCCGAGTTTCGCCATTATTTCCATTGGCACCAACGAGTCGTATTACGTTCATCACACCCCTGGCGTGTTCGAAGCCAACATGCGCCTTATCATCGAAGATACCATGGCAAAGGGAATTGTTCCCATCCTGGGGACCAAGGCAGACAACCTGGAAGGGGATAATTCAATTAATGCCACCATCGCCCGCCTTGCCGTGGAATATCAATTGCCGCTGTGGAATTTTTGGCTGGCAGCCCAGCCGCTGCCGGATCACGGGCTGGTAGATGCCTCGCATCTTACCAGCGTCTCGTACCTGAATTTTACTGATTTCTCTGTCCCACACAGCCTGGACTATGGCATGCAGGTGCGTAACCTGACCGCCCTTGAAATGTTGAATTTTCTCCGCGAGCAACTTGGCGGAATTACAATCCCTGGTGGAACCTCCTCCACGCCCACACCATAAAAATGTGAGAAGTTCCCTTTTAGCTGAAAGGGACTCGTGTGTATAATTCGATTTAATAAGGAGGAGCATCCATGAATGCATCGACCGAGACTTTTTATCGAATTGCATTTGGAATTTTGTGGTTAATTTATTTTGGAGCAAGGCTTTACTTCCAGGGACGGGTAAAAGGTTCGCAGGAATATACACGGATCAATGAGCAAAAGGAGAAATTGTTTTTCCGTCTTTTTGCATTAGCCTTCCTGCTGCTCCCATTTTATTTCCTGACCCCCTGGATTGATTTTGCTTCCATTTTCCTGCCAGCATGGTTGCGCTGGGGAGGCGGGGGAATTGTCTGCCTGGGGATAGGCTTATTCTGCTGGGCGCACAACGCGTTGGGGAAAAATTGGACAGCGGTCCTGGCTTTATCCAGTGAACATAAGATGGTCCAGAGTGGGCCATACCGCCATATCCGTCATCCCATGTATTCGGCCTTTTTCATCATCGGGATCGGATTCGTCATCCTGTCGGCGAACTGGTTGGTGGGGATAATATATCTTGTGCCACTCCTGGCAATGTACCTGTCGCGGGCATCCTCCGAAGAAAAAATGATGATCGACCGGTTTGGTGATTCCTATCGCCTGTATATGAAACACACGGGAAGGCTATTTCCGCGTTACAAATCTGAACTTAAAGACACACTGGCTGAGCAGGAAAAGTCCCACCCGGTATTGTAGGTGGGAAGAATTTTCTTTAACTTCCCATCCCTGCCTGATAACAATTATAGGTGCTCCCGCCCGGTGAAAGCACTTTCAATTCTCCATCGGCCTGCTGGTCTTGGTAGCTGTCCAGATTGGATTGCACCAGGTTTAGCGTCCGGTCGGCTTGCCAGCCGGAGAGGGTGAAGCTGCGCCAGTTCATGTCCTGACCGGCAGCGGAGATCTGCCTGCGACAAGCCAGAACTGCCCCGACTGCATCGTGGGTGGCTGGCGGAAGGGTTTGATCCTGATAGGCTGCCACCAGGGCTGGGACAGAGTCGGGGGAGAGCGAAACCAGGGTTGCCACATCGAGATCTGCTCCGGTAGCCGAGCGCGCCACGTTCTGCTGGACAATGAACCCGTCCACGTTGAGCAGCGCCAGCGTCACCCCGAACCCCATGGCGGCTAATATTGCTGCGAGAGCGAAAGCGCGCTCCCGACGCAGGAAGTTGAGCACCATCACGACCACCAGCAGAACGGCCAGCCAGATTAGAAAGACATGCGTGTAAGCGCGCAGGCGCGAGAAGCCATAGGCGGCTTCATAGAGCACCAAACGCTGGAAAGCCGAGGTGAGCATCACGCCCACCAAGGCCACCATCCCCAGCCCAAGCCCGGAGAAAACCCGGCGCTGAGTCTGGTCCTGGCGCTTGACCACTGCGCTTAAGCCCAGGAACAGCAGCAAGCTAAAGAATGCCACTGCAACCAGCTCGCCAAACCCGCGGCGGGCATACTCTGCATAGGTGTACCCCTGCACCCCGATGTTGGTCTGCCCGCCGAAGAAATACTGGAACTGGATAACTGCAAATAAAGCGAACAGCACCACCACCGAGGCAAGCACCACTGCAGCCTCGGTGAAGCCCAGGAACGCGGGCACGAGCGGTTTCTCCATACCCAACAATTTTTCATCCTGGCTTTTACGTGCAGCGTGCAGGATCGCACCCGCTAGCGCGTATGCGCCCACCAAAATATAAATGAAGCGGAATATGTATTGAGGTAGATTCTCCAGTCGAAACAGAGTGATAAAACTCTTCAGCCGCTGTGCAAAGACCAGGTCAGCGGAAGAAAGCAGTGCAGCGAAGATAACGAGAATTGGGATGGCGATCAGCACCCCGCGCAGGATGGCCCAGAACCGATTCCGTCCCGCGCGCCTGCCTGCGCTGACTGCGGCGGGCATTTCTGCTGCCTGCTTCCTATTTTCGGAGAAAACGATGAATGGGCGGGCAACCATGCTGGCTGCCAATTTGATGTAGTTGACAGCATAATCTGACAGACTGTACCAGGCCCAGCGTCCGCCGAGGTACGTGGAAGCCAGCAGGCCCATCAGCGCGAGGGTAAAGGCAAAAGCGAGGAAGAGGCTCAACGGTTCCTGCCTGACGAAGGTGATGGCTGCAAAAAACAAAATGGGGATGAGCAGGAGCAGGGATTTTAAAGAGGGCTTAATCCCATTCAGCAGTAATACCAGGAACCCACCGCCCAGACAGAGTACAGCAAAAATGACAAAGTTTATCCCCGCCGAATGTTTCCAGAACAGGAAATCGAACAGCCAGCCCAGGGCCAGGGCAACGATCCAGAGAATATTGGTGCGTTTCATACAATCCTCCTCCACCGAACTTCCATACAGGATAGCCGCCTTACCCTTTCCAATGCTATCAAAAGATATCACGAGTCATCCAGTTCATCGGTCAACTACAATACTGTATTTCCTTTCCTCCACCCATGAGCATGTTTCGTGAAACAAGTTTCACAAGGTGCGGCTGCCATTGACATACAAATTGTTTTGTGCGATACTATTCGGAGCGCAGGACGATATCCCTGCCCCAAACACGCCATCCTTATAGAAGAGGAGGTGGTGCCCAAAATGGATAGTAGTTTGAAACGAAGCGCTGTGGCATCCCTCCTCGCTCTGCGATAAAGGTGCCACAGCGCGAACAGGAAGACCGCCGAAAGGCGGCCTTCCGCTTTAAGCGCATGTCATGCCAGGTAAGCCGGGAGAGACCCGCCCAAAACATGGAGATGGGGTTCTGTGATTTTCAGGTGGACCAGCCAGACTGGAAATCACTCGTCTCCGAATGAGATGCCAAGACCGCGCGCGGTGAGAATACCGTCGCTTTTTAAATCTACCCGTTTGGGTACCGCCAGTGCCTCGCTCAAGGGGATCGGCACAACCTCAGCGTTACGCAATGCCACCATGCACCCAATCCCTCCCGCCGCGGCCACACGGACCGCCGCAGCGCCATAACGGGTGGCCAGCCAACGGTCGAAGGCAGTGGGGGAGCCGCCGCGCTGTACGTGACCCAGCACCGTCACGCGCGATTCAAACCCCTGGCTTTCAATATAGCGGCCCACTTCCTGACCGATGCCCCCCAGGCGGGGCACATAAACCTCGTCACTGCTGCGGCGGTAGACAGGCTGCCCACCCACGGGACTGGCACCCTCTGAAACCGCCAGTAGGCTGAAATGGGCGCCGCCTTCGGCGCGTTCGCGGACTTTCTTAATGATCGACTCGAATTTGAAAGGGATCTCGGGGATCAGGATCACGTCTGCGCCGCCTGAGACTCCGGAATGGAGGGCGATAAAGCCGGCCTCGCGGCCCATCAACTCCAGCACCATGGCGCGGTGGTGCGCCTCGGCCGTGGTGTGCAGCCTGTCGAGGGCTTCGGTAGCGATCATCAAGGCCGTGTCGAATCCGAAGGTCACTTCCGTGCCGCCGATATCATTGTCGATGGTTTTTGGCACCCCCACCACGGGGACGCCTTTTGCGCCCAGTTCCATGGCGATGCGCAGGGTCCCATCACCGCCGATGACGATCAACGCATCCAGGTTAAGTTTCTGGATGGCGGCGACCACCTCTTCCGAAATATCCACCACCACTTCCCTGCCGTCGCGTAGGACCTTACAGGCGAATGGGTTCCCGCGGTTGGCAGTGCCCAGGATGGTGCCGCCGAGCGGAAGAATACCGCGCACCGCTGCCAGGCTCAGCGGGATGACACCCGCGGGGGATAAAAAACCGTCGTATCCATCCCGAACCCCGAGCACTTCACATCCATAAATATTTATTGCAGTTTTTGTAACCGACCGGATGACCGCATTCAGACCAGGGGCATCCCCACCGCCTGTCAGCACCGCGATTCGTTTCATGGTTTCCTCCTGGATATCCGGGACGATTATAAATCGGAAGGGCGACCATGTGGTCGCCCTTGTAAGCATTTTACGGCATGTAATGCGTGAACCGCCAGACCTGGGATTCCTGCTGGAGGGTGGAGCTGTTGCCCATCACCTCGAACCAGGTCGTGCCGGGTTTGAAGAAGTAAGGGGTTCCATCGGGGTTGCTCAGGGAGACCACATCGTCGGTGGACCGCTGCCAGTTAACCTGGTAGGCCTGCCCATCCCGGAAAGCATATCCCGCCCCGGAGCCGATAAGCTGGATGTCATAAATTCCCGGGCTGTAAAGCTCGTGATTGGCAAACAGGACAACCAGGTTATCGAAGGCGATCGGTTGGTTGGTGAGACGGTCGGTTAGCTGCTCATATTTCGGGTTGCTGTTGTCGTAATCATCGACGGCGTCCGCGAAGCGCAGGTATTTACCGGTGGCAGGATCAAGGTCCCAGCGGTTGTAGATCACGCCTGAATAACGAACATAAACCTGGGTTACCGGTTGTCCTCCTGCGGGGGCAGGGAGATTGAAGGACATGCCGTCCAGGTTCTGGCGTCCATTGACTCCATTCGCGGTAGCCCAGTCGCTCAAGGTAGCTGTATTCGCCACCAGGAAATCGGCGCCATTCGGTTCGAAGCGCGTCAGCGGGGTGGTGGGACCTTCTATGACCAGCCGGTTGGCATAATCCGAATTCACAAACCTGTCCCATTCAGCCACATATGCGGATCCAAAAGCAAATATGGCTTTGTATCCGTCCACCAGTTTATCGTCGATGAAACGCCCCGAGCGAATGGGTCCGACAATATCAGCATTATTCCCGAGGAAAATGGATGCAAAACGGGTGTTGCCTTCCTCGGTGTAATACTCAAATACGATATCTGCAAGCGACAGGCCCCATTGGGGACGGTTGTTGCGGGGAATGTTCGAGACCTTGATGAGCATCGGACGCCGGTCCAGCAAGGTCGGGTCAGCCACCACCAGTCCGGTGAGTGGGTCCACATTGGTGGGGAAATTGGTGGGACCGTACCCTTCAACCGGGTAGGAAGGCGTGACAGTGGGCAGGGGCGTGGGCGTCACAGTTGGGAGGGGGGTCGAGGTGGGGGTAGGGGGAAGTGTGGCCGTCGCGGACAGGGTCGGCGTTGCCGGCGCGGCGGACCCACAGGCCGCCAAAAGCAAGGATAATGATGCAAGCAGATATAACAATTTCTTCATGGGATGAAACCTCCTAAACAGAGACGACCGCCTGCCTGATTTGTTCCACGCGAAGTGGGAACCGGACGCAACGGCAGGCTCCTGATGAGAGCACTGTCGAATAGCCGCAGTCCATTTGGACTGCGGCTGTTTCCATGCGTTATTCCGGCGGCGGTGTTCATAATTAATTTAGTACGAAGAGTTGGAAAGGGATATCTCCAGGTCATCCACCCGGATGAATTTTGGAACGATGATCGCGGTGGGATTGCGGGCGCCGTAGCTTTGGGAGGTATTATATGGAATGGTCTCGCGGGAGAGCCAGGCGACCTTGTCGCCGAAGATATCGAGCAGGCTCTGGGTGAGGCGGACGTTATAGGGGACGGATACTGTGCCGTCTTTCTTCAGCAGCAATGCTCCGAAGCGCGAGCTGCCGGTGATGATGCCCTTGGAAGGATTAACGATATTCATGTAGTGCAGGAATGGGATGTAGAGCACGTCTTCAGTGCGCGGCATGCTGACCAGGTCCTGCAGGGATTTGACATCCTGGCTGCCGCTTCCAACCACCAGGCTTTTGTGTGAAACCGTGTGCCCGGTGGGCCTGGCGCCGAATTCGTCAGCATCATCCTGGAACCAGGTGAAGCCCTGGAAAACACCCTTCTTGAAAATCGGGAACGGCTTGCGCTCGATCCCGGTGAAATCCTTCCCGAATGGGAAAGTCTCCAGCCGGGTGGGGTCGTCGACGAGGGTGAACTTGTCGGAGAACACCTTTTTCCCAAGCTTGTCTTCGCCGAGGAATGAAAAACCTCGTTTCATCGAGCCGCCGTTAAATGCGATCCAATTCATAAAACCGAGCATTTCGGCAGTGGCAGCGGAGCCAAAAACGATGTTGTACCTGCCCAGAGGAACTTGCAGAGGAAGGTCGGTTTGATAATGAGCCACCAGAAAAGCCAGGTCCTCACCGAGCGTGGAGGCGTTCAGGTCCGATTTCTTCGAGGCGGATTGTTCTGCGGTTACTTCCCATTTAAGGGCAGAGTGTGAGAGCACCATCGTCACCTGTGCGTCGGAGGTTTTAAAATACTGGCTGTGCTCCGAGCGGGTGGTGATCTGGGCAATGGTGTTCATGCCGTTGGAAAAGATGCCGGAAAGTTTGACGGCCTCCGTTTCCAAACCAGCCGCGGCGGTATTGAAAACCTTGAGTCTTTCCTCATTGCTGATCTGCGCCAGAGATTGATCATATCCGCTTTCATCGGCGAACGAAGTGGTAAATGCTGGCAGTGTGGGCTGATAGGAGAGGGGCTGGGCGTGCTGCACCATCTCAGCGGCGATATCAATGCCTTTCTTCATTTCATCAAGTTTGCCCAGGTCGGTGATAAGTTCGTAACTGGCGCGTTTCCTGCCGGAATAGGCTATGATCTCCAGGCGGATCAAATGCTCGTTGGTGTTCAATGAGATGGATGAGTTGGCGAAACGCATCAGATAGCTGTCTTCTTCATGATACAAAAGAGACACTTCATAGCCTTTATCCAGGGCGTATTGGCGCAAATCTTTCAGGGTTTGCAGGATTCTTTCCTTCACGGCTATTCTCCTATTCTCACGTCATCGAACCGGCAGACCGGGACCCCATGCCCCAACTGCATGACTTGGTTTGGTTGACCCTTCCCGCAGTTATCCACATATTTCACCTGCCAGGTGGAGCGATCGCCGACCGCGGTCAGGCTGTTCCAGAATTTGACCGTGGCGCCCTTGTAGGTGGGATTCTTGACCACTTTGGTGATCTTTCCGTCTTCCACAAGCCAGCCGATCTCGGTGCCGAAGTGGAACTGCTCGCGGTTAGAGCCGATCGACCAGCTTCGTTCGCTGTCGAGCACAATGCCCTTTTTGGTTTTACTGACGATATCATCGAGTGTGCCATCCGTACCGGGGTCGATGTTGATGTTCGTCATGCGTTCGATGGGCACGCGATAGAAAGAGGTGGCACGGTTGGCTCCGCCTGAACCTTTGAAGATCTGGCGCTTGGCTTTTGCGTTGGCTTCCTCAACCATTTGCCGTCCGGTAATGGCTCCCACCAGGATGCCTTTGTCGATCAGGATTACATCCTGGGCAGGGACACCATCGTCGTCGTAGCCGAAACTGCCCGGTGAATTGGTCAGGGTGGCATCGGCGCGGACGGTCAGCTTGGGTGAGCCATAGCGTAATTTGCCGAAGTCATTGAGAGTGACGAAAGAACCGCCGGCGAAGGCGAGTTCGTACCCAAGGATGCGGTCCAATTCCAGGGCGTGCCCGATGGTCTCGTGCGTCTGCAAGTACATGATGTTGGGCAGGAGGATGACCGAGCGGTTTTCCTTGGGACAGTCGTCGGCTGTGCGGACCCGGTTCATCTCTTTGACGATCCTCTCGGCGTTTTCGCTGAAGAGCTGTTTGTCGAGGGTTTCCCAGCCGCGTGAGTCTCCGCGGCGGGCAGGGCGGAAGGTCCGCTCATAGGTTGCACCCTGGTCATCCAGGCCGGACACCTGCATGGTTGAGAAGGCTTCAGTGATCAGCTTTTCGATATGGCTGCCTTCCGAATCGACGAAAACAATCTGTTTGCGCACGAAGGTCATGTCGCACAGGCGCTGGAAGACACCGGGCTGGTTGAGCTTTTCGTCCATGTCTTTAAGGAAGGCGACCTTCTCGCCCAGGGGAACCTCGAATGGGTTGATGGCGCAAGGGCTTTCGAACCTGGCCTCGATGGCGTCCTTCTCCGCCAGGCGGATCGGGAAGGTGACGCGTTCGGCGGCGACACGGGCGTTATCGAAGGCTTTATCGAACAGCGCCGGCAGATCGCTCAAATCGGAGGAGGCGGAAAACCCCCAGGCACCCTTGTAAAGCACACGGATGCCTACACCGCTTTCGCGGGAGGAGGAGGTGTTTTTAAGGTTACCGTTCCACATCATCAGGTAATTGGCTTCCTCGAAGGGATACCAGCGGGTATCCACATAGGTAGCGCCCTGGTTTTTAATGCGTTCGATCTGTTCTTTGATCTTGTCAAGCATACAAGCTCTCCTTTTTATGACGTTGGCATGTGCAGGTATTAATGGGGAGGTGCCTGCTTTTGCATAAATATCTTGTGCAATATTATACTTTCAATTCAAATGCGCCTTGCGATATGCACAGGCTTCGGGCTCCTGTTAGGATGCCTGCTGGATTCGAAGCGAAGCCGCGACTTATACTACGGACAAGGTTAACTATGAAAACATCCGCGGATTATTATTGACTCTTATAACCTTTGGGGTATAATACCCGCCGCAAGGCCGACTAGCTCAATGGCAGAGCAGTTGCCTCTTAAGCAATTGGTTCGGGGTTCAAGTCCCCGGTCGGTCACCTAAATATGGCGGTAAAACGCCAAAAACCCCCAAAATTAGGGGGATTTTGTTTTAAAGTTGTCTAAAGAGACTAAATGGTTCATTTGCGTTTGCAGTCAAACCCCCAAGCTCACAAATCTGGAATGCTAAATCGGGGATAATGTGGAAGTTGTCCAAATAGACTAAATGTACAATTTGCGTTTGCAGTAAAACGCTTCAAGCTCATAGAAGTGGATTTGAAAAAGAGTACGACGTCATTGTCAAAGCAGACGACTCATAATCGCTTGACCGCAGGTCCGAATCCTGCCGGGCCCATGGTATTATTAACATATACGAGATAAATGTTAATAGTGTATTGCGTTATTAACATCCAACTTCTGAATGTATTCACCCACAAATCTGGCTATAAATGGAAAAGCATTCTTAACTGCCCGAGGGACCTCGACTGTCCATAACGGAAAGTCTTCTGGATATTTAAGCAGACCGTTGTGTCCCCCAACTGATCGTCGTTGAGTAATCCCCTCTCTTGCAAAAAAACAGGGCTTGAGGAGAATTTCTTCAAGCCCTGCCAAGGTTCTTATTCTGGATTTGTTTCAAACTCGTGGAACGAAATTTAGTTCGATCCGGGTATCCAACGCCTTGGCGATGCGGTCCAGAAAGGAAAGGCTGGGCACGCTCGTGCCATTTTCCAGCCGGGCAATCGAGGGCTGGCGCGTTCCGACCATCTCGGCCAGCTGCGTCTGGGTCAGGCCGTGCTGGATGCGCAGGCGGGCAACCTGGTAGCCGGGTTCCAGTTCGCGTTCTGCTGCGACGAAATCAGGATCCTGGCGCTGCTCAGCCTGCCAATCTTTGAAGTTTTTCTTCGAGACAGGGGTCATATCATTCCTCCGATATTTCATTCATCCTGCGCAGGGCAGTGGCGATTTCCTTCTCAGGAGTCTTCATGGACTGCTTGCGGAAACCGTGCAGGATGACAAACTTGCAATCCTGATAGAGAAAGTAAAACAGGCGATTGTCGCCGGGGCGGAGCTCCCACAGTCGGCCTTCGATCCGGCGGGCGTGTGGCATGCCCAGGTTGGTGCCGAATTCTTCCAGCAGGCGGAAGACGTTGTTGACCTTGGCCCTGTCTTTTGGGGACAGGTTATTGATGAAAACAAACACCGGACTTTTGCCGCGGCGGTCTTCGTAGAAGTGGATTTGCCACATGAGCCTGAGTCCATATTATAACAAAATTGTTATATTTTGCAAGAGTGGATTTGTTGTTGTGGATTTGGTGTAGAAAATAGATCAATACAAGAACGATTATTCTAAATTTTACTTCTGATTTCTCATCACCGCAATAGGACTTCACAGGCTATACAAGTCAGGCGGCACATGCAAGCGATTGAGGGTTTTCGATCTCTATTGTGTGCTGCCTGATTTCCAGGCGAGCCTTTCGGCTTGCAGGTAAATACCTGCTCTGCACGTCAATAGCATTTTCCCATTCCACAGAAAACCCACTAGGAGGTTCCGATGACCATCCGAATCCGCAACGATTCGACCTCGGCTGTCGTGCGCGGCTACGCCGTAGACAGCCACAATACCCTGGTCTGGCTCGAACTCGCTCCCCAGCACCCGAAGACCATCGGGGCGATCTGTGCCGATCTGGTAGTGCAGCAGCGCCCCTGGCTTCAGCTCGGCGACTTCGCTGTCGTCGGAACGGGCCATCTGCAGCCCCGGCGACGAGGGCGAATCGGTCCTCACGATCGGTTTCCCGGAAGATTTTTAGAAGGAGCGGATGCCATGGCTTGTTACGATATGGATTATGCCCTACAGAGAATTTGCGACGCATTTGATTTTGCGGAAATCGAGCAAGACTTCGTCCCCTTGCGCAAGTGGGCGAATGAAGTCGAGAAATCTGGCCGCGAATTGGAAAACATCGAAACCAGGCTGAACCAGCCTGCCGGACAGGGTTTTCTGCTGACGACCCTGCAATCAGTTGCAACCGGCTTGCTTTCCTCAGAGGAAGCCAACCAGCGTATTCGTTTTTGGCTCAACGGCGGTCCTATACAGGACGCCGAACTCACACAACAATACCAGTTTGCCTAGGTCTAGAGGGGCGGAGGAAATCCGCCCCTCGTCTCCCATTTACAGCAGAACAGCACACGCAAGAGAAAGAGCAACTTGCCTCTTGCGTGTCCTGCTTTGTTTTTTGAGCAGAATTCGCTTGCTGGTGTTTGCCAGTCTGCACGCAAGCTGCATTCCTGACCGCAAGAGAGGTCACCCTACAAAATCCCAAACAAGGAGGAACCATGCACATACAGATTTTCGTAAACAGCCTACCTGTCGAAGGCACGGCCTGCCAAACCGGGTAGGAGCTCATTATTTACATCCCCGACATTGCAAAGAAAACCGGAGTAGACTGGGTGAACGTGTTCTTTCGTCCACAGCTGCTCTCCGATAACGGATCATGCTGCCTGTCCCATGACCTGGAGAATTACCTGCAGCGCAAATACATCGAGCATAAGCGTGGCGCGTCTTACCACCCGATGACCCAGGGAAAGAGTAAGCGTTATCACCGTTCTCTGAAGAACATTATGAAACTGCAGAACTACTATTCCCCCGAAGAACTTGAGCGGGAGATCGCCCATTTTGTAGACTACTAATTCAACCAGCGCTATCATGAATCGATGGACAATCTCACGCCACTTGAAATATACACTGGCAGGGCAAAGGAGGTTCTGGCAAAACGAATAGAGATCAAGAAACGGACATTACAAACCAGACGCCTGCAGATCCGAGTCAAGTCAAATGATAATGTTACCGAAGCAGAATTTTTGAAGGCGCAGTCAGTGGAAGTATAATTACCTTGGAGAGGGAAAATAGCTCTTAGTGGAAGCCGAGTTTTGTCTCAAAGGTTCTGAGGACGCACAAATCCGAATGAGCCGAAGGTATACGGTTAGTACTTCAATTTGCTTATGCAGATCACCTAAATTTCCAGAACTTTGCATCATTGTAGGTTGGGGTAAGAGTTCCAACTTGGAGTGCCTATTATCCCAGAGATGGTTTAAGGAGAGAATTGAAATGGAGTATCGAGAATTAGGGCGAACTGGCTGGAAAGTTTCCGCATTAAGTTTTGGGGCCTGGGCCATTGGGGGTTCCTGGGGAAAAGTGGATGATGACGAATCCTTCGCAGCACTCAATTGCGCTGTGGATATGGGGGTTAACTTTATTGATACGGCTGACGTGTATGGCGATGGACGCAGCGAAAGATTAGTAGCCCGGCTGCGCAAAGAACGAAAAGAGCCGATTCTTGTGGCTACGAAAGCTGGCCGGCGCCTAGAACCCCATATCGCAAGCGGGTACAATCGGGAAAACCTGACCGCTTTTGTCGAGCAAAGCTTGGTTAACCTGGAAACGGAAACCATCAATCTGCTCCAGCTGCACTGCCCTCCCACAGAAGTCTATTACATGCCTGAAACCTTTGGCATTTTGGACGATTTGGTCCAACAAGGGAAGCTACGTTATTACGGGGTGAGTGTTGAGAAGGTCGAAGAGGCTTTAAAAGCAATCGAGTACCCTAACGTCCAGACCGTCCAAATTATCTTCAATATTTTTCGCCAACGCCCTCGAGATATGTTTTTCGCTGAGGCCAAGCGAAAAAAGGTTGGGATTTTAGCTCGCGTCCCCCTCGCTTCGGGTCTCCTCACCGGGAAGATCAACCAGCAGTCTACCTTTGCCCCTGACGACCACCGCAATTTTAACCGGCAAGGCGAGTCATTTGATCGCGGGGAAACATTCGCTGGAGTTCCCATTGATGTGGGTTTGCAGGCAGTCGAGGAGCTCCGCTCGATTTTACCTACTGGAATGAGTATGGCACAATTCGCGTTGTGGTGGATTTTGATGTTTGACGCGGTGAGCTGTGCCATCCCAGGCGCGAAACGGCCTGACCAAGTTCGCGACAATTTTGCCGCTGTCGATCTGCCACCAATCGATCCTGCGGTCATGAATCAAGTGAATGAAATCTACCACCGGCTAGTCCGCCCTCTGGTTCATCACTATTGGTAATATTCGTTGAATAACTAGTTTGGCCGGGTTGATTTGATTTCGATTGGATCCATGATAATTCACTGAAAAGCTGCTTGATATCCGGCTCGCTGATTTCGTTTGGCTTCCAGACGAGGGCAGGTGGCGAAGCGCATACACCGACGAAAGCCAAGCCATCGATTAGAACGTGTTTCCGGTTGAGATTGATCCCCTCCCCCTCGGCCAATCGAGCTGTTTTAGACCGCAGCCTGTTCAGCAATCCATTCTTTTACCTTTTCATTAATCTGATCACGGACCTGGCGGAACTTCGCCAGTTTTTCTTCATCCGTGCCTTGGAAGGCAGCGGGGTCCTCGAAAGACCAATGCAGACGCTGATTCACGCCCGGCCAGGTGGTCGGGCAATTCTTTTCGGCGTCATCACAGACGGTGACAAGGTATTGAAACAACACCTTGCCAAGATAGGTGTCGATGCCTTTGGATTTGGCGCCGGAGACATCCACCCCGACTTCTTTCATTACTCTGACGGTAAGAGGATTCAATGCTTTCGGTTCCAGGCCGGCGCTATGAGCTTCGAACCGGTCACCAGCGTATTTGTGCAAAAAAGCTTCCGCCATCTGGCTGCGGGCGGAGTTGCCAGTGCAGAGAAAGAGAACGCGCGTTTGGGACATGGGAACCTCCAGGGATGATAAGACAACTTTATCTTAATCCATGCCGGTTAACAAGCGGTTAAGGGTAGGTTACGAATAAGTAAATGAATCTCTAGTTACCGGCTTTGCTTGCTAGGGGGCAAGAAGCACAATAACATCACCCCAATTTGGTGACAAATATCATATTCTTAATTCAGAATACGAGTATATAATACATTCGGAGCTACGAATATGACAAAAATAAAAACACCTTCCAGTTTTGCAAGAGTAAGTGATGTATTGCAAGCCATCAGCCCTGAACCGCGCCTGGAAATTTTGATGACAATTGGCGCAGGCGAGGCTTGTGTCTGTCACCTGGAATCACGCCTCGGCTACCGGCAGGCTTATATCTCCCAGCAACTGATGGCATTGCGCGAGGCCGGTTTATTGAACACAAGGCGGGATGGCAAATATATTTATTATCGATTGGAAAAGCCCGAGATCATGGAGATGGTGGAATTGGCCGCTCACCTGGCAGGGCTGGATATGTCGGTTCTTGCCACCAGGGTCAGGCTTTCCCGGTCCTCGTGCGATTGCCCGAAGTGTTCTACGCAATCGGTCACCCAGGCGATTGCATAGTCAAACCTTCCTTGCCCAAGGCGGTCATCCTGCATTGAGTAAAGAAACCGCATTTACTGGTCTTTTTCTCGCGTTCTCGCTTTGGTGATCATCATACCAGGCTGTTTATTCAACTGGATTCTGTAGGAATTTCATTATGCCGAATAACGAATACTGGGTAGAAGTTGACGAACAAGGCCGACTGATCCTGCCGCCGGAGGTGGCGGAGCATTACGGGATTCAGCCTGGCACCCAGATGCGATTGAAAGAAAGCTCAAAAAACCTGCACCTGCACCGCCCGATCACACACCTGGCAAAGGTTTACATTGAACCGACCAGCCGCTGCAACTTGAACTGCCGGACCTGTATCCGCAATGCCTGGGACGAGTCCCAGGGTGATATGACTGGCGGGACCTTTGACCTGCTTATGAAAAATCTGGAGGTGCTGCCCTTTCGCCCCGATGTCTTCTTCGGCGGGTTTGGCGAGCCGCTTTTGCTGCCGAACATCGCGGAAATGATAACCAGAGCCAAAAAAGTAGCCGGGAGGGTGGAACTGATCACCAACGGCATCCTGCTGACCGAGCAGCGTTCGCGCGAATTGATCGAAGCCGGTCTGAATACTCTCTGGGTCTCGGTGGATGGTGTTACCCCCGAGAGCTATGCCGACATCCGCATCGGGGCGGAATTGCCGAAGGTCTTAGAAAATATTCAATGCATGGCTATTCTACGCCATGAAACCTCCCACGGACCTGAAATTGGCATCTCCTTTGTGGCGATGAGGAGAAATATCGCCGATTTGCCAGCCTTGATCCATATGGGTCCGAAATTAGGGATATCGCGTTACATGGTCACCAATGTTTTTCCCTATACCGAAGAGATGTGCGAGGAAATGCTCTATTCCCGTGCAGTGGAGGGGGGAGACTCAACACCTTCCCCATGGGCTCCGCGCATCGACCTGCCGCGCATGGATTTGAATGAGGCCAGCCAGGATGCGATCTTTAAGGCGATTCGTAACCGGCATAATATCCGCTGGAACAGTGTGACGCTCGGACAAGATCGTGGACGTTGCCCGTTTATTGAGAAAGGGGCGATAACCGTCAGCTGGGACGGCGCGGTCAGTCCCTGTCTCGCGCTCTTGCACTCCTACTCCACCTATCTGAATGGGCAAGGCCGTAATGTCCGACGTCATATCCTCGGCAATCTGGCGGATCAGGACTTGAATTCCATCTGGGGAGCCCCGGACTACGTCGCCTTTCGGAAGCGCGTCCAGGAATTTGACTTTGCTCCCTGCACCTGGTGCGGCGGTTGCGAAATGGCTGAAGCCAACGAGGAAGATTGTTTCTCCAACCCCTTTCCTACTTGCGGAGGCTGTTTGTGGGCGCAGGGAGTGATCCAGTGTCCTTAGACGATATTAAAAAAGGAGTAAAGCATGTCAGACTTCCTGGAAACCAAGGTTGATAAATTCACTTTCAAGGTGGCAACAGACCGTTTCTATAACCCAGAAGGTGTGTGGGCTAAAGAAGATAACGGGCGTGTTCGAATTGGGCTTTCTGACTTTGTCCAGCAGCGCAGCGGAGATGTGGCCTTCGCAGAGATAAAACCGAAAGGAACGACTCTTGCTGTCGGAGATGAAGTGGCGGTCATCGAAACGATCAAGGTGAACATCACATACACCTCGCCAGTGAATGGAAAAATCGTTGAAGTCAACCCGGCCATGAATGACGCCCCGGAAGCCATCAACCAGGACCCCTATGGCGCCGGCTGGCTGGCCGTGATGGAAGTCGTCGATTGGGAGGCGCAACGTGTCAAACTTCTTGACCCGCAGGCTTACTTCAAGATCATGAAAGGTCAGGCGGAAGAGGAAGCAAAGAAACTATGACTGCGCAAAATCAAAAAGTCATCATCGTACCCTGCAGCGGGATTGGCAAACCGTATGGTACCGTCAGCCGCGAAGCAGCGTATGAGATCACCGAAGATCTGCGTCCCGGGCAAACACAACTGGTGCCGCTGGCCCTGCTTGTGCTCGGAGATGAGGAATCTCGATCTGTCGTGGCGGCGTGCCCGGCGGTCACCATCGACGGCTGCAAACTGGCCTGCTCTGCCAAAATGGTCCGGCAGAACGGCGGGACGGTCGCACAGGAGTTCGCGGTCCTGGATGTGTACCGTCGTTACAAGGACCTAAAGCCTCAGGGGATCACCGAGCTCAACGAGGCTGGGCAGAAACTGGCTCATGTCCTGGCAGCGGAAGTAACCGCCGTGGTGGATGGCATCCTGATCGGGACACAGGGAGGCGAGAATGCTTGAGCTGCTCAAGAAAAAGGTTGGGATTGTCTCCTGCTCCGGGGAGGAACTCCCGGAGGGGAAGGTGAGCCGCCTGGCAGCTCTCAAAGTCCTCGAGCGGTTGCGTCCGGCGGATACGGTCACCATTTGCCTGCCGCTGTTCCTTGCTGGCGGTGAAGGCGACCGGGCTTTCGCAAAGTTCTACCCGACCATCGCCATCGATGGCTGTGACAAGCGCTGCGCGGCGCGCGGCACCGAAATGTACTCCGGCAAGCCCGCAGCCAGCATCGTTGTCAAGGAACTTGTCGCCGAACATGGCCTGGGAAACCCGGAAGGGAAGCGCCACCTGAACGAAGCCGGCAGGCAGGCTGTCGAGGCGACTGCCGGGGAAGTCGCAGTGCTGGTGGATGAGTTGCTGCAAAAACACTGGAATTGCACAGCCGGGGCCGTGGAAGAAATTGCTGCTGGCGAAGTTCAGGAACCGGTCCAGGCGACCTGTTCCTGTGGTTCCGGGATCCCGGTGCAAAAGGTAGACATCAACGGGCAGACCGTTACCCTGGTCGCATTACCGATCATCTTCCAGCATTTCAGGGAGAACGGTAAATTCCACTCTCCCGATATAAGCCGAGAAATGCTGGAGGCTGTGAAAATTTATAACCCGATCCCGGCTGGTGAAGAAGAGGCCTATACGGCATCGCTGAGGCGAGAATATGCAGTCTATTGTGAAAAGCAAGGAGCCGTCAAATGAGCCGTACGTCCATTTATAACACCACGGTCGCCTGGAAACGCGAGCATTGGGGACATATCGTCCTGGGCAACGGACCGGAGATGGACTTCTCCGCCCCACCGGACGCGCAAGGACACCCCGGTGTTCTGACCCCGGAGGACGCCTTTGTGGCTGCAGCCAATACCTGCATCATGATGATGTTCATCTGGGCCACGGAACGCTTCAAGCTCGACCTGCTCTCCTACGATTGCCGGGCCGAGGGTACCAAATTGATTGAGCTGGATCGCACCGAGATCTTCACCCACCTGCGCTTCTGGCCGATCATCCGCGTCTCGGCCGGAGAGGAAGATCCGGAGAAGGTACGTGGGCGGATCGAGCGCGCCCTCAAATCGGCGCAAAAGTACAGCCTGGTCGCCAATTCGGTGAAATCCGAGATCATCATCGAGCCAAAGATTGAGGTGGTGGCAGGGAAGGGCGGATGATGAAACCTGATTACGTGGAAATGCACAAATCCCTCGAAGAGCGTCTTGCCCAACTTGGGGGTGAAATTCCAGGTCCGATGACCGGTTTTTCCCGCCTCCATAAAAAAGCCGTTGAGGGGGGTGCGCTCAGCAGCAAGGTCAAGGAAATGATGGCGTTGGCAGTCAGCATTGTCGTGGGATGTGAGGGCTGCATTGCCTATCACGTTCACGATGCCGTCGCAGCCGGCGCCACCCGCCAGGAATTACTGGAAACGATCGGCGTAGGAATCCTGATGGGCGGTGGCCCGGGATCGATCTACGCTGCCCATGCGCTGGATGCTGTTGAACAGTTCCTCCCCAAAGAAGAAGGACAAATCTGAAGTTTCTTTTTTCTTTTATGCAATGAATAGAACCTAAAACCATACCAAGAAAAGACCTGCTATAAATAGTCAAGAGGTCGAACCTTAAAAAGTCATCGAATAAGGTAAGGGCGTTGTTCCTTTAGGACGATGAACACACGTGCAACGAGCTTGCGAGAAACTGCGCCGATCACCACGTTATGATGCTTGCCTTCCTTGCGCTTGGCTTGATAAAAGGCAAGCAGGTCGGGATCGTGCTGAGCAGCGACAATGGCTGCCTGCCAGAGAGCATGGCGTAGATAAGGGGAGCCGCGTTTACTGATGTGAGCAACAGATGCTTCGAATTGGCCAGTCTGGTAAACAGAAGCATCCAGACCTGCATAGGCGACGAGTTTTTCAGGAGCATCGAAGCGCTGGATGTCGCCGATCTCAGAAAGGATAGCGGCCCCGGTCACGGGACCGATACCCGGAATGGAAGTGATGAACTGCGGGATCTGCTGCATGAGCAGCTCGATCGCCTGATCTACCCGGGAACGCTGGTCTTCGAGCAGATCGATCTGGTCCAGCAGGCAGCCCATCTCTACCCGAGCAGCATTGGCCAGGAAGCCGATGCCCACCGATTGTGAGGCAGCTGTTAGGACCCGTTCGGCTTGCTGATCACCAAAGCGGCCCCGGCTGGCAGAGTGGAGCAAGAGCGCAAGCTCACTTAGATCATAATCAGCAAATTCCTGGGCAGACACGGCTGTTTTGAGCACCTGGCGTGAAGATTTGATGAAAACGTCGGAAAACAGGCGCTCATACTCCGGAAAAACCCGGTCCAGAATGGTCAGCATCTTGCGTTTGCAGTCACCGACCTGCTCCGAGAGCCAAAAACGGAAGCGACTGAGTTCGCGCATCTGCAGAATGGTCGGAACATTACGGCTGGTGGCAGGCAGATTGGCAATGCGGATGAAATCGGCGATCCAGAGCGCATCATGACGGTCATTCTTGACCTTGCGCACCCCGCTGCGCCGGTAGGCAGCCACTTGCATTGGATTGAGCACGATCAGCGTGTGTCCTCGCTTGCTCAACTCATCGTACAGCGCCAGCCAGTAGTGGCCCGTGGCTTCCAGTCCAACGGTGATTGGGCCAGCCACCCCGCCCAGTTCCTGGTTCAACCGGTCAAAACCGGGACGCGTGTTCTCGATCATGAAGACCGGCTTGACCTGCTCCCCCTGCTCGTCCAGGAGCGACACTGCATGTTTGTGCTTGGCAATATCAATTCCACAATAGATCATCTGAGCATCCTCTCCAAAATGATATGGGAAGTGAGGCAACCTCAGAACTCTACGAGACCCTCAGCCTTGTGGGTCATGCGCAGCCAAGCTGCAACCTGCTTATTCGAGACCTCTCGTAGAGCCGAGGCGACAGTCTTTTCTTCGAGGCTCGCCCTCAAGGAGAACAACGTCGACCTCAGCTTCTACGATAAATTGTAAACCAGCTTTGTGCTGGCCTACCAACTCATTTATACAAGGAGTCAAGTTATGTTAACCATCAAAATTCTCGGTTCCGGTTGCGCCAACTGCAAGAATGTAGAATCCATAGCCCGTAAGGCCATCGCCGACCTGGCAATCGAGGCCGAGGTGATCAAAGTGACCGACTACAAAGACATCATGGCCTATAACATCCTATCCACACCCGGGCTGGTGATCAATGAAAAACTGGTTTCTGCAGGGCGGATCCCTTCTCCAGCTGAAGTAACCACCTGGTTGGCCAACGCTTTAGAGGCGGTCTGAAAATTATCTGACTGTATTTCCCCGCCCAAAAGCGGGGAAAAAAACGAGTTAATCCTATTCGATATTCCGAATGTGTTCATGGTTTCACAACTCCTTTTGTAAAGGTAAACAAATGGCACAAACGATTTCTTCACAAACACCGCAACTCGCCCATAAAAACCGGAATCTCAAAGCCTTCGCCCTTGTCGCCGCGGCAGTGGTAGCATGGCTGGTGCTCTACAATGTCATCCAGCCGTTTGCCAATTGGCTGGCCTACGTCCTTCTTGCGTTCCCCCAAGACTCACACCTGGGTGAATCCCTGGCCTTCTTCTTTTACGATGTCCCGAAAATCATTCTATTGCTGGGCGGCATGATCTTCCTGATCTCGCTCCTGCGCACCTTCTTCAGCGCCGAGCAGACACGCGCCTGGCTGGGCGGTAAACGCGAAGGGGTGGGTAACGTGCTGGCGGCTATGCTGGGCATTGTCACACCATTCTGTTCGTGCTCGGCGGTACCGCTCTTCATAGGATTCGTCGAGAGCGGCATTCCGCTGGGCGTGACTTTTTCTTTCCTGATCGCTGCGCCGACCATCAACGAAGTGGCCGTGGTGATGCTCTTTGGTCTGTTTGGATGGAAGGTGGCAGGATTGTATATTGCATCGGGGCTGATCATTTCCATCATCGCGGGCGTGGTGATCGGGCGACTCAAGATGGAGCGTTATGTGGAAGACTTTGTCTGGCAGCTGCAAAGCCAGGGAGGTGGGCTGGTTGAAAAGCTGACCATGTCGGAGCGCCTCGAACGTTCGTGGACATCGGTCAAGGACATCGTCGGTAAGGTCTGGCTGTACGTGGTGGTGGGCATCGCCATAGGGGCGGGGATTCATGGTTATGTGCCGGAGTCAGCCCTGGCTGGAATCATGGGGAAACAGGCCTGGTGGTCGGTGCCTGCGGCAGTTTTGGTTGGCATCCCGCTCTATTCCAACGCGGCAGGTGTCATCCCCATCGTCAGCGCCTTGATGGAAAAAGGAGCGTCGCTCGGTACCGTGCTGGCTTTCATGATGTCGGTGGTGGGATTGAGCCTGCCGGAGACGATCATCCTGCGGCGCGTACTCAAGCCACAGCTCATTGCCGTTTTCGTAGGCACGGTGGCGCTGGCCATCATTATCACCGGCTATTTGTTCAATTTGATTATGTAATTGAAAATCACAAATTAGAGTCTGTATGAATATAAAAATTCTTGGTACTGGATGTCCCTCCTGCCGGAGCATGTACAACGATGTAAACCGCATCATTGCGCGCAATGGCTGGCAGGGCATCGACGTGGAATATGTGCAGGATATCCGGCAAATCATGTCATACGGCGTGATGGCCACACCGGTCCTGGTGATCGACGAGAAAGTGGCGATGGTCGGCCACCGCGGCGCAGCAAAGATCGAGCAAACTTTACGCGAAGGAGGCGCAGCATGAATAGTGATATTCCTGTTTTCAGCGCTATCCCTGTCTTTGAGAATATGTCAAAGAGGATCAACGGCTATGGCTATTAGCTCCACTTTGATCGCGGCGGTCGTCTTTGCCTTTCTGATCGCTTTCATCTTTTCGATGTTCGGCCAGGGGGGTGGGTCGGTGTATTCGCCATTGCTGATCACGCTCGGGTATGCGATCCTGGTTTCCACATCCACTTCGCTGGTATTGAATCTCATCACTTCATTGTCGGCAGGCTATATTTTCTATCGCAAGAAGATGATCGACTACAAGACCTCCCTCATCTTCGCGCCGGGCATCAGCATTGGCGCTTTTGCGGGAGGGGCTCTGTCCAAATCCTTTAATACGACGGTCTTGCTGTGGTTGTTCGTGGCTTTCCTGCTGGGCGTGGGCGCACGGATGATCTACTCCTACTGGGAAAAGGGCAAGGTAGAGGAAAATTCGCCGATTCACCTGTCCACAGGCATGGTTGTGCTCATTGCGGTTTTCGGTGCCGCGGTGGGATTTCTTGCCGGTTTGCTGGGTGTGGGTGGCGGCATTTTCGTGGTTCCGTTCATGGTCTACGTCTTAAAGAGCCCAACAAAAATCGCGGCGGGCTCATCCCACCTGATCATCTCGTTTTCGGCGCTGGCCGGGATCCTCGGTCATGCGACCTCCCACCGTTTCGACCTCCCCTTGGTCATCATAACCGGCATCGCCGTTCTCATCGGCGGGAATCTCGGGGCAAGGATCAGTATGAAGATCAATACAAAGATGATCAAGGCTGGCCTGGGACTGATCATGTGGGCATTTGCAATACAGATCCTGGTCAAGCTCCTGGGATAAAGAAGGTTTCTTAGTTGGTCGCTTGGGCAAAATATTGGTTTGATGCAGTCATTTTTCACTATCCCTCATCCGGCGGGAGAGGGTAATAACGAAGGAGAAAAAATGTGTCACGCTTGTCAGCATGCCAGTACGCCGAATTTCAGTTCCGCCTGTGGCCGCAGTAGCTGCACTCAAGGCTCACCGCCAAGGTAAACATTTCCGCCATGCAATTATTTATTGCTGCGCGTGATCGCTCGTTGATATTAGGCCCAATAAGAAATTTTGGAGGTTTACGATGAAAGCATTGCAAGAACATTTGAACAAATGGATGCTGCTGTATGTGTTGTTGGCCATTGGAATCGGTCTCTTGATAGGTTACCCAAGCGCACCATGGGTGCAGGCAAATCAAAGCTTTGTGAGCACACTGACTACAGCAGCGGTATTTTTTGTCATCTACCCGATGATGGTCAATTTGAAGATTGAGTCGTTGGTCAAGGCGGGCAAGAACATTAAGGGGCTCTCACTGGCGATGATCTTCAACTTCATCTGGACCCCGCTGATCGGTTTTGTACTGGCAAAACTTTTCCTGCAAGATCCGCTCATTGCGCTCGGCTTTTTACTGGTGATGGTCGTGCCATGTTCCAGTATGGCAATCGGCTATACAGGGCTGGCAGGCGCGAATGTCGAACTCGCTACGGTGTCGGTGGCGCTCAGTTTCGTCATCGCGGTCTTTACGGTCCCGTTCTGGATGACACTGTTCGCCTCACATTACTCAGTACCTGTGCCGGTTAAGGAAATGGTGACGACCATTCTGACCGTTTTGATCGCGCCGATGATCCTGGGGTACATCACCCGCCGAATTTTGGTGCGCTGGCTCGGAGAGAAAAAATTCATGCAGTTCCAACCCTTCTTTCCCTCCATCTCATTGCTGTCCATGTTCGGGATCATTTTCCTGATCTTCTTTGGTAAGGCGGCGATGATCATAAGCAAATACCAGGTCGTGCTGCTTCTGCTCGTGCCGAGCGCGCTATACGTATTGTTGAGCCTTGCTCTGGAAACCTGGTTGAATCGGCGGCTGGGGCTGAGCTATCAGGATCACATGGCGGTCGCGTTTACCAGTTCCAGTTCGAATAACAGTACCGCAATTGCCATCGCGACGATGGCATTCACCCCTCTGGTTGCGGTGCCAGCCGCGACGATGCCGATCATCCAATCCATACTGATGGTGAGCTACCTGAAGCTGGCGCCCCAGGTGCGCAAGTATTTCGAAAA
Organism: uncultured Chloroflexia bacterium; assembly: GCA_963790685.1. Classification (GTDB taxonomy): domain Bacteria; phylum Chloroflexota; class Anaerolineae; order Anaerolineales; family Villigracilaceae; genus UBA877. Next base: position 483,298 of record CAWBPK010000003.1, read on the forward strand.
ACGACGCGCCGCCGCACAGGCTGCCCCGACATCCAATTCCTGATGAAAGATAATCCAAGAAACCACAAGGAGAATATTTACCATGAATCGCAACGATGAAGTTTACAAAGTTGGTCTGGCACTGCACGGGCACAAATGCCCGGCCATGCCGCTAGGCTTGCGCGCTGCGGAAGCCGCCATGCAAACTCTGGGCGTACAGCATGCGCCGGATGGTCAGCTGACTGCCTTGGTCGAGATTGACCGCAATCACTGCTCCACCTGTTTTGCAGATGGCGTGCAGGTCGTCACAGGCTGCACCTTTGGCAAGGGCAACATCCGCAGTTTGGGTTATGGCAAGTTCGCCCTGACGCTGATCGAAAACAAGAGCGGGCGCAGCGTGCGTGTGGTGGCCACAACCGAAGCCATGCGGCGCAGCCAGGAGTCAGAATTTATTAAGTTCCGTAGAAACGGCATGCCCGCCTCGCAGGTGGACGAAAAACTGGTCGAGCCGTTGATTGACCAGGTCTTGAGTGAAAAGACCGAAGTGCTGTTCAAGGTGGAACCCATAAAGGAAATGAAACTGCCGCCGATGGCTCCGCACGCTTTTGATACGATCATCTGCGCCGAGTGTGGCGAAGTGACCGTCGAGCGCTACGCGCGTGTCAAGCACGGCAAAATCGTCTGCCAGCCGTGCGCCGAGAAAATCTAAATCAAAGGAGAACAAAATGAAAATTGCTGCTGTTTCTGAAGATGGCGTGACCATCAGCCAGCATTTTGGGCGGGCCCCGTTTTACGTGGTAGTGACCGTTGAAAACGGGAAAATCGTTGCGCATGAGAAACGTGACAAGATGGGCCACAACCAGTTTGGTGGGGAGGCCCACGAGGAATCGCACGGGGAAGACCCACGCGGGCACGGTTTTGCCCCGGCCGAACAGGACCGGCATGCCCGCATGGTGGTCGCCATCGCTGATTGCGAAGTCCTGCTGGCAGGTGGTATGGGCGCGGGAGCGTACGAAAGCATGAAGCAGGCCAATATCCGCCCAGTGGTTACGGATGTAGCCAATATTGACGAGGCTGTTCAGGCATACCTGGCTGGCAGCCTGAAGGACCACGTCGAGAAGTTACATTAGCGAAAAGAGGTTTGAAATGGCAAAAGAAGAAATGTGGCATGGGATCCCGCGTAAAGATATTCCCTGGTTCCCCGTTGTAGACGCCGAGACATGCATTGGCTGTACGCTGTGCTACACCAGTTGCGGTCGCGGGGTGTACGAAATGCAGGCTAACAAGGCCGTGCCGGTCAACGCCATGAGCTGCATGGTGGGTTGCAGCACCTGCGGCACGGTCTGCCCAACCCAGGCCATCGATTTCCCCGACCGCGACCTGATCTGGAAACTGGAACGCGAGCACAAGATCTTCAAGGTCGTACGCCAGGAAGCCAAAGAGAAAATGGCCAAGCAGGATGCGCTCAAGGCGCGTGCCGAGGCCGAAGACGCGGTGGCCAAGCTGACCACGCGCGTGCGCTTTGAAGTGGCGGGTGAGTTTGGCGAAAAACGCTTCCTGGTCCAGATGGAAGAGACTGTCAAGGAAAAACCGTATGACTTCGTCAACATGCGTTTGGAAGTGCCCACCGTGAAAGGTGCGATGGAAAAAACGCCCGCCTTCATGTCCTTCGAGGTCACTTCGACCGAACAGGAAGACATTCAGACCTTCCTACCGGATGTGCGCGACCTGATCCGCAGCAACGGGCTGACGCTGGTCAGCGAAAACAAACTCTAATGGTATGTGGCGGCACGGCTATTTAGGGTGCCGCCGCCTGAAATGGATCAATATGGAAATCAATGTGTCAAGTATTCCAGAAGTTCAGCCCCGCCCGCGAATCTCTTTGTGGACCATCTTCAGCTCCTACTTCATCGTTGGCCTGACCGCCTTCGGCATGGCCATCATCCAAAAACTTAAAGCGCTGGTAATGGATAAGGGCTGGCTTAGCGAAGAAGAGATGAACGATGGGCTGGCCATGGTGCAACTCTATCCCGGCCCGCTGATGGTGGATTTCAGTGCATACGTGGGTTACAAACTGCGCGGCGTGATTGGCGCAATTCTGGCGACGACCGGGTTTATTTTTCCCTCCTTTGTTTTGATGAGCGTTCTTTCGGCGTTTTACTTCGCGGCGGGGAACCTGCCCTGGGTGCATCCGCTTTTTGTGGGGCTGGAAGCACTGGTGGTAGGCATCCTTTTCAACGTCACGCTGGAAATGGGCGGACGCAATGTCCAAAACCGAACACAGGCAGTCATTATGCTGTTGGCGTTTGCTGCTCTGCTGTTCAAGGTTAATTCGATTTTGATCGTGCTGGCAGCCCTGTTGCTGGGAGCCTGGCTTATCCGTCCGGCTGCAGGCGTGGGAAAATCCGCGCAAGCGAGCAAAACCACTTCAAAGGTGGAACCTGTCTCCGCGCAGCGTTGGGCAGGGATCGGAGCGGTGGTGTTGGCGATTTTGGCTGTGGTCGGGCTGTCATGGAGTTTGAAATCCGAGATCGGCGGACTGGCATTGTCGCTGTTTAAAATTGGCTCGGTAGCCTTCGGCAATGGCACCGCCATCATTCCACTCATTCAAGCCGAGACGGTGGATGTGCATCATTGGATGTCGCTCGGTCAATTTGCGGATGGGATTGCCCTGGGGCAAATCACGCCCGGCCCGTTCCTGATCACCGCCACGTTCATCGGTTACAAACTGGCCGGCTTTTGGGGAGGCTTGCTGGCAACCTTCGCCATCTTTTCACCCTCATTCGCCATGACATTGGTTTTCACCGAAGTCTTTGCCCGCATCCGTAATTTAAAACCCGTGCGCGGTGCACTGGCGGGCGTGATGGCGTCTTTCGTCGGCCTGCTGGCGGTAGTGCTGTTGCAGTTGGGGGGAGTGGCGCTGGCCGGCCCGGCGGCATTTGCGCTGGCGGGTGCTGCCTTCATTGCCGTGCGCTGGTTCAAGATTGATATCCTGTGGGTCTTTCTCGGCGGGCTGGCCGTATGGGGCGGCCTGCTGGTATTGGGACTGGTATAAAAATCCGTCTATTAAGGTTTGCTGTATGAATCCAACCATTTTCCTGCTTCTAAAAGTTCTGGTAGCGAGCCTGATCGTGGGCTTGGTCACCGCCTCCATCAAGTCCTGGGTGGACCGCTTTTTCCTGGTCATTCTACTCACCAGCTTGGTGGGACTGCCCATCCAGCAGTCCATCACTATCAACCTGGTGGTGGTTGCGCTGGCTTCGTTGATGCTGGCGTTGCGCCAGAGCGAAGCGCTGAAATCGGTGCGCGAAGACTGGGCCATACTTATCCTCTCTGCGGGTCTGGGCGGCATCTTGGGACGGCTGCTCGGCTTACAGACGCCCGCGCCCATTTTGCTGATCGTGCTGGGTGCGTATGCCATCCTTGCCGGATTGCGTATGGTTTTTATAAAACCCTTGCCGGAACGGGATGATAAGGCTCACCCCGCCTGGGAGTCGCCGGTTGCCTTCCTGTTCGGTGGGCTGACCGGCCTGCTTTCGGCGGGCGGAAAACCCTTCACCGTACCGATTTACAACTGGGCAATGGGACATCATCCACAACGTGCCTATGCCCTGGCTTCGGTGGGGGTCACGGCGGCAGCCTGGAGCGCGATCGGGACCCAGGTGGCGACGGGGACCCCGCTCGTTCCCGCCGACCTGGGACTGGCCGTCTATGCCTTCATCCTCGTCACGCTGACAGCGTTGGGCGTTAATCGTTTCTGGTCGCCCAAACTGAATCAAATTGTCACCTGGATTATCTCGCCCCTGCTCATCATTATCGGTATCCGTTTCATCATGATGGGATTGGCATAACTTCAAACGAAAAAGGAAATGAGTGCAATGAACGCACAAATGCCCCAAAAAAAGCAATTCAATGTAAACGTAAAACGCATCAGCCCACAGCAAGCCGTGGTTGAATCACACGGCCAGGAAATCACCTTGGCGATTCAAGGCAAAGACCCCAACCTGGGTTTCACCGCTCCCGAAACTGTCCTCGCCGCTTTTGGCGCATGCATTCTTTCCAACGTCACCAAAGGCGCGGCAGAAATGGGTTTGCAGGTTGATGAAACCAGCATTGAGTTCAGCGCCCTGAAACGTTTGGAACCTTTGGGTTATGAAGATTTGCAATACACCCTGACCATTCAAAGCCCGGAACTGCAGGAAAAATTGTGGGCGCTCTATGAACGCCCAACGAAAGACGGCACCGCCACCAACGCCTTGCTGGAAGGCCTCAAACCGCAAGGAAAATTGGAAATCAAGTTGAAAGGATAAAGAATGGCGACAAACTCAGATGTAATGAATGCTTTGAAAAAGGTGATGGACCCCGAACTCCATCGCAGTTTGGTGGATCTCAATATGGTGCGCGATCTCTCGGTAAATGATGGAAGGGTTTCTTTCGTCCTGGCGCTTACCATCCCTGAATGTCCGCTGCGCGATCAGTTGGAGCAGGATGCCCGTGCGGCTGTTCTAGCATTGCCCAGCGTACATGAAGTTCAAATTACGCTGGGGGCGATGAATGAGCAAGAACGCCAAGCCGTCTTGGGAACGAATGAGCAGCCCGGGGTCGCCGCAGCCAACAACCGGATCGAGCGCGTTATTGCCGTTATGAGCGGTAAAGGTGGGGTGGGAAAAACGCTGGTCACCGGTCTCTTGGCAACCGCGTTGAAACGCGCCGGTCAGCGGGTAGGCATCCTCGACGCGGATATCACTGGTCCCAGCATTCCCAAACTTTTCGGCGTGCACGGTCCGCTGAAGGTGGAAGACACCGGGATCGAACCCGCACTAAGCCGAACGGGCATCAAATTGATGTCGGTCAATTTCCTGTTACCGGATGAAGGGGAAGCGGTCATCTGGCGCGGGCCGCTCATTTCCGGCGCCATTAAACAGTTCTGGGGTGATGTGCAATGGGATACCCTGGATACCCTGCTGGTTGATCTGCCACCTGGTACTTCGGATGCTGCCCTGACCGTGATGCAAAGCCTGCCCATTAGCGGGATTCTGATGGTTACGACGCCGCAGTCACTGGCGAACATGATCGTGCGTAAGGCTGTCAGGATGGCGCAGGCGGTCAATGTGCCGATCCTGGGTGTCATTGAGAATATGGCCGGGTTTGTTGCTCCGGACACGGGCAAGCGCTACGATATCTTTGGACCCAGCCACGCCGATGAAATGGCCGCGCTGGCAAACGCACCGGTGTTGGCACGTTTACCGATCGATCCGCAGGTAACTGCCCTTTCCGATGCAGGCATGATCGAGGAAGTAACCCGACCTGAAATGGAGGCTGTCATCGCCGCGCTGAAGATGAAGTAATCCTTATTTGGCTCTTTCAGAAAAAATATGATTCAAAAGGAAAACCATCCATCCCAGGGTTATCGAGTGGTCGTCACCCGCCAGGATGAAAGCCTCGCCCTGGCCGAAGCGCGCGGACACCGCCTGACCCTCAAAATCAAGAAAGGCGCGGGCGAAACGGGCTTCAATGCCGCCGAGACGCTGCTGGCCGCACTGGGCGCGTGCATCCTGACCAATGTCAATGCCATCGGAGACAAGATGCACCTGCAAATTAACGAGGCCCGCATGGAATTCGAGTCTGCCCGCCGCGACGAACCGCCCGCACTGACCGAGATCCGTTATAAATTGATCCTCAATAGCCCCGAGCCGCGCGAGAAACTGGAAGAACTACACGACTTGTGCATCAAATGGGGCACCGTCACCAATACCCTCATCAACGGCCTGACGCCGCTGGGTGAACTGGTGATCGAAAAGACCGGTTGAAAAGGCTGCACCGGCATAATATTTCAGGTGCAGTGGAGAGATAGAGCATGTGTCGTCGTAGTCGCAGAATGAAATCTATGTGCTGTGGGCATACCTGTGGCCACGGCCCAAGGAGAAAACGCTCACCCCCGGGAAGTGAGGTTGGATGAACTGTGCCTATCAATCTCATAATCAGAAAGGATCAAGAAAATGGCAGATACAGAAGCTCTTAAGGATTTCCTGGGCATCCCCCGCAAACTGATTCCCTGGTTCCCAACCATTGACGACGAACTGTGCAGCAATTGTGGCCTGTGCGTGAAGGCGTGCAAGCACGGCACGTATGCTTTCCTGGACAACTCAGACAAAGTCGTCGTTGCCAACCCCTATGCCTGCGAAGTGTACTGCGAAAGCTGCCGGTTCCAGTGTGCGGTGGACGCGATTTCGTTCCCGGATCACAAGACGATCAAACTGGTCTTTAAAGAACTGCGCCTGCAGTATCCACCCGCCGCATAATTCACACTAACAAGGAGTTTCCCATGTCAGAAGAAAACCTGCCTCGTTTTGTACAGTGCATGTGCCGGGGCGACTGCCCGGGCTTTACCCAATTGAATGTCTGGAGCTTGGTCAACTACGTTCGCAATGAACTGGATGTGGAATACACCATCGTCCACCCGCAGCTGTGTGTGGACGACGGCGACCGTTTCTGGAAGGACATTGCCAAACCCGGCGTGACCTACGTTGTCGGCGGCTGCGACCCCAAGATGCAGCGCAAGATGTACAAGGACGCGCTGGCTGCCGTGGGCGCAGACTTTGATAAACAGGTCATTGCCCTCGACCTGCGCAATATGCCGACCGAAGAGGCCATGAAGAAGGTTGCCGCCGCGTTCGAGAAACTCGGCGCACCTCAAGCCTGACCATCAACCCGGCTGGACACCGGCGACAAGCCGGTGTCCAGCCTCCTTGCAAGGAGTTTTTAGTCACATGGCAGATCGCGCTGCACGGTGGATTTCCATCTTCTTCGATAGTTCGGTTCTATCCCTACCCATCTTCCTCGCCTTGGGCTATGTCTCCGCGCAGGCCATGGGCCTGCTGTGGGCGATCCTGATGCTGCTCATCGTGACGGGGATTCCGCTCGCCTACCTGCTGGTCGGGCGTAAACGTGGCTGGGTCAGCGACATGGAACTTTCGCGCCGCGAAGAACGACCGCGCTTTATCCTGATCAGTTTGAGCGGCGACGTGTTGGCACTGGCTGCATTATGGCTGGGGAGCGGCCCACATCTCCTGCGCTTGATTGTGCTGACCTACTTCTGCCTGGCTATCGTCATGTTCAGCATCTCCAATTTCTGGAAAATCAGCATGCACATGGCGGGTGTGGGCGGATTTTCCACTGCGCTGGTCTTTGTCTTCGGTGCGCCGGCACTGTGGGCGTTTCTCAGCCTGCTGCTGGTAGCCTGGGCGCGCCTGCACCGCCGCAAACACAATGTTCCCCAACTGATCGCCGGTGCACTGGCGGGTGTGCTGGTCACCGTGCTGGTATTCGGTTGGTTGGGATCGCATATTTAGGATGGAAAAAATGAGTCATTCCTTACTGGTAGTCACCGCCCACCCCGACGATGAAAGTTTTCCGATGGGCGGCACGATTGCGAAATATGCTGCTGAGGGCGGGCGCGTCGTCCTGGTCTCGGCCACGCGCGGTGAAGCGGGTATCCCCGGCCTGAGCACCAGAGAAACCGCCAAACTCCGGGAAGCCGAATTGCGCGCCGCCGCCCAAACGTTGGGCGTGAACCGCCTGGAGTTTTTGGATTACGTGGATGGGGAGTTCGACCGGGCGGATGAAGCGCAGGTCATCGCCAAACTGCTGGTAATTTTCCACCAGGAGAATCCTGACGTCGTCATCACTTTTGGGCCCGACGGCATTTCGGGGCATCCCGATCATGTGGCGACGCATCGATTTGTCACGCGTGCATTCGAGCGAGCCCATCTGGCAGGACGCCTGTTTTATCTGATGCCCTCCGAGGCCACCCAGCAAGGCTGTGGCATTCCGCCGTCCGAAGTAGCTGCCGGAGGCGCGGTTGCGACGATCGATGTGGGCGCCTATCTGGTGACCAAAGTTCGCGCCATGCAAGCGCATGCCAGCCAGGATCCGCCGTACCCCGGCGATCCTGTCGAGGAAGCGGGCAGATTAGCCTGTCACGAATACTTTACCCTGGCGCGTCCTGTCACCGCAGGTGGCGAGATGAACGATCTTTTTACAACAGAAATGAGGAAGCATGTCTAACGATCACACGTCCGAAATCAAAGAAAACCGTTTTGTGCTTGCCCTGGCCCTGACCGGGCTTATCTTCCTGGTCGAGTTGATCGGCGGATTCTGGACGCACAGCCTGGCGCTGCTCTCCGATTCGGCGCACGTATTCATGGATGCCTTTGCCCTCGGGCTGAGTTATCTCGCCATCCGAGCCGCCAAACTACCGGCCGACGACAAGCACACCTATGGTTTTCACCGCATGCAGGTGCTGGCCGCCCTTACCAACGGCGCGACGCTGTTCCTGATCGCGTTTGAAATCATGCGCCAGGCCTGGGATCGCTTTCGGAACCCTGAAGCCGTGCTGGCCGGTCCGATGCTGGTCATCGCTGTTATCGGCCTGGTTGTCAATTTGGTTGTTGCCTTTACCTTGAGCCGGCATGACCATGATGACCTGAACACACGCGCCGCCTTCCTGCATGTGCTGGGCGACGCGCTGGCCTCGGTGGGCGTGATCGCTGTGGGTGTGATCCTGTTGTTCGTGAATTGGACCTGGCTCGACCCGCTGGTCAGCGTGCTGATCGGCCTGCTAATCCTGTTCAGCTCCGGGCGCGTGCTGAAAGAATCCGTCCACATTCTGGCAGAGGGAATGCCTGAAGGGATGACCGCCACGGCCATAGCTGAAGCCATGCAAAAGGTACCTGGCTTGAGCCAGGTGCATGACCTGCACGTCTGGACGGTGGCCCCTGGCTACATCGCCCTGAGCGCTCACATTACCCTCGCCGATCAGGCCCTCAGCCAGACCAGCGAGGTGATGTCTGCGCTCAAAGAGGTCCTGCACGAGGGCTTCGAGATCCAACACACCACCATCCAGTTCGAGTGCGGCAACTGCGGGCAGGGATTGGTCGCCTGCCTGGAGCCAGCTGAAGCGAGTTTAGACTGAGCGTAACCTTGCTGGAAAGGAGCAGAATTCATGAACCTGAGGGATAAACATCTGGCAGTGATCGGGGCCGGAAACATCGGTCGAATCCTGTTTGAGCGCTTGCGGGCTGGCGGTGTCCCTGCCAACGCCCTGGTTGTCTGCGACAGCGACCCGGTGCGCGCTGCAGCTGTGGCGGAGGAGCACGGTGCCCGTGCCATCTCTCTGAACGATGAAGCCGCCTGCGCGGCGGATGCCATCCTGATCGCCGCCCCGCCCAAAGGGGTGCGCGAAGTGCTGGCTGCCCTCTCCGCTCGCCTTCGTAAGGGGCAGGTGGTCGTCTCGTTTGCTGCGGCTGTTCCCTTGTCCCGGATAGAGGCGCTGCTCCCGCCTGGGGTTGCGGTGGTGCGGGTCATGCCCAATGCCCCGTCGCTGGTTGGCAAAGGCATGAATCCGGTTGCTTACGGATCCAGCGTCCCGCCCGAAGTACGGACTCTGGTCGAGGCCATCCTGGCGGCTCTGGGTGAAACCCTGGTTGTACGCGACGACCAGATGAACTGGTGCGTAGGCCTGACGGGAGCGGCGATGCGTTCGCTGCTGCCCGCACTGGAGGGCTTGACACGTGCCGGGGTCGAGGCCGGTTTTACCGAGCCTGAATCTCGCCGAATGTCGGCCCAGGTCATGCTGGGCACCGCAGCACTGGCTTTAAAATCAGATTTGACCTTCGAGCAGATCAAAGCCCTGACGCCCATGGAAACGGTGGACGAGGCAGCCCTGGCGCAATTGTTCCTTGACGCGGCGCGGGCCGCGCAAGAGAAAATCGTCTCGGCGCAGGGGAAACTCTGGCCTGAACTGAACTGATGAAATAGATGGAAAAGGCAGGCAAACAATGAAAACCAATCTGCAGCACGCGGTGCTCTTTCAGGCGCTGGGACATCCAGAACGGCTGCGTATCTTGGGAATCCTGGCGCGCGCCCCGACCTGCGTATGTGAACTGGTCAGGTTGACCGGCAGGCGCCAGCCGTACATCTCACAGCAATTGACTATGTTGAGCAAAGCGCACCTGGTTTCCGCCGAAAGATTTGGCCGCAGCATTCTCTATCATTTGAATACAGACGAGGTGGAGGATGCGATGAGTGTGCTCCAGCCTCTCTGCCAGATGGAATCCGCAGCAGGCAACAATAATACCTGCAGCTGATACCAAAGGAAATTTGGAGTTGAAAGGGATGCTTTATGAGCATGATAGAACTACTTCTTGAGACGTCTCACACGTTCGCTGTTGTAGGCGGCTCGCAGGACCCATCCAAGTATGGCAACGAACTTCTCCGGGCGCTCAGAGCGCATGGTCATAACGCCATACCCGACAATCCGAAATATGAGGCCATTGACAGCCAGCCCTGCTACTGCTCCCTGGCCGACCTGCCGAATATCCCGGATGTCGTCGTCACCGCCGCCCCAGCCTCGGCCAGCGCTCAAATTGCTGAAGCCTGCAGTGTGCTTGAAATACCGTATTTCTGGATGCCTCCCGGCACCGAATCAAATGAGGCCTTGGAAATCTGTCATAAGAACAATGTGGCTGCCATTCACGGCTTTTGCCCCGTTTTTGTGCTCAAATTGCCCCGGGAGCGCTGGCATGAATTACCGTGAGATCATCGTCCTGCCCGCACCGGGTTGCCGCCGCAGCCGTCGGATTTTGGAATACCTGGAGCGAGAGGGTATCCCGTTTACCCGCCTACCGTTGGGTTCGCCGGAGGGGTCTGCCCTCGCCTTGAAACACGGTATGCTCGCCTCCCCCGGCCTGCTGGTGGACGGGGTGAACGTAAACCCGTTCGACCTGCTCATCCAGCCTGCCTGCCGGGTAAATCCAGATGCAGCCGAGCGCATTTTTAGCGCGTCCTCAACCCGCGCGGAAAAACAAGAGGATTTATGACTAATCAATCATCTTCCATCAGCATTCTTCCTGGCCTGTCTACCGCACCGGACCGGGCCGCCGCCCTGGCGGCTCAAGCACTGGGAAAACTGCTGTTTGACACGCCGGAATGCCAGGCTTATCTGAAGGCCCTCAAGATAGTCAACAGCGACACCGATGTCCATCGTCTTTCAGTGAACATCCGGGGGCACGATACTGCCTTGCAATGGGACAAAGGCAATCGCCTCGAACATCAGACCGCTTTGACGACCCTCGAGGCGGAACTCAAAGAGCTTCCATCTGTCTATACCTACCATCAGGCGGAGAAAGCCGCCGCCCATTTGTTCCATACCGTTGATGAAGTGATTGGCCAGGCAGCCGGCATCCCCTTCGCACCCAATGCAAAACGCAGCGGGTGCGGGTGCGGCGGCTGATAAAAAATTAGGAGGCCGAACCATGTTAACCGAAGAACTGCATACCGCCGACAGCACGCTGGGCGAAACTCTGCGTGCCAGAGATGTGGTGCAAAAGTATCTCAAAGCGCTGGATGATTGCAAAGCCGACCCCGAAACCGCCGACCTGGAAAAGCGCATGCACATCCTGTATGAAGAACTGCTGACCCGCCAGCAACGCGGCGAAAAACTACAACGCAGCGAGTTCGATGACTTCAACACCCTGAAAAAGCAGGTGTATCAACTCCCGCGCATCGCCGAGCGCGAGACGGCTCTGACACCGGTCAAAGCTTTATTCGCTGAGATCGCGAATGAGATCAATCTGCCGCTGGGCGTGGAATTTCCCACCCTCGCACAGGCCGGCAGTGCGTAAATCCCCGGAAGGAGAAAAATGAAGGCATTCGTTGACGAAAGAAAATGCCCGGCTCAAGAGAAGATCTGCCCTATTTTGACTTCTTGCCCCCAAAATGCGGTTTCTTATCAACCCGATAAAGCAATTCCATTGGGGGGACGGATCGTTATCGATCTGGAACGCTGTGATGGCTGCGGAATATGCGTCACAGACTGCTGTGGACATGCGCTGGAGTTGATAGGATGAACGCTGGAATTCTTGCTCACTGGCTGGCAGGAACTTTTTTAGCGATGAGTTTGTTCTTAGAGTACCACGGTCTGGCGCAAGCTGGCTTGGACCGGCTGGATGCCCCTATCTTCGCCAGCATCCAGGTAACGCCCACTCCTGCTCACGCTCTAGAATCTCATATGTCTGGAGCCCCGCCAAATGACATATTCCCTGCTTCATTGGATGTTCCATCCACTCCATCAGAGAGCACGCGCAACAATGGTTTCACCCTTGCCGTCATCGTGCTGGCGGGGATGGTCCTTTCCCTGCTCTATGCGCTTGGGTGCTTGGTGTACGGTGTGTTCAAAGATACCCATCTTGCACCCCCACCTGGTTGGCAAGACTGGCTGTTCCCAATCCTGTGCGTGTTCAGCCTGGCTGTGGCTGGTTATTTGTCCTATATCGAAATCAGCCTCTCCCAGGCCATGTGCGGGCCGGTGGGCAATTGCACCGCCGTCCAAACCAGCTCCTATGCACGCCTGTGGGGCTGGTTACCCATTGGCGTCCTCGGCGCGGGGGGGTATATCGTCATCCTTGCCGTCTGGTGGGCTTCACGTCAAAAATGGGGCTGGCTTTCTTCCTATGCGCCGATTGCCCTGTTTGGCATGACATTCTTTGGGACGGTTTTCTCTGCCTACCTGACCTACCTCGAACCTTTCGTGATCAAAGCCGTGTGCATCTGGTGTATCACTTCAGCGGTCATCATGACCTTGCTTCTACTCTTGAGCGTTCATCCCACGCTGCGCAGCCTGTTTGGAGATCCCCATTCCCAAGAATCGACGTAATAATAAAACGGACAATTTCCCTCGCCTAATCAACGTGATCGGCTTGTGGGCGCCGGTCTCAGGTCTGCTGCGTCTAAAGATGAAAAATAATCCGAAAGCGCAGATCACAGACACCTTTGGTAATCTGCCTGCCACCAACTCCAATATGCCCTGGCTGAACGCCGCCCGGTGCTGTTACTTCTGAATGGCTCGGGACAGGTGGTCTGGAAGTAGGATGTCGTACTGATCGACGAAGCGCCACTAGATTTGGAGCAGGTCGAAGTCCAGATTAAAAAAATTGATGCGAAATCCGTAAAATAAAAGCAGGAACACCAGGGATGCAATGAACGGCAAATCAAGATTGTGGCCTGGAGATCTTTAGCCTTTCATTGAGCTGGAAACGAAACCTGTTTCTGTCAGAACCAGTGTCAAAAAGAGGAGACCCATGCAGAACTTGGAAAAAGATCATGACAGAGATCCAAAAGAACTCCACGAACCTTCCAAAAGTGTCCCGCGGTGTACCTGCGTTCAAGACCCTTATGCCGACCTGCCGGCTGAACTGCGTCCCAAACCGGTGGAGAAGTTCGGAGGCCTGCGCAAGGTGACCTGTCCGGGCTGCGGCCTGGTTTATTCGACGAACCGCAAGACAGACCTGTGCATCCAATGCGAAAAAAAAGGTGTCCATTTCCCATAGACCAAAGCCGGCGGAAGAATTCCGGAGCGCAAATTTCGTCCTGGTGGTCACGGTCTGTGAATCGGTAGAAATACACCATACCAACCAAAACATGGAAAATGATTGTCATGATTAAAAACATGATATTTCATGACAAATGACGATTGGATTATCAAGTAAAATACATTAGTGAAAATGAATATGTTATCTCCCATAAATGATATTTCCAAAACATTAACCTGCATGAGTCAGCCTGCCCGAATTCAGATACTGTTGAGTCTCAGCTTGCAAGAAGCCTGTGTTTGCCATTTGGAGACAGCTCTGGGTATGAGTCAAGCGAGCATTTCTCAGCACTTGATGATATTACGAAAAAACGGGTTAGTTGTCACTCGACGAGATGGCAGACATATTTATTACAGCTTGAGCAATCCATCCTTATTGGATATCTTCCGTCAGACTGCAAAAATCAATGGAGTTGACCTGCGACCATTTGAAAAGTCGACATTGACCCCGATGCCTGGTTGCCCATGCCCAGTGTGCATTCCTGACATAGACCCGAAATTGGCGTGTAAAAAAGTTCGAAAAGACAGAAAAACAAAATAAATACCACCTAACAGGAGAAGAAAATGACTGAAGCAGCAATCGCAATACCTCAAAAGCAGCCAAAACTTGGTTTGGTAAGCAAACTCCTGCCTTTATGGATCATCCTGGCCATGGCTGTCGGTTTACTCCTGGGAAAATTTTTCCCGCAGGTTGGTAAGGCCTTGCAGCCTGGGATTCCCCTGGGCCTCTTTGTCATGATCTACCCAGCAATGACCAAGTTGAAACTTGGCGAGGTCCGCAGCGCCGTGAAGGACTGGAAACCAGCTGCAATCGTGATTTTTTTTAACTATGCCTTCAACCCCTTCCTGCTTTACTTTATCGGTTGGATATTCCTACGTAATTATCCCGATTTGTGGACGGGTCTCGTCTTGCTGGGCGTGGCTCCCTGTATTGCGATGGTGCTGGTATGGACTGATCTTGCGCGAGGCAATGGTCCTTTGGGAATTGTGTTAATGGCATGGAACTCGCTGATCCAAATCTTTACCACTCCATTTTTTATCTGGCTGATCCTGGGTACGCACGCGTCTGTCGATATCAAGTTAATTGCTCAAAGTGTTTTGTTGTATTTAGGCTTACCTTTATTGACGGGTGTCCTTTCAAGGAATTGGATGATAAAGAAAAAAAGTGAGGAATGGTTTACTAAAAAGGCTGTTCCTATCCTGGATGATGTGCAGCTTGTCGCATTAATTTTGACGCTGGTGGTTATGTTTGCCCTCCAGGGTGACGTGATCTTGCAGCACCCAGAATTGATCTACCTGATGGCAGTCCCATTGATCCTTTTCTTCTTCTTGCTGTTCTTCAGTGTATTAATGGTCAGCCGCAAAATTGGTTTTTGTTACGCCAATTCAGCGACGACCGCTTTCCATTGTACCGGTCGCAACTTTGAGTTAGCCATTGCAATCGCACTGACTGCATTTGCCTCTCGGCCGATGGTTGGCGTGTCAACGGTAATCGGCCCGTTGATCGAAGTGCCCTTAATGTTAACCATTGTCTATCTTGCCAGGAAATTTGAGTGGAAGCTGTTCAGGACGAATACGGCAGCTGCTTGCGGTCCACAGGAGTTGCAAGCCAAGCAAGGACAAATTTAACCAGAATAGGGCTTGTCTCGCTGGTAAAAAATTGGCACGGTGCGGCTGAGGCGCGTTATTTCCACCGATGATGTCGGGCAGGCCACTAATCCGCAACTGGTGGAAGGACAGCGAAGACGCGATTGCGCATCCGCAAAGCTACGCCCTGATGGAAAACTTCCATATGAACGATGGCCGCGTGCTGACCGACCAGTTGAGTACTTATCTTATCCAGACCGTGCTGGAGGTGCCTGACAAGGTCGAGCCTGTCATTGTCGAATTGCCCGAACCGCCTGGATCCTTGGGGAACGCACGGCATGGGTGAGCCGCCCTTCCTTCACTTGCTTCCAGCCATTCTGGCAGCCATCCACGATGCAGGGGGCATTTGGATGGATGAGACCCCGATCACGCCGGAGCACAAGTGGTGCCCATTGCACGAGACAGGAAAAATTCATGACTGAGATAATGGATTGGATCTTGAGGCGGAGAAGTATCCGCGTTTACGCCGATGCAGCGGTGACCGACGAGCAGGTTGAGACGCTCCTGCAAGCGGCCATGGCGGCACCCTCCGCCAACGACATGCGACCCTGGGCGTTTGTGGTAGTACGGAATGCTGTAAAGCGCAAAGCGTTGGCGAAAATCCATCAATGGAGTTCCATGTGCGCCAATGCCCCAATGGTCATCGTCGTGCTTGGTGACCCGGAAGCATCCTCACATTGGGTGGAAGATTGCAGCGCGGCGACGGAGAACTTGTTGCTGGCTGCGGCTGGCTTGGACCTTGGGGCGGTATGGGTAGCGATTTACCCTCACGCTGACTTTGAAGCCGAGGCTCGGCAGGTGCTGGAAATTCCAGAGCAATTCAGGGTACTATGCTTGGTGCCGATCGGCCAGCCAGCTGAAGCGAAGCCACCGCGTACCCGTTACGAGGCAAGCAAAGTGCATTTTGAAAAGTTCGGGAACCAGGCAAAAGAGGTGTAATCCGAATTTAAAAAGAGCGTGAGGGAGGAAACCTCATAGCCCGACTATTGCAGGCTTGACGAATGTTGATAAACGGAATATAATTCAACGTATGTTGAACTATTTACCTGATTTTCCTGCCTCTCCGGTTAACCTGGAGCGCATGGCGAAACGGTTGAAAGCCCTGGCAGAACCCAATCGCCTGCTTATTTTCAACTTCATCATGGGAGGGGTGCAGTGCAACTGTGAACTTGGAAGCGGCCTGGACATGGCTCCTAACCTGATCTCGCATCATATGCGGGTTCTGCGCGAGGCGGGTCTCATCGATGTTGAACGGGATACCCAGGATGCCGCGCTGGATCTATTATTCGGTCAACAGACAGGCGCTGGAGGAGCTCAACCAAGCCATGGGCATATTCTTCGACCCTGAACGGATCAAACCGCGGCGCCTGACCTGCGGACCGCAAGGCGAGTTCATCCGCATGGACCTCGAGAAAGCATAGGTTTTTTTATCAAAATACTTCAATGGAGACTGAACCAATATGACACAACCCATTCCCATCTCTGATCTATTCCAACCACAGGCTGCGAAAGCCGATGTGGAGATCTTCGATCCGCCGATGTGCTGCCCAACCGGTATGTGCGGACCTACCATCGACCAGTCCCTGCTCGATCTCAACGAAATGCTGATGACCCTTGAGTCAAAAGGTATCAGCGTGGCAAGATACCAGATGGCAAGCCATCCGAATGCTTTTCTTTCCAACGCTGATGTAATGAAAATCGTGCGCGACCAGCAGATGGCTGCGCTGCCTATTGTGGCCGTACGCGGCAAGGTGATCAAGGTAGGTGGATATCCGAGCCAGGCAGAAATCGAGAATCGCCTGGAAGAAGCGAAGCCATGACCCAATATATCTTTTTCTCCGGTAAAGGCGGCGTTGGCAAGACCAGCATGGCCTGCACGCATGCAATACGGAATGCGGACGAAGGGAAACGCACACTGATCGTCACGACGGACCCGGCATCCAATCTCTCCGACACATTCGAACAGGGAATCGGCCATCAGATCACCCCGATCGGCGGCGTAACCAACCTATGGGCGATGGAAATCGATCCGGACCAGGCCACGCAGGAATACATCGACCACGCCATGGCGCCCATCCGGATGGCTTTCCCGGCACAGATCGTCCAGGTGATGGAAGAGCAAATGAGCGGCCCCTGCACGGCAGAGGTGGCTGCATTCGACCGTTTCACCGATTTCCTGGAGGCACCAGTGGACGGCAGCACAGCCTTTGATGTGGTGATCTTCGATACCGCACCCACCGGCCACACCATCCGGCTGCTGGAACTGCCGGCTGAGTGGAGCCAATCCATTAATGCGGCCTCCTCGGGCAGTGGACAGACCTGTATCGGCCCGGCGGCAGCCATCCAGGATGCCAAGAATAAGTACGAGCGGGCCCTAGCCGCGATGCGCGAGAGCGGGCAAACCAGCTTTGTGTTCGTATTACACCCGGAAGCCATTTCCATCAAAGAAACGCGGAGGGCTATTGCCGAGTTGAGCAAACTGGGGATCAAAAACTACCGCCTGATTATCAACGGGATCATCCCTCCCGAAGGCGCAGATGACCTGCTGTTCGCGGCGCGCGCCAAAATGCAAGCAATTTACCTTTCGCAGATCGAAGCGGAGCTGCCTTACCTGAAACAACGCATGTTCCTGCTGGCGGGGGAGATCAAAGGCGTGGAGAGGCTGAGGCAGGTGGGGAAAATATTCTTTGAGGGAATGGCAGCCAAGACATTTGTGGCTGAGTATGTTCCACCGCAGTTGACAATACTTGCGACCCCACTTGACGATGTACGTGCCCGCCTGCGACCGAACGGTCACCGGCGGACACTATTCTTTGCCGGGAAGGGTGGAGTGGGTAAGACGGTGGCTTCCTGCATCACAGCAGTCTGGCTGGCCCGGCAAGGACACAAAACCCTGTTGCTGACCACAGACCCGGCAGCGCATCTGGGGGACGTGTTGGACAGCCCGGTGGGCGACGTGATCGCCCCGGTTGAAGGGCAAGCGAATCTATGGGCGGTCAAGATCGACCCCAAGGCGGCCGCGGAAACATACCGGGAGCGCATCCTGGAGGATGCCCGCAAGCGCGGGCGGCCGGAGAAGGCCATTGAAGTGATGGAAGAAGAACTCAACTCGCCCTGTACCGAAGAAATGGCGGCTTTCGATAAATTCATAGAATACGCCTCGCAGGACGAATGGGATTCGGTCGTCTTTGATACCGCGCCAACCGGTCACACATTGCGCCTGCTGGAACTGCCGGTGGACTGGAGCAAGCAACTGGACGTGAAAATCTTCGCCTCGGTGGACAGCTCAGCAGCAGATGACGTGGCCAAGCTGCGCTTTGGAAAGGTCATCGAAATGATGCGCGATCCGGAGCAAAGCACCTTTACCTTCGTAATGTATCCGGAGGCGACGCCGATCCTAGAAGCATGGCGGGCGGCGCGAGAACTGGGTACGGTAGGAATTCATCCCGGCCTGGTGGTGGCCAACATGGTCATCCCGGCAGGTGAAGCAGGCAGTTCCTTCGCGAACAATCGTCGACTCATGCAGGAAAAGTACCTGGTCGAGATCGGGGAGCGCTTTGGGTTGCCAGTGGCACAGATCCCTCTATTGCCAAAAGAAATAAAAGGGTTACCGATGCTGGCGGACCTAGGTGAGCGGATCTATGGAACGGAAAAAGTACTGGCATGACCGTTAAACGCAAAGTGCTGTTCCTGTGTACAGGCAACTCCTGCCGTTCGCAGATGGCTGAGGCAATTATTAACGCGACCTTTGGAGAAAAATGGGAAGCAAACAGTGCCGGGACAGACCCAATCGGGTATGTTCACCCAAAGGCGCTTGCGGTCCTGGCTGAGATCGGGATCGAGCACCATGGGCGTTCCAAATCAGTGGAAGAATTCCGTGGCAAGAACTTCGACTTGGTGGTGACCGTATGTGACGATGCCGCTGAGAATTGTCCGGTCTGGCTAGGGACAGGCAGGAAAGCACACATGGGTTTTCCTGATCCGGCAAAGGTGAAGGGAAGCGACGAGGAAGTGCTGGCGGTCTTCCGGAGCGTGCGGGATGACCTGGTTCGTCAGCTGCCTGAACTGCTACGACGAGAAGAAAGTTGAGGTGAATTATGGAAAATGATTTAAAAGAAGAGTTAAAAATTGCACCTGCCCCACTGGCAAAACAAGCCGCACATGATTTTGCAGCCGTGCTGGCTGAATCACAACAGTTCAAAAACTATGAAGGATCCATGCTTCGTTTTCGGCAGGACGAAGCAGCCCAGAAGGACATGCAAGCCTACCGAGATAAGCAGCAGTCTTTGCGACCGCTCATGAAAATTAACGCGGTCAACCCGACGGACCAAGGCGAGTTGGAACGCTTATACAACGCATGGATCGCACATTCCTCCGTGCTGGAATACCTAGAAGCCCAGTCGGAATTGACGGCATTATGCCAGTCGCTGGGTGACATGCTCTCACAGATGCTCGGTATGGATTTTTCGACTGCCAGTGCAGTGAGCTGCTGCAGCTGAGAGGTGATATGAATAACAGACCATTTCTACAACCAGAAATTAGCGAAGCCGCACTAAAGCTGGGCAACTACCTGATCTCGTCAGAACCGTATGTGCGTTACGCGCGAGCAGAGCAAAGTATGGATAAGGATGACGAGGTGAGAAGTCTGATGCCCCGCCTGGCAGAAGCCCAGGAACGGGTACGCAAAGCTCAGGTCAATGGAACCATCAATACCGATGATCTGCAGGCTTTGAGTGAACTGCGGTTGCAGGTGAAGGCAATCCCTGTCATCAAAGACTACAATGCCAGTCAGCAGGAATTGGCGAAGTTCCTACAGGAGATCAATACTGAGATCAGCCAGCTGTTGGGAATCAATTTTGCCCTGATCGCCCGCCATTCATCCTGCTGCTAAGGAGTGAGCTATGCCCATGTATAGTTATGAATGCAAAACATGTCATATCGTCTTCGATGTGAACGCTTCGTTTAAAAGCAAGGAAGACGGGCTTGCGCCGGAATGCCCTAAGTGCCAAGGTCGGGAGGTCAGACAGCTGATCACAGGCGGGTTGTTCCTGCGCAGCAAGGAAGGGGTAGATTTCGCCGGGCCAGCCTGCAACCCGGACAATAATCCAGGGTGCTGTGGATGAGTAAGCCGATCCGGGTGGAGATCATCGGTGCAAAGATCGCTTGTAAGGATGGTGTGAAGGATACCTGGCGCGAAGTTGCCGATTGGGCGGGTGGGCAGTTGCGCCAGCACTTTGGAGATAGTGTAGCTGTGCAGTATTTTGATCTATTCGACCCGGCCTGTCCGGCCATTCCTTCCGGAGCGCAGTTACCAATCGTGTTGGTGGAGCACGAGATGCTTTCAAGTGGTGGTAAAATTTCCGTGCCAAAGGTAAAAAGAAAAATAGAAATGATCCTGAAAATGGATGCGCTGTGAACTGAAAGTGCCATTCCAAGAGCCGGCACTGGATTGTTCAGAGGATGTCCCGCGTCTGCGCGTCCAAGAAAACAGAGGCAACATGCACATCAACATAAAAATCCTCGGTACGAAATCGCGCCAGCGCTACAGCGTACGGCGTTTGGTGTCGTGGGCAGAGACCGTTCTGCGAGAAGAATACCCTGACCTGGAAGTCAATATCCAGGAGGGCACGACCGAGGAGGAAATTTTCAAATACACATATGTGATGATCGCGCCGGGGCTGGTGATCAATGAAAAGCTGGTCTACGATATTTGGATCCCGTCAAAGGAACAGGTGTTGGGCTGGATGAGGGATGCGATCGAGGTGGTTAAAACCGTTTAATGTAAGGGTGAAATTATTTTTACAATCCAAATCCATCGATCCCAGATATAGGAGTAGTTAATGCGACTTTACGTGGACAATACCAAATGTTCTGGCTGCAACGCCTGCCGGGTGGCCTGCTCGTTGAGCGTCTTCGGCGAGACCAATCCGAAAAAGGCATCGTTGGCCATCGAGCCTCACTTCCCTGCACCGGGTAATTACACAGTGCGTGTCTGCACGCAATGCGGTGATTGCGCAGCGGTCTGCCCGACCGAGGCGATCAAACAGGATGAGAGAGGCGCCTATTATGTGGTCTTTGATGAGTGCAATCTGTGCGAGGCATGCGTTCCCGAGTGCCCGGAGCAGGTGATGTTCCTGCGCACGGAATTGGCCAACACCGCATGGAAATGCACCTCATGTGGGGACTGCGTGGCTGTTTGTGGAACTAGCGCGCTGTGGCTGGCGGAAAAAGAAGCAGTAGCGGCATAAGGAGGCAAACATGAATGGCTACGGTGGAAATATCCTGCGCGTCAATTTGACCACTGGTCAGATTAAGAAAGAACAGACTCCTTTTGAACTCACACGTGATTACCTGGGTGGGCGTGGCTTTGGTATTTATTTTCTCTTGAAAGAAGTCCCCAGGGGCGCCGATCCGCTCGGCCCGGAAAATAAAATGATCATCTCGCCCGGTCCTCTATCGGGAATGCTGATCCCGGGCGGCGGCAAGTGCGACTGGACGACCAAGGCGCCGTTGACCGGCGGGTATGCGGGCTCCTCCATGGGTGGCCACTTCACGGCCGAGTTGAAATATACCGGCCTGGATAGCATTATCCTGGAAGGTGTCAGCCCGAAACCGGTATACCTTTTCATTGACAATGACAAAGTCGAACTGTGCGATGCAAGTGACTATTGGGGAAAGGGTTCGGTGACGGTTGAGAAAATGATGAAGGACAAGTTTGGCGAGGAATATCAGATAGCAGTCATCGGCCCAGCAGGGGAGAACTTGGTTTCCTTCGCGCACATCAACCATGATTTTGGCCGCCAAGCCGGGCGCGGGGGTGTGGGCGCAGTATTGGGCTCCAAGAAGGTCAAGGCAGTAATTGTGCATGGCACCAAGTCCGTTCCGGTGGCGGATAAAGAAGCCTACCGGAAAGCCGGCATGGCGCTCTACAAAGCTTGCAAGGAAGCTGAAGGTTTGAAGGAATGGACGCGTTATGGCACGACCGTCGTCACTTCCTGGTGTAATGAAGTTGGCGCACTTCCCACGCGTAACTTCAGCACCGGCTTTTTTGAAGGTGCTGAAGGTATTACCGGGCAAACCATGCGCAAGAAAATTGTTATTACGGATAAAGGTTGCTTTGGCTGCCCCTGCCCGTGCGGCAAGTACAGCAAGATCAATAAATATAATACTTATGTTGAAGGTCCGGAGTATGAAACCATCGGCTTATTTGGCTCCAACCTGGGTATCGATGATATCGAGGTTGTGGCTCAGGCTAATCTGTTGTGCGACGACCTTGGGATTGACACCATCACCACCGGAAACGTTATCGGTTGGGCAATGGAGTGCTATGAAAAAGGCATCTTCACCAAGGCCGATACTGGTGGTCTGGATCTCAAGTTTGGAAATGTGGACGCTACCTTCAAGATGATCGAGATGATCTCCGGAAAAGAAGGGCTAGGCGCACTCCTGGCGGGGGGAGTGAAACGCGCCTCAAAGGAAATCGGCAAAGGGACCGAGAAATTTGCCATTCATGTCAAAGGCATGGAACAATCCGCATATGAAACCCACAATGCGACGGCTATGCTATTGGCTTACATGACCTGCGATGTTGGTGCTCATCATAATCGGGCCTGGGCGATCACATACGACATTCAGGTCGGTCGTGAGAAGGTTACACCCGAGAAGGTTGCCCGCGTCATCTGGCTGCAAAACTTCCGCCCTATGTTCGACGTACTGGGCGGCTGTCGCCTGCAATGGGTGGAGTTGGGGATTGATCGTGACTTGTACGTGCCGGCACTGGAAGCCATTACAGGCATCCATCGCTCCTGGGAAGATCTCGATAAGGTGGGTGATCGTATCTGGAACCTGACCCGCCTGTTCTGGGCGCGGGAAAACGAAGGCTTCGGACGCACCTGGGATATGCCCTCCCCGCGCTTCTCAGAGGAACCACCAAAGACTGGTGCCACGAAGGGCCAGGCCACCAGCCTAGAAAACATCAACCTACTGCTGGATATGTACTACCAGCAGCGCGGCTGGAATGTGAACGGGTTGCCCACCCCTGAGACATTGCAAGGGCTCAACATTGAAGAAGAATTGTACCTGTAGAGGTAAGTATGACTGCACAATTTCGGCTTAGCGGTTCGCTGAGAGATATGACCGGCGGCAAGGAAGAGTACACGGTCGAATCAGGAGTTACCGTTCGCGAGACTCTGGTATCCCTGGGCATTCAACCGTTGACGGTAGCTCTGGTGATGGTAAACAATGAACAGGCGAATAAAGATTATGTCATTCAAAATGGAGATAAGATAAGGGTAATGGCAGTGGTTGGAGGCGGATAACATCAATAGATTGGGAGCGAGTAACCGCTCCTTATTGATGATCCCACCGATGGGATGCTTCGTGAAAGCCTTGATTGACTTTAGAATAAAACACCATGCTTGAAAATAATTATCAAAGATAAAGGATATCTCATGTCATCCGGTTTTGTGATCCGTAAGAACCAGTACTATGATTCGGTCTTCCTTATGAGCGTCAACCGGCGCATTTCAGAAATCAAGGATGTCCAACAGACAGCAGTGCTGATGGGCAGCCCGGCCAACAAACAGCTGTTGATGGACATTGGCATTCACGGCGGTGAAATAGATGTTGCCCGGCCCAACGACCTGATCGTGGCGGTCATCGCTGAAACTCCCGCTATCGTGGAAAATGTTTTGGGACGTTTGGACGAGTGGTTGGAGGGGATCAACGAAAGCGTCCCCTCGCTGAGCACAAGAACGCTGGAAGAAGGTCTTTCACAAAAGCCAAACGCCAACCTGGCAGTGATCTCTGTCCCCGGGGAGTACGCTGCCAAAGAGGCAAAGAAAGCGTTAGAAGCCGGCTTGAACGTTTTCATCTTCAGTGCCAATGTGTCTATTGAAGACGAACTCATGCTGAAGCAATTCGCCAGGGAGAAAGGACTGCTCGTGATGGGACCGGACTGCGGCACCAGCCTAATCGGCGGGGTGGGGATCGGATTTGCCGATGCTATACGGCAAGGTCCGATCGGGGTTATTGGAGGAGCCGGGACCGGGTTGCAGGAATTCACCAGCCAGGTCCATAATGCCGGGTCCGGAATTTCACATGCCATCGGGATTGGCAGTCATGACCTTTCCGAAAAGATCGGCGGGCTGACGACCCTGGCGGCTCTGGATGCCCTGGAGGCAGACACGCAGACCCGTGTGGTCGCGATCCTTTCCAAACCACCCGCGGCAAGCACTTTAGCCTCTCTTCTCGAGAGAGTTGGAACCTGCAAAAAACCGGTGGTGGGTTGCTTCCTGGGCGTCGATCCCGGCCTGCTCTCCGGGAGACCCAACCTTCAACCGGCCCGCACCATTGATGATGCCGTCCGGATCGCCATTACCTGTCTAAATGGACAGACAGCCTTGCCCGTTGCAGGCCTGGCACCTGAAGATTTGGCAGCAATTTTGAAAGAGAAGAAGGCCTGGTCGCCTGAACAAAAATACCTGCGCGGCATTCTGGCCGGGGGAACCTTCTGCTACCAATCCCAGCAGATCCTGCGCGAGGCCGGTTATACAGTACACTCCAACAACCCGTTCGACCAAGAATACCGTTTAGCCGACCCGGACAAAAGTATTGAGCATACGATCGTGGATATGGGGGATGATTATTACACGGTCGGCAAACCACATCCCATGATCGATGGTACGTTGCGCAAGCGACGGATCCTGGCTGAAAGCCGCGATCCCCAGGTGGCCGTACTCTATCTGGATTATATTTTGGGTTATAACGCTTCGATGGATCCTGTCGGGGAACTGCTGGATGCAATCCGGGAGGCCAAACGGTCATCCGGACTGCGCGGCGGCGCTCTAACAGTTGTGGCCTCGGTCTGTGGGACGGAAGGTGATCCGCAGGATCTGAATCTTCAGATAAAAATGCTCCAGGAAGCCGGTGCGCTTGTTTTTCGCAGCAATGCTCTTGCGTCCGCTGCTTGTTGCGAACTTTTGGGACAGGGATAGAGGTTGATATGGAAACGCTGATCGACAAACTGTTATCCGGACCAGTAATTGCGATCAACCTGGGCTTGAAACTGTTCGGCGCAAGCCTGGAACAACAGGGAGTGGATGTTATCCAGGTTGATTGGACTCCCCCCGCAGGGGGGGATCAGAAGATGGTGGATCTGTTGGATGAGCTATTGTAGAAAATTGGAAATTAACCAAGGGGCTAAAGAATCTTCATTGAAAAACTGATGGTTTGGAAGACCCTCAGCCGCGAACTCGCCCACTGCAGTGAGGAAATCATCAACGGGTATTAAATAACAGGGGAGGATAATATTCTTTGCGCGACGTTTGCGGAGGCGGAGTTCTAGATTAAAAGAACTCTCCCCAAAAAGATTCTTACAACCTGGCCTGAGCTTCTGCACTTTCATTACTACGACCTGGAATACCAGATAGTCTTCCGGGTGGTGGCAGTACCTTGGTGACACAAACGCTCGAGATGTTTGGTTTCTTATTTAAAGGCGCGGATTCGCGGGCGTTGGCATTCCGTCAGGATAAGCCATCGGTCAAACAACAGCTTAATGCGACTGGTATCCCCACCCCGCTGTTGCATATCTTTACATCTGCTTGTTCTGATGGAATGTAGTTTATAGAGGAATGGGGGCTTGACACCAGAACGGATGTTCTATATAATCAGGGTTATGGAAATAAATCCAAGGGATAGCATAATTGGTCGAGATTCAAGAATAAGGCATAGGCAAAGTGTTAACGGCGGGAAAAACATCGAAGGTAAATCTCTAATCCCCGTTAATAGTATCAAGTCGTTAGGTGAGGGAAGCACACAGCGACTTGATAACCTGAAAAACAAATTTTGGCAAATTTCCCAAGGATGGGGGTTTGCAAGGAAAAATTAATTGAAACATGAAATTTTAGAGTAATTTCATGGAAAGTTGATAATCATTGGTCCTATGCAATAGTGGAGAAATAACATGGGTGAACGACTGTTAAAACCAGCAGAAGTGGCTGAAATTTTGCAAGTGAGCAAGGCTTACGCTTATGTATTAATGAACCGGGGGGAAATCCCCACAGTCCGGATAGGGAAAATTGTGCGCGTCAGGCTCGAAGATCTGGAAGGATACATTAAAGAAAAAGCAGCACAAAATGAAGCCCCGATTGGCCATTGAGCAAGTTGAACGCAATAATGACCATGGCAGTCCGTTACTTACGAGTGTTCAGCAGATTAGAGCCTTAATCAGGTACAATCCGCTTATCACTTATCAGAACCTTACCAATTGAATAGCACAAGTTCTACTCGTTCCTCCCTACTGGAATCCTCAAGACACAGAAAGGAGGAATGAAAATGGCAAGAAGGCGAGGCAACAACGAAGGTTGCATTTACCATCGCAAAGACGGTCGCTGGTGTGCCCAGGTCAGCCTGAGCGGCAGACGCCTGACCAAATACGGAAAATCCCAAAAGGAGTGCCGGGTTTGGATCAAGGAAATGCTGACTAAGATAGGAAACGGGCTGACATTCCAGGGCACACAGGTTAATCTGAGCGAGTTCATTGAAACCTGGCTGGATGGCAAGGAATTGAGCCGCAGACCACATACGGTGAGCGCTTATCGTGCCTTGGTCCATCAACACATCCTACCGCATTTAGGTGGGATGCGCCTGCAGGATATACAGCCAGCGCATTTGAAGCAGCTCTACCTCTTCAAGAAGGAAGAGGGGAGAGGAGCACGCACGGTGCAGGTGATTCATATGGTCATGCATGCAGTGCTGAAACAGGCTGTGAAAGAAGGTATCCTTGGACGCAATCCGGCTGATGCCGTGGAACGACCGAAGGTGGAAGTAGTTGAACGGAAGATTCTGACCGAGGAGCAGGCTCAACATCTTATCCTCGCGACAACAGGTACGCGTTATGGCACGCTCATATATTTGGCGCTGATGACCGGAATGCGCGAGGGCGAACTGCTGGGCTTGAAATGGTCGGATGTGGATTGGACAAAAGGTCAGCTATATGTCCAACGACAACTGCAGGTCATGAAAGTGGACGGGAGCGTCCTGGTCCCACCGAAGACAAAAGCAGGCAGACGCCATATCAAGCTGGGTCAGGGGACTCTGGAACGGCTCGCATTGCATCGGAAACAGCAGGAAATACAAAAGGAAGCAAGAGGCGCACGTTGGGAGGAAAATGATCTTGTATTCCCGAACACGCTCGGGAAACCGATGTCAAGCCGGAATATGTATGATGATTACAAACACCTGCTGAGCGAAAACGGTCTACCAGATATCAATTTCCATGCCCTGCGGCACACATCGCTGTCATTCCTGCTGGACATGGGGACTCCGGTGAACACGGTCCAGCAGCGGGCAGGGCACTCAAAGGCGAGTGTCACGACAGATACATACGGACACTCCCTGGGACATTCGGAAAGTGAAGCAGCGGAACGGATCGAAGAACTGCTTACACCAATTGCAGTCAAATTGCAGTCAAAATGAAGCCTTCAGGAATTGATACCCCACATATGGTGAGCAAAAATATTAAAAACCGTAGATATGGTGGTAGAAATAACGTATGGAAGCAGTGGAAATATCTGGTCCCGACTCTTAAGCAATTGGTTCGGGGTTCAAGTCCCCGGTCGGTCACCTAAATATGGCGGTAAAACGCTAAAAACCTCCAAATTTTTGGGGATTTTGTTTTAAAGTTGTCTATAGAGACTAAATGTATCGTTTGGGTTTGCAGTCAATCCCCCAAGCTCACCGGTCACTCATTGGCGATGCGTTAGTGGTTCGGAACTTTCCCGTGGAAGATATTATGAGCGAAAAAACAAGCAAACCACACAAAATAACTCCTTGGGCAAAAGTAGAAGGGGTCATTATTAGTTATCCTGAAATAGTGCAAAAGGGGAGGTTGGAGTAATATTAATCAGTTGCAGCGAAAAACAATTGCGATTAAATTTTCGGACTAACAGGACCACCGCGTGGCTGATCCCGACTGCCCCGCCAGATACAATGGCTTGCGTATTCCGGAAAGATCATACATCTTCCTGTTTCCTTTTACCCTTCATTCCCAACGCTTTTTCTACGTTTGCCTGGTTAAAAGTTACCATTATCTGGCCGCGGATATTAATCGTGGGTGTAGTTTCGTTGCCGTCCGCCCATCCGCGCACCCGTGATGCTGCCTCCCGATCACGGCTGATATCTATTTCGACATATGGGATGTTATGTTGCTTGAAATACCGGCGAGCTTCCGGACAATCCGGGCACCAGGGCGTGCAATAAAGAGTCACCTCCGCGTCCGGTTCGGTGGAAATCTGTCCGGCAGACGGCAGGAAAGTACCCGCGAATACGGTCGTGGTGGGGTCCACTTCCGTCAGTACCCGAAACAGTTCATCGTTATTCGGCTGCTTGTCAATATCATGCACATCCACGTAGCGAATGATGCCCTGTTTGTCCAGCACAAAAATCGCGCGCTCAGTATATCCCTCCGGACGCAACACATCGTACATCTCCGCCACCTTGCCGTGCGGGTAAAAATCGCTCAAGAGCGGGTATGTAATGCCGCCCAGACTGTCGGCCCATGCCTTCAGGGAGGGCACACTGTCCACGCTTAGACCCAGCACCTGGGTCTGCATCCCTTCGAACCGGTCCAACAAATTTTGGTAGGAAGGGATCTGGCTCGTTCAGACCGGTGTCCAGGCCAATGGGAAGAATGCCAGGACAACATTCTTTCCGCGGTAGTCGCTCAATTTCAAAGTAGCACCGGTATGGCTTTTCAGGCTGAAATTGGGGGCGGGTAGTCCGGGTGCAAGCGCCATTTATCCTCCTTGTCGGATGAGAGGCCACTTCAAAGTAATGCGTAAATATCTGAACAAATATCCTTTTATTTTCAAGTTCATCGATACAGGAAAGTTCTTGGATTTACGCAATCAGCAGTAAACGTTCGCTTAACAGGGCAAGTATAGCACGCATGGTAGACCTATGGTTTGCGGGGAAAACAACATTGATGCCGTCACCATAAAGAGGACACGCTCTCCTTGGATCAGGTGACAACCCCGAAATAGCTGGCCAACATTTCATCTATCGCCCGGATCGGCCCATAACGGACCGTCGTTCAGCTTCTAAAGTCCTTCAGGAGAGCTGATCACGCGGATATGCGCCTGTCCAACTTTACGGATCACCTCCGGACTGAAGGGCTGGTTGCCGGGCCCGAAGAGCGACGCCTTCATCGGGAGGAGCGACCGATACCCCTGGAAGCGGTTCAGCCCAGATGCTGCCCGAAGGACTACCAGGCTACCCCGGGGCACAAGTGTTGGTGCAGAGCAGCCAGATGATAATGTCCCAGACGGCCGACGCTTTGGACAAGGTGGCAGGTTATTTCCAGCAGCAGATGACAGCCGGAGGCTGGACGCTTTCGGACAGCAACTCCATGGAGCCCGTCATGACCCAGACCTGGACGAAAGAGGGTTCCAGCGTGATCGTGGTGATGACCTCCCAGAATGGACAGACCCAGATCCTTATCAGCCCGCAGGAATAAGACATACCATTGAACAGAACGCCTTCTGATGAAGGCGTTCTGTTATTCTGTTAACACGGTAGGGGGAAAGGTACGTATGTCCTAAGCTCGGAGGGCAAATGGAGAAATACACCCTCAGTCAATTGAATGATTATTTACCCGTTGTTTGTTTCTTTCCCACCGCTGCCAATTGTTCAGCCATTTCCCCAATACTTTCCTTCATCACGAGTTGTTTCAACCAGGAGGAAGGAATACCGCTTTCACCATAATAGGCACCCGCGATCTGCCCACAAATAGCTGCGGTGGTATCAGCGTCATCACCAAGGTTGGCAGCAGTTAGAATCGCCTGTTCAAAGGTGGTTGTTACACGGAAACACCAGAGAGCCGCTTCCAGGCTTTTGACCACATAACCCACCCCATAAATATCTTCCCGCGGTTTATCGAAATAATTACCACGCGCGATTGATTTAAGAGATTCAGAACTTAACAGGCTCTCAGGCGAACCTGATAAAATTCCACTTTTATCCGCTCCATCCAAAGCGCGGAAGAGCATATCCCCGAAAAGGCGACAGGCATCCAGACATTCAGAAGTTCCATGAGTCGTTCGGGAACTCTCTGCACAGAAATGAAGGCATAAATCCTGTTCTGGATAATAGAAGAGGACCGCCGGTGCAAGGCGCATCAAGGATCCATTTCCGGCAGAGCCGGGATCAGTTGAGCCACTGAAAGGATCACCAGTTTCCTTGTAACGGCGCAAAGCAAGCCCGGTTGTAATTCCGATGTCTACGCAATGCCCGTTGCTGCTCATATAGCCATTGTCACGCCATTGCAGGTAACGTTCCATCTGATCATAGGCATCAAACCCATTTTTCTCGATCAAGCTGGCAGCCAGGCACAACGCCATGGAGGTATCATCTGTCCATTCGCCGGGTTTCAAGTGCAAAAGTCCTCCGCCGACCATATCTGTCAAAGGGGGAAAGGAGCCGCGCGGCTTGAACTCAACCGTAGTCCCAACCGCATCTCCGCAAGCCAGGCCGAGCAGGGAGCCCCGAAAGCGATCCAATTTATTCATTGACCACCTTCCTAATATCCATTCAATTAATTAGTCATTTGATGACAACCCTGCTGCCTTGCAAAAGGATTGATTCAACAGTAAGCTCACCCCTGCCCTGGTAGTACGTTCGAATTTCTATGAGGGCAGATGGATCTGAAATAGTAAAATTTCCAGAAATAGTTTTGGTTTGTGGGATTAATTCCCCTTCCGCCAATGTGTTATTTTTTCCATCCACCCAGGCGATCACATCCCAATTACCAACTTCCGCCCCTGAAGTAGATTGAGCCAGATAATTGATTTGGAATTGGTAGTTCCCGGAAGACAGTTTGACATATGGTCCATAAGTTAGAAAACCTGCTGACACACCCTCATTGGCTACCCTGGCTGTTTGTATACTGGAGCCTATACTCGAAGGGAGAATAATTGCGGGGTAACTGATATTAACGTTATAGGGAGTATTTTCGTAATTAATCGACATGAAATCAAACTGATGCATAAAAAGGATATCTGTAGGCCGGTTATAAACCAAGATTTCGATGCCCGGGCATGAAAATGTATTCGCAGGATCTCCAAATTTGCTGATGATGCTTTCCCTGCTAATCCCATATTGATTATTTGATGGCAAATCTACAATCGCAAAATCCATATTTTCATGATACCAATCGGAATTGTTTATATACCGAAAAGGAATGAGATCTTGGGATATTTGAACAACAACTGCACCTGCTTTTGATAAAAGTGTGATGGGTCGGGCTTGCCAAAATTGTGCAATTCCATATTTCAAACCTTGACTGCTAACAATCCTATCAACACAGGAAACGTTATCGGGATAGTAATCGACAAGGTTCGGAATGGAGGCAACTGGATCTGCAATAATCGACCCTGAAATAACCACCATGATTACTATGACAGTGCTTGATGCAAGAAGGTACTTGTTTCTGGCGAATCTAAATAACCCAGGAAAGAAGCCAACGATAAAAGGCCAACCCAACACCAGCGGGACATAAATAATGGGTAGGACGTACCTCGTCTGGATGTACCCGGTAAACAATGTGGCTGCAATCAGTATGGGAATTTGAACCAGCCAGAACAGAAAGAATACAAGCTCTCTTTTTAGAAAGTGTCCGCGGCCGTTTCGAATAATTTTTCTGAACAAATATATTGCGAAAATTCCACTGATACCATAAAAACAAAACCATGCGATTTGCATCCATGGGTATGAACCAAGCATGCTTGCAAACAGATCAATTAACTCATGCCAATGAGCTGCCAGCTCACCAAGCAAGTTACTCGTATTGATTGAAATAAGTGCAATCCGATAGCTACCCAAGAGCTTGGGAAGGTTATATGTCGAATACCCAATAACCGCGGAGAGGAGAATTGAAAGACCTGCCAGGATGCCTTTTCGGAATTGGATCATCGCAAGAAGGCCCAGCAGGATAATAACTGCTATTACAGGGAGGACGAATTGTACAATGAACAGGGTGTCTGAGGTAACCGCAACGATTGTAAGTAAATCCAGCAGGAGGAGTATTTTTCGGTTTTGTTTCAAATTTATATCAGCGGTTTTTAACCACAGGATAAACAGGCCTAATTCGATAAAAATAAATGACATGTTACCAACATGCTGGTACCAGACCAGCATCCACCTGAAAAGCATCTCTCCTGAAGATAATAAGAATATTGGGATACTTGAAAAAATCATAATCAAAGCATAAATCAGATGGTTTTTACCGAAAAGACACCTGGACAGGAAAAGCATGCTGCCGGTTAATAACGTAACCTGAAAAATGGCAAAAAATTCAATAGCCAGATGAATATTCTTGAACAGGTATAAGAATATAAAACCAAAAAAAATGTCAGGGAAATAAGGGATGAACCCTGGAAAAACCCAATCTGCATGACCCCCGTGGAAAATCCCATTAAAAAGCGAGATTAAAAAAGCTGATCTGAATCATAGAACATGTTCCTGACTATCTGCAATGCTTCAGGCCTTGTGAAAAAACGGATGAAAGAAAATAGGAATAAGAAGATCGTGGCATAAAAAAAAAGTCTACTATACCCGAGGTTGCGAATAAACCTTCGAGTTGATTGGCTTGGCAATTTCATTTCATTCCTTTAATTTTCAAAAATATGTCGATGTGTATTGAACCAGGAATAAGGATGGATATGTCCGGACCAATTGGTCGCAGCTGGTTTTTGATGCGGCATGGGGGAGAACTGCTGGAATAAGGGGTCGTTTCATCGAATGCAGCGGCATTGGCAGGAAGCGAACCGAAGAATTCATCCATGGATATATGGTGAAAGCGGACCTCCCTGGCTTCGGTCATTTTTCCTCAAGCCAAGCCTTGCCGCGCACCTTCGAGTCGCGAAAAAGCTTCAAAAACATTAGTCTGCACGAATGCCGATGGGGCATTGATCGACCGATTGATGAGCGCCTCTGCTGCAAAGTGAACGATGGCGTCGATTTGATTCTCGGCGCAAAATGTCCTCGAATTCGACTTTGATTGCATACATCCCCTTCTCCGAATTCATGCCTGCTCGGAGAAAACAGGCTTTTCAGGTTTTCCAGGCTCCCAGCAGGAGGTCATGAGATCGAGGGTCATGATAAAAATATCAGCATTGTTCCGCAGCAGGAATCTGGCAAAATTGCCACCGATTAACCCGGCACTACCGGTGACCAATAGCTGCCTGGGCACCAAATGTATGTATCTACTTCGCAGGATGAGCAACTTTTCATATCTTTAGTCGATGTGATGGGTATTCAAATGCATGGCGAGGGATGGATTGTTCTGGTTGATCGTTCGACCTGCTTCCTGGCCGTAAAAATCAATCTCCTTGTGATCCCCCTCCCAATTCTGAGATCATATTATGCCATGTGCGAATACCGAAAGTATCCGGAGTTGGCGTTTTCTGTGCAAAAAGGATGATTCTGACAAAAATCAGTCCCCTCCTGAACTTGATATCTTTCCATAAAATGAAACGCGCGGTTCTTCAACCGCCTGCGGATCGTCTATCACAATCTCAGTTATATCCTTACGAATATAACACATGGCTCTACACCTTGGAATTAAATTGATTTCATATTGTTGTGGAGGATTTCATGTAACTTCTTGCACGCTCTGGGTGCGAACATTCTACCATATTGATCCGAGGATACCTCGAAGACATTGCGATTCTCGTAAATTACTGATGTGCGCTTGCATGATGCGAGTTTATCGAACCTGATCGGGAATGCAGGCCCCTTTGATGGTGGATAGAACCAAAGACAATGGATTGCTGATTGATCAATAATAGATACTGTGTCTCACCAATATCTCAAATTCGACTATCGCAATTGTTGCAAACACCTGATAACTGCCAGTCAGTTACAACAAGTCTGTCCGTGATAAAATTAAATATTCTCCCCATAGCTGTTCATTTGTAGATTCGAAAATTGCAGTCCGTCATAGGAATATTATGCAAGGGATGATTACTCCACTTGAAATACGGAAAATTATCTTGGAACAATCATTTCGGGCGCATGTCGGACATATCGGGTCGGCTCTTTCGATTGCAGATCTTCTCGCCGTCTTATATTCATCCGTTCTCAAGGTTAATTCGCCCTCCGATCCTGAGAGGGATCGGTTCATCCTGTCGAAAGGCCACGCTGCCCTGGCGCTTTACGCCTCGGTCTATTTAAAAGGGTTTATATCTTATAATGAGTTGAACTCTTATTGTTCCGACGGAACATATTTCGGCACTCACCCTGAACATCGGGTGCCGGGGATTGATTTTTGTACCGGTTCTTTAGGCCTGGGTCTAAGCTATGGGGTGGGTGCAGCGCTGGCAGCACGTCTGCAAAATTCTTCACGCAGGGTGTTCGTCCTGGTTTCCGATGCGGAGTGCAATGAAGGTTCTACGTGGGAAGCGGTTATGTTCGCCTCCCATCATCATTTATCGAATTTGGTTGCGATTGTGGATTTAAATGGACAACAGGCATTCGGTTATACAAACCAAGTGCTCAATATGTCACCCATGTCTGCTCGCTGGTCTGCTTTTGGATGGAATGTTCATGAGATCGACGGCAATGATCCTCACGAGGTCGAACGAATGATCAACGGATTGAATTATCAAACTTCGCCGCCCCACGCAATCATCGCCCATACGATATTCGGGAAGGGCGTCTCTTTCATGGAGAACATGCTCAAGTGGCATTATTTACCCATGTCTGAGGATGAGTATAAAAGTGCCATAAAAAATCTTAAGTAAAACCCATGCGAATTGCATTCATTAGTACACTTGCAGAATTGGCGGAAAAAAATTCCCGGATCGTTTTGCTGACCGGTGACCTTGGCTTTATGGCTTTGGAGCCATTCATTGAAAAGTTTCCAAAACGCTTTATAAATGTTGGCGTGGCGGAACAGAACATGGTGGGTATCGCCACCGGGATGGCGGAGGCGGGATTTATACCTTTTGTTTACTCCATCGTAACCTTCTCCACCTTGCGACCTTATGAGTTCATTCGCAATGGACCAGTTTTTCATCAACTCCCGGTTCGGATTGTAGGTGTAGGTGGCGGATTTGAGTACAGTACAAACGGGGCGACGCATTATGGGCTTGAAGATGTTGGCATCATGCGCGTACAGAATGGGATCCAGGTCATCGCTCCCGCCGATTTCCAACAGACCCGGTCCGCTCTCCTGGATACCTGGGATATCCCTCAGCCTGTTTATTATCGCCTCGGAAAAGATGACAAGGGGATCGTGCCTGGCCTGGAAGGCCAATTTGATAGGAATAAAGTCCAGGTAGTTCGTAGTGGAAAGGATGTATTGATCTTGACCCTTGGTAATATGGCTTTGGAAGCCCTGGATGCCGTGACTGAGTTATCCCGCTCTAAAATCGAGTGTACTGTGGCGATTGTATCCTGTCTGAATCCTGGTCCAGTCCGTCATCTGGTCGAATTGCTGGAGCTTTTCCCGTTGACATATACTTTAGAAGCACATTTCATCACTGGCGGTTTGGGTTCCTTGGTTTCTGAAATTATTGCAGAGCATGGTTGCATAAAAACCCGGTTGGTTCGCTGTGGAGTACGCGCTGTCCCTGATGGAATATCGGGCAGTCAAAAGTTTTTGTATGAAAAGTACGGTATATCCAGCGGTGCCTTGGTACGTTCCATCATCAAGGAGTATAAGGAAAAGAAAACTGATC
The DNA here is from genome assembly GCA_963790685.1 of uncultured Chloroflexia bacterium. Classification (GTDB taxonomy): domain Bacteria; phylum Chloroflexota; class Anaerolineae; order Anaerolineales; family Villigracilaceae; genus UBA877. The sequence continues at coordinate 519,091 of CAWBPK010000003.1, forward strand.
CATGAATGTTGAATTAATTTCCATCATTCTTCCCATCCACAATCAAGGCGACCATATCGAAAAACTGATCGCAGATTATGTAACCTCCTTAAACACCCTCCAAACTAAATATGAGATCATCCTGGTCGTCAATAATAGCTGCGATAACTCATGCGCTATCTGCCAGGACTTGGCCACCCGTTATCCGATGGTTCGCGTTATACAGACCCAGGTAGGCGGATGGGGACTGGCTGTCCGATCAGGTCTGCAGGCGGCTCGCGGCGACCTGTTATGTTATAGTAACTCTGCTCGCACCCGTCCCGAGGATCTGCTGCTGCATTTATTGTACGGAATTTCCAACCCTGGTGTTGTAATAAAAGCAAACCGGAAAATCCGGGATAATGAGCTAAGAAGATTAGGATCACTGCTTTATAACCTTGAGATTCGTTTATTGTTCGATGTCGCCTATTGGGATATCAATGGCACTCCCAAGGTGTTTCCCCGCTCATGCGGACGCCTTTTACACTTGACAGAGGCTGGAGATTTGATTGATGCAGAGTTTATTATCATTTGTAAACAATCAAATTACCCGATGATCGAGGTGCCACTCGTCTCGATAGCCAGGCGGGGAGGTAAGTCGACGACTAATTTTGAGTCGGCGGTCCGTATGTATTTCGGCGCAATCCGGCTGTGGAAAAAAACACGCTCATCCATCCGGGAAGCATGATGAAGAAAGAAAATCACTCGGGTCCCTGGGAAGAACAAAATCGAGCCTGGCGAGATCCATCACAAATTGCAACTCTCTGGATCGGCGGTAATCAATCCATTGATCCGTCAATATTTAAGTATCGCGAATCCGGAGATTTCTTTTCCATTCTGAACGATTGTCAAATCACCCTCCTTGTTACCCGTGAATATGAGAATCTTGTAATTGCTGTTACGACGGTAGATGGCAGGCCAGTGTTTTCTTATCTTCCCCTGCCTCATCCTTCAGGTCTAGCGGTGGATTATGAGCGGGAGGTTGTATATATTGCATCTACCCGTAACCCCAACGTCATTTTTGATTTTTCACCCTCGAAAAAAAGCATCCCTCGCCTTGATATTCGAAAGGATCTCATTGGAGGACTTGGAGTATAAGGCTTTGATGCCGCGTCAGGCGCATTTTTTCCCCGGCTGTTTTTACATCCATGATCTGGCTCTGATCGGCGGCTGCCTCCATGCGAACTCTGTCGGGCAAAATTCCATTTTGCGGGTGGACGGGGATAGCGCAAAAATTGTCTGGTGGCCTCATTGTATTGAACGGGAAAATGAGCCGGTTATTGGACAGAACCTTATCCAGCTCAATTCCATAGCTGCCGGCGACAGCCTTGCCACATCCTTGTTTTCTGCGTCTTCTGATAAGATATCATTCCGCCGCCCCGGGCACCGAAATTTTCCGGTTGACAAGCGGGGAGTGATATTCTCTGGGAAAACCAGGGAACCGGTGGCTTTTGGTCTGACACGTCCTCATTCCGCAAGGTTGTACAAACAGGATTTATATGTCGATAACAGCGGTTATGGCGAGTTCGTCAAAATAAATGAAGGGAAACCAGGGGTGCTATCCGTACTACCCGGCTGGACACGTGGACTTGGTTTTTTCAGGGATATGGCCTTCGTCGGCACATCCCGGATTTTATCCAGGTTTGCCAACTATGCCCCGGGATTGGATGTGGAAAGTAGTGTATGTGGGATACATGTAATAGATCTTAAAACAGGGAACCTGCTTGGAAGCCTGTCTTGGCCTAACGGCAATCAAATATTTGCAATTGAACCCCTTCCAAAGCGAATGACACTCGGTTTTCCCGGCCCGCTTGGTGAGAGATCAGCTGTGAACACCAAGATCAAATCTTATTACAATTATTCATTTTAATGATCATGGGAAAGATAAAAATGGACAATTCGATTCATCTTGTCATGATAGGTGCCATGTATGAAAATGGCGGGAATACCGCCCACCGCTTCCTGGATGGTCATCCCCAGTTGTATGTATACCCCTTCGAATCCCAGGTGGGCACACGCCTGGTGAACGACCAGTTTTCATCCATGTTTCCACTCAAATACCGCTGGCCTGCGTTTGATCTGAATGCGTCTCCGTCTCAAGATTATCTGAGTATTATTGACGAGGAATGCAGGGTCCGGGCGAAAACACCCAATGTAAGTAAATTTCGTCACAAGAGCTTTGATTTCTCAGACACAGAACGGGGGCAGCTCTATGAAAGTTATATAGCCAGGACTGGGCGTTCTCGCGGTGATAATATGGCTGCTTTTTTTCAAGCTACGTTTGATGCCTGGAAAAATTATCGGAGGTTTGGAACTGAAGAAGCCTATGTTGGTTACAGCCCGGTTATCACGGTCGATGCGGAAAAAATTCTCGCTGATTTACCCAATGCTCATTTTCTGCACATAGTCCGGAACCCGTGGTCCGCTTATGCTGATACCAAAAAACGCCCCGTCCCAATGAGTCTCGAAAATTATATGACCGGGTGGTGTATCTGCCAGTACTTCGCCCTATTAATCCGGGGTAAATTTCCTGGGAGAATGCACATTATTCGCATCGAGGATGTGATGATGGATTCAAATCAGATCCTGGGGGATTTTTGCCGGAAGATTGGGTTGGAGCCAAACGCATCGCTCTCTAATCCATCCTGGAATGGTGAAAAACTGGACGAGGTATATCCTTGGGGAACCTTGCGGAACGTATCGGCCGAAACGAACCTTGCCACTGCGAACGAGCTTTCCGATAAAGAAAAGGAAGAAATTCGTTCATATACGTGGCAATACCTTGATGTATTTGATTACAAAGGATTTCTTGTATAAACGATGAAGCGAGTCGTGGTCACTGGCGCAACGGGTTTTGTCGGTTCCAATCTGGCCCGGAGATTATTGCAGGAGGGACACGAAGTACACCTTTTGGTCCGCAGGCAGTACACACCCTGGCGGATTGATGCCATTCAAAAAGATGCCCATATCCATTTCGTTGAGTTCTCCGATATCGAGGCCCTGAAGTCGACCATCGCTTCAATCCATCCCGATTGGGTATTCCACCTGGCTGCATATGGAGCGTATTCATCTCAATCCATTCCGCGCCAGGCGATTGAAACCAACCTGGTTGCGACCATTAACCTTGTTGATGCCTGTACAAGTGCCGGCTTCGAAGTTTTTGTCAATTCAGGATCCTCCTCGGAGTATGGCTTTAAGACCCACGCTCCATCGGAAAGCGAATTGTTGGAGCCGAACAGCATCTATTCAATTACCAAGGCTGCCACCACCCATTATTGCCAACATATCGCGCAATCCCGAAATTTATCCCTGGTCACACTTCGCTTGTATTCCGTATACGGCCCGTACGAAGAGCCCTCCCGGCTTATTCCAACCGTCATCGTGGAAGGGCTAAGGGGCTGCCTTCCCCCCCTTGTCAACCAGTCCACAACCCGGGATTTTGTTTATATTGATGATGTTTTGGATGCTTACAGGCTGGCTGCTGACAAGTCAAAGATGGTAGCCGGGAAAATATATAATGTCGGCACGGGTGTACAGACATCCATCCGCCAGGTCGTGGATGAAGCCCGGTCAATCCTGCCAATAATGGAGCAGCCGGTTTGGGGTACGATGCCCGCTCGCCAATGGGACACTTCGTGCTGGGTTGCAGATCATGAGCGCATTACTAAAGACCTTGGCTGGATTCCTCAGTATTCGTTCGATAGGGGTTTTAAATTAACCGTTGAATGGCTGAAATCTGATAAAACTATGCTCAATTTTTATCAAAGCAACCGAGATTTACCAAAATGATCAGATATTCCAATTTATAGATTTCCTCCAGGATATGACATTCGGAGTAATGAACAAGGGTGACCACTGTTTTTGTATCCGTTGACCATTGATATTCCCAAGAGCAACTATTCTCGTATATGTCCCGCCTCGTACTTCGACGGGGACGGCAAGACGGAACCGGCCAAATCCATTTCCAGTATCCACGCACAGTCATGGCCTCTTAAAGGCACGCGGACCTGGATGGACGTGGATAGGTCGCCGGTCATGACCCAGACCTGGACGAAAGGCGGTTCCAGCGTGATGGTGGTGATGACCTCCCAGAATGGACAGACGCAGATCCTCATCAGCCCGCAGGGATAAGATATTTCATTGAACAAAACGCCCTCCTCAGAGGGCGTTTTGTTATTCTAAAATGGTGCTCCCTTCTTGAACTCGACCTCTTTCAGCCAGACCTACTCACTCATTCCATCCCGCCAAGATCATATTTACGGCGTGGCAGAGATATACGCCGTGGGTGAAATGGATGGCGTCTGGGTGGGGAAACCGGGTGGGGTGGGAGTCTTGGTCGCGCAGGTGGTGCCGCAGCCGCAGTTGCAAACACCCGGGCAGGAGAATACCTCGTTTTCCCGGCAAAGGGGAGGGGTGCAGCAGGGATGGGGGGTGAGATCGATCAACGGCAGCGAAAAGTTGACCACCAGGCTGGGATGGGTGAAGAACTCCTGACGAATGAAATTTCCACCAAATTGTGGATGGCTGGCAGATAACTCGATTGCATCTGTTTCATGGAAGAAAATATGCGGAAATATAAAACTGCCATCCTTGGCAGACAATACCGAACCGGAACACAGGCTTACAGGATGATTGGACCTTTGCGCGCAGGTGACGGTGGCCCCTGCGATTGCTGAACCGTCGATGGTATTGGTGACACGGCCGCTCACGGTTCCCCAACCCAGGTCGCCGAACATTGGAGTGACGGCTGCTGCTGTCAAAGTCAGGTTGATCGATGAACAGTCCGTCCCTGCCGGGCAACCAGTCACCGGTTTGTGGGGAACCCAGCCCGGCAGTGCATCCGGCCTCGACAACCAGCAGGATAAGTACAGAAATGAACACTGACCCAACTTTCGGTTCTTTCATTTTGCACCTCCTGAAATTTCTAATTCCCTGACCGATTCTACTATCCGCTGGTACCGGTGTTAAGCAAATCCGCTACTTTATGGTTGTCAATCTAAATACCGGAAACTTTGGCGCAATTATTTCAAACTCTTCGAGCGGGGCATCTTTATTTGTGGGAATATGCGGCCGCGCCCCGGGGGCATGCTGCAAATATGCTTTCAATATGGATGCTCTTTGACGGACATCGACCTCTTCCAGACGGACTTGCTCGCTCTTTCCGTGACGAAGACGCGCCGTCCCCCCGGCCGCCCTCACATTTCGCACCCAGTTCGCTTGCTCCCCCAGCATGGATACCAAATATCTTTCTCCGTTCATTTCCGTCATCGCAAGCGGGAAACTTATCATTTTTCCAGATTTCCTCCCCACCACTTCCAAGGTTACCAGGTGGTCGGGAGAGATCCCACTTGAGTGAATGACCGCCCATCCCTTGTTAATTATTTTGGCCAAACCATTCGGGCGTCCTTCACGATACAGCCATCTTTTAAAAGCCATTTCCCTCTCCAGGATAATTGATCGAATTTACATACAGCCCGAAAATAAACGTACTTGCGTGATATTCCCTTAATCAAAAAAGAATATCAGCCCGGCAGGACGTACTCACCAGCAGGAGCAGGCGCATGTTCGAGGCACCCCTCCGCAATCCCACTGTCATCGATGCCGCCCAGGAGCAATGCAGCCTCTGCGCTGTATGAGACACCAAGAAGTGTGTATCTGTTGGGGATTACATTCCTTTGAGACGATAACCAGCGAAACTCCTTCGTTAAGTATTTGAGGGGGATGGCGTTGAGGCAGGTAGAAAGACCATCCACCCCGAAATATGCCAGCGAAAGGACGGCGTACCCTATGTCGACGAACTTCTGGGTTTGCTGCGATGGGTCGCTCCAACTCTTGCCACCTTCGGAGTCCCTAAACAGGATCAGCGCTTGTTGAGGCGTATCCGAAACGCGGTAGAACAAATCAGCAACCAAACCGTCGTTCCTTTATCAATTTATCCGAAAATGAGTAACGAAATCGGGAGCAGATGTCGATAGTAAGGAGATGGGAAGCATGGTTCATTATCGCGCCAAACCCTGACAAACTGTCATTACCAGACTGGCCTGGTTGCGAGTGAGATAGGAAACCGTCGACGGGTGAAACAGCGTTATTGTCATGCGATTCGTTTTGCAATACAATCATGTTGCCGTGAGCCTTCACGAGTTGGTCATCCAAAGCCAGTTGTACCCGCCGCGCCTGCGCAAGAGTCTCCTGCGCCGTCCGCGCCTGGAGAGGCGTCTGGAGGTTGTGCTTGATGCAACCATCACGATCGTCCAGGCGGGCACAGGTTATGGAAAAAGCACGGCCCTGGCGGCGTTATCGGGGGACGATCGGAAATTATTCTGGTATGCGATCACCGCACCAGATCATGACCCGCTGCTCTTCCTGATCCACCTTATTTCAGCCTTTGGAGAATATGGAGAAACCGCCCTCCACTCCCTTGAATCAAACAACGGCCTGGTCACCCCCACTGCCCTTAATCCCCTCCTGAATGCCCTGACGAAACGGCTCGAGAATGATGCCATCCTGGTGCTGGACGATTTTCACCGGGTTACGCACGTGGAGGATATTGTCACCCTGGTCAGGAAACTGGTGGATTATTGTCCGCCGCGCCTGCACATCGTCCTCTCCACCCGGCAAATGCCTGATTTCCCCGATATCAACCGCTGGAGGGTAAAAGGCTCCCTGGCCAGCATCGGCGCGGCTGACCTGGCTTTCACGGCGGACGAGATCGAATCCCTGTTCCGCGAGCAGTATCTCTATCCGATCACGCACACCCAGGCTCAAAATCTGTTTACCGAAACCGAAGGCTGGGCGATAGCCCTGCAGATCATCTGGCAGGGGCTCCAATCGGGCATCGTCCCGGACCTGGAAACCGCCTTGCAGCGGTTACCTTCTACCCTGGACCGGCTTTTCGATTACCTGGCTCCCGAGGTGCTGGCACGCCAGCCGGCTTACCTCCAGCGCTTCCTGCTGACCACCTGTGTCCTGCGCCAGCTTGACGGTCCCGCCTGTGATACTTTGTTGGAGACGCATGACAGCCAGAGCGTCCTGCAGCATCTCTACGAACTGGGTTTGTTCGTGGACTATGTGGGGAAAGGAATTTATCGATATCAGCACCTGTTCCAGGATTTCCTGATTAACGAGGCCGCCAGGGATCCCCAGCAGCAAATCTCCCTCCATCGCCGCGCTGCCCGATATTTTGAACAAGCCGGTCACCCCGAAGAAAGCCTCCACCACCTCCTCGAAGCGCAGGAGTATCTCCAGGCAGCCAGCCTGATCGAAAAGATCGGCGGCGACCTGCTCCTTTCCGGTCGCCTGGACAGCCTGACCGACTGGTTCAAACGCCTCCCACAGGAATACCGCCTGGACCGCCCGGAACTGGAAATGATTTATGGAGATGTTTGCCGCCTCCGCGCCGATTTCGAAGAGGCGCTGACCCACTACGACAGGGCTGCCAGGTTATATCGCAAAGCCAGCGACGCTCTCGGCCAGAGTCGCTCGCTGCGCGGCCAGGCTCAGGTTTTCCTGGATACCGTCCGCCCGCTTCAAGCAGCAGCCCTGTTATCGGACGCCCTTGAATTGCTCGACCCGGACGCCCACCGTCTGGAGGCTGCCGACCTGCTGGAGCAGTTGGCTGAAAACAAACTCAATTTTGGCTTTCCAGACCAGGCCCGGGACTTGCACAAAGAATCCCTGAATTTACGTACTGAAAGGAAGCCCACCGATATTTACCTGGAGGCGCGCATCCTGCTGCGCACGGGAAAGCTCGCCGAGGCAAGCCGTTTGTTGGAGGAATACGAGTCGGATGAGCCGATCTTTGGGCTGGTGCGCCAGCAGCACTTCCACCGTGAAAAACAATTGCTGCTTTCCCTGATAAACATCCTGCAGGGCAACCAAAAAGACGCCGAGCGCTACGCCCGCCAGGGGATCGAAATCGGCCAAAAGATGCAATCAGAGTACGTGGAGGCTGTAGCCTACATGCGCCTGGGTCATGCTCTCCAACTCGATAGCTTTTGCCCCTGGGGGAGTCCCCAAAGAGAAGCCGCAATTCATTGCTATTTGGAGTCCATAGAAAAAGCCCTTCCGTTCAAAACGCCGCGCGTCAGCCTGGAACCGCTATGGGGGTTATGCCGGGCATACGGATATGCTGGCGACATCGATGCCGCCGAGAAGAACTCCCGTGAAGCCACTGAAATCTCGCGCACTGCCGGCGATGAATGGATCGGGCACTTGGTGCGCGTCACCATGGGAGCGGTCCTGGCAATGGACGGCCGTGGGAAGGCGGCTGCCCGCCTGTTGAAGGAAGCCGCCGAAGGCCTTGACCGCGTCCAGGACAGGTTCGGCTGGTCGACTGCCCAATTGTGGCTCGCCCTTAACGCTTGGTGGCAGGACGAAGTGGAGACCGCATTGCGGCACCTGTCTGCGTTATTACCGGTGGTAAACGAGAATGGGTACGATTTCCTTTTAATAAAATGCACCCACTTGGGTTTGAAGGATGACCAGGCTGCCATCCCGCTCCTGCTTGAAGCCCGCCGGCAAAATATCGAGCGCGAGTACATCCTGGAGCTTCTGTCGCAAGCCGGGAAGCGCGGCGTGGAGTATGCCCCGGGCTATACGTTGTGGGTGCGCACGTTCGGTCCATTGTCCGTCTGGAGGGGAGACATCCCGGTCAGCCCGCATGAATGGCAGCGCGAAAAAGCCCGGCAATTATTCCAATTGCTCATCACCCACCGCGGCCAATTCCTGCAGCGTGAACAGATCGAAGACCTGCTCTGGCCGGAGCTTCCCGCGGACAGCGCCGCCAACGATTTCAAAGTGGCTCTCAACGCCCTGAACCGCGCCCTTGAACCGGACCGGCTGCGCAGCGCCTCACCCTTTTTTGTCACCCGCCAGGGGAATGCGTATGGGATCAACCCGCAGGCACATTTGGTGACCGATGCTGATATTTTTGCCAGACTGGCCCTTTCGGAGGATGCAGACGGCCTGCAAACCGCTCTCTCCCTTTACAAGGAAGATTACCTCCCGGAATGTTGTTATGCCGAATGGGCCTCCATTGAAAGGGAAAATTACTCCCGCAAATACCTGGCGGTCAGCGAGCGCCTGGCGCGCCTATACCTGCAGTGCCAGCGCTGGGAGGATGTGCTGTCGGTTTGCCAGGCCGCCCTGGCCCGGGATAAGTATTGGGAACCAGGCTATGCCCTAAGTATGCAGGCCTATGCCTCGCAAGGGAACCTCGTCCAGGCTGGTGCAGTCTACCAGCGCTGTGAAACCACATTGCGCGATGAACTGGGCCTGGAACCTTCCAGCGAGATGCAGCGCCTGCGGCAATTGTTAACCAAAGGTTTCTGACCCGGAATGTAACTTCTTTGTAACTGGCCTGTAACAGCCCTCTGCTAATATTTCCTTTGCAGAGGGTATTTTGTTCTTCCCGCCTAATTTTGACGTCATAAAAATTGTTCGATACCAAAGTGAGAAAAAGGAGATTCAATATGCGACTTCAAGATAAAGTAACCCTAATCACCGGCGGGGCGGCCGGGATCGGGAAAGCTACAGCGCTGCGATTTAATGAAGAAGGGGCCAGGGTGGTATTTTGCGACGTGAACCAGGAAGCAGGAGAAGCGCTCCTAAAGGAACTCGGACCTGCTGCCCGCTTTGACAAGGTTAACGTGGCCGATAGGAAAGAAACCCAGGCTTGGATCGACTCTGTCATTGCTAAGTACGGCCGCATCGATGTGCTCATCAACAACGCCGGGATCACGCGGGATGCCGTGTTCGTGAAAATGAAAGATGGGGAACTGGTCAAGCAAATGGAAGAAAGCGCCTTCGACCAGGTGATTGCGGTCAACCTGAAAGGCGTCTTCAATTGCACCCAGGCCGTGACCCCCTGGATGATCAAACAGGGCGGCGGGGTGATCGTGAATGCCTCCTCGGTGGTGGGACTATACGGCAATTTCGGCCAGACCAACTACGTGGCCACCAAATCCGCTGTCATTGGGATGACCAAGGTGTGGGCTCGCGAATTGGGGAAATTCGGCATCCGGGTCAACGCGGTTGCCCCGGGATTCATCCTGACCGAAATGGTGCTGAAGATTCCCGAAAATATCCTGGCAGACATGAAATCCCATACCCCGATTGGGCGGCTTGGCGACCCGCGCGATATTGCCAACGCATACCTGTGGCTGGCAAGCGACGAGGCCTCCTTTGTCCATGGGGCAACCATCAGCGTCGACGGCGGAATTGTGCTCGGAACATAGAGGAGATGAGCCATGAGCAACTTTGCCACTATTATTTCCACTGGCTGTTATGTCCCGCCCATTGAGCGGTCGAATGAATCCATGCGTGAGAAGTTCGGTGAAGTCATCGACAAGTTCGGCGCTTCCTCGGGCATCAAGACGCGCTGGTATGCGCCCGATTCCTGGGCAACCTCCGACCTGGCCACCGAAGCAGCCCGTGCCGCCCTCCAGGATGCCGGTCTCCAGGCCACTGACCTGGACATGATCCTGCTCGGAACCGACAGCCCGGATTACATCACGCCAGCTACGTCGGTGGTGGTGCAGCACAAAATCGGTGCCACTAAGGCTGGCACTTTCGATATCGGCTGTGCCTGCGCTTCCTTCCCAACCGGTTTGAATTCTGCCGCGGGTCTGCTGCAGGCCAACCCGCACATGAAATACATCATGGTCATCGGTGCGTACATGATGCACAAGCTGGCAGACGTTAAGAACGATGTAATGTCCTTCTTTTATGGTGACGGGGCTGGGGCGGCCATCCTTACCACCAGCTCCAAGCCCGGTTTTGTCTCCAGTACCTTTTTCGCCGACGGTTCGTATCACAAAAACTGGGGTATCTACTCCGGCGGCACCTACGAACCCACTACCGCAGAAAGCCTGCAGGCAGGTCGCACGCAGGTGCGCCTGATCACGGCTTTTCCTGCCTCCGTCAATAACGAAGGTTGGCCGGCGCGCATGCGTGAACTGGCAAAGAACGGCAACTTCGACCTTAAGGATGTCGATATGGCCTTGTATACCCAGGTGCGCCTGAACAGTATTCAACTTGTGCAGGAGAGCCTAGGGCTGCCGATCGAAAAAGCGCATTGGATCATGGATAAGTGGGGCTACACAGGCTCCGCCTGCCTGCCGATGGCTTTCGATGACGCCCGCAAACAAGGCAGGATCAAGTCGGGCGACCTGGTGACCTTTGTAGGTTCAGGTGTTGGTTACAACCAGGCGGGCTCCGCCTTCGTGATGCCGTAAAAAGGCCGGAGCCCCGGAAAGGAAGACGCATGGATCCCAAAGAGACATACAAAAAGAAACTCATCAGCATTCCGGAAGCAGTGTCCATGCTGCAATCCCACCAGACCATCGGTGTGGCCATGGCAGCCTCGGAACCACCCGGGCTGCTCACCGAACTCGGCAGGCACAAAGACCGGCTGGAAGACGTGACGGTGTGGGTATGCCTGCCTATGCGGGTCTACGATTTCATTCAGAAGCCGGAAATGAACGGCCATTTCTTCGTCGAAAACTGGTTTTACGGCGCTCCCGACCGTAAGGTACATTCCGAAGGACGGGTTTCTTACATCCCGAACAACCTGCACCAGGCAGCCACCAACAAATTGCATGCCGCCAAAAACAAGGTGAACGTGTTCTGGGGAACAGCCACCCCGCCGGACGCACGCGGCTATATGTCCCTCTCGCTCGGCCTGGTGATTGAGAAACAACTCATCGAAGCCGCCGACATGGTCATCATCGAAGTCAATGAGAACCTGCCGTGGACATTGGGGGATACTCAGTTGCACATCGACGACGTGGACTATGTGGTGGAGAATAACGTTCCGCTGTTCCAGTCCGCTTCCGTCCCGCCTTCAGATGCCGAACAGGCGATCGGCGGCTTTATAGCCGAATTGATCGAAGACGGCTCAACCCTGCAGCTGGGGATTGGCGGCATCCCGAACGCCATCACGCCCTTCCTGTTGAACAGGCACGACCTGGGAGTCCATACCGAAATGTTCACGGACGGCATGGTGGACCTCTACACTGCGGGTGTCATTACCAATAAACGCAAGACGCTCTGGAAGGGCAAAATGGTGGGTGCATTTGCCCTGGGCACGCAAAAACTCTACGACTTTATCAACGATAACCTCGGCGTGGAATTCCAGCAAGGCAGGGTGACCAATGACCCGAATATCATTGGCCAGAACTACAAAATGGTCAGTGTCAATACGGCCTTGCAGGTGGACATTTTTGGGCAGGTATGCTCCCAAAGCATCGGTTTTAAACATTTCAGTGGGACGGGCGGCCAACTGGATACCCACCGGGGTGCGCAGCTTTCCCCGGGCGGGCGCGGCGTTATTGCCCTGCGTTCCACCGCCAAGGACGGCGCTATCTCAACGATCGTCCCGATCCTTGCAGAGGGTGCGGAAGTCACCGTTCCCAGCCAGGATGTGGATGTGATCATCACCGAATACGGTATTGCCGAGATGAAAGGGCGCTGCGTGCGCGACCGCATGGAAGCCCTGGTCAGGATCGCACATCCCAACTTCCGACCCTGGCTGCGCGAAGAAGCAAGCCGTCTCGGTATCGTGCCCATTCCAATTCCGGTAAGTGTCCCGTAAAGGAGACGTACATGGATGAGATCCTTGGAAAATGGCAGCAGCCGCCCGGTCAGCCCATCCCGGGGTTGTGGTTCGAGTTCCACCCGGACGGGACGTATCTGGCTGTATACGAAGAAATGGGCGTCACGTCGTCAGGCAGCTATCAAACCGGGGACGGACGGATCGATATCGACCAGACCCGGCATACGCTTGGGCTGCTGGGCAAATTCCAGGGCTTGTACGTCATCGAGGGCGCCCAGTTGACCATGACCCTCAGCGATCCGGGAGGCCCTCGCCCGGAGAGCCTGGATGGCAGGAACAAGCGCCTTTACAAAAAAATAGCCTGATCATTTTCCAACTGAGACGGAGGACATATGGATAAACCAGTTCCGTTGAACGGCATCACCAATAAAATGGTGGAAACTTCCCGTCTGAAACAAAACGTCTATTTCTCGGGGCCGGAGTCCGGAATCCCGGTGATATTCCTGCACGGCAATTTCTCAGCTGCACTTTACTGGGAAGAAACCATGCTGGCCCTGCCTGCCGGTTACCGTGGGATTGCCCCTGATCTCCGTGGTTATGGCTGGACCGAAGACAAGCTTGTGGACCCGGGCCGCGGGCTGCGCGATCTAAGCGACGACGTGGCTGCGCTGCTGGACGCCTTGAATATAAAAGCTGCTCATTTCACCGGCTGGTCCATGGGCGGAGGCGTGCTGTATCGCTTCATCACCGACCATCCCGGGAGGGCACTTTCGCTCACCCTGGTCTGCCCGGTGTCACCCTATGGTTTCGGCGGTTCGAAAGATGCGGATGGGAAAACCTGTTATCCGGATTTTGCAGGTTCCGGCGGGGGAGTGGTAAACCCGACCTTTATCAAACTCATCCAGGCAGAAGACCGCAGCGAAAGTGACCCCAATTCACCGCGCAACGTGATCAACTCCTTCTACTACAAACCGCCCTTCCGTACCGCGCGGGAAGAAGATTTCCTTACGGCCGCGCTGGCGCAAAAGACAGGTAACGACAAGTATCCCGGGGATTTTGTCGCCTCGGCCAACTGGCCGAACGTGGCTCCCGGCACAAAAGGAATTGTCAACTGCTGGTCGCCGAAATACCTGCTGAAGGATGTAGCAGAACTCCTGGCGGTCACGCCCAAACCGCCCATCCTGTGGGTGCGGGGTGAGGCCGACAGCATCGTCTCTGACAATTCGATGTTCGATTTCGGGACCCTGGGGAAACTCGGCTTCGTCCCGGGCTGGCCGGGTGAAGAAGTATACCCGCCCCAGCCGATGGTAACCCAGACGCGCAGCGTGTTCGAAAAATATGCTGCCTCCGGCGGGAGTTACGAGGAGCATATCCTTAAGGATGCCGCTCACGGGGCGTTCATTGAGAAACCGCAGGAATTCAATGCGCTGTTCCATCCATTTCTGCGCAAAGCTTGAATTCGTTGTTAAAAAAGCATACGGGATTTCATCGCACTAGTTCCCATGAGATGGGATCTCTTCGATAAAGGAGCGAAAAATATGACAACACGTAAGCTTGGCCGCGGGGTGGCGCTGGTGGGGGCAGGCATGTCCAAATTTGGGGCCTTCCCGGGAAAATCCAGCCGGGACCTGTTTGTGAACGCCTTCCAGGAGATGCTGGGCTCGGTGGACAAGGGCTTCGATGCCAAAGAGATCGAGGCGCTCTATATCGGCAACTTCAGCAGCGACCTGTTCGAGAATCAGGGTCACACCGCACCGATCATGGCTGACTGGGTCGGGCTGACACCCCGTCCCGCTACCCGCGTCGAGGATGCCTGCGCCAGCGGCGGAGCCGCCCTCCGCCAGGGGCTGATCGCGGTGGCTTCGGGGATGTACGATATCGTCATGGTCGGTGGCATCGAGAAGATGACCGACCTGCCGATCGAACGGGTGACCGATACCCTGGCGACTGCGGCAGACTCTCTTTATGAAGTACCAGCTGGTTTCACTTTCCCCGGGCTGTATGCAGCGATGGCAACCGCCTACATGGCGGAATACGACGCCAGCACGGATGTTTTCCTGAAGGTGGGGTTCAAGAACCACGAAAATGGTTCCCTCAACGATAAGGCGCAGTTCGGGCAGCGTATCGCCACCATCATGGAAGCCCGCAAAGCCAGTGCCGCCCGGAAGGGGTTGCCCGTCCCCACCTGGGCGAATGAAATGGAATTCCTCAGGGATGACCGCGCCAACCCGGTCATTGCCTGGCCGATGCGGCTCTACGACTGCAGCCCTGTCTCCGACGGCGCGGCTGCTGTGCTGCTGGTCAGCGAAGAGATCGCCAGGAATTTTACCGAGAAACCGCTCCACATTATCGGTTCGGGGCAGGGCAGCGACGGTGCCACCCACAGCCGACCGACCCTCACTTCCCTTCCATCAGCGAAATACGCCGCGCACACAGCCTACGAAATGGCGGGCGTCAAACCTTCTGACATCAAGGCAGTTGAAGTGCATGACTGTTTCACGGTGGCAGAGATCATTGCCACCGAAGATCTGGGTTTCTTCAATCCCGGAGAAGGCTGGATGGCAGTCGAAGAAGGCAAAACTACCCGCATCGGCACCCGCCCGATTAACACCTCCGGCGGATTGAAATCCAAGGGACACCCCGTGGGCGCTTCCGGGGTCGGACAGGTGCTCGAGATCTGGAAGCAGTTGCGCGGTGAAGCAGGCGCCCGCCAGTTGCCCGGTGACCCAAACCTGGGCCTCACCCACAACGTGGGCGGAACGGGCCAAACCTGCACGGTCCATATTTTCGAACGGAGATAAGCCATGAGCGAGATGGAATTCACCAGCACAGACCATTACAAGGCCCTCGGCGAACATAAACTGATCGGCAGCCGCTGCAAGTCCTGCGGGAAATTGTTCTACCCGGCTCGCCCGATGTGTCCGGAGTGCCATGGCAGGGATATGGAGCCCATAGAACTCTCAGGCAAAGGCAAACTGAGCGCCTACTCAGTCATTTACATTGCCACCACTGCCATGATCCAGGCCGGTTTCGATCGCAAGAACCCCTATTGCGCGGGGGTCGTCCAGCTCGAAGAAGGCCCGAGCATTTGCGCCCAGGTCATCGGAGCGGACGTTGCCCACCCCGGGAGCATCAAGATCGGCTCGCCCCTTGCTGCCACCTTCCTCGAGCGCGGGGAAGGCGAAGCTAAAAAGACTTTCCTCGGCTTCCAGATCTAGAACAAGAATCAAGCTATGCCAACCATCCAGGTCAACGGGACCGAAATCTATTACGAACTCCACGGGCCGGAAGGCGCCGATGTGGTGGTGCTCTCGAACGGGGTGCTGATGAGCACTGCCAGTTGGGGGCTGCAGACTTCCGTACTGGCAAAACTCTACCGGGTGCTGCTCTACGATTGCCGTTGCATGTGGAAATCGGCGCACCCAAAAGGCCCGTACACGATGGAACTGCATGCCGACGACCTGGCTGCGCTGCTCGATGCTCTAAATATCCCGACAGCCCACATCGCCGGGATATCCTATGGCGCGGAAGTCAGCATGGCGTTCGCGCTGAAATACCCGCAAAGGGTGCGCAGCCTGTTCCTTTCGTCTGCGGTGAGCGAATCAGACCCGGTGTTGCGCGGTTTTGTTGGGTCATGGGCATCAGCCGCCCGGGCCCGGGATCCGCAGCGACTGTTCGAAGTCAGCTATATGCTTAATTTTTCGGACGGCTATATCGCTGCCAACCGGCCTGCAATCGAAGCTGCCGCTGCTCGTTATGCCCAGTTGGATATGGATGCGGTTCTCGAACTCCTGGATTGTTTCGACCGGCTTGACCTGACAGGAGAACTACACGGTATTAAAGCCAGCACACTGGTGCTGGTGGGCGAAAATGACAATTTAAAACCCCGCAAGTACAGCGAACGCATTGTCCGCGAAATCCCCGGCGCAGATTTGGTGGTTGTACCGGGTGCGGGACACGCCGTCTGCATGGAAAAGCCAGCGCTCTTTAATGCGCTCCTGCTCGGGTTCCTGGCAATCCATCGGGAATAACTTGCCTGGTATCGACCTAAAAAAAGAGAAATCACCAAAAGAAAAGGAGGTGTTTCCCAGAATAATCAAGCCGTGCTTTTTCCTAATCTTTTTCATTCAAATACTCTTAGGAGGAGTAAACCCATGAAAACTGCTCGCGTTTTATTGATGTTCGTCGTCGCTCTTGCGCTGATCCTTTCGGCGTGCGGCCCGGCTGCGACCGTGGTCCCAACTGAAATACCCACCTTGCCGCCCTCAACCTTGGCGCCTCCCACCGCTGTGCCCCCGACTGCCGTCCCGCAGCTGTCTTGCGGTTCGGGCATTAAAGTCGGTCTCATTACCGACGTCACCGGTTCCCTGGCAATCTATGGCGAGATGATCTTGCGCTCGTTCATGCTCGGCATGGAATACGCGACCGGTGCTGCCGGGACGGTCGGCACCAAATTCGATTTCACCAAGACCCAGGAAAACACCTTCACTCTGGAGAATTGCAAGATCACGGTTTATGTGGCCGATGACCAGAGCACCCCCGACACCACAGCCACCATCGCCCGCCAGATGATCGAAGTCAAAGGCGTCACAATCCTGGTTGGCACGGCTTCCTCGGGTGCCACAGCCACTCTGCAGGGCATTGCCCTTGAGAACAAGATCCCCCTGATCGTGGCTCCTGCTGCAGCCAACGACATCACCGGTGTCAACTTCAACGAGTACACCTTCCGCACCAGCCGCAATAACTACCAGGATGCAATGAACCTGTGCTCCTACCTGCCCACGGTTTACCACACCTTCGTCCAGATCGCCCCGGATTATGCATTTGGGCGCGGTTCGGCTGCGGCCTTCCGTGACTCCTGCACGCTTAACGGCGGCAGTTTCGTGGCAGACGATATCTTCGCCCCGCTCACGACCACCGACTTCACCCCTTATGTCGAGCAGGTTAAGGCCTCGGGCGCCCAATCCTGGATCGTGACATGGGCCGGCGCCGGCTTCATCGCCATGATGCAGGCTGCCTCCGACCAGGGCGTCACCGGGAGCATGGCTCTGGGCTCCACCTTCATCAACAACGCCCTGATGCCTGTGTTCTTTGCGAACGCCGTTGGTACAACCTCGGGCATCCTTTATCAATACACTGCTCCGCAGAATCCCATCAATGACTGGCTGACTACCAACACAATCGCCCGCTATGGGGTTCCACCCGACTTGTTCGATGCAGATGGCATGAATGCGGCCATCATGCTGGTGGAAGCCGTCAAGGCTACCAAGGGTGACACGACCAGTTCAGCCCTGGTGGCGGCAATGGAAGGGATGACCTTTAACGGCCCCAAGGGCCAGATCCATGTCCGCCCCGAAGATCACGTTGCCATCCAGGACATGTACATCCTGAAACTGGTCAACGTGACCGACCCGGCCTTCAAATTCTACGAGTACGTCAGCACTACCCGTCCGGAACCGCCCTGCCTGCTTCCGGAAGCTATGAAGTCCCGCTGTGGCTCCCTGCCTTATGGCAACCTTAGCGGCAAATAATTAGCCTTTTGTTCGTCGGGGCGGACGCGGTCATTGCGCCTGCCCCATTTTGCTATTATTATTTATTTACCTGAAATCCATGTCCATGAGACCAGCCTATGAATGATCCGATCATCCTGGAAACAAAAAACCTGCGCAAGGAATTTGGTGCTCTGGTGGCGGTGGATGACGTCAACCTGCGCGTAAAGGCCAATACCGTGCATGCCATCATCGGGCCGAATGGTGCGGGAAAAACCACCCTCTTTAACCTGCTGAGCAACACCCTTGAACCGACCGCGGGGAAGGTGTTTTTCAATGGCAAGGCGATCACGCACTTGCCAATGCACCGGATCATCCATCTGGGCATCGGCCGTTCCTTCCAGATAACCAACCTGTTCCCCAACCTGACCGTCCTGGAAAATGTCCGCCTGGCGGCCCAGGCGCTTGGTCACGACAGTTTCCGCTTTCTGCAAAAAGCCAGTCATTTCAAGCGCTACGAGCAGGGTGCATGGGATGTTCTCCGCCAGGTGGGGCTGGCTGAACGGGCCTATGTGCCGGCGCGTATGCTGCCTCACGGCGACCAGAGGAAACTCGAGCTGGCGATTATCCTGGCATCCAACCCCAGGCTGCTCCTGCTGGATGAACCCACCGCCGGGATGGCTGCCGAGCAGGTGCCGGGGATGATGAATCTCATCAACCAGATCCAAAAAAGCGGGGATAAGACAATTGTCCTGGTGGAACATAACATGAGCGTCGTTATGAACATCTCGGACCGGATTACTGTCATGCACCAGGGGCGTATCCTGGCGGAGGGGACGCCTTCAGAAATTGCCGCCAACCCCGAGGTCCAGAGCGCTTATCTCGGCAAACTGTACAGCGACCTAAACAAGGTGGAGGGCTAGCGGAAATGGAGAATCTGCTCGAAGTACGCGCTGTCCATACCTTCATCGGTCAGTATCATATTCTCCAGGGGGTCAGCCTTTCGGTTCGCAAGGGGGGGATCACGGTCCTGCTGGGGCGCAACGGCGCCGGAAAAACCACCACGCTCAAGACTATCATCGGCCTCACGCCGCCCCGCCAGGGGGAGGTGGTTTTCGACGGTCAACCCATTCAGGATATGCACAGTTTTGATATCGCCGCCCTTGGCATCGGGTTCGTCCCCGAACAGCGCTCCATTTTCCGCGACCTGAGCGTGGAGGAGAACCTGAAAATTGCCGAACGGAACCGGGGCGACCTGCACCGGAAGCAGGAAATGATTTTCAGCCTCTTCCCGGACCTCCAAAGGCTGATCCACCTGCCTGGTACCCATCTCTCCGGTGGGCAGCAGCAGATGCTGGCGATCGCCCGTGCACTGGTCGCGGATAACCAGCTTTTGCTGATCGACGAACCGAGCGAAGGCCTGGCTCCGGTGGTCATCGAGCAAATGATCCTGGCGATCAGGAAGCTGGCAGCCGAGTCGACCATCCTGCTTGTGGAACAGAACTTTATTGTCGCAAGCCAGCTGGCCGAGGATTACGTCATTATCGAAGAAGGACAATCTGTAAAAGCAGGGAAAATTGCCGACCTGACCAACGATGAAAAATCCATTCACCGTTACCTGGGTGCAGCATAGGAGCAATGGATGAATTCTCCCCTTTTATATTTGCGTAAAAACCGGACGCTGTTGATCACGGTGGCCGCCCTGCTGGTGCTGCTGCTGCTCGCCATCCAGGGCATGTCGACCCAGGATTGGGTGGTGACTCTGCTGCGCAGCCTCTCGGTGGCGGCAGTCACGTTCCTCGTCGCTTCCGGTTTCTCGCTCATCTTCGGACTGCTGGATGTGCTAAACCTGGCGCAGGGGACTTTGTTTATGATGGGCGCCTACATTGCCTGGACGATTTATGTCCGGCCGGATACCTTCGTTGACCTGCTGACCCCGTTCTGCCTCCTGGTGGCAGGCTTTACCCTGCTGCCGTTATGGGATTTCCTGGTAAACCGCTTGAGCGGAAGGACTTTCCTGAGGCGGCTTTGGCCTTGGGCGTCGCTGTTGCTTTCCGCCTCCTTGCTGTTCTGGACGCTGAAGTCGTATCCCATTGCCATCTGGGACCCGGGTGTTTACTCCCAAAGCCCGGGTACATTTTCTCTCATGGTTGAGACCGGGGCGCGCATTCTCCCGCTGCCGGTGACCTTTGTCAGCAACAGCAGTGTGCTGATTCTAGGGGGGATTCTGCTGGGCAGTTTGATGCTGGCTTTAAGCCTGGCTGGCCTGCAGAATGCCCGCAATCCCGGGACTGGGGTGAATAAACGGCTGCATTTGCCGTGGACCTATATCGTTGCATTTGCAGTCGCGCTGGGAGTGGGGTTGGCGGCGTTTGCCTTCAACACCTCGTTGACATCAGCCATCCTGGGCCTCGGCTCGAACTGGTTGTTTTTCCTCGCCATTGTCATAGCCCTGCTGATCGGGGTGCTGCTCGGCAGCCTGATCGAATCAACTCTGATCCGTCCGCTGTATTCGCGTCCCATCTACCAGTTAATGATCACTCTCGGCTTGAGTGCGGTGGGCATTGAACTCGTGCGCTCCATCTGGGGACGCCCAGAATTCACCATGCCCAAACCGGATATTTTTAACGGGACGGGTGCCAACTGCCCGGCGGCAACATTGGCCAGCCTTTTCCAGAACCATTGCTCCACCATCCTTTTCATGGAAAGCCGCATCCGCATCTATAACGAAATCTTTATTCCCCTGGTGGGGGTCATCGTGCTGGTTGGCATCTGGATCCTGCTCCAGCGCAGCCGGATCGGAATGATCATCCGGGCCGGAGTGCAGGACCGTGAAATGGTGGAAGCTCTCGGGATCAATGTGAGGCGCGTGTTTACTTTTGTTTTTGCCCTGGGAGTGGGGCTGGCCGTCCTGGGCGGTGCGTTGGCCGGACCCTCGATGGGAGTCTCAACGGCGATGGGTGAAAGCCTGCTGCTGAATGCCCTGATCGCCCTGGCAATCGGCGGCCTGACGAGTTACCCCGGGGCGGCAGTTGGTTCACTCCTGGTTGGCCTGATGCAGCAATTCATCATCAAGTACGGGCAGATCGGCATCCAGCTGCCCTTCATGGCTGAACCATTCAAGCCCACCCCGCCGCTCGTCCCGGCTTCCACCGTCCTGCTGATGGTGATCATCCTGCTGATATTGCCGCATGGTCTGCTGGGGCGGAAGGAGTAAGCGAAAATGAGCGAAGCCAACCTTGCTGCTCCAGGATTACGTGACCGGATTAAAACATTCTTCCGGACCAGCCCGGCTGGATGGATTGCACTGCTGGCGTTGATCCTGCTGCCTTTTGTAACTGCGATCATAAGCGGGCAAACAATCCAGGACCTGCTGGCCAATGGGATGGGCGAAGCGAAATTCATCCAGGGACTGGCGATCGAGATATTCATCCTGGCGCTGTATGCCCTCAGCTACGACCTGGTCCTGGGAGTGACCGGCTTGCTTTCCTTCGGGCATGCCATGTTCTTCGCCGTAGGCGCTTACCTGACCGGGGTTATGCTGAAAAGTTTTGGCTGGTCGCTGTGGGCCACCCTGGGGATGGTGTTGGTGGCGGCGTTGGTCCAGGCATTCCTGTTTGCAGTGGTACTGCCGCGGGTGCAGGGAATCACCTTTGCCCTGGTTACACTCGGCATCGCATCCGTGTTTTACATCGTCATCCAATCCCAGGAGCTGAGCGCTTACACGGGAGCTGATGTGGGGTTGCAGGGGATCGTTGCCCCGGCATTCATCAATGCCACCGACCACCGCATGCGGTTTTACTTCATCGCCCTGGCCCTGCTGGTGGCGGTCTACCTCCTGTTCAAACGCTTTGTAAATTCGCCGACCGGCCATGTCTGTGTCGCTATCCGCGAGAACGAAATGCGGGCGCGCATGCTGGGGTTCAACACGTTCTACTTCAAGATGATCGCCCTGACGCTTGCCAGCATTGCGGCAGCCCTGGCGGGTTCACTGCACGCCCTCTTTGAACCGATCGTCAGCCCGTATACCGCCAGCATGGAGTTTACGATTGCAGCCATATTGATGACCCTCATCGGCGGGCTGGGCACCTTAAGCGGGGCGCTGGTGGGCGCTGCCATCTACCGGCTGCTGGAATACGGCTTGAATAATTATTTCGGTGAACAGGCCAACTTTTTACTGGGCGTAGTGTACGTGCTGATCGTGTTGTTTCTTCCTTATGGGATCATCGGCACCTGGAACCTGCGCGCCATACAACTCCGCTCCGGTTGGGTACGGCTGCTCGGCCTGGTAACCGGAAAGCAAAAACAGCGCTAAAAGAAACTTTCAAAGCTGCTATTTCCAACCTTCCGCCAGTTTAATGCGCTCACCCAGCGGCGGGTGGTCGTAGAACATGAACACCACCCACTTTTCCGGGTCCACTTCGCCGAGGTTCAGGTTCGCCAGGCGGACAAAAGCCGAAGCAAAAGCCTCGGGTTTGGCGACGCTTTGCAGGGAATACTCATCCGCCAGGTGCTCACGCCAGCGGGAGACTATGTTCCCGATCGGCTGGGTGACCAGGCCAAATGCTCCCAGCACAATCCCCAGGGCTGGCAGCCCGGCGATATCTCCGGGTCCGGAGAACGAAAAGTAGCTGGCTGACCAGTTCATTGCCAGGGAAGCCAGGTAGAGCCCCACCAGCGTAATCAGCGTGCTGAAGGCGATCAGGATGGGAATGTCCTTGTGGACTTGGTGCCCCAACTCGTGGGCCAGGACAGCCTCGATCTCATCGGTTGTGAACTCGGCGATCAGCGTGTCGCCCAACACGATGCGGCGGGTGTTGCCAAGCCCGGTGAGGGCGGCATTGGCAGCTTTCGTCCGTTTGGACATGTCGAACTTGAACACGCCGCGCACTTTGGTGTGGGCCCGTTCAGCCAGCTTCATCAGTCGGTCGGCTAGCTCGGCGTGCTCGTCGCCGAGGGGGACAAACTTATTGAAGAGCGGCATGATCAGGACAGGGGCAAGGTTGGTGAGCAGGACGGTGAAGACCAGCATGCCCGCCGCGGTCCACAACCACCACCAGGGTCCTGCGGAACGCAGCGCCAGGTAAACCAGCTCGATGACAACCAGGCCGAGCAGTCCATTGATCGACAACCCGTTCAACTGGTCGACGACCCAGCCGCGCAGGTCCTGGTTGGACTGTCCGAAGCGGTGAGGCAGGCTGAAGCTGGAGTAGTATTCCAGGGGTAGTTCGAGGATGAAGGCGATACCGCCGAAAATGAAGATAAAGATCAGCACCAGCAGAAAGTCATTTGAAGTATAGGTCTTCAGCCAGGCTGCCAGGGAGCGGGCCCAGCCGAAAAAGAGCCAGGCCAGGAGATAGACCGCACTGGCTGCAGTCTCGACGATCCAGAGCCTGCGCCGGATGCGGGAATACTCCCTGGCTTGTTTTTGTTTTTCAGGATCGATGACAGTCGTCATGGGGACCTCCCTTAATTGTGCGCCTCATTTTGAGCCAGGCGCTTTTCGATCTCTTTTGCGCTCCTGGTGACGGACAGCCCGCCGTAGCCTGTGCAGCGCAGGGCGGAGGGAAGCATCTTCCCGACCGCCTCCATGGTTTCAATCACTTCGTCGAGGGGGATGACCGGGTCGAACCCGGAGAGTGCCATGTTGGCGCAGGCGAGGGCATTACTGGCGGCGAGGACATTCTTGCCAAGGCAGGGCACCTCCACTCGGTTGGCAACCGGGTCGCAGACCATGCCGAGCACGTTCTGGAGCGCCAGCGAGGCCGCATTTACCGCCTGCAGGGCCGAGCCGCCTGCCAGGGTGACCAGGGCGGCAGCCGCCATCCCGGAACCTGCGCCGCATTCAGCCTGGCAGCCGCCGACCTCGGCGGCAAAGGTGGCATGGGCGGCAATAAAGACACCGATCATCCCGCCGGCGAGCATGGCGCGCACCTGGTCCGCCGTGGACAGACCCATTGATTCCGCTGCGCCGATGACCGCGCCGGGCAGCCCGCCGCAGGATCCGGCGGTGGGGGCGGCAACGATCACGCCCATGGCGCTTTTCGATTCCATCAGGGCGGTGGTATCCAGGATGATGCGGTTCAACACGCCGCCGTCGATCAGGCGTTGAGCCTCCATCTCGGACCGGAAGGTTCCGGACTGGAACCCCAGGATCCGGTCCGCGTATTGCGTTCCGGCCAGGCCCAGGCGGACGCCGTCCTGCATGATGTCGAGCAGGCCGGTCATCTTTTCCAGCACCTGGTCAGGGGTGAGGTTGCCCCGGGCGCACTCGTAGCGGACCGCCAGTCCGCACAGGTCGAGATCCTTATCCCGGTTGAACTCCAGCATTTCAGCACCGGTGATGAAGGGTACCCGGCCCTCCCGGTGGGACAGGACCGGCAGAACCGGGGCAATCTGCTTGACGGAGCGGATGTCGAAGCGCAGACGCAGCGCCGAAACAATCTCCACAGGCAAAAATCCCTGGGATTTAATCTCGAGAAAGCGCGTCTCCCCATTCTCCAGGAGGAGAATCTCATCGGCCCGCACAGTCTTTTCGAGCTGGGCCAACAAGCGGGCGGCGTTCGACCCGGTGTAGAGCAGTGTTTCGAAATAATCCCCCGCCAGCGAAACCGCCACGCCGTCGATGGCTGTAATTTCGATAATGCCTCCGCCGGTGGAGATGGCAGTGAGGCTGTGGCTCTCCCGGGAATTCACGGCAGTCATGCGGTAGGTATTGGGGTGGACAGCCTGGATGGGGGTGATCCTGAATTCGACCCGGATCCCGGCCAGGGGGAGCGCTTCTGCCGAGCTCAGCAAGCGCTCGTCGCTGGGTTCCCAACCCAGCAGACCAGCAAAGAGGCCCATGTCGGACCCTTGGCTGGTGTGGGTGGTGGCCAGCGAGCCCTGCGGGTCGAACTCGACCAGCAGGCTGTCGATGTCAGCCTCCATCAGGTCGCGCACGATCCTGCCGATGCGCACAGCGGCCGCGCAGTGGGAGCTGGAAGGCCCGCGCATGACCGGGCCGATCACGTCGTTGAAGATGCTGGGGAAGGAAGGTTCCATGGCTGCTTTCTCGAAGGCAAATAGTTAAACAGGCTGCACATAAAGGTGATGAATGGGCAGAATATTACCACCTTCCGGAGTTCAGGGAGAGCCTGAAGGGCGTGTACGCAAGCGGATGGGAGCAGAAAAAAGAAACGAATATTTGGGCCATAAAACTAATTTTCCATCGAGAACCCCTACATAAATCATCATCGCCTAAAATGGCCTGCTCGTTTCCATCCAGGGGTTACAATCAACGCATGGATATCGACTATGAAAAAATCAGTCTGACCGCCCAACTGGCGGCGTATATGCGCCAGTTCAGCGATATCCCTTTCGCCAGCGATGTGGCCGAACTGCTGCATTCACGGGAGGTGTTTGAAACCCTGCTCCAGGGTCAGCACATGACCCCCGAAGATTTGCTCTGGTATGCCCCGATTTTTGAGCTGCGCTATAAAAGCGTGACCGGGGCCATCCGCCGCACCGGCATCCGCCAGGTGCTGGAGCTGGCCAGCGGTCTCACCCTGCGCGGGCTGGTCTTCACCCAGGACCCGCGCTGCACCTATATCGAATCCGACCTGACCGGCATCAGCGCGGAAAAAGAAGCGATCATCGGAAGCCTGCGCCGGAAATACGGGCTGGCCGATCACGCCAACCTTCATTTTCCGGCGGTGAACGCGTTGGAGCGCAGCCAGCTTCAGGAGGCCGTCAAACGCTTGGACCGGGACCAGCCTCTGGTGGTGGTCACCGAGGGACTCTTTCCATATCTTTCCCCGGATGAAATGCGCGCCGTGGTGGGCAACATTCGCGACCTCCTGGCCGAATTCAAGGGCAGCTGGATTACAACCGATTTTTCGATCAAGGACGAGGTCAACCAGGTATCCGAACAGCAGCGCAATTTCCGCCGCATCGTTGACGCAGCCACCGGGCACAAGATGTACAACAACGCTTTCGATTCCCTGGAGCAGTTAATGGCATTCCTGAGCGAAATGGGGTTGGAGGCGGCGGTCCATAACCCGCTGGACGAAAGCGGAGAGATTGTCTCGCTGGGCAGGCTGCACCTGCCGGCTGCTCTGCTCGACCCGCTCAAAGCCAGCCTGCGCCTGTGGGTGCTCAGCCTCCCCGTCCATCGCTAATCCCATTGGCTAAAAAGCAAAACTACCAATGACAACATTTCATCTGCAAAAGCGGCTGGTCTGCACTACCGAAAGGTAAAGCTATTTATTGTTCAATTTGCTCCATCGCCTTGAAATAATCCTCGGCAACATTCATATCATAAATGCGGGTATAGATCATTGTGGTGTTGAATCTCTTGTGTCCCAGAAATTACTGGATTGAAGTCACCCGGCAGCCCGGCGATATCCCCAGATCCGGAGAACAAAAAGTAGCCGGCTGACCAGTTCATTGCCAGGAAAGCCAGGTAGAGCCCCACCGGTTCAATCAGCGTGCTGAAGGCGATCAGGATGGGAATGTCCTTGTGGACCTGGTGTCCCATCTCGTGCGCCAGGACAGCCTCGATCTCATCGGTGGTGAAATCGGCGATCAACGATTGCGCCCCCTTAAAAAAAACAATTGTGTTATCTTACCTTCCCACCCCCGCCATGCACTTGTAGAAATCCTCGTAGGCTTGGAAAGTGGTCTGCTCATCGTGCTCCCGGCCGATGGCCAGCGAAACCTGCCCCATGCGTCGCGCCTCGTCCGGGTGGTCCAGGATGGACAGGATGGCATCCCCCATTGCGGCGGCGTTGAGCGGCTCCACCAGGAAGCCGTTTTCGCCGTTCCGCACTAGCTCGGGCAGGGCAGCCGAGTTGGTGGCGACGATCGGCAGGCCTGTCACCGCCGCCTGCAGGGTTGGCAGGCTTTGCACCTCCACCAGCGAGGGGATGGCGAACAGGTCGCAGGCCCGGTAGAGGGCCGGCAGATCCTGCTCGGGCACGAAACCCAGCAGGTGGATGAACGGTTCCACCTTGAGGCGGTGGATCACCCGTTCCAGGTGTGCCAGGTCGTCGCCGCGGCCTACCATCAGGAGGTGCGCCTCCCGCCGGGCGCAGACTTGCGCCATCGCCTGAATCAGCACGCTGAGCTTCTTGTCTTTCGCCAGCCGGCCGACGGATAGAATGCGCGGAGCCGGGGGCAGGGCATAGCGTCTCTCGATATCCTCGCCGGGTGCTTTTTCCAGGTGATAGCGTTGCAGGTCGACCCCATTTGAGATCACCGTAGTCGGCGGGCGCAACCCGTGCGCCAGAAAATCGCGCTCGTGCGTGTGCGTGCAAAAGACCACGTAATCGAAACGGTTCAGGTTGGCCACCATCGTTTTCCACAGCAGGGCTTCAGTCCCTGACTCCATCCACCTGAAGGGTAGGTATTGCGTGAGGTAACTCGGCAGGGAGTAACAGGAGGAAACCATCACCTGGGGCTTACCCCATTTCACCCGTAGCAACAGGTTGCTCAACACCGCATTCTCGTGCGTGTGGATCACGTCAGGTTGGAATTGATCAGCCAGGGTGCGGATGGAAGATGGGCTGATGAAAGGGATGGGGCCTTCGCTCCAGCCCGGGTTGGGGATACTCCAGGTCCGTACCAGGCGGACGCCCTCATCTTCAGATTGATAGGGTTTGCCACGCTCACTGGCGGTCACCACGGTAACCTGGTGACCTCGCCTGACCATGGCACGGGCAATCTTTTGCACGACCAGTGTCACACCGCTGACCGTGGGCACATAGCCGTGGCTGAACATCAAGATGCGCAATCTTTGTCTCCTCAGGGTTCGATGAGTTCCTGCTGCTTTGCCTGGCGCAGCAGGCGGTTGTAAACGAGCAGGATCAGCAGGTATGGCAGCAGGTAGAAAATGAATCGGAAAATGATGGAGGCCAGCAGGGCTTGCTCGAACCGGACCCCGAGCAGCACGTAAATACCCGCCATCGAGCCTTCCTGGATTCCGAAGCCGCCCGGCACCATCGAGATCACGCCCGCCATGATGCCGAGCACGTACCCGCTGAGGAGTGCGCCCGCCGAGGCAGCCGGACCCAGGGCATCCAGACAGAATCCAAATGCGACGATGCTGGAGATGAAATCGGCCAGGGCCAGCAGCAGGAGCCAGACCAGCTGCATGGGTTCGCCATGGATAGTCTGGGTGGCACGCGTTAGGGCTTCGTCCAATTGGTCAAGCCAGGGCTCGAAGTCACGGCGCAGGATCCTCCACCCTAGCCGGGCGAGGAAGTGGATGAATGGTCTGCGCCGCCCCGGGAATACTAGTAGACCGATGACCAGGAGGAGCACCAGGACGAATAGCACCGTCATGATGCCGAGCAGGATCGCCACTCCCAGCGGCACTGTTGCATGCAGCAACAGGTAAATGAACGCAACGGGGGTAAAGGCTAGCATCATGGAGCTGATCAGGAAATAATGCAGGAGAGAGGAAGCCAGGGTGTCCTTGAACGAAACCCCGTACATCTTCATCATCAGGTAGCGCAGCGACCAGCCCACCGTCCCGCCCAGGGACACAAAGTGGTTGACGATCACTGTGATAAAGCACACCTCCGCCAGCTCGCGCCTGCCCATCTGGATACCCATCAGCCGGCTGACCAGCGCGTAGGCATAGCTGTAAGCGAGGTAGGAAAAAACGGTGAAAAGCAGCACCAGGGGGATGAACCGCCAATCGCTGCGGGCCAGCACCGGAGCCATGTTCTTCCAATCGGAGACGATCAGTGCCACGCCCACCAGGGCGATGACGAGCAGAATGACCGTGACGAGACGGGAGGAGGGACGTTTCTGAGGTTCCATGGAGGAGGGTCTCGGTTTGAAGGGTGACCCAGCTTGAAAGCGGCGCAGGCCGGGCGGGCAATTTTTCCCCGCTCACCGGCCCGGTTTCATTTGCCTGCTTTTTCCAGCCTGATCGCTTCTGTAATGGTGTTCACGAAAAAGAAGTATACCAGCAGCAGCGCAAAGGCCCCGACCACCACGTCATAGATGCTGAACGTGAGCAGGCCGAAGGACCCCAGGGCCACCGAACCCGACCGCAGACCGCCAAAATACATGCCAATATTTACCAGGATGGCGATCACTCGGAACTCGGTTGGTCCCAGCTTGCCGTAAGAAATCTTGAACTCGCCAATCACGCAGGTGCGGACATAGACCAGGACGGAAAGCAGCAGATAGGCGATCAGGGCCAGGCAGGCGATCCTGAAGCTGACGTAGGGTGTCATGCCCAGCCCTAGGAAGATCATCACTTCGTTGAAGGCATCCACCGTATGGTCCAGAAAGAAGCCGTAAGCCGGGCGTTCGATATGCCTTTGCCGCGCAATGGTTCCATCCAGGCTGTCGCCAAACCAGTTAATGACGAAACCAAGGGATGCAAGCCACAGGAAATTCCGGTTGAGCGTGCTCAAGGCGTAACTGACCATGATGACCGCTGCGCCAAGCACTCCGATGATCGTGCAGATGTTGGGGGTCACTCGGGCTGGCAGATGGGTCGCCAGCCAGCTCAATGCCGGTCTCTCCAACGGGCCAAGCAGGATGTCATTTACCCTTTTATGCTTCTTTATATCCATTTTGCTTTCCTGGGTGTGCAGAATTGGTCATGGGACCAGGTTCAAGGTTTCCGGCCATACCGGCAAGGAAATGGACCATTGCTGAGGCGCCTGTCGGATAAATCTCTCTGCCTCGTTTAACACTTTCCCGGCATTTTGGAGCATTTCAATTTCCCGGTCTGGATGGGGATCCATATCGATTAAATCTGAGGCCAGGATAAGATATTTCCCGTCTGGTTGCAGCTTCGGTGCCATAACCATTACAGGAACTTGTGCCTTGATTGCCAGGAAAATGTGGTGCATGGGGAGTACTGCTGGCCGGCCAAAAAAGAGCGGGTGGGTCTTTGGGTCAGGAATTGGACGGTCGATCCCGGTCAGCACAACCCCTCCTTTCTGAACATGCTCGAGCGCCTGCCGGATTGCGCCGACTGAAACCGGAAGAAGGTTCATCCCGGCTTTCTTGCGCCTCTCATACTCCGTCCGCCGCCCGCCTTGGGGGTCTGGGATGGTGAGCACCAAAGGCCGCCACGTTTGTTTGCACGCCCACTGCAGGACAAGATCAAAGTTACTGAGGTGCAATCCCGCGACCACCAGGCCTCGTTTGTCGAATTCGGGGCGCTCGAACAACTGCTGGGTCGAAGTGTCCCGTATGATCATGCGCCGGGTAGCCTGGGGGTTTTGGGTGAAGTGATAGAGGTCGAAGATGGAACGGGCCGATTGACAAAGTGTATCATGGACGACCTGATCCAGAGCCTCTTTTTCCAGAGATTCTCCGCGCGCGACCCACTGGTTGGCGCGCACCGCCCGGATCATTTGCGAATCTTGACGGGTTGCGATCAGTCCGGCGATAGAATCTGCGAGGGAATGGCCTAACTGCAACGGAAGTAGCCGCCCAATAGTAGATATCAGGTTGATAACAAATGGACTGTCATTAAGACGCTTCAGGTTGAAAGGCATCTGGTACTTTGCATCGCTTTCTATTCCCAAGCCAGTCATCCCTGCTCCTAAATCCCGATCGGTTCCCTTACCAGGATCACGGTCGTCCGCTCGCTGACCCACTCGCGCTCGATGATCAGGATTTTGCCGACGAATGAACCTGTGTTGATTGCATTGCGGACCTGGGCGTCCTCCCAGGTTAAAACGTGTTCACGGATGCGCCGGATTGCCGTTTCGAGATCGGGTACAATCTTTTGACTGCCCACCACCAGGATTAGCTTGCCAGCTGCATTGGCATACGGGGCAAGCTGACTCCCGGTTGCACAAGCGTCAACCAGGATTCTGTCTTCCGTGATTGCTTGGAGGCTGCCCACCATGAATTCGGGCGCGGAGATTAGCTTGCAGATCTCCCGCGCCTGGGTCTTTCGGTCCATTTTGAGGGACTGGTGTCGCAGCGCGGTATATTGGTTCAGGTCAATCATAGCATCAAAAATGCCAGAATCCTGAAGCGTCTTCGATTTAGTAGTGTATACTTCTGCGCCTTTTGGGATCCGCATTAGCACGGCCTGACGCGCTTCTTCTCCATTATTGACGATCACGACCTCGATGTTTCATTCTCGCATCCGTCCGGTAGCCCGCATGAGCAATTGGGCGACGCATATTGCAGATTCTTTTTCCATTCGATAGACGCTGGTTATCACAGAAGTTGAACAAAGGAGATTCCAAAGTGGCAGAGATTGTGTTGTTTCATCACGCGCAAGGGCTGACTGCTGGCGTTACTGCATTTGCCGATGAACTGCGTAAGGCTGGGCACATTGTCCACACGCCTGATCTCTTTGAAGGTCGCATTTTCGATGATCTTGAACAGGGTATGAGGTTCGTCAATGAACTGGGGTTTGGCGAGGTGATCAAGCGCGGCGAGCAGGCGGTGCAAGGTCTCCCATCTGATTTGGTCTACGCCGGATTCTCACTGGGTGTGGTGTCGGCCCAGAAACTGGCTCAAACGCGCCCGGGGGCACGCGGGGCTCTTATATTTTATTCCTGTGTACCGGTCTCCGAGTTTGGGCAGGCTTGGCCGAAGGAGCTGCCTGTTCAAGTACACGGCATGGATGCCGATCCGATCTTTGTTGGAGAAGGCGATATTGACGCAGCACGGGAACTCATTGCACAAGCCGGGCATGGTGAACTCTTTCTCTACCCGGGTGATCAACATTATTTTGCGGACAGTTCGCTTCCGTCCTATGACGCTGAGGCAACCGCGCTTCTCCTGAGCAGAGTTTTGAAATTTCTCTCCGCATTATAGTTTGGCGAAAGCATGAAATAATCTCACACGCTGCATGCCGCCTTGAGCGGGAAGCAACCCGCCTGACACAGCGTTCTCAAAAGCCGTCCCTGCAAAAAAGTGAAAAGCCCTGACCTGGCGGACATGTGCTCACAGACGTGGGCTCGATCACCGAGACCAAAATTATTATGTTTTTCTAAAAATGGGGGGAATTACAAATCAGAACTGCATCCGCCTGAATAATTTCAGGGGATGCTCCACAGGGTGAATTCTTTAAACTGGGTGGTCTTGCCATCCATTTCGTCCCCCGTCTGGGTGCCGATGGCGATGCCCACATCTCCGGCACCCTGGTAAGCCGAGACGTCGATCGCAGGCAGCGGGACATCATTGATCTTTAGGGATGCAGTCCCGTCCATGACCTGCAGGGAAACAGCATTTGAATCAGCCTCCCCGGTTTTAAGATTGGGGAGAGAGCCGCTGGCGACGGGGAGCAATGACAGCCCTTCGGTGAGTGTCCATTGGCGGGTGGAAAAAATCGTCAGGCGGTATTCGTCCGTGTAAACCCGCCTGAAACGGATGCAAACGTCCCAGGGGTGGAGGCTGCTGGAATATGGATTTACCAGGGCAACGCTCAAGATGAAGTTTTTCGCTTCCTGTTCCGCCCAAAACGTTTTGATCAACCCATCCGTGCTGTGCGCCAGCACGCCGTCCAGGGGTCCGAGCAGCAGGGTCCCGCTCAAATCGGGTTGGGGGGCTGGGAGTGTCGATTGAGGCAGCGTGGGGTCCGGCTGTATGGCGGCGGAATTCTGCAGGGAAAGGATCGTATTCTGCTGCGCCGAAATGGTGGCCTCTGCCTGGCTGAGCCTGTTTCCCAGGGCCATAATGGTACTCTGAGCATCCTGGTAGGTGCCGCCGCTGGCGCGCGCCTGGTAACTTTTTGCCAGGAATTCCATGAAAACGAAGAACAAAGCCGCAATCAAAACGGTTGGGAGAAGCCAGTCCTTTAAAAATCGTTGGGACCAGGACACCTCTTGCGTAGGGACCTTTGAGCGGGCGGGGATGCGGGAAAAAAGGCTTTTAAGACTTGATTTAATTGCCTCGAAAGTCCGGGCAATAAACCTGTTGAGCGGGCCATAGCGAACGACAGGCTCTTCTATGGAAGGCAGGATGATCGCGCTTTGGTCTTGAAAAAGATTTTTCCGATCTTCGCCAGTGTCTTCGAGAGTGGGGGGAATCTCCGCTGCAGGCTCATCCTCATATCGGGAAATTATTTTGACCTCCTCCGGCGTTAAAAGCTTGGGAGGGGCAGCGTGCGGTTTTCGATATGGCACGACCAGAGGTCCCGTATTGGTTTTAATCCCCTCGGGCTTTATAACCCTGGCAGGAGTTGCAGGGCTTTTTTGCTCGGGCACGACCTGTGGAACGGAATTTGCTTTTACCCCTTCCGGCTTTACTACCTGCGCGGGGGCCGCGGGTGGTTTTTGAGCGGGCACGGCCTGGCGGACCGCAATTGGTTCTTCCAGTTCCGAATGTGAAACCCCGCTGCGGGCACGAGTTTGTTCAGGAACGGGCAGACCCGGCTGCGGCCGGTTCCCATTTCCGCCTTCCACCTGCATGACCACGGCCGGGACGACAGGTTGTTTTTGGCGTGACGCCGCCGAGGGGATTTCCTTGATCAACTGGATCAGCGTCAGGTTTGCCCCGCATTCAGGACAAACATCCGCATTGAGAGGCAGGGCGTAGCCGCAAAGTTCACATTTGAGTGGGGAGGACTGATCCATGGTCATATCGGCCGATATCCCAAAGGGTTCCAGGGAAGGAAGAACAATGCCCGGCGATTTCAAAAAGGATTATTAAATACCTTCATCCAGTTCTGCGATTGCCAAGCTTATTCTTTTGAACGTACCCGTCAATAAAACCAGGACCAAAAAAATGGCACTTTCAATGTACCCCCAAAATTTAATAATAAATGCGTTTTAAAACTTGGTCTTTCTTATAGGATATTCCATCTTGGGGCAAATGGAAGTTACAGCCACCTTACAAATGGGAGGCCGGAAATTGACAAAAAACGATTCTCCGTCCGGGAGGAAATAGGTGACGGACAATAGGGCTGATTTTAGTTACCCACCGGAAAGTCGATTCTTATGCCAGCACTGCCGTGACGGAGGTGGAGGCCAGGAACGCCGCCTTCAGGTCGGGGCGTGAGATATGGTCCGCGATGAATTGCACATGCTGGCGGGCATCAGCTTTTAATTTCAGCGACTGCTCTTCATTGGTTTCCAGCCCGGCGAGGGCGGAGATGATTTGCCACAGCAGGCGGCGTGACCCGAGCTTTTCTGCTTCCAGGCGTGCCTGTTCGAGTGCAGCCTTTGCATTCTCCAAATCCCCCTGTAAAAGATGTGTTTTCCCTTTCAGAAGCAGGGCTTCGGGCAGGTAACGACCCAGGTTGTTTTCACGGGTGAATCCGACCGCCTGGTCGGCAAGCGAGAGAGCGCTCGAAAAGTCTGTGCGTGCTACGGCCAGCCTGCACCTGGTATTAATGAGCACGGCTTCCCAGGGGGGAGCGTCAGGGGTGCAATCCGCCAGGGTGGCTGAGGCTTTATCCAGCTCCCCGCTGGCAATTTCAAACGCCGCATAGCAGAGCAACGTACTGACCCGCATGGGCGAGGACGGGATATCCGCATTGGGGACGCGGTGGAGGCGGTACTGCTCCATCCCCAGGGGAGCGGCACCCAGCTCGGCATATGCCCGGCAGAGCATGGCGCGGTACCAGCCCTCGTAATACGCATTTCCCTCGCCAGCCAGGCGGATGCTTTCCTCCAGCGCTTCCAGCCCCTTGTCGATCTCCCCGGCTTCCAGCCAGGCCAATCCCTGGAAATTTCGAGCCGAGGCGTGGTTCCAAACCTCGTTAATGGCTGTAATGATCTGCAAGTTTTCCTCCGCCCTCTTCAGGACGATCCCATCCTTGCCAGCCCAATACGCACAAAACATGGCAATCATCAAGTTGTTGGTCTGCATGGTCTGGTTGCCCAGCTCCTTCCAGATACGGGTTCCCGCCTGCAGGCTTTCCTCCGCTTTATCAAATTGACAGGCCACGCCGTAGGCCCAGCCCAGGTCGCTGAGCACGAAAGCCATTTGTTCGCGCAGATTCAATTCCTGCGCAATTGCCAGGCTTTTTTGGCCATAGGCTATGGCATCCGCGGTTTTGTTTTGGAACAGGCTGACCAGCTGCAAATTCCATAATACCCTGGCCTGTGCGGCGCGGTCTCCCACTTCCTCCGCCAACTTCAGGCTTTCCTGGGAGAGTGACCATGCCTTGTCTGCGTTCGCCACAGGCGTGACGGTGGAGTACAACGTTCCCGCGGCCACCCTGGCAGAGAGTTCCATCGACTTGTCCTGCCGCTTCCGGGCGGCAGCCAGCATATCCTCGTAGTTTTGGAGAGCTAGCGGGTAGCGGTTGCTCAATTCGAGCGCACGCCCGCGGCGCAGGTAAACATGGGTGAGCTGCTCAACATCCAGCGCGGCTTGATCCTGCAGCTCGAGTAGCCGTGTGTAAGCTGCGACCGCTTCGTCGTGGGCATAAACGCGAAAAGCAGCGTCCCCTGCACAGGCCAGGTAGGTGACCGCCTTCGAGGCCTCCCCGGCCGCTTCGAAGTGATGTGCCAACTGCAATGCGATCCCGTCCGCATGCTCCCCGTAAATTGTCTCCAGCACTGCGGCAATTTTGCCGTGCAGGATGCGCCGTTCGCCCGCGCCGAGCTCGTCATACAGGTACTGCTGGATCAGGATGTGCTCGAAGCGGTATTGGGACAAGTACTGCGCGCCGATCTTTATTTCTGGTTGTTCGATGA
This sequence comes from uncultured Chloroflexia bacterium, assembly GCA_963790685.1. Lineage (GTDB taxonomy): Bacteria > Chloroflexota > Anaerolineae > Anaerolineales > Villigracilaceae > UBA877. Next base: position 554,772 of record CAWBPK010000003.1, read on the forward strand.
CCAGCAGGTAGCGCTTTTCCAACTCCCGCGAGAGGTTCCTGACCACTTCGCCTTCGTCCACCTTTTGAACCTGCCCCACCACCTGGGCGGCAAACACATCCCCGATGACGCTGGCGGTGGTCAAGGTCTCATGCAGGTCGGCGGGCAGACGGGCGATGCGTTCGCCGATCACCCCCTCGATGCGCGCCGGCAGATCGTCCCAGTCCAGTTTATTTGCCTGGGTCCACCTGCCTTGGTCATCCTTGACCAGGGTGCCGCATTCCTGCAGGTTGCGCAGCAGTTCAACGGTAAAGAGCGGGTGCCCCCCGGTATGGACAAACAACTCATCCCGGAAAGCGCGGTCCAGGGTATTGGGCTCGGAATCAATCAGCGAGTCAACGAATTTGCTTCCCTCGCTTTTCTCAGTTTGCGACAGGTCCATGACGATGTCGCCGTAATAGCGCTTGAGCTCGTTCAGGATGGCTTCGAGCGGATGCCTGCCTCCGTCGCGGCCGAGGGAGACATCGTCGGGGCGGAAGGTGCATACCAGCAGGAGGCGGCTGTCCTTCAACTGGCGCGCCAGGTGGAACAACAGGTTGATCGACCCACTGTCCGCCCACTGCAGGTCATCCAGGATGAGCACCAGGGTGCGGTCTTTTGCCAGCGTTTTCAGCACGGCTGCGTACTGTTCGAAGATCTTTTCCTGGTCGAGGGCCGTGTCGACCTTTGCAAGTTCCCCGCCCGGTTTTTTCCCAACCCGCTCGGAAAGCTTCCCTGCCAGGTTGCTGTTGATGGCGAGCTGCGTGCCAAGGCGGGTAAGCAGGGTGCCGCCCGGCACAAAAATACCCACCAGGTCGGGCCCCACCATCATCAGGGTCTTGGTTGAGACCTGGACAAAATCCTTCCAGCGGTTCAGCTTTTTATTCTTTTCTTTTTCTGCGGACGCTGCTGCCTCATTCCCGGCAGTCAGTTCGGTCAGCACCTGGCGGAAGGGGAGGTACGGATCAGCTACCCCGGTCTGGGCATTGCATTCACCCAGCGAGGCGATCAGCTTGGGATCGGCAGCTTCGCTGCGGCGCACGAATTCTGTCACCAGGGAGGATTTACCCGCCCCGGCTTCGCCAGCAATGAAGACCACCTGGGTTTTTCCCTGGGAGGCTTTTTCCAAATACGCATTAAGTTTGAGAAGTTCGGTCTCGCGACCGACGAAGACAGGATCTGACATGGTTAATTTCCGACCTGGCTGACAGGCGCTCCTGGTATTAATGGATAAGATAAATATCACAATATTTATCTTATTTTAACACCTGAAATTAGCTTTAGCAATGCCTGGTCCCGGAAGATAAATATTTTTCTAACGCTATATCCCCCACAAGCAAAGAAAATCCCTGGATCAACCAGGAATTATTCAACAATAGTGAAGGCGAATGCTGGACCGCACTCGAACAGGCATTTAGGCAGTCGCTCCGCCCCGCAAGCGGACAACTTCCTGCGCTCCGATTTCGAGCTTGATAATCTTTGGTTCAGGGCTGATCAAATGCTGCGCTGTTCGATCTCTGGCGAAATGGAGCTCAATGATTAAAGTTTACCTCTGCACCCGCCCGGAGGCATCGCCAGCCAGCAGCACGTTGACCTCATTAACATTTACCCGGTTCATGTCTCCGGGGATCGAGTGCTTGAGGCAGGCGGCAGCCACCCCGAATCCCAACGCCTCCGCGTGGCTCTTTCCATTCAACAGCCCGTAGATCAGACCGGCGGCGAAGGCGTCCCCGCTCCCGACCCGGTCGACGATATTGGGGATGTCGTAGTACGGACCGACGATGAAATCATGGCGGTCGTGCAGGCAGCCCGACCAGCCGTTGTGATTTGCACTGAAACTTTCGCGCAGGGTGATGGCCTGCATCTTCAGGTTCGGGAAGGCTTCCAGCACCATTTCGCACAGCGACCGGTACTTGTCAATATTTATTGACCCGGACTTGAGTTCCTTCTCGCTGCTCCCGTCTTCCAGGCGGATGCCGAGTGCATTTTGGCAGTCCTCCTCGTTTGCAATGCCTACATCCACCAGGGAGACAATCCCGGTCATGACCTCGGGGGCTTCCTTTCCGTATTTCCACAGGTTTTTGCGATAGTTGTAGTCACACGAGATGGTCAGGCCGCGTTCCTTTGCATTGCGGACTGCCACCAGGGATAAGTCTGCCACGCGCTGGCTGAGAGCCGGGGTGATCCCGGTGATATGGAACCAGGCCGCGCCTTTGAAGATCGCGTTCCAATCCAGCTCTTCCGCTTCGACGTTGGCAATCGCCGAACCCGCCCGGTCATAGAGGACCACGGAGGGACGCTGGTCCGCGCCTGCCTCGATGAAATAGATCCCCAGCCTTTCTCCGCCGCGTTGGATCAGGGAAGTGTCGATCGAACGGCTTTGCAGGAAAGAGAGGCAGGCCTCCCCGATGGGATTTTTGGGGAGTACGGTCACAAATGCGGCCTCGACCCCGAAACCGGCCAGGGAGGCAGCCACGTTGGCTTCCCCGCCGCCGAAGGTGGCTTCCAGGGTTGGAGATTGCAGGAGACGTTCGAACCCGGGGCTTTTCAAGCGCAGCATGATCTCGCCCAGGGTGACCACGCGTTTTACCTCGCTGCTCATGCCATGCTCCCCGCTGGAGCCTGGCCGCGCGCCAGGCGCACCCAGGCCAGCACCTGGCGCCCCAACTCGGTGATCTTGTCGAACTGTCCCGCTTCCACCCAGTCCGCACGCACCAGGTTGGAGCCGATGCCCACCGCCACCGCCCCAGCTTTGAACCAGGCCTCGATGCTCTCACGCGTGCAGTCGACGCCCCCGGTTGGCATGATCCACGTCCACGGCATGGGTGCCAGGACCGATTTGACGAATTTCGGTCCGCCCACCGCATCACCCGGGAAGATCTTGACGATCTCGACGCCCAGCTCCTCGGCTTGTGAAATCTCGGAGGCGCTGCCGCAGCCGGGACTATAGGACACCTTGTGGCGGTTGCACACCCGTGCCAGCTCTGGGTTCAGCACCGGTCCGACGATGAAATTGGCTCCGCTGGAGATATACAGTCCCCCCGTGGCCGGGTCGATCACCGAGCCGGCTCCCAGGATCACGGCAGGGTCGTCTGTGGCGAAGTGCTGCACCAGTTCGGAGAACACGCGCCAGGCGTTGTCACCCCGGTTGGTGAACTCGACCAGGCGCAGCCCGGCCAGCGCACAGGCCGCGACCACCTTTTTGGCAACTTCCAGGTCGGGATGGTAGAAAACGGGGATAACCCCGATGCGCAGCGTTTCATTGATCACTTCGACCCTGGAAAATTTTGCCATAGGCGTCCCTCGCTCCCGGATGACTTCAGAATCTTTGAAAGTTAGTAACTGCTCAGCCTAATTCAGTTTTACCACACAACTGAGCAGGTAATACGCGATCACACGAGATCTCCCATCAGCACGCGGGGCCGTTTTATTCTGATTATGGCTTCGCTCAATGCACGTATGGGTATATCTCATCCGCAATCCAGTAGTTTGTAAAAACGAATGCGATACATGTCCCCAATAGCCATAGGCTAAACCGCCAGCGGAGCCATTGTGTGCGTATTAATGAGCCCTGCAATGGAATGTCCACAAGGTAAGCGCCACTGTAGCACAAATTGGCTGCGGCGAAAAAAATAATCAAAAACGCAAGACCTTGAATAGGTGAAGCGTCGTGGAAGTGAGGCCAGGTTAATGTGACCCAACCCAAAAACACCGCGGCTAGGATCCCATTGAATATAATTCGCCACCGTTCCCAGAAATGAACTGCATCGCGGAGGGTTTCATTCATACTTGCCTTTTGTTGTGATTACTCAGGTCTGGTAGAAGCAACGAAACAGGGCGAATTCGGCGCACTGATGAGCGCTTGGTAGAGTACAGCCAGCGTGCACTGGCCATTCTTACGAGTGGTGGAGATATAGTTTCGCACTTAATGGGTCGGTAACTGCATGGGTTGCACATCTTTATTATCCCTGCCTCGTTCTTATGGTCAATATGCCTTCGAAATTGAATTTTCAGCCTGCCTGGGCAGTTACGAAAGTTATTTTAATTGCGATAGTTAATATTATCCAACAGGTGCTGCGGGCCGATCCCTTTAGATACCAGGAGGAGATCAATTATTGAGATGGAGGACCACATCCAGGCGCAGGCGGATGGAACCATCCGCGACGAATTTCGCCGCGATCTCTTTTAAAGCCTCACCGGAGTCAGAACGGAGATTCGGCTGGATTTCCGCGACAGGCACCGCCCGGTGGGCGAAATGCCAGAGAGCCGGGTCGAGCACCCGCCCGTCGAAGAGGATGATATCCAGGTCGATGGGACGGGGTGCGTTCTTGTCCGCAGATCGAACCCGCCCCAGCCGGGCTTCCAGCGGGGTGAGCACTTCCGATTTTAATGATTGTCGATCCAGGGGCGTGCCTGCCAGCAGGGCGGCATTCAGGAAATCTGGACCTGCGCTGCCCACCGAGGCAGTTTCCCAGACGCGTGAAATGCCCAGGATGGAAAGGTGCTCCCTGAGTTGATCAATGGCTAGAGGCAGGTTGAATTCCGGTCGAATATTCGATCCCAGCAGCAGGCAGGCCTGGTGCTCCGCACCCATGCTCAAAGCTCCCCCTGCGAGCGTTCGATCTCGACCCCCACCGACCTGGCAAAGCGCACCGCACCGGGCTTTTCGACGCGCATTCGCACCTTCATCACCCCCGGTACTTGCAGGCAGACGCGCGCCAGGTCCGCTGCCAGCGCCTCCACCGTCAGCCTGTGGGCTGTTTCGGCGTGGGCGATCACTTTCTTGGCCACCGTGCGGTAGTCCACGCAGTCCTGGATGTCGTCGCTTTCACCGGCTTTTTTAAGATCGGCGAACAGGACGATGTTGATCAGGATCTCCTGGGGTTTTTCGCGTTCCCAATCGTTGATCCCGATAATGCCGCGCGCCACCAGGTCCTTGATTAAAACCTGATCCATGTTTTATCCTCCTACACCAGGTGCCTGCCGCCGTCCACGTGGAGCACATCGCCGGTGACATAAGCTGGTCCATCCAGCAGGAAGATCAACGCCTGCCCCACTTCCTCCAGCTTGGCCCACCTCTTGGCGGGGACCCGCTCCAGGTTGACATTTGGAGGAGTCCCGTCTCCTGGTGGAAGAACGGCTCCCAGCGCCAGGGCATTGACCGTGATGCGCGGCGCCAGTGCGGCAGCCAGCGAGCGGGTCAGGGCAGCCAGTCCGGCGTTGCTGATCATGTACGCCAGGTGATCGGGCCTGGGGTGCAGGGCGCGCCAATCCAGCAGGTTGATGATGCGCCCGCTCCCGCTGGGCTCGAGCGAGCGGGCGAAGGCCTGGCTGAGCAGGAAGGGCGCTGTCAGGTTGACCGCCAGCGCGCGGTTCCAAAGCTCCAGCGAGGTATCCGCCCAGCCCTTCGGTTCGAACAGGGAGGCGTTGTTGACCAGGGCGAACAGCGGCGCATGTTCCTGGGCGCGTTCGATCAGGGTCCCCACCTGCTCAGGGTCTGTCAGGTCTGCCTGCAGGAGGGTTGCTTTGCGGCCGAGACCTTCGATCTCCGCCTGCAGGCTATCGGCTTCCATGCTGGATTTGCCGTAATGCACGACCACGTCCCCCCCGGCGGCTGCCACCGCCAGGGCGAGGCTGCGCCCGATCCGCATGGCGGCGCCGGTGATCAGGATTGTTTTTCCGTCGAGAGACATATTTTTACCTGAATATCCCTGGTCTCATCCTTCCTGGAGGCAGGTCATCTCTTGAAGCCGCAGCTGGTCAGGAATTCATCCCGCAGCGAGGCTTCATCGGCGTAATAGCCGCGCCAGACCGAAGTGCGCGTGATCGGTGCCAGCTCGCGTACCCCGCGCATCTCCACGCACAGGTGATGCGCCTGCAGGTACACTGCCACGCCATGCGGCTTGAGCATCGATTCGAGGGTATCGGCTACCTGCTGCCCGATCCTCTCCTGGACGGCAAACCTCTGGGCGAATAACCGCACCAGTCGGGTCAGCTTGGAAATGCCGATGATATTCTCGTCTGCTATGTAACCGATGTACGCTTCCCCGTAGAATGGAAAGACATGGTGCTCGCACAGCGAAAAGAAATGGATGGGACCTTCGATGACCTGGCTCAGGCGGCAGTCGGGCTCGCCGCGGCATTCGGTGCTGAAGATCTTGAGCAGCTTGGGATCTCCGTCGTATCCTTTGGTGGCATCAATCAACGCCTGGATGAAACGACGGGGGGTGTCGGCGGTGCTGGGGGTGTTCAAGTCCATCCCCAGGCTGGTGAGGATTTCTGCGGCATAGCCTTCGAACTTGCGTTTTTGCTCATCGGGGATCTTGCGCTTTGTCAGGTCTACCAAATCATTCAGGTCTTCATCAGCAAAACTATTTGTCGCTGCCATAGTGATCTCCGTATATTTTCAATGTTTTCGCTGCCATGATGAAGTCATTCCGGTGCAAACCCTTGATCCGGTGGGTCCACCAGGTGACGGTCACTTTTCCCCATTCGGTCAGCAGGGCGGGATGATGGTCTTCTTCATTGGAAACCTGTGCAACCTGGTTGGTGAAATCCATTGCCTGGCGAAAATTATCGAACTTGAACGATTTTTCAAGGCGCGGTTCGCCGTCTTTTTCATAGACCTGCCAGCCGGGGGTTTGTGCGCTAAGCTCTTTTATCTCATTTTGGTTAAGCTTAAGAGTGCTTGCTTCGATCCTGGTGCAATGTCGCTGGGCCAGCTCGTCCATAGTGCCTCTTTTCTAATTTCCAAAAACGGGTGGTCACCCTTCCATACCATTATATGGCAGACTTCCATTCCGGGAGATGCGAATGGGAAAATTGAACAGTCACCGGGGACCTGGCGGAGGAGAGCCTCCCGAACAGGCAGGTGGGGATCCGCTCGATTATTTTTGCCCCCAAGCTTTATTTTAACCCAGCCGGTTTTTCAGGTCGGCTGCTTTGAAGGGACCCGGCTCTGCGATCAGCTGACGGGCTGCCGGCACGGTGTCCCAAACGTTCCAGAGCAGCACGCCGCGCACCCTTCCGCCGGTCAAATAATAGATCACGCCTTTTTCAAATTCAACTTTCCAATCTATGAAAGTTTCCTGGCGTGGATCGAGCTCACCGACCGCCTCATAGCCAAGCTCGAACAGGTCGGTGTAAAAATAGGACAGGTGGTCGTAGGGTTCGGAGGCGCCTGCCATGTTGCGGCCTGCCTGGCACCCCATGCTGTTGGCGTTGTCTTCGTGTTCGATGCGCAATCGCCTGTCGAGCAGGGGGTTGAAAAACTCGGCCACGTCCCCGGCAGCATAGATGCCCGGCTGGCTGGTGGTGAGGGTCCGGTCAACGATGATCCCGTTGCCCACCTGCAGGCCGGCTGATTTGGCCAGCTCCACGTTCGGCGTGATGCCGATCCCGGCGATGACCGCGTCGATGACCAGTTCACGCCCATTTTTGGTGGTCAAAACCATCTTGCCTTTGCTGGCTTCTGCGCCGCTGACCATTTCTCCGGGCCAGATCGCCACGCCCTTTTTGGTGAAATAACCGTTCAGGAATTGGGAAATTTCATGGGGATAAACCAGTCCACCGATGCCGTCCTCGGGGAAAAGCATGGTCACCTGCCTGCCGTTCATTCCCAGGGCGGCTGTGATCTCCGACCCGATGAAACCCCCGCCGATCACCGCGAAGGTCTGCTTGCTCTGGCTGAGCTCTGCCAGGTGCCGGTAGTCGGCCAGGGTGCGGTAGGCGATGATCTGATCCCCGGCGAAGGGCAGCCGGCGCGGCGTACCCCCGGTTGCGAGCAGGATCTTTTCCCCCTTGTAGATATTCCCTTCGTCATCCAGGACGCTGAGGTTCCTGGTGTCCAGCGAGACAACCTTTCGACCCAGGACCAGCTTCACCTGCAAGTCATCGGTTTTTAGAAAGACACTGTCCAGCGGCTTGCCCTTCCACAACCCCTTGCTGAGCGGAGGGCGTTTATAGGGAGGATCGGGTTCCAGGCCCACCACCCCGATCGAACCCTGCTGGTCAATCTCGCGGATGCCGTGCACGGCAGCCACGGCGGTCATCCCGCCGCCGATGATCAAATATTTAAAATTTTCCATTTCCACTCCTGATAGCTCTTTCCTGCGCTTCCGTTGAAAGATTTTTTAAACCGTTCAGGCACTCTGCAGAATGCACCGTATGGAAACCTATCCCAGGATTTCCCGGACCAGTTCCTTGCTTTCCTGCAGCCAGGTCATTGGGTTCATGGCACGTTTGATATAGGTGATCACGCCGTTTGGGTCCACTATAACCGAGGCGGTGTGCTGGATCCCGATGAAGTTCTTTTGCAGTTCGAACTGGTGATAGACCCTGCGTTCGGGGTCGGCCAGGACCGGGAAGGGCGCCTTGAGCGCCTCGGCATACTTTCCCGCCCGCTCGAGAGGTTCACCGATAATGACCAGTACCTGCACGCCGGCTTTGACGAACTCATCATTCAAGCGCCCCAACTGGGCGACATGCGACCGGCACTGAAGTCATTCGTATTCGCGCACGAAGAACAGGACGACTTTTTTACCGCGGTAATCGGAGAACTTGATTTCGCCGCCCCTATTGGAGGGGAGTGTAAAATCTGGGACAGGCGATCCAACTTTCAATTCATCTTCCGCCATATCCAGCCTTCCTTTCTCAAGCATAAACCGGAACAGTCCGAGGAATTTATCTCAGTGCAACAGCTTTTATGGTTTCAGCCTGAAAGCCGTACTCTCAGTCAACCTCCGCTTCGACATGAATATTTTGCACTTTCTTTAAAAATATTATCACTTTCTCAGTTGATAGTCAACTTTTTGCGCCTGGAATCCAACACGATTCCAATAGTAAAGCTTAAAACACAAATCCTATTAATAAAGATAATCGCGTACACCTGTCATTTACCGTTGGCGGGGATCGCGTAAAAGAGCATATAATAGAAAAGAAATTGAGCACCCGGCATCCGGGTCGATCGTGTGAAGAAAGTTGTTTTTTTATTTTGACAATGTTCTCCCGACAACCATTCGAGCCATGATCAACTTCCTCAACCAACCCGGGTTTCTAGGGACGCGCGCTCCCTTTATTTCCGATCTCACCCTTATCCTGATCTTGCTGACGGCCATCTTGTTCACTATTGGGTGGCAGTTGGCACGCCATAAACGTTTCGAAGCCCACCGCTGGGTCCAGACCACTGCTGCCGTGCTGAACGCAATAGTTGTTCTGGTGGTGATGATCAGGTCGTTCATCCTCCACATCCTGCCCGGCATCCCTGCTAAATTCTTTCAGGGTGATTATGCTGTCACCACGGTGCATGCCATCGTCGGGGCGGCCGGCCTGCTCCTGGGGGTGTTCGTGGTCCTGCGCGGGAACGAAATGGTCCCCAACGCCTGGCGATTTAAAAATTACAAGCCCATCATGCGGACCGCCTATTCCCTTTACATGGCTGCCACCCTGATCGGCGTGCTCGTTTACATTGAAGCGTTTATTATTAATATTTAAGCTGCGTCCCAAAATTACCGGTAATTGGAGAAATAGACAACATGTCACGGGTTGCCCTGGTTTACCCCTATTTCCGCACCAAATCCCCAAACGAACTTTTATTCCCGCCGCTCGGCGCAGCCTGCCTGGCTGGTCAGTTGCACAGGCTCGGCATCGAGACGAAGATCTTCGACTGCACCTTTGATGCCTTCGAGGGGATCCGCACGAAACTGGCATCCTACCAGCCGGATATCGTGGGCATCTATTCCATGGTGACCCTCAGCCGCAACACCTTCCGCATCGCCGAGATGGTGCGGACCATTCTGCCGGACAGCACCCTGATGGCGGGCGGACCTTTACCCACCCTTTACCCCGAACAGTACTGCGCAGCTTTCGACGCGGTCTTCAGGGGGAAGCTGATCTGAGCTTTCCCCGTTTTTGCCGGGACCTGTTCGAGCAAAAACCATCCCATCGGCAGTTGAAGGATTTGCCGCTTGAAAAATATGAAGGGCTCTTCATTATTAAAGATGATTTGAAAGTGGAAAACCCGCTCGTTCATTACCGGGAAAAGCAGCTTGATTCCTTCCCGCTTCCCTGCCGGGACGACTTCGATCATGCCGCTTATCAAAAGTTCTGGCAGGAGCTGGACGGCTCGAAGACAACCTCGATCATCACCACCTTTGGCTGCCCATTCAATTGCGATTTTTGTTCCCGCCCGATCTTCGGCAACCGCTTCCGCCGCCGGAACCTGGATGCGGTTTTCGAAGAGATCGGGCAAATCCGCAGCCTGGGATATGACAGCCTGTGGATTGCAGACGATAACTTCACCCTGGATGCGGGATTCCTGCGGGAGTTCTGCCGGCGGATCGCCGGCCAGGACATGGCTTGGAGCTGTCTGTCGCGCGTGACCGGGATCGATGAGCAGACGACCGGGCTGATGAAGGAGGCAGGCTGCCGCAGGGTCTACCTGGGCCTGGAGACCGGCAACCAGGATACGCTCACATTAATGAAGAAAAAGGCGACCGTGGAGGAAGGAAAACAGGCCGTGCGGTTGTTCCATAAAGCCGGCATCGAAGTGGCAGCTTTTCTTATTGTCGGTTACCCAGGCGAGACCATCCCTGCCATCGAGGACACCTTTCGGTTCGCGCTGGACCTCCCCCTGGACTCGATCTCATTCAACGTTCCCTACCCGCTGCCGGGTTCCCAGTTGTTCGAGCGCGTCGGCCAGGTGGATGCTGCCAACGATTGGAACGTGGAGAATGAAATCACTTTCCTTTACGAATCGGAGTTCGATGTGGAGTGGCTCAGCCGCAGGATCGGGGAAACAATGCAGGCGTTTGCGGATAAGAAGAAATAGCCTCCCCCATCCAGTGCCGGTTCACAGGGCTACTTTAATAGCCTGAAGATCGCATCGCTGGTTTTTTCGAAAAAGGTCAGGAACGGGGGGGCCAGCTTTCCCATCCTCTTTTTGATCTCGAACTGGGCATGTCCCTTCATAATCCCGAACCACATCTTCGTCTCGGAAAAATCGGCGTCGAAAATGAGCACGTGGCTTCCGAATGGGCTCTCGTCCGGGTGCCAGTCCCGGTTGATCCGGTCCTTGGTTCTGCGGTAGAGGTCGGTCCCGGGCAGTGGATAGGGCATGCTGAGCCCCAGGTAGTCCAGGGGCAGCGAGGTGGTAAAGTGCAGGGTTTCGAGCACGGTATCGTCGGTATCCCCCGGGTAACACAGGATGAAGAAAGCTCCCACCTGCAGGCCGGCCTGGTGCGCCGCAGTCACTGCCCGGCGTGCCTCGTCCAGCGTGATCTTTTTATTCATGCGTTCGAGCATCTGTTCATTGCCCGTCTCGATGCCGAAGTAGATCCTCGTGCAGCCGGCGGCTTTCATCTCCATGGCGGTGGGATAATCGATGGCATCCACCCGCCCCAGGCATTCCCAGTTGAACTTCAACCCCCGCCGCCTGATCTCCCGGCACACCCTGACCACCCTTTCCATTTTCATCGTGAAAACGTCGTCGGCAAAAGAAATCCGGTCATACCCCAGGGCAAGGGCGGCTTCGATCTCATCCACCACGTTCTGCGCTGAGCGCTCCCGGTAGGAGCCGCCGAAGACCACGTTGCTGCAGAATTCGCAGCGGTACGGGCAGCCGCGCGTGCTCATCACCGTGGTGATTGACCAGCCGTACTTTTTCCGGCCCTGGCGGATGTAGCTTTCGTTGGGGAGCAGTTCACGCGCCGGGAAGGGGATGCGGTCCAGCTCTTTGGTAAATTTTCTCTCCGGGGTGTAGACAAGCCTGCCCTTTGCGGGCCAGGCTGGATCGGTCCGGTAAACGATGCCGGGGATGGTATCCATTGCAGTCCCGTCCTTTTGGGCCTGCAGGAGCTCCAGCATGGTTTGTTCCCCCTCGCCGCGCACCACCACATCGAAATGGCTCAAAAAGGGTTCGGGGTCGCAGGTGGGCAGCGGCCCTCCTGCCACCAGGAGTTTGCTTTGGGAGCGCAGCTGCCCGGCGAACCAGGCGCATTCATCCACCATGGTCACCATGCAGTAGATGCCCACCACGTCAGCCTTGATCAATTTTGCTTTTTCAAGTGCCTCGCTTCGCTCTAGGAAAGTGCAGTCGATTAGCTGCACCTCGTGACCCGCCTGCTGCAGGCTGGCGGCGATATAGCTGAGACCCAGCGGAGGAAACCTGAAAACCGACCGGTCGCGGCGCGGGACAAAAAAAGGGTAGATCAGCAATACAGAGCTCATGCCAGCCTTTCGATCTTCAATTCATAATGCAATTTTCCGATCGAGGGTGGGAAAGTATACCCGAACCCGGCCCAGGCGAGACGCGACCCGATCAATTCCCGGCCCCGGAAAAGCTGCGCCCCTTTTACCTGTCCAAGTTTGAATGCGATTTTCCGGATGCTGCTTTCGAACCAGGCTTCTTCCGCCTCCACTTCATCCCAGCAGCCGATCGCCTCGCCCGACAGGGATTTCCCCGAAGTGTCGCCATAGCGGTCGAAAGCGTGCGCCCCCTGCTCATTCATCATGACCACTTCGGTCAGGCCGGGGGGCAGGGCGCTCAAATCGATATCCACCGATATCTTTCCCGTCCCTGGCTCGATGGTCTGGACCACGGTCACTGCGGCCGGTACGCCGCCTTCAGCGTAGGTTGTCTTCCAGTTGAATACCCGCCGCAGCGCGCTGGATATGGACGTCAGCAGCCCGCGGATCACGGGGTAGCGGCGAATGCCTTCAGCCAGGGTATCCTTGAGTGCGTAGAAGGATTTATTCCCAACGTTTCCATTCCCCCCTTTCGATATTTTTTCAACCAGGTTCAGCTTGAAATGAGCGCTTACAACCCAGGTGGAGCCCTGTTTCTCCCAGGTGAGTGCCGCCTCCCCCGGGAAGATGCTTTGCAGCCCGCGCTTCACCACCGGGACCCCAAACCCGACTGCTTCTTCGGTCAGCTGCGTGCCCTGGTCACGCAGGATGAACCCCTTCTGCAAACGGGTGGTTGGATAATGCTGGTCGGGGAGCGGATCGCCGAAGTCCAAGGTGATCCCCGGCAGGATTTGGATGTTAAGTCCCATGAAATAATGATCTCTTTTCCTGCAGTTGGCGTTACGCAGCGATCCTTTCAGGCTTCGCTGCAACCTTTTTAAGGCAAAGGATGGCGGTCCACCAGCTTGCAAAAAGCCAGGCGATGACGATCAAGGTGCGCAGGTCGTAGCGCAGGCTTGAGAATTCGCCTGCCAATTTTAGCAGATTGTCCATTAACCCGGGCAGGCTGGGAAACAAAAGTTGGGCAAGGGAGGTGTTGAAAAAGCTGAATATCAACGGCAGGACCCAAACCGCGGCCAGGGATATTCGCTTCAACTTTTTCGTTGTCACCAGGATGAGCACAAAGGGGAGCATCAATACCACGTTGGTTTCAGCGACCCAGGCCCGGCAGAGATAAAAGATCAATATCAAGGCGGCGCTTTTCCCGACCAGGTCGTTGAAATCCTTTACCCCACTTCTGATTAAGTAAGTGGCAATCCCCAAAGCCGGCACCCATAACCATCCCAGGAACCAGAACGGTCCCGGCAGCGCATAGGACCATTCCGTATATTCCAGGAAGGTCATGAAGGAAAGGCCGCCTCCCACTGTAAAATGAAAATCCCAATGCTGGAGGATCGGCGCAGGGTTCCATCCAAACAGCGCGAAAGGCGCAATTGAAAATAGGAGCACGCCTGCCGCGAAGACGGCGAAATAGTGCACGGTCCGCTTGATGGACACTCCCGCCAGGTAGATAAAAACCACCGGCAGGATCGGAAGGGCAGTGGGCTTCATGGAGATCGCCAGCGCCAGCAGAATCGCCGGGGCGGTGAGTCTCCCTTCGCTTACCTGGAGCAGAGAGAGGAGCGACAGCAGCGCCACGATGCAATCGAATTGTCCCCAAGCGGCAGACATCAAAAGGAGGAAAGGGTTGAACAGGAGGAATATCCAGGCCCTGCGGGAGGTCTTCTCCCCGGCACCCAGCCTGCGCAAAATTGAACGCACCAGGAACGCCAGGCAGATGTTGCCCGCGATGACTGGCAGTTTGATGGCCAGGTTGTAAAGGAGAAAGTTGGGGATAAGGTGGTATGTCAGCAGGTATACCAGCCCCAACACCAATGCCCAGGGCGGGAAATATCCCAGCGTGGTGATCCCCTGGAAGCCGCTGTTATGGAAGACAGCGCTCAGGTCCTGGGCAATGTATGGGTTTTGGCCTGTGCCTACCAGGTAGCCGGTTGACATGAAAATGCGCATGTCGTAGGCGTGCCCAAGGAACAGCGCCAGGAGCACCTGCAAAATGATGCTGGAAGCCAGCAGGACCAGGTCGGATTTTGCGAGGGGATGGTGCAGGCGGGCATCCTGGTTGGATCCGGCGGATGAAGACATATTTTCAGGCTTTCGCTTTGCGGCTCTGCAGGATCGATAGCGACATAACGAAAGCATAGCTGAGCGTAAAAGGCACCAGGACCAGCAGGACCGCATAGGTGGTTTGCCGGATGGCGGTCCCGATGGCCCATAGACCCAGCAGCAATAAGATTAATTCCGTCACCCAGATGATGTCCACCGGCAGCTGGTATTTCTTCTTTTTCCAATCGTCCTTATTTTTAAGGTCTGCATATTTCGGTGTCCGGGTGAAGACCTGGCGGCGATTAGAGAACAAGGCTTTGGCAGCTTCACGCAGGTTGCTGATGCTTATTCCAAGGCTGAGCAGCACCAGCACCAGCAGGCTGGCAGCGTTCCGACCCAATGATAGTTTTTGGATCTTCAAAGTGGCGAGCAGGGAAATCCACGGCGCCAGCGTGCAAAGCAGCAGCAGCGGGAAAAGGATTGCCCAGGTCCAGTTTTGCAGGGACTGTATTTGGAAGCCCCCTGTCAGGAAGCCGTTCCCCGCAATGGGATTCGACACCTGCCCCCGGCTTGCCTGCAGGAGGTTCACCCCCAACAAGACATCCAGGCAGCTCAGCAGGAACGAGAAGACCATCAGCGGGTGGATGATATATCCCGTCAAATGGATGAACGCCTGCACGCGCTTCTTGAACTCAATACTGCGATCCTTGAGCAGGTCTGGCAGGATCTTCCTGGCATTTCGAAGCGACCCAGATGCCCAGCGGCCCTGCTGCATTTTGAAACCTGGCAGGGTGGGTGGGATCTCTCCCGGGCAATGCAGGTCTCTTAGGTACAGGACCCGGTAACCGTGCATCTGCATCCGGTAGCTGAGGTCAAGGTCTTCAGCGAGGGTGTCTGCACACCAACCGCCGGCTTCCAGGACGGCTTTCCGCCGCAGCACGCCTCCACTGCCGTTGAAATTTTGAAAGCACCCGGCGGCATATCTTCCGGGTTGCTCGACCAGGAAGTGAACATCGATCGCATGGCCGATCGCCTGGGTGAGCAGGTTGTAATCGCGGTTAAGGTGCGTCCAGCGGCTCTGGACGATGCCTAGGCGTTCGTCCCGCTCAAAATAGGGCAGGCTCCGCAGGAGGAAATCAGCCGGAGGGATGAAGTCGGCATCGAAAATGGCAATGGTATCTTCTTCGGTTTTGACAAGCGCTTCCTGGAGCGCGCCGGCCTTGAATCCGCTCCGCTTTTCCCTCCGCCGGACCTCTACGTTGAAATGTTTTTCCTTGTATTCCGCGACGACCCGGTCAACTTCCAGTGCAGTCTCATCATCCGAATCATCCAGGACCAGAATCTTCACCTTGTCGCTTCCATATGCGGCAGCCATGTCCGCACAGGCGGAGACCAGCCTGCGGACGACATAGCTTTCATTGTAAACAGGGAGTTGGACCGAAACCGTGGGACGGATGCTGGGAAGGTCCGGCAAAGCTGGGCACTTATATTTCCGGGCAGAGATCAATAGGTAGTAATGATTAAATCCATACAGGAAAAAAAGGAGGGTAAGGATCACTGAAAGGATGAAAAATAGCACCTGGATGAACATCCTGCCTCATGTACATCAGACTGGTATTTTATTTAAATGGGACTAATTCGGCATCGCTTAATTCCAGCTCTGCTGCAGCCAGGTTCTCAGCCTGGTGCTGCGGGTTTAACGACATCGGGATGGTAATGACGCGCGGCTGGCGGACGAGCCAGGCAAGCGCCAGCTGTTGGGGAGTGACTCCCCGCTTCGCGGCGAGCGCCTTTAATGGGTTTTCCCCTCGGATGTACCTGCGCTTCACCGGGGAATAAGCCGTCAGCAGGATGTCGTTTTCCTGGCAGTAATCCAGCACCCCGTTTTTGGCATAGGTCCGGTCCGCCAGGCTGTACGATGCCTGGTCGGTTAGAAGCGGCGTCTCTGACAAAGCCGCGGCTTCCTTGAGAAGCTTGAGCTCAAAATTACTCACTCCCAGATGCCTGACCTTGCCGTCCCTGACCAGCTTGTTGAGGGTACGGAAAGCTTCCTTAAGGTTCATCCCGCTCGAGGGCCAGTGGATAAGATACAAATCCACATATTCCATGCCAAGGCGGCGCAGGCTGTTCCCGCAGGAATGTAGGAGATCTTCATAACCCAGGTGCTCCGGGCTGACCTTGGAGGTGATGAACAACCCTTCCCGCTTGACCCCTGCGGCGCGCACCGCCTTCCCGATCAATTCTTCCGCATGACCGGCGGCATAGGATTCGGCCGTATCGATGTGGGTATACCCCAGCTCCAGCGCCGAACGCAGGGCTGCCAGCGAAAGGGCATCCCTGGTCGGGTCGGGGTCGTCATCTCCGCCGATCCTCCACGTCCCAAATCCGATTTTTGGGATGCTCAACCCGCGCATCCTTTCGTATCTCATGCCTAAAATTATAGCATCTTGTGGGTGTGAAATTTGATACAATCAATGTAAATCACAAGCGGAGAAATATGATGAAAGAATCCACGCCCGTGGTCATCGACACGCACGACCTGACCAAGTCGTATAAAGACGCGACAGTCCTTAAATCGCTGGACCTGCATGTCCACCAGAATTCCATTTTTGGTTTCCTGGGTCCCAACGGTGCGGGGAAAACCACTACCATCAAGCTGCTGCTGGGACTGATCCGGCCTACGGCAGGCAGTGCCACCGTTTTTGGATTGGACACGATTACCCAAAGCCTCGATATCCGCGCCCGCGTTGGCTACCTGCCGCAGGAACCACATTTTTATGAATATATGACCGCCCGCCAAACCCTGCGCTTCACCGCCAGGTTTTTTTTCAAAGGGCCCAGGCAGAAAATAGAAGAGCGGGTGGAAGAAATGCTCCACCTGGTTGACCTGGCTGATAAAGCGGACCGCCCGTTGAAAACTTTTTCAGGTGGGGAAAGGCAGCGGCTGGGGATTGCCCAGGCCCAGGTCAACTACCCCGACCTTCTCATCCTGGATGAGCCGGCTGCCTCCCTCGATCCGATCGGGCGGCGGGATGTGCTGGAAGTGATGTCTAAATTGCGCAAGTACACCACCGTCTTCTACTCCACGCATATCCTGGACGATGTCCAGCGCGTAAGCGATACAGTGGTCATCTTGAATAAAGGTCAACTGGTGGCTGAAGGGCCGATCGACGAATTGCTGGCGGGAAGTGAGGGGGTGATCTACCTTGTGACCTTGAAGGGGGATACGGGTCCTGCTCTCCAACAGGTTGGGTCCCTGCCGTGGGTCAGCGGGATCAAGACCGGTGAACACGACGGTGAAACCACCTGGCAGGTCAGTGTGTCTGACCCGCAGGCGGCTGAGGAGCAGCTACTCAAGCTGCTGAACAACTCACCGGCGGTGGTGACTGAATTCCGCCGCAAGCGTTACGAGCTGGAAGATATCTTCATCCAGGTCATCGAAGGAGATAAAGATGTCCGGAAACAGTGATTTCGAACTGGTGGAAGAGCGCGGCTGGAGACGCGGGCTCGCTAACCTGCTGAATAACGAGCTTTCCCGCTGGTGGAAGACCAGAATGTGGTGGGTGGAATGCCTGATCTGGGGAGGCGTGATCGGGTTCCTGCTGGCTGCCGTGTTGTTTGGGTCCCCCGATTTTAAGCTCGAGGACGGGTTGATGATCTATGCCCTTTTCGCCGGCATTTTCCCTGCGGTCGCAGTGGTCATTATCATGCAGGGTGTCCTGGTGGGGGAAAAGAAGGATGGGACCGCCGCATGGGTGATGTCCAAACCGGCTGCACGCCCGGCATTTATCCTCTCCAAGCTGCTTGCCAATGGCCTGGGAGTGCTGGCTTGCATGGTGGTCCTGCCCGGCGTGGTTGCCTATATCATCTTCTTTATCCGCATGCAAACCCCGCTTAATCCGATTTTATTCCTGGCAGCCATGGGGGTCATCTTTCTCAGCCAGCTCTTTTACCTGACCTTAACGCTCATGCTGGGGACTTTATTCAACGCCCGCGGCCCTGTCATTGGCCTGGGCCTGGCTTTTCTGTTCCTGCAGCAGTACCTGGTCGGACTGCTGCCTGTGCTCCGCTACCTGCTCCCTTGGACCCTGGTCGTCCCGTTGAATAATGAGACCAACGCCATTGTGCCGGCCTTGTTGGCGGGTCAGCCGATCTATTCGTACATTCCCTTGGTCGCCGTGGCGCTGGAGTGCATCCTTTTTGTCGTGATTGCCGTGCTGCGCTTCGAACACGAGGAGTTCTAGGTTTTTGATCGCCATAATTCTATCTCGATGACGCAGGTGTTGACTCAGCACCTAAAATGAATATTGTTTAATTGCAGGGAATGACAAGCTCAGGAGGAGATGCATATGAAAAGCGAGCGACTCTCGGCAGGAGGCTGGGGTGAACGCTTCCTTGTAGCCTTCCTTTTCGTAGCTATTGGATCGTTTCTCATGATCGTGTTCAATCCATGGGGGCAGGAACCCGTTCTTGGCAGGGTGGCAGATTACCTGGCAAAGATCGCCACGCTCGTCATTCTTTTGGCAGCCTCGCTGCTGGCGCGCAGGAGCAGCCGCCTTGAAAAATATTGGCGGTTATTGTTTGCCTTCTTTATCATGGCGTTGGTGGTCTCCCTGGACCTGGTCATTGGAAATTACCTGGTGCTCTACCTGGGTGTGACCGGCAGCACCCCGCTCAGCGCGGCCCTGCAGAAGCTGAATGAATTCGTGCTGGTCGCCGCGCTGGTCATCCCTTTCACCCTGGCATCGGGGGGAAACCTGGGCTCACTTTATATTCAGAAAGGCAACCTGAAATTGGGTCTCGCCATCGGGTTGGTTGCTTTCGCCCTGGCCGCAGCCGGTTCAATCCCAATGGCGGGATTATTCAACGCGCAGGATTTGAATGTAGCCAGGATCGTTCCCTGGATCCCCTGGCTGTTGATCCTGGTCCTGTCCAACGCCGCCCTGGAGGAGCTTTGGTTCCGTGGGCTGTTCCTGCGCAAGCTGGATCCCTTCTTCGGGAAATTTATCTCGAATTTCCTGATCGCATTCGTGTTCACCCTGATGCACGGTACGGTGACTTACACGGTAAATAACTATTTCTTTCTGGCAATACTTTTCCCCCTGGCACTGGCCTGGGGTTACATTACGCAGAAAACAGATTCCCTTTGGGGCTCGATCCTGTTCCATGCCGGCATGGATATCCCGATATTCCTGGGCATTTTTTCAGCCATGGGTTGACCATGATCAACATCACAAACATAACGGTTATTGTTATTGCCAACCTGACCAACCTGCTTCTGGCGCTTATGTTCCTGTTCCGGGGGAAAGGCAAGGCGAAGACCGGGAATGCGTTCGGCTGGGTTGCGGTCGTGTTGGGGATCCCGCTCCTGGCTGCAGCTATCCTGAATGCGACCGGGGGTCGCCCCTGGTGGGCCTTTGTTTTGCCAGGATTGTTGATCCTTTACGACCTGGTCGAGTTCGTCCTGGATTATCTGCTTAAATTGGACTTTCGCAATTCCCGCTTGCTGGGACCATACTTGGGGTTGTACTACCTGGCTTTGATGGGGATGATCGGCTATGCTTTCGCTGTCGGCAAGCCGGCCGGCTTCATCACCCTCGTCACTTATTTTATCAACCTGGCAGCCACAGCCTGGTCATTTGCACGCGTCCAACACGGATAAGGAGAACATCGTGACCAAGAACATCCTCATTTTGAAAAGCAGCCCGCGCGAAAAAGGCAACAGTGCCGTCCTCGCTGAGCGGGCTGCAGCCGGTGCAGCGGAAGGCGGTGCGCAGGTCGAAAGCATTTACCTGCACGGCCTGGATATCCGCCCCTGCGATGCCTGTGAGTTATGCACGGATGGGCTGTGCGTCATCGAAGACGACATGCAGCCGCTCTACCCCAAACTGGCCGCCGCGCATGCCATCCTGCTGGCTTCGCCCATCTACTGGTTCACGATCAACTCCCAGATGAAACTCTGCATCGACCGCTGGTACGGATTCCAGGGAAACAAATGGAAGGAAGTCAGCCATAAACAATTCGGGATCATCCTCACCTATGGCGACACCGACCTGTATAACTCCGGCGCCATAAATGCCATCCACACCTATGAAACCATGGTTCGCTTCCTTAAAGGGGAGATCGTCGGCATTGTCCACGGCTCGCTGGATGAGGTCGGAGACGCCGAAAAGCACCCCGACCTGCTGCAGGCTGCTTACGAGCTGGGGAAACTCCTGGCTCTCCCCGCCAAGGATTGAAGCCGTTTTTTTTCTTATGAGGCGGAACCCGGTGTCCCGAGGCTTGCTGCACCTCCCATTCCCGGATGAATAATTCCATGTCCCCGCGCCGACGTCCCTCCGGAATGCCTGGATTGACCATTGTGCTTGCCGGTCAGGCCGTTTCGATCCTGGCCTCGGGCATGACGAGCTTTGCATTGTCCATCTGGGTCTTCCAACAGACCCGCAGCGCCACCTCGCTTGGCATCATGCAGAGTGCCTTCACCCTGCCGTATCTGTTGATCATCCCCTTTGCAGGGGTGATGGTCGATCGCTATAACCGCAAGTTGATGATGATGGTCAGCGACCTGACCGCCGGGCTGGGTTCGGTGACCGTCCTGGTCCTTTTGACAACGGGCCATTTACAGGTCTGGCAATTCTATCTGGTCAACATCCTCATCGGGCTGGGGAATGCATTCCAATGGCCGGCTTATTCGGCTGCCATCAGCACCATGGTCCCAAAAGAACATTATGGGCGCGCCAATGGGTTGATGTCCTTCGTCCAGGCTGGGCCTTCGGCGGTCGCCCCGCTCCTGGCGGGGGCTTTGCTGCCTTTGATCGGTTTGGAAGGCATCTTGTTGATCGACATCGCCACCTTCGTGCTGGCGATCGGCGCCCTGTTGATGGTGGTTGTCCCGCCGCCGGTCCTGACCGTTGAAGGGCAGGCAGGCAAAGGCACCCTGCTGCAGGAAGCAGCATTCGGGTTTAAGTATATTTTCAAACGTCCCAGCCTGTCGGGATTTGTCGCCATGCTTTTCTTTGCCAACCTCTTCCTGGGTTTCCCCAACAGCGTTCAGGTGCCGCTGGTCCTCTCCCGCACTGGGAATAACAGTGTCATCCTGGGAGCGGTCGAAACAGCTGGGGCGCTCTCCTGGACGCTCGGTGCGATTATTATGAGCGCCTGGGGAGGTCCCAAAAGGCGCATCCATGGGGTATTGCTGGGCTGGACCTTCTATTGCCTGGCCGGAAACCTGGTCTTTGGGCTGGGGCGCAGCCTGGGTATCTGGGTGCCCGCTATCCTGGTGGGTGGGATCGGGTCGAGCGTGGGGACTGCCACCAGCCAGTCGCTGCTGCAGGTCAAGGTGGCGCCCGACGTCCAGGGGCGCGTCTTCTCCGCCCGCCGTATGCTGACCTGGTTCCCCGATACTTTTACCCCCATCCTGGGCGGCTTGCTCGCCGACTACGTCATGGAGCCTGCCATGCAGAACGGCAGCTGGGTTTCGAAATTATTTGGCTGGATGGCCGGAACCGGTCCAGGGTCTGGAATGGCAGTGATGATGGTCATTTTCGGTTTGCTGACAATTGTGGCGCTCATGTCAGGCTATGTCTTTACCCGCATCCGTGACATGGAAGACTTGCTGCCCGACCACGACCAGCTGGAAAAAGTGGCTGAGGCGGCAGTTGGCGGAGGTTGATTGGAGATCCCCACGCTCGAGACCCGGGCCCTCGTCCTGCGTCCCTGGAAACCGGAAGACGCCGGGGAACTCTTCGGTATCCTGAAGGAAGACGATATCCTGGTATATTTTCCGCCCACTGAATACACCTTGGAAAAAACGCAGCGTTACATCGCTCACCAGCTCGAACACTGGCAAACGCGTGGTTACGGACACTGGGCGGTTGCATTAAAGGGGATCCTGGGGTGATCGGCTGGAACGGCCTGGAGTTCCTGCCCGGGAGCGGCGAAACGGAGCTTGCCTACCTGCTCAGCCGCCGGGTCTGGGGCCGCGGCTTCGCCACCCAGGCGGCGCAGGCAGCTGTACGCTTCGGGTTCGAACTCCGCTGGCTTGCAGGCCATCATCGGGCTGGTCCATCCCCGCAATGTTGGCTCCATCCGGGTTTTGGAGAAATGCGGATTAACCCTCGTCGATCGCAAGGTCTATTGGGGATTGGAGATGCTGCGTTACCGCATCGCATCCCTTCCTCCTAATCCACAATGAACAGCTTGGCCCCAGTGCTGGTGGAGGAGCGGTGCGGGTTCACGTCGTTTGCCACCTGGTAGCTCATACCCGTTTTTAACAGGAATTTCCGTCCGTCGCTCAGCTCGGTCACCAGTTCGCCTTCCAGTACGAGCAGCACGTGCCCGCGTTTGCACCAGTGGTCTGCCAGGTAGCCCGGGGTGTATTCCACCATGCGCACCCGGATGTTTCCAATTTCAAGGGTGCGCCACAAAGCCTTGCCGGTCGTACCAGGGTGTTCGCTGGGAGTCACGCTGCTCCAATCCATGGTTCCAAAAGGGACATCTTGAATGTTCATGCGAAATCTCCTGGTTGATTATAACCCTGCCATCCTCCCCTGGTCTGGAGCTACACAGGGCTGTGCCCACCGCTCAAACCCGGGGTGGGAAATCATGGGTCCCGCAGGGATTATTGTTCCGGTGGACACTCTCCGTAAACCTTAACGCGCATGCTGTGCGTGGTAAAATAACTTGTATCTCATCAACTACATCGCATTAACTTTTTTTTCCAGTGGAGGCTGAATATGAACGTTGGCAGACGAATGTCCCACCCGGTGATTACGGTTCATCCTGATCTCCAGATCACAAAAGCGCATGAATTAATGGCTCACGAAAAGATAAGCCAGGTGCCCGTGGTCAAGGATGGCAGGCTGGTGGGCATTGTTTCAAAAAATGATATCCTCAAAGCCTACCCTTCCTCCGTGACCACCCTGGCTGTCTGGGAAATTGCCGCCCTGCTCGAAAAGATCAAGGTCAAGGACGTCATGATTAAAGCTGTCAAAACGGTCCAGGAAGATGCCCTGATCGAAAAGGCTGCCCGCATCATGGTTGACAACGTGATCAGTTCCCTGCCGGTTATGCGTGGAAAGGAACTGGTGGGAATCATTACTCAAACGGATCTGTTTAATATCATGCTGGAAATGCTGGGAGCACGCCGTCCCGGGGTCCACTTTAGCGTCCTGATCCCTCCCCAACCTGGTCAGATCGCCAAAATTTCAAAAGCGATTTACGATAAAGGCGGCGATATCACCGCCCTGAGCACCTTTGAGGGCAATTCGAGCTCGACTTCCATGTTGAGCGTAAAAGTCGATGGGATCGAGCAGAAGGACCTTCAAAAGCTGATCAAGCCGATGGTGCTCGGCCTCCTCGAAATCGGCACGGATTAAACGGAAACTCCCGGTCCTGGGAGGTTGCCGCCCGGCGCTCTGGTTCTTTGGATTGATCCTGCTTTTCAAGTGTGCATCATCCATATGACAGCCTGCCGTTGGGCGCGCTGCTTGTACGGATGTTTTTATAGTTTCATGGGTCGGGACGTTCAGCAATTTCCTGAAATCGCCCGCGTTGCATGAGACATCCCGGGCATGCCAAAGATGCAAGCTCCCGGGCCTGCAGGAAATTATTGGACGCGAAGGGAGAATTAATTATGAAGCAGGAAGATCTGGATCAAAGCAAAGACGAGGATAAAAATTTCCCATCCCGTGAGATCAGCACCCTCGAACGCCGTGAGATCCAGGCTCCTCTGATGGTCTCCCTCATTAAGGAGTTCGCCCGCCAGCTGGGTGACGAAAAGGCCATGCAGGTGGCTTCAGCTGCCATCCGGTCGGATGCCAGGGCTGCCGGGAAAGCCATGGCGGAAAAGTTTGGCGGCAATTCCACACAGGAACTCCTCCAGGTGGTGGAACAAATTTGGGCGCAGGATGGCGCCCTGTCCTTCGAAATCCTGGAAAAGACGGATGGGTCTTTGAGTTTCAATGTCACCAGGTGCCGCTATGTTGAGATGTACGCCCGCCTTGGGATAAAGGAATTTGGTTACTGCCTGTCCTGCAGCCGGGATGAATCATTTATTAGCGGTTTCAACCCCCACATGAGACTGATCCGCACCCGCACCATCATGGAGGGTGGGGAAGGATGCGATTTTAAGATCGTTGTGGTAGGAAAATAACCTCAAACAAGCGCTGGGAAATTGTTCAATCTGATCGGCAAGGGTGGGAATATTCAGCGTCAGTGATTAAATAAATTGCTTCATCCATACCTGGTTTTGTCTTCTGACCGGCCGCAATTCTGAACTGAAATTGCAAATTGATTGCCTGTGGGTGGGATATTGGATAAATATGTTAAACCTCCAGGATAAACGGCGATCCATTTCAAACCCGTTGTCAGGCGTCTCTTAAATGGCCGAATAAACTATAATCAAACGGTGGGCTGGATTTTCTTGGTCGAGGAAAACAATTCGAGCCCGGCAGTTGCTGCCTCCCGTTGATTGAATTGATCGTTTTGGAGATCCCCGCATGATCGCCCGAATTTCCCGCAGGTTGAATGAAATGGATCCCCTGGATCCCTTTTTTCTTGCGTTGGCGATCCTGATCGGGGGGACCATCCGCCTGTACGGCGTTCTTCAATCGGGTTTCCCGATCAATGACGGCGGCCTGTTTATACCATGACCAAAGATTTAATGGCAAACGGCTACCGCCTGCAGTTCCACCAGTTACAATCACCTGGACCTGCCTTTCGCCTACCCGCCCTTATTTTTCTACCTAAAGCCATTCCTGGCTGGTCTGACCCACTGGGGGCTGCTTGATATCATCCGCATCATGCCGGCAGTTTTTACGGTCCTGGCCATCCCGGCTTTTTACTTGCTCGCCAGCGTGCTGCTAAAAGATAAGGTCCAGGTAGTTTTCGCCGCATTTATTTTTACCTTTATCCCGGCTTCCTTCGACTGGCTGGTCATGGGAGGCGGTCTCACCCGCTCGCCGGCTTTCTTCTTCGCCCTATTATCCCTGTACTTTATGTACAGGATGTACACGCAAAACCGGAAACAGGACGTGATCTGGGTGTCCTTTTTCCGCCTTGACGGTGCTCAGCCACCCGGAGACCGCCCTGCACACGGCTGCCACCACGCTGGTGTTCTTCCTGTTCTTTGGCCGGGACAAAAAGGAGTTTTGAAATCCCTCTTGGTGGCAGGGCTGGTCTTGGCTGTTACCGCACCCTGGTGGGAGACCGTGGGCACAGACGGCATTGCGCCCTTCCTGGCGGCAGGCAGGACGGGGGTTTACAGCGTCGAAGGCATCCTGCAAATATTCCAGTCCAATTTCACCCATGAAATCGGGCTCCAGATCATCGCCGCCCTTGCCTTGGTCGGCTTTTTCTGGCAAATCTCGCAACGGAAATACTTTATTCCGGTATGGGCCCTGGTGATATTGATATCTGAACCGCGCAGCGCTCCCCTGTTTTTGTGCCCCTGTTCGGCCATCCTCGCCGGTACGGCCTTGATCGGAATAATGTCGTTCTTTAACCGGGCGGAAATTCCTCCCCGGGCTGGGATCGGCGAACCGCACCCATTATCCGGAACAGTTTCCAGGGTTTTGTTTATTCTTTTATCGGTTTTTTGGATCGTTTCTTCCATGGGGACTGTTTATGCACTATTGAATTCTGCCGCCCTCACCAATTTAGATCAAAAATCATTTGACTGGGTGATCAGCGGCTCGGGCAGTCAGGACGAATTCCTGGTGCTGACCGGCAACTCGCCTCAACGATCCCGTCTCTGAATGGTTTCCCACGCTGACCGGGCGGTACGAGCGTTGCCACCGTGCAGGGGCATGAATGGGATAGGTCAACCCGTTCGAACAGATCCTGGCCCAATCGGTAAATGTACAAAAATGCCTTGGTAAATCCATCCAATGTCTCGAAAGTTGGGCTGCATACAACCACGTGGTTTTTGACTATATCTACATCCACAACCCGGTTCTCCAGGTGGATGCACAGGCGGGGACCCTGTTCCCCACAGCATTGGGGATTTATCCGTGGCACAGGGTTATGCAGAGCTTGTTTATCAAAATGAAGCTGTCTCCATTTATAAATTGAAATGAATTCCCTTTGATCTGGAAAACAAAACTCCTGGCGGGCATATCCGGCCAGGAGTTTTGTTGGTTTAACAAACGTCAGGCTTTGGTAGCCCAAATTCCTCCGCTTTGACGGGTTTAGCGTTTTGATTTCTCGGTAGGTCAGCGTCCAGGCGTTCGATGAATAGACGTGGAACCAGGCACCGATTAGGACTAGGGGGGCAAACGCCACCAGCACCAGGAACGGGGCTGCCACCAGGCCGCCGCGATCCACGCCCGCGGGTCCGCCTCCAAACAAACTGGCAATACCGAAGGCGATCGCACCGGGGATGGCGCCCGCAACCACGCCCGGAATGGCGAGGATGATATAGATCGGGATCAGCAGGAAGAAAATGGGTATGCTTAAGAGCCAACCCAAAGCCGATTGCCAGCATCGCCAGCCACATCGGCGCCACGCTTTCCAGTTGCCTTTGAACATTGCCCATCCGCTCCGCAAGGATTCGCCGATGCCCATTCCTTCCAGCGCGGCTTTTGATGAAGAATTGGCGCAGCAGGGACAGGAAGACCATCAAGACCACCATGACGATCGCGAGCAGGATTGCAATTCCAAGGGAGGCCACCGTCCCGACAACTGCCATCACATTCCCGCCGCCGGTCACGCTGAAGAATACCAGCACGCCCAGGCCGGTCAGGATCGCCAGGAAGACCAGCACCGGCAGATTGACCACCAGGTCGATCACCCACAAGCGGAAGGCGCGCCTGTTCCAGCCCATCTTCCAGCCTTGTTTGAAAACCAGCTTTGCTCCGCTCTGTTCGTACTCGTCCACCATGCGCATGGCAGGCAGTCGTCCGAGACATAGCGGATGATCGCTGCGATCGCTCCCAAGATAATGAGGAAGAGCAGGAATGCCGCACCGATCCACAGGATGGTGGCCATGTGCTGGTCGGGATGCTCCAGCAGAGGTCTGAGGTTCTGGTTGTACCAGTTCGTCAGCTGGGTCAGGTACTGCCCGGGTTGGAAGTTGGGGTTATACCCGCTGGTCCCAGTGTTACCCCGGTTGCCTCCAAAGGTGTAGCGCAGGTTGTCCCCGCCCGAAACGCCGGCGCCGGTGAGCACCGCCAGGATGCCGAAGATCCACAGGATGCGGTAATTCCACAGGATGTGCCAGGACCGCTTGAGGTTATTTCCGATGTTGATCATGCTGTCATCTCCTTGATTGCATTTTTAATCCAGGTCCGCTACAGGCAGGACCCTGGAGGTGTTTATTTGGAATGAAGCTCGCTACATTGAGACATACGCATTTCACCGGATTTCGTTCTTTCGATCCTTGATTAAGTGAGCGATTATTTATTGCCCTCCTTGGGCAGGGATTGGAATTTGCTCCAATCCCTGTATACAATTCGGGTCGAAGGTGTTTAGATAGGCATATCCTGTTCTGAAAAACGGAGAAGAAATGAATCCCTTCCTAGCCCTGGTCATCACCTTTGCCGTTGCACTGCTCGAACTGCGCCTGCTGGACTTCGCCGCCCACCACGGCTGGATAAATCCCACCTGAGCCGCAAGCTCATCCATATCTTCACCGGTCCCTTGTTCGTCCTGTGCTGGCTGCTCTACCCGGATGTCTGGTATTCCCGCTGGCTGGCGGCGCTCGTCCCCTTTGCCATCACTGTCCAGTTCGCCTTGATCGGGCTGGGCATCCTGAAGGATGAAGCTTCCGTTAAAGCCATGTCGCGCACCGGGGACCGCCGCGAGATACTCCTCGGTCCCCTCTTCTACGGCATTATCTTCGTGGTCATGACCCTGGTTTATTGGAAAACTTCCCCCGTTGGCATGGTAGCCCTGATGCTGATGTGCGGCGGCGACGGCCTGGCCGACATCCTGGGACGTGGCCTCAAGTCTCCCAGGCTGCCGTGGAGCAAGGGGAAATCCGTGGCAGGTTCGCTGGGCATGCTCCTGGGCGGTTGGGTGTTGGCGGCCTTTATTTTGTTCATATTTGTGACTGCTGGTGTCATCGCCGCGCCGTTCAGCGGCTACCTCGTTCCCATCACGGTCATCGCCGTCGTCGGGAGTGTGGTCGAATCCCCCCGCTCAAGGATGTGGACAATATCACTGTCACCCTGGTGGCAGTGCTGCTCGGTCAATTGATATTTTAATTAATTAAACGCGCCGGGGTTGGTGAGGACGATCGTCCTCACCAACCCTTTTTTTATTTCCTGGCAGATGATGGCTATTTCTTAGGGCACCCAGCCCATCCAGCCGACCGGGTTTATGTTGTCAATGATGGCTGCCTCCCCCCCGGTTGAAGTTTCGATGATATGCAGGGTTTCCGGCACCGATTTGTCGTAATCCTTTGCCGCGAAATAAGCCAGGTATCGTTCGTCCATTGAGAAGACCGGTTTGGCGTAATCCAGGTCGAACCAGGGCGCTTCGCTGAGCATGCGGCTTTTCCCGTTTCGGTCGTGCAGCCAGATCAGGTTTACCCCCTGCCCGGTACGGACATAGATATTCTGCCAGAAGTATGTCCCCTGGCTGGACATTCCAAACATGAACATGTCGGTATATGAATAGATTTTTTCAACCGCCGGGCTGCCTGGAGAAATGCCCTGCAGGCAAATGTTTGGGGTGTATTTACTCGGATCGCTTGCATTCGGGGCCGTGCAGATTCCGGGTTAATTGGTTTCCTGTTATCCAATTGATGTTCCCGTCGTTGACCAGGCCGCTATTGGTAAAGTCCTGCAATAACCCGGGCTGCAATCTGTCGTCAAACGGAAGGAGATAAACCTCGCCTGCCCCATAAGTGGTATCAGAACCATTGATTGCCAGCCAGGT
>CAWBPK010000004.1:0-295370 GCA_963790685.1 uncultured Chloroflexia bacterium
GCGGCCGGTCCTCCGCCGGGTAGCCCATTACCAGTTGCACCAGCGGGAACACCTTCAGTGGCAGCTTGAAATCCCTGGCGATCCGGTCCGCCATGTAGGGCGGGTTCCCCAGGAAACACGAGAACAACCCCAGGCTTTCCCCCGCCATCACCATGTTTTCAGCCATGTAAGCCGCATCCTGGATCCCGAAGAACAGCAGGCTCAGGTCGTTCGTCACCACCTCCCAGCCGCGGATTTTCATGAAGCGCTCCAGCTTGTACAGGTCCACGCAGATCGTGAACCACAGCGGCGCTCCGTACGGGGCCTTCTTGCGGGTCAGCAGCACGCTGTAAAGTTGCGATGCAAACGGCGCTTGCTGTCCTGCCCGCACGATCTCCTGGATGGTTTCGTCGCTCGGCTTTTCCTTGGTGTACTTTCGCACGCTGCGGTGGGCTAGTATGGTCTGGATGACGGTGTTTTCCATGGATCTGACTCCTTGTTTGATTAATTCTCGTCCACTAGTATAAACGAAAAGTCCTGGTGAATTATTTCATCAGGACTATCGATGATCGGTTTTTAAAATTGGGGTTTGGACTCCCTACCTCCTACTTGTTCCCCAGGTTATGGATGGTCCCCGAGCCGCTCTGCTCGAAGCTGACCTGCGGGCTGCCGTAATAGCTCACCTCCCCGCTGCCGCTCACATGCACCGACAGGGTGTCTGTCGCCCACACGGTCACGTTACCCGACCCGCTGATGCTTACGTTGGTTGTCTGCGAGCTCAGGTCGCCCGCCGTGTATTTCCCGGAACCGCTGATGCTGATGGTCTGGCTGGTCGTCTTTCCTGCCAGTGTCACGTCACCGGACCCGCTGCTTGTCACTGAAAGGCTGGTCAAGGTCGCGTTGTCCATTTGCACTTTCCCCGACCCGCTTATTACGATCGACAGGTCTGTCGTGGTGATGGATTTCGAGATCACCTCCCAGGAGCCGGACGTGTTGATCCCGCTCATGTCCTTGACGTGCAGGGTGATATTTAAAGCACTGGGTAATATCGACACGATCCCTGAATCCAGGCCCAGGTACAGGGTCCCTCCCCGCACCTGTGAGGTCACGTACTTCATCATGTTGTCATCCGTTTGGATCGTGACCGATTCGGTCCCATCCTGGATGATGTCCAGGGTTCCGCCTCCGCTCAGGTTCACCCGGTTGTAACCGCTTACCGCCCGTGTCTCGCTGATCAAATTCCGGCTCCCGAATGTGGGCACCATCCCGCATGCGCTCAACAGAATGATGACGATGCTCAGTCCTAGGGTGGCTTTCAATAGTTTTGTGTTCATGCCGTTCTCCTCTTGATGGGTTGATTTTTTATTTACTGTATTGATGTACGCCGGATGATACCGGAAGGTTCGCTTTTCAACCTATCAGTCTCCTATTCTTTTCATGAAAGGATGTGTTGAGGAAGGTATCAATATTCCGCTTCTTCCCTCAATCCCACCTAATAAATCCGCGAAAAAGGGGGTATGGGTCAATACTTTCAATGATGTGCTCCACAAAAGACGTTAATGGTCTTCCCTATACTCCATCAAGAGAGGTTTGAACAATCGTGGTTTGGGGAGGTGGCAAGAACCAAAGCTGCCTGCCACCTCCCCAAGAATTATTCAGCCGAGGCGGCTTCACATCGTCCCCGTCAGCCCCTGCCTATAGGGGCAAGGGGAAGCCGCCATCGGCTGCAGCGGGCTCACGAGAGCCCGATACATTACCCGCATTTACCCGGGGGCAGGGGGATGGGGCATAATCCTACATTTTTAAGAAAAAGCCGCGTGCTATAATCGAACCGACTTCCTTGCTTATTTTATCGGTCCGACCATGTCCTTTGCCCACCTCCACGTCCACACCGAATATTCCCTGCTCGACGGCTTCAGCAACATCAAGAAGCTGGTCAAGCGTGCCAAAGAGATGGGCATGCCCGCCCTGGCCATCACCGACCACGGCACCATGTTTGGCGTGATCGAGTTCTACCACGCCGCCAAAGAGGCCGGGATCAAGCCCATCATCGGGCTGGAGGCCTACATGGCCGCCCGCACCATGCAGGAGCATGATCCCCGGGAAGATCGCAAATCCTCCCACCTCCTGCTCCTGGCTGAGAACGAGGTTGGTTACAAGAACCTGCTCCAGATCGCCTCTGCCGCCCAACTGGAAGGCTTTTACTACTACCCCCGCATCGACAAGGAATTCCTCGCCGCACATACCCGGGGCCTCATCTGCACCTCCGGCTGCATGTCCGCCGAGATCCCTCGCCTGATCAACCAGGACCAGTCTGACGCAGCCCGCCGCAGTATCGACTGGTATTTCCAGGTATTCGGCAAGGATAATTTCTTCTTCGAGCTCCAGCGGCACGACGTCCCTGAGCTGGAGAAGATCAACCGCTCCCTGCTTGACCTGGGTCCGCATTACAACGCCCGCTTCGTCGCCACCAACGACTCCCATTACATCGATCCGGAGGACGCCAAGTACCAGGATATCCTCCTCGCTATCCAGACCGGGACGCTGCTTTCCGACCCCGACCGGATGCGCATGACCGATGGGTCTTATTACCTCCGCTCTCCCGAGGAAATGGGACGCTTGTTTGCCGAAGTGCCCGAAGCCATCTCGAACAGCCTGTTGATCGCCGAACGCTGCAATGTCAGCCTCGACGTGAAGGATTATCGTCTCCCGCAGTTCGACGTCCCCGCCGGGCAGACCGCGGAAACCTACCTGCGCTCCTTATGCGAAGACGGGTTGAATAGGCGCTTTGGGGATCGCGCCGAGAGTGAGCAGGTGCGCACTCGACTTGACTACGAGTTGGGCATCATCCATAGAATGGGTTTCGATGCCTACTTCCTGATCGTTTGGGACTTGTGCAGTTATGCCCGGCGCCAGGGCATCTGGTACAACGCCCGCGGTTCCGCCAATGGTTCCATCGTGGCTTATTGTCTGGATATTACTGTGGTGGATCCTATCCAGCAGGAGTTGCTTTTCGAACGCTTCCTGAACCCCAGTCGCATCTCGATGCCTGATATCGACCTGGATTTTCGCGATGACTGCCGCGCCGACGTGCTCGATTACACGGTCAATAAATATGGCCAGGACAAGGTTGCCCAGATCATCACCTTTGGCACGCTTGGTGCCCGCGCCGCCCTGCGGGATGTGGGGCGCGTGATGGATATTCCGCTCCCCGAAGTGGACCGGGTCGCCAAGATTATTCCGAACATTCCCTCCAAAGCTATCCCGCTCCGTGACATTATTGCCGATGACTTCAAGGGTCTCCCCGAGTTAAAGGACGCCTACCTGTCCGCTGACCATATCCGCGAGCTGATCGATACCGCCGCCCGCATGGAAGGGGTCGTACGAAATGCCGGTACCCACGCTGCTGGCGTGGTCATCTCAGATAAGCCACTATCAGAGTATTTGCCATTGCATCGCCCGACCAATAACTCCGAAGAGACGCCCATCAAGACCGTTACCCAGTTTGAGATGGGCATCCTTGAAAAGCTGAAAATGCTCAAAGTGGATTTCCTTGGCCTTGCCACGCTCACCATTATGGCCCGCGCCTGCGAATCCATCGAGCTCCGTCACGGCATCCATTACACCCTCGACAACATTCCCACCAATGACCCGGAAACTTATAAGTTCCTCGGTGAAGGCAACACCCTGGGCGTCTTCCAGTTGGAAAGTTCGGGGATGACCAAGTGGTTGGTCCAGATGAAGCCCACCTCCTTGGATAACATTGTCGCCATGGTGGCACTCTACCGTCCCGGTCCGATGGACTTCATTCCCGATTACATCAGCCGCATGCACGGTGAATCGGAGATTGAGTACCGCCATCCTTCCCTGGAGCCGATTTTCGGTGAGACCTATGGCATCCCTCTCTACCAGGAGCAATTGATGCGGGCTGCCATCGAGCTGGCCGGGTTTACCCCCTCCGAATCGGATGAATTACGTGCTGCCATTTCCAAGAAAAAAACCAAGGAAATTGAGAAACAGCGCCTTAAGTTCGTCGAGGGTGCCGCACGGCAGGGGATGGAGCGTGCCACCGCTGAAGCCATTTATCATGATTGGGACGAGTTCGCCCGCTACGGCTTTAATAAATCCCATTCCGCCAATTACGG
The DNA here is from genome assembly GCA_963790685.1 of uncultured Chloroflexia bacterium. GTDB lineage: Bacteria > Chloroflexota > Anaerolineae > Anaerolineales > Villigracilaceae > UBA877. The sequence goes on from CAWBPK010000004.1 coordinate 4,125, forward strand.
GTTGCTCGCCGCCCAGACCGGTTTCTTGAAATTGCATTACCCTGTGGAATATATGACCGCCCTGCTCTCGGTTACCAAGCACGAGACCGAGAAGATGGCTCTCTATGTCAATGACGCTCGCAACATGGGTGTGACCGTCCTCCCGCCGGATATCAACGCCAGCACCTGGGACTTCGCCATCGAAGAGCTGGACGCTTCCACTCCTGACCCCGGGCTGGCAGGGAAATCCGCCATTCGCTTTGGGCTGGGTGCCATCAAGAACGTAGGCCAGGGCGCGGTGGATCTACCGGTTCAGGCCCGCCTGAAAGGTGGCCCTTTCAAAGACCTTAACGACCTGGCTGCCCGCGTCGACCTGCGTGCTGTCGGCAAACGTGCCCTGGAAAGTCTCATCAAGGTGGGGGCGCTCGACAAGTTTGGGCCGCGCGCTGCCATGCTCGAGTCTCTCGACCGGGTGGTTGCGGTCAGCTCTTCCCATTTCCGTGCCGCCGAAGCCGGGCAGTTGTCGCTCTTTGGCACTGCCACCGGCGTCACCGAGAATATCACCCTGTCGCTTGTCCCGGATGCCGATCGCCGCGAGACCCTCGCCTGGGAACGCGAGCTGGTCGGCATGTACATGTCCGAACACCCGCTCACTCCCTACCTGAATGAAATTCGCAGCCTGGTCACCCATTTTTCCAGCAATCTGGGCGAGGCTGAACATGAGGAAAAAACCCGCGTCGCCGGGATGGTGTCGGGCATCCGTCCCTACCAGACCAAGACCGGCAAGATGATGGCTTGGGTCACTCTCGAAGATCTCACCGGCGTGATCGAGCTGGTGCTCTTCCCCCGCACCTGGGAGAAATATCAGTTCGCCCTCGAAGTTGGCGGCGTGATCGTGGCTGAGGGCAAGGTTGACGCCCAGTCCAACCCTCCCAAAGTTTTGGTGGATAATATCCGCACCGAGATCAAGTTGACCCAGCCGGCTCAGATACCTCTTCAGCCCCAACCCCAGTCACCCGCTTCTGACCGGCCCGCTTTCCCTGCTCCCGCTCATCGCCAAGGGGACAGCCCGTCCTCCGGACCTGTCAATGGGACCGGGAAATCCACCCCCGCCCCCAGGCATGCTCCCAGCCCTCGTCCACCGGTTTCAGGTGAGCCGCCTCTCCCGGAAGATCCTCCTGACTGGGATGCTTACTCACCGTTAAGCCCGGGATTGACCGCCCAGGCAGCCCAATCCGTGCTAGCCTCCCCCGAAGCGGATATTCTGGAAGACGAAATTATCGACCCCATGGGAGGCATCTCCGGGGAAGTTGTCGAACAGCCGGAACCGCTACAGGTTCCTCCGCTGGTCCTGACGCCCAAACTGCCTTCTGCGACTCTCCCGGTTAATCTTGGTAGTGACCATGTCCCGCAGATGGTGACTGTGATCCTTCGCCCCTCCGGGGACCCGGAAAAGGATATCCGCCGCATCAGCCGCCTGCATGGCACGTTTATCTCCTACCCCGGCCGGGATCATTTTGCCTTCCAAATCTTCGAAGAAGGGCGCGGCCATTTGATCGAATTCCCCAACGACTCCACCCACATGTGCGCCGAACTTGCCGCAGTCCTCACCGACACCGTCGGCGAAGAAAATGTTCGTGTCGAGCCGATTTTGTATCAATAAAAAAGGGCGGGCAGCCTGCCCGTCCCTCTACCCTTTTCGGATCGCGTTACAGCGTTCGCAGTCTTCCTGCTGGCATAATAATGCCAGCGGATCTTTCTTAATCCGGGCTGTCACCACCTTGAACAGCATTTTTAGCGGTACTGCCTGTACGGTTGCGTCTCCGATCTTTACCTGGCGGGTGAACTTTTCCAGGTCCGGCGCGATCGCTTGGAAACCGGCCGAATCTCCCGGGAAACCGGGGCATTCCACCACCCCCTTGGGCGTCAGCGCCCAGCGCAGGAATTGCCTGCGCCCGGCCAGTTTCTCTGCATAATGGATGCTGGTGTTGACAGTTTGGTTCACCCCCATCAGTACCACCCACCCGTCCGCCTTTTCCATGACTCCGATGGGAGCCAGGTGATCGGTCATCGTCTGTGCAGCCAGGATGGCTTCGGCGTTGATCCCAGCAAATGATTGGATCGGGTGGGTTGACCGCTTGACGCGCGGGTGCTTGCGCATCATCTCCGGGATGATGCCCATCGACGGGTCCGCGGGCATTCTCAATGTGAAGAACTCGGCCATCCGGTTCAATTCCTGGGACGCTTCGTAATTGATCCCGTTGTTTTCCGGTCCGCTGCGTGGCGTGATCATCGTCTTGTAGGTAAACGTCGGGACGATCATGGTGTTGAAGACGGCCACCATCGCGTTGACAACCGTCCAGGCGCCGCCTTCCACCTGCCCGAACGATTTCAGTGAAGAATGGACGATCACCGGCGCACCCGCCAGCCGAAGATCACGCAGCCCAAGCAAGAGGTCTCTCAAGCGGACAGTCATAATTAAGCGCACAGCTCCAGGATTTGTTTTGCCGTATCGCCGGCTTCTTCCGGCTGCAAATGATAAACGCGGATGCCAAATTCGGATAACTCGTATGCGGCCAACGCAGCCATGGCTGCCAGACCGGCTTTGCTTGCAAAATATGCCGCCCGGTTCTCCGGACCCTTGGCCCGTTCGCCCACGTGGACGATCACCCCGCCGCCTTTTTCCTTCATGATGCGTCCCACCGACTGGGTCAGCAAATAAGGTCCGTTCAAGTTTACATCCATGGTTCGCTGCCAGTCCCAGTCATCCATCTCAAGCACGGTTTTCACCGGTTCCACTTCGGCGCAGTTGACCAGGATGTCGATCCGTCCGAAATCATCCACCACCGAATTGAGCAGCGTCTGGATGGGTATTTTCTTGGCAATGTCTTCCACGTAAGCCTTGACCTGTCCGCCCGAGGCGAGGATGGTTGCCACCGTTTCGTCCAGGTTGACCGGTGACACGTCGTTCACGACCAGGGTAGCTCCATACGCGGCAAATTCCTCAGCCACACGGCGGCCGGTTCCCTTGCCTGCTCCGGTGATCAATACGATTTTGCCGGTGAAGTCGGTCATGCCTTCTCCTCCTGGACTGGTCCCGGACAAACAATTACGTTGCCATCGCTCGTCCGGGAATTCAGCGGCAGGCCCAGGTAAGGGGAGGGATCGAGCGTGTTATTGATATCCAGTTCGTCGAGGAAGCCGCCGTTCCCGTTGTCGAGCACGATTGAAAAATGGAGGTGAACTCCGCTGGGGTTGTCAGCATCACCTGTAAAATTACCCTGGTAACCTAGCAAAGTGCCCGCTTCGATGTATTTTTCTGAGGTACCTTGTGGAAAATCAGACGTAATGAAAGAATTGCCGTTTTGGTCGGCTATATGGGTATAGTATAGCCAGATTTGTCTGCCTGGATAAAGGGGATCGGATGGGATGCGTATGATGACTGCCGATTTCCATGCCGGCAGGCGGGTGAGATAGCCGGGAAAAGCGGCCACCACCGGCGTGATACTGGCCTCCGTCCCGCCGAAAATGTCTATTCCCTGGTGAAGTTTTCCTGCCCGAAATGAGTCCCCCCACAGGTATCCGGCCAGCCCGTCGGTGGGCAGCACGAAGGGGGCAGTCGGGTCGCATCGGGTTCCGGCCTGGATGGCCCATTCCGGGTGTGCGCTTGGATTGCGGATCCATTCCGCCACTCGTGAGGTCCTTCCAAATGTCCGTTCCATGCTCATATAAATAGTTATCCCACCCCCCGCAAGGATGCCAACCACGATGATCCCCAGCAGCCAGCACATCTTCATGGGATGATTATAACCTCGCCGAAGGCAACCAAATCCCAGGATAAAGTGGTTCTGCCGGGAATTATACTGCCTCACCCACCATATGGACTACTTGAAATGAGTAAGAAATCTGCTATACTATTATCACCTGTCGGTTGGGAAAATTATCGTCAGAAGCCTGGCAGAATTAAGATTTGGTTCCTAAGTTAAGAGGAGGTGCATTCCAGGGAAAATAATGGATCCATATACGATTTTCTAACGATCAAATTTGGTGCTTCCAAAATCAAATATTTAGTGCTTTCTGTTTGATATTTCGGCAAAGAACTTTTAGATGACTGTTGCAGGGAATATGCTTGCAAAGGTTCCCTCGTCTGAAAGGTCCATCTACCCCAAGGAGAAGAAATAAATGAAAGCAAAATGGTTTAATCTTTTTTTGGTCGTTGCAATGATGGCAATTCTCTTGGCCCCGGCAGGCAGTGTCTCTGCCGCAAACGGCGGTGGGGGAGGGAATACTACCGCCAGCACGATCACTGGTCCCACTGTGGATACATCCACAGCGTTGGTCCAGTTGAAAGGGGATCCCCTCTCGACCTATGTTAAAACGAAACCCGCCCAAGGTAAAAAGATCGATTTTACCAACAATGCGGTGAAATCTTACCGGGCTCAACTTTCTGCGGAACGAAATGACTTCAAAAAATGGCTGCAGGCCAATGCGCCCAAAGCGAAAATAACGGGTCAGTTTGATATTTCCCTGAACGCTGTTTCGGTCCAGTTAAACGGCACAACACTCGACAAGCTTGCCACTGCACCCATGGTTCAGCACGCTGAGTATGAAGGTCTTTACTATCCAACTTCGGACGTTACTATCGACCCGGATTTGACCTTGATCTCTGCATTCACTGCCTGGACTGCCAATGGGGGAACCGCCGCAAATGCGGGAGAGGGTGTCAAGGTGGCTATCGTTGATACCGGCATTGATATCACCCACCCGTGTTTTTCGGATACCGGTTATCCTGTCCAGGATCAATTGGGCGATAAAAGCTTTACCAACAACAAAGTGATTGTCGCCAAGGTATTCAATAACAATACCCCCAGCCAGCATTACACGGCTGAAGCCCTGCAGGAACATGGCACCCACGTGGCCGGTACTGTTGCATGCAACTTTGATACTGTCGCGAATGTGGATGGCGTGCCAATTCCTCATGGGATTTCAGGTGTTGCTCCTCGTGCCCTCCTCGGCAACTACAACATCTTCCCCGGCCAGGTTCTCAACGCCCGTAGTGAAGATATCCTGAACGCCCTCGAGGCTGCCTATTCCGACGGCTTTGATGTCGCCAACTTGAGCCTTGGCGGCGGTGCCCACGGGATCCAGGATCTATTAACAGTCGCCGTGGATAACCTTGATGAAGCTGATATGGTGGTTGCAGTCGCGGCTGGCAACAGTGGACCTGGTCACTATACCGTTGAATCCCCCGGTTCTGCTGCTCGTGCTCTGACTGCCGGCGCGGCGACTGTGGGGCATCTCATTGCCACCCCGATCATCGTGGATGGCGTTACAGCCGCGGGTATTGCTGGCGATTTCCCAACAGTTTCAGCTGACCTGACAGCCCCACTCGGCGTTGTCACTGAATCTCCAACGAACGCCGCAACCGGTCTGAGCACAGCCTGCTCACCGCTTGCCACGAACCTGACAGGGGAAATTGCCCTCATCTCACGCGGAGTTTGCTCTTTCTCCTCCAAAATTCTCAATGCGCAGAATGCAGGCGCTATCGCAGTTTTGGTTGCAAATAACGCCCCGGGAGATGGGATTGGTATGGCAACGGATGGCACCCCCAATCAGCCCACTGTTCCTGCCTACAATGTCTCTTTGAGTGACAGCGCCTCGTTAAAAGTCCATAATGGAGAAAGTACGACCATCTCTGTGACCCCTGCATATCTGGTCACGGGTAATAATGACTTTATGGCTGATTTTAGCAGCCAGGGTCCGACCGACGTGGATTTCCGCGTCAAGCCCGATGTGGTTGCCCCAGGCGTCAATGTCCTTAGCTCCATCCCGCACCAGTTCTGCGCGGAAGCTCCCTGCTTTGCCTTCTTCCAGGGCACTTCGATGGCAACGCCGCATTTGGCTGGCTCAGCCGCGGTTGTGCGTTGGGAGCATCCTGATTGGTCAGCCGCCCAGATCCGTTCGGCCATCGTCAATACTGCCGACCAGGGAGTCTTGCATCCGTCCACCCCAACCTCGTCTTCAACTGATGTGAATATCATCGGCGCCGGGCGCGAGAACCTGCTCTCGGCTGTCAACGCCGTGGTTGCCTTGGATCCGATCAGCATAAGTTTCGGTGCAGTTCCTTCCGGTTCCGGCAAAACCTGGACGTTTGATGTGTCACTCACCAACCTGGGTGACGATGCAACCTTCGCTGTCGCTGTAGGTTCAGGTTCTGGTGGCGTGACATATTCGGTCAATCCGGCCAGTGTGACCATCGCTGCTGGTGACTCAGGTAACGTCACAATTACCATGGCTGCAGATAAAGGTGCATCCCTAGGCGACCATCAAGCCATTTTCACTGTCAGTGTTGATGGAAATCAGGTTGCTCACGCGGCGGTATATACCTTAATAAAATAACTTCATCCGCTCCTGAATAATGGTTTCAAAGATCCCTCGCAATTTTTTACGGGGGATCTTCTTATATATTTTTGGTGGTTCTCTTATACAAATACAATCTCCATCTTCTTTATTTCTTACATTATCTAGATAAGATAAGGTCATTCTAATTAATCATCAATTTCCGAAAGGAGTTCCAAATGTCTTACTTTGTTGCACCTTACCCGTATCGAATGGCCCGCCGCTGGGCTCACATGGCCGGTCTCGAAGAACCATCCCATGATTTCACCCTGGCCGTGGATGTCCGTGATGAAGATGACGCTTATGTTCTTAGTGCCCTTGTCCCCGGTTTGAAAGCCGAAGATCTGCATATTCAAATCCTGGAAGACGTGGTCACCGTCGAAGGCGAGTTCAAGGCCGATGAGAATGAGTACTTAATGAGAGAATTACCGCACGGTTCCTTTAACCGGACCCTGCGCCTGCCTGCCGCTCTGGATGCTGATAAAGCCGAGGCCAAGATCACTGATGGTGTTCTGACCCTGCGACTGCCAAAGGCTGAATCTGCCCGTCCGAAAACAGTCAAAATTGCCGTCAAATAAACCGCACACTTCTGTTGTTCATCTCCTCCTTAGTCAGGACGCCCCACAAGGGTGTCCTGATGCTTTAATAACGCATTTATCAGAACCAGGTTGGTTGGGGACATTAACTTAAAACATTGACCCGCTCCACGCCAATCCATCATTTAGTGAGGGCATAGCCCGACCCTGTTCAGGGTTACCGTTGCTGAGGGAGATTTCAGGTAAAATACCTTCATTCCTGGTTGGAGACTCCTCTTGCGTCAAAAATTAGCTTTCTTCATTTTCATACTGGTTTTGCTCTCTTCCTGTGCCCTTCCCGGAAGTTCTGTCCCCGCTACCAAAGTCCCCACATCCACTGCGGTTTTTACTGCCTCCCCTTCCCCAGCCACCACTCCATTGACAATCCTGGTTTTGCCTGCAGATATGCCGCAGGCTGAATCAGACCAGTATCAGACTCTGGTTTATAACCTGGCGCAGGCCAATGGGATGCGCTTCCAGGTTCGGAATTTGCTCTCCCCCGCAGACCTGGCAGTCGAGGGAGCAGCATTGAAAGTTGTCGTTGCGCTTTCTCCTGACCCAGGCATGGCAGTCCTGGCAGCAGCTGCTCCTGCTGTGCAGTTCCTTGCGATCGGTATCTCAGGGTTGCCGGAAGCTCCCAACCTATCAAGTATCGGCGAGAGCGGTCTCCCCGTGGACCAGCAGGCTTTCCTCGCCGGGTACATTGCCGGCATGGTTGCTCCCGAGTGGCGGGTTGGCATCCTTTCCCAAAAAGATACTCCCGCCGGCGATGCAGCAGTCCTGGCATTCTCGAATGGGTATCATTTTTATTGCGGCGATTGTTTCAACCCTAATTTCACCATGGGATTCCACCATGGACAATATCCAATCCCAGTCAGAATCCCCACCGATGCTCCTACCAGTGACTATACAGGTTATGCCCAAATATTGATCCAGAATTTTGTCAAAGTGGCATACGTATTCCCGGATGTTGCCACTCCCGAGCTTCTTTCTTACATGGCTCAAAATGGCGTTGAGCTTATCAGCCAGTCATTGCCGCGCGAGGATGTCCGTCCCGATTGGGTCGCCAGCATCCAACCCGACCTCACCTCCGCCCTGCAGAGCATATTCCCTGACCTGGTAGCTGGTAAAGGTGGTCAGGTCGCCTCGACCCCTTTGTCATTGACCGATGTTAATTCCAGTCTCCTCAGCGATGCCAAACTGCGCCTAGTTAAGGATATTCTAACCGGCTTGGAAAATGGGACCATCGGTACCGGTGTGAATCCTTAAGTTTGGATCCAACGCATTATAATAAGATCATGCTGCTCACCATTGACCTCGGCAACACCAACCTGACCATCGGACTTTTCCAGGATGAAATCCTGTTGCATCACTGGCGTCTGGCGACCGACCAGGACCGCATGCCCGATGAGTATGGACTTCAGCTGCTCGGCTTGCTGACGAACGCCGGGCGAACGCTTGATGATCTGACCGGAGTTTGCCTGGCGTCGGTGGTCCCGCAATTAACAGGCCGGATCGTCCAAGCCTGTCATGAATATTTAAAGCAAGAGCCGCTGGTGGTGGACACGGGGGTCAAGACCGGGATCCGCATCCGATATGAAGATCCAAAAGCGGTCGGCGCAGACCGGGTGGCAGACGCCGTGGCCGTCATGCACAAGTATGGCGGACCGGCATGTATCATCGACTTCGGCACTGCCACCACTTTCAACGCCCTGACAAAAGAGGGGGATTACCTTGGCGGAGCAATTACCGCCGGAATCAACTTGGCAGCCGAGGCTCTCTTCACTCACGCGGCCAAATTGCCGCGCATCGATCTGCAAAAACCGCCGTCCATTATTGGACGGAACACCACTCATGCTATGCAGTCAGGCCTGATCTATGGATATGTGGCTCTCACAGAGGGGATGGTCGAACGATTTCGACACGAACTTGGACCTCAGATGAAGGTAATCGCCACGGGCGGGCTTTCCGACCTCATTGCGAAAGAAACTCCGGTTATCCAGGTCCACGCCCCTTGGCTCACCCTCGATGGGCTGCACTTGATCTGGGATCTGAACCGCCCTTGACAGGCGGTTGTTTTTGGGGATAATAAAGTGCAACAGGCGAGCCTAATAAATCTAAATCATTGACAGAGGAAAGTAGGTCTGCGAAAGCCAACAGGGAGATGCGGGCATGGACTGAGACCCGCACCTGGTGGAAACCGGCCGAAGTTCCCTCCCGAGCCGCTCAGGGGAAAACCCTTCAAGGGTCTGTAGTCTGAGCCGCTTCCCCAGCGTTAGCGGGTTGCTGATGGTGGTCAGCGAAAAGTGAGCCAGCCTTTTTATGATGCTCAAGGTGGCTAATTTGGGTGGTACCACGGGAAAAGCCTCCCGTCCCAGAGCGGACGGGATTTTTGTTTATCGGAGGGTCGTATGCTGGAAAAGTTGAATGAAATCGAAACTCAGGGGTTGTTCGCCCTGCAATCAGTGAATGATGAATCGGGATTGGAAGCTTGGCGTGTGGCACATCTTGGACGGAGTTCCGCGCTGACTTTGCTGTTCAATGAGTTCGGGTCGCTCTCCAGGGAAGAAAAGCCGGTGGTTGGGAAACGCGCCAACGAGGTGAAAAAGGTGCTCGAATCAGCCTTCGCTGCTAGGTCCGAGGAGATTCGTCAGGTGGCTTTATCGCGTTCAATTGAGCAGGAACGCTTGGACGTTACTTTACCTGGGAGGCAAATCCCATTGGGCCGCCTTCACCCCGACACCCGTATTCTCCGTGAGCTGTATCGAATTTTTGGAGATATGGGTTTCCAAATCTATCGCTCCCGGGAGGTGGAGAGCGACGAGTACAATTTCCAATTGCTCAACTTTCCCCTTGGGCACCCGGCGCGCGATATGCAGGATACTTATTTTGTTGAAGGGGCGCAACCAGGCGAAACCCCCGTTGTTTTAAGAACCCATACTTCTCCCGGGCAGATTCGTGCCATGCGCGAATATTCCGGCCGCAACCCTCACCACCCGCCTCCCGTACGAATCGTGCTGCCTGGGATGGTCTATCGCTATGAGCAAGTGGACGCCCGCCACGAAACTCAATTCGACCAGATCGAAGGAATTGCTGTCGGTCAGGGGATTACATTTAGCGACTTGAAAGGCACATTGGCCGATCTTGCCCGTCGTCTGTTTGGGCAGGATGTCCGTACCCGTTTTCGGGCTTCATTTTTTCCCTTCACCGAGCCGAGCGCCGAGTTCGACATAGAGTGCTTTCTGTGCGGCGGCAAAGGCTGTAACGTTTGCGGCGGAGGCTGGCTGGAAATTGGTGGCTGTGGCATGGTACACCCAGTCGTACTCGCAAATGGCGGCTATGACCCGGAAATTTATACCGGTTTCGCCTTCGGCCTTGGACCCCAGCGGATTGCAATGCTTCGATATGGTATTACCGACATCCGTTGTTTCTGGGAAAATGATTTGCGCTTCCTTGAGCAATTCTAGGAGCAAACGATGAAAGCACCTTTATCCTGGTTAAAAGAGTTTGTAGATATCGATATTTCTGTAGCTGAGCTTGCCCATCTCCTGACGATGGCTGGAATGGAGGTGGAAGAGTTGCAAATCATTGGACTTCCAATGCCCATCCCCGGTAGCGTGGATGCGCATCTATCCGGATTGGAATGGGATCGGGAAAGGATCGTGGTCGCCACAATTGGGGAGGTGATGCCTCACCCCAACGCGGACAGGCTGGTGCTCTGTAAACTTTTTGATGGTCAGCAAGAACATATTGTCCTGACCGGGGCGCCAAACTTGTTTGAGTTCAAAGGGATTGGCCCGCTCTCCAAAGCCATCAAAGTAGCCTACGCCAAGGAGGGCGCCCGGATTTACGATGGTCATCAGGAAGGCCAGGTGCTGACCACGCTCAAGCGTGCCACCATCCGCGGCGTGGAATCTTATTCGATGGTGTGCTCGGAAAAAGAATTGGGCATCTCCGATGAGCATGAAGGAATTATGATCCTTAATGATGCTGCCTCCGCTGGGACTCCGCTGGCGGATGCAATAGGCGATGCCGTACTCGATGTGAAACTGCTGCCGAGTTTTGCACGTTGTGCCAGCATTCTTGGATTGGCGCGCGAAATCGCTGCGATCACCGGCAAATCATTAAAAAAATCATATACATCCTTGAACCAGGCCGGGGAAGGAACTGGTGATTTTGCAGGGATTGAAATTACCGAGCCGAAATTGAATCCTCGCTTCGTGCTGGGGCTGATCACGGACGTTGAAATCCACCCAAGCCCTGAAAAAATGCAGCGGCGGCTGAAATTGGCTGGGATGCGCCCTATAAATAATATCGTGGATGCCACCAATTATGGGATGCTGGAAATCGGTGAGCCTCTGCACGCATTTGATTATGATGTTCTGGTGAAGCGTGCCGCAGGCAAACAAGTCAAGATCATCACCCGCACCGCAAAACCCGGGGAAACCTTGACAACTCTTGACGGTGTGGAGCACAAACTAGACGGAACCACGGTGCTCGTATGTGATGAAGTCGGGGCGCTCTCCATCGCTGGTGTGATGGGAGGACAGGAGTCTGAGGTCAGTGATAAAACGACCAGGATCCTGCTCGAAGGCGCGGCCTGGAACTTTATCAATATTCGGAAAACCGCCCACGCTTATGGGTTGAACTCCGAAGCCTCCTACCGATTCTCGCGCGGCGTCCACCCGGCGATGGCCGGGCGCGGCGTCAGGCGCGGGCTTGAATTGATGCAGGGATGGGCAAATGGCAAGCTGGCACCGGGTCTGGTGGATGTTTACCCGCTTCCCCCTAAAGACCCGGTCATCGAAATCACGCCGGGTGATGTGAAACGCTGGCTGGGCGTGGATATGTCGATTGACCGGATGAAAGCCTTCCTGGAACGGCTTGAGTTTACGTGTTCCTTTAAGGATGCCCAGGGTTTACAGGTCGCCGTACCGGATCACCGCATGGATATCAGCGAGGGCATCACCGGGAAGGCGGATATTGTTGAAGAGATTGCCCGCGTTTACGGTTATGATAACATCCCGGAAACGCGCATGTCAGATGAGCTCCCACCTCAACTGGGCAACCCAACGCTTGAAAAAGAAGAAAGGGTCCGCGACCTGTTGGTTTCACAGGGCTTGCAGGAAATCATCAGTTATCGGTTGACAACCCCATCGCGCGAAGCCCGCCTCCTGCCGCCCAACTCGCCGCGTGACGATAAGCCCTACATCCGGATTGCCAATCCGATTACTCCTGATAAAGCCGTCCTGCGGCACACCGTCCTTGCCAGTGTGTTGGAGGTTGCCGAGAGAAATGCGCGTCTGCGTGATCGGTTGGCGTTATTCGAGATCGGGCCGGTGTTCCTTGCCTCTGAAGGGGGTGATCTTCCCGACGAACCCCAACATCTTGCCATCATTCTCGCCGGTGCACGTTCCCTTCCCGGCTGGCAGCCTTCGGATAGTTCCTTGTTGGATTTCTACGATATCAAAGGGGTAATTTCCAACCTCCTCGAAGGCCTTCGCATACCCGGGGTTCATTTTGAGCCGTCACAGCACCCCTACTATCATCCCGGGAAATGTGCGCGGGTCTTGTCGGGGGAGAGCCAAATTGGCGTCCTTGGGGAATTACATCCCCAGGTGCACAGGCAATTGGACTGGCCCGCATCTATCCACGGCACGATCATCGCTGCTGATATCAACCTTGATACTTTATTATCTCTTGCCCCTGCCCGCTTCCAGACAGAAGCCGTCCCTACGCTGCCACCCGTGCTCGAAGACCTTGCGATCGTAGTAGATGAAAATGTACCAGCTGAACACGTGGCGGAAATCATTCGTCAGGTAGGTGGAAAGATGGTTTCCGAGGTGCGCCTGTTTGATGTTTACCGGGATGAGAAGATTGGGCCAGGCAAGAAAAGCCTGGCATACAATCTGACCTATCAGGCAGTGAGTAAAACCTTCTCTGATAAAGATGTCGCCGGGATGCGTACGCGCATCGTTCGCCGCCTCGAGCAGGAATTAGGCGCGACATTGCGAAGTTAAACCTGGATTATTCTCTATTTGCTTGCATTATGTGTCTGTCACATGTATACTAAAATCATAATAAATCATTCCAGGAGGATGAATTATGGAAGAGAAGAAACCTGCTAATACCGGCGCAATCATCGGAACCATCGTAGCAATTTTACTTTGCGGATGCCCCGGGCTGACCTTGTGCTTGCTTGGGCTGGCCACTGCTGCCGGGGTGGTGCCGGATGTATGGAGGGGATATGGAAATTTTCCACTTAGTTGGGGCATAGGCTTTTTATGCGTGGCGGTGATTTTTATCGCGATTGCTGTGGTGGTACCGGTGCTGCTCCTTCGTAAAAAGAAAGTCGCACCCGAGACTGCTCCTGTGGATATCCTGCCCCCCCAGGAACCCCTGCCCCCGGCTTCATAAATTTATTTTCATCTAAAGAATGCGGCGTCAATTTGAACGCCGCATTCTTTTCAATTTATTCATATAGATACCCGATCCCGGTGAGATTAACATTCCCCGGCCATTTGGTTGAATCGCGTGGGGATTATAGGGTATTTATATTTATTTAGGGGAGAACTGAATGGGTCTAAAAGAACTTCACGAGCATATACACTTTGCAGAATATCTTTAATATTTATTGTGAGGTCATAACGCCAACAGTTTCAAAATTGCCAGAGTCTCCTGTTTGCCTCCCACCCCATTTTCTCCCGCGGGTCCTACGCAGGAGGGGCAACCATCCTCGCATTCACATTCTTCAACCAGCTCCAGGGCATGTTTCAACAATTCCGGGTGGATTTCGAATAGCTTTTGGCTGAACCCGATCCCTGCCGGGACCTGGTCATATATCACAACTGAGGGATTGCCGAAAACCGACGCGGTTGTGTCGGAATACACCCCAAGGTCGCCAATATCGCACATCAGGAATAACGGCGCAATTTGTCCGAGTACCGAGGCAAGGCCAGCCAATCCACTTTTCATGTGCAGGTTTGCTTCGGCTTTGTGATGGCAGGTTGGGCAAAGCGTGACCAGGTTATCCATTCGGTTGGCTTCAGCGAAGGAATGGAACTGGCGAAATGGGATTTTATGATGTACATCATGCTGGCGATTGCCGCTTTCCTCAGCTCCGCAAACCCGGCAGCGGTATTCATCCCGGAGTCGGACTGCATCCCTCAGGCGATTCCATCCCGGGCCATAATCGTTCGGATCGTTACTCCATTTCCCTTCTTCACGCAGTGCGTCGATGGTTTTATCGGAAAGCGTCAGCCAGTAACCTGTGGTCTGCAGATCGGAGGCAGGCAGGTCAAGCGGTTCCTCACCCAGGTTCTCCCCACCCAGCCAGGCCCGTTTCCGAAAACCGGTCACCTGGGTTGTGACCTGGAGGTCCCCATAGCCCTTGGAGCACGCATCTCCTGTCCCTGATGGAGCCGGGCAAGGGGTACTTTCAAGGATTGCCATTAAATTTATTTCAGTCTGGCGAAGCGGTTCAGTGTAATAATCGAGCGCCACCGGGATCAGCGTGGCAATATTTCGGGACAGGTTGAGATCCTGGACGAAATACTGCTGGCCTTCATGAAGATATACCGCCCGTGGGTGGACCATCCATGGGGCGGATGAGAGATCCACTTCTCCCAGGATACGCGGTGTGGAACCATCTTCGATATGGAGGAGCACGTTTTCGGGGGAGGCAGAGCGGAGTGAGACACCGGCAGCCGGGTAAGCGTCTGCCATCCAAAAATATTTATCATCCGAAAAGTGCAGTTCCTGGTTGTCGACCAGGAAATTCAGGTATTCTTTCAGCTTTTCAACGGGTAGATCCCCGAAACCTTCACCTGGTTGGAAAGGAAGTTCGAATGCTGCACATCGAAGATGGTTTAGCAGGATGAGAAGATGGTCCGGGTTGATCAATGCCTGTTCAGGGGAACGGGCGAAAAAGTAATCGGGATGGTGGGCCAGGAATTGATCAAGAGGGTTGGCTGTGACGACAAACACTGCCACCGCCGGGTCATTCCCGCGCCCTGCCCGTCCGGCTTGCTGCCAGGTGGAGGCGATGGTTCCGGGGTAACCTGCAAGCATCGCCGCCTCAAGTCCGCCGATGTCAATCCCAAGTTCGAGTGCATTCGTTGCCACCACCAGGTGGATGCTTCCATCGCGCAGGCCTTTTTCGATTTCCCGGCGCTGTGAAGGAAGATATCCTGATCGGTAACCCCGAATTGGCGAAGACGGAGGAGTGGCAGGGAGGACATTTCCATTTTCCGCCCCATTCCTATTTCCCTGCAGGTAGGTCAGGAGAATTTCCACCGATCGCCTTGATCGGGCAAAGAGCACTGTCTGCACATTTTGTGCCAGTAAATCCTGGGCGAGGCGGATGCTCTCCTGGATTGAACTCTTTCGTATGCCGAGAGCCGGGTCAATCACGGGGGGATTAAATACGAGGAAATGCCGCTCGCCGCGCGGCGAACCATCCTCATCCACCAGTGTGACCCGTTCTTCAATGAGTCTGCCGGCCAATTCTTGAGGATTCCCGATGGTGGCGGAGGTCAGGATGAACTGTGGGCTGGCACCGTAATATTCCGCAACCCTCTTTAGCCTGCGGATCACGTTTGCCACATGAGATCCGAATACCCCGCGATAAGTATGCATTTCGTCGATGACAACAAAGCGCAGGTTTCGGAAAAAATCGCCCCAGTTGGTGTGGTGGGGAAGGATCCCCGTGTGGAGCATGTCGGGGTTGGTGAAAATAATATTCGCGTTTTTACGGATTGTTGATCGGTGTGATGTTGGCGTGTCTCCATCGTAGATGGCTGCCCTCATATGTTCCATCGCAGGTTGAAAAGATTGAAGCCTTTCGAGTTGATCCTGAGCAAGGGCTTTTGTCGGAAAAAGATAAAGGGCACGCGTATTTTGATCTTTAAGTAGTGAGGCCATTATTGGCAGGTTATAGGCCAGGGTTTTACCACTGGCTGTCCCAGTGGCAAGCACAACGTTTTCCCCCTGCCGGGCGGATTCCCAGGCTTGGATTTGATGGCTGTAGAGCGCTTTGATCCCATGTCCAATCAGTGCCTTTGCCAGGACTGGGGGCAGGTCTGCCGGGAAGCTGCTTCCCCTGGCTGCGCGTGGAGGAGTGGTGCGCCATACTTCCAGGTTAGGTGCAGTTTCCGGATCTGTGCGCCATTTGGAGAGTAATTTTTGAACGCTCATATTCTGGGAGAGATTATACCCGGGGTGCAGAATCTTGAAAAAAATTTCCGAAATCCGAGCGGGGACAACCGGGAAATTTTTGCTTTTATCAAGACGATTGAAGTATTTTCCCACCGGTTAAGATTGATGACTATGGATACCAGGATAAATATATATATATACTAGGGTTATGGGCGGAAAATTGTCTCCTGAGTTTATCATCCTAGTGTCCCCGACCGAGGCTATTTAGCACAGGTTTTACTGCGTCGGGTATCTCTGGTTCAGCCAAGACCTCATTGCCATTGATAGTCACAATACCAGATCGGATCGGGCGGAGCAGCTTCACGAACTGCTTGATGCTGATCCCGGTTTGGTGTTCAATATTTCTGCCGATCGCCAAAGCTGCAAACACGATCGTGAGGTGAGCCTCGATCGCATCCCGCTTGCGGTGAAAGATGGGTCTGGCCTTCAAGTCGGATTTTGCCATTCAAAAAGTAGCCTCAACCTGGAATAGTTGATGATAGTAGGCGATAACCTCTTCGTCCGGGATATCCAGATTGGTGACATACCCTTTGATACCGGCCAGGGTCCTGGCTTTATCGATCAGTTTCTGATTGAGCTGTTTGCTCTTGGCCTTGATGCTCAAGAACTTCGTTCGATTGGTCGGGATCTGCCCGCTGAGAGCTTTCTTGGCCTTGGCGACCTGCTTTTCAATGTTGCGGAGGTCCAAGGCTGCGCGTTTCGCGCGATATTGGTAGATCACCCGGTAACCTTCCTGGGGGCTGACTACGATCTGTTGGTCACTCATTGCCCCAGTCTTCTGGTACTCGGCGATGTCATAGGGTACTTTGTGCAGCCGGGAGCCAACAATGTAGGTGTAACCGGCTTCTGTGAGCGCTGCCAGGTTGGTCGCGCTGAGCATGGCTGCATCGGCCACAATGGTTACTTTGTTTAGGCCATGCTGTGCCTGAAAAGCCTCGATGACGGGCAGAATGGTCTTGGTTTCAGCTTTATTCCCCTCGAAACTGTGTAAGCCCAAAGGAAAGCCATTTCGATCCACTAGAAGCCCGATGATGATCTGGGGCTCCAACCGGCGTTCCTTGCTCAGACCCGGCTTGCGGTAGTCATCTTCTACCTGAACCTCGAAATACAGGCTGATGACGTCATAGAGGAGGAGAGTCAGGCCATGTCCACCCACATGCTTAAAACAGGCCTGGCTAATGATCTTCCGGTAATCCTGATCCGCAGCTTTTGCCAAACTCCGGTAAAGCTTGTTCTGATCGATCGGCCCCATTCCCAGGTCAGCCAAAACTCTCAAGCTGTCCAGTTTGGATGTCGGCTCCACGATCCTTGCGATGCAGAGAGATTCAAATGCCTCGTCCTTCAGCCTGGTAAATCCCAGCTGATGGTATTGTTCTCGCAGAATATTCCACAACAAACCGGAAAAGGAGCGCTTGATACCCACCCGCAGGGAAGGTCGTGCTTCTGGAAATAACACAAGTTGGTTTGCTTGTAACTGCTTGCGTGCTAATGCAAGCAAGATCTTCAATTCCCCTTCGGTATGAGCACTCCCGATATGGATGATCTTGACGATCTTCCCCTTTTGTTTATAGGCGATCTGAACCGCGGTTGCACCGCTTGTCGTTTTTACCTTTCGGATGAACGCCATGGATCCAATTGTAGCTCTTCCCCCAACTCCGGCTAGTGTCCCGAAATATCAATTTTCCCGGCTAAAAACACTGAAATTTGGGGTCGATGATAAACTCAGGTACTAGGGTTATGGGCGGAAAATTGTCCGGAATCGAATTGAGATAATGAACCGATTGGGATAATCACTTGACAAAAATTACTAACTCGTTTATTATTTTCGCTGTTGAAAAATAATAACACGTAGACTAATTATGTCAGTCCGATATGCCATCCTCGGTTTGCTTGCACAAAAACCCCGCCACGGATATGAACTCCGGGCAGCCTTTGAAGCTGTGGTAGGTGGAGGCGCCAACTGGGACGTGAAACCCGCCCAAATCTACACCACCTTGGAGCGCTTGGAAGAAGCCGGGTTGGTAGAGCGTTCATCGGACCTGGGGGAAGGGGAGGAACCTTCCCGGCGGGTTTATGCCATCACCCCGAACGGTCACTTGGCGTTGTCGGAATGGTTCAACCAGGGAGTGTCCCCCGATCACCAGCGGGACGAATTCTTTGTCAAGCTGATGACTGCATTGGTCTCTGGCGAAGCCAAGCTGGACAGAATCATCCAAACCCAGCGTGCCCACCTGTTCCAGGACCTGCACGCAGCCACAACCCTGCGTGACTCGTACGACCCTCGCACAGAGATGGCTCAAATCCTGTTGCTGGATAAGGCGGTGATGCATCTTGAGGCTGACCTGCGCTGGCTGGATATGGCCGAAATGCGTCTGGAGGAAGTCGAAGGCCAGCCGTTGCCTGAACCCGAAATCCGGCCACGCGGCAGACCGCATAAAATTATTGTTGATGCCGTCGACCCGCCGACACAAAGAGCACCAGTTAAGAAGCCTTGAATACAACTTAATGATTATCCGCTATTCCGAATTGAAAGCACTGACCGAGAAGGAGTATTAAATGTCTCTCATCCAAACTGAAAACCTGACCAAGATCTATGGCTCCGGACAAACAGCCGTCATAGCTCTTGACCATGTTGGCATCCAGATTAAGAAAGGCGAATTCGTTGCCGTTATGGGTCCCAGCGGTTGTGGCAAATCCACGCTGCTCCACCTGCTTGGCGGTTTGGACAGCTCGAGCGAAGGCCAGGTGGTCATAGAAGGTATTTCCCTGGCTGACATGAAGGACGACGATTTGACCAAACTTCGGCGTAAACGGATTGGCTTTGTCTTCCAATTCTATAACCTCATCCCGGTATTGACCGCTGTCGAAAATGCTGCCCTGCCAATCACCCTGGATGGTGTCAAACCAGCCGAAGCGAAGAAACGGGCAGCTGATTGGCTGGAACGCTTTGGTCTAGGTAACCGGCTGGACAACCGGCCGGACCAACTCTCCGGAGGGCAGCAACAGCGCGTAGCGGTGGCACGGGCATTAATATCCGAACCAGCCCTCATCCTGGCAGATGAGCCAACAGGCAACCTGGACACCCGCTCCGGCGATGAAATTGCCAATCTGCTCCGTCAGGTCACCAAGGAATATGGCCGTACCGTCATCATGGTGACACACGATCCACGGATTGCTGCATATGCTGACCGCATCATTTTTCTGAAGGACGGAAAAGTCGTGGATGAAACCCAACTGGAGCGGAAAGGTGCGGTAGAGACAATTGCATCCAAAATGAAGGAGATTGGAGACTAGGCGACTTGGAATTGGGGATCTTTTTTCCGGATACCCTGGTTCCAATCCCTGTTTCCAAGGAGTTAATCATGCACCTCCAACTTACCCTCGCCTGGCGGTACCTGAACGGGCGCAAATTACGAACTTTCCTGACCACCCTCGCTGTCATTTTCGGTGTGATGCTCATCTTCGGGATGAATATCATCCTGCCGACCATGTTGGAAGCCTTTCAAGCCAATATCATGGCTGCTGGCAACCTGGTGGATGTTACCGTGACCAGCAAATCTGGAGGCGGTTTCCCATTGGATGTTGTCAACAATCTGAATGGGATCGCCGACATTCGTGCAGTCTCTCCGGTATTCGAAAGGACAGTCAACCTGCCGGAAAATTTCGTCGACAGGAACCCGGCCAAACCGGATAGCATCACAGCCCTCAATCTTACCGGTGTTAACCCTGAGGCAGCCCAATCGCTGCATGCATATCTCGTCCAGGCCGGTGGTCGATATTTGGACGCAAGTGACACAAACGCGGCCGTGATATCGCAGACCCTGGCGGATGCTTATAACGTCAAACTGGGAGGCACCATCCAGGTGCCATCTATCAACGGTATCGCCACCCTGGTTGTGGTGGGTATCCTGCCGCCGAGAACCATCCCCGGAAACGAGGAAGTGCTGGTGCCCCTTGCCCAGGCTCAATTCCTAACCGGCCAGGCAGACCAGATCACCACGATTGAGGTTGCGCTGTCCAGCACAGATGAAACGCTGCGTAACCAAACCGTATCCGCGATCGAATCGGCATTGGGAAACGATTACCAGGTTGGTGCCCTCCAATCCGATTCAACCATGTTTGCCAGCATAAAATTAGGCCAAGCGGCATTCAATATGTTCGGGATCCTGGCCTTGTTTATGGGGGGATTCATTATTTTCAACACTTTCCGCACCGTGGTGGCTGAACGGAGGCGCGACATTGGCATGCTGCATGCCCTGGGCGCCAGACACAGTACAATCACAGGCATGATCCTGGTGGAAGGATTGCTGCAAGGGTTGATCGGCTCGGGTATTGGGCTCGTGCTTGGCTATCTTTTCGGGGCAGGTATCGTCCGTCTGGCAGACGCTCCTTTGAGTTCCTTTCTGCACATAAAGCTGGGCAATCCTGTTGTTTCCACCTCCCTTATAATCATCTCAGTATTACTAGGTGTCGGTATCACAGTCTTATCCGGGTTGATCCCGGCTGTTAATGCCAGTAAGGTTACACCCATGGATGCCCTGCGTCCCACCGTGGCGGAAGGGGAATACAGGAAACGCACTGGCTGGGGATTTATTGCCGGCCTTGTTTTGGTTGGCCTGGCTTTACTGGCATTGGCTTCAGGGAACATTGGTCTTATCTCGGCGGGAGGAATCCTTTTCCTGCTCGGTCTGATCCTAGCAGCCCCGGCGTTATTACGACCGATCGCCTTTGTCTTTGGCCGGCTTACCGCCTGGCTCTACGCCCGGCAAGGGACCGGTGACTTGGCCCAGGGCAACCTGACGCGGCAGCCTTCACGAGTGACGATCACAGCCAGCGCCACAATGATCGGCTTGGCAATTGTTGTCGCCCTGGGCGGGATGAGCACCAGCCTGAACGGGATGATGAGCGGTGTGCTGCATAAAAGCCTGGGGAGCGATTACCTTTTTATTCCGCCCTCCGTTTCAGTCTGGAATAGCGATATGGGAGCCGGGTCAGTGTTCACGGACCGCCTTCAGGCCATTCCCGGGGTAGGCGACATCAGCACATTGCGGTTCGCTTCAACATCTATCTATGACCAGCCTGTCTCCCTGTTGGGAATTAATCCCATTACATTTCCCAAGGTAGCCGGACTGGATTTCAAACAGGGGAATGAATCAGCTTATTCAGCCATTGCCAACGGGCGGAACCTGATCGTCAACGGTGCATTTCTGGCGACAATTCCTGTAAAAGTGGGGGATACCGTTAAGCTGGCCACACCGAACGGCCCGCAAACGTATACGATTGTTGCTAATGGCACCGATCTGCTGAACGCCAAGATTGTTACCGCTTGGGTATCGCAGGCGAACCTGGCTGCCGATTTTGGCCGGACCGATGACGTATTCATTCAACTGAACCTCAAACAAGGGGTGACAATCGCAAGTGTGGACTCTCAAATCAAAGCAGTGGCTTCTGATTACCCGCAATTCACCGTCATAGAAGGAAAGGGGTATATCGATCAGATGATACAACTGCTGAACGCCGTTTTTATCGGGATGTATTTCCTCCTGGCGTTCCTGGCGCTGCCTTCCCTGATTGCCATGCTTAACACCCTTGCCATCAACGTTCTGGAACGAACACGCGAGATAGGCATGGTCCGTGCAGTTGGAGGCACTCGCAGGCAGGTCCGCCGCATGGTGGTGGCCGAAGCGCTGCTGCTGGCCTCGGTGGGGACGGCATTCGGCATCCTTTCCGGTATTTACCTGGGATACGTGATCGTAAAGGCCCTGGGGGATCTTTTCCCAATGACTTACTCTTTCCCTCTTGCGGGCATCATTGCCGGGATAGTCATCGGGCTGCTCTTCGGAGTGTTGGCGGCCATCATCCCGGCGCGGCAGGCATCCAGGTTACAGATTGTGGAAGCGCTGCGATATGAGTAATTAAGGAATAAGGATTTTGATTTTGAAAACCGGGCGGAGGTTTGCAACTCCGGTCGGTTTTTTGGGAATTATTCCTGGCACTGCGGGCAAAAATAACAAGCCCCGCCCAGGAATTGCATTTTTTCTATTATTTGTCCACAACAGGGGCAGGGCTTGCCTGCTGAGTGGCTGTCCATCAATCGAACATATCCCCCCGGGTGACCAAATAGGTCTGTTTCGTCATTACGGCCACCCTTGTCGATCACCAGCCGGGTCGTATTTATAATTGCTTTATACAAAGCGTGGCACTGGGCGGGAGAAATGTCTGCAATGGAATGCCGGGGATGAAGACATGCATTGAACATGATGTCCTGGGCAATGGCATTCCCAAGACCCGGGATAAGCTGATCCAGAGTTAATAGGGATTTTACGCTGCGCTTTTCCCCTTGCCTGAGTTCTTCAATCAAGTTGGTGAAATAATCCAATGTAA
Organism: uncultured Chloroflexia bacterium; assembly: GCA_963790685.1. Classification (GTDB taxonomy): domain Bacteria; phylum Chloroflexota; class Anaerolineae; order Anaerolineales; family Villigracilaceae; genus UBA877. The sequence goes on from CAWBPK010000004.1 coordinate 26,678, forward strand.
ATTCCTGGTCCACCGGGGTGGGACGCATGTCCTTGATGTATTTGCGCTCCAACTCCTGTCCTGCTTCGAAAAGTTCCATGGCACCCCACATGGCTGTCATAATCGTCAAAGCCGAACCATCATTAAAGTTCAGCGAAAGGTGATATTTGACAGGTAGGGGAGCACCCGCTATGTGGTAAAGCACCTTCCCTCCGCATTCTCCCAGGACCATGCGATAACCAGGCTCCAGGTCAATGGACAGCCAGCGCCCGCGCACACGAGCCGTTCCGATGCGTTTGCCGCGTGTCAGTTCTTCGAATTCTCTGGGAGTGCGGTTGTACCAGACAAATTTATGGGGAGAGTTCCCCAGGCTTCCCTGGCAGATGATTTTCCCCTTAAGCGTTGCATTTATTTGGACGGCAAGGGTGGCATATTCCGGAATTTCGAACATTTCAGCCTTCTTTGATTCCCAACCGGTGAGAATTTCTTGCTATTTGGTCACTTCGCTATGGCAAGGGGTTTCCTTTTCCCTCCCAGGATTCGGAAGGCTACCGCCCCAACCACCAGGGGAAACCAGAAGGTTAGGAACCGGTAAGTGAGTGTGATCAACGCGGCCGCTTCCAACTTGACGCCCAGGGTGGTGAGGATCAGTGTCATCACCCCTTCCATCACCCCCAATCCCGATGGAGTGGGTGAGACTATTAGAAAGAGATAACTGATGGCGAACCCGGCTACCAGGGTGCCGACTGTGAAGGGCGTTCCCAGAGTGAGGAATGTAAAAGCCAGCACACACAGCAGCAGGGCAAAGTTATTTAGCGAGTACATGAAAGGCCAGAGAAGATCCCTGGGTTTATAGCGGAACATGGATATCCCCTCGGCAATCTCCTGGGCATAAAAGTGAGCCCTGTCCACTTGCAGGTAATCCCGGTGTAAGAACGGATGCATGATTCGGTTGATCAGGCGTGCCATCCAGGTCAGGGCATTTCCAAGCTTTTCAACTGATCTGTACCCCAGGTAAAGGAGGAAGGCCACCCCTGCAGCAATTGCAAGCAGGATGGCGGCGGCTGTCAATTCTCCGATGTTGAGGTTGTTTCGCCGGACGAGGACGATCAATCCAAGCGTCAGGACGCAGAAGAAGGCAAGGTAGTCCATCAGGATGTATAAAACCCCAACGACAGTTACCCGGCCGGATGAATGGTTCTGGCGTTGGGCATCGTCCAAAAAAACCGCCATACCGCCGATACCGACACTGGGCGCGACTACGTTGACGAAATTTGCTGCGGTCGCCACCAGGATAAGATGGGTACTCTTCTCTTTTAATCCCACCAGCCGATACAAGGTGCTATATACGGTTGCCGAATTGTATAACCAGATCAGCTCAATGATCACAGCCGCGATCAAGAATCGGTAGTTGCTGTGGTGAAGCGTATCCAGGATGTTCTGTAATTCGGAAAAGCGAAGGACGACAAATACGATTGCCAGCAGTAGTACAAGCGCGATGATGATCTTCCGCATGCCGGGAATTATACTGGATATTCAAAATAAATCGCCTCCTACGGCATCGCAGCCAACAGAAGGCGATTTAATGCCCAATATGGCAGGTTATGATCGTCGGCGGCCCAATCCCCCCACCAGGGATACATAATAAAGAAGTTGAAGTACAGCTGTGACCAATGCTGCCACATAAGTAAGCGCAGCCGCATTCAATACCGTATTAACGCCTTGCTGTTCGTCCGGCCCCGAAATGATGCCGGTTTCAGTAAGCAGGCGGCGGGCTCGGGCGGAGGCATTTAATTCCACCGGCAATGTTGCCAGGGCAAAAACTGCACCGCCGGCAAAGATCACCACGCCAATCCAGGCAATATTAATGCCCAGAGCCATGCCGGAGTAGCTTAAAAATAATCCAGCCATGACCAGGATCCAGCCCAGGTAAGACCCGATGTTTACCATTGGAACCAGCGCGGCTCGAAAGCGCAGCGGGAAATACCCTTCGGCGTCCTGCTGGGCATGACCGAGTTCGTGGGCGGCAACTGCCAGGGATGCAACGGAAGCATTTTGGGCGACACCCTGGGACAAATGCAGGATTTTCGTACGCGGATCGTAGTTGTCGGTCAGGTTGCCTGCCACATTCTCGACCTGAACCCCGTACAACCCGCCCCGGGCGATCAAACGCTGTGCGGCTTCTGCCCCGCTCAGCCGGCTGCGTGCCGGGATGCGGCTCCACTTTCCGTACGCGGATTTAACATACCAGGTGGCAAGCAGCATCAGCAGGAAAGCCGGCGCCATGAATAAAAAGTATTGTATATTGAAGAACATGATCTCTCCTATCGTCCTACCGATTAAATTGATTTATCGTCGGACAGATTTAAATTTATTTTCCAGGTTTTCCTATCCTTATGGAGTTAGCAGCAACTGGACTGCCGCATCCAGCTGTGGGTCAAGCCCGGCATTGACATCCGCCTGGGTGATCGGGACGACCTGGTCTGGTGTAAGACCGATCTTGTCTATGGCGCGGCCGCTGGGAGTCAGCCACTTGGCTACCGTGATGCGAGCCAGGCCGCCATCGGAAAGCGGGAAGTATTCCTGAACGGACCCTTTGCCATAGGTAAGCTCACCTACTAATTTTCCCCGGCCATCATCCTGGATGGCTCCCGAGAGGATCTCGGAAGCAGATGCTGAATTCCCATTCACAAGCACTACCAGGGGAATTGAAGTCGCCAGGCCTCCCGTGGTTGCATTGTACGGGGTAATCGTCGCCGTTGCTATCCTTTTCAGAAACAATCACTCCGTGGTCGATAAATTCTGATGCGATTGACACGGCAGCATTTAGATAGCCACCCGGGTTGTTCCGCAGATCCAGCACCAAGCCGGCGGGATTCTGCGCCATAAGCTGGCTTAATTGGGAATGGAAGTCACTGGCTGCGGTATCTCCAAACTGCGTGATTTGGATGTAAGCAATTTTGTTTCCAAGCATTTTGCTGGTGACAAAGGGGATGACAATATGAGCACGCGTAATGGTAAATTCAAGCGGTTTATCAATCCCCGTCCGTTGCACCGTAAGTTGAACGCTTGTTCCTGCGGGACCCATCACCTTTGTCAGGCGCACAATATCGGGATCGATCCCGGTGACGTCCTGCCCGTTGACGGCGATAATCTGGTCGCCGGATTGAAGGCCGGCTTGGGCGGCAGGATACCCCGGGATGGTATCCGTTATGGTTAAATAAGCTCCCTTGGTGTCTACGTATGCGCCAATCCCATCAAATGCGCCCGATAGGGAATTATTCAAATCGGTTGTTTCGAGTGGGGTTGAGTACCCGCTATGGGGGTCCCCCAGGGCATTCATCATGCCGGTAATGGCACCCTGGACAAGTTTGGTATTATCCACCGGCTGGTCAACATAATTCTGGTGAACGAGGTTCCAGGCTTGCCAGAATGGGGCAAACTGGGATTGCAAATTTGCAGGCGTACCGCCCTGATCGGAGGTGGGAATGAGGTTTAATGCAGACGAGGACTTTAATACCGGAACGAAATTTCCTATGACGAAACCGCTGCCAAACAAGCAGACGGCCAGGACAATTACCAAAACACCGATCAATACAGAACGCGTGCTCTTATTTTTCATATCGATCTCCCAAAAAGATACTAGTCTATCTTAACATGACTGGATTAACACTAAATGAACAATAAAATCCGAGTCCCGGGTTGGTAAAGCATCCTTATATCTTGCTTAGATACACCAAATGTCGATGGGATTTTATCAGTGCGCTGTAAGAAAGGTGTTAGATTCGACCATCCAATAAAGAAGGGAGATCCTGCCAATTTATCAATGCCGCATCGGCGTCTTTCCCGGCGGACTCTTTCCCGACCAGGATCGAAAACATACCCATTTTTCGGGCGGCAGAGGTGACGCGGGGCTGGTCGTCTAGCAAGGCGCAGGTCTGAGGTTGGGGGGAGCCAACAGATTTCAGCGCCAGTTCAAAGCTTTCGGGCATCGGCTTGCAGTAGGGGGCAATCGTGTGAACATCCAGTATGCCGTCGAAAATCCCATGCAGCCCAAGAACATTTAATACCCGCTTTGCGTGGGCATTGTCGGCGTTGGTGAAAATAAATTTCCGGGCAGGAAGACCCTCCAGCACTTTGCGCATCTCCTCGTCCGGGTGGAGATGCTTTTCCAGGGGAACGTTATGCACAAATGCCAGGTACTCTTCCATATCCACGTTATAGTTTGCTTGCAGGCCGCGCAGGGTGGTGCCGTAGTCGCGGAAAAATTTTTCACGCAGCAATTCGATTTGATCTGCCGGGAACCCCATGCGCTCTAAGAGGTAGGCATTGATGCGCCCACGGATTGCCATCCACAACCCGGTGGAAGATGGGTACAATGTTTCGTCGAGGTCGAAGAATATAGTATTAAAACGCATGCAGATATTATACGGTAGAATAAAGGCATGACCATCCATATCTTGCCTCCCGAGATTGCTTCGCAAATTGCAGCCGGCGAGGTGGTGGAACGACCTGCTTCGGTGGTCAAGGAATTGTTGGAAAATGCACTGGACGCCGGGGCAAAATCGGTAACGATTAATCTGGTTTCAGCGGGCCGTAGCCGGATTGAAGTGACCGATGATGGGATTGGCATTCCCGCTGCAGAGTTAAAACTGGCGGTTGAGCGCCATGCCACCTCCAAACTGGTCTCTGCCGAGGATTTGTTTTGCATTGCCACGCTTGGCTTCCGTGGGGAGGCGCTGGCTTCAATCGGTTCAGTCTCACGGATGACCATCATCTCGCGAACGCAGGCTGAAACCGGGGGAGCGCGCCTGCACATTGAAGGAGGCTCCATCGGCAGGCTTGAGCAAGTGGGGGCTCCGGTGGGGACGATGGTCGGCGTGGAAGACCTCTTTTACATCGTGCCCGCCCGCCTGAAATTTCTAAAACAGGATGGCACCGAGCGCCGTGTGATAGACACCCTGGTGAATCGCTACGCACTGGCTTACCCTCACGTCCGCATCAAATTGGCGGAAGGGGGTAGCGCCTCCCTCCAGACCAGCGGTGATGGTGACCGGCGCAGCATCCTGGCTGCCCTCTACGGGGTGGATGTAGCCCGGCAGATGCTGGATGTTTTGTCGGAAGAAGGGGATTTCAAGTTATCGGGTTTTATCAGCCCCACCGGGCTGACTCGATCCAATCGCAAAGAGATCACGTTTTTCGTAAATGGACGCTGGGTCCAGGATGGCGCCCTTAGCGCGGCTCTGCTTCAAGCCTACCATACCCTGCTGATGGTGGGACGTTACCCCATGGCAGTCTTATTCGTCGAGGTTCCCCCTAGAGATGTGGACGTGAATGTTCACCCGGCCAAAACGGAAGTCCGCTTCCGAAACCCGGACGCGGCTTTCAGTTTCGTCCTGCGGTCGGTTCGCCGCGCCATCCTTGCCTTTACGCCGGTACCCCAGTTGGCGCCCCAGAACCTTTGGGGAGGGATTTCGTCCCAGGGACTGCAAACCGACCCAGCCTGGGGGCTCGCTCACGATTTATCCGCTGTCGACGCAAAAAAAACCGAACCGGGTTGGAACCAGCCAGGCATTGGATCATTTTCGGTCACCGGGCCTCCACTGACAGCCCAGGTCGAAAACCTTGCAGCTCCCAATTCTGCCGTCCCCCTTCTGCGATTGATCGGCCAAGTCGGAGCGGCTTATCTGGTCGCTGAAGGTCCGGATGGATTGTATTTAATCGATCAGCACGCTGCCCACGAACGGGTCTTGTTTGAAAAACTGATGGCCCAGCATGCACAGAAGTCAATTCCTTCGCAGGCGCTTCTCTCCCCCGTGGTCGTACATCTTTCCCCCGCCAATGCCAGCCTGCTTGAAGGCCAATTGCCGGTGCTGCAGCATTTTGGCTTCCAGGTGGAACCTTTTGGGCAAAACAGTTACCAGGTGCGCGCAATACCGGTCCTGTTTTCCAATTCCGACCCGGCAGTGGCTTTGCGCGCTTTGGTGGAAGATTTTGAGGAAGACGAAACCCCGTTGCAGAATGAGCTTGAGGCAAAAATAGCCGGCCGGGTTTGCAAAGGGTTGGCGGTAAAAGCCGGACAAGTTCTATCCCCCGATGAGCAACGCGCCTTGCTGAATGACCTGGAAACGTGCTCGTCGCCGCGCACCTGTCCACACGGCAGACCCACCATGATCCACCTGTCAGTTGAAATTTTGGAGCGGCAATTTGGCAGGAAGGGAGCCCGGTAAGAAATATCCGGCCCTTTCTACCCGTCCAGGTTATTCACCCTTCGGAATGTGAATAATAAAGACGGTTCCTTTCCCTGGTTTTGATTCAAACTCAATCCTGCCGCCGTGCCCGGATACGATTTGTCTGCATATTGACAGACCCAGCCCGGTGCCGGGGGTTTTATCTTCGGTGTCACGCACCCGATAGAATTTCTCAAAAAGATGTGGCTGTGATTTTTCTGGGATCCCCAGTCCGGTATCGCGAATCAAAAGCGTCCATTCCCGTTGGCCAGTCAAGGCTGAGATGGTCACGGATCCATTTGGTCGATTGTATTTGATGCCGTTGCTGAGCAGATTCAGCACCACTTGTTTCAGTTTATCCCGGTCGGCTTCCACTTGAGGGAACCCGGCAGGAATTTTGATCTGGAGCTTTATCGAATCCTCGTCCGCTTTTCCTTGCATGGTCTGGCGGCACTCTTCCAGGAGGGGAACCAAATCAAATTTTGCCAGGTGATATTGAACGCGCCCTGATTCCAATCTCGCCAGGTCAAGGAATGAAGATGTCAGTGTGTTAAGCCGCAAAGTTTCATCGTGAATGTTGCGGATCATCTGCTCACGTTGGTCCCGTGACATTTCTGGGCGTAGCAGGAGGAAGGTTGCCGTACTGATGGAGGCCAGCGGTGTGCGCAATTCATGGACAAACTCGGCCACCAGGTCGGACTGCTGGAACAAACGCGCATTTTCAATTGCTGTTGCTGCCTGAGCTCCCAGCACGATCAGCAGGTCCACATCATCTTCGCTGAAATGGTCGCTCCGTTTATTTATAACTTCCAGCACGCCGACAACTTTTTCCTTGGCGATCAAGGGCACACCTATCATCGAGTCGGTGGGAAAACGTGTGGCTTCTTCGATTTTTGTGTAGAAACGGGGATCTTCATGGGCATTGCTGATTCGCACAGGTTCACGGTTGGTGACGATCCATCCGGCGATGCTCCCCTCTAGGGGAACCACCAGTCCGCGCATGGTTTGCAGATCTAGGTTGGTCGTCACCTGGAAATTCAATTGGCGGGCGGTGTCATCGTAGAGCAGGATTGAAGCCGCCCCGGCTTCGGTGATATCAGCTGCGACGCGCACAATGCGATTGAGAAGCACATCCAGGTCAAGTGTCGAAGACAGGTCCCGGGCGACGGCTATCAGGCGCCGGTACCCTTCGAGACGTTTCTCAGTATCGCTCATTGATTAGTTTATTTATCAAGGGAGAGGATCGAATCGGCCAGTTTGGCGAATTGCTGTTTTGTCGGGCTGTCGGGTCTGGCAGAAAATGCAGTTGTTTTCATTCGGGCTGCCGTGTCGAATAATTCTGGTGCCGGGGTGACGGCTGTCATTGGAGTTTGGCCGAGTATTTCTTCCATTTGTAACAAGCCAAGAGTTGTATCTGGTCGATTCCGGTTTACTGAAACGACATGTATATTTAGCCTGTCGCTCGTCATGCCCGCCAAATCGCTTATCAGTGCTTTCGATGACAGGATCGAATTCGTCACCGGTTCCACGAGCACCAGCATGGTATTACAGGCGGGAATTATTTTTTGGATCATTGGCTTGAGGCCGGCTCCCAGGTCGAGGACCACGTATGCGGCCAGGTAGCTCATCCGTTTGACAATTGCCTCCATTCGTTCGGGGGCGTTCACCAGCAGCCCGTCCTTTGATTGGATGGAGCCAAACAGCAGCCGAAGCCCGCTGGGTGTGGAAAAGAGGCGTTCCTGTATTTTTTGGCGGGTGATATCTGACGGACCTGAATTGAGCAGTTCGGTCAGGGCGCGCGGATTGGGTTCGCCAAAATCAGGTCCGAGAGTGCCCATTCCCGGACGCAGTTCTGCAACCAGCACTTCACTATTAGTTGCCGACCGCAGGGCATCCCCCAAATTCACCGCCACTGTGGTGACCCCCTGTCCTCCGCGGGGTGCAATAACCCCGATGATCTTGGATGGCTTCTCCAGATGTAATTCGGAAGTGGGGATCTTTGATTTACTTGAGCGAGACAGCAGAGCTTTTACATGCGCGTTTAATTCGATCGGGTGGGTGGGTTTGGTAAGGTAATCGTCTGCGCCAGACTCAAAGCCGGTCACTTTGTCGTCGAGTTGAGTCTTGGCAGTAAACATCAAGATGGGGGTGGTGGCGGTCAATATATTGGTCCGCAGGTTCCTTGCTACCTGGTACCCGTCCATCTCGGGCAGCATCACATCCAGCAAAATCAGGTCGGGGTTTTCCGTTTCAGCCAGCTTGATTCCCTGCTTGCCGTTGGCGGAAGCAACGATCTTATAACCCTGCTTCTGCAGCATTAATCCCACCAGTTTCAGCGTATCGACGTCATCGTCGATGATCAGAATTTTTTCAGCCATGGGAAATCCTCGTCATTCTTAAACAAAGTCTAGCATAAAGCAGGATGAGAATCAAGCGAGAGGCATTTCAGGTTACAGTCCCAAAGATCCATAGAATAAAGGGGTTGCAAAAAGAGAGAGTTCCAATCAATATTGAAGTAGGCAACAACAATACGAAAGGAGCTCTCAATGACAGACGGATCTGTCAATATCAGTATAACCATAAAAGTGGAAGATGTGGTGATGGAGATTCAGGAGAAGGTGCTGATCGAGGCGGTGGAAGAATCCATCCACAGCCTGGTCACTGGAGTTGGACAGCAGGTTCTACAAGGGGTGATCCAAGTGCTGGACGACCGGATCGCTCGGGAAGTGCCAGCAGGCTGGCGGAATGTGGGGACGGAAGAGCGCTGGGTGGTAAGCAGTCTGGGAGCCATACGATACCGGCGGAGGGTATTCCAGGATGAGCGGGGCAGGCGCAGGAAACCGGTGGATGAGTTGGTCGGACTGCGGCGATATGGGCGGATGAGCGGCAGGGTGCAGGAAATGGGAGCTTCTCTGGCCAGTGGAGAGACCTATCGACTGGCTTCCGCTCAGCTCAGCTACCTGACCAAAACAGCCATCGGCCACAGTACCCTGCAGCGGATGGTATGGTCAGTGGGCAACCGGATTGCGGATGGGGAAGAAGCGGAGCGCAGGCGCATCTTCGAGGCTGGGGAGCAATTAGCAGGGGGAAAGATCCCTGCCGCGGTCCTGTACGGTGAAAGCGATGGGGTGTGGGTGCATCTGCAACGAGAAAAGAGACGGTCTACGGAAGTACGGGTGGCCATCCTGAGCACAGGCCGAAAACGGGTTGGAAAAGGCCGTTTTCGCCTGGAAAACAAGCACTGTGTGACCGCCGTCGGGCTGGATGCGGAGAGGTGGCAGGAGCACCTGCTGCGGGAGGCTCACTTGACCTATGACCTGACCCAGACCCGGCTCCTGATCAGCGGGGGAGATGGGAACCAGTGGGTCCGGCACAGCTTTGACCGGATGGATCTACCCCAACATTTTGTGCTGGACCGCTTCCACTTGCAGCGGGCAGCCCGCAGGGCTTACCAGGATCAAGGCAAGGCCCGGCAGGTGGTCTCCCGCTTACGCCAGGAGGGCTTTGCCGCAGTCTCCCCCGAGTTGAAACATCACATCCAGGAGGCTGAAGGCAAAAGGCGCAAATTGCTGCTCGATTTCTATCAATACCTATTCCACAACCAGGAAGGATTATTGGACCTCGAACAGCGCTCATGCCGCCTGCCGAGCTGCCTGGGAGCCATTGAAGGCAATGTCGACAAGCTTGTGGTCCACCGAATGAAGGGCCGCGGCTGTTCCTGGCGTTTACCGGGCGTCCGTGCCATGCTGGCTCTCCTCCGCAATGCTGACCAGCTCCGCTCTCATGCCTATCGCTATCTGCCCACAAAAACCCCTCCCAGAACGTATCACACCACCCAGTTTCTGGAGGTAGAATACCCAGAGAGCACTCAGGCTTCCATGCCTGTCTTTCAGGGACCACACCAGAATCGTCCCTGGGTCAGGTCCCTTCACCGGCTGATCTATGGCCGCTGATCTCTCTCTTTCCCAATTCTATGGAAATTTGATACAGTAACCATTTCAGGAGTTGATATCTTATGGAATATCTTTCATGAATGAAGATGAATGGAAAGCTACCTGAGGCGCTGGCTCGCCGGAGAGTTTCGATAAAGCTTGTTCTCCTGGATGTAATCATAGACTGCAGGCGGCAGGAAATATCGGAAAGGGCGGCCATCGACAACACGCTGTCGAATTTCATGGGCAGCGATATCAAGCAGGGGAGCTTTTATATAGCGGACTTTGGCAGATAGTCCCGGGAGCTTTTTATCGAGGCCGGGAAGGTCAATGGCATCACCGGGTCGGTGCAGCACACCGATCAGCTTAAGCGCAGCTACGAAATCGCCAGGGTCGTGCCAGGATGGCAGGTCATGCAATGAATCGCCGCCCATTATATAAACCAGGTCTGCAGAGGGGTTAAGTCTGGCAATGATTTTGACCGTATCCAGGGCATACTGCGGACCGGGCCGGTCGATTTCAACTGAAGATAACTCAAAACGGGGGTTGTTCGCGATGGCGCATTTGACCATTGCCAGCCGGTGCTCGAGCGCTGTAATGGGCTGCCCTTTCTTGTGAGGCGGATCGGGAGTCAGCACCCAATACAGGTGTTCAAGCCCCAGTTGGGCGTCAGCTTCGGCCGATAATATGAGATGACCAATATGAGGGGGGTCGAATGTACCGCCGAAGAGCCCAAGCAGAGGAGCCATGACCGAAGTATATCATTACAGATGTTGAGGGCTCGCTGAATATTGACGGATCCGCCAAGGAATTTTTGTTGGGCCCATCCTTACTTCATCATATATTCATAATCTTTGGATATACTTCAATTAATAGATAAAGGTTTTTGAGGATTTCATGGTCAGAGGACTTAAATAGGTGGAGACAGGCTGGCATCTCTCCCATTATGAGTTTAATTCAACCCATGAAATATTGATTCTCTAAAAACTATGCAAAAGGAGATCAAAGAATGAAAAAAGTATGGAAATGGGTGATTGGTATCATCCTGGGGCTGATTGTCATTGCAGTCCTGGTGGGGGTGGGATTCCTGGTCTGGGGCGATATGCACGTTGTTCGCGGCGTGTCCCAGCTTACCCCTCGCTATTCCCAGCGCGGACCCGGGATCATGCCTTATGGAGGGTTTGGTTACGGGATGCGCGGTCCAGGCATGATGGGCTACGGGATATTTCCTTTCGGCGGAATATTTGGCGGACTGATGATGCTTGCTTTCCTAGTGCTCGTAGTGCTGGGGATCATCTGGCTGGTTAACCGCTCCCGTGCTCCGAAGCCAGTTGCTGCTACGCCGACGGCACCCGCAGCCTCACCTGAACCTGCGGCTGTTACTGTGCTGACTCCGTGCAAAAAGTGTGGCAGACCCCTCCAGGCAGAATGGGCGGTTTGCCCGTACTGCGGTAAAAAAGTATGACCGGTCGGATCGGTTGAATACCGGAATATGAGGGTGCAGGCCTCCGAAGTGAATTCGGAGGCTTGTTTCATATCCCTGGAGGTCGCTGAAACAGCAGGGGAACGCGCTATGATTCGTGATAAACTCGCACGAGCGGGTTGGCGCCCAAACAAGAGACATTTAATCTAATGAAATGATTGGGAGAAATTCTTGGAAGGTTTAATAATATTCACGGAAAATTAGTGAAGAATAAGATGACAGATTTCCATTCCGGTTTTATTGCCATACTCGGTAAGCCCAACGTTGGCAAGTCCACGCTGGTGAACAGCTTGCTTGGTCAGAAGATCGCCGCGGTCTCACCGCGCCCGCAGACCACACGCAGGCGACAGCTCGGTATCCTTACCACTGCGGATGCCCAGCTTGTTTTTGTAGATACGCCCGGCGTTCATACTCCGCGTCACAAGCTCGGCCGGTTCTTCAACCAGGAAGCCGAGGAAGCCCTGGAAGGCGTGGACATTATTCTCTTCCTGGTGGACGCCGGTTCAGGACCGGACGAAGACGACCGGCGCATTGCCGGACTGCTCTCCACACTACGCCACAAGCCGGACCTGGTAATGGGCCTGAACAAGATCGACCTGCTCCAGGCTGAGGCTGTCCCCTCCCGGCTGGCAGAGTACGAAGCCCTCGTCCCAGGCATTTCAACGGTCACATTTTCCGCCACGAGCCGCCTCGGCCTGAAAGATTTGGTGACCCAACTTACTTCCCGACTGCCGGTACGCCCGCCGGAGTATTCTGAAGAGCAGCTCACCGACCTGTACGAGCGGGAAATCGCCGCGGAGTTGATCCGGGAGGCGGCGCTCATCTTCCTGCGTGATGAGGTCCCGCATGCGCTCGCTGTCCGCCTGGACGAGTTCACCGAGCGCGGGGATACGGGCGCATTTATATCTGCTACACTTTTCGTCGAGCGAGAATCACAAAAAGGCATCATCATCGGGGAAGATGGGGCCATGCTTAAAAAGATCGGATCAGCGGCGCGCAAGGAGATCGAATCCATGAGCGGACGCAAGGTCTTTCTCGAATTGCGGGTCAAGCTCTCGAAAAACTGGCGGGATGACGAAGATGCCCTGCGCAGATTTGGGTATAAAATTAAGCAGTAACCGGGGCGTTCCCCCCGTTTCCAGAACAAGGGTGCCATGCTGACATTATTTCTGGTGATTGCTGTGCTGTTCATCGCTGCCGTCGATTGGGTGTCGGTTGCCAAGGGCTGGAAGAAGATCGAAACCATCGCAAAGCCTGCCACCATGGTCATGTTATTTATTACCCTGGCAGTCGCAGGTGGCTTCGGAGCTGTCGCGCTCATCTGCTTCGGGCTGGGGGTCGCCTTCTCGCTCGCGGGGGATATCTTCCTCCTGCTCCCGAACCGCTGGTTCGTCGCCGGGCTGGGGTCTTTCCTGCTGGCACACGTATCCTACATTATCGGGTTGAATACACCTTTGGGAGATGCCTCCCCTTTGTGGGCCATCGTCATCGGCATCATCCTGGCTTTGGGGGCTGCACGCGTGCTGAGGCCCATCCTTGCGGGGTTGCGGGAAAAGGGGCAGGAAAAGCTGGTCATCCCAGTAGTGGCATATGGGACGGTGATCACCCTCATGCTGCTTTCGGCTCTCCTGACCATCTACCGCACCGACTGGAAAACTTCCGCTTCGGGACTGGTGAGCCTGGGAGCCATCCTGTTTTATTTTTCTGACATCCTCCTGGCGTGGGACAAATTTGTCAAGCCGGTCAGGAACGGCAGGCTGATGAACATGATTGCGTATCACCTGGGGCAGATCGCATTGATCACCGGGGCGGTCATCCAGTTCGGTCACCTGGTTGCTTAGCAGGAGCCGTATCAACCGGGGGATTTGAGCTGGGTCCGACCTATTATCAATAAATATATGAGCCGGGTTGCCTCCTGGCTCATGATTTTTAAAATTTTGTCTTTTATCGATCAGCCTGAAAATAATGAATCCTGGAGCTGTTATATACCCCGGTTCTTGCCGGTCATTGTTTCTTAAAAGGCTGGAATCCTTCGCCCAGGGCCTCGTGCGCAGCACCGATGACCATGAATGCGTCCGGATCCGCTTCGTGGACGATGGTCTTTAGCTGCTGGACCTCCGAGCGGGTGACCACGCAGTAGAGCACCGGCCGGGAGGCGCCGGTGTAAGCGCCCGTGCCCTCCAGGATGGTCACGCCGCGCTCCATTTCGGCCAGGATGCGCTCAGCCATCTCTTTGCATTTGTCCGTGACGATCAGCGCAGTGCGGACGGTGCTGCCGCCCTCCAAGGTGCTGTCCACCACCAGGCCTGAGACGTACAGGACGATCAGGGCGTAAAGAGCTTTCTGCCAGCCGAAGACGAACCCGGCGGAAAGGATGACGATCGCGTCAGTGATCAGGTAACTTTGCGTCATCGGAATGGCACGCCAGCGGTTTAAAATGCGGGCCAGGATGTCGGACCCGCCGCTGGTGCCCTGGGCGCGATAGACCAGCCCGTAGCCGATTCCGCTGACCACCGCGCCGTAGAGGCTATTCAGCACCAGGTCGTTCGTGATCCCATCCTTCGGGAAGAACGGCAGCCACAGAACCGCATCAGTGAAGAAGGAATAAGCCAGGACGGCAACGAGGGTCCGCATGGCGAAACGCCGCCCGCCCAGCAGCCGCCATCCCAACAGGAAAAGGGGGATGTTCCCGATGAATACCATCAGGCCGATCGACCAGCCGGTGTAATGGTGGATGATCTGGCTGATGCCGCTGATACCGCCGCTGGCGAGCTGTGCGGGGACCATGAACAGCCGCAAAGCTACGGCCTGCAGCAGGGTGCCGGTGAGAACCAGGCCGTAATCACGAATGGTGGGCCAATATTTTTTAATCATGGGGCTGTATTTTCGTCGAGTTTTATGCCCGCCATAGCCTCGATCATCGCCACCACGGCCGAGTTGTCCAGCTCACCCAAGCCGTTCTGGAGCATGGCGGTATAAAGCTGGGCGTCCAGGGCAGCGGAGGGCAGGGGGATCCCGTACTCGCGGGCGGTTTCCAGGATGATATTCAGGTCTTTGGACATCATGAGGCTCTTGAAGCCGGGGCCGCGCTCGCCGGCAAAAAGGCGGGGAGGTTTGACATCCAGTGTCCAGCACTGGGCTGCACCGCCCTTGATAGCTTCCACCACCTTGCGGGGGTCGACGCCGGCCTTCTGGGAGAAGATCAGCAATTCGCCCATCGCCACCATCTGCGCCGAGACCATGATCTGGTTGGCGGCCTTGGCGACCTGCCCGGCACCCGCTGCGCCAACGTGCGTCACCGTCTTTCCCATCGCCAGCAGGACGGGCATCACTTTTTCAAGCGCTTCAGCCGGACCGCCGACCATGATGGCCAGCGTGCCCTGGCGGGCGCCCACATCGCCCCCGGAGACCGGGGCATCCAGGCTGAGCACGCCCAGGCCGGCCAATTTTTCCGCCAGGCTGCGGGCGGTGGCAGGCTTGATGGTGGAATTGTCGACCCAGATGAGACCGGGATGGGCGTCGGCGGCGATCCCGTTTTCGCCGAGCAGCACCTTCTCCACGTCTGGCCCATCGGGTAGGTTGGTGAAGACCACATCCACCCGGGAGGCGACCTCGGCGGGGGAAGAGGCAGCCAGAGCGCCTGCACCTGCCAGTTCTTCGACGGCGGGCAGCGAGCGGTTGTGGACAACGAGCGGGAACCCAGCGTTAAGGATGTTGCGGGCGATGGATTTGCCCATCAGGCCCAGCCCAATGTAACCGACTTTAAGCATAAATTCCTCCTCGGCAACTGGACAAATTATAACCCGACAGATGCGGAACCGGCCTCCACAGCGGAGGCCGGCAAAAGGTCCGGAATGTTTTTCCCGCAAGGGAATTATTTGATCTCGTAGACGATGGTGACCGTGGTGCTGATCTGCATGGAGCCGGATTGGACGGGCACGCTGCCGGCACCGGCGGCAGTCAGGGCGCGCGGCGCCTGGAGTACGATCGGGACCGTGCTGTCAGCATAAGAGATGGTCTGGACAGTGCCAAGGCTGACGCCTGTGGCGCCGGTCAGTTCATCGGCCTGCTTCTTCGCATCTGCCACGGCTGCCAGGCGGGCCTGGGAAAGAGCAGCGGTCTTGTCGGCGACGTCAAAGGAGATGCTGTTGATGGAGTTGGCACCGGCGTTGACGCTGGAGTCGAGCAGGCCGCCCAGCTTGGTGAGGTCGCGCACGGTGACATAGACGGAGTTGTTAACCATATAGAGGATGCCAGTGAATTTTCCGTTGTTGTCATACTGCTGCTGCGGGTAGATGCTGAAGTTGGTGGTCTGGATGTCCTTGTCGGCCACACCGGCAGCCTTAATGGTAGCGATGACAGCCTGGGTGCTGGTGTTGTTGGTATTCATGGCAGTGGTGGCGCTGGGGTCCTGGGTTTGGACCCCGATCGTGATGTAGGCAATATCGGGGGTCAGGGTGACCATACCGGTGCCGGTGACGGTAATCGTGCGCTGGGGTGCCTGGGGCTGCAGGGTAACGGTGGAAGGTCCGCAGGCTGCCAGGGCAGTGGCGAGGACCAGGACGCCGGTGAGGAACAGGAATTTGGTTTTCATTTGGAACTCCTTGAATGAATGATCAAATTGTACACCGGTAAGACGCTAAAAAGGTGGGAAAGTTCCGCAGGGAAATTCGGCTGGGGGTCAGGCTCCTCCGCCCCGGCGGGTGGATTGTGATATGATAACGGTGCCTCGTTTGGGGTGACCCCCTCACCCCGAGCGAGGTATTGGGCTTCCCCCGAAATAATGGACACAAAAAATGTCCTGATGGAGTAGACTAAAACCATCAGGAGAAAAGGCATGGACGAGCGGAAATATCGGAGCTATGCAAAGGAATTCAAACTGGAAGCGCTGGAACTTCTGAAGCGTGGGGACAAAAGTGCCGGTGAGATCGAACGACAACTGGGGATCACGCCAGGCTTGCTGATAAAATGGCGGGCAAGGTATCAGATAGCCCCACAGGAAGGAGCAGGGATACGGTTGATGCCAAGTGACCTGGAAGGAGCCAAGGCGGAGATCCGCCGCTTGCAGCGTGAGCTGTCGGCGGCAGAGGAGGAGCGTGAGATCCTAAAAAAAGCGTTAAACATCTTCTCACGAAAAAACGGATGAAGTACGCATTTATGGCACTGTATGTGCAGGAATTCTCGTTGAAAAGGATGTGCCGGGTGCTGAACGTATCCCGGAGTGGCTATTATGCCTGGAAGCGACGATCAGTGAGCAGGCGTGAACGGGACAACGAAGAATTGCTGGCCCAAATCCGGGCAGCCTATCAGTCGAGCCGCAGGACTTATGGCAGCCCGCGGATTCATGCTTATTTGCGGCGCAAAGGGTGCTTTTGCGGGCGTAATCGGGTGGCACGCTTGATGCAGCAGCACCAGATCGTGGCCAGGAAAGCCCATCGAAGGGTTCCCAGGACCACCCAGCAATATCCGGGTGCCAGAACCGCTCCCAACCTGCTCAACCGCGAGTTCTCAGCCACACTTCCCAACCAGAAATGGGTGAGCGATATCACCTATATTGACACGGCGGAAGGCTGGCTGTATCTGGCTGCCATCTTGGATTTGCACTCGCGACGAGTGGTGGGCTGGGCCATGGCCGAGCAGATGGATGAAAGTTTGGTGGAAGGTGCCTGGCAGA
Source organism: uncultured Chloroflexia bacterium (assembly GCA_963790685.1). GTDB lineage: Bacteria > Chloroflexota > Anaerolineae > Anaerolineales > Villigracilaceae > UBA877. The sequence goes on from CAWBPK010000004.1 coordinate 43,976, forward strand.
TGGCACTGCTTACCCGCCAGCCACCCGCAGGCCTGTTGCATCACTCGGATCGGGGCAGCCAGTACACCAGTGAAGATTATCGGGATCAACTGGCTAACCTTCAATGCCGGGTGAGCATGAGCCGCACAGGGAATTGCTATGACAATGCCGTGATGGAAAGCTTCTTCGCCACTCTCAAAGCAGAATGTGCAGCTACCCAATTCGCAACCAAGGCTGAGGCTCGATCTGCCATCTTTGAGTACATCGAAGGTTGGTACAATCGGCAACGGTTGCATTCATCCCTGGATTATCTTAGTCCAGCGGAATTCGAGCTCTCATTAGGACATTAATCGTGTTCACTTTTTTGAGGCAAGTCCAGTATTTTTATTTAACACTCAGGGGGAGGGGCGATTCGGGACTCGCGGATTTGGAGCGCCGATCACTGAAATCATCGGCCCACCGGGATTCGGAGGCTTTGCTCCAAGGGGCACCCCCGCATTGGATGGAAGCAAAGGAAGCGGGAGGGGGATAAATAGAGGCATTTAAAGCGCTTAAAAAGCCCGTTACACACATCGCGGGGTACAGAAAAAGGAACGAATATTTTGGTCCCGAAGGGGGATTCTCACCGAGAGCATCTTCATTTTTTAGGGTCCAAAAATGGGGAAAAAAATTTGATTTGGTATTTGATCCTGAGGAACAAAGATTTAGATCAAAATGGGGGGATTTTTCGGAGGAAAAAGGAGAGGGCGAGAGGCGAGGCGATGTTATCGAGGGATTAAGGAGAACGGGAGCAATATCCCCAAAGAGCGGGGAAATGTATTCCCACCGGGGGATGATATGCGGCGCACATACCGAGGGATTTTGGAGAACGGGAGCAGTGTCCCCCAAAGAGCGGGGACATGGATTCCCCTTCGGGGGCGATGTTTGCCTCTACGGGACAGGAACGACTAAAGTCGTTACTACGATTTATTGTTTACCCCTTTAAAAAACTGTGTTGGGCAACCACACCCCCTGAGAACCGGGGGTAATAAAGGTCGCCCCTTTGGAGACGGTGTCCCCTTTGGGGGCGGTGAGAGGCCGATGATGGTGGCGCGTTCGGCTGTTAAGGTGCGAGGCACTGCGGACTACCCTGGCTCCTAAAGCAGGGGCTGGCGGGTACTATGTCGTGTCCGCAGTGTGGCTGACTATTGGCGATTACCCTGGCCCCTATAATACAGGGGCTGACGGGGACGGTGTCCCCAAAAAGCGGAGACAATGTCAGCTCAGTATTCAGCCAACCTAATAATAGAACAAATTTTCTGTTAAGTCAAGGGGGAAAAAGGAAATAAAATAATTGGAATTGAGCTCTTAACCCAGGATCTGAAGTTCAAATCCTAGCCGAGGTATTTTTTTACATAGCAGACCTATCTTTATAACGGATTGCGATGGCGGCAGCTGGTGAGGAACAGGTTGGAGAGCAGGAAGAACTCGAAGCGTAGAAAATGCAGGAAAAGCCGCATCGTACCAGCCTTCCGCTGCACACTTTGTCAGGCGGAGTTTATTGAAACGGTTATTATCGAACCCACACTCCCTTTTACGACACCCATGACTTTGAAACCATTTGCAACCGATTCGATGTCGCGGGGATCGTTCATGCCGAAAGCGAAAGAAACATCCAAACCCCAGACTCTCGCTTCCAGTTGCATGAGCCTTTTCCATATTCCCCTGGTGAATTTAACAGGAGCCATATCAAAGACAAGTTGCGAGCGATCAAACCTTTGTGCCAATCCTTGTAAAATTCCAGTCACATCCTGCCCGGGCAGGTAATAAAACAAGCCCTCGGCAAGGAGAAGAAAATTACTGTTTCCATTTGAAGTTACTTGATCCATCCATGAAGTATCCAATACTGAACAACCAATGAGTTCATAGCTGAGATGAGCTTTAAGGATCTCTCTTTTCAGCTCAATCATTCCCGGTAGGTCAAGCTCAATATATTTGCACTTTTCATTTTCAATCCGCCAGAACCTTGTATCCAAACCGCATGCAAGATTGACCACAGTACATCCTGGATGATTTGAAATAAAAAGATTAGCAATACTGTCGAAACTTCTTGCTGTCATCGCGCGCGCTTTTCTATCCCTTGCCTGTATGCCTGCGTACATCCTCTTCCACCGAAGAATGCGTTTCTTTTCTTCTTCTGACGATATAGACAGCAACCTTTCCAAACAAAGAACTGCCATTGGGTCATTGAAAACAGAATTATTCTTCTCCGATTCAACGGCGCGACAAGTCAAAACCAAAATTGCTGACTGTGCCACCTCTGGCAGGTTCATAAGTAATCTTCTTTCATGAAAACACATTTGAGCGAACTTGGCGCCCGCCCGACTCGCGTTTGAGTGGATCGTATAACAGCATATAGACAACCAATAAAGATTCCAGCCAATTTGATTTCGCTAAGCGAAAACAACAAATAACGAGGAGATGATTTGCGCAAATAAATGATATTCAATAATGGGCCAGGCACGAAGAGGATATCATCCCAGTCAGGGGACCTGCGACCAAGCGTAATCAACTCAATTCCAGTTCGGCTACAATTTTACTTTCCTGTGGATACCAACTGTGAATCTAGCGGTTCTGGATTAAATTACTATAAGCAATTTTTTTATTGTAGCTTTGTTACCAAAGGTTGGCGCTACCAGTTCGTGGGCGGATTTGGATTATGTTTTTGATAGCGGTAAACCTTTCAGCCAGAACCAACTCAATTTAGCGGCCAGAATCCCACGAGTCCGGTGCGCGCCGTGTTATGGGGAAGGTTAGTCATCGACAAGATACGATCCAACTAAATTAAATGAATACCATTTTCATATGGCTTGAGACACGCATAGATAAAGTTATTCACGGGTGTGGGCACACCAAGATTTTTCCCCAACCGGGTGATTACCCCAATGATTGCATCCAACTCAATCCGTTTTCCTTTTTCCAGATCAATGAGCATGGAAGGCTTGTATTCAGGTGGATTATTCTTCTGACTATCAAGAATTTCGTCGGCAATTTCTGATGATAAGTCAATTCCGTTAGCTTGCGCAACAGAAATGGCTTCTAAAATTGCTTGTCGGAGAATTTCCATAGTTTCGGGGGATTTTGAGATCACAGCCTTGTTAGCTCTGACGACACTATATACCCCTGCAAATCCAGAAACTATGCATAACTTCCACCACATGCGTTCCATAATGTTAGGAACAGCTCGGAACTCAATACCCGTTTCTGTGAGAATCTTCTGCAGATTAGAACAACGCTCGGAATTAACACCGCTTGTTTCTCCAAATTCAATAAAGTGCAATGGACCGATTTGTTCAATAAAACCCGGTTTGCGAAGGTGAGCAATAATCATTGCGACACCACCAAGGACTGGATCCAGACACAACTCTTTACCAAGGATATTGAGGTGGTCAATTCCGTTCAATACAGGAATAATCAGGCTTTCCTTGTTTACGATTGGTTTCATAAGCTTTGCTGCTGCCAAGGCGTCATAAGACTTTACACAGAAAAATATCAGCTCGACCTTACCGATATCGCCAGGATCGCTAACTGCATTTACTTTTTCTACTTGAAAATTTACAAAGTCGCTCTTGACCTCTAGCCCATTGTCAAGAAGCGCTTGCAGATGATCCCCTCTGGCAATAAAAGTAACATCATGCCCGGCTTGAACCATCCTGCCGCCTATATAGCTACCAAGTCCACCTGCACCCATAATCGCAATTTTCATAGTTTCTTTCTCTAATAACCTTGATATAAATCAATCATTCAATTAAATCAACCTTCAATAGTATATCGAGGAAAAGGCTGGATCAATATTTATAGTCACTGATTCCAGCGCGTTCCAATATCCGCCTCGCTGCCAGATGTGTTCCATCGGCTGGAATCTCTGGATAAGTGACCTGGGCGCCGAGATTGGCAACAACAGCGTCGGCCAATTGTTGGGGACTTGTAGCCGCGATCGACATACGCACTCCGGCTTTGTGTCGGGCCAAGCGGTTTGCAACAGTAACCTGCTGCTCAGCCTGATTTTCGACAGGGAAGAACAGGAAAGGCACCCGCAGAACCTCAGCTTCCAGGGTGGACATGCCGCCACCCTGGAGGACAGCCAGATCGCAAGCAGCCAGGTGCCGCCACAAGCCGGGCACCATTCCCCGGCAGTCGATTTCCTTCTGAACAGCAAGCGATTTTGGATCGATCCGTGGCCCTGCGACAAGGACCAGGTGAACTCCAGGAACTCGAGCCGCAACTAGGGGATATGCCTGCCCACATAGCTCAAGAAGGTCCCCGCCAACGGATGTGCCGCCTACCGTGCAAATCACAAGCGGTTCTTTGCCGTATCCAAGCTCCCGTCTCAAGACATCCCTTGGAGGAATATCTTTCTTATTAAAGGGAAACGCGTAACCAACAAATTCAATGGTTTTATCGGCATTCCGGCGTTGATTGGACAACAGCCAACCGAAAGACCGGTCGGCAACGTCCTCACGCTCTCCGATGAACACCGCCGCATTCTGTCCCCGGGTTGTCACCCGCCATGCATTTGACCACAATAGATTGATCATCCACGCACCGAGCTTCTCGAAGACATTTTTAGAAACAACATCCATGCCCAGGAAGTCGTATAAAACAATAAAGGGGATAGGCGGTAACCTGTAAAAGCCTAACAGGTTGGCGATCAAGATTTCATATGTTTCATCCCCAACGATGACGTTATATCCGCCCCGGGATGCGGCAATCGCACTGACGCGGGCATTGTGCATCCAGGATATCATCGCTCGGAATACATAAGCAGTGAGACTGAGCTGACCATTGTGGGAGGTTGAATCGGCGAGCTCTGTCTCCCCTCGATATGCTGCCTGTTCGGGTGCGAACGCTTCGCCAGCAGCTTCCAGTACATCGCATGCTGGTGAACCTGCCAGCCAGTGGATTTTGATCTCAGGACAAATCCGGCGCATTTCATTCGCAATGGCGAGGTCACGGTTCACATGACCAAGACCAAAGGATCCACTTATATAGAGGACTTTGTAACTCATGGAATATTCTCCAAACGGTCTTTTTACCTTTGAAACTCCAATGTTACGTCAGCCTCTGCACTGTTCCAGCACATGAAGAAGAGATGGACAGGCAATGCAGTTATAAAATGCGAGTCGAGGGATTAATAATTATTATACATAGACCAAACCCCCAGATATGGGGAGAATAGTCTTACGTACTGGTAAATTTAGGTGGGCCCGGCAGGAACTCGGACCTGCAACCAAGCGATTATGAGTCAGGCGGCTCCGTTTCCGCAGCTTCCACTCTGGAATAATCCCCCCGGTTACGGGGGTTCATTTTACGGGGTGGGTGAGGACGCCGGTTGCACGAAGATCACCTCGGGATAGCCGAGCGCCAGGAACAGGCGGCTGAGGTAAGTCTCAGCGTTCTGCCCGGCGAGGGTCAGGATGCCATCGTCGAGGGCTCCCTGCCGGATCTGGTCCACAGCCACCTGGCGGACAGCGGTCTCCAGGTTCACATCGCCGTGGGTTAGCAGGCCGGTCTGCCGATCGTAGACATACGACTTCTGGTTGTCGAGGGTCACGGTGAATATTTCAGGTGACGGCAGGCGGACGTTGAGGACTTTGTCTTGAACCCACATGTCCAGCGGGGCGATTTTGCTCATATCGATCCCGGCAATCGCAGTCCCGTGGGCGACGAACAGCAGGCGGTCGCCGAAGAGCGGTCCCAGCAACCCCTGATTAACTTCAGCGGTGATCACCTTTTCGACCGAATACTGGATCGTCTCGAGCCGGGCCAGGGTACGCACTTCGTGGATGATCGTCACCGGGTCGGGGATCACTGTGGGGGTGGGGTGGAGCAGTTCCGCCACCTGGGTGCTCAGCATGTTGTTCGTCTGGCGCAGCGGGGAGAGGGCCGTGTTGAGGCTGTTGTTGAGTGATGAAATGAGGAACCATGCCGTGGCAAGGACCAGCAGAATGACAATAAGCCCCAGGATTAATTTCAACCGATTCGGAGAGTTTTGATTTGCCATAACCTATTATATAGGTTTATTAAGGTTTTTTTTACTTATTCATAACGAGGATTCGAACCAACACCCAGGTTCTGATGGGATATCTTTTTGCTCCCAGCACAACAGGCGGTGCAACCATGGCTGCTCCCCGGGGCAGAGAAAAGAAGGCCAGCGCTGACGAACGAACTGAATCCCATTCGGAGCATGTGAGATAAAAAAGTGAAAGATGCCAAGGGGTAATCCCGGCTCGAAATCTTAATAAAAAAGTCCCTGACTAAAATTGGAAGGGATTATATACGGTTGACGGTGCTCAGGTTGATTTCCAAAAAATTGATTATAAAAGCATGCCCAGCAGGAGAAGGATATCATCCCCGCAAGGGGACATGCGACCAGGGATATCCACGCTCAATTCCAGGTCAGCTGCAATTTTACCTTTCGATGTGGAAGTTTTTTTTTCAGCGTGAATTCTTCCGCCGCTCTGTCACGGTCCGGGCACCAGATCAATGCGGGTCTCAGTCTGGATCCAGCCGACAGATGAGAATGCTTTGGCCATCGGCACGTTGGTGTTGTCGGTGTCGGCAATGAGCATGGTGGCATTTTGTGCGATCAACTGTCGCGTCATCCATGCCAGCAGCTCACTTCCATAGCCTCTGCCCCGGGAAGCAGCAACAACCCCCACAAACCACACGTAGGCCCGGCCAGACCCCGTCACAACACCCGATACCATACCGACTGGTTCGCCTGCATCATCGAAGGCGAGCCGGATGCAGTCAACAGGGTCAGCGTTCAACATAGAAGCGAGGATATTATTACAGGCAGTGTCAAATCCGAGTTGCTGGATGTCAGCAGCTTCGGCAGCGTCGAGGGTGCCTCGCATTACTTCGCGGTGCACAGCAGCCAGACGGGGATCGGCTGGATCATGAAGTTGCTCCATCCGGAGCCGGGTCTTAATGCTCTGCCCCAATTCCAGCGACGGCTCGAATTCGTAGTGACGGCGCTCAACGAGCAATTTCCACCCGGCTTCGCACAACGGGCGAACCAATGGCTGCAGGATCGGGTCGGCAATGGTAGAACCGGGAGGGGCGAAGATGCCCGTATCCCTGACACCCAGGGAACGTGCAGCATCTGTGGCATGAGCCATGAGTTCCCTGGCTTGTGCAGGATCGGCGGGAAGCCCGAAATGCTCAAGTATTTCCGGAGCCTGGCCTGACTGCGACAAAGCGGCCGCATGCCCAACAACCGTTCCGTCCGCGGCTCGGGCCGCCCAGACCCACTCCGGTTTTCGGCGGCCTGAAGCGAAGGTGGTATTTAAGTGAGCGCTGGTTCGGTAGCGACGCTGGGTGGGTGAATCGACCGGCATCGAGCTCGTTTCCAGGATGGAAATAGCCTCGTGGACGGAAGCCGGGCAGAAAATTTCGAGTGAAGACATGACGTACTCCTTATTAAACACCCATCTCAATTTCGCAATAGTAAAATGAACTTATCTTGATAACGGTTGCGTTACTGGGAGGTGGGTGGGCGTGGACTCTGTTTGAGAGCAGGAAAAGCTTGAAACCAAATGCTTGAAAAAGCCGCAGAATCCCACTTGTCGGCTGTTCGCTGTGTCAGGCGCGACAAAGACTCTATAAGTAATCGCCTTGGACAAAGTTCCTATCCCCGTATTTCATTAATAATTATCCAGGATAATTGAGCAAAAGCCCCTTTACGCCCGCAACAGGACAATGGACTGCAACATGAGCCATAGCAGCTCACCATACATCATTGTGCGCTCCTGTACCCCAACCAACGACTGTCCGGAAGGCACGTGAATAACGCCCGACAACCGAAAAATGGCTAAAACCAGGAATACCAGGAGCGTCCCAATGGAGTAGTAACGGAACCAATCCCGGTTTGCAAAGGCTCCAAATCCCATGGCCAGTAGAAAGAGAAGAACACTCACAGCACTGATAATTACATTCATGCTATTTGCACGGTTATTCACGGCCTCATCCAGGTGCGCCGGGAAGAACGCAACTACCACCATTGAGAAGACCGCGTATCCGGCTAACAGGCTCGCCATGACGCGCATGGCCAAATTTCGATCTGCAAAGGACCATGCGCCTGCCGTGAATGCAATCAAAAGAACGTAAGCAATAAGCATAAGCGGAAGAACAAATGGCCTTGTGGTAGTACCGAAAGCACTCAGGACGCTGCCGGACTGAGAATCAAAGCGGTAGCCTTTCTTCGACAGCCCTGCGAAGATATCAGTGCCGACATAAAGCAATGAAGCGAGGATGCCACAGGCAAGAAGAACCTTTTGTATCGTATTGGGCAGTTCACCGGATGTTCCCATTTGGACCTTCTTTTATTAATAAGGCTGCACGATGCCTTACTAAATGAAACCTTGCTTGGCCCCTGACTAAGATTCAACAACAATATTTACGTAACCTACGAATTTGAATGAACTATAAATTCAGTATAGATAATATGTAAAGCAAGGTCAAGCGGTTTGGTAAAGCAAGTCGTTTCCCTCCAAGGATTGTGGTACTCTCGCATTTGTCAAATAGAGAATGCTCACAAAGGAGGAGCTTATGGAACCAGAAACGACCTGCGCAATTAATAATACGCCCGAAAAGGGGAAGCTCTACATGGCAATAGAGTTGAGCCAGAAGGAATGGAAGCTGGGGTTCAGCGTGGGACTTGGGCAAGCGCCGCGGTTGCGGAGTGTGCCTGGGCGAGATCTTGGAGGTTTAATGAGAGAGATCCAACTGGCTCGAGAGCGGTTCGGGTTGGGAAAGGATGTAGAGGTGGAGAGCTGTTATGAGGCTGGGCGGGACGGGTTCTGGTTGCATCAATTCTTGGAAGTGAAGGGGGTAAGAAATTTGGTGGTGGACTCGGCGAGCATCGAGGTGAGTCGGCGGTTTCGGCGGGTAAAGACGGACCGGATGGACACAGGCAGGCTGCTGGGGATGCTGATGAGATACCATCTTGGGGAGAGGAAGGTGTGGAGCGTGGTGCACGTGCCGACCGTGAAAGCTGAAGATGAACGGCAACTGCATCGGGAGATGATGGCTTTGAAGAAAGAACGAACGCGGCACATCAACCGGATAAAAGGGTTACTGTCGAGCCAGGGGGTGGTGATGGAAGTGGGAGCCGGGTTCATGGAGGCGCTTGGAATGGTTCGATTGTGGGATGCTTCGCCACTACCCGGGAGGCTGCGGATGAGGCTGGAACAGGAGTACGAGCGGATGGGGTTGTTGGGGCAGGAGATTGCCCAGTTGGAGAATGAGCGGGAGGAAGTGATCTGCACTTCGCAGGAAGAGTCGATAGAGCAGGTACGGAGATTGTTGCAATTGAAGGGGATCGGGGTGAACTCAGCCTGGCTGTATGTGATGGAGTTCTTTGCCTGGCGAGGGTTTCGCAATCGGCGGGAGGTGGGAGCGCTGGCGGGGCTGACGCCGACGCCTGATCAGAGCGGGGAGAGTGCAAAGGAAAGAGGGATCAGCAAGGCAGGCAATCGGCCGGTGCGCGGGATGGCAATCGAGATTGCCTGGTCGTGGCTGCGTTATCAACCAGATAGTGCCTTGAGCTGCTGGTACAACCGGCGCTTTGCGGAAGGCAGTAGCCGGGTGAGGCGGATCGGGATCGTCGCCCTGGCGCGGAAATTGTTGATCGAATTGTGGAAGTATTTGGAGACTGGCGTTGTCCCGGAAGGAGCATATCTGAAGAGCAGTTGAACTGTTTCCTGTTGTGGCGTACTTTTCCACCTGGTGTGAACTGCCCGTTGCAATTTGCGGGTTTTCCTTACGGAGACCGAAGTATAGATGGGGCAGTTCCTGAAAAGCTTCTCTCGCCTCAGGCGAATACATTATTGGGTGTCTGGCCTTGACCAGCACGGATAGAAGCTTGTTTGAGAGAGTTTCCCTCAACGCTTCATAAGCTGCCAGATTGTCCAGGGAAGTACACCTTGAAGAAGAACCCTTTGTTATTGTTTTGTAATGGGTCCCCAATCTTATAATTAGTGAAAAAAACGACCTCCCGCAGGCCGCCCTTAGACTGCGCTTATCCAAAAACCTATTGACAAAACCAGAATCATAGAAGCAAATTTCTTATAATTAACCACGTCCATTTTCAAAAAGCGGGGTGCTGTTAACCCTGGGATTCCAGGTTCAAATCCTGCACGAGGTAATTTTTGCATAATGTACTGATCTTGATTAAGGTTTACGTTACCGGCAGGTGGGCGGGTGTGGACTCTGCGTGGGAGAAGGAAAAACTCAAGGCCTAGAAAATACCTAAAATGGTGCAGAATCCCACTTATCCTATACGCACTGTGCTGGACAAAAGTAACCTGACGGTATTTTATCTCGGAAGGCAAGAGGCTAAAAAATGTCTGTGGAAAGGCGAAGTATCCCAAATTTCGCATCAATCAATAATAATTGCTGGTCATCTACATCCAAAGGATGAATTTAGATACCTTGCTCCATCAAGAGCTAATTGCTTCAAAAATATCAAGAATATCCTGAGGCGTTTCTACAATATAATCTGGCGATTTTTCCAATAGTTTATTTCGACTTTGGTAACCCCAGGTAACCGCGATCGAATTTATTCCAGCCAACCTCGCTTCTCTAATGTCTGAAATTGTGTCGCCGACAAGATATACCAGAGGCTTCTCAAAATTAAATTGTTGCGCAACTCGGATAATTTTTTCATGCTTTGAACCCTGCCATTCGTCCCCCATAATTCTGACAAAGCATTTTTCCAATCCATGCTTGGTTAGAAAGCGCTCAACAACTTTTTGCGTATTTGTTGTAACAACAATAAGATTATGTTGTTTGCTCAGCTGTAACAGGAGGTCTGATATTCCTTTAAATATGAAAAGAGGATTGGTATCTTGTGCAAGCCGATGAAATACGAAATAGGTAAAGTCTTTGAGTCGGTTTTCAGGAACTCTTATCTGCCTGCCAATATCTTCAAAAGACATATTTTCCAATTGCTCAATATCATTAAGAGTAGGAAACGATTTTAGCCCCAAATGTTGACATGCTTGCCCGGCCACCAACAAATTCTGGTCTAAAGAGTCTACAATCACGCCATCATAATCAAATGCAATCAGGAATTTGTTGTTCAAAATATTTATCCAAATTTTAGTACATACAAAGTAACTGCCCAATTTGTGAATATATTGCAAATATCCATAAAGTTGGAGAATTCCATTTCTAATGCAGATTCAAACAGTAATCATTTGATAAGCGTCATTATCTAAACCAATTCTTGGGCCAACCTTTAAATCACAATTATTATTCTCCCTCTACAATCTTGATCTCTGCTTCGGTGAGCCCATACAACTGGTAGACCTGGGCATCGATACTGCAGTACGTTGACACGATATCGCGCTGCAGTGTGTTGTCAGGCGGAGACCGGGTTAGATGCCGGGCCTCAGCTTACCCTGACTAAATCAACCGAGATCTCCACCGCCGGCGTCGTGCCTCTATTCTCAAGCCAGTGCGTAGTGTTCTTATCCTCAGGCCAGCCCACTCCCGGCCCGTACTCCTTAGCCACTCCATTTCGATGGTCCGTGATCGTTCCCTGCAGTATATAGACCATGCCCGGCCTGTCTTTATGGTCGTGAAGCGGGCCGAAGACGCCTCCAGGTTCGATGGTCACCATACGCATTCGAAATTGTCGCCCTGCCATGGCCTCGATTTCAAGGCCAAGGTCAAGCGCTGCCAGCAGCTTCACCGTGACACCTTTCGTCTCAGGTGCTGCCTGTTCATTTCTCATCCTGGCCTCCTTTCTGTGCGCTCTGGCCGCCTAATGGTCAGCGTTAGCCCGCATATGACATTCATGGACACACTAACAAGGGACTTCCCATTTCGCTGTCCCTGCAAAATCTAGACTTTTAGCAAGCCACGGAACGCCCTACCGCTATAGAAACAGGGCGCAGTGTTATGATACACGAAGACATGACCGAAGCGGTAATCAGCAAAGAGGGCGCCGCCGAGTTTTCTAATATCAGAAGGTGTTTTCAACCAGCTCTGCGTCTTCGTATCGAAATTTCCAAGTTTCTGCAACTCTCGATATTGTTCTTCAGTTAATGGCTCAATGCCCATGGCAGCTGCCATATCAATAACGTTACCTCCCGGATGCAACCCTTGCTTTTCCCTTTCCTCCTGCCCTTCACGGTCATAGCAAGCCTGTCTGCAACCTTTAGGAGTTTCCGCTGAACAATCATAAAAAATATATTCGTCCGTCTTTTTATCGTAACCAACAACATCCGGTTCACCACCGGTTCTTTCCATCTCATTGAGAGACCACAGCTTTTCAGTATTAGCTTCCAGCTTTGCCTGCACTTTAGCCCATTCGAGACCTTTATGGCGGTTTATGTTTTTCTCAAAACGGGCTTTCAATACTTCGAGCAGTTCTTCATTTTGTTTGGGTGACAACTTCTTTTTATTGCCATTAATGTTGTTCATACTTTTATATTATCTCCCAGGGCTGACTATTATATAAGCGGATTATCTAACTGCTTATGGGTGGGCCGGATAATATGCTTAAAAATCAGAGATTTATACGGCAATAGATTTATTATCTCCAAGAATTATTAAGGCCGGGTTTATCCGTCGAAAAGCGTAATTATCTAAACCAACTCTTAGGCCAAGCTCATATTCTCAATTATTATTCTCTTTCGACAATTTTGATTCCTGCCTCGGTGAAACTGTACGACCAGTAAACTGGTTAAGACCCTAAAGATATCAAAAACCCTTAGGGTCTTTCTTCAACAATCTTGATCTCGGCATCGGTGAGCCCATACAACCGGTAGACCAGTGCATTGATGGCTTTATCGGTAGACTCTATATCGCGCTTGAGCATTTCTTTTTCCTGCGGAGTGCGGATATTGGGTGATTCTCCACGAAAGAATGGATGAATTAATTGTACAACCAAACCGGCATGCCTGAGGGGCAAGTGCCACACGGGAGAAGGCTAAATTGCAATCCAACTGCAAGGTTGGCGGGAAGGGTTGGGGTCAAGGTTAATGGTAGGATTCCCACTATTATCCGGGCCGTCCAACCCGCTTCGTCCCGGTTTGGATGCCATGCATCGCCTGGATAAAAAGAAGAAACCTTGAAAGCAGGGTTCAAAGCAGCAAACCCCGGCACGACGAAACGCTGGGATAATTTGCGGGATCCGCATTTCGATCCGGATGCGGTGATAGAATCCCTCCAGGGGCACTCTTAGCATCGGACGGACAACTGCGAGAAAATGACTGGTCCAAAGCCAGGAAAGCATGTTGAAGCATCGAGAAAAATGAAATCGACCCGAACAACACAAGACCGCTACACCGACTTCTTCATGGGGGTCGTCATCCTGATCACCGTGCTGGCGGTTGCAGGCTGGCTGCTCAACCTGCCCGTCCTGGCGTCCTTCAGCCCGGCATATATCCCCATGGCGCCCGGTACGGCGATCATATTCCTGGGGATGTGGATCACCTGGTTCATGCGCAGGAGTTTCCCAGGAAACAAGGTGCTGCGAATTATCAGCCTGGTCGTCCTGCTGGGGGTATTGATCTTCGTGGTCCAGCTGGCTGCCAAGTCCTTGGTTGGGATCGGGCTCGATATCGAGGCCTTGATCTACCGCAATCCTCCCCAGTTTGGGCAGTTCACCACTGCGCGCATGTCTCCCCTAGCTGCACTCGGATTCTTCCTGGCGATCCCGGCCCTCTTTATGCTGACCGCCCGTGAGCCAGGCCGGGGAGCGATAAAAATTGCGGCGGCGCTGACCCTGGTCTTGTTCTGCTTAAGTGCCCTGGTGCTCCTGGGTTATTTATACGGCGCGCCGTTATTTTACGGCGGCACCACCATCCCGGTGGCCCTGCCCAGCGCGCTGTCATTCTGGTTCCTCAGCCTGGGGCTGCTGGAAATGGCTGGACCCGCCACCTGGCCAGTGCGGACGTACATGGGCCATTCCCTGCGGGCGCGCTTGCTGCGGGCCTTTGTCCCGGCGCTTATATTAATTGTCCTTTTCCAGGGGCTGCTCAGTACGGCCGCGGACCCCTGGATCGCCAACCCGGCATTGAAGGTGGCCATTGCCGCGCTCATCGCCAGTCTAACCGTGGTCGTCATCGTGACAATGATGGTCAAAAATTTAAGCGCGGATTATGAAAGGGGGAGACTGGCCGAGGAAGCATTGGAAAAATCCGAGGCAGAACTGCGCGCCCTGTTCGCCTCCATGCAGGATGTGGTGATCGTCTTTGACAGAGACGGGCGGTATTTAAAGATCGCCCCCACGAACCCATCCCACCTGTACCGCCCGCCTGAGGATATGCTTGGGAAAACCCTGCTTGACATCCTCCCGAAAACCCAGGCGGAGTACAACATCTCCATGATCCGTGAAGCCATCCAAACCGGGAAAGTGGTGAACGGGGAATACGCTTTGCCTATTGACGGCAAGGAAACCTGGTTCGCAGCCAGTGCAAGCCGCCTTTCAGAGACCACCGCCGTACTGGTTGCTCACGATATAACCAACCGGAAGCGGTTCGAACTGGTTCAAAACGCAATTTACAAGATCACGCAGGCATCCATAACCGCTGTAGGGATCGATGAACTCTACCGGTCCATCCACTCAATCCTGGGGGAATTAATCCCGGCGGAAAATTTTTTCATTGCCCTGTATGACAAGGACAAGGAACTAATCAGTTTCCCTTACTTTGTGGATAAATACGATCAAAAGCCAGCTGTGCCGACTCCCATCCAGGGGTTGACCGGATACGTAGTCCGCACCGGGCGTCCCTTGCTGGCTCCGCTCGCCATCGTTGAGCGCCTCCTGCAGCAAGGGGAGATCACGCAGGTGGGAGCCAGGAGCGAATGCTGGATGGGAGCGCCGCTCAAGGTGGAGAACCGGATCATCGGCGTGATGGCGGTGCAGAGTTACCAGAAGGGGGTCCACTTCAACCAGGAAGGCCTGAACCTGTTGGAGTTCGTTTCCACCCAGGTGGCTCAGGGGATCGAGCGGAAACGGATGGAGCAGGAGATCATCAGCCTGACCCTCAGCGATGAATTGACCGGGTTGTACAACCGGCGCGGCTTCACACTCCTAGCCGAGCAGGAAATGAAGCTGGCACAGCGTTTTAAGAGGAGCGTGTCGGTATTCTTCTGCGACGTGGACGATCTAAAAACGATCAATGATACTTTTGGCCATGCGCAGGGCGACGAGGCTTTGAAGGAAGCAGCCTTGATCCTGAAAGAAATCTTCCGCGAGACGGATATCCCCGCCCGGATGGGGGGAGATGAGTTCGTGGTGCTGGCGCCGGATGCGGATGTTGAAAGCGCCGGGCTGCTCACAAAACGCATCCAGACCACCCTGGAACGGCGCAACAAGAGAAGCGTGCGGCCTTACCATTTAAATCTCAGCGTGGGGATCGCCCTGTTCGACCCGGAGGTGCCGCGCCCGATCAGCGAGTTGATCGCGCAGGCCGACGAACAGATGTACCTGCACAAAAAGGAAAGGAAGGGGGGATGATATCCCCGGTACGGTCAGGATCATCCTCTGCTTCCCGGCCCTCAAAGATGATTGTTCAGACCAATGGTAAAATAGGAATGGATACAGAGCGGGCAGGGAGTGCGTCTCAGAGTACGCGCTCCAGGCGGGACCGGGAGGACTGATCAACGAGCCTCCACCACAATCTTGAAAGTTTTCCAATAATTCCCTTGAAATATTTAGAATAATATATTGCCCAGTCATACAGGAGGAAAGAATGGCCATAAAAGAGACGGCGGTGGTTGTAGATAAGAGTCTTCTCCGGCAAAACACTCTGAAAATTCTGCTCGACAAGATGGAAAATAATCCTCCATTGGGTCTGACATACGAACAATCCCTGCGGAGCATGATCAGGGAATCCCTGCCTGCAGAAGCGAAGGAGTTGACCAAATCAGAGCGGGATGGTTTTGTTAAAGAAATATTTAATCATGTCACTTCTTATGCCCCGATCAAACCCCTGCTGGACGATTCCAAGGTAAGTGAAATCATGATCAACGGGTGTGATAATGTTTACAAGGAGGTAAACGGGGAAATCTATCTTACGGACATCAAATTCGATGACGACATGCACGTCAGATTCTTAATTAACAGCATTATTAATCCCCTGGGAAGATTTGTAAACAATACCAACCCGATGGTGGATGCCCATTTACCTGACGGCTCCCGTGTGAACGTGGTCATCCCGCCCATCGTAAAACAAGGTTCCGTTTTGTCGATCCGGAAATTCCTTAAAGATATCTTTTCGGTCGAGGAATTGTTGAGCATGAATGCCATCAGCGAGAACATGGCTGAATTTCTGGATATTTGTGTGAAGGCACGGCTGAATATCCTCGTGGCAGGAAATACCAGTTCCGGAAAAACGACCCTGCTAAATATTCTTGCAGCCACCATCCCGGAGGGGGAGCGCATCATCACCATTGAAGATTCACTGGAATTGCAGCTTCACCAACCGCACACGCTTTCCCTGGAGGCCAGGCCGGCCGATAACAAGGGGGAAGGACTGGTGACCATCCGCGACCTGGTGCGAAATACCCTGCGCATGCGGCCGGACAGAATCCTGGTTGGAGAGGTGCGCGGGGCCGAAGCGCTGGACATGCTCCAGGCCATGAACACGGGACATGATGGCTCCATGACAACCATCCACTCCAACTCGCCGAGAGATGCCCTCTCGAGGCTTGAAACCATGTGCATGATGGCACGCCTGGATATTCCCATGACTGCGATAAGGAAGCAAGTAGCTTCGGCGCTGGACCTGATCGTTTACCTGACAAGGTTCCCGGATGGGACCCGCAAATTGACTCAAATCAGCGAGGTGGTAGGCATGGAAGGGGATGTGATATCCATGACAGACCTGTTCCTGTTTAATCAAACAGGGGTAGATGAAAAGGGTCAACCCAGCGGTGCTTTCAAATCGACCGGATTGCGGCCAATGTTTGCACGCAAGATAACCAGCATTGGCTTGCAATTAGCCCCCAACATATTCCGTTAAAATGGATTATTTTTCAACAAATGTCTTAAGATAATCCATTTCCTGTGTTTCAACTGCGACAATAAAAGATTGAACCACCACCGGATCAAAAAATGTTCCGGCTTCATACTTAATTCGCTCCAGTGCCTGGTCGATGGTGATGGCCGACCGGTTGGGGCTGCCCGTCAACATGGCTGCAAAAGCTTCGCAGACTGAGATGATGCGGGACTGGATGGGGATCTCATCTTCTTTAATTCCGTCCGGGTAGCCGGTCCCATTCCACAGTTCCTGGTGGTGATAAATCCAGGGGGTGATCTTCTCGAATATCCCTGATGATTGAAGGATCTGGGCTCCATAAATGGGGTGCATATGAAGCATGCGAGTATCTTCCGTATTCAATACCCCCTTTTTCGTAAGGATCGGTTCCGGCACCCAAAGCTTTCCGACATCATGAAGCAGGGCGGCAATCTCCAGATATTGGATTTCTTCATCGCCCCAATTCATGACCTTCGCGGTGGCAACAGCCAGGCGAGTGACCGTCAAGGAGTGAGTGCTCATGGTTGGATCGCGGACATCCATGGCTGCCATGAAAACTTTTGTCACTTCAACCAGGTGATCCAGATTTTGCACCTGTTCTGAAACCTGGGTCTGTTTGCGAAGATCATGCCTTTCGGCAAAAGCGATCTCGGTCTGAACTTCCGGCTCATAAGACCCAAGGAATTTATCGACTTCCTCCAAATATTGGTTGATTTGTTCTTTTTGTCCTTTTATCCATAATTTTGGAACGATGGAAGTAATGATCGTCTTCATTTCCTCCAAAGCTTCCTTCTGGATAATCACCTTTCCGTAGGAGTCGACCAGCAGGTCGTGATCATAGACCAGGTGATTGAAACGCTTTTCAATATCATTCACCCATTTTGCAAGGGCGGGGGCGTCATAAATAATTTTTGCCAGGTGGTCAATTTCTTTGATGACGAGGTTAAAATCCGCGTTTTCATTTTCCAAAGCGCGAATTTCCTCCAATTTCTGCCCCCAATATTCTCGGGCCTTTTCAAAACTCAGAACAGAAGCTCCAAAAGCACTGATATTATGCTCCTGGTCATACTTTTCAATATAGTTCATAGCGGCGTCAAGAGCATTGTATGCCCTGGAGAGTTTTTGGGAAATTTCAAGCCCCTCTTTCCTTTCCCGTTGATGTTTATCTTTAAAAGAAGCCATCTTGTTGTAAAAAATAAATGCTGAAGGGGCCTCCTCGATCCTGAGCTGGAGCTCCTTTTGCCGTTCGGCAAAAAGGTCCCACCTTTTATCGATTGCTCTTAAATGTTTCAGCGAAGACAAGCGCGTATAGGTGGTCTCTTCGAAAGCAACCAAATCTTTCATCTCTTGACGAAGAGATTTATATGACTCCAAAATAGCCCTGTCAATATTTGTAGCCACGTAAGCGCAAGTGATCACGTAGGCGCGGTAGAGGATCAGGTCATCCTGCAGGGAAGGAAATTTCTTTTGCGCCAGGGACCTTTTGCCCGCAATCGTGGCAGGAAGGTGAACCCAATCATTAATATCTACAAAAAGCTTAATTGGTTTCTTTTCCGCTTTTTGTTTTGAGGAGCTTTTGGATGAACTTGCTATTTTTGGCATTGCCATGCATGCTCCAATATTATTCAGGCGATCCGGGCTACTATTAAAAGGAAACGGGATTTCCTTGGGGCTACCGACCAGGTATTAATCCGGGCAGATATTAACAGGTTTCGAAGACCTTGAAACAGCCAGGGGTGAAGGGGTTAACCAGTTTTGGAACTCCTGGAAGCTCCTCGATCCATGCGCAACCAATCGATCGGTACCACTTTGAAGGTGTCAGTAAATCCATTCTTCGCGAACCAGATTCATTAGATATTAGTTGAGGAGCCTTGATCGTGGTATTGACGCCATCCTGCGAGATCTACCGAATTAGAGGACATACCAAAATAAACCTGTCAAAGCCAACCGCCTCTTCAATATTTTACCCAGCAGAAACACTGCTCTTTTTACGAATTCTACCAATAACTTTTTTAATTGTACCGGATATCCCACTTGCATTAATTTTGGTTTCCCTGGTCAGCAAAAAATTCGCCAAGGTAGAAACGCTTTTAGAGATCTGCAAATTTTTCTGGTCAATCACGAATGGAACACCCAGGTTGTTGGCAAGAAGCACAGTTGGAGTATCGAGTGGGATGGTATTCGATATTTTAATTTCCAGGTTTTTGTTTAATTTCGCCAGCGTAAGAATCGAGTTTTTGTCAAAGCGGTTAACCACCACTTCGAATTTTCCAGAATCGATCGATAAGGAGCGCATTAAATCCATGAATAGTCTCAGGGCTCTCACCGAGGTGATCTCCTGGGTTACGACGAGAATTACAGTTTCCGCCTTCTCCAAGATCACCATGGTTGGGTCTGACAAATTTGAACTGGTATTAACCAGCAATATGTCATAATCCAGTTTCGATAATGTATCCAGCACTCTCTCGCAGACTGGCCCGGTAACTTCAAGAGATTTTTCCACGCTGGGCGGTGCAGCGAGAAGATCCACTTTTCCCGTGGTTATTACGTCCTTGACTATCTCATCATCAACATTTCCCTCGAACCTTGCCAAATCGATGATCGAATGGTTGCTCGGCTGGTTTAATAGCACCCCCATATCTCCGAAAAGGAAGTCTCCGTCAAGAACCAAAACCTTATAGCCTTCATTTGCCAGGACCAGAGCGAGGTTGGCGGTTATGGTGCTGACGCCCGAGCCTCCCTTCGGGCTGTAAAGGGCAAAAATTTTCGCCGGCTCCCCGGTCTTGGATTTCGTTGTTGATGGAGTTACCGGTTCGGGCTTTAACTCAGGCGAAGTACCACGGATGTTTCTTTCTTCAGCCACAAGTTGTCCGGCTCTTTCAAGAGCCAGGGACAATTCTTCCACCGTCAAATTTTTATAGCTGATGAAATCACAAGCTCCCGCCCTCATTGCCTGCCTGACCGCTTCAGCACTGGCAACTTCAGCAAGAATTATTACCTGGGTGGGGGAGGCGTTCTTGCGAATAATCTGAGTAAAGTAATTGCCATCCTCCCCCGGGAAGTCATTACCCAAAAGGATAACATCTGGCTTTTTGCTCATGATCAAATCAAGGGCTTCTTCGGTATTGTTAACGTTGTTCTCAATCAATTCGATATTCGAAATGGATCTAAGCAACCCGGCAAGGAGTTTATCAACCTTCGGGAAAATCTCAAAAACTATTACCGTTATTTTCTCCATGGTGCCCATCTCCTAATTACAGAAATAAATCCAAGCTTCATGCCCCAGAAATTAAAGAATTTATATCAAACTGTTCCAATTTTATCCATCCAGAATAAATTATCACCAGCATCCGTAAAAAAATTACCGACCAAGATCTCCACCACCAGCACAAAAGAAAAACCATGGGGGATTCTTGCATTATACGCGAGAGCCCTGCCAGGGCAATACCATTTTGTGTAGCGTTTTCCGGTTATTTTTAACAATGCCTTCCTGGGCGGCAGAAACCTCAACGGGTAATATTATCAATACTTTGAGTCAAATTGCAGCCCGAGGCATTGATCGAGGAAAACAACTCCCAGGTGAAATCCCTGGATTTATCCATTTCCATTAAACCACTTTCAACAAATCCTGCACCACAAGCATAGTTGGCGAGGGTGAGGCGCCAGGCATCCTCATAAGAGAGTGATTGAGGTACGAACCCGTAATTCTTCAAGGTCGAATCAACCTGGTGGCAATTCGCCACCAATAATTTAGCGAAATAGTCAATGCTACCGTTCGTTTTTTCAAGATCGATGCCGTTCGAACAAGTTGGGCAATAGGCATGGATATTCTGGCTGATAAAAAAGCCTCTCAAGCTTTGCTGATTGGCAAGCGACTGGGATGAATAAGGCAGCGAACAAGATTGCGGAATTAATTCCCGGCAAGTGTTCTGGTAGATATCATCGTACCACAAGAAAAGGGGATCAATTCCAGGGCTGGTGACGTTGCCAAGGCCATAGGCACGCGGCGCCATTTCCGTGGGAGGCCAAAATTGTGTTTCCTGAGCAAAAAGCCTCTTTAAAATCTGGGCAGGGATTTGATTTTTAAGTGCCGCGGTGAGAATCTCCTGGTTGAACCGATTCTGCCAATAAACCACTTCCGTCAGGGCTTTCTCCATACCACATGTATTGGACGCTGCGCCATCCGACGTCAGCCCTCCGCCGGGGCAATCATCCGCATTAACCAAACCATGAACGATTAAGTTGCGAGCGAGGTAGACATATTTGTTATCCGTATTCAGGCCATCTGCATCGCCAGGGGTTTGCAGCCATTGGGGTAAAACATCAGGAGTTTCGATCTTCCATGCCTGGGCACAAATTGTTGGAAATGAGGCTGCAGGTTCTGTTGGAATTCCCAAAGCTTCTGCCGTCTGAGTCGGATCCAACCCGCCATTAAAGGTGGGCGATGGCATTATTTCCATCGAAGCAAGGTTGGTATTTGTTGCTGCCGGGGTAAAACTATTCCCGATCCCCTGTGTGGTCCCTGAAGGAATTTTAAAGATAAAAAAAGCGCTTAATATCAATACCATTAAGCACGCTAATAAAATCGCATAGCGCGTCACCTTTGCATGGTTCATCACGGTTTAATAATTCCTACCATCAATACAGGACAATACACTCGCCGTCCGCAGGACCATTCAAACGCAATTTTACCTCATTCAAACCATGAAGCGAAAAAAAGTACACCCACCAATAACTCATCCACCGTGAACGGATTATTTTATGCTATGAACCTTTATTGCCAGGGATGAAATTTCAGATGTGGCTTGATTTA
This sequence comes from uncultured Chloroflexia bacterium, assembly GCA_963790685.1. Taxonomy (GTDB): domain Bacteria; phylum Chloroflexota; class Anaerolineae; order Anaerolineales; family Villigracilaceae; genus UBA877. The sequence continues at coordinate 65,807 of CAWBPK010000004.1, forward strand.
TCATCATCGTCGCCGTGTCGGTCGGATATTTCACCGGAACAGGGAGGTTCTGATTATTTGCGAGAGTGAAATTGCTCATCATATAGGGGATAGTCAGCCGGATTGGGAAACCGATGATCTTTTCAGCTTCCATTTTCGATACCCCCTCAAGACCCACGGCCCTGTTTAGAATCAAGAAAAAGTGGCCCGGATCCAATTTTTGAGATTCAAGATATTGACACAGCTTTTTTGTCAACCTGACTGCACTTAAATCCGTACCCATCACAATCACAACAACATCCGCTTTTTGAATAATGGGCATGCTAATTTTTGATAATGCCCTGCCAAAATCAACCAGGGTATGATCAAATGTTTTGGTTAATGAATTTACGATATCGGGGATTTGCTTGACGTTCAGGGTTGCAGCGCGATCCGGATCCGGAGAGCCAGGAAGCAAATAATAGTTCCAGTTTTGGGGGACGATCAGATTCTTCAAAAGATAAGATGAAGTAATATCCGCCGTTAGCAAATTCGCCACGTCGATAATATCGAAAGATCCTTCATAACCGACCAGCGAGGCGATGGATCCCATCGGCAGAACCAGGTCTGCCATGGCAACCCTGGCTGGTGCGATGTTCTTTGCCAAACAAGCGCCTATATTTGCGCACAATGAGGTTGTTCCCGATCCCCCCTTTGCACTTAGAAAAACAGTCAGCAGCCCATTATTTTCGGTAGGTTTTCCTCTTTTACCGGCGCTTGCCACCATCCTCGGGAGGGCATCGACAAGAGAAATGAGGTTGAGACCTGACTTTCCATAATATTCGACACACCCGGCACTCAGACATCTTTCCATTTCACTGGCATCAGATCGATTACTGATGGCGACTACCGGAATGAAGGCAGTTTGCGGCAAAGATCCCAACCTTTCAATCAGCTCTGGAATCCCCAGGTCAGAAAGATTAGCGTCACAGATAATAATATTGGGAGCATTTTCATGAACTTTTTGCAACCCATCATTCCCGGTGAGACTAAAACGGGCTATATGCCCCCGTTTTCCGAGCAAGGAAACCAGAAGATTTCGGCTGGTCTCGTCTTCATCTATAACAAGAGCAATGATTCCTTCGGCCATATGTTTCCTTATTAAATACTATTTTCACGAATGAGTATTCTTCTGCCTAATATCTTGATTATAACAACTTATCCCTGGCTGAATGTCATTGAGTTTAAGGCTTATAGGTGGACCGCAATAATTTCCCCCCCCTTTATGATAATCACTCTACAATTATCCTATTGTCTTGGAAACCGGCCTGTATGCCTAACACGACATTAGCTTTTTAGTAAACCAGAACAAAAAGGCCGAAGGTACAGGTCGGATTCAACGAAGGGTTATTTGTGTTCTTTATTTTCCCCATGTTTTTGTTGATCGAGCGAATCCTCAACAATTAGTACCGCCCCATTTCTTATTTTGTGTTCACCCATCTTGGTCATATCTATTTGATGTATAGGAATATCGGTCCTATTCTTTTAAGGCATATAGAATTGGCCAGACTGGCTTTCAGGAGGCCATGTAGTCATTCCAGTGCTCAATTTTGGTATTTTCTATGACTGTTCAACCAGGGAATAACTTGAACTACCCGAACCACAATTGACAGGTTGGAAATGTAGTACTCAACCATGTCTAGTTGCCCGATGAAATGAATTGTTTGTCCCTTATTCAGAGTCTTCTGGATTTCTATTGGAATATCAACCAAGGTGACAGTGGTGTTTGATGAGGCCGATAAATAGACTCCCAGGGGGTGAAAAAACTTCCCTCCCCAACATTCTCAACTGTCCCGGTTCAGTTGACCCATAAACCGATAGACGGCTGCTGGAAGTCCTTCCTCTGTAGGTCGGTCATGCCAAGATAGGTGGCGATGAATTGAGATCGACTCATTTTCAGCTTTGAGCGAGTGGCAGTAGGAATAGGTGTGAGTGTTTTTGTAACTGCAGGAGTGCGAGTAGAAGCAGCTGTATTTGTAGCTGTGGGAGGAGTAATTAAAGGATCAAGAGTGTTGGTTGGTCTAGTAGCAGGGTGAATTCTTTTCTTATTCAAGTAATTATTGTGTTTTTAATAAGCTTGCAAAAAATGTTTTTTGAAAATTTATTGTGCCAACCAAACATAAACTTGTCGAATTTGGGGGAGGCAGGAGGGGGTTGCTATTTATCTTGTAAAGGTATTCTGTCTAGAATACGCGGGTTGAGAATACGCTCGAGTGCAGAACCAAGCATGGCAAACGCAAGCCCTGTGAGCAGCAGCAGGAAAATTGGTTCCAACACCCAAAACGGGGAGCCATATAACGTAACCTGCGCCAGTCCATCGTAAATGATCCGACCCCACGTTGGATAGGTTGATTGGATATTGAAAAAGCCCAGTGTAGCTTCCCAAAAGATAAAGCTTGGCACTTGTGATACTAATTGAGGAATCAATACCGGCATGATCCTTGGCAATAGATATTGAGTGATGATCCTGAAATTACTGGCCCCATAAGCGCGCGCGCTATCAATATAGGACGCTTCCTTCGCCTGCAGGAGCGCCGAACGAATTATTTTTAGTGGAGGACCCAATGAGTTGATGACTACCACGATTCCCAAGGTGATCCATATATTCCAGTTAAAAAGGGCATTGGCCAGAACGGCAATTGCCAAGCCGGGCAATATCATGTTGATTTCAGAAATCCTTTGGATCAAACTATCAATCCAACCCCCATACCATACGCCGATGGCCGGCAATAACATGGCCACTAATGTGATGATGAGCGTCCCCAGCAGGCCGATGAACAAGGCAAATGGCATTCCCCAGAACAAAGGCACCCGCAGATCCCGACGTGCATAATCTGTTCCCACCGGTCCGTACACCTGCCCTAATAGAACAAATTGGACCTGAAGGTCGCTTTCCGGCTCAAAGAGTATACTCGTAACCGTCAGTTGGTATGTTCCGCGTTCTGGAGTCAGCTCCGCCGAGTTTGGTTCTGCGAATAACATATTGAATGCTGGCTTGGTGTATTGCGAAGTCATATCGTACCAGTTTCTCCAGGCGGGATTCTGGGTGATAAGTTGAGGGATTGGAATGCCTTTCTCAAAATCATAGCTCGAGTTCCGTCCTGTGATGGTTCGTTTGAGATTGAGACTCCTGCCGTCCGGGTACTTCCATTCCAGTGTAACAAAGGGAGGCTGCTGGTCGTATTTGGGGTCGAAATAAAGAAAGACTTCGCTCGGGACGCCCTTATAGGAATAATCAAATGTGAATGTAATTGTCTTTTCGGTCCAGCCATTTTCCAGCGGACGAATAGCCATATTGGTTCCCTTGCTATTCTGATCCATGATCAATGTGGAAAGCCACGGAGGGTTATTGAATAAATTTACCCATATCGGCATGGCTGCCTGCGGAATGTAACTGCGACCGGTCAAACGCTTCTGCTCATAATCCTTTCCAACTTGTGCATATGGGAGGGCAACGACTGCATAGATCGATCCGGCGAATAATATGAGGATAACCGTCAGTCCAAACATGGCCGATGGGTACCGGCGCAGTTCCCTGAAAAATAACCCGCTCCTCTCACGAAAGTCGAGGCTGGATCTTTTGAAATCACCTGCCACCTGAGTCCAAGAGATTCTTTGCCTGTGCGTGGGACCCTGGACCCTGCTCCCATAATCCAGGTCTTTTCCCTTCCTCCAGCGATTGAAACGCTCCCTCCACTTTGTATCTCTCGATTTAACTCTCGCATAGGCTTGCAGTTCGTTATTTGCCGGAAGAAGGCGAATGCGTGGGTCAATAATTACATAGACCAGATCGAGGATAAATGCAAGACTCCCGAGCAGGTAGGCAAAGATAACCACGATCCCTACTGTAATCATTAACTGACCCGGCGCCATACTTTCTCCCCAGAAATTGGGCAGAGATTTGACATACAGCCAGCCCAATCCTGGCCAGCGGAAGGTCACCTCCAGCGCCATACACAGCTGCCAGAATCCGATCAGAGTGGTTGCAAAACTTGTAATGAAAAAAGGCAACGCGGGCCTCAGAATATATTTTCGTTCCAGCATTCTGGAGGTCAAACCCTTGGCTTTTGCGAGTTCAACATAATCCTCTTCCGAGTAGATGATGAAAAAGGTCCGCCACGCATACACCACCTGGAATAAAAGGCTGAGGATGATGGCAGCTACTGGCAGGATCATGTGCTTGGAAACGGACAATAGATACTCAAGTTGGTTCCCGGGCTTGGGAATGTCGTACATGCCGCTGAAAGGGAGCCAGCGTAACTGAACAGCAAAGATGGTAAGCAACAGAAATCCAAACACCCAGCTCGGCACGGAAGAGATCGGCGCCAGGGTTGCAAAAATTCGATCTGCACGTTTTCCATAATTCCGCACCAGGTATAAGGAAAGAGGCGTTCCGATCAGGAATACCAGCAGATAAGCAGTTGCCACCAGCAATAACGTATTGGGCAGATATTGCACTATGATGTCGGTTATCCCGGTGGTTTTTTTCTGCGGGCCCATGCCGCTCGACCACGAGCCTAGCTTACCCCAATCAAATGTGAGCGCTTTAATGGTCCACAGCATGTTACGCGGCAGGTACGGAAGATTTAATCCCGCTTCCGAACGCAGTTTTTCAGTCAGGGCGTTTACTTGATCTTGATTGGGGACCCCGTTGGAATCAAAGTCTATGGTTCCATTCTGGAGATTAGTTTGTATTACAAGATAGATCTGTGATTCAAGGCTTGTTTCAAATGGGGATACGGGTAGTCCAAGTCCAGGCGGCGACGGATGGCTGCACAGTAAAACGGTGATAAAAACCCCGATGAAAATAGTCACCGCAATAGTCAACAGCTTGCCGGCCAAATACCACACTGTTCTCATAACGGGGTGGGCGCGTGGAGCGGCTTGTGTGATACCCGGCAGGAGTTTCTCCCCGACCTGCTCCCGGGCTGCCGGTTCTGGTTGTGAACCTGGTCTAGAACCTTCGTCCCGCGCCGGTCTTTCGGGTGGGATGTCTGCATTTACAGGCTTTCCGGTTTCTTTGCGCGGACGATCCGCCGCCCAAAGCATCCCCTTGCGGGCGAGTTCACTATTCGGGTCGATCTTGAGTGCTCGTTCGAGATATGCCACGCTGGCCCGCGGGCTGCTAAATGCTGCCAGAATCAGCCAGGGTTCTTCCAGGTCCGGGCACAGGTAAGCTGCCGTCCCAGCCCAACGGTAGGCGGCCGGATAGTCACCCTGTTGGATGGCTTGACGGGCATTCAGAAGCGCACGCTGTGCAGATTCAGAATCGGTTTTCATGGCGCCGGTTAGAGGCTTTTAAACCTGACAAAATTATCCACACCTATTACCGAAATTCCACGTCGGAATATTTTTCTGTCATTTTCGTCCAAACTGGGTGAAAATTTTGATGGAACTTTGTAAAGTTTAGCATTGTTTTTGCCATTCTGCATATATTTCCGTAAATTATTTCTCAAAATTGAATATTTAGGAACGTTTTTTCATGTCATTTACTATGTTCATAATACCCTCCTCTATATTTTAGATAACTATTTATTAGATGGGGTCTGCTCGGTGCATGGATTATGCCGCCAGGGTCTCAGTCAGGGATTGTTCAAGGCGTATCGACTTGCTCAGGGTGCAAATGTGTCCATGACCCGATGGCAATATCCTCCAAAGAGACATCGACCAACTGCCCAAGGTTCACCATAATCGTCAATAGCGGCTGGTGTTCGAGTAAATACCTTCTTTGAGTTTGTGAAAATACCCTCCAACTTCTCCCACAATTGACATTTCTTCTTTTATTTGCTAAACTAGTGGTATAGTTGTCTGACAACCTGAACTCCTTATTTTTTCAAAAGATGAGCACTCTTCTTATCAAGAACGCCACGGTATTGGTCACCATGGATGACACCCAGCGGGAGATTCCCGAGGGTGGTCTTTTTATACGGGACGGGTTCATCGAGCAAGTAAGCAAGACGAGCGAACTTCCGCCGACAGCCGATGAAGTACTCGACCTGCGGGGCCACCTGGTACTTCCGGGACTGGTAAACACCCATCATCATTTTTACCAGACCTTAACGCGCGCTGTGCCGGCAGCCCAGGACGCAAATTTATTCAACTGGTTGAAAACTCTGTATCCTATCTGGGGGCGAATGACGCCCGAGGATATCTTTATATCCACGCAGACGGCGCTGGCGGAAATGGCTCTCTCCGGCTGCACAACGGCATCCGATCATCTTTACATTTTCCCCAACGAGGCGCGTCTCGACGATGAGATTGCAGGGGCACAAGAAATGGGGGTGCGACTGCAGGCAAGCCGCGGGTCCATGTCATTAGGCGAATCCAAAGGCGGGCTGCCGCCGGATGCCGTGGTGGAATCTGAAGACAAAATCCTGGCGGACAGCCAACGCCTCATCCAAAAATATCATGATGGAAGACCGGGAGCTTTCGTTCAAATCGTGCTGGCACCCTGCTCACCCTTCTCGGTGAGCGGTGAATTGATGAAGCAATCAGCGAAGATGGCTCGAGAAAGCGGAGTGCACCTGCACACGCACCTGGCGGAGACCGAGGACGAGCAACAATTCTGTGTATTAAAGTTCGGACTCCGTCCAGTGCCGTACATGGAATCGGTGGACTGGGTGGGGGAAGACGTGTGGTTTGCGCATGCTATATATGTAAACAATGAAGAAGTAAAGACTTTTGCGAGGCATGGCTGCGGCGTGGCACATTGCGCGAGCTCCAATATGAGGCTCGCTTCCGGGATCGCGCCAGTGAAAGAATACCTGTCCGCGGGGGTCAAGGTGGGCCTGGGGCTGGATGGTTCAGCATCCAACGATGGAAGCCACATGCTGGCAGAAGTACGCCAGGCAATGCTTTTATCGAGACTGAAGGAAGGGATTACCGGTTATTCATTGTCGAACGACCCGGCCCGCACCCTGATGACGGCGCGGGAGGCCCTGCGATTGGGGACACGCGGCGGAGCGGCAGTACTGGGAAGATCCGATATCGGCAGCCTGGAGGCCGGGAAGTGTGCGGACTTTTTCGCCATCAAACTTGACCGGCTGGATTATGCGGGAGCACTGCATGACCCAGTAGCGGCGGCTGTTTTTTGCCACCCGGTACGCGCCGATTTCACCGTGGTCGGCGGAAAATTCGTGGTCCGCGACGGGAGCCTGGTAACAGTGGATGAAAAGAAACTTGTCGAACGACATAACAAGGCGTCCAGGCGCCTAATGACGAGCATTTAGAAGACTACTTTCGTTCTGTGCCAGGGACCCGGACATGGAGTTCCAGCTTCTAGCGGAAGCTGCATTTATTCCGGGAAAGTACCACGGTTAAATAACGGCTGATACTTTCGGACCCGCTCGAAAATCAGAACGTTCACCAGCCACAGGATAATTGGGAAGGATCAATGAAAGCTTTGGAGAAGAGATGAAATTCGACATCAAACCAACGCGCACACTGATCGATACAGCCATGGGTCGCAAACCAGCCGACCTGGTGCTGCGCAAGGGAACCTGGGTTTGCGTGCAAACCGGCGAATATGTGCCCGATACTGAGGTTGCGATCAAGGATGGAAGGATCGCATACGTAGGCCCGGATGCCAGTCATACGATCGGCAAAGGCACGCGGGTTATCAACGCCGAAGGCAAGTTCCTGGTGCCGGGGCTGCTCGACGGCCACGTGCATGTTGAATCGGGCATGCTGACCGTGACCGAATTTGTGCGCGCTGTCCTGCCGCGCGGAACGACCGGAATGTTCATCGACCCGCATGAAATCGCCAACGTCTTTGGATTAAAAGGCGTGAAGCTGATGGCCGATGAGGCCGCCCGCCAGCCAATACAAATCTGGGTGCAGATACCTTCCTGCGTTCCCTCCAGCCCAGAGCTGGAAACACCCGGAGCTGAGATCACGCCAGAAGATGTGGCGATAGGCATGGCGTGGGACAACGTCATTGGGCTGGGCGAAATGATGAACTATCGAGGCGTTGCAGCGGGGGATAAAAAGATGCTGACCGAAATGGAGATCGCACGAGAAGCGAGGAAAGTGCTGGGCGGGCACTATGCCTCGCAGGACCTCGGCCCGGCTTTCCACGGGTATGCCGCGGGAGGCATTGAAGACGACCACGAAGGCACCCGCCTTGAAGATGGAGTGGCGCGTGCCCGCCAGGGGATGCGAGCCATGCTGCGCTATGGATCCGCCTGGCAGGATGTGGCTGCCCAGGTGCCTGCCATCACCAAACTTGGACTGGACCCGCGCCGGTTTATACTTTGCACTGATGATTCACACGCCGGGACACTGGTGAACGAAGGACACATGGACCGTGTGGTGAGGCACGCCATCGCGCAAGGATTGTCTCCCATGGCGGCCATCCAGATGGCGACCATCAATACGGCGGAACATTTCGGAGTCAGCCGCCAGGTGGGTATGATCGCTCCCGGACGGATTGCAAACATCCTGGTAGTGAAGGACCTGAACGATTTCCACCCGGGACTTGTACTGGCGAACGGAAGGGTGGCAGCTGAGAACGGCAAACTCTGCATCAGCCTGCCGAAGACGGAATATCCAGAATGGGCTACCAGGTCGGTGCACCTGAAGAAAGCCCTCACGCCGAAAGATTTCCACCTGAAGTCCACGACGAAGGCCTCATGGGTGAAATGCAATGTAATCGGAGTCATCGAGAACCAGGCGCCGACAAAGGCACTTCACATGAATCTGCCGGTTAAGGACGGGGAAGTGCAACTGGTTGCGGGGGTGGCTAAGGTGGCACTCGTCGAGCGCCACCACAGGACCGGTATCGTGCAACTGGGCCTGGTGAGCGGTTTCGGCTTCAGCGAAGAATGCGCCATCGCCTCCACCGTGGCACATGACTGCCACCATATGCTGGTGGTGGGTACCAACGATCGGGACATGATGCTGGCTGCCAATAAACTGGCAGAAACCTGCGGGGGTCAGGTGGTTGTCAAAAACGGCAAGATCATCGGCCTGGTCGAGTTGTGTATCGGGGGGTTGATGTCCATCGAAAGAGCGGATAAGGTTGCCAGGAAAGCCGGCACCATCCTGGAAGGCTTCAAGGCCTGCGGGTGCGAGCTCAACAACGCCAACATGACCATGAGCCTGCTGGCGCTGGTGGTCATCCCCGAACTGCGGCTTTCGGATAAAGGCCTGGTGGACGTGGTCAACTTCACTACAAAACCGGTCATCGAAGGGGAATCAGAATAGGAGAAAGGCATGAGTCAATATCCATTTCGGCGTTTGCAAACTGAATTGGCGGAGATGATCAACAGCCTGCCTCCCGAAACCCGCCTGCCTTCAGAACCGCACCTGGCGAAGCAGATGGGAGTATCGCGGGCCACCCTGCGCGAGGCCATGAGAAGCTTCGAAGGGCAGGGAATGATCCGGCGACGGCAAGGCGTGGGGACATTTGTTGCAGCCAAGGTACCAGTGATAGAGACAGGCCTGGAGGTGCTGGAGAGCATTGGGACGATTGCGCAGCGTTCCGGTCTGACGGTAAGGATGGGTGAACTGCTCGTGGAGAAAATTACCGCAGACAAGGAATTAGCAGGGAAGTTAACCCTGGAAGCAGGTACGAACCTGACGCGTGTGGCACGCATCATCTATACCGAAAACCGCCCAATCGCCTACCTGCTGGATACCCTGCCGGTCGACGTCCTATCGCTCGATGAGCTTCAGTCAGGTTTCACCGGCTCGGTCCTGGACCTGCTCCTGCAGCGAGGGGTGCCGAAATTAATCCAATCCAGAACGGATATCAAAGCAGTGGGGGCAACTCCCGAAGTGGCACGCGCTCTTCAGATCCAGCGCGACGACGTGCTGCTGCTACTGGCAGCGCAACTTTATACCGAGGACAGCCGCGTCATCGATTATTCAATCAGTTATTTCCTGCCCGGATATTTCCGATTCCACGTGGTGAGACGGGTGGGCAACCATGTCACGTGAACGAAAGCACGTGCAATCTTTTTATAACCAACGGAGGTTAAAATGCGCAGTTTTTCTGGTCGGGACATCCTGTCCCTAAAAGATTTTGAAAGGCAAGAATTCTTCCACGTTTTCGATGTAGCGGCTGAACTGGAGCCGATTGCAGTGAGCCGCCGGAACAGCGACCTGCTGGCGGAGAAAACCCTGGTGACAGCTTTCTACCAACCATCCACCCGGACACGCCTGGCGCACGAAGCTGCAATGCACCGCCTGGGCGGACACGTGACCGGTTTTGCGGATGCCAAAATGACCCGCGCCGGTGATTTCTACCAGGAGTCGATCAAGGACACCGTGAAAATGCTGGAGTTCTACGGGGACGTGATCGTCATGCGTCATTTCCAGCAGGGTGCCCCGCAAGAAGCAGCCAAATGGGCCTCGATACCGATCATCAACGGGGGCGACGGCTGGGGCGAACATCCCACCCAGATCTTGACCGACCTGTACACGGTTTTGAAGGAAAAGGGAACCATTGACGGCCTGACCTGGCTGGCGGTAGGCGATATGCGCATGCGCACCATGCATTCGCTCGGCTATGCCCTGAGCCAGTTCGACTGCCCGATCACTTTTGTCTCGCCGCCGGAAATGTCCCTGACCGATGAATTCAAGGCCGAACTCAAGCAGTTCAGCGTCAATTTCCGCCAGGCAGAGCACGTGGAGCAGGCGATCGCTGAGGCAGATGTCATTCTGGTCGAGCCGGTGGTCCAGCCCGATTACACCAAATCGCGCGACGAACGTGCCGGGAAAGATGTAGGCCTTACCCCTGCCAACTATAAGATCACGCGTGAACTACTCGAGACGAAAGCCAAATCGGATGCGATCCTGCTGCATTCTCTGCCGCGCATGGACGAAGTGCCGACCGATGTTGATATCACGCGCTGGTCACGCTACTGGCAGGAAGCCTTTAACGGAGTGGTGATGAGAATGGCGTTACTGGCATTGGTGCTCGGAGCAATGGAATAAGAGCAAACAGGAGAAATACTCTATGAAAACATTCCTGCACGGCCGGGATCTGATCGGTGACCTGGATTTTACGAAAGAAGAAGTGGAGACAGTGCTCGAAGTGGCCTTCGACCTAAAGCGAAAACGCGCTTTAAACGAACCCCACCCATACCTGCGCGATAAGGTGCTGGCGATGTTGTTCTTTTTCTCGTCAACCCGGACGCGCGGATCCTTTGAGGCCGGCATGGCACAATTGGGCGGACACGGAGCATTTATCGAGAGCAAATCGACTCAAATCTCCCACGGCGATACTCCCAAGGAAATCGGTGAAATTTTTGGACGATATTACGATGGGATCGCCATCCGACACGTAGATTGGGGCATAGGGAACGGCTACCTGAACGCAGTGGCCAAAGCCAGCCGCGTGCCGGTGCTTAATATGCAATGCGACATTTACCACCCATTTCAAATCCTGGCAGACCTGATGACCATTGTCGAGAAAAAGGGGAAGGACCTGCGCCGGAAAAAGATGGTGGTTTCGTGGGCATACGCAGCCTCCTACCAGAAACCAATGTCCGTGCCACAAAGCCTGATCCTGCAGATGCCGCGCTTCGGGTTGGACGTGGTGCTGGCACACCCGCCGGAATTCCGATTGATGCCCGATATCATGGAACAAGCCAGGGAGCAGGCGCGAAAATTCGGGGCAGGGTTCGAGGTGACTGACGACATGGAAGCCGCTTTCAAGGATGCGGATATTATCTACGCCAAATCCTGGGGGGCAATGGTGCATACACCCGACCCGGATGAGGGCGCCAAGATCATCAAGAAATATCCTCATTGGATCACTGATGAGCGGAAGATGGCGCTGGCCAAAGAGGACGCGATCTACATGCATCCCCTGCCTGCCGACCGCAACATCGAAGTCACCGATGGGGTGATAGACGGAGCCCAGTCGGTGGTGTATGATGAAGCCGAAAACCGGCTGCACGTCCAGAAAGCCGTCATGGCGTTGACCATGAGCTAGGAGGATATTTTCATGACCAAAAAAGTTGCAGTCGTCGCCATCGGCGGTAATTCCCTGATAAAGGATGAGAAACATAAAACGGTTGAAGACCAATACCTGGCAGCCAAGGAGACCACCTGTCATATCGCGGATATGATCGAGGCGGGTTGGGACGTGGCCATCGGGCATGGGAACGGGCCGCAGGTAGGATTCATTTTGAGGCGGTCAGAGATCGCGGCAAAGGTGGAAGGCATGCATGAGATCCCACTGGACGTATGCGGTGCGGACAGCCAGGGCGCGATCGGGTATGCCCTGCAGCAGACGCTGCAGAACGAACTCTACCACCGCAAGATCAAGAAGGCTGTGGCCACCGTGGTGACCCAGGTGCTGGTGGATAAAAACGACCCGGCATTCAAAAATCCCACGAAACCGATCGGTAGTTTCATGGACGAGGCGGAAGCAAAACGACGCCAAAAAGAACTCGGCTGGAGCGTGGTTGAAGATTCAGGACGAGGCTGGAGGCGGGTGGTGGCTTCGCCGATCCCGAAGGAAGTGGTGGAGCTCGAATCCGTCGAGACGCTGATCAAAGCCGGAACGGTAGTGGTGACCGTAGGCGGGGGCGGCATCCCGGTGATCGACAAGGGCGATGGTGAATATGCCGGGACTGCAGCGGTCATTGACAAGGACTTTGCTTCCAGCCTGCTGGCTCGATTGATCAAAGCCGACCTGCTGCTGATCTCAACGGCAGTGGAAAAGGTGGCGCTCAATTTCGGCAAACCCGACCAGAAATGGATCGACAAGATGAGCCTGGCGGAAGCCAAGAAATACCTGGCCGAAGGCAGCCACTTTGCAAAAGGCTCGATGGCTCCCAAGATCCAGGCCATCATCTGGTTCCTGGAAGCTGGAGGCAAGCAAGCGCTCATTACCAACCCGGAAAACATCGGACGCGCCTTGAATGGAGAGACCGGAACGTGGATCGTGCCTTAATTTTTAAGACAGGCTGGCATGATAAAATCCAAGATGTTCAGACAAGAATTTTCCGGCGTTTTTTCTGAAAAGGAGGTGATCAGCGGGGAAGGCTGTCCGTTTTGAGTAGCAATTACTGTCCGTAAATTTCCTCTCAAACAACTTACTCTTGGAGGAGTAAACTATGCGTAAAAATGTATTTCCCATCGCCTTACTGGCAATGACTTTCATCATGGTACTTTCGGCGTGCGGTCCTGCGGCAACAACTGTAGCACCTCCAACCACGGTACCCCCAACAACGGCACCTGCAACGCAAGTACCTGCAACCCTGCCGCCCGTGCCCACTGTCACCCCAACACCCTTCGTGTTCGGCATGCTGCTGGTTGGCGCCAAGAACGACAACGGCTGGAGCCAGGCAACCTATGATGGCGGCATGTATGTCGAGCAGCAGATCGCCGGCTCGAAAATGCTCTATCTGGAAAATGTCTATTCCGGCTCACCCTCCTACCCCGGGTTGACAGCCTCCCAACTGGCTGACCAGCTTGTCTCGCAGGGTGCCAAGTTGATCTTCTTCAATTCGGACGACATGAAAGACGAAGCTCTTAAATTTGCGAATGCAAATCCCTCCGTCTACGTCGTCGGCGTCTCGGACGACTGGACCTGGAAAGACGGCAAGAATTACCAGGTTTCCGCCAACCAGGTGGATATCATGGGCCGCATGGAATACATGAAAGAGATCGCCGGCTGTGCAGCCGCCCTTACCACCCAGACCGGAAAGATCGGGTTCCTTGGTCCATTGATCAATGACGAAACCCGCCGGCTTGCATCCTCTGCCTACCTGGGCGCCAAGTACTGCTGGACCCAAGTTTTGGGTAAAGATCCCGCAGCGCTGACCTTCACGGTCACCTGGATCGGTTTCTGGTTCAACATCCCGGGCGTCACCTCCGACCCAACCCAGGTTGCTGACAATTTCTACAACACCGGCTATGACGTGGTCATCTCCGGCATCGATACCACCGAAGCACTGGTGGAAGCAGAAAAGGCCAAGACCGCCGGAAAGTCAGTCTGGGCGCTTGCTTACGACTACAAGAGCAACTGCGATGTGGCTCCCGACATCTGCCTGGGCGTGCCGTACTTCAACTGGGGTCCTGCCTTTGCGGCCACAGTCAAGACCGCCATCGATGGCACCTGGGCGGAGAACTTCCAGTGGAATAACCCGGACTGGACCAACATCAATAACCCTGATACCGGTGCAGTCGGCTTCAACAAGGGCGCCGGCCTGAGCGCTGACAATTCAACCAAGCTGGATGCCTTTATTGCCCAGCTGGCAAGCGGTTTGAATTTGTGGACTGGCCCGATCAACCTGCAGGATGGCACTGCATATTTGACGGCTAGCACCGCAGCTACTGATCAGCAGATCTGGTACCTGCCACAACTACTCGAGGGCATGGAAGGCCAGAGCATTCCCAGCCAGTAACCGATCAAATCTTAGCGGGGGAAGGCGGAAGCCTTCCCCCTTATTCTTCTTCCCACCCTCATTCCCGCCGGGAGGAGGCAGGGATGAAGTCGGGATAGCTGCATGGACGTAGAGCTCCGCGATATCGATAAAACTTTTGGCGCGGTACATGCCAATGACGGCATTAACCTGAAGGTCCCAGCCGGGACGATCCAGGGCCTCCTGGGGGAAAACGGTGCCGGTAAAAGCACCCTGATGAAGATATTATCCGGATTTATTCGGGCAGATTCGGGAGAGATCCTCCTGGACGGGCACCCGGTCATTATTCGTTCCCCTGCGGATGCAATCCAGCACGGAGTGGGAATGCTACACCAGGATCCCCTGGACATCCCCCCGATGCGAGTGATCGACAATTTTATCTTGGGCCGAAAAGGCGGCCTGGGCACGGGGCATGCGGAAGCGGAACGCGATTATAAGCGACTGGCCGAGGAGTTTTCCTTTTCCATCGAACCAGACGCTTACGTGGATTCCCTGACCGTGGGAGAAAGACAACAATTGGAAATCCTGCGGCTGATCTGGCTGGGGGCAAAGGCACTGATATTCGATGAGCCTACGACCGGGATCAGCGCCGCTCAAAAGGTGAAATTATTCGCCGCACTGCGCCTGCTGGCCAGCCAGGGCAAAACGATCCTATTTGTGTCTCATAAACTGGAAGACGTGGAAGGACTATGCAGCAGTGTGGCCGTGCTGCGCCAGGGGAAACTGGTGGGTGAAGCAAAACAGCCTTACAGCACGAAAAAGCTGGTCGAGATGATGTTTGGTAAGGAAATTTCGGTGGGGGCACGCGACCCATGCGCAGGGGATGGGAAAACATCCCTCAGCCTGCGAGACATTTCAGTTGAAGATTACCGGCTCAAGGTCCAGAACGTATCCTTGGACGTTTGCTGCGGGGAAGTCATTGGCCTGGCCGGCATGGAAGGCAGCGGACAAGGCCTTTTCCTAAGGTCGGTGGCTGGCCTGGTGAGGACGGTCGGCGGACACATCCTGCTGAACGGAAACGACTTGACAGGGCGCTCGTACCATGCATTCAAAAGACTCGGAGCAGCATTTTTACCTGCGGCGCGCCTTGAAGAAGGACTGGCGGCAGGAATGAGCCTGACGGAACACATCGTTCTGGCAGAAGAAGCGCACGGATTTTTCATCAATTGGGATAAGGGGAAGGAACTAACCCAGAGCCGCATCGCCGACTTCAACATCCATGGGACGCCTGCCAGTCCGGTAGAATCGCTTTCCGGCGGCAACCAGCAGCGGGCATTACTAGCGCTGCTGCGTGAACCGCTGTCGCTGCTGTTGCTCGAACACCCGACGCGCGGCCTGGACATTGAATCAACCATTTATATCTGGTCGAAGCTAAAGGAACGCTGCCGTCAGGGGACATGCATCCTTTTTATTTCGTCAGATCTTGAAGAGATACTGCAGTACAGCGACCGTGTCCTGGTCTTTTTCAGCGGCAAAGTGACCAAGCCTCTGGATTCGACCTTGCTTTCCATCGAAAAACTTGGCGAGCTGATCGGCGGCAAAGGCTGGCCCGAATCCACTCCAGGGAAGAGTTCATGAAAAAGAATACGTGGATCAATGTCGGTTTCCAAGTGGGTGCCCTGGTCCTGGCGCTATTAATAACTACGCTCATCCTGGTAGCTGCAGGAGCACCCCCATTAAAGGCTTACGCAAGTATCATCACCGGTGCCTTCGGCTCAGTCAATAATATCGAGAACATCCTGATTACCTGGTCGCCGCTACTGTTGACAACGGCGGGCGTACTGATCACATTCTCAGCCGGATTATGGAATATCGGCATCGAAGGGCAGATGACCCTGGGGGCGATCTTTGCCACCGGGGTAATACGCGCCCTCCAAAACACCCAGGTTTCACCGGCACTGATCATCATCCTAGGCATCCTGGGGGGGATCATCGGGGGGGCACTCTGGGCTGCACTGGCAGGCGCTTTGAAGACCTTCGGCGGGGTGAATGAGATTTTCGGGGGGCTGGGGTTGAACTTCGTGTCGACCGCCCTGACCATCTACCTGGTGTTTGGTCCATGGAAGCGGCCGGGGGTCGGATCGATGTCGGGGACACAGCCTTTCGACGAAAAACTATGGCTGCCATCCCTGCCACACACTGAGCTCAGCCTTTGGGCGTTGGGGATATCACTATTCGTCATTATCATGGTTTACTTTTTATTGCGCGGCACACAACTGGGATTACGCCTGAAAGCAGTGGGTAAAAACAACAAGGCGGCTTTCCTGATGGGCGTCCCCACGTGGCAATACAGCATGTTCGCCTTCCTGTTGTGCGGGGCATTCGCGGGACTGTCGGGCGCCATCCAGGTGACCAGCGTATATCACCGGTTGCTGCCTAACATCTCCAATGGGTACGGGTTCCTAGGCCTGCTGGTGGCCATGCTGATCAACTACCAGGCATTATGGGCGGCGCCGATCGCGTTATTCTTTGCCGCTGTGAACATCGGCAGCGTCCAGCTCCAGATCCAATATAAACTGGACTCTTCCTTTGCAGGCGTTTTGCAGGATTTACTGGTACTGCTGGTGCTGATGGGTGAAGGGGCACGCCAGCGCTTTTTGAAGAAGAGTTAGGAGCCGATATGGATACGAATACGATCTTGATCGGTCTGGCAGGAGTGCTGGCAGCGGCTGCGCCGGTGCTGTTCGCCGTGCTGGGAGAAACGATCACCGAGCGGGCCGGGATCATCAACCTGTCGATGAATGGATCGATCCTGCTCTCAGCCATGGGCGGATTTGCGGTGGCGCAGATATCCGGAAGCCTGATCCTCGGATTCGCGGCAGGCATGCTCATCGGCGCACTGGTGGCATTGATCGTGGCATTCAGCAGCATTACCCTGCACCAGTCCCAGGTGGCGGTAGGGTTCGTCCTGGCTCTGGCCGGCCGCGACCTTTCCTACTTCCTGGGCGTCCCCTATATGAACAGCTCCGGCCCGGTCATACAAGGCCTGCCCATTCCTCTCTTAAAGGATATACCGATCCTTGGTGTGTTATTGTTCCGGCAGAACTTGATCACATATATCAGTTATATTCTCATCTTCCTGGTCTGGCTATGGATATTCCGTACCCGGCCCGGGTTGATGCTGCGGGGGATCGGCGAACGACCGGCGGCCGCATACGTACGGGGGGCGAACGTCAACCTGATGCGCTATATATATACCATCATCGGCGGCGCGCTGATCGGCCTGGCGGGACCGGCTTTTACCCTGAACGTCAAGGCGGGATGGATGGGAACCCAGACAGGGCTGGACGGAATCGGCTGGATCGCCTTATCGATCACCATCTTCGGCGGGTGGAACCCAATCCGGGCGGCATTCGGGGCTTATTTTTTCTCCTTCCTGCAATGGCTGGGACTGGTGCTGCAATCCAGCCTTCCAGGGGTGCCGACCCAAGTGCTGCAGGTAGCTCCTTTCCCATTAATGATCCTGACCCTGCTGCTGGTCAATATCAGTGACGCAGAATGGGTGGCGCGCATCCTTGCCACCTTGCCGGAAGGGACCCGGAGGTTCACCATCAAACTACTGCGCGCACTGCGGGCATCGCCGCCCGCCTCGCTGGGCGTGCCATTCGATTCGGAATGAAACTGCAGGGCGACCGACCAGGTCGCCCTACGTTATAATTGACCTATGGCAAAATTTGCCGGTTATCGTTGTTCGCTGTGCAATACCGAATACCTGCCGGGCCAGGTGACATATACCTGCCCGCGGGACGGGGGTAACCTGGACGTAGAGCTGGACTTCAATGCCATTCACCAGAAATTCCAGCCCGAAGACCTTACCTCGCGCTCCGAAGACTCGCTCTGGCGTTACCTGCCGATCTTACCCGTGCCGGACCCGGGTGGGGAAGGGACGCCCCTGCGCGCGGCTGGCTGGACCCCTGTTTTTACTATGAAGCGCCTGGCGGAAAAACTCGGCCTCGATCACCTTTGGCTCAAGGACGAAAGCCGCAACCCGACTGCATCCTTCAAGGACCGCGCCAGTGCGGTGGTAGTGGCACGCGGGCGGGAAATCGGGGCGGAAGTGATCGTCACGGCTTCCACCGGAAATGCGGGGGCAGCCCTGGCGGGCATGTGCGCAGCGGTGGGACAGAAAGCAGTCATTTTTGCTCCCAAGTCGGCACCCCCGGCGAAAGTAGCCCAATTACTGGTATTTGGGGCCAAGGTCATCCTGGTGGATGGGACGTATGACGAGGCGTTCGATCTTACGATCGAGGCAGCGCAGGAATTCGGCTGGTACTGCCGCAATACGGGCTACAACCCGTTCACGGCCGAAGGGAAGAAAACGGGGGCACTGGAGATCTGGGAATGGTATCACCAGGTCACGGAGGGGATGGTTAAAAATGGCGAGGCTGTAAGCGACGCACCGTTGAACGTTTTTGTTTCAGTGGGGGACGGGAATATTATTTCGGGACTCCATAAAGGATTTAAAGACCTGTTAGCACTGGGCTGGATGGAGAAAATGCCGCGGATCATAGGGGTGCAGGCAGAAGGGTCCGCGGCAATCGCGAATACCTTCGCTGCCAGGACTGAAAAGATAGTCCCCATTTCGGCCCAAACGATTGCGGACAGCATCTCGGTTGACCTGCCGCGGGATGGCGTGCGTGCGGTGCGCGCAGCGCGCGATACTGGAGGAACGTATATCACGGTAAGCGATCCTGAAATCCTGCAGGCGATTGCCGCACTCGGTCCGCAGGGAATCTTTGCCGAACCAGCCGGTGCAGCCGCTTATGCTGGTCTGGTTAAGGCAGCAGGCGAGGGAGTGGTAAAAAGAAGCGACCCGATCCTGGTGCTTAATACCGGCTCAGGGTTGAAGGATGTGGGCGCAGCCATGCAGGCAGTGAGCCCTGCCGTAATTATCGAACCGACCCTGGAGGCGGTGAAACGAATCTTATGAAGGGGCAATTTCAACCGTGGAGTCCTTCCCTCCGTTATGTAGCATTCGGTGTGGTTTTCATACTTCTGGCAGTGGGATTATGGGCAATCCGCAGCATCCTGACACCTATCATCATCGCGGCGTTCATTGCCTACCTCATCCACCCGGCAGTTAACTTGTTGACCCAGCGAACGCGCATGTCACGGCGGGGGGCTGTAATCCTGGTTTATTTTGTCACCCTGGCTGTATTGATCGGTACGCCGTCCACGCTCACACCCCTTTTTTTTGACCAAATAAAAGTGGAGATTGCAGAAGTACAAACCATAACCAACCCGATCATTGCCTGGCTGTCGAATCCGAATCCCATCCCTGGGATTCCCCTGAACCTGGAGGGGCTGGCGGCTCAAATAATCCAATTCCGAAGCACCTTTGTAACATCCCTGCAGGGGCAGGCATTGCAGCTGCTTGGGAAAACCTCCCTGGGGGCTCTGTGGCTGCTGGTGATCCTTGCGGCGGTTTACTATTTCCTGGCTGAATGGCCGCGTCTCCGCAACGGTTTCATCGGTTCATTCCCTTATCAATACCGGGCCGAACTCGATGAGCTTTACCAGCGCCTGAGCAGCATCTGGATGGCCTATTTACGGGGACAATTATTATTAATGTTGATCGTAGGGGTGACGTTTACGATCGCCTGGACAATTATCGGCATACCCGGCGCGCTGATCCTGGGCGTGATAGCCGGGTTCCTGACCTTGATCCCAGATGTCGGCCCGTTCCTGGCAGCCATGCTGGCTGTTGCAATTGCACTCCTGGAAGGATCAAACTGGAGCTGGATGCCTGCCTCAACGCTTATCGTTGCACTTATTACACTGGCGACTTACATCCTTTTAATCAGCATCAAGAATATCTGGCTGCGACCATACATCATGGGCCGCTCGGTACATATGCACGAAGCGCTGGTATTAATAACCATCATCCTGTCCACCATCCTGTGGGGGATTATGGGAGCTCTGCTGGTTGTCCCGGTTCTGGCGTCGCTGGGGATCATCTTTGACTACCTGCGGCGGCGAATCATGGGCATGGCACCATTCCCGCCCACCGAACCATTTGTGCTGGAAACCCCCCAGGTTTCCGGAACCGAAAAGGTGGCGGCCTTGAAGTCCAAAATTTCAAGAAAGAAAAAGGGGTAACATGGCGGTCACATTTTCGATCGTTGCTCCAATTTGCAACGAGTTGGATAACCTTGAAGAACTCCATCGCAGGGTCAGCGAAGTAATGTCGGGAGTTGAGGGGACCTGGGAGCTGGTGCTGGTGGACGATGGATCGACAGATGGCTCAACCGAGCGGATCCTTGATCTGGCAAAACAAGACAAGCACGTCCGGCCCATCATCTTCGCGCGCAACTTCGGACACGAGGCGGCAATCACAGCCGGCTGGGACCACGCGCGCGGGGAGGCGCTGGTGATCATCGACGGAGACCTGCAGGACCCTCCGGAGGAAATCCCGGTATTGATCGAGAAGTGGCGGGAGGGATACGAGGTGGTCTATGCAGTGCGAGCCGAGAGAGAGGGAGAGACCTGGTTCAAAAAGACAACTGCAGCACTTTTCTACCGGATCGTCCACCGCATTACCGACGTAAACATCCCGCTGGATACCGGAGATTTCCGGCTGATGGACCGCAAGGTAGTGGACGTGCTCAAAACAATGCGCGAGAGGCGCCGATTCCCACGCGGCATGTCAGCCTGGGTGGGATTCAAGCAGATCGGAGTGCCCTACAAGCGCGCCGCCCGTCATGCAGGGGTGACCAAGTATCCATTCAACAAGATGGTCAAGCTGGCACTGAACGGCATCACGGGGTATTCGTATTTTCCTCTGCAACTGGCAACCTACTTCGGGTTCACGGCAGCCGGGCTGGCGATCATCGCCATACCGGTAGTGATCATCATGCGACTGGCAGGACATGGGGCATTTACCGGGCAGGCCACCACCCTGATCGCGGTGCTGTTCCTGGGCGGGGTGCAATTAATCTTCCTGGGGATATTGGGCGAATATCTGGGGCGGATCTATGACGAGGTCAAGGGGAGACCGTTGTATATCGTGCGCGAGAAGCCGGAGGGGTAGTCAATTTTTAGGAGCCAGATGTGACCGGCAAAGATGAAGAACGCATGTCGAATGTCGATTACAGACTCATGGTCTTCACCATGGACCTAATCGATTTCTTCTTTTCCCATATCGAAAAGCGGGTGGCACGATTTGGAATCCAGCCCGGCATGACCGTGGTAGATTACGGCTGCGGACCGGGAAGATACACGATTTTTTATTCCCGGCTGGCCGGACGGAGTGGGAAAGTCTACGCCGTCGACATCCACGAAATGGCGATCGAACTGGTCTGGGAAAAAATGGAGAAATACGGCCTGGACAACGTGGAACCGGTGCTGGCGAAAGGTTACAACAGCGGTCTACCGGATGGCGTGGCGGATATGGTGACTGCCATTGACATGTTTTTTGCGATCCACGACCAGAAGGCGTTCCTGGCTGAACTGAAGCGAATCACCAAGCCGACCGGGAGGCTGGTGATCGACGACGGACACCAGCCGCGCAGCGCCACAAAAGAACAGATCGCGGAAGCAGGGGGCTGGGTAATCGTTGAGGAAACAAAAGATCATTTAACCTGCAAACCGGCTTGAAAGCCACGCGATTTATGGGGGAGTCATCCAATCTCAGGAGGCGAGCATTGATTTACGATTTTGATCAAATTATCGACCGACGCGGGACGAATTCCGTCAAATGGCAGAAATATCCACAAGATGTGCTGCCCCTGTGGGTGGCAGACATGGATTTCTTAGCTCCCCAACCAGTGCTGACAGCCATGAGCCATGCCGTGGAACACGGTATCTTCGGTTACGAATTTCCCTCCAGGGAACTGGGTGAAACCGTGGCGGCCAGGATGGACAAGCTCTATGGATGGAAGGTGGTGCCAGAGATGGTGGTGGCTACGCCGGGAGTCATCGCGGGGTTCAACGCGGCTGCGCGCACAGTGTGCACAGCGGGGCAGGGGATCCTGGTGCAGCCACCCGTCTATCCACCTTTCCTATCAGTTCATAAAAACGGGGCACTGGTCCGCCAGGAAGCTCCACTCAAGGTGGACCCGGAAGGTGCAGCCCTGCATTACCGGGTAGATTTCAGCGTGTTCAAGCAAGCTGTCAACGGTTGCAACGCACACACAAACATGTTCCTGCTGTGCAACCCCCACAACCCGACCGGGCAGGCATTCTCGCGGGCGGACCTTATGCGCATGGCTGAAATTTGCCTAAATAATGATACCGTCATTTGTTCTGACGAAATCCACAGCGAATTACTATTGGGTGGAGCGTGTCACACCCCAATCGCCAGCCTTTCGCCGGAAATTGCCGACAAAACCATTACGCTGATTGCCCCCAGTAAAACGTTCAACATTGCGGGTCTATTTTGCGGCTTTGCGATTATCCCCGACCCCGAACTACTGAGACGGTACAAGGTCACCGCCGACCAACTGAGCATGCACGTTAATTCCCTGGGGCTGACTGCGGCAAAAGCAGCCTTCTCAGGAGAGTGCGATGACTGGCTGGAAGGGCTTAAAGTATATTTAACCGCCAACCGGGAATTCCTGGTGGAGTATGTGAAACAGGAGTTACCAGGGATCAAAGTGACAATCCCGGATGCCACATACCTGGCCTGGCTGGATTGCAGCGAATTAGTGAGGTCCGGCCGAATAACCGGCACGCCTTTTGATTATTTCCTGAAGCAGGCCAGGGTGGCGTTGAACGAAGGGATGGAATTCGGCCAGGGAGGGGAGGGATTTGTGCGGCTGAACTTCGGCTGTACACGGAAAACCCTGGCAGAAGCTCTGGAGCGAATGAAGGCTGCCCTGAATTAAAAAAGATGGCGGATGGAGGGCATCCATCCGCCTATTGATATCATTCAGAGGAAAGAGCAGGAAAACAATCACCGTACGTCGGGAGACGTTTGGCGGAGGCCAGAGGCCACCAGCCAGGTTTGGATCACACGGCCTTTCCTCCTACGGGGTTCACTTCCATGTTTTCGGTGGACACCTCCTTCCAGGCCGGTTTCGGCCTTAATTCATCATACAACGCATTTTTAAAAATTACATTAGAATTTGATAAAGAATTTAATATTAATTGTATAGACAAAGTAATGCTGCTCGTACGGCAAAATAGCATCTTTTCAACAAATGGCGGTCCCTGAATACACTAGCGGGAGGCTTTGTCACGCCTCCCGTTATGGAATCGATCAATTTAACTCCACTGAAAGCGCCGACTGTCAGCGATCTCCCACTTCATGCGCAGGCTGCCGGTAAGAGTCCAGTGCTTCATTAAGATCGGTGTATATTTCGAAGAGGGAGCCAAAGCCTGACAGGGCAAGAACCTCACGCACCACCCCGGGAAGAGAAAACAACTTGACGTGTTCCTGGGTGGCATACCCCCGGTCACGGTTTTCCGAGCGTAATGCGCCCCAACCGCCATCCAGGTGGGGATGTTTTTCTTCTCGGAACAACAAAGCTACCTGATGGAGGGCAGCCACGCCCGCGCTGCTGATGAATGACAATTTACTTATATCGAGAATGAGATCGCGGGCACCGTTACTATACACATCCTGGGCTTTTTCGATTAGGTCTTCGTAATTCGCCCGGTCCAATTTGCCTTCCAAATGCAAAATGGTAATATCGATGGGTTTATCCGTTGCTGAAATTGTGATCCTCATTGCAATGCTCCTTTGCGGGGGATCAACCCTGGACCGTTTCAATCCCGGGTGAGGCCTGTGCTTAGTGCGTATCACTTTCCATCAATATGGCAGGCTGCTGGAAGGATTCTACCGCCTGTGGCAAGGAGGTGAATATTTCAAAGAGGGAATCAAAACCAATCATATCGAGCACCTCGCGCACCTCTTTGGTGGGTGAGATCAATTTTACGTGCGCCTGATGCCTCAAATCGTGGTCGCGTTTGATGTTTTTGTAGGTGGCCCAACGATATCCAGCCCAGCTATCCGCCCGGTCTGGATGGATTTTCCCCTGGAATAAAAGCGCAACCTGATGCAAAGCCCCCAGCCCGGCGCTACTGATGAACGTTAGATTGGTCAGGTCCAAGATAAGGTCACGGGTACCATTATTGAAGAGCGATTCCCCTTTTTCAATCAGCTTTTTATAATTTGCTCCATCCAATATTCCATCGAGATGGAGGATGACGACGGGAACCGGTCGATCAGTTTTTGTAATGTTCATCTTCATTTTTTACTCCTTCAAAAAAGGATCGGTCGACAGGGGAAAAATGATAGAGGTCTTAGTTGGTTCCAGATGAAGAAACCGTCTGTAATGAAATAAAGGTATCTGCATCCCGAAACCAGGATGCGAACTGAGGCAATCACTCCGCGATAAAATTATTATAATACGGGTAAACTAACTCCAATTTTAGCATAAGCAGAACTTTTCCTCAAGCCCTGTTTTTGTAAGCTGCCAACCTTGGAGACAAGAAAAGCCCGGAAGTGCTGATTTTAAGGAGATGTCCATTAAAACAAAAAGGCAACCCGGACAGGTTGCCTTCTAATTGGTTTCGTGTCAGTCTGTGGGGCTGAATTTTGCCATTAGACTGGCAATACCTTTCAGTTCCAACCACCACTGCTCCCTGGGGCGTTCGACGGGGGCGTCGATCATGCGCTCAAAATCACGCATGTCATGGAAATTGAACTTCCCCTTTTGAACGCCAATGAAGGCGCTGTTATTGGTACCCTGGTTGCACTCATTGACCAGGTATTCGAGGCAAAGGCGGGAGAGGCGCGTGGCCTGGATGCGGTCAAAAGGCGAAGGATCGCCGCCCTGCTGCAAGTGACCCAGAACCGCCGGGCGGACGTCAAAAACATCGCGGCCTTCCTCTTCGAACAAAGCGCACATAAATGATGTGGTGTAGATTTGATTGGCGTATTCGGCGCGAATAATCAGGCCAAGACGCTTGCCGGCATCGAAGCCGCGATTGAGTTTTTCAATGTCCACCTGCATATCCCTGAGAGTGACGCCTTCCTCGGGGAGGTAGACGCGCTCTGCGCCGGTGGCCAGGCCGCTCATCAAAGCCAGGTAACCGCACCAGTGTCCCATCACTTCGACCACGAAGACGCGGCGGGTGGCAACTGCCGACTGCTTGATCTTGTCCACGGCATCGACAATGCTATTGAGCGCAGTATCCGTGCCAATGCTAAACTCTGAACCGGGCAGGTTGTTATTAATCGAGGCCGGAAGGCAAATTATGGGGATATTGAAGGCCGGGAAATTGGGACGGGAGGTTAGCATGGTGTTGACCGCCTGGTACCCGTTCCAGCCGCCGATGACCAGCAAAGCGTTGATGGAGTTATTTTCAATCGTGCGGGCAATGGCATACAGGTCACTGCCCTGGGGAACGAGGCGGCTGGTGCCGAGCATGGAACCCCCCAGCGAAGCCCAGCCGGAAACATCCATCCAATTCATTTCCTGGACCTCATTCTTGGCGAGGCCATCAAAACCATTTCGGACGCCCAGCATGATCTGACCCTGGTCCAGGCCGAGGCGTATGGCAGCCCTGGCAGCCGTGTTCATGCCCGGGGCAGGGGCACCGGAATTAAGGACAGCAATGCGAAAACGCTTTTGATCGGGAGAAGCAGGCCGGGGGAGGGCGCGGACCATGGTTGTCAAGGTGTCGAGGGCATCCTTGAAACTGGTACTGCGCAGGCTGATGGCTTTTTCATAATCCTTTGCATTGATCGCTTCGACCACGGCAAGAGTTTTATTAACGCAATCCGTCAAAGAAAAATGGGTGATGTGGTTTGCACGGGTACCGACCACCACAGGTTCATCTTCAGGCTTGGCTTTGAGAAGGGTTTCGACGGCCTCGTATCCCAATTGAGTGGCGAGGATGCGGTCATAAGCACTTGGTCTTCCGCCGCGTTGGACATGACCGAGCACGGTGACGCGGACTTCCTCACCCAGATGATTTTCCAACACCCGCTGGACATCCGTACTGCCGATGTAATTCCCATTGCGGTCGCGCGCACCTTCGGCGATGATGACAATGTGATCACGCCGTCCGGCCTTGGTGCCAGCCTTCAAGCGCTCAACCATCACTTCCTGCCAGTTATCCACGTTCGGCGGTGCTTCGGGGATCAAAACCCAGTCAGCCCCGGTAGCCAGGGCGCTATAAAGGGCCAGGTAGCCGCAATTGCGCCCCATCACCTTGACGATAAAGGTGCGCTGATGGCTGGCAGCAGTGCTGGTGATGGCGTCGACCGCCTCGGTGATGCGGTGCAATGCGCTGTCGGCGCCGATGGTCATATCGGGACCGGAAAAATCGTTATCGATCGAACCGACCAACCCTACGATGAGGAGGTTGGGATGAGCGGCGGCAACCTGTGCGCTAATCTCACCTGCCTTGACAAGCTCATCCACCAGCGAGGGCCAGTCCTGGCGAAAGACGTTCGCGCCGGTCAGCGAGCCATCCCCACCTATGACAACCAGGCCGTCAATTTCAGCCTGGATCAGGTTGCGGGAAGCCTTCAAGCGCCCTTTCCGTGTGCGAAACTCGTCGCTGCGGGCAGTCCCGATGATGGTGCCGCCGCGGTGCAAAATCCCGCCCACGGAGTCCCAATCCATCAATTTGATACAGCTGCCGCCCTCGACCAACCCCTGGTAGCCTTCGTAAATTGCGTAAATCTCCACCCCTTTATCCAATGCAGTCCGAACCACCGCACGCACAGCCGCATTCATGCCCTGGGCGTCGCCACCACTAGTGAGGACTGCAATCCGTCTGGTTGTCATAATTTATTCACTTGCTCCAATTTGATAAGATCAGGTTTAATTTTACCGCAGAACAACCGGGAGGTACCAAACCCCAAGCCACCGGCAGGCAGGAAAATTCGAACCCGTTTCCCACCATTATCAGGAGGGTCATCTTCAGCGCTGATAAATATAAAGCTGCAATGGCCCCCAGGTCTCCAAGCTTTCGAGCTGGAAATTTGCGCCCAGCCAGGCAAGGTTTGGGTCTTCTGTCAAACCAGAAGCAGCGGATTCATCGAGCGCTTTTTGAAAAACTATAAACCAGACTCGGTTGGCAGCCTGGGTGGCGGTTTTGAGGGATGCAAACTCAAAAAGCCCAAGTGCCTGCTGGGTTGCGGGAGCAAGAGTGTCGGAACCACTCCCGGGTGGGTCGGCCAGGAATTCTTGCCGGAGGGTACGGTCATAATAGACGGCAGGCAGGAGACTTAGTTTATTCGAATGCAAAATCACATCTCCTGGCTGGAGACGAGTTTCAAGGGATTGGTCGAGAGCCGCATAGGGGGCGTATGGAAAACCGGCATAGGTTAAATGGGTAACCAAACCGAGCGAAATCCCAGCCACCAGCAAAGCCACACATAAAATACCCAGGAAACGGGGCAATTTGGTCGAATAAAGCGCCCAGGCAAGCCACATCCAAAACATCACCGCTGACGGTAAAAACGCTCTTTCAATATATACCGGCTTCCATTGGGAAAAAATGAAAGCGAGGGCAGGCGGAGTCAAGGCAAGATAAGCCAGCCAAAGCCCGCGCCTGGCACCCGGCTGTTTTCGGCGGAGGGCCAGATAAGTCTGATATGCGGCAAAGAAAAAAACCAAAATGGAGATCGACAGCGCCAAGGGGAGCCAGCGCGGGTCGACTGGAAGGTTGGTCACAAAGGCTAAAAGGGTTGTAAAAATAGCACCCAAAGTCGGACGGTCCACCCAATAGGAGGTTTGGATTTTTATCAACTGGGCAGGAAGCTGGATCAGCCAAGGTAGGTAGAGCACAACGGCACCAAGGCCTGCCAGGACCGTCAGTTTAACCTTATCCCAACGACGCAAGAACACCGATGTCAGGGCGAGGGGAACAAGAAAAAAAGCCGCCAGGTTTTGAGTATATTGGGCCAGTGCAGCGAAAAGTGCAAAAAGCACCCACCAGTGCAAGTTCGAGGAATGCAGACCCTCCCAGAAGGCCCAGGTTGCAGCAGTGAGGGACAATGCCAACAAGGCGTACATGCGGATTTCCTGGTTGTAGTGCACCAAAAAGGGCGCAAGGGCAACCCCCAACGAGCCGACCAGGGCCAAGCGTTTATCCGGGAACATGCTTCGGAGGAGAAAATATGCCAGGACCACTATGCCCACCCCGATCAGGATGGACAACATCCGCACACTCACCAGACTTTCCCCGAAAACTCTCATCCATCCCCACAGCAGGGTGTAATACGCCAGTGGATGGATATCGGCTGCAGCGCCGCCCGGATCAACCGTTAATGTACCGGCGAGCATCGCCTTCAACCCTTTTTCGGAGAAAAGTACTGCAAAGGCTTCATCGTACCAGATGGGGCGGGATGCGATCCCCAGGAGACGCACGACCAGAGCCAGCAGAAATACTGCCAGTCCTGCTGCAGGCACCTTTCCCAATGAAAGCGAACGGTTCGGGGCGGGAATATCCACTATTTCCTTAAATCATCCCAATGTTATTTTAACATTGGCATTTTGATGCCATGCCGTTTGGCAGCAGCAATGGCGGTCTCGTAGCCGGCATCCGCGTGACGGACAATCCCGATACCGGGATCGGTAGTTAATACGCGCTCGAGACGCACGGCTGCTTCGGGTGTGCCATCGGCAACGATGACCTGCCCGGCGTGCTGGCTGTAACCTATGCCCACCCCGCCGCCGTGGTGGAAAGAGACCCAGGTGGCACCGCCAACGGCGTTGATCATGGCATTCAGGATCGCCCAATCGGAAATGGCATCCGAACCATCCTTCATGGCCTCGGTCTCACGGTTCGGACTGGCAACCGAGCCGCAATCGAGGTGGTCGCGCCCAATGACGATGGGCGCTTTTAGAATTCCTTTTGCGACCATCTCGTTGAACTTCAAACCTGCCTTGAGACGCTCGCCGTAACCGAGCCAGCAAATGCGGGCCGGAAGACCCTGGAAGGGGACCTTCTCGCGAGCCATCTTCAGCCAGCGGCGCAGGTGATCGTCGGCTGGGAACAGGTCCAGGACCGCCGCGTCAGTCTTGTAAATGTCTTCCGGATCACCGGAAAGGGCCACCCAGCGGAAGGGTCCCTTGCCCTCGCAAAAGAGGGGGCGGATATAGGCGGGGACAAACCCGGGAAATTCAAAGGCGTCAGTAACCCCGAAGTTGTAGGCTTGCTGACGCAGGTTGTTACCATAATCGAACACTTCCGCGCCGTTGCGCTGGAAGGCGAGCATGGCTTGGACATGCTGAGCCATGGATGCCATGGCCCGTTTTTTATACGCTTCAGGATCGGATTTTCGCAATTCATCCGCGGCTGACACCGAAAGCCCGGTGGGTACGTACATGAGAGCTTCGTGAGCGGAAGTCTGGTCGGTCACCACGTCGGGGATCACGCCGCGCGTCGCCAGTTCCTGGTAGACGTCTGCAGCATTCCCGATCAGACCGATGGACTGCGGCTTTTCCTTTTCTTTGAATTCCTCCACAAGCGTCATGGCTTCTTCAAGATTATCCACCACGCGGTCCACATAACCCATATCCAGACGGCGCCTGGCGTGAGCCGGGTCGACTTCGACAATCAGCCCGACGCCTTCGTTCATGGTGATGGCGAGAGGCTGCGCTCCACCCATGCCGCCCAGGCCGGCGGTGAGACAGAACCTGCCCTTGAGCGAACCCCAGCCTTTGAGCCTGGCAAGCGCCCCAAAGGTTTCATACGTGCCCTGTAAAATACCCTGGGTGCCAATATAGATCCACGAGCCGGCCGTCATCTGGCCATACATGATAAGCCCCTGGGCAGCAAGTTTGTCAAAGTGCTCCCAGGTGGCCCAATGAGGGACGAGGTTGGAATTGGCGATCAGGACACGCGGCGCGTCCGGATGAGACTTAAAAACCGCCACGGGTTTCCCGGATTGCACCAGCAAGGTCTCATCGTTTTCAAGATTTTTCAAAGATTCGAGGATGGCGTCGAAGCATTCCCAGTTGCGGGCTGCCTGACCGCGCCCGCCATAGACGACCAGGTCCTGGGGGCGTTCTGCCACGTCAGGATCGAGGTTGTTCTGGATCATGCGAAAAGGGGCTTCGGTCAGCCAGGATTTGCATGTAAGCGTTGTGCCGCGCGGGGCGCGGACTGTGCGTGGAGCGGACATGGACATCTCCTCCTGATACAAAAGAATTCCCTCCCAGCTATTATACGCAGGGAGGGGTAATCAGGCAAATCACCAACAATAAACCTTGCGAACTCAAACACCGTCCAGATTGCGCTGGACGGTAATGTGCCATGTTCCAGTTATGAATAAAGAACGTCGAAGCGGGTGGCGCGCAGGCGATTGACCAGGGTTTCCTGTACCTCAACCCAGACCGGATGAACCAGGCACTCATCCTCGAAAGTGCAGGGTTTACTGTTGCCTACACAATCATTGAGCAGGATCGGCCCATCAATAGCCTCGACAACATCCAGCACAGAAATTTCCTTCGGCTCACGCGCCAAGGAAACGCCGCCGCGCGCGCCGCGGGAAGTGTGAAGCAATCCGGCAATGGACAATTGGGAGATAATCTTGGCCAAGAAAGAGGCCGGGATCTTCATTTCCCTTGCAACAGTGGAAGTGGCAACGCGCTCACTTGTACCTTGTTTGGCAAGATAACGGACGGCGCGGATGGCATAGTCTGCCTGACGAGTGATTTGCATGGATCGTTCCTTTTCTAAAAATAAGGTAATGTTTATCTACTTATATTGTATTGTCAGGGCGGTTCCCATACAAGTGACGTAGGTCATGCTTGAAATATGACCAATTACTCCGATTATTATCAAAATTAACAGAAAATATTTATAAAAAAACGCCCCGACCGTTCGAGACAGCGAGGCGTAAGGATTACGCGAATGGCCAACAACCATGCGGAGAAAGCTAGCGGGTAAGAGTGAGGTTCCCGGCACCGATTTCAACGACGATGGTCAATTTAGGCCCGCTCCCACTTTGGGTATAAATATTGCCTGATTTTGTCCACCCGGACCCATAATCGACGTTCGACAAAGCGCCATTCACAGTAATCTGGACGGGAAGCCCGGAAGGGATGACCAGAGTAATGCTACTGACGCCGGTGCCGATATGTACGCTGGCATCGCGCTGAAATTGCCCTGAAAAGTCGAGCGTATAACTGCCCGCGCCGCTGTCGAATTTAAGATTGGTGAAGTTGGCGTTCCCCAAACCGGTCAGTGAAACGCTGGATGCCCCGGTGCTATAGTTGAGGAGAGACATTTCGGTGAGGTTGGGAGAGGCAAAATTCAACTTTGCATCCGAAGCTCCGTCCGAAATGGACAGGCCTGTCAGCGCCAACCCGCCAAGCTCATACTGTGCCTGGTAGGCACCTGCCTGGATGGTGAGGGCCATGGGGGTGCTGCCCAGCGCCAGGTCCCATTCGTTCTTAATGTTGGATATATCCGGAATGCCGGTCAGCTGCCAATTGCCCTGGTCGATGGTTACGGAGGAAGCGTTCACGGTTACCGTGGGCTTGAAATCGGTGACATTATACGTGGCAGTCCCGGAAATCAGCGTACTGGCACCAAAGGACAGCTTCAGGACCCCCGCGCCGAATTTCATGCTTACGCTCACCGGCTGGGTGCCACTGGCAGGAAGGGGCACGTCGATCTGGTCGATAACGGTAGGCCCGACCTTTTGGGTCGCGGGCAGGCTGATGGTATAGTTACATGCAGATAAAAACATGGCGGGGATAATAATGATGATGAACAATTTGCGAAACATAGCTTCTCCTTCCAGAAATTGGACCCTGCATTCGACTAGCTGCCGGGAACCCTAACAAATATACGCTTCCCATTGAAAATGGTTCCAGACTGCGAGAAACTTCATGATAATACTTGAACCAATTCCTCCGTTGTTGTCAGGATCATGTCAGCTCCGGCTTTTTGGAGTTCATTCCTTTCCCCAAAACCGCACAAGACCCCCACGTTTTGGGTTCCGGCAGCCCTCCCAGCGCGCATATCCACGGTGGTATCCCCGACCATCAGACAGAGTTCCGGAGGCACCCCCATCTGCCGTGCCGCCCAAAGAAGCTGATCAGGGAACGGCTTGGTGTGTTTGCAGGTCTGGGCAGTGGCAACGCATTTAAAATACGGCAGCAATCCAAATTGTTCGAGGAATGCCTGGGTTGTAAGAGCATCGCGTGCGCTGATGGCAGCAAGCGGATACCGGCCACTAAGTTCTGCAAGCATATCCTTTACACCAGGGACCAGCAAAAAGCTTTTCTTCGGCTTGTATCCCACTTTGCGGTAAATGAGATCGATCAACCAGGCAAGCGGTTTATCCAGGCTGAAAATATCGGGGATTCCCATCAGGAAATTCCCCGGGGTCTCAAGCGCCATGACAAGCCGCCGGGCGAGGCGCGGCGTTTCCTGCTTTGGGAATAGAAAATGGAAAGGCGCCAGGAAGCGAGAGAACCTTGCAACCATCACATCGTCGGAGTCGCTCAAGGTCCCGTCGATGTCAAAGCAGATGGCGCCAATTTTTCTCCGATTGAGAGGCATTAACATCGTTCCCATTCAGGAATTTCAGGTGACAAATTAAATTGTACTTCACTTCCTGTATAATACGGGTATTGCACCCTGGAGCACCCAGCGGGAGACCCTTAAAAGGATTCGCAGCCTGTTCCCAAGCCTGAACCCGATTCATGATTGAATCCGCCCATCCAGTTTCCCGTATATATCAATATCCGTGGGTGGAAGCGGAGAAAAGGATAGACCCTTAGCGGCCCTGGATTTAATGTTTTAATAAGGAGAGAATTATATGGTGACCAAACACGACATCATCCAAAACCAGAACAGTGGATTCTTCCAAGACCTGATCACACGCCTCAAACTCATCCTGCGCCTGATGAGCGACAAACGCATCAATATCTTTTTAAAGCTCCTGCCGATCGCAGCGGCTATTTACGTCATCTCACCGGTGGACCTGCTCCCGGG
The DNA here is from genome assembly GCA_963790685.1 of uncultured Chloroflexia bacterium. GTDB lineage: Bacteria > Chloroflexota > Anaerolineae > Anaerolineales > Villigracilaceae > UBA877. The sequence continues at coordinate 99,121 of CAWBPK010000004.1, forward strand.
GGTGGCGTTCCCGGTCATCGGGGCCCTGGACGATGCGGTTGTCATCTGGCTGGGAACCACGCTATTTGTTGCACTCTGTCCGGATGATATCGTGGCGGAACACACCAATGCGATTAATAAAGTGGTCAGCGGGACATGGCGGGAGGCAAGTGAGCATGATGAACCTGGTGAAATTATCGATGCCAAAACGAGCGAAGAAAAATAAAGCAAGCCTGCGTCTGAGCGGCTCCCTCCGCTCCGCGGTGGGATTGGTATTATTTTTAAGCCTGTCTGCCTGTGCAGGGCAAGCGACGGCAATATCGCCTTCCCCCACCCAGCCCCAGCTGCCCCCAGGTTCCTCCAATATTTCCACCCAAACCTCCACCATTGTCCCGTCTCTTGTTCCAACCTTCACAGCGACCAGCACTCCCAGCAATTCACTTTTCCCTAGCGGCTTCCCCGATCCATCTGCCTTTGTATGGGCCCCCATAGTTTCAGGGCTGGACCTGGCAGTTGACATTCAGAATGCGGGTGACGGGTCGGACCGGTTATTCATTGTTCAAAAGCGCGGCAGCATCCTTATCCTGAAGAACAACCAGTTGCAGTCCCAGCCTTTCCTGGATATTACCAGTGAAGTGAAAAGCAGTGGGACAGAACAGGGGTTGCTCGGGCTGGCATTCCACCCCGATTACGCCAAAAATGGAACATTCTTCGTCGATTATATCGATCACAATGGGAACAGCGTAGTAGCACGGTTCCGTGTGTCAGCAACCGACCCCAACCAGGCAGACCCAACCAGCGAAGTGGATATTTTGCACATCACCCAGCCTTACCCGAACCACAACGGTGGGGGGTTGGCATTCGGACCGGATGGCTACCTCTACATCGGCTCCGGGGACGGCGGCTCGGAAGGGGACCCAAACAGGACTGCCCAGAACCTGCAGACCCTGCTGGGAAAGCTTCTGCGCATTAACGTAGACGCCGGAGACAAGGCAGCTATTCCTCCAGATAATCCTTTTATAAATGGAGGTGGCGGTCTGCCAGAAATCTGGGCGTATGGACTGCGCAACCCCTGGCGGTTCTCCTTCGACCGGCTGACCGGCAATCTGTTTATTGGCGATGTGGGACAAGATGCATGGGAAGAGGTGGACTACGTCGCGGCAGGAACGAAGGGGGGAATGAATTTTGGCTGGAGCTATTTCGAGGGAAACCACCCCTACCAGGACCAGCCTCCTGCAGGTGCGACCTTTACCGGGCCGGTCAGCGAATATTCCCACTCGGATGGATGCGCAGTGACGGGCGGCTACGTCTATCTCGGCACCGCGCTGCCGGAATGGCAGGGCATCTACTTCTACGGAGATTATTGCTCAGGCAACATCTGGGGTTTGATTCAGACAAGCCAGGGCATTTGGCAATCCAAGATCCTATTCTCGACCGGCGCCAAGATCACCACGTTTGGGCAGGACGAGGCAGGCGAACTCTATTTCAGCGATTATGGGAGTGGTACGATCCTGCGCCTGACGCGCCGGTAACTCCGTGAAAGTGCACGCACCTCGTAAATGAGGACCGCGATTTGTCACCCAGAAATGGGACGGTTCTCACTGGATTTGCCGAGCAAACAGGTCTAAATTGAAGATAATACTGGAGATTTGCCATGGCAGAACGTGTATGGGAAGTAAGTAAAGTTAGTTTTTGCGAGCACGTCAAACGAGAGGCGGCGCTGGAGATGGAAATGCTTTATCCAGCAGATGCCCTGCCCGATCCCCCGCGGGTGCTGGCGCACCGGTGTTCGCTCGGAATGGAGTGCAACCAATTTGCCCAGTCAACCTGCATCTGGGCAGGGACGAACCCGAATGTAGATCCGTTTCGAGCATGATAAATACAGCTTTAGACCTACCTCTAAACAGGCGCAATTTCTTGGGATAACGCAATAATAGTTGGGAAAGAATTAAATGGAAAGGAACCATAATACGATGATTCATTAGGCGTAAATTCCAGGCAAAACGTTCCAGAACGTGGCCCCACCAGGCAGCGTATGTTTTAAACTTTTGCGCCTATTAAAAATCCCGATCATAGATATCACGTTTATCGTCCTGCAGATACCCTGCCGCGAGTGGAACAACATCCTGTTGGGATGTCATGGATCACTGACGGTTTTTTTTATTCACTTCTGAATGAAATAATCAGGAAATAAATATATGAACGAACGCTGTTATCAAGAGGAAACCGATCTGGGGCTTATGATGGACCTGGTAAATTCTTTCCCCTCAGAAACCCTCCACATAATCGACCTGCCCTATCGGCTTTGTTCCTGGGCGCTGGATGACCCGGAAAATGTCGCCTTGTGGTTCAACGAAAAACGGGAATTGGTTGCTTGGGCGGTTCTCCAGACACCATTTTGGGAGATCGATTATTTTTGCCATCCTGACGCTGAAAGGAATTTATATTCTGAAATCCTGGCGTGGGCAGAAAGACGTGCCAAGGCGACGATGAATACACTTTATGGACACCCCAGTTGGTTCATTAATGTATTTTCGGAGCAAGCAAACTGCATTCGCGATTTGGAAAATGCAGGGTTCATATCTCAAGCAGACGCAGGGGATGATTCACTATCCAAAGTCCTCATGCGGCGTACGGACCAAGCGCCGGTTAAAATATACCAGCCACCAGAAGGATTCGTTGTACGTCCCCTGGCGGGGGCAATGGAAGTCGAAAAGTATGTTGACCTGCACCGATCAGTTTTTGAATCTAAAAATATGACGGTGGAATGGCGGAGACGCACCTTAAATCACCCTGCTTACAACCCGGAGTTAGACATCGTTGTGGCGACTCCCGAAGGAAGGCTGGTTGCTTTTTGCATTTGCTGGATTAGCGAAAATCTTATGGAAGGGCGAGTTGAACCGCTGGGGTGTCACAAAGATTTTCGCCGATATGCTCTGGGGAGAGTCGCACTTTCGGAAGGACTGCATCGTCTTCAAATACTTGGAGCGAAAAATATATGTGTCGAGACTGACAACTTTCGGAATACTGCCTTTCAACTTTATGAATCTTTTGACTTCGAGGTGATCCAGAACGTGGTTGTATTCCGGAAAGATTTTTAAAGGAGAATTATCCATGAAAACCCCCAAATGGAAAAAGGTCCCGTTCGTGTCAGAGCAGAACTTGATCCGCTTCGAGCCGGTGAATAAACATAATTGGAGGGAATGTGCCAGGCTGCCAACAGGCGAAGATCACAAATTCGTAGCTCCCAATGTGTGGTCGATCGCAGAATCCCAGTTCTGGACCGGTTCAAAATCCTGCTGCATCTATCATGGTGGTGAGATGGTGGGGTACATTCTCTACAACCTGGATAATAGCGAGGCCGGGGATCTGCAAATGTGGATCAACAGGCTAATGATCGCGGAACCACAGCGGGGCAAGGGTTATGGACGCGCCGCTCTTCAGCAATGCATCGCAGAGTCCCGCCAGCAAGGCTGCGTTGAGGTGGGTTTGAGCACCGGGCCAGAAAATCACAAAGCAATCCAGCTGTACGAGAGCCTTGGTTTTCGCTCAACAGGCGTGTTAATGGGAGACGAAATGGTCTATATTTGCCCGTTGAATAATCCGTGAACCTCGCATGGAATTGTCCCAATATCTAATTCTGTGCCGCCTTAATAAGGCCAAACCCTTTTGGATGCTACTCAAAGGCGGTAATACGAAAAATGACAACCCTAAAAAGGGGCCTCCCGTGAGAGCCAATATTATTAATACGATAGCATGTGCGAGCGACTGAAGTCGTACTTACAAAACCATAAAATAAAGGCGACCCAGATGGTCGCCTTTTTGGTTGGAGAAAATCATTTGAGTTTTATGCGGGGAGCCTGTTTAACAGTTGCACCCGTTTCCCCTCTCATGGCAGCAGTGGAGCGCCTACGGTTTGCCAACCTGGGAGCAAACAGGAAGCCCACCAGAACAACCAATATAGCTAAAAATACTGACCAAGGTGCCCCATGGGACACTTCGGGGAGCACCCCGCCGGGGTTGTAAGACGCCTGGGTGGAGCCTGACCCGCCCAGCGAAACTGTCAGTATACGGGTAAGTCCGTCGTGAAGCGTTGAAGATGAGATATAGGTAAAACTATATTCGCTCTGCAACGCCCGCCCATATTGTTGATACAGATTGACCAAAGAAGTGGGATCGTTAGCGTAACCATAGACTCCACCGGCGCGAGCAGCCAGGGATTCCAGGACAGCCTCGTCAAGCCCGGAGTTGATCCCGAGCTGGGATGGGTTCCCCAGCCCGATGGTGGAGATCGATAGACCGCCGGAACCAATCGCCTGGATGACCTGGTCAGAGGTGACTTTGCTGCGGTTATCCATCCCATCTGTCAGGACGATGATTGCCTTCCGCCCGGGCACAACCCGCAAAACTTTAGCCGCCTGGTCGAGCGCATCGAACATGGCGGTATCGCCCCTGGCATCGAGAGTGTTGATGGCCTGGATGAGGGCAGCGCGGTCGGTGGTGAACGGCTGAAGATAAGTCACCTGCGTATTGAAGGTCAACAACCCGGCTTGATCCCCGGGACGCATCTCTTCAATATATGCCTGTGCAGCGGCTTTGGCAGCAGTCAATTTACCGGTATTGAACATGCTGCCGGAAACGTCCATCACCAGCAGAGTTGTCAGGGGACCAGCTTCTCCCGCCCCCATGATCCTGCCAGGCTGCATTATTTTACCGTTCTCGTAGACCTGGACCTGGTTTGGGTTCACACCCAGCGGTTCACCCGAGGCGTCGGTGACAGAGACATACACAGTGACTTGCGGGAACCTGGAATTGTCCACCTGGGTAATCCGGATGTGTGCTCCATCATCCTGGGCCAGCACCGGTTGGATGGATGAAGCAGACAGCATTACTGCCAGCCCGACCAGAAACCTGCTCATTATTTTCATCCAGCCCTCTTTTCATGGTAGACCAGGTCAGTGTTGCCCATATGAATTGTGCAGTTATTCGTGAGCTGAATGCGCTCGATGCGCCGGTCGTTGACCAACGTTCCCGAAAGGCTCATATCCTTGAGGGTAAAGCGTGTGCCATCCCCGGTGAGGAGGGCATGCTGAGGAGCGATATCCGGGTCGGGCAGGACTATCTCCGACTTGAGGGCACTGCTGCCGATGGCGATGGCTGGACCCCTGGCGTGCATAAACTTATCCAGGATAAATTCAGTCCCGCTGAGTTTACCGGTCAGCACCTCCAACCAGGCACGTGACAGCAGGACGACAATCAATGAAATGAAAGCGCCCACCGATGCTCCCAACATGACCAACCCGGTGGCTTTACCGAGCGAAGATGCTTTCAACAGCCCCTGCATGCCTTCCAATAATAATCCGCCCAAAGCACCGCCCAGAAGTCCGCCCAACATACCCTTCCAAACCTGGCTGCGACCGCCCAGGCCTTCAGCCAGACCGATCAGCAAGCCGAAGACGGCCCAGCCAAGGGCGCGCCCGTAAACCCCTGCACCTGCAGACTGGAAAAGCCATTCGCCCAGCGGCAGACCGAGTGCACCAGCGCCCAACCCAAGCAGTCCGCCCAGCCCTCCGGATTTGGCTGCCTGGACCAAATTCAAGGTCAGCGCTCCCTCGGCGATCCCGATCATAAGACCGATGCTTAATCCAACCAGGGAACCCACAATAGCCTCGCTGAGATAAATATTCGAGATGAATGAGAGACCCAGGAGGTTGCTGACCTGCCAGCCAATCAGACCGCCGATGGCACCGAAAACGGCATAATAGTATGTGCGCATGCGTCTATTCATTCAAGTCAGCTCCTTTGTTTTCGGTTGCCCGAGATCCATGCTGTAAATTACTCCAGTGGACGTAGCTACCTCTGGAATTGCCGTCCAGTTCGTGAAATCCGAAATAGCGGGAAGGGTCCAAAACTCCATCAGCCTGGCGTACGAAAAAGCCACCGGTTGATGAAAGCGGGTCGATCACCAGTGCCACCTGCCAGGGTTCAGGGAAGAAGTGATGGTGAAGCCAGGTGTCGTGGGAGGAGAGGAATACCCCCATACCCGGGTGAGTGTGGTACCAGCCGAGGATTTGTTTATCAGGATAACGTTCGTCCATTTCAGCGTGAAGGTCCACCAGGCTATCCTGGGTGAAGGTCAGGAAAACACTGCCTTGCCTGGTAAAGCGAGCCGGCAGGCTTGTCTCAATTATGATGAACTCCCTTTCCAGCCCGGCATCCATAAACCGGGCGCCCACGAGGATTCCACCAACCTCACTATCCAGGTCGCTCGTAGAATGTTCCGCGAGGCGAAGATAGGTACTTTGGGCAACAAACACCTGGATACTCGGCTCGAATCCCTGCTCTTCGTTGTGAGAGTACCAGCGCCTGGAACTACTGAGGGGCATGGATGCGGTTTGAGGGACGGGGTTATCCGGAGGAAGGATATGGAGGTGGGACACGGTCATCTCGGCTCTTATTTCATCTGTAATGGTCCGGACTTCGAGAAATCGCCGGGGGCAGCTTTTATAGAATTGGGTTAACCGGCAGTGACATCGGCGGTCATCATCAGGCGGTCTTCTTTTGGGATGCCAGCCTGTGCAAGTGTCTCTTCTTCTTTCAACTCCCTGCCGAGGGCCTTGCTGTCGAGACGGTAGGACATCGGGCGTCCATCCGGACCGGTGACGGGGAGTTCAAGCGAGGTGGTCAGTTCGGGAAGCAGTTCCTTGACTGCCACGTCATCGGGTAATTCGGCAGTGCGGCTGCCTCCAGACGGCAGTACTACGGTTACGGGAAGGTCGGACATTTTTTCTCCTTTTTTAGGTAGCGGGAAATCAGCCTTGTGAGTTAATTACTTGAGGTGGATCTTGGGTTTTTCGACAGACTGGACGGGCTTTAATTTCACTCGTTCGGGGCGCAGCAATTCACGCTCATCCACGGGGAATGCATCCAGGTGCGCCTTGCGATATTCACGGCACCAGCGCGCAGCTTCAGGATCCCATGGGAAGGGTGGTTTGGTGGGATCGTCATGGAAATTTTTGTATTGGAGCATCTCTCCCAGCATGACCACCAGACGGTCGAGGGAACGGCTGGCGGTCCACCAGGCGGCGTCGATGCAAACCGAGCCGTTCAGGTGGTTGATGTTGGGGTGCCAGATGGGAGTGAGCCATTTCATACCCGGCCAGCGCTGCGGGTACTGGTTGTGCAGGTAGATCTCCACCTGGTGCAGGGTGCCAAACCTGGGGTTCCCCTGGCGGTCAACATCCAGGATGCCTTTGCATTTAAAGGTGACGATATAAGTTTCAGGGGGCAGATCGGGACGCGGAAGGCGCGTCTCGAAAGAGATCAAGTCGCTGCGGGAAGCCAATTCTTTCATCAGTTCGTGGTCAGCGCGCAGGCGGCGCATGCGCGGGCTTTGTTCGAGACCTGTTGCCCCGGCAGTAATGTCTGCTGTCAACATCAGGCGGTCGTTTTCCAGAACACCTGCGGAGGCCAGGGTTTCATCATCTTTAAGCTCGCGGCCGAGGGCTTTACTGTCGAGGCGGTAGTACATAGGACGGCCGTCCGGACCGACAGTGGGCAAGGTCAGCAAGGAGGTCAATTCGGTCATCAGGTCGTGCACGCTGACGTCATCGGGGACTTCAGCGGTGCGCGCACCGCCGCTCGGCAGGACAATCGTCACATTCAGGTCGGGCATGGACAGCTCCTATCAGGCAGTGAAATGAGGCACCTGGCACGCGCCGGTGATCGCCCAACAATCGGCGTGGTGCAGGGTATGGCAGACCTTGCATTCCACCGTGCCGCGCGGGTCATCCGGTTCGATCAATTCCAGGCAATAAGGACAGCGATGTTCTTCTTCCTCGGAAAGCTGCAGTTGAGGTTTGTGCTGCGTCGTTGCATTGTCTGGCAAGCCTGCAGCTTGTCCGGGCTCAGCGGGAGGTATGGGTTTGGATCCTGGTCCAGCTGGGCGGCGGCGTTTATTCACCTGCCTGCGGGCACGCGAAAGACGCCTGGTAGATTTGGGGGCTGGAGCGGATGGAACAGGTGCAGGAGACGGTTGAGTCCACGCATACAGGGCAAGAAGAGAAATTCCCCCAGCAAGGAGTAACTGTCCCAGGCTGGACCAGTCCACTCTGGAAAGTCCAACTTTCAAGGGTCCGAAACCTATCTGCCATCCTGTAAACCATCCGAGTAGTTCAAGCCCGCCGATCAGGAAGACGAGGATTGAAACTACGCGCAGGGAACTTGTCTGGCTGTGCAGAACCCAGCGGGCGGAGACCCCGGCGATCAAACCCATGGAGGCGTCGACCAGGATGTGGGGAAGTATCAAAGATGATATTTGGATATGTCGCAGGAGAAGCTCCAGTCCTAGAGCCGCAACGGTCATGAGCAAGCCGAGCAGAATGAACTTGCGCGCCAGAACGAGGTGCACAGGCTCGAGAGGGGGAGGGGCAGGGTTTCTCATGGCGTCCAGTGGAATGGTCATGGCGTGGTCCCGGATCAATCACGCAGTTTCACGCGCCCCGCGGCGGGGCTATTGGGGGCATCCTTGACAAGGGGATCGGCGTTGATGCGGATTTGCCCGCGGGCCCGATCAAGCTTCCCGGTCTGTTCGAAATGGCTAAAATGGAAAGCGTCCGGCAGATCGCCGGTCAACTCGTAAAAACGATAATCCTGCCCATTGTGGGCGCGCAGGATATGCAGGGGTGGTACTCCTGCATTTGAAAGGCTGCGGTAAAGATAATTTTCATCCCCGGTGATGACATGGGTCATTTCTGTTGAGCGCAAATTCCCGCAAGTTGGGCAATGACCGGCTTCAAAGCTGACCGCACTGAGGGGTTTGAGGACCTGTTCGACTGTCTGGCAGGTTGAACAATTCAGCGAGGTGATCAGCTCCTGGTCCAATTCGATAATAGCCTCAGGTCCAAGGTCGGCCCGGGCAATGCGGAGCATGTCATCGAGGGTGGTGCGTTCGGCGCGGGCGGGCAGTTCGGTGACTTCGCCATAGGTCCAATGGCTTTCGCAATCCTGGCGGGGGACATAAGCGGTGGTGTGCATCTCGTTGACCATGCCGTTATAGTGGATGACTTTGCCAGGCTCGACCGGCATGCCATTGATCAGCTTGAGAGCTTCCTGGGACATGATCCCGCCGATAATGGAGGCAATGGTGGGAGTGGTGGGCACCTTCCCAAGTAAAACATTTTCCCGGGCGAGCAGGGGGCAGGAATAACGCAGCGAAAGGTCGCGCAAAGCTTGTTCGGTGAGGGTGCACTCATAGCATGCACCCTGTCCGGGCACGAAGACGCGTGCCAGCCCAAGCAGCTCCTGGATGGCGCCATCCACCCAGGGTTTGCTCATCCAATAGCAGAATCGATTGACCGCTAGGCGGGCCTCACGGTTATCAAGGCAGCCAATCACCACGTCCATGCGGCGGAAGACTCCCAGACCGAGCTGGGTGGTCACATCCCCGTTCAAATACTGAACGTGGATCTGCGGGTTGAGCGCCTTGGCACGCGCGGCTGCCACCTCGGCTTTGCTGCGGTGATTATCGGATTCACGAAATAAAACCGAACGACTTAAGTTGGCTGCTTCGATGGTATCGAAGTCAATTATGAAAATGTGACCAACGCCCATCAGCGCCAGGTTCTTGATGACATCGTTCCCGAGCGCTCCGGCTCCCACCACCAACACCCGGGCGTTCTGAACTTTATCCCGTTCCCACCAGGAAATGAAATCAAATGTCCCAAGCCGGTCGGTATGCAGGTTGGGAATATGCAAGGGTTTTTCGGGTGCGACCGGTATGCGCAACGGACCGGTGGGCGGTTCGTTGGTTGCCGGGCGAGGAGAGGTGGCGGAAGCTACACTGGCAAGTTCGCGTGCCCGGGTGATATTCTTTTCGTCAATGGCATGAGCGAACCAGCCTACATTGGGCCGGGATTCAATCAACCTGAACTCTTCCAGGGATTTGAGCGCTTCACGGAGGGTGGCCCGGCTGACTCCGAGCTGTTCCATCAGGTCGCGTTCGGCAGGCATTTGAGCGCCAGGAAGCAGGCTGCCGTCCAGCAGCGAGGCAGCCAGTTTACCCGCGACGGTTTCGGAAAGGGTTTTATGTGCGATCGGCTGGATTTTCATGGTATTCCTGTGGTATGGTGGTCAGACCAAATATACCATCAGTATAACCATTTTGAAATGAAAGTCAATAGGGTTGCAGCGGATATGGGACAGGGGTTAAATCAAAAAGGCGACCCAGAATAGCAGGCCGCCCTTTTATCGAAAAAATCCGATCCGGTTACTTGACTTCGACTACTGCGCCGGCTTCTTCCAATTTCTTCTTGGCATCCATGGCGGCGTCCTTACCGACTGCAGCCATCACTTTTCCATCAGCGGTCTCAGCCATTGCCTTGGCTTCGGTAAGGCTCAGATTGACCAGCTGGCGGATGACCTTGATGACCTCGATCTTCTTGGGACCAGGATCCTTGATGACGACGTCAAATTCAGTCTTCTCTTCGACAGCTTCAGCAGCTGCGGCAGGTGCAGCACCTGCAACCGCCATGGCGACGGGAGCGGCAGCAGAAACGCCCCATTTTTCTTCCAATTTCTTGACCAGATCAGCAGCCTCGAGAACCGAAAGCCCGCTTAACTGTTCGACAATTTTTTCTAGATCAGCCATTCCAAATCTCCTTAAGATTATTATGGATATTATTTACAGGCAGCGACATTAATCGTCGCGATGTGTCTTACGCAGCAACAGGTGCGGCTTTTTCCGAATATGCCTTGATCACAAACGCCACCTGGCGGCCAGGTTCAGCCAGCGTGCGAACCAGTTTGCTGGCTGGGGCTTGCAGGATTCCCAGCAGCTGGGCGCGCATAACGGGCAACGGCGGCAGGTTGGCCAGGGCCTTGACCTCGGCTGGTTTGAGCGTAGCAACGCCCATGAAACCACCCTTGATCTTCACGGCTTCGAGGCCCTTGGTGGCCTCCGTGAGCGCCTTGGCGAACCCAGCGGGATCGGAGAAAGCAAAGCCGATCGCTGTGCTCTTTTCGGCATAGTCTTCCGGAACCGTAAAGCCAGCCTTTTCCAACGCCAGTTTTGCCAGCGTGTTCTTTACGATATGGAACTCGCCGCCAGCTTCGCGGACCTTGGTCCGGATGGCATCCAGATTACTCATCTTCAGACCGGAATACTCGACCAGGACGATTGCCTGGCTCTTGCCGACCCACTCAACATACTGGGTCAGCATGGTCTCTTTCTGTTCTTTTGATTTTGCCAATGAATATCACCTCCTTTCCAATCATAAAGTCTTTGCCCGAGTGTTCCAGGCAAAGACTTTGACTCCCCGGAAAGGGAGGGGTGTTGCCACCAGTCTTCACCTGGGCAGGAGATTAAGCTCCTTTGGAATTCCTGGAGCGCCTGCCGTCTGTGGCGAAGGAATAGCTCTCGGGCGGGGCGAATATCGCTATTCGCTTTCCTCCATCGATTGGGCCATATTGGCATCAATCTTGATGCCGGGCCCCATCGTAGAAGTCATTGTGATGTGCTTGATGTAGTTGCCCTTGGCAGCAGCCGGGCGGGCCTTCTTGATGGCCTCCATCAAAGCAGCGAAGTTTTCATAGATTTTTTTCTCGTCGAATGAAGCCTTGCCAATCGAGACATGAATGTTGGCTGTCTTATCCAAGCGGAATTCGACGCGGCCAGCCTTGGATTCGGTGACGGCACGGGCGATATCTTCAGCACCAACCACCGTGCCAGCCTTGGGGTTCGGCATCAACCCACGCGGACCGAGGACGCGGCCGAGTTTACCGACCTTGCCCATCATATCGGGGGTGGCAATGGCGACGTCGAAGTCCAGCCAACCATTTTGGATCTTGGTCAGGGTTTCTTCATCGTCTGCGACGGTATCTGCGCCTGCATTACGGGCATTGGTCGCGCCATCTCCCTGGGCAAAGACGAGCACCCGAACAGCCTTGCCCAAGCCGTTAGGCAGGACGACCACATCGCGCACCTGCTGGTCAGCCTGGCGGGGGTCCAGGCCCATGCGCATATGGACCTCCACAGTGGCGTCAAATTTCGCGTACGATGTTTCTTTTACTAGTTTGACCGCTTCAGTAGGATCGTAGAATTTATCCAGATCCACTTTGGCCGCGACCGCCAGATATTTTTTTCCGTGTTTTGCCATGAGTTCTCCTTTGTGGTGCAAACGGGCCGGGGTAAACCCGGACCCTCCCACGGGGTTAATCGACTACGGTAATCCCCATGCTGCGGGCAGTGCCCTCAATCTGGCGCATGGCCCCTTCGAGATCAATCGCGTTCAGATCTTTCATCTTCAACTGAGCGATCTCCTTCACCTGGGCCCGGGTTACATTTCCGACCTTTTCTCGGTTCGGGATCCCTGATCCCTTGTCCACACCGGCTGCCTTGCGCAGCAAAACTGCGGCGGGGGGGGTCTTCAAGACGAAGGTAAACGAACCATCACTGTAGACGCTGATCTCAGCTGGAAGGACTTCGCCAGGTCGGCTGGAGGTGCGGGCATTGTAATCCTTGCAAAATGCCATGATGTTGATCCCATGCCCAGCCAGTGCCGGGCCAATAGGGGGAGCAGGATTGGCCTTACCGGCCTCAATCTGCAGACGAACAATTGCCTTGATCTTTTTTGCCATTTTTACTCCTCGTACCGCGGGCTTGCCCCGGTACTCTGTGGTTTTAGCGGGTGATTTACGGGACACCCTCCCACCGATTCAGACCGGAACACGGCCTGTTAACCGTCAAATTAAGCTTTTTCCACCTGCAGGAAGTCAAGTTCCACGGGAGTATCACGACCGAAGAACGAGACCATCACGCGTACCTTGGTGCGCTCCATATCAATTTCGGCTACTATGCCGCGGAAATCATTGAAGGGTCCATCCACAATCCGGACGCGTTCCCCGACCTTGAAGGTTACTTTCACGGTGGGGGCTTCGGCTTCCATCCGTTTGAGGATCTGAGTGACTTCCTCGGGTCGCAGCGGGGTGGGCAGGTTACCCATGCCTACAAACCCGGTCACGCCGGGGGTATTGCGGACAACGAACCATGATTCTTCGCTGAGTGCCATGTTGACCAGCACGTACCCGGGAAAGATATGACGTTCCACAGTGCGGCGTTTGCCATCCCGCACCTCGATTTCTTCCTGGGTCGGCACGACAACATCGAAGACCTTGTCCTTCATACCCATCGTTTCAATTCGTTGTTCAAGGTTATGACGGACTTTGTTTTCGTAACCGGAATAGCAATGAATTACATACCAGGCCGGTCCCTCGGGAATCGAGCCGGCATCTTCTCCCAGGGAAGGGGCTTCCTGGCGGACGGGCTTGGGTTCGCTTAAAACTGGCTCTTCCGATTGAGATGCATTCTCATCGGATCCAACCGGTTCCTGCTCGAACTGTCCTTCCTGGTCTTGATCGAACATCTTTCAACCTTTTTGCAGCTAACTCCTGGCGGGGTTCAGGCACCAATAACCAGGGCAACAAATCGAGTAGCTCCCTCATCCACCAGGCCGAGGAAGGCTGCCATTAATACCAGTACACAAATAACAATGATGGTCAGGCGGCGTGCTTCCGGCCAAGTTGGCCAGTGGACCCTGCGCAACTCGCCAATCGTTTCACGGAAAAACCGCTGGATGGCATTCTCGCGCTTGCTTTTTTCGTCTTTTCCGGCCACGTTTTACTCCTTCTTATTGACAATGGCAACGCCCGTAATTTTTGCCGACCAGGAGAATGGCGTTGCAGCTACAGGCCAGGCAGGACTTGAACCCACAACCGCTCGTTTTGGAGACGAGAGCTCTACCAATTGAGCTACTGGCCTATGCTTCCGGGCGCTCTTACTGCACCCGGAGGCGACTATTTTGTTTCGCGATGCAAAGTATGTTTCCGGCAGCGTGGGCAATACTTGTTGAACTCCAGGCGGTTCGGATCGTTACGGCGGTTCTTTTCCGTCACGTAGTTGCGCTCTTTGCACTCATTGCAAGCCATGATTATTACCGGGCGGACGTCTTTCTTTTTACCAGCCATTCTTATCTACCTAACTATCGAACTATTCGATGATTTTAGTGATAACGCCAGCGCCGACGGTCAGGCCGCCTTCACGGATGGCGAACTTGGAACCTTGCTCGAGTGCCACAGGCACGATCAGGGTCACGGTCAGGTCAACGTTGTCACCCGGCAGGACCATTTCCACTCCGGAGGGCAGTTCCACGTCGCCGGTCACATCCATGGTGCGGATGTAGAATTGCGGGCGGTAGCCATTGAAGAATGCACTGTGCCGCCCACCTTCTTCCTTCTTCAGCACGTACACCTTGGCAGTGAACTTGGTGTGCGGGGTGATGCTTCCGGGCTTGGCAACCACCTGGCCGCGTTCCACATCCGTGCGCTCAATGCCGCGCAGCAGCAGGCCCAGGTTGTCTCCGGCCATGCCTTCATCCATCATCTTGTGGAACATCTCCACGCCTGTGACCACCGAGTTGCGGGTCTCGCGCAAGCCGATGATTTCCACCGGTTCGCCAATCTTGACCACACCCCGGTCCACGCGCCCGGTCACCACCGTGCCGCGTCCCTTGATCGAGAACACGTCTTCGATCGGCATCATGAACGGCTTGTCGGTTTCACGCTTCGGCTCGGGAATGTACTCGTCGATCACGCGCAGGAGTTCCTTGATGCTGGCATACTCGGGCGCATTCGGATCCGTCGAGGTGCTCTCCAACGCCTTCAGGGCGCTGCCGCGCACAATGGGGGTCGTGTCACCCGGGAAGCCGTATCCGTTCAACAGCTCCCGCAGTTCCATCTCCACCAGTTCCAGCAGTTCCGGGTCGTCCATCTGGTCCACCTTGTTCAGGTACACCACGATGCTCGGCACTTCCACCTGCCTGGCCAGCAGCACGTGCTCGCGCGTCTGCGGCATCGGTCCATCCGGAGCCGCCACCACCAGGATGGCTCCATCCACCTGCGCCGCTCCCGTGATCATGTTCTTGATGTAGTCGCGGTGTCCCGGCATGTCCACGTGGGCGTAGTGCCGCTTGTCCGTCTCGTATTCCACGTGCGCAATATTGATCGTGATGCCGCGCGCCTTTTCCTCCGGCGCATTGTCGATCGTATCATACGCTCGATACTGCGCCTTCCCCAGAAACTGGCTGTATTTGGTGATCGCCGCCGTCAATGTCGTCTTGCCATGGTCAATATGTCCCATGGTCCCCACGTTCATGTGCGGTTTCGTTCGCTGATACTTCTGCTTCGCCATAATCTTGCTCCTTCCTTAAACATAATTCCGAGGTCGCGAAGCCCTCAATGGGATTTGAACCCATGACCCCATTCTTACCAAGAATGTGCTCTACCGACTGAGCTATGAGGGCGGAGGTGGGCAGTGAAGGATTCGAACCTCCGAAGGCTTTTGCCAACTGATTTACAGTCAGTCCCCTTTGGCCACTTGGGTAACTGCCCATATTTACCAACCGTGCCACCAGCCGGTCGACCGGATCCAACCCAACAAGGATCCCAACCAACTGACTTATAAGCGGGAAGGGTTTTAAAAACAGTCCAAGCCGACGACGGGAATTGAACCCGTAACCTACCACTTACAAGGCGGTTGCTCTGCCGGTTGAGCTACGTCGGCAAGCGTCCTTTCCCGGCTTAAGCGGGGGAATTATACCAAAGGCACCCCGTCCATACAAGGTTAACGCGCCGGACCACCGGTCTGCTCTTTCCTTTTCGATTTGGGACGCGGCAAGCAGAGCTGGAAAGACCGGCGGGGAAGTCTATCAGGATTTGGGGAGAGAGTCAAGAAAAAAAGGGCTTTTCGACAATTTGTTTAAGAAGAGTTCCCTTCCTTGTAGAGTTACAACCTGCTTTTGCAGACCACTTGACCACACCCTCCATATTATCTATACTAGGTGGCAAACATTACCAGTATAGGAGAGGAGAACCATGACTAAAATTCGTTTTATTATTGTTCCACTACTCGGTTTGCTTTTATTCAGCCTGGCAGCGCCTGTGCTGGCCCAAACAGGCATCCAGCTCGTCAGTGATGCGGCCACTCTTACATTTCCCAATACGGCGACATTCAACGCTGAATTCAAGTCAGGGGTCAATATCACCTCCGTGGTGCTCGAATATGGCGTGGACCAGTTGACCTGCGGTACAGTGATCGCAAAAGGCTTCCCGCAATTCACTGCCGCGGCTGATGTGCAGGTGAATTGGACCTGGGATATGCGCCAGTCGGGATCGATTCCGCCGGGAGCCACGCTCTGGTGGCACTGGCTGGTCCAGGATGCGAATGGCACCCAGTTCACCAGCCCCCAACAATCGATCATCTGGCTGGACAAGATTCACAGTTGGCAAACGATAAGCAGCGGGAACATCAACCTCCATTATTATAAAGGTGGGCAGTCTTTTGGTCAGGCATTGCATGATGCCGCCGCCCAAGCGCTGGTAACCCTCTCCAGTGATGTGGGAATCACAACCGATAAGCCGGTGAATATTTATATCTATGCCAATACAAATGATCTACAGGCATCCATTCTATATGCGCCTTCCTGGGTTGGCGGACAAGCTTTCCCTGAGACAAACATTGTCATCATCGGTGTTTCCACCGATCAATTGGACTGGGGTAAAAGCACCGAAGCACATGAACTGACCCATGTCCTCGTGGGTCACTTGACCTTTTCCTGCCTGGGTTTCATCCCTACCTGGCTGAATGAAGGCCTGGCAATGTACGGACAAGGAGGACCATTAGCCGACCAAGTGACCCAATTCAACCAGGCAAAATCAGCCAACCAGCTGCTTGCCCTGGGTTCACTGGCGGGCGCCTTCTCGGATGAGGCCAACCGTGCCAACTTGTCGTATACGGAAGCCTACAGTGTGGTCAATTATCTCATCCAGACTTACGGACGAGATAAGATGACCGCCCTTTTACTCTCTTTACGGGACGGTAACACCATCGATCAAGCTTTACAGTCCGCCTATGGGTTTAACACCAACGGTCTGGAAGACGTCTGGCGTGCTTCGATTGGAGCAGCACCAAGGGCGGGGACAGCAAACCCGACACCGGTTTTCACGCCCACCCAGGTCCCGACATTTGTTCCAATCGGTGCTGCACCCCTTGCCCCGGCGGTTTCCACGCCGCGGCCAACCCAGGCACAAGCCCCATCCACTCCGGCAACCTCCACCCAACCACCAGGGCCTGCGCCAACTTCGGCGCCCCTGGCCCAGCAACTTGGGATCAGCCAGGGAGTATTAACCGGGATCGAGTACGGGCTGATCGGTTGCATCCTGGTTATTGTTTTGATCGTCGTGCTGGTAGTCATCCTCACCCGCCGCAATAACCGGAGGCCGAAATGAAACACAATTTTAAATATTTTTGGCTCCTGATGGTCACTGCCTTTATTTTAATGGCATGCCAGCTTACGGGTATTGCCACCCCCACCGGCGTACTTCCTTCCAATTCCGCTACAGTGACTCCATCGACTCCATCGACTCAAACCAACCCAACGACTGAGCCGCTTACTTACGTTAACCTGGAGAGCGGAGTGCAAGTCCATTATCCTGCCGGATGGACCCAGCAAACCCCAGCCGCGGGTGACCAGTCGGTGATGGACTTTGCCAGCCCGGACCAGAGTGTGTTTTCCTCTCTTTATATACTTGCAGCCCAGGCAGGAGATACCCCCGAATCGACGGTCAACTCCTTAGGCAGTTCGGCTCTGTCCGGATTGACCAATATTGTGACTGTCAGCAGCGGTGCACTATCCCGTTCCGATGGAACGTCAGCATGGAGTGAGGTTGTGACGGCCGAGAGCAGCGGGAATGCCCTGAAAATAAACCTGACAACCGCCATTTACGGTTCGCGCTTGTTTTTTATGCTGACTTACGGTTCCCCTTCTTCTTACGATTCTTATGCCAACGATATCTCTTCCCTGCTGAATGGGATGGTCTTTCAATCACCCGTGGTCAATGGGGTGGATCGCAGCAAAGCTCTATTCCTTTCAGGCGGCGAAAGCACCAACCCGCGTGATTATGATCCGGCAACCGAACATGATGCCGGGGATAAACGCATTTTCAGCGGGCTGGTGTCCCTCGATACCAACCTGAACCTGGTACCTGAGCTTGCTGAATCCTGGGATATTTCAGCGGATGGCACCGTTTACATCTTCCATATTCGGACCAACGCCAAGTTCCACGACGGTCGTGCAGTGGTGGCACAGGATGTGATCTATTCATGGGAACGGGCTGCCAACCCTGCCACCCAATCGGATACCGTCCTGACTTACCTGGACGATATTGTAGGTGTGGCCGCGATGCAGGCTGGCACGGCATCCCACATCTCGGGGTTGAAAGCGATCGACGACCATACCCTGCAGGTGACGATCGATGCTGCCAAACCTTATTTCCTGTACAAATTAACCATGCCGGTGGCCTTTGTGCTTGACCAGAAAAACGTCGAATCAGGAGCGAACTGGTACCGCACCCCCAATGGGACCGGACCCTACAAACTGACCCGCTGGGACAGCAACCAGGTAATGGTTTACGGCGCCAACCAGGATTTCTACCTGGGAGCACCTGCCATCCCACAGATAGTCATAGAACTGTTTTCAGGGATTGGGATCAACCTGTTCGAATCGGGTGAAATCGATATGACCGGTATTTCATCTTCAGACGTAGCGCGAGTGCTGGACCCAACCGACCCCCTGCATCCCGATGTATACAGCGGAGTGAGCCTTTGCACCGAATATGTGATTTTCGATGTCACCAAGCCGCCCTTCGATGATGTCAAAGTGCGCCAGGCGTTTTCCATGGCATTCGACCGGCAGAAATATATTGACGTGGTCAGTAATGGAGTCGGCCTCCCTGCCATTGGTCCCTATCCACCTGCACTGCCCGGATACAATCAGGATCTCCAGGGGCTTTCTTACGACCCCGTGAAGGCGCGCCAGCTGCTGGCAGAATCAAAGTATGCCGGTGCGCAGGGGTTACCGCCAATTACGTTTACCGATGCAGGGTTTGGAAATTCAGCCGGCCCGAGCGTGGCAGCCATGGCACAGATGTGGCAGCAAAACCTGGGTGTTACAATAAACATTGAAAACCTTGAACCGGACAGGTTTCTTGATTTACTCAATTCGGGCCAGCACGGCCAGTTGTTTTCGAGCGGTTGGTGCGGAGATTACCCCGACCCGGAGAATTTTGCCGATGTGCTTTTCCATACCGGCGCTCAGCAGAATACCGGAAAATACAGCAACCCGGCGCTAGATACCATCCTCGACCAGGCACGCGTGGAGCAGGATGTGACCAAGCGCATCCAGCTCTACCAACAGGCAGAGCAGATGATCGTGCAGGATGCACCCGCACTGTTCATCATGCACGATATATCTTATGAGCTGGTGAGACCAAATGTGAAAGGGTTTGTACTGACCCCGATTACCATCCCAATCGAACGCTATTTATACCTGCAGCCATAAGCAAGTTCGCTAATGAAAAAACCCTCTCCAAAAAAGGAGAGGGTTTAATTTTAAGGCCTGGCCTCTGCCAGAAAATCGACGTGGTCAACCGCCGGTCCCACGCTGGACACAAGGAAATCGAAAGAGACAGGGGTATTTGCCGTTAGAACTGTAGCGGATTCCCACCTGCGGACACCGACGACATCCCCCGCCGCATCGTAAGCGGTTGCCAATACCCAGAGGGTTTTTGCCGTCCCCGACCCTGTCAGAAAAACCTGCCCGGTGACCCGAGCTGTCACCCCGGAAGATTCCACCTGGACCAGGGTATTTTCCAGGTTCACCTGCAAGTAGCGTGAATCCCCAGGCAGCAACCGAATAGCCGTCAATACTTTCACCTGAACCGAGGCACCGTTTTTATCTGATGGAGGGAAATGGACTGCCAGGGGCATGGAAGCCCCAGGAGGCAGGATATCCAGCAGCCCGAAGATTATTTGAATGTCGAGTTCCTGTCCGCCAGAATCCAGCAACGTGAACTGAGCGGAGAGATTCTCCAGGGTATCGGCGAATGGATTGGCAACCAGGGCAAAACACCACAAGCCACCATCCGTTTCCGACCAGCAGCGCGACTGTTGAACCGGGAGTGGAACCGGGGTGGGTACCGGCTGAATGGGAGTGGTATTCGCAGCAGGGATGATGAGAGTCGTCCCGACGGGGAGAACTGCCGCCTGCACCCCAGGGTTGGCAGATAAGAGCTCCTCTGGAGTGAGCCCAAAGCGAGCTGCGATCCCGATCATGGTATCCCCCTGGACAACCGTATATGTCACCGGGGTGGGAGTGGGGGGAATGAAATCGGAGACAGGTGGGACAAGCGTTGACGTGGTTGTAGGTGTGGCAGTTTGAAAGGGGACTGCAGAAGGAAGGTCGGTAACAACCGGGGTGTTCCCCGCACAGGCAGTCAGTAAAATCAAAAGCATCAGGCAAGCCGTGATTCTTGACACGAGGAGATTATACACGTTTCACTTGCCCACACCATCAGGCTGTGCTAAACTCAATTGATGGCTGACGATGACGATCTGTTAGCGGAGGAATCCGGGGAAAACACGATGCTTAAGGAGGCAACGGATGCCCTGCGCCAGGGGGACCGGGTGCGGGCGCGCGATCTGTTGACCCGACTCCTTAAAACGGACCAAAAAAATCCCAAATACTGGCTCTGGCTCAGCGCAGCGGTGGAGACGCAAAAAGAGCGGATATATTGCCTGCAGATGGTACTCCAGGCCGACCCACAAAACTCCGCTGCCAAACGCGGCTTGATACTTATGGGAGGGCTCCCACCAGACGATTCCATTCCACCCTTCCCGCTTAACCGGCCGCGGTTATGGGAGGAGAAATTGATCCACTCCCAGGAACCGGTAGAGAAACCCAGCGGGTGGGGCAGACCAATCGTGCGAATAGTGTCCATTCTGGGAATCGCGGTGATCATTATTGGCGGTTTATTCCTCGGCAGATCTTTGTTTGTTTCCAACCGCGCAGCCCCTTACGTTTCTCCCACGCCGCGCCCCACAGTCAGCCTTACATTAACTGAGACTGTCACGCCTGCTTTTCGCAGCCCAACACCTACTTTTGCTGGCGCCACTCCCTTGTGGATGTTCCTGGCTTCAACATACACCCCCACCCCGTTATATGTTGTGACCACCCACCCTGTTCTGACCCGCGCTTCTTACGAGGCAGGCTTGCGTTCCCTGGCTGCCGGCGATTTCAGCACTGCACGTGTCCAGTTCCAGGATGTGCTGAAAACTGAACCTGGTGCCCCGGATGCATATTATTACATTGGCGAGAGTTATCGCCTGCAGGGAGATTACCGCAGCGCCAGGGACTCCTACCAGTCGGCGATCAACCATGACCCTGCCTTCGCACCCGCCTTCCTGGGACGAGCCCGCGCCAACTTGGGGATGAACCCGGACGCAGAAGTCATCGCCGACCTGAACCAAGCCATCACCCTGGACCCGAATTATGCTGAGGCATACATCGCGCGCGGCGCGTATATCGTGGGAAACGATCCTGCCGGAGCGAAACAAGACCTCGAGACCGCCCTCGAGATCACCCCGGATTCAGCCCTGGCATATCTTTACCTGTCGCAGGCGGAGTTGAGTCTGGGAGATAATCCTGCTGCGCTGGATGCAGCCTTGCAAGCAAATAAACTGGACATGACGCTCGTACCGGTATACCTGATGTTGGGCAAGGCTTATATTAATACTGGACAGTCTGTCGAGGCGCTCAATGTTCTCCGGACCTATACCCTTTATGCGCCTGAGGATGCCAGCGCCTTACTTTTATTGGGGACCGCATACAATACCAGCGGGCAATATCAATCCGCGGTGGAGGTGTTAAGCAAGGCAATCGATGCCGACAAACGTAACCCGGAAGCCTACTTCCAACGCGGCACTGCCTACCTTAACCTGGACAGCCCCAACCTGGCAGAGACGGATTTTAACTCGGCGCTTAATTACGATCCGTTCGATTTTGATTCCTATCTGGGGCTGGCACGTTCCTATTTCATGCAAGGGAAGCCAAACGACGCATATATCGAAGCGGACCAGAAAGCGCTACCCCTGGCTCGTAATGATGGCACCAAGGCACAAGTTTATTTCTGGGAAGCACAGTTCCTGGAGGCGATTCACGATCCGCTATCGGATGAGGGAGCTCAAAATAGCTGGCATGCATTGATCGCTCTGCCTGCAGATGTGATGCCGGAAGCCTGGCGAACCGAGGCTTTCCAGCATTTAAAGATCACTCCCACTTTCACGCCGACGCTGAGTCCCACCATCACGCTATCGCCAACACACACGCCAACTCACACCACCACGCTTTCGCCAACTCACACACTTTCGCTTACTCCCACCTGGACGCTGACAAAGACCCCTTGATCGATCGCTTAAAAGGAGACTTCCAATATGTTTAACTCTTTCGGGTTCGGTGAGTTATTTATCATCATTTTCAATGTCATCATCCTATGCATACCCATTTTGCTTGTATGGCTGCTGTTCAGAACCCTATTAAAAATATCCCGACGCAGTGAGCAAATCGAGCAGGAAGTAAAAGCTCTGCGAGGGGAAATTCAATCATTGCGGGAAAAAATGTCGGACAGTCCCCCTAAAAAACTCTCTGGCTAAAAATAAATCCGGCAGCAGATCTCCTGCCGCCGGTTGGCTATTTACGACATTCGTCACACGGGCATAGGGCCCGCAGGTATTCCCATTTGTAGATCCCTGCATCGTGCCCATCCTCCCAGACCGGGGTGATACCGTACGAGCCGACCGGGAGCACGTTGTTGATGCGTGTGGCAGGGGAGTCGGGCAAGTCCGTTGAAAAAACAGCGGGATCGGGGGTATCGCCCATTTTTTCATGCCCGCCGCGGCATTCGGCGCAAGGGCAGCCGGCCCTTAAGAGGGAAAATGGGTAAAGGCTGACATGGTCATCGCCCCAAATTACAGATAATTCTTTCTGCTTGCGGTTGGCAGTGATGGAAACGGGTTTCAAGTTTGTCTCTCCAAAATGTCTAATGTGATGGGATGACTGTCAGATAATTCTGCACAGCCCAGCCGGTGCGGGTGGCATCATAGGAGGCGGTTAGACGCCACCAGGTAAATCCTTCCGCACTGACCGGGCCTTCGGCGATCTGAAAAACTTCCAGGTCATTCCCGGAAAAAAGCACTTTTGAATTTATGCTTGGGGCAGTATGAATATTCAACCCCTCTCCACCCGTATTGGTCACCAGAACATATACCCCTACCGCGAACTGACCCGGTGCGGGGGTGGGAGAGGTGGTGGGAGTGGGAGGAAACGGCGTCAATGTTGGAAGCTGGGCGCGTGGGGTGGACGTGGGGGCGGGGATAATGGTCAATATGGCAGACGCAGGATTCGGGTCCGGTGCCTGCGCAGCCGGGCGCCTCACCAAAATGTAGGCGAGGCTGGCACATAATAAAATACCGGCCACGACCAGCACAGCGATCAGGACTCTTCCATTCAAAACGTTTTTCATTATTTAGTCAGCAAATAGAAAAAATAAAACTTAAGGAATAGAAGTTTATGCACCAGGTGGGGATTCGAAGGGAGCCTGGCCGTCTGCGAATTGATACCCGTTCAAGCTATGAATTATACCTTTTCACTTGAAAGCAAATACCTGGCGCCCGGAGGGATAAGCACCTGCAAACTTCGCTGGAGAACTTCGAGGGATGCATGCTGAGTTCCAAGCATGGGCTCTCCATCCATTTGCAAGGAGAAAGGTGTGCCTGATTCAATGGAAGCTCTGCGGAAGGGAATACAGCGAGCCTGCTCCGAGGTGAGGTGACGCCCCGACTGCATGTCGAAGAAATGGCGGAAGGCATCCACCAGGGTGGAGCCGGAGAACAACCACAGGTCCATCAAGCCATCATCCAGAAATGCCTTGGGAGATATCTCAGCCAAACCGCCGACATAGTGGCGGATATTGCTTGCTACAGCCAACAGGTAATGACCTTCCACATGATTATCATCTACAAGGATGCGCAGATTCATGCCATGCCAGAGAGTTGCGTTCCACACAGTGGCGGCAAAAAATTCAGGTACGTTAAGGTATTTCTCCACGCGCTTGCGAGGTTCCAATTTTTTAACTGTCAGGGCATCCAGGCCGATGCCAGCCCACATCATGAAGGGCTGGTCATTACACAATCCCACGTCCATGGTACAGGGTTTCACTTCTGCCAGCAGGCGTGCATTTTCCCGCAATGCCTGCCAGCGAGGCCAGGTGAAGGCTTTCATGCCAAGCTCAAGTGCCCAGACATTCGCCGAGCCGGCCGGGAGGACTCCCAGGGCGGTCTGGGAACCAATCAAACCGGAGGCTGCCTGGCCGACCGTCCCATCCCCTCCGATCACGAAGACGGCGCGAAAATTCTCGCTGGCAGCCATGCGGGCCAATTGCGTGGTATGCCGTCCGTCCAAGGACTCCGCAACTTCCACCCGCCATCCGTAATCGCTCAAGGTGCGGATCACGCCGCTGATGAATGGGCGCACCGAGATGCGTCCCGCAGCCGGATTGTAGATGAGTAAGGTATCTGCCATGCCCATATTATACTTGGGAGGGTGGGACCGAACCGGAAAAGCTGCGTGATATAATCCCCACCTGGCACCTTATGGACGAGCCAAAGTTACTAAATAAACGTTACCAACTTTTGGAACCCATTGGCAAGGGGGGAATGGCAATTGTGTACCGCGCCCAGGACCTGATGCTGGAACGACTGGTAGCGGTCAAAGTGTTACGCGAGGATTACTCGCGCGACCCGGCTTTCCAGGAGCGCTTCCGCCAGGAAGCCAGGGCGGCAGCTAACCTGTCCCACCCCAATATCGTCACAATGCACGATGTCGGCCTGGATAACGGGCAGCTATTCCTGGTTATGGAATACGTCCCAGGCAAGGATTTGAAGACCCTGATCAAGCAGCGGGTGCGTTTCAGCCCCGAAGAAGCCCTGCCGCTGTTGATCCAGGCGTGCGCCGGAATTGGTTACGCCCACCGGGCCGGACTGGTCCACTGCGACGTTAAACCGCAAAACATGCTGGTGACGCCGGATATGCGTCTCAAAGTAGCCGACTTTGGGATCGCCCGGGCCCTCTCCACCATCATCCCCGAAGAACAAATGGACGTTGTCTGGGGGTCACCACAATATTTTGCACCCGAACAAGCAACGGGAGGTGCACCTTCGCCGGCTTCGGATGTCTATTCCATTGGCATCATCATGTACGAGATGTTGACCGGTTCGCTTCCATTCCAGTCCACGACAGATTCCGAACTGGCCCGCCAGCATATCGAAGTGGAGCCGCCTGTATTGAGTGAAATTCTCCCGGAAATTTCTCCATTGCTGGAACAGATCCAGAAGAAGGTGCTGTCCAAGGAACCCTCGCAGCGATACCGGACAGCCGATCAACTTGGTCGCGTCTTGATGAACTTTGGCAACGTACGTTCTGCTCCATCGCTGGCTTTAACGCCCGAAGTGAATTCATTCGGCGCAGCCCAAGCGTTAAAGAATGGCTCCTTGCCTGGCTCAGCATTCGAAATTGACTGGGCCTCGGTTGGACTGGGGTTGGCTGCGCTGGTGGCCGTGCTGGGACTAATTCCGTTCTGGATGTGGATATACTTCGTGTATAATCCGCCCATTCGGTAACTTTGGATGAAGCCGTATATCATTGCCCCCTCGATCCTTTCAGCCGACTTTACCCGCCTGGGTGAGCAAATTGCCGAATGTGAGGCTGCCGGGTCGGACTGGATCCACGTGGACGTGATGGATGGACATTTCGTCCAGAACCTGACCATGGGACCGGTCATTGTCGCAGCCTGCCGACGGTCCACCAGGCTGCCGCTTGACATACATCTGATGGTCGAGCAACCTGAGAACCTGCTGAAAGAGTTCGCAAGTTCAGGCGCCACCTCGATGATCGTTCATGTGGAAGTGTGTCCGGATATTAGTGGGACGTTAAAAATCATCAAAGATTTGGGATGCAAAGCAGGCGTGACCCTCAACCCGGCGACGCCTGCTGCGGATCTTGAGCCAGGGCTAACCCTGGCTGACCATGTCCTGGTCATGACCGTTCATCCCGGATATTCCGGGCAAGAGTTTATGCCAGAGATGATTTCCAAGGTTGCAGAAGTCCGCCACCGGCTGGACGAGATCCACTCCACAGCCCGACTGGAAGTGGATGGGGGCATTTCCGCAATGAACATATCCGAAATCCGAGATGCGGGAGCGGACACGTTCGTGGCAGCTCATTCCATATTCAATCATCCCGAAGGCATCGCGGCTGGCGTTCGAGCATTGCGGGAAAAACTGCGATAAAATGACTCGCCCAAAAGCATGGGCGAGGAAAACAAAAATCACGGCTTGCGCCGTGACCTTGTCTGTAAAAAAAAATTATATGATTAGGCAGTCTTGACCAATGTGCGGATGCACTTGGTACAAAGGGTCTTCTTGACCTTACGACCATTTTCGATCACCGTCACCCGTTGCAGGTTGGGATGATAAGGACGGTTGGTAACCCGGTGAGAGAATGAAATGTTGTGACCGAAAGTTGTGGCTTTACCACAGTGAGCACATTTAGCCATTTTATAGAATTCCTTTTTGCCGGATAGAGCCGGTGCCTGACTTTTGAAAGCGGCGTATTTTACCACGAAACGTATCCTTGTACAAGTGAAGTGTTATTATTGTGGAAAGAGGACAAAACCATGGGCAAAGAAACCACCACCTTAGGCACGATCCATATTTCGCCGAATGCTCTGGCGACCATTGCCTACCATGCCACGCTGACATCCTACGGCGTGGTTAACCTGGCTCCCAAGGACCTGGCAGAAGGCATTACGACAACTTTCACGAAGGAACCGGCGCACGGGGTTGCCGTCCATTACAACGGGGAAGAAATCGATATCGATGTGCATATCATCATAGAATACGGCACCCGGATCACATCGGTGGCTGCAAGCGTTGCCAATGCAGTCCGCTACCAGGTGGAAAAAGCGCTGGGTATGCCGGTTCACAATGTTAATATTCATGTCCAGGGCTTGCACGTCAGCGATAACGAATAATTTTGGGAGAATTTACAAGTATGAATCCGGATGTTCAAGCGCGGCTGGACCGATTCAGGCACACACCGATAGATGGGCAAGCTCTCAAGAAACTGGTCGAAGCTGGCCTGGCATGGTTGAGGGCCAACCAGCAATTGGTAAATTCCCTCAATGTTTTCCCAGTCCCGGATGGCGACACCGGCACGAACATGGTGTTGACCATGCAATCAGCTTATAACGAAATTGACCAGCTTGGGTACCGTGAGATAGGGCAAATGGCCGCAGCTGTTTCCCAGGGCGCCCTGATGGGGGCACGCGGCAATTCGGGAGTAATCCTCTCCCAACTGTGGCGCGGTTTTGCACGGGCGCTGCACGCCCATGAGATCCTGAATGGACCCGCGCTGGTGCATGCTTTCGCCGAAGCGCGTGACACAGCCTACAAGGGTGTGGTTCGCCCTGTCGAAGGGACGATCCTGACGGTTGCCAAAGATGTTGCTGCTGCCGCCGTCCTGGCCATGCAGACAACCACCGACCCATGTGAGATCCTGGCAAGTGTTGTCACAGCAGCCGACGTCTCGGTTCAGCATACCCCGGAACTATTGCCGGTGCTCAAACAAGCAGGTGTGGTAGACTCTGGCGGCAAAGGCCTGTACTTTATACTCGAAGGAATGCTGCGATATGTTAATGGTGAATCTTTAGACACACCCACGGCAGCCGTCCAACCGCTTTCGGCTATGAATCTGGAGAACACGATGGATTCCATTGAGCCAGGACAAGATTACGAAGTGGTTGTAGATTTTGTTCCAAGGGAAGCGCTTGACCTGCCGTCTTTTTACAGCGAACTTGAAAAGATTGGCAGTTCGATCCAAATTGGCGAGGGGGAGGGGATGTACCGGATGCACATCCATGTGCCCACCGATAAACGCTATCAACCGATCGACTATGTCATGACTCTTGGGACGATCACCAAGATTGCAATGGAAAACCTGATCGCACAAATGGAAGAGATCGACCATAAAACTTCCGGTGCACGCGTAGAGTTGGCGCCCATCGAACCGGGTCAGATTGCTGTGGTCGTGGTCTCACCGGGGACAGGCATTTCGCGCGTCTTTGCCAGCCTGGGGGTGGCAGCCATCGTCGAGGGTGGGCAGACGATGAACCCCTGTACGAAAGACATCCTGGATGCTTTTGAGAATTTACCGACTGACAAGATCGTCATCCTGCCCAACAATAAAAACATCATCCTGGCAGCCCAGCAGGCAAAAGATGTGACCGTCAAGAAAGTGCATGTTGTCCCCAGCACCAGCGTTCCCGAAGGGTTGGCAG
Organism: uncultured Chloroflexia bacterium; assembly: GCA_963790685.1. Taxonomy (GTDB): domain Bacteria; phylum Chloroflexota; class Anaerolineae; order Anaerolineales; family Villigracilaceae; genus UBA877. Next base: position 127,441 of record CAWBPK010000004.1, read on the forward strand.
CCATGATGCAGCTAAACCCAGATGGTGATCTGGATGCAGTGGCTGCTAAAATGATTAAAGCTATCGAGGAAGTAACCACCATAGAGGTCACGACCGCGACGCGCACGGTTGAGATAGATGGTGTCTCCGTAGAGAAGGGACAGGTCATCGCCCTGGTAAATGGCAAACTGGCAATCTCGGCAGCAACATTGGAAGAGGCCTGTCTGCACTCGCTCGCATATGCTCACGCCGACCTGCATGAATTGATTACTTTATTTCATGGAGAAGGTCTGCCAATCTCGGAGACCAACCGGATCGTGGATGTAATCCGGGCCGCGTATCCTGCACAGGAAATCGAATTGCAGGATGGTGGTCAACCCCATTATCAATTTATCATCTCGATCGAATAGCTGAAATTGCCGGAGGCACAACCTCCGGCAATAACTTATGTCCAACGTTTGCATCCTCACCGACAGTACCGTGCAGTTTACCCACCCGAATTTTCCGGGGCATGAACGGGTTTACGTAATTCCATTCGAACTTCAAAACAGCCAGCCTGAAGTGGATTTATCCGTACGCGGCAATGGTTTTTCCAAAAGGCTGATCCCACCTTCTTCATCAGCGTTCGTCCGCTTCTATTCCCAGTTAAGCCGTGAGTATGACACAATTTTTGTGCTCACCCTGTCGTCATTGCTCAATCCCACATCACGAGTTGCGCTATTCGCTTCGCTCAATTCCAGAAACGCTGCTACGATAGATGTGATCGACTCGCAGACTACCGGAATCGGTCTCGGCCTGCTCGTCCAGGCCGCTGCGGCCGCGGCAGCCTCCGGCATCCCCCCCGCTGAAATTGAACGCCAAATGAGGGCAGCCATCCCGCGGATATATATGTTGTTCTGCATCCCCGAGCTTACTTACTTGGCCCATTCGGGATTTATGGAGTATTCCCAGGCGCTGGTGGCCGAGATGATGGGAATGCTGCCCATCTTTGCCATCGAGGAAGGCCGCCTGATGCCCATGGAAAAAGTGCGCACACAAAGGCATTTGTTCGAATCTTTCCTGGAGTTCATTAACGAATTCGAACAGCCTGCCCATATTGCGCTGATGAGAGGGGCAAGCCACAACTCAAGCCGCACCCGGGCAGTCAGACAATACGTTCAGGAGACATTCCCGGATACACAATTCAGCGAACATACTATCGCTCCTCACCTGGCTGCCTTATTCGGCCCACAGAGCACCGCATTGGTGATCATGGAAAAGCTGGATTAGAGGTATATATGAAGATCGGTTTCGTTACCGATAGTACAGCCGACCTGCCGGCTGACCTGGCGGAGCAACGCGGAATAGAAGTAGTCCCAGCCATCGTTAATATTGGTAATACCAGTTATTTTGACGGGATCGATATAAGTCGGGAGGAGTTTTACAACCGCCTGCCAAACCTCTTCCCTTCACCGACCACTTCATCCCCTTCGGTAGGTTCCATCCAGGACCGCTACGAAAAATTGCTCCAGGCGGGGGCAGATTTTGTCGTATCCATCCATCCACCAAATGAATTGAGCGGTATTTTCAATGCTGCCCGCCTGGCTGCAGAGGAATTTGGGCAGCGGGTCAAAGTACTTGACAGCGGCCAGGTGAGTCTGGGCTTGGGGTTCCAGGTGCTCATGGCAGCAGAAGCTGCCACGAGAGGCGCCATTATGGAAGAAGTTACTGCATTGGTAGAGGACGTTCGCCAGAGGGTTCGACTGGTGGCTTTGCTGGATACTCTTGAATATATCCACCGCAGCGGACGAGTATCGTGGGCTGCCGCCAAGATTGGTGGACTCCTCCGTCTGCAGCCACTCATCGAGCTCCGCTTTGGCATAGTTCACCGACTTGGCTTGGCGCGGACCCGGCTGCAGGGTGCTGAACGACTATTGGATTCGCTCTATTCCTGGGGACCCCTTGAAAGGTTAGCCGTTTTGCACACCAACGCGGAATCTTCTGCCCGGACATTGCTCGAGCAGGTGAAATCGAAGGCAACAGTCCAACCTCTGCTAGTCAATGTCACTACTGCCATCGGGACGCACGTTGGTCCGAACGGACTGGGTTTTGCAGCCATCCCAATCCACAAATAACAATCTTCTCTCTATTCCACCAAATTAATTCAAAAACAGCGCTCAAAAGAGCGCCGTTTTTGAATAGTTTAGTTCCTGAGTTTATCATCCTAGTGTCCCCGACCGAGGCTATTTAGCACAGGTTTTACTGCGTCGGGTATCTCTGGTTCAGCCAAGACCTCATTGCCATTGATAGTGACAATACCAGATCGGATCGGGCGGAGCAGCTTCACGAACTGCTTGATGCTGATCCCGGTTTGGTGTTCAATATTTCTGCCGATCGCCAAAGCTGCAAACACGATCGTGAGGTGAGCCTCGATCGCATCCCGCTTGCGGTGAAAGATGGGTCTGGCCTTCAAGTCGGATTTTGCCATTCGAAAAGTAGCCTCAACCTGGAATAGTTGATGATAGTAGGCGATAACCTCTTCGTCCGGGATATCCAGATTGGTGACATACCCTTTGATACCGGCCAGGGTCCTGGCTTTATCGATCAGTTTCTGATTGAGCTGTTTGCTCTTGGCCTTGATGCTCAAGAACTTCGTTCGATTGGTCGGGATCTGCCCGCTGAGAGCTTTCTTGGCCTTGGCGACCTGCTTTTCAATGTTGCGGAGGTCCAAGGCTGCGCGTTTCGCGCGATATTGGTAGATCACCCGGTAACCTTCCTGGGGGCTGACTACGATCTGTTGGTCACTCATTGCCCCAGTCTTCTGGTACTCGGCGATGTCATAGGGTACTTTGTGCAGCCGGGAGCCAACAATGTAGGTGTAACCGGCTTCTGTGAGCGCTGCCAGGTTGGTCGCGCTGAGCATGGCTGCATCGGCCACAATGGTTACTTTGTTTAGGCCATGCTGTGCCTGAAAAGCCTCGATGACGGGCAGAATGGTCTTGGTTTCAGCTTTATTCCCCTCGAAACTGTGTAAGCCCAAAGGAAAGCCATTTCGATCCACTAGAAGCCCGATGATGATCTGGGGCTCCAACCGGCGTTCCTTGCTCAGACCCGGCTTGCGGTAGTCATCTTCTACCTGAACCTCGAAATACAGGCTGGTGACGTCATAGAGGAGGAGAGTCAGGCCATATCCACCCACATGCTTAAAACAGGCCTGGCTAATGATCTTCCGGTAATCCTGATCCGCAGCTTTTGCCAAACTCCGGTAAAGCTTGTTCTGATCGATCGGCCCCATTCCCAGGTCAGCCAAAACTCTCAAGCTGTCCAGTTTGGATGTCGGCTCCACGATCCTTGCGATGCAGAGAGATTCAAATGCCTCGTCCTTCAGCCTGGTAAATCCCAGCTGATGGTATTGTTCTCGCAGAATATTCCACAACAAACCGGAAAAGGAGCGCTTGATACCCACCCGCAGGGAAGGTCGTGCTTCTGGAAATAACACAAGTTGGTTTGCTTGTAACTGCTTGCGTGCTAATGCAAGCAAGATCTTCAATTCCCCTTCGGTATGAGCACTCCCGATATGGATGATCTTGACGATCTTCCCCTTTTGTTTATAGGCGATCTGAACCGCGGTTGCACCGCTTGTCGTTTTTACCTTTCGGATGAACGCCATGGATCCAATTGTAGCCCTTCCCCCCACTCCGGCTAGTGTCCCGAAATATCAATTTTCCCGGCTAAAAACACTGAAATTTGGGGTCGATGATAAACTCAGGAAAACAGCGCTCAAAAGAGCGCCGTTTTTGAATAGTTTAGTTCCACTTAATCCAGGTAATATGTCATCCTTTGCAGCCCAATGGACGGGTCAATATACTGGACCCGAACCCCTGCAGGTACGTTCAGGCTGATCGGAGCGTAGTTTAATATGGCTTTGACCCCGGCTTTTACCAGCTGGTTGGTTACATCCTGCGCCGCCACGGCAGGAACACATAACATCGCCAGTTTGATTCCGGATGACTGCAGCTCAGTCACAAGATCTTTAATATCGCGAACAACGAAATTTCCCACCTGCCCGCCAATTTTGGCAGGGTCGTTATCGAAGACCATTACAACCCGGAAGCCCTTATCGGTGAAGCCCTGATAACGCGACAACGCGTGACCCATATCGCCCATTCCGATCACAGCCACATCCCACGCCCGGCGAACTTTCAGGATGTCACGCAATTGATCTATTAAAAAAGCAATATCGTACCCGGTGCCTTGTTTTCCGAATTCACCAAATTGTGACAGATCCTTGCGGATTTGGGCAGCTGAAATGCCAACGCTCGCACCTAATTCCTGGGAAGATGTGGTCAATTTCCCCACGGCTTGCATATGACGTAGGGCGCGCAGATATATCGGCAGGCGGCTGACGATGATATCTGGGATTTCTTGTTTATTCATGGTATACCTCACTTAATTGTTGTGGACAAACTTTACCATAAAATAAAGGTTTGTGCAATTCTTCATTTAATTGTGATCTGAACACTAAAGTTTCCACTGTCTGAGATATCAATGACCGAAAGCGGAAATGGCAGGTAGTGACCGGCAGGATAATCCTGGTCGGGATTTTCAGGCTGAGACAAGAACGGCATCGAGTCTATAAAACTTTGGACGGAAAGTTGAGCGGAGGTTCTTACCTGTACCTGGATTCCATCGGCCTGTCCCCAGACCCAAGATCCCAGGGAGAGAGTCCCCGAGTAAATTGTCGGATCGAAATAAAACGCCTGTGGATCGACCGCCAACGGGATGCGGGTGTTGACCGGAGAGGCTGCCTGGTAGGAGATTTCAATGCCATCCGCAAGCAACCTGTAAGATTTGACCAGGGCGCCATCCGGGCTGGTGAAATCGATTTTTCCGGTGAATACACCAGGCGCATATACCGACCAGGTCTGGTTAGAATCGCTGAAAGCTCCGGGAATTACACTTGGATCAGCAGCCTGCCCGAGACCCAGCTGCCATTCGGATGGATCGCTCAACCCGATTGTAAACTGGCTTGAAGGCCCCACCAGTTGGTGGGGACCACTCCCATCAAAGTAAAAAAGATTGGTCAAGCGTGCTCCAGCAGGATTCAAGATTGCAAAAAAATTCAGGGTGGAAATGACACATACAGGCTGACCGTTGCCATCCAGGTCCTGACCGCAGCCAGCTTGCTCAGACGGATGTTCCGCCCATTTCCCTGCAGCCAGAAGTTCCTCCACCTGGCCGAGATAATCAGACCGCAGAGCGATAAGTTTTTCGTCCGTGGTTTGGGAGGTGAGCATGAAGTAGGTTAGCCAGGCGGACTCAGTTAGGGAGTTATGCGGAGCACTGTTCAATCCGCTCAGGGAGGAATATGCGATGGGAGACGCTACGGGAGGATGTTCATTTGTCGAAACTACCGGGAATGTAACCAGGTCCTCACCATTCAATGGCTGAATCCATGGATGCGCGGCAAGCCAGGCGAAGGTGGGACCAGCCATATCCTGATTCCCCCAGGTTGAGAGGGGCAGATCTCCTCCCAGCATCACCAATTGGGTGGAGTCCCCAGAAAAAGTTGCGTTCACCAGGCTGCGGCGTACATCCAGCGAAGGCCCGTCCTGGGTGGCCTGGACATCATCGGCAGGAGGGAGAGGGATGAGTCTTGTCCTCCCTGAAGCTGAGATGTGGGTGGGGTTGCTAAGTGGGAAGAATTGAGCCAGATAATCCACCATTATACCTGAAGGACTATACACAAACTTGCTGGCTGGGAGTCCAAACCCGGCGGCAGCTCGCCGGCTGAAGTCCAGCGACGTACTGGCGGGATCGCCAAAAGCCACATCCGGAAGGATCACCAGGTTACGATCGACCAGGTTGTGGATTTGAGGGAGGATCCCAAAATAGTTCAGCGCAGCAAGGCTGGCGGGAGTTTTTAAATCCAGAAGGGCCACCGGGATATCGTACTGCCCGGCAGCATCCAGGATATGCTTGAGCCCATGGCGTTCGCCTCGGGGTCCTGTATGCGCCCCATCTAGGAGCCGCAGGGCTTGGGCGGGTGTAGCTGCAGGGAACACGTTCCAAAAGACCAGGACCATGGGAGCGCGTTGGGTGGGAGGTAGGGCGTCCGAGCGGGTGGGGATGGTTTCATCAGCGAGACTGGTTTCACCCGCGATAAACGAGTCCACTTTAAAAGTGAAAGGTTGGGGAATTGCCCGACGGTTGATCCGCACGGTGACAGTGTCGAGCCATGGATCGCGGATCACACGTGGAATCATACTTGAGTCGGCAGGCGTCACGGTCGGACGACCCCCCCAGCAGGGATGTCGATGACCTGGTCCCATGGATTTCCACCGGGAAGAGTGTCGAGCAGGATTTGCAAATGGTAATCGGGGATGAGGGGCAGGTCGAGCAGGTCCACCCTGATTTCGAGGTCAAAGCCGATCGTGCGGGTATAGACTGCCAGAATATCGGTGGAAGGGGAACCTGCACTATCCAGTGGGTCAAGCACCCGAAGGTCGGCAACCGTCCAGTCTTGCGAGGGAGAAACCGGAGCGCAGGCTGTGATCGGCAGGAGGCAAAAAACCGAAGCCAGGAGAAATAAAAAGGGACGGGAGGTCCTCTTCATTATCTAATTGTATATTAAATATGAGCGCCAGCTTGCGACAGGTACCTAGAAGCGGGGCTCATTTATAACCAGACCTGATTATGGGTTATTCAGAACATCCAAGGTGTAAGCCACCAGCTGTAATCCAACTCCTGCAACTGGAGCCAGGTGCACCATGATCATTTGCCCTGCAGGGAGGGCAATGATTTTTCCTTTGTCCCCACAAGCAAGGTTCCCCCACCCGGAGAGCAGGTTCCCTCCCAGCCAAAGTTCGACTGTAAGGGTGCCATTTCCTTGACATGCCAGGCTGATAACCAACAGGGCATTCGGTCCCATGGACGAAAAAGGTGTGAACGCCAGCCAATCTTCGATGTCCCCCTGGGGCGTGGAAACCTCGCTCGAATAGATGAACCGACGCGTACCAGAGGCAGAGAAATAGACGTCGATTGCCGGTTTGGCGGATGAATCACCGTCTGAGACGGCGGGGCCTACTGTGGGTGTAGGAGCAAGGTCCGAGACGAGAGGAGTACCAGCAGCACCAGGGGTGGCGACATTCCCAAATTCATCAAGCACGGGCAACTCACCTGCCGAGTCCGCCTGGACATACTGCGCTGTCACCCAGCCGTGCCCCCCGGGTCCACCCAGGTATTCGATCTGGAACCAGGAAGCAGTACTGTTCTTACCGGTCAGGGAGACTGACACGCCCGGGTCAATCATCCCGAGCGAATTAAAAGTGGTGCCCGGTCCACTGCGGACGTTCAAGCGCTGGAGGACGCGCCCGGTGGGACCAGCAGAGGTGGGGGTGGCTTGCAGGGGCACCTTGGTTCCAGAAGGTATGGTGACATATTGTGCGGTCACCCAGCCGGTGCCTTGCGGGGAGCCGGAAAACAGAATTTGGTACCAGGTCCCCGCACTATCCCTGGCAATGACCTGGACATTTCCTCCAGCTTCAAGTTGGCCAATAGAGTCAAATGTAATACCGGGACCACTGCGGACATTGACCTTGATGCTGAGAGTCCCGTTGACGATAAGAGGGGTAGCAGTCAATGTGGGCCGCAACGGCGTGACCGTGGGCGTCGCTGTCTGGGAAGGGGAAGGTGAGGAGGTGGCAGTTGCAGATGGCAGCGTAGCCGTTTTGGGTGTCCCGCACGAAGCAACCAGCAACGCCAGCGCAACCAACCAGAAGGTGAGTCTCTTCATCGGATGAATTGTAATGCTTCTTGAATAATCCTGTGGATTCGGCTAGTCGGAAGAAAAAGCCAGCCGCAGCGGGCTGGCTTTTACGGTATTCGTCCTATTTCAATTCATTTCGAGCGTCAGGGAGTTGAGATCACTGCTGAGTTAACGATCGTGTCAAAGCCAGGCTGGAATTGTGACCATTTGGTTTGTGGACAGACACCGAAGAACAGGATAATCTCTGTATTCCGTAAAACCGTGATTAGATAAGCGGTTGACGGAGCGGCAGTGGTACTGGTCAGGATGTATTCACCCGAAGCAGCCGGGTTTCCGTTCATAGAGAAAGTGCGCAGGTTTTGGCCGCCACTGACATTGGAGAAATATGTGGAAGCAATATAATCCACCACGGATCCCATCGAAGCCGCGTCGACCGTGAACGACAGGTCGCTGGTCGTCAGGAGATTGGTCATGATTGCCATGGCTGCGCCATCTTGGGGGGCGTTCGTTGAATCGTTCAGAATGGCAGCCGAAGAGGCGAAGATGATCGTAAAGCCGTTGGCAGCATCCCCCGACTCGGCATATTGCCAAGTTGCGGGATAGGTCAGGCTGATCCCCGCTGATGGATTATTATACGGAAGTCCGACTGGCGTTGGGGTGGGGAAGAAATTCGAAATAACAGGAATATTTAGCTGGAAGAAATAAACTCCAGCGATAAGTGCGACGCAGCACAGGTAAAGGAGGATTACGGCAATCCCCAGGCCGATCCATAAACCCTTATGCGATCGCTTTTGGGGAGGAGGAGGTGGGGGGGAGGATATGGCTGGGGTGTATCCGGCATGGGTTCCATATATAAAATTCTCCTTGAATTAAGATAGTAGGATCGGTTGCAAGTATTCTAGCATAAAAGCCTTTGAAAAGACCATCCCAGAATTGCAAGGTTGCGATTACGCCCTGCAGCCTTAAGAGATGACCTTTCTTTCCCCAGGATAGATGCCCAATTTGCTGTTTTGATAATCCTCATGTGTTTACCTATAAAATCCAATGCCTTCGGATCTGAGTCTTTCAGGAAACCAGCAGCTTTGACTTTGGTGTGCAAAGAAGACGATGACATTTGTCACTTGAAAACTACCACCAAACGAGCAATAATATGATTGTTTATGAGCGATTATGATTGTTATTGAGCGATACTAATGAACAATTCCATTTCCAGCTTGGACCGCCAGAACCAGATTCATCAGTATGTACTTCGCAGCCAGCGGATCAGCATTACAGATGTCTGCGAAAATTTCTCTGTCAGCGAAGCCACCGCACGGCGAGACCTGGAAACTCTCGCTAAAGAAGGGAAGATCCATCGCGTCCACGGCGGCGCGATCGCCCTGACCCAGGCGCCGCCCGAGTCCCCCATCCTCCAGCGTCAGGACGAACAAGCGGAAGAAAAAATCCGCATTGGGCAAGCCGCCGCGGCGCTTATCCACAAAGGAGAGACTGTCTTCCTTGGATCGGGGACAACTGTACTCGAAATTGCCAGGGCATTGCGCGGGCACAGCAGCCTGACAGTCATCACCAACTCCCTGCCCGTTGTAAACGTTCTGGCCGGGGACGAGGCGATCACGGTTATCTGCCTGGGGGGGATGTTGCGCGAAAGCGAACTTTCTTTTATTGGCCACATTACCGAGCAGGCGATGGCTGAAGTACGCGCCGACAAGGTCTTTATCGGCACACGCGCCATCAGCCTGGAATACGGCCTGACACACGAATTTATGCCTGAGACCTTGACAGACCGCGCCATTCTGAAGTCTGGCAAAGAGATCATCGTCGCAGCTGATCATACCAAGTTTGGCCGAACCGCAACCATCCTGCTGGCCCCGCTTGAGACCATCCACACTCTGATTACCGATCAGGCTGCCTCGCGTGAATTTACCGGTGCCATCCAGTCACGCGGGATTCGCGTCATCTTTTCATGATCCTGCGGGGTCCTTAATGCCCTTTGGGTAAAAAAATATGGAGCTTCAAAACTTTACTCCTATCTCCAAACTCGTAAACAAATCCACATTGATCGAGAAGCCGCGCTTCCCGGCATTCGACGCTCATAACCATCTTGGTGAGGACTTCGGCGGAGACTGGGAGAATAAACCGCTTTCCAGGCTGCTCGATTTGCTCGACCAGGCAGGCATCGACCGCTATATTGACCTGGACGGCGGTTGGGGGGAGAATTTGCTTAATTCTCACCTGGATCATTTCAAGCAACCAGCTCCGGAGCGGTTCCAAGTCTTTGGCGGCGTGGACTGGACACAGTGGCTCAAGATGGGTAATCCATTCCCCGAATGGGCGGCAGGCAGATTGCGAGTCCAAAAGGAGCGCGGTGCGGAAGGACTGAAGATCTGGAAAGACTTTGGCCTACATGTCATGGATCACCTGGGGAACCTGGTTGACATCGACGACGCGCGCATCGATCCGATCTGGCAGGCGGCGGGCGAACTCGACCTGCCGGTAGTCATTCATGTGGCTGACCCCCCTGCCTTTTTTGATCCAGTTGACGAGACCAATGAACGCTGGGAGGAACTAAAAAACCACCCCGATTGGGCATTTACCAGCCCGCCCTTCCCACCTTTCCTGCATATTATTGAAGGGCTGGCTTCCATCGTTACCCGTCATCCCCATACCACCTTTGTAGGCGCTCACGTTGGCTGTTATGCCGAAAACCTGGGCTGGGTTGGAACCATGCTCGATAGATGTCCCAATTTCCATGTGGACATCTCCGCCCGAATTGGGGAATTGGGACGCCAGCCCTACACTGCCCGGAATTTCTTTCTCCGCTATAGCGACCGCATCCTCTTCGGTTCCGACATGGGTCCCTATCCTGAAGCCTACCGGGTCATCTACCGATTCCTCGAGACAGACGACGAATACTTTAACTACAATGCTGCTCCTATCCCAATGCAAGGCCGCTGGCACGTACATGGTTTGTATTTGCCTGACGTTGTTCTCAAAAAAGTATATTGCCTCAACGCCGAACGCATCTTTCTGAAACACGGATAAAGACATATGGAAAATGGGCATTTTACCCGGCAGGAAATTTTATCCCAACCCGATGCCTGGGCTGCGGCCCTCAAAGAATTGGACCAATTCCGCCAGGACATTTTGGATTTAAAGACCAACGGACGTTTCGAGAACATTATCTTCACGGGTTGCGGCTCAACCTACTACTTATCCCTGGCAGCGGCGGCACTCACCCAGGAATTGACCGGGTTGGCCTGTCGCGCATTTCCCGCTTCCGAACTTTGGCTTTACCCGGGGAGTTCTTATACTGCAGGGAAGACCCTGCTGGTTGCTGCCAGCCGGTCAGGAGAGACAACCGAAACCCTGCGCGCCTGCCAGTCCTTCCTGGATGGAAAGCGAGGCACTCTCCTGACACTTTCGTGCTGCGGCAGCATGCCGCTCGCGAAAATGGGTGAGGTTAACCTCGTCCTGCCTTCCGGTCAGGAGCAGTCGGTGGCACAGACCCGCGCTTTCTCCACCTTATATCTCGGCACGGTGGCGCTGGCTTGTTTGTGGGCAGGTCGGGATGACCTGTTCACATGCTTAGCGCGGTTACCGGAAGCCGGAAGCCGGGTTTTGAAAACATACTTTTCGCTTGCCACTGAGCTGGGGCGCGACGCCGGCCTCGATCGCTTCTTCTGGTTGGGCTCCGGTCCGCGCATGGGGCTGGGGTGCGAATTAAGCCTAAAGATGAAAGAGATGAGTTTAAGCCATAGCGAACCTTTCCACTTTATGGAGTTCCGACATGGACCGAAGAGCATGGTCACCTCGTCCGCGCTGACGGTTGGGCTGTGCTCCACAGCCAATGGGCATCAGGAATCCACCGTGCTGGAAGATGTAAAAACACTGGGTGGTCGGGTTCTGGCGATCTCGGAAACTGGTTTGGAGGCCTTTTCCTATACTGCAAAACAACAGGTCAGATTTGGATCAGGCCTCGATGAGGCAGTTCGCAATGTACTCTACCTGCCGGTCGGTCAATTAATTGCGTTCGAACGTTCCCTTTCCAAAGGGTTAAATCCGGACCGTCCTATGAATTTGGATTCCGTAGTCAAACTTTTGTAAGGAGGAGAACATGAAAAAAATTCTATTTTCTTTGGCAATGGTTGTGATCCTGGTCTTGAGTGCCTGCGGTGGGAAAACCACCGGGAACAATGCAACCAGTAACAGCCCTGTCCAAATCACCTACATGGAATGGGGCGACCCTGCCGAGCTGGATGTCTGGAAGGCGATCGTGTCAGACTTCGAAGCCGCCAATCCGAACATCAAAGTCAATGTCGAAGTATCCGACTGGGACACATATTGGACCAAGCTCAAGACCCTGCTGGCTGCCAACACTCCGCCGGATGTTTTTGCCATGGACGCACCCCTCTACCTGGATTACCAAAGCCGCGGCGTGCTCCTTAACCTTCAGCCCTACATCGACAGCAACCCGGGCATGCTGGACGGGTTGTTCCCAAACACCCTGACCGCCTACCAGACCCCCGACGGCTATTTTGGGATGCCACGCGATTTCCAAACGATTGTCGTCTTCTATAACAAGGACATGTTCGACAAGGCTGGCGTCGCTTACCCCCAGCCCAACTGGACCTACGACGACCTGCGTGCCACAGCCAAAGCTTTAACCATGGATACCAGCGGCGACGGCAAGATCGACCAGTTTGGCTACGAGATCGACCCTTATGACTTCGAACCAGGCATGAGCGAGATCATCTGGGCCTATGGCGGAGACTTGATCAACGCCGACCATACCAAGACCCTGATCGGTGAACCCAATGCGCGCACAGCCTTCCAGTTCCTGCACGACATGATGTTCATCGATCATTCCATCCCGGATCCCAATACCTCCCAGGAGTATGGCGGCGACTTGTTCCTTTCCGGCAATGCCGCCATGATCGCCATGGGTCACTGGGCCGTGCCAGGCTACTCCCAAGCCAGCTTTAAATGGGATGTCGTCCCAATGCCGGCTGGTCCTGCCGGGCAGGCTACCAGCGTCAACAGTGCCGGGTTCGTGGTCGGGAAAGACAGCAAGAATCCGGATGCAGCCTTTGCCTTCATTAAATTCGTGCTCAGTACAGCCGGCCAGACCCGCCTGGCAGAAATGGGCTTTGCCTGCCCGGTTTTACGATCCGTGGCAGAGAGTGATGCCTTCCTGAAACAGAGTACACCCATCAACCAGCAGATGTTCATCGACTCGCTGGCTTTCGCCCATATGAAGCCGGTCTTCAAGGGCTATGATGAATGGTCTGCCACCATCGGTGACGGCCTTACCCCCATGTGGAACGGTGAAGCCGAGCTGAACCCGACCCTGGATCAAATCGTCACCCAGGCGGACGCGGTCCTGGCTAATAATAAGTAGTCCGCTTTTCCTCCCCTCATCCCTTCCTGGGGATGAGGGGAGCTACAGGATATGAACATGGAATATGGGCTAAAACCGCTCGGCCGGGAAAAGTTCTGGTTTTGGGTCATGCTGCTCCCCACGCTGATCGGACTGACTTTCGGCGCGCTTGGTTCCATCCTGGCCACACTCGGACTGAGCCTGACCAACTGGGACCTGTTGAGACCGCCCACCTGGGCCGGTATCAGCAATTATCTTGCCCTTTTTAACAACCCTGCTTATTTCAAGGCGTTGACGAACACCTTCAAGTTCAGCGCCTTGTACGTTCCAGGTGTGGTCATTATTTCGCTTTTCGTGGCGGTCCTGATGAACCGCAAGATCCACGGCGTTTCCATCTTTCGAACCATCTATTTTCTGCCGGCCGTCACTTCGGCAGTCGCAACCGCCCTTGTCTGGAATATGATCTATGGCAGGGACACCGGAATATTAAACTATTTTTTGAACCTCCTTGGCCAGCCCTCCGTCTGCTGGCTTTGTACTAAAAATGCGTTGATGGCAGTGGTGGTCGTCAATATTTGGGGGGCAATCGGGGAGGGCATGATCATCTTCCTCGCCGGCCTGACGGCCATTCCGCGTGAGTATTATGAAGCGGCAACCATCGACGGCGCAGGTCCGTGGGACCAGTTTTTTTCCATCACCCTGCCACTGGTCACGCCCAGCATCTTTTTCCAGACGATCATATCCACAATCAACGCTTTCCAAGCCTACGATTACATCTACATGATGACCCGCCAGGGCGGGGGGGACAGCTCCGTGCCGGTGGTCGTCTTCTCCATTTACCGCAATGCATGGAACTTCTTCAAATATGGAGGCGCAAGTGCCCAGGCCATCGAGCTGGCAGTTCTTGTCATCCTCCTGATGGTTTTCTACTTCTGGCTCGAAAGGCGCTACGTGGTGTACGAATAGGAGTATGGCATGACTAAAACGACCCAAAAGCTACTCCTTGACGTGGTCACCTATGCCTTCCTGATCGCAGGGGCGGTGATGATGCTTGGGCCCTTCCTTTGGATGGTGGCCACCTCCTTCAAACTTCCCGCTGACCAGTTCACCCACACCCTCATCCCCAACCCGGCCACGCTCGACAATTTCCGCAAATTGTTCTCATTCGATCTGAATTTCCCCAAGCTGTTCTTGAACAGCGTGATCATTTCCATCCTGACCGTTATTGGTCAATTGTTGACCTGCGCCATGGCAGCCTTCTGCTTTGCCGTTGTTAAATTCCGCGGCCGTAATTTACTCTTCACCCTTCTGCTCATCACCTTGATGATCCCTGAGCAGGTCACCCTGATCCCAAACTTCATTATTTTTAAATGGCTGCACCTGGTGGGGACGAGCGTACCGCTCTGGCTGCCGGCCTTCTGGGGAGGCGCATTTGGAACCTTTTTGCTGCGCCAGTATTTCCTGACCATCCCGCGCGAGCTGGTGGACGCCGCCCGTGTGGATGGCGCCACGCTCTGGCAGACCTTCTGGAAAATCTACCTGCCGCTCGGGAAACCCGCCCTGGCTGCCCTGGCAATCTTTACCTTCCAGGGCGCCTGGAACGACCTGCTTCACCCGCTGGTGTACATGCCGACCGTACCCAACACCACCTTGACCGTCGGCCTGGCCTTCTTCCAGACACAGCTGACCCTGGGTGGGCGTTTCACCGTCCTGATGGCAGGCGCATTGATCAGCATCCTGCCATTAATCATCGTGTTCTTCTTCGCCCAGAAACAATTCATCGAGGGTATCTCCCTTAGCGGTTTAAAACGCTAGGTGGAGACCAAGGCTTGACCGGACCAAACCAGCACGGACCTGCCTTTACCCGCGATTTTCTTTCCACAACCCAACATCTCTTAAGGAGCTTTTATGACCAAAATTGCGTTCATCGGCGCCGGCAGCCTTGGCTTCACCGCCGGACTCGTGCGCGATATCCTGACATTCCCGTTATTAGAAGACGCACACATTGCCCTGATGGACATAGATGCTGAACGGCTGGACTTTGCTCACAAGACTGTGCTTAAACTCGTGGAGGCCGGGAAATACCCGGCTAAAGTTACCGCTACACTCGACCGCATTGAAGCCTTCAAAGGAGCAGATGTGGTGCTGACCACAATTCTGGCTGGCAGCACCGAAGTGTGGCGCTATGATATTGAAATTCCCAAAAAATATGGCGTCGATATAAATGTTGGTGACACGCGCGGACCTTCAGGCATCTTTCGTTTCCTGCGCACTCTCCCACCAATGATGGACATTATTCGCGATATGGAGAAATACTGCCCGAACGCAGTCCTGCTCAACTACACCAACCCGATGGCCATGTTGTGTGGAGCACTCCAGCGCCAAACCCATATCCCGGTCACCGGACTGTGTCACTCGGTGCAAGGCACAGCCATGATGCTGGCGGTCTGGATCGGGGCGTTGTTCCCCGAGGTCAACTACTTATGTGCGGGTATAAACCACCAGGCCTGGTACCTTAAATTTGAAGTTAACGGTCAGGATGCTTACCCGCAAATCCATAATGCAATCACCGGAAATCCTGATATTTACAACGAAGAGCAGGTCCGCAATGAAATGTACCTTGCCCTCGGTTACTATGTCACCGAGTCGAGCGGGCACAACTCTGAATACAACTGGTGGTTTCGCAAGCGTCCGGACCTGATCGAAAAATATTGCACTCACGGCACCGGCTGGAACCCCGGAGAGTATGCCTACATCCTGAAGGAATACCAGAACACTGAAGCCACCTGGAAAAACGGCGTACGCGTTGAACTAGCCAGGGAAGTCACCCGCGGCGACCTTGCGCGCGGCCTGGAATATGCGGCTTACATCATCAATGCGCTGAAAGGCGGGGAACCGTTTAAGTTCAACGGCAATGTACCCAACACCAGGATCATTACCAACCTGCCAGAAGGGGCGTGCGTAGAAGTACCGGTTTATGTGGACAAGTCAGGGTTTCATTCGCTACACGTCGGTGCCCTCCCGCCTGAGTGCGCCCTGCTGACCGGACTTTCCAGTGGCATAGAGGAAATGGCCATCACCGCTGCCCTCACTGGCGACCCTATGATGGTCTACCGTGCCATCTGCCATGATCCGCTGACAGCCTCTGTGCTCTCCTTATCTGAAATCAGGCAGATGGTCAATGAAATGTTTGCGCAGCATAAAGAATACCTGCCACAATTCAAGATTCATAAAGTCTGACCTGATCCCATGACCTCCATTCCCCCTTCCCCGCCACCCTCGGCTAATTGGTGGCACCCGACACCTGGTCTGACCTGGCAATGGCAGCTCGACGAAGAAGTGGATACTTCGGTCGATGCCCAGGTGTACGATATTGACCTGTACGTCGATCAATCTATTATTGACTCCCTGCATAACCGGGGGGTGAAAGTCATTGGATACATCTCCGTCGGTTCGAAGGAAAACTGGCGCCCCGATGCGAACCGGATCCCAGGGGAAGCCCTTGGGAAAGAATATGAAGGCTGGCCGGGCGAGAAGTGGTTGGACATCCGTCAAATCAATCAGCTTGCTCCCATCATGCGCGCCCGTCTCGACCTGTGCTCCGTCAAAGGTTTCGACGGGGTCGAACCCGATAACATCGAGATCTGGAACAACGACACCGGCTTTCCCATCTCCTACCAGGACCAATTGTCTTACGCCCAATTTTTGGTAGAAGAAGCCCATTCCCGCGGTCTTGCCATCGGCCTTAAAAACGCCCCAGACATGGTTGCTGATTCGCACTCTTTCTTTGATTTTGCCATCACCGAAGATGCCTTCCATTTTCAATGGGTTGAAAAAATGCTTCCTTTCATTAAAACCGGGAAACCTGTCTTTGCAGCCGAATATACAGACATGGACGTTGATTTCAACGCCGCATGCGAATGGGGCAGGCAGCATCATATCAACTTTATCCTGAAGAACCGGATACTGACTGCATTCCGGGCAACCTGTCCGTAGGGCGTGGATATTGTACAATTGGAAAACATGAAACGCACCATCGGCAAACTTCGCGGTTTACAACAATGCACTTCCAAACGCGGTACTTTCACTTGCCTTGCCCTTGACCATCGCCAGAATCTGCGCAAGGCTAATAAGGCTTTCATAAATAACGCCGAACTTTCGCGCTTCAAAATGGATGTGACGACAGCACTCGCTGACCTGTCAACTGCCGTATTGCTTGACCCCGAGGTCTCGGCTGCCCAGGCCATTGCGGCAGGAGCACTGCCAGGAAAATCAGGATTGGTGGTTGCCGTCGAATCGACCGGGTACAGCGGCGAATCAATTGCACGCCAGAGCCAAATCCTGACCGGGTGGTCCGTGGAAAAAGCCAAGCGGATGGGTGCCAACATGATAAAACTGCTGGTCTACTACCATCCAGACTCCCCCACCGCTCGCGGGATTGAAGCTTTTGTACAGCAGGTAGCAGATGAATGCACCCAATATGACTTGGGCATCATGCTTGAGCCGCTGTCATATTCACTCGATGCCGCCAGAAAACTCTCTTCCGCTGAAAAGCGGTATGTGGTGGCTGAAACCGCCCGCCGCCTTGTCAGTTCCGAAATCGACGTTCTTAAAACCGAGTTCCCGCTCGATACTACCGAAGAACCTGATGAAAACACCTGGATCGAAGCCTGTTCTGAGATTTCCAGCGCCTGCCCCGCTCCCTGGATTGTCCTCTCTGCGGCGGTGAATTTCGATATCTATCTCCGCCAGGTGGAGATTGCCTGCCGCGCAGGAGCTTCCGGCGCGGCGGCGGGGCGCGCGGTTTGGCAGGAAGCAATTAGCATGGACGGGCAGCCGCGGCTCGAATTCCTGCGCACCATCGGGCGCGAACGTCTTTCCCACCTCGCTGCGCTGTGCTCGGATTATGGTAAACCCATCAGCGATTTTTATACTGCTGAGGCGCCGTTCGATTGGTATAAAAATTATTAATTAAAAGGGACCGACATCGATCTTTCCCCCGGGTTCCTTGGGAAAATTATGAAAACAACATTCGACATTCTTGTCGCTGGAGAAATCAACCCAGACTTGATCCTGAGCGGAGACGTTGTCCCATCATTCGGGCAGGTCGAAAAACTGGTTGATTCCGCTTTCCTGACAATCGGGTCATCTTCAGCCATCTTTGCCTGCGGAGCAGCCCGGCTCGGTTTGAAGGTGGCATTCGTCGGCGTGTGCGGGAATGATGTGTTTGGCCAGTTCATGCTGGACGAGATGCAGAGACACAATGTGAATGTTTCAAACGTGGTCGTGCTCCCAGTCGAGCAGACTGGTTTGAGTGTCATCCTTAATCAATCCATAACCCATGGGACCGGAACAAACTCTTCGAGCGACCGCGCCATCCTGACCCATTCCGGCTTGATCTCTTCCCTGAAAGTGGAAGATGTGACCGAAAGTCTGCTGCACCAGTCGCGCCACCTGCATGTGGGCAGTTATTTCCTCCAAACTGGCCTCCAACCCGGCTTGCCTGGCCTTTTTGCGCATGCTCATTCCCTGGGTCTGACGACCTCACTCGACCCCAACTGGGATCCGTCCGGGAAGTGGCTCGCTTTCGATGAACTCCTGCGGCAGGTGGACGTTTTCCTCCCAAATGAAAACGAAGCCCTGGCATTGACCGGAGTTGTTTCAATAAATGCTGCGGTTAATGAACTTCGCCAGAAATGCGGAACCGTCGCTATAAAACTGGGTGCCCAGGGGGCGCTGGCTTGCCGGGGTGAAGAAACCGCCCATGTGTCCGCGCTTAAACTCCAGGTTGTGGATACTATAGGAGCGGGAGATACCTTCGATGCCGGGTTCCTCTACGGGTATCTATTCGGCTGGAATTTGGAAAAAGCCTTATCGCTTGCAGTAGTGAGCGGGTCTCTATCGACTCGTACTGCTGGTGGTACATCTGCCCAACCTACGCTTGAAGAAGCCATGCGCTATGTCCAGACTGCTTGATGAAATCGTCCTGGCCCAGAAGCGAGGAGCAGCACGCGGCATTGCTTCGATCTGTTCCGCCCATCCATGGGTGCTTAAATCATCCTTGAGCGGAGCAGGGCCCGTCCTTGTCGAGGCTACGTGTAACCAGGTCAATCAAAACGGAGGGTACACCGGCATGACCCCTGCGGACTTCGTCCAATACGTGCAAGGGATCGCCTCTGAAAATGACCTGCCACGGGATCAACTCATTCTAGGAGGTGACCATCTCGGCCCATCGCCCTGGCAGGTCTATCCGGTGGAACATGCCATGTCGCAGGCAGTTGAGATGGTGCAGGCTTACATACTGGCTGGTTTTACAAAAATCCACCTGGACGCAAGTATGAGACTCGGAGATGATGACCCTGTGCGCCCGCTGGACCCTGAACTTGTTGCCCGCCGCACTGCACAACTCGCCAGGATTGCCGAGGAAACGATCGCCAAAGTTCCAGAACGGCAGCCAGATTTAAGGTATGTTATTGGCAGCGAAGTCCCTCTCCCGGGGGGAGCAACGGTGCACGAGGATAAGGTCAATGTGACCAGGGTGGAGGATGCCAGGCGCACGCTTGAAGTCATGCATGCCGCCTTCGTGGAAGCCAAACTGGAATCAGCCTGGGATCGTGTCATTGCCTTCGTAGTTCAGCCAGGGGTCGAGTTTGGCGACAAATTCATCTGCGATTACGACCCCGAGGCAGCGCACGATCTAGCCCGTTATTCTGAAAATACTCCATTCATCTATGAAGTTCATTCAACCGATTACCAGACGCGCGAAAACCTGAGGAACCTCGTCCACGATCATTTTGCCA
This sequence comes from uncultured Chloroflexia bacterium, assembly GCA_963790685.1. Lineage (GTDB taxonomy): Bacteria > Chloroflexota > Anaerolineae > Anaerolineales > Villigracilaceae > UBA877. The sequence goes on from CAWBPK010000004.1 coordinate 147,344, forward strand.
TCCTAAAAGTCGGTCCTGCGCTGACGTTTGCCTTCCGGCAGGTGGTCTTCGCCCTGGCGATGATGGAAGCCGAACTCCTCCCGCTTGCCAGCCGTTCCCGTCTGATTGAAACCTTGGACGATGCCATGCTGCATGATCCTGTCCATTGGAAAAAATATTATCATGGTGATGAAACTGAGCTCTCATATGCCCGCAAATACAGCCTGAGCGATCGGGCCCGCTATTATTGGCAGGACAAGAATGTCCAGGCAGCGCTGACAAAATTGATTATGAATCTGAATGAAGGACCTCTGCCATTATCGTTGATCCACCAATATCTGCCGGAAATTTATACTGGAATCAGGGAGGGGGTAATCGCAAACTCAGCGAGGCAGATTGTGGCTCAGCAGATCAAATCAGTGCTGGATGATTATTCATATGCCTGTGGGGGAGACGGTAAAAAAGTTGTCCTTTGAGTTTCATGAATGGAAATTTTCTAAAAAGTGGTGAAATCATCAATATTCTGGATATTCAGCGAATAGACGGGATCGAATATTTGAGCATAATAAATGTGAGCAAAAGGCCAGGGAAAAAAAGAATTGAAGATTTGAAACGAGAGACGAAACGGTAGTTTTCACCGAAAGATACTTGAATTTAATAGTTATCGTGCTCATTATCACCTGTGTTTTGCAGAAAAAAGGGGATTGAGAAGTACCCGGCTATTTGTTCAATACTTAAATTTGTGGCGCCTTTTAATGAGTGTCCCGCAATCTTATAGAAACGATCTTGTGGCATACGCAACGAACCCCCCGTTGGGTTAATGGGGGGGAATAGTAGTTCCATCTTACTTTAACGTAATCGTCAACCCAGCAATTAACTGCTGCTTTTCTGCGGCGGTTAATTGGGCAGACGGGTGCATGGGAAGATATATCGCCGGCGGCATTTCCCCGCCTTGGATGACCCGTGCTACTTCTCCTGCCCTGCGCTGCGAACCGGATGGCCTTTCCGAGAAGTTCAACCGGCTGCGTCCTTGCATGGTGTCGTTATAGACCAGCCATGATACTGGAGCAACATAACTGTACCAGGGCCAGACGGTTTCGTTGCTATGGCAATCAAAACAGGCACGTTTCGCCAGGGAGCGTGTTTGGGGGCTGTCCCATGGTGGTTCCGCGATAACCGCAGGGTTATTTCCCCGACCCGGCAAGGGGATCAACTGGATAAGTATCCCCACCACAACCACGGCAATGACGACCCCCAGGATTTTTTTCTTCATTCAATTCTCCTCGAAAATTAATGAAAGCTGCAACTGAAAGTTTGAACCGATCACAAAAACAGGAGGTTTAGAACCCAGGCCTTATCTTCCACTGATACCCTCCGGAAGAGCGGGGTGATTTTAACCTCAATCTGTCAATCCTGAAAGTATTCGAGACAGATCCAGCCGGTATGCAGGATTTCAGGGAGGAGGAGAAACCTGCCAGGCACTTATCATCTGAATGCAACCGGCCATATATACCAACCCTGCAAAAGAAAAAAGAATCCACATTAAATCCCCCACTCGTACATCTGGGTTTAAACCTGAAGAAGAAATTTGCAGAGCAGGGTCATAATTCCGACCAGGATCAAGCAGGCACCTAGATTTCATGGAATTGAAAAATTTATAGGCAAGATTTCTCGTGTTATAATTTCTTTACCAAGACCATCTACTCAGCGGAGGTCAAATGGAAATTACTTCCCAGAAGTTCAAACATTGTGACGTACTTTTTATTAATGGCAAAGTGGATAGTTTTACTGCGCCTGACCTGATCAAAGCGATAGAAGCCCTCAATGAAGCTAAGCGATACAGGATTGTTTTGGATCTGACCCATCTTGAATACATGTCCAGTGCCGGATTCCGGGCTTTGCTGCTTGGTCAGCGCAACTGCAAGCGTTACAACCGGGGTGAAATCGTACTGGCTACGGTACCTAAAAAGGTGATGGATGCGCTTGACTTGACTGGGTTTACACCGCTCTTCAAGATCTTTGACGATATAACTCCGGCGGTCGGAAATTTCTAAATTGCCATAACTGATTAAAAATATTCAGGCCGCCTCCACCCGACAATTGTGAGGCGGCCTCATTATGTCAATGCGAACGGCAATCTTTTCTGCAAACCTTGATCAATTGGAAGCCATCCGCGAGTTCGCTGCCCGGGCCGCGAAGGATGCAGGAATGGACAATTCTGCAGCCTATGCCGTGGAACTTAGCATGGATGAGGCTTGCACGAATGTCATAGAACACGCTTACGAAGGAAAAGAAGGGGGTGAAATTGAATGCACCTGCGACTCCGACGATAATGCCTTGACCATCATCATTCACGATCATGGAAAATCCTTTGATCCAGAAAGTATTACTCTGCCGGACCTTGAAGCTGATATCGATTCCCGGCCAGTAGGGGGTCTGGGGATTTTCTTGATGAAAAAGCTGATGGATGAGGTGCATTTCGAACCTCTTGGGGAAGCCGGCAATGTTTTGACCATGGTCAAGCGTCTTAAGGGCGACCCTGAAAAGGGAAAGCCCGTACATCCTTTGTCCGCCTGGAAACAGGTGATCATGCTTGGGGAAGAGCTTATGCGGGAAACCGCCCTGCCTGCCCAGCACGACCTGATCGTCGCCACCACCGCCCACATCCTGGAGTGCCAGGCAGATCTATGGCTTGATGAAAGGTTGTTTCGCCTGCCGGGGTTGAACCAGGCTCCACGATATCCGACACGGCCTCCTTCCACGCAAATGCTCAATGCGTTTTCCAGCGGGGTATCAACTCCTTCTGAAGGACATAAAACCCTCCTGGCAATACCACTTAAAAACGGCGATACAGTCATGGGCGTTCTCCAGGTGGAGAGACCCAACTCACCGTTCCGAAAAAAAGAAATTGATCTCCTGGATGGTTTGGCAGGGCACATCTCTTTATCCCTTGTGGCTTCGCATCGTTCCGTCATCGAGCAGTGGCGCATCGAGCAATTGACGCTGGTCCGCAGGGTGAGTGCCCAGATTGCCAACGTATTTGACCTGGACAAGCTTTCAAAAAGGGTCACCAGGCTCATCCAACGCACTTTTCATTATTATTATGTTGCCATTTTCACCCTCGGACCTGGACAGGATTCCCTGACCTTCCGGTCCAGCGCCGGACCTGATAAAGGGGGAGGCAAGCGGGTGAAGGCCAGGTTGGGCGAAGGTTTGGTCGGGACCGTTGCCCAATCCGGTGAAGAAGTGGTCACCAATGATGTTGGTTCCGACTCGCGCTATAAATTTATCGAAATACTTTCCGAAACCCGATCGGAAGCAGTCCTCCCATTAAAAATTGAAGCAAATATTCTGGGCGTCCTGGATGTGCAGTCTGATCAGCTGGAAGCCTTCCACCCGAATGACCTACTGGTTTTGCGGGCGCTTGCTGACACAATCGCAATTGCCATCAACGGGGCGCGGCTTTATGGTGAATTACAAAAGCGCGCCGACCAACTGGAAATGGTTGCCCAGGTCAGTGAAGAAATCACATCCACTCTCGACCTGGATGAACTGCTCAATAAAGTGGCAGTCCTTATCCAGAAGCACTTAAACTTTCCATATGTGCACCTTTATACGGTTCACCCCAACCGTCGCCAGATCATTTACGAAGCCGGCAGTGGTGAGCGCAGCAAATCGCTCAAAGGTTTTATGCTAGACCTGGATAATGATGAGGGAATAATTTCCTGGGTGGCTCGCAACGGCAAGACCCTAAAGATTAATGATGTGAGCAAGGAACCTCGATATCGTCCTTCTCCGCTGCCGCCTGAGGATACACTCGCTGAAATGACCATTCCCCTGGTGTTTGACCTTCAGGTAACAGGTGTTCTCGACCTGCAAAGCAACCACCTCAACGCTTTTAGTGAAGATGATCGCTTCCTAAGCGAGGCGCTGGCCGGTAACGTGGCAGTCGCCATCCACAATGCCGAGCTCTACCGCACCGAGCGGTGGCGACGGCAGGTGGCCGACAGCTTGAGGGAAGTGGCCGGGCTCATTTCAGCCGATGTCGGGCTGGAAGACGTTTTGGACAGCATATTGAGGGAGCTGGAACGAAACCTGCCCTGTGACGTGGCTGCCATCTGGCTACTGGAGGGGGATAACCTTTACCTGGCCCAGGTGCACGGTGCCGATTTAATGGAAGTCGACAGTGCGGCTCATCGCTGGCCCGAAGCCTACAGGTTTCTCTCATCCGCCTTGACGTCAGAGCAACCCATCATCCGTAAACCGGATGACCCGATCGGTCCAACCGGGACAGCCCTTGGTTACTCGGCCGATTATTCATCCATCGCGGCCGGATTGCGGGCTGGTGACCGTCCTTTGGGGGTGATCACGCTCTCGCATCATACAGCCGGACGCTACGGGCATGAAGCCCAGGCAATGACCGCCACGTTTGCCAACCATGCAGCTGTGGCAATTGAGAACGCCCGCATGTACGATTCTGCCCAGGAGCAAGCTTATGCGTCGGCTGCCCTTTTGCAGGTGGCACAGGCCGTCGCAAACTCGAACAGTCTGGACGAGACCATCAGCAGCATTGTGCGGATTACCCCCATCCTGGTGGGTGTAAAGGCTTGCGCGGTTTATCTGTTGGAATCGGGCAGCTTTCGTCCGACCCATTCCTATGGTTTCTCAGAAGAGGCCCAGGCTCTCATTTGGGGACAGGATTTCAACGCCGGAGATTTCCCTCTCCTAGATTCCGTTCAGGAAAGCACTCAAATGGTGGTGGGACTATTGCCTTCCGGGATATCTGACTATTGGCGGGACCCGGAACTTGCCCGCACTGAAGATGAAACTTTTTATGCCTTGCAGACCGGAGACCACCTCTTGATCGGTTTCCCATTGATGATCAAGAGCGACCTGTTCGGGGTAATGCTGGTGGAGGAAGATTCCGATGCAAGACGTTTCCGTCAAAAACGGGTGGATATTGTCAGCAGCATTGCTCAGCAGGTCGCCTTCAGCATACAAAATGAGCATCTCCAGCACGAGATGGTGATCCGGGAGCGCTTGGAGCACGAGGTCCATCTTGCCCGGCAGATCCAGAAAACATTCCTGCCGGAACACCTGCCCGAGATATCGGGCTGGAACCTGGCAGCCACCTGGATCACCGCACGCCAGGTGGGGGGAGATTTCTACGACGTATTTGAATTGCCGGGTGGCAGGTTGGGTCTGTTCATTGCGGACGTTTCTGACAAAGGTATTCCGGCTGCCCTTTTTATGGCTCTTACTCGAACTCTGGTGCGGGCGGTTGTATTCGATACTCCTTCCCCTGCCGACGCGATGCGCCGCGTCAACGCTCTGATTATTCCAGATAACAAGCAGGACATGTTCGTCTCCGCAGTATACGGTGTTTTGACATTGGAAAGCGGGGTTTTCACTTACGCCAATGCCGGGCATAACCCGCCGATATGGTTGTGCGGCGCAAAACGGACGATGGAAATGCTCCGGCGGACCGGGGCGGCGCTGGGGATCATCGAGGATATCCCGATGGAAGATCGCACGATAATCCTTGACCCGGGTGATTTTCTCCTGCTCTATACCGACGGAATCACCGAGGCATTCTCGCCTGAAGATGAGACATATGGGGAAGAGCGCCTCAGGCAAGCGCTCGAGGCTGCTGAAAAGACGAACGCCCGACAAGTATTGGATGCAATCGAGGCTTCTGTGTCGAATTTTATGGGGCCACATCCGGCGTCGGATGATATAACCATGCTGGGGATCAAGCGGACGATTTAGTTCGGTTATCTGCAATTTTTGAAAATGAGCCACCAAAGAGCACCGGGGAGGCGTAAAAATCGGCAAATTTGACCCCATGGTATAATATTTGTGCTGGAAATCTCAATAGGAGCATTAAACTTTGGCTTTCAATCCCCTCAATTGGCTTCTGGGTCTTTTTTCTCTGGATATTGGCATAGACCTGGGAACAGCCAACACACTCGTCTACGTTCGAGGCAAAGGGATTGTTATTAATGAACCTTCATGGGTGGCAATTGATAAACGTACCCGCCAACCGCTGGCGATAGGTCTGCAAGCCAAGGAAATGGTCGGGCGGACGTCAGGCAATATTCTGGTGGTGCGTCCCCTGCGGGACGGTGTGATCTCCGAGTTTGAAATAACCGAGGCGATGCTGGAATACTTTATAGGTAAAGTTCATGAGCAGAGTGTGGTTCCGCTACCGCGGCCGCGGGTTGTGATTGGAATCCCTTCAGGGGTTACTGAGGTCGAGAAGCGCGCCGTTTACGATGCCTCCATGTCTTCCGGAGCGCGCGAGACCTACCTGGTCGAAGAGCCGACCGCAGCAGCCCTGGGGGCAGGCCTGCCGGTGGGCGAGACGCGTGGCTCGATGGTTGTGGATATCGGGGGGGGGACAACTGAAGTGGCGGCTTTATCCATGGGCGGGGTGGTCGTCTCCCGGTCGCTGCGCGTGGCAGGCGATGAATTGGACCAGGATATTGTTCAGTACATCCGTAACAAATATAACGTGTTGGTCGGCGAGCGCGTCGCCGAACAGATCAAATGGAATATCGGTTCGGCTTTCCCATTGCCAGTCGAAAAGACAGTGGAAGCACGCGGGCGCAACCTGGTAACCGGTCTCCCCGAATCTATAGAAATTTCCTCGATCGAAGTGCGCGAAGCTGTTTCACAGTCTGTACAAGTCATCGTCGAGACCATTAAAGATGCGCTCGATGAAGTTCCCCCTGAAATCATTGCCGATCTGATGGATACCGGTATTTGCCTGGCTGGCGGCGGTGCCCTTTTGCAGGGGCTGGCAGAACGTCTAACAGACGAGCTAAAATTACGCGTCTGGGTTGCTGAAGACCCCTTGACCTGCGTCGTGCGCGGGACCGGCATCATTTTGGATGATTTCTCTGCCTCCAGCCGTTTCCTGGTCGGCCTGGAGCGCGGCAGCACGCGTCACTCGTGAGCGCGTGACCGCGTCACACCAGCGCGGTTTTTCCCCCTATGCCTATGAAAAATAATTTCCCTCGTTCCCTCCAGAATGTGATCATATTATTGGTAGTGGTTGGGCTGGTGGCCATCGCCCTGGGCGGGTATTTCAACCCGGTCAGCTCATGGTTTTCGCGGCTCGTGGTCGATGCACAAACCTGGATCTCCACCCGGGTCCTGGCAGTGGAGGATTTTTTGACTGTCCCTCGCGATGTCGCCTCCCTTCGCCAGCGCAATACCGAATTGGAAGCTGAAGTAGCCCAACTCCAAACCCAGGTGATCGATCTCCAACAGCAAGTGACCGAGACGAACATCCTCTCTGCCCTGGTGGATTTTGCACGCGCCAACCCAAATTATTCCTATAAGGCTGCCGCCGTCATCGGTCGGGACCCGAGTCCATTTCTCCGTTATGTCATCATCAACATTGGGTCCAACCAGGGTATTTTGTCCGGCATGCCGGTTGTCACCGACAAAGGCCTGGTGGGCCGGGTGGATGCTGTCATCGCCGAAGCATCCCGCGTCCAATTGGTGACCGATTCCGCCTCTGCAGTCAACGTCCGTCTTCAGTCCACCAACACCGAAGCAATGCTGGTCGGCTCAGTGACTGGAGATGTCTCACTGGATATGATCTCACAAGATGCCACCGTGACCGTGGGCGATGTGGTCCTGACGTCCGGACTTGGAGGAACTTACCCGCCCAACCTTCTGGTGGGGCAGGTGGTCAGCGTCCGCAAACTCGCCACAGAACTGTACCAACAAGCAGCCATCCAACCCAATGTGGATTTCAACCAATTGGGTTACTTACTGGTCATCACCAACTTCGCACCAGTTGATATCACTCCTCTTATAACAACCCCCGGACCCTAAACCAAAAATGAGGCGAAGTATCCTGGTAGCTTTCCCGGTTCTTGGTCTGGCAATCATGCTGCAGACCTCAATCATCGAGCGCATCAACCTTCTTAATGGTGCTGCAGACCTGGTGCTGCTGATAACAGTCGCTTGGTGCCTGCAGGAACGCGCTCGGGGTGCCTGGGTTTGGGGAGTTCTGGCGGGGCTTCTGGTGGGAGTTGTCTCAGGCATTCCATGGTACGTGCCTCTGGCCGGGTATCTGATTATTGTGGGTTTGGCGCGCATCTTGGCGCATCGGGTCTGGCAAGCACCTTTGCTGGCGATGTTTACTGTTACTTTGATAGGTACACTGGTATTGCTTATGCTCACATTTATGGAACGCACACTTTTGGAAATCCCGCTGTCGATTAACATTTCTTTCGTGCAGATTATTCTCCCGAGCATCCTTTTAAATCTCCTCCTGGCCATCCCGGTCCACTCCGTAATTCGAGACCTGGTAAAGCGCCTTTATCCGGAAGAGGTGATTGCATGACCACCAGGACGGATGAAATGCGGGTTCTGAATTGGAGACGGCTGTTGGTGTATGGCATTCTGGCCAGCGTGGGAGTGATATTTATATGGCGCCTGTTCAGCCTGCAAATCCTGAACGGGAAAACGTACGTGGCTCAGGCGGAAAGTAACCGCACCCAAACGATCAGTGTGCCCGCGGCACGCGGCATTATTTATGACCGTAACGGCACCATCCTGGCACGCAACATCGCTTCCTATAGCATTGTCATCACACCCGCCTCGCTCCCGGACGATGATGGCGACATACAGCGCATTTACCGGGAACTTTCCACTCTGACCGGCGTGCCGGTTAACAGCGGGACAGTGGCAGATGCAAAATTACTGCAAGCCTGTACGCCCGGCCCGGGGATTGCCCAACTGGTCGATTTGGGCATCTCGAACGCACCATACGATCCGGTCAAAATTCAGTGTTATGTGGATGAACAAACAGCCATGATCGTGCGCGAGCACGCAGTGGACTGGCCAGGAGTCAGTGTGGAGATCGAACCGATGCGGGATTACCCGACAGGCTCACTGACTGCCACCATCATCGGATTCTTGGGACCCATCCCGGCTTCGCTTGAAATGGAGTATCGCGCACAGGGTTTCCTGCCCAATCGTGACAAGGTTGGGTATGCCGGTGTGGAATATTCAATGAACGATACCCTGATCGGGACACCCGGGAAAAAAACCGTGGAAGTGGATGTGGCTGGACAGGTGTTGAGCAACCTCCAACCGCCAGTCGCACCGATCCCGGGCAACAACATCGTGCTTACGATTGACACCCGACTCCAGCAGGCCGCTGCCTCCATCCTGAAGCGCGATATTGATTACTGGAACAACGTTTATTACGGAAAATACCAGATCTCCAGCGGCGTGGTGATTGCCATGAACCCCAAGACAGGTGAAATCCTGGCAATGGTACAGTACCCCACCTATGAGAATAACCGCATGGCGAGGATCATCCCGTCATATTATTACAACCAATTGGAACAGGATCCCGCCCACCCACTGCTCAATATTGCCATTTCTGAAGAATTTCCCCCTGGTTCGACGTTCAAAATTGCCACAGCCACCGGGGCTTTGAATGAAGGCGTGGTCACCCCTACAACGCTCATCGATGCACCTGCCATGATCGGTTTGCAGAATACTTATTCGCCAACCGATCCGGGCAGCATCCAATACTATTATGACTGGACCTACACATTCTACGGCCAAACCAGTGGGTTGGGTAAAATACCATTCCTGGAATGCATCGCGCGCTCCAGCGACGTATGTTTTTATAAAGTCGGCGGAGGGTTTGCCAATGAGATCGAACAGGGGTTGGGTATTGAACGCCTCCAGCAATATGCCCAGGCAGTTGGATATAACCAGCCAAGCGGCATAGAGCTGCCGGGCGAATTGTCGGGCCTAATTCCAACCCGCACCTGGAAACGCATTTACCAGGGCCAAAACTGGTCAACGGGTGACACGTATCTCGCCAGTGTAGGTCAGGGATATGTGCTGGCAACCCCGCTGCAGGTGCTCATGTCAGCTGCCACGATCGCCAATGGGGGGAAGCTGATGCAGCCGACCATCATCAAGGAAATAGTAGACGGTGAGGGAAATGTCGTCCAGCCGTTCACCCCGCGTGTCCGCTGGGACATCACGACTGACCCGGTCGTCGAAGATTTCAGCTGTGTAAATGGGGAATGCAATCCCACCGGTGCCATGAAGACTGTGAGCCCCTCCACGGTACAGGAAGTTGCAGAAGGCATGCGCATGGCAGCCTCAGATCCTGCCGGGACGCTCAACCACGATTTCTCCTTCTTGAATTATCCCATTGCCATTGCAGGGAAGACCGGAACTGCAGAATATTGTGACGATGTGGCGAACGCAAAAGGCATATGCAACCCGGGTAACTGGCCAGCGCACGGTTGGACAGTGGCATACGCTCCTTACGACAACCCTGAAATTGCCATCCTGGCTTTTTTCTATAACGGTGGTGAAGGTGGCCGCGTGGCTGCTCCCACAGTCCGGGATGTAATGAGTGCATATTTTGAAATTAAAGCTGTGGATACGGCGCAGGGGTTAACGTCGAACCCGTAATTCCAACCTGCTAAATAAGCTGCGCCTCGCATGCAGATCATGCGAGGCGCAAGGTTTTTAAATACCCATTTGCTACTGCAATCTCAACAGCACTTTTCCTTCGCTCCACAACTGCTCCAACTGGTAATATCGGCGCAGGTCGGCATCAAAAAGATGGACAACAATATCCCCGTAGTCTATGATCATCCAGCCCGCATCCGGAGTCCCTTCGATGCGGCCTTTCTTTTTATGATCCAGGCGGGTTTTTTCTACCACTCCGTCTGCAAGAGCGTTCAACATTCGATTGCTTGTGGCGGTGCAAATAACAAAATAATCTGCGAAGGAGATGATACCCTTAAGATCGAGCAGGATGATATCCTCTCCTTTTTTGTCTTCCAGGGCATTGACAATCGTGTGCGCAAGTTCCAGTGTATCCAGATGTCACCTCTTATGATTGTTTGATTAAGATTAAGAACACTCTATCATTGTGAAGATTTCATGGGCAGGCTGTACAGTAAAGTATAAACCGAACCTCCCGGGAGCAGGTCGGATTGAAATATATGGACAGAATCGACCCGGACCATTCCTAGATCGCCGATCTTCGTTTCTTCGATGGCTGCCCAAATCTGCTTCAAATCCGCAGCCGCGACATTTTGCCCAACCCGGCCGATGGTCAGGTGGGGGGAAAAAGGGTGGCCTTCCTCGGCATAACCCAGGCTTGCAGCAACTGCTTCAACTCCACGCATGAGCGCCTTTAGTCCAGGCGGGGCTTCTAGTCCCACCCATAAGACACGTGCCCGGCGCGGGGTAGGGAAGGCTCCCAGGTCACCCACAGGCATGCTGAAGCTCTCAAGATTACAAACTTCCGCCTTCAGGTATTCTGCCAGCTGCTCGAGATTGATGGATGAAACGTCCCCCAAAAATTTCAAGGTCAGATGGACATTTTCCGGTGCCACCCAGCGCACGAGCGGCTTGGGTAGTTTTTTTTGAAGAGGGGCAATGCTGCGGGCAACCGCGCTTTGGATCTCCTCGGGGATTTTAACCGCGATAAATGACCGCAGCATCATGCGTTGAACTCTTTCTCCCGGATGCCCACTACTCCTGTTTGCATAACCAGATGCTCCTGCCACCGATGCCAAGTCATTCCCAGAGGACTATAAATAGCACAAGATGCTCGAAATTACAAGAGGATTAAGGTCGCAGGCGGTCATAATCGGCAGGGGTATCCAGGTCTTGCAGGATGCTGCGATCAGCGGGGACGTATTCCATGTGACCGGTGAAGGTGTTTAGAAATTGCTTCGCTGTGGTTGACGAAGGCAGCGCCAGGATGCCCGGCCAGAGCGGGCGCGCTGCCAGCCAGGGATGACCGCGCCGGTTCAGAAAACTGGGGATGACCAGTTGGGACTTTGTCTGAACAAAGGCGTTACAGATACTTCTGACAGTCTCTTCCAGCACCTGAGGCTGGTCTCCCAGGCCGATCAGGGCAGCCTGTGCTCTGGAATCCAGCGCGCTTAATCCCACCTGGATGGAACTTAACATTTCGCCGCCAGCAAACGCCGGGTTATAAACTGTCCGAACCGGGAGTTCGGGCGACAGGTCTGCCACCATCCCCTCGATCTGGTCATGCTCAGCACCAGTCACAACCAGCAAGTCTTCCACCCCAGCCGCAGCGAAGGTGGTGATGACCTGTCCGAGGACGGTTGTTTCCCCCCAGGGGAGCAGCAGTTTGGGACGGCCCATCCGGCTGGAAAGACCTGCGGCAAGCAGGATCGCAGATATATTATTCCCCATGGACGAGCTTCCTATAATCATCCGTTGTATCCACGTCTGCCAACAGGTTCTCATCATGCCAGGGAAGGTAATCTACCTTCACCTTGCTGAAGATTGCCCGCCCACCCACGTCTCCCTTGAGTGCCATCAATTCCGGGAATGTGGAACGGTCGAACAGCACTGGATTGGCACGCTGACCATTGATCAGCGGAGCTACAACAGGAGCGAGCGTACGCACATGTTCTTCGATCAAAGCCTTTAAAACCGTTGGTGTGATCTGAGGCTGGTCGGCAAGCAGGAAAATAGACGCCCCGAGCCTATCCCAGCCACCCATTATTCTATTTTCATTAAATGAGGTAACGGGTGGGGATGTCAGTGCAAGATACTTCAGCCCGGCTTGAATGGAGGTACTTTGGCCTATTTCCCAATCCGGGTTATGCACAAGGATCACTCCCAGTCCGCTCAATGCATTTTCCACCTGTTCCGCATGTGCGCCCGTCACAACCAGCACCGGCGCAAGCCCGGCGTTAAGAGCTGCTTCTGCGACTGCGCAGACGAACGATTTACCCTGCCAATCCAGCAGTTGTTTGGTTTGACCGAAGCGGGTTGATCCGCCGCCTGCCAGGATGATTCCCGCAACCGGCTCGTAAACTGCGTGAACCGCCACTTGATTTGGATCCGTGGTTGGGAGTTTGAGGGAGGTGGAAATGGCAGAATTAAAAGTTGTCAGTAATTGTCCTGCGATCATTTTCGCCTGTGCCTGCAGGGCAGGAGTATCCGCTTGATTGAGCAGTGCCATGCAGCGTGCTCCGGGAGGGACATTTTTCATTCCACCGGCAGGGTGGAGCAATACCCGGGCGAGGGCTTCGGTAGTAATCACATTGCCCAAACTCAGCCCGCTCAATCTAGCATATATTTCGGGGCGGTGGACGAACTCATTTGTAAGCGGTTTTCCCAACCCGGTCAGGCCTGCCACGACCAGGACCGATTCGACATACTCCGGAATTGCAGGTTCATAATCAGCCGGCGCTTTCAACGCCCGCTGCCGGGCACCGTCTGCCTCGATCAGCAGGGGGATGGTTTGCCGTTCGTGAATTTCGCGTAGCCGTGATAACAAGGCGGGATTCAAACCGGTGGTTCGATCGCCCTCCCTGGGACCGGTAACCAGCATCACACCGTGCATTTCCTTTTCAAAACCTGCCAAATCTTCTTGTTTTTCCACGACCCAATGAGATCCCGCCATTTTGATTTGGTCAATGTGCAGATGCGTGGTGGCAGTCACAATGACCGGCTGATCGGGCCGGGTCAGTTCACGCGCCAGTTGGAAAAGGGCCGAAGTTTTTCCGCCTGCGCCAGATAGGGCAACGCAGGCATTAGATGAGACACGGATTGCCTGGGATAATTTCATAGGCTTGCGGAGGATCCCAACTCACCAAACGGCACTTTTGTGTCTAATTTTGGATTCCCGGATTCACACCCACAATTGGGAACGGACTTCCATCTTTGAGGCGATGGCTTCCAGTACACCTCCGCCAACAGACAGCGCTTTATCCGAAACCAACTGGCAGAGGCGGGGATCGTCGCGCGGGTCGATATCACCAATTTTCATTCCTTGAGGGACTGCAAGCCCTGGATGAATCAACCCGCGGACGATACCAGCCAGAGGAGAGTCCAATGTCATTCCATTAATTTCGGCGATAAGTGTTCCCTCTTCGACATGATCCCCTATATTTACCCGGGTCTCAACGATCCCGTCAATGGGTGCGCGCAGGACACGCCGAGGGTTGCCGCTCGGCAGACCGGTATCAGGGTCGGGACCGCCGCGCCAGAAGACACGCCCAAGGGTATGCCCACGGCGAGTTTCGATCACGGCCTGACAGTTGACTCCGGCCTCGAAACCCGGGCCGAGACCGATGTACAAAAGGGGGGAGTACCCAATGGGCTCTGGAGTATGTTTGGTCATGCGCCCGTCCACGATGACGGCGGGATGCAGGAGCTGGGCGGATGTACAGCCGGGGTCAACCAGTACCGGTATTTGCTGCTTGCCCAGAATTCCGAGCACGCGCAAAGAATCGCTGGGGTCTTTCACGCAGCGGGCAGTGAGACCCTCGATGCTGATCTCTCCGGAATAAACCGCCTCGGCAAATGAGACGGTGCGGCGCACTGCCAGGGGTTGGGACAACTCGGTGACCACCACCCGCAGCCCGGCGCGAAATAGGCGCATGGCAACACCGGTGGCAAGGTCACCACCACCGCGGACCAGAATTAGGGAAGGCATGGGGATATTAAACCACAAATGTCCGTTCCTGGAATAGGACCGGATTATGGAGGACAACTATTGGTCTGATCAGATTTGAATCTGGCGACCAACCCTTCCCACGAATTGTGTGAGCTCGGAAAATCCCGCCGCGCGGACGGCTTCCAGGGCTGTCTCGAGGTGCAATCCCACCTGGTCAACGGCGTGGGCATCCGAACCGAGGGTAAGTCGTTTACCGCCCAGCGCAGCATACCATTTCAAGATTATTGGATCGGGCATCAAGTTTTTGGAGGCTTTTCGCAGACCACCGGTATTGACCTCCAGCGCCAGGTCGCGATTAATGATCGTGATTAAGATGCGGCGGAGCTGGGTTTCATAACGGGCAGGGTCGTAACCAAAGATGGGTTTTCCGGTACGAGCGGGTATGTCGAGGTGGGCAACAATATCGATGTCAGCGGTCTGGAGCATCGATTCCACCTCGCTGAAATATGCCTGGTATACCTCGTCAGCAGTTTTGATGGAGATAGTGGCATCATCGAAAACAAAATCCTTGCCGACAAAATGTACCGAACCCAGGACGTAATCGAACGGCGCTTGGGTTAATATATCTTCAGTTTCCTGCGGGTAGAGATGTGGCTCGGCAACCTCGATCCCGGCCCGGAGGATCAAATTACCGGCGAACAGGAGTCGCAATCGCTCCAGTTCCGGGAACCAGGTTTCAAGTTGAAAGAACCTAGGGTTTTTCTCATAAGGACCAACGTCCCAGTGTTCAGAGATCCCGATCTCGGGGATTCCTAGCTCAATAGCGCGCTGGCACATCACTTCTAGGGAATCTGCGCCGTCTTCAGAGTAAGTGGTGTGGATATGATAATCGATCGGGATCATGACCAGCCTTTAAACTGCAACCCCCTCGGTAGAGGGCGGGACATCAGTATACTCGAACCCTAATTTTTCCCCGGTTCCTGCAATTGCCTTTCCTGCATCACTCTGCCGAAGGCATGGATGGCGAGGTAAACGAACAGGAAAAGCAGCGTAAAGAGTGACGTAAACCCATAAACGCGCAGGTTCGCAAAAGGATGCATCAACCAGCCATACATGTCATGGGCGATTGGCAGCGGATCGCCAAAAATATCCCAGCTGTTCCAGCGATAAAACCGTCCAAGGAAGATCCCCAGGCTGCTCAGAATGGTGACCAGGATCGTAAAAACCCAACCAGAAATCCTTCCGAAATTGCGTGTGACAATCTCCTGCATGAAATGCATGGATACAACACCCAGCAGCAGACCGGTCCAGGCAAACCAGAGCAGCATGAGCACGTCAAACCAGAGCGGCGCATTGGTGGTATTCGTGGTGAGGTGTTGGAAGTCTGTCAGGATATAAGGGGCATTTGGGAAAAATACCAGCCAGATGAATGCGCAGACCGGCACCACCAGGTAGAGCAGTTTCCGTGACCAGGAAACCACGTAGGCGATCGAAGCAAAGATAAACGGGATCCACGCAAGGCCGAGGTTCCAGATCAACACCGAGTAGTCATTGCTGCTGCTGTACGCCATGCGTGCCCTGGCCAGCAAAACTGAAACGATCGAGGCTGCCAGCAAAAGGATAAAAATCAATAATTTGTATTTGTGCCTGGAGAGCACCTGCGCCATTACTGGATTTTCCCCAATCCGCGCAATACCCGCTCGGGAGTCAACGGGAATTCACTGAACCAGACCCCGGTGGCATCGTGAAGAGCTCCGGCGATTGCGGGCGCCAGGGGCAGGAGTGGCAATTCACCCAACCCGCGTGCCCCGAAGGGACCATTCGGTTCCGCTATCTCAAGGATGACCGACTCGACCGCATCCGGGATGTCGAGCACGGTGGGTATCAGGTAGGTGCTGAGCTGGTCGGTCAGGATATGCCCATGTTGCGTGATAAAGTTCTCGGTGAGAGCATACCCCTCTGCCTGCACAACCGCGCCTTCGATCTGCCCCTGGACCAATTTCGGGTTGATAGCCTGGCCAACGTCATCCGCGGAGACCACCCGCAGTATTTTGATGAAACCGGTTTCCAGGTCCACTTCCACCTCGACAGCCTGAGCTGCATAAGCATAAGACAGGTTCGGCATTGAGTAACCAGTCTCCTTATCAAAGGGAGTGGTTTTGGGGGCGAGGTAAGTATATTCAGAAATGGCCGGGCGTTCCTCTGCTTTCCATTTCGACAGGGCATCTTCCGCAGCCCCCCGGATGGCGTTGCCCGACATGAACGTCATGCGCGAAGCCGAAGCGCTGCCGGGGTTGCCCATGGTGGCAGAATCCGATGTGACCATGGTGACCTTTTCGAATGGGACGCCCAGGGTACCGGCTGCGAACTGCGCCATGACCGTGTGTGCGCCCTGGCCCACCTCTGCCCCGGCGTGCCACACAACGACGTGGTCGATCTCGGTCTTTCCGTGCAGTTCGACCCGCGCCCATGAATTTTCCTGGTAACCAAACGAAAAACCGACATTTTTAAATCCACAGGCAAAGCCTCGACCCCGCACCAGCGTGGAGGGGGGAGCTGTCTTTGCGGGTCGCTTATCAGACCAGCCGAAGTGGTCGCGGGCTGCCTCGATGCATTGGACAATGCTGACCTTGCCCGGAGCAGGGGTGCCCACATTGAGGGTGTCACCTTCCCGGAGCGCATTGCGGTGACGGAAATCGACTGGGTCAAGACCCAGCTTCTCGGCCAGTTTGTCCATCTGGATTTCGGCCATCCATAATGCTTGAGGCGCGCCGAAGCCACGGAATGCCGCAGTCGGGACATTGTTTGTGTAAACACCGTAGACATCTTCTTTGACATTAGGGATGAAATACGGCCCGGTGGCGGTGATGGTGCAGTTGCCAAGCACCTTGTTGGTGGTGTACATATAGGCTCC
Source organism: uncultured Chloroflexia bacterium (assembly GCA_963790685.1). Classification (GTDB taxonomy): domain Bacteria; phylum Chloroflexota; class Anaerolineae; order Anaerolineales; family Villigracilaceae; genus UBA877. The sequence goes on from CAWBPK010000004.1 coordinate 164,692, forward strand.
GGCATCCGCGATGACGGTCGTCTCGGCCGCCAGCAGCTTGCCGTCTTTTGTGGCAGCCCATTTGGTTTTGAGGGTCATCGGATGGCGTTTACCGTGACCGATGATCGATTCCTTTCGGCTCCAGATGATCTTGACCGGTCGCTCGAGTTTCATCGCTGCCAGTGCCAACACAGCCTGGACGGACAGGTCTTCCCGCCCGCCGAATGCGCCACCGATGGCCGGGTAGATCACCCGCACCTGCTCGTCGGCCAGTCCGAGGGCGTGTGCTATGCTTTCGCGGTCGGCATGCGTCCATTGACCGGCACATTCCACTGTGATGCGGCCAGCCTCATCGATGTAGGCAAGCCCAGCCTCCGGCTGCAGGTAGGCGTGTTCTTGGTAAGGCGTATGATATTCACCTTCCACGATCACGTCCGCCCTGGCGAATGCGGACTGCACGTCGCCTTTGCGGATCTTGTCTAGGACGCAGATATTGGAATCTCCAACCTCCGGATGGATGCGCGGCGCGCCAGGTTTCATCGCCTCGGCCGCATCGTAGACGGCTGGCAGGTCTTCGTATTCCACTTTGATCAATTCCCTTGCGTGCGCCGCGATGGCTTCTGTATCGGCAACGATGACCGCCACCTGATCTCCTTCACAGCGCACGATGTCACCTCGCACTCCCTGGCTCGAGGCGTGAGGAGATGGACCGCAAAGAACCGGCTGGTCTCTTTTCTGCAAGCCATATTCGTTGACAGGTACATCCCGGGCGGTAAAGACCGCGATAACACCTGGCAGGGTTTCGGCAGCAGATACATTGATGCTGATCACCCGGGCGTGAGGTCGCCCCGCGAACAGGATCTTCATGTGGAGCATATTCTCTCTGACGAGATCGCCGGAATACAGTGCCGTGCCGGTGACTTTGTCACGGGCATCGAGGCGGGGGACAGATTGACCGATGGAAGATGCCATATCTGATTTGTAGGAAAGAACTAAAAATAATCGCTGTTTATCTCTTGTATTGTCTTCCCTGATGTTTTGGTGGAGGGGCATCCAGCGCGGTGTAGCGTGCTGGTCCGACAAGGGAGTAGATCCAGGAATAAAGGAGGGATGAGACCGTGGTCAGGATCATCGCCATCACGAAGAAGGTGATGATATTCAACCAGAGGTTGTTAATATTGCTGAAAAAGCGGGCAATATCCGCGGTAAATGCAACCTGGTAAGCCCAGGTTGGAAATTGGACATGTCCAACCAGTTGATAGGGGACTTTCCCGGTTGCCATTATCGGTGGAACAAAAAGGACCATCAATCCAAATGAGAGCACGGGGACTGCGACAATCAAGATACAGCCAATCCCCCGCCAAATGGGATTCATTCCTTTTTTTTCTTCCTGCTTAACCCGGTATTTTGTGTATTTTGACATTATTAATCTCCCTCGAGGCAGAGGTCCCCCTGGTGGGAACCCCATGCGCTAGCCGTTCCCTACCCTTTGGATGCGTCTTCAATTGCCTGTACGATCATGTAATACCCTGTACAACGGCATAAATTGCCTGAAATGGCCTGGGTAATATCGTCCCGGCTTGGATGCGGGCGTTCTTCGAGCAATTTTGACGACGACATGATAAATCCGGGAGTGCAATACCCGCATTGGACTGCGCCATCGGCGATAAATGCTGCCTGGACCGGGTGCAAATTATCCGTTTGGCCGGCACGCCCAACCGTCGCCGAGAGCCCTTCCACGGTGACGATTTCTGCACCATTCGCACGACCGGCAGGAACGAGGCACGACATCACCGCCTTGCCGTCTAGAAATACTGTGCATGCTCCGCATTCCCCTTCAGCACAGCCTTCCTTGGTACCTGTCAAACCGGCCTCCTCCCTCAGCAGGCGCAGGAGGGACTTTTCGTGACCGGTGGTGAAGGTGTACATCTGGCCGTTTATATTTGTGCGGATTGGCTCGTTTGATGATCTGTTTTTTCCATGGGTTGCTGAAGAAAGGGGTTTCTCTTTTCCCCACAAGAGAACCGGGCTCTCAGGGACATCGGTTTTCTCCTGTCCGGAGCGCAGGTTGCGCAGTCCGCGCATGACCAGCACCCGCACCATTGCCCGGCGGTAGGCTGCCGACCCTCGGATGTCATCGATAGGGTGGGCTGCCCCGGCTGCCAGTTCCGCAGCACGACCGATGGTTTCATCCGTTAATTCTTTGCCAACCAGCCAGATTTCTGCTTCGCTGGCATGGATGATAGTGGGGGCCACCGCTCCCAGGGTGATCGCCGCGGAAGTAACCCGGGAGGTGTCGAGGGAAATGACGATGGCCGTATTGACCAGTGAAATCGCCTGGGCTCGCCGCAGCCCCAGTTTTAAGAAGGTCCCATGCTGACCCGGTTTCAAGGCGGGGAAGGCAACATCCATCACCATCTCGTCCGGTTCAAGCACAGTTTTCCGGACCCCGGTGTAGAAATCCTGCAGAGATACATGCCGTGTTCCCCGGACGGAAACCAGTTCCAGCCATCCGCACATTGCCATTAAAGGGGTAATGGTATCGTTGGCCGGGCTGGCAGTCACCAGGTTGCCTGCCACTGTGGCCCGGTTGCGGATCTGCGGAGCCCCCACCTGCCAGGAAGCAGCAACCAACGGAAAAGCACGATCCCGCAGCAACCTGGATGCGGCTACCGCATTATGAGTTACTTGAGGACCCAGATGGATGACTTCGTCTTTATCTATACTGATGCGGTCGAGCCCTTCCAGGCGCGTGATATCGATCACGGTCTGGATCCCTGTGCGGACGCCGCGTTCGAGTTCGAGCATCAAGTCGGTGGCCCCGGCTATCAGGCGGGCTTTTTCGCGTTTTTCTGCCAGGAGCCGCAATGTATTATCAATGGAGGCGGGAGTGACGTATTCAGTCCACATGCTGTAATTAAACCACAAAGTAGCGCAAGATGCCATCTTGCGCTACTCGATGATGTTGTAAGAAGGTGTGTAATACCAGATATATCGAATAGTGGCTTAGGCTGCCCCGCTGCCGGTGATGGCTTGATAGCGGCGGTCGTACGTCTCGCCAGCCTGGCGGGAAAGGTCATTGACAGCACGGATGGCTGCTTTTAGGCCATCGTCGGCGATTGCGGTCTCGACGTTATCCAACCCGTTCGATATTTGGTCTGCCAGGGTGAAAAAGGCAGTATCGAAGGTGTAAATGGTCGTAAGTTCTTTCTCGTTGATCTTGACGGCATCGAAGAAGCCGGAGTATCCGTAGGAAGCATTCTTGATCCGGTCGGCGAATGTGCGCAATTTCAGACCCACCGAGTCGAGATCATCGAGCATGTCGATCTGTCCGGCTTCAGCGATGTCTTTTTGGATGCGGGAAGTGCGGGCAGCCAGTTCGCTGTACTTAAGTGCGACCTGGTCGCGCAGGAGTTTATCGGCGGCGCGGCGGTTGGTCCGCTCGATATAACCGCTAAATCCGGGGACATAAGACAGCAGTTTTTTGAAAATGTCCTGTCCGCCTTTGACTGTATCAAAAAGGTCGCTCATGGTGTTCCTCCTGAAAGGATGGTTGGCTGATAATCGATGCCAATTAATTATACTGCAACGTTCTCAAAGAGATTTACGACATTGGCAAGGGAAAGTTGTACGCCGGGTTGGACTTGGTATAATGAATGATTATCGACAAAAATGGTCTCAGCATTTGGCCTTTTGTCACGACGGACATCAGAAACAGATAAAAGACCTGCTATAAATAGTCAAGAGGTCGAACCTTAAAAAGTCATCGAATAAGGTAAGGGCGTTGTTCCTTTAGGACGATGAACACACGTGCAACGAGCTTGCGAGAAACTGCGCCGATCACCACGTTATGATGCTTGCCTTCCTTGCGCTTGGCTTGATAAAAGGCAAGCAGGTCGGGATCGTGCTGAGCAGCGACAATGGCTGCCTGCCAGAGAGCATGGCGTAGATAAGGGGAGCCGCGTTTACTGATGTGAGCAACAGATGCTTCGAATTGGCCAGTCTGGTAAACAGAAGCATCCAGACCTGCATAGGCGACGAGTTTTTCAGGAGCATCGAAGCGCTGGATGTCGCCGATCTCAGAAAGGATAGCGGCCCCGGTCACGGGACCGATACCCGGAATGGAAGTGATGAACTGCGGGATCTGCTGCATGAGCAGCTCGATCGCCTGATCTACCCGGGAACGCTGGTCTTCGAGCAGATCGATCTGGTCCAGCAGGCAGCCCATCTCTACCCGAGCAGCATTGGCCAGGAAGCCGATGCCCACCGATTGTGAGGCAGCTGTTAGGACCCGTTCGGCTTGCTGATCACCAAAGCGGCCCCGGCTGGCAGAGTGGAGCAAGAGCGCAAGCTCACTTAGATCATAATCAGCAAATTCCTGGGCAGACACGGCTGTTTTGAGCACCTGGCGTGAAGATTTGATGAAAACGTCGGAAAACAGGCGCTCATACTCCGGAAAAACCCGGTCCAGAATGGTCAGCATCTTGCGTTTGCAGTCACCGACCTGCTCCGAGAGCCAAAAACGGAAGCGACTGAGTTCGCGCATCTGCAGAATGGTCGGAACATTACGGCTGGTGGCAGGCAGATTGGCAATGCGGATGAAATCGGCGATCCAGAGCGCATCATGACGGTCATTCTTGACCTTGCGCACCCCGCTGCGCCGGTAGGCAGCCACTTGCATTGGATTGAGCACGATCAGCGTGTGTCCTCGCTTGCTCAACTCATCGTACAGCGCCAGCCAGTAGTGGCCCGTGGCTTCCAGTCCAACGGTGATTGGGCCAGCCACCCCGCCCAGTTCCTGGTTCAACCGGTCAAAACCGGGACGCGTGTTCTCGATCATGAAGACCGGCTTGACCTGCTCCCCCTGCTCGTCCAGGAGCGACACTGCATGTTTGTGCTTGGCAATATCAATTCCACAATAGATCATCTGAGCATCCTCTCCAAAATGATATGGGAAGTGAGGCAACCTCAGAACTCTACGAGACCCTCAGCCTTGTGGGTCATGCGCAGCCAAGCTGCAACCTGCTTATTCGAGACCTCTCGTAGAGCCGAGGCGACAGTCTTTTCTTCGAGGCTCGCCCTCAAGGAGAACAACGTCGACCTCAGCTTCTACGATAAATTGTAAACCAGCTTTGTGCTGGCCTACCAACTCATTTATACAAGGAGATTATTATGATCGTTACCACCAAGCAACTCTTCTCGGCCGCGTACGGCAAATATGCCATCGGGGCTTACAACATCAACAACCTTGAGCAAACTATGGGCTTATTCCGTGGAAATGTAGACAGCCAGGCTCCCTTTATCATCCAGATTTCGAAAGGAGCACGGGCCTTCACGCATAAGAATATGCTCGAAGCGTTGATACGCGCCGCAGACGGAATCTTCCCGGACGCAATCTTTGCCGTCCACCTGGACCATGGCGACGAACCAACCTGCTTCGACTGCATCGCCAGTGGCTTTTATTCCTCGGTTATGATCGATGCAAGCGCCGAACCATTCGCGAAAAATGTCGAGATCACCCGACGGGTTGTGGATGCCGCCCATGCCAAAGGGATCGTGGTTGAAGCGGAACTGGGTCAACTGGGGGGAGTTGAAGAGCATGTCAAGGTGGATGAGGCTAATGCCAAGCTGACCGATCCCGATCAGGCGAAAGAATTCGTCGAAAAGACCGGCGTCAACTCGCTGGCCTGTGCCATCGGGACCAGCCACGGGGCATTCAAGTTTGCCGGCACACAGGGACTGCACTTTGAAGTCCTTGAAGCCATCCAGAAGCGACTACCCAATTTTCCGCTGGTGATGCATGGTTCAAGTTCTGTCCCGCAGGAAGAAGTCGCCCGCATTAATGCTGCCGGTGGCAACCTTAAAGGCGCCAAAGGCGTGGATGAGAACCAGTTCAAGCGTGCCGCTGAGCTGGGAGTAACCAAGATCAACATCGACACAGATGGCCGCCTGGTTTGGACCCGCGTCCATCGTGAGTTCTTCCGCGATTTCCCCGAAAAATTCGACCTGCGCGACCCGGGCAAGATCTTCATGAGCGAATACGCCAAATTCATCGCTCATAAGAATGAAAAATTAGGCAGCGCCGGGCAGCTTGAATCTGTCCGGAAAATGCTGAAATAAACAGGGACAAGCAGGACGCCTCCCGCCTTTGTGGATTTTTGTATGCCGTTATCTGAACAGGGCGTCACCCTCGATCGCTACATGCTGATCCCGCGCGTATTGATATTTATCAGGCGCGGTTCACGCGTCCTGTTGATCAAGGGGGCGGTGGATAAGCGATTGTGGGCCAATAAATATAACGGGGTTGGGGGTCACGTTGAACCCGGCGAAGACATCCTGTCAGCCGCACGGCGCGAACTGTTGGAAGAAACGGGGTTGACGGTTGATTTGTGGTTGTGTGGGACGGTGGTGGTGGAGACCGGCAGGAATCCGGGGATCGGAATGTATGTTTTCAGCGGAGAATCCTTGCAGGGAGAACCCATAGCTTCTTCTGAGGGAACCCTGGAATGGATCCCCATCGCTAAAGTGCATGACCTCTCGGTGGTGGAAGATCTGCCGGTGTTACTGAATCGTATCAAAAATATGAAGCGCGGGGATGCGCCTTTCCACGCCCGCAGCCATTATGTGGACAATAAATTGACTGTCGTTTTTGCGTAAATAAGTAAGCACCCGAGGTCTTGAAAACCCAGGGTGCTTTTGGTTTTAATAAGCAGGTTTTCCGCTACCCGATTTTGTACCCGATTTTTCGCAGGAAACCTTTTCTCCAGGTTATCCCCTGCTCGTCTTCAACCCCCTTCGGGGAAGACCCGTCCACTACGCCCAGGATGCCGCGCCCCAATTCAGTCCCGGCAATAAGTACTTCGGTTGGGTTGGCGGTGGCACAGAAGATACGGCATACTTCCGGGGTGTTCTGGATGGCTTTAAGCACGTTGACCGGATAAAACCCCTCCCCCAGGAATACGATGAACGAGTGCCCAGCGCCAATGGCGAGTGCATTCTTACGGGCAAGCTCCATCATCGCCTCGTCCGTCCCGGACCAACGCACCAGGCAATCGCCTGAGGCCTCGCAAAAAGCGAGGCCGAATTTAATACCGGGAACGGCATTGACCAGGGCTTCATGCACGTCCTCGACAGTCTTGATAAAATGCGACTGTCCGAGGATAAAGTTGGTCTCTTCAGGTTTTTCGATCCTGACGGTGGTTATTTCCATTTCGCCTCCTGATAGTCATTTCTTCTTCTCGAAAAATAAGAGCAAGGTACTGCCGTATTTTCGCTGGTCAAACTCATGGATATTATTCAGGTCCATTTCCAGGTATTCTCGCGGGTGGATCTGCACGATGACTTCCGGGTCTTCCCCCAACCACCCGGGGTTGGCATCCAGCAAAGACAGCGCCTTCGACCACATTTCCTTGTATTGCGGCGGGGCGATGTAAACATAATCGAATGTCCGGTCAGGTGGGGCAGCCAGCATCGCGAAGGTATCCCCGCGCCTGATTTCAGATTGCGAAGAGAAGCCTGTGGTTTCCAGGTTGGCTTTTATGGTTTCGATCGGAAGGCGATTTAACTCAGAGAAGCGGACAAAAGCCGCCCCGCGGCTCAAGGCCTCGATCCCCACCGCACCTGTCCCGCCAAAAAGATCCCACCAGCTCGAGTCCAGCACGTCACCGGCCAGGATATCGAACAATGCCTCCTTGACCATATCGGTGACCGGGCGGGTGGTGTCACCGGGCACATCTTTCAGCTTGCGACCCTTCGCCGATCCTGAAATCACGCGCAGGCTCATTTGGAACCTTCGACAATTTTCCTGGCAGCAACCAGGTTCCCATGGGGAGCAATGACGGGGACAACACAGCCGGTGCCGAGGATAAATCTGCGACCTTTGGTCTGGGAGATGGCATCCGCCGCTTCCTTGCGGACCTCGGATCTGTCACCCAAAACGATGGTGTTTTGGCTTATCCCACCGCAGGCTGCGCCTTTGAAGGTTTTTAATCCTTCGGAAAGGCTTGGTCCTGTCTCGCGGTCGTGCCAGTTGACGATCTGGCAGGGATATTTCCCTCCCAGGTTGAAATAGACATTGTCGCCATGCAGGTGGAGCAGGTTACACCACAATTCCCGGGCTGGTTCGAGGACACTCAGGTCAAATGGCAGGCCAAATTTTTCGTACTCCTCCACCGTCAACTGCTTTGCCTGGGCGTGCTGCACGGCATAAAAGACGCCATCCACACCAACCTCCACGCAGGCTTCCACAAAGCGGCGGGTGGTTTGGGTGATGGTCTCCAATCCCTTAATCACAGCTTCCGGATGCGTGCGCAAGTGGACGAGTAAAAGTTCGCCTCCAGCCAGGTTTTTTGCCTGTGCCAGTGGACTGAATATGGTTTGCAGGAGGGGGGTCTCCGGAGCAAGATCAGTGCGGATCATTTGCAGACAGGTTATCTGCCGGGCGAGGTACTTGGAGGACGGGGAAAGCATCTTCAAGTGTTCCCAGTCCTGCGGCTTCCCAATGACATGCCTGGTATATCGCCGTGTCCCTTCGGTATGACCTTCCCAAATATCCTCGGCGCCCCAGTCTTTTATGGAAAATGAAGACGCCGGTGTCACCTTGACCAGGTCGAAGTCATAATGTTTCTGGAAGTCCAGGGTAGCCGCGGCCAGCGTTTCCGGGTCCTGGTCATCCACCGGGAAATGGCGCCAAAGGGCCACCGGTGGACGGTCGAGAGCCGCCTCGTCGGCAAGGCAGGCTTGCATACGTTCGCGATGAGAAAGTGGCATGATATTTTTCCCTGTATGGTTGCGTTTCACTCCCGGATTATAGCAGGGTCAGAACACAAAGTTATTCCCTAAAGCGATTTCTCCTTTTCGCGCAGTAACTCGCGCAAGCCGGATTGAAGTTCGGGGGATAATCCACCCAGGATACGGCGGAATGTCCGCAGCATGAGTGGGGCAGGCTTTTCGTCTGTGATTTCCCGCAGGAAGGCCATCGTCTCGGTCAGCGAAACCCGCTCAAGGGTGGCGAGACAGGCTTGCAGCTCCAGCTGGGTGGTCGGACCTGCAGATTGGACTGCAGGTTTTAGAATGCGGAACACAGCCGGGAGGTTTTCAAAGTGGGGATCGGTCAGCATGGGGATGAGTGCCCGCAAACCCCAGACACGCAGGGATGTTCTGGACGATTTCAACCAATCTTCGAGCAGGAGGAACAGAGCTTCCGGGTTTTCCTTGCGCAGGCGGGCGAAGGCATCCGTGAGCAGCGCGCTAAGGATTTGCCTGTCCGTAGATTGGGAAAGCCAGTCCGGGAGTCTGATGAGCGAAGGCGTGGACTGGGCAAGCGGGATGTTTCCCAGCAGGGAGGCAGCCAGCAGCCTGGATTCCAGCGACCCGGCTTTCCAAAGAGCATTGGTAAGAGCTATTGCTTCAAGCGGATGTGATTCGGCAAATGGCGCGAGTTCTCCCTCGATTTGACGCAAAACAGGAGAGGGAGTATGGTAGGTGGGGAGGGAGAATCGCTGGGCGGTTTGCGTTGAACGAAGAGTCCGGTTGGTATAGTAGTCCAGCATTTCGTTCAGGTCGTGGACGAAAGCCTCCGGTTTGTCGAATTTTTCCGAAAGCCGGGAGGCCTGGGTTTTGAGACGCGCAAGGTTTATGGCGGGCATGGCAGGAAATGTGCGGGTACTGGCTTTCCGATCTCAATTTTTAAAAGAGACCAGGGTGATTTTCAAAGCAATCTCTTGCAGAAGGGATTGTATCACCGACATGAGATGGGCTTCAATTTCCTCAAGCGGGACAATATTTTTTGTCTGCTCTCGACGCAATTTCAACTCGACGCCGCCCTGGGCAAAGGCGCGCTCGCTGACCGTAATGCGCACCGGGATGCCGATCAAATCGGCGTCATTGAATTTGACGCCAGGGCTCTCATCGCGGTCATCATAAAGGACTTCAATTCCAGCCGCTTGCAAGTCAGCATAAAGTTTGGCTGCGGTTTCTTCCGCCTCGGGCATGCCTTTACCGCGCAAAAGTACCAGGTGGACCTGGAAAGGGGCAATCGTGATCGGCCAGGCCAGCCCGTGATCGTCGTGATGTTCTTCGGCCACGCACGCCAGCAGGCGCCCGACGCCAATCCCGTAGGAACCCATGATGACAGGTTTTTGCACGCCATCCTGGTCCAGGAAAGTGCAGCCGAGGGCGTCTGAATAACGCGTGCCCAGTTTGAAGATGTTTCCCACTTCCACACCTCGCTCCATCCCCAGAGGATTGCCACAATCAGGGCAAGCTGCACCTTCGTCCGCGGCAGCAATGTCGGTGACGAGGTCAGCGGCATAATCGCGCGGATAGTTAGTGTTCAGCAGGTGATAACCATTTTCGTTAGCCCCGGCGACCAGGTTGAAGCTGGAGGAAACGGAGTCATCCAGTATTACTTTTGCCACGAGCCTCATCCCAGGTTGCGTTCGCTGGGAATTCGCATTGAGCGAAATTGGCGAGGCAAAACCCGGGACAGCACCAACTGCCTTGATCTCCTCTTCTGTGGCAGGCCGCAGCTCGCGGGCCCCGATGGTGTTGACGAGCTTGGTCTCATTCAATTCCATGTCGCCGCGAATAACGGCAAAGATGAATTGTTCCCTTGGTTCTTCACCTTGCGGGATGGAGGCCATAAAAAACACGGCTTTGGCGGTTTTGGATTTTGGTATTCCAAGAAAATTTGCCAGGTCATCGATGGTTTTGCAGTCCGGAGTGAGCACTTTTTCCATTGGTTTCAATTCTTCCGGCAAGGAGGGTGTCTTGCGGAAACGCGCCACCTGGCGGTTGGCGGTGTAACCGCAATGGCTGCATATTAAAAGGGTGTCCTCGCCGATGGGCGTCAAATACATAAACTCGTGCGCCATCTGGCCGCCCATCATTCCAGAATCAGACATGACTGCGATCACGTCCAGGCCGCAGCGATGGTAAATGTTGAAATATGCCTGGTAGTGAGCACGGTATTGCTTGTCCAGACCGTCCCAGTCGGCGTCGAGACTGTAGCTGTCCTTCATGGTAAATTCCCGGACGCGGATCAAACCGGCTCTCGGGCGCGGGTCATCCCTCCACTTGGTCTGGATATGGTAGACCAGGCGCGGAAGTTGTTTATAAGACTGGATTTCACGCCGCACCAAATCAGCCACCACTTCCTCATGGGTCATGGCAAGCACCATGTCGTGGCCGTTCCTGTCCTTGAAACGTCCCATCTCCGCGCCGATCTGAAACCAGCGCCCGGTCTCCTTCCAATTTTCGGAGGGCTGGACGACCGGCATCGAAATCTCCTGCCCGCCGATCCTGTCCATCTCGTCACGCAGGATGGTTTCTATTTTTATCATCGAGCGTTTAGCAAGATGCAGGTAGGAAAAGATCCCGGCGCCGAGCGGTCGAATGTATCCGGCACGCATCAACAGGCTGTGGCTGTCAACTTCCGCTTCCGTGGGAACATCGCGCAGTGTCTGGCCGAAAAGTTGGGATAATTTCATGGGATTCCTTCCGGAACCGGGAACCGAAGCCAGGACCAGAGGAGGCGGGGAGCCGCCCCTTTATATTAATAAGCTCTGGCGAAATACACCTTGTGTTTGGCATCCTGCCCGCACACAATACATTTACCAGGCGCTTCATCGCTTACCATCGGCATGCAGCGGGTGGTAGCCTTGGTATCTTCCTTCACCTTGGCCTCACACTCGGGGGACTCGCACCAATAGGAGTAGGCCCAACCGTGCTGCACGATTTCAGTCAATTCGGCATAGTCTTTCGGATCGAAGATATGTGAGTCACGAAAGGCAGTGGCGCGATCCAGCATGGATTTTTGGATATCCACCAGCATTTCAGCTACCGCCGAGGCCAGCCCTGCCTGCGGTAGGAAGGATTTGCCTTCCTTGCCGGGCTTGTCACGCCTTGCCAGCGCCACAGTCCCTTTTTGAATATCCTTGGGTCCGATTTCGATGCGCAATGGCACACCCCGCATCTCCCAATCGTTGAATTTGAAGCCGGGTGTAACCTCGCTGCGGTCGTCAACCTTGACGCGGATTCCGGCAGCCTTTAGTTCCTTCTGGACGCGCTGAACAGCTTCCATGACAATGGAGGCCTCGGAATCAGTTTTATAGATCGGGATGATGACTGCCTGGAAAGGAGCCAGTCGAGGTGGCAGGATCAATCCCTGATCGTCGCCGTGGGTCATGATGATAGCGCCGATAAAACGGGTGGACAGACCCCAGGAAGTTGTCCAAGCAAATTGGAGGGTATTGTTCTCATCAAGGTACTGGATGTTAAATGCCTTGGCAAAGTTCTGGGCAAGGAAATGCGATGTGCCGGCCTGCAGTGCGCGCGTGTCCTGCATCATGGCCTCGATGGAGGCGGAAAGGTTCGCCCCGGCAAATTTCTCAGCCTGTGACTTGACACCCTTGATGACCGGTACGGCACCTTCGCTAATCGCAAAGTCGGCGTAAACGTCCAGCATGCGCTGGGTCTCTTCCCGAGCTTCCTCCTCCGTGGCATGGGCAGTGTGCCCTTCCTGCCAGTAGAACTCGAGCGTGCGTAGGAATAGGCGCGTGCGCAGTTCCCAGCGGACGACGTTGCCCCACTGATTGATAAGTACCGGCAGGTCACGGTACGATTTGATCCATTTCGAATACATGTAGCCGATGATGGTTTCGGAAGTGGGGCGCACAACCAGCGGTTCCTCGAGTGTTTCCCCGCCCCCGATGGTCACAATCGCCAGTTCCGGCGAGAAGCCTTCCACGTGTTCCTTTTCTTTCTCAAGGAACGACATTGGGATGAACAGCGGGAAGGCGGCATTCACATGCCCGGTGTCCTTGAATCGCCGGTCAAGCGCCTGCTGGATATTTTCCCAGAGAGCCCATCCATACGGGCGGACAATCATGCAGCCGCGCACCGGGGCGTAGTCGGCCATTTCAGCACGCATGACAATCTGGTTGTACCATTCGGAAAAGTCAACATTGCGCGGGGTTAATTTTTCTTCAGACATGAATTCCTCTTTATAATGAATTTAATAGAGCCAGGCTTGAAATGACATCCGGCGCAAACCGGAGCAGGTCGCGCTGGCTTTGGGGGACATAAACATCAAATGAGTCGATAAACGTCGACAGGGTGGATCTCCAGCCAGGCCCGATTAATATCAAAGGTTTGGGAGCCATAGATTGGACGATCATCAGGTTCCAGGTGAGGGCGATCTCGGTAAGAGTGCCCGGACCACCCGGGAGGGCAATAGCTGCGTCGCATGCCTTCACCAGTTTGTTCAGGCGTTCCTGCATGGTTGCGAAACGCCGCTCTTCCTGCACCCAGGCATTCGGTTTGACCACACGCCAGGTTTCGATATCGTTGCATGTCACACCGATCACATGCCCGCCCGCCTCGGCCGCGCCTCGGCTGACTGCCTCCATCGTGCCGATATATCCTCCGGTCAGCACGGAATGCCCGGCTGAGGCGAGGGATTTACCGAGTTCATAAGCTTCCTTATAAGCCGAGGAAACAGGAGGGGGTTGGGAACCGCCGAAGACGGATACATTCATGGTTTTAATCCAGGTCATACCTGAGTCTCTGCTTTAGCGCAGAGCGACTCAGGTGACAATGTTCGTATTATCAACATCCCATTTCCGAGAGGCATTTATTTCAAGTTTTTTCAAAATAGCTTTCTCCAGGTCGATCCCGGAGACGGATGCCAATTGCATCAGATATAAGGCCACATCTGCAAGTTCGTTTGCGAAATCGTCCTTATCTTTGAGTTCGTCCTGCCATTGGAAGTGCTCCAATACTTCGTTGGCCTCCAGCGAAAGGGAAATAGCCAGGTTGCGCGGGGTCTGGGGGCGCTTACTGCCCGTCTCGTACCAGCCATTCGAACGGACAAAGGCGTGCATCTTCTTGGTCAGATCTTTCAGGTCCATTGTGAGTACCTTTCCTTTGACCACCAGTTGCAATGGGTGACCCTTCAATGGTCCAGCTTCCAATAAAAAAGCAGCTCCTCAAGTCTGGGAGCCGCCATTGTACGTGACGAACCGATCCTAACCAGACCTGGTGGATTTCTGTCAGCTAGGGGCCGGGAGTGGGTTCAACCTCATAGCGGAGATTATACCTGATTTCACCCGCCGGAGATGTGATTTCTGCTATATATCCCAGGCGCAATAAAGGTCACAACGCTTACACAGATTGCCGCAACAGACGCAAGAAGATACGTTCCTTCCAGTGAGATATGTATCAGCAGACTGCCCGACACCAGGAAGAATGCCGTATAAGCCAGGGACCCGAAGACGATGCCCCGCAGCAGCCGTGCAGTTGCATCCGGGCCCTGCTGGCGATGAGTAAAGACGGTAATTATGGTGCCAAAGACTGGAAACGGTGCGATCAAACCGCTCAGGTGCGGACCCAGGGTGTTGGCAAAGGTCGTCAAGGCGGTCACGAAGGCGGCAGCCAGCAGCATCCGGGTGGGCAGGTCCCACCTGGGAGGGGAGATTGGCATGATCTCGGATGTACCCCTGGGCATCCACCACAGCACCAGGCAGATGACAATCCCTAACAGGGCAACTGCGGGGATCAGGGTCAGTGAGATCTGGTTCCAGATCAAGGTGGAAACAAGGAAAGTTAAAAGGGAAATTATGGCACAGGGAAACCAGGGATATTTTTGAGCTGCAAGGCTGTAGGCCAGACAGAAGATGCACACCGATGCCTGGCCAGCAAGATTGCCGGAAGCAGACCGCGCAGCAAAAGCAGCCCCGTACTGGATGGCAAGGAAGACGGATATGGGTGCAGAAGTGAGCGGGAGGCCCATCAGGAGTCCGCTTACGTTTGGTCCCCATTTCCGGCCGGCTAGGGTGACTATACCAATAAAAAATGGGGATACTATTAATTTAAAAGCCAGGATCATAAGTTGAAATACAAGCCAGAACCCGTGTCGAATGATCCACGCAACGGTTCCCCGCCTGCCTCCAATCATCCGCCAGGGGGAAATAAGGTGATTTACTGACCTTCGTCCCGAAATCCCACAACCCATCCTGGTTTCGGCGAGCCCACAACCAGGTGAGGGCTGCCCCCGCGCCTGCCCTCCAGCTCGGATAACGTGATAGGATCTCAAGCGATTCCAGCCAATGAAAAATGTGAAATGGGTCGGGATGCTGTAAATCAGCACCCAGGTAACCGATGCCTGCCGGGTTGTTGGCAACCCAGGCGACGATCTGGTGCTCAATGGAGGCGGGCAGGTGGGTGCTGCGGGCCCCCAGCAGGGTCAGCACATATCGGCTGCCCAGGTAACGGATCCCCAGGCCGCGGCTATCTTTATGGGCGTTCCACTCGACAGAAGGAACATATGTCCCGTAATGGAAGGAACGGCTGGCGATGCCTGACCAGTATTGCCAGGCTGGAAGGATGGCGGGATGGTCCGGGTCGATTTCTGCCAATGTTGCCGCGGTGATGGCTTCCACTGCAATGGACCAGCCCTCGGCTTTCTCCTCCCGGTCCGACCATGCTGCCTTTCCCGCCAGCACGCGTTCCATGAATTCCGCCGCCCTTTCCATTACCGGGGTATGGATATCCAACCCCAATGCCAGCCCCCGTCTGACGGCAATCTCGGTGGTGGGGAACCGTGCCTTTTTTGTTGAATCCATCGAATGAAACCGTCCCCAGGAACCGTCGGGCTGCTGATCTTTCTCCAGCTCTTTCACCCAGGGATGGGAAAGCACCTGATCGCGGGCATTTTCGAGCTCTGCATCCCCCGGTTTTAAGTGAAGCACGTCCCGCAGGATGCGCAGGCGGACGATTGAGTTCGGCCGACTTTTTAATAATATTTTCCCAAGCGCTTTGAGCTGTGCTCTGGTGAACACGGGACTTTCCATATGCTACAATTATAACGATATCCGCGAGGCCCCGATGACATTTTCCCTCCCGACAAAATCAGATCTTTCCCCTCTCCTGAAGCAGGCGCTGACCCTCGAACAAAGCCAATTGCTTAAAACTGTTGCGGACCAAGCTGCCCGGCAGAAAATCCCTCTCTACATCGTCGGAGGGTTCGTGCGTGACCTGCTCCTTGGTCTCCCTGGGATGGATTTTGACCTGGTTGTGGAGGGGGATGCGATTGGGTTGGCACGGGCGGTGGCAGCTAGGCAGGGCGGCAAAGTGACCGTGCACACGCGGTTTAGAACTGCACAGTGGTTCCCACCTCCTGCACCCGGCATCCCTGAATTTGTGGATTTCATATCTGCCCGCGCAGAGTTTTATAAACACCCGGCAGCCCTGCCGACTGTCCGATCCGGCACATTGGCCGATGACTTGCAACGCCGTGACTTTACCCTCAACACGCTTGCCCTGCGCCTGGACGGGGAACATTACGGAGAACTAGGCGATGATATGGGCGGATTGGAAGATTTGCAGGCAGGCATCGTCAGGGCTTTGCACCCCGGATCTTTCGAGGATGACCCAACGCGCCTTTTTCGCATGGTCCGTTACGAAATTCGATATGGGTTCAAGGTGGCACCGGAAACCATGTCGCTCGTCCCGGGTGCTCTTCTTTATTTAGAGCGCCTCTCTGCAGAACGTGTACGCCATGAATTGGATTTGATCCTGGAAGAAGAAAGTGCCGCTCCAATTCTAAAAAGGCTGGCGAAATTGCACATCCTTCCGGCTGTGCATCCTGCCTTGGAATGGAACCAGGTCACTCAAATGCGGTTCGTGAATGGGTTGGCAGCCGCACATGATCTTGAACGTTTTCCATCCCGCCGCATGCTGGCCTGGGCGCTCTGGTTGATGGATGTCCCCACCCCCGTCCTGGTGGACATCGAGAAAAGGCTTCATTTTGACTCGGTTTTGCGGGACATGTTAATGGCTGCTTCCGCCTTGTTCGCGGCACAGGATTCGCTTGCCGGGAAAAAACCTAGCCAATGTGTCGCCGCACTGGATAAAATTCCCCTGAAAGCCGTCCAAGCAGTGTCGCTGGGTTTGCCGGGCGGTTCGCCAAGAAAAATAGTAACCGATTATCTGCAAACCTGGCGGGCCGTCAAGCCAAAAACGACTGGCCACGATCTAAAAAAACGAGGCTTGCCCCCCGGGCCGGAGTACAAATCCATCCTGCGCAAATTGCGTGCAGCTTGGTTGGACGGGGAGGTGAAAACAGTTGAGGAAGAGGTTTTGCTGCTTAATAAGCTATCCAAAAACATAATATCGAATTAAACATTTATTAGGGGAGATAATATTAATTTGGACCGGTTGTCTTATTTTAAATGTCCCGGTTGCGGTATGCAAATCGTATATTCCTCATTCAAAAAGCCATCGCATGTAGAGACGGCTTTTTGATATATGAAGTGATTATTTTCCGATCAATCAACATTGGAAAAGAAGGACCTGGCCTTGGGATAACGCTGGCGTACCACCAGCCACCAGGCGTGGATGATTTGACCGTACATTCGTGCTTTCCACACCGCACCATACCAAAACCCTCGCTCTGACCGGGATTCGCTGCTTGGATGCCAGACTCCATCCATATGCACGAACCGTTTACGATAGCCTTTTTGGCTCGCAGCCATTGTCAGGGCTATATCGAACCCGTACCCGGCGGAGGCTTCAGGGGAGACGTATTTCAGCAGTTCCGAGCGCAACCCGCGCTGGCCGGTCAGGAATGGGGTGAGCGTGTGTGAAAGGGAGGTGCTGAAATGTCCTCCGCGGAACAGGCCAAGGGTCATATCGGCGCGATGATTGAGGATTGGATCGAGCAGGTCCTGGATGTGAGCCGGGGTAAGGTTCTTTAGATCTGCATCCAGGAGGAGGAGGATCGGGGCGCAGGTGGCTGCCCAGCCTGTGAATATGGCTGTCCCTTTCCCGGTGTTCTTTTCATGCACGATCACCCGGCAGCGGAGGTCTTTTGAAGCTGCCTGCTTTAATAATTCGACAGTTTTGTCCGATGAACCATCGTCGACCAGGATGATCTCATCAAGAATGGTGGTGGCATGTAATACTTCGAGAACGCCTTCAACGTTTTCTTCTTCGTTGAAGGTTGGGATAATGGCCGCAATAATCGGCTTGGTTTGATGGCTGAATTGTGAAATCATAAATGTCCCTTCTAACAAAGTATACCATTTGAAAATGGAAAATACATCAGGCCTAAAGTCACTCCACTCCAACACGAAATTGGATATTCACCCTGCAAAGAGAGCAACTGAAACTATGGCCAAAGGAATTCGCAATAGCTATTAAACACCAGCAATAGCTCAAGGGAAACGTCGAAGGTTTCATTAGCTTTTTGAGTATAATTCTCCCATTCTTCGAAAGCCATTGGAGCAAGGATGACCCAAAAACCGACCGGCGCACAAATCCGCCAGACCTTTATCGATTTCTTTGTCGAGCAAAACCATACATTCGTCCCCTCAGCTTCTCTTGTGCCTGGGGGAGATTCAACCCTTTTATTTACAAATGCTGGGATGGTCCAGTTCAAGGATGTTTTCCTTGGGCGGGATAAACGCCCCTACACCCGCGCAGTTGACTCTCAGAAGGTCCTGCGGGTTGCCGGGAAACATAATGACCTGGACGAGGTCGGCCGTGACGATACCCACCACACATTCTTCGAGATGCTCGGCAACTGGTCTTTCGGTGACTATTATAAAAAAGAAGCCATTGGGTGGGCGTGGCAGCTCCTGACGGAGGTCTGGGGACTTCCAAAAGATAGACTTTATGCCACCTGTTTCAAGGACGACAAAGGCAGCATCCCGACCGATGATGAGGCTGCCGGTTTCTGGATGCAGCAACCCGGATTCGATCCGTCGCACGTTCTCTTCTTTGGACGCAAGGAGAACTTTTGGGAAATGGCCGAGACGGGCCCCTGCGGTCCGTGTTCTGAAATTCACATCGATCGGGGAGAGGATTTCGATAACCTCGCCGGGAAACCCCATCGCTGTGGTGTAAACGGTGAGTGCCAGCGATACCTCGAACTTTGGAATAATGTTTTCATTCAATATAACCGCATTGATAAAGATACGCTCGAGCCGTTGCCCGCCCGGCACGTGGATACCGGCATGGGTTTCGAACGCCTTGTTTCGGTTCTTCAGGATGTCGACTCGGACTATAAAATCGACCTGTTCCAGGGTGTGCTGGGTGCAGTCCAAGACCTGACCGGCGACAGCGATGAAAAAATGTACTCCAATTTCACCCCCTATCGCGTCATCGCCGACCATGCGCGCGCAGCTGCTTTCCTGATAGCGGACGGCGTTGTTCCAGGCAATGTGGGAAGAAATTATATCTGCCGCATGATCATCCGCCGCGCAGCCCGTTTCGGAACAAAACTTGGGTTGCACGATCCCTTCCTTGCGAAGGCTGCGGAAGCGATCGTAGCTGCCTACGGAGATTTCTACCCCGAACTCGTTAAGAGTCGTGAGACGATCCTCGACAACCTAACCCGCGAGGAAATTCGATTTGCGCGTACGGTAGAATCCGGCACGGCTTATTTACAGAGCATGCTGGATGAGTTGCAGAAGTCCTGCGGAAAAACGCTGGATGGCAGGCAAGCCTTTGACCTTTATGCCACCTATGGCCTTCCTCTTGAGATTGCCAGGGATATTGCTCGTGAGCAAGGATTGGACGTGGATGAACCCGGTTTTCGCACGGCCATGGATGAGCACCGTCTTGCTTCGGGTGGCGGTAAAGCCATGGGCAGGATGAGCGGCGAAGATGCCGGCTTCTACAATAAGATCACTAAAGACCTTCAGAAAGCCGGGAAATTGACCAAAGATGGTGTAATCTACAACCCCTATGAGTGGCTGCAGGTTGAGGGTCCTTTGCTTTCATTGGCTGTAGATGGACAAACCCTCCCCGCGGCTGGCGCAGGAGACCAGGTGGAAGTGCTGCTTCCCAAGACTGGTTTCTACGTCGAATCCGGTGGCCAGGTGTCAGATACAGGCATGATCCGCGCCCTGGATGGTACCTGGGAGATCGAAGTAACCGGGATGCGCAAACCCTCACCGGGCGCCATCGTCCATGTGGGTGAGGTGGTTTTTGGACATCCACAGCAGGGGGACATGGCAACTGCCATGGTGGACGCAATGCGCCGCCACGATATCCGCCGGAACCATACTGCCACACACCTTCTCCACGCCGCCCTGCACCAGGTGTTGGGTGAAAATGCACGCCAGGCCGGTTCATCGGTGAGCCCCGATCGCTTTCGCTTTGACTTCAACCACCCCGAGGCAATGACCTCCACCGAAGTTGAACGCGTCGAGAAACTGGTTAACGAGGCTGTGGCAGCCGATTACCCGGTGGTTGCAGTAGTTAAGTCGCGTGAACAAGCGGTGGCCGAAGGAGCCATGGCGCTCTTTGGCGAGAAGTATGGCGACAGCGTGCGCACCATAACCATCGGTGATAAATATTCCTACGAATTGTGCGGTGGCACTCACCTGGATCGGACCTCGGATGTGGGTGCCTTCCTGATTATTTCAGAGAGCTCCGCAGCCGCTGGTGTCCGTCGCATCGAGGCTGTGACCGGGCGCGGGGCGTACGAACTGGTGGCAAAACGCTTCAAAATGCTCAAGCAGGCTGCCAATACGCTCAAGGCTGCAGTGGATGAAGTGCCCCAGAAAGCTGAATTGATCCAGGAAGAAATGGCCGCGGCCAGGAAGCAAATGGCATCCCTAAAAATCGAACTGGCGCTTACCAGTTTCAATACGCAGTTAAGTAACCCTGCAAAAATAAAGGATGTAAACCTGTTGTCCCTGCAACTTCCCGAAGCGGATAAGGATACCCTCGGCATATTGGCTGATAAATTTCGTGAGAAATTTCCTGAAAAAGGGGTATGTGTGGTCGGGACGGTTTCAGCAGGGCAGGTGATCATCATGGCAACCGTCACCCAGGATTTGATCAAGCAGGGCATCAAAGCCGGCGACCTGGTGGGGTATGTCTCACGCCAGATCGGAGCGGGTGGCGGGGGTGCTCCCCACCTGGCTTTTGGAGGAGGCCGGGATCCTGACAAGATCCCGGGCGCACTGGCCTCGGTGGGAAGCTGGCTAAAAGGAAAATTGAATTAGACTCCAATCCTGACTGCAAAAAGTCAGGATTGATTTTAATATTAGAGACATTAACGTTTTGTCCCGTCAGGAGCTGTCCCCTGGATGAAAAGTCCTGTAAATAAATTGTGGGCAGTGCTTTGGAAGTCTCCCTCTGAATGATCTCTGATCTGGGTGGCAAGTTATAAAAAACCACGAATGCACCTTCAGCGTCTATGAAAATGGACTGGAGGGCGTTTTTCGTATTCGGCGGGCTTGAAATTTTGGCGTTATACATTCAACGTTATAATTGGGAAAGATGAAGACACAGGTCATCAAACTGGATAACCATGACGATGCGACATCCGTACGCGACAAGATGTCGTGGGCCAAGACGGAACGCATCCTGTTGGTCTTCCCGACGCGCTTCCGTATCCTGACCCGGACACTTGACTTGCGCCTGCTCCAGCGCCATGCCGACACACTCGGAGCGCAGCTCGCCATTGTTTCCCGCTCGGCTGACCAGCGCCGTTCAGCCGAGGAATTAAACATCCCGGCCTTTCCCAGGGTTGACCTTGCCCAGCGTAAATCCTGGGAAAGAGGGAAAACTCCTCTCAGACCCGCTCGTCGTTACGAGCAGCACGACCTGGACAAAATGCGCCGCGAGGTATTTCCCCCTGAAGCAGCCTGGCGCACAATTTTCGGGGTGCGCTTTTTACTTTTCACGCTTGCTGTTTTTGCGCTCCTGGCTGTCTTGTCTGTATTCATTCCTTCGGCCACCATCATCCTGAATCCTGCCACCGGACTGCAAACTCTTTCATTAAACGTCTCTGCCAGCCGGGATGTGACCGCCGTCAACCTGGCAGGTAGCCTGCCGGCGCGCTTCCGCTCGCTGGTGGTCGAGCAGAGTAAAACCATCCCAGCTACCGGTACGGTGGCTGTCCCACAGGCAAAGGCGCAGGGATTGGCGACTTTTCGCAATCTGACCACCGCTCAGGCCAGCATCCCGGCCGGGACGGTAATCCGCACCCAGACCATCCCGCCGGTGCGCTTTGTCACTACAGTGGGTTTTTCCGTCCCAGGAGGAATCGATAAGCACGTGGATGTTCCGATCCAGGCGGTCGCAGGCGGAACCCAGGGTAACCTGCCCGCCGGGACATTGGTATCCTTGGAAGGCGAACTGGGCACCAGCCTGGCTGTCACCAATACAGCACAAACAACTGGCGGTTCGGATAGGTCCGCACCTATTCAGACGGAAGCCGACCGTTCGAATCTTCGTTCGTCCTTGCTCTCCGAAATACGTGGGCAGTGCAGCACAGGTATTCAACAATCCCTTGCCCAGGGAGACATTTATTTTCCGGATACAATGGATGTCTCCCAGGTCCTTTCCGAAACTTACTTCCCAGCCGAAGACCAGAGCGCGGATACGCTTTCCCTCACCCTGCGCGTGCAATGCCAGGCGCAATATGTCGCAAATGCGGATCTCGATACCTTCTTGCAGATGTCCATGGATGCCAGTCTGCCGGAGGGCTATACGCCTGCTTCCGCGGACCCGGCGATCTTGAACTTCAGCACACCCTCCACTGGAGCGGATGGCACCACTCACTGGGATATGCAGGTGCAGCGCATCCTGCGCGCCAGCCTGGATCCAATGAAATTGGTGCAAATATCTGCAGGGCGCAAACCTGCCGATGCGGTTTTGCAGTTGAAAAAATCCGCTTCCTTGGCTGAATCCCCAATTATTCAGCTCAAACCAGCCTGGTGGCCCTGGATGCCTCTCATTCCATTCCGGATCGCGATCTCCTCTGGCAACTAATGAGAATCTTAGCGGTAGACCCGGGCTCCAAGCACATCGGGCTCGCCATCAGCGATCCCACTGGTACCATCGCCAATCCGCTGACGGTCATTAACCACATCGCCCGCCTCGTGGACGCGGCAGCGGTTGCGGATATTGCCAAACACAATGAAGCTGGTATGATCGTTGTCGGGCAATCCATCGACGATGACGGGAATCCCACCTATGAGGGCCGCACTGCCGGGCGCTTTACCCGGGTCTTGAAAACCCAGACCGGTCTGCCGGTGGTTTTGTGGGATGAGTCTCTTACCACGCAGGATGCCCGTGCAGCCCGCATTGCGATGGGCGTATCGCGTAAAAAACGTATGGGTCACCTGGACTCCCTGGCGGCCGCTGTGCTCCTGCAATCTTACCTGGATGCCAATCCTCAAAAATGAAATCGCGTCGTAATTCCTGTTTTCCATGGATGCTCCTGATTGTCGCTCTGGCTGCTCTCGGCCTGGTGGTTCTGGGTGTTTTTATTCCCCTGGCAGCAAAGCAATCATTTGGCGAGCCCAGCCCATCTCTTGACATCTGGCAGCGCTTCAACTATGGTTTTCAACTGGTGTGGGATGCTGGCAATTTAACTCTGCCGCGAGACCCTGCCGGAGCAGACCAGTTGTTTACCATCCAGTCAGGGGAAAGCGTGGCCTCAATTGCGAACCGGCTTGAGCGGGCTGGTTTGATCCGCAACGCCGGAACCTTCCGGACGTACCTGCTCTGGTCCGGGTTGGATACGGTCATCCAAACCGGCACTTACCGCCTCAGCCCGGCGCTGACCGGGTTCGGCATCGCCCAGACGCTAATCTCCACAACTCTCACCGAAGTGACTTTGACGGTCCTGCCCGGTTGGCGCATGGAAGAGATCGCCGCCACGCTGCCAACCTCCGGCCTGGGATTTTCTCCGCAGGCATTTCTGGCCGCCGCGGCTGCTCCGGCCGCTTCCCCGGGCCTGATTCCAGCTGGTTCCTCTGCGGAGGGATTCCTGTACCCCAACTCATATATTCTGCCGCGTACGACGACGGCTGACCAGTTGGTCTCCATCCTTTTACAGGGTTTTTCTACCCACCTCCCAGCGGATGCCCTCGCCGCGTATACCGCCCACGGATTGAGTCTTCTTCAAGCGGTGACAATGGCCTCCATCGTCCAGCGCGAAGCGGTTGTGGATACGGAAATGCCGATGATCGCCTCGGTCTTTTACAACCGGCTGGCAGCCGGCATGAATTTGCAGACCGACCCCACGGTCCAATATGCCCTGGGTTACAACAACACACAGGGTACATGGTGGACCAATCCCCTCAGCTTGGACGATTTGAAATTCGATTCCCCTTACAACACTTACCTGTATCCCGGGCTTCCACCCGGGCCAATCTCCAATCCCGGCCTGGCTGCGCTTGAGGCGGTGGCCCAACCGGCGGAAAGCAATTATTATTATTTCCAGGCAAAGTGTGACGGGTCTGGCCTGCATAATTTTGCCGAAACGTTCGAACAGCACCAGCAAAATTATTGCCCGTAACTGCGGTTCGCCTTTCCTTGAAGTGCAGGAGGTCAGGTCAGGCTGGTATTGGAGAGGATATAGCTCTCCAGATGGTCAATGACCACTTTCTGCTCGTCGATGAGGCACCTGACCAGGTCCCCGATCGTGACGATCCCTATCAGCCGGTTTTTCTCCATCACTGGCAGGTGGCGCACATGCCTGGCGGACATTAAGGCCAGGCCCTTTTCGACTGTGTTATCCGGTTCGATAAAAATGGGCGGCGAGGACATGATTTCACTTACCTGTATCTTCTTTGAACTCTTGCCAAGCAGGATGACCTTGCGGGCATAATCCCGTTCTGAGAAGACACCTACCAGCGTTTTCCCTTCCACCACGAGTAATGCACCCACATCCTTTTCGGCCATTACCTGCAGGGCTTCAAAAACACTGGTTTTAGGGGTGACCGTCCAGGTCTTGCGTCCCTTTTTCTTTAGGATTTGACGAATTGTTTGCATGGTTCCTCCGTTGGCGAATGTCTGGTTTGACAAATAAAAGTTTGTATATATCCGGGATAATGCGGTTGGGTTTTCAGGGCTCCAGGGGATGCGAAACATAAATGTCCGCTTCCAGCATCTTGTTTAAGTCTTTGGAATAATAATGATGGACGAAATAAAGGGTTTTTCCATCTGCGCTTATCGCGGGTTCTCCAGCGAAAGAGGAAATGATTTCCTCGGGCGGACTCCAGGACCCATCCAACTGTCGCCGGCTTCGCAATATTGCCGGGCCAGGCTTGCCATGGGTGCTCAACCCGTCGAACCACAACTCCTGCCCGTCGGCACTTAGATCGGGCCAACCTTCGTCTGCGCTTGTATTTATTGTCGGACCCAGGTTGACCGGTTCTCCCCATCCACCTGCGGATTTTTGCGAGACCCACATATCCAGCTTGCCGAACCCTCCCTGGCGCAAAGAATGGAAATACAACTCCTGCCCGTCCGCGGAAATGTGCAGCTCACCGGTTAGATACTTGCTTTGCTTGAGTTCATCGCCGGCATACTGCCAATCCTGCCAGGATCCATCCTTGAATATTGCCTTGAACCATTGCATGCCAGTATAACCTGCCCTGGTGGTACAAAAATACATCAGGTTGCCTGAGATAAACTCGCAGCCGTCGAGCGCAGGAGTCCCGGGATTTTCCAACCGCACGCGCACCGGCTCGCTCCAGCTGCCTCCGCTGAGATGCGTCACCCAGATCCCAGTCAAGCCGTCCAGGAGTTGTCTCTCAGCAGGGATATTGACGTCCGGTGTGAAGAAGAAGTAAAAGTCATTTCCATCCTGCGTGATGAAGGGGCTGTCTTCACCTCCGGCAGTGTTAATCGGACCGGGTATCGGCACGGGCTTGCTCCAACCTTCGGCGGCGATAGGAGGCCAGAAATCTTCGCCAGGGGTCACCTTGACGGCACCTACCGCGATGGAGGTGAGGCGGTCTGCATCCGTCGCAGGCAAAATGGTTGGTATTGCCTGCCCGCATGCCTGGGTTGCCAGGATGATTACCAGCAGAGGAAGCGCGGCGTGTTTCATGGGAGCATTTATAAAATGATCAAACCATTTCTCCGGAATTCGGAGGGCATTGCCAATGCGAATGTCAGGTTGCTGTTCAAGTCAGGGTGTTGCAGGAGGCATTGTATCCGTTGGGTCCGGGTTATCTTTGCCTTTAACATAGGTTGAGCCAATCCAGGCTCCCATGCCAAGCACGCACAAAACAACAGAAGGGACCACGATCCACCGCGAAAGGGTGTGAAGGATGGAACGGAACAGTTCTAGCCCCACTTCGGGGAGAACCGCCGGGATGAATGCTGGAATTCGGTGTGCAACGAACCAGGTCCAGCTGGTATTAAATGCGGGGACAATTAAGACCCCCAATCCAAGGCTGATGATTCCGGCTGTAAAAAAGGGAATCCCCCACCATTGAAGCCAACTTTTCAGGGACCGCACTGCGCAAAGAGTGACAAGGAACAATAAGATCAGAGGGATGAGCAGGCTGAGGCGCATGACCAGCCTGATTGTGCGCAGCGTGGAAATTGGGTCTACCCCAAAAGGTCCGCTCCCGGGAGAAGGCGCACCGGGCACAGGCGGTTTGATAATATATGCCCTGTCGGGTATCAAGGGTACGGATGCATTCAATATTTTCGGCAGCAGCGCGGTGACGATCGGGAGAATATATTCAGGAGGTTTGCAAATGATCATTCCGCCATTGCTCGTCCCGAAAATTAATGGGATTAGACCTTGTTCGTTACAAGGTTCCTGTGAATTTAATACCTGCAGAAATAGATCTGCACCCGACGGACTCAAAAGGCTTTGTTTCAGGGCGTCCAGAGGGATGGATACAGAATTATCCTCTCCGTTTAGATATGCAAAGACCTGATCGAGAACACTTTCGGTCATGGATTTCAGCGTGGCAGGTGGCAGGAGAATCGTAAGCAGCGACTGCCAGTCTGACGATGTGAAGTTTTGCATAAAGGAGGGCATCCCACCCCTGGTTGTCCCCGCTTGTGGGTTGGTTGCCTGCCCAGACCCATATCGGTCGAGACAGGGTTGGGAAAGTTGAAGTTCTTTGCTGGTGGGGGCGCGTGCACCGCTTCCGATCGACTGGTACGCGGCAGGTCCCAGGGCAGCCGTCAGGCAAGCCTGTAATTCTGGGGAAGCGCCGTCTATTGCGCATACCAGTTGGTTTTGGGTGCATGGATTGCTAATTAAACTGCCCGTGATCCCCTCACCCACTAGTTCAGGCAGGCGGGCATAAATATTTTGTTCCAGCAGGGCATTTTTGTATAGATTCGAATTAAACATTTGCCCATTTAGGATGGTAAACAGGATTGCTAATGGGGTGGTGATGATGAAAAAGAAGGCAAATATCGCTGCGATAACCCTGCCGATTATGGATAAAAATTTACGCACAGTTTTCGCCTACCTGTTATTTATCATCCAGGTGTGTCTTCCATAATTACTATAACCCCTTTCCTTTAGGCATGTTGTCCATCCGATATCTAATGCTCGATAAGCCTACCCCTTCCCGTCTGCAATTTCAACATAATCTCTTGTTATTGTATTTTCCAGTGCCCCGCCCAGCAGGCTGATGAGCTCCGAAGTGCAGTCGGCTTTTTCTTCGGCATCGCGCCGGCTCCAGGTCCGGCTCTTGATTTCAAGGTAGTAGCCCAGATCAGGAGTCTCCACCCGGTCCAGGTTGATGAAAAATTCTTCATTTTTGTATCGCACCAGCCAGCGCAAGCGGTCCTTGTCAACGGCAATTTCGCTTGCCGGTTTAAAGTATTCACGGTAGAACCGCAGGCTGTTGGCTGCCGGTGCAAAATAACGAATGCGGCTCAGCAGCACATCGTGTGCAAAATCGCCCTCTCGCGAGGGTCCGATGAGAGTCAACCTGCCGCGCACCCCAGTGATCTGTTCCTTGTCATCCACCATCTCGTCTTCACGATACCGTAACCAGCCCTGGATGGGGTCGAGGAAAGTAAAATAAATATCATGCTGGTGGTAATGCTTTTTGACCAGGATATCGATGCCAGTATTCTTAAGCGCCAGCAGCACCGGAGCCGGGTCGTTCAACTTCACTTTCACCTGGACTTCGAAGGATTCCTCCTCCGCAGAGCCGCCCAATGCCACCAGCTTCGAAAACACCGATTGTTCCCTCGCCATCAGGAACACGTCAATTTTCCGGGCATATTCCTGTGCGGAAAGCTTTAATTCTTTTTCGTCGAGAGTCAGGAGCTCGCGGTTGTGCATCAGCCATTTGCCGTTCACCATTACATCACTTACATCTGCGGCTTTCCCGGCATACACTAATTGGCTGTAAATGGTATCGGTGTCACGGCGGAATCGCGGAGTATTGTGCAGTCCGGATATATCCACCAAAATCAGATCAGCTCGTTTGCCCGTTTCCAGAGACCCGGTGACGGATCCGAGGTGCAGTGCGCGAGCTCCCAGCCGGGTGGCCATCTTGAGCGCGGTCACTGCCGGGAGGGCGGTTGGGTCGTTGCTGACTGTTTTCGCCACGAAGGCAGCCAGGCGCACTTCTTCGAACATGTCCAGGTCGTTGTTCGAGGCAGGTCCATCCGTTCCGATGCCAACGTCCAGGCCCAGGTTCAGCATCTTTTGGACTGGGGCAAATCCGGAGGCCAATTTCAAATTAGAGGATGGATTGTGCGCCACGCCTGCTCCCGCATGCAGCAGGGTGCGCATTTCCCCTTCATCGATGTGCGTACAGTGGGCTGCCAGCACTTTGGCGTCGAACAACCCCTGCTTTTTTAGATATGGGACCACGGGCATCCCGTTATCCCTGCGCATGTTTTCGACTTCGAGAGCCGTTTCGGATATATGGGTGTGCAGCGGTACATCGAACTCGGCTGCCAGTTGTGCGGTGGCTCGCAGAATTTCAGGTGTACAGGTGTAATAGGCGTGCGGGGATACCGAGGGGGTGATTAGCTCATGACCCTTCCACTTTTCGATAAACACCCTTGCTGCCGCCAGCGAATCTTCGAATGAAACCGCGTCCGGCGCGGGGAACTTTAGCACGGTTTGCCCGCATACCGCGCGCAGGCCCGCCTCGGCTGTGGCTTTGGCAACACTTTCCTCGAAATAATACATATCGGCAAAACAGGTTACGCCGCTGCGGATGAGCTCGGCGCACGCCAGTTGGGTTCCCAGGCGGACGAACTCGGGCGATACATACTCGCGCTCAACCGGCCAGACGTATCCCTGGAGCCATACGTCCAGGCGCAGGTCGTCAGCCAGGCCGCGCAGGAGTGTCATTGGCACGTGCGTATGTGCATTGACCAGCCCTGGCATCAAAACTCTGCCATTGCAGTCCACTTCGAGGGTGGCCTGCCATATTTTCCGTATTTCGGTTTCCGGGCCTGCGGCTGCGATCAAATTCCCGCTTACGACAACCGCCCCGGGTTCATACTGGTGCAGTTCCTCGTCCATGGTCAGGACGATGGCATTATAGAGGAGAAGATCAGCAGATTTGGTCATTCGCACTCCTGTTTTCCGCTATTCTACCTGATTAAACCTTGCAGGTGCTTTCCGCCACGGTACCCGGAACTACCGCTTCCAGTTCAGGAGGGTTTCCAGGACCTTCAGATTCATGTCGTAGTCGGTGTGGGTGTGATCGGTAAGTTCGACGTCCAGTGCCGCGATCCCTTTTTCGTCCGCCCAGTCTGTGAAACCCCCGGTGTAAACACACCCTACGTTGACCGGCGGGTAAGGATAGGTTGAGACGGCGGCAACTGCTTTGGCTAGCCGGATGGAAAAGTCGTCGGGTGGCAGGCCGCCTGCAAAGATCCCAAGAGCTGCGCTGTGGTAGTTGATCAGCGCGTCAAAATGATGACTCTGGATAAATGCAGCCAGCACCTTCGTTTCTGGTTCAGACATTGGACCGGTCCCACCTGTAACGTCCGTATACGTCCAGCAGTTGTTCCGCGGCCAATCTTTTTGCCAGTTGGCATCCCAATTTCTATTTAAATCGACGTTATGCGCATTTGCCCGCCCGTTATAGTCGTGGCTGCGCGCTTCCCCATCCGGGTTCAGGTCCCGTAAAATATAAAGGCTCACATTGGTCGGAACGGATTCCGGATGGTCTTTGAGATACGCGATTAATTGATCGGCCAGTTGGATGGTATTGAACTCGCTGCCTCCGTGCATCCCTGCTACAATCAATCGCTCGGTCTGCCCGGTCCCAAAGCGGTAAACCTCCAGCGGTCTTTTTTGGACTGAATATCCGATGGTGATGGGTCCCTCGCTGTATGGGATAGGCGTCAGGGTTGCCGTGGGCGTGATGCTGGGCGTGAAGGTTCCGGTGGGGATCAGGGTGACTGTCGGAGTATAGGTTGAAGAGGGGGTATAAGTGACACTGGAGGTCATCGTCAGGGTGGGCGCTGGAGTTTCTGTAATTGAAGCAGTGGGACTGATAAAGAAGCCTCGCACCGTCGAGTTTGAAGTGAACATCCATACGCCGATGACGAAGAATCCCAGCACCAGGTTGAATACCCAGAAACCGGTGACCGCCCTTCCCAGTGAATTCGATGACGACTTGTGCATCAGTTTCCCTCCAATGCGCTGCAACGGAGGATATCCAGTGCCATGTTGACTGCCCAGCGCCGGGCATTGCCGGGATGTCCGCCGTATGTCAGGTCATGCTCAAATTTTCCAAGCGGTGTGATCAGCAGGATATGGATGTCTTGTTTGCCTTCTGCCTGGGAAAATGAAACGCCGACTGCGCTTGACGTCCCGTACTCCTTCCGAACGGATTCGGTCCCTTCTGCCAGCGTTTCGCTTGGGAGCTCTGAAATTCTCCCGCCTCGATACGCAGGATGCCCGCTTTGGGTGAAACGCTTCAGCAGGGCACCTTCCAGGTTGACCTCAAAACAGGCCAGTGTCCAGCCCCGCTTGGCGATGGCATCTAGAGTAACGCGTTCCAGGGTATCGTCGTCAGCGCCAAAAATGTTGTTTCCGAGCCTGGAACGCAGGTCTTTTTCAATTGCCGCGACCATGCTCCCCGCCTCGGAGTCGGATTCCCCTTTTGCGGCGATACGGATATCCACCACACCGGAATGGGCGGTAAGCCCAATGGTCGGGTTGGGAATCGTTTCGAGGTCGCCGATTTTGTCGTCTATGATCCCTTCGCCTAATCCGCTGACATGCAGGGTACGGATTTTTAGTACAGAATGCAGGTCGTAATGCTTTTGTAGGTAGGGGACAATGGCCTCAGTCATGAGGGTGTCCATTTCGCGCGGCACGCCTGGCAGCGAAATGATTATTTTTTCTAACGCTTCAGTTTCTTTTATTGGTGTACTGCCAGGGGGGACCCTCACTATAAATGCAGGGGCGGTGCCTACTGGATTTTCGATCACGATTGCGTTATGGGGGATATATGCCTGTCGCTTTTGGTTTTCGGTGGGTGTGCGCCCGTAGCGCGCAATGCGAACGGTGATCTGCTCCCAGAGTTCAGGGTGGAATTCGAGCGTCGCTCCAACTGAAGCAGCAATCGCCTGCCGGGTGGGATCGTCAACAGTTGGCCCAAGACCCCCGGTGGTGATCACAATATCAGCTCTTTCCAATGCCTGGTGGACAGCCTCGGAGATGCGTGTCGCGTTGTCACCGATAATCTGTGCCCGGTACAGGTCGATACCCAGGCTGCGCAATACCCGCGCCAGGGTGCGGGTGTTGGTGTCGGCGGTCTCGCCGAGAAGGAGTTCGGTGCCGATGGCGATTATCTCTGCGGTGGGCATGGTTGGATGGATTATACAACAGGGGTG
The DNA here is from genome assembly GCA_963790685.1 of uncultured Chloroflexia bacterium. Taxonomy (GTDB): domain Bacteria; phylum Chloroflexota; class Anaerolineae; order Anaerolineales; family Villigracilaceae; genus UBA877. Next base: position 196,282 of record CAWBPK010000004.1, read on the forward strand.
CAGAGAGGAGACGCTGTTCTGTGTATATTTAGGGGGCAAGACCAAGGGAATGCAATAAGGCCTGGCGGGGGATGTAGATGGTCTTATCCGGCATCTGAACAGCCACCTGCTGGATCGCTGCCAGCACCTGGTTAGTGATCGCGGTTGCGGCTGTCGAATTTAAGACAGGACCGGACAGGGGAATTCCGGCATCCAGGAGCACGGACATGGCGGCATCTTCCTCGGCGCTGCAAGTTGGACCGATCACTGCAGCCAGGTCCATATTTGTGGCGAATTCGGTGGCCCCCATCTGTGCGCTGCCGGCAGTGCAGTCCGTTCCATAGGTGATCAACTCCAGGGGGTGCCCAAAAATACCGGCATCCTCTGCGACTGCTTTTTTTACACTATCTAGCGATGCTGCACCAAGCGGTCTTTGGTCACCACTGGTTGCTAGGATGGCACCAATGACAACCGGGTTGCCGGCAGGGATTTCCAGGCAGCCCAGCGGGTCGGTGCATTCATAAGAGCCCCCACTGCAGGAGACGACTGTCAATGCCATACAGAGAAAGGTGGCAAACACGGCCAGGGGTGGTTTAATCGATTTCAAGTCACCCATTTACATCGGCGCGAATATCGACATCCTACTCGAAGGCTTTCATTCCAGCCTGCGGGTTGTCCAGGGTTTCCCTCCTAGTGAGGAAAAATCTTCTGGGTCCACGTCCAGGGGTTAACCTGGATGCCGTTGACCCACAAATCCCAATGCACGTGAGGGCCTGTTACGCGCCCGGTGGCGCCGATCTTTCCGATCACCTCGCCCGCTGTGACGTGATCGCCTACGGAAACGTAGATTTCAGCTTGGTGGTAGAGCCCGCTGTAAACCCCCTGGCCGTGGTCGATGATCGTGGCGTTGCCGCGCACCGTCTTGAGACCAGTATACACAACTACTCCATCGGCTGGAGCGTAGACGTCGAGCGGGTGCGTAGGAGAGCAGACTCCGAAGTCAAGTCCGGAATGGAAGGACAATAGAGCGCCTCCATTATACGTACGACGATTGCCATAGCCTGATTTGATACAGTAAAAATCGTCAGCGACTGGCAGTTGGAATTTCCCCTGCCAGTATTGTTGGGACGTAATTGGAGTGACCATGGACAGCAGCCATGCATCCTCAGGGTCGGTGACAGCCGGGTCGATTGTCGAAGGGTCAACGCTTAACGTTTCTGGCTTGTAGTTTCCGGATGCGACCAGGACCATCTGCTCGAAGGATTGCACCGAGCCATCGGAAAGTGTAACGTCTAACCGCAGCGGGTAGAGACCAGGATCGGTCATGGCATGGACACCCTGGAGCGCCACTTGTGACCCGTCTGCCTGTGGGAAGAAGTGCAGAGGATGGTCGACCAGTAAACCACCCAACGTAACCTTCTGGGAAGAGGTCACTTTAACCTGAACGGTTTCCCCCTGGACGATCGGAAGCGGGTCCACGACGGCAGAGGAAAGCACCGCTGGAATTCCAGATGGTTCAGCGCTGGCTGAGCCTGAGGGAAGATAGAGCAAATCGCCCGGCAGGCTCTCCTGCGGATTTGACAAACCATTTAATTGGGAGATCGTCCAGGGGTCGGTGTTTTCCCGGACGGACATCTCCAGGATAGTTTCACCCGCAGTAAGCGCACTTCGGGCGGTCAGCGGGGGCTGCTGATCCTGCTGCAGCAGGACAAGGTTGTAACCGGCGTACAGTTCTTCAGGGCTGACGATATGGTTGAGTTTAATTAGCAGTGCCGGGTCGACCCGGTATTCACGGCTCAGGCTGCGCAGGCTCTCCCCGAATGGTACCGGTTGCGTGATCAATGTTCCGCTCATGCCAGTCAGGCCGGGGATGATGAGCTGGTTTCCTGGGAAAATATCCTGGTTGGCCATGTCATTGACGGCCATGATATCGGTCACGCTGACATTAAAGCGAATGGCAATCTCCCACAGGGTATCACCCGCCTGGACGATGTAAACCGGGCCGGTTGGCGGGGTGGCTGTTTGGGCAGATACGGGAGTCGCTGAAAAAAGTATGACCAGTGCAGCCAGGCAGGCGACAAATCGTTTACGCATCTTTGAACTCTACGGTATTGCCGATTTTAAATTCGCCCAGCCTGCTAGGATGGATTTCGAGGATATACCTGGCAGCGCTGCGAGGAGCGTACGCGGGCCGCCAGGCTTTCGCCAGCACCGTATCCACGACCACCATTTCGGAATTTATCCAGACCACTGCCAGGTCCATAAAAACGAACAGCATATGGATGGCAGTGTCTAGCCGGCTGTCGCGTGATTCGACCAGGAGCAGACCTTGCTGTGCGTCCAGGCTGGATCGGAACATAAGTCCGCGCAAACGGCATAGGAAACTGTCACAATAAATGGCATTTAACGGGGAAGGGAGCTGCTGGTTGATGTTTTGGATGTGGATTGTATGCATAAAAATGCGAAAACGGGGCGTCAGTTGCGCCCCGTCCAGATCGGACTAACTCAGGCGATTTGTTTTCGCCCGAGCACGGTATCTACACTGGCTAACAATTCCTGCGGACTGAAGGGTTTCGCAATGTAGTCATCCACCTTGGCAATGTGCAGACCGAGCACCTTGTCAATGCTCTGGGCTTTGGCAGTGACCACGATTACCGGGATATCTTTGGTGGCCTCATCTGCTTTCATTTGTTGGTACACTTCCCATCCGTCCATCTCAGGCATCATCAAGTCGAGCAGCACGAGATCGGGATGATTTTTACGGACGCTTTCCAGACCCTCTTTTCCACCATTGGCACCAAGGATTTCAAAACCCCGGCGGCTGAGGATCAGCCGGATTAGGTCAATCATTTCTTGTTCGTCTTCAATACACAAGATCACTTTCGTGTTTAATTCGGTCATATTATGCCGCCTGGTTAAGTTAAGTTTACCACAAATAATTCCCTGTCATCTTTCTATAAAATGCGGGTCTATTTGAGGTCCGCTTGAGAGATCAAAAAGAATTTAGAATATGGAAGTTGGAATCCCGGGTCAAAATTAGGACTGGTGGAAGCAAATAATCACATTTTTCGTGAACCACCTCGGAATTTGGATAAAGATGATGAATTTATTAGAACTTTATATAACATATTCTTCGAATCTGGCTGAGACATGCATAGGTTGGTATAATCCATTCGCACGGACAGGAGGTCCATGTGAATTCGCGTAATCAGTCTTATATTATTTATCTCCTGCTCTTTATAGCAATCGTAGCGATGGTCTATTTTAACGTCCGTCAGCAGCCAACTACCACAGGGCCGTTGACCATCTCCCAGGTTGCCCAGCAGATTGAGGCAGGCACGATCACCCGTATCGTCGTCAATGATGACAGCAGTATGCAGGTGATTTCTTCCAGTCCGAGTGGGCCGATCGAACAAACAGCTCACAAGGAACCGGAAACGACGCTTGTCTCCCAATTATTGGCCTTTGGCGTATCCCCCACGCAACTAGCTAATGTAACCATCGAAGCCAATCCACCCAGTCCATGGGCTGGTTTGTTGACACTGGCTTATTACATCGTCCCTGTCATTCTGATCGGTGTGATGTTCTGGTGGATTTTCCGGCAGGCACAGGGAAGCAACAATGCTGCCATGGCCTTTGGCAAATCCAAGGCGCGCATGTTCAGCGGGGAACATCCCACGGTAACCTTCGAAGATGTAGCCGGTGTGGATGAATCCAAGGAAGAATTGAAGGAAGTTGTGGAGTTCCTGAAGGAACCTCAGAAATTTATCCAATTGGGTGCGCGTATTCCCAAGGGAGTCCTGTTGGTGGGCCCTCCTGGAACCGGGAAAACACTGCTTGCCAAGGCTGTCTCGGGTGAAGCCGGGGTGCCTTTCTTCTCGATCTCCGGTTCTGAGTTCGTGGAAATGTTCGTCGGTGTGGGTGCCAGCCGTGTCCGCGACCTTTTCGATCAAGCCAAGCGTCACTCGCCCTGTATTGTCTTTGTGGACGAGATCGATGCAGTTGGCAGGCAGCGCGGCGCCGGTCTGGGAGGATCACACGATGAAAGGGAGCAGACCCTCAACCAGATGCTGGTTGAAATGGATGGGTTCGATACTGATACGAACGTGATCGTGGTGGCAGCTACCAACCGTCCTGATATTCTGGACCCGGCTTTGCTCCGTCCAGGTCGTTTCGATCGCCGCATCACCCTCGACAGGCCTGATATGCGCGGCCGCGAGGCGATCCTGAAAGTGCATGCACGCGGCAAGCCTTTTGAACCGACCGTCGATCTCGGCAGCATTGCCCGCGGCACTCCCGGTTTTGTTGGTGCCGATCTCGAGAACCTGATAAATGAAGGCGCCATCCTTGCAGCTCGCCGCAACAAGAAGGCGATCGGACAGCCTGAACTGGAAGAGGCTATCGAGCGCGTGATCATGGGACCTGAACGTAAATCCCGCTTGATCAGCCAGGAAGAAAAACGTATTATTGCCTACCACGAAGCCGGCCACGCCGTGGTTATCAATGCCATCCCCGAAGCAGACCCGGTTCAAAAGATCACCATCGTCGGACGCGGTCAGGCTGGTGGGGTAACATGGAACCGGCCGCAGGATGATCGCATGCTCACTTCCCGCAAGAAGATGCTTGCGCAGTTGACCCTTTTCCTGGGTGGGCGTGCAGCCGAGCAGATCGTATTCGATGATATAACCTCCGGGGCCGCTAACGATCTCGAAAACGTTACCCGCATGGCCCGCACCATGGTTACGCGCCTTGGAATGAGTAATGACATGGGTGCAATGGTGTACGGTCAAAAAGAGGAACTAATTTTCCTCGGTCGCGAGATTTCAGAGCAGCGCGATTATTCAGAAGCAGTTGCCGAACAGATCGACCGTGAAGTGCGAACTCTGGTGGATGATTCCTACAAACAAGCACTTGCAATCCTGAAAATGTATCGTACCGAACTGGACGCTGTAGCTGCCAAGTTGCTCGAAGTGGAAACTTTAACCCGCGATGAGTTTGAGAAAATCTTCCCGCCTCCTTTCCCCAAAAAGAGCGGCACGCCGCAACCTGCATAAAAATAGAGAAACCCGGCTTCGACACCGGGTTTCTCTATTGATTTTATTCATTCGGAGTCCAGGCTGGCTCAATTCGATGCTTTCATTCCCGGCATGATCTGCATGGTCAGGGAATGATTTCGGTCTTCTCAGGAGGTCCTTTCGGACCAAGCAGCCAGTCGAGGGCTGCATCCGGGTTTTGGAATATCCTCAGATTGAATCCCCTGTTGTGAGAGACAGTCTCCAGGAAATAGTCGCTAAGCTTTGGAAGAGGCCTGTCGATTATCGCTACCTTTTTAATTCCAATTCCTCGAATATGCTGAAAATCTCTTGTCACCAGGTAATAGCTGTCGAGGACACCCAGCCTGCCTTCCAATTCCCTGACATCGATCAGGATCTTCCCGCGTTGATTCTCCACAGCCGTTTGGGCGATTTGATTCAGGATTGAGGTTACCGCAGCGCGTGTCCGCACTCCGCTTGTGCGGGCTTTCAAGTATTCTTCTTCAATATTAAACTCTAGTTGGAGGGCGGGTTGGCGGGTCCCAGGTCCCGTCCGGATAATATCCTTGTCCATGTCATCCTCCAATCTGATTGATCAGAGCCCTGCCACGCTTATAAATTTGTCCTAATTATCGACGATTTAATTTCGGCATGAAATTATGGAAACCCCCTTAATTATCGCACGATTTCCGGCCTCATGGGCCATTCCTTTGGGTGATTAATACCGGTTTCCTTGAGGTTTTCTCCTCACCTTACTCCCCACCGTTAACTCAGGAATGTGCGGATTTGTTTCTCTATTTCCTCCAGATTAATCTGACCTGCGTCATACCAGTGAATAGTCGCATCTTCCTGCTTGAACCAATTGGCCTGTCTCCTCACGAATTCTCGCGTCAACCGCCTCATTTGAACTATGGCTTCTTCCAAGCTCATCTCCCCCCTCAGGACAGCTGCGCATTCCCGATACCCAATGGCTGACATGGTCGGCAGGTTGGGATCATAGCCTCGCTCCAGCAATCTGCGCACCTCGTCCAGCAATCCCGATGCGAACATGGCTTCGATGCGGGCGTCCACCCTGAAATAGAGTTCCCGGCGCGGACGGATCAGGCCGATCATCATCATTTTATAGGGACTCTCGCCGTGACCGCGTTGGTCCGAGAATCTGCGCCCAGTGGAGAGGATCACTTCCAGCGCGCGCACCGTCCGGCGCAGGTTGCGCGCATCGATCGTCTGCGCCGCGGGAGGGTCCAGCCGCGCAAGGCGTTCATGCAGCCACACGTTTCCATGTGTCTCAGCAATTTCTCCCAGCACTTCCCGAAGACGTTCGTCTGGTTTCGTCGTTGGAGGTGTCCACCCGTGCGTCACAGCATGAATGTACTGCCCCGTTCCACCCACCAGGAATGGCAGCTTCCCACGTTTATGGATATCTTTAATGGCATCTGCAGCCATGTGCTGGAACACTGCCAGGCTGAATGTCTCGTCTGGTTCAGCCACGTCGATCAGGTGATGAGGAACGTGGGTCCGTTCCTCCAGTGTCGGCTTGGCGGTGCCGATGTCCATCCTGCGGTAAAAGAGACGCGAATCCGCCGAAACGATTTCTCCTCCTAGGCGTTCGGCTAGTTGGATGGAAACTTCGGTCTTTCCGACTGCGGTGGGACCCACAATGACGATCAACCGCGGCTTCATTCTTAAAATCATCCAATCACATTTTCAAAATGAGCTATTTGAGCTTTCCACCCGGGTTTTCCTTCCACAGCAATCACGTCGAATTGCCAACTGTCACCGCTTTCGGGATGTGCCTGCAGAAATTCTTCGGCTGCTGAAAGCATGTATACCTGTTTGCGGTGCGTCACCGAATCTTCGGGGTAGGCAAAGGTATGCGATCTGCGCGTTTTTACCTCAATGAAGACAAGCAACCCATCCTTGCTCGCGACGATGTCAATCTCTCCATGAGTGCAATGGACATTGCGCTCCAGCACTTTGTAGCCTCTTGCGGAAAGATATTCCACTGCTTGTTCTTCACCCCACTTACCCATTGCCTGCCTGGCGGTTGTCATGTGCGCAGTTTCTCCATCAGGCTGCGCAGGCGGGCACTCAAACTGCGCCGGCGGGGCAGTGCTGCAAATACCAGCTGTTCGTAAAAACCGAGCATGGTTTCCATGGTGTGCTCAATGCTATATTTATCGGATGCCTCGCGGGCTGCCTGGCCTAATTTTTGGCGCAAGCTCCGGTCGAGGCACAGGCGGGTCAGTTTGGCAGCAAAAGCAGCCTGGTTTTGGCTGGCAAGGAATCCGGTTCTGCCATCTTCGATGGTATCACCCACTCCTACCGAGCGGACACCCAAAGCAGGCAGCCCAGTGGCCATGGCTTCAACGACAGACAGGGGGTGGACTTCGGTCACCGAGGCAGTCACGAAAATATCACTCATTGCCAGGAACTGGGGGACCTGCTCGTAAGGGACCATGCCAAAAAAATGGACCTGGTCGCTGCTGCCGGTCTCGAGGGCAAGTTTTTTCAGGGTTTCCTCTTCAGGTCCGCCGCCGACGATCAACAAATGGACGTTATCCACTGTCTCAGCCACACCCGCAAATGCCCGGATAAGAAAGTCCACGTTTTTTTCCGGTCCCAACCTACCGGAATAGATCAACAGAATATCATGGCTGTCAAACCCAAATTCTAATCGGCAATTTTCGCATAATTGCTGGAACCGATCCAGCTCGACACCGTTAGGGACAACTTCGATCGGGCAGGTTACTCCAATTTTACGCAGGATGTCCACCATCCCGGGCGACGGGCTGACCACCATGTCCACTGCAGTACAGAAGGGGGGTAGGTAGCTCTGGAGGAAGGTGGCACTGATCTCCTCGGGCAGGATCGGCATGTATGCTTGCGCGTATAAATCATAACGGGTATGGTTTGTGAAAACAACGGGGATATTCAGCGGTCGGCAATAATTCAGCGCCAGTCGTCCACTGACGAATGGATGGTGGACGTGGACGATGTCCATGGTCTGCAGAAGTGCTTTTGCAGACCGGCGGTAGCGGAAATTTAAGGAATACCCGGTATCCACCAGCGGCAGTCCCGGAGAGCGGATAATATTGGTTTCCTCGTCAGGATAATCAATATCTCCGAAGGTAAAAACAAAAACTTCATGTCCGGCTTTTTCCAGATATCGTTTATTCAGGGAAATATAGTTGGTGATTCCGCTGACGTGTGGTTTGTAGACATCTGCCATCATGCCAATCCGCATCCTGACCTCCGCACCAATCTGAAATGTTCTCCGGGATTCACCGTTGTCAGGGGGTTACCCGCGCCTATCGTAAGTCAAGCAGGAGGGCCTGTCAAGGTGGGGTATAATTAATTGGATATCAAAGTTTCATTCAGGATTTTTGCGCCCCCTGTGGGTAATCTAATAAATCAAAGGCAATTTATGGCAAGTGTTCCCTTCAGTTTGCCTCCGGACTATTGGCAGACTTTTTTCCTCGACAAGAAAGACCTGGAATTCCTCAGCACATATTTATTCGAAAAAGAGACTCCACTTACCGGGAATGAACTCCTCCCGGTCTTGATGGATGAGCGCATTCGCAATGAACGGGAATCGCTCGTTAAACAACAGCGCTCAATTGGAAAGGTGTATTTACCCGAAGGTCATTATTCGGTGGGGGAAAGTCTGGTTTTTCCTGCAATGGAATGGAAAAAAGGGAAAATTATCAACCAGCGCCCTGGAGTAAATCCCTCCCTGGGGGATTTTGAAGTGATCGAGGTGGAATTTGATGGTGGCGCTTCACGGCAAATGGCAGCAGGCCTTGCAACCCACAAATTAAACCAGCCGGTGGAAATTTCCGTCGATGATCCACTGCTCAACCCGGAAAACGTCATTAAATTTTATGGTTCGGATTTGGAGCAGAAATTGAGCAGGTCCCTTTCTGCCGATAATGGACTGGTTAAAGTTGCCGACCGCTGGTTCCCGCGTGCGCTGTTGGTGGATATAAATGTTGGCCAGCTCAATCTCGCCGAGGCGGTCTTGGACGAGGCGGCTGCCGGTAAACCGCTGAGCACAACTGCCCTTATTAATCAGCTGGAAATATCGGGGAATGTCAATCCGCAGTTGATTGAATTCTCGATGAATTACGCCTTGCAGGAAGACGGCCGGTTCGATGAAGTTGGGCCTTCCGGTGAAGTTTTGTGGTTTTTAAAGCGCCTTGAACCGCGCGATGTGCAGCAAATCCCTTCACCGCTGCGGTACATTGATATTCCGTATAACCGCTCCATCCTCACGAAAGAAATGCTGGCCCTCGAATCGGAGCTGGATGATGAACTTGCTGGAAACGAACCGCCAGTTGGTGATGTTGGTGAGGTGACGATCAGCCTCAGTTATCCCCATTGGCGGGCAGGTACTTTGCCGGTATCGGCGCGGGTGCGCAGCTTATTTCCAACAGCTTACGAATCACCCCGCGTCCTCTTTACCTTGGTGGATGGACAGTCCAAGGAGGAGATCCAGGCCTGGGTGGTCCGCCAGCACGGATATGTGGTCGGGCTGGGACCCCTCTACCAGAAATATGGTTTGATCCCGGGCAGCCTGATATCCGTGACGAAAGGCAAAAAGCCGGGTCAGGCGATTGTGACCGCCAAAATCCACCGTCCAACCCGAGACTGGGTGCGGACAGTGCTCGTAGGCAGCGATGGCAGGATTGTCTTTGCAATGCTCAAGCAAAACCTGACCGCTGAATTGAACGAGCGCATGGTTGTAGCCGTCCCAGATCCTTTTGCTGTGGATGAGGCTTGTGAGCAGGTTGCCCAGCAGCATCTGCCGTTCGATCAACTGGTCGCAGATATGATGCGCGAGCTGGTCAAACTAAATGTCCAGGGGCACGTGCATGCCCAGGAGTTATACTCGGCGATTAATATTATTCGCCGTTGTCCGCCGGGTGCTCTGCTTGCTTTTCTGACCAGCAGTTCCGATTACAAGCATGTAGGCGACCTGCATTATCGACTGGCTGAGACGGAGGCTGAAAATGTCTGAAGTTAAAAAATTCAGCCTGATTAAACCGAGCCTTCAAACCCCTTTCCATATTGATTTCGAGTGGTGGCGCATTAACGATACCAACTGGCATGTTGCCCTCCAGAGTCTTTTATGCCCCCAACACCAGGAAGCCTATGCAGGTCTTCCCGAAGGCCAGATGATCGACTGGGTGGACCCCGAGACCGCAGAGGTGCGCCAGCTGGATGGTCTCCAAAACACGCTCATCAATCATTGTGCTCAACAGCCAGGTTTTCTTGATGAACATACCGCTCTCGTGGATGCCATTTTCCGTCTGCTTTTGGTAAGCGGCAACACGCCCATCTCGTCGGAAGAACTCGGAGCCCGACTCCATCGCCCGGCAGATATCATTCTAAAAACAATCGCAGGTCCGCGCGTTTACAAAGGATTAAGACCTTTTGTCGCCTGACCTTTTGGAAGATGAATTTGCATTCTCAAATTGTCCGTATGCCCCTGTAGCTCAACGGACAGAGCACCTGCCTTCTAAGCAGTAGGTTGTGGGTTCGAATCCCGCCAGGGGCGCTCCCCTCACCTGAACCAGCTGCCATTCAAAAGGAAATGGGAAGGTGGGAGGGGCAGGAGGAAAAAATGACAAATGAAAGATTTGGAGTCGTACAATTTAGAGGCAAGGATGTCACAGTCCTTGGCAATGATCTGAAACCGGGTGACGTGGCTCCCGATTTTGCCGTTCAGTCTCTCGAATGGGCGCCGTTTAATGGATTAGCAGATACAAAAGGGAAGGTCCGCATCATTACTGCCCTTCCCTCCCTGGAAACAGATGTTTGTGACCGCGAGACGCGCCGGTTCAACCAGGAAGCGGCTGCTCTGGGAAACGATATCGCCATCCTGGCGGTAAGCACTGACCTGCCCTTTTCCCAGAAACGCTGGTGCGGTGCCGCAAGTGTGACCCAGGTTACTGTCCTTTCGGACCATATGGGGGCGGATTTTGGTTTGAAGTATGGCTGCTTGATAAAAGAAGCACGCATCCTTCGCCGGGCTGTCTTTGTAGTGGATCGGGCAGGAAAGATTACCTATGCAGCCTATATGCCTGCTCTCGGCGTGGAACCGAATTATGCCGAGGTTTTGGCCGCGGCCAGGGCTGCTTTATAAGGTTTGGTTTGTTTCGACAGTTTTGAACTGGTAGTAGGGCAAGGAGGTAGCCATGTCTTCACTAGTCCAGAAAGATCATCAGCCTGTGCTTTTGTTCTCAGGGAGACATGCCATTGGCTGGCAGGTCAGCATCCATTCTTATGCATGGAACCCGCCCACCGATGTTTACGAAACTGAGGCAAGTTTTGTCGTCAGGCTTGAAGTGGCAGGCATGCGCCAGTCTGATTTTTCGATTGACGTTGAAGATAATTTCCTGATCATCAGCGGTGCACGCAGCGAATCGTCCGAGCATCGCACCTATCACCAGATGGAAATCCGCTTCGGCGAATTCAGCACAGCCATTGAAATCCCGGCCGGTGCGGACGTCACCAAAGCCGAAGCCGATTACGAAGATGGCTTTTTGAATATCGTCATGCCCAAGATAAAACCGACCCCGATCACTATCAAAGGCGATTGAATATTTATGTCTGCATCCCGTTGGCACGCTGGTCCGCTGGAAGTATTTGATTGGATCCAGGATAACGATTCCTCCCTGGAAGACATTTTCCTGCCCTCCATTTTCACGCGCCTCCAGAAAAAGGATGACCAGGATAAAACCATGGTACCACCCGCTTCTGTGGACGGTGAGACTATCAAGTACCCTGAAATCATCCCGATCCTTCCGCTGCGCGGCGTGGTGGTCTATCCGCAGACAGCCGTCCCCCTGACCATTGGACAAGCTCGTTCGATCAAGCTGGTGGATGACGTCTCTGGAACCTCCGATAAGCTGATCGGCTTGCTTGCTGCCCGCAATCCCGAGATCGAAGAACCTGCTCCTGCAGACTTGTACACGATCGGAACCATCGCAACCGTACACCGCTTGTTTCGTGCTCCGGATGGTACCATCCGCCTGCTCGTCCAGGGCTTGATGCGCTTCCGGGTGGAGGAAGTGGTGGAGACGGAGCCGTATATCAAGGCCCGCATCCAGGTTGTCCCCGAAACGGTCGAGACCGGGCTGGAGATCGACGCTCTTGCTCGTTCAGCCCGCGATCAGTTCGAACAGATATCCGGGTTGACTCCTTCCATCCCTCGTGAACTGGTGGCCTCCATTGTGTCACTTGAGGACCCTCTGCAAACAGTTTACACGATAGCCAATTTTCAGCGGACGGAATTAAAGGACGCCCAGACTCTACTAGAATTGGATTCCACCAAATCGAAATTGGAGAAACTGGTTGATCTTTTGGTGCACGAAACTGAAGTCCTCTCATTGGGAGCAAAAATCCAGAACCAGGCTCGCTCAGAGATCGAAAAGGTTCAGCGTGAATATTACCTTCGTGAGCAGATGAAAGCCATCCAAAAGGAACTGGGTGAAAACGACGAACAGGCGGTCGAAGTAGATGAATTTCGCAAGAAGATCGATGCTGCTAAAATGCCCGAAGAAGCTGAAAAACAGGCTCGTCGTGAACTGGACCGCCTGGCGCGACTGCCCACTGCTGCTGCCGAATATGGGGTGATCCGCACCTACATTGACGCGCTGGTTACACTGCCCTGGTCGCAGGGCACGCAAGATAACCTGGATATCGCCCACGCACGCAAAATACTCGATCAGGATCATTATGGGTTGCAGGATGTTAAGGAACGCATCCTTGAGTTCCTCGCTGTACGTAAATTGAGGCTGGAGCGCAAGGATGATAAGGGTGCGCCCTCCAAGGATCTAATCCGCCGCGAGCGGGAGGGAGTGATCTTGTGCTTCGTTGGCCCGCCCGGAGTCGGGAAGACATCGCTGGGGCAATCCATCGCACGTGCCATGGAGCGCAAATTTGTCCGCATTTCGCTTGGGGGGGTTCGCGACGAAGCAGAGATCCGCGGCCACCGACGCACTTATATCGGAGCGATGCCGGGAAGGATCCTGCAAGCCCTGCGCCGCGTCGAATCCCACAACCCTGTCTTCATGCTGGATGAAGTGGATAAATTGACGATGGATTTCCACGGTGACCCGGCCTCAGCGCTTCTTGAAGTGCTCGATCCCGAGCAGAACGTGGAATTCCGCGATAATTACCTCGAAGTCGCATATGACCTTTCCCAGGTGTTCTTCATAACTACCGCCAATACGCTGGAAACCATTCCACCCCCCCTGTTGGACCGCATGGAAATCATCCACCTCTCCGGTTATACCGAGAGCGAAAAGATAGCCATTGCCAAGGGTTACCTTGTCCCCCGCCAGGTCCGTGAAAACGGGCTGCGACCCGAGGAAGTGAATTTCACCAAGACTGCCCTGCAGACCATAATCAACCAGTACACACGCGAATCCGGCGTTCGTAATCTGGAAAGGAAAATTGGCGCGGTATGTCGCAAGCTGGGAACTTATATTGCCGAGGGCAAAAAACAAGCGGCCAGAGTCACACCGAAATCTGTCAAGGAATTTCTTGGCCACCCAATCTTTCTTGAAACAGAAGAGATTGATACGCGCACATCCATCCCCGGAGTGGTTCCCGGCCTGGCTTGGACGCCTTTCGGCGGCGAAATCCTTTTCATCGAAGCCACCAGCATGCCTGGGTCTAAAGGATTCCAGGTCACGGGCTCGGTGGGAAATGTGATGCAGGAATCGGCTCGCGCTGCGCTCTCTTACGTCCGTTCGCATGCTGCTGATATTGGGATTCAAAAAGATTTCTTTGACAAGACCGATATCCATATGCACATCCCGGCCGGTTCCCAACCCAAGGATGGACCTTCTGCGGGTGTCACCATGGCGACCGCCCTGGTTTCCCTGGTTTCCGGTCGACCAGTTAAAAAAGGTGTCACCATGACTGGTGAGATCACCTTGCGCGGCCAGGTATTGCCAATCGGCGGCCTTAAAGAAAAATTGCTGGCTGCCCATCGCGTGGGTCTGAAGACTGTCATCCTGCCCAAGCGCAACGAGCTGGATGTTGAAGATGTGCCCGAAGAAATTCGCAAGACCATGACCTTTGTCTACGTTGAGTCGATCAATGATGTATTAAAGGCTGCTTTGGAGAAACCCGCCCGGACCTCAAAAAAATCACTGCAAGGGAAGAAAAATGGTAAAAGTGCTGCTGGCGGATGACGATTTCACCATGGTTGCCCTCCTGAAGACCCTGCTCGGAATGGAGGGTTACCAGGTGGCGACGTTATTGGATAAAACCGGAAATATCATGGAAAATATTCGCCGTGAAAAACCGGATATTTTACTCATTGATATATTTTTAGGTACCCGTAATGGCATGGATGTTGTCAGGCAGATTCGCGCAATACCGGATATGAAAGATCTCAAAATCGTCATGGTCTCCGGCATAGATAAAACCGAGGAATGCCTGGCTGCAGGAGCAAATGCTTTCCTGCTCAAACCATATATGCCTGAAGCACTTTTCGACCTGCTCCACGCGTAATGTTGGGGGATGGTTTGAGCGAATTTCTCATCCGGGAATTTAAATACCCCGAAGACTATCCCGCTGTCCGGCTTCTCTGGGAAAATGCCGGCTCCGGGATTCACGTGCGCCGTTCAGACGAACCTGATGAGATCCGTAAAAAACTCCAGCGCGATCCTGATTTGTTTCTGATCGCTGAAATTGATTCCAACCTGGTTGGGACCGTGCTCGGGGGTTTCGACGGGCGGCGGGGCATGGTTTATCATCTGGCTGTGTCTGAGAAGTATCGTCGCAAGGGGATTGGCGAATTGCTTATGGATGAATTGGAGCGTCGACTAAAATCCAAAGGATGTATTCGCTGCTACCTGCTTGTCACGGTTGAGAATGATGGCGCAATGAAATTCTATAAAAACCGAGGCTGGTCGCATATGGATAATGTTTACACTTACGGAAAGGATTTGGAATGACTCTCCGCTTTGCCATCCTTACCTCGAGTGACCGCTCCTCCCGCAATGAACGTCCCGACCTGTCCGGTCCTGCGTTGAGCGATCTTGTCAAAGCTCAAGGGTGGGCTGTATGGCGCGCCCTCATCGTTCCCGATGAACTGGAGATTATCCGTGACACCCTGGTCACCTGGGCTGATAGCGGTAATGTGGACATCATCCTGACTACCGGAGGCACCGGTTTTTCCCCGCGCGATGTCACCCCTGAAGCCACGGGCCTTGTTTTGGATCGTCAGGCGCCAGGCCTTGCCGAAGCCATGAGGCAGGAGGGCCGGAAGGTGACGCCTCATGCGGTCCTGTCTCGTGCAATCGCCGGCATGCGCGGCAAGGTGCTCATCATTAACCTGCCAGGTAGTCCCAGAGCCTCAGTCGAAAACCTGAAGGTGATATTACCTGTACTGGCTCATGCCATGGAATTGCTGAAGGAAGAACCGAATGCAGAGAAGCACCACTAACTCCTCTTGCATCGTTCCTTCAACTGGCATATAATCCCGCCCGCTTGAAATATTCAAAAAGGAAGATGCTATGATTGATGTTAATGAACTCCGCAAAGGGGTGACGTTTGAGCTCGACGGAAATTTGTTTAAAGTTGTTGAATACAGCCATCATAAACCAGGACGTGGCAACGCCACCATTAAAATTAAGGCTCGCAACCTGCGAACGGGATCCAATATCGAAAAGACTTTCATCTCGGGAAGTCAGGTCCAGGAAGCCCGTCTGGATTTCCACACCGTCCAATACCTGTACAATGATGGGGATAATTATTACTTCATGGATCAGGAAACATTCGATCAACCAGGCATCTCTAAGGATATCATTGGCGAGTCTGCTGGTTTCCTTCAGGAAGGCATGGAATGCAAGTTGACTTTCTATGAAGGGAAACCCCTGGATATTGAAATGCCCACCTCGGTGGATCTTAAGGTTGTTTACGCAGAAGTCGCGGTTCGAGGTGATACCGCAACTGGAGTAACCAAGAAGGTGAAGGTTGAAACTGGTTTCGAAGTCCAGTGCCCGAATTTTGTCAAAGTGGGTGATACTATTCGCGTTGACACTCGTACCGGCGAGTACCTGACCCGGGTATAAACGAATCCTCCCGCAGCAATAACTGCGGGAGATCACTAATTATAGAATGAAAACACCCGCCGGATCAGAATGTAAATATTTTTACGGGGACTATTACCGGAGCCGCGACCATGAGGAGTGCCGCTTGTTGGGAGCTGCCTGGACTCGTGACCTGTGCCGCACCTGTCCGGTGCCGTCAATCGACCGGGCGAATGCCTGCGAATTCATGCAATTGCGTGGAGTGGTGAGCAGGCCGTTGACCTCCGGTTTCCAGCGTCGGGTAAAGGTGAGCGCATTTTGTGAAAAGACCCGGCGTTCCGGTTTCGGCCCGCATATCGGTTGTGGGGAATGCCATCCTCTCCCGCCAGTATTTGAAATAAAAAAATAAATTCATGAATTTCTCGGTTGCCAGGATATTGGGGGGGCAGTGCAAGCCGGGCATGGAATAGAGCGCGCAATGCCGATCACACTTCTCCTCGACCTCGACGATACCCTGCTGGAAACCAACATGGATACTTTCATCCCGGCCTACTTTAAGGCGCTCTCAGCAGCACTGGCCGATAAGGTGGCGCCGGAGGTGATGATCCCGGCATTGACGGGGGGGACAAAAGCAATGATGGCAAACATGGACCCTGCCCAAACTTTGCAGGAAGTATTCGATGCCCATTTCTTCCCTAAACTTGGCACGGACAGGCTTGCGTTACAGTCGTCGATTGATAACTTCTACGATGAAATCTTCCCAACTTTGGGTGGGATGACAAAACGAATTCCGGAAGCGATCCGCCTGGTGGATTGGGCCCTGGCCCAGGGTCACCGGGTGGTGGTTGCCACCAACCCCTTCTTCCCATTGAAAGCTGTCCAGCATAGGCTGCGTTGGGCTGGCCTACCTCCTGAAAAATATCCTTTTGCGCTGGTAACTTCATATGAAACTTTTCACTTCACCAAAGAAACGGTTTCATATTACCCGGAGGTCCTCGCTCAATTAGGCTGGCCGGATGACCCGGCTGTGATGGTGGGGGATGACATCGATCGGGAGGTCAAACCCACTCAGGCGGCTGGTTTCCCGGTCTTTTGGGTGCGCGGATCCGGCGATATTCCCCGGGACCAGGTCGGGATCCCCCATGGAAGTTTGGAATCTTTCCGCATTTGGTTGGAAAAAACAGACCCTGATACATTAAAAATATCATTAAAGACTTCCCAGGCAATGCTGGCGACCATGCGATCCACTCCGGCTGCCATATCCACATTGACAGGCTCCATTTCCAGGGAAGGTTGGGGGCGCAAGCCAGAGCCTGCCGAGTGGTCTCTCACCGAAATCCTATGTCACTTGCGGGATGTGGAGCGTTCGGTTAATCTGCCGCGCATCCGCAAGATTCTTGAAGAGGAAAATCCATTTGTGGCGGGTGAGGACACTGATCATTGGGTGGAAGAATATAAGTGTGCTGAACAGGATGGCGGGGAAATTCTGGTCGATTTCACCCGCGCCCGGAAGGAAACTCTCGGGCTGCTGAGCTCCCTCCAGGATGAATGGTCCAGGACCGCCAGGCATGCCATCTTTGGTCCAACCTCCTTATTGGAACTGGTCGGTATTATCGCCGGGCATGACCGAGTGCATGTACAACAAATTTGGAAGACCATCCATGCTGTCTGGTAATTTTGGTATGATTGTGGTAAATTAGTCTTCGTCTATTATGACGGAAGGAGATTTTTATGGGTTTCTTGAAAGATTTTGGTTTGCCTGAACTGCTGATCATACTGGTAATTATCGTGCTCTTGTTTGGGCCTGGAAGAATCGGCAAGGTCGCCGGAGAACTTGGAAAAGGCATACGCTCTTTCCGGGAAGGATTATCCGGCAAGGAAGACGAAAAAGAAGGCGATAAAAAAGAGGAAGTGAAAGAGGAAATTAAAGCGGACGAACAAAAACCGGATGAAAAAAAACCAGATCCTCCAAAAGCTTAAGAACAACCGGTTCATAAAAAAATGGAGCCCTCTGCCTGATGGCGGAGGGCTTTTACTTCCGATATGACCACGATCCATTTTCTGGACCCGAACCTTGGCGGACATCCGGTTGTCCTCCTGCTTCATGGACTGGGTGCTGATGCCAACTCCTGGGCCTTGCAATTGCCGATGTTATCGGATGCCGGGTTTCGCCCCATCGCCGTCGACATTCCAGGATTCGGTCAATCCCCTTACGATGGCAGTGGCTGGAGCATCCACCGTGTCGCGGCTGCCATGGCCGGGTTGCTTGAAGAATTGCACGTCGCCCCGGTCCATGTGGTTGGACTTTCCCTGGGAGGCACGATTGCCCAGCAATTTGCCCTGGATTATCCCCACCTTACCTGCAAACTTGTTTTGGTCAGTACATTTGCCTTCTTGCGTCCCGGGAATATGAGCGGTTTGCTTTATTTCCTGCAGAGGTTTATCCTGGTCAACACACAGGGGTTGCCAGCTCAGGCAAAAGTGGTGGCGCAACATATCTTTCCGGACGGAGAACACGAAGAGTTGCGAACCATCCTGGTTGATTCAATTTGCCGTGCTGACCCACGCGCCTATCGAAAGGCCATGACTTCCCTGGGGCTTTTTAATTCGCTGAGACGGTTGAACGAGATCAAAGCTCCAACGTTGGTTGTCACGGGTGCTGATGACACCACTGTGATTCCCGCCCGGCAGCAGCTGCTGGTGGAGGGCATCTCCGCGGCGCGACAGGTTGTCATCCCGAATGCAGGTCACGCTGTCCCGGTGGATCAGGCTGATGTCTTCAATCGGGAATTGCTGAAATTCTTATTGCCGCTGGGTTAATTCCAGGAAATTGAAATTTTGGGATTTTATGAAAAAGGGGAAGGGGCGACAGAAAAAAGCCCGGCGTCCTGTAAATAACTGCTCTTAAGAAAAACCCTTGAAAGGTATTTCCTTCAGGGGTTTTTAGCGGAGAGGGTGGGATTCGAACCCACGGTGACCCATAAGGCCACAACGGTTTTCGAGACCGTCCCATTCAACCGCTCTGGCACCTCTCCAAATTGGTATTGAGAAATCTTTTTTCTGTTGGTGATCTCAACTCGATGCCTGGAAATTTAGGCTTGCAATACTTGGTTATCGCGGGGCGATTATATCTTATATCAAGTTTTCTTAACCACCTTTTTTATCTTGGGTTCAACCATGGCGTGTTTCGTGGTAATGATCTTTAATATTTCCTCCCCGAATTGACTTAACCGCCAGGGGCTGTCCGGCATCAGGGAGGCAAGATCTTTTAAATTTCCTGGATTTTTTTCGGCAATGTGATTCATCCAGTTTCTGGGCAGGATGATGTCTGATTCGACCCCGGTTTTCACACCGGTCTTTTTACGCCATTCAGAAAGGACATTCAACCGGTCCAGGAAGGCTTGATTGGGGCGTGAGCTGTGCGGGCGGCTTACCATGGGTGTCAGCTTGCCCCGTCTTACGGCTTCCAGGATTTCGTTTCCAAATAGATGGATTTGCCTGGTGGTCATGCCGAGGGTAGCCAGGTCCTTGTGTGTTTCAGGGAGTGTCTGCGTAATGGCAACCAACCGTTTATCATCGATCACCTTGAAAGGTGGGCGGTTCATTTGTTTGGCTTGACTCTCCCGCCATGAGCACAGCTGTTGCAGGATGGTCAATTGCCGGTCGGTGAATTTCTGGGCGCCCTTGACCCGCTGCCATGGAGGTATCTCAGTCTTTCCATTTCCGTTCCCGTGTGCCAGGCGGACAAATTCTTCCTGCGCCAGTTCCCACCGTCCTCGTGCCTTGAGTTCGGTTTGCAGGCTGTCGCGCAAGGCCAGGAGGTGGTGCGTATCGAGCCGGGCATAGTTTAGCATCTCGCGGGAAAGGGGGCGCTCCCCCCAGTCAGCCTTTTGATATTTTTTATCCAGCTTGATGCCAAGTTTCTTTTCAAGGATCGAATCCAACCCAACCCGTTCGTAACCTAAAATACGTGCAGCTTGCATGGTGTCAAACAGGTTGGTCACTGTGATGCCGAAATCACGCTTCAGGCAGATGAGGTCATATTCGGCAGCGTGGAAAACAAGTTCGATTTCCGGGTCTTCAAAGATGGGGTGCAGGGGAGAGAGATCCTCTAGTCCAAGGGGATCCACCAGGTAATCGACATTCGGTGTGGAAAACTGGATCAGGCACAACTGTTCCTGAAATGCATGCAGTGAATTAGACTCGGTGTCTACAGCGATCCTCTTCCACTGAGCGAGTTCGTCGGACAGTTGTTGAACGCCGTCAGGGTCGGCAATCCAGATTGGAGGCGGTAACTTCTCGGAGGGCATGGACGGTATTATAAGACGGATATAACCATTTGCGGAAAGGGATTGATTTTTTAAGGCTGGGATCCAGGAGCATAATTTGTGGAGGGGAACTGCTTCTATTGATTTTTAATCACCCTGAATCCACTTCGCAGCGTTGGCCCGCGCAATTCAACATTGGGATTTGCACTGCTGGGTGGGATGCAGGGGAAAGGTCCGTACCAGCACTCATTATAATAATCGGCGCAAAGGAGAGTGTATCCATGCAGGTTGCATGGGCTGGTAGCCAGGTCACCATAATCGGCTGGCAGAATGAGGCGCTGACTCAGGGATTTTAATTCACATGAATTAACCATTACGAATGCCTGATAAGTGATGATGAGAGCCACAAATATATATATGAGTATTTTCTGAAATTGGACCTTATCAATTATCCAATATAATAATGGACCGCCTGATAATAGGGCAGTGCTGATGATAAAACCAAATCCAAAACGGATATCTGGCGCCCCAAACAACCAGAATATCAGCCCGAGATAGGAAACCAGGTACCCAAAAAAGAAAATCCGGTGAGTTGGTATTTTTCTCAGGGATAAATAGTGGGAGAGCGCGTAAACGATCGGGGAAAATACGGCTCCCAAAACTAGGCCTCTTTGATTAATGGTTAAATTCAGGAACCATTCTTTAAGCCATTTTATCAATGGCATCGAAAGCACGGAAGTTGCGTCTGCTCTCGGGATCCGCGCCCACGCCAGGATGACTCTTTGTTCGTTTAATACGGTATCGAAAGGTATTTTCCAATCCCAATTGGGGCTGAAGGCGTATAGAAATGGTACCGGGTAAACCCAATATCCTGAAAGAATAAGATTTCTGGCAAACCATGGAGCCAGTATGATCAACGCGAGGATGGCTAATTTGACGATTACTTTTCCATTTGGGCGAATGTGTTTTATCAGAATGTAACCGCTCAACATCAATAATGGCACGGTGGATAGTTTGACAGTCACCAAATAAATGGAAAAAATGAAAACCAGGATCTCTTCAAGGCTGACTGAATTCTGCTGAAGTTCGTTTCTCTTTTCAATGAATTCGAGCAAGACCAGGAATGTGATCCAGGTCCAACCGCTTGCAGGGAAATCGGTTCCGGGGGAGGATATTTGTGATCCCAGGATGTAGAAAACCAGCGGAATTAGCAACGTTTTTATAATGCTGGATATTGAAAATTGCTTTTTTAATAGTTTTAGAGTTCCTCCCATAAAGTAAGTAAGGGCAATCAATATGAAAGCACCCGGCAAAACATGGAATGACCGGATTCCCAAAAACGAAAAACTAAAAAAAGCGTTTATGACCAGCCAGTTTGAGTTATATGCGAAACGGGATTGAAGGTTTCCCAGCCCCGGGACAGCCGGGTATGTTTCAATCCACCTGATTGCCTGAGCATGATAAATACCAGTATCGGGATTCACGGGTATAGTGATGCCATTTTCCAGGACGGTGAGAAATACAAGGAAGCCAAAAATTAATATCAACCACGGGATGGACGATGGTTTTATTGAAGGCAGGCAGACCTTACTATTCCACATTCGCCAGCCAAGCACCAATCCAATTACCACGAAAATTGCCTGTGCCAACCAGCTTAAATTTATAAACAGGGACAAGAAAGCGGAAAATACATTAATTCCACAAATTCCCGCCAGGAGGATGAGAGGAAGTGAGAATGTTTCCAGATCAATTTTTATGGAAAATATTGTGCTTAGCCAATCGACAATTGTCCACCCATAGATGTATGAAAAAAACAAAATGTAAATCCATATTATTAGAGTTGCAAGCATAATTTCTCCGATCCAAAAAAGCGGTTAATTCTTGGATGTACTGATTTAATAGTATTTGATGTACCGGAATCGAAATTCAATATTTTCCACTACAATTTCTGGCACTTCTGAACTTCGGTTCATGGGGACGAAAGGGGGGACAGACGTTTTACCACATCCAGGATAGCGTTGTCTCTTTCCACAGTAAATACCGGTGCGTTATCCGGGTACGCTGTATCATACCCAAATCTTGAAGATAACACCGCATAATTATATCCGCCGGTAAGATCATACGAGTTTCCACCGGTTGGTTCCACAATTAGGTCGGGACGTGAGTAGTCAGTAACAAGTTGGGAGGCTCCCCAAACAATAACTTTAGAGTCGGTCTCTGCAGTTTTATTTAGATAATTGGCTGCTTCCCGGTAGGATGTCATCCAGTAATCTGTCTCATAATTTTTGAATGCTCCCCCTACTCCTCCCACAAAGCTATTATAGTAAATATATTCATAAGGATGCAGGTTTGCTATTCCATAAATCCCTGGAAAAATAACCAGCAGGAGAATAAATGTTTTAATTAACCATTTATGAGAGATTTTAAAAAGCACGTCTAACGCAATTCCACAAAATATGAAGATTGGTGGAAGGAGGAACAGAAGTTGACGGAAATTATCGTATATTGGGGGTCTGGTTATGATCAATCCGCCTAATGGGATAAAGAACCAGATCATGGATGTTCCTAAAAATTCCATCTTCCGAAACCGGAGGAAATCTCGGGCAGCGATGATAAAGCCGGTTACAAATAAAAATATGACTGGTTCAGTTAATTGGATTGACATTAATGTGGGCACATATGACCTTGGCAAATTATCTGGTGAAAAATAGGTCCCATTAAACAAAACTCTCCCCTGCCAGGGAAAAGCTGACATGGTTTTGAGGCTTTCCAATAAATTGGCAATTGGAGCGGACCATAAATAGGGCCAGGTAATAATCATGGCAATTATGCCGACAAAGGTATATGCCAGTACCTGCGGAAATATGCTTTTGCCGTATCTCCATAGAGCATATAGAGCCACGATCAGGCCAGCGAGTGGACCTAATATCCGGATCGATGTGGTAAATCCCAAAATAATTCCCCCAATAATAACGGTAGGTCTGGTAAATGCAATCCCAAGTTGTCGGATAAATGACAGGATTTCTCTTTTCAAAGGGAAACGGATGCCTCGGAGAATTATAGAAAGAAGAAGCAGGATAATAAGAATTAGTCCGAGCAGGATGTAATCATTCCGAATATATGTAAAAAGTGTTTGCGCCTTCCGAATGTACACATCGACCGGAATATTGGCTGTGTTATGTGCGATACTGTTGAATAAACGCCCCAGCCAGCTAAGGGGATCAGCAGAATAACCCTTCTGGATTATCCCTGCAATAAATGCAAATAATATCCCCCCGGCGAACGTCAAAAAGAGGATCGACAATATTAGGATTCCGCTTAAGATCAATACAACTTTTTTTAAGCGTTGGGAGGCATTCCGCCAATTTTGGATGCTCCTTATGAGCCAAATCTTTATTTCTTGGAACCTAGATATTTCGCTTCGTGGAGTTTTTCTGGATAAATCACACATCCATAATCCCGTGACAATGCTTGCAAGAAAAAAAGCCATAAAGGGTGTATCTTTCGGATTTATAAAAGCATGTCCCCACAACAAAGGCTGGGTTGAAAAAAGGAAAGCTGACCCAAATGCTGCCCAATTGCTCATCCAGCGTCTGCCAAGCAGGTACATGCAAAAAACCGCAATCTGAAAGGTTATGAAATAAACAAGATGCCAGGTATCGATGACACCCAATGACGGAGTAAAAATCTCTGCAAACCTGACGCAAAGTTCGACTCCCATAACATAGGCAGGACCATGGGAAAGAAAGTAATCACCAATGAGATCTGGCGAATAGGATGGCAAGCTCAAACTCGTATAAGCAGCTAGGGACTGGTCTGCATATTTTCTCAGCCCAGCCTCGTCGTAACTTTCCCCGTAACTATGGAAAGTAAACACCCCGATAGCCAAATTGATAATGATTAATATCAGGA
The DNA here is from genome assembly GCA_963790685.1 of uncultured Chloroflexia bacterium. Classification (GTDB taxonomy): domain Bacteria; phylum Chloroflexota; class Anaerolineae; order Anaerolineales; family Villigracilaceae; genus UBA877. The sequence continues at coordinate 220,528 of CAWBPK010000004.1, forward strand.
TCGGCAATTTCGATTGATCTATGTACAGTACAGATTTCTTTTTTTTCATCAACAGATTATTGATTTCGTTTATTCGAGGGAAACCAATGTCAATTTAATCAAAACGTATGCTGCACTCCAACCCTTATTATTTGATCTTTTCCATGACCATGGCGTTTTCATTATCATTGTAATATTCCCGCCACGTATCCACTGCAATGTAACCTTCCTCCTGGTAGAGATGGATGGCTGTTTCGTTTGAAACCCGCACACATAATCGGATGCGCGGTTGGGTCAGCCGCTTCTCGCACTCCCGCAGTAAAGCCCGCCCGAACCCGCGCCGCTGGTACTCGGGGATGACGCCGACCGTGGCGATCCAGGCCATGTGTTCCGACGGGCGCGGGTCTCCAGCAATGAACCCGATCATCTCGCCGTCTTCCACCGCTTTTAAACGCACTATTTCCGGCCAGGTTAGGACGGCGATCAGGTCAAGCAAAGGCCAGGCGTCCTTGAGGAAGCACGCCTGTTCCACACGACGGAGGCTGCCCAGGTCACGCAGGCTGGAGGGGAGTATGTCCATTGGATCGCTAAATCCCTTAGTAAAGAAGCCTCTCGCACATGTGCGAGAGGCTTCTATTTTACTCTTTCCTGATCAATTTTACTCTTACTTTTCCTTCCCCTTAACGAAATTGTCAATCATGCTGGTGAATTCCATCGGGAAGATGAATTTGGTGGCTGCGCCCATGCCAAGGCTCTTGAGGGTCTCAAAGTACTGCAGGGTCATCGTCTTTTGATCGATGGTCTTGGCAGCTGCGAAGATCTTCTCGAGTGCCACCGAGAAACCTTCAGCTTTCAGTACCTGTGCCTGCTTCTGGCCTTCTGCTTCCAAAATGGCAGCTTGTTTCGAGCCTTCCGCCTTTAGGATGGAGGACTGCTTCTCGCCTTCTGCCACGTTGATGGCAGCTTCGCGTGTACCGGTCGATTCGGTGACCACAGCACGGCGGATCCGCTCAGCAGACATCTGCTTGTTCATCGCGTCCTGTACGTCCTTGGGCGGGATGATCTCGCGAATTTCCACGTTGGTTACTTTTACGCCCCATCGTTCGGTCACTTCGTCCAGCTTGGTGCGCAGCGTTTGGTTGATGTGTTCGCGTTGTGAGAGCACTTCATCCAGCGGGATGCCACCGATGACGGAACGCAGGGTGGTGGTCGCCATACCGGCAGCGGATAGTTCGAAGTTTCCCACGCCTACCACGCTCAGGGTCGGGTCCATTACCTTGAAGTACCACAGGAAGTCGATCGAGATGGGCGCGTTATCCTTGGTGATGGATACCTGGTGAGGTACTTCGCGCACCTGCTCGCGCAAATCGGCTTTCACCGCCCGGTCCACCACCGGGATCAGCAGGACCAGGCCCGGGCCTTTCGTCCCGATGCAGCGGCCAAGTCGGAAAACGATCAGCCGCTGGTATTCATTGACAATGCGGATGGCGTTCATCAGGAAGATGACCAGCACGACCACGACAAAGGCAACGACACACAAAAGTGTTGTCAAATTGGAAGACATGATTTTCTCCTTTTCAAAAGAACGAATTACTTTTTTGATTGCTCTTCAGGAGTGACCATCAGGACGAATCCCTCCCTGCTGACCACCCGCACCCGGCTGCCTGCCGGGATGGGTTTCTCGCTTCGCGCACTCCATAATTCCCCGGCTACCTGTACCGAACCATCGTCCTCGACTCGGGTTTTGGCCTGGCCGGTTTTTCCGATCAAATTGGAAAGGTCCTGCAAGGGCCGTGCACGATACGCTTGCATCCCTTTGCGAACAGCCAGCCATAAAAAGCCGGCACTGATTACCGACACAATCAAAGCCACCAGCGGGTTGACGGCTGGCAGCCACCCATTCGATGGGAACAGGTACACCGAACCGATAACAACTCCCAGGAGACTTAATGCCAGGATAAGTTCTCGTTTTGGTTTTTGGATCGAGTAGATGAAAGGGACCAGGCTCAAAACTAGCAGGATGAGCGCCCACAAGTTGAAGCCGAGGTTGTAGACAGCATAGCCTGCCAGCACCAGAAACAAAATGGCCCCGCCCTCCATTAAGTGTGTTCCCGGAGTGACGATGGCCATGAGTAGAAGCATGGAACCAAGCACCAGTAAAATGTAAGCAATATTGGGATCAAGCAGTATTTCCATAGCCGTTCCTTTCTGGAGACGCCAAAATCATTATACATCTATTCGGCAGTCTCGCCGCTATAGTTATCTACGCTGTTGGATGCCGCGCGGTTTTATGAAAGCCATTTCCGTAAAACCACCGATTTTAATAGTCCGTTATATTGTTTTGTTTGGATTGTGCGTCTTGGTGCCCTCCATGGAATGAGGTACGTATCCGGTATAATACTATTATGTCGACCCGGAAAAGATGCCGAGCATCTGCGGGCAGATTTTTTCTGATTATGCCGTCTGTGCCACCTCCTCAGTGACCTTGTGAGGTTTGCATGTCTGTCATCCACCCATCAGGGCGCCAAATTCGATTGACAAGTTATTCGAACTGCGCAGGTTGAGCATCGAAACTGAATGCGGAAACGCTGGCGCAGGTCTTGCGCCCTGTAGAAAATATTTTTGATAACCGCAACTATCCCGACCTCCTGGTTGGCCTCGCCGAACCCGACGACGCTGCCGTATGGAGATTGGATTCGACACGCGCCTTGGTGGTGACGACCGACTTTTTCACGCCGGTTGTGGACGATCCTTACGATTTCGGCAGCATTGCCGCTGCGAACAGCCTCTCGGATGTTTATGCCATGGGCGGGCAGCCTTTCCTTGCATTGAATGTGGCTGCCCTCCTCCCTGATCTGCCCCCGGAAATTAACGCCGAAATTTTACGCGGCGGCGCCGAGAAATGTCTCGAAGCCGGGGTTGTGATCGCCGGCGGGCATACTGTCCAGGATAAAGAACCGAAATATGGATTGGTGGTCATCGGCTTTGTCGAACCGCAGAAAATGCTCACCAAGGGAGGCGTTAATTCGGGGGATTTGTTGGTCCTGACCAAACCGCTCGGTTTTGGTGTAACCACCACTGCATTAAAGCAGGAAATAGCCGCTCCTGAAGACGTCGCCGAAGTTGTCGGCTGGATGAAAAAATTGAACCAGGCTGCCGGCGCGCTGGGGGTGGAATTTGGTCTCCGCGCCGCCACGGACGTGACAGGTTTTGGTTTGCTGGGTCATGGGAGCGAAATGGCTGCCGCCTCTGGAGTCGGGTTCCGGTTTGAGATGGATAAAATCCCTTTGGTTGCAGGGGCGCCAAAATATGCCCAGCTGCGGACCTTCCCTGGAGGTGCCTGGGATAACCGCCACTATTTCGGTCCCCGCGTTCAATTTTCGGCCGACATACCTGAAGAAAAACAAATGCTCTTGTTCGACCCCCAGACCAGCGGCGGACTCCTTATGGCAGTCCCTGCATCCAGGCTGGAGGCGTTTTTGCAGAAGGCACAGGAAATTAGTCTCCCGGTCTGGGTCATCGGGGAGGCGGTCGAGGGAGAAGGGATCAGTGTGGTTTAGCTTCCATAAGAGGGTATCCATATGGGAATTGGAATTCGGATCCTGATCATTTTTTTACTTATTCTGCTGAGCGGTTTTTTTTCGATGTCGGAGGCAGCCATATTTGCGGCGCGCAAGTCGCGCCTGCAGCATCGCGCAAATGAAGGCGATGTCAACGCCCGGCGCGCCCTTGAACTTTCCGAAACACCCAACCGGTTTCTCCCCACAGTTACGATCGGTATAACCCTGGTAGGTATTCTTTCTGGTGCTATTGCCTACCCGATTGCCGACTCCCTGGCAGTACAACTGGACAAAATCCCTGCGCTTATCCCTTATTCGAATACGCTTTCGCTGATCCTGGTGGTTATCGTGCTGACCTTTATTTCCATGCTTTTTGGGGAGTTGGTGCCTAAACGAATAGCGCTCCACAATGCCGAAAAGATCGCCGGTGGGATTTCAGGATTTATGGGTTTCGTGTCCGCGGTCCTCTACCCGGTTGTTTGGCTTTTGGGAAAATCCACCGATGGGATGCTGCACCTCCTGCGCATTAAACATACCGATGAACCTCCCGTAACGGAGGAAGAACTGCTCGTCCAGCTCAACGAAGGCACGCAGGCAGGTGTATTCGAAGAAGCGGAACAGGATATGGTGGAGGGTGTCTTTTCGCTTTCCGACCAGCGCGTGAATGCACTCATGACGCCTCGTAATGAGATCATCTGGTTGGATATAAACGATACGGCTGAGGAAATTCGCCGGAAAGTGAAGGATTGTCCGTTCTCCCGCTTCCCGGTGGGAGATGACAGCCTGGATAATATCGTCGGGGTGGTCAAGGCCAAGGAGTTGCTCCTCACGGATCTGAAAAATGGCCGGCAGCTCATGGAAATTTCCCGCCCGCCGCTGTTTGTCCCGGAAACCGCGTTCGGCTCGCGCGCCCTTGAAATTCTAAAAGAAGCCCGGCGTGAAATGGTGTTGGTGGTCGATGAATTTGGCGTGGTGCAGGGTTTGCTGACTTATGCCGATATCATCGAGGAAATCGTCGGGGCCTTCGAGGGGGGACCGCAGGCAACCCAGCGGCAGGATGGTTCATGGTTGCTGGATGGGATGCTTGCCAACGACGAATTCAAGGAAATATTCAACCTGCGCCGGCTTCCGGACGAGGAAGAATACGAAACCCTGGGCGGTTTTGTCATGCTCCAATTGGGACGCATCCCGCAGGCAGCCGATCAGTTTGACTGGAATGGGTTGCGTTTTGAAGTGATGGACATGCATGGCAAGCGTGTGGACAAAATCCTTGTCACGACGATTGCCCCAAAATCCCCAGATCCGGAGAAAAAACCTGGCTGACATCGATGCTCTCAAGCCACCCTTCCCTTCCCGCAGGTCGCCAATTTATGGTCGCGGAGGGATGGTGGCTTCTTCACAACCGCTCGCGACTGCTGCCGGACTTGAAATTCTATCCCGAGGTGGCAATGCTGCCGACTCAGCGGTTGCAACCGCTGCCGCGCTTAATGTTACAGAGCCAACCTCCACCGGATTGGGGGGGGATATGTTTGCTCTTTATTATGAAGCTGGGACAGGCCAGGTGACTGCATTAAACGGTTCAGGACGCGCCCCGGCTGCCCTCACTCTCAAATTGGTGCGGGAAGTTGCAGGAGCCACAGTTGAATCTCCTCTTCCTCCCTACCATCCATTAACGATCACGGTTCCCGGCGCATGCGCGGGCTGGTGCGATTTGATCGAGCGCTACGGAACCATGCGCTTGTCAGATATTTTTGCTCCGGCAATCCGCCTGGCCGAGACAGGTTTCCCGGTAGCGCCGGTCACCTCCCATTTCTGGCAGCGGGGTGCTGAACGACAGTTAAAGACCTCTTTGAATGGCATCGAAATGACCATCGCTGGGCGCGCTCCAAATCCAGGCGAGCTGTTTCATAACCCTGCCCTGGCTCACACGTTAAAAATCATTTCCGAGGGTGGAAAGAAAGCCTACTATACGGGGGAAATCGCTGAGGCCATAGCCTCCACTGTCCAGCAGGCAGGCGGCTGCCTGACCGTCGCCGATTTGGCAGCTCACCTCAGCACCTGGGATGAACCGATTTCCACTACCTTCGCAGGGCTGCGGTTATGGGAATGCCCTCCCAATGGTCAGGGGATTACCGCCCTGCTCGCTCTCAATATACTCGAAGGATTTGACCTGCCCTCCGACCCGCTCTCTGCCGATCGGCTCCATTTGGAGATCGAAGCGTTGCGTCTCGCTTTTATCGATACCCGCTGGTATATCACCGATCCCCGTTATCGGAAAACTGCCAATAAAATTAGAACTTCCGAGGTTTATCCGGTCTTAACTTCAAAGGAATACGCCGCCTCCCGCCGGAACCTCATCGATCCAAAAAAAGCCACACTCGACCAACAGCGCGGCACTCCCCTGGCAGGTTCGGACACGGTTTATTTTTGCGTTGTAGATCGCTGGGGAAATGCCTGCTCGTTCATCAATAGTAATTACATGGGCTTTGGCACGGGCATCGTTCCGCATGGCCTGGGTTTCACCCTGCAAAACCGCGGCCGCAATTTCAACTTGGAACGGGGGCATCCTAATGTGCTCGCGCCAGGAAAACGGCCCTACCACACCATCATTCCGGCCATGATCACGCGCCTGGCGGATGGCACCCTCTTCGGGCCGATGGGGGTGATGGGCGGTTTTATGCAGCCACAGGGACACCTGCAGGTGTTCCTTTCCCTAGCGCAAGGGCTCGACCCTCAATCTGCGCTGGAGCTGCCGCGCTTCTGTATCGCGGATGGGCTTACTGGTGGGCAGGTCTCTTTGGAAGAAGGCATCCCTGCGCAGACAATGGCTGATTTGGCTGGTCGCGGCCATTCTGTTCGCCAGGTGACGGGTTGGGAGAGGGCGGAGTTCGGCCGTGGACAGGTCATCCTACGCGACCCGCAAACCGGTGTCTTGACCGGGGGTTCCGACCCACGCGCGGATGGCTGCGCGATGTCTTTGGTATAAAGACTAATCAAACTAACCAACGATTTTGGGGGATAAATAACAAAAATTCTTGATTCCATATTAAAACCGTAGATTTAAGCTAAAATTAATAATATAATGTTGTTGCCTATATATTCCAACTTATCCCAATTTATTTAAGGATGGTTCCATGCTAACCTGTTTATAAGTATTTAGGATGTCTCTCCCGGTCAATATAAATGTCCGATCGGGCGTCATTATTTTTGTATTTTTAAGGGAATACCTTCCAGAAAGAAGTGCCATGGTGGAAAATCAATCTGGATTGCCTGATCAGGGGAATCACAAAGTGAGTTTTATACTCACATTTCTTAAAAAGCCTTTTGTTCAGATTGGCTTTGGGGTTGTCCTCATTCTGTTGGTGGCTGGCGCGGTTCTCGCCCTCCGCCAGTCACAGCTCCAGCTTCCCCAACCCATCCAATTTCCTCACGACAAGCACGTTAGCCTGGGGGTTCCGTGCTTGTACTGTCATCCCGGAGCCTTGCGCGGCCAATCACCCGGCCTTCCAACCGTATCCAAATGTTATGGATGCCATCAGCAGATCACAAAAACCAGTGTTGAATTGGATAAGTTGAAGGCCTACGTTAACGGGGACGAACAGATTGCCTGGGTTCCCGTGGCGTTGCTCCCCGATTTTGTCTATTACAGCCATCGTCCCCACATTGCCGCCGGTCTCAATTGCGAGAATTGCCATGCAGAGGTCGGCCAGATGACAGTTGCCCAGCCGCAAAAAATGAATATGGGCTGGTGTTTGGGCTGTCACCGCACACGCTTCAAGAATGATCCGGCAATGTTGACCAAACTCACTGATTGCGTCACTTGCCATAAATGACCGGGCATGAAAGGAAAGATGTATGCGTAAACAATTAACCCGGCGTGATTTCCTCAAAGTCACTGGCGCAGGAGTTGCAGCCGCCATCCTCACTGGTTGCGGTCCGCTCACCCGTCATGTCACCCGTCAACCCTACTTCCAAATGCCGGAATACACCTACAACGGGCTCAGCACTTATTACGCCACCGCCTGCAGGGAATGCCCGGCTGGCTGTGGGACGGTTGTTCGCACCATCCAGGGGCGGGCTTTAAAAATCGAAGGGAACCCCACTCATCCTGTCAACCTGGGCAAGACCTGTGCCCGAGGTCAGACTGCGTTGCAGGGTCTTTACAACCCCGACCGGATCCAGCGCCCGGCTAAGCGTACCCAGCGCGGCAGCGAACTTCAAACACCGCTAACCTGGGAAGAAGCAGTCCAGGTAACCGGTGACGCGCTATCTAAGAACCAGCCGAGAGAAATTGCATTCCTGCTCGGTCTCACGTCCGACCACTTGGCTGATCTCGTTACTGAAATATCCTCTGCACTTGGGGCGCAGCCCCCCCTCCGCTACGGCGCGTTTGAGACCTTCGAAGCCAGGGCTACACTGGCGCAGGCTTCAAACCAGGTTTTTGGCATTCCTGATCTGCCTTTTTTTGATCTCGCCAATGCCGACATGACTTTCTCCTTCGGCGCAAATTTCCTCGAAACCTATCATTCCCCCGTGGCATATGGGCGCGGGTTTGCCTCCATGCGCCAGGGTCATAGTGGAAAACGTGGTTACCTGGTGCAGTTCGAACCGCGCATGTCGCAAACGGCGGTGGTCGCAGATGAATGGATCCCGGTTGCACCGGGCACGCAGGGGTTGGTTGCGCTTGCCATCGGGCGCTTGATCGCAGAAGCCGCCGGAACGTCCATCCCGGCTGCCTACCAGGACGTGGACCTTGCCGGGATTGTCCAGGCTTCCGGGGTAAGCGACGCCGACCTGCACCGCCTTGCCGGGCTCTTTTCAGCCGCTGCTCATCCTCTTGCCATCCCTGGGGGTTCGGCGCTCGCGGTCACCAACGGTTTGGAAGCCGGGGAGGCCATCCTGACCTTGAATGCCCTGGTGAATAACCTGGGACATTCCGGCGGAGTTTTCTTGACCCCCAGCCTGCCCGTCAACGCTGCCAACCCCAGAATATCGAGTACCCTTGTGGATATTTATAACCTCGTCCAGGAGATGAACAGCGGCAATCTTAAAGTACTTTTCATCCATGGGGTTAACCCTGTTTACGAACTCCCGCCCTCGCTCGGCTTTGTGCAGGCTTTAAGCAAGGTCCCATTGGTGATTTCCTTTGCCTCCTTTCCGGATGAGACTGCGTTGCAGGCCGACTATGTCTTCCCGGACCATACCGGTCTCGAATCTTGGGGCTATCAGAAAATTCTCACCGGCGGGGATCGGCCGGTTATATCCGGGCTTCAACCTGCAGTTGCTCCGCTTTATAACACGATGGCTACAGCCGATGTGCTCCTGGCTGCGGTTCAGGCAATCGGCGGTCAGCTGGCGACCGCGGTCCCCTACACTGACGAGGTCGAATTTTTACAAAATTCCCTGGGCGGTCTTATGGCGGAGAGAGGCGTGTTCAACGCAACGGATAGTGCCTCTTTTTGGGAATTGTGGCAGCAAAATGGTGGATGGTGGAATGAAACCGCCGGGCTGGGCAGTCCGGCTGCGGAAAATGCATTGGCCAATAAATTATCCCAGTCTGCACCCGTATTCGATGGGCAGGGTGATTTCTATCTCTTTCCTTTCTTTTCCACCCTTTTGTCTGATGGCAGCGGGGCGAATAAACCCTGGCTTCAGGAGGCTCCCGATCCGACCACCACGGTGGTTTGGAATAGCTGGATCGAAATCAACCCGGCCACCGCCGACCAGCTTGGGCTCGCAGACGATGACGTGGTGAAGGTCACCGGTCCTTTCGGGGAGCTGGAAGGATCTGTCTATCGCTATCCTGCCATTCGTCCCGACACGATCGCCATCCCCTTTGGGCAGGGGCACACAGCTTATGGACGTTATGCTCAAAACCGGGGTGCCAACCTGGCTGGATTGCTAGGGACCCGCCTTAATATTGCTGGCGACCTGGCGCTGTCCTCGGTCAAGGTCACAATCACGAAAACTGGCAAAGTCCAGCCGCTGGCGCGCTACGAAAGCCACCTTGGTGTGTACGGCACACCGTAGGAGATATTCATGACTGGAACGAAAGTCGAAAATCCCCCACCCATCTGGGGCATGGTGATAGACCAGGACCTGTGCATGGGATGCCAGGCTTGCGTCACCGCCTGCGCCATGGAAAATAATTCACCGTTCATCGGCGCCCAGGATATTGCCACCGGACGCAGCATGCAGTGGATCCATACCGAGCGTTTCTGGGCTGGCCAATATCCGGATGTATCTACAGGGTTCCAACCGGTCCTCTGCCAGCAGTGCGGGAATGCCCCCTGCGAACCCGTCTGCCCGGTGTATGCCTCGGTCCATTCCGAATCCGAACAGATCAATCTGCAGGTCTACAACCGTTGTGTCGGCACCCGTTATTGTGGGAACAACTGCCCCTACCAGGTGCGTGTTTTCAATTGGCGGGATTGGCCGCGGCCCGTCCCCTTGAATAACCAGCTCAACCCGGATGTGACTGTTCGTCGGCGCGGGGTGATGGAGAAGTGCATGTTCTGCATCCAGCGCATTCGCCGGGTCGAGGACACTGCCCACTCCGAAGGTCGCCCTGTACGCGATGGCGAAGTCGTGCCCGCCTGCGCCCAGGCATGCCCTGCTTATGCCATAACCTTCGGCCGGCTCGACGATCCGGAAAGCCAGGTTAGTAAACTGGCAAAGGATGGTCGAGCCTACCGGATGCTCGAAGAACTTGGCACCCAACCCCGCATTTATTATTTGATTGGAGATTCAAATCATGGCAACAATGGCTGAGTCATTGGCTTTGCCCGACGCATCCGCCGGCGAGCACGGAGACCCGCGCGAGCACTTAATGCTCGACCCTCGTCCGCGCGGCGAGATGAACGCCATGGTCTTGGAGTCGATGCATAAAACCAGCAAGAAGTTCTGGGGGGTGGTGATCTTCCTGGTTTTGACGATTGCATTTGCCCTGGTGGGCGCCTGGGGATACATGATCGCCGAAGGTATGGGCGTTACCGGTCTCACGCGTCCGGAGTACTGGGGCATTTTTATTGTCAATACGGTCTTCTGGATTGGTATCAGCCATGCCGGCACCTTTATTTCCGCCTTGTTGCGGGTGATGAAATACGAGGTTCGCCGTCCTTTCACCCGTGCTGCCGAGCTGATGACCACCTTTGGGTTGGTCCAGGCTGGAATCAGCATTTTTATGCACCTTGGGCGCGTCTGGCTGGCTTACTGGTTGGTCCCATATCCCAATGCACGCACCCTCTGGCCGGATTTTCATTCTCCTTTGATGTGGGACTTCATGGCGATTAACACCTACGTCATCGCCAGCACGATGTACCTTTTCCTGCCCCTGCTTCCCGACCTGGCGATGGCGCGCGATCGCTCCACCGGCTGGCGCAAGAAGCTTTATCGGATTATTTCACTGGGCTTCCGCGGTACCGAGGCGGAATGGAAGCATTTGAAGTCCGCCATGAATATCTTCGCTTTTGCCATCATCCCGGTCATGTTTTCCGTGCACACCATCGTTTCCTGGGATTTCGCCATGGCAACCCGACCAGGTTGGGATTCATCCGTATTTGGACCTTATTTCGTGATCGGCGCCCTGCAGTCTGGTATTGCTGCCGTCCTCATTGTCTTGTTCATGATCCGCACTACCATGAAGAATATGAAATACTTCATCCGGCCGGAACATTTCGATTTCCTCGGAAAATTGAGCCTGATTGTTTCAATGGCCTGGGCTTACTTCTTCTTCAATGATTACCTGGTGCCTTGGTACGGCGGGGACAAGTTTGAAAAACTTCTTCTGGATTTCCATGCTCATGGACCCTTCGCCTGGGTATGGGTCTATATGCTGATCGGCAATATCGTTATCCCCTGGGCGATCCTGTGGAATAAGAAATGGAGGCGGAAACCCTGGTTGATGTTGATCGTTGGCATTGTGATCAATGTCGCCATGTGGATCGAGCGCTTCGTGATCATTCCGGTTTCTCTGACGATAACCCGCATGCCCTTCACCTGGCGCCTGTACCACCCTTCGATTGAAATTCCTCTTACGATCGGCACCTTTGCCTTGTTCCTTCTGCTTTACATGCTGGCTTCGCGTCTGATTCCATTGGTGCCGGTCTGGGAAGTCCAGGAAGGTCAGAATGCCCATACCCTTCGCAAAGTTGGCAAAGCTGAGGTACCCTCCGTCAGCGAAGTGGATTGACAGATGAGGATGGTTGTATGGCTGAAAGTGTGACTTTACTAGCCCTGTTTACAGACATCGATCCGGCCGTCAAGGCGATCGACAAGCTTCGTGAAATGGGCATTCCGGATAATAAAATGGACGTCATTTCCGGCATCCCCTTCAGTCATGAAGCGTTAGGCCGCCCAAAGTTCTCAACGATCGTCCCGCGCCTGGCTTTGGGGGGCGCTTTTCTTGGGCTTTTAGCTGCCCTGTTCTTTATTTTCGGGATTCCGGGATTATTTCCGCTCCATGTTGGTGGACAACCGGTGTTTCCAATCCCACCGTTCTACATTATCGGATTTGAAATGATCATGTTGGGTGTCATGGGCATGGCATTTCTTGGGTTGTTTGTTGCGGGTCGATTTCCCTCCTATGAACCTAAAGTGTACATCCCTGAAATTAGCGATGGCAAGATAGCCCTGGTTTTTCTTTGTTCGGATGAGAGTCAGTCACAATTTAAAGATGCCCTGGATTCCCTGGGCGCGGAGCAAGTCAGGCAGGTGGAGGCTAAGGAGCTATGAATCCCGGGTTTAAGCGACTGACGATTGCCGGGCTGATCCTCTTGATCGTTGTGGGGATCGCGGAGATTTTTGCCTACGATGTGATCAAAATTAGCTGGGTAAGTTTTATGGAGATCCAGCCGGCGTTCCAGCCCATGTACCAGCCCTTGCCGGTCGCTACGGAAGCGATCCCGGTGGAAGGCATCGCCTATAGTATGGAATTAGGGGTGCCGCCGAATCCCATCACACCCGACCAGACCTCCATCCAGCGTGGGACTGAATTGTTCCAGATTAATTGTGTGGTGTGCCACGGCACTGATGGGAAAGGGGATGGTCCGATCGCTTCCAAATTGCAGAATAAACCGTTTGACCTGACCAGTTTCCCCATCCATTCACTTACGGATGGTGGCATCTTTTACGTCATTTCGACCGGCGTGCCTGGAAAAATGCCCGCCTTGAACGAAAACTTGACCGTTCGCGAGCGCTGGGATGTTGTGAATTATGTCCGGACTTTGAAATGAAAGATGATTGGTGGGGTCTGATGGGTGCGGAGGAAAATCTTTTATGATACGCCACTTTAGGATCTGGGTGACAGTTTTGGGGCTTGTCCTGGTAGCCCTGGTGGTATTCTTTGCCGGATCATTGTATATCGGGGGTTGCAGCTATCGCAATAATTGTGCCAACGGGGGTCGGGCGCAGGTCACCCATACTCCCATCGCCACCCTTATCCCGGCTACGTTGCCGGCAAATCTTGCCGCTTTCCTGGCTTCTTCCAGCTCTGATAACTGCACGGTGACAGCCGAGATGTTGCTATCGGCGTGGATTTCCGCTGGTTTCCCGGACGCCCAGCCTTTTACCTTTACCGATCTTAATAATGTTGCCTGCCAGGCTTCATATGCTGATCTGCAGCCCTTGTTCTCACAATCCAACCTGTGGTATCCGGGCGCACTGGCTTGCACGGATTGTCATAATTCAGGTCTTTCCACAGCTTCTTCAGCGCAATTAGATTTGAACAGCTACGCTGGCATTCTGGCTGGGGCGCATCGTTCTTCGGGTGCGGCAACCGGGGTGGATATCCTTGGCGGCGGGAACTGGCAGTCTTCCATGCTAAACCAGGTTTTATTTATTAACCGGCAAATGCCTTATGGCCTTCCGGCAAACGTTGAGGCTACGCCGGGACCAACCATTCATGCTGGGCTGCCGGTTTCGGTTGTGAATGCCACCCCTGAACCCACACCTTCGGGGGTGGAGATCGCGGTTCCGAATACTCCCGGTGGTCCAGGACCTGCTGTGGATCTTGCTGGCGATGCTACAGTTGGGAAGCAGATCTTTGTTGATAATTGCCAGATGTGCCATGGCCCGCAAGGCACAGGCAATGTCTTGAACCCCGGTTCCGACGACGGTACCGTGCCGCTTCTGAATCCAATCGATTCGACCCTGGTTAATACGGATTACAAAACCTTTGCCTATAATGTTGACCTGTTCATCCAAAATGGCTCACGACCCGCAGGGGTCAACCCGGCTCGCTCCATGCCCCCCTGGGGTTCTCAAAATGGTCTGACGCAGCAGCAGATTGCCGACGTCATTGCATACATTATCAGCTTGAATCAATAACTTAATTATTACCTCTGCAGTTCCCTTGGAAGCCTGAGTCTTCTCAACCTCGGGTCAAAATGTTTGGCAGTTCGTTTGCTGTTGAAGTGCAATTTAATTTGGCTTGAAAGAAGGACTTCTTTTTCTCGCAATGAGCATTCAGGAAATATCCGCCCATTCGCTAGGGATTCATTAACACCCGCCAGTGCGGGTTTCCTTATTCAGGTTTGGTTTTTAGTCGCTAGGAGGAGGAAAGTTGGACCCGTTGATTTTATCCCGCTGGCAGTTTGCCATAACCACGATTTACCATTTCTTCTTGGTCCCTTTGACTTTGGGACTTTCGATTCTGGTTGCGATTTTCGAAAGCCGCTACGTTGCCACCGGTAACGAGACCTATCTGCGCCTGACGAAATTCTGGGGCAGGATCTTCTTGATCAACTTCGCCGCAGGCGTTGTCACCGGCATTGTTCAGGAATTCCATTTTGGCATGAACTGGTCAGGGTATGCCCGTTTCATGGGTGATATCTTCGGCGCTCCTCTCGCGATTGAAGCCCTGCTTGCCTTCTACCTGGAATCCACTTTCATCGGCCTTTGGGTTTTTGGCTGGGATAAACTCCCCAGGAAGGTCCATCTTGCGGCTGCCTGGCTGGTGGCGATTGGATCGAATATTTCAGCCCTCTGGATTTTGATCGCAAACTCGTTCATGCAGAACCCGGTCGGATATGCCATCGAGAACGGCCGGGCTGTAATGACCAGTTTTCTTGCGGTCATCACCAATCCGAACCTGCCCTACCAGTATTTTCATGTCTTCGCCGCCGGTCTCTGCACCGCAGGTTTCTTGGTATTAGGGTTCAGCGCCTGGCATTTGTTGCGCAAGCAGGAAGCCGATGTTGAGCTGTTTCAGAAGGCCTTCCGTTGGGCGGCTGCCTTTGGTTTGATTGGCGCAATCGCTGTCGGCCTCCTGGGAGACCTCCACGGCAAATACCTGGGTCAAACTCAGCCGATGAAAATTGCCGCTGCCGAAGCGATCTGGTCCACTCAGGACCCGGCTGATTTCGTTTTGGTCGCTAATATTGATGAAGAGAACACGGAGAATAAGTTCGAAGTCACGATTCCGAGTATGTTATCGTTCCTCCTTTACAATCGTTTCTCGGGTCCCGTGGAAGGTTTGAACGACCTGCAGGAAGATGCGGTGCAGGCATATGGTCCTGGCAACTATATCCCGCCGGTCACGCTCTCTTTCTGGTCTTTTCGGATCATGGTCGGGGCTGGTCTCTTGATGCTCCTGCTGGCGCTGTTGGCGCTGATCAAGCCCAGGGTCAAATTTCTTGATAAAAGCCGGTTATTTATGAAATTGCTCCTCCCTGCCATGGTATTGCCCTACCTGGCCAGCACCTTCGGGTGGATCCTGACCGAATCAGCTCGCCAGCCGTGGATCGTTTATGGCCTGCAAAAAGTTCAGGATGCCGTCTCGCCTAATCTGACCGGGGGAACAGTCCTGTTCTCACTGATTTTGTTTATCTTGCTCCTCGGTGCATTGATCACGGTCACCGGCTGGTTGATTGCTAAATCTGGCATGTCTCAACCTAAGCCTGCCAGGGCCGAAGATTAAGGAAGGAGGAGAAAATGAGCCTGAACACTCTCTGGTTTATTCTGGTAACCGTCCTTTTCATCGGCTTCTTCTTCCTTGAAGGCTTTGACTATGGTGTCGGAATACTGCTGCCATTCCTCGGGAAGACGGATGATGAGCGCAGGGTGATCATTAATTCCATCGGGCCGGTTTGGGATGGGAATGAAGTCTGGATGGTCACCGCCGGTGGAGCATTGTTCGCATCCTTCCCGAACGTCTATGCCACTCTTTTTAGTGGATTCTATCTGGCGCTGGTGTTGATGCTTGTGGCGTTGATCATCCGCGGCGTTTCATTTGAGTTCAGGGGCAAGCGTCCCGGTAAGGCTTGGCACTCCCTGTGGGACTGGGCCATCTTCACCGGCAGTCTGCTCCCGGCTTTGCTTTGGGGTGTGGCGGTGGCAAACTTGATGCGCGGTTTTGCCATCGATCAGCAGATGAATTACTACGGAGGTCTCCTCCCGTTGCTCAACCCTTATGCCTTGCTTGGCGGGTTGGTCTTCGTTTCCCTGTTCCTCATGCATGGCGCCAACTTCCTCGTCCGTAAGGTTTCGGAACCCATCCTGCAGCGCGCCACAAAGCTGGCTTTTTCTCTCTGGATTGTAGCCACAGCCTTGACGGTGGCGTTTGTGATCTGGACCTTCTTTGCCACCGATATCTTGACGAAATCCGGCATGAATGGGTTTATCCCTGCCATCCTGGCTGCTCTTGCTCTCCTTGTGACCGGGTGGCTTATTCGCGTCGGGAAGAGTGGCTGGGCGTTTGTCACCGGTTCCCTGGTAATAATCTTTGCCACGATCATGGTATTCGCCGGGCTGTATCCCCGAATCCTTATCTCCACTCTCGACCCCTCCTGGAGCCTGACGATAACCAATGCTGCTTCGTCGCCATATACACTGAAAGTCATGAGCATCGTTGCAGCCATTTTTGTACCCATCGTATTGATCTATCAAACCTGGACCTACTGGGTTTTCCGCAAGCGTGTGGACGCAAAACCTGAAAATCTGACCTATTAAATATATTTATTAATGCAGGACAACGCTGCAAATCGATATTTTTTAAAAATTTCTGCTAAGAACTAATTTTCGTGTGCAGGTTTCCATGGCACGTATCTTTCGGAATAAAATAATGGGTTATTGATGGAAGCCTCAGAAGAATAAAAGCTCTGGTTTCCGGGTTCAGGAGGTTCGCAATGAATATTAATTTCAAGATGTGGGATAAGGCACTGTCCACTCTGGTAAAGATGGACACGAAAACGGAATGGGACAAGCTTGACGCTATTTCCAAATGGTTGATCGCCACCCGTTCAGCTGTGACGAGCGTGACCGTTTATTCATGCGCCATTGGCGGTCTTCTCGCGTTGCGCGATCATTATTTCTCATTTCTACCCTGGTTGATCGTGACGCTGGGTCTGTTTATCGCCCATGGGACGAATAACCTGCTCAATGACTACACCGATTTCAGCCGCGGCGTCGACAAGGATAACTATTTCCGCACTCAGTACGGAGTCCATCCACTGGTTCAGGCATTTTGGACCAGGCGCCAGCAAATTACCTGGTTCCTGGTCAGCGGCGTACTGGCGTTCCTGACCGGCGTATACGCCCTTTTCTATACTAATTTTTCTATTGCTGTGATCGGTCTGTTCGCTTTTGGTGCGCTGATCTTGTTGTTCTACACCTGGCCCCTTAAATATCTGGGGCTGGGCGAGCTCTTTATATTTCTGATCTGGGGACCGATCCTTATCGCAGGAGTTTATATCGTCATGGCGCGTGGCTGGACGAACAATGCATGGGATGTCGCCCTGGCCGGAATCCCTTATGGGTTGAGTGTGCTCAGCATTAATTTGGGCAAACACATTGACAAGTTCTCCGAGGATAAAAAGAAGGGGATCGGAACCTTTCCTGTCCGCATCGGCGAAAAGGCTGCGCGTTACGTTAATATCGCGGTGTTCGTCTTGATTTACGCGGTCATCCTTTACCTGATTTTTATTCCCCATTATTTCACGCCGGTCATGATCATCGTTTTCCTGGCTGGGAAGAGGCTGCTTTATTCGGTGGGTGCACTTACCAAGCCGCGTCCGGCTGAACCTCCCAAGGAATGGCCGGGCTGGCCCACCTGGTTCTCCGGCTTTGCTTTCTACCATAACCGTCTGTTTCAAAACCTGTTCATTTTAGGTCTGGTTGCCGACACACTCCTCAGATTATTTACCAATTTCTGGCCGGTGAGGTGATCGCCTCGCCCCTATGAAAGTCACCTCCCGCCTGTTATCCCTCGCCCGGGACAGTCGTTTTGCCCTGGGTGTTGTGATTCTTTTCGGACTGCTGACCGGTTTATTGACTATTTGGCAGGCAGCCGGATTAAGTCGCCTGGTAAATGGGGTATTTTTACTCGGGTGGCATCTTGCTGACGTGGCGGGAATTTTCCAGCTTTTATTCCTCATCATCGCTTTGCGCGCACTTCTGGCATGGGGAAGCGAAGTCGGCGCAACAGCAGTCGCGGTCCGCGTAAAAAACGATTTACGCCGGCATCTTTTTGAAAAGATTATGCAGCTTGGACCTGCTTACACCCGCGGTGAACGCACCGGGGAGCTGGTCACGACTGCCGTCCAGGGAGTCGATCTGCTGGATGCATATTTCAGCCAGTACCTGCCTCAATTATTCATTGCCGCATTGGTACCGCTTTCCATTTTGGTGGTTGTTTTTCCGCGCGATTTACTCTCCGGGCTTGTTCTGCTCCTCACTGCACCGCTTATCCCTGTTTTTATGGTCCTGATCGGGAAAACCGCTGAAAGGCTCACAAAACGCCAGTGGGATACGCTGGGGCTGCTCAGCGCCAATTTTCTCGACAGCCTGCAAGGCTTGACTACGCTCAAGGAGCTGGGTCGCAGCCGCGAGCGCGTCAATTCGATTTCCACAGCTGGCGACCTTTTTCGCGATCGTACCTTGAGCGTATTGCGTATCACTTTTCTTTCGGCGCTGGTGCTCGAACTGGTATCCTCGCTGAGCACGGCGGTAGTGGCAGTGGAAGTGGCCTTGCGCCTCCTTTACGGTCAGCTCGTTTTTCAACAGGCCTTTTTCATTCTTCTTCTTGCCCCTGAATTTTATCTCCCCCTGCGCATGCTCGGCTTGCGCTTTCACGCTGGCATGTCGGGGACCACTGCCGCCCGCCGGATATTCGAGGTTTTGGATGCCCCAGTTTCCGCGCTGCAGGGGTCGGGATCATTGGACCAGAGTTCTAAGCAGGTCGTTTTACCGTCCTCTTTCAATATTGCTTTTGAGCACCTCTCTTATGTTTTCACGGGTGAGCCAGCGCCTGCCTTGCAGGATGTCTCGTTGGAGATCCGAACCGGGGAGCATGTTGCCCTGGTGGGTTTGAGCGGATCCGGGAAGAGCACCCTGGCTGGCCTCCTGCTGGGGTTTATTCAACCGGGAAGCGGTCAGATAAAAATTAATGGCACCCAATTGGCTGACATTCCTTCCGAAACATGGCGCGCATCGGTCGCCTGGGTTCCTCAGGACCCATATCTTTTCCACGATTCGATTTCCGCCAACTTACGGATTGCTCTCCCGGCTGCGACGGATGAGCAGCTTTCCATCGCTCTCCAGGCTGCCCACCTGGAGGATTTCGTCCGCGCCCTGCCGCTGGGGGTTGAGACAATTATAGGGGAGGAAGGTGCACGACTCAGCCGCGGGCAGGCTCAACGACTCGCCCTGGCGCGTGCATTCTTGAAAAACGCCCCCATCCTGATCCTCGATGAGCCAACCTCCAGCCTGGACCCTGAACAGGAGTCACTGGTTGAATCCGCCTTGCGCACCCTGCTGCAAGGTCGGACGGTGATCACCATTGCCCACCGGGTAAACACGATCTTTAACGCCGATCGGATTTTCGTGTTGGATAAAGGGTCTCTGGTCGAAGCAGGTTCCCATTCCGAACTTCTGCGACAAGGCGGGGTTTACTCGCGGATGGTGGGGGCGGGCATGCAAGTGACTGAAGCCCAAACCTGGCCGCAAGTGCATTTGGAGGCGGATGCATTTGTTCCATCGGACATCCATGGAAATATATCAACTGGAGTAACTCATCGCCTTAATCGCTCGTCCATTATCCGCTTGCTTGGTTTTTTAAATGGATCATGGGGCTGGGTGGCAATTTCTGTGCTTCTCGGCGTGCTTACGGTCGGCAGCAATATTGGCTTGATGGGTACTTCCGCGTTCTTGATTTCCGCAGCCGCACTTCATCCCGAACTGGGTTCATTGGAGATCGCCATCGTCGCTGTCCGCTTCTTTGGGATCGCCCGCGGCGTCTTTCGATATGCAGAACGATTGACTTCTCACGATGTAACTTTTCGTCTCCTTTCCCGCCTCCGCACCTGGTTTTTTCAGGCCCTCGAACCGCTTGCCCCTGCCCGCTTGATGGAGTACCGGGCCGGGGACTTATTGGCGCGCATTATCGCTGACGTGGAATCCCTTGAAAACTTCTTTGTTCGTGGGATCGCTCCTCCCCTGGTGGCGGTGATGATTGCCGCGGGCATAGCGGTCTTCTTTGGACAAATTGACCTGCACCTGGCCCGGGTTTATCTTGCATTTATGCTTCTTCTTGGGATTGGACTTCCCCTGCTTATCGGAAGCCTCAGCAGACGGCCCGGCATTGCGCTTGTCTCTCGTCGTGCTGCGCTGCAGGCCCGCCTGGTGGACGGTATTCAGGGGCTGCCGGAAATCTTGGCTTTTGGCTGGGGCAAATCATATTCCGATAGTCTCGCTGCAGACGAAAAAGCCTGCAGCCGGTCCCAGTCTAAGCTCGGTTCGCTCAATGGATTTTCGAATGCTCTGACAATTTTGCTTTCGAATCTTGGGATGCTGGCTGTACTTATGCTTACCATCCCCCTGGTGGTCACGGGTCGGGCCTCCGGGGTGATGCTCGGTGTGCTATCCCTGTCAGCTATAGCCGGGTTCGAAGCTGTTATTCCCCTTTCTCCTGCAGCTCAAACCTTATCGTCCAACCTGCAGGCTGCCCGGCGGTTGTTCGAAGTGGTCGATGCACCTCCTGCGGTTCGTGATTCGCAGGGTGTTAGCGATAATTCCCTCTTGCCGGCGCTCGGCCCGGAACACGATTTGCAAGTGTCGCATCTCTGGTTTACCTATCCTAGTCAACCTCAACCGGCTTTGCACGATATCTCCTTCCGTCTGCCGCCTGGCAAAAGGATAGCCATCGTCGGTCCGAGTGGGGCTGGGAAAACCACCCTGGGCAATCTCCTCCTCCGCTACTGGGACTATTCTCAGGGGAGCATTTTGATCGACGGGCATGATTTCCACGAATTTGCCCAGGAGGATATCCGCCGGTTGGTCAGTGTCATATCCCAAAGGTCGTATTTTTTTAACGATACCGTTCGTCAAAACTTGCTCTTCGCCAGGCCTTCTGCGACCGATTCTCAGGTCGTGAATGCAGCGCAGATTGCGCATATCCACGATTTCATAACCGGCTTGCCGGAGGGTTATGAGACGATCATCGGTGAGCGCGGCCTCAGGCTGAGTGGTGGTGAACGCCAGCGGTTGGCGATTGCCCGGGCTGTTCTCAAAAACGCCCCCATTTTCCTGCTGGATGAACCTACTGCAAATCTTGACCCTCTTACTGAAAAGCAGGTTCTTGATACGCTTTTCATGCTGCCGCGCAGCCATTCCCTTCTCCTTATTACCCACCGGATGGTGGGGCTTGAGAGGATGGATGCTATTATTGTTCTGGACAATGGAGGTGTAGTCGAAACTGGTTCCCATTCAGACCTCCTTGTTTTGGGTGGCCTGTACCGCCGTTTATGGGATTTTCAGAACCGCTTCCTCTCTTATGGATTGGAGGCGTGAACTGCTTGCACCACATTTGTTTACATGCTATAATGCGCACGAACTTGAATGCTTGGTTCATCCTGTCAGGATGACAAGTTGATATAACTGAACACATACCCAACTAATTAAAATCTAAAACCCCAATCGAGCCCGCCCGGGGGGCGCTTGTCCTTTGAGTATTTCCCTAATCCCATTCTACCTTTTCAAACATTGAGACAGACAAATGAACATTCTTGAATTGGAAAATAAACCCCTGGCCGAATTGCGTAACATGGCCAAGGAATTCAACGTGCCTAACGCGCACCGCTTGAAAAAAGAAGCCCTCATCCTGAGTGTATGCCAGGCCGAGGCGGCCCAGCAGGGTATCGATATGCGCGGCGGCATTCTTGAGATCATGAGTGAGGGGATTGGTTTCCTTCGCTCGGCGCGTTACAACATTGGCGAAGACGATGTTTATGTCTCGCAGGCGCAGCTCAGGCGCTATGAAATGCGCTCCGGTGACTTGGTGATCGGGCATGTCCGCCCGCCCCGCGAGTCAGAGCGGCACTATGGGTTAATAAAGGTTGAATCTGTCAATGGGATCGACCCTGAAGAAGCCCGCCGCCGCCCACGTTTCGAGGACCTGACGCCTATTTTCCCCGACCGGCGCTTTGACCTGGAGACCAGGGGGGATATCCTCGCCACCCGCCTGATCAATTTGATCGTGCCCATCGGGCGCGGCCAGCGTGGGCTGATCGTTTCACCCCCCAAGGCTGGGAAAACCACCATCCTGAAACAAATAGCCAACGCCATCTCCACCCAGTACCCTGATGTAACCCTCATGGTTGCCTTGATCGGGGAACGCCCCGAGGAAGTGACAGATATGGATCGTTCGGTGGATGCCGAAGTGGTCGCCTCCACCTTCGACGAGCCTGTAACCTCACATGTTCGAACTGCGGAAATCGCCCTCGACCGTGCCAAGCGGCTGACCGAAATTGGGCGCCATGTGGTCATCCTGGTGGACTCGATTACCCGTCTTGCTCGTGCATACAACCTGGTCGTCAACCCATCCGGACGCACCCTTTCGGGGGGCATGGACCCCTCGGCTTTGTATCCGCCCAAGCATTTCTTCGGAGCTGCTCGCAACATCGAAGAAGGTGGTTCCTTGACCATCATTGCCACCTGCCTTGTGGACACCGGTTCCCGTCTTGACGATGTGGTCTACGAAGAGTTCAAGGGTACCGGGAATATGGAATTGATTCTTACCCGCAAACTTCAGGAACGCCGCATTTTCCCGTCGGTGGATATCGAGCGTTCCTCCACCCGCCGTGAAGATTTGCTGCTCGGCCCGGATATTCTGCAGCGTGTCTGGACCATGCGCCGCATGTACATCCAGATGGTTTCTCCTCCTCCGCAGGGTGCGGGGATGGACGCGGCCGTCGCCACCGAAGCTCTTTTGCAGCGTATTTCTAAAACCAAGAATAACCAGGAATTTTTGGAGACATTAACGGAAGGTTTATGAGTAAATTTTCCAGATCTCCCCGGCTTTTTAATGGTATTGCCTGGGGAGCCACACTGCTTGTCGTAGCCGGGTTGTTGGGATTCGCTTTTTGGAAGGTTTTCCCGCAACACGCTTCAGCCGCCCCCGAACTGGAACCCACCTCCTCAAGTGCAGGTGTGCCTGTTCTACTTCCCACTACGATAAGTATGGATCCTGCGTCAATAAATGCTATTGTTCGTCAGATCGTCCTAAAAACTGACATAAGCTCCAGCACCAACTATACCGCTGTGGAATATACAGTGGTTTCGGGGGATTCTGTTTTTGGAATTGCCAAAGCGCATAATATTAAACCGGAAACATTATTATGGTCCAATTACGACATTCTTCAGGACAGTCCGGATAGTATCCGCGTTGGGCAGCAGCTTTATATCCCACCTACAGACGGGGTGTATTACAAATGGCAGGAAGGCGATACCCTGGATTCGATCGCCACAAAGTTTGGCACCACGGTGGATGATATCCTTAATTGGCCCGGGAATGATTTGGATCTGACCGATCCGGTCGTAAAACCTGATACGTATGTCATGATCCCCGGTGGGCACCGGGAATTGGTCCAATGGATCGTCCCTACGGTTGCACGTGGCAGGTCCGGCACGGCAAATGTGGGTGGTGCGGCCTGTGGTAGTGGACCGGTGGGTGGCACCAATTTCATCTGGCCGGTTCCACAGCATTGGGTTTCCGGGAACGATTTCTGGTCGGGGCATTTGGGCATAGATATCGCAGCAAGCTTGGGCGACCCCGTTTGGGCATCTGAAGCTGGAGTGGTAACCATGGCACAGGGTGGATGGAACTATGGATATGGGAACGTGGTCATGATCGATCACGGGAACGGTTATATTACGTTATATGGTCACTTGAGTCAGTATAATGTTACCCCCTGCCAGGGTGTGGCACAGGGTCAGTTGATCGGCCTGGCAGGCAGCACGGGAAATTCCACCGGTCCGCACCTGCACTTCGAAGTGCGCCAGAATGGTGGCTTCATCAATCCTCATTACGTGCTGCCTAACCCTTAAGAAATATCGTTCCTGTTCTCTTTTCCTTTTGGGGTTTCCAAAAGATGGACGAACAAGCGCTTCGCAACATCCTTTCCGACATTCCTTTGGGCGGGCTGCGCGTCTTTGAGCAGGTTGGTTCCACCAACGACTCCGCCCTGGCCTGGGCAGCAGACGGCGCTCCTGACCTATCCATGGTCTTTGCAGATGAACAAAAATCCGGGCGCGGCCGGGGGAAACGCCGCTGGTTTACCGCTCCTGGTTCAGCCCTGGCATTCAGCCTCGTAAATCGCCCCTCCACGTCCGAGGAGCAGTCCATCCCGTTATTCTCCGGGTTGGGAGCGATCGCAGTGTGTGAGGCGCTGGGGATGCGCGGGCTGCATCCGGAAATCAAGTGGCCGAATGACGTCTTGCTCGACCGCCGTAAGGTCTGTGGTATCTTGGCTGAGGCAGTCTGGTTGGGAGATAAAGTGGACTGCATCATCCTGGGGATCGGGGTGAATGTAAACCCAGCCGCGGTTCCACAATCTGAACAGCTTAATTTTCCAGCCACCAGCATTGAGACTGTCCTGGGTAGGGGCGTCGACCGGCTTCCATTGCTCCGCGACATCCTCCAGGCCCTCCTTTACTGGCGCAGCCTCCTTACGAAGGATGTGTTCCCCGCTGCTTGGAATAAATACCTGGCTTTTTGTGGCGAGCAGGTTGAAATCCAGTCGGAGGGGATTCCTCCCGCACCGGTACTGTTGAAGGCCTCGAGGCAGATGGCAGCCTGCGCCTCCGCTCCGCAGATGGGCAGGTATCCAGGCTGCAATTTGGGGAAGTGCAACTGCGCCCCCTCTTGTGATATACTTTTCCCGTTAAAAAATCGCTTTGATTGTCCGGGGTGGTAACCTTATCGATGAGGTGAGATATGCTTGACAATTTGCGTGACCAGGCTTCTTTTCAGGAAGAAAAGGAACCAACGGACCACAAAGAAATCAAAGAACCCAGGCAGCGCAAGCCGCGCAAACCGTCACGCAGCTTGGATGAGATCACCCACATGACCGCAGGTCAGCGCTTTGCGCTGGCAGTTATGTTGTTGATCATCGTTGCCTTGCTGGGGACGATGTTGCTGATCATTAGCGGCAAAGTGGCCCTTCCGTTTGTTTTGTAGTTTCCTGGAAACCGTTCCCCCGGATATTCAATAATTAGAGGCGGCACTCATAAGAGTGCCGCCTCTTTATGGTTGTGGCTTGAGACGGGGCTGTTTTAAGGCCTCATCATTTTAATGGCATTTCAAATTGGGTTCCTGGTTCAGGAGCAGGCTCCCCATTGGTTTTTACTCCGGCGCGTTTAAGATCGGCGGTGGCAATTCGCGCGATCGAAGCCACCCGGTCTCCTTCCTTCACGTCCATCATGTGATTGCCGCGGGTTGCGCGTCCTGCTTTTTTGATATCCTTGACCTTCATCCTTAAGACCATTCCGTTTGCCGAGATGATGGTCAGGTCGTCAGCTTCCTGGACAACCCGCGCTGAAGTGATCGTGCCGATCTTTTCAGCAGCCGCTTTGGAGATGCTCTGTACTCCGCCCGTTGCGCGGCCTTTCGCCGGGTATTCTGTCAAGGGGGTGCGCTTGCCGTACCCCTGGGTGGTCACCAGTACCAGGTCTCCGCCCTCTTCCACTACTTCCATGCTGGTTACTTTATCTTTCGCGGCAAGTTTGATGCCGGTCACCCCTCCCGCGCTCCGCCCCATGCTGCGGATCTTGTTTTCCGCGTATCGGAGAGCCTTGCCCTGTTCGGTGACCAGGATGATTTCATTATTTCCGTGGGTAAGGCGCGCCCAACCGAGTTCATCGCCGTTTTCCAAACCGATGGCAATGATTCCCGAAGGACGTACGGCGGATAGCTCGGAGAGCGCCATGCGTTTGATTTTTCCGCTCCGTGTTGCCAGGGTGATATATCCGGCAACATCGAAATTGGGGACCGATAAGGCTGCCGTGATAACCTCCCCGGCATCCAGCGACAGGACATTCACCAGCGGGATGCCCTTGGTCGTCCGGTCGGCATCCGGGATCTGGTATACCTTCTCGGAATATACCTTGCCATGGTCCGAGAAGAACAGCATCGTGTCCAGCGAACGCGCCGGGATCAGGTTCAGGACCTCATCTTCTTCCTTGGTCGCGTGTCCCGTAACTCCCTTGCCGCCTGCCCCTTGTGACCGGTAGGCTGTTGCAGCAACACGCTTGACGTAACCGCGCGCTGTTAACGAGATCAGGACTGCTTCATCCGGCACGAGGTCCAATTCGCTCAGGTTCTCCACCGCTTCCGCGGCAATGTGTGTCCGGCGCTCGTCGCCGTATTTCTCTGATAGATCGCGCAGGTCATCCTGGATCAGGGTCAGGATCTTCTTGGGGTTGGCGAGCAGGTCCTCCAGGTGGGCGATCTG
Organism: uncultured Chloroflexia bacterium; assembly: GCA_963790685.1. Taxonomy (GTDB): domain Bacteria; phylum Chloroflexota; class Anaerolineae; order Anaerolineales; family Villigracilaceae; genus UBA877. The sequence continues at coordinate 246,791 of CAWBPK010000004.1, forward strand.
TCCTTTGACAGTTTTGTACTCGTCTTCGATTTTCTGGCGTTCGAGAGCCGCCAGGCGGCGTAATTGCATATCGAGGATCGCTTGCGATTGTAGTTCGGATAGTTTGAAGCGCTTCATTAAGCGCTCCTTGGCTGCCTCCGCGTCCGGAGATTCTCTGATGGTCTGGATGACCGCGTCTAGGTTATTCAGCGCGATTGTTAAACCTTCCAGGATGTGTGCCCGGGCGCGTGCCTTATCCAGTTCGAACTGTGTCCGCCGGGTGATGACCAGTTGCCTGTGCTCCAGGAATATTTGCAGCGCTTTCTTCAACGGAAGCAGGCGCGGCTCCCCATTTACAAGCGCCAGCATCTGTACCCCGAAGGTTGTCTGGAGCGATGTATATTTATACAGCTGGTTGAGCACCTTTTTGGGTTGGGCGCCGCGCTTGAGTTCGATGACGATGCTCATGCCGCGCCGGTCAGACTCGTCCCGCAGGTCCGAGATGGTATCAATTTTCTCGTCACGAACCAGGTCTGCGATCCGCTCGATGAGCGTGGATTTGTTCACCTGGTAAGGGATCTCGGTCACCACGATCCGATGCCGGTTGCCTGCGATTTCTTCGATGTGGGCGTTTCCGCGCAGGACGATGCGGCCTTTCCCTGACCCGTAGGCTGCTTCGATCCCTTCTGTCCCAACGATAATCCCACCTGTGGGGAAATCTGGCCCCGGGATGAATTTCATCAGGGCATCGATCGGCACCTCGTCCATCGTATCGTAATGATCGATCAGGTAGTTCAGTGCGTTGCACAGTTCCTTCAAGTTGTGGGGTGGCACGTTCGTTGCCATGCCCACTGCGATCCCGGTCGCACCGTTGAGCAGCAGGTTGGGTGTGCGGGAAGGTAATACGGTTGGTTCCTGGAGCGAGCCGTCGAAATTGTCGGTGAAATCCACTGTGTTTTTTTCGAGGTCCGCCAGCATTTCCTCCGCCATCCGGTGCAGGCGGGCTTCTGTGTAACGCATGGCAGCCGGGGCGTCTCCATCTACTGAGCCGAAGTTACCCTGTCCGTCCACCAGCATGTAGCGCATGGAAAAGTCCTGCGCCATGCGGGCCATGGATTCATATACGGCTGCATCACCGTGCGGGTGGTATTTGCCCAGCACTTCGCCCACAATACGGGCGGATTTTTTGTAGGCGCTGTTGGCGCGGATACCCATATCCTGCATTGCGTAAAGGATGCGGCGGTGCACGGGCTTCAACCCATCCCGGGCATCCGGCAGAGCGCGCGCAACGATGACCGACATGGCGTAATCGAGATACGCCGAGCGCATCGTTTCGTCGATGTCCGCTGACTGTACGGTGCCGATGGACTGCTTTTGGGGTTCCGGGGCTGGCCCGGAAGGTTCGGGATCTACCATATTTGTCCTCACGCGGTAGGGGCACAGCGCCGCTGTGCCCCTACGGGGGAATCGAATAAGCCACGGAATTATACCGCAAACAGCTTGTCAAATCGTTGGCGGACGTGTATAATCCCGGCTTGCTTGCTCGGGGCGTGGCTCAGTCCGGCTAGAGCGCTGCGTTCGGGACGCAGAGGTCGGCGGTCCAAATCCGCCCGCCCCGACAGAAGGACTCTCAGGATGGGAGTCTTTTTGTTTATTCTGAAAATGCCATTTTTCCTCTCTGCCATTTTTCCTCTCTTGACGGATGACATGTGGCGGGTGTATCCTCCGCTTCTAACTAAATACCTCGTTAGGCGAGGCGTCTGCGTGATAAACAGGCCATTGTCCCGAAACGTCGAAAGACGCCAAGGGATAAGCCAGGCCGGGCCGGATTAAGGCCCCGCTCAAGGTGGCTGGGAGCAACATCCCTACGATACGCAGTGCCAAAGCTCGACCAGGAGGTTCCCCCGGGCAACCCGCGGGCTTTGTTCGTTATTTCAAAACCTCCTGGAGCTTGGAGGTTTTTCTGTTTTTTATAGGGACGATTGGGCTCCAGCTCGTGGCTGGTTCTCATGATCGAATATTAAAGTGGAAGGAGGCGATCGCGTGGACGAAGACGGTATTCCGCTACATAAAATAACGAACTGGCAGAAAGCACTTTGTTTGGACCAGATGACCGGCATGCGTCCGTGCATCACCTTACCCCCGATTGGGTTGAATCTTTTTCGGGGAGTTCCAGTCGAAAGGCTGGACCTGGGTTTGGCTCAAAGAAACGCCGCCTTCTGTCGATGAATCGGGCGGCGCTTATTTTTTTTTGAAGCAAGTATTACTACCGCCATTTTTGACTGCAGGTGCAGTCCTCTGATATCTGGAGGTGTCCCATGGCTTACTTAAGCGAAATTATTGGTCGCTCTGTCACTGATCTTGACGGGGTGGCTGTTGGCAAATTATCCGATGTAATTGTGCGTCCCTGGGCTGAGTTTCCCCACCCGTTGATTGAAGCGGTGCAGGTGATCGGCAAGCAGGGTACGCGCATCCTGCCCTTTATGGCGGTTGCAGCATTACTCTCGCCTGTCATCCCGTTGAAATACCGGCTGGAGGATGCACCGCTTTTTGAAATGAAAGAAGATGATGTCTTGCTCTCCCGTGACGTGCTAGATAAGCAGATCATTGATACGGATGGAGCCCGCGTCGTTCGGGTCAATGACGTGGAACTGGTGCGCGTGGATGGGACGATCTATGTCAGTAACGTGGATGTTTCCTGGGTCGGAATTGTCCGGCGCTTGGGGCTTGTCGGTCTGGCGCACTTTCTGACCGGTCACCTTAAAAAGAAGGGGATCGCCTGGGATGATGTGGAATTGATGCGTCGCGACCAGGAGATGCACCTGCGTGTCCCTGCTGAAAAACTCCATGAATTGCACCCGGCTGACCTGGCGGAAATTGTCAGGGATTTGAACAAGCTGGAGAGTGGCCAATTGTTGGATACCCTCGATGTCCAACACCTGGCGGACACCCTGGAAGAGGTGGAACCGGAATTCCAGGCCGAATTGGTGGAGCACATGTCCGATGAAAAGGTCGCCGACGTGCTCGAGGAAATGGAACCGGATGAAGCGGCAGATTTACTCGGTGACCTCCCTAAGGAACGCAAGGAAGATTTGCTGGCCTTGATGGAAAAAGAGGATGCCGACGATGTTCGCAAACTGTTGACTTATCCCGAAGACTCCGCCGGCGGGATCATGACCACCGAGTACGCCTCCATTCAACCGAATTTGACAGCTTCCGAAGCCATCCAACAGTTACACACAATGGCTGACGAAGTGGAGACGATGTTCTATGTTTATGTGGTGGATTCCAGCAAATGCCTGGTAGGCACCTTTTCACTGAATAACTTGATTTTCGCCAAGCCTGGTCAAATGGTCTCGGATTTCATGACCAAGCACCTCATTACGGTTAACCTTACGGACGACCAGGAAACGGTCGCCCAGACCGTGGCTAAATACGATCTTCTGGCTGTTCCGGTTGTCGACGACCAAAACCACATCCATGGGATCGTCACCGCCGACGATGCCCTCGATAAGATCATTCCCACCGCCTGGAAGAAACGTCTGCCGCGCTTCTACCGCTGATTTCAAAGAGGGGCATCATGACGAATGCCATTATTAAACGCGGCTTTTTTCAGCGCTACTGGAAGAATATACTCGTCTTCTTGTCGGTTTTTGGTCCGGCGACCATTACCGCCATGTCGGATAACGATGCAGGGGGAGTTGCTACCTATTCGATAGCAGGTGCCAGGCTTGGTTACCCGATCCTGTTCTTGCTGGTCATCATCACCATCTTGCTTGGCGTGACCCAGGAAATGGGTATGCGCCTGGCGATCATTAGCCGCAAGGGACTGGCTGATTTGATCCGTGAGAAGTTCGGGGCCCGCACCGCCATGTTCATGTTCGGCGCACTGCTTATCGCAAATCTCGGCACATTGATCACTGATCTTTCGGCCGTCAAGACCACCAGCACTCTGCTGAACCTGCCTGCCATTCCCTCCGTAATGGTCATTCTGGTGATTTCATTCATTTTTATCGTGAGGGGAAACTATAAGATCACCCAGGCCATCATGCTCCTGGCTAGTTTGTTCTATATAGCCTATATCGTTTCCGCCATAAAGGCGCAGCCTGATTGGGGCCTGGCAGTCACCAACTTGTTTTATCCCCATGGCGTCGCCATAACTCCGACATACATGCGTGATTACCTTTTGATCGGCATGGGAGTTTTAGGGACCACCATTACACCCTGGGGGCAGTTTTTTATCAGCAGTTTTGCGTATGACAAAAAAATTGAAAAGGGCAAGATCAACTATTCCCAGCTCGAGACCTATTGGGGTGCGTTCCTCACCGACTTCTTTTCCTTTTTCATGATTGTAGCCACGGCTGCTACGCTTTATATTAACCATATTCCCCTGGTGGCAGGTGAACAGGCAGCCCTGGCAATTAAGCCCTTTGCCGGCGAACTGGCTGGCACATTATTCGCCATTGGCATCCTCAACGCTGGCTTCATGGGCGTGATCATTGTCTCCCTGTCCACGGCCTATGCTTTTGCCGAGTTCTTCGGTCTTTCAGGAAGCCTCAATGACAGTTATAAAAAAAGCAAAACGTTTTATTTCCTTTTCGGTTTGCAGTTGTTTGTTGTAGGTGTGATTGTCATTTTCACGAAGTTGTCTTTGTTTAAAGTGGCCATTGTCACCCAAACAATCAATGCCATTGCACTACCACTCGTCTTCTTTTACCTGATCAAGCTGACCAATGACCGCCAGCTAATGGGTAATTTTGCCAATAATAAATTCCAAAAATACTTCGCCGTTATCTGCACGGTAGTTATCGTGATCGCCTCGGCTTTTACTTTGATCTCGTATTTCATTAGTTCGTAGCGCTTTTTCGGTTTAACTCGTGTATTTTAAAGCGCATTTCAAATAAAAACTCCGTGGCGGCAAGTCTCTTGTCGACACAATTTCGAAGAAATAAAGAGACTGCTATGCCTCAGATTCCACTTCCCAGAAAGCACAAATTTATCCCCGGATTTTGGAAAAGGATTTTAATCTTCTTCTCCATTTTTGGCCCGGCTACCATCACCGCCATGGCAGACAACGATGCCAGCGGTGTAGCCACGTATGCAGTCGCCGGCGCGAAGCTTGGCTACCCTATCCTTTTCCTTCTCTTAATCGTGACCGTCCTCCTGGGGATTACCCAGGAAATGGGGATCCGCCTCACCATTGTCACCCGCAGAGGCCTGGCAGATTTGATCCGCGAACGCGATGGGGTGACAGCCTCGACGTTAATATTCCTCGCCTTGTTTATCGCCAATATGGGCATCCTGGTGGTGGACGCGGCTGCGGTTGAGGTCATGGCTGAGTTGTTCCATCTTCCCCCTGCCCCAATGGTCATCCTGGTTTGTGCGATTGCCTATTTGGTGATCGTAAAGGGGAGCTACAAATTCACCCAGTACTTCATGCTCGTTGCGTGCCTGTTCTTCCTTGTCTATATCGTTTCTGCTGTAAAAGCGCAGCCCGATTGGGGGATGGCGCTGGGGAACCTCTTGTTTCCCCACGGAGTGCCGATCACTTCCCAATATCTTCATGACTACCTGATCATCGGGATGGGGGTGCTTGGCACAACGGTCACTTCATGGGGGCAGTTCTTCATCAGCAGTTTTGCATCCGATAAAAAGATCGAGAAGGGCAAGGTAAGCTATTCCCAAATTGAGACTTACTGGGGTGCCTTCCTTACCGACTTTTTTTCCTTTTTTATGATTGTCGCTACTGCCGCAACGCTGTATGTCCATGGCGTCGCGCTTGTATCCGGTGAACAGGCTGCCCTGGCCATCCAGCCGTTTGCCGGCAACCTGGCAGGGGAGTTGTTCGGGATCGGTATTTTGAATGCAGGTTTTATGGGATTGGTGGTGGTTTCCCTTTCAACGGCATATGCTTTTGCCGAGTTCTTTGGTGTTTCCGGCAGCCTCGATGATTCATTCAAGAAAAGCAAGACGTTCTATATCATCTACTTGATCCAGTTGGTCCTGGCTTGCATCATTGTTTTATTCCCGGCTGTATCGTTATTCAAGATTATCATCGCCACCCAGGTGATCAGTGCCTTCACCCTCCCGCCTATTTTTTACTATCTCATCCGATTTACGAGCGATAAAAAATTAATGGGCGAGTTTGTTAACAACGGCTTCCAGAAGTATTTTTCGATCGTCTGTACTGTCCTGATTTTAATTGCCTCCCTCGTTACAATTGCCAGCTTGTTTATTAAATTCTGATTTTTTCCGCGCTCGGTCGCTAAAGATTCGACTCTCTTATCTAAAATAAAAAACAGCCGCGTTTCATCGACACGGCTGTTTTTCTGGAATCGCTTGGATTACTCCGTGGCGGATTCTTCCCGTTTCTTTAGGATTTCCGCCCTTGCCTGCGCGTGACCGGCTCGGCTGAGTGGATAAAACAGCGCAAAAATGATGCCTCCCAGCAAGAGCACCGATGGCACCGGCCCGGTCAGGATGCGGATGGCAAGGATGGTCGAGGGTTTCTGCGTGGCAGCGTTCGATACGTAGCCGCTCCAGTCCAGGACCAGCAAGGTCAGAGGGATGGCGATCGAGGAAGCCACTTTTTTAAACAAAGAGACCAGGCTATAAAAGACGCCCTCATGTCTTTGACCGGTTGCCAGTTCATCCACTTCGACCGCATCCGGGATGATCGCCCACGTCAGCACGTGGATCGCTGAGACGCCGATGCCCGCCAGTACGGACATGACCAGCACCAGCGGCAGCCCGGCGCTCGGGCTGAGGAAGATCAGCGCGATCATGATCGTTGAGAGGAAGATCATCCCTGCCACGTAGGCCTTGCGCTTGTCAGTTTTTCGTGAAGCCCATTCCCAGAACGGCAGCACCAGCAACGCGGTGATGAAAATGGCGCCCAGGATGATATCGCTCTGGGCTTCCAGGTGCATGCGGTATTTCAGGAAGTAAAGCAGGAAGGCTTGGATGATGTCCGCCGCGGTCCAGGTGAACAGGAAAATGCCGGCTGCAAACAGGAAAGGCCGGTTTTTCCACACCGCCCGGAATGACTCCCGCAGGCTTGGCTGGCTTTGTTTGTAATATTCCGGTTTCTCACGCGTCCCGAAGAAGGTCAGCAGTAGGGGAAGAGCGCAGATCGCTCCGAAAATGATCCCCATTGTGAATACCCGCCCCGAATTTTCAGGCCGCATCGTTCCAATGATTAAAAGGGGCACAATGAAAGCCACCAGGCTTCCGATGATGGAAAATGCCATCCGAAAGGTCGTCAGTGAGGTGCGCTCGTCGTAATCCTGGGTCAGTTCGGGGGTCAGGGCTACATATGGCATGGTGACGAAGGTATAGGATGTATCGAAGAAGAAATATGCGGCTGCGTAGTAAGCGCACAGCAGGAATTGGCTGTCCGTCGGTGGGCGGAACCACATCATCGCGAACATGATCCCGAACGGGATGAACCCGAACAGCAGGAAGGGACGCCGGCGTCCCCAGCGGCTCCGCACCCGGTCGGTATAGAATCCGATCAACGGGTCGTTGATGTAATCCCATGTGCGTCCGATGAAGATCGCCAGAGCTGCATAGGCGGGTTTGACCCCCACCACGTCGGTCATGAAGATGGCGAACAGCACCTGCATGGTCGTATCGGTGCACGCAAACCCGAAATCGCTGATGCCGTAAAGGAATTTGGTGAGGCGGGGAAGGCGGTCTTGGATGGCAGTCGTCATGAAAGTGTCTCCTTGGCACAGGGTGGGATCAAGCGAACAATAAATATAACCCCGGCCTTTGCGTTTCGCTTCAGGGAGGGGTTTCGAACCTGGACAATTATATCGGAAAAGCGCTCACAATTTCTGTTATTCGCTCACCCGCCGGAACCGCCAGAGTGCCAGCCCAAAGAAAAGCACGGCATACCCCAGCAGGGCAGCCACGGGCAGCAGCACCGTATTGAATCCCAGGCCGCGTGCTACGATGTTTTTAAACCCGTCCATCGCCCATGCCACAGGTGAGAAGTGTCCTACGGTCTGGAAGGCCGCTCCGGTAATATCCAGCGGGACCCAGGCCCCGCCCAGTCCTGAAAGCACGAACATGGGGATCAGGGAGAACATGACCGCTTGCTCCTCGGATTTCGCGATTACACCGATCAGCAATCCCAGGGCGGCAATGCACACCGCGGTTGCCACCGCTACCAGGAGGGTTGCCTGTGGCACCCGCAGGTAATTAACCTTCAAAAGCTGTCCGAAAAGGATCATGACCAGGAACTCGCTGAAGATCATTGCGAAAATCGCCAGGTAATGTCCCATCAGGATCTGGAAGCGGGTCGTGGAGGTGGTCAGCAGGCGTTGCAGCGCACGCGTCTTGCGCTCGTTGACGATCACGGTGGCAGCCGTCAGCAGCCCGGCGATGGCAAACTGGATCATCATTGCAGGCGAGGATTGTGCCATCGACATGATGTTCTGGCTTTGCGGCGTTGCGGATACACCGGAAGTGACTGCCACCTGGATGGGTGGATTCTGCCAGGCAGCCAGGGCTGCCGCCAGAGCCGGGTCGAAGTCCGCGGGATTATTCGACAGGTTCGCGGTGATGTTCGCCGTCCGCACCGCGCTCCCCAGCCGCTGGGAGGCCACCAGCACTTCGGACTCGACCGTGGTGGTGGAGGCTTGCACAGTGTCGGCGTGGAAGCCCAGTCTCAAAGGGTTCCCGCTGCGCAGTGCCTCGCCGTATCCGGCTGGGACTACGATTGCGGCAGCAAGTTTGTTGCTCCCGACCAGGCTCACCAGGTCGGCTTCGCTTCTTCCGGGAGTCTCATCCAGGCGTATCACGCTGGAATCTGCCAGGAGGCTATTCAAATTCGCGCTCAGGCTGCTTCCATCCAGGTCCAGGTATCCGACCGGCAGGCGGTTGTCTGTGGTATTCCCCGAGCCGCCGAAAGCCAGTCCGAATAGGATTGTGAAGGCAGCCGGCATGATTAGGAGGAAAAGGAAGGTCATCCGGTTTCGTATGATTTGTCGCAAATCTTTAACGGTGATATCAAGTATTCTTTGCATGGTTTTCCTCTAAGCGTACCTTTTCTGGAACCGCAGCACGCCCACGACGAAGAAGACGATCGCCCAGGCAGCCAGCACCCCGAATGTCAGCAGGAGATCCTGCACCTGCCCGCCTTTCATCACTTTCAGTAATCCCTGGACTGCCCAGCCTACTGGTTCGACCAGGGAAACTTTTGCCAGGGTATCCACCGAGCTCGATCCGGCAGCAAAGACTGGCAGTCCTCCAATAATTCCGAGCAGGGTTAGCAATCCGCCGAAAATAAGTCCGGCTTGCTTCGTGCTTTTCAGCAGCGAGTTGATGAAAATGCCAAAAGTGGCTGCAGCCAGCATTGTCCCCACCGTCACCAGAGAAACCGGTAGAAGCGCGCCCCAGCTGATTCCGAATAATAAACGCCCCAGGATCAGCAGGACGATCATTTGCACCAGCACGGTTAGGCCCACTGCCAGGAATTTCCCGCCTAAAATCGTGGCTTGACCGGTGGGGGTGGTGAACATGCGCGCCAAGGTCCCTTCCTCGTCTTCCCTCAGGATAGACTGTGCTGTGGATGCACCGGTGTAGAAGGCGTAAAAGATGGTCAGCCAGCCCATGATCGGGGCGACGATCGTGACCAGCATATTTACAGGCTGGGAGGTTGACGAAGTAGGTTGCATATCCAACAGTGTCGAAGTGGGGTCACCGCCGGGTATCCCTGAGGTGTACTGTGAAACCACGTGCCCGATCTGCGCCTGGTCTGTGCTTCCGGTCTGCTTCATATACACGTCCACGGCAATTTTGGCGCCTGAAATACCATCCATGAACTGGGATAGGATGGATTGGACGATGCTCGGGCCGATGGTCAGCGTTGGGTCTTTATACATCTCGATGGTTGCCTGGCTGTTCAGGTCTGAGAATAGCTGCGAAAAGTTCGCCGGGATGATCAGCGCCACCCCGGCCTTCTGGTCGTCCACTTCTGCACACGCTGATTCGGCGCTGTCCGTGGTTGAGATTTCCATCAGGGCTGCAAATCCTTTGTCCTGCAGGGTCGCCAGGATGATGTCTCCCATCGAATTTGCCTGCAGCCCTCCGCTGAACTGGCCTTTGATTGCATTAAAAGCAGGTCCGCCTGTGTCCAGGTTGGCAACCACAACTTTGGTCACCGGCACGCTGAATCCCGTCGGGCTTTTGGAACCGCTGCCGAACATGAGATAGAACATGCCGGTCATAACCAGTGGCACCCCGAACATAAAGACCAGTGCAAAGGCGCTGCGGAAGGAGCGCTTCATATCCTTAAGGGCAATATCCAGGATTTTCATTTTTAATCCCTCAGCGCTTTCCCGGTCAGATGCAGGAACACTGCCTCCAGGTTCGGTTCCTGGATGTCAACGGATGTGATCCTTACGTTGTTCCCGGCTGCCGTTTCGAACAATCTGGGCAGCACTTGGTTGCTGTCGTCCGCCAGGACGGTCAGGGTTCCATCTATTGCAGTGACTTGCTTCACGCCTGTCACTTTTTTCCAGGCCTCGAGTACTTTTCCGCTCTCGGAATTGATCGTCAGCGAGATGCGGTCCATCTGCCCTACGATTTGCACCAGCTCTTCTTCCGTGCCGAAGGCGATCATCTTGCCCGCGTCCATGATCGCGATGTGATCTGAAAGTTCCTGGGCTTCTTCCATGTAATGGGTGGTATAGAGCACCGTCATTCCCTGGTTCTTGAGGCTCACCACGCTGTCCAGGATATTGCGGCGGGACTGCGGGTCGATTCCCACGGTCGGTTCATCCATGTAGATGACCTGCGGCTTGTGCAGGAGCGCCACTCCGATGTTGACGCGCCGTTTCATTCCGCCCGAGTACTTTTTGATGTATTCCTTCGCCCGGTCGGTCAGGCCGATGATGTCCAGTACTTCATCCACCCGGGTCTTGAGTGCCTCCCCGCGCAAACCATACATTTTTCCCCAAAAGGTCAGGTTTTCCCGGGCTGACATGTCTTCGTAAAGAGCGATCTCCTGCGGCACCACTCCCAGCACTGATTTGACCCCCATCTGGTCGTCGCGTATGGAGTGGCCCATCACCAGGGCATCTCCCTCGTCCGGGCGCAGAAGACAGGAAAGCATCGAAATGCTTGTAGTTTTCCCCGCCCCGTTCGGCCCGAGCAGGCTGAAAATCTCGCCTTTTTCCACGTCGAACGATACCCCGTCCACTGCTTTCAGGTCCCCAAAGGCCTTATGCAGGTTTTTGACTTCAATCGCTTTTTCGGTCATATCTCCTCCAGGATTTGAATAATGCTTGTAGTATATGCGGAAAAATCAGTTTAAATATTGCGCCTTTGGGCATATCCATACTTGTCCTTTTGGACACTGTCCGTCCAGGCAGTGGCAATCTCCACTGATTACGATACAATTAACCTGCCATGAAAAATCCTAATTTATTTTACGGTATGTTCAGGGATCAGCGCCATTTTGAGCGCCCTTTCTTCCTGTTCCTCACCTTGTTTCTGGGTGCAGCGTATGTCTGGGCGGTTACTGGCTCTCCCGCATTGGACTCTGCATGGAAAATTGCTTTATTCACTGTCATGATGATTATCCATATCACCTTGTATTGGTTCTCAGCTTGGGTATTCGCACACATTCAATGGTTAATCCCTTTCTTGATCGTTCAAAGCCTTCTGGCTTTCATGATGGGATTATTGGTGAGGCTTTCCGGTTTTAGTTTCGTTGTGTATCCGGGATTGATCGGGTTGGTGATCGGGATGCCAGTTAAACGGGTCTGGCGAATCATTTCGATTGTATTTTTCATGGTTTTATCGCTGGTCAATTACATCCTCGTCGCAGGATCGGGTGCTGCCATTTTGTGGCTGCTTTCGATGGTTCCCGTGGTTCTTTTCGTGACCATTTATGTATCCTTGTACTTGCGCCAGGCGGAAGCCCGTGAGCGGGCCCAGGTGCTCTTGAAGGATTTGGAAATAGCGAACCACCAGCTCACCGAGTACGCTGCCCGGGTGGAAGATCTGACCATCACCAGCGAACGCCAGCGCATGGCGCGGGAATTGCACGATACTCTTTCGCAAGGGCTGGCCGGCCTTATTCTTCAGCTCGAAGCTGTGGATGCGTATCTGGCCGGTAACCACCCTGACCGGGCTCGAGCTATTGTACGCGAGACCATGAACCGGGCTCGCTCCACCTTGGCAGATGCCCGCCAGGTAATTGATAATCTTCGTCAGCCTGACGAGCGTGATCTGGTCGAAGCCATCCGGAATGAAATTGACCATTTCACCAGTTCCACGGGTATTTCATGTGAACCGAAGATTGATGTCCCTGTCTCCATTCCGGAAGCGGTTTCTGAAACATCGATTCGAGTCATCTCTGAAGGGTTGACCAATATTGCACGTCATGCCAGAGCGAAAAATGTGACCTTGAAATTAAAGGGTGATGAAAAGGAACTGGAAATCGAAATTTGCGATGATGGGTTGGGGTTTAATCCGCTGATGGTGGAGGCAGGACATTACGGTCTCCTGGGGATGCGTGAACGGGTGAGATTGTCGGGGGGCAACCTTGAGATTTTTTCAGAAGTGGGAAAAGGGACGCAGCTAATGGTCCGGTTCCCCTTGGAGAAACCTGCTGATGCCTGACCTGATCCGCATTCTGGTCGCTGATGACCACTTGATCATCCGTCAGGGTTTGAGGCTTATTCTGGAAACTGAGGCAGACTTCGAACTGGTTGGGGAAGCTGCAGATGGTGCGGAAGCGGTTCGACTTTGTGCCGGGCTTCACCCGTCGGTTGTTTTGATGGACCTGCGTATGCCGGGGATGGATGGATTGACTGCCATAGAGCGTCTCAGGGTCGAACAACCTGAAATTGCTGTGATCATTCTCACCACCTTTAATGAGGATGATTTAATGCTGCGTGGTATGCAGGCCGGGGCCAAGGGCTACCTGCTCAAAGACACCGATCGGGAAACGCTTTTCAATTCCGTCCGGGCTGCTGCTCGCGGCGAGACCTTGCTCAAGCCTGAAATAATGAGTCGCCTCCTTGCAAAGGCGGGCAGCCTAAGTGCATCCGTGAAAGTTAAGCCCGACCTGACCGAACGGGAGTTGGAAGTGTTGATGAGAGTCGCACAGGGGGAACGCAGCAAGGAAATCGCCGTCGGCCTCGAGATTAGTGAGCGCACGGTTAAGGCGCATCTTGCCAGCATATATAATAAGTTTGGGGTTGATTCGCGCGCGGCAGCGATTGCCATTGCCGCACAGAAAGGATTGCTTCCAGGCAAATGAACGGTCGCCAGCGCTTTCTCGAAACGATGCAGTTCGGTCATCCAGATCGTGTCCCCTATTTCGAAGAAGGGATCCGCGACGATGTTTTGAAAGCCTGGCGGAAACAGGGCTTGGCTGCGGACGCTGATCTGGGGAAAATGTTTATCTCCGATCTGCGCGAAGAGATTGACCTTGACGTCTACCCGCATCCCTGGCCCAGGAATTGGCCGGTTAAACCTCCGAGCTCAAAGCCTTCGCCCGCCGTCTCGATCCTGAAGATCCCACCCGTTTGCCGGAAACCTGGAAGCAATCCCTGCCTGGTTGGAAGCAGCGCGACCATGTCTTGATGATGCGCCTCCACCAGGGTTTTTTCCTGACCATGGGTGTCTACGGCTGGCAGCGCTTTTATGAATTGATGAAGTTGATCCACGACGACCCGGGCTTTGTACGGGATATGATGAAGGTTCAGGCTGATTTTGTCGCCGCCCTCACCGAACGTGCCCTCCGGGATGTGGAGATCGACGCCGCCGTTTTCAGCGAACCGATCGGAGCCAACCACGGACCGCTCATATCGCCTGCCATGTTCGTCGAATTTGTGCTATCGAGTTATCAGCCTGTTCTGGATGTCTTGCACCGGCATAATGTTAATATCCTCATCCTGCGCACCTATGCCAATGCCCGTCTGCTGGTTCCGGTTCTGATGGAGCATGGTTTCGACTGCCTGTGGGCCTGTGAGGTCAACACCGCCTCGATGGATTACAATTCGCTGCGTCAGGAGTTTGGCCGCGGCTTGCGTTTGATCGGGGGTATTGACCTGGATGTCCTCCGTGAAGGCAAGGATGCCATTCGCGCAGAGGTTGAAGGAAAGGTTCCTCCCTTGCTTGCCCAGGGAGGCTATATCCCCCTGGCGGATGGTCGCGTCCGCAAAGACATTCCCTTTGAAAATTACCTTTACTACCGCCAGTTATTGGAAAAAGTCACCCGTAGTAACGACTTCAGTCGTTAATCCTTTCCCTTGCGCCACCGTCGTCGCTTGCGGAGCATTTTTCCCCTATACTTGGAGGACATCCTCCTTGGAGATCTTTGACGGGATCCCCCGGACGCGGAGCGGACCCAGGCCCTGATATCCAGTTCTTTTTCCTTTTCCTTTTCTTTTACCTCTCCCTCCTTTAATGACTTTTGGTACAATCCACGCATGCCTGCCCTCAACCTGGGGAAACTTAAAACCCACCGTAATCGCACCTTCCATTTTCTCACATCAAATCGTGTAACCGACCCCGCTGGAGCCCTGGACTTCGTCAACGAACGCGGCTTCGTTTACTTCTGGCCGATCTCTGGCGTTGACCTGCCCTCACTCTGGAAGGCGGTTGTAGGGGACCGCGATGTCCCCAACGATCATGATGACCCCGGTCACATCACCTGGGGTTGGAAGGATGACGCGCTTCCGAAGAAGATCTGGTATTACGGCAAGATTCTTCGCCGCAAGGCAACTATCATTTCCCTCGAAGTTGCCCCGTATTTCTATGCCCTCTCCGAAAATTACGGTTCTCCCGAAGAAGATTACCTCCTTTCTTACGAAGAAGGGCGCTTGACCCAGGCTGCAAAGCAAATTTACGAAACTCTTTTGGACAAGGGCAGTCTCGACACGATCTCTCTCCGCAAGGAAGCCCGCATGCTGAATGCCAAAGAGTCCGCCTTCAACCGCGCCATGGAAGACCTGCAAATGGACTTCAAGATCCTGCCTGTTGGAGTGGCTGAGGTCGGCGCGTGGAAATATGCTTTCCGTTACGACATTACCTCCCGGCACATGCCGGAATTGGAGGAACAGGCCCGTCCCATTGGAGAAGCTGAGGCTCGCCAAAAACTGGTGCAGCTGTATTTCGCTTCGGTTGGTGCAGCCCGGGTCCGCGACGTGATCAAACTCTTCGGCTGGCCTCCCGAACTCGTCCACCGCACCCTGGATAAACTGGTCCAAAAAGTGGAATTGATTGAAGCAGACCACCCCAAGTCTCCCGATCCCTGGCTTGCCTTGCCGGAGCTTGTATAAACTTGGCGCTTATACTATTACCTACATCCCTTCTTATAGGGTGGATGAGAATGAAAAAATAAGGGTATTGCGAGCGAAGCTCGCAATGTCCCTTTTTTCTTATATTCCCCCTTCCCCAAGGGAAGGGGGACAGGGGGATGGGTTTTCAAGTACTCATTATCCTTTGTTGTTGGGTCAAATCAACTGGGGTTGAATTCGCAATAGCACGGTTATAATTTGAGTTCGGTTTCATCCCCTCTATTAAAGAGGTATTCTTCATCTTTGAAGGTTTAATTCGAGATAAAAAATGGATATCGCCATTATGATCGAAGCCCAGAATGGCCTCACCTGGCCGCGCTGGCAAAACCTCGCCGCCGCCGTCGAAGACCTAGGCTTCGCCGGGCTCTATCGCTCCGACCATTTCACCAATGCCGGGCCTCCCGACATGGAGTCCCTTGAGCTGTGGGTCTCTCTCACCTGGCTGGCTTCCCATACCACGCGCATCGAATTCGGTCCTCTGGTTTCCCCCGTCTCCGTCCGTCACCCGGTTCTGACCGCCCGCATGGCATCCGCCGTGGATGACCTCAGCGGCGGGCGCCTCACCCTCGGACTGGGTGCGGGCTGGCAGGAGCGCGAGCACGTCATGTTTGGCTTTGACCTGTTGGATTTGAAATCTCGTTTCAATCGCTTCGAAGAAGGGCTGGAAGTGATCACCCGTCTGTTGAAGCCTGATTCTTCTGTCACATTTGAGGGCGAATATTACCATTTGCACGCTGCCACCCTCCTGCCGCATCCTGCCCGTCCTGGCGGACCGCGCTTGCTGGTCGGCGGGAATGGCGAAAAGCGCACCTTGCCGCTCGTGGTTAAATACGCAGACGAATGGAATGCCATATTTTCCCAACCGGCTGAATTTTCCCGCCTGAACGCCCGCCTGGACGAATTAATGAAGACCTCAGGCCGCGATCCGCAGTCCGTGCGCCGCTCCATGATGACCGGTATTCGCTTCGGGCGGACAAGGCAGGAGCTGGAAGCAAAATTATCCGCCCGCCATCAAACTGTCGAAGAACTTCATAAACGCGGCATCATTGTCGGGGTGGGGGAGGAGATTCTGGAACACCTCTCAGAGTTGAAAAAAACTTCCCTCCAGCGAATCATGCTCCAATGGCTCGATCTGGACGATTTGAAAGGACTCTCCGCCCTTGCCAGGGTTGTTTTGTGATTCTTGGCAATTTTCCCCAATGCATGGAATATTTATTGAACAGGATGTTGCCAGCCATGCGAGCAGCATCCTGATCCTTCCCGTTTTTTTCGCGCCCGCTTTCCCCCTCTTTGGGGATTGTATTTAAATCCTAGCAAATCCTCGGCAGCAGTTCCCCCGCCGGCACATCCACCACCCGCATCCCTCCGATTGAAGTCGTCGCCGTCACCATCCCGGGGTGTTCGCTCACTACCCGCCCAATAATTGCAGCCTCCCTGCCGTATTCGTGCCCTCGCATGGCTGCCAAAACGCTTTCCGCCGTCTCCTGCGGCACGATCGCTATCAGTTTCCCTTCATTGGCAATATAGAACGGGTCCAGCCCCAGCATCTCGCAGGCGGCGTTCACCTGCGGCTTGACCGGGACTTTCATTTCATAAAATTCGATCCCCACCTTCGAAGCATCGGCCAGTTCGTTCAGCACCGCTGCCAGCCCGCCGCGTGTCGCATCTCTTAAACAATGGATGGGCGCGGCCTTGTCCCCGCCCTTGCCTCTCCCTCCCTTTCCCCGTCCGTCCTTATTCATCTCACTCTCAGCTCCCGCCATTGCCTCCACTAAGCCGAATAGCGGCGCGCTATCGGAGCGGATCTCTGTCTCGAATGTCAATCCCTCCCGCACCGACATGATCGCGATCCCGTGGTCACCCATCGTTCCGCTCACCAGCACGGCGTCCCCGGGTCTGGCGTTCGCTGGTCCGATATCGATGCCCTCCGGGATGACTCCCAGGCCGGAAGTATTGATGTAGATGCCATCCCCGTGCCCTTTTTGCACCACCTTGGTATCTCCGGTGGCGATCTTCACCCCGGCTTTCTTGCATGCTGCCGCCATGGCAGTCACGATATTCCCGAGAGTCTCCATCGGCAGCCCCTCTTCCAGGATGAAGCCCGCCGACAGGTACAACGGCTTGGCTCCCCGCATCGCCAGGTCGTTCACCGTTCCATACACTGCCAGTTCGCCGATATTCCCACCCGGGAAGAATAACGGGCTCACCACGAAGCTGTCGGTGGTAAATGCCACGGACAGTTCAGGGATCCCGAAATAAGATTGGTCGAATTTCGTCGCATCCCCCATCTGTCCCAGCCACTCGTTGTCGAATGCCGGCGCAAAGAGATGTTTGATCAGGTCCGCCATCATCTTCCCACCCGCCCCGTGACCCATCACAATGGTCGGGTAGGCTTGCAGCGGACGCGGGCAGGTCCAGTTGAGCAGGTTGAGATTTTCTATCATGGTTGCACCTTGGCTTTAAGTACGGCTTTGGCCTCTGCTGAAATATCTTTGGAGTATCGGCCGTATCGGTAATATGCGGCGCATGCTCCTTCCGAGGAGACCATCGTTGCCCCCAGCGGGCTCTGCGGGGTGCATTCCTTGCCAAATGCCGTGCACTCGCTGGGTTTCTTGCGCCCTTGCAGTACCAGTCCGCTGATGCACAGGGGCGATTCCTTGGTCTCGATCGCCTGCACCTGGGGGAACCGCAGTTCAGCATCGAAGGCCGCAAACTCCGGGCGCAGCCGGTATCCTGACATTGGGATGACGCCAATTCCGCGCCACGCCCGGTCTGTCATTTCGAAGACCTGCCGGATGACTGCCTGCGCTGGCTGGTTCCCCTCCCGGCTGACGGACCGTTCGTATGCATTCTCGACCGTGTGCTTGCCTGCTTCCAGCTGTCGGACGCATTTGAGGATCCCATGCAGCAGGTCGACCGGCTCGAAGCCGGTCACCACGATCGGTATTTTATATTTTTCGACCAGGGCTTCGTATTCCCAGAATCCCATTACTGTGCAAACGTGACCCGCCGCCAGGAACCCGTCAATTTTGAGATCTGGCGAAGTATTCTTGGCTTCTGCACGGGAAGAGTCCATTAGTGCGCTGATCGCGGCTGGCACGGTCACGTGCGAGACCAGCACGGCAAAATTCTTCAATCCCTGGGCTTTGGCCTGCAGCACTGCCATTGCATTTGCCGGTGCGGTGGTCTCGAAACCGATGGCGAAGAATATCACGGTTTTGGAAGGGTTGTCTTTGGCGATCTTTAGAGCATCCAGGGGTGAATAAACAATACGTACATCCCCTCCCTGGGCTTTTACCTGGAATAGGTCCTGCCTTGAACCCGGCACCCGCAGCATGTCCCCGTAAGATGTGAAAATAACATCCGGCATTGACGCCAGGGCGATTGCCCTGTCCACCTGCTCGAGCGGGGTCACGCACACCGGGCATCCCGGTCCATGCACAAGCTCTATCTGTGCCGGCAGCATCTGGTCGAGCCCCGATTTGATGATGGAATGCGTCTGCCCCCCGCAAACTTCCATTAAGGTCCAGTTGCGGGTGAGAATTTTACGGAGATCGGCGAGCAGTTTCTGGGTCAGTTCTGCGTCGCGGTATTCGTCGATGTATTTCATGGTCGCATTGTGGGGTCCGCTGAATTATCCCTGGGAGGGGGGCTCGTTCCCTTGCCTTTCCTCACCCAGTGCATCGATCTGCCTCAGCAGGTCCATCGTCTCCATCGCTTCCTTCTCGTCCAGGATGGACAGGCCGAAGCCCACGTGCACGATCGTATAGTCTCCAACCTTCACCTCGGGCAGGTACTCCATGCACGCTTCTTTAACGCGCCGCCAAAATCCACCTTGGCCATTTTCATGCCGTTGGCTTCGTAAATTTCAATTACTTTCGCTGGTATACCGAGACACATGGCTCACCTTTAAATACTCAGATATTCTATGGAATACGTCTTATTTTACACCCGCCTCCTTATGAATCTACCGGACGGAAATCATGGTTTGTCAGGGTATAACGTATTAACCGGTTCCGCCCCTGTTTCCTGGTGGTTGCCCTGAATTGCCTCCTACCCGCAGGGGTATGACTCTCCCTCTATCCCTGCAACAAAATACCGGGCACCAGTTTATATGCTTGGGTGCCCGGTATTTGTCTAACTTTGTTATTTAGGGGATGGTTGGTGAAAGAAATTTATACTACCAACCTATCTACGGTTGATACTCCTGCGCTGGACTAGTGAGGAGTTTCAACTGGAGGTGTCGTCGGTTTGCCGTTGGCATGCGCCATCGATCCTGCGATAGCGGCGCTGGCTTGGCCAGCGGACCAGAACAACGGCAGCTCGCTCACGATGCTGCTGGTCTTCGGCGTACCGATGCCTGTAACGGCGTCCCAGCCCTTTCCGGCATTGAATCCGGTTATGTTTACCGGGTTGCTGGATGAATCAAATTCGAGCGCCGAGTTGGTCCCGCTCGTGATGTCGTGGAACGCCGCGGCATAATCGCTGGCGTTCTGACCGATCTTGTAAAGGGCGGCATTGATAAAGCCGTAGTCATGCCCGGCAACCTGGTCGGCGATTGCTGTGATTGCCGCCCATTGCGGGGCACCTGCACTTGTCCCTCCAAACCGGTAAAAGCCCACGGTAATCCCCGGGATGTCAAGATAAGTGAGTACTCCGTGCAGCACTGCTGCGTTGTAGGAGACGTCGGGCACACCCCGCATTTTCCCGCTTTGGATTGTTCCTTGCTGGTAGGGAGGTTCGCTCCAGGTGGTGCTGTACCCGCCTCCGCTTGAAAGGGTGGAGGTAAACGATGACTGGAAGTCTCCGTAAGAGGGCCCTTCGTTCCAGGCGATCTCACTCCCGTAAGTCCCTGCTGACGGGGCTGTGACCGGGTTGCACCCAAGCGAGACAAGACAATAATCAGCAGCATGCAATTCGGTCCCGCCAACGGAAGAAACGAGTGGATCTGAGGCCGGTGCGGATGTCGACTTGATCCATGAATTGCCGTCACAGGAAGGTTGTGCAGCTCCCTGGTCGCCTGACGAGGCGAACAGGGTGATCCCCTTCTTGGTTGCGTTCACGAACGCCTGGTTCCACGCTGCGGTGAGGTCGCTGCCGAGGCACATGTCGGCCTCGCCAAAGCTCATCGAGATCACGTCGCCGCGGTTGTTGTTTATGGCGTCGTTGAGGGCGCTGATCAGGGCCGTGTCCGAGTTGTCGCTTCCCAGCTCAAGGACGATATTGGCGCCCGGGGCGATCGCATGCGCCCAGAGTACGTCCAGAGATATTTCTTCGGCCCAGCCGGTCATGTTGGCATCGCCGGTTACGAACGGCGTTAGTCCGTCCGGTGCCACTTGGGTGAAGGATGGGGTGCCGGTGCCTGCATTTACTGCCGTCAGACCATAGAAGTTGTCAAAGAAGTTTAGTTGGGCTAGGATGTGCGGGGATTGGAAGGCATCGATGATGACGATTGTCTTCCCGGTCCCATCCTTGCCTGCAGAGATGAGGGAGGAAATTCCGTATGCTGTCCTCATCTGGTATGGGTCATAGCACTGGCCTGTACTCAGGCCCACCTGGCAGCTGAAAAGCCCATAGCCAGGCCCGGTGGCGTTTACAGGGGTTGCCAGTGGACCTTTCACGAGCAATGGCATTGACCCGCTCGCCGCCAGTGCCGCATTGCCAGCTATCGGAAAAAAGGTTCCGATAACCAGCACCAGACTGACAAACGTACCAAGCAATTTTGCTTTCATAAAAGAAATCTCCTTTGGCTGTGTTTACCAATAACAGTTTTTGAACGCACGCTAAAACGAGCCTTCTTAAATGATTTATATGACTCCGCTGATGATCACCTCCTTTGGAAGTACCCGAAATAACCATAGTCGGTTGTCGTTGCAGGAATCTATTCCTATCCGAATGTTTCTGCATTCATTTGACCCTGCTTCCGCCCAGGATGGTTAAATATGTGTCCATCCGTTTCGCGATCTTATAGCAAAGTGGGCAGCGGTTGTTGGGATGCCTGCTTTGACATCAGAAATTGTTATTGCTTTCATCCTGATGCAAATATACAAGGAACCCGGAATAATCTGGATGATTATGATAAAAACGTTGGATATTTCAATCGGTAAAAAAAAGAAAATGCCTCCGGTGCGGGTTAATCACAAGGAGGCATGTTCATCTAATTTGATAAGTTAATTCTGAGGGTGGAATGAGGGGTGGTTGGTTGGATTTTCATCCGCTGGGACAATTGTTCGACAGCTTGAAAATCCACCTTTTCGCACTTGCTGGTTGCAGGGAGAATATTCTTGATGAGCATGACTGCAGCTTTGACATCAGTCTGCGCAGTCATTTGAGGGTTACCTTTAGGTTTACCAATAAAGCCCTCCGCTTGTCAGTAATTTCCTCAAATTAACGCTAAGTCCATCTGGGATAAATTAATACTACTACAAATACCATCTTGAATGGTTGGTTCTTAATTAGTTTTAAGATACATGCAGGTCCTTTGCCCTTCCGTGGGGGAGGGATTATCTATGGGCATGACGATGTTTTTTCAAACATTCAAGATTATTGCTTGATGCTGCACATGAACGGGTAGATCATTCATTGGAATTGCTGCCTGAGAAACTCAACATCAGAAGGTCAGTCCTGGTTCCGCTCGAACCCAATGGGGAACCTAAAACTTGGGAGGCGATTCTCAAATAATATATTGGCACTGGATAATTGCTATCTTAGGGTCACATGTTCTATTTTTATTAAGGTTTATTTACACGATCCATGATACCTTATCCACGATTTGGCATTCACCTTCCCCCTCCATTCTCTGTGCAAAGGTGGGGCGGGACGTGCCTCGCTCGTGATATTTAATTCACCTTGGAGGCTGCATTCCCTAGATCTGTACATTTTGGGTAAGGTACTTTCCTGGCTGCCATTTAATTCCTTACCTGGCGGTCCTTCCAATCCTGATTCCTTAAACTGCAATCTTCAATTGGGTTTTCCCCTTGACTTGTACTTACTCACACCCTTCGCGATTTAAACCAGGTCTGGTAAGATGAGACCACCATGACCCGAGATGACCTGGCTCGCATGAGCCGTGATGAACTGATCGATCTGCTCCTAGACGAGCATGCCCAGTTGGTGGCACTGCGGGCCGATTATGAGGCTCTGAAGATAAAACTGGAGAAGAACAAGAAACCGCCGACGGACTCGAGCAACTCTTCTCAACCACCTGCGAAGGATCAAAAGTCGAACCGACCCAAGGACAAGCGCCAGCGGCGGCATGGCCCGCCGGTGGGGCATGTGAAATACGAACGGGAAATGGTGGCTGATCCGGACCATATTGTTGAAGTGAAACCGACCTCTTGTGCCCGCTGCCAGGCGGATCTGTCGGGGGCTGAAGGCCGGGTGAAGGCAGTCAACCAGATCACTGAACTGCCGGAAGCGAAAGCCGAAGTCATTGAGGTGCGCCAGTTTGAAGTGGAATGTCCCTGTTGCAGACACAAACAGACCAGCCAGCCGCCGGAAGGGCTGGAGATGGAGCGCACTTTTGGCTCCCGGCTGGAAGCCACGGTGGTGTACTATCGCCAGCAGCAGCACATGAGCTATGAGCGCACGAAGAAGGCGCTGTCTGACCTGCACGGGGTGAAGCTCTGTGAAGGATCGATCGACAAGATCACCCGGCGGGCTGGCAAAGAAGCCCTGGAGCAGACGGGGCCTATCCAAGCGGCGCTCCAGCAAAGCGAAGTGATCCATTGTGATGAGACCGGCAGCCGGGTGGACTCCCAGAATTGGTATCAGTGGGTCTTCGCTTCGGCCAAAGCCGTCCTGCATGTGGCTCGCTTTGATCGCAGCGTGGATGTGATCAAAGAAGTGATGGGGAGCCATGCCGCGGAAGTATGGGTCAGCGATGTCTACTCGGCCCAGATGAAGGCCCCGGCCGGAAAGCGGCAGCTATGTATGGCCCATCAACTGCGTAACCTGCAGGCGGTGATCGACTTGTATCCGACCGCTTTCTGGCCGAAAGCCATGCAAGTGGTGTTCCGCTCGGCGGTGCATCTGCATAACGAAAGAGATCAACTGCCTCCCGGGGAGGTCAACGCTCGGATGGAGCGGCTGGAGCATCTCTGTGACCGGCTGTTGGAACGACCACCCCAGCACCCGGATGAAAGACGGCTCATCAAACGGTATCGAAAATATCGGGACGGCCTGTTCGTCTTCTTGCATCGATCGGATGTGCCTCCGACCAACAACCTCAGTGAGCGCTATCTGCGTCCAACGGTGATCCATCGCAAGGTCATGGGCTGTTTCCGTTCCGGCTGGGGAGCCAATGCCTATGCGGCGATAGCTTCGGTCATCCATACGTCTGGATTGGCGGGTCGCTCACCCTTTGACGCCATCCAGGGGTTGTTCGGCAGGCCTTCTCTGCCACTCCCCGCCATGGCGTGAGTAGATACCTTGACTTAATAGAAAATATGTTCTATTATTAGCGTGGCTAAAACTTTCGCGTTAAATGTCACCTGCCGCTCGTACCTTAACAACCTAACCTCCATTAAAACGTCCTACCATAGGGTCTTTGGTTTTTCCGCTGTAAGGGTGGATTTTATCCTGTTGGGGGATGGTGTCCGCTCGAGGCAAAATCAAATCCTCTCATTCGATTTGAGCCGACGTCGTCCCCGCTTCTTGGGGACACCGTTCCTGCCTTTTGGGGATATCGTCCCCGCCTTTTTGGGGACAACGTCCCCGCCTTTTGGGGACATCGTCCCCGTCAGCCCCTGTTCTAGGGGAGCAAGCGGATGTCGCCACCGCTGATTCAGCGCCTCCTGGCGCTGAAAGGGCAGGCAGGAGCGGTTTGGAATTGGCAAACCCCTCCAAATGATCTCATACGGCGGGGAAAGCTGGGCAAATCCCAGTCGGTATCGACGATTTTCTTTTGTTCAAATCCTTCAAACTGGCTTCATCTAAAAAAGAGACGTCAAAATCACTCAGTCGTTTGTAGTCGTTTTCGCGTGCAAGTATTTACAATTGGATGCGAATCGTCGCTGGGTATCTCGGCAGAAAGAATCAGCAATTTCATGATCTAAAAAAAAAGACCTCGAATCCGGTCATTCGATTGAGCAGGTGCGGCTTCCAGCCGCAACCTGCCACCCCTACGACTCGTGTCATAGGGGTGGTCGCCACCGTCCTCCCGCCAGCCTGTCTTCCAAAAGGGCCGGGTAAGTCACCATTCGATTTCGTTTATGTGTGCGAAAGGGGCAAATTGGTGCAGGATTTGGGGTTGGTTTCCCGGCAGAAAATATCGGCAATGGCCCCATCTAAAAAAATGAGCCTCAAATCCTCTCATTCGTTTGTAGTCGTTTTGGCGCGTGAATAATCGCAGAACGCAGGTAACACACCCTCGCCCTCGCAGAGCTCATTGTCCCAGTCGGAACCCGAGGGAAACCCCTTTCTTTGTGCGACTCGGTTCGTGGTGAAGCTGAACCAGATCTCCGGGCTTTTGAATCAGCCTCTACCCCAGGGATAAAACGCCTGGCCTATTGTTCGACACGAAAAGTCCGCAGGCGAATGTTGCCTCCGGACTTTAATAATGCTTTCGGACCTCGGTCCTGCTACCGTTTCAGGTTTTTAAACCAGGTTCCCATCTTCTCCACCCCCTCTTCGATCATCTCCATCGATACCGCGTAAACCAGCCGGATGTACCCTTCTCCTCCAGGTCCAAAATCAGTTCCCGCTAAAATTGCCACCCCCGCTTCGTCGATCAGTCGGGCCGCAATTTCCTTTGAGCTCATCCCGTAAGATTTGACGTTCGGGAATATGTAGAAAGCTCCTTGTGGGGTTTGTGCATGCACCCCCGGTATGGCGTTGACTAATTCCAGCATCCGGTCGCGGCGGTTCTGGTAAACGCTCACCATTTCAGCCACGAAATCCTGCGGACCGGTCAGGGCTTCCATCCCGGCGTATTGCGTGAATGCTGCCGTGCAACCGGTGGCATGTGTGATGAGCAGTTCCAACCGCTCGGCCAACGCCGCCGGTGTGATCATGTAACCCAGCCTCCAGCCGGTCATCGAGTATGTTTTCGAGAACCCGTCCACGATGACCGTGCGTTCGAGCATCCCATCCACTTCCGCGATGCTGTGGGCTGCAATGCCATCATAGACCAGTTGGGTATAGATTTCGTCCGATAGCACCCAGCAATTATATTCCCGGGCTTTATCAGCAATGTGCATCAGATCTTCGAGTGGGATCACCCCGCCTGTTGGGTTGCAGGGACTGTTCAGCACGATCAGCTTTGTCCTGTCGGAGATCTTCTCATCGAAGACGTTCAGGTCGAATGAGAATTGGTTTTCTTCGAGCAGCGGCACAGGCACAGGGATCCCGCCTGCCACCCGGATCATGGCTTCATACGTCGGAAAGCCGGGGTCGGGATAGATTACCTCGTCGCCGGGAGCCACCAGTGCCAGGGTTGGGAAAAAGAGTCCGGGCTTTGATCCGCATCCCACAACCACCTGGGCGGGGTTGATTTTTAATCCGCGCAGTCGGCCTGCATAGTTTGCGATGATCTCGCGGAACTGGGGAATCCCTGCCGGTGGTGTGTACTTCGTCTTCCCCAGATGGATTGCGTCGATCCCCGCTTCGCTGACGTTGGCTGGTGTTGGGAAATCGGGTTGGCCAATTTCAAGATGGATGATCTTTTTCCCCTGGGCTTCGAGTGCCTGGACCTTGGCAAGCACAGCGTAGGCCCCTTCGGGTCTCAGGGGGATGACTCGATCGGTGAAGTTTTTCATGCTTATTTGACCTTGAATAATCCAGCGGGGTTGGAGCCCGTCATCCCGGCCCGAAAGCTGCGTTCGTCTACCGGGGAAAGACCCTTTGCCATTTCAGGGCTGATGACGGGGTGGATCTGGTACCGGTTCATATCATCGGATAGTTTCACCAGGCATGCGTCGCTCCCCATCCAATTCAGGCGGTCGAAGACTTTCAGGTTGATTGGGCCGCGGTATCCAAGCAGGGTTTTTTCACCCACGGCGTTGAAAAAATCTTCGAAATACGACATGACCAGCTCACGCAGGTTGAGGTAGACCGGTTCGCGAAAACGAAGCCCTGAGAAATTGGATTGTGCCACCGATCCCCAGCGGTCGTTAACCTTGAAAAGTGCCAGGACATGGTCATCGTCCCGAGAATTCGGGATGAGTTCAAGGATCAGTGGGGGGCAGCCGCTGCGTCGGAGCGCCATCGCGGCAAATAAAGCCCCATCGAAGCAATGTGCCTTTCGGTCACGCAGGACCCGCAGCGGGCACCTGTAGAATTCATCTTCGCTGTACGGTATATTGTTCAGGAAAGACTGGATTTTGATTGGGCTGTTCAATCCATCCAATAGCTTTCTCTCGGAGGGATTTAGCGTTGCTTCAAGGGAATTTATCATCGCTCTATTTAACCATAAATGCGACTCGGGTCAACTTTCCTGCCTGGATTTCCACCCACTTTTCGAACCAAACGCCTGCCCATACAAAGGTGATTCGGTACCATCCGGCTGGTTGGTCGCCTAAGGCCGCAATCTCTCCCCAGGGGTCCTGGGGGTTGACTGCTTCTGAAGCATAACTATCCACTTCAAAGGCATCGATCGTGGGTTTATCCCGGTTTTCATGGTATTGGACATTAAAAGTTGGGAAAATAGTCTTCCCGTTCGAGTCGGTGGCTGCAATTGCTAGCGTTCCATTGCCAGGGTGCGGGACCAGCCATAATTCCGGGTTAAGCGTGGAGCTATAGTCGCTCGGTTCCACCCGAACCTCGAAATGTAGGTGGCTCCCTTGCGCCGAGCCGCTCGCGCCCACTTCTCCGATCTTCTGCCCTGCCGTCACGGTTTGCCCCGTTGTGACAGCCTCCTTGGAAAGATGAGCATAAAGGGTGTAGAGCGTTCCAAAGGGGCTGCCCGGAATTTCATGCTTGAGAATGATCAGGTTCCCATAGAAATTTAGCCAGGGGGTGAATGCCTGGCTCTTGTCGTCCCCGGCGAAAAAAACACTCCCGCCCAACGCAGCCAGCACCGGAGTTCCGGAGGCATTATTAAATTCGACACCATGGTGTGGCTCGCGCGTCCCTCCTTCAGTCCCACCGTACGGGTAGTACCGGTCGATCGTGTCCAATCCAGGAGGGTCGATGGGTCGTTGAAAAACAAAAAAAGCATCTGCGACGCAAAAAACATTCACCTCAGGGGAGCATACTTCTGGAGTGCTGGTTACTACCGGTAAGGTTGGTGAAGGCATGGTAGTGGATTTGGGTACGTCTGCGCTGGTCACGGTGGGCAATTGGACAGCCGGCGTTGGCGATGACAAACCTGTAGGCGTGGTACTACAAGCCGCCAGGATTAAACTGGCGGCCGCGCAAAAAAATAAGAAGTTTTGGGGAGACTTCATCCCAGCGAGAATCCCCCGCGCTGCTGGATGGATTTCTGAACTTCGTTTTGAAGCTTTAAAGCCTTGTCCTCAAGGGTATGCAGTTGGCTGAGAAGGATGTCCCCCGCGGTCTTATCACCCAGTCCGGCCAAGTTGATGCGCACATTGTATCCTGCTGAGGTGAGTGCGGCATTTGCCATTGCAGCAGCCGTAGCCCCATCGCTGATCGCGTTCAGGTTGCCGAGCGCCACCACCCGTTCAGCCAGCGCCATCACGCTGACAGATTTCCTCGCAACGGTTAAGGGGACCTGTGAGGCAATCAGTGTGGCTCTTTCGATTGCCTCCATCCGTGTTTTTCCCAGCTCTGGTGTGTCCTTGGGTAATTTGAAAGCTCCTATAACCCCTTCGAAAGCAGCAGAATCCTCTGCAACAGCACCGGTTAACTCCAAGCGCAGGCGCTCAGCCTGATTGAGAATTTCTTTCATCTGGTCTTCGACATCCGCGTATTTTTTCTTGCCGATTGTCAGCCGGGCGACCATTGCAACAAGGGCGGCACCCATCCCACCGGCGTATGCAGCCGCAGAACCACCACCCGGAGTTGGAGTGGCGGCTGCCAGAGCTTCCAGAAAGTTATCGGATGGGGAATTGGGCTTGGGCAGGGCGAATAAGCGGTTTTCGAGGATTTGGTCCGATTTGAACCCATCCAATTGCAAATATTGGGCTGCGGTTTCGGTCATAGCCTCCTGGGGGACCAGGCCTACCAGTTCGCTGTGGTGAATGCCCACTCCGTGCCTTGCAGCTTCTTTGCGAACCGCTTCGACCGCTGTCTGGATAGAAGTTTGCCGGAAATTGGTAAGGTTCATCGAGACCTGTGCCCGTCCTTCCACCAGCATCCCAAGCGCTTTGACGCTTGGCAGCCCTCCAGATGATTGGCGGACAACCTTGGCGACTGCTTTCGCGATCAAAACGTCATTGGTATCCAAGTAAACGTTGTATGCTATCAGTGGGTGGCGGGCACCTATCACGGTCGCTCCCGCAGGCCCAAGATGCGCCGGGCCGAAGTCAGGTTTTCGCTCTGGATGGGTCTCGATTTCAACCTTTAATCCTTCGTACTGGCCACGTCGAATGTTTTCAAGGTTGGCTCTCTCTGGCTGGGTGGCAGCCTGCTCGTATAAATATACCGGGATGTTCAATTCGCGACCAACGCGTTCAGCCAGCCGGCGGGAGATGGATACACACTCATCCATGCCGACCCCGGAAAGCGGAACAAATGGAACTACGTCTGTAGCTCCGATGCGCGGGTGTGTACCTGTGTGCTCTTCCAGGTTGATTAGTTCGGCGGCCTTGCGGATACCTTGGAAGGCTGCCTCTTCAACTGCTGCGGGTTCCCCGACATAAGTGATGACTGTGCGGTTGTGGTCACTGTCTGAGTGCCGGTCGAGAATTGTCACACCGGCAGAAGTGATGGCGGCAGCAATTGCTTCGACCACTTGTGGTCGACGAGCTTCGGAAAAATTAGGGATACATTCAACGAGAGGGGAGGGCATGATTTTTAGGTTTCAATAATTCAGGTTTTTGGGATGAATGGAGCAAAACAATTATACCGTAGGGGAAAAAGAATTCCCATTTTGAAGCTTGGAGAAGGGAGAGGAAGGTGGACCTAATTGGATTGGATTCTTGGAAAGGTAATCGGCTACTTCCCTTTTCTGTCTATTCCCAGGAAAATATATGTATATATATTTGAAGCGCTTCTACGAATACGATTATAAACTTGCGATTTCAAAAACCTTTCGCCATTTTTTAGTCTGTCTCCTCGAGGATCTCTTCTGCTGACCAGAATCCAGGATAGTCGACCACGAATCCGCTCTTTGATACCAAGAGGTTGGTGACGAAAGTCCCATTTCCAGATTCATATCGATATGTAGATTCCCCAAGGTGCAGATAGGTCTGAGCTAGCGGCTCAAGTTTGAAACTGGGAAATCTAAGCCAGGCAGCTTTTACATCAGCCGATTGACCGACAGCTAGGTTGAGACGACGAATTGGAAGCATATTTGTCGAACGACTGAAGTTAAGATCGATATCGATGCAGTTGTCGACCTCTGGAACTATTTTCCCGTTTCGCGTCCAACGCATCGCCTGA
This sequence comes from uncultured Chloroflexia bacterium, assembly GCA_963790685.1. Lineage (GTDB taxonomy): Bacteria > Chloroflexota > Anaerolineae > Anaerolineales > Villigracilaceae > UBA877. The sequence goes on from CAWBPK010000004.1 coordinate 276,598, forward strand.
TTTTTTCTCAGCTCAAACTTGATCTGGTCGTTTCCCAGCCAACCGGTAATAACAGCGGAGTCGGTTTCCCAGGATGAATTGCATCTGATGGTGTATTCAAGATGACACGGCAAGTGGTCGTGGGTAAAAATTGCGGTTCCAGAGATTCTCCACATTGAGTCTTGAAACGATAATCGTGCTGACTCATGCCCCGAAATATCGAGGCGCTGCCACAAGATCACGGCATTTGCCATAAACTTCTCCATTTTCAACGCGCGGCACTGATTGATCACTTATTAATCAATTTGGAACCCCTTGCTGCAGGCTATTTAAACAAAGGACAGGCTGCCTATTCCAAGCACTGACGAGGATTTCTCACTGAAATTACTTTTCCTCCTGGTCTTCCACCTGTTCCATACCTGGATAATGCTTGGCAAGGGCGGTATCCACTTCATCTTGGCTATGGGTATAGCAGGCTACTAAAGGTCTTACATCGTCGGGCACCACACGCCCGCCAGGGCTGGTTACTGTACAACCGACCATCTTGCCTGAAGGAGTGTACACAACCAGCAGCGTATATATTTTTCCGCATACGATGCAACCGTGCTGTTCAACTATGTTTGTGTTTTCGGACATTTATCGCTCCTGTGGAGAAAAATTGAGCCTGGTGCTGTTTCGATGTAGCGTATCGGGATGATATTTTGATAAACTCTTTGCCATCGCAATGGCCCCTAAAACGCCGGAGCGGCTTCCCAGCCCTGGCGGAACGATATATTCTTCCATCGAATCGGACAGAATTTGCGAGGCAGGATAACCATTCAGAAGTCTACGGACCTTGGCTCGGATGGATGGGAAAAGCTGCTTGTGACCCATCACCCCACCGCCCAGCACGATCCGCTGTGGGGAGACGGTCATAATGACATTTACCAGGGCGTATGCGATGTACGTCGCTTCAAGTTCCCACGCGGGGTGGTCGGTGTGTAGCGATTCTGCTGGGTTTCTCCATCGACTGGCAAGTGCCGGACCACTGCACATTCCTTCGAAGCAATCTCCATGAAATGGACAGATACCGGGGAAGGGGTCCTTTTTTCGGTCGTGGGGCAGGCGCATATGACCTGCTTCAGGATGGGTCAGTCCATGGGTGATTTTCCGATTGATGATAAATCCTGCGCCGATGCCTGTACCAATGGTGAAATAAACAAGTGAAACCAGTCCATGATTTTCCGGGATAAAAGAGTATTCGCCAAATGCTGCTGCACCTACATCCAGGTCAAATGCCAGTGGTACTTGAAAGGCACTCTGGAAGGGATTAATCACATTGGCTCCAACCCAGCCAGGTTTGGGTGTGGATGTAATAAAGCCGTAGGTAGGTGAGGCCGGGTTTACATCCAAAGGTCCAAATGGAGCCAGCCCTATGGCGGCCAGGTCGAAATTCTTAAAGAAAGCGACCGCCTCATTCAGTGTCTCATCGGGTAATGTGGTTGGGATTTGAATTTCCTCGACGATTTTGCCCGATCCAGTGCCTACTGCGCAGACAAACTTCGTCCCACCACCTTCCATCCCCCCATAGAGTTTTGGCATTAAGGCCTCCGTCTGCTATGTGCTGCGTAAAACCTTTCCGAGTCCGACAGGAATACTCTCTGACATGTCTCGGTGCAGAAGTAGATGATCCGTCCATGGAACTCTGCCTGAGGATAATAGGCTGGGTCCCCCCGTATGGTGCGGTGGCAAACAGTTTCTGGGAACGCAACTGGTTCTTCCCCTGCAAGGGATTCAAGGACCGGTTCGGAATCTTCAATGAATGGATTGGTCATTTTTTATGTGGAAATTCCGTCAATTTTACCTATGCCATTTTTTGCGATATGCAATTGAAATACGCGGTTACAAACTCAGCAAAGGTGTTCGGACTAAAAAGGGATTCTAAGAGAATGCCTCACTGGCGTGATTATAATCTTTGCTTTGCATTTCCTAAACCTTGATCATCAAAACTATTTTGGCATAAAAGGCAGTAAAATCATTAAATGTTCATAAAACGGCTGTGGATTATTGGATTGGTTGTCATGCTGGTGGCTTGCGCCCGGCCTTGGACAGAGTCAAGCGTGATTACACCGGCATCGATCTGGACGACAGGACAGGTTCCCACAGCAGTAGCGGGGTCAACCCCTACGATTTCTTATTCTCTTCCCACGCTGCGTTCAACAGGCGCGCCTGTTTTGACCCCCACACCCGATTCGCCACATTACCAGACCGGTGAAGTGCAAGGTTCTGAGACTTATATCGTTCGTCCTGGAGATATGTTGAGTGCAATTGCTGAGCGCTACGCGGTTAGTATTGATGCACTGGCCAGAGAAAATAATATTACAAACCCGGATGCGCTTGAAGTAGGCCAAACATTAACTATTCCGGCTGTAACTCCCCAGCCTGCTGGTCCGGCCTACAAGCTAATTCCAGACTCCGAACTTGTTTATGGACCTTTGAGTGCTACTTTCGATATCGCTGCTTTTATCAATAGCGAGGGTGGTTACCTGGCTGGATATACCCAGGTAGTAAATGGTGAAACTCTGGACGCAGCCCAGGTAGTACGGTTGATTGCCCAGGATTACTCGATTAACCCGCGTTTGCTCCTCGCAGTACTGGAATACCGCTCCGGATGGCTTACAAAACCTAGTCCCGATCCCGCACTTGGAGATATACCTTTCGGGTTCAACGACGGCTGGTATGTAGGCCTTTACCGCCAACTTGCATGGGCTTCCATTCAGCTTAACAGCGGTTTTTACCGCTGGGGGGCAAATAGTGTGACAAAATGGATGCTGAAAGATGGTTCGGTTGTCCCGGTAGACCCGACAATAAATGCCGGGACAGCCGGTGTTCAGAATTTCTTTGCCCAGTTGGACGATTATTCCACCTGGATTCGGGATGTCTCCCCGGGTGGCTTCTTCGATACTTTTTCCAAGCTTTTCGGCTATCCCTTCGATAGAACCATTGAACCTCTTGTCCCAGCCAATCTGGTGCAACCTCTGTTATCCCTGCCATTCCGGGCAGGAGAAATATGGGCTTTTACCGGAGGACCTCATTTATCGTGGGACGCGGGTTCGCCCTTTGGTGCTCTCGATTTTGCTCCTCCCGGGAAAGCACAAGGCTGTGTCGAATCAAATGATTTGGTGATATCGGTTGCCAATGGATTGGTAACCAGAACAGGCGAAGGTGTGGTAATTCTTGATCTGGATGGCGATGGCAATGAAGGTACAGGTTGGGTGGTTGTCTATATGCATGTCGAGAGCCGTGACCGGGTACAACCAGGTACCTATTTACACGCGGGTGATATGGTGGGGCATCCCTCGTGTGAAGGTGGGGTTTCCAGTGGAACACATGTTCATATAGCCCGCAAGTTTAATGGAGTATGGATTCCTGCGGGTGGTTCTGTTCCTTTTAATCTTAGCGGCTGGATTGCCTCCGGGACGGGCGAGGAATACGTCGGCACCCTGACACGTAATGGTGTGACCGTAGAATCCTTCGAAGGGAATGACCCAATCAATCAGATTCAGAGATAACCAGAAACTGGATTTTAATTTGGATATCGACAATCCCGCGATTTTACCTGAAAATATTGTTTTCCCGGAGAATTTATCTTATAAAAGTTGGGGTTGAGACAGGTGCGGTATAATCTTCCCGATGGATTCGGTCATGCGCAAAGTCGCAATTTTATTTGTAATTACTGGTATGCTACTCTCTTCTTGCAGCTCCAATCTATGGGGAACATATGATGCAACCTCAACAACGATGCCAACAACGGTCGTCCCGGAATCCACAGACCCGCAGCCTTCCCCAACAACTCTGGCTGTTCAACTTCCCACTGTAAAACCCACCGACATTTTAGCTTCCTCAACGGTAACGCCTACCACTCCAGCGGTCACCCCGGGTTCTCCCCATCCTTCCATCATCTACTCTTCCCAGTCTGGTGACAGCTTGGAGGCGGTTGCTCTGCATTTTAATGTTTTAATCTCTGAGATAACCTCGACGGGTGTTTTACCCACTTCCGGGTTGCTTAATCCAGGCACCCCCTTGATTATTCCAAACCACTTGTCTCAGGTTTCCACCACGCCATCCATAAAGATCATACCGGATTGTGAATTAGTCTATTCGCCTTGCGATCAGAGTTTCGACATCGAAAAGTTTGTAAGTACGGCTGCCGGATATTTGAGTAACTTCCATGAGCCGCTTGGAAGTGCCTCCATAACTGGCGCGGAAGGCGTCGAGCGTATGGCGTTTGGAAGCTCCATTAGCCCGCGTCTCTTACTGACATTTGTCCAGTATTACACTGGCTGGGTGCAGGGTCAGCCCAAGCCAGCCGTGGACAATGCTTATCCACTAGGATATCCAAACCCTCAATTTACTGGTCTTTATCAGCAACTGAGACTGCTGGACCGGGATCTCCTGGCTGGATATTATGGCTGGCGCGATGGGACGTTGACCGGGTTAACATTCTTGGATGGTTTTACGCTTCGACTTGATCCGACTTTAAACGCCGGAACCGTGGCTTTGCAATATTTCTTTTCTAAACATCTGAATTATGCCGATTGGTTGAAAGCCATTGATCCGGAAGATGGATTCCCGGCTCTTTTCGTCCAGTTGTTTGGTGATCCTTGGGAAAGAGCCCGGGAAATCGGGCCGTTATTTCCTCCCGATATGACCCAGCCACCGTTCATCCTGCCGTTTGAAGTTGGCGCACTGTGGGCATTCACTGGCGGACCCCATCCAGCTTGGGAACAAGAAAGTCCCTGGGCTGCTTTGGATTTTGCACCAGCTGCGGATACTTCGGGTTGCGTTGAATCTAATGCCTGGGTGGTGGCTATAGCTCCTGGATTGATTGTCCGTTCCGGCGACGGCTTCGTGGTACTTGACCTGGATCGAGACGGTTTCGAGCAAACCGGATGGGTGGTCCTTTATCAGCATATTGCCACAAAAGATCGAATTCCGGTAAATACCCTGGTAAACGCAGGCGATCATATCGGTCACCCTTCCTGCGAAGGTGGTACGGCAACAGGTACAAATGTCCATATCGCCCGTAAATATAACGGTGAGTGGGTATCCGCTGGTGATCAACTACCCTTCGTCATGAGCGGTTGGACAGCCCATGCAGGGAGCGCAGCATATAAAGGTACCCTTACCAAAGGCAGTCAAACAATTACCGCTAACCAGACCGGTACAGCTGAGTCGCAAATTAAACGCCAGGCCGGTGAATGACTTTTCTTCCCGTGTTGCGACAAAAAAGAATCTTCCTGTTCCTCCTTGCCTTCTTCCTGACAGCTTGTCTGCCTCAAGGTGGAAACCTGTTGCCTCCTGCTTTAACTGTCACCCAGACTCCAGGGCCGATCGCTACCCCGTCGCCTTCACGTCCTGAATATAACCCAGGCGAACTTGTGGATTACGTAGCCCAAGCTGGCGATACCCTCCCGGCACTTGCCGCTCGTTTTAATACTACGATACAGGAAATCCGGGACGCCAACCCGGTCATTCCATCCGACGCGACAACCATGCCTTCCGGCATGCCGATGAAAATTCCGATTTATTATTTGCCATTTTGGGGAACGACCTTCCAGATTTTGCCGGACAGTCAATTTGTCAACGGTCCGGGTGCGATCGGCTTTGACACCTCGGCTTTTGTTGCCAGCCATTCCGGTTGGTTGAAAGACTACCGGGCCTATGCCGGGGATGCCAATCATTCCGGAGCTGAGATCGTTGATATGGTGGCAACCAACTACAGCGTAAGCCCACGGGTGCTGTTGGCTGTCCTGGAATATCTGACCGGAGCCCTCTCCCAGCCGGTCCCTCCCACAGGGAGTTATCCACTCGGCGAAGAGGATTACACTCATGCCGGTTTATATATGCAGCTCATTTGGGCGGCTGATGTGCTCAACAATGGTTATTATGGCTGGCGCACTGGAACCCTGACAGAGATTGAGCATTTGGATGGAAACATGGAACGACCCGATCCGTGGCAAACAGCTGCAACGGTGGCATTCCAATATTTCTTTTCACTGCACGATTCCCTGGACGACTATACCCGTGCTATCGGACCGGGCGGATTGGCTCAAACCTACACCGCTCTGTTTGGTGATCCCTGGGCGGTTGACCAACCTTACATTCCGGTCAGCCTTAAACAGCCGGATTTAACTTTCCCCTTCGCTATAGGCGCTACATGGGCGTTTACGGGTGGCCCGCACACGGGCTGGGGGAGTCTCCTGCCCTGGGCCGCGCTCGATTTTGCACCTCCTGACGTGAAAGGATGTTCTGCCACTCAACTGCCGGCGCTCGCGGTTGCAAATGGAGTGGTAGTTCGATCGGAACCTGGGGATGTAATGCTCGATCTGGACGGCGATGGCAACGAACGCACTGGGTGGGACATCCTCTATCTTCATATGGCAACAACTGGACGGGCAATCGTGGGTCAAATACTTAAAATAGGCGACCCTGTCGGTTACCCTTCATGTGAAGGAGGTACCGCGACCGGGAGCCATGTGCACATCGCCCGCAAATATAACGGGGAATGGATTCCTGTCAATAGCGTTGTCTCCTTCAATCTGAATGGTTGGATTGCGCATATTGGAAGCGCTCCTTATCAAGGTACCCTGACACGCGGTGATCAGGTAATCATAGCCTGCGATTGTTCCGATGCAGCCAGCCAGGTCAAGAATGAAAAATAATTGTAAGTCATCCGGATTTGTGTTCTCCGGATGCCATTTTTTAATTGGTTAAGTCGAATTTAAAGGGGGCGTTTTAGAAATTACCGATACATTAAATCTTATGTTTCGTGAATTAAATCCCTTAAATCACGTCTTGGGCGCGGGCGTGGTTCCTTTCCGGCATATCCAACAGGGAGCAAAATGATGGGCCTGAGTTCCGGGGGGAGTTGCAGGCACTCACTGACAGCCTTTTCATCGAATGCACCCACCCAGACGGAATCCAGTCCTTGTGCTTTGGCAGCCAATTGGGAATAGGCACAGGCTATCGTTGTATCCTGGATGGTGTACAAAGTGGACCCGCGTTCCCCATATTTCACAACAGAGCGAGCTGGGTTGGCACAGAAGACCAGCACCACCGGAGCCTCGGACAGAAATTCCTGGTCCCAGGCGGCTTTAACCAGAGCCTTTCGAAGTTCGAGTTTTCGCACAATGTAAATCTCATATCCTTGCAGATTGCCCGCTGAAGGTGCTTTGTTAGCGGTTTCGAGGATTTTGTGCAGTTTTTCATCCTCGATCGGCGTTTCTGCATATTTGCGCATTGAGCGGCGATCTTCGACAGTCTTGAAAAAGTCCATGATATCTCCTGGAAGATGGAAATTTGGCACCACACCCGGAACTCCACCAGCCCTTTATTCTACCCGATTTTATCCCGGATGAAGAGAACCCAAATCGAGAGCGGGCACGAGTTGAATTTTAAGAAATCCCTATTATCCCTTTGACTGCCTCTCGGTTATGCTATAAACTACATACAGACCGCCAAGTTCAGAGAGAAATCATTCGGTCATTTTGAAAATCAGAGGAGTGGGTGGGAAGAGACCATCCAGAATTCCCACGTCATTTTGACATACCAATGAATCTTATCCAACCTAATTAACCGAGGGCTCAATGGATTCGATTATTGAAGGGAAAACTGTTCTGGTTACTGGAGCGACCAACGGAATCGGGCTGGTCACTGCGCGTGAGTTAAGCCGCATGGGGGCGCAGGTGACCCTCGTCAGCCGTAACGCGGAAAAATGTGCATCGGTGGCGGGGGATATTAAAGCAGAAACCGGCATCCCAGTCGAGTTTATTGCAACAGATTTGTCCACCCTAAGTGGCATCCGCCAGGCTGCTGCCAGGTTCAGGGAACTTCATGACAAGTTGCATATACTTGTCAATAACGCAGGCGGTTTTTTTTATAAGCGGATTGTTACCCAGGATGGATTTGAAAAGACATTCGCCCTCAATCACCTGAACTATTTCCTCCTGACAACACTTGTGCTCGACCTTTTACGGTCTAGCGCTCCAGCGCGCGTGGTCAACGTAGCCTCGGGGTCGCATGTGGGTGCAAGGATAGACTTCACTGACCTGCAGGGGAAAAAACGGTATGGAGGCTTCCGCGCATATGGTCAGTCCAAACTTGCGAATGTCCTGTTCACATACGAACTTGCCCGTCACCTTGTTGGTACGGGAGTAACTGCCAATGCGCTACACCCGGGATATGTAGACACCGGCATCCCGCTCGGTAGCGGTTTCCCGGGCAAAATCGCGAAACTATCAGCCCGACTATTCGCACAAAAACCCGAAGTAGGGGCACTGACCAGCATTTATTTAGCTACCTCACCCGAGGTGCAGGGTGTTACCGGGAAATATTTTGTCGACCGCAAGGAAGTACCATCAAGCCCGGCATCCTATGATCGGGATTTAGCTACCAAACTTTGGCAGGTCAGTTTGGATTTGATCGGGAACGAGAGTAACCGTTAACGCTTCTTTGAATTTCTTATTATATTAGTTGCAACATAGCGGCTCCAAAGGAGGAGAACATGACTCAACCAAAATCCGGCGCTCAGATCAGCACCAAGGCATTTCTCCAGGCCGTAGCGATCATCTTCATCCTGATGATGGGCGCAGGTATTTTGACGCGCGTGGTACCAGCCGGGCATTACTCGCTTGTGGATATAAGCGGGCGCCAGGTAATTGATGCCACGTCATTCACATTAACCGCTCGCCCCAATTATCCAATCTGGCGCTGGTTCACGGCGCCGTTTGAAGTTCTGGGTGCAGAAGGAAACATCACGGTAATTGCGATCATTTTGTTCATTTTGCTTGTGGGGATTGCCTTTGCAGTGATGGATAAAAGCGGGATTCTGAAATCCGTCATATCACGCATCATCAAGGCTTTTGGTGGGCGCAAATATGCCATGCTGCTGGTGATCACCTTTTTCTTTATGGTATTGGGAGCCTTTTTTGGGATCTTCGAGGAAGTCATCCCGATGGTGCCCATCATCATCGCGCTGGCATTTTCCCTTGGATGGGATTCCCTGGTTGGCCTGGGAATGTCCATTTTGGCAACCAACGTCGGTTTTTCAATGGCGATTTTCAATCCTTTCACCATCGGGATATCGCAGAAGTTGGCCGGATTGCCATTATTTTCCGGCGCGCTGCCCAGAGTTGTTTTGTTCATGGTTGGTTACGCAATCTTGGCTCTATTCCTGCGCGCTTACGCTAAAAAGATCGATAAACATCCAGAAGCCTCGCCCGTTTTCAAGGAAGACCAGAATGAACGCACGCGCCTAGGTTCCTTCGAGATGGACAAGACTGACGACCCTCATATGCGTACTGCGATCATCTTCCTGGGGATTTTTTTCTCCTTGATCCTGGTAGTCCTGGTGGCCTCACCATTCATCAGCTTCCTGTCCGACTATGCCCTGCCTGTCACAGGATTGCTATTCGTCATCGGTGGAATTGGGGCCGGGTTGATAGCCGGAGTGGGTAAGGCAGTTTGGAAGGCAGTCTGGGACGGGTTCCTCGGGATTGCACCTGCGGTACCTCTGCTTATGATGGCTGCGAGTGTACGTTATATCGTCCAGTCGGGAGGCATCCTGGATACCATTCTGCATTGGGCCTCGTCATTTACCTCTGGGCTCAACCCCTTTACCGCAGCTCTTGCCATATACGGCTTGACTCTCGTGATGGAACTATTTATCACATCCGGATCGGCCAAGGCTCTGCTGCTGATTCCAATCCTTATGCCCCTGGCAGATCTGGTGCATGTAAACCGACAGATTGCCGTTAGCGCTTACTGCTTTGGTGATGGTTTTTCCAACCTGGTCTACCCAACCAACGCGGCTCTACTTATCACACTCAGCTTGACAGTCGTCCCTTACCACAAATGGGTCAAGTGGCTGCTAAAGTTATGGTTGTGGATCTTCCTGGCAACCGTTGCTTTCCTGGGTGTGGCTGTTCTCATCCATTATGGGCCGTTTTAGAAATCCATCACTGATATCAAGTCTCCAGGATAAAAATGGCGGTGCCCAAGTGCTTCTTGCACAACTTAAATGGCCTCCTTTTGTTAGTAAAATTTCAGCCAACTGATAGACTTTAATAATGGATAAACCATATAATGGATTGGTCTGGTTTTGCATTCATTTGCTTTGCATATCTAAAATAAACATGTTGTAACTTTTTTGTGATGTTCCCGTAAATACACTTGAAGGCTTAATTATTCCGAGGAGAAGGTATTATGGAAAAGAGAAATCGCACGCAGTTGGTTTTTGGATTGCTGCTCATCCTTGCAGCTGGATGGTTAATTGCCACCCGTATAAACCCCGGCTTGGCTAATATCCTCCACCTGGCATTTGAATGGCCAATGTGGGTCATGCTGGCAGGAGCTGCCCTCCTGGTCATCGGCCTCCTGGTGGGTGCGCCAGACATGGCGGTGCCAGCCTCCATCGTGGCAGGGATTGGAGGAATACTCTACTATCAAAACGCCACGGGCAATTGGGAGTCCTGGTCATATATGTGGACGCTGATCCCGGGCTTCGTTGGCATCGGTCAAATCCTGTCGGGAATAATCGGTGGCAATTTCATGTCAAATTTAAGGGAAGGCTTGAGACTGCTTGTTGCTTGCGCCATCCTGTTCACGATATTCGCCACCCTCTTTAATGCCTGGACCATATTCGGAACAAACAGTGCTTACGTTCCTATTGCTCTTCTCTTCCTCCTGGGTATTTGGCTCATCGTGCGCGGCTTCTTGCGGCGTAAATAATAAAGGAATCAACAATGCATAGACGAGGTAGTCTCTTTTTGGGTTTTATTCTTGTCATTTTGGCTGCCCTGCTCCTTTTGAAGCAGGCGGGAATAATCGTAGGAGACATATTTGGTTTCTTCTGGCCGCTCTTGATCATCGCATTTGGAGTCTGGTTGATTATTGGCTTCTTCTCCCGAAACCGGCTGGCGGAACAGCAAAAGGTCTCGATTCCCCTGGATGGTGCAGTAAGTGGATATATCAAGCTTGATCACGGTGCCGGAAGACTCACGATACACTCAGGCGCCGGGCCAAGTGAGATCATGAATGGAACTTTTGGCAACGGGCTGAACTATAAGAGCCATCTGGATGGCAGCCGGATAGAGGTCAAACTGCGCACTTCGCAACAATTCTGGGCTTGGTGGCCGGGTGAGAGGCTGGATTGGGACATCAATCTTAACCGCGACATTCCTTTATATTTGAAAATTGACAGCGGAGCTAGCGCTTCGACCCTCGACCTGAGCGATCTCAAAGTCACCAACCTGGATATAGATACCGGTGCAAGTAGCACAGATCTGACTCTGCCTGCCAATGCCGGAAACACCCATGTGGATATTGATACGGGCGCATCATCAATTAAGATCACCGTCCCTGCAGGAGTGGCAGCAAGTATCCGTATAAAAAGTGGCATTGCGGCTGTGAATGTGGATTCCCGTTTTTCCCGCCAGGAAGGGGGTTTGTATCAATCCAGCGACTACAACACTTCTACCAATCGGGTGGACATAGCAATTAATTCAGGCGTAGGTTCGATCGACATAAGATAGAGGTGAAAAAATGAAAAGGATCGATTACCGGGTTGTCATCGGAACTGTCCTGATCCTGGGTGGAATTTTGATGCTTCTGGACACAACTGGAATTTTAATAGGAGCAACCGAATTCTTTTGGGCAGTAATTCTGGCAATCGGTGCAACCATTTTCCTTTTCTGGTTCTTCAGTGACGTCTCGAAATGGTGGGCTGCAATCCCGGGTTTTACTCTGGCAGGCATGGCGGCCTCGACGCTATTATCGAATAATCCCGGTTGGAGTGGACTCGCTTTCCTGGGGGGCATCGGCGTCGGCTTTTGGGCAATCTATATTCGCCAGCCAATGAAATGGTGGGCAATTATCCCCGGAGGAGTGCTGCTCACCCTGGGATTTACGTCTGCCCTGAGCGAGGCATTTAATGTTGTTGAAACCGGGGGCGTATTCTTCGTAGGACTTGGACTCACATTCCTCCTAGTGGCCCTGTTGGCAAAGTTCAAGTGGGCGATCATACCAGCGGCTGTACTGCTCCTGTTTGGATTCTTTCTGGGGACGCCATTTGTGGGAGCTCTGGAATATGCCTGGATAGGCGTACTGTTAGTCGCAGGAATAGTACTGGTAATCAGCTCGGTAAGATCCAGTTAGAGCTTCCTCTTCAAAATAGTCAACTCCCCACCTTTGGCGGGGAGTTGACTATTTATATAATCAGCTTGCCTTATACCGATTCGACACCCTTAATATCCGGGAAAAATTGTCGCACGGTTCCTTCCACCCAGCCGTGCAGTGTTGAAGGTGACAGGGGACAACCGAGGCAGGACCCTCCCAAATGCACTTTAAGCACCTTCCCGTCAAAGGAAATGTATTCGGCAGACCCACCATGGAAAGTCTCGATATAAGCGCTTAATTGTTCGACCAATGCCTTCATTTGAATTTCTGTTTTCGGGTCAACCTGATTTTCAGTCATTGAATTGCTCCTTAATCACGTGACTGCTGACGCATCCCAGTTGCCAGCATGGAATTCACCCGACCCTGCTGCCCCCGCTGGCGTTCAGCAATAATGGCTGACAACCGCTCGAGGATCACCTTACCTAATTCAGGGTATCTTCCACATAGCAAGCGCAGATCCCCGCCGCGTATACGCAGGACCTCACTATCCAATGCGCAAACTGCTCCGGAGGTGTAGGTGGGGTTGCCCATGGCAGCGGACCAGCCAAATATACCCCCTGGCTGGATGCGGGTCAAGTTCATTACCGGTCCATCGTCAGGCTTGTAACGGATGGTCACCTCTCCGGATACCACGATGTAAAGATATTCGGCACAATCACCCTGCTCGAAAACGACAGTCCCTGCCACCCAGGTTTGGGGAGCGAAAAACGGCACGAGCAGCTGGATTTCTGCTGTGCTTAGTCCCGAGAAAAAGGCAAGATGAGAATACTTTTCCAAGTTCATGATTATGTAAGATATTAGTCAAATAGGTCAATCCTTTCCAGTGGCAAACATCCTAAAAGACTAGACATTTATCCGTGTGTTATGTCATGAACGGGGGGGTGATTCGAGTATACTTCGACCAGCAACTTTTTGGACGAGGAAATCATCTAATGGTTGAGGATAAAACTACTATATCCGTCGAAGCCCTGCGTTCAGGCGACCGGAAAGAATTTTCTAGGCTGGTGGATACCTACTCAGGACCGATATACAGGCTGGCACTAAAAATGCTGGGTATTCCATCGGATGCGGAGGATGTGCTGCAGAATACCTTTTTAAAGGCATTCCAACATCTGAAGGATTTCGAAGGGCGCTCGAGCCTCTCCACCTGGCTATACCGGATCGCTTCAAACGAAGCCCTGATGCTTCTGCGGAAACAGCGACCTGAAATCAATTTAAGTGACGCTACACCGGAAAATGATGATAGCAGCGATTATTCTCCAGCCCAATTTGTCGACTGGCGCAATCTTCCAGAAGATGAATTCCTTTCATCCGAATCAAAGGCTGCAATGGATAGCGCCGTGCAACACCTACCGGAGAACCAGCGAATTGTTTTTCTTTTGCGCGATATCGAAGGGCTCTCCATCCAGGAAACCGGCGAAGCTTTAAACTTGAGCGAAGCTGCCGTAAAGACCAGGCTGCTGCGGGCACGATTACGCTTGCGGGAAGAGCTAAGCACGTATTACGGCGAACGGCTCAAAAAAAAGGAGAAATGAATGAGCGAAGTTGAGCAATCCAAATGTCATGCTTTGCTGGGTTCGCTGTCCGATTACGTGGACGGAGCGCTCAGCGAAGAACTCTGTCAGGAGATCGACCGCCACATTGCAGAATGCGAAGATTGCACTATTGTAGTGGATTCCCTGCGCAAGACCATTTCCCTTTACCATAATTCAGCCTCAGAAAACTGTGAATGTCCAGGGGTGGTACGCGAACGTCTCTTCCGAACCCTGAACCTGAATGATTACCTACGGCATTAACTCGAAAACCGACGTGCCTTCACCCTTGCGGTACAGGTATGGGAGAACCCATTAAGCCAAACCGCCGCACGACGGTTTTTATCACTTTACTCGCATCGGGCATCTTCCTGATCGGTGCAGGACTGCTCCCGCTCCTGATAAATGCCCAACAAAAGGCCCTGCAAAGCGCCGTTCCCATCATTCAACCAATACTGGTGAACTATCCCAGACCTCATCTGGTTTTGACCGACCTGGATAGCAAACCCGTTTCCATGGAAGATTATTCCGGCCAGGTGATCCTTGTCAACAACTGGGCCACGTGGTGCCCGCCATGTGTTGCCGAGATGTCCGAGCTTCAGGCCTACTACATGGCGCACGCTGCAGAGGGATTTGCAGTGCTTGCCATCAACGCCGGCGATCCAGTCGACCAGGTGGCTCCTTTCGTAAAAGAAAACGGGCTGACCTTTCCAGTGTGGCTCGATCCGGAGCACAATTCCATTGGATTTTTCAAGAACCTGGACCTGCCCAGTTCCTACGTCATCGACAGAGACGGGATTGTGCGCTACTCATGGACAGGCGGGCTCAACCAGGCAACTCTTGATAAGTATGTCACACCCCTTCTGGAGGCAAATAAATGAATGCATCCGTTACGTGGCGACAGGGAATGAGTTTCACTGGCAAGGCAGACTCGGGCTACGAGGTGCCGCTCGGAGCGGAGCCGGAAGTCGGCGGTGCAAGGGATGGATTTGAGCCACTTGAATTAATGGTTGTCAGCCTGGCTGGCTGCACAGCGATGGATGTGATTTCCATCCTGGGGAAAAAGAAGCAAAATGTAACCCAATTCGAGGTCAAGGTAAAAACAGAACGGGCGACAGAATTCCCCAAGGTGTTCACGCATGCAACCATCAAATACCTGGTAACAGGTCATGCCGTGGACGAAGTCGCGGTGGTTCGCAGCATAGAATTGAGTGCCACAAAATATTGCCCGGCGCAGGCGATGCTTGGCAAGGTGTTCCCGATCGACCTGGAATATGAAATATTCGAGGATGAAGGTAACGAGAAGAAGAGGCTGACGAAGAAGGGGAGCTACCAGCTTCCGGGTGAAACAGCAAAAGCCTAGGGGCAGGTAACAAGAGACGGAGCAACTGCAGGGCAGGAACGTTGAAACCTGCTGCCAAGGAAAATTTTTTGCGGGTGGGATGACATCCGGCAGTAAGAAGGGGTTCAGAATAGAAGGCAGCATTTGCAGAATATTGACCGCGAAAACGACTAGAAACGACTGAGAGGATTTGAGCATTTATTTTTAGATGGGGCCAATACCGACATTTTCTGCCGGGAAACCAACCCTAAATCCGTCCCCAATTTGCCCATTTCGCACTCAAAAACGAAATCGAATGGTGACTTACCCAACCCTTTTGGAAGACAGGCTAGCGGCGACTTATCCCGACGCTCGGGGAGGGAAGGGGTAAGGCCATCGGTGGCCGCGGTTCTGCCATTTGCCAAAATTAACGAGCCAAAACGACTACAAACGACTGAGAGGATTTGAGGTCCCTAATTATAGAGGGAACTCCTGTAACTAATTTACCCGGAACCTCTATCGACGACTCATGTCGTCGATATGGTCGATAGCAGTTTGAGGCCGCCTCGACTCAAAACGAATGAGAGGATTTGAGCATCTTTTTTTTAGATGGGCTTCTGGAAGCTATTTCGTTCTGAGCAAATTAGTGAGCCAAAACGATTAGAAACGAATGACCGGATTTGAGGTCCTAATTTTTGAATGGGGCCATTTCCGGTATTTTCTGCCGGGAAACCAACCACAAATTCGTCCCCAATTTGCCCCTTTCGCCTCTAAAATTACTTCGAATGAACGGACTGGGTTCGTTTTTTAGGACATGCCTGGGGGAAAGAGCATCTGATGAATCTCAACTATTCAGCCGGACAGGTCTACAAAGCTCTTCGGCTCAGCACGTCACGTTTAAATAAATGCTCATATGGAATTACTGCGCTGAAAATCCTTGCAACAGGAGGATTTTCCCCACACACCCGGTTTCAAGCCGGGTTTTCTCGCTGGCACTGTGGCTGCAGGGTGGGGGAGACTGGATGATCAGGAAGATCAAGCAATTCCCTCACGGCACGTCCAAGCAGGAGGAGACGGAGGCACACCAAGAGGGCTCGCTACGGAAATACCGAGGAGAGATGGAGGACAGCATGTTCGGGATCGGCTGTTAAGGTACGGGACATCGACGAGCCTGGCTCCTATAAAACAGGGGCTGTCGGGGACGGTGCCCCCAAAAAGCGGGCGAATAATTCCGACCTAGGCAAGGTATCCATTCTAACCTGGCGCCCCTGCCCTCCCCATTCAGGGGAGGGAGAAGTTCTGAAATTTATTACAAGTGATGAGCAGGTACAAGTCAAGGTATCTACTCACGCCATGGCGGGGAGTGGCAGAGAAGGCCTGCCGAACAACCCCTGGATGGCGTCAAAGGGTGAGCGACCCGCCAATCCAGACGTATGGATGACCGAAGCTATCGCCGCATAGGCATTGGCTCCCCAGCCGGAACGGAAACAGCCCATGACCTTGCGATGGATCACCGTTGGACGCAGATAGCGCTCACTGAGGTTGTTGGTCGGAGGCACATCCGATCGATGCAAGAAGACGAACAGGCCGTCCCGATATTTTCGATACCGTTTGATGAGCCGTCTTTCATCCGGGTGCTGGGGTGGTCGTTCCAACAGCCGGTCACAGAGATGCTCCAGCCGTTTCATCCGAGCGTTGAACTCCCCGGGAGGCAGTTGATCTCTTTCGTTATGCAGATGCACCGCCGAGCGGAACACCACTTGCATGGCTTTCGGCCAGAAAGCGGTCGGATACAAGTCGATCACCGCCTGCAGGTTACGCAGTTGATGGGCCATACATAGCTGCCGCTTTCCGGCCGGGGCCTTCATCTGGGCCGAGTAGACATCGCTGACCCATACTTCCGCGGCATGGCTCCCCATCACTTCTTTGATCACATCCACGCTGCGATCAAAGCGAGCCACATGCAGGACGGCTTTGGCCGAAGCGAAGACCCACTGATACCAATTCTGGGAGTCCACCCGGCTGCCGGTCTCATCACAATGGATCACTTCGCTTTGCTGGAGCGCCGCTTGGATAGGCCCCGTCTGCTCCAGGGCTTCTTTGCCAGCCCGCCGGGTGATCTTGTCGATCGATCCTTCACAGAGCTTCACCCCGTGCAGGTCAGACAGCGCCTTCTTCGTGCGCTCATAGCTCATGTGCTGCTGCTGGCGATAGTACACCACCGTGGCTTCCAGCCGGGAGCCAAAAGTGCGCTCCATCTCCAGCCCTTCCGGCGGCTGGCTGGTCTGTTTGTGTCTGCAACAGGGACATTCCACTTCAAACTGGCGCACCTCAATGACTTCGGCTTTCGCTTCCGGCAGTTCAGTGATCTGGTTGACTGCCTTCACCCGGCCTTCAGCCCCCGACAGATCCGCCTGGCAGCGGGCACAAGAGGTCGGTTTCACTTCAACAATATGGTCCGGATCAGCCACCATTTTCCGTTCGTATTTCACATGCCCCACCGGCGGGCCATGCCGCCGCTGGCGCTTGTCCTTGGGTCGGTTCGACTTTTGATCCTTCGCAGGTGGTTGAGAAGAGTTGCTCGAGTCCGTCGGCGGTTTCTTGTTCTTCTCCAGTTTTATCTTCAGAGCCTCATAATCGGCCCGCAGTGCCACCAACTGGGCATGCTCGTCTAGGAGCAGATCGATCAGTTCATCACGGCTCATGCGAGCCAGGTCATCTCGGGTCATGGTGGACTCATCTTACCAGACCTGGTTTAAATCGCGAAGGGTGTGAGTAAGTACAAGTCAAGTCGAATGCAAACAGCCGGATAATCGGTCCGGCTGTGAGGTCCAAGCAATTGGAGCGGACATGAGCGGTCCGCTCTTATAATTATTTAAATCCAGTGAAGCACGGGAATAAACGCGACCAGGGCGAGAATATCCAGAGCCCAGATGCCACCGACGGTAATGAGCTTGTTTTTCATCTTTTTCATGTCGAATACCACGAAGGCGACGACAAAGAAGGTGAGATACCCAAACAGGAAAATAAGCCAGGGGGCGCTGCGACCCCACCAGGAATAATCCCAGGTGAGTGCGCCGACAGAATTGAGCAGGTATTCCACAAAAACGCAGAAACCTGAGCCGACAATGGCGATGAAAACCCGGTTGGGAATGCCAAGGATCTTCGCCTTTTTGTCCGGCAGGAGCATTTTTGTCCAGATGATGCCCGAAACTGCGAACATAAACATAATCTCAATGTTCAAGCCGATCAGGATCAGGAAGGCTGTCTTGCCGGGTGCGCCCCACACCGGGGCATAATTTGTGAAGTGGAAGACCAGACCATTCCAAATCTCATTAAACCAGTCCATCCCCCAGAAAGCCAGCCCGGCCAGGACCAAATTCCAGTTGCGCTTTTGGGCCTCCACCGTGTAGACATAGAAGACAAAAGATAAAAGTGGGATGACGTACCACTGGAATGTCTCGCTTCCATTCCGCAAGATAGCTAAAGCTTGTTGAGCAGATACTGTGGGCATTGGATCCTCCTGGGGTTTATTTGTCGATGCGGGTTAAGTGACCTTCACAAAAAAATCAGCCTATGAATATATCATTGCGCTTGAGAGCTAAGACTGCTTCCTCGAGTGCCTGCCCCATTGCGAGGACTGCTCCAGACGCAGATAGATCCACCTTTTCAAGGGAGGAATTTAGATGGGCATGGGAGTCCAATGTGGGAAAAACCATGACTGA
>CAWBPK010000005.1:0-137597 GCA_963790685.1 uncultured Chloroflexia bacterium
GTACGATCAGCAAAGCAGCGGACTTCCTCTGGCTGGGAAAGGCGTGGATCGGGTGGCTGGCACTCATCCTGCTGGCAGCGGGACCGACCCTGGCGGGCTTCGGGCTATACAACGTCAGCCTGACCTACCTGCCCTCCAGCGTGGCAAACCTGGTGGTAACCCTGGAGCCGGCCTTTACAGCGGTGATCGCCTACCTGCTGCTGGGGGAACGGTTGAGCTGGATCCAGATCGCAGGGAGCCTGTTGATCCTGGGAGGGGTGGTGTTCCTGCGCATTTACGAGGGGTGGCTGGCGGCGGGGGCGAGTCCGGTGGTGGAGCCGCCGGTGCAGGCATAAGGATGGGATCGGGCAAACAATTCTTTAGCGGATACCCCAAGAACAAGAGCCGCAAAGAAAGGTTCAAGGAAGTGCTGTGCAGGGGTAAGAAGGTTTAAACAGATTAGATGCCAATGGTTGAAACAATCATTCCCATGCTCGAAAAAGCAATTGCGGCGAGGGAGGCGCTGTTCGATGACCGGCACAGGGACGCCCTGCGGCTATTCAATGGATTCCTGGAAGGCTGCCCCGACCTGACGGTGGACCTGTACGCGACCAGCGTGGTGTTGTACAACCATGCCGAGAGTCCAGGTATGGGATTGCAGCGGGTGAAGGAAGCCGAGTCTTTCCTGCGCGAACGGCTGCCCTGGCTGCGAGTGGGAATCGTCAAAACCAGGAACAGCCTTTCGACAGAGGAGAAGCGGGGGAAACTCCTGTTCGGGGAAGAACCCGACCGGAAGGTGGAGGAGAACGGGACCCGGTACGCGCTTGACCTGCTGATGAACCAGGATGCCAGCCTGTACCTGGATACGCGGAACCTGCGGGGATGGCTGGCGGCGCAGATGAGCGGGAAGACGGTATTGAATACCTTTGCCTACACCGGGAGCCTGGGTGCAGCAGCCTGCGCCGGAAGGGCCACCCGAGTGGTGCAGATCGACCTGAGCAGGGCGTTCCTCAACCTGGCGAAGACAACCTATACCCTGAACGGGTTCCCGGTGCACAAGGCGGATTTCATTGCCGGGGACTTCTGGAGCCTGGTGAACCAGTTCAAGCGGAGGGGGGAAACCTTCGACTGCGTGCTGGTGGACCCGCCTTTTTTTTCGGAGACCTCCAAAGGGTCGCTGGACTTGAACACAGACAGCGCCCGGCTGATCAACAAAGTGCGCCCGCTGATCAACGACGGAGGCCGGCTGGTATCGGTCAACAACGCGCTGTACGTGAGCGGGAAAGAGTACATGCAAGAGCTGGAGACGCTGTGCGGGGACGGGTACCTGAAGATCGCGGAACTGATCCCGGTGCCGGAGGATTTTACGGGGTATGCAGAGACGAGGGAGGGAATGCCGATCACGGACCCGAGCCCGTTCAATCATTCGACGAAGATCGCGGTGCTGGAAGTGAAGAAGAAGGAAAAATGAAGCAACAAGTCCTCCAAAGCACGGGGGCAGATAGGCACTAAGATCTCTGAGGTGAAAGAAAATAACGCGTCACAGATGAACACGGATAAACACAGGGGAAAAGCATCATCGCAAAGGTCAAGGCCTCCACAGAACCGGGGCACTATCACGTCAGAGGAAGGTAGAGGGGGCAAGGTAGCGTGCCCCTGCAAATCGATCCGGGTGTGAAACATTCCGTTCCAAGCTGAATTTTATGACAAAACGACCATGAACGAATGACCGAATATGGGGATCTTTTTTTAGAACATGGTCGTGTGAAACATTTAACCGGATTCAGAAGAGACATCATTTTCGGAAGATGTATTTGCCACAACAGGCCTGGGCAAAGAAAGTCGAGGCATCCAAATGGCGGCCGGCCCCAAAAGGGGGTGCTTCCCCCCGGTACCCTTGCCCCTATAAAGAAGGGGCTGACTGGAAAGATGATGCTGAAGAGCACCAGGACGATGTTCCCACATAGCGGGAAGCTGTCCCCACAGATCGGGGGCGGTGTGAGGCTGCTTCGACGGATGGCGGCTGACTACCATACGGGTAGGATGTCCCCACAGATCGGGGACGCTGTCATGTCAGCGGCATGGCGGACCCCACGGGGGTTGCTTCTCCTCAGTATCCTTGCCCCTATAAAGAAGGGGCTTACGGGGACAATGTCCCGGAAGAGCGCCAGGGTAATGTGAGTCCGCTTCCCAAAGGTGACAATGTCGGCTCTGTTCGGCGCCTACCCTTCGGGTACGATGTCATGGCGCCGAACCGGCCGAAAGCGGCTAGAGGCCGCTTCGGCTCGTTGTTCCTGAGGAACAATTGAGGAACAATTCGTGGTTCAATCATCAATTTTGGGCCCCTATTCGTTCCTGAGCATACTATAGCGGAAAAGTAAAGGATCTCCGATACGAATATTGAACAGAACTCTGTTTGGGGCAGAGTTTTGCAAGGAATATGTAGTCAACCAGTTGAAAGACGGCTTGAAGAGAAACAGGGCTGACCACCAGGCAAAGCCCAGCCGGAGATCTTGGGATCAACCTAGTCCATCCGAGGTCAAGCCTCAACATACTTTATTCGAAGTGTCCAAGCGGCAGGGGCAGCCAGGCTCAAAAACGAGGTCGCTGTGCGCCTCAAGGAACGAAACGGTGTCCCCTGGTGGGCAAAGAGAACCCTTCTCACAAATCGTGGCTCAGACTGGAGACAGAATGGACTGGTTGAAAGATGGATCGTAAAAGGTTTGGTTATGAATGAGCGCCCACAGGATATGCAAGAGCTTGTTCATGAGCACGACCAAGGCTTGCATTTTGGTGAGCGGGTTTTTGGACCTCCTTTGTAAATGGGCATGCAGACGAGCGAAGGTTTCATCCTGCTGGACCAGGCGCATGCAGGTGAAATAGAGTATATAGCGCAAACGCGGGCGTCCCTGGCGGGAAATGGGAGTTTTGGAACGCTGTTTCTTGCCGGAAGTGTTGGGAGCCGGTTGGAGACCCGCCAGCTTGACCCATTGGGCCGCAGTTTGATAGCGGGAAGGATCGCCCACTTCCGCCAGGAAAATCGCGGCGGACACCGTTTGGAGAGATCTCATCGAGAGAAGATAAGGGGCTTCGGGGAGAGAAAGCAGGCAGGTCTTCATGGCAGAAGTCACCTGTTGGAGCTGCGCCTGAAAGGTGCGTAACTGGGTCAAATGCACCTGGATGGCCAGGTGAACGGCCTGCAATCCTTCCGTCACACCGATTGAAGCGGCTGCCAGTTGATGGACCCGCCGGAGTTTGGTCACTGCCAGCTTTTTGCCCAGGAAAGCAGAGCGTGTCTGAACCAGGAAATCTTCCACCTTGAGCGGGCGGATCCGAGCCGCAGCCACACCGACCCTCAATAGGGCTTGAGCAGTTTCTCCCTGCAGATCCTTGAACACCCGTGAGAGCTCCGGGAATACCTGCCCGACCAATCCCCACAGAACGTTTTTCTCTCTGGTCAGGCTGTGCATCAACTGCTCATACAGGGTGGCATATTGGCGCAGCTCTTCATAGGCGCCCTTCTGCAGACGGGTGTGGGTGAAGTGACCGGTGCGAGAGAGTTCGGCGATCTGGATCGCATCCCGCCGATCATCCTTCGACCGGTCCAGTTGATCCCCTTCCCGATGCTTTTTGACTGTATAGGCGTTCACCAGCCGATAACCCAACTGCTTTTGCTCTAATTCTTGGGCCAACAACTTCCAAAAGAAGTTGGATGGCTCCATGGCGATCTGCACTTGTTCAGCCTGATACCTTTGCTGCAACCCTTCCAACCGCTGCAAGAAATAGTCATAGCCGCCTCTCTCTTGAGGAAAACTGAATTGATCCAAGCGATGGCCTTTCTCGTCCAGCACGATAACCATATTCTTTTCCAATGCCAGGTCAACTCCTGCATGAAGATTCCCTGGTTGGGATTGCATAATTTCCTTGGTTGTGTTAGATTTTGTCATGAGGTGTTCTCCCAAATACGGATGCGACCCTACATGGGTCTTGTATCAAGAGAATACCTCATTCTTATTTCCCTATACTAGAAGCCCGGCCGAAAAGCTCGCGTTTTTCGGGGTTTGGTATTACACTCCGCGATAGTCCAAATCAGGAGTGAGACATGCTTGGTAAACATTCTCAGCAAGGCAGCCTGTTCGAGGCAGATAACCAATACCTGGAGTTTGTAGGCCGGGGCAGCTTCTACGGCTTTCTGGCCAGCCAGCGCGGACGGCTGTTTCGGGACGAAGACTTCGCCGTCTTCTACTGTCCGGACAACGGGCGGCCCAGCGTAGCCCCCAGCCTGCTGGCCAACGCCCTGCTGCTGCAGACCTATGAGGGGGTCTCGGACGAAGAGGCCAAGGCGCGGGCGGACTATGATCTGCGGTGGAAGGTGGCCTTGGGGATCGAAGTGGACGAGCGACCGTTCGCCAAGAGCACCCTGCAGTTGTTCCGAGCCCAACTTATTCTCAAGGAGAAGATGCGCGAGGTGTTCGTGCGCAGCCTGGAACTGGCCAAGCAATCGGGGTATTTGAAGGGGCGGCGAATGAAAGTGATCCTGGACACCACCTACATCCTGGGTCGAGGAGCGGTGCGGGATACTTACAACCTGCTGGGGGACGGTATTCAGCAACTGTGCCGGGCGTTGGCTGCAGCGCAGGGGCAAAAGTTGGTAGCTTGGGTAAAGGCGCATGAGTTCCAGGGCTACTTTGGTTCGAGCCTCAAAGGGGAGGCGGCCATTGATTGGGACGACGAGCAGGCACGCAGCGTTTTCTTGCGAAAGATCGTGGTGGACGCTCGGCGCCTGCTGCAGCTGGCGCGGGAGAAGCAGGCAAGCCTGAACGAGAAGCATCCGGCCGCAAAGCGGATCGCCATAGCTGGAGAGCTGCTCGGGCAATTGCTCGAGCAGGATGTCGATCAGGCCGACGGGCAGGCGGACTTGAAGGACGGGGTTAGCCGAGACCGGATTGTTTCGGTGAGCGACCCCGAGATGCGACATGGACGTAAGAGCCGCGCCAAGCGCTTCGACGGGCATAAGGCGGCCATCGCCGTGGACGCCGACAGCCAGTTGATCACCGAGGTGGAGGTCTTGCCGGGCAACGCCTGGGACGCCACGCATGCGTTGGAGCTGACAGAGGGCAGTGAGGCCAACACCGGGCTGGAAGCGGAGGAGACAGTGGGTGACTGTGCTTATGGAGACGGCAACACCCGCCAGGAATTCGCCGATGCTGGACGCAGCCTGATTGCCAAGGTGACTGATCACGGTCGGAAGGGAAACATCAAAAAGAGCCAATTCCACATTGATTTGAAAGCCATGACTTGTACCTGCCCGGCGGGTCATACCACGGGCACCTTGATTCCCAACGGCACCTGTTTGGATCGGAACCGGAAGAGACAGTCTGGCACCGCCTTCCTCTTTGCAGCGGAGACCTGCGCAGCCTGCCCGCTGCGCCCGCAGTGCTTCCAGGCTAAGACCCAGCGGGGCCGCACGGTCCAACTCCACCCCCAGGAAGAGTTGTTGCAGCAGGCCCGAGCCTTCCAACACAGCCCTGGGTTTCTGCCCTATCGGCAAGCCCGGCAAACCGCCGAGCACCGCCTGGCACGACTGGTGCAGTTGGGGATCCGTCAAGCGCGCTACTTCGGCCGAAAAAAGACTACCTTCCAGCTGCTGCTGGCAGCAACCGTGGCGAATTTGACCCTGATCGCCTCTCAGACAGGGCAAATGGTCCCCAAAGGCAAGTCCGTTTCTTCTTTTTTCCATCAC
This sequence comes from uncultured Chloroflexia bacterium, assembly GCA_963790685.1. Taxonomy (GTDB): domain Bacteria; phylum Chloroflexota; class Anaerolineae; order Anaerolineales; family Villigracilaceae; genus UBA877. The sequence goes on from CAWBPK010000005.1 coordinate 5,723, forward strand.
CTGAGCTCGCAAATACGGCTTTTGGGCGAGCATTTCCCTTCCTTGACCTCGATTTTCGATGTCTGATATTCAGATTTGCCGGTTCTCGGCTGAATCTCTAGGAACGAATGAGGAACGAAAACATCTCATTGTCTCTTCATATATACAAGTATCAGGCTGGGGAACTCGTTCCTCAAAACGAGCCCAAAACGAATAAATTCACGCGAATGCGCATTCGGTTGTCAAGGTCCAGGAATGCAAGCGGCAAGGGCAGTCAGCGACCATCCCTTGGGGTGAGAGTATTATAGCACATTTGTTCTGGGTTGTCAACAAGCGGGGAAAAGGATGAAAATACTGCCAGCGGATAGGCCATTAGTACTATTTTTCGCAATATTAACAGTTTTGTTATTCCCACCTGGATAAGGACGTGCTACACTGAGCGCAGGGCTGAGACAACCCTTGTTTAAGGCGGAAATCCAATCCCCCGCCGGTACCTTAGGAAATTTCGAAAGGAGCGTACACATGAAAAGAAGCAAAATCTTCCCGATCATCCTGGTGGCTGCCCTGCTGGCAACAGCATTCGCAGCCAGAAGCCCAAGCACTGCGCTGGCTGCCACGGGCACCAGCACGCTGGGCAGCGGAACCATCCTGGGCGTCAGCCTTAATACCGACCCGGTGACCAAAATCACCACCGGGGTAGTAACCCTTCTGGACGAGTCGGGCGCAACGCAAAAGATCACGATCAGCCTGGAAACCACCATGACCCTGAAGCTACTCATCACGAACGCCGATATGCTCGAACAGCCCGTGGTCATCCCGGACCCGCTGGATGCCACGAAAGAGCTGGCGAACGGTACAGTAAAAAGCCTTGATTTGGTCACGGACCCGGAAACCAAGATCACAACCCTGAACGTAGTGGTGACCGAAGTAGCGCCGGATGCAGTTCCGCCAGCCGATCCAGCCTCAACCGACGTTCCGGTCAGCCTGGACCTGGCGCAAGCCTTTGCACTGAACCTGGTCATCCCAGACCCGGCCCTGTTGGGCACTGCCATTGTCATCGATCCGACGCTGATCATCAAGTCGATCACCCTGGTCAAGGGGGTCGCGGCGCTGGAAAACTTTTTCGGAACCAGCCTGGGCCTGACGGGCGATGAACTGACAGCCTACAAGGCGGCGGGGTTCGGATACGGTGAGATCGCGCAGGCATGCTGGATGGCCACCCAACTGGGAGGCGACGCAGCGCTGCTCGACCAGATCCTGACCGCAAAGCAGAGCGGCGATTTCAGCACGCTCACCCTGCCGGGCGGAGTAGTAGTGACCAACTGGGGTCAACTTCGCAAGGCGGTGCTGACCGATCCGCACCAGAACCTGGGACAGATCATGTCGGGGCATGCCGATCCGCTGGCGGTCACAGGTCCCGCGGCGCCGACCGCATCAACTTCAGCCACGACGACGCACGGAAATAGTCATGCGAACGAAAATTCAAGCGGACACGGCAAGAGCGGGAAGTAGCAAGACCGATTGAAGTAATGATAAAAGGGCAGGTCGAAAGACCTGCTCTTTTTTATATTTTGAATAGGGAACGCCAAGAAACTAGCGATGAAGACTGGGACCAGTGATATAGAAGTAACGGCCTCCTCAATTAGGAAATAAAGACTCCAGAATTGGAAAAGCAGATCTTTAGGAAGAAATGGCGCGATAATTGAAAAGGAATACTGCCATTCCTCAGCTACCTCGAGATTGATTAAGGAAAAGCCGGAGGGCATTTGCCACCAACACGAAAGCCAGCGCACCGCGATGATAATAAAATGAATAAGTCCCAAGACGCATACGGATTACAATTGCTTGCGGAATATCATCTCCAGACAGCAACCGTGGAAATCATCGAAAGAGACGACCGCTATATTGATACCGGTTCGGACCCCGGACTGTATTTCCGCGAATATGCAAAATGGCCGCCTTTGGAACGCAGTGCGATCAAATTTGCAAAGGGCAGGATTTTAGACATCGGATGCGGGGCTGGAAGGCATTCCCTCCATCTCCATCAAAAAGGTCTGGATGTGACCGGGATTGACATCTCACCCGGCGCGGTCAAAGTATGCAAATTAAGGGGATTAAAAAAAGCATATAACCGATCGATTTCCGATGTAGATAAATTCAAGGCAGATTATTTCGATACGGTCCTTATGCTAGGGAACAACTTTGGATTGTTCGGCAGCGCCAAGGGAACAAAACGGATCCTGAGGCTGTTAAATCGAATCACCACCAAAAATGCACGGATCATCGCGGGCACACGCAACCCATACGAAACCGACAACCCAAATCATCTCCAATACCACCAATTGAACTTAAAACGAGGCAGGATGGCGGGGCAAATCAGGATGAGGGTGCGGTTCGAGAAAGCCATAGGCCCATGGTTCGATTATTTATTCGTTTCCCCAGAAGAAATGGAAGAGCTGCTCAGAGATACCGACTGGGAAATCGAAAGATTTATAAGCTCCGAGGAGGCAAACTATATCGCCATCCTGCGGAAGAAACAGGTGCAGCATGGAGAGAACGGGCCGAGGTGAACTGAACGGAACCAAGCTGCACAAGGAATTAATTTGAAGGTTACCAACAAAAGCATATGCAATCGAACTTGCACGGGCGGGATGGAACAACGGTTTTCGCGAAGTTTATATTTTCTTTTTAAAAACGAGTAAAAATGACCATGAATAAATTAATCAGCGGGGCACACACGATCATCTACAGCAAGGAGGCCGAGGAGGACCGAGCATTCCTGCGGGACGTCCTGGGGCTGCCAGCCGTGGATGCGGGCGAGGGCTGGCTCATTTTCGCCCTGCCGCCTGCAGAACTGGCGGTCCACCCGGCGGAGAAGAACGACGTGCACGAGTTCTTTTTCATGTGCAAGGACATCCAGGCGTTCATCAGCGCAATGGGCGATAAAGGCGTGCCCTGCGACCCGCTAGAAAACACAAGCTGGGGAGAGCTGACCCACATCAGCCTGCCGGGCGGCGGGAAGGTAGGAGTCTACCAGCCCAAGCATGCGCGCCCTAAAAGGAACCGTCAACGGGCGATCGCAAGCACGCAGGCAGGAAGGAAAAACCGGAAGGCATAATCCCAAGAGGAATTAATGCAGCCGCCGGCGAGGACGCCACCGAGAGCAGTCATTGGGCGGCAGAGGAAGCGAACAGGGCGGAAGAAAGTAGAGCACAACATATTAGATTGCGCTAGGAGCGGACCAGGGATATAAAATTGGCATTTCCGCAGCTGCACCCTGCGGGTGTGCTATTCAGGGGACGTCGGCAGGAGCGGGAGGTGGGACAACCCGCAAGGTTTTAAAAGGAGAGGTTTCGAAATGAACAAACTTCCTTTTACCGAAAATGTCGTGCTTATCACGGGGGCAAGCTCAGGGATCGGCGAGCAAATCGCCCTGCGCCTGGCGGACCAGGGGGCGCGGCTGGCGCTGGCGGCACGGAACAGCGGTGACCTTGAAGGCGTGGCAGAGCAATGCCGCCAGCGAGGGGGCAAGGCAGTAGCAATCCCAACGGACGTGGCGGATCAGGAGCAATGCAAGACCCTGGTCGAACGGACAGCGGCGGAATACGGGCGGATCGACACGCTGATCAACAATGCAGGTATCACGCTGGCGGCAAGATTCAATAAGTTAAAGGACCTGGTCATCTTCGAAAAGGTGGTGCGGGTTAACTTTTTCGGGAGCGTTTACTGCACTTTTTATGCGCTCCCGTATATCAAGGAAACCCGCGGACGCCTGGCAGCCATCGCGAGCCTGCGCGGCAAGTTCCCGTCAGCGCGGGCGGACGGGTACGGGGCGAGCAAGCACGCCATGGCAGAATTTTTCGAGTCCCTGCGAATGGAACTAGACGGCAGCGGGGTCAGCGTGACGATCATCTACCCGGGCTGGGTCAGCACAGGTATCAGCAGCCGGTCCTACAGGGCGGACGGCAGGCTGACAGGCCGGATCTCAAAATTCGAGAATGGGGCGATGCCGGCAGAAAGGTGCGCAAAAATCGTGGTGGAGGCTACTGCAAAACGGAAACGCGAGGTGGTGATGACCCTGCCCGGCAAGGTGGGGTTGTGGCTCATGCTGATCGCCCCCAAACTGGCGGAGAAGTTCATCCGAAACAACCTGGATTGAACCAGAATTATCATCACGGACAGGGCAGCATCAAAAGAATTGGTGATCAGGCGGGAGCAAGGTTGCAGCTTAGAAAATGTGGGCAGGGACGGATGAAATACTTATCGGGAGAAAAATGTTTAGAAAATTAGCGGTAGTTATATTTATTGGAATTTGCGTGGTGCTTGCCGTCCTTTTACTTTTGGGAGGCATATCCACCCTGGTGAGCGGGATCATCTTTGCGGTTGCGCTGGCACTGCTGGGGATATTGTCCTGGGGTTTTAGAAAGTAAGGGAGGGGGATTCCTTCGAACAAAATAGATGGATTGAGGAGGGACTTGAATTTTTAGAGAGGCCAATTTATAATTGGATAAACTTGATGCTTTTTATTTATAATAGAAGGAGACAATCATGGCTGGTTCTTCAGTAATAGGAAGCGGTACACGTGAGCAGCCCTGGATGCTCAAAACCCCAAGCGGTTCATCGGAATACCAGATGTACAAGGATGAAACCGCCACCCCACCCTCCCTGGTGTGCACTGTGGGGAAGACAGAACTGCGCTACCAACTGCGCTGCCTGGACGATCTGCACACGATGCTCAAGGCACACGGCGACTGGATGCCGCTTGGCAGCGCGGACGAACAAAAACCGGCAGAAGAAGGAACGGTGGAAGCCTGGGGGCGCAGCCCGAAGAACCCGGTAGGCGGATGGTACGGGTTGAAGAAAGGCTTGCGCGGGCGGTTTGGAATGTACATCCCACCGCTGATGGAGGCCTTGAACCTGGCCGAAGTGGAGCATAATCCAAAGAATAACCGGATGCGAGCCAAGTAGGCTTCAGAGAACTATAAATAATTAACAGGACAGCGATGAGCTGTCCTGTTGGTTTCGTGAGGGGGAGATTGGTTCCCGGTAGAGCAGCGGGAGGATGGGTTTTTATCGGAATGGCAGGTGTTTTAGAATAAATGCAACACGGCGCCGCTGGCCCAGGTGAAGAGGGCAGCGGGAAGGAAACTGAGGATGACGGTAGCGACGGCGGAGAGCGCCCAGGTGAAGTCCAGCCAGGGTTCACGGCTGGTCTCCGGGTCGCCATCGCGCATGTACATGGTCACCACCACGCGCAGGTAGTAGTATGCGGAGATGAGGGAGGTCAGCACGCCAATGATGGCCAGCCCGATAAAGCCACCTTCGATGGCAGTGCGGAATAAATAAAACTTTCCAACCAGCCCGAGGGTGGGCGGCATGCCGATGAGGGAGAGCATGAAGACCGTCATGGCGGCAGCCAGCAGGGGGCGTTTATGTCCCAGCCCGGCGAAGTCGCTGATTTCCAGTCCCTTGCCATCCAGTTTTTCAAGAGCAATGACGACCGCCCAAGCACCGAAGGACGTGATGGCGTAGGTGACCAGGTAGAAGAGCGCCGAGGCGACCGCGTCGGGGGCGACCTTCGGGTTCCCAAAGGAGACGAAGGCCATCAGGATATAACCGGCGTGGGCGATGCTTGAATAAGCGAGCAAGCGTTTGATGTTGGTCTGGGAGATGGCAACCACATTGCCCACCACCATGGTCAGGGCAGCCAGCCCCCACAGCACCGGCACCAGGTCCAGCTTGAGGGAGGGAAGGGCAGTGACGAAGATGCGCAGGAGGGCAGCAAACCCGGCTGCCTTGGCACCGACAGCCATGAAACCGGTCACCGAGGTGGGCGCACCCTGGTAGACATCCGGGGTCCACATGTGGAAGGGCACCGCGGCGACCTTGAAGCCGAAGCCGACCAGGATCAAGGCGGCGCCAATGGTCAGCAAGAGGGGCGAATAAACCCCGCCGGCAAAAGCGGAAAGGTTGACAGCCGAGACGATCCCGGCGAGGGAAGTGTTACCGGTGGCGCCGAAGACCAGGGCAATGCCATAGACGACGAAACCAGTGGCGAAAGCGCCCAGAAGGAAGTACTTGATGCCGGCTTCTTCCGACTCTGAACGCGGGCGGGCAAAGGCCGACAGGACGTAAAGCGGGATGGAAAGCAATTCGAGAGAAAGGAAGACGATGATCAGGTCAGCGGCCTGGGCCATGAGCAGCATACCGGAAAGGCTGAAGAGGATGAGGGTGTAATATTCGCCGCGTTCCAGTCCCATGCGCTTGAGATAGCCATAGGCGATGGCAACGGCACCCAGCCCGCTGGCGAGGAAAAGGATGGTGAGGAAGGAGGAAAAACCGTCGAGCACGACCATGCCGCCGAAAGCGGAGAGGTCCAACCCGGCCTGGGCAATGGAGACGCCCATGGCAGCGGCAAGCCCAACGGCAGCCAGGAGGGCGGTCCAGGCCTTGCGTCCCTTCGGGATGAACAGGTCCAGCAGGAGGAGGATGCAGGCCCAGGCGACGAGGAAGAGGGTGGGTAGAATTGTGTAGAGATCGGATCGCGTCATAATTGCTTCCCGGGCGACCCTATCCCCCAAGTGCGGGGAGGATGAAGGCCGCTCCTACAAATATATGTGTATGAAAAATTGTTAGTGAACCACCGTTAATAATTTCGAGACAGCCGGGGCCATGAGATCAAAGAACGGCTTGGGGTAGAGACCGATCCAGAAGATTAGAACCAGGAGCGGGACGATGGTGGCAATCTCGCGCCAGTTCAAATCGCGCAAGGCATGACCATGCTTTTTGACTTCTTCGACGATGGAGCCTTCAGGGCCCAGGAATATTTTCTGGAACATATACAGAATGTAGACGGCGGCCATGATGACGCCGAGGGCGGCAACCCCGGCGAACCAGGGCGAGCCGATGGCAGTGGATCCGAAAGCGCCCAGCAAAATGGCAAACTCACCGACAAATCCGTTCAGCCCGGGCAGACCCATCGAGGAAAGCGAAACGATGAGCATGAAGGTGCCGAAGATGGGCATGACTTTCCACAGACCGCCATAGACGGAAAACTCGCGGGTGTGGGTCTGCTCGTAAACCATGCCAACCAGGAGGAACAACGCACCGGTGCTCAGTCCGTGGTTGACCATTTGCAGGATGCCGCCTTCGATGCCCTGGGGGTTGAGGGCAAAGAGACCCAGCATGACGAAGCCGAGGTGGCTGACCGAGGAGTAGGCAACCAGCTTCTTGATATCCTTCTGGGCGTAGGAAACGGCAGCACCGTAAATGATGCCGATGACGGCCAGCAACGCCATCCAGGGAGCAGCTTTAACTGCAGCGTCGGGGAAGAGCGGCAGGTTAAAACGCAGGAAGCCATAGGTACCCATTTTCAGCAACACACCCGCCAGGATAACAGAACCGGCCGTGGGGGCTTCCACGTGCGCATCGGGCAGCCAGGAGTGGAGCGGCCACATGGGGACCTTGATGGCGAAAGCGGCAGCGAAAGCGAGGAACAGCCAGAGCTGGACACTAGCCGGGATGCCGCCCTTGGCAATCAGGTCGGGCACGCTGAAGGTACCCTGGTAGATGCCCAGCCACAGGATGGCAAGCAGCATCAGGATAGAACCAGCCATGGTGTACAGGAAGAACTTGATAGCGGCGTAAATGCGCCGCGGTCCGCCCCAGATGCCGATCAGGAAGTACATGGGCACCAGGGTGAACTCCCAGAAGATGTAGAACAGGAACAGGTCCTGGGCGAGGAAGACACCGAGCATGCCCACTTCGAGGAGCAGGAAGAAGATCATGAAGTCCTTGACACGATCCTCGACGGCGGTCCAGGTGGAAAGGATGGAGAGGGGGGAGAGGAAGGCGGTCAGCAGGACGAGCAGGATGCTCAAACCGTCCACGCCCATGGCGAAGCTGATGTTCCAGCCGGCGACCTGGATCCAGGGCAACGTGAAGCCAAGCTGGAGGTCGGGGTTGGTCTTGTCGAACAATGTCAGCAGCCAGATGGACAGGGCAAAGGAGCCCAGCGAGGTGAGCAGGGCCGTCCAGCGCAGGGCGTTCTTCCTTTCAGCCGGGATGAAGAGCAGGACGAGCACACCGACCAGCGGGAAGAGAGTGACCAGGATAAGAGGATTGGTGATCAAGTTCATGTTTACTCCTCGGTTATGAACACCGTCAAACGTCGAACATCAAAAGGTAAAATGGCATTGGGCGAGGAAAAAAGCAAAGCTAAAACGCCCGGGATCAAGATTATTTCAGCACTATCCAACCAATAATGATGACAACACCAAAAAGGACTGCCAGGGCGTAACTGCGGACGAACCCGTTCTGGATACGGCGCAACCCACCAGAGACCCGGCGAGTCAAATTGCCCAGGCCATTGGCGATGGCGTCGATGAACTGCTGGTCGACGCGCAGGTCGAGCACAGTACGGGAGAGCCAGTTATAGGTGGCGGCGATAACCTTTTCGTGGAACCAGTCGTGCCAGAAGCGTTCGTCAATCACATTTGCCAGATAACGGGACACGTCCACGTAGCGGTTGAGAAAGACAGCCCAGTAGAACTCGTCCACCCAGTACCTGCGCTCGAAGACCCTGAAGAGCGGACCAAGCAATTTCCTGAGCGGATCGGGCTGGCCTACGGCAAGCGGGTGACGACCATAGAGCACCCAGGAAAGGTAGATGGCGAGCAGCGCCAGCAGGGTGGAGAGACCGGCAACCAGGAAGCTGAACTGCCCCGCCTCGACGCCGGCGATGGTATGTCCCAGCCAGAGGGTGAGGCTGTCCACGCCCGGCAGGTTGAGGGCGCCAGCCAGAATCGCCAGGACAGCCAGGATCATCAGGGGGACGGTGATCACCTTGGGACTCTCCTGGGCGTGTTGTGCAGCGGCATGCCGCGGCGCGCCGAAGAAGACCATCCAGATCTGGCGCCCCATGTAGAAGGCGGTCAGGAAAGCGGCAATGGTCAGGAGCCAGTAAACGGCCGGGAACTTAGTGAACGCGTCTGCCAGGATCTCATCCTTCGACCAGAACCCGGCCAGGGGGAAGATACCAGCCAGGGCAAGCGCGCCGACCAGGTAGACCCAAAAGGTGACGGGCATCTGCTTGCGCAGACCGCCCATGTTGCGCATGTCGTTGGGATCGAACACCTCGCCTTGCTCAGTGCTGTGCACTTCGCTTTGCCCAGTACTCTGGATTCCTTCGGTCGATGCGCCCGCATGCTCGTCATGATGAGCGAGGTGGTGATGACCGCGTTCCACGCCCAAGATGACGGAACCGGCTGAGAGGAACAGGAGCGCCTTGAAGAATGCGTGGGTGACCAGGTGGAACATACCGGCGACGAAGGCGCCCATCCCGACGGCGGCCACCATGAACCCAAGCTGCGAGATGGTGGAATAAGCCAGGACTTTTTTAATGTCATACTGACCGACGGCAATGGTGGCAGCAAACAGGGCAGTGATCGCTCCCACCAGCGCGACCGTGGTCTGCGCGGCAGGCACGAGGGTGTAAAGGGGGGCGGAACGCGCCACCAGGTAGACACCTGCCGTGACCATGGTAGCGGCATGGATGAGGGCGGAGACTGGGGTGGGGCCAGCCATGGCGTCCGGAAGCCAGACATAGAGCGGTATCTGGGCAGACTTGCCAGCCACACCCACCAGCAGGAACAAGGTGATGAAGAGGACGACGCCCTGAGGTACGGAGGCCGCGGCGGTAAAGACATCCCCAAAGGTGAGGCTTTTAAACCACCAGAACATGGTGAAGGCAGCCAGCAGGAAGCCAAAATCGCCGATGCGGTTGGCGATCATGGCTTTCTTGGCGGCATTCGAATTGGCCCAGGAGGGACGGCCGAGGGTATCCAGCTCGTACCAGAAGCCGATCAGAAGGAACGAACACAGGCCCACGCCTTCCCAGCCGACGAACAGCATCAGGTACGAGTCACCGCTGACCAGGATCATCATCATGGCGATGAACAGGTTCATGAAGACAAAGAAGCGGCGGTAGCGGGGGATGTCGTTCTTGAAGCGCACGTCCTCGTGCATGTAACCGATGGCGTAGATGTGGATGAGGGTCCCGACACCGGAAACAACCAGCATCATCAGGACCGAGAGGGTATCCACGCGGAAATTCCAGGCGACGTTAAGGGCGCCGATGTGGATCCAGGCAGCGAAGGGGACTACCACAGCCTCGCCGGTGCCGGTCCACAAGGCATAGCCGAGCAGGACAGAAACCACAAAGGCGAGCCCGGAGGCTGCGCTGGCAACCGCGCCGACGGCTTTTTCACCCATGCGGCCGCCGAAGATGATATTGATCAGCAGCCCGGCGGCTGGCAGGAAAATGATCAGGGGAACCAGTGAGAACAGTCCGGAAGATGACATTATGACCTACCCTTTCAAACTGTTCATCAGGTCGACGTCAATGCTGTGCTTGTTGCGGAAAATAATAATGATCAATGCCAGTCCGACCGCCACCTCCGCGGCAGAAACGGTCATGACGAAGAAAACAAAGATCTGCCCGGTCAGATTGGGGATACGACTGATTTCAGAAAAGCTGCGCGCAAAAGCGACAAAGGCCAGGTTGGCGGAGTTCAGCATCAATTCGACCGACATGAAGATGATCAGCGGGTTGCGGCGGATGAGCACCCCCAAGGCGCCCATGGCAAAAAGTACGCCCGAGATCCCCAGGTACCAGGAGAGAGGGATGGAATTGGGCATTAGCCTGGTTCTCCTTTCTCTTTCTTAGTCAGGACGATAACGCCCACCATCGCCACCAGCAGCAGGACCGAGGTCACTTCGAAGGGCAGGAGGTACTGGCTGAAGAGCGCCAATCCCAAGGTCTGCAGCGACTGGGTGGTATTAACCGAGGCATCGGGATTGGTGAGCCCGGCCGTGATCTGGAGGCGCTGGATGAGGAGGAAGCCCGCTTCCAACAGCAGGACGACGGTGAGGGCGATGGCCATGGGGCGCTGCCAGGGCAGGACCTGACCGCGAGGGAGTTTATCCGCACCCAGGAGCATGATGACGAAGAGAAACAGCACCATGATAGCGCCGGCGTAGATGGTCACCTGAGCCAGGGCGATGAAGGGGGCGCCAAGGATCAGGTAGAAGACAGCCACCGTGGCGAAGTTCAGCACCAGGAACAGGGCAGCGTAAACCGTGTTGCGGCTGATCAAAAGACCGGCTGCGGAGGCGACGGCGACCACGCCCAAAACAACGAAGAGGATGAGGGTCACATTCATGGGCGGCTCAATCCTGTGGATCTTTCATCTCAGGGACCGAGCGGGTGTAGACACCTGGTTCGGTCTTCTGGGGAGTGGGCTTGCCACCCTCCGGGACAGGCTCGATGAGCATTTCCTTCGGGTAAATCGACTGGCGACGTTCGGTGAAAGACAACTCGTACTGGTCGCCGAGGACGATGGCCTCCGTGGGGCAGGCATCCTCGCAGAAGCCGCAGAAAATGCAGCGGAGCATATTGATCTCATAAGTGCTGGCATAGCGGTCACCGGGCGAGTAACGCTGCTCGTCCGTGTTCTCGGAAAACTCGACGAAGATGGCGTCCGCCGGGCAGGCTGCCGCGCACAAGGCGCAGCCGATACATTTTTCGAGACCGTTCTCGTAGCGCTTGAGGACGTGCCGGCCGCGGAAGCGCGCTTTGACCGGTTTCTTCTGCTCCGGATACTGGACCGTCACCGGCTTGTCGAACATCATGCGGAGGGTGGTCCAGAGACCACGCGCCAGTTCGACCACGGGCTCAACGACGCGCATAATCTTTCCTCCTTAAGGTGCGGTCGATCATGGCAACCGCCACACCTGCAACCAATAAAGAAGCCAGCGGGATGACAACGATCAGGCGTGAACTGACCTGCTGCGCCAGGATGATGCCAACCGCGGTGATAAAGACCAGTGAAAGCGAGAGCGGCAGAAGCACCTTCCAGCCGAAAGCCATCAGGCGGTCGTAGCGGATGCGCGGGAAAGTAGCGCGCACCCAGATCATGCCAAACAGCAGGATGATGATCTTGACGAAGATATAAACCGGCCCGAGCCAGGGGAACTGCGTCACAAAGGGACCATTGTAGCCGCCGAAGAAAAGGGTGGCACCGATGGCGCTGATGGCGATCATCTTGGTGTATTCAGCCATGAACAGGAGGGCAAATTTCATGCCGGAGTATTCGGTATGGTAACCGGCGGTCAATTCCTGCTCAGCTTCGGGCATGTCGAACGGAGCGCGGTTCACCTCAGCCAGGGTGGCGATCAGGAAGATAACAGTGCCGACCGGCTGGAGCACCACGAACCATTTTGGAATGACATTGAACCAGTAACCGCCCTGGGCAGAGACAATGTCGAGCATGCGCATCGACCCGGCGAGCAGGATGGCGGAGACGAACGACAGCCCCAGCGCGATCTCATAACTGATCATCTGCGCCGAGGAACGCAGTCCGCCCATCATGGCATACTTGTTGTTCGACGACCAACCGGAGAGCACGATGCCATACACCGCAATCGAGGCAATGGACATGATGTACAACACACCCACGTTGATGTCGGCGATATACAGGGTGAGGTGGTAACCGAAGATATCCAAAGTCGGGCCCCACGGGACTACGGCAGTGATAATGACCGCCGGGACCACGGTAAGAACCGGCGCCAGGGTAAAAATCAACTTATCGGCGTTGGCGGGGGTGAGCTCCTCTTTGAAGATCAGTTTCACCGCGTCGGCAATCGGCTGGAGAATCCCCCACGGTCCCGCACGGTTCGGTCCCACGCGGGACTGGATGCGGGCGAGCGCCTTGCGCTCATATAACGTGAGGTAAGCAAAGCCGCCGAGCAGGACCAGCGCCCAAACGAACCCCTTGATCACCCATTGCAAAACGAGAAGAAAGTTCATGAGCCCTTCCTTAAGCTTTCTTCAAACCGGCCACAGCCGGAGCATTGATCGGGAAGCCCATACTGCGCGGCAGGAGCACCACGGAAGCGGGGACGGTCGCATCCAACCGGACCTCGGCCTGGAACCCGTAAATATCGACCTGTTCCCCGACAGCGACCCCCAGCTTCGCAGCCATATCAGGATGGAGGAAAACCACGGCTGCACCGATATGAGAGCGCAATAATTCAGAAGTGGTGATGGTGAGGCCGCGGTCATAGAGACGGGTGATTGGGACTGCCAGCCACTGATCCTCATCTGGGTGGAGGGATTTCACAGAAACAGAGGGGATGGGGAGGGGGGCATTCAGGACCAGGTGCAGCCCCAATCCCTGCCTGTTCTCATAGGTCGTGCCACCGTAGTACATGTCGCGGCGTCCGACGATGGGCCACTGCTCACCCGTCTCAGCTAGTTTACGGTAGGAAATCCCGGTAAATGATTTGATGGAGGCGGACACCTCCTCCATGACCAGCGAAGCGGAGCTTCCTTCCAGGTCGAGACCGAGTTCCCGGGCAATGGCGGCAGTGATGGAAAAGTCGGCCATGGCCTCGCGGCGCGGGGGAACGGCCGGATAGTAGCGCTGGACGCGCCGTTCGCCGGAGGTGAAGGAGCCTTCGCGTTCCGTGTAAGCCTGGGCAGGGAGAACCACGTCCGCCAGCTGCGCAGTAGCGGTAAGGAACAGTTCCTGAACGGCGATGAATTTGGCACCTTTCAGCGCCTCCAGCAGCTGTGGATCATCTCCAGCCGGATCGGCCGCCAGGATGTAAACGGCTTTGCCAGCGAAGGCTTTCGCCAGGTCTGCAGCAGGATGGAAGCCGATTTCCCAGGCACCCTGGTCATTGGCACGCGGCCAGACGCCGATCAGACCGTTATTGGCTTTGCCGGTACGCCCCTTGACCAGGTCCGCGCAGGCAGCCGCGAGAGCTGACGAACCGTCCAGCCCGAGTCCATCCGAGCCATACAGGACCACAAGGTTTTCTGAGGCAGAAAGCGCCTCCCCGATCTTGTCCTTTTTCGGAAGGGCAGCCACGGTGTCGGCTTCGTCCCCATAAGAATAGCGGACAACAAATTTCGAATAGCGATCCAGTTTGGTCTCGCGAGCGTTGGCAACGATCAGTGTAGCGCCGCGTTCGGCGGCCTGCTTGACCCGCAAGAACCAAAGCGGGGCTTCGTTATAAAGATCCGAAGCGACCACCAGGATGGTGCTCCCCTGACGCATGTCGGAGAAATTCGTGCCGGCGGATACACCATAGGAAGTCGTCAGCTCGCCGCCGCCCATGTGGGTGTAGAGGAGGGCTTCGCCGCCGAGACGGTCAGCAAGCTGCTTCAAGTTGAACAAGTCCTCATTGGAGAGGCGACCGGAAGCGAGGATGACGAAGTCCTTCTTCGCAGCAGAAAGAGCCTTCGAAACGGCCTGCAGGCCTTCGGTCCAGGAAGCAGCGAGCAGAGTACCGTCCTTCCTGACCAGCGGGTTTGCCAGCCGGTCAGCCGCTTCGGTATAGTGATAGGCGAAGCGGCCCTTGTCGCACATCCAGATCTCGTTGACAGCTTCGTTCTGGCGAGGCATGACACGCTTGATGGCAACCTTGCCATTTGACATGGCCTCACGACGGGTGTTGAAGGTAACATTGCACCCCACCGGGCACTGGGCGCAAATGGAAGCGGCGGCCTTCATCTCCCAGGGGCGCGCTCCAAAGCGGAAGTCCGCAGTGGTGAGGGCGCCCACGGGGCAGATATCGGTGGTATTGCCGGAGAAAATCGAGTCGAAGCCCGGCTCGGAGTTGGTGAAAATGTCGGTGGCGCGGGCACGCTGGTAGAAGGCGAGCACCGGTTCCCCGGCAATTTCCTCCTGGAAGCGGATGCAACGGGCACACTGGATGCAGCGTTCGCGGTCCAGCCAGATGAGATCACCCAGCGGGAAGTGCTTGGCGGCGTGGGATTTTTCGTCATAGATGTAACGGCTCTGCGGAGAGGCGTGCGCCATAGTCAGGTTCTGGAGCGGGCATTCGCCGCCCTTGTCACAGACCGGGCAATCGAGCGGGTGCGAGGTGAGCAGGAACTCGAGGATTTCCTTCTGCGAGGCCTTGGCCTTCTCGGAGCTTGTCAGGACAAGCATGCCCTCTGACACGGCGGTGGTGCAGGCGGTCTCGAGCTTGGGGCCGAAGGAGATCTTAAGTTTGCCGCCTTCAAGCACCGGTTGTCCAGTGGCGCGGTCCATGACAGGGCGGCCCACTTCGACCAAGCACTGGCGGCACATGCCAACCGGTTCCATCTTGGGATGGTAGCAGAAGACCGGGATGTCAATGCCAACCATCTTGGCGGCATTAACAATCAGCGTACCGGCCGGAACAGAAACGGCCTGCCCGTCGATGGTGAGGGAAACTTTATTAGCCATGGCTGCCTCCCATTGCGGAGGGAGCAAAATCAGCCGGGAAGCGCTCGATGGCGGTAGTCACTGCCATCGTGGCAAACTCGCCCAGCGGGCAAAGGCATTTGTTCTGCATCTGCTTTGCCACGGAGTGGAGCAGGTCAATATTCTCCCTGGTCGCACTGCCATGCTCGATATTATCGATCAGGTGCTTCATCCAGAAGGTGCCTTCCCTGCAAGGGGTGCATTTACCGCACGACTCGTGGGTGAAGAAGTGGATGGTCTTGCCGATGATCCACTCCAGGGTGACGGTATCATCGACCACGATCACAGAGGCCGACCCGAGATCGGCACCAAGGGTGCGGACAGAAACGTAATCCATGGGCGTATCGAGAGCCTTGTCGTCGGCAACGATCAGCGAGGAGGAGGCACCCGCCGCCATGATGGCCTTGACCGGGCGGTCGCCAGGGACACCGCCGCCATATTGATAAATCAACTGTCGAAAGGTGACCCCAAAAGGCAGTTCGTAGTTGCCGGGCTTGTTGATGCGCCCGGAAAGCGAGAATATCTTGACCCCGGCGCTGTCGGCAGTGCCAAGCGACTTGAACCAACCGGCGCCCTGATCGATGATGAGCGGAACGTTGGTGAGGGTCTCGACATTGTTGACGACCGTCGGCTTGCCATACAAGCCATAAACTGCGGGGAAAGGCGGGCGGATGCGCGGCTGGCCGCGTTTGCCCTCGATGGATTCGAGCAAGGCCGTCTCCTCCCCGCAAATGTAAGCGCCTGCGCCGAGGTGGGTATAGATGTGCAGGGAATACTGCGTGCCGAAGAGTTTATCGCCCAGGTAGCCAGCTTTCTCCATCTCGGCGATCTTATCGTCAAGCAAAGCCGCGACCGTCCAGAATTCGCCGCGCAGGTAAACGTAGGCAGCACTGGCACCGGTGGCATATGAAGCAATGGCGACACCTTCCAGGAACTGGAAGGGGTTGCCTTCCATAATCTCGCGGTCCTTGAAGGTACCGGGTTCGGATTCGTCAGCATTGGCAACCACGTAGTGCGGCCAGATATTGTTGGGAATGAAACTCCATTTAACCCCGGTTGGGAATCCTGCACCGCCACGGCCGCGCAACCCGGAAGCTTTGACAACGTCGGTCACTTCCTGCGGCTTCATGGAGGTGACGGCTTTCTTGAAAGCGACAAAGCCCCCGTTCTTTTGATAAACGTCCAGCCTGCTGATATCGGGAATATCGCGGTGACGGAGCAGAAGGTAAGCCATTACTTCACCTCCCCGCCCGATTTGCGCAGGGCTGCGATGAGTTCCATGGTTTTATCCACGGTCATATCCTCGTGATATTCGATCCCCGTGCTGCTTTGCAACTGGAACATGGGCGCCTTGTCGCAGCCAGCCAGGCACATCACCTCTTCGACCATGACCATGCCATCGGGAGTGGTCTCGCCCACCTTGATGCCCAGATTGCCGCACAATTCCTCAAGGAATTTATCGGCGCCGCGCAACGCACAGGACAGGTCGGTGCAGACCTGCATACGGTACTTGCCGGCAGGCTTGTCATGATAAAGGGTATAGAAGCCGACAATTTCGGCCACATCGGTGGAGGTGATATCGAGGATTGAGGCGATGTCTTCCAGCGCGGACTTGGTGATGAAGCCATCTTCGCGCTGCGCCAGGTATAACAACGGCATGACCGCCGAGCGTTTCTGCTCCGGGGGATATTTCGCAAAGATCTTTTTTATTTCCTCAGGATATTTTTCAGCAAGCATAAAACCTCACACCTGACCATGGAAATTTTAGCAACAAGGGACCTAGCGGTCCACATCTCCCAGAACGATGTCCACCGAGCCAATAATGGCGACCAGGTCTGCCACCAGTACACCTTTGGACTGCAACGGGATGGACGACAGGTTATCGAAAGAGGGTGTGCGCCAGTGGATGCGGTAGGGCTTGGGTCCGCCGTCGGATTCGAGGTAGACACCCAGTTCCCCGCGCGGCGACTCGACCGCCGAATAGATGGCGCCCCTGGGAGCCTCGAAACCCTCAGTCCACAGCTTGAAATGATGGATGAGGGCTTCCATGCTGACCCCGATCTCGGAGCGGGGCGGCGGGACATACTTGTAATTATTGGAGCGCACCGGACCCATGGGGAGCTTGTCGAGAGCCTGCCCGATGATGCGGAGCGACTGGCGCATTTCCTCCAGGCGGACCAGGTAGCGGGCGTACACGTCACCTTCGACCCGGGTCGGGACATCGAAATCGTATTGTTCGTAACCGGAGTAAGGCCGGTCCTTGCGCAGGTCCCACTTTACGCCACTGGCGCGCAGCATAGGGCCGGTCACGCCAAAGTTCAGGCATTCCTCGGCGGTCAGCTTGCCAATTCCGTAGGTGCGGTCGAGCATGAGCGGGTTACGGGTGAGGAGCGCTTCATATTCGTCCACCCGCTTGGGGAAGGTCTTGAGAATGTCGCGCACTGCCGCTTCGAACTCGACCGGGACATCCCGCCAGAGCCCTCCGGGGCGGATGTAGGTGGTCATCATTCGCTGACCGGAGCACATCTCCATGACATCCAGGATGTACTCGCGCTCGCGGAAGCAGTACAAAAACATGGACATGGCTGCCAGGTCGAGGGCGGAGGTGCCCAGCCAGACCAGGTGGGATTGGAAACGGGTGAGTTCCGCCAGGATGACGCGGATCGCCTGGGCGCGGGCAGGCACGTCCAGGTCAACCAGTTTCTCGACCGCCAGGGAATAAGCGAGGTTGTTGCCGACCGTATTCAGGTAATCCAGGCGGTCAGACATGACCTCGGCTTTTTGATAGGTCTTGGCTTCCATATTCTTTTCAATTCCGGTATGAAGGAAGCCGATATCGGGGATGCAGTTTAGGACGGTCTCGCCATCGAGTTCGAGCAGGAGGCGGAGCACACCGTGAGTAGAGGGGTGCTGCGGACCCATGTTCAAAAGGACAGTATCGCCCTTAATGGCCCGATCTGAGACCAGGTGTTTTAAATCATCAACGGTGATTTCTTGGATATCAGGCATAAAAACCTCGCAGATGCAGCAGTGACTTTGGCCGCTTATTGACGACTTAAGTCGTGCCTACATCTATTCCTTGGCGTAGGGCTTGCGCAGGTCGATCTCTTCAAAGTTGAAGGTGAACTGCGGCTCCTCGTAGCCGAGGGGGTAATCCTTGCGTAGCGGGTGTCCTTCCCAGTCGGCGGGCATCAGGATGCGGCGCAGGTCAGGGTGACCCGGGAACTTGATGCCAAACATGTCCCACAACTCGCGCTCGCGCCAGTTGGCATTGCGGTAAAGATGAGAAATGGTGGGCAGGGATGGGTTGATCCCCGGAACCGGGACGCGCAATATCAGGAATAAATGGGCGGAGACTGAGGTGAACTGGTAGATGACATGGAAACGGGGGGATTCCTGAGGCCAGTAATCCACCGCGGTCAGGGCGGAAAGGAGTTCAAAGCCCAGACCTTGGAGCTGCTGGCAGGCGGCAACGATCTTTTCAGCCGGGATGACCAGAGTTGCATCTCCCCGGTATTCGGAGGCAGCCGCTCCGTACTCTTTCTCCAATTTATCAAGGATGGGTTCCAACTTTTTATCCATGGGTAGCCCTTATTTCTTTTCTTCCGAGAATTTCATGGCGCGCACTTTTTCGTAGAGCGTAAGCACGCCATGGATGAGGGCCTCAGGGCGCGGCGGGCAGCCCGCCACGTAAACATCCACAGGCACAACCTCATCCACTCCCTGCACGATGGCATAGTTATTGAAGACACCGCCGCACGAAGCGCAGTCGCCCATGGAAATGACCCATTTGGGTTCAGGCATCTGGTCGTAAAGGCGGCGCAGGACGGGCGCCATCTTGCGTGAAACGCGCCCGGCAACGATCATCAGGTCAGACTGGCGCGGTGAAGGGCGCATCAGTTCCATCCCGAAGCGGGACATATCATAATGAGCCGCCTGGGCGGACATCATTTCGATGGCACAGCAGGCCAGCCCAAAAAGCATCGGCCACATGGCATTCGTCCGGGACCAGGCGACCGCCTGCTCCAAAGTAGTAGTGGCGATGCCCATATTACCGAGTTTTTGTTCTACTCCCATTCCAAAGCTCCTTTCTTCCACGCGTAAAAGTACCCCACCAGTAAGATGACAATAAAGAGGAACATTTCAACCAAACCAAAAAGCCCCAGCTGGCGGAAGACGAGCGCCCAGGGGAGGAAGAAAACAGTTTCAATGTCGAACAAAATGAAGAGGACGGCGATGAGATAAAAGCGCACCGGCATGCGGCGGGTGCCGGGGCCGATGGGGTTCATGCCCGATTCATAGGGCATCGCCTTTTTAGCAGAGGAATGTTTGGGGCCGAAAATGGTACCCAGCCCGATGGCGATAAAGCCGATCAGGGTAGTGACCAGGAGGAAGGCGGCGATAGCGGCATATTCGAGAAGCATGGACTCTCCTCAGGAAGTAACTTTGAGTATTTACCGGCGGGAAAGTATAACATAAGAAGCTTAAAAAGAAGAGAAAGTGTGTCAATTTTCACGATGCTCTTGGTGACCCGAAATTAAAACACAGGAATGGCGAGATAGGTATGAATAAAAATAACCCCATTTTCTTATTGAAAATGGGGTGGTTTATTACAAATAATCCCTCAAATGGCGGCTGCGGGTGGGGTGGCGCAGCTTGCGCAGGGCCTTGGCTTCGATCTGGCGGATGCGTTCGCGAGTGACATTGAAGTAGCGGCTGACCTCTTCCAGGGTGTGATCCTTGCCGTCCACCAGGCCAAAACGCAGTTCGAGCACCTGGCGCTCGCGCTCCGAAAGGGCTGCCAGGGCATGCTGCACCTGCTCGCGGAGCATCTCACGGGAGGCAGCGTCGAGCGGCTCCAGGGCGTCGACATCTTCGATAAAGTCGCCCAGTTGACTGGAATCCTCGTCCCCGCTGACCGGGCCCTCGAGCGAGATCGGCTCTTCTGCCGAGCACAATATACGATTCACCTTGGTGGTGGCCTGTTCCCAGCGGTGCTGGAGGTCGGGCGCCAGGGGTGTCTCCTCGGCGCGCGCCTGCAGGATGGTTTGCACATCTGCCGGGCTGAGGAAACCGAATTCGAGGGCAATCTCGTTGTTGGTGGGGTCGCGACCATACTGCTGGGTAAGCGTGCGCTGAATGCGCAATATGCGCGTGATGGATTCGAAGAGGTGCACCGGGATGCGGATGGTGCGGGCCTGCTCGGCGATGGAACGGTTGATGGACTGCCGGATCCACCAGGTGGCATAGGTGCTGAATTTGTAGCCGCGGCGGGGATCGAACTTGTTGACCGCGCGAATGAGACCAAGGTTGCCCTCCTGAATCAAATCCAAGAAGGAGATACCGCGCCCCAGGTAGCGTTTTGCCACGCTGACGACCAAGCGCAGGTTGGCGCGGATAATAGCGGCAGTGGCATCGTCTGCACGGGCGCGAATAATTTCGACCTCACGCGCCAGGTCGGCCTCCCCGGGCAGGTTGTGGAAAAGGGTGCGCTGGGCTGGCAGGTCATGGTGCTTCTTAAGATAGGTCAACAACCAGGCGGCATAATCGTCCGGTAGGATATAAAAAATGACGTAGACAATATAAGCATTGCTGACCAGGCTGTCCCAGAGAGGATCCTTGCCCCACAGCTCGCGCTCGATATACATGTGCAGGTAAGAGGGGGTAACGTTATTTTCCCAGCCATGGTGCAGGCTGTGCGCCTCGTCGAGCATCAAGGCAGCATCGGGAGTATCCACTTTCAGACGACCGGCGTCCTCCCCAAGGCGTTTCCAGCCCATCAGCAAATCACTCAGCAGGTTATGGTATGCAGTGGTCACAGGGGAATCGGGGGTCTTTTTTCCCATCCTGCCGCGGCGCATGGTCATCAGGATGACGCGGCGACCCTCGATCATGGCAGCCAGGCGGAACTCCCGGGCTGCGTCCAAGAGCTTGACCTGCCCGATCTCGCGCAAATACAAGCGCACCGGATCTTCTGAGAGCTCGGCGGCCAATTCAACCCGATTCAATTCAAAGGGATCCTCGATCCCCAAGCTGCCCAGATCATCCCCCGCGGAAAGGTCTTCCTCCGGTTCGGCAGGCCGATCGAGATCCTCTTCGGATTCGAGATCGGGATTCTCCGGGAGCGGCATTTCCAATTCGGCAATGCTCTCATTCCCGAAGCGTTCAGGTCGAGGTTTTTTCCCGGAAGAGCCCGGGCTGACCGGGGTAAGAACCCGGCGAGGTTTGGGTTTAACGATGCGGGTCATCATCCTTCTTTACGGCGTCCGTTTTGATTCAACTGTGCCTGGTCGAGACTGCGCAAATGCAAGGAATACTGCTGGACCATTTCACGATAAGAGGCACTGCGCAGGTCTCCGGATTGCTGGGCATCCTTTTGCAACACTCCCAGCTGGGATATATTCTCGGTCAATGCGGTGCGGCAAATCTTCACCACGGCACGGAAGAGGTCCTCGATCAAACGATCGTCAACGGGATCGAGTTCACCCGGTTTCGCCGCCAATTCGTCAACCAGAGGTTCGAGGGATGGCGGCAGGTTCCGGTGCAGGAAGTCAACGGCATCATGATCATCCTGCCCGAGCGACTGACGGACCAGCCGGAAGAGCACCTGGTGGTCAGTATACCCGAAATCCTCAGCCGCCATACGGTCCAGCCCGGCCTCCACCAAGCCACGGTCAAGCCGGTAGAGCAGGTCGGGGCGGCGGATAAGCAGTCCAAGGATGTGCGCCTCGCTTTTATGGGAAGGCGAGGAGGGGGGAGTAGCACCAGGTCCCTTGAGCGGTGGAACAGGGGTCTCCGCCTGGGAGCGAGGGCGGCGCAACTTCGGAACCTGGACCTGCCTGCCGGTGATCGAACGTTCGTCCACCTTCAGGAAACGCGCCAGGCGCTGGCGGTAGGTATCCCGCTCAACCGGGTTGGGCAGGTCTTCAATCAGGGGCAGAACCTGAGCGGCAATCTCAGATTTAACCTTGGCGTCTTCGAGGTCACGCCCGACAGCCAGCGCACCCATCACATGCACCACGATGGGCTGGGCATTTTCGATCAAGTTTTTCCACTGTTCAGGGTCGCGCTGGACTATCTCATCAGGGTCGAGGTTGTCGGGCATGGAGGCCACGCGCAGGTCGGCCTGCAGGCGGGCTTCATGATGCAGCAGGCCGCGGGCATCAAAGGCGATCTCATCCTGCCGGTCGAGGGTCTGGCGGGCGGCTTCCAGCCCGCGCAGGACGGCCTTCTGACCGGCGGCGTCCGGGTCTAGGGCAAGGACAATGCTGCGGGTAAATTTTTTGAGCAATCTTAACTGATCTTCCGTGAGGGAAGTACCCATGGGTGAGACAACATTCTCGAACCCAGCCTGGTGGAGGGCGATCACATCGAGGTAACCTTCCACAATGACGGCGCGATTGGCTGCCCGGATGGGCTTGCGCGCCCGGTCGAGCCCATAAAGCAGGCGGCTCTTGCTGAAAAGAGGCGTTTCAGGCGAGTTCATAAACTTGGGGACATCATTGGGATCAAGGATGCGCGCCCCGAAACCGGTCATCCTGCCATTCTCGTCACGGATGGGGATCATCAGGCGGTTGCGGAAGCGGTCATGGAATCCGCCGGAATCGCGCGGCGAGACAAGACCCACATCGAGCAGTTCCTGGTCCGAAAAACCCTTCCCGGTAAAATGCTTGAGAGCGTTGTCCCATCCCTGCGGCGCGTAGCCCAGACCAAAGGTCTCTATCGTGGCGTCCGATAAATGTCTCTGATCATGAATGTAGTCAAGAGCAAATTTGCCAGCAGGTGTGGAGAGGTGATAACGATAGAAAGTTACCGCTTCGTCAAGCAGCGTGCGAAGGTGTTGGTGAGCTTCTTTTTCTTCAGGCAGCTCAGCCCGATAAGCTTCGAGCTTGACGCCGGCACGGTCAGCCAGGTAGCGCAGGGCTTCCTTGAAGTCCCAGCCTTCCTTCTTCATGACGAACTTGAAAATATCGCCGCCCTCGCCGCACTGACCGAAGCAATGCCAGGTCTGCCGGTCGGGGGAGACAATGAACGAAGGGGTTTTTTCGTTATGGAACGGGCACAGACCGGAATAATTCTTCCCGGCGCGGCGCAGTTTCACGGTCTCTCCGACCAGATCGACTATATCGATGCGGGATTTGATCTCATCAAGCTGGGACATAGGGTGGATGAATTATAGACGCGGACATGTTGACGTGCAAGCTGGATAAAAAGAACACCCTTCCCGGGTTAAAAACGGGATATTTTTTAAAAATGATTTATATACGACGGCAGGTATAGGCCCGGGGAGATTATGGAGAGAGTTTCCCGAATTAATGAATTTAACCCTGCTAACCAGGATTCGCTTTCAATAAAGACTCTACCAACTCATCCGGGACCTGGACGGCGACGACCTCGCCTCGCACCGTAGTGATGCCGCGGGCTAAAATCCATTCCTCGATGACAACCTTGCGCCCCTTGACTTCCTTTACTTTCCCCCGTATTTCCAACTCAATACCCAGCGGAGTGGGTTTGAGGTAATCCACGTGCAGGGAAGCTGTGAGAAAACGAAATGATGGTTCAGTATCCATGGCGCGTCCGGCAGCACGGTATGCAGCCGCTGCAGCAGTGCCCGTGCCATGGCAATCGACCAGGGAAGCGAGCATGCCCCCATAAACATAGCCAGGGATGGCAATGTGGTACGGCTGGGGAATGAAATGGCAGACGGATTCTTCCCCGTCCCAAAAGCTCTTGATCTGGTGCCCGTATTCATTAAGTGTGCCGCACCCGTAGCAGTGGGCCAACACATCGGGGTAGTAATCCTGGAAAGATTTTTGAGCCATGCGAGGCAACCCTTGTGAAATAACGAAAGAGGGAAAAACCAATCGAAATGCTGGCCGGAAACGGCAACCCGAATTCGGTTTACGGGGTGGGAGTTGGAGCCCTCTGCAAGAGCGCATCCACCCTGGTTTGGATATCAGCCAGGGCCATTTCCCCCTTTACGATCCACTTGATCATCCCCGAGGCGTCGATGAAGATATGCAAGGGGATGGTATTGAGATCAACATTGTAAGCGGTCTTGAAAACTGAATTTGGATCCAGCAAGACGGGGATAGTCAAATTATGGTTGGTGCTATAAAGTGTCACGGTGGCGAGGGCCTCGGCGCCATTGACGGTCAGGACAACCAGCCCGGCATCTTTATTGGCCTGGGATATGGTTTGGATGGAACCCATCTCGGCATTGCAATAGTTGCACCACGTGGTCCAGAAGAAAATAAACACCGGCTGCCCGGCATACTGGCCGAGAGTCACTTGCCTGCCGGAGGTCAGATCGGTCAAGGTAAAATCGGGAGCAAACAACCCGACCGAAGGTCCCACCAGGCTGGCCGGGGGCGGAGTCCGGGTGGCTGGAAATTTCAGCGTGGGGGTAAGAATCGGGGCGTTAGTAGATGTTGAGTTGGGAACCGCGGTCCGGGTGGGCGAAGAAGTCCAGGTGGGGATCAAGGTTGGCAGGGGCAGGCTGGTCAGGGTTTGGGCAACAACGAGTGTCTGTTGAAGGTTTTGCGCCGTGCCCAATGCCAGCGCCTGCTCCCGGGCTTTCTTTTGGATGGCAATGTACCCAATTACGCTAACAATGGCAAGTATGACAAAGGCAGCAATCAATATATATAATATTTCCCACTTCGAACTGCGATTGCGAGGATAGGAGGCATTCCCGGCGGGTCTCACGGGCGCGGGCGGTTTGGGAGGAACTGCGACTGCACGAGCCGGAGGGGCATTTGAAATGGAATGCAACCTGGATTGGGCGGGCGTGGAGGGGAGCGAAGGAGCCGGAACCACTGAGGGAGTAGAAGAAGCCGCCAAGCCGGAAGGTGCTTTTGTTTGGACGGGAGTGGGAGGCAGCGAGGGAGGCGTCACAGATGTGACAGAAGGAGCCTCCGCAACGTAAGAACCACCTGGTTCGGCAGGCGCGGGGGACAGCGAGGGAGGCATCTCAGTGGTGCCAGAAGGAGGCGCTGCAACGGAAGATTCACCTGGTTCGGCAGGCGTGAGGGATAGCGAGGGAGGCATCTCAGTTGTGTCAGAAGGAGCCTCCGGAATGGAAGGCGTTATTGTTGGTGCGGGCGTGGACGGCGCCGCAGAAGTTGCCAGCGGCTGGAAAGCGACAGGCGGCGCGTTGAAGGATTTATCCAGTTCGGTGAATAGAGCCCGCCTGGTGGAGGGTATTTTCAATTCGACGGGCCGGGTGGGAACCGGAGAGGTGGCCGGGACTTCCGTGGTGGCTGGAGGCGTGTAAAGGGACTCAACCGGTCCGCCATCCGCACCTGGTTCGAGCGGGGAGCCTTCCAGCTCAATGGACTCGGACGGTAAAGCGGAGATCTCTCCAGGTTCCGTGACCTCAGGCTTGACAGCGGGGAATGCTTCCGGTTCAGGGGCTTGAATTGGGGAATCCACTTGCGGCTCGAAAGTGACAGGCTCGATAGCGGGGATTACCTCCGATTCTGGGGCTTGAATTGGAAAATCCACTTGCGGCTCGAGGGGTACAGGACCGGTGGGCAATGTTTCGACCGGTTCGCTGACAGGTATTGGTGTGATCGAGAAGTCTTCCGGCTTGATGGGCTCCGACAGGATTGGGGAAATTTCCCCTGTCCCGACAGGGGTGGGCAATATATCGGGGATTTCAAGCGGAGCGTTGACGGGAACCGGCTCTGCCAAGACGACCTCGGTTTCAGGAACCTCAGACAATGGAATAGGAACGGCTTCGGGCTCGACAGGGATTGAAATTTTTTCAGAAGTGACATCCCCTTCGCCTGCCGCGACCTGTTCGGCTAAGACCTCCTGCGGTGAAACGGCAGGAGAAGGAAGCGCCGAGACTGCCTCTGACTCAAGCAGCTCCGGTGCTTCTTTGGCAGATAGCGGCGGTTCGCCAGTTTCAGGCGATTTACTGGAGGAGGCCTCCGGTTCGAATCCTTCTGACGGCAAGAGGGGAATCTCTGAATGTCCAACTGGTTCTGCAGGAACGCTAGAAGGGCTCTCCGTTTCAACGGGCATGAGAGGTGTGGCGGAATCCTCCGAAGGTTCCATGGATGCTTCCGCAGTAATAGAAGCGGGCTCCGGTTCAAGAGGTTCTACCGGAATAGTTGTCGAATCATCCGGCTGGATTGGCGGGGATTGGACGGCAGGGGTTTCTGATTGCCCGACAGAAACAGCAGGCATGACCGTGGGCATATCGGGTGCTATGATTTCCGGCAGCACGACGGGTGATTCCTGAACCCCGGCAGGTTTGGATGGTTGGGGAGGCTGGTTTTCAGCCGGAGCCTGTGCGGGCTTAGCCCAGTCGGGAATAAGCGAAATATCGTCCGGGGTCTCTTCCGACTCACCCAAAATGGAAGATGTGAACGGACTGACGGAGGGCGGAGCCGGGGGCTGGCTGGTCAACCTGGTGAGCCGCTGCTGGGCAAGCTTGTTTTCCGGATCCAGGCGCATGACGCGTTTCAGACAAGCTACCTGGCGGTCAACATCCGTCAAGGTAAGGCTCAGCAGCCACCAGGCGCGCGCTGAACCCGGATTCAACTGGATGTAATCCACCAGTAAAAGCTTGGCCTCCTGAATCTTCCCGGCATTCAGAAGCTGTTCAATGCGGAGTAATAAATTGGCAGGAGGTTGGGTCATCGCATCTCCAATATTCGATTAGAAATCAACTGGAACAAAACCCTCGAATGAAATTTCATGAGGCCTGGTGATCTAAAAACCCTCCAGCCTGCCTAAATCTGCGACCCCGTCAGCCAGGGATGAAATCCTTTGCAGCAATCCAAGGCGGTTTTCCTGCACGGCCAGATCGTCTGCCATTACCAGGACTTTTTCGAAGAATTCGGTGACACCCGGGACCATGGGGACGAAGGCCTCCAGGAAATCATCCACGGACCCGGGAACGCGTTTCCTTTTTTCGGCTTTCTCCAGGGCGGCAAATAATTCCTTTTCCGCGGTTTCGACAAAGGCTTCCGGTTTGACCATGAATTGTTTTTTCTGGTCGCGGGTAATGCGGACGCAGCGGGCATATCCCGGAAGGATATTGCTCCAATCAGGGCGGGCGACCCAGCCAGTCAACTGCCTGACGGCACGCGCTGCCCCGGCTGGATTCTGCGCCTGGACAGCCAGGACCGCATCCACCACGTCATGCTTAAACCCCATTTCCAGGAAAACCACCCGCAGCCGGCCGGTGATGAAATCCAGGATCTGGGCCTGGACCTGTTCGGTTACCGGAATGGGTTCAAGCGCAGCGGCGGATTTCAAGGCAACCCGCAAGTCGAAGTCGAGCTCATGCTCGATGAGTGGCTGGACCACTCCGATGGCGCTGCGGCGCAGACCAAACGGGTCTTTTGTACCGGTGGGCACCAGCCCGGCCGCAAACAAGCCGGAGAGCGAATCCAGCCTGTCAGCCAAGGCAACGGCCACCCCGGGTTTCGTGCCCGGGACAGGCTGATACTGACTGCGGATCGCGTCTGCCACCGCGGGAGCTTCGCCATCCCGCCGGGCGTACTCACCCCCCATGACACCCTGGAGCGAAGTCATTTCGACCACCATCCTGGTGACCAGGTCAACCTTCAGCAGATAAGCGGATCGCCGGGCAAAGACAGCTTCATCTGCTGCCAGCTTGAGCATCGGCAGCAGCGCTTCCGTCAGTTTTTCGATACGTTCATTTTTAGCGAGCATCGAACCGAGTTGCTTCTGGAACATAAGGGTGTCAAGGCGCGGGCGGAAGTCCTCCAGCTTATGTTTCAGGTCTTCGCCGACGAAGAAATTCGCATCCGCAAAGCGGGCGCGGACAACGTGCTCATTTCCCTGCCTAACCAAATCCAGCCCTTGCGAGTCGCCATTGCGGACTGCAACGAAATAAGGCAGCAGGGTGGATGGCTGTGAATTCCCTGCGGCAGCAGGCGTGTCCGGATTCAGATTTTCAACAGGGAAGTAGCGCTGGTGTCTCTTCATGACTGAAATGAGCACTTCCTGCGGCAGGGACAGAAACGTTTGCTCGAAGCTGCCAAGGAACGGCATGGGTTTCTCAACCAGGTTGGCAACTTCGCTGAGCAATTCGGATGGGATGACGGCCTGCCCATTGACAGAGGCGGCCAATTGCCTGGCTGCAGCGTCGATGAGAGCCTTGCGCTCTTCTACATCTAAGAGGATACCGTTCTCCCGCATAATTTTCGAATATTCCCCCGCAGCCGGGATTTTAATTTCCGGCGAGTTGTAGGGCCGCAGACCATGCGTGGTTCGACCGGCAGTCAGACCGGCGAATTCGAAGGGGATCACTGTCTCTCCCAGCAGCGCCAGCAACCAGCGGATAGGACGCGAGAAGACGACTCCGCCATTTCCCGCCAGGCGGGAGGCCGGCAGCCAATGCATGGACTTGTCAAACTTTATCCCGGCCACCAATCCCGGCAGCGATTCTGTCAGTACTTCGGCAGTCGGACGGCCGGCCTGCTTAACAATCGCGACCACATACCTGCCTCCGTCCAGCTCCCGGATTTCAAGATCCGCCGGCAGGAGACCTTTGCTCCTGGCAAAACCAACGGCGGCCGGGGTGGGGATTCCGTCGGGACCGAAGGCGCGGTCAGCGGAAGGACCCTTGACCAGGTCGGTGCGGTCGGGCTGGCGCGGGGCAAGCGCGGCCACCATGACCGCCAGGCGGCGCGGGGTACCGAGAACGCTAATGGCAGCGTGTTCCAGGTGCAGGCTGTCGAATAAGCGCGGAACGGAATTTTTAAGCTGCTCAATGGCGGAATCCAGGTCGGAGGCAGGGAGTTCTTCAACGCCAATTTCGAGGATAAAATCTGCTGATTTGATGGGGAAAGTCGAAGGGGTCTTGGAACCGCCCTCCCTGCTTTTAACCTGCGGTTCCTGGCTCTCCTTGAGGAGCGGATATTCCAGTTCCTTGCGCTGCTCCAACCAGGTCTCAGCCACCCGCCTGGCCCGTTCGCGCATCTGGCCGAAGAAGGCTTGGCGCTCGGAAACCCCAACGGCCCCTCGGGCATCCAAAATATTAAAGGCATGAGAACATTTCAAAACATAATCATGGGCGGGTACGACCAACCCCTGGGCCAGGCAGGCATCTGCCTCAGCCTTATAGAGTTCGTACATCTGGCGCAGGCGGGTCACGTCGGCAGCCTCAAAATAGTATTTGCTCTGCTCGAATTCGTCGTGGCGGCGGACTTCGCCGTAAGTAACGCCGGCTCCCCATGGCTCGTCCCAGATGGCAGCGGCGTTGTTGAGTGCTATCAGGATGCGCTCGAGCCCGTAGGTGATCTCCACCGACACCGGCTCAAGGCTCTGCCCGCCGACCTGCTGGAAGTAGGTGAACTGGGTGATCTCCTGACCATCCAGCCAGATCTCCCAGCCCAAGCCCCAGGCCGAGATGGCGGGCTGCTCCCAGTTATCCTCCACCAGACGGATATCATGGGTGCGCGGGTCGATCCCGATGGCCTCCAGAGATTGAATGTAAAGTTCCACCGGGTCCCCGGGATCGGGTTTCAAAATGACCTGGAACTGGGTGTGCTGCTGGAACCGGTTGGGGTTTTTCCCATAGCGACCATCATCGGGGCGAACCGAAGGTTCGACATA
This sequence comes from uncultured Chloroflexia bacterium, assembly GCA_963790685.1. Lineage (GTDB taxonomy): Bacteria > Chloroflexota > Anaerolineae > Anaerolineales > Villigracilaceae > UBA877. The sequence continues at coordinate 35,620 of CAWBPK010000005.1, forward strand.
GGCTACATTCCACGGTTCAGGTCCAAGCACGCGCAGGAAAGTTGCCGGATTCATGGTGCCGGCGCCGACCTGGCTGTAATAAGGCTGGCCGATCAGACAGCCATGCGCAGCCCAGAATTCCTGGAGCTGGAGGATGATGTTTTGAAGGGAAGATGGCGACATTTTGGATTTCTAATTAATGAATTTTTACCTGCTTATTCCACTCGAGAGGATTATACCGTTAATAATTTTAGCATCTTGCGAGGATTTATTTCGCAATTTTCGCAGGACACAAGGAAGGTTAAGGGACCCATTGGTCGCAAATACTTGCTTACGGACTGCTTCTAAAATAGAATTAGATCACCATGTCAAACGACCACAAAACCGACAAGCAAATTTATGACATCGTCATCGTGGGTGCCGGGCCAGCTGGAATATCCACCGCTCTGCACCTGGCAAAATTGGCTCCCGAGCTCATCCACCGGACGCTGATCCTCGAAAAGGCGCAGCACCCGCGTCCTAAATTATGCGGGGGCGGGATCCTGCCGGATGCCGAGGTCGTTTTACGCGAGCTGGACCTGGATATCACCGAAATCCCACACGTGGACGTTGACTGGGCACGCTTTGACTTCGATGGGAGGGGAATGAAAATGCGCGGGGAGAAGAATGGCAGGATTGCCTTTCGCACGATCCGCCGCTACGAATTCGATGCATGGCTGGCAGGCAAAGCGCGGGAATGCGGCTTCTTCATCCAGGAAAATAGCGCAGTAAAGAAAATCGCCGCAGACGAGGCGGAGGTGGTAGTTACAACGGACAAGAGTGAGTACCGTGCCCGGGTCGTGGTCGGAGCGGACGGGTCCAGCAGCCTCGTCCGGCGGGCGATCATCCCGCATGAGTTTACGCACGTGGCCCGACTCCTTGAGATAGTCACCGAACCGCGACCGGAACGGTCATTCCATATCCAGGCAGATTCCTATTTTGATTTTGTTTATCTTCCTCAGGGAATCCTGGGATATTCATGGGATTTCCCCGCCCTCGAGCACGGGAAGCCGGTGCGGGTGCGCGGCATGTATGATAGTAATGTGTACCCGATGAAAACGGAAATCTCCCTGCGGGCGGCTCTGGAGGATGAATTCGAGCGGCATGGCTATGACCTGGCGGCTTACAAGCTCGAAGGTCACCCCCTGCGCTGGTTTGAAGCGGGCAGCATTTTCTCCGCCCGGCGGGTGCTGCTGGTGGGCGACGCGGCGGGGGTGGATGCATTATTCGGTGAGGGGATAAGCATTGCCCTGGGGTATGGGAGAATCGCGGCACGGACCCTGAAGGACGCATTCGACCGGCAGGATTTTTCCTTTGGCGAATATCGGCGCCAAATCCTCCAGTCAGAGATGGGCAAATCGCTACGAAGGCGCACCTGGTGGGCGAAGTTTTACTACCGGCTGCGCGGACGCAACATCCAGCGCATGGTCTGGCGTCATCTGGGACCAATCGTCGAATGGATCATGCAGCATTTCATGATCGGCTGGGCGCGGCGGGAGAAGAGACAACCCGGGAAACAGGGCTAGCCGTGGTACTGCATTACTGTTTTATTTGAGATATAAACCGGGGGGAATTCAGGGCACGTTCCAATAAATAGGTGACATAGCGCTGCAAGAGTGATTCAACTTCAGCCTGCACTGCGGGAGACGGCCGAGCCCGTTGAGCTTCGGCATAGGTGCTGCGCTGGAAATGGCGCAGAACCTTAAGCGCTTCCACCGAAATGGGCCAACCGCCTGGCAGTCCCCTGCCACAGGCAGGACAAAGCACGCCACCCTGGGCTGCAGAAAAATACTGGTCTTCAGCTTTAATCTCCCTGCCACAGTTGGCGCATTCAAACCAGTGCGGGCGGTAACCGAGCAAATCAAGCAAACGAACTTCATAATATCGAATCGCCAGCCATGGGTCTGGTTCCTGTTCAAGGCGGGTTAGAACCTCGGTCAGCAGGCGGAATATACCGTAATTTTCGGTATCATCTTCGTAAGTGAACCGGTCGAGCAGTTCGACAATATAAGCTGCCTGGCCGGTCTTGGCCAGGTTCTCGTGAATGGGTAAATAGGCATCCAGGGTATCTGCCTGCGTGACGATCGGCAGATCGTGGCTGCGGGCAAGCTGCAGGGTGACGCGCGTGAACGGCTCCAGGTGCCCCGCCTTGCGGGAGCGGATCTTGCGGGCACCTTTCGCAATAGCGCGCAGCTTGCCGCGTTCGCGGGTGTAAAGCGTAAGCAGGCGGTCAGCCTCGCCCCAATCTGCATGACGAAGGACGACACCTTCAACACGGAATGAATGCTGCTCAGACATTATCCGATCCACAAATGACAGGGCGAATATTTATTTCTTTAAATGTTTCGAATCAAATGCCTCCGGCAGCAGCCCGGCAACGGTGGTTTCCAATACCAGCCGGCCTTCTGCATCGGCAACCAGGACTTGCGTGTCGAGACCGAATTCCGCCATCACCTGACGGCAACTGCCGCAAGGGGTCCCGCCACCGGATGAAACCACGGCAATGACATCGAATTCTTTTTCGCCTTCAGAGACAGCCTTAAAAATAGCGATGCGTTCGGCGCAAATGCTGGTTGGATAGGCGGCATTCTCCACATTACAGCCGGTAAAAATCCGCCCGGAGCGGGTGCGGAGAACCGCGCCGACCGGGTAATTCGAGTATGGCGCGTAGGCGCGCCGGCGCGCTTCCTGCGCCAGGCCGATCAATTGGCGGCGTTCATCGTCGTCCAGTTTATTCATTTTTTTCCCTCGTTTAATTTTTTTGTAGGCCTCGCCGGCACCCCAACCACTAGAGTGTCCGGTTCCACATCCCGGGTGACCACCGCACCGGCTCCGGTGTGGGCACGCGCCCCCACTTTCACGGGCGCAACCAGCATGGTATCGGAGCCGATGAAAACCCCCGCCCCTATCTCGGTCGGATTTTTTCGAACCCCATCATAATTGCAGGTAACCGTCCCTGCGCCGATATTTACATCTTCGGCTATCGAAGCATTGCCGATGTACGAGAAGTGACCCATTTTTGTGCCGGGGCCGAGGGTTGAATCCTTGACCTCCCCAAAGTTGCCCATGTGGACACCCTTGCAGAGGCGAGCCCCTTTCCGCAACCGGGCAAAAGGACCAACGCCAACATTATCTTCGACCACTGCGTCATCCATAACGGCAGCCAGGATCTCGCAAAAATCACCCACGGTCGTATCCCGGGCGATGGTATTCGGCCCGATCACACAACCTTCCCCAATCACCGTTTTACCGCGCAAATAAGTATTTGGCCAGACGACCGTGTCCCGCCCGATCTTCACGCCCGCTTCGATATACGTCGAAGCCGGGTCCACAATGGTGACCCCTGCCAGCATGTGCCCCCGGTTAATGCGGTTACGTAAGGCAGCCTCGGCTTCGGCAAGATGGACCCTGGTATTGATACCGATGGTTTCCTGGAGGTCATCGGTCACCAGCGCCTGCACCGCCTGACCGGCTTGAACCGCCAAAGCCACCGTATCCGTCAGATAATATTCGCCCTTTTTTGAAACTTTAATATCATTCAAAGCCTGCCACAGCCATTTTGCGGAAAAGCAATAGGCACCGACGTTCAATTCATGGATACCCAATTGCTTCTGCGAGGCAGCAGCTTCTTCAACAACCGCCTGCACGTTGCCTTGTGCATTGCGGATGACGCGTCCAAAGCCGCGGGGATCGGCGGCGTTGACGGTTAATATGGTGAGCGAACCCTGGTTGGCCTGCTGGGTTTCGACCAGCCGTTTGAGGGTGGCAGGGCGCAGGAGGGGCATATCGGCATAAGTCACCAGCACCAGATCAGTTTTGCCGTGCAGGGTTGATTCGGCCTGACGGACGGCGTGACCGGTCCCGAGTTGAGGGTCTTGAACCACGCAGCGGGCTTTTTTACCGAGGGATTCGCGCACCGCTTCGGCACCGAACCCGATGACGACCACAGGAGTCTCACTGCTGGCAGCTTTTGCTGCCGCAAGCGAATGGTCGATCATGGGTAGCCCACAGATCGGATGGAGCACCTTGGGCAGATCAGATTTCATGCGTGTGCCCTGCCCGGCAGCCAGGATAACGGCGGTAATTTTCATATTAAAATCTCCCAGGCTTGTTGGTAAGATCGATAAATTTTCCCGAAGCGAACCGGTTGGAAAAACTGATTTAGGTCCGGTTTTAACCAGATGCTCATTAACTAAAAGAGCCTGCGCAGCCAGCAGGACGGCGCGAGGCCCCATGGGGAGAAAAAAGCCCCGCTTGCAGGCGGGAAATTCAGGCTGGGGCGCCTGGATTCGAACCAAGATAATCAGCTCCAAAGGCTGACGTGCTGCCATTGCACAACGCCCCAATGGAAAACGCCGGTTCGAGCACGGGAGGCGGCGCAAATTGTATCACAGCCCCCGCGGCGTGGCTAGGATTTGTCCTGAGGGGTCAAACCCAGGTGTTTCGCTTCCTCATAAGAAAGCATATCGGGGTTGGAAGGCGCTTTTTGTGTACTGGCGGCTTCATCCCAGTAATCGTCCACTTCGCCGGGTTTGAGTTTCTGATGCTCATCGGTGAACAACGGATCCATTTCTTTCGTAGTCTCCTCGACCACGGGCAGCCTGGTTGTTGGAGGCTCCTCCACGGCGGAAATCCCCGGATTTATATCGCGGAGTCCGCGTTCAATATTCTGGCGCGCGTCTGAAAAGGCATTCATGGAGTGCTGCGCATGCTCCATCCCGGCAACACCCTCCCCAATGACAAGCATCGCATGAGTCAACCCGACGGGTGCAAAAACCAGGTCAACCCTGCCGCCTTCAAAAAGGGACCAGCTCGAATCCGTTTTTTGACCGAGGAGGTGAGACGCCATTTGACCGGCGCTATAGATCGAAACAAGGGAGGAGATCAGGGCGCCTTCATTATCCCTATCCGGGAGATCACCGGCGCGCGCCAGGATGCGGCCACGATCATTCAGCAGCAGGACCGCCATCGCCGACAGGTCCTGGCGCAAGCCTGAGAGCAAGTCGGGAATGGAGCGCTGGATTTCTTTCTCATCCCTGGCAATGGGTTCGGGAGGCAACAGGGTCTCGACCAGCCCCAGGTGTCGTTCCACCGCGTCCAAAAAATCAGCCATCGGAACCGGCTTGATAAAAAAGGCATCCGCCCCGGCCTCGGCGACTTCCTTGCGAATCCTGGGATCGGTCTGCCCGGTAACCAGGATGATCTTGGCCTGGGGGTGGTTGATCTTGACCTTGTGCATTAATTCGATGCCCGTCATCCCTGGCAGGCGATAATCTGCAACCAGCAGATCGATGCGGTTGTTCGTGCTATGGAGGACTGCTTCTTCACCCGATGGAATCTCCACGACATCCAGCTCAGCTTCAAGCGTCTCCAAAGCCGAACGCAGCAAGCGACTGACCTCATGTTGATCTTCCACAATTAAAATACGATGCAAGGACATCTGCCTCCCTATAAGACTCTTTCACCAACCAGCAAGCCGCGGGGTGTTTCTCGGCAATATGAATTCAATACATTATAGCAAAGATTCAAGAAATCCAATTTTTAATAAAAGGACTGCCCGATCGGGGGATCGGGCAGTCCTTGAGGTGACATGGTGTTCAAGGATCATTTCTTCTTATTAACCTTGACCAGCCTCGAGACACCAATAAAACCCAAGATCAACCCAACTGTCGAAGCGCCGTAACTGAAAAAGTTTAAAAAGAAGGTCGACTGAATGACATGGAGCACCATAAAGAACGGTAAAACAACCCCCAAAATCGCCAGAAACAAGCCAAGCAGAATCGTTTGCAATGCGCTCAATGAGGCGTCCTATTGGTAAAGCCAGCAAGCCACCAGATGCCCCGGCTCCGGTTCAAATTCGGGTGGGAATTTCACTTCACAAAGGCCCTTGATAATTTTGGAACAGCGCGGGTGAAAACGGCAGCCGGTCGGCGGGTTAACCAGGCTGGGCGGCTCTCCGGGCGGCAGCTCTTTGAAAGTTTCGGCATTCTTGGCGTCCGGTTCCGATGTACCGGTTAGCAAAGCCTGTGTGTAGGGATGAAGCGGGTTGTCCAGCACATGCCGCACTTTGGCTTTTTCGACAAGGTTACCAGCATACATCACAAAAATTCGTTCCGAGAAGTAGCTTACCGTGGACAAGTCGTGGGTGATGTAGATTACCGAGAGATTGTGCAATTTCTGTAAATTGCTGAGGAGCTTTAATATTTCCACACGCACCGAGGCATCCAGCATGGAGACGGGCTCATCCGCGACAAGGAATTTCGGCCCCATGATCATGGCGCGGGCGATGACCACGCGCTGCTGCTGCCCTCCGCTCAGCATGTGGGGAAATTTTTCCAGGAAATCAGTGACCGGCGTGAGCCTCACCTCCTCCATGGCTTTATTAATGCGCTGAAGCCGTTCCGCCTTGTTTTTGACCCCTCCGACGATCAAGGGCTCTTCCAGGATCCTTTTTACCGACAGGAAGGGAGCCAGGGCACCATAGGGATCCTGCTGGACAAACCCCACGTTCGAGTGATACCAGTGCATGCCCTTATTATCAAACTCCGAAATATCCTTGTCGTCAAATATGATTTTCCCCTTGGTCGGTTTATAGAGAGCCAGGATGGTCTTCATCAGGCTTGATTTTCCACAACCACTCTCGCCGACGACGGCGATGGTTTCTTTTTCGTGAATCTTAAAAGTAACGCCGTCCACAGCCTTCACATAACCAGCATGACCAAATCCAAATCGTTTGAGTTCAAACCAGACGTGAAGATCTTCGATCGACAGGATAATCTTCCTGGAGTCTTCTTTTTTTGGTGCAACCTCAACTTGGGAAACAGCTACCATGACCTTGCTCCTGACGCATCAATATAACCAGCATTTCGCTTTTCTGCCTTCAACTTCAACCAAGGGAGGATCCTCGGTGCATTTTTCGAAGCAGAAAGGACAACGGGCAGCGAACCTGCAGCCTGTCGGCAGATTGATCAGGCTGGGCGGCTGGCCGGTAATGAAATCGGGCTCCATATCACCGTGCAATCTTGGTACGCTTTTCATGAGCTTCTGCGAATACGGATGAAGCGGCTTCGCAAAGAAGCGATACGCGTCACTGTACTCAACAATCTGACCGGCGTACATGACAGCCACATCGTCCGCCAGCTCACTGGAGGTGGCAATATCGTGGGTGATGAGAATAAAACTGATGCCCAGCTCTTTCTTCAGGCGTTTCAATACATTAAATATATTTGCCTGGGTCAGGACATCCAATGCCGAGGTGGGTTCATCCAGGATAATCAATATTGGAGAGGTAACCAGGGCCATGGCAATCGCCACGCGCTGGCGCATCCCGCCGCTCAACTCGAAGGGATAACGGCTGATGAAATCTTCCGGGACGCCGACATGGCGGAACATTTTTTTCACCAACCCAATGGCTTCGGTTTTATCCACATTCAGGTGAATGATGGCGGGTTCCGCCACCTGGTCCCCGACCCGGATGACCGGGTTCAAGGCGTTCATGGCGGCCTGCGGGACCATGGAGATGGACGCCCAGCGGATATTCTGCCTGAATTCCTCCTCATTCAGGGGCATAATATCGCGCCCATCGAGGAAGATGTGCCCTGAATAGGTTCCGGCATTGCGAGGCAACAGGCGCAGGATGGCTTTGGCAAGTGAACTCTTCCCACAGCCCGACTCACCCAGGATTACAACCGCGCGGTTGTAGTCCAACGTGAAATTGACTCCGTCGACAGCCTGAACCGGCCCCTGGCTGGAATTAAAATACAGGACCAAGTCTTCGACGCGCAAAAGCTTTTTATTTTCTGCCATTTCGTTAAGCATCCCTCAATCGTGGATTGAAGATACGATCCAGCGCGAATCCGAGCAACGCAAATCCCAGGCCGGTGATCATCAACATAATGGCAGGTTCCAGGATCCAGTAGTAGCGCCCTTGATAGAGGGCCCCATCCACGAAGGCGTCATCGATGACCTTCCCCCAGGTCGGCAGGACCGGGTCGCCCAGTCCAAGGACCGCCAGGGAGGCCTCAAGAAAAACGAAGGATGGGATGGAAGAGACCAGCGCCGGGATCAACAAGGGGATCATGCGAGGGATCAAGTACGAAAAAATAATTCGGGAACTCGAGGCGCCGTAGGCACGGGCAGCCTCGATGTAACTTGACTCTTTGGACTGCAGGAAAATGGAACGGTAAGTCTTGATCGAACCGGAGAAGATACTCAACAGGATCGCAACGCCCAGCATCAACCAGATGCTGCGCGAATAGAACGTGCCCACCATGATCAAAATGGCCAAAAATGGCAGGACCAGGTTGACTTCGGTGATGCGCTGGATCAATTCATCCACCCAGCCTCCATACCAGGTACCGATGGCAGCGATGACCATGGTCAGCAACGAGGTTCCCAGGGCAGCGAGCAGCCCGAAGGCCAGGGCGATCGGGGTGCCGTACAACAATGGGAGCATGAGGTCGCGCCGATATTTATCGGTGCCGGCCAGCCCAAAAAGGGTGCCCTGGAACACGAATTGGGTGGAGATATCCGAACCCGCCTCAAAGGTCGTCCCGCTGACCACCAGTTGATAGGTGCCTTTCAAGGGTGTTGGGTTTGCCGCAGGCGACTTGGGATCCGCAAAGAGCGCTTGCATGATCTTATCGGTATTCAACCTGGTCTGCAGTTTTGGATCCTGGGAAACCCGGAAAGTTGTATTATTCTGGATGGCCATGTCGGCAACCCTGATCTTCCTGCCATCCGGGGTGATCCAGGAGACTGAAACAAACGGAAGCTTCTGGGTGAAGGTCGAGGTGAAATACAGGATCATCTCCTCCGGGAAGGCGTCGTATGTGTAATCAAACGAGTAACTCATATCCACGGTGGAGATGTTCGGGTCGTTGGAGGTGACTGTCTTGGACATCGAGCCATCAGAAGTTTGAACGGCAAATGACAGCGGCTGTTTCTTGGCGGTAAAAAAGTTGAACCAGGAGGGGGCGGCATACTTCGGGTTCTTATACCAGACGTCCTCGCCCCCGCGCCACAAGCGGACCGCTTCACTGTACGGGATGGTGATCAGGGCGTAGGCCGCGACTGCCAACAGGAAGATAATGATGATTAAACCCATAATCGCCGATGGATAATGGAGGAGGGTGCGAAAAGTGTCCTTAAGCCTTTTCATTGTGAGCCTCCTGAACCAACTTTAACCCGGGGGTCAACCAGGGCATAGACAAAATCAAGCAGGAAAACGGTAAATGCCAGCAAATAAGCGTAAATGATCGTTGAGCCAACAATCACAGGCGTGTCGTAGAGTCCGATGGCTCTATAAAGGGTGATCCCCAGCCCGGGCCAAAGGAAAACCGTCTCGGTGATGGTAAACCCGGTCCACAGAGTAATAACCAGGAGAGCAAAGTTGGTGATGATGGTAGGCAGCGTGGGGCGGAGAATGTAGCGGCGCTCCACATCCCGCGGCGGCAGGCCTTTGGCCTTGGCCATTTCCACGTAATCCTCGCTGGAATAGATCAGGAAAAATGTGCGCCAGTTATAAATGCTGAGGAAGATGGAACTGATGATTACAGATATGAGGGGCAGGATGAGATGTTTTAATACACTCAATCCATAGAGAACCTTATTGACCGGAGGGGGTGAATCCACGAGGCCGTCAAATGGGAGAATCCTAAGAATAGCTGCAAAAATCAAAATAAAGAAAATACCATAAAACCAGGGTGGAGCCGAGGAAGTCGGAGAAAGGGCGATGGTCAGCTTATCCATCCAACTGCCGTACTTTCTGGATAACGTGAGGGCAATAAAAACGCTGGCAAAGAATAATATCAGCTCGGACGTTCCTGAAAGGAGCAGGGTGGCAGGCAGGCGCTCGAGCAGGATCAGGCGCACCTCCTTGGACCCTGCATTACTGGTCATGTTGATGGCACGTCCCAGGTTCAACGTGAGCGCGTTGGCAAGATATCTAAATGAGCGAACCGCAAAGGGCTGGTTCAGGCCCAGGCGCGCCACTTCCGAAGCAATCTTGTCTTTAATAAGTTGTTCGCGCACACTGGGCTGCAAATTCTGGAAGGCCGGGTTCGATGCAATGGAATGGGTGATATTATCGGTAACTTCGTTGCGCATGATCGTGTCGACATAGCCGCCCATGTTGGCGATCAATATGGTCAGGTATACACCGACTGTGACCGTTATCGACAGGGTGACCAGCCTGAGGGCCGTGTATCGGACCAGGCGCATGAAGGTACTGCTTCCAAACTTTTTCTTGACAAGGGGGACTTCGGGTGCTGGCGAGGTTAGAGTTTCTTGAGCCATATTATCCTTACAAGTTGATAAATTAAGAGGGGGGGCAAGGGCAAGCCCTTGCCCCCCCCAATCAACCAACAAAATTTATGCTGTTACGGCACAACCGTGTAGTCAAGAGTTGTGAAGGCCGGGATAGCGACGGGGATAAGCACCGCAGCTGCCTCGATCCTGCCGGAACCAGCAACAAGCGTGGAGGTTACGCTGGCGGGAATGGTGGCGGTGAACTTGCCATCAGATCCTGCAACAGCCACACCTGCACCAACATAGACGGTCTTGCCCGTGGAATCATAGACCAGGAACTTGACCTGGCTGATATTGGCGGTGGGGTAAGGAGTGCCGTCAGACTTCAGGGTCACTGTGACATTGAAGGCGGCATCCTTGCCGATATTGACCTGGGCGGGCCCATCCAGTGCGGCCAGCGCAAGCGGAGCCTGGCCGAACTTGGACCAGCGGTCAGCAGTATCAATAAAGGCCGGGTTGTTCTTCACCACGGCAGACCCGGCGTTCAGATCGACGGAGACCAGGTAATAAGGACCAGTGCCATCCCAGAAGTGGCCGCGGGCGGTGTACCAGGCTTTGAGGGCGGTATAGCGGGCGACAGCTTCATCAGCCGTGAGATAAGCGCTCATGGTGGGCGCATAGGGGATGGTCTTGGCTGCAATCGCTGCATCAAGATCCTTGGCCAGGATGGCCAGGCTCGGGCCGCCAATGAAGCTCAGCCACTCGACCTTGTTGCGGTCGGCTTGGCCAGTGCCCCAGGCGAGTTCCTTGTTGGCAACGGCAGTATTAGCAACAGCAATGGATTCCCAAGGCGCTTCGCCGTACAGGTAGCTCGGCCACCAGGAACCAATAATTGAAGCGTCGAGCTCTGCATCGGCATAGAAGTTATCCGAGTAGGTCTCGATCACCAGCGGGCTTGTGGAAACGATCTTGACACCCTTGAAGGTGGACATGAAGGCTGTCAGGTTGGCGGCAAGATCCGAGTTATAGATGGCGCTATCCGGATTGCCGTAATCGAAGGTCATGATCATCTGCATGACAAAGTCGGCAATCGAGAGGTTGGAGCCATCATGCCACTTCACGGTGTCGAACAGGTCGGGCGGGAAGTACAGGACGACCTTGATCTTGGAAGTGGTGCCGGTGGGGAACTTGGTGGAAACAGGAATGAAGGTTTGAGCCTTGGCATCCCAGTCGGCCCAGGCATCCGGCGGTACGGTGATCGAGTCAGCGGTGCTTAATGAGACCCAGGGGAGCTGCGAGGAAACCGGCAGACCTTTCACGACCTGGACATCAGCCTTCAGGGCGCGCAACGGCCAGGAAAGCCCGGTGTATGGATCGGGCATGAAGGCCCAACCCTGGACGGCATTCTGGACGTACGCACTGGTGACCCAGTTGCTGCCATCGAGCGGGTTCCAAGGATCGGTGAACATGGTGGAGGTGGAACCGACCTTGACCTGCCCGCCCACCTGGTCTTTAATGCGCATGGTGTAGGGGCTCATCTTGGTGGTTTCAACACCCGCACCCACATCCGCACTGACCTGGAGTTTGCAATTGAAGGGGGCATAGGTTTGAAGATCAACCGTCCAAACCTGCAGCGAATCCTGCAAGGCGAGCGTGAGAGCCTGAGCGATCAGGTCATGGCGCTGCTGGAGGGTGGAGAAGTTACCGGTTGCCAGATCATCACCGACCTTCTGGAAGACAGGATCGGGCACGTTAACCTGGGTGTAGGGGTAACCATCAGCGCTGGAGGGCAAATACATTTCCTGGAAAATGCTCTTCTCATCGCGGTTCAAGCCATTGGAACCCCAGCCTGATGTGTAAATGTTCCACAAGCCAGCCTTGGGGTCGGAGCCGATCCAGATGGGGGAGAGTTCTGAGGATTTCTTCTCTGTTCTGGTGACAGTGAAGCCGAGTTTTTCCAGCTGCTGGGCGAAATATTCACCCTGCGGGAGGCGGGTGCCGTCACCATCATTGCGAATGAGGAAGATCAGGGTAACAGGCGCGCCCTTGTACTGCCATTTGCCATCCGTGCCCTTGGTTGCGCCCAGGGTGGCCATTTCAGCGTCGACCTGGGTCTGGGCCTTGGTCATATCATAGGCATAATAGGCTTCGAGGCCGCGGGCTACGTCAATGACGCCGGTGTAATCCACCAGCTGGGTCATCAAGGGGGTGAACTTCGGGAGTGCGCCGCCGGCATAGATTTCCTGGTTGATGTAGTTGCGGTCGATCGCCCAGTTCATGGCTTCGCGGATCTTGCGATCCGAGAAGGGGTTCAGCACGTTGGCATCGGTGAACACAGCCGAGTTAAACATGAAATCGTAGAAGGTGCCATACGACTGGGTGTAGCACAGGTTGGCGGCTTTAATATCGGCCAACTTGTCAGACGCCAGGCCGTAGCTGAACAGGTCGATCGCGCCGGCATTAATCTGCGTGATGACCGAGGCGGCCTCGACGATTGAATAATCAATCTCGTCCAGCCAGCCACCGTTGCGGGCCGGGACTGCTGTTGCAGGTACTGCCGTTGCAGGAGCAGTCGTCGGTGCGACAGACGTAGCAGGAGTTGTGGTTGCTGGTGAGCAGGCGGCCAGCATCATGCTGAAAGCCACCAACAAGCCGACAACCAATGTAATGCGATTTCGAGACATTGTCTTTCTCCTCCAATATATTAGTATTTATATGAAAAGGTTAGGGTGAATTGGTGATGCAAATCAGGCAACTCGAGGTTATTCCCGAGAATCACCTCCTTCGCTGAAGAGATTAGAGTCCTGGTTTTTATTTAAATTTGCCAAGATAGTTAAGGGAAGATTAACACAAGAAACTCAAAAAGTCAAGTGCCCTTGAACCAGGGCTGCCGTGACGTCCATTATTATCAGGGTTGGCAGCCTGCACCGCTGTCAAAAGCTTCGATGTTCCATAAGTTGCTCGCGGCGGTCGGGTCAAGGGAGAAATTGCACAGATCCGGACGGGCCGCGGCAGTCTTAACCCGCCAGTAAAGTGGAATAACCGGTAAATCGGTGGCAAAGATGGCCTGGGCCTGGACATAGGCGGCGGTATGAACCGGGTCATCAGGAAGAGTTAGCTCGGATGAACGGCAGGCAGCATCAAAGACAGGGTTGGCATACCCACTGACGTTCGTCCCCACCCAGTTATTGGCGGCATCCGGCACCTGGTCACTGGTGAACCAGTCACAGGGAGGCTCAATCCCGGTGCTACCCATGGCAAATTCGACCATGTCAAAATTGCGGCCAAATAAGATCCCAGCCGGTCCGGGTGCATACAGCGAGTTGGCATCGAGGTATTGAACATTGACCTTGATCCCGCATTGGGCGAGGGAGCCTGCCAGGATGGTGGTTACCTGCTGACGCTGCACCGCATTAGTGGTGGCGTAATTTACCACGAAGGGAGTCCCGGATGGAATGCCCGGCACCCCCCAGGCCTGGCGAGGAGTGGAGGGATCATTGTCGAGGTCCTTCCAGCCTGCCTGGTCAAGCAATTGACCGGCTGCAGCTACATCCAATGAATACGCGGCCGCATCCGGATTGTACAAGGGGTCTTCTTCCGGCAGGTAAGTATTGGGGATGCTGCTTAAGCCCGACAGGACCGAGTCAACCACCTGTCCTCTGTCGAGGCAGTAGGCAACAGCCTGCCGAACTCGAACATCACTGAAATAATCCGGCCGATCAATACTGCTATCAATGCCGTTATCATAAGAAGCCGGTTTAATACCGAGCGCCAGTTCCTCCATCACAGGAACTTTGGAAAACAAGGCCTGCAACTGGTTCTGGTCTGCCATGGAACGCAGCAAATCGGTTTGCCCATCCAGGGGAATGGTGGGATCGAGGACATCGCAAGTGCCGTTTAAAACATCGCTGATGGCAAGCCCGGGATCGGCGACGAAACGAAACGTCAGGGTGTCAAACCTGGGAAGACCTTCACCAGCCCGGAAATAATGCGGGTTCTTTACCAAGGTGATGTGATCTCCGGCGACCCATTCCTGAACCGAGTAAGCCCCCCAGCCAAGCGGGCTGCGCGTGGAAAGGTCGGTTTCAGTAAGCTGATCGGCCGCGATCTGACTCCAGGCATGCTCGGGGAGGGGGGACCAGAAATTGAGGAAATACGTGGGGTCGATGTAACCGGGTTTCCCCCACCACTGAATGGTGGTTGCGTCCACAGCCTCGTATGACTGGGTGCGATCGACCAGGAATTTGGAGCCCAAAGTGGACGGGTCGGAAGCCACCTGATATGCATAAACCGAATCTTCGGCGGTGAGAGGCTTGCCATCCGACCAGGTGAGGCCAGGCAGCATGTTAAATGTAACCTGCATCTGGTCCAGCTGGACCTGGGAATTGCCATCGTACACGATAGCGCACGAGTCTTCACGACAGCCAGCCGGTCGGATTTTTACCCCCACCGCCAGTGTGACCGGTGTACCGCCGGCGTCAACCACCTCGTCCCCAATGTAGAAAGGTTTCGAAAAGATCTGGGCGTCTCCGTTCTTAATACTTGGAAGGCGCTGCAGGATCACTGCCTGGTATCCATAGGAGTTCGTGTCAATCGGTCCATCGTAGATTGCAGCCAGGACACTGCGCGCAGCAGATGAGGGATTTTCCACCGGGTACAAGCTGACCGGTTCCTGTCCCAGGCAAATGGTGAGGAGACGCGGCGGAACAGGAGTGGCCGAGGGAGTGGCTTGTGAAGTTGGAGTGGCAGCAGGTGTGGGGCTGATCCTCTGACCGCAAGCAACCAGAAACGCCGTTCCGAAGATCAAACCGCAAATTGTGAAAAGACACCGGCGAAGCGACATTGCGACCCTCCCATTCCCTACCCAAATTAAAGAAAAGATATATTAAATAAGGGATGTTGACAGGATTATACAACAGAGTGGACCCTCATAAAGGAAGCGGAACATTCGTCATCGTTGACAGCCCCCCTCGCCTGACGGTACAATGAAGTGCCTACCATCCTCATTAGAAAAGGAGTTTCCTATGATAAAAGAATTTAAAGCATTTATCATGCGCGGCAGCGTGGTGGATCTTGCTATCGCTGTAATCATCGGAGGAGCATTCGGCAAGATTGTCACAAGCCTGGTGAGCGACATCATCATGCCGGTGATTGGCCTGATCATCGGCGGGATTGATTTTTCCGGTCTCACCCTGACCATTGGGAATGCCAAAGTCACGTACGGAAATTTCATTAATAACATCATTGATTTCATCATTATCGCCCTCGTTATTTTCTTGATGATCAAGGTCATCGATAACCTGAAGAAAAAACCCGCACCCGTATTGGAAGAACCAACCACCAAGGAATGCCCGCGTTGTTTCACTTCCATTCCAATAAAGGCGACGCGCTGCCCGAATTGCACGTCGGAACTCTAAAATCAAGGTATGTTATTCAGTAATCGTTATCCGTGATTCATTTTCCGGCTTCACTGTTCTTGAATCACGGGTGACGGGGACTGAAAAATAAACTCTCCATGGATTTCCTGGACAAACTCAACCCCCAGCAGCGCCAGGCTGTAACGGCTGGCGCAGGTCCCATATTGGTATTGGCGGGACCAGGCTCCGGAAAAACGCGCGTCCTCACCCAGCGTGTGGCCTATCTGATCGCCCACGAGGGAGTACGTCCATACCAAATGCTGGCAGTCACCTTTACAAACAAGGCAGCCCGGGAAATGAGCAACCGGGTCCGCGAACTCCTGGGTGAAATGCCATCCGAAGGAATCTGGCTGGGGACGTTCCATTCCATCTGCGCCAGGCTCCTGCGACGCGAGGCTGAGAACCTGCCTTTCGATGAACGGTTTGTCATTTATGATGAGGACGACCAGCAACGTGTGATCAAGGGGGCAATCCGCGACCTGAACCTCGATGAAAAGACATACCGTCCACAACCGGTGCACGCGGCGATCTCGCGTGCCAAGAACGAGTTAATCTTCCCTGAAGACTATCCAACCCAAACCTACCGGGACGAGGTGGTCAAACGAATCTACCAGCGTTATCAGGAAATGTTGAAACAAAATAATGCTGTCGATTTCGACGATCTGTTATTGTGGACAGCGCACCTGCTATCCGAATTTCCCACCATACGCGAGAAGTACGCCCAGCGATTTCTACACGTTTTGGTAGATGAATTCCAAGACACCAATTTTGCCCAATATGTGCTGTTGAAGCACCTGGCGGCCGTGCATAACAATATTTTTGTTGTGGGCGACCCGGATCAATCGGTTTACCGCTGGCGCGGGGCCGACTATCGCAACGTCCAGCGCTTCGAACAGGATTTTCCCGATGCCAAAGTAATCCTGCTCGAACAAAATTACCGCTCCAAGCAGACCATCCTCGACGCAGCCATGGCGGTCATCGACCGCAACCCGCACCGCCGGCGCAAGAGCCTTTTCACCGAGCGCGGGGCGGGAGAGAAACTCTTCTACTACGAGGCCCTCGATGACTACGCGGAAGCCGCTTTTGTAGTGGATACCATTGCCGGCCTGGTGGCGAGCTCAGATTGTGAACCAGGCGACTGCGCCGTAATGTACCGCACCAACGCCCAGTCCCGCCTGCTGGAGGAAGCTTTCCTGCAGGCGCGGCTGCCATACCGGCTGGTGGGAGCACAGCGGTTCTACGGGCGGCGTGAAGTAAAAGACATCATCGCCTACCTGCGCCTGGTCCACAACCCGGCAGACGAAATATCGCTGGACCGGGTGATCAACCTGCCGCCGCGCGGGATCGGCGATAAGACCATCCTGGCCCTGCACGCTGCCGCCAGCGGGGCAAAGACTTCCCCCTCATCCGTGGTGATGGACCTGGGACGCGGCGATGCCTCCCCATTTTGGCCACAGTTCACAGGTCGCGCCGCACTGCCGCTGGCTGACTTTGGAGGGCTCCTGTCTGATTGGCGGGCAGAGTCTCGCGCTGCCACGGTCACGGAGTTGTTCGACAGAATAGTAAAAGACATCAACTACCAGGCATTTATAGATGATGGAACCGATGAAGGCGTCGAACGCTGGGAAAATGTCCAGGAACTGCGCCGCCTGACAACAGAATATGAAAACCGCACCCTGACCGATTTCCTAGAAACCGTGGCGCTTATCTCCGACCAGGATACGCTGGCAGAAGGCAAGAACGCCCCCACCTTGTTGACCCTGCATGCCGCCAAAGGTCTTGAATTCGGTGCGGTATTCATCGTCGGGCTGGATGACGGCATCCTGCCGCACAGCCGGTCATTCGACGAACCGGAGGCGATGGAGGAGGAGCGCCGCCTGTTCTACGTGGGGCTGACACGTGCAAAAGACCGGCTCTACCTGATGCGGGCATTGCGGCGCGGCGGCCGGGGTTACTCCGAAGAGACCATCCCTTCGCGCTACCTGGACGACATCCCTTCCGAACTGCTCTCAGGGAAGGCACGCGGCGGAAGAGAGTCACGGAGCCAGACTCCAACGTGGCTGCGGTCGGAAGCGGCGCCTTTGATCGAAACCGAGCTGCGTTTTCGCGCCGGGATGAGAGTTCAGCATCCCACCTGGGGTGAGGGGATCGTGCTCAATTCCCGCCTGCAGGATAACGACGAAACCGTGGACGTGGTCTTTGAATCGGTCGGAATCAAGCGACTGGCGGCAAGCCTGGCAAAGTTGACCATTCTGAAATCATAAGCCGGTATTGAAACTTCCATATAATAAAGTGACTATGCCCGCCAATACAAGAAAAACCTCTATCCGATCTTACAGAGTAATGCGCGGCAAGTTGGTGAAACCAGCGGAAATTACTTTTAGGAAATGAAAGGACGCTCATGTTGAAAAACCTCCCCTCACTGCACAGGAAATCATCGACTGGACCTGGGCTGCAATCGAACCGTACTACAAGGGACTGGAAGCCGAATCTCTCAGCGCCTCGAACGTGGATGAGTGGATGGCTGACTGGTCGAGCGTGGGCGAACGGCTCGAAGAGATGTACGCCCGCCTGGCAGTAGGGACGTCAACCAACACGGCAGATAAGACAGCTGACGCCCGCATGAATTCTTATCTCGACGGCATCTTTCCCCACATGATGGCAGCCGAGCAAAAATTAAAAGAAAAGTTGCTTGCCAGCAAATTGAAACCGAAAGGGTTTGAGATTCCCCTGCGGAATATGCAGGCTGAAGCGGATCTGTTCCGCGCGGCCAACATTCCACTTCTGGCCGACCAGGAAAAACTCGCCATCGAATACGACAAAATATTCGGCGCTCAAACTGTTCATTGGGATGGAAAGGAAATCACCCTCACCCGTCTTGCCCTGAATTTCCAGCAGCCCGACCGCGCCCGCCGCGAAAAGGCCTGGCGAGTAAAAGCCGAGCGTCAACTTTCAGATCGAAAAGCCATTAACGATCTGTGGCATAAATTCATTGACGTGCGCGCCAGGATCGCCAATAATGCGGGCAAACAAAGTTTCCGAGAATATGCCTGGGTGCAACGGTTGCGCTTTGACTACACCCCTGATGACTGCAAATCCTTCGAGGACGCCATCGAAAAGGTTGTCGTACCAACAGCCACGCGCATCTACAAGAAACGGAAGAAGGAACTCGGTCTCGAAACTCTGCGGCCATGGGACCTGGTGGACGGCTGGTTCTCACGCCCTGCGCCTCCGGCAAACCTCCCCCCTCTCAAACCTTTCGAATCCATCGATGAACTTAAGTCAAAGACCTCGGTCATCTTCCATCATGTAGACCCGGTGCTGGGCGCGTATTTCGACCGCACTATTGCCGAAGGACTCGCCGACCTTGACAACCGTAAAAACAAAGCCCCGGGTGCCTATTGCACCTCCTATCCTTCCATCCGAAAACCATTTGTTTTTATAAACGCGGTTGGCACGCATGAAGACGTGATGACCACCCTGCACGAATTCGGTCATTCCTTCCATATATATGAAACAGCCAATATCCCTTACATCCAGCAACTGGCCGTCCCGATGGAATTTTCAGAGGTGGCCTCGATGGGGATGGAGCTGCTGGCTTCCCCTTATCTCGCAAACTCGAGCGGCGGCTTTTATTCCGATGCCGAGGCTGCCCGCGCCCGGGTTGAGCACCTGGAAGGGATGATCCTTTTCTGGCCGTTCATGGCGGTTGTGGATGCTTTCCAGCAGTGGGTTTATGAGAACCCAAAGGCAGGATCGGAACCCTCCACGTGCGATAAAAAATGGGGCGAACTGTGGGATCGTTTCATCCCCGGAGTGGACTACTCCGGGTTGGAGGAAATCAAGGAAACCGGCTGGCATCGCAAATTGCATATCCACACGGTACCTTTCTATTATATTGAGTACGGCCTGGCACAATTGGGGGCGGTGCAAATATTTGGGAACGCACTCTCCGACCAGGCAGAGGCGGTAGCGGCTTATCGAAAGGCGCTTTCACTGGGCGGGATGGTGACCTTGCCGGAACTATTCAGAGCTGCCAACGCAAAGTTTGCTTTTGATGTGCCCATTGTCAAGAAGGCAGTGGATTTAATGGAGACTGTAGTCGAGGAATTGGAGAAATAGCTGGTCCACTTTTGAACACCACGGGTAGGTTGCATTTGCACAATTGGTCACCCCACGCGGCTGCTTCATCCCTAGAAGCCCGGCCGAAAAGCTCGCGTTTTTCGGGGTTTGGTATTACACTCCGCGATAGTCCAAATCAGGAGTGAGACATGCTTGGTAAACATTCTCAGCAAGGCAGCCTGTTCGAGGCAGATAACCAATACCTGGAGTTTGTAGGCCGGGGCAGCTTCTACGGCTTTCTGGCCAGCCAGCGCGGACGGCTGTTTCGGGACGAAGACTTCGCCGTCTTCTACTGTCCGGACAACGGGCGGCCCAGCGTAGCCCCCAGCCTGCTGGCCAACGCCATGCTGCTGCAGACCTATGAGGGGGTCTCGGACGAAGAGGCCAAGGCGCGGGCGGACTATGATCTGCGGTGGAAGGTGGCCTTGGGGATCGAAGTGGACGAGCGACCGTTCGCCAAGAGCACCCTGCAGTTGTTCCGAGCCCAACTTATTCTCAAGGAGAAGATGCGCGAGGTGTTCGTGCGCAGCCTGGAACTGGCCAAGCAATCGGGGTATTTGAAGGGGCGGCGAATGAAAGTGATCCTGGACACCACCTACATCCTGGGTCGAGGAGCGGTGCGGGATACTTACAACCTGCTGGGGGACGGTATTCAGCAACTGTGCCGGGCGTTGGCTGCAGCGCAGGGGCAAAAGTTGGTAGCTTGGGTAAAGGCGCATGAGTTCCAGGGCTACTTTGGTTCGAGCCTCAAAGGGGAGGCGGCCATTGATTGGGACGACGAGCAGGCACGCAGCGTTTTCTTGCGAAAGATCGTGGTGGACGCTCGGCGCCTGCTGCAGCTGGCGCGGGAGAAGCAGGCAAGCCTGAACGAGAAGCATCCGGCCGCAAAGCGGATCGCCATAGCTGGAGAGCTGCTCGGGCAATTGCTCGAGCAGGATGTCGATCAGGCCGACGGGCAGGCGGACTTGAAGGACGGGGTTAGCCGAGACCGGATTGTTTCGGTGAGCGACCCCGAGATGCGACATGGACGTAAGAGCCGCGCCAAGCGCTTCGACGGGCATAAGGCGGCCATCGCCGTGGACGCCGACAGCCAGTTGATCACCGAGGTGGAGGTCTTGCCAGGCAACGCCTGGGACGCCACGCATGCGTTGGAGCTGACAGAGGGCAGTGAGGCCAACACCGGGCTGGAAGCGGAGGAGACAGTGGGTGACTGTGCTTATGGAGACGGCAACACCCGCCAGGAATTCGCCGATGCTGGACGCAGCCTGATTGCCAAGGTGACTGATCACGGTCGGAAGGGAAACATCAAAAAGAGCCAATTCCACATCGATTTGAAAGCCATGACTTGTACCTGCCCGGCGGGTCATACCACGGGCACCTTGATTCCCAACGGCACCTGTTTGGATCGGAACCGGAAGAGACAGTCTGGCACCGCCTTCCTCTTTGCAGCGGAGACCTGCGCAGCCTGCCCGCTGCGCCCGCAGTGCTTCCAGGCTAAGACCCAGCGGGGCCGCACGGTCCAACTCCACCCCCAGGAAGAGTTGTTGCAGCAGGCCCGAGCTTTTCAACAAAGTCCTGGGTTTCTGCCCTATCGGCAAGCCCGGCAAACCGCCGAGCACCGCCTGGCACGACTGGTGCAGTTGGGGATCCGTCAAGCGCGCTACTTCGGCCGAAAAAAGACTACCTTCCAGCTGCTGCTGGCAGCAACCGTGGCGAATTTGACCCTGATCGCCTCTCAGACAGGGCAAATGGTCCCCAAAGGCAAGTCCGTTTCTTCTTTTTTCCATCACCTGAGCTCGCAAATACGGCTTTTGGGCGAGCATTTCCCTTCCTTGACCTCGATTTTCGATGTCTGATATTCAGATTTGCCGGTTCTCGGCTGAATCTCTAGGCAAGATAATGGAAGCTCTCCTCCGATTGGATGATTCGGACTTTCTCGTCTAAAATAGAGCCATGACCCAAACACTGAAAATCATTATCCCCACTGCCGGATACGCCACGCGCATGCGTCCCCAGACATGGTCCAAACCCAAGCCGCTGGTAAGCGTTGCGGGCAGGGCAGTGCTCGACCATCTCCTGGAAATGTTCCGCACTGTCCCAGCCTCGGCTCTTTCGAGGAACCGGGTTCAGACCGGGAGGAGGGCGACAGGAACGGGTGGGAATCAAGGTGAGCCTGAATTTGTGATCATTCTTGGTCCAGGACCAGGTGAGAATCAGATTCCAGCCTTCATGAAAGAACATCATCCGGAAATAAAAACCCATTTTGTACTCCAGCCGGAGATGCAAGGTCAATCGGACGCGATCTGGCTGGCACGCGAATATCTTTCCGGCCCGGCCCTGATCTGTTTTGCGGATACCCTTTTAGAGACAGACTTCTCTTTCCTCGCCAATGAAAAGGCGGACGGGGTGGCATGGGTAAAACCCGTGCCGGACCCACGTCGATTCGGAGTGGCTGAGATTGATGATAAAGGCTGGGTGACACGTCTCGTTGAAAAGCCGCGCAGCACGAAAAACAACCTGGTGGTTGTCGGCTGCTATTATTTCAAACAGGCTGAAAGATTGCAATCGGCATTGGAAGAGCAGTTCCGGCGAGGAGCAGTGCGTCATGGGGAATACTTTCTCACGGATACCATCAATATCATGATCGAGGCTGGCTTGAAAATGCGCACCCAGCCGGTGGAAGTGTGGCTGGACACCGGCACAATTTCCGCCACCCTGGAGACAAACCGGTATTTGCTCGATCACGGTAGAGCCACCAATACAAAAAACCAAACAAAAACCGGCGTAAAAATCGTGCCGCCCGTTTACATCCACTCCAGTGCCAACGTCAGCAATTCCGTAATCGGTCCTTATGCATCGATCGGGGAGGATTGCATAATCAAGGAAGCGCGGGTCGAAGATTCGATTATTGAGGCCGGATCAACCGTTGAATCGATAGCTCTTGAAAGCTCATTCGTTGGACGGCGAGCCAGGATTCAAGGGATTCCAGGGGAAGAAGCGCGGCTAAGTTTAAACGTTGGAGATGACAGCTATATTTCTGTTAAATAGAGGAAAGTTGAATTGCTCCGATGACTGACGACGTGGAATGTTATTCCGGGTCCGCATACGGCGAAAAACCGATTGCATTCACCCGGCTGGGGCAGAGATATACCAACCTGGAGGTCTTATCCCAGGGGCGTACACCGCTGGTTAAGTGGTTCCGGGTTCGAACGGAGGCTGGGGAAATTTTCGAACTATCTTATAATGAAGCAGCCGGAGAATCTCCCTGTGAACACGAGTGGAAGATAATTAAACTTTAAGGAGGAAGGATGCAGGAAATTTCAAGCGCTCGTTATCTCTCCAAAAATGTAGCAGGATTGAAGCCTTCGGGTATCCGCAAGTTTTTTGATATTGCCGCCACAATGAAGGATGTTTTATCCCTCGGTATCGGCGAACCGGATTTCACCACCCCGACCTCGATCCTGGAAGCCGGGGTTCGTTCCCTGCGCGCGGGGGAAACTCACTACACATCCAATTCCGGCAAACTCGAATTGCGACAGGCAGTTGCCGGGAATATAAAACGTCTTTATGGTGTGAGCTACAACCCCGCTGATGAAATTATCGCCACAGTGGGAGTCTCGGAAGCGCTTTACCTGGTCATGACCGCCCTGCTTGACCCAGGCGATGAAGTCATCATTCCAACCCCATGTTTTGTCTCTTACCAGGCCGGGGTGATCCTAGCGGGGGGGATCCCGGTTGAAATCCCCAGCCGGTTGGAGGACAATTTCCAACTGGACCCGGATCGGATCCGCGCCGCGATCACGCCGCGCACCAAGGTCATCTTCGTAGGTTACCCCAGCAATCCCACCGGAGCAGTGGCTACGAGCGAAGTCCTGAAACAGGTGGCTGAAATAGCCATTGAGAAGGACCTGATCATTGTCTCGGACGAAATCTACGACCGGCTTGTCTACAATTTCGTCCATGTCTGTGTCCCAGCCCTGGGAGAGGAAATCCAGAAGCGCACCGTCCTGCTGGGTGGACTTTCGAAGGCCTATGCCATGACAGGCTGGCGCATCGGCTATGCCTGCGGTCCAGCGGATATCATCAAAGGCATGGTGCGCATTCACCAATACACTATCATGTCAGCTCCAACCATTGCCCAGGATGCCGGCGTCGAAGCGTTGACGAATGGGGAAAAGTACGTGCAGGAGATGGTCCAGGAGTATGACAGACGGCGCAAACTGATCGTGAGCGGGTTGAACAAGCTCGGGTTGACCACTTTCGAACCGCGCGGTGCATTCTACGCCTTCCCGAAGATTACCACATCCGGGATGGACGACGAATCTTTCGCCGAAAAACTCCTGCTGGAAGAACATGTGGCAGTGGTTCCAGGGAATGCCTTTGGAAAAGGCGGTGAGGGTTTCGTCCGCTGCTCGTACGCGACAGCTTACGAGAAAATCGAGGAAGCCCTGCACCGCATGGAGAAGTTCATGAACCGGTACGGGTAACCTCAAGAAATATTCCCGGTAACCAATTGAAGAGTTTCATGATCGCATGGTAGTGACTGGATAAGCAAATGTATTGGCGGGTTTTGCCCGCTTTTGGACTGATGTAAAATAATACTGTGATGGAGGCGGTTCATGATTTTTCAAGTTGGAATAGAAAATAATAATGAAGGACGCTCCATTGCCTGGGCATTGGAACACCCCGGCTGTTTCGCGTACGGCATGAAAGGCCAGGCAGCACTTACCAACCTGGAAGGGGCACTCAATAAATATGCGGGCTGGATCCTGCACCATGAGCCGAAAACCTGGTTAACTTTTTCAGAAGCCGAGGTTGAACTGGTAGTCAATGGGACCTGGGACGTTTATTTCGTCAATGACGACATGGACCTTGCCAGCGAGGCGGATGGCTACAGCGTGGAATCATTCTTCCCGTATGATTGGAAACCTCTGACCACTGATGAAATTAAACACGCCCTCGACATGCTCGTGTGGAGCCGGGACGATCTGCTCAAAACCGTGCATGGACTCAGCGAGGAAAAACTAAACCGGACCTATACGGGGGAGCGGTGGAGCATCAACGGGGTACTTGGACATGTTGGAGGGGCAGAATGGTGGTACATGGAACGGCTAGGCCTGGCATTCCCGCGAGCAAATGTCCCCGACGAACCACTTGCCCGCTTGGAAAAAGTCCGCAGTCATTTCAACAAGGTCCTGTTTAAATTGGATGGCGTTAAACATGTGGTCGGCGTCGATGGCGAGATTTGGTCCCCGCGCAAAATGCTCCGCCGAGCGCTCTGGCACGAGCGCGACCATGTTGACCATATTCGAAAACTTATAGGTATGACGGGGACGTTGGTCGAAGCTGGATAATTTCGATGGTTCCCGCTGGGATCCTTTTAGGGGATGTGCAGCACACCCTGCTTGATCTTCCAGAAAACCAGGAAATTAAAAGAGTAGCAATTCTTAATTGCTACTCTTTTTTTTTACCCTAAAAGCATCAAGCAGGTTTGATGTTGACCAACTGCTGGCGGATGCGATAATTCCCGTTCTTTGCCAACACCCGGGCAGCGAACTTTTCCGGGACATCCACCAGGGTGAATTTGTCCTGGATGTGGATTTTTCCAATGGTATGACCGGGGATGTCGGCATGGAAGGCGATCGTGCCAACCACATCGTTGGGATGGATGCCGTGGACGCGGCCCAGATTCAGGTTGAGGCGGACCATACCCGGTTCGTGCGAAACCGTCTCGCTATCCTCATATCCACGGCGTGAGGGGCGTCTGCCCCCCTTTTCGTAGCGGCGAGAACCAGCATCCTGCACTTCGCTTACTTCACCGACCGGGCGCTGTTTCTCGTCCGAGCGTGCCAGCTTAAGGGCTGCGGCGGCAATTTCCAGAGGGTCGTGTCCCTCTTCAACCAATCGCGCCACCATTTCCCTTTCACGGTGGTAGCGAGCACGCGCCAGCCACACTTTAACGTTTTCGAGCAATTCATTTTCCCGATGGTTGCGGATGTCTTCTTCGCTCGGAAGCGTGGATTTGGTCAATGGCTGGCGGATCAGGGATTCAATCTGGCGCAGCAGGCGCTTTTCGCGGGGCGTGACCATAGAAATGGCGACTCCTGTTTTTCCAGCGCGCCCGGTGCGCCCGATGCGGTGGATGTATATTTCAGGGTCGTCTGGCAGGTCATAGTTAAAGACATGGGAAATGTCATCTATATCCAAACCGCGTGCAGCCACATCCGTAGCCACCAGGACCTTGATCTGATTCTGGCGGAACCGGCCGAGGGTCCGCTCGCGGGCTTCCTGGCTGAGGTCTCCGTTGAGCGATTCGGCAGGGAAACCACGCCGGGTAAGCTCAGTGGCGAGTTCCCCGGTCCCAAGGCGGGTGCGGACAAATATCAGGGCGCTGGTAAGCGGCTCAATTTCGAATAGACGGGTCAACGCAGCCATTTTATCTGCCTGGTTGACCAGGTAATAGCGCTGCTCGATTGCGGTCAGCGTGACTTGGGCGCGCTCGATCAGAATCGATTGGGGGGAGTGCATGTACCGATTTGCCAGGCGGCGGATGGGGGCTGGCAGGGTAGCCGAAAACAGGGCAGTCTGGCGATCCGCCGGGGTTTCAGCCAGTATGGTTTCAATGTCTTCGACGAAACCCATCGAAAGCATCTCATCGGCTTCATCGAGTACCACGGTGCGCACCTGGCTGAGGTTAAGAGCGTTTCGGTCGAGCAGGTCGATCAAGCGGCCAGGCGTTCCGACTACCACATCCACACCGCGATTGAGACGGCTGATCTGCGGACCGTAGGGTTGCCCGCCATAGACGGCAAGCACGCGCACTTCCTGAACTTTCCCAATATCCGTAATGGCGCCAGCCACCTGCAAAGCAAGTTCGCGGGTGGGGCATAATACCAGCGCCTGCACATGGCGTTCGCCGGGTTCAAGGTTGTTTAAAATGGGGAGGGCAAAGGCAGCTGTCTTGCCGGTTCCGGTCTGGGCCTGGCCGATCACATCCGCGCCGGTCAGCATGACCGGGATGAGCTCAGACTGGATGGGTGTTGGCTCGGTGTACCCGAGCAATTCAATCGCCTGCATCAACTCGGGACGCAGGTTTAAATCAGTGAACTGGGTGGTCATCGTAATCCTCTTTCACGGTCATTGCGAGCCGCTTTAGCCTGCCTGCGCCATTTTCCGGGGGGTGATGGCGCGACAGTCTCTTAATTCTAAACAGAAACCCTCCCGAAAGGTTTCGGGGATGGTGTCGCTGTTGCACTTCCCGCAATGATATAAAACGAAGGGATGTTTCGATGACTCCACGGTCATCCCGCAGCATACGGGTGCCGAAATTCTTGCCAATCCGAGGAGCTCTTTCAGGCGCCTCGTCCCAACAAAATAGCCCGGATCATTCGCCGGGCCATCATTTGAAGTCTCAAAACAATTTCCCTGGTGCGTCCGCTCTCCTATCGAGCGGCACGAGAGTATACCATGTTTATGGAAGAACAGGTTGTTGGGAGCGCGATATCATCAAGCGAAAAACACGGCAGACCAGACATTTCCTAAACGAGTAAAATAGAAGTTATTCAGATCGTTTTATAAAACAGAGTTTTTTCAGAATTTGTAATTTTTCAAGGAGTGAATTATGAAACCCCACCTGCTTGTCAGCCAGTTGCATTTCGCCCGCAGCGAGTTCGTGCGGGCTCTTGAAGGTGTCTCAGAGGAGGATGCCGTCCGGCGGATCATGCCGATGAACTGCCTCAGTTGGATGGTGGGGCATCTCGCCAACCAGGAGCACCGTTACTGGGTGATTTTAGCCCAGCAAAAAGAGGTTGTACCGGGTCTCTATGAATTGGTCGGTTACGGCAGACCCGCCAGCACACCTCCATTGAAGGATATGTGGGCAGCGTGGCAAAAAGTGACCATTGAAGCGGACAAATATCTTGTCACACTGAACCCGGTGATCATGGAAAAATTTTTGCTGCGGGATGGGAAGCCGGTGGACGAAAGCATTGGCACCCTGTTGATAAGAAATATCTATCATTACTGGTACCACACCGGCGAAGCTTCCGGGGTCCGCCAGATGCTGGGACATACCAACCTCCCTGAATTCGTGGGCGACATGAACGAAGCGCCTTATCATCCGGAAGAATAGAGAGTATGGGAATTTTCATCCGATTTGAAATTTAAATAAATATACCTTCCTCAGGGACAGCGATCTGTTTCCGCCAGTCCACACTTGCAAACCAGGAGATTAAAATGAGTATTCCGGATCTACCTACCATCCCTGAAATCAGCGGGCAAACAAAAGGTGGAATCAAGTACCACATCCTTGGAACAGTCCAGCAAACGCTGGCAGTGGAACTTCAACCCAATCAGGTTGTTTTTTCGGACGCGGGTGGCATGTCGTGGATGACTTCCACAGTTAATATGAGCACCAGGGCGAGCGGAGGATTAGGGGGCATGCTAAAGCGGGCCGTATCCGGAGCATCGGCATTCATCGTTGATTTCAATGCCACCGGTGGAGCGGGGTTGGCTGCCTTCAGCACAGATTTTCCAGGCAAGGTGCTCCCAATCGAATTGGAGGCAGGCCAATCCGTCATCATGCATAAACACGCCTTCCTTTGCGCAGAGAAAAGCGTCGCCCTGGATGTATTCTTCACCCGTAAACTGGGAGCTGGTTTCTTCGGCGGCGAAGGATTTATCCTGCAGAAACTGACCGGGCCCGGGATGACCTTTGCTGAACTCGACGGCGATGCAGTGGAATACAATTTAAAGCAAGGCGAGACCATGAGAGTCGAACCTGGGCACGTTGCCATGTTCGAAGGCAGCGTTTCGTTTGATATCCAAATGATCAAGGGGATCGCCAACGTCCTGGCCGGTGGGGAAGGGCTCTTCCTGGCAACCCTGACCGGGCCAGGCCGCATCTGGCTGCACTCCATGACCGTCAGCAAAATGGCTCACCGCCTGATGGAATTCATGCCGGCGAAATCGAGCTGACAAGGTCGAGCTTGGAAACCAGTGAGTGGTTGTCAAGAGCTGCCATTATGAGGCAGCTCTTTTTCATTTGAGTTTGAGGTATTAGAATTTTTCCTGGCTGGTAAACCCATTATGGAACTGGACGACAAAGTTTTTGGTTTCATCAAGGATCCCCCTTACAAGAGGAATTTAATGCATTGCCTATCGAAGTTGTTGCCGCCAATAGCCAAGTGTGCTAAAATAGGACAATTAATATCTGAATATTGTCGGGTGAGGGGCATTAAGGCACTCAAGTGAAACGGGCAGATGTCCCTTTCAAGCGGATGTCTGTCTTTAATTTTGAAAGGGAATTGAACAACCTCCCAGGGAGAAATGGGAAATCATGCTGACTGAAAAAACACAACCAATTCCTGCAGGCAGGTCCTTCCTGCCACAAAAATATAGAATATTGATCTCGGTCATTTTTGGCCTTTTCATGGTGATCCTGGACACCACGGTAGTGAACGTGGCCTTTCAAACCCTTCGGGCGGAGTTCGGAGCAAGCTTGAATGACTCCCAATGGATCATCAGCATTTACGTGCTTTCGCTGGGGATCAGTACGCCGCTATCGGCCTTTCTTGGAAACCGCTACAACATGAAACGGGTGTACCTGGCTGGCCTTTCGATATTTATTGTCGGGTCGATCTTATCCGGAATCTCCCCCAGCCTCGGTTTCATGATTGCGGCGCGCGCCCTGCAGGGGTTTGGAGGAGGGATCGCTTTACCGTTGGGTACCGCGATTTTATTCCGCAGTTTCCCGGCAAAGGAACAGGGCGCGGCACTGGGGATTTTTGGTCTTGCCGCCCTTGTTGCGCCTGCCCTGGGGCCCATCCTGGGAGGATACCTGGTTGACCAAAACCTTTGGAGATTTATTTTTTTCATCAATCCACCGATCGGGCTGATCGGTATTATCCTGGGGTCTTTCTTCCTGCCTGACCTTCCCGGTGACCACCGGCCAACCATGGACTGGCTCGGGCTGCTAACAGAGATCATCGGGTTTGGTTCGGTGCTTTATGCAGCCTCGGTGGCAGCCAATTTCGGCTGGTCAGCCCCGGGAGTGGTGACCTGGTTCCTCATCGGCGCAGCCGGACTGGTCGCCTTTGCAGTTGTTGAACTGTTTGTTGCCAAAGAGGCCCTGCTGGATTTGCATTTATTTAGGAAACCCACCTTCCTGAGCGCCAGCGTGCTCGGCTATGTCAGCGTGATCGCACTTTTCGGCGCTGAATTCCTATTGCCCATCTATTTACAGTTCGTACGAGGCCAGACCGCCTTTAACACCGGCTTGATCCTGGTTCCCATGGCTGTGACAGGAGGAATCGCAACCATCCTGGCCGGGCGTCTGTACGACCGCCTGGGGCCACGCCCCCTGCTGGCTTTTGGGTTTGGTATTTTAATCATCAACACCTGGCAGCTTTCCCAAATCCGGGGGGACACATCGATCGGCTGGATATTATTCCTGCTGGCCCTGCGCGGCGTGGCGTTCGGCGCCACCATCCAGACCACCTTCGTGACGGCATTATCCTCCGTCCCGCTGCCTGCAATTGCGCATGGCTCGTCCCTGGTCAACGCCACCCGCCAGGTGGTGCAGGCCGTCGGCGTCGCCATCCTGGCGACTGTGCTTGTTAGCACCCTGTCACCGCAAATTTACGCCCTGCAGCAACAATTTCTAAACTCCCCACCGCAAGTGGGGGTGGCTCCGCTGGCGATCTGTCAGCCAAACACAACGACCCCGGTGGCTGCAAACCTTAAATCCACGGACCCGCCTTCACCCCCCATCCCACCCCAGGTGGCGCCGCTGCTTGCGGAAGCATGCCGTGAAAATATTGCCGGGTTCGAGTTGTCCTACCGGATAACGTTTTTCGCTGCCATACTTGCATTCCTGATCGGGCTGCTCCTGCCCGGCTGGCCTTTCAAGTGGGCCGGCAGGCGCGCCGCTGATGGACCTCCGCCTGTTGCGCACTCATAAGGTGGGTTCTTATCGAAAGAACTTTAATTGTAGATTTCAACGAAAAAATATTCCTTGCGTTTCAGAATTAACTCTCTGAATTTGAAGTTCTTTTAAGTGTCCACCAAGGGCGACCTCCAGGCCGCTGATTTTTTCTTTTCCACTTTCCCGGCTTCCATTCTCTAATCCCCCATCTTGTGGTTAAATTCACCCATATGGATGCCAAGACCCTGCACGTCCTTGAATATTCCAAAATCCTCGACCACCTGGCGGGGTTTTGCGATTTCTCAGCCTCGGCCGAACTGGCGCATAATCTCCAGCCGACGCCCGATTATTCCCTGGCTGTCATCCGCCAGGCCGAGACCAGTGAGGCGCGCAATTTAATCGTCAGCAGCGATATGACCATCGGAGGCGCCCACGACATCCGCGAACAGACAGACCTGGCTGCGCACGGCGGGGTGCTCGATCCGAAGGAAATGCTCGATGTGCAGGCCACGCTGGTTTCGATGCGCAACCTGCGGTATTTCTTCGGCAAGCATGCCCAAACGTACCCGCACCTGGCCGACATCGCCTCACGCCTCCCGGCAGCGGCTGGCTTGATTGAAGCCATTTCGCGCTGTATCACGGATAACGGTGAAGTCGCGGACAGCGCTTCTCCCAAGTTGTACGATCTCCGCCGTCAGGTCCGCGTTGCCCACGACCGGCTGATGTCCCGTCTGCAGCGCTACCTGACCGACAGCTCCACTGCTTCCAAACTGCAGGACGCCGTGATCACGCAGCGCGACGGGCGCTATGTCATCCCACTACGAGCTGAATTCAAGGGTCAGGTCAAAGCCATCGTCCACGACCAGTCATCCACCGGGGCCACCCTCTTCGTGGAGCCCCTGGCTGTGGTCGAACTCAACAACGCCTTCCACGAAGCCCAGATCGCCGAGCGCGACGAAGTCCGCAGGGTGCTGACAATCCTTTCCGTTCAGGTCGGAGAACTGGCAGGAGAGATCGGCCCGGGCGTCAGCGCTTTGGCCGAACTGGACCTCGACTTTGCAAAAGCCAAGTATGCGGAAAAGCTGCACGCCTCAGAACCGACCCTGCTGGAGACCTCGAGCGGAAAACGACGAAAGGCCCACCCCGAAAAAGGGAATTCTTCTGACGCATTTGCAGGCCAGGCACCTTCCGCGGATATTCCCACCTTTAAATTACTGAATGCCAGGCATCCCCTGCTCGACCCCGGCACGGTGGTACCGATCTCGATCGACGCCGTCCCGGGGACTTTCGCCCTTGTAATCACAGGACCAAACACAGGCGGAAAGACAGTCACGCTTAAGACGGTCGGGCTGCTGGCAGCCATGGCCCAAAGCGGGCTCCATATCCCAGCCCAGTCCGGATCAGAGCTGCCCTGCTTTCAGGCCATCTATGCCGACATTGGCGACGAGCAATCCATCGAACAATCGCTGTCTACTTTCTCCGGTCACATCACCAACATCGTTCAAATCCTGAAAAAAGCAGACCAGCGGACGCTGGTAATCCTGGATGAACTTGGAGCTGGCACGGACCCCCAGGAGGGTGCTGCGCTGGCGCGTGCGATCCTGTCTGCACTGCTTTCACAGGGCATCACCACTTTTGTGGCTACGCATTATCCTGAACTAAAGACCTTCGCCCACACCACCCCGGGTGTGGTCAACGCCTCGCTCGAGTTCAACGTCCAGACCCTGCGCCCGACCTTCAAACTGACGATCGGTCTGCCGGGACGATCGAACGCGCTGGCCATCGCCCAAAGGCTGGGACTTCCGCAGGAGATCATCGATGCAGCAAAAAGTGAAATCAACCCCGACGACCTGCGGGCAGACAAGCTGATAGGCGACATCCACCGCCAACGCAAAATCGCCTTCAAGGAAAGCGAAAAAGCCGGGAAAGCACGCTCTGAAGCGCGCCGGCTGGAACACGACCTGGCCGAGCGGCTGGAAAAAATCGAGGACGAACGACAGAAAGTTCTTGAACTGGCTCGAGCCGAAGGGGAACTGGAAGTGGAAGTGTTCAAGGCGCAGCTGAAATCGCTCAAGGCGGAATTAAAACGGGCACGCCAGCCGCTGAATTTGCTCCAGGAGATCGAAGAGAAGGTTGAAATTGTCGAAGAGGAAATCCAAAGCCCGGTTAAGCGCCGCACAGCGAAGGTGGAACGTCCCACCTCACGCGGTCCTCTAAAAGTTGGCGATAAAGTCCTTTTGAAAAAACTTGGTAAGGAAGGGACGATCATTTCACTGGGCGATGAGGAGGCCGAAGTCCAGGCCGGACCACTGCGCATGCGCGTCCCCCTGGATGAGTTGAAGCGAAAGAAAAATCCCCAGGAGATTGAACCGGACGAAGTTGAAAAGATCAGGGTTCAAAAATCAGTCGGGGAACCTTTAACGGAATTGCGAACTGGCTCCGGTCCGAGTACGGGGCACCACCAGCGCTCGATCCTGACCGCCTCTCCCGGCATTGAACTCGACCTGCGCGGCCAGCGGGCCGAAGATGCACTCGAGATGCTCGAACGCTACATCGAGAAAGCATACTTGTCCGGGCTTCCCTATGTGCGCATCATCCATGGCAAAGGGACCGGGAAACTCCGTCAGGAGGTGAGAGCGGCGCTCAAAGATCATCCGCATGTGTTTTCATTCGAAGAAGGGGGAGACAAGGAAGGGGGAGCGGGAGTTACGGTGGCAAAATTAGAAAGGGAATAAATAAAAACACCGGGTTCTAATGGACTGAACCCGGTGTTTTTTTATTGTTTCTGCACCGCCACCCATTCCCGCACCCGCGCCTCAAGTACATCCAGCGGGACGGCACCGCCCAGCAACACCACGTCATGAAACTCCCGCAGGTTGAAACTGGTGCCGAGTTCATTTTCAGCCAGCGCTCTCAATTCGCGGATTTTTAATTCGCCCAGCTTGTAGGCCAAGGCCTGGCCCGGCCAGGCAATGTAACGATCCACCTCGTTGGTGATATTAAGCAGGGTGGAGGATGTATATTCGGCCATGAAATCGATAGCCTGCTGGCGCGACCAGCCCAGGGCGTGCATGCCTGTGTCCACCACCAGGCGGCAGGCGCGCCACATCTCGTAGGACAGCCGACCAAAGTCCGCATATGGGTCCTGGTAGAAACCCACTTCCATCCCCAGCCTTTCAGAATATAACGCCCATCCTTCCACAAAGGAGGTAAACCCGGAAAATCTGCGGAAGTTCGGCAGGTCACCCAGTTCCTGCTGGAGGGCAATCTGCAGGTGATGTCCGGGCACCGCCTCATGCAGCGACAGGGCTTCGATTTCGTACAAAGGACGGCTCGCCAGGTCATAGGTGTTGACATAATAATTGCCCGCCACGCTGCCATCTCCCGTACCGGGTTGGTAATAAGCGGCAGTCTGACCCGGTGCACTGAAAGCCGGGACTTCCCGGATGCCGTAGGGCAGGCGCGGCAGGGTTTTGAACAGCCTGGGCAGTTCGCCGTCCATGCGTTTCAGCACCAGGGCTGACTTCTCCAACAGCGCCTGGGGGGAAGTGACGTAGAAGCGCGGGTCGCTGCGCAGGAACTCTATGAATTGGCGGAAGGTCCCTTTGAATCCCGTCTTGTGGACGACCGAATCCATTTCAGCCCGAATCCGCTTGACTTCACTCTGACCGGTGGCGTGGATGGCCTGGGGAGAAAGTTCCAGCGTTGTGAAATAGCGAATGCGGTCCTGATAAAAAGCGACTCCATCCGGCAGGTCGGAGGCGCCGATTCCGGCGCGCGAGGCGGGGAGGTATTCCGTTTCAAGGAAACGGAGCAGGGACTGGTAGGCTGGTACAACCGATTTTTTTATGGCAGCCTGCGCGGCGGCTGTTAATCGCTGCCGGTCCGGAGCGCTCATCGCAGCAGGGAACCCTTCAAATGGTTTATAGAAAATATTGCCAGCCGGCTCCATCACCATTTGCGCTTTTAATGATTCATCCACCCCATCGAGCGTGACGCGCGGCGGGACATATCCGGTTTGCAAGCCGAGGCGCAGCAAGTCTATGCTCTCATCAAAATAGCGAGGCAGCGCTTCCAGCCTGGAGAGATAATTTTCATAATCACCTACTGAACCGAAGGGGGAGGACAGGTACAGGTCCGGGAAGTACATATGAAACCCGCCTGACTTGGAAAGCGGCAGGCGGTAGCCATGAAAGTCCAACCCGGAAATCTCAAAGTCCAGCATGCGCTCAAATATGCCGCAATTCAGCCTGTCAGCGGGAGACAGGGCGTGGCAATCGATACCCTGCAAACGCTGGCGGAAGGCAGCCAGTTGAGCGCGCCATGAAACATAATGCTCCTCCCCGGCAGCAGGGAGGAGGTGGTTGAAACGATGGTCACCGCAGGAAGTTGCAAATATGGGATCCCAGCGCATCCATGCATCCCACTGGTCGGCGATCAAATGGTTGAGCTGCGCGCTCGGCCCGGTTCCTGTTCCTGGATTGGGTTCAGAGGCAACCATCCATTATTCCTTTCGATCGAGTTTTTGGGGAGAAATCCCTAATCAACAATGGGTCCATACCCGCGCAAATCGAAAAATTCGTTTGCGAATATAAAAGGCATCCGGGTCAGCAATCGGACGTCGAATCTTGATCAATTCGACGGCTTCCTGAGGGTTGTATCCCAGTGCGATCAAGATGGCAGCCCCCATCGCAACCCCCCGGTGACGCCCCCTGGCACAATGAGTATAAACTTTCCCGCCTTCCCGAAATGTCTCGAGGGCGGCACAGACACCGCGTGTTAAAGCCCGGACAGGGATGGGAAATACCGGGTTGTCGAGCGTCCTGAGCCACAGGAAATCGAGAGGCGGCTGGTGCTGGTCCTTTGGAAGACGCCTGTCAAAACGCATATTGATGACCAGGCGCACACCCAAGTCTCGCAATATATCATATTCATCGGCACGGGGGGTATTCCCAATATATAGATTATCGGTGATTTTGGAAATATCCATAAGCCGTATCTTATCACAATCCACAGGCTGGAATCCACACCCGATCGTTCAAAAATCCCAACTATGCGATCCAACAAGCGATACGTCGTTTATTGAAGCATTTTTCAGCAAATATTGGTTTGGGAGGGGGAAATATTAGGGAAAACCGCCTAAAGTTACCATCCTTACACGCTCTCTACAATTGTAAAAATACCATTTTCAATAGAATGGATAACTTGTATAATAATTTATAGTAATCAATAAGTTACCAAATAATAACCATTATTCAAGAAAGAAAAATGCCTTCAAATAAATTCCACTCCCTTTTGCAGCTCGCAAGCCTCCTGGCCCTGGTCAGCATGGCAGTTGTTCCAATGAATGCAACCGCCCAGATCGCAGTTACAGGAGGAACAAGCACAGATTCTATCTCCCCTGTCGCGGCGACATCAAATTTGACGCAATTTATCGACCAGGTTAAAAATGGCTCAACCCAGCAAATTACGGGATTATATGTCGAGAGCTTATTTTCCTATCCGGTCGTTCAACAACCGGGCGGACAACCCGCATTTGTTTCTACGAATGATAACCAGGTAACCCAGTTCCAATCCGCATCGTCATATGGTTCCCTGGGTTTTGTGGCACACAACACCCTGGCAGGAGTCAAATTTCCCGAAATCCAGATGGGCGAGGTGATCACCCTGGTTTATGGGGACGGGCATTTCACCCAGTACCAGGTCTCTCAGATTCGCCAACTTCAGGCGCTTCAACCAAACAACCCATATACCTCATTTGTTGATTTGTCCAACAACCAGACGCTGACCGTCGAGGATGTTTTCTACCAGACCTACGGGGTGAGCGGTCAACTTGTCCTCCAAACCTGCATCGCTTCGCAAGGAAATGACTCCTGGGGCCGTTTATTCGTAATCGCAGTTCCTTATACCCCGACAGCTTATGAACTTCCCATCCCAAGCATATTTACGCTCAGGATGCCTGTGCGAACAAATTTTAGAATGATATAAATGTAGAAAATGTAAACGGGCAGGAGATTTCCTGCCCGTTTTGATTCCCATTCCCTAATCTTGGAAAGCGCAGTGAAATCAAACGTCTGTAATAATGGAGGGGGTCATTTGCAGCCCTTGACTGCCGTAGCATTGTTCTGTAAAAGGCCCACTACATAAAGGCTCATCACCCCCGTACCGGATCCGGCTGGAGTCTCCAAGGTGATCGTGGAGTTGGCTGGGACCGTGCCCACGCCTGCAACACCACCGTCAACAGAGTATTCAAAACCCATGGGGTACGGATTCTTGTTTTCCACAGTCCACCCGGCGTTCTTTACAGGATCCGCGGCACATTTGGCGCTCAAAATAAGATTCAAGAAACGAATCATAGTCAGTGATACTGCAGGGGACTTGACCAGGGTATCCCCGGAATATGCAGCCGAGTAGGTTGTATTGACGATATCCACATTGGAAAGGTCCGCATTTTTGATAATATAAACAGCCGTGCAGGTCATGGATTCAGCAGGATCAAGCGTGTTCTTTGGACAGGCGACCGTTGTTTTATCATCAGACACCACCACACTGGTCAGTGTCGCATTACCATTATTCGTCACTATGTACGTATAGTGCAGGTGATCGCCTGCCAGCATATAAGACGATTCAGCCACCGACTTCTTGACTGTGAGCTCGGATGTTTGCTGAGGACAGACGCCTTCCGTGTAATTCGGATACTGGCCCAGGTCAGATCGGTTAACCGTCATGGTCGTGTCATTGTTGCAAATGGTGATGTCAGGAGATTGCGATGTTTGGGTAGGTCCGGAAGAAATACTAGGACTCTCAATCGGAAAAGCCACAATGACGACCCGGTGCGTATTACTGGCAGCCGGCCAGCAGGTAACCAATGTGATCCGCTGGTCCGCAGATGGTTCGATCCAGCGCGCATTCTCCAAGCGAGTCGCCAGAGGCGCAAAACGTTCCGGCAGCAGCATTTTTGCCACCACCTGGTAACGGAATTCCTGCGTACCGGAATATACACTGATCACATCCCCCACTTCCAGTTTCACTATGTCCTTGAATACCTTGCCGTACGCATTGTGATGACCGTTCAGCACGGTGTTCCCGGGAACACCGAGCAGGGCGGAGGAGTCCTGCCAGCCAACCGCATATTCATCCGGCGCCAGCCATTGATAATAAACCTTGTCGCTGACCGTGATCGTTTTGTAATTGACTGAAACGATGGGGGCATCCAGGTTGATCTCCGGGATCACCAATCGGTCCGGGGTCATCCCCACAGGCCGGGCTTGAGGTGTGGCCGCGGGAGTGATACTTTCACCTGCGTTGACCGTAGGTGCCCCAGCCTGGGTGGCGATTCCTGCATTGTCACCCCCACTAACAGGCGCGATCAAGGGGAGAAAAGAGTCGTTCCCTCCTGAGGCTGAGGCGATATCAAATGGGCTGGGGAGGTTATTTCGAATGGTCAACCAAACGGTGATCGCACCCCCCATGATCAACAAAAGTCCAGCCAATACCATCCAGTTGTTTAATTTTCGCATTTATCTACCTTCAAATAAGGCCAGGTACACCTGCATTGCAGATGCACCTGGCCTTGGTACCGTTATTGTACTATGGTATTAGTCTTCGCGCCGGCGGCCAAGCCCGGAAAATACCAGGCCCAAGCCGGCAAAGCCGAACGAAAGACCGAAGAGGGAGCCGGGCAGCGTCCGGCCCAGAAGACCCGTATCCACACCCGTTACCGGGATCAGAATGGTCGCACCACCGCCACCACCGTAGATGCAGCTACCATCATTGACTGTGGCTTTGGGATTGTAGTTCAGCGCGGTAGGATCCGTGCAGCCTGGGACAGGAGTAGGAGGCGGGGTAATAAACGCCGGAACAGAGGCGCTGGCCGGATCCGCATTGACCGGTGCCTGACCGTACATGCCACCCGCATTGGCGGTATTATCCACTTTGCCGGCATTCATATCAGCCGCGGTGGTCAAATAGGTCCCAGTGCAGCTGAGAGCTGCGGCTGGAGCCAGGGTTGCCGGCTGGGCCGGTACGCAGGTCAAGGTGCCCAGTTTGGGATCCAAGATGCTGACGCCCGTCAGGGTCACATTGCCGTCATTGGTAGCAACGAGAGTGTAATGCAGGGTCACACCAGCTGCATCGAAGCTTGTTTCCGTTGCCACTTTGGTCAAAGATAAATGCGGATTCATCAAGCCTGGGACGGTCGCGCTGGCTGGTAAGGCCGCAACCGGATTTCCGCCGAAACTGCCACTGGCATTAGCCGTATTGTCAACCTTGCCGGCATCCACATCCAATTGGGTTGTCAGATAGGTGCCCGTGCAGGTTAGCTTTTCAGCTGGAGCCAGGGTTGCAGGTTGAGTTGGGGTGCACGCCAGGGTCCCGAGCTTGGTATCTGTAATGCTGACGCTCGTCAAAGTCTTGTCGCCATCATTGGTCGCAACAAG
Source organism: uncultured Chloroflexia bacterium (assembly GCA_963790685.1). GTDB lineage: Bacteria > Chloroflexota > Anaerolineae > Anaerolineales > Villigracilaceae > UBA877. The sequence goes on from CAWBPK010000005.1 coordinate 74,787, forward strand.
GGTGTAATGAAGCGTCACACCTACACCGTTGAAGCTGGTTTCCGTGACCACCTTGGTCAGCGACAAATGCGCGGCGCCGACAGCGGGAACGGATGCGCTGGCAGGTGCGGCAAGGACAGGAGCTGTCCCGAATGACCCACCCGCATTGGCTGTGTTATCCACCTTTCCGGCATCGACATCTGGCTGGGTGGTTAGGTAGGTTCCCGTGCAGGATAATGCTGCACCGGGAACGAGGGTGGCCGGCTGAGTTGGTGTGCAAGCCAGGGTGCCAAGCTTGGCATCCGTTATGCTTACGCCGGTCAGGGTCACGTTGCCGGTATTGGTCGCGACCAGGGTGTAGTGAAGGGTTACACCGGCAGCATTGAAGTTAGCTTCCGTCGCCACCTTGGTGAGGGAAAGAGATGCATTCTGAATGCCGAGCACAATGTCGGGAGCATCAGGGGCATTGTCTTCCGTGCTGGTCGCGCTGGCGGTATCCAAGAAGGTACCGGTATTAAGATCAGTTTGAGTGATGCTGTGTGTTCCAGTGCAGGCGATCGACTCGCCAGGAGCAAGGCTGGCAGCGGGGATGGAAGGATTGCAGATGAAGCCGGCCAAAGCAGGGTTGTCGCTCACAGATACGTTGTGCAGGGTGACATTCCCTGAGTTGGTTGCAGTCAGAGTATAAGAAATCACCTGTCCGACGTGGTCGTATTTCGCCCCATTGAGGCCGTCCGTCTTGGTCAGGGATAAGACTGCATTCTGAGTGCCATTAACTGTGTCCTTTGCATCGGTTGCTGACACTTCGGTGCTGCTTGCGCTGGCGGTATCTACGTAAGAGCCGGAATCCAGGTCAGCTTGCGTGATGGAGTGCGAGCCTTTGCACACGATCGACTCACCAACCGCCAGGGTGGCCCCGTTGGAAGGCGTGCAGCCGAATCCAGCCAGCACAGGATTGTCGCTCACGACCACGTTATGAAGGGTGACATTTCCACTGTTGGTTGCCGTCAGGGTATAAGTGACAACCTGTCCGACGTGGTCATATTTCAATGGATTGAGGTCGTCAACCTTGGTCAATGAAAGCACTGCGTTACTTGTGGCATAAATGGTATCACTTGCATCCGGCGCTGTAATTTCATTGCTCTCCGCGCTGGCAGTATCTTTGAACAAGCCGGCATCCAGGTCGCCTTGGGTGATGGAGTGAGTTCCGGTGCAAACGATCGAGGCGCCCGGAGCAAGGCTGGCTGCTGCAACCGCAGGGTTACAACTGAAGCTGTCCAGTGCCGGTGCATCACTTACCATGACATTATGCAGGGTGATATTGCTTTCGTTCGTGGCCGTCAAGGTGTAGGTAACCACCTGCCCGACGTGATCATATTTAGCCGAATTCAAGCTGTCGGTCTTGGTCAGGGAGAGAACGGGATATGTGCTGGCAAACACAGTGTCCGTGGCATTGGGTGCCGCGGCCTCGGTGCTGGTTGCACTGGCGGTATCATCGAACCGACCCGCATCCAGGTCTACGAGAGAAATGGAGTGTGTGCCGGTGCAGACCATCGAGTCGCCCGGAGCCAGGCTGGAAAGAATTGCAGGATTGCAGCTAAAGCCGTCCAACGCCGGGTTGTCGCTCACGGAAACATTGTGCAGCGTGACATTGCCGGTGTTGGTTGCTGTCAGGGTATAGGTAACAACCTGATTGACGTGGTCAAATTTCCCCGGGTTGAGACCGTCAGTTTTGGTGAGGGTTAAGACCGGATTCTTGGTTCCAGTCACAGTGTCTGAGGCATTGGGAGCCGTAGCCTCGGTGCTGGTTGCGCTCCCGGTATCCGTAAATGAACCTGCATCCAGGTCGCCCTGAGTGATGCTGTGGGTGCCCGTGCAAACGATTGAGGCGCCAACAGCTAGAGCGGCGACAGGGATGGAGGGCGTGCAAGCGAAGCTGCCCAACGACGGATTATCGCTCACTGAAACGTTATGCAATGTCCTGTTACCATTGTTGGTAGCAGTCAGGGTGTAGGTGACAACCTGGCCGACATGGTCATAATGCGTTGGATTGAGATTGTCGGTCTTGGTCAGCCCGAGGGTGTAATTGGGAGTAGGCGTGCAGTCGCCTATGGTAATTGATCCGGTTCCACTCCCCGCGTAACCAGTCAGGGCTGCCCAGGAATAGGGGTAAGCGCCAGGCGGCAGGTAGATGGTAGTTGATGATGTATACGTGACGTTATTAATGGTCAGCGATGCACCGACCAGGGTGATTACCACCGCTGTGGATGAACCACCGGCTTCAGTCCAGGAGCAAGCACCAGCCACCACGGAGGCGGAGGCGGCAGGGAGTTGAGCTACCTGGTAGTTATCCCCTTTGACACCGAACTTGACCTGATATTCGCCCGAGTCACTGGGTTGGACCGTGTAGGCGTCAAAACAAAATGTTCCGGTCGCATCTACAGTATAGTTACCCGACTGGACAGGAGTATTCCCCCCGCCCGTGTGCGTGATACTCCAGGCATAAGTGCCCGCATCAAAACCACTTCCATGGATAAGAATATGGTCACCTGTGACATACTGGTTCTCATCCTGAGGAGATCCACATGTTCCGGCAGTGGTCCAGATCGCACCATTGTCAGCATGGGCCGCCGGGGGAGGCAAAACGTTCGTCACCAGGGCGGCGATCATCAAGGCTGCGCTGATGATGTATGACACCCTCCCCATAAACATATATTTCTTTGATTTCTTGTACATGGTCTTACTCTCCTTTCCAAAAACTAAAACAAATAAATCGATTAAACAATACGCGCTGAAGAGTGCGTCTGAATTAGTATAACCGCGCATCAATTAAGAAACATTTAAGATTCTTAATGAATTATTTTATGGTTTGTAATTGGGGAGCAAAACGGTAACAAATCTAAAACCAATAAGTGATAAATAATTATTGGTTGTTATATTATTCACAATAGACTGGTGGATCAAGGTTCGAGCGATTTGCGCGGCACGAACAAATATCCAACCCCCCATTGGTTCTGGATATATTCATGGTCGTACAGTACGTCGCATAACGTGCGCATTTTTTTACGCAGGCTGGTAATATGCACCGCCAGGCTTTCCTTGGCGCTCTGATCATAGCGCCCCCAAAATCTCATCGCCAGTTCCTGGTAAGTGGCCGACCGGTCATTGCTGTTAAGCAGGACGCTCAAAATTTCGCGTTCGGTGGGAGTCAGTTTTTCCTTCCTCCCCAACGAAACCAGGTACTGCGATTCCAGGTCGATACTTAAAATATCATCGGAATAATGATTGGCTTTGGCAGGCTGCAGTTGGGGGGCCCTGGCGCGTCTCAAAAGTGCTTTAATGCGCGCATCCAGGACGTCGTGGCGGAAGGGCTTGGATAGGAAATCGTCCGCTCCCTGGTACAGGCCCCGGATGACATCGCTCTCGGCCGAACGGGCGGTTAAGATCAGGATGGGTGTATTGGTCATCCGGCGCAGGTTGTGGCAGGTATCAAAGCCATCCGTTTCAGGCATCATGATATCGAGCAGGATGATATCCGGATGAGCTTCATAGGCCACCCTAATGCCCTCCCATCCGGAAGTGGCAGAAAACACTTCGTATCCATCCAGCCGGAATTTTATGGTCAGCATCTGGATGAAATCCAGATCATCATCAATGATTAAGATCTTATCCATTGCGCTTTATACTCTTAAAGTGCTCTGCCGACCTCGGGATGGGAAGCTAACTGGTACCCAATGCCGCGATTATTGACTATTAAGGGCATTTCGGTGTCATCTTCCTGCAATTTTCGCTTTAATGAAAAAACGATCGTTTTAAGGTGGGCGCGGTTTTTGATGGAATCTTCCCCCCACATTTGCATGGTTATTTTTTCATAGGCCACATTGCGCGGGGCATTTTCCGCCAGGATTTCCAAAAGGGTGAACTCGCGCGGGATCAGGCGGATACGGCGTCCATGCCTGGTAACCTCATGGGCATCAAAATCAATTTCGATGCCGCTGTCGGGGTAAGTGCGGATGTTCTGGCGGTGAGCGTACAGGGGGTTTCTCAGCACCCTTTTAATCCGGGCGATCAGTTCGGGGTTGTTGAAAGGTTTGGCAATAAAATCCTCCGCACCAATTTCAAAGCCTCTGACAATATTCTCCTGGAAGGGGGCAGCCGAGACGAATATGACCGGGGAATTAGTCACCCGGCTCAACCTCTGGTAGGTCTCCCATCCGTCAACATCCGGCATTAAAAGGTCCAGAAGGATTATGTTGGGATTTATTTCACGGCATTTTTGAGCAGCAGTCTGATAATTAGGTGCTCCGGCCACATCAAAGCCTGCCTTGCGCAGGACGATTTTCAGCATCTCGATGAAATCGACATCGTCATCGACAATCAGGATTTTGGGGCGCTCCCGGTTTTTCGAAAAATCGAGATCGCTACCGATCACCTGCAAGGAGGGACCTTCGACGGGAACCATATAGTTATTCATAGCCATGTTTGCGATCCTTTCCGCCCCGGGAAAACTTCTTTTTCCGGCCTGATACGCACCTGTTTTCCCGGATGAAATAAGCATCCATCGATGAACGACTTTTCCAAATTAATTGATTACCATAAACTAACCTAACATATTTGTTAGGTTATTATTAAGTGTACACCTTCTTACAAAAAAGTCAAGCACTGGTTAAATAATTATCTTTTATTATTTATCAATTTAGGTGCCTTGCGCGTAAAAATTCAATCTACTGCCCGCTCTTTTTTCAGGGGGACCAACCTTTTTTGCTTTCCCTAACTGAATATAGATGGACTTGCCTCAAAAAAGTGAACACGATTAATGTCCTAATGAGAGCTCGAATTCCGCTGGACTAAGATAATCCAGGGATGAATGCAACCGTTGCCGATTGTACCAACCTTCGATGTACTCAAAGATGGCAGATCGAGCCTCAGCCTTGGTTGCGAATTGGGTAGCTGCACATTCTGCTTTGAGAGTGGCGAAGAAGCTTTCCATCACGGCATTGTCATAGCAATTCCCTGTGCGGCTCATGCTCACCCGGCATTGAAGGTTAGCCAGTTGATCCCGATAATCTTCACTGGTGTACTGGCTGCCCCGATCCGAGTGATGCAACAGGCCTGCGGGTGGCTGGCGGGTAAGCAGTGCCATCTGCCAGGCACCTTCCACCAAACTTTCATCCATCTGCTCGGCCATGGCCCAGCCCACCACTCGTCGCGAGTGCAAATCCAAGATGGCAGCCAGATACAGCCAGCCTTCCGCCGTGTCAATATAGGTGATATCGCTCACCCATTTCTGGTTGGGAAGTGTGGCTGAGAACTCGCGGTTGAGCAGGTTGGGAGCGGTTCTGGCACCCGGATATTGCTGGGTGGTCCTGGGAACCCTTCGATGGGCTTTCCTGGCCACGATCTGGTGCTGCTGCATCAAGCGTGCCACCCGATTACGCCCGCAAAAGCACCCTTTGCGCCGCAAATAAGCATAAATCCGCGGGCTGCCATAAGTCCTGCGGCTCGACTGATAGGCTGCCCGGATTTGGGCCAGCAATTCTTCGTTGTCCCGTTCACGCCTGCTCACTGATCGTCGCTTCCAGGCATAATAGCCACTCCGGGATACGTTCAGCACCCGGCACATCCTTTTCAACGAGAATTCCTGCACATACAGTGCCATAAATGCGTACTTCATCCGTTTTTTCGTGAGAAGATGTTTAACGCTTTTTTTAGGATCTCACGCTCCTCCTCTGCCGCCGACAGCTCACGCTGCAAGCGGCGGATCTCCGCCTTGGCTCCTTCCAGGTCACTTGGCATCAACCGTATCCCTGCTCCTTCCTGTGGGGCTATCTGATACCTTGCCCGCCATTTTATCAGCAAGCCTGGCGTGATCCCCAGTTGTCGTTCGATCTCACCGGCACTTTTGTCCCCACGCTTCAGAAGTTCCAGCGCTTCCAGTTTGAATTCCTTTGCATAGCTCCGATATTTCCGCTCGTCCATGCCTTTTCTCCTGATGGTTTTAGTCTACTCCATCAGGACATTTTTTGTGTCCATTATTTCGGGGGAAGCCCAAGAAGAGATCAGGGCATCCAGGTGTAGTGGAATAAGGCGGTTGCCCAGGGGGAGATGGTAAAATCTAAATGGAAGGGCACTCCAGCCGGCCTGGTTTCGGTTGGTCCTTCCTCGGGCTGTTTTCCAAAATTCTCAAATCTTTGAATACTGGAGCTTCCTTGCTTTCCATCCTTTACGGTCTAACCTCCGCCATCACCTGGGGTGCGGCGGATTTCACGGGCGGGATCGCATCCAAGCGCGCCAATGTTTATGGCGTCGTCATTGGAGCAGAGGGCTTCGGAATGCTCCTGTTCCTGGTCCTGGCAGTCGCTTTCCGGGAAACCATCCCCCCCTGGCAGACATGGTTGTGGGGCGGCGCGTCGGGGCTGAGCGGAGGGTTCGGCCTGCTGCTCCTGTACCGTGCTTTATCCAATGGCCGGATGAGCGTGGCTGCACCGGTCTCGGCCATCATCGCAGCCATCCTCCCAGTGGTGGTTGGCATATTTATAGAAGGGTTGCCAAAATTGTGGACCTTTGCCGGCATCCTGCTGGCAATCGGTTCGGTCTGGTTGATCGCACACGGTGAAGGTGAGGAGGGAAACGCGGCGATCCGTTTGAATGAAATCACCTTGCCGCTCCTCGCCGGCGTGGCATTCGGCCTGTATTTCGTCTTTATGCACCAGGCCAGCCGGGAAGCGATCTTCTGGCCGATTGTGGCCGCACGGCTGGCATCCACAGCCGGTATTCTTGGATATGCACTGATCACCCACCAGCCATTGAGCTCGGCGCGTAAACATTGGCCTCTGATCGCGTTGAGCGGCGTTCTGGACCCGAGCGGCAACTTTTTTTATGTGCTCGCAGGTCAGATGGGCCGGCTCGATGTGTCTGCCGTCCTGGGGTCGCTCTACCCGGGATCCACCGTTCTGCTGGCCGGCTTGTTTTTACATGAACGCCTCAACCGCCTTCAACTAGCAGGAATCCTGGTGGCCCTGACTGCCATCGTACTGATGACCTTGTAACGGTGTTACCCTTAAACGAGGAGAATCACCCATGAACAACATCCAGGTACAACCAGTCCGCACTGCCCGCGAGCGGCGGACCTTTCTGACATTTCCCTGGCGCATTTATAAGGGCGACCCGCTGTGGGTCCCGCCACTTTTATCCGAGCGTGCCAAAACGACCGACCCGCAGCGCGGGCTGTTCTTCAAGGACGGGTATGCCGAGTTTTTCATCGCCTGGCGGAATGGTAAACCTGCCGGTACCATTGTCTGTGCCGAGGACAGGAACAATACGCGTGCCAGGGGTTTCGGGGAATGCATGGTGGGCTTCTTCGAATGCGTGGACGATTACGATGTAGCCGAAGCTCTGTTCAGCCGGGTAACTTCCTGGGCGGAAGAACATGGCCTCGTCAGTCTTTACGGGATCTTCAATTTGGACCGGGAAGATTCACGCGGCATCCTCATCGATGGCCGCGACCGCCCGCCAACCTCTTACTGCGGTCACAACCCGCCTTATTACCAGGAATTTTTTGAACGGTTTGGATTCCAGAAATCCGGGGAAGATGGCCTGGCTTATGCGATCGACCTCGACCTGAACAATCCCGAAATCCAGCACTTGATGCGCCTGGCTGATAAAATCCGCCAGCGAAGGAACATCACGATCCGCAGTGGAAACCTGAAGGATATTGACAGGGAAATTGATAACATCCTGGAACTTCAAAACCGGGGCCTGGCTCACTTCGCCGACTATACCCCTTACACACGCAACGACATCGAGGCCATGATCCTGCCAATGGTTGATATCGTCGACCCGGAGCTGATCCTGTTTGCCGAGCTGGACGGCAAGGCAATCGGCTGGTTCCCGGGGGTGCCCAATATGAATGAGGTGCTCATCCACCTGAACGGGCTGCGCCACCCGTGGGATTACCTGCGGCTGGCGAAATATGGGCGAATGAAGCCAAAGTGCCTGGCGATAAAAAGCATCGCCGTGGTTCCCGAGCACTGGGACACAGGCGCCGGGGTGCTCCTGTTCGATGAAATGGCCCGCCGCGCTTCAGCCAAGGGCTACCAGTGGGCCGACTTGTCCCTGACCGGCGATGAAAACCCGGACACCTTCCCCCTGGCACACCGAATGGGCGCAAAAATATACAAGCGGTACCGCTTCTATAAAAAACAATTGGGATCCGTGTAATCACCAGGGAACTTGCTGGGCAGGCAGGACGAGCTTTATTTATCGTCTTTCAGCAATTTGTCCATATCCACGTCGTAATCCCCCCATTTACTGCCACTGGCAGTGGAAAAAATCATCTGGTTGGTAATCTCTGATTGCGCAGCCGCCTTCTGGACATCTGCCCTGCGTTCTTCGGCTGCCTGTGAGGAGAGAGACCCCTCGCCTTCGGTAACGTCCAGGATGCGCACCTCGCTCAGGTCACCTGTCTGGTAGGGGATCGTCTCACCGGAGGCGTGGCCCTGCAATGCGCGGCCCAGGGGGGTATTCTCGTCCAGTAAACCACTTTTAAAGTCTGCCTGTTTACCAGTAACAATTGTAAATACACGCTGCTCGACCGCCCCGGAAGAATCGACCAATTCCACCAGAACGCGGCAATGAAGGGCTATGCGCGGAGATTTGTTATTTGCTTCCATGCTCCCATCATACCAAAGAATCGGTAGGGAATCCGGGCTCGACAAAAATACGATGCCTGTCGGTCCGATGCCAGACTGATCGGAAACCTCGATATTTTGCCATCTTTTCTCCACAATTTCTCCATAACTTTACAGTATCTTTCAGTTCGATAAATAAGCGTCAAAATAAGGAGACTAGAAATGAGCAAAAATCAAAGAACATGGATCATCAGTGGGGTTTCGGTAGTAGTGGTCATCGCACTTGTGTTGATCGTGATGAGCGTTCGCGGGCAAACTGCCAGCAACACGAGTTCTTTCCAGACAACCACCGTCCAGCTCGGGACTCTCACTTCCACCGTGGAAGGGGCGGGGACGGTTGCGTCCACTCAAACGGCAAACCTGGCCTGGCAGACCGCTGGCCAGATAAACCAGGTGCTTACCCAGATCGGCCAGCAGGTTAAATCCGGGGATGTCCTGGCAACCATGGTCCAAGACACGCTGACCCAGAGTAACCTGGAAACTGCCCTGTTAACTGCCCAGTCGAATCTGGCCCAGTTGACCTCGCCCTCTGCCATCGCCGCCGCCCAGGCAGCCGTCGCTTCAGATGAACAAACCCTGTACAATGCCCAGATCAACGTGGGGAATCTAGCCTACCACAATGACGGCGCCATTGCCAATGCCCAGGCCGCTCTAACCCTGGCACAGAACAATTTGACCAACGCCCAAAACACTTACAATAACATGTTTCTGCCAGATACGGACACACGTAAAGCCCAAGCTTACCAGGCCATGTATGCGGCGCAGGTGAAGTATGACAGTGCGCTGTATACATTTAATGCCCTATCCGGCCATCCGACACAGGCATCGATCGATGCAGCCAATGCTTCTTTGGCTCTGGCAAAAGCGAACCTGGCGCAAGATCAGAATTATTTAGCCGCATTAACCGGCGGGACTGTGCCCGCGGGTGCCACCGGAACGGCGTTGCTTCAGCTCAAGTCGGCCCAACTGGCCGTCCAGACTGCACAGGCAAACCTGGATGAGCTTCAGCTCACTGCGCCCTTTGATGGAACGATCACCCAGGCAAATGCGATTTCCGGTAATATTGTCTCGTCGGGAACGCAGGCTTTCCGCATCGATAATATGTCCTCTCTGATGGTGGCAGTCCAGGTCACCGAGATCGACATCAACAGCATTAAGGATGGGCAGCCGGCGACGATCACCTTTAACGCCATTCCCAACAAGAGCTATACCGGTAAGGTAATCCAGTCATCCCTGGCGGGAACAGTGGGCAATAACAGCACCACCTTCACGGTTAATGTGCAGATCACCAATGCCGATGCCTTGATCAAACCTGGCATGGCTGCCAACATCACCATTACCACCAACCAGGTTGCCAACGCCCTGCTGATACCCAGCACCTCCATCTTCACTGATACCACCACGGGTGAACAGTACGTTTACCTGATCCAGAATGGTACCCCGACTGCCGTGGTGGTCACCACAGGCGCTGTTTCGGATACCACCACCCAGGTCACCGGCAATACCCTGCAGGCGGGCGACTCGATCGTCCTCAGCTTCGCCAGCACTACCACCACGAGTGGAGGCGGCGGGTTTGGGCTGGGCGGGTTGGGCGGACTCACCGGTGGCGGTGGCGGGGGAAGTCGTCCCGTGGTTACCCCATAGGCATGGAGGTTGAAATGGAAGATACAGTAATCCTGGCCGAAGGTTTGACCAAATATTATCGCATGGGCGAAGTGGAAGTGCAGGCATTGCGCGGATTATCCATGGAGGTCAAGCGCGGCGAAGCCGTAGCCATCATGGGGCCCTCCGGCTCAGGTAAAACCACGCTGATGAACATTCTGGGCTGCCTGGACCGCCCAACCGGCGGAAATTATGTCCTGGACGGCGAAAAGGTGTCGGGACTGACCGACGATAAGCTGGCTGGCATTCGGAACCGCAAGATCGGTTTCGTGTTCCAGTCCTTCAACCTGCTGCAGCGTACGTCGGCGCTTGCCAATGTCGAGCTGCCCATGAGTTATTCCAAATCAGCCAACGAGGGCAGGGAACGGGCTGTGGCAGCCCTGCGAGCGGTTGGACTGGAAAGCCGCATGAAGCACCGTCCCACCGAACTTTCGGGCGGGGAACAACAGCGCGTGGCGATTGCCAGGGCGCTGGTCAACGAGCCGGCCATCCTGATGGCCGACGAACCCACCGGCAACCTCGATTCCAAGGTGGGCCAGGAAATCATGGACCTGCTGCTTACACTTAATCGCGAGCGCAATACCACACTGATCATCATCACGCATGACCCAAAAATTGCTGCCCAAACACAGCGCACGGTCAAGATCCGCGACGGATTGGTCGAGGAGGCTGTCCAATGAGAATCACACGGGTTATTCGGGAAACATTTACAAGTCTGAACGCCAACAAGTTACGCACCGGACTGACCGTCCTGGGTATCGTGATCGGCGTGGCAGCTGTCATCGCCATGCTTTCGGTCGGACAGGGTGCCCAGAACTCCATCACTTCCCAGATCAATGCCATCGGCACGAACGTCGTGGAGGTCTCCTCAGGCGCACGGGCTCGATTCGCGGCGGGTGGAGTGAATGCAGTGCGGAATATTCGTTCATTGACATTGGCGGATGCACAGGCCATGGCCAACCCCCTGCAGGCCCCATCGGTCCAGGCCGTGGCACCCTTCATTCAAGGCGGTAACATCTCTGCGGGTGCCAACGGCCAAACGACCACCACCACGGTCTATGGCGTGACCACCAGTTACTTTTCCATCCGCAACCAGCAAGTCACCCAAGGGGCTTTTTTCAATGACCAGCAGGTGAACACCCATGCGCGGGTGGCTATAATCGGACCTGACCTGGCAACTACGCTTTTTGGCCAGACCACGGGCCTGACCGGGCAGACATTGCTCCTCAACAGCCAGACATTCACCATCATAGGCGTTTTGAAAGCTGCGGGTGGCATTGGCGACATCAGCGCCGACAACCAGGTCATCATTCCGCTCACCACGGCGCGTGACCGGGTGGTTTCACGTCCTGGAACCAACGTGGACGGGATCTACCTGCAGGCCACCAGCGCAAATTCGGTTTCTGAGGCCACCACGCAGGTATCCAATATCATGCGCTTGCGCCATCACGTGGCAGTTGGACAGGAAGATTTCAGCGTTCTCAGCCAGGCAAGCTTGCTGACCACAGCCTCTTCGATCACAGGCATTTTGACCATCTTCCTGGGCGGCATTGCCGGAATCAGCCTGCTGGTGGGTGGGATCGGCATCATGAATATCATGCTGGTATCAGTGGTGGAACGGACGCGTGAAATCGGGTTGCGCAAGGCACTGGGTGCCCGCAACCGGGACATCATGTCCCAATTCCTGGCGGAATCCTCGTTCCTGAGCCTGCTGGGCGGGTTTATCGGCATCCTGTTCGGCTGGCTGATCTCCCTGGTCATCGGGCAGATCGCATCGGCTGCAGGTACTGCTTTGAGCCCCGCCGTGAGCCTGAACGCCATCCTGCTTGCAACAGTCTTTTCGATTGCCGTCGGGTTGTTCTTTGGCATCTATCCGGCCCGTCGAGCCGCCAGGCTCGAGCCGGTTGAAGCATTGCGATACGAGTAAATTGGTTTCCACCCGGGATAGAAACGGGACTTTCGGTCCGTAAAGGATCTTGGACTTTCGCCCCGTAATACAACCGGGACTTTCGTCCCGTAAAGGATCCGGGACTTTCGGAGGTAAATATGTCAAAGGGTAATGCAAAATCACTAATTACTGCAGCAGGTATTCTCCTGGTGATGGCTCTCTTTTTCCTGGCTGCACCGTTCTTGAGCATCACATTAATAACCATTGGTGTGTTCTATTTCCTGCTTTCATCCCGCCGGGCTGCCAGGCGAGTGCCGGTGGACATACGGCGAGATGAATAATACTATTTGCCCGTGACCCATCGGGAACCGGGACTACCTTGGAGGTATATATGTCAAAACTTAATTCCAAAACATTAACCATTGGAGCTGCCGTGCTCTTGGTGCTGGCCCTGCTGTTCATGGCTACGCCCCTTCTAGGATTGACCGGGGTATCCGGCGCAAACCGGACAGGGTTGGGCGGGCGGTTTAGCGGCCTGACTACTCCTCAAGCCGGGCAGAACGGGTTCCCATTTCAGCGGAACGGGACACAGGGCCAGGGGAACTCCACCAACCCGACGACCCCTGCCAACCCTACAGGCCGCACATTTACCGCCCGGCCGGCTGCCAGCTTACTACGTCTTGGCTTCCTGAGCGGAATCACCGGGACAATCTTTTACGGGATCGCCCTGCTGGTTTCTCTCCTGGCAGCAGTGGGAATGTTCCTCACCAAACGCTGGGGACAAGTGCTCGGCATTATCATGGGAGCCCTTTATCTCATACTGGCGGTGGTCAGTGTCCTGCCTTTGATCCTGGCTGGATTTTTGAGAGGCTCGAATTTTTTAAGTCTGGGCATGAGTCTCCTGCACGTGATCCTGGCGATTGCAGTCATTGTGCTTGCCCTGATCCCGGCGAAAAAGATCCTGGCCCCCGTCTCACCAGCTGCGCCGGTTACGCAGGCAACTCCACCAGCTGCCGGAGCATAACATTTATATCAAGCCCGTCTGCATTCAGACGGGCTTGACTTTCTTTATTGCATGTTTCATGCATCTGCGCAATAATAATGTTATATACATGATCATCTGATGTTGCAACCATTATCGAGCACGACCCAAACCGGAAACAATCTGCAACCTGCAAATGCGATGGCAAAGAAAATCCTTGTCATAGATGACGAACCCAAGATAGTCGAGATTTGCAGCGACTATTTGCACGCGGCCGGCTACGATATCATCACCGCAGGGGACGGGTTGCAGGGGTTGGCGATGGCACGCGCGCAGAAGCCCGATTTAGTCGTACTCGACCTGATGCTTCCGGGCATGGACGGGCTGGACCTGTGCAGAACCTTGCAGCACGAGAGCAGCGTTCCCATCATCATGCTCACTGCCCGCATCGAAGAAACGGACAAGTTGATCGGGCTGGCCCTGGGTGCGGACGATTACATCACCAAACCTTTCAGCCCGCGCGAATTGGTGGCGCGCGTCCACACGGTGCTGCGGCGAGCCAGCGGGGACCCCACCAGCGAGGTGATCCGGGCAGGCGACCTGACCCTGGACCGCAGCCGTTACCAGGTGGTACTGCCCGACCGGATCGTGGTGTTGACCATGACCGAGTTCGAGCTCCTGGCCACCATGATGAGCCAACCCGGTCGCATTTTCACGCGGGCGCAACTGCTTAATGCGGTGCGAGGCGTATCCTTTGAAAGTTACGAACGCGCCATAGACTCTCACATCCGCAACCTGCGCCGCAAACTCGAACCAGGGGATTACATCGTTACCGTCCACGGCATCGGCTACAAATTCGAAGGATAGCATGCCGCATACCTCCTCTGTCCGCTCCATTCGAAACAGGCTGTTCCTGCTGCTCCTGCGCGCATTTATTATTGTCATTGCCTTCCTGGTCCTGTTCACGATGCTGGCAACGGGGCTCGTGCTGGCCAATCCATCGCAATCCAACCCCCTGTTCCGGCTGCCCACCGTGGCGCGGCTCGAGTCTTATTACATCGCCCGCGGCAATTGGACCGGGGTAAGCGGGATCTTTACCGATTCGCTCGATATCGAAGCGTCACAGTGGAGGAATTCGATCCTACTGGATGCGCAAGGCCATGTGGTCGTGGAATATGGCCGGCCGGTGGATTCTGTCAATGCACTGGCGTACCAACCTGCCGGCAATGAGTTTGTCACGCCGATATTCGTGAACGGCCAGTTGGTTGGGACGCTCGTGGTCGGGCAAAACGTCCAGTCTTCGCAGAGACTCTTCACTCTCCGCTTTCTGCAACCGGTATTGCTCGCTTCCCTGGGCCTGGCCGTATTTGGTACCGTGATTGGCCTTCTGCTTACCCGGCGGGTGGTTACCCCGCTGGCCGAGGTCATTGCCGCGGCAGAAGAGATCGCAGGTGGAAATCTAAAGGTCCGCGCCCGCACCAAAGGTTCGGACGACCTGGGGGAGCTTGGCAAAAGCTTCAATAAAATGGCAGACTCCCTGGAAACCAATGATCGCGAACGTCGCGACATGCTTGCCAATATTGCCCATGAACTGCGCACTCCATTGACAGTTGTACGCGGACGACTGGAAGGGATCATGGACGGGATTTACCCAGCAGACGAAAATTCCATCGGCCCGGCTTTGGAAGAAGCCTACCTGCTCGAACGGTTGGTGGAGGATCTGCGCCTGTTGACCATGGCAGAGGGTCACCAGCTTGCCTTTGAAAAACACGAATTGGACCTTAAAGAGATTGCCCGGCGTTCGCTCAACATGTTCCAGGCTGAGGCAGAAGAGAAGAAGATCCGTCTGCAGCTGGTAACATGGCCGGAAAAAGCCCTGATCAATGCCGACCCGCTGCGCACGGAGCAGGTAATCAGCAACCTGATCTCGAACGCCCTGCGCTACGTGCCCGAAGGCGGGCGTGTCTGGGTGGACATTTCCCATACCGAAAAGGAAGTCGTGATCAGCATCAGCGACAATGGCCCCGGCATCCCAGAGGCCGACCTGCCCTTTATATTCAACCGGTTCTGGCGCGGGGAGAAAAGCCGCTCGCGTGTTTCAGGTGGGGCCGGGCTGGGGCTGGCGATCGCCAAGCTCCTGGTGGAAGGGCAGGATGGCAGGATCGAGGCACACAGCTTGCCCGAGGGAGGCCTGCAGATGATCGTTTCCTTCCCAGCTGCAGAATAATTACGGGTTGGATATGAATCCAAAAACCTGGCGGTCATTCGATCGCCAGGTTCATATTTAATATTCTTTATTCCATTCAGGTGCTATTCGCCAAACTTGATCCCTTGGGCAAGGGGTAATTCCTTCGACCAGTTGATCGTGTTGGTCTGGCGGCGCATATAGGTCTTCCAAGCATCCGAGCCGGATTCGCGCCCGCCGCCGGTTTCTTTTTCACCGCCGAACGCCCCACCGATCTCCGCCCCGGTGGTGCCAATATTGATGCCTGCAATCCCGCAGTCCGAGCCGGCGACTGATAGGAAGGCTTCGGCTTCCCGAACCGAATCTGTGAACATGGCACTCGAAAGCCCCTGGGGCACGTCATTATGGATGCGGATGGCATCTTCGAGGCCGTCGTATTCGAGCAGATAAAGGATGGGGGCGAAGGTCTCGGTTTTGACGATGGCGGTCTGGGCCGGCATTTTGATAATGGTCGGCTCAACAAAATTTGGACCCAGGTCGGGGCGCATGTGCCCGCCTGTAACCACCTCGCCGCCGTCCGCGAGAGCCTGCCGGATGGCTTCCATCATTTCTTCGACCGAAGTGTTCACCACCAATGGCCCCATCAAGGTGTCCGGTTCAAGCGGGTCCCCCAGGCGCACCTGTTTGTAAGCATTTACCAGGCGCTGGGTCAGGTCCGAGGCGATGGACTTCTGCATGATTATGCGGCGGGTGGAGGTGCAGCGCTGCCCGGCCGTCCCGACAGCGCCAAACAGGATTGCGTGAGTCGCCAGGGAAAGGTCCGCCTTATCAGAGACAATCACACCGTTGTTCCCGCCCAACTCGAGGATGGCACGCCCGAACCTGTGGGCTACCGCTTCGGAGACGTGAGTCCCGATCTGCGTCGAGCCGGTGAACGAGACGAGCTGGATGCGCTTGTCGTTGAGCAGCAACTCACCCACGTCGCGACCGGAGCCGATCACCAGGTTGAAGATACCGCTCAGGCCATGGTCGGCCATCACCTTGTTGGCGATGCGGGTCACGGCGATGGCTGCCAGGGGTACATAGGAAGAGGGCTTCCAGATGATGGTATCACCGCAAATGGCAGCCAGGGTCGAATTCCACGACCAGACCGCCACAGGGAAATTAAACGCGGTCACCAGGCCGAGGATTCCTAGCGGGTGCCACTGCTCGTACATGCGGTGGGCCGGTCTCTCGGAGTGCATGTTCAGTCCATACAGCATGCGGGATTGGCCGACCGCAAAATCACAAATATCGATCATTTCCTGGACTTCCCCGTGCGCCTCGGCACGGATCTTGCCCATCTCCAGCGACACCAGGTCGCCGAGCGGTTCTTTCAATTCTCGCAGGGCATTGCCGAGGTCATGCACCACCTCGCCGCGCTTGGGGGCAGGCACTTCGCGCCAGGTCAGGAAAGTTCGCTGCGCGGCCGAAGCAACCTTCTCGTACGTTTCAGGCGAAGCCTGCACTATCTTTGCGATCGCCTCCCCACTTGTTGGATTGTAAGAGACCAACTCCTTCCCCTTGGGATCCAGCAGCCAGCCGTCGGGTCCGATGCAGGCGCCAGCATTGACCGGGAGGATCCCCAGTTTATCAAGCAGACTTTTCATGGTTATCTCCGATAAAATGAATTGGTAAAAACTTTTTAATGCCACTCATAACAGGGTACCACCAGACTGGGCTCGTTTGCTGGCGGGACACACTTCCCAAGAAAGCGCCTATTATAACCCCGGCAGATATGATTTATATAAGAGCAGGTGAAGAGGAGGAGCAAGTGTTTGGCGTAAAAACAGGATATGGGTCCGAGTTGCGAATCAAAGCATAGTGACCAGAGATTATTTGAAACCGAAATGTTTCGTGCTAGAATGAAAAAGAGGGTGATTGCATGAAAACTAATTTTTTAACCTATCCGCGTTTAATCGGCTTGTTCATCCAACTGAAAATGCTTAACCTTACGTCACGATTTCCGCCGCTGCCAGGCGGGGTGATTGATGAGCAGACCGCATTGTTGCGCCACGCGCAGGTTTTACTGGGGGAAACCCCCCTCGACCTGGTCACAGCCGACGAGGCACGACTAAACTTTAATAAGAGTATTGCATTGCTGAAAATGACAGGCGGGATATTCGAAAAGGTGGCTTCCGTGCGGGATGTGACCATCCCGGGAGCCACCTGCGAGATCCCCGCCCGGTTATACCTGCCGGGAAATGGAACCTCTTACCCCCTTTTCGTTTTATTGCACGGCGGAGGCTGGGTAATCGGCGGGCTGGAAAGCGCCGATAACATGGCTCGTTTTATTTGCAAACACTCGGAATGTGCCGTGCTCTCGGTTGATTATTGCCTGGCGCCCGAGCACCGTGGTCCGGCTGCAGCCGAGGATTCTTTTGCGGCAGTTGCCTGGGCAGCCGCGCACGCGGCGGAGTTGAGCGGCGATCCCACCCGGCTGCTGGTGGGCGGAGATTCTGCCGGAGGGAACCTGGCCGCGGTGGTGGCACAAATGGCATGCGAGAAAGGGACTCCATTAATCAAGGGACAGGTGCTGTTCTACGCAGCCGTGGACCTGGCCCACCTGGATACGCCCTCATTCAAAGAATTCGGCGGGCCTTCCTACGGCCTGACCAAGCGGGACGTGGATTGGTTCCTGGAGCAATACACACCGGATCCCAAGGACCGGCTCGACCCGCGGGTATCGCCCCTGCTGGCAAAAGACCTGCACGGACTGCCTGCCGCGCTGGTGGTGACTGCGGAATTCGATGTGCTACGGGACGAAGCGGAAACGTATACCCGGAAGATGCAGGAGGCGGGAGGGCAGGTTAAGCTGATGCGCTGCAATGGGATGATGCACGGTTTCCTCAGCCTGATCGGGCTGATCCGGCGGGCCACCCAGTATTTCGAGGAAATTTCAGGGGAGATCAGGAAACTGTCAGAGTAAACCCTGGGGGCACGACCGTCTGTAGCGCGACCAGGAAAGCGCCCTGAACTAAAAGGGATGTGTGAGCTGCACTCATGCATCTCTTTTGATTCATGTTTAAAATTCGGCCATTAAACCAACGCCACGGCCAGAAAAAAGAAGATGACGACGTCGCTCAGGAAGTGGATAGCCCAGGACCAAAACAGGCCGCGGGTCTCGAGCATGGCCTTGCCCAGTATCCAGCCCATGAAGATGGAGAGGATCCCGCCCAGGATGCCGCCGGGGGTGCCGAAGTAATGGGCGAGGCCGAAGAAGAAGGCCGAGATCCAGAGTGCACCCTGGCTGCCGCCGACCGGTTCGAGGGTGACCAGCATAGGCACCCGGAAGGTGATCTCTTCGTTGAAGGAATTCAGCACTGCGTAGAACAGGATGGACGGCAGGATCGGAAGCACCTTGACCAGCGTCGCGCCTCCCGGGCGTACCCCGAGATAGAACACGACCGCCACCGCCGCGGCGATGAAGAACCCCCACAACAGGCCAAACTTCGTCCAGGATTCAGGATTCGGAAAGCCGAGCAGCCTTACCGGCTGGATGGGAGCACGCAGGTTCCCGCCTCTCAGGAAGAGGTCAAGGCGCCTGCCCCCGATCCAGAACAGGACCAGGATCATGGCGATTGAGACCGCCAGCTTGCCGGTCTGCTCGGCCTGCATGCGGGCGTCGAAAACGGTATTGCCAAACAGGCTCTGCAGGCCCGGCAATGTAAAGTTGAAAAGCGGGAGCAGATCGAACAGGGTGAAGAACGCAAACATGACCAGGAAGTAATTGAAGAGCGGGACCAGCTTTTTCCAGAAGAAAGCAGCCAGCATCAAGGCCAGCAAAAGGATCATCTTGGCATCCGTCAGCCAGGCGGGGATGCCGCCCGCCAGCTTGTCCAGCAGGATGTCGGGGACGGTGCTGATCAGGACCGTGACGACCCAGGCCAGGATGGTCAGGCTGCGGCTGGTTTGCGGGACGGGAAACTGGTTGGTCCTCATGGTTTAGGCTGCCGGCTGCCGGGAGGAGGCACGGGGGCATTGATGCCCCAGCTGACAACGCGCCTGGGGGTGAGGCGGAACATCTCGGGAGCAAAACCCGGCATGATGGCGGTGCCACCCGAATCAAGCAACTCAACAAGCCCGCGGATCTCGACCCCGCGCACCCTCCAGGGGCTGAGGGAGGCGATGTCGTCGACCACAAAAGCGACCTTCGGGTTGGCTTGCACGTCGCGGAACTTTTTGCGCGTGGCAAAGTCATGCCCGCCGATATCGATCGTGTCGAGGTCGGGGTTGTAGCGGAAGGAAACGGGCACCACGTGGGGCTGGTTATTCGGTCCGACCGTGGCTATCCGTCCGAGGCGCTGGCTTTGGAGGTAGGCGATCTCTGCGGGGGTGAAAGCACTCATGGCTGTTATCCATCCTTTCAAGCATACGGGAAAAAATACAACCTGGAAATCTTATCGCCGTCCATTTAATAGCGCAAGGAGTACTAACCGGGAAAACGGGATTTCCTCATGACCCCTCCCCAGTGCGAGGCGGGGGAATAGTCATCTGATCTCGCGATAGGTGGAACACACTGAGCGAAAAAGCACCCCGGCGACCAGGGCGGACATAGGAAGGGAGAGCAGCGACAGGATGATCCCCTGCGAAACGGAAGCGCCCCAGACCAGGAGCCCGAGGGGAATGCAGACGGCGGCCAACACGGTGAGAGCACCCTGGATGTCCTGGCGGGGAACATTCTCCTCGCCCTGGGCAGGGGTGAGCAGGAGGCGGGCGCGGGCATGGTCGAGGATGTCACGGGCAGAGCCGAGGGCGGAGGCGGCCACCAGGAGAGGCAGCAGGACGGCTGCAATCCAACCCAAGGCGGGGGGCGGAGCGACCAGGGCCAGCGCCAGCCAGCCTAAAAGGACTGCCAGCATGCAGGCCGGACCAATCAGGGCAACCACCAATGCCGAGGTGCGCAGGGGCAGCGAACGCAGCAGCCACAAGCGCGCCAGGTCGCTGCGCAGGCGGTCGGTGGCAAGGGTGCCCAGGGAAACAGACCATACCCCGCCGATGACGACCTTCACAGGCCAGCCGGGGGCGAGGAAGATGCCCACGCCGAGCAGGAAGACCCAGCCCCAGCGCAGTACCTGGCTGAAACGCAGCGAGCGGCCCGACTGGAGCAGGTCCTTCCAGACCAGCATCCAGGCGCCGGGGCGGACTGGCAGACGGCTGGGCGGACGGGAGGCTTTCATGCGGCCCTGGCGCCGGAGCAGTTCGGCACCCTCGAAGTTCAGGGCGCTGCGCGACTGGCGGATGCGGGAACTCCAGGCGGGTCTCTTCGGCGGCGCGACCCAGGTGAATACGGGCGGACCAAAACAGGAGCGCAGCCAGGCCGAGAGCCAGCACCAATATTCCTGATCCGAAAGGAACCAGCCAGGCGGAGAGGGCAAGCCCAGGGTCAAAGGCGGCCTGGAGGAGGAAGGTCAGCGGGGAGAGAAAGACAATCCTGACGGCGGGGATGAACAGGGAGGCCAGCAGGACCAGACCCGGGAGCCAGACGACCAGGCGCAGCCAGAGCAGGTTACGCGGCGGGCGGTCACGGCGGAGGCGCCAGGCACCCAAGCCCCAGAAGAGGGCCTGCAGCCCCATCTGCAACGGCAGGATGACCGCCAGGGCGCGCAAGGAATTTGTAAAATAAGCCGCCAGGTCCAGGATGATGAACGAATGCGGCAGGGCGGCTTCGGCCAGGGTAAAGGCGAACATGATCCCCACGGCGGCGAAGGGCAGAGCGGTCACGAACCAGTCCAGCAGGAACCAGGCGACGCCCACGCGGCGGCGGCTGACCGGCGCCTGGCAGAGCAGGAAGGCGTCAGATTCGCTGAAGACAAACGGGCTGCGGGCGGTGACCTGGGCGAACCGGTCCAGCCCCCAGAGGGCGAAGGCCCAGGCCGCGAGCAGGACGATCGTGCCGGGCGTAAACGCCAGCGGCAGGGCACCAAATGACCCAGCCAGGGCGGCGGCGAGCAAGGCGAAGACAGCGACAGCCCAGACGAACCAGAAGAGGAGGAAGTAGACGAAGTAGAAACGGTTGGTGAGGGAGCGGTCGCGGAAGTCGTAGCCAAGCACCAGGCACCAGTAGGACAGGCGGGAGAAGGTGCGGCGGCGGAAGAGGATCCAGACCGGATCGGGGTCAGGCGGCATTGAGGACCCCGCTGCGGAGGAAAAATACCCGGTCAGCCAGACCAGCTTTCAGGTGGGGGTCGTGGGTGGAGAGCAGGACGGCGGCACCCTGGCCGCGCAGGTCGGAGAGGCGGCGAAGGAAGAGCTTGCTGCTGTCAACATCCAGGGCAGAGGTGGGCTCGTCGAGCAGGAGCACCTGGAAGGGTCGGATGAGGGCGAAGAGCAGACCCAGCTTGAGACTCATGCCGCGGGAGTAGTGGTGAGGGAGCAGGTCGCGGGCCTCCCACAGGTCGAACTCACGCAGGAGGGACTCGGCGCGCTGCTCGAAGCCGGCGGCGGCGTTGTGAGCCAGGGCGAGGAAGCGCAGGTGCTCCCAGGCGGTCAGCTCGGCGTAGAAGCGGGGCACGTCGGGCATGAAGGCCAGCAGGCGCTTGGCCTGGGGCTCGTCGGAGTAGAGGTCGAAGCCGCCAACGGTGACCGTGCCGGAAGTGGGATGGAGAAGCCCGGCCAGGCAGAGCAGGAGGGTGGACTTGCCGGAGCCGTTGGGCCCTTCGAGGACGGAGATCTCGCCGGAGTTGAGGGAGAGGTCGCAGGGGGCGAGGGCCTGGAAGCTGCCGTAGGAGTGGCTGAGGGAAGTGGCCTGGAGGAGGGGCATGGGAGGAACCTTCTAATTATTCTCGGCCCAGATTTTAAATTCCTTATATAAAGTGCCCTGGACCTTCAATGGATTGAGGTATCCAATCTGGAACAGGTCTCCAATTTTATAGTTGTCGCTCCAAACCTGAATCTCCGAATGCCTAAAACCAATTAATGGAATAAAACATCCCGCTTTGTGCTTACCATTCACGAACAAATCAAACTGGTCGGCAAAACCCAGCACTTTTTTCCACTCGATACGGTACAAATTCCAGGTGGCGGGATTAACCCCCGCAACATCAGCCAAACAAAGCGGAATAAGCCCCTTTACATATTCAAACCTTACTCCCGCCAGGAGGCTGGTGGATTCCGAACTGGTAATGCTGACCCCAATTGCCCCCGGAAAGCCCCCGGGAGCCATCACCCCTTGTTGATCAAAAGTACCCCGGGCTTCAACCCACAGCCCGGAGGTGCCCTGATAACCCACATCGATCTTCATCTGGAACTCGGTGACCACCTTTTGTTGCCAGGTGGGTGTAAAATCGGGCATGCCGATGGCAAATGCGTTGTTATATTGGGGTGCGGCGGCCTGACCGGGCTGCCAGGCGGAGCTTTCGGTCGAAAAAGCGGGGTCGGGGCTCACCTGCAACCGCAGCGTGCCGTTTTCGGCCAGGATATCGCCGCCATGGTAGGGGGGCGCTTTGGCGAGGCCAATCCCGTCAACCAATTTTAAACTCCAGTTGGAAAGGGAGGGGTCGGTAAAATCTTCCGTGACTGCCGCGGGATTAGCTCCCGGGTTGAACGTTGCCGCCTGGTAACCAGCCCAGGCGACCAAAGCCAACAGGCCCACCAGAACCAGCGCACCGATGATCCGCCAGAAAACACGCATTTTGGCTCTCCTTTCTGGTTAATAGGGAATGAGGATAATTTATTGTACAGCGAAAAGAGGAAGGGCGAGAGGAAAGGAGCGGCTTCCCCTGCCCCTAAAAACCAGGGGCTGACGGGGACGATGTGAGGCCGCTTATGTTCGTTCGCCCGATGCGGTCAGCGTCGGCCTGAAGTAAATACAGACCATGGGAGCTGGATGTTTACCCCACCGACTCATGTCGTTGGGGTGGCGGTTGGGTGCTGGAAGCACCCACCGCACATGCGCGATTCTATGGGTGCAGAAAAAGAAACAAATATTTTGGTGCGGAAGGGCGATTCTCACCGAGAGGATTGTCGTTAAACAGGCTCCGAAAATCGGGAAAAAGATTTGATTTTGTATTTGATCCTGAGGATCAAATATTGCGGGTGAAATCGCGAAAGGAACCGGGCGGAACATGTTCCCCTTCGGGGACGGTGTCCCCTGGCCCCTATAAAGCAGGGGCAAACGGGGATGATGGAGGGAACGGGCACAATTTATTGTGCCCCTACGGGTACGATGTCCCCTACGGGGACGGTGTGAGGCCGCTTCTGCTCAAGACGAATGGCTGATTTCGGGTCGTTTATTTTTGATCATGCCCTGGGCACCGGGGGAGATTGGGCGACCCGGCGGGTCGCCCCTACAAGGGCGGTCTGCCCCCACAGGTGGGGGTAGGTAGAAAACAACCGCCAGGTATGTGCATTGTTCCTCAGAAACAATTGAGGAACAATTAGTTCGGGTTCAATTTTTAATGTTTGGAGCACCGCTGACTCATGTCCCTACGGGATGCTGAGCAATCAGCGGTGTGGCGGACCATTGGCGACTCAAGTCGCCAAGGCAGCTGATGGCAGCTCGTAGCCGCCTCAGCTGTGGGTGGTGGAACCACCCGCCGCGCAAGGAACAATGGGTTCGGGTTCAATTTTTAATGTACGGGGCACCGCAGATTCACATCTGCGGTGTGGCGTATGGGCGGTCGAACCGCCCTACGCGCAAGGAACAATTAATCTTCCAATCAGCGGAATAAATATATTCCCCTTAGGGGACGATGTCCCCTTGGGCTTCCCCCGAAATAATGGACACAAAAAATGTCCTGATGGAGTAGACTAAAACCATCAGGAGAAAAGGCATGGACGAGCGGAAATATCGGAGCTATGCAAAGGAATTCAAACTGGAAGCGCTGGAACTTCTGAAGCGTGGGGACAAAAGTGCCGGTGAGATCGAACGACAACTGGGGATCACGCCAGGCTTGCTGATAAAATGGCGGGCAAGGTATCAGATAGCCCCACAGGAAGGAGCAGGGATACGGTTGATGCCAAGTGACCTGGAAGGAGCCAAGGCGGAGATCCGCCGCTTGCAGCGTGAGCTGTCGGCGGCAGAGGAGGAGCGTGAGATCCTAAAAAAAGCGTTAAACATCTTCTCACGAAAAAACGGATGAAGTACGCATTTATGGCACTGTATGTGCAGGAATTCTCGTTGAAAAGGATGTGCCGGGTGCTGAACGTATCCCGGAGTGGCTATTATGCCTGGAAGCGACGATCAGTGAGCAGGCGTGAACGGGACAACGAAGAATTGCTGGCCCAAATCCGGGCAGCCTATCAGTCGAGCCGCAGGACTTATGGCAGCCCGCGGATTCATGCTTATTTGCGGCGCAAAGGGTGCTTTTGCGGGCGTAATCGGGTGGCACGCTTGATGCAGCAGCACCAGATCGTGGCCAGGAAAGCCCATCGAAGGGTTCCCAGGACCACCCAGCAATATCCGGGTGCCAGAACCGCTCCCAACCTGCTCAACCGCGAGTTCTCAGCCACACTTCCCAACCAGAAATGGGTGAGCGATATCACCTATATTGACACGGCGGAAGGCTGGCTGTATCTGGCTGCCATCTTGGATTTGCACTCGCGACGAGTGGTGGGCTGGGCCATGGCCGAGCAGATGGATGAAAGTTTGGTGGAAGGTGCCTGGCAGATGGCACTGCTTACCCGCCAGCCACCCGCAGGCCTGTTGCATCACTCGGATCGGGGCAGCCAGTACACCAGTGAAGATTATCGGGATCAACTGGCTAACCTTCAATGCCGGGTGAGCATGAGCCGCACAGGGAATTGCTATGACAATGCCGTGATGGAAAGCTTCTTCGCCACTCTCAAAGCAGAATGTGCAGCTACCCAATTCGCAACCAAGGCTGAGGCTCGATCTGCCATCTTTGAGTACATCGAAGGTTGGTACAATCGGCAACGGTTGCATTCATCCCTGGATTATCTTAGTCCAGCGGAATTCGAGCTCTCATTAGGACATTAATCGTGTTCACTTTTTTGAGGCAAGTCCACCTGGCTCCTATAGGGACGAGGGGAATGGGCGCAATATATTCCCCTTCGGGGACGATGTGCGCCCCTACAAAGACAATTGGAAGGGGGGAACCGGGCGTAGCATGCTCCCCTGGCCCCTATAAAGCAGGGGCTGGCGGGGACGCTGTACGCCCTTACAAGAGCGGTTGTTAAGGTGCGGGCGGCAGGGAATTAAAACCATCCGAATGGGATCTGCCAATCCCACCGACTCATGTCGGTGAAGTGGTCGAGGGCGTCTTGAAGACGCCTCGACTCATAATATAGAACATATATTCTGGTATGTCAAGGGTGGATTTGGTTTGAATTACTCTCAACTCATATTTCTTCCCGCCTAATTTTTAGGCGCCGGGGGGCGGGTCGTGTAAATTGTCCAGAGGTCGTCCAGTACCCGGGCGAGGCGCGAGCCGAGGGCGTCGCCGCGGCGGGTGGTGACGTCATCGGAATTGTCGAAAACCGCATAGGGAACGCGAACCCCCTGGACGGTCAGGTAATGGGGATCGTCCCGAGAGATCTCGTCCCAGTCGGTCTCCTTGTACAGGCGCTCCAATTTTGCGTCCTCGAGGGAATGTTCCAAGATGCTGTCGGGTTTCGCAGGGTTGAAGCGCTTCCTGTTCTTGCGCAGGGATTCCTCCCAGGTGACGTCCACGTAGAGCAGGGCGGCCTTTTCGAGGATCTGCGGGGAAAGGTGCGCAAACGCCGAGCGGTAACCGCCGTGCTGGCGGCCGCGGGAGAACTCGATGAATGTAGTGGAGGGCTCAGAGGGAAGAGGGCACTGACGACTCACGTCGTCAGTGTGGCGGCTGGGTACTTGATGTACCCGCCGCGCAGGCGGGAGGTCACGCTGCTTTTTGCGGTATTCCAGACCGATGCGTTCGATCAGCAGGTCCCAGAAGTAATCATGGAGGAAGTAGCCTGCGGAATCGGTGAACAAGCGGGGATGGCCCATTTCGTCGAGGAGGGCATCCTGCTCGAACCAGGTCCAGATCATGGGGAAGTCGTCAAGCTCGTCGAGGCGGCCGACGTGGAAGCGGCGGGATCTTTCGTCGGGCGGAACCCCTTTGAGGTAGTCGATGATCTCGCTCTTGCCGGCAGCGGGGCGGGCGATGAGGAGGAGGATGGAGAAGATGGAATTTTCAGGCATGATGAACTTCCCCCGAAAAAATGGACAGTAAGTTAAGGAGAATCTATAATGGGAACCGGAGGAAGTCATCATGAAAGAACGCAAGAAATACAGCAAGGAATTCAAACTGGAAGCCATCCGGATGTACGAGAATGGTGAACGACCCCAAGTTGAGATTGAGCGTGAATTGGGGATCACCAAAGGGCTGCTGGGAAAATGGAAAGAATTGTTGGAACTGCAGCCGAAAAAGGGGGAAGCTTTTCCGGGGAATGGACGATTAACCGAGACAGAAGCGCGTATCCGGCAACTGGAGCGGGAAAATGCGCTGTTGAAACAGGATAAAGAAATCCTAAAAAAAGTGCTGGTGATGTACTCCAAGGACGGCAGATGACCTATCGCTTTATCCAGCGGCATGAGCAGGCCTATTCGGTGGGTCGTATGTGTATGCTGTTGAGTATCTGTCGCAGTAGCTACTATGCGTGGAAAAAGCGTAAACCGAGCCAACGCACACAGGAGAACCGGGCGCTGATCGAGCATATTCGCAGGATCCATAAGCTGAGCCGCAAAACCTATGGTAGCCCGCGGGTGCATGCCCAGCTGAGAAAACAAGGCTGGACCTGCAGTAGGAAGCGGATAGCCAGATTAATGCGCCAGAATGGCTTGCAAGGGCGCCGGAAGTACCGTAAAGTGACCACAACGGACAGCAAGCACAACTTTCCCATCGCCCCGAATGTGCTCAATCGGGAGTTTCGAGCCGCAAAGCCCAATGAAAAATGGGTGGCCGACATTACCTACATTCCCACCGAGGAAGGCTGGCTATATCTGGCCGGAGTGTTAGACTTGTTCTCGCGGAAAATTGTAGGTTGGGACATGTCTGCTCAGATCAATGCGGACCTGGTGGAGAACGCTTTACGGATGGCGCTTTACCAAAGGCAGCCAGGTGCTAGTTTACTGCATCACTCTGATCGGGGCAGCCAGTATGCCAGCTATTCCATTCGAAATATCCTGGCAGCCAACCATATTCAGGTCAGCATGAGCAAAAAAGGCGATTGCTATGACAATGCTGTGATGGAGAGCTTTTTCGGCACCTTGAAAAACGAATGGGTACATCACCAAAAGTATCAAACCCGCTATCAGGCTCGGACAGATATATTCGGTTACATCGAAGGGTTTTATAATACCGTCAGACTTCATTCCACCTTGGGGTACTTATCCCCGGTAGAATTCGAAGCCAAGTTCATTCAATCCCCTTAACTTTGTGTCTAAAAAATCGGGTCAAGTTCATGAGGACCTCGGATGAGAAAAGTATAGCATTTTGGAGGGAGGAGGGCAACAAGAAATATAAAAGGGCGAGAAAGAATAAGCCCCACCCCTCCCTCCCCAAATGCAAGCCATTTGGGGAGGGAAACCTGATTCAGTGAGCATGGCTGATCGTGTGTTTGGTTGTACAATTAGGTATCGAACTGGGGCCTATTGGAGAACACTCATGCCGGTTAAAACAAAAGCTAAATCAAACGGAGCGACGCTCGATTTCGAATCCAAACTGTGGGCAGCAGCGGACAAGCTGCGAGGGCACATGGATTCGTCGGAATACAAGCACGTAGTGCTGGGGCTGATCTTCCTGAAATACATTTCCGATTCGTTCGAAGAAGTGCATGGGAAATTGCTTTTAGAAAAAGAGGCTGACCCGGAAGACCGGGACGAGTACCTGGCGCAGAACGTGTTCTGGGTGCCGAAGGAAGCGCGCTGGCCGTTCCTGCAGGGCAAAGCCAAGCAGCCGGAGATCGGGAAATATCTGGATGACGGCATGGTGGCGATCGAGCGGGATAACCCGGTATTGAAAAACATCCTGCCAAAGGATTTTGCTCGCCCGACCCTGGACAAGACCCGGCTGGGCGAGTTGATCGACCTGATCAGCGGGATCGGGCTGGGAAGCAAGGAACAGAAAGCCAAGGACGTGCTCGGGCGGGTGTACGAATATTTCCTGTCGCAGTTTGCGAGCGCGGAAGGCAAGAAGGGCGGAGAATTCTACACGCCGCAATCGGTGGTTAAGGTGCTAGTGGCGATGCTAGCGCCCTACAAGGGACGCATCTTCGATCCATGCTGCGGATCAGGGGGGATGTTCGTGCAAAGCGAGAAGTTCGTGGAAGCGCACGGGGGGAGGGTGGACGACATTGCCGTGTACGGGCAGGAAAGCAACCCGACCACCTGGAAACTGGCGAAAATGAACCTTGCCATCCGCGGCATACCCAGCGACCTGGGCAAGGAAAACGCCGATTCTTTCTTGAGAGATTTGCACCCAGATTTAAAAGCTGATTTCATCTTGGCAAACCCGCCGTTCAACATGAGCGACTGGGGCGGGGAGAGGCTGCGGGAGGACAAGCGCTGGAAATACGGAGTGCCGCCGGCGGGGAATGCCAACTATGCGTGGGTGCAGCATTTCATCCATCATCTGGCACCAGATGGCATGGCAGGTTTCGTACTGGCGAACGGAAGCATGTCGTCGAACACATCGGGAGAAGGCGAGATCCGCAAGGCGATCATCGAAGCAGACCTGGTGGACTGCATGGTGGCTTTGCCCGGGCAGTTATTTTTCTCGACGCAAATCCCAGTATGTCTGTGGTTTATTAAAAGAAATAAAAATGATGGAAAATCGCGAAATCGAATTGGGGAAACCCTGTTCATTGACGCACGCAATTTAGGAATATTGACTGACCGCGTGCATCGTGATCTTACGGATAAAGATATCGCGAAAATTGCGGATACGTACCATGCTTGGAAATCAGATGGAAAATATGAAAATATACTAGGCTTCTGTAAGGCAGGATCATTAGAGATAATTCAGAAAGAAAGTTATATCCTAACTCCTGGACGGTATGTAGGCGCAACTGAAATAAAAGAAGATGAGGAACACTATGAACAAAAGATGACACGTTTGATAAAGGAATTAGAAGTTCAATTTGATGAGAGCAACAAATTAGAAAAAATGATTCGTAAATGTTTAGAGAGTATTGATTATGGTTTGGGTAAATAAATCGTTTGGTGAATGTGCCGAATTGATTAAGGATATCGTGCAACCGAGGGACACGCTTGGTGCGCGTTATATTGGATTAGAACACATTTCTCAAGGTCAATTATCACTTTTGGGATTTGGGAAATCGGAAGATGTAATAAGTGCAAAATTGAAATTTCGCAAAGGGGATATTTTATTCGGAAAGTTACGTCCATATTTCCGAAAAGTTATCCTCGCCCCATTTGATGGGGTGTGTTCAACAGATATTTGGGTTGTGCGCGCAAAGCCAGATATTGACCAAAAATTCCTTTTTTATTGGATGGCTTCCAAAGAATTTGTTGATACCTCGAGTTCGAGCAGCCGAGGGCACGAAAATGCCACGTGCTCAATGGGAATTTGTAGAGCGGATCCAACAAGACGTTCCAAACATAATAGACCAACACGCAATTGCCGAATCGCTTGGCGTGTTGGATGAAAAGATCGAATTAAACCACGAGATGAATGCGACATTCGAGTCCATGGCGCGGGCATTATTTCAGCAGTTGTTTGTGGATAGTAAAGAGTCTACGGAATGGGAAGAAAAAACTTTAATTGATATTACAGAAAGGATCACAAAAGGCACAACGCCAACCACTCTTGGAAAGCAATTTGCTGAAAGTGGAATAAATTTCATAAAAGTAAATTCAATAACAGACGATCACCAATTCCTTATTGAAAGTTTTGATTTTATTGATGAAGAAACAAACACACTATTGTCGCGTTCTATAATAGAAAAAGACGATGTATTGGTTACCATTGCGGGGACTATAGGGAGGGTTGCAAAAGTCCCTGTTTATATCCTTCCTGCAAACACAAATCAAGCAGTTGCGATTATTAGGCCTGATAAATCTAAAATCTTACCCAATTATATAAGGATGTGGCTTTGTTTGGACAGCGTTCGACAAGAATTATTTTCAAATGTTGTTCACGCCGTTCAAGCGAATCTGAGTTTAGGAATGATTTCCAAAACAAAAGTAAGAATTCCAAAACAAAAGCGATTACTAGATTTATTTGAGCCGATAGAATTATTACTCAATAAAATTGATGTCAATCAAAAAGAATCCCGCACGCTTGCAAATCTACGGGATACTTTATTGCCTCAACTGCTCTCTGGCAAATTTCGACTAAAGACTGATTAGGTTTCCCATGGAACCAAATTTTGATACTCTCGTACCTAATTTTCGGCTGGCCAAAGAGAGATGGCCCAATGCCCCAATGCTTTCAAGCCATTATCAGGCATTAGTTGAAAGTTATTCAAGCAGCAATTTTGGATTGATTGAAACTGTTAAATCGTTTGTCGAGTCTGTTTGCCTAACGATTCTAGTGGATTTTGGCATGAGTATGCCGTCACCTGACCCATCAACAACCGAGATGCTTGTGGAGACTTTGAGATGTTTAGGCTTCGAAAATAGTCGAGGGGCAAGCAAATTAGATAAGGTACTTTCAGCATACAACAGATTAGCCGATGCCCTCAGCGAAATGAGAAATGTAAATGGCCAGATTGCGCATGGAAAAGATGCCTTCCTCGATTCATTAACAAAAAATTATGCGAGGGCCTTCCTTCTTGCAGGTGATACCATTCTCAACCTTTTGTTGTCTGCATTGGATGGAAAAGAACCTGAATTGAGAACCACCCGAGAGCCTTATGAGAGATTCACTCACCTACATGACCGAATCGACAATTCATTTCTTGTGGAATCAAGCGTTGATGCTGAAGAAGGGTTCCCGTTCATCGTTGTAAGATTTCAGCGAGATGATAAATCTGATCCTGTTGAATTTCGTATCGAACCAAGTCGTTTGTTATACAATATTGACCGAACCGCATATATTGATCTTTTATCAATATCAGCGACGGAGCAGCCAGCGACGAAAGAAGAACTTGAAGAAGAATTACATTTGACCGCTGAACTCCCAATTTCCACATATGGCATTTCCCCTTTCATAGAATTATCTGAAACTTATCAAGGAAAATTATTGCCATTAAAAGATGGATTACTTGGCTATTTAAAAACCTTAGGTATTGCCGATCTACCCCCTGGACCGAAAAAAGAACAAATCGTTGACTCTATACTAGCAACCGCTGAAAGCAATATGGGGCTAGATTGGCTAACCCGCGAAAATCTTCAAGCAAAAATTAAAGTTGGACTGAGGAGAATATTAATCAAATTCGGTGTCGACACAATAAAAGCACATGAATTCGCTGAACACTTATTGACGTGGTTCAAAATACAATCGGCAGGTATCAAGAAAGGACAAATAGAAGAAAATTCTCCTGACCATAGTGGTGAGACAGTGGGATAATTTACTGACGAAATTGTTGAGGGGGAATTTGAGAATAAAGGATGTTGCAAATTAGGAGGAATATTATGGCGCGAGACTGGGAATCTACTTTTCGTGAATGGTCAAAACCCTCAAGTGACACTGAGGAAGAAAAGTGTAGCAACACAGAGAGAATGATTAAAGCCGCAATTATCGAAAACCCACCACTTTCAAAAAGAAATATTGAAATTTTTGTCCAAGGGTCCTACAAAAATAACACTAATGTTCGCCGCGAAAGTGATGTAGACATTTGCATATGTTGCAATGATGTTTTTTTCTTTCAAGATTCAACAGACGAAACTATTAAAAAGGCTATTGCAAACTACAATGAAGGAGATTACCAATATACAACTTTCAAGAATGAAGTTGAAGCCGCACTGGTCGCAAAATTTGGTAAAAATATGATCACCAGAGGAAACAAAGCATTTGATGTCCACGCGTCAAGTTATCGCGTGGACGCAGATGTTGTTCCAACTTTCGAACATCGAAGATTTTATATTGATTATTACGGACAAATTAAATATTATAAAGGAACAGAATTACACCCAGATAACGGAGGGAGAATAATAAACTGGCCTAATCAGCATTACGAAAATGGTGTACAGAAGAATAAAGATACCAATGGACGATACAAATTCATGGTCAGAATATTAAAACGTCTTAGAAATGAAATGGAAGAAAATAATAATTCTTCTGCTAACCCCATTACTTCCTATTTAATTGAATGTCTGGTATGGAATACTCCAAATAATGAATTTGGACATATTGATTACTTGGATGATATTCAGAATGTTCTTGCACACACTTACAACGAAACAATATCCTACGAAAAATGTAAGGAATGGGGAGAAGTTAACGAGTTGAAGTATTTGTTTAATGGACAAAAATGGACATGGCAACAAGCACACTCATTTTTAGGTGCGGCATGGAATTATATTGGGTTTAAATAGAGGCTAACATGATTACAGATATACAATTGTCAACTTTGGTATTTATCGCTGCCTTTGTATGGGGAATTCTTTTACTCATTAAAGGAATTCCGTTGACAAGAGCATTGTTTGAACCCTTTTCTGATGTAACAGGCGTATTGGTTTTAATCCTTGCATTTTTTAACAAATGGGCATGGAAATGGAATTTTTTTCATCCCTGGTTGGTTTCTACACCATACTTGCACGGAACATGGAAAGGACAACTTATTTCAGATTGGGTCGATCCTAAAACAAAAAAACAAACTGTTCCAATTGAAGCGTACTTGGTAATCAGACAAAACTTTTCCTCTATACACGCCCATCTTCTTACAGAAAATGCTAGTTCGGACCTTTTATCAGGAGAAGTGATTAAAAATTCTGATGGCACATGGTCTTTAGCTGGAATCTATCGAAATATACCTAAGATATTGATTCGGGATAGAAGTCCTATACACCATGGGGGAATTATCCTAAGTGTTAAGGGTAAGGAGCCAGTTGGATTGGAAGGGCAATATTGGACTGATCGAGGAACAAAAGGCGAACTCTATTTATCTGGGCATAATAAAAAAACATTCTTCGATTATGGCACTGCTGCAATCGCAGAATATATTAGGAAGATTGATAAATAGATATTTTGATGAATAAGTTTACGGAATCCATCATCGAAGAAACTGGACTCCTATGGCTTAAAGACCTGGGATATTCTATCCTCTTTGGCGGTGACATCGCGCCGGAAGAGCACAATGCCGAGCGCGAGGATTACGGCGAGGTGGCCCTGGCGGGGCGATTGAAAGCGGCGCTCAAAAGAATCAATCCGGGTATCCCTGCCGAAGCCCTGGAAGATGCATTTCGAAAAATAACCCGACCAACTTCACCCTCGCTGGTAGGCAACAACCGCGCCTTCCATAAAATGCTGGCGGATGGGATCGAAGTTGAGTACCGCCAGGATGGACGAATAAAAGGGGATAAAGCCTGGATGATCGATTTCGAGAATCCAGAAAACAACAACTGGCTGGCGGTCAACCAATTTACTGTGGTGGAAAACCATATCAACCGGAGACCCGATATTGTCATTTTCGTGAATGGTTTGCCGCTGGCCGTGATCGAACTCAAGAACGCAGCGGATGAAAAAGCGACGATCTGGTCGGCGTTCCACCAACTGCAAACCTACAAGAACGACATCACGCCCCTGTTCGTCTACAATGAAGCGCTGATCATTTCGGACGGCACGCATGCCCGCATCGGCGCGCTGACAGCCGACAAGGAACGCTTCATGCCGTGGAAGACCATCGCGGGCGACAAGCTGGCGGAGAGCCACGACCTTGAACTGGAAGTGCTGCTGCGGGGGGTTTTCGAGAAACGACGGTTCCTTGACCTGATCCGATACTTTATTGTTTTCGAAGACGACGGACGCGGACAGCCGGTCAAGAAGATGGCAGGCTACCACCAGTTCCATGCGGTGAACATGGCGATCGAGCAAACCTTGCGGGCGGCGATGGAAAAGGGCGGCAGGATCGCCGAAAAGAGGGGGCACTACTTCACGCATCCGCCGCGGGATGCCAAACCGGGCGATCACCGCATCGGCGTGGTGTGGCACACACAGGGCTCGGGCAAGAGCCTGACAATGGCATTTTACGCGGGGCGGATCGTGCTGCATCCCGAGATGGAAAACCCGACCATCGTGGTGATCACCGACCGGAACGACCTGGATGACCAACTCTTCGGCACATTCTCGCGATGCAAGGACCTGCTGCGGCAAACACCGGTCCAAGCGGAGAGCCGGGAAGACCTGGCAGACCTATTGCGCAAGTCCGCTGCGGGGGGGATCATCTTCACCACGATCCAGAAGTTCCTGGCAGGGGGAGGCGCTTTATCGGAACGGCGGAATATCGTGGTGATCGCCGATGAAGCGCACCGCAGCCAGTACGATTTTGTGGACGGATATGCCAGCGCCATGCACGATGCCCTGCCGAACGCTTCATTTATCGGTTTTACAGGCACACCGATCGAACTCAAGGACGCCAACACGCGGGCGGTCTTCGGCGACTACCTGAGCATATACGACATCCAGCAGGCAGTGGCGGACGGCTCTACCGTGCCGATCTACTACGAGGGCCGCCTGGCAAAACTGGAATTGAAGGAATCGGAAAAACCCAAGATCGACCCCGAATTCGAAGAGATCACCGAAGGCGAAGAGATCGAGGAAAAAGAAAAACTAAAGACCAAATGGTCCGCCCTTGAAAAAGTGGTGGGTTCAGACGAACGGGTGGACCTGATCGCGAAAGACCTTCTCAATCACTTCGATCAGCGCCTGGACGTGATGGAAGGCAAGGCGATGATCGTGTGCATGTCGCGGCGCATCTGCGTGGACCTGTACAACGCCCTCGTCAAACTGCGGCCCGAATGGCATTCAAGCGATGACGCAAAAGGCGCGCTGAAGATCGTAATGACCGGCAGTGCCTGCGACCCGCTGGACTGGCAGCAGCACATCCGCAACAAGGAACGAAGAGAGAAACTGGCGACACGTTTCAAGGACCCCAGGGACCATTTCAAGGTGGCTATCGTGCGGGACATGTGGCTGACGGGCTTCGACGTCCCATCCCTGCACACCATGTATATCGACAAACCGATGCAAGGTCACGGGCTGATGCAGGCGATCGCACGCGTCAACCGGGTGTACGGGGACAAACCCGGCGGGCTGATCGTGGACTATCTCGGCCTGGCGTATCACCTGCAAAAAGCGCTGGCGGTCTACACCGAAAGCGGCGGCAAGGGAAATACCGCCATCGACCAGGCGGAAGCGGTCGCCCTGGCATTGCGGGAATACGAGATCTGCCGGGATATGTTCCATGGGTTCGATTATTCCAAATGGAAAAGCGGCAAGGGTCCCGAACAACTAGCCCTGATGAACTGGGCGGAAGATCACATCCTGGGACTGGAGAACGGCAAACAACGATTCCTGCAAACAGTGACGCGCTTATCGCAGGCATTCGCCTTGGCTGTGCCGAACGAAAAAGTGCTGGCAATCCGGGACGACGTGGGGTTCTTCCAGGCGGTGCGCGCCCGGATCATTAAATCATCGCCTGAACGGGAATTGCAGGCGGAAGACGTGGAACAAGCCATCCGCCAGATCATCTCGCGGGCGGTGGCTTCGGATGAAGTGATCGATATATTTAAAGCGGCAGGTTTAAAGAAACCCGATATTTCGATCCTATCGGACGAATTTTTGGCGGAAATACAGAACATGCCGCAGCGCAACGTGGCGATCGAACTGCTGCGGAAACTGCTGGACGATGAAATCAAGCTGCGCGCGCGCAAGAACGTGGTCCTTTCGCGCTCGTTCCTGGAAATGCTCGAGCGAACCATCCGCTCGTATCAAAACCGGGCCATCGAGGTGGGCGAGGTCATTGCGGAACTGATCGAACTCGCCAGGGAAATGCGGGAGGCGAACAAGCGCGGCGAGGAACTGAAACTCAGCGAGGATGAACTGGCATTTTACGATGCACTGGAGGTGAACGACAGCGCGGTCAAGGTGCTGGGGGACGACACGCTGAAAGATATCGCCAAGGAACTGGTGCGCAAAGTGCATGAGAATGCGACCATCGACTGGACGGTGAAGGAAAATGTCCGGGCAAAATTGCGGGTGATGGTGAGAAGAACCCTGCGCAAGTACGGTTATCCGCCGGACAAGCAGGAGAAGGCGACGCAGACTGTCCTGGAGCAGGCGGAGGTCATTGCGAAGGATTGGGCGGGGTAGGAAAAGAATGCCATAAACTGACCCACGATAATAAACGGAGCTAATGATGGCGCTACTTGCAGAAGAGATCGTTGAGGAATGGTTAAATCGGAACGGATACTTTACCATCCGAGGAATCAAATTGGGTGTTCAAGAGATAGATTTGTTAGCCATCGCGATACATGGTAAGGATATCGATGCCCGGCATATTGAAGTTCAAGCTTCTGTAAGACCAATCGGATACATATCTCGCTTGTCAAAGGAAACCCAAAAGGCAACAGGACATGGTGCAACAAGTGTTTGGCGGCGATCATCTGATGAGATAGCCGATGGCATAGATGAATGGGTAAACAAAAAATACAATCACCCAGCCAAGAAGCAATTAAGAAACATTCTTTATAAAGGTGAATGGAAATTTGAACTTGTTGTACACCATGTTAAGTTTGATGAAGAACTAAAATTGATAGAGAAGCATGGTATCAAGATTTATCAACTGGACGAAATCATAGAAAGCCTTTCGGAAAATAAAACTCCAATTCAAAGTGCTGCCGGGGCAGATTTACTTGATCTTGTCAGGCTCGGCCACGATGATGTTCCAACAAAACATTGAAAGTTAATAAAAAAATAGAATTTACAAGGCGCAGGGAGCTTTTGGCTTCTTGCTGCGTGTTTGAGCCAACAGTTTCGTTAAGCATTATCCCCAGTCTGTCTGATTGCACATTCCCCAATATCCTGTAAAATCAACATTGAATGAAATCCATGCATATGATCAATCGACGAACCGGGCAAGCACTGCACGTTCTACTTATATCCGCTCTGCTGATCGCAGGGCTGGGGATGGGAGGGGTATCCCCGGCAGCCGCGAGCGGAGAAGCAAGCCCATCCGCACAGGCTGGAGCGACGGGCATTAGCGGGTTCAAGCTGATCTCGGTCGACCAGGGCTGGGTGCTTTCAGACAACCAGCTGTACTGGACGGCGGACGGGGGGGAGAGCTGGAATTTAATCAGCGCGGGGCTGCCGGAAGGGCCGACGCTGGTCGCGGTGGATTTCAGCGACAGCCAGGAAGGGCGCGTGCTGATGATGGACGCGGCAGGAGAAGACCCGGTCTACAGCCTGGGAAGCACTCACGACGGGGGGGCGACCTGGGAGACCGGGACGCTGTCCCTGTTTGCGGCGGTGGATGTGAATGCCAGCGCAGATAAAGTTTTTATGCAGTGGCTGGACGCGCAGACCGGCTGGCTGGTGATCAAACGGGCAAGCGGGATCAATTTCTCGATGGGGAGCCTGTTCCGGACGGAGGACGGCGGTCTGACCTGGAACCAGTTGAGCATTCCGATCGGGGAAGCTGTAGATTTCATTACCGCGCAGGTCGGCTGGGCGGCGGGCGGGGCGGCGGGGGACGAGCTGTACCGGACGGAGGACGGCGGGGCAACGTGGGACTCGCAAGCCTTCGTGCAGACAGCGGGAACGCCCGGTGAGAGACTGGCTTATCTGCCGCCCAAATTCGAGGACGTGAACAACGGCCTGCTGCCGGTGATGGTCAGCGAGGGAAACAATGTACGCATGGATTTTTATGCGACGGCGGACGGGGGCGGGACGTGGAAGCTAGTGAACAGCGCGGCGCTGGATGAGAACACGGACCTGAGCGTGCGGCCAGCGCTGAGCATACTGGATGCCAGTCATTTCACGATGGCGGTGCCCGGCAGCGACCGGATCGTTTCAGAGCAAGGGGGGCAGCAGATCTCCACGCGTTACAACCTGGACGGCAGGTCAGGCGACCTGACGAGGATAGAGATGGCGAGCATGGAGGTGGGGCTGGGGCTGTTTTCGGCAGGGGAATGCGTCGATCAAGGATCCAGTGTGCCTCCTTCTGATGCGGATGGGAAGGGGAACCTGTCCTGTACACAGACGAAGGAACTGCTGAAGACAAGCGACGGCGGCGCCACCTGGAACCCGGTGGCCTTGCCGGGGGCGGCGGTGGCGGCCCAGGGCAGCGGAAGTTTTGGCAGCACGATCGGGCAGGGGGTGGATATCTGCGACATCCCCAGCGCAGCCATCCTGCAGGGCTGGTGGGCGGGCAGCCCCTACGGAGCGGTCAACCTTTACATCGGCGGGTCGATGCGGGGCTGTACAAACACGCGGCTCAACGCGGCGCTGGTAGCCCAGTTATTCCAGCAGGGATGGAAATTCATCCCGACCTGGGTGGGTCCGCAGGCGCCGTGTTCGGTCTTTCGAGACAAGGTGAGCCTCGATCCGGATACGGCTTACCAGCAAGGGACAAGCGAAGCAGAGGCAGCCATCACGGCGGCCGCGGCCCTGGGGCTGACGGCTGCGGACGGGTCCAACACGGTCATTTATTACGACCTGGAAGGCTACAACACCGCCGACAGCGGCTGCCGGGCGGCGATGAAAAGCTTCATGGACGGCTGGGACGGACAGCTGGCAGCGAGGGGAAATGCATCCGGCGTATACGGGTCCGCGTGCGCCTCGGCGCTGAGCGATTTCGCGGGCATCCCGCATGTGCCGGACGCGGTCTGGCCGGCGTGGTGGAATTTCACCACCTACAACGGCAGCGCTTCGGTGATGGGGATCGTCTGCCTGTCAAATTCTTATTGGGTCGATCACCAGCGCATCCACCAGTATACGGGGGACCATGATGAAACCTGGGGAGGGATCACGATCAACATCGACGATAACGTGATGGATGGTGTCCTGGCGGTCCCGTATGAGGGCAGCGGCAGCAGCGCTCCCAGCCAACCGGCGACCCCCAAACCCATCGACGGGGGGACCCTGCCGCGCACCCAGGACACCTGGCTGTATTGGAGCACGAACGGCAGTTCCTGCAACGTGCACATATGGGGGGCAGGCATTGACACCACCAGCAATGGAAACTGCGCGAGCGTCCATCCCGGTCAACTTGCCCCCGGCGTGTATTTATGGCAGGTGACGGCGATCAACAGCAATGGGTCCAGCCTCGGGCCGGTGTGGCATTTCAATGTCCAACCCTATGCACCGACAGGGCTGACCCTGGAGACGGTCACCAGCACCAAGGTCAGCCTGGGATGGACGCTCTCTGCCGATGACCCGGATAATCTCGACGGATATGCCGTGTATGTCAATAATGCGTTCGCGGCGAGCCTGCCCAAGGGAACGAACAGCTATACGTTATCCGGTCTGGCATGCAATGCAGCTTATTCCGTTTTTGTGCGGTCCACCCGGCAAAATGTGCAATCGGTGAACAGCAATTCCGTGACGACGACAACCGGAAGCTGCGCAGAAGCAATTTACATCCTCTCCGGCAACGCGGGTGCAGCGGGGGCGACGCTGACTTACAATGGAGGCTCGACGACCGCGGACAGCGCGGGGGCTTATTCCATCCCGGTCCCTTATAACTGGTCCGGGACGGTCACACCTGCGCTGACGGGATATGTCTTCTCGCCTGCCAGCCGGACGTACAGCAATGTCAAGACAGACCAACCCCTGCAGGACTATGCTGCCCTGCCCCTGCCCGGCGCGGTGGACAAGGTCAGCCCGGCCAACAATGCCTCCGACCAGCCTGCGACCCTCAGCTTAAGCTGGACGACCAGCGCGAATGCCACGTCTTATGACACCTGCGTCAATACCACTGCCAGCTGCGTGGCATGGACGCCGGCGGGCGCCAACACCAGCCTCACCCTGACGGGGCTGACCCCGGGGCTGCATTACTGGCAGGTGCGCGCCAACAATGAGGTGGGAACCACTTACGGCAACGGGAGCAGCAGCGCCTGGTGGTCCTTTACGGTCATCCAGGCACCCGGCGATTTCAGCAAGGTCAGCCCTGCAAATGGTACTGTAATCAAAGTTTCCAATCCTTCTTTAAGCTGGGGGACAAGCGCAAAAGCCGCGTCCTATTGGTATTGCATCAACAAGACTGCCTCCTGCAGCGCCCCGGCAGCCTGGACCTCCGCGGGTTCAAGCACCAGTATTGCCCTGAGCGGGTTAACTGCCGGCACTTATTACTGGCAGGTGCAAGCCATGAATGGCTCGGGAATCCCCACCAATGCCAATGGCGGAGCCTGGTGGTCCTTCACCTTCAAAGGCAAGACTACATTCAATGACTACGATGGAGATGGGAGGACGGATCCGGCGAAGTTCGAGCCTGCAACTGGAATGTTGTCTTATTTGTCTTCGAAAACAGGCGCCTGGGTAAATGTGTTCATGGGCTCGGACAGCTACAGCATCGTTCCGGGTTCTGACTTTGACGGGGATGGCAGGACGGATGCGGCGAAGTTTGTCCCAGCGGCCAATGCGCTCTGGTATCTGGCATCAAGTACGGGGACATGGCAGGGAATATACATGGGGCCGGGGACATTTACACTCGTCAATGGGGGAGACTATGACGGGGATGGAAAGACTGATCCAGCCCATTTCAACTCCAACGGCAATGCGCTGTGGTACCTGGCATCCAGCACGGGAACGTGGCAGGGAGTATATTTGGGGCCCGGAACCTATCAAATGGTCCCGGCTTCTGACTTTGATGGGGACGGCAGGACGGATCCGGCGCAGTTTGTGTCAACAGCGAACGCACTATGGTATTTGGCGTCCAGCAGCGGAACATGGCAGGGAATATATATGGGCCCGGGCAGCTATCAGATCGTAGCGGCATCCGATTTTGATGGGGATTCAAAAACCGACCAGGCTCATTTCAATCCCGATGGGAACTCGCTCTGGTATCTACCGTCAAGCACTGGGACATGGCAGGGGATATACCTAGGGCCGGGTACGTATAATTATATAGCCGGCAGCGACTTTGATGGGGATGGGAAGACGGACCCGGCCTTGTTCATGCCCGGTGCAAATTCTCTTTGGTACCTGAAGTCCAGCACAGGGACCTGGGTGGGAGTGTATATGGGCTCAGGGACCTATAAAATGGTAAATTAGGGTTTGAATTGTCCCCGCCGGGAGGCTCTCACCTCCCCCATGGGTGACTCGCGCGTCGAGAAATTGTTCTAATACCCCCAGGGATGGGGGTGTTGAGTATTTATCGTCCAGATATGGGGAGTTTAATGAAGAACGCAATCAGGCGGATTTCCTGGTGACTTCAAATATTGCCCCCGCGGCAGCCGGGTCAAAACCCTGCGGCCATTTGGTGTTTTGATCGTATTTGGCGCCCTTCAGGACAGCCCCGTTCAGGTCGGCCGCGGAAAGGTCGGCTTTTCGCAAGTCAGCCCTGTCCAAGCCCGCCCCACCCAGGTTGGCCTGGTTCAGACGGGCTTCGCCCAGATGAGCGCCCCACAGGAGTGCCTTGCTGAGGTTGGCCCCGGTCAGATCAGCACCACCCAGGTCAGCTCCCACCAGGTATGCTCCCGTCAGGTTGGCGCCGCCCAGGTCCGCGCCACACAGGTCAACGTTTGCCAGGTTCAGCGGACCGGGTTGTTTGAGAATTGATTTAAGCTGCTCTTTTGTATATTGCATAATGATCCCACGCTCTTTTTACAATCGAGCTATAAGAATATTAGCACAAATCCATGGATTTTGCGACAGGTTTTATACACCTTTCCCAACTTGTGCTAGAGGCGGGAGCGGGAGTCTCGACCAAGTTCCGGAACCTCACAAAACAAGTGCGACCCATCCCTTGGCTTATTTTTTAGAAGGATTGAAATCGCATGGATTAACAAAACAAGGAGCCTCCCGGTCCCTGTGCGTGATTTAATACCTGCCGGCCCGCCTACCTGTGGCCGAAGTCAACGGTGAAGAAACCACCGTAGGAACTCGTGGAGCAATAAACATACCCTGCGCCGAAGTCCTGGTAGTCAGCCAGGATGAGGGCCTTATGGGGCGGGTCATTCATCCACCACCTGACGGCGGAGGCGGGGACATTATAGGAACCGGAACCTGCATAAATGATCTCACCTCCCCAGCGGCCGGTGTAACCCGCCCTGACCTCCCGGTCCCAATAACCGGAGCCGTCCGACCCGGTGTGGGAGAGGAAATCATTAAGCGACTGGTCCAGGCTGTGGCTGCGGGCGGAGGCATCCAGGGCGGCGCTTTCGGCCAGGGGTGGCAGCCCGGCATTGGTGCGTTCGTTGTTGATCAAAACGAGAAGCTGCGACTCGAAGGCGGCATTATAGACCGGGGTGCAGCCGGATGAGGAGGTGGGCGCCAGTGTCCAGGCGGGGGGGACGGTAAATGTGGAAAGCGGGGTGAAGGTGCGGGTGGCGGTATCTGCCGTCGTGGGGAGGGCGG
Source organism: uncultured Chloroflexia bacterium (assembly GCA_963790685.1). Taxonomy (GTDB): domain Bacteria; phylum Chloroflexota; class Anaerolineae; order Anaerolineales; family Villigracilaceae; genus UBA877. The sequence goes on from CAWBPK010000005.1 coordinate 117,619, forward strand.
TGAGGGAAGGGCTCCAGGTGGGCGACCGTGTAAAGGTGGAGGTGGGCCAAAACACGGCTGAGGCAGTGAAGGTGGACCAGGCGAATGGTGCCGTGTCGGATGGGAGGAACCAGGGAGTGGGGGAACGGGTGACCGAATACGTGCGCGCGCGGGTGGGAGTGGCGGTCCCGCTCGGGCTGGGAGTGGGAGAGTCCGTACTGGTCGACGTGGAAGTGGCCGTCCAGGTGGGAGTTTGGGTTGGAGTGAAAGTTGAGGAGGGAGTGAAAGTAAGGGTGTTCGCCACAGGCTGGAATGGGGTGCGGGTGGAGGGCGCTGGTGACCTGCTGACCGTGGCAACGGCGGTGGCGGTTGGCGGCAAAGGTGTGGAAGAGGGAACGAACGGAAGGAGCGCGGATAGATCCGTTGGGAGGGTACAGCCTGCCAGCAGGAGGATAAACAACGACATGGGGAACAAAACATGCAGTTTCAAGGTCATGACAGTACAAGTTTACCAGCAATGACTTTTAAAAAAGCGGGTACAATGGAATTTCTTTTGTGAAAGGAGTTACTAAATGAAGAATTCAAGCAAACTGATCATCCTGATCATCCTGGGCAGCCTGGCATTGAGCGCATGCGGAGCAGGCACGCCCGCCCCCATCCCCACCCAGACGCTGCATGCAATCCAGACTCAGGCGGTGGGCACCTTTGCGGCCGGGTTGACCCAGACCGCCCTGTCCCTGCCGACCAGTACGCCCACAGAAACGCCGACCATTACGCCAACCGCCACGAGCGGCACAGCGCTATCAACAGCCACCGGGATCGTGCCGACCGTCTCGTGCTACGGGCTGATCCTGGTGAAAGACGTGACCATCCCGGACGGCACGGTCATGACCCCCGGGCAGGCCTTTGTCAAGACCTGGCTGGTGCAGAATTCAGGGACGTGCACCTGGGATGCGGGCTTCAAGTTCGTCTATGTCAGCGGGGAGTCGATGGGCGGAACCCCGTTCGTCCTGAACACGGCGGTAGCGCCCGGAGCGCAGCTGGAAATATCCATTGCAATGACGGCCCCCACCAAAACAGGTAACGCGACCGGACACTGGCGGATGTCAACGACAAGCGGAACGATCTTCGGCGCGGACGTGTTCGTGGCGATCGTGGTGAGTAGCGCAACAGCAACCGCGACCCCAACGGCGACGTCCACAGGCGGCGCGGCAACCGCGAGCCCGACGAATACAGCGACGGCCACCGCAACGCCGTAAGAAAATCTGCCACAAATAAGTCCTACCCTTTCCCTCCCCAAATACAAGTGTGGTATTTGGAGAGGGTTTTTATTTATTGGTTCGGGAGGAGAATGGTTAATTGAAAATAAATAAATCATATTGATGATGATTGCTTTGTCCATAGAAGATTCACCTGCCTGCGCAGGCAACCGGACAATGATGTTCCCCCTGTCAATTAAATCCCTTTCCAACTCGATGCTACTTTTCCACCCCGATCAAATAAAGGACTTTTTAAGAAATTTGATGAATCGTAACGTGTCTCTTTTACAGGCTGCTTCTTTATCCAGATCGGTCCCGCCAGGATAGGTCTATTGCGCGGGATCTGCAGGAATTCTGCGGGTTAAAAAGGTTTGGCTGGGAATTCCTTCAGGATTGGAAGATAGGCAGGCAGCAGCGAAATAAAGACAAGATAGCTCAAAATCGCGAGTATTCCCAAAGCAATCCCGGCCCCCGCACAAACCCTGCACATTTTCCAATGAGGCTGGCTTTTAGCGATGGTAACCGCGTCAAAAGCCGCCAGCCAACCAGCCATCCCCAATCCAAAACCGGCGACCATGCCCATGAACACGACCGAAAGCCTGCTTTGAGTTTCCGGCGTAATCCCAGCGGATACCTCGATGAGATCGACGATTAAACCTGACAGCGTAAGAAGGGCAGCAGTAATGGCAAGGATTCCGGAAACGAGGCTGATCAGCGATTTAGGAATTTCCCCCAAGATAAACGACCTCTGTCGAGAAACCATATTTTCCTCCCCTGAACAGAAGAATATGGATATTTCAGTATCGCGCATGTCTATACAAATTCCAAGCCTTTTCGCCTGGAATGTGCTGGGTTTTCTCGAACTCTAAAGAGAGAAAAAACCGTGAGCGGGCCAAGTCCGTCACGGTTTTTATAGTGAAAGGAGAGATTTTTACCCCCCATGGATGGCATCTGCTTCGAGAAATTTGGTGCCAACCCCCATGGATTGGGGAAATAGAACTAATGTTCTTTTATTTCGATCGCCACAACGGGGGAGGTGGGGCAAGACAACCCCCAGGGGGGGCAGGATGTGTCCTGCCTTTACGACATACTGCCTATTTCCCTTGACCTGCGCGCAGAGGCGGTGAGTTGTCTCTTCGCCACCATGGTCACCTTACCACTCTGGCTGGGGGTGTAGACATGGGTTACTTCCCAACCCTCCAGTCCCCAATCATTTAAACTCGCTTCGATATCTTCGTCCCGGGTGCCGAAGGCGCCGCCGATGGTCAGGACGCGGTATTCCCATTGGATGAATTGATCGGACATGGTATTCTCCATTAATCAAACATAAAGTTTCACGTGAAACATGAATTTTGCTCCCTTGCGTTTGCCCGGCGGCGAGGAAGCCGCCGGAAGCAAACCGGGACCGGGAGAGTTGGAGTGGGCTAGACCTCCTGCCTTCGAAAGATGAGGCAGGCGGCGGCCAGGGCGACAACAATGGCAGCCAGGCTGATCCAGAGGGCGGGCCAGGCGGTGACGTTTCCATTCAGAGCCACGGAAGTACCCCAGACGATCAGGCGCCCGGGGAAGTAATCACTGAAAGCCGGAAAAGAACCGACACCCCCGACGACAATGAGGGTGGCGAAAACCAGCCCAACGGCAGCACCGTTACTGCGCGCTATGGTGCTGCACAGCAAAGCGAGCGCCATGTAGACGAGGAAGTCGATCAGCATCAGCCCGTTAAGCGCCAGGAATGGTCCCCAGGCAAGCGGTTCGAATAGGATGTAGGTGTAATACCAGGCGCCGAGGGCTGCAATAGCCAGGCTGGCGATGAAGACCACCATCATGGCGGCGTACTTGGCCAGGATGAAGGTTGGGCGCGAGACAGGACGGGTGAGGAAGAAGGCGGCGGTGCCGCGTTCCTTTTCCTGGACCACCACGCCCATGGTCACCAGCAGCGCCAGGAGGACACCGAACTGGGCCACATTCTTAACGTACTGCCCCACTGCGTCCACCACCGTGGGGGTGGGGAAGAGCGACTGGACATCGGTCGGCACCCCGGGGATGGCCTTGAGCAGTTCAGGGGTGAACTTGGCCAGGGCGGGCGAGGACAGGCCGAAGGCGACAAATACCGCCGCCACGATCAGGAAGCGGTAGGTGCGACCCTGTTCGAGCATTTCCTTGCGAAAAACAGCAATGAAGTTCATGAGATACTCTCCGTGCCGACCAGCTGCAGGAAGACATCTTCCAGGGATGGGCGGATCTCTTCGTAACGGTTCAGGATAAGACCGGCAGCGACGGCCTCGGCGAGCAGGGCAGCCTTGGCGGTCTTGACATCCTTGACGAGGATGCGCAGGGTGCCGTTCCGGGCGATGACCGAGGTGACCCAGGGCTGACGCTTCAGGGCCTCACCCCAGGCTGCGAGGGCGGTGCGGTCGTCCGCTTCGACCTCGAAGGCGGGCACGGCATAACGCTCGAGCAGTTCCTCCCGCCGCGCCTGGACCAGCATTTTGCCCCTGGCGATGATCCCCACCACATCACAGACGCGCTCCACGTCGGCCAGAATATGGGTGGACATTACCACGGTGGCCTGTCCGCGCAGGTCCTCGATCAGGTCGAGCACTTCCTTGCGCCCGGCAGGGTCGAGGGCGCTGGCGGGTTCATCCAGGAAGAGCACTTCAGGGTGATGGATGAGGGCCGCGGCCACCCCCAAGCGCTGGCGCATGCCGCGGCTGAAGCCGCCGATGCGGCGTTTGGAAACGTCCTCCATGCGCACCAGGGCGAGCAGTTCCTTCGTGCGGGCCTTGCGCGCGGCAGCGGACAGCCCGTAGAGCTGGCCGAGGTAATCGAGGAACTCGCGCGGGGTCATCCAGGTATAGAAGGCGGGCTCCTCGGGCAGGTGCCCGATGTGAGCCGGCAGGGTTGTCCCGGGGTGCAGGACGTCCACGCCCGCCACCGTGGCGGACCCGGAATTGGGACGCGCCAGCCCGGTGAGGATCCGCAGGGTGGTGGTCTTGCCGGCGCCGTTTGGGCCGAGGAAGCCGTAGATGGTGCCTTCCGCCACATCGAGGTTCAGGCCGTCGAGGGCGTGCACCGCGCCGTAGTGCTTGGTCAGATTTTCAACATGAACGCTATTCACGAGATGCTCCTGTTCTCATTTAGTCTTCCTTGCGCCCAATAACGAAATAGACGATCGGGCCGATGAAATTGACGAAGAGGATGATCAGCGCCCACATCCACTTGGGTCCGAGGGTATGCTCGCGCTTGACGAGGTCGATCAGGGCGACAACGATCAACACCAGTTCGATGATCAGTACCGGGATCAGGTAGGGGATAAATTGCATTAATTTGTCGAGGTTCATGATTATTTTCCTTTCGAGGTCATAATGGCAGATAAATATGTTCCACGTGAAACAAACACCATGGATGGCAGGGGCTGGCAGTTACGGGCCGGGGGATGGAGTCGCCTCGTTCGCCCTGCGCAGGTTTGGAGAGTCGAAGTACAGTCCCTCCACCTGGCTGCCGGCGATCAAAAACGCAACGGACACGGTGACGGTCTCCAGTTCGAAGCGACACGGCAGGCGGTAGACGGCGTACCCGGCGTTGTCCGAAAGCCCGATCTGCGTCCCATCGCAGGACTGGTACGCTCCGCAGGTCTGCCTGAGCCAGTCGACCATGTTCAAGAACTGCGCTTCGGGAAACGCTTTTACCATGACCGTGCTCATATGCTTTGTGACATCTGCATAGTCGCCGGCATTGAAAGATGTCAAGATGTTCTCCACCACCTGGGTCACCTGCTCATTTGCCAGCGAAGACGGCAGGGGTGCCTGGCAGCCGGTGAGCAACATGGAGATCACCAACGGAAGAGCCAGCAGTGTTGAGGGAAGTTTATTGTTCATTAGAAGGTGTAGAAGTCGGCTGGACGGCTTTGCGCAGGTTGGTCGAGTCGAAATATAGCCCTTCGACCTGTGTCCCGCCGGTTTTGATTGAAACAGTAACGATGACGGGCTCCAGCTCGAACTTGCATGACAGGCGGTAGACAGCGTAGGCCTGGCTGTTGGAGAGCTGGGGAGAAGTGCCGCACGAGACAACTTTGCCACTGGTGTTGTTGATCAAGGTCATGAGAGCGGTGAACTGGGTCTCGGGGAGGGCAGCCTTCAGGGTTGGGCTGAAATCGGTGCTGAAAGAGGCATAGTCGCCGGCATCCAGCGCGGTCAGGATGTTGACGATCCCCGCCGTCACCTGGTCATTCGACAGGGCAGCGGGCCTGGCAGGTCCGCAGGCTGCCAGCAGCAGGGCGAGGGTCAAAGAGGCGGTTGAAGTGATTCTTTTCATCGACTAATATCCTACTGGATAAGGGACGGCGGTGGATCGCCGTCCCATTGTGTAACCATTGCTATTCTTTTTCTTTTGGCGCGTTCTGCTGGGCAAGTGAGATCATGCCGCTCAATCCGCCCAGGTTCATTGTGTCGATGGCTGAGCTGGGGACAATGACCAGAGCGCCCTTTTCCTTGAGCCCTTCGAAAAGCATGTTCATGGCGCGCAGGTGCAGGGCAGTGGGGTTATGGATGTAGGCCTTGGAAGCCTCGGCGAAGGATGCGGCGATCTGCTCCTCGGACTCGCCCAGGATGATGCGGGACTGGCGCTCGCGTTCAGCCTGCGCCTGGCGGGACATGGCGTCTTCCAGGTCGGGCGGGATGATGACGTCGCGGATCTCCACGGACTGGACGGTGATGCCCCAGGGCGTGGTGCGCTCGTCAATGATTTTCTGCAAATCGGCGTCCATCTTGGCGCGTCCGACCAGGATATCAGCCAGGACGCTCTGACCGATGATCTCGCGCAGCGCAGTCTGGGCAGCCCAGCCGATGGCGGCACGGTAGTCGGCGACCTCGAGGGCGGCCTTTTCGGCATCCCAGACCACCCAGAACAGGACGGCGTCCACATCCACGGGGACGGTATCCTTGGTCAGCGTTTTCTCGGCTGAGAATGAGGTGACCATGACGCGGTGGTCGATCCAGTTGGCGAGCGTGTCGACGAACGGCACCAGGAAGAAGAGGCCCGGCCCGGCAAGTTTATGGAACTTGCCGAAGCGCAGGACGACAGCCTTCTCCCACTGCGAGGCTATCTTAAGCCAATACAAGAAGTATGCACCGAGCAGGATCCAGCCCACGGTCCAGGTGCCGATGACGATATCGCCAAAAGCGTTTTGGGTCATCCACAGGACACCGAGCACCAGCACCAGCATGCAAAGGGCGAACATGAAGCCAGCCGGGCCGGGGATGTGCTGGTCGAATTTCATGCGCGTCAACGTCCGCAGGGTTGTTTCTTTAGAATCAGTTTTGTTTCTCATGGTAATCTCCTTTTATTCAGTATCGGGTTCAGGGTCGGGCAGGTGACCGGTTTGCTTCCAAACTGCCGCCTTATCATTCAAAAGTTGGTCGAGTTCCTCGGGAGAGGCGCCCAGCCGTTCGGCATCTGCCAGGTAGCGCTGGGTTAGAGCTGCCAGGGCTTTCTGACGGATCTTTTCGGAAACCTCGGGCGGGGAAACCTGCAGCACGTAGGTGCCGCGCCCCTGCTGGGTGGAAATCATCCCGACCTCGTCGAGGATGCGGTAGGCGCGGGCGATCGTGTTGAAATTAACGCGCAGATCGAGGGCGAGCGAACGGACGGTGGGGAGCTGGGCGCCGGGCGGCAGAGAACCGCCGGCAATACGCTCTTTAATCCGCTCCACCACCTGGAGATAAATTGGAATTCCGGAACGAAAGTCAATTTCAAGGTTCATAAGGTTTAGTGTATCATTGTCTCATTGTATAATTGTATCATTGTACTAATTGTATACCGTTTCAGGTTTTTGTCAAGAGGCCGGGATAAATTACCAATGTAAAAATGATGGTGACAATCCATTTCGACGCCTTGCACCCCCTCCCCCTTTTTTTCCACGGAATAAGGAAAAAGAAGAAACCTGGACGGGCAAGTTCCGCGCGGAATGTCCTGATTTTTCGCAGTCGCATCAATAAACAACGCAAGCTAGGTTTGATGGAAGTTGTCGAATGCCTGTTTTTTAAAAACGTCCTGACAATAATAGCTTCCGCGGCGCGGGGAAACAGGGAGGCTATTTTCGCCACAGGCCGCTACAACGGCATTGATTGGGAGAGGTTTCTTTAAGGTAACGATCGGGAAGACGCCAGCTTTTGTCTAAAGCCTCGTCCAGGGAAGTTGGCAAGCCAGTTTGGGCAAGAAGCAGTGGTAAAATTTGAAAGCGTAATATATTAAAAGGAGTTTTCCAATGGAACAACAAACCGGTACATTCACCGTCAAAAAAGGTCTGGCACAAATGCTCAAGGGCGGCGTGATCATGGACGTGGTCACCCCGGAACATGCGAAGATCGCAGAAGAGGCAGGGGCGTGCGCAGTCATGGCACTGGAACGCGTCCCGGCAGATATCCGCGCAGAGGGCGGGGTGGCGCGCATGTCGGACCCGGACCTGATCCTGAGGATCATGGACACGGTCACCATCCCGGTCATGGCAAAATGCCGGATCGGTCATTTCGTGGAAGCGCAGATCCTGGAAGCCATCGGGGTGGACTACATCGACGAGTCAGAGGTCTTGACCCCGGCGGACGAAGAGAACCACATCCTGAAACACAACTTCAAGGTGCCGTTCGTGTGCGGGTGCCGCAACCTGGGCGAAGCCCTGCGGCGGGTGGGCGAAGGGGCAGCCATGATCCGCACCAAGGGCGAAGCGGGGACGGGTGACGTGGTGGAAGCCGTGCGGCATGCACGCGCGGTGCTGGGCGAAATCCGCCGCCTGACCACCATGGCGGACGAGGAATTAATGGCGTACGCCAAGACCCTGGGCGCGCCTTACGAACTGGTCAAAGAGACCAAGGAACTGGGGCGCATGCCGGTGGTGAACTTCGCAGCCGGCGGCGTGGCCACCCCGGCGGACGCGGCCCTGATGATGCAGCTGGGCGTGGACGGCGTGTTCGTGGGATCGGGCATTTTCAAATCGGGTGACCCGGCCAGGCGTGCAGCGGCCATCGTAAAAGCAGTGACCCATTACAACGACGCCTCCATCCTGGCGGAAGTCAGCAAGAATCTGGGCGAAGCGATGGTGGGGCGCAGCGTATCCGTGATGCCTGAAGTGGAGAAGATGGCCGGTCGAGGCTGGTAACAGCATCCGAGTCCATCCACCAATCGGGGAAGATGCCCCCGAACCAAAATAACCTTCCAGACAGGAGACAGCGTTCCGTTATTGGAATACGCGTCTCCTTAAAAGTACAATCATGAAAATTGGTGTATTAGCCATCCAGGGCGATTTCGCCGAACACATCGTCATGCTCAAGTGCCTAGGCGTTGAGACCGCAGAAGTGAGACTGCCGGGTCAACTGCGCGGGCTGGATGCCCTCATCATACCGGGCGGGGAGTCCACCACGATCGGCAAGCTGGCCGAAGATTTCGGATTAATTGAGCCGCTGCGGAAATTCGGCAAAACCCACGCCATATGGGGAACCTGTGCGGGTGCCATCTTCATCTCGAAGGACGCCCGCCGCAGCCAGCCCCTGCTGGGCATCATGGATATCTCCGTGGTGCGCAACGCATTCGGGCGCCAGGTGGACTCTTTCGAAGCCGATCTCGACGTGCCCGTACTGGGCGCAGGCGGGCCTTACCATGCCATCTTCATCCGTGCCCCGATCATCGAAGCGGTGCAGGGCAGCGCAAAAATAATCGCCTCCCTTCCGGACGGACGCATCATTGCAGCCAGGCAGGGAAAAATGCTAGCCACCTCCTTCCACCCGGAACTGACGCAGGACGCACGCTTTCATCAATACTTTCTATCCCTCGTGAAATGACAGTCCGCTCACTCGACTTCCTGGATCTACCCTTCCTGTCCCACTCGCGGCGGAACGTCCTGCCGCTGTACAGTGCGCGCATTCTGACGCGCGGCAACCCGCTGGGGGCGCGGGCCATGCTCTCCTACCTGAACCCACGACGGCAGATCTATACCGCGGTCGCAAGCGAGGAAGACGACTCGTTGATGGGGCAGGTCATTTTAAAGGCGGAGGAGACCTCCGCCAGGCTGACCTTCCTGGCTCCCACCGAAAACATCGACCGGTTGACCCCGGCTTTGCTCGACCACCTGACGGTGCAAGCCGGGGAGTGGGGGGCGTTCCACCTGCTGGCGGAAGTGGATGAAAATTCCCCGTTCTTTCGCTCACTGCGGCAGGCGGGCTTCGCCATGTACGCCTGGCAGCGCATTTGGAAATTACCGAAACAGAATTACCCGGATGAAAGCAGCACCTGGCGCAGCGTTGAAGATACCGACTGGCCTCTGGTGCAATCGTTGCACGGACAGATCATCCCGGCCCTGCTCCAGCCGATCGAATATTTACCGAAACAACCCGCAGGCATGGTGTGCCGTCCCGAAGATATCCTGTATGCGTATGCGGCCATCGACCGGGGGCCGGCGGGGGTGTGGGTGCAGCCGCTCGTCCCGCCCGATTCGGGGTGCGGTCCCGACCGCCTGGCAGGGCTTGCAGGACTGGGCAGCCTCCCGGTCTACGTGTGCGTGCGCTCCTACCAGGCCTGGCTCGAAACCGTGCTGGATGACATGGGCGCCACAGCCGGGCCGCGGCAGGCAGTGATGGTGAGACGCCTGACAAAGACCCAGAAGGTCGAGGAAAAAGTATCGGCCCTGGAAAAGGTGCTGGTAAAGCCCGTCGCACCGGTGGCGCGCATGATAAATGGGGAGGAACCTCATTTACTGGAAAAAGAAATCAATAAATCTTAATGGTGAAATCCGATCAATCCATTCGCGGGCGATCCAGGGTTGCAGCCTGGAAGAATCCGAAAAGTGATATAAAGAGAATATGACTCAACTCAGAATAACGGACGACCTGGATGCCCTGCTCGGAATCCTGCCGGGCAATATCGTCGAAGCCGTCCATAAAGCCAACGATTACGACAACCTGCTGGAGATCATCCTGGATTTGGGGCGAGTGCCCACGGCGCGCTACGTGCTGGGGGAGACGGTATTGATCAATAAGGAAATCACGCGCGCCGAACTCGACCACGTGGTTGAGCGCATCGGTGAATTCGACGCGGACAACCGGGCCGGGCTCGAGCGCACCCTGCACCGCATTTCATGCCTGCGCAACCGGCGCGGCCATATTGTCGGCCTCACCTGCCGGGTGGGTCGGGCAGTATACGGTACGGTGGACATCATCCAGGATATCGTCGAGTCGGGCAAGAGCCTGCTCATCCTGGGAGCCCCGGGGGTGGGCAAGACCACCCTGCTGCGCGAGGCTGCCCGCATCCTGGCAGAGAAGAAACGCGTGATCATCGTGGACACCAGCAATGAGATCGGGGGCGACGGCGACGTGCCGCACCCGGCGGTGGGCAAGGCGCGGCGCATGCAGGTGCGCGAGCCCATGCTCCAGCACGAGGTGATGATCGAAGCAGTGGAGAACCACAACCCGGAAGTAATCGTGATCGACGAGATCGGGCGCGAACTTGAAGCTGCTGCAGCCCGCACCATCGCAGAGAGAGGCGTCCAGTTGATCGGCACGGCGCATGGGCGGACCATCGATAACCTGCTGCTCAACCCAACCCTGTCGGACCTGATCGGCGGGATCGAAGCGGTGACCCTGTCGGACGAAGAGGCAAGGCGGCGCGGCACGCAGAAGACCGTGCTCGAACGACGCTCCCCGCCCACCTTCGACGTGCTGGTGGAGATCCAGCAGCGCGACCGGTTTGCAGTGCACATGGATATCTCAGCCTCGGTGGATTCACTGCTGCGCGGTTACCCACTCCCGCCGGAGATCCGCAGCCGGGATGCCGAGGGCAAGATCCACATCGAGAAAGTCAAGGCCAACCCGAAGTCCAGGCCCAATTCAGAATTCCGCATCGAGAACGGGCAAACCACCGGCCCGCGGCGGAATTCGATCCGCCCGGATACAGGCGCCTCCAGTAGTTTGAAATCAACCCCGGTTGAGACGCAAATCCTGCCTGCTGGGGAAACCGTGGCAGCCGTCCCGACCGAGTCGCACCGCACCCCACTCCAGGCAGTGCGGGTCTACCCATTCGGGGTGGCACGCGACCGGTTGATCCAATTGGCGAAAAGGATGGGTGTTCCGGCAATCTTCGTGAAGGATGCCGGCGAGGCGGACGTGCTGGTGACGCTGCGCTCGTATTACCGGGACCGCCAGGCGACGGTGATGCAGGCCGAGCAACGCGGCGTACCCATTTTTGTGCTGCGCGCCAACACGGTGGGGCAGATGGAACAATTCCTGAGCGACCTGTTCAATCTTTCGGAAGTGGTGCCCGGGTCTAGCGAGCTGGACGACGTCAAGCTGCAGGCCCAGGCTGCCATCTCAGCCGTGCTGAACGGCGAGCGCTGGGTTGACCTGCCGCCGGGTTCCTCCACAGTGCGCAGGCTGGAACATGAGCTGGCGCGGGATGCGGAACTGGTCAGCCACTCGTATGGGAAAGAACCCAGAAGACACGTGAGGATATTCAGGGAATGATTAGGGTGGGCACGATTTTCCTGCCGTATAGGAATCATAGCGCGTGCCCATAAAAAAATGTTCATCACCCTCGAAGGACCCGAAGGTTCCGGAAAGACATCGCACGTTCCCCATCTCGTGGAAACCCTGCGCGAGAAGGGTTATCCCATTTTTCCAACCAGAGAACCGGGCGGGACCTCGATCGGGGAACAAATCCGCCTGGTGCTGCACAATCTGAAGAACACCGAGATGAACCCGCGCACCGAGACCCTGCTCTACCAGGCGGCGCGCGCCCAGTTCGTGGAAGAGGTGGTGCGCCCGCGGCTGGCGCTGGGCAAAATTGTGCTCTCCGACCGCTACGCCGATTCGACCATCGCCTACCAGGGCTACGGGCACCAGCAGGACCTCGAGCAGGTACGCGCCCTGGTTAAATATGCCACCGGCGGGCTGGTTCCCGACCTGACCATCCTATTGGATGTGGACGTGGAGGTGGGCCTCGCCCGCGGCGCAAAACGCCGGGAAAAGGGCGGCGAATGGAACCGGCTGGATGCGTACACCCTGGAGTTCCACCAGCGGGTCAGAAAAGGGTACCTGGAAATGGTAAAACAGGAGCCGGATAGATGGGTGGTGGTGGATGCAGGCAAAGGGTGGGAGGAAGTGCAAAGCGCCCTGCAAGCGGTTATTTCGGGGCGACTTAAGTAACTGCAGCCGCTCATGTGACCGTCCACTAAATGCCAATGGCGGTAACCCCAAAAATGCCATTCCGAAATCGAATCCGAGCGAAGTAAAATACGGGGGAGAAAAAGGATAAGAAGTCCAGCGATGCCCAGCAAATACATTCCAGCCAGCCAAGCCTTGCAGGAAGCCTTGAACCAGGCTTACGCGGCGCTGCAGCGCGGCGATAAACGCGAAGCCCGCCGCCTGGCGCAGGTTGCCGCCTCGATGCAGCCGACCAGCGAGGAACCCTGGCTGATCCTGGGGGCGGCCGCGCAGCCGCATGCCAGCCTCGCCTACCTTAAACAGGCGCTGGAAATCAACCCGACCAGTGAGCGCGCCCGCGGGGGCTTGGAATGGGCAACACGGCGGCTCAAGGAGAAGGAGCAGCCCTCCAGGCGGATGGAGGAAGCTTCAGCAGCGCAGGTGGAATCTCCTGCAAGCCACGAACCGGTCGTTGAAAAGAAAAAGGCGAGCGGTCATGCCGCCGGCAAGACCAGGCAAGCAGTGCGGATTGTCGTCCCAATTGTGCTGCTTAGCGTGGCCCTGCTCCTGGTGGCAGCCTGGACTTTCCGCCCGGGGATGGGAACCCCGGCAGCAGGTGCGCCCGGGACAAGCGCATCTGCGCCGAACGGGGCTCTTCCGCCCGCTGCCCTGTCAGACCAGGCGAAGCAAACGGGTGGGGCACAACCCACAGAAACCATTGTCGCCACGGCGACCCCCTCTCCGACCGCATTCCAGCCCGCAGAAGCCATACCCACAGCTGGCACGCTGCAGGTGAACACGTCACCGCCAGTGAATGGACTGCGGGCAGGTGAATTCCTTGCATCCGGGATCCCGGCAGGCGGCGAAAAATCCATCACCGTCTCCCTGCATGAGGAACGGTTGTACGCTTACCAGGGCGGCAGCCTCATTGCCACTTTTATCGTTTCGACCGGAAGCAACACGCGCACCGGCAGCTTTCACATTCTCGATAAAATCCCCGATGCTTTCAGCGACATCTGGAATTTTCGGATGCCAGATTGGATGGGGATCTATTTTGCCGGCACCCTTGAAAACGGTTTTCACGCTCTGCCGGTGCTCCCGAACGGCGAAAACATCTGGAGCGACGCCCTGGGTACACCCGTCTCGTACGGCTGCGTGGTGCTGGGGGTGCCGGAAGCCCAGGCACTTTACGACTGGGCCGAGGTGGGCACGACCGTGAAGATAAACCCCTGAGCAGATCCTGATCAAAATGAATTTGCAGCTTTTCTCCACCCCCGGCGTTAACGACATCCGTTACATCCTCGAAGCCTGCCGTCCATCCCTAGAAAAGAGAGAGAACCCGGTGGTTGCCTACCTTCCGGCAGCTTCCCTGTCCGTTACCTGGCAGGAAACCACCGAAAAGGCGTTTCGAGGCCTGGCTCGCGTCGAGACGCTCAACACCGAGTTGATGACCCTCCCGGATATGGAAGCGACCCTGAGAAACGCAGCAGTGCTGTACATCTCGGGCGGCAATACCTTCCTGCTATCCCACCGTCTGCACCTGTGCAAATTGATGAACAGCCTGCGCAGGAAAATCAGCGACGGCTTGCCGGTGGTGGCCTTCAGCGCCGGGACCGTATTGTGCGGGCCCAATATCCTTACCAGCCGGGATATGAACCTGGTGGGGACCACCCATTTTTCCGGGTTGAACGCGACACCCTTCAACTTCAGCGTCCACTACCCGGAGGATGAATTCGGGCGCGCGGACAGGAATGAGTGGCTCAGGGAATACCACGTGTTTCACGACAACCCGCTGTTGCTCCTGGCAGACGGGGCATACGTCCGCGTGGAAGGGAGGAAGACGACGATGGTACGCGGGGAGGCATGGATCCTGCGCAAGGGGGAGGAAAAGGAAAAGCTGAGCGAGGGGGAAACGATCGCGGCGTAAATATATATAACGCTGGTTACACCATTCGCGAGTTAACCCATCACTATTTTTTCCAAAATGAAAAGCAACCGGGACGGCAGAAACAGGCCCGCGGTCGGTATGCCGCAGCCGTTTTCCAGGAAATAATTGAGATTTTCATTAAGTTCACTCATTCCTGATGACAAATATCACATTCACAATTTTGAATATGATCCTATAATGTATTCGGAATTGCGAATATGATTAAAACAACCCAATCCACAAGCATTGCAAAAGTGAGCACTATACTGCAGGCAATCGGCCCGGAACCGTGCCTGGAAATCCTCCTGGCAATTAGCGCTGGCGAAGCCTGCGTCTGCCACCTGGAAGCGGTCCTCGGTTACAGACAAGCCTATATCTCCCAGCAGCTGATGGTCCTGCGGGAGGCTGGATTGTTGAATTCCAGACGCGAAGGAAAATACATTTATTATCACCTGGCAAAACCCGGAGTTTTGGAAATTCTTCAAAATGCGGCACAAATTGCAAATGTGGACCTGGAAAAACGAAGTTCCGCCGGGCATAAAAAACAATGCGCCTGTCCTCATTGTGCACCAGAGGTTTCAAACTTGATTCTCATCGAAAAAGTCCATTCTCCGAAATCACCACCTGGCTGACGTCCTCTTTGGAATCGGCTTGGAAGATGCCTCCGTTCAATTCACCGTTTTCGAGCGGGGAAAATAAATGGAAAAGTTCATTCTAGTTATTGAATTAGTTTAGAGTTTTATAAATGTCTCCAACATCATCTCCCTGAAAATGCCGGTGGGCCGCGCACCTGGTCGCCACAACCAAAAATCAGGATGGCGCCAATCTAAATCCGCTGGCTGGTTGGACCGGAATATGAGTTATCATATTGGACTAGAAGCCCGGCCGAAAAGCTCGCGTTTTTCGGGGTTTGGTATTACACTCCGCGATAGTCCAAATCAGGAGTGAGACATGCTTGGTAAACATTCTCAGCAAGGCAGCCTGTTCGAGGCAGATAACCAATACCTGGAGTTTGTAGGCCGGGGCAGCTTCTACGGCTTTCTGGCCAGCCAGCGCGGACGGCTGTTTCGGGACGAAGACTTCGCCGTCTTCTACTGTCCGGACAACGGGCGGCCCAGCGTAGCCCCCAGCCTGCTGGCCAACGCCCTGCTGCTGCAGACCTATGAGGGGGTCTCGGACGAAGAGGCCAAGGCGCGGGCGGACTATGATCTGCGGTGGAAGGTGGCCTTGGGGATCGAAGTGGACGAGCGACCGTTCGCCAAGAGCACCCTGCAGTTGTTCCGAGCCCAACTTATTCTCAAGGAGAAGATGCGCGAGGTGTTCGTGCGCAGCCTGGAACTGGCCAAGCAATCGGGGTATTTGAAGGGGCGGCGAATGAAAGTGATCCTGGACACCACCTACATCCTGGGTCGAGGAGCGGTGCGGGATACTTACAACCTGCTGGGGGACGGTATTCAGCAACTGTGCCGGGCGTTGGCTGCAGCGCAGGGGCAAAAGTTGGTAGCTTGGGTAAAGGCGCATGAGTTCCAGGGCTACTTTGGTTCGAGCCTCAAAGGGGAGGCGGCCATTGATTGGGACGACGAGCAGGCACGCAGCGTTTTCTTGCGAAAGATCGTGGTGGACGCTCGGCGCCTGCTGCAGCTGGCGCGGGAGAAGCAGGCAAGCCTGAACGAGAAGCATCCGGCCGCAAAGCGGATCGCCATAGCTGGAGAGCTGCTCGGGCAATTGCTCGAGCAGGATGTCGATCAGGCCGACGGGCAGGCGGACTTGAAGGACGGGGTTAGCCGAGACCGGATTGTTTCGGTGAGCGACCCCGAGATGCGACATGGACGTAAGAGCCGCGCCAAGCGCTTCGACGGGCATAAGGCGGCCATCGCCGTGGACGCCGACAGCCAGTTGATCACCGAGGTGGAGGTCTTGCCAGGCAACGCCTGGGACGCCACGCATGCGTTGGAGCTGACAGAGGGCAGTGAGGCCAACACCGGGCTGGAAGCGGAGGAGACAGTGGGTGACTGTGCTTATGGAGACGGCAACACCCGCCAGGAATTCGCCGATGCTGGACGTAGCCTGATTGCCAAGGTGACTGATCACGGTCGGAAGGGAAACATCAAAAAGAGCCAATTCCACATCGATTTGAAAGCCATGACTTGTACCTGCCCGGCGGGTCATACCACGGGCACCTTGATTCCCAACGGCACCTGTTTGGATCGGAACCGGAAGAGACAGTCTGGCACCGCCTTCCTCTTTGCAGCGGAGACCTGCGCAGCCTGCCCGCTGCGCCCGCAGTGCTTCCAGGCTAAGACCCAGCGGGGCCGCACGGTCCAACTCCACCCCCAGGAAGAGTTGTTGCAGCAGGCCCGAGCCTTCCAACACAGCCCTGGGTTTCTGCCCTATCGGCAAGCCCGGCAAACCGCCGAGCACCGCCTGGCACGACTGGTGCAGTTGGGGATCCGTCAAGCGCGCTACTTCGGCCGAAAAAAGACTACCTTCCAGCTGCTGCTGGCAGCAACCGTGGCGAATTTGACCCTGATCGCCTCTCAGACAGGGCAAATGGTCCCCAAAGGCAAGTCCGTTTCTTCTTTTTTCCATCACCTGAGCTCGCAAATACGGCTTTTGGGCGAGCATTTCCCTTCCTTGACCTCGATTTTCGATGTCTGATATTCAGATTTGCCGGTTCTCGGCTGAATCTCTAGAAATAATTTGGAAAGGGTAACTAAATGACTTCGACAACAGACGTAATGAATGCCTTGAAAAACGTGATGGACCCGGAGCTGCATCGCAGCCTGGTGGAACTCAACATGGTGCGCGACCTCTCGATAAATGACGGGACGGTATCGTTCGTGCTGGCGCTGACCATCCCCGAATGTCCGCTGCGTGATCAACTGCAGCAGGATGCCCGCACGGCTGTTCAGGCGCTGCCGGGTGTCAGGGAAGTCCAGGTTGTGCTCGGAGCGATGACGGATGAAGAGCGCAACGCTGTGCTGGGAACGAATGAGCAGCCCGGGTTGGCTGCTGCAACCAACCGGATCAAGCACGTCATCGCCGTGATGAGCGGCAAAGGGGGCGTAGGAAAGTCGCTGGTCACCGGCTTGCTGGCAATGGCATTGAAGCGCGCCGGATTCAGCGTAGGCATCCTGGACGCTGACATCACCGGTCCCAGCATCCCCAAAATTTTCGGTGTGTCCGGCCCGCTGAAGGGCGGGGAAACCGGGATAGAGCCCGCGTTAAGCAGAACAGGGATCAAAATGATGTCGGTCAATTTCCTCCTTCCGGAGGACGGTGATGCGGTCATCTGGCGCGGTCCGCTTATTTCCGGTGCAATCAAGCAGTTTTGGGGCGATGTGCATTGGGATGCCCTGGATTACCTGCTGGTGGACCTGCCGCCCGGGACTTCTGATGCTGCCCTGACCGTCATGCAAAGCCTGCCCATAAACGGCATCCTGATGGTCACTACGCCGCAGTCACTGGCGAACATGATCGTGCGTAAAGCGGTTAAGATGGCACAGGCGGGCAATGTCGCTATCATCGGTATCATCGAAAACATGGCCGGGTTTGTCGCCCCCGATACAGGCAAACGCTACGACATTTTCGGACCCAGCCATGCCGTCGAAGTGGCAGCATTGGCCGGGGCACCGGTACTGGCGCAGCTTTCCATCGATCCACAGGTGACTGCTTTTTGTGATGCAGGCAGGATCGAGGAAGTAGAAAGTCTCAAACTCGAAGCGGTTGTGACCGCATTGAACAGCAAGTAATTATTCTGGGGAACTTTTAAGGTATCCATATTCCCCAAGGTAAACCTATTTTCAACGCGTTCTTTGCCCATCCTGACGATGTAAGTTTCCCGGCTGACGGAAAGCTGTCGAAGTTTGCCGCCGAGGGCGCGCGCGTTGTCCTGGTCTCAGCCGCTCACGGGCAAGCGGGCATCCATAGGCTGAGCGCCACGGAAACCAAACCCTGGCGCAGCGCCTTACCGCAGATGGCGAGATGAATGAACTTTTTATAAACTTTATGGGAAAGCATGGATGACGATCACACAACTGAATTTAAAGAACACCTTTTTGTGCCAGCCCTGGCCCTGCCTGGCCTGATTTATTTTGTGGAGGATATCGGGGATTCTGGACACATAACCTGGCCTTGCTTCCAGAATTAGCGCATATCTTTAGGGAGCATTTGAACTGGGCTTGAGTTATCTTGCCATCCGCGCATCTTAAGTGTCTATCAATAACAAACTCCCCTAATAATAACGACCGCCAATGTCAATTTGGCGGCTTTTTTTACGAGGGGAGTTGGCGAAAGTGATTATTGTGAAATTATTCCCGAAATTGAAATTCTGATGAGAAGTTGTATACTAATCACATCTTTATTGTAGTTTATCCCCAGTCAGAAGTGCAAAATTACTCCGTCAGCAGCATAAATTTACCATAGGCGAGGAGAGGATGATGAACCATCCGATTCGGTTTGGCATCGTAACCGCCCAAAATATACCCTGGTTAAAACTTGTTGAAAATTGGAAACTAGTCGAGTCGCTTGGATATGACAGCGTATGGGTAGCTGATCACTTTGTAAACCCTCACGACATCGAAGGCGACTGGTTTGACGGCTGGACATTGTTGGCAGCCCTCGCAACCCAGACCAACACAATTCAAATTGGAACACTGGTAACCAATATCATCTACCGAAACCCTGCATTGATCGCCCGGCAGGCACAGACACTGGACCACATATCCAAGGGGCGACTGGCCCTTGGGATAGGAGCAACTTCGGAACGGGATCCGAGTCATCTAATGACCGGCATCGAAAATTGGTCCACCTCTGAACGAGTACAACGTTACCGGGAAGTGGTTGAAATCGTCGATTGCATGCTCCGGGAGGACAGGACTACCTATCAAGGGCGTTACTACCAAGTTACGAATGCGCGGATGAGCCCGCCCGCTATACAGAAACCACGACCGCCACTAACGATCGCCGCAGCCGGACCTGCCACTTTGAAGATCGCGGCTCAATTTGCCAACACATGGAATTCCTTTGGGGGGGTTGGTTTATCGACTCAAGAAAACCTGGCTGTTACACGTCAGCGCAGCCAAATGCTTGATGAATATTGTGCGAAAATTGGACGCGATCCGGATGAAATCACCCGTTCATTCCTGGGGGGATTAACAGGTGATACTCCTTTTGCTTCTCTGGATGCCTTCCACGACTTCGTGGGACGGTTACATGAGATCGGGATCAGCGAGTTTATCTTTTACTATGACTATCCACTCCTACCACGCGACAAATGCATGGACCGAGCCTTACTGGAGCGAGTTGCCTTGGAAGTCATTCCGACACTAAAAGCAAAGATGGTAGGAAATCCAATCATACCCAGTCTGTCATCACCAGCCTGACCGGCTACCCCAAAATCCGTTTGTTCGATGGATCAAGAGCTGAATGGAACAGACTTATTGGGGTTTCCATCGACTAATAAATAAGGAAAAGGACCATATCCAGTTTACCAACCGGTATCGTCACATTTCTTTTCACGGATATAGATTGTATACCAACGAGAGAGAAAGGTATTCCATTACGTAAACTTTCCTTAAAAATTTACACTTCCAAAACGGTAGCTAAGTGCTTGGTCATCCTGACCATTCC
>CAWBPK010000006.1:0-432409 GCA_963790685.1 uncultured Chloroflexia bacterium
GGGGATGTGCCCCCCGGAGACCAGGTTGAATGCCAGCAGAAAAACCGCCGCGAATCCGAAGCTGTAAACCATCGATGTCCATGGGTTCAACCCCCGCTGGGAAGCCGAGCGTCCCATCAACGTGTAAATGGCGTACAGCAATCCCGAGAGGATTCCTGTGATGATCCCTAGCAGGTTGAGACGCCAGGCAGCCGGGTCGAGAGCGTTCGACACCAGCACGCAGCCCGCCAGGCTGAGCGCCACCGCCAGCATTTTGCCCCAGTCCAGCCGTTCCTTGAGGAACCACCATCCCAGCAGTGCGGTGAACCCTGCTGAACAATACGCCAGCACGGTCGAGACTGCCGCTCCGTTGAGAGACACCGATAGTGTCCACAGGGAATTGAAGACCGCCAGCGCCAGCCCGAACAGCACCAGGTAGCCCAGGTGCGCCCGGCTCACCCGCAGGGGCGCCCACTTCCCCACTGCCAGCACGGGCAGCAGGGTCAGGAAAACAAACGAGTCCCGCCAGAGCGCCAGGATCAGCGCTGGCATCTGGTAGGTCTGGGTCAGGTATCGGATGAAGATGGCTGTCGTCGAAAGGAATCCCGCGCTGATCAGGGCAAAGGTGTAACCCCGCGTGAGATGTGCCTTGCTTGCTGCAATGTTGGACATGAATGTTACGGTTTCCTCGCTACGAAGATAAGTTCACCGGGGTACTTCGACCCGTAGGGGCTCTTATCGTAATCGGCATAGACCTGCTCCAACTCGAACCCGGTCCTCGCCAGCAGGTGCTCGCCTTCGAACTTGAAAAAATACCTCATCGGGAAGGCCTGCACTAGACGCTCCTTGCGGCCGTCGGGATGGGTGATGTAATAGATCAGCTCGCTGTGAATGATTTGGTTGGACAGGTCCCTGCTGGCTACTTTGTGCCTGCGGATAATGCGCCTCCCGTCGGGCATGACGAACTCGGGTTCCTCGGCCATCTCCTCACCGGTGGGTTGGTTGACCAGGGCTTTCAGGGAGGGGTTGAAAATATCCAGGATAATTTTTCCGCCCTTTTCCAGGTGCCCGAAGATGCAGTCCAGGCAGGCAAGCTGGTCCTCCACCTTTGTCAGGTGCTGGAACGGTCGGAAGGGCAGGGTCACCAGCTTGAACTTCCCCTCCAGCGCGAAATGGCGCATGTCTCCTGCCACCAGTCGGACCCTGGAGCGGACTTCTTTGCTTTCGGTTTTCAGCCGCTTCCTGCACACTGCCAGCATGGCTGGCGAAAGGTCCAGCCCGCTGATCTCTATGCCAGCTCGTGCCGTTGGGATCAGGACACGTCCTGTCCCGCAGCCCACTTCCAGCACTGGACCCTCTGCCTGGATTGCTGCTTCGACGAAAAAACCCACATCCCCCCTGTCCTTGTAGGGCACGATATGATCGTACAGTTCAGCGATGCGTGCATATCCACCATTATTTTCGGGTTTGCTCATGGGTGCTATCTTAATCCCAGTCTCTGGTTCTTCTCCAGCAATTGGATCGCTTCCCGGATGCGCCGCTGGCGGGTTTCTTCCCGCTTGGCCTGCGAGACCCAGCCGATATAATTTCTTTGATGCGAAGGTGGCAGATGGTTGAAATTCTCCCAGGCCTTCGGGCTGGTCATCAATCCCTCTTTCAGCCAGTCTGGCAGGGGTAGCGCCGCCCGCCTGGGTCGGGTGCTTTCCGCAGTCGACTCGTCGAAATCGATCGTGGCGAGACCTGCCTCGGTCATCCGCCCTTCCTTGATAAGTTTAACCACCAGGTGCTTGTTCAGCTCGGACCATTTGCTGCCTGCCCGGCGCGGATTGAATTTGCGGGCGTATTTCTCCTCGTCGATCTTCTGGATGAGGCTGTCGATCCACCCGAAGCACAATGCCTCTTCGAGCGATTCCTCATACGTCGCGCACGGTTTGCCGGTCCCCTTCTTGTAATAGATCAGCCAGACCTCTTTTTCCATGGCGTGATTTTTCTCGAGCCATGTCCGCCACTCGCTCCGGTCTGCCGCCTGTGCGGTTTTGGTAATTTCCATGGTTGCCAGTATACAACAAATTATACTTTTCCTTGGTGCTCCTAAAATACTGGCTGGGGCGGCTTTTAAAGGATAACAAACCTGCCCACCGATAAGTCGGTTCTTCTGGCAAAAAAATAACCCTCCATTGTCCTTGTTCGCTGTCTGGTGAAAAAATGTTGGCTCTTAACATCTCGGAAGTATAATGAATTAGCTTTCCACCTTATTAATCCGGAGACTCATTATCCAGGCTCTCATATTTGATTTCGACGGTCTTATTCTCGACACCGAAACTCCTGAGGTGCAAATCTGGCAGGATCTCTATGCCCGCTACGGGATGGAATTCCCGCTCGATGAATGGGTGCGTACCGTGGTCGGCTCCACTGTTTCCAATCTCGACCCGGTTGCCCGCCTTGAAAAACTCTCCGGTCAGTCCCTCAACCGGCGGGCCCTTCATGATCAGGCAGCCCGCATTCGCCTCGATTGGCAAACCTCGCTGCAGCCCATGCCCGGCGTTGCCGATTACCTTGACTCCGCCCGCCGCTTGGGACTTCTCCTGGCGGTCGCCTCGAGTTCCCCGCATTCCAGGGTGGATCCCTTCGTGCAGCACCTGGGATTGTTTGACCTGTTCGATGCGGTCGTCTGCCGTGAGGATGTTACCCGCCTCAAGCCCTTCCCGGATCTGTTCCTGGCGGCACTCTCCTCCCTGCATCTCCCCCCTGGACAGGCGCTCGCTTTCGAGGATTCTCCCAACGGTATCAGGGCTGCCCAGGCTGCCGGGCTGCGCGTGGTCGGGGTGCCGAATTCCATCACCGCCCGCCTCGGCCCTCTGCCTGCTGACCTTGCGCTCGCCTCTCTCTCCGACATCCCGCTTCCGGATGTTTTAACTCGTTTCGGTGACACCCTTGCTTTCCGCTCGGAAACCCCGGATGACCTCCCTGGCATCCGGTTGGTTGAAAATGCCACCTTTGACCGTCACGCCGAAGCCTCCCTGGTTGATCTGGCACGCGCACGCGGTAAGGTCAACCTCTCGCTGGTTGCCGACCAGGATGGCTCCATCCTTGGTCATATCCTCTTCACGCCAGTTACTTTCGCACCTCCGCAGCCGCACGTTCGCGGGCTTGGCATCGGACCGGTTGCTGTCCTGCCTAAATTCCAGCGCACCGGCATCGGCTCCCGCCTGATGCGCGCCGGGCTGGATCACGTCCGTCGCCTTGGTTATGCTTTCGCTGTGCTCCTGGGTGATCCCGTTTATTATTCACGCTTCGGGTTTAAACCGGCGCGCTCTTTCGGCCTGACAAGCGAGTACGGATCAGGCGACGAATTTCAGGTGCGGGAACTCTTCCTCCGGTCATTGACGGGCGTGACCGGGCATGTCAAATATATCCCTGAATTTGCGGAGACCGACCTCTAACATTTTGAAACTATGTGCTCCCGTCGGCGTTCGTGCGGCACAGTGTCTCAGGTTTTTGGGGACGTAATCCCCGTAAGGGGCCTTGCCGGTGGAACCAGCAATCTTGGAATTATTGCAATTATCTACAGGAGAAATTATGAAAAACAAGGCATTTGGGTTGGTGGTTTTAGCCATTTTACTGGCGGCATGCACCTCACCGGTTGCATCCCCAACCTCCCAGCTGTTGCTCTCAACGTCCCTGCCTCCCACGGTCGCATCCCTACCCACCGTTGCGGTTCTTCCCAGCTCCACTGCTCCGCTGGTTGTCACCGTTCCTCCGGCAGTCACTTCTGCCCCCTCTCTTAAACCCCAGCCGGAGGCTGTAAAGTTTGCGGTTATCGGTGATTTTGGCATGGACAATTCCGCGGAAGCGGATGTTTCCACCCTCATTCATGGTTGGAAACCCGATTTCATTATTACCGTCGGCGACAATAATTATCCCGATGGTGCAGCCAGCACGATCGACGCCAATATTGGCAAATATTTCCACGATTATATTTCCCCTTACGTCGGATCATATGGATCTGGTTCAGATATAAATCGCTTTTTCCCCACGCTGGGAAACCACGACTGGTACACCACGAACGCCCAGCCTTACCTTGATTATTTCACCCTGCCGGGCAACGAACGCTACTATGACTTTGTTTGGGGTCCCGTTCACTTTTTTGCCCTCGACAGCGACGAGCATGAACCGGATGGGGTGAATGAGGGTTCCAAACAAGCTGCCTGGCTCAATCAGGGGTTGGCTGCATCCACCTCCCCTTGGAATATCGTCTACACCCATTACCCGCCCTTCTCCTCTGGAACACATGGTTCCACCGACTGGATGCAGTGGCCCTTTGCCGCCTGGGGGGCGAATGCCCTGCTTGCCGGTCATGATCACCTCTACGAACGCTTGCTTGTGGACGGCATCCCGTACTTCACCAATGGCTCTGGCGGAGGAGGACTCTATAATTTCAGCACGCCTCTGCCTGAAAGCCAGTTTCGCTACAACGCAAATTATGGGGCAATGCTTGTCACCGCAAGCGCTGCGGAGGTCCTCTTCCAGTTTTACAATCGCACCGGGGCTGAGATCGATAAATATACGATATCCAAACCGTAATACCAGTCGAATCACGGTTGCTGCCTCCAGCATACTTCCCATTTCACCTGATCCTCCTCACGGTTCAAAAAAATCGGGTGGGGTGACCATTTGGATATCCGATAATTGCTGCCTGAAACCGGAATTGAGGAGATATGGCAGTTTGAGCAGCCTTTCTTATATACCCGGGGTGAATGGAGCACACTCTCAGGTTACTTGGTATGTTTCCCGGCTGAATGGAATTCGCTTTAATCTGCAGATAATGTTCCCGGTGTATCATATTTTTAAAACCGAGACCTTCGATGAATACCCCCTCTGATACATCCATTGAAATAGATACCACCCGTTGGCAGCAGATCGTCGCCCGGTACGCTCAGCCCGACCTGTGGCGGAGTATTTGGCAAGTGATCGATACCCTCCTCCCATTTTTTGCACTTTGGGCAGTCATGGTATTCAGTGTTCATGTTTCTTATTGGCTGACCCTCCTCCTTGCTTTCCCTACGGCCGGATTTATGGTCCGGACGTTCATCATATTTCACGACTGCGGTCATGGGTCGTTCTTTAAATCCCACAAAGCGAATGATATTTTGGGAACCATCACCGGCATCCTGACCTTCACGCCCTACATCCGCTGGCGCCATGACCATGCCATCCATCATGCCACTTCCAGCGACCTTGACCGCCGCGGCGTGGGGGATGTGGAAACCATGACCGTAAAGGAATACATGGCTGCACCGTGGTGGAAAAAAGCCGCATATAAAATCACGCGCAACCCTATCCTGATGTTTACCATTGGTTCCTTCCTTGTGTTCACCGCCATCCAGCGCTTTCCGGGACCCAGGGATGGCAGGAAAGAGCGCGCCAGTGTCTGGTGGACCGACCTTGCTTTGGCTGCCTTGGTCGGCTTGTTGATCTGGCTGCTCGGCTGGAGGACATTCCTCCTGGTGGAGCTGCCGGTCATGACTCTGGGGTTCTCCGCAGGTGTTTGGCTGTTTTACGTCCAACACAATTTTGACCCGACCTATTGGGAGCATCATAAGAAATGGGAATTTTTCAAAGCTGGATTCGAGGGCAGTTCGTTTTATAAACTCCCCCGCATTCTGCAATGGTTTACCGGCAATATCGGATATCACCACATCCACCACCTGAGTCCGAAAATCCCGAACTACCGGTTGCCGGAATGCCACCGGGAAAACCCCTTCTTCCAGGTGCCGCCCATGGATTTCTGGGCCAGTTTGAGGTCGCTGCGGATGCGCCTGTACGATGAAGAAAATCACCGCATGGTCGGTTGGGATGTTTTAAAGCGTTTCAACCAGAAACAACTATCGGCCTAAATAAAGACCTCCCGCAATTTACTTCTGCGGGAGGTCTGAATTTCCTGTTGGGGTTCGCGCTCATCTTTTTGAAGCGCTTCGATTGCTTTGCATCTCCGAAAAACCAGAACGTGGGTGAAATGGCACACATCAAATTTTATGTTGATAAATTTACTTTGTCTGCCACGCTGGGCAGGCTGTATATTCAACAAAAGACTCAACTCTAAATAATCCCAATAATTGAATGTAAGACCGCGGATGCCACCAGAGACCTGGGCGGTTGCCTGAGAAAAGTGAATGCCGCGATTATCAAAGTCACCATTAGGATCACAATCAGCACAAGGATGACCATTCGAACTAATGCTTTCATGGAGTTTCTCCGAGGTCGATATTGGTGATAAAGAACCTTGGTCAGCATAACTCCTCCATCATCATTATTCAATTGCGGATTTTCCTGAATGGCGTTTTCTTTTACTGTGGATTTCCACAGGGGTAGTTTAATTACCGCCTCAGTTCGAGAGGATACTCCTAGTTTGGAATAGATATTGCTCAGGTGGGATTCAACAGTACGGTTGGTAATCCCTAATGCCAGGGCAATCTCCTTGTTGGATTTTCCTTGTAACAGGGATGTAATGACGTCTTGCTCTCGTGCACTAAATTTATTACCAGCCATGGTTGCAGTTTTTCCTGGTGGAATCGGTCTTCTAAAAGGAAAACTGTTACTGAATTCGCCCACAATTTTTAATCATTACCGCAAGTTTCATATTTCTCCACCTTGAATTGAAATGGATGCGGGTTACTTTTATTCCGATTTTTGAACGCCTGCTTCCCCATACAGTTCCCGGTGCACTCTGCTCAGCACTCGCACCTGCTCAGCGGCATGGTACGAGGACCTTACCAGCGGTCCCGACTCCACCCACCTGAAACCGATCTCGCGGCCGTACTCGTGCAGTTCTTTAAATTCCTCCGGGGTGTAGTAACGGGCAATCGGCAGGTGTTTTTTGCTCGGCTGCAGGTATTGCCCAACGGTCAGGATGTCCACGCCCCAGCTGCGCTGGTCCCGCATCACCGCTTTGATTTCCTCCAACTCCTCACCCAGTCCCACCATGATGCCTGACTTGGTCAGCACATCCGTGTCGAGTCGTTTGGCACCGGAGAGGATTGCTGCACTCCACTCGTAATGGTCCTGAGGTTGGACATGCTTGAACAACCGCGGAACGGTCTCCACGTTGTGATTAAGGATTTCCGGTCGCGCATCCATAACTATTTTCAATGCTTCGATCGACCCTTTGAAATCGGGGATGAGCACCTCCACTGAGCAACCCGGGAGCAATGCGCGAATGCGCCGGATGACCATGGCGAAGATGGGCGCACCCCCGTCCATCCGGTCATCCCGGTTGACGGAGGTGATAACAGCATGCTTCAGATTCATCGACTTGACCGCCTGCGCCACTCGTTCGGGTTCCATCCAATCGAGCGCTTCCGGGCGGCCATGTTTGATATCGCAGAAACCACAAGTGCGCGTACACACATCCCCCAACATCAGGAAAGTTGCAGTACCTGACCCCCAGCATTCGCCCATGTTTGGGCACATGGCTTCCTCGCACACGGTGTGGAGTGCCTTTGAGCGCATCAGCGTTTGCAACTGCTCATAGGTCTCGCCGGAGGGTGTGCGCACTTTGATCCACTCCGGCCGGCGGAGCGGGGTAACTTTAATTGTATCGGGATTAACCCGGTCACGGGTGGGGGTTACAGGCATCAAGTCCTCTTTGAACCGGTAAATTTTACCAATAAACTGGTGAAATTTTATCACGTTTGGGAGTTTGGGGAATACAAGGTTGATCTGGGTCTTACGATTTTCTTACTATTACCTTTAGTCCTTCCACTTTGACCACACGCACTTTCTCCCCGCGGCCGATCCTGCCCTGGCCCTCATCCAGCTCTGCCGACCACAATTCCGCCCCCGATTGGACCTGCCCGGTGGGGTCGATATCGGTCCGGGCGATCCCGGCTTGACCGCGCATCCCTTCCTGACCGGTGATCACCGGTCGCCTCTGTGCGCGCAGAGCAAAGCCGACGATGATGGCGAAACTAATCCCAATAACAGCGGCCACCATGACGACAAGCAAGGGAGAAACTTGCTGGAACTGAGGCGTGCCCGGGCTGTTGAACAAAACCAGTGCTCCCACAATGAAAGAACCGATTCCCGCGGCTGTCAGCCCGCCATGAGTGGCGGCTTTAATGTCCACGATGAACAACACGAATGCAATGACCATGAATGCCAGCCCGAACCAGTTGACCGGCAATACTCCCAGTCCGTAAACTGCCAATGCCAGGCATACAACACCTATAAATCCCGACACCCAGCCGCCCGGCGTGGAGAGTTCGATCAGGATCGCCTGCGCTCCGATGGTGAGCAGAATGAACACGAGGTTCGGATCCACCAGCATTTGGAGTAGATTTTCGATCAACGACATCCCCAGAGACTGGGTTACAGCTCCGGCAGTGTGCAGCGTACGCGAGCCATCAGACATCTGGACGGTGAACCCATCCAACTGGTGAAGCAAGTCACCTGGGTTACTGGCAATGAAATCCACCAGGTGTGCATTCAGAGCTTCGCTGGCAGAGACAGCGACTGCGCTTTCGATGGTCGACTCGGCCAAGGCAGTGGCTTGGGCCCCTCGCCGTTCAGTGTAAGCGCGAACCAGCGCCTTCATTGCCTCCTTGACCTTAATCTCCTCGGTGGTTGGAAGGTCTGTCCCTTGCGATCCCACCGGGCTGGCAGCACCGATGGCTGTTTCCGGCGACATGGCTGCGACGTGCCCTGCCAGGGTGATGACCGTCCCGGCACTGGCTGCCCACGCCCCATTCGGGGTCACGTATACCACCACAGGCACGCTGCTGGCGCGGATGTCTTCTGCCATGGTTTGCATCGGGCCAAGGCTGCCTCCGGGCGTATTGAGCTGCAGCAGGATCAAATCCGCGCCTGTCTGCTCTGCGGTTTTGATGCCTCGCGAGAGATACTCCTGGGTAGCCGGGGTGATGGCTCCGTCGATGGTCAACACCAACACAACCGGTCCGGAGGTTGCCGCGTGGACAGGCAGAAAGAGGAACAGGATCATGGAAAAACTGACCAGTAAAATCCGGGGCAATTTCATCGTGTCACTTATTAAAATGATTATAAGCCAGAATAATCCCTTTACTTGTCCGCCTACCGGTCTTCGACTATACTCCTTTCATGCACCGGATTGACCGAAAATGGACCGATCTGGCTGGTGGGTATAGCGACATCCAGCTATACAAATCGAAGCTGGAGGTCGAGTTTGGCAGGGCTGTCAGGGTGGGTTACGACCGGCAGTTTCGCAAAGAAATGACTGAATGGCAAAAGAAGCGACGAGTCTTTTTTTCATTGGCGGCATTTGCAACGCTATCAATCATCGCTCTCTGCATCACCTTATTTTATTTCCGGGATTTGTCCTGTGTCATCATTTATTGGGCGCTGCTGGTAGTGATCATTCTGGTCACACTGGCGATCGCCGGGCGCCAGTACATCCTTGAAATGGTAAAAGACAGGCCGGCTCCGCCTTCGAGGGACGCTCTGGTAGTGGATTTGGAAGGGCGGTGGTGGGAAAGGATCTCACCAATGGAACTGGCAGACATGCAGGCCGAAAAAAAAGGGAGGGGGAATTTCTCGGGATTGCTTGCCTTAACTCTCCCAGAATCATTTATTTCCCAAAGCCTCTCACCTGTTGATTTACTTTTGCTCGGTCCATCGGGGATCTGGATGTTTCTCCTGGTGGATTGGGACGGTATGATCAGCAAGCAGGGAAGCAATTGGACGCAAACAATAACTGTGCACGATAAACTGGGGCGAAGGCAGCGCGAGCAGAAATCATTTGAAACCAGCCCCGATGACCAGTGGCTCAAGCGAAAGCAGGAAATTGAAAAAAGGATCGAGGCAAATGTTCCACAACTATCCAGTAGATTGAATCCCGTTCGGGGCGGCATAGTTTTTTCAAACCCGAAAGTCAATTTCGATAAAAATCGGGTTCAGGACAACACAGCCGCTTATGGACGGCCAAAAGGCTGGGTGGCGCGCATTCGTAATAGTCCTACGCTGGAAGATTTTTCGCTGGAGTGGCAACTGGAAATCTTAGACATGCTGGCTGAGCCAGGAGATCCGCAAACGGTCTCAGCCAAAGACGAGGCGGAACGATTATATAAACAAGCCGTCGAGGAATTACGAGGATACATCACCAACCTGGTGAATTGACGGTTGACCATCTGCCCCCCTCACGGTAGAATCACAATCCATTGCGGGCGTAGTTCAGTGGTAGAACGCTTGCCCTCCAAGCAAGATATCGTGGGTTCGAGTCCCATCGCCCGCTCCTTTATCAGCCAAGAAGGATAATAAAGGCGTCCCCCGAGCTAAGCAGTTGAGCTCCTGGAAGCTATGGTCGCGAGGATTTTAATTTACATTTGCGTCCTCGCACCCTTCCTGGTGGAATATTTCGGGGCCCGTGGCGCAGTGGTTAGCGCAGGCGACTCATAATCGCTTGGTCGCAGGTCCGACTCCTGCCGGGCCCATAAACGAAAAACTCCCGATCGATCTTTCTCAGCTGGGAGTTTTTTTATTTTTCGGGAAGTTAATGCCGTTATTGTTAAGAGCTTGCTTTAACTTGTCTTTCTGGCTAGCAGGTTTAGGGCGTGCCTTTTTGTTCGAAGGCCCACTCAATTCCAAGTGATTCCAATTTTGCCTGCCCGGGGATGCCAGATTCTGCATCCCACCCAGCCATCTGGTAGTAGTCGCGTCGGGCTTGCTCAAATTCAATTGGATCGATTGACCGCCCGTCACTATTTCCGCCCATCAGCGGCTGGAAGATCTTCTGCGGAAGAATATCCGCCGAGGCAACAATACCTGCGCGAAGGTTGAAGACCCGCATCAGGTTGATACGCTTTTCCCCCAACTTCAACAGCTCAGGCATGCTCACATCCCAGCCCGTGATTGCCCGGACAGTCTCCACCAATTGGGCTGGGTCGTAAAGCTGCCAGCCTGCTCCGAATACAAATTGGCAGATATCGAGCGAATCCAGGCAGGAGTACAAGCATTGGGTGATAAAGGCATAGCGGACCACCTCTTTATTTAGTGCAAATTCAGACTGTGGCTGTTCCAACCCGAGCTGCTTTGACCGGTCTGGATAAAAGTTGTATGCAGGATCGTGTTCGCAGGACTGGTGGTCTGCTCCGAACGGGTTGACAGCGTAGATCAAACCCAGGCCTGGTTTTATTTGCGGCATGTGCGCAGGCATCTCCTGATTCTTCACCGCCATCACCAGGGCTTCTGTGCCGCGGCCAAGTTTCGCTGCAGCCCGGGCGGACCCCTCAGCCAGCAGATCCCCGAAACCGGTCCGGCGGGCAATGGCTTCGACTAATCGGATCATGACAGCCACATCCCCAAAATGCAATTCCAGACCGTCGGTGTCCTGAAGGCCGATCAAGCCGTGCTCGAAACAATCCATCGCCCATGCAAT
Source organism: uncultured Chloroflexia bacterium (assembly GCA_963790685.1). Taxonomy (GTDB): domain Bacteria; phylum Chloroflexota; class Anaerolineae; order Anaerolineales; family Villigracilaceae; genus UBA877. The sequence goes on from CAWBPK010000006.1 coordinate 11,387, forward strand.
CGTTGAGCCGCAGGATATGGTGTCCATCCCGTACATATTGCACAACTGGTTGGCATAGGCAACAGCAGCCAGGTCGTCGATCCCGCAGTTACTGCCGAAGGAATATAAAGTCTCGTATTCGGGTCCGCCGTAAACCGGGTCAACCGGGATTGCGCCATCCGGCATAGCGACAACCGGTTTGCAGCGTACCAGGCAGGCATAGCAGGTATCCCGGCGCTCGAGGATGGTCTGGTTGATGGTGCTCCCATCGAGGGACCGGCTTCCGGCGAAAGTCCCGCTTGCCCAATTGCGGGTTGCCAACGCACCGCTGTTGGAAGCCCAGGCGATGCTGCCGGCAGTCCCAGACTGGCTGAGCATGAAGACGTCCTTACTTTTGAGGTTTTCCACCCCCCAATGTGCCAGGCGTTTTATTGCTTCGGGATCATGGAGAACAGGTTTCGCTGTACCGTGCACAGCAATCGCCTTGAGGTTTTTGGAGGCCATCACGGCGCCCATGCCGGTGCGGCCGTTGGCCCGGTTGGCATTGTTCATCAAGCTGGCAAAGCGCACCCCATTTTCGCCGGCAATCCCGGTTTGCAAGACCTCGATCTTTTTACTGCCCAACTCAGCCCGCAGGATTTCCTGTACTTCTCCAGTGGTGCGACCCCATAAGTGGTCAGCCGGGCGCAGTTCGAATTGCCCATTCCCCAGCCAGAGGTAGACGGGGTGGTTAGCTCGTCCGGTGATCACCAGTGCATCGAAACCGCTAAATTTAAACTCGGCCGGGAAGAATCCGCCGCATTGAGAATCCCCGATGCAGCCGGTGAGAGGCGATTTGGCTGCCACGGTCAAACGGCTCAGTCCGGCAAGCGGAGCCCCAGTGAGGACACTGGCTGCGATGACGAGGGTATTGCCCGGGTCGAGCGCATCGATCTTGGGCGGGGTCTGACGCAGGATGTAGGACAGAGCTAAGGCGCTTCCGCCCAGCCATTCCCGATAGAATGTCTCCGGGGGTTCTTCCACCCGGAACAAGCTGCGGGTTAAATCGAGGTGCAGGATCTTTCCGTTATAACCAAAGGGCATACTGGTGTCCGTTTCTTTATTTAAAGTCTATGTTCAAAGCCTGCCAGACCTTCTCGGGGGTGAGGGGCAGGGAACGCAGCCTCAAACCGGTTGCGTTGAACACAGCATTCGCCACGGCAGGAGCGACCCCTTCCGTAGTGATCTCACCCAGGCCCTTGGCTCCGAAAGGTCCACTATCCTCGTAGGAAGGCACCAGGATACAGACCATTTCAGGCATCTCGTCGGCTTGAAAGATCCGGTAATCGCCGAAGCGGCGGGTCAATAACACCCCACCTTCATCATAGACCATCTCCTCCGAAAGGGCGTAGCCGAGTGCTTGGGCCATGCCGCCCTCCATCTGCCCAACAGCTGTCTGCGGGTTGATCACGGTACCGCAGTCGACCGCCAGGACCAGCTTTTTGACGCGCACTTCGCCACTCTCAATATCCACTTCCACTTCGGCGAACTGTGCCCCGAAGGTGGGCGGGGAGACTAGCGAGACATGCGAAGCAGTGGCCATAATCTGTTCCTGGTTGAGGGTGTGCAGGCTGTGCAGGCCGATCTCTTCGAGCGGAAGAGAGCGTCCATCCCGGGCGTGGATGCATTCATCCCTGGCAACCATTCCATCAGTAGAGGTATTGAGCATCAGGGCGGCGCGCTCGAAAATTTTCTGGAGAACGATTCCAGCAGCCTTGCGGACCGCCATCCCTGAAATGTAAGTGGTGCTGGACGCGTATGCACCCACGTCAAAGGGAGTCAAGTCGGTGTCGGAGGAATAGACCAATATCTTTTCCATCGGCACGCCCAATGTCTCGGCTGCCATCTGCGCCAGGACGGTATCCGAGCCGGTCCCCAGGTCGGTCGCCCCGATCAGCAGGTTAAAACTGCCATCATCATTCATCTTGATCATCGCCCCGCCCATATCGAGACCGGGGATAGCCGTTCCATGCATCAGGACAGCCATCCCCAGGCCGCGGCGGATGTTGGGCCGAACGGGGTCGATCTTCCAGGATGGGTCAAGAAGACGGGACCATCCTATGGCAGCAGCTGCCTGTTCGACACACTCCGGCAGCCTACTGCTCGGGACAACCTGGGACACCGGTCCGCCTTCGCCCAACAGGGCCATGATGGCAATATCCTCTCCCACACGGATGGCATTTTGAAGTCGGAAAGCAACCGGATCCAGCTTTAGCTCGCTGGCGATCTCGTCCATCAGACATTCCATCGCAAACTGGGCCTGCGGCCCACCAAAACCACGGAAGGCGGATGGTACCGGCAGGTTTGTGTAAGCCACCTTCGCATCGAAGCGAATATTGGGGCAGCGGTATGTGGAAAGCCCACGCGCGCCAATCAGGTTTGCAACCGTCTGGCCCTGTACGCCATAGGCACCGGTGTTCTCGATCAGGGTCATATCGAGCGCTTGCAGGTTCCCCTGTTCGTCCACCCCGGCCCGGTAAGTGATGACTGCCGGGTGGCGCGATCGGGTGGAGGTAAACTCCTGTTCCCGGTTGAACTCGAAACGCACCGGACGTCCGGTTTTAATGGTCAGGTGGGCAGCCAAGTCTTCCAGGATGATATCCATCTTGCCGCCGAAGCCACCTCCGAGGCGCGGCTTGATGACCCGGATGCGCCCGATCGGGAGGCCCAGGATTGGCGCCAACACCCGACGCATATGGAATGGTGCCTGGGTTCCGGTGCGGATGACCAGACGCTCGTCCTCATCCCAATATGTGATGGTAACGTGCGGTTCGATGGGGGTCTGCTGCACCTGCTGCAAACGGTAAGTGCGCTCGAAGATGTGAGCTGACTCGCGCAAGCCGCATTCCACATCGCCAATTTTGGCAGATATTGTGACCGCCAGGTTGCGGCGGGCATCCTTGATTCCAATCGCGTCAGGCTCGTCATGGATGATCGGCGCGCCTTCCTCCAATGCCTGCCCAGCCTCGAAAACGGCTGGAATTACCTCATAATCCACATCGATCAGATCAAGCGCATGCCGGGCAATTTCAGGGGTTTCCGCTGCCACCACAGCTACCTTGTCACCCACATGGCGAACCTTATTGTCCAGGCTGACCTGGTCGTAGGGCTTCGGGTTGGGATAGGACTGACAGCCTGGAGCGAAAAGTACCCGCGGCAGGTCCTGGTAGGTCAGCACCGCGTGGACCCCCGGCATGCGACGGGCCCTGGAAACATCGATGTGCCGGATGCGGGCATGGGCGTGGGGGCTGGTGAGCAGTTCAGCATAAAGCATGCCGGGCAGGCTGAAATCGTCGGTGAAGGAAGGATGTCCCTTGGCAAGCCGCAGGGCGTCCACTTTTTGTTTCGGAGCGCCAACCACAGCATTCGCAGGGTGGGTTTAATCCCGGGCAGCACCTTTACTTGTGAAGCTATATCCACCCCGGAGGCTTGCATGCCCGTCTCCAAATCCTTCGAAGAAGTCACCTGAAGGCTGAATGGCATGGGCAATGCCTCGCCCCCAAGCGGAAGGTCGTTCAGTGCCGGGACGGGCTCTCCCCGCAATTTTGCAGCGGCGCGCATGACCGCTTCAACCGGCTTGGCGTACCCGTTGCAGCGGCAAAGTACAGCACTGAGAGCTTCGCGCGCCTGATCCAAACTAGGCGTGCGTTCCCTGTCAAGCAGGCTCTTAGTTGCCAGCAGCATCCCGGGGGTGCAATATCCGCATTGGATAGCCCCTGTTTCCATGAAGGCTGCCTGGATGGGATGCAGTTCCGTACCTTCCGCCAGCCCCTCAACCGTCAGGATGCGGTGTCCAACGGCGTGCACAGCCGGAAGCAGACAGCTTGGCACCAGCCGGTCGTCAAGAAGGATGGAGCAGGAGCCGCATTCCCCGCTCTCACAGCCGTGCTTGACGCTCCAGCATCCGAGCCGACGCAGGGTTTCAAGCAATATTTCCCCGGATTGGACGTCGACTTCCCGTTCTCGGCCATTTAGATTGAATTTAATCAGCATGGCGTCCTCATCCCTTTCAATCTTCTTGATCAGTAGCCCGTTCCCAGGCTTTCTTCAAGGCTCGAGCTACGACCAAACCTGACATCGAGCGGCGGTACTCCCGGCTGCCGCGAAAATCTCCGGTTGGATCGGCCTGGTCCTCTATCGCCCGGGTAGCGACCTGCAGGGTTTGGGCATCGAAGGCTTTCCCGAGCAGAAAGGTTTCCACGGACGATAATCGGCACGGGTGCGGGTTGGCGCCTGCCAGTGAAATCATCACCCGGCTGGCTTTGCCTGTCTCGATTTCAATAATTGCGGCTGCCGCTACAATGGCTTCATCACGCAGCGTGCGGGCCACCCTTTCCAGACCCCAACCACAATCGGTCATTTGAGCTGGGAGGATTGCTTCCATGACCAGTTCACCCCTTTGAATTTCGTTGACATTTAGGTCGTAAAACTCCTGGAAGGAGTATCTTCGCTGTTTTTCGCCCGGACCCAATAAGACGACCTGCGCATCGAGGGCCAGGAATGCCAGAATGACTTCCGGAGGACCGCTGTGAGCCTGCATGGCTCCCCATAACCCTGACAGGTTGCGGATGCCCGGCGTGGCGGCCAGCCGTGCCGCACAACAGAGAATTTCAAGGGCTCCCACGTGCAGGACTGGGCTATCGACCATTTCCTGCAGGGTAGCCATCGCGCCGATTTGAACGGTGCCATCCTTTGTTTCCCGGATATAGTCCAAATCGAGCAGTTCCAGGTCGACCAGGGCGTCCACTCCCATTTGGCGTAAAGCGATCGGTTTAGGCTGGACAATTAGCGGCGCAGTTACATATCCTTGTCGGGCGAGAAGCTTAAGCGCCTCCTCCCGGGTTGAGGGCCGATAGTATTCAAAAGGTTGCTTCAAGTCCATCCTCCTTGTTCATACACCGTCGGCAAAGGCGTTGATCACGGGTTCGATCTCCGGCATCATCGGGAAAAGAATCGGGCAGGTTACCCCGGCGTCGATGTATTCCTTGACCTTCGCACGGCATTCAGCGCTTGTCCCGACGGCCATCAAGGCGCGCACAACTTCATCCGGGATCTCATGCGCTGCACGGATGTAATCCTCTTCGCGCGCCGGCCAGCCCAGAATGGATTGCACCTTTTCCAGCAGTTCCTCGCTTACCCCGGATGCCTTCATGATGTGCGGCTCGGTTGCCAGGTAGTACGCCACCAGCTTTTTCCCTTCCGCCATGGCTGCCTGGGGATCCTTGTCCGACAGGCAGCATACCAAAAGTTCAGGCAGGTCGACATCTTTCAAAGTTTTCCCGGCTTTCAGGGCGCCTCGTTCCACCAGGGAAATGGCCCGCTTGATATAGTCCACCGAGACCACGTAGTTGAGCACCACCCCGTCACAGATTTCGCCGGTCAGTTCGAGCATCTTGTCGCCGGTCGCGCCGATATAAAGGGGGATGTCGCGCGGCGAAGTGTCGCCGTAAGCCACATCCAACCGGATCTTGTCCAGATGGACGAAATCACCCTGGTAGGTGACCTCCTCCATGGTGAACAACCGGCGAATGGACTCGACATACTCGCGCATGGCCTTGAGAGGCTTCTCGCGCTGCACTCCCACCCGACCGGCAATCGGTTCCCACCAGGCTCCCAATCCAAGCATGACCCGGCCGTGCCCGTCCACCCTGCCGCCCAGCTCCCACATACTCGACCAGGTGGCGGCAATTACCGCCGGGTTGCGGGTCCAGATGGGCAGTACGCCCGATCCGAAGCGCAGGCGTTTGCTTCTGGCTAAAAATGCGCTCATCATGACAATACAATCGCGCGCCAGCCGTGTGTCGGCCTGCCAGATCTCAGAAAAACCGCGTTCTTCGGCGTAGCGGACCATGGCCAGTTCGTATTGGATGTTGTGTTTATCCTGCAGGTAGAGGGCAAAACGCGGGTGCATGGTTGACTCTATTCTGATTGGTAAGGGTAGGTCACTGCGCTGACCGCCAAAGGCGATCAGCCTGGGAGTGGAGGACCTGGAGGGCGTGTGGATCATAGTCGGTCTTAAGCTGACCGTCGTGGAGAAGGATGCGCCCAGCGACCATCACCATGCGGACATGTTCCGGGTTGCGGTACAGGATCAATTGGTCGTACAGGTTCCATTCTCCAGCCGGGGTGGGAAAATCGGCCGCGATCAGCTGCAGATCGGCTTTCCAGCCAGCTTCAATTCGGCCAACCTTTTCTAAATTTAGGGCTCGCGCCCCGCCTTCGGTGGCCAGGAAATAGACCAGGTTGGCGGGCATCAGGCGCGGGTCAAGCCCGGCCGCCTTGTGGATCAGGAATGCGCCGCGCATGACCTCGAAGAAATTGTCGATGTAGCTGTCACTACCCAGGCTGAGGGTCACGCTGGCGGCTGCCAGTTTCGGGACCGGGGCGATCCCACCGCCCACCTCGCAGTTGGAGAGGGGCATGTGGGCCACATGGACACCTTTTTCAGCCAACAGGACTATTTCGGATGGTTCCAGTTGGACGCATTGAGAGGCCAGAGTGCCCGGTCCAAGGACACCCAACCGGTCATAATACGGGACAGGCCGCAAGCCGAAATTCTTGAGCGCCTGTTCGGGTTCGTACGTACTTTCCGAACAGTGCATGTGAACCAGGCAGTCGAGTTCCCTGGCCTGCTGGAAAGCCTGGCAGATGAAGTCAGCCGAGCAGGTGAAGGTGGTATGGAAACAGATCAGACCCTGGATCAAGCTGTCTTTCGAGTGCGCCCGGGTGAATTCTGCGTTCTCCCGGAGCCCGCGCTGACCGTTCGCCGGGCTGACCCGCTCGGTTGCCTCGAAAGACAGAATGGCACGCAGACCATATCGATATACCACCTGTGCTTCTTCTTCCAAACAACCCGGCAGTGTTGCGGGAGCTTCCAGGCAATCATAGAAACTGGTAATGCCTGAGCGGAGCATCAACTGGCATTGCCATTCAACGGCTGCCTTGAGCATTGGAATATCGATGCGGTCCTCCACTATCGGCCACCAGAAATCGTGCAGGAAAGGCCAGAAACCCTGAGGAACTTTTGCATGTGGTATGCCATGCGCCAGCACGCCGTAAAGGTGGGTGTGGGCATTTATGAAACCAGGAGAAAGAACCTGTTCCTCCGCCCGCTGGATTTCATCGTGGGGATACCTTTCCAGCAGGACTTCATTCGGCGCCACATCCGTGATTCTGTCCGCCTCGACTCGCACTCCCCACCTGCATTTTGGTGGTTGTTTAGCGCTGGTGATCAACCATTCTGGCAAAATAAGCAATCCAGTCACAAAGACTCCGTTTCCAGCTTTACCATCCCAGTTTGCGGGAGAGGTAGCGACCATCTCCCGGGGCTCCATTGAACAACCCATTTTCGACGATCACGCGGCCGCGGAGCATGGTCTTGACCGGGTAGCCGTGCAGTTCAAAGCCCTCATAAGGTGTGTAATCGACCTGTTCGTGCAGGATGGATTTTTTAAGGGTGACCTTCCTGCCAGGGTCGAACAGTACAAGGTCTGCGTCTGCTCCAATTTCCAGGCTTCCTTTTTGTGGATACAACCCAAAGAGGCGGGCCGGGTTAGCGCAGCAAACTTCCACCCAGCGATTGAGGGATAACCTTCCCGTATTGACCCCGAATTGGTAAATAAGCGCCAGGCGGGATTCGATGCCTGGCAGGCCGCCGGGGATGTCCATGAAATTTTCCCTGCCCAGGTCTTTCTGCCCCTTGAAAAAGAATGGACAGTGGTCGGTTCCTACCGTTTGCAGATCGTCATCTTTTAATCCATTCCAGAGACGTAGGTTATCATTTTCCAAGCGGAGCGGAGGGGAGCAGATAAATTTCGCCCCGGCGAACCCCGGCCGGGAAAGTTCCTTTTCTGTGAGCAGCAGGTATTGGGGGCAGGTCTCTCCATATGCCTGCACTCCGCGCTGGCGGGCAGCCTGAATTGCATCAGTCCCCAGCGCCGTCGAAGTATGAACCACGTAAATGCGCGCACCCGCCACTTCAGCCAGGGCCAGAGCGCGTTGAATCGCTTCGCCTTCAGCGATGGCTGGCCGGGAAATCGCATGGAATTTGGGGAGGGTCATCTTCTGCTGGAGAAATAGCTGCTGGAAGTGATTGATGATGGCATCGTTTTCGGCATGCACCAGGACGATCCCACCAGCTTCTTTTACCATACATAAGACCTTCAACAACTCTGAATCGCTAAGTTTCAAGCCTGCATAGGTTAGATAGGTTTTAAAGGATGTGCAGCCGTTTACGCAGAGGATGGGTATTTCCTGGAGGGTTTGCACGTCATCCCGCGTAATGGTCATATGCAGAGAAAAGTCAATCACTGCTTTGCTTTCAGCCAGCATACGGCGCGATTCCAGTGCCTGGACCAGCTTTTCGCCAGGGTGGGGCTCGACGAAATCTATCACGGTGGTTGTACCGCCGAAGGCTGCGGCGCGCGTGCCTGTGAACCAGTCATCACTGGAACGCGTGCCTCCCACCGGCATCTCCAGGTGAACATGGGGATCGACCGCACCGGGTAGGGCGAGCAGCCCACCAGCTTCGATGTAATTCATCCCCTCCAGGTTCGACCCTAATGCTGCAATCTTTTCGCCCTGGATGCCGAGGTCGAGCTGCAGGGTCTGCCCGGCAGTGACCAGAGTTCCCCCGTGGATGACCGTGTCGAATTTGGTTGAGCGCGTCATTTTTTGTGTCGATTAAGTCCCAGTAGGTTTTTATAGAGCCGGAGGGGTGATCATGCATAACGCCACAAGGTCTTTTTTACCTCGCGCGCTGAAGCTGACCAGTTGGGAGCCTTCATAATATATACTGTCGCCTGGATCCAGGTGAAAGCGGGTCTCTCCAACATGGACTTCCATTTCACCCTGGAGCACGAACATCATCTCTTCCGTGGCTTTATAAAGTTGTCCAGCTTGCTGGCTTTCTCCGGCTTTCAACTGGATCAGGATCCCAGCCATCTTGCGGCTCAGGTCGTCGGTGAGCAATTCATATTGCAGGTGAGGGTTGGGGAAACTCAACTTCTTCCGGGCGTCATGGCGGACTACCTGCCCGGGTTTTTCCCCTTCATTCAGAAAGGTAAACATGGGTACTTTAAGGGCGAGGGCGATTTTCTGCAGGGAACTGATGGAGGGCTCGGTGAGATCGTTCTCCACCTGGCTTAAAAAACTGGCACTGAGTCCGGTCTGCGCACCCAGGTCGCGCAAATTCATTTTCAATTCCTGGCGGCGCTCCTTGATTTTTTGTCCGATCACGGCATTCTCTTCGTGGACCTTTATTTACTAGTTAGAGGATTTAATAGCATTATAGCGAAAGGGGATGGCCTGTCAAGTGTCATTTAATATTATTCAGTAATACTGAATATTTCAGGGGAGATTTTGATGCTGAAAGCAACTCATAAGTGATTGAAATCACAGACCAGGGGTGACATTCAGCATTGTATTTCACCCTTGGATTTGCTAAGATGGAGTCGATATTTGCGCAAATGTTATGAGCAAATTCTCAATATCCCAAAAATTTACATCATGACAATTTTAGTTCGAAATTGTGCGTTTCTTATTCGTGATCCCTCTCAAATCGAAAAGGATTGCGATCTATTGATCGAGGGCAGCCGCATTCGAAACATCGGCCAAAATCTGCTCATCCCTCAGGATGCCGAAGTTCTTGACGGAAGCGGCTGCGTTGTCATGCCCGGACTGATCAACGCGCACACCCACCTGTATCAAAATTTCCTAAAGGGTGTCTCCACCGGTCAGGCTCTGGTGCCCTGGTGCAATCAGGTCCTATTTCCGACCGTGGACGCAGTCCGCAAAACCAGACACGCGGGTGACCGAAGGGCTGCCTACTTGTGGTCTGCCCTGGGAGCATTCGAAATGATCAAAGGGGGAGTTACAAGCTGCATCGACATGGACATGGTCTACCCGGAAGTCATGCAAGCCTGGCAGGACCTGGGCTTTCGTGGAGTAATGGCCTACACCTTGAGCAACCAATGGGTCCCGGCGGAGCTGCTCAGCGAGGAAGAGACATTGAAGCGGAAGGCACTTGAATTCGTCGAGCAGTTCCACAGGCCAGGTGATTTAACAACCGTCTTCCTGGCTCCATCGACTCTGTTTTTATGCACCAGGGAGTTCATGGAATGGATTGGCGGGCAGTCCAGCCGCCTGGATTTGGGGATGCAGATCCACATCTCTGAGACGCCCGAAGAGGTGGGGGACCTCATGAAAGAAACCGGGCGAAGACCACTGGAGCAGCTTGAATACCTCGGCCTCCTGGGGGAGCGGTTGAGCGCGGTGCACTGTGTACACATAAACGATCGGGAGAGAGAGTTGCTCCAAAAATCCGGAGCTACAGTTGTCCATTGCCCGAAGAGCAACATGAAACTGGCAGATGGGGCTGCTCCGGTCAAGTCCATGCGCAGACTGGGCATCCCACTCAGCCTGGGCACAGACGGGTGCGCTTCCAACGACCTCCTTGACATGTGGGAGGAGATGCGCGCTGCGATATTGCTCGCCCGTGTTACGGAGAATGAGGCAAATGCGTTGAGCCCGCAGGAAGCATTCAGCATGGCTACGATCGAAGCAGCGCGCACCGCCCGGCTGGAAGCGGGCCAACTTCAACCCGGGAAATTGGCGGATGTAGCGATTCTTGAACTCAAAGGTGCCCACCTCCAACCCCTCCACTCAGAGGACCTGGTCAACTCCTTGGTCTTTTGCGGGAAGACAGCAGATGTGCGTGACACGATTGTGGGTGGGCAGGTGGTCATGCGGAACCGCTGCATTACGCACCTAAACGAGTCTGACTTGATCGCTGAAGCAGTTGTCATCGAAAAGGAACTCTATCAAAAGCGGTCGGAGTACACGCCCGGCGCATAAATAGTGTCACGAGAAATCAGGAAATGGAACATGGATGAGATTTTGACCCAATTGCAGGCAATTTGCGGAAATGAACATGTCACCAATGAAAAAGTGGACTTGCTGTGCTACCGGCGCGACTGTGGCCCCACCCCGGGCGGTATTCCGGGCTATGTTTGCCGGCCCGAGTCGACCGCGGAAGTGGTGGAGTTGGTCAAACTGGCCAACCGACTGAAGAAGCCCATTTTTCTTTGGGGCCGGGCTACCACCTTTGTGGATAATGGCGTCGTTATCGGCAGTATCGTCATGGCACTGGACCTTATGAACGACTTCGAGTTGGACCTGGAAAACCAGGTGGTACATGCCGGGACGGGCGTGATCTGGCACGCGATTGATGGAGAATTGAAGAAATATGGCTGGGAGCTGGCTGCCCCCGGGGGTGGTGGTATGTTCTCCGCCAGTGTGGGCGGGACAATTGCCTACAACGCTGTTCCCCATGGCATCACCGAGTATGGGGTCACGGGAGACCACGTCGTCTCCTTGGAGGTTGTCCTTCCGGACGGTATGGTCATCCATACGGGTTCAGCAGCCAACGACGCAAATGGGAATATCGCCATTGAACGAGGCGCCAATGGAGCTGACCTGGCAGGTTTGTTTATCGGTTCCTGCGGGACACTGGGAGTGATCACCAAAGCCACCCTTCGTATCCACCGCATCCCTGAGGTTGAGGAATTCCTATTCTACACTTTTGAGAGACTCGAAGATGCTGTCGACGCAGTCTCTGCCATGCAGCGCCAGGCATCGGCGACGTTCATCATCGGTCTTTTTGGCGGACCCAAGCCGTCCAGGATTAAGGGAAACTACTCCCTGCACATGATCATCCGAGACCGGGCGACGACAGCGAAGGATCGTAAGCAAGCCTGCGAGGTCATTTGCCAGAGTTATGACGGAATGGCACAGAATCCGATCGCCACGCAGCATTACTGGACCGAGCACATGTATTCCTGGCTGCGTAACGACGGACCGAGTACTTACTACGGCAGTCGTCCTTACTATTGCCCGGAAGTGGCAGGTTTCCTGCCCACCCAGGCGCTCAAGGAAGCCATCCCGGCATTGAACCAATACATCCGGGATACCCAGGAAGCATGGGATCAGCACGGGATGCGCGTCAAGGGATTTGACGTTTACTTCTCACGCAACGGCGGTTTTTTGTGGGTGGATACGCTTTATAACGAAAGCAACACGGAAGCCCATGCGTATGGCTTGAAAGTGCGTGCCGACATCAGCCAGCTCCTGTTCAGCAAATGGATGTCGCCCGGCGGGATTGTTGCCGGCATCGCCCCCTACATCATGCCCAAACTGGGTACCTCTTTCCAGCTCATGCAGACTTTGAAGGACAGCCTGGATCCAAACCACATCCTGAATCCAGGTGTACTCATGCTGGGGGGCGACCCGACCTTTGGCAGGATCCCCGAGAGGGTAAAGCCGACCGGGCTTGAGCTTGAGAAAACTGGCGATCTGACCTACCAGTGCCTCCGCTGCGGCTTTTGTTTCGACGTCAGCTGGGTTGGGAAAAATTATGCGCTGTGCCCGTCCTATGAATACGGCAGCTTCGAGTCCTACGTCGGGCGCGGCCGGGTGGCAACCGCCCGGGCAATCCTGGAAGGGGAACTCGCTTACGACGAGAAGGTAGCCGAACGCATCTTCAGCTGCACTCTGTGCGGTTCGTGCAGCGAGCACTGCTTCAAATTTATCAACCTGCGAAGCGTCTACCAGAAAATGCGCGAAGACATGGCTATACGCGGCCTAACCCCAACCGGTCTTATGCAGGCGGCAGAGCAAACCTACCAGCTGCGCAATCCGTACTCCAAAGGACAAGCAGACCGCTTCAGTTGGTTGAAAAACAAATCCCACCTGGACCGGACAGCGAAAATAGCATTATTTGTTGGCTGTACGCCTTCCTACGTACGCATGTCTACTGCCAAGGAAGCGTCCGGGCTGTTGGACAAGCTGGGTGTGGATTACACGATTGCCTCCGAGGAATGGTGCTGTGCCCACCCGCTGATGTCTGCCGGGGAACGCGGCAAGGCAGCTGAGTTCATGCGCCATAATCTTGAAACCTACAGGAAGCTGGGAGTGGAACAAATGGTTTTCCTTTGCCCAGGTTGCCAGATGACTTTTTCAAACGAATTGCCCGAGGTGTTAGGCGAGGCGTTGCCCTTCGAATCCCTTAACCTGGTCGAACTGGTGGCAGAAGAAATCCAGCAAGACCGGGTCGAGTTGGCAGGGATGCCCGCTGGAACGGTCCTCACCTATCACGATCCCTGCACCCTGGGCCGTCAACTTGGGATTTACGAGGCCCCGCGCACCATCATCAACGCTTTCCCGGGAGCCCGTTTCAACGAGATGCCTCGCAACCATCGCGATTCGTTCTGCTGCGGTGCAGGTTCATTTGTCCGCTACGATTTCCCCGGACTGACCGACAAAGCCGGCACGGAACGCTGGAACGAAGCAGTCAGCACGGGGGCAACGATGCTGCTGACCACTTGTACTTCCTGCCTGACGGAGTTCCAGCAGGTGAAGACCCAGGCGAAGGATAAGCTTGAGGTGGTGGATTTGATCTCTCTTGTTAACAAGCATGTACGAGTCAAAGAGATTACCAAAGGTTGAAAAACTGGAATTTTCCGCCTTTGCGGGACGAAGTTTCCATGAATGTGATTTCGAAGACCCTTGCAGTTCCTACATTCAGCTGAACTTCTTGTAAGGTGAGGCGTAAAGTTGGTTGGAATAATTTTTACCAAAGAGGTGACCAAGTGAAGGCAGCGGTACCGATTGACCCCGGCCGGGTGATCATCGTGGATTTTCCCGACCTCCAAGCAGGCGAGCAGGATGTAATCGTTGAAACGGTGGCGTGCGGGATTTGCGCGACGGATGTCAAGCTTGTCCGAAAAGGCGCCAAAGAAAATAAGTACGCCCTTGGACATGAAATGGTTGGCCGGATCATCCGGGCACCAGAGCCAGGCAAATGGAAGGTGGGTCAACAGGTGGTCATCGCCCCTTACCTGCCGTGTGGCAAATGCTACTACTGCCAGCAGGGGCAATCGACCCTGTGCACAAGCCTGTATGAGGTTTTCCCGCAGCCTGGCGGTCTGGCCGAACAAATCCTGGTGCCGCCTGAGCTGGCTCTGCGGGGTATTTTCCCGGTACCCGCGGGGATGAGTGCCGAGGTGGCTGCCCTCGCTGAACCTCTCGGCTGTGTGTTGAAAGGGCTGGAGGATTCCCACCTGAAGCCCGGGGACATCCTTCTGGTCATCGGTGACGGCCCGATGGGACAACTGGCTGCAGCCGCCGGGAAAGCCCTGGGAGCCGGGCAGGTAATCGTGGCAGGCATGACAGACCATCGCCTGGCGAGTGCCAGGAATTATGCTGACCTTGTAGTGGACGTCAGGAGGGAGAACCTGGCACAGGCAGTGGCGGAGGCAACCGAAAAGCGCGGGGCAGATGTCGTCATGGTGGCAGTATCCAGCGCGGAGGCGTTGGTGACTGGCATCGCTAATGTCCGTCCCGGAGGTACTGTGAATTCTTTCGCCGGAGTTCCGGAAGGCACGAGTATTGACCTGGACGTCCGTAAAGTTCATTACCAACAATATTATTTGACCGGCAGCTTCGGTACTGGGCCAGAGCAAATGACACGCGCACTGGATCTCATGCAAACCTCCGGCGTGGATTTTTCGAAAGTGATTACCGCCAGCTTTCCTTTTTCCCAGGTTGGGGAGGCGGTTTCTTATGTGGACCGTCAATTAGGGTTGAAAGCCATGGTGACTTTTCCGGGAAACAAGGAGGCAATTTGAAAGAGCTTCGTTTGCGACGAATTTTCGGAGATGATGGACGGACTGTAATCGTGGCTTGCGATCACGCCGGTTTCATGGGGCCCGTGCAGGGATTGGAAGAGCCGGGTAAATTGCTGGATTCCCTGGCAGGAACCGGCATCAATGCCGTGCTGACCACCCGGGGGGTGGCCGAGCATTTCGGCGGAAAATTTGGCGGGCTGGGCCTGATCCTGCGCGCTGATGGCGGCGCCAGCATGGCCTCCCCGGTGATGGGCAGCTTGCAGCCGTTATTTACGGTCGAGGATGCCCTGAAACTGGGGGCAGATGCCGTCATCTGCATGGGAATGATCGGCTTTCCGGAAGAGCCTTCCTCCCTTGCGAACCTGGCCGGGTTTACCGCCCAGGCGCTGCCCTGGGGATTCCCGGTGATTGCCGAGATGCTGGTCAAGCCAAAGGAGGGGAAAACGGTAACCACCCGGGACATCGGGTTTGCCATGCGGATCGGTGCCGAACTGGGTGCGGACGTGATCAAGGCTTCGTTTCTCCGTCCCATAGATAGTTACCATTCCGCCCTGAAATCCTGCTACTGCCCGGTGGTGGTCCTGGGGGGGAAAAAGTAACGGATGATAAAGAAATGCTCCAGTCAATTGCTGATGCCCTGGAGGCCGGAGCCAATGGCGTTGCCATTGGCCGCAATGTCTGGCAGCATCAGAATCCTGCCGGCGTGTGCCGGGCATTGGTGGAACTTGTCCACGCCAGTGGCAGGGTGGCAGCTGCATTGAAGGAGATCAAGGCATAGGATGAAAGACCTCCTGATCGGGTTGGATATCGGCACATCGAGCGTTAAAAGCGGGTTATTTGACCAGGAGGGGCATTTGCTGGCTAAAGCCCGCATGCCGGTCGTGCTATACACACCCGAGCCAGGCTGGGTGGAACAGAACCCGATGGACTGGTGGAAAGGCACCTGCCAGGTGCTGGCGGAAATCCTGCACGGAGTGGATCCGGGCAGGGTTGCAGCCCTGGGGCTTTCAGGCCAGTGCCCCGGTCACGTCATGGTTGATGCGGATTCCCTGCCGCTCGGGCGGGCGATCATCTGGTGCGATATGCGCGCCCGCCAGGAGGCCGATTGGATCAAGGACCACATTTCCATTTCCCAGGCGCAGCAATGGATCGGTACCGATGACCCCGGTCATCCCAGCAGCCCCCCGGCACGTCTCTTGTGGCTTAAAAATCACCTGAGCAAGGCATGGGACCAGGCGGTCAAGGTGCTTCAGCCCAAGGATTTCATTGCCCTTCAACTTACAGGAACCCTCTCTACCGACTGGCATAGCGCCTATTGCCTTGCGAACCCCGATACGGCCATGTACTCCCCTCAGTATTTTGACTTATTAGGCGTCCCGCTGGAAAAGATGCCGGTCGCTCTCGAACCGACTGCGATTGTGGGTGAGATAACCGGGCAAGCAGCCAGGTTGACGGGCCTGCTTTCGGGCACTCCTGTGGTGATCGGGACGATCGATGCTTACTGCGACAACCTTGCGGGCGGGGTGATTCTCGGAGACCGGGCGGTTGATGTAGCCGGCACTTCCGAGATCGTTTCCCTTGGGATCGAGCAAAAGGTTGAAGCACCCGGTGTCTACCCATCGAGGATCGGTAAGGCAGGCATGTTCCTGTGCGGCCCCACCCAGGCTGGCGGGGATACGTTGCGGTGGCTTGCGAATTGCTTTTTCAATGAATTTAAGGGAAGCGTTGAATTCGAAATAATGGAAAGGGAAGCCCGGGCGGTCCCCGCCGGTAGCCAGGGATTGGTCTTTCTACCTTATCTCAACGGCGAACGGGCTCCCATCTGGGATGCGGATGCCCGCGGAGTATTCTTCGGTCTGAATTTGGACCATACCCGCCAGCATTGCACACGGGCAGTGTATGAAAGCGTTGGGTTTGCCGTCCGGCACATCCTCGAGAGCGCAGAAACCGCATCCCGGAAAGCAGCCCGGGAAGTGGTTGTTTGTGGAGGTGGTTCGCACAGCCAATTCTGGAACCAGGTCAAGGCCGACATTCTGCAGAGACCGGTCCGCCCGACAGTCATCAGTGAGACAGGATGTTTGGGCGCAGCCATACTTGCCAGTGTCAGCACCGGCTTCCACCCCAACCTGAAGTCAGCGTGTGAAGGCATGATCACATATCAAGATGCTCTGGAACCGGATCGTAAATTAGCCGGAGTGTACGAGTCAGCTTATCAGACATACCGCCGGCTTTATCCGGCCTTGAAACCGGTTTTCCAGGCATTGACAGATTAGGAGAAAGGCAATCGATGTATATACATGACGAAGCCCAGCTCATGGTGCAGGTTGCCAGGATGTATTATGAAAACAACCTGACCCAGGAAGACATCGCCCAGCGTTTAAACCTTTCTCGCCAGAAGGTCTCCCGCATGTTGATAGAAGCGCGTATGCACGGGATTGTAAAGATCACGATCTATGATCCCAACCCTTCCGATCCCAACCTGGAAGAAGAACTTAAGAGCAGGTTTGGACTGCACACGGTGGTCCTGACCTCTGGTGAAAACCTCGAAGGAGACCAGCTGCGGGCTGCCATCGGGCTGACAGCTTCGGAATATCTCCAAAAGGTGATCCGGGATGACCAGACGATCGGGATTGGCTGGGGTCGCACGCTTTTCGAGTCGGTCAACCTGTTAAGGAAAAATGACGTCCGGCGGGTCAGCGTGATCCCGCTGATCGGAGGGGTGGGGGATATTTCCCCATTCTTCCAGGTAAACGAGCTTGCCCGCCGGCTGGCAGAAGCATTCACCGGTACTTACCGCCACCTGTATGCCCCGGCTTTCATCCAGGACGACCGGGTCCTCGAGAGCCTGCTCAAAACCCAGGAAATTACCCAGGTGATGGAACTATGGAAGCATATGGATTTGGCGATCGTCGGGATCGGGCACGTCGAATTTCAGGAAATATCATCCATGTTCTTTGCGGATCATATCACTCCCTCCACCCTTGAACAACTCGAAGCGAAGGGAGCGGTGGGGGATATTTGTGCACGGTTTTTTGATCTACAGGGCGAGAAAGTTTACCCTGTCACAGGGGTGATCGGGATTGATTTGGACACGTTGAAAAATATCCCGGAAGTGATCGCCATCGCGGGTGGTAGCGAAAAGGGGAAAGCAGTGCTGGGAGCGCTTAGGGGTGGATTTATCAAAACCCTTATCACTGACATTACTACTGCGCGGGCAATTCTGGCAGTGGATAATCAAAGGAGGTGAGATCGGGAGCCAACCATCAGAGTGAGAAGAGAAATGTTCCGTAGCAATTTGTCACTGTCGATAAATGTAGAATAAATCGAATCCATAAAACCATTCAGAAGGAGAGAACGATGAAAAAGAGTGTTTTGATTGTCCTATCGATGATGCTGGTAGCGACCCTGATGGTCAGTTGCGGCCCGGCAGCCACGGTGGTCCCGACGGATGCCCCCACAGTGCCCCCAGTGGTATGCCCGACAGCAGCACCGACACTGGCCCCGGTAGTTTGCGCCACAGCAGTTCCCCCAACTCCAGTTTCCTTGCTCACGGTCATCGGCAAGATCAAGGTTGCTTCCCCATACAGCCTGACCGAAGATATCATTAATTCACAGGTGAAGGAGATTCAATACCACGATCCATGGGTGGGCTCGGCTGGTTCAGATGTAATGGAAAAAGGGATCCTGCTGAAGGACCTGATCACCCTGGTGCAGCCCAAAAAATCCGCCACGACCATCGCCTTGATCGGCTCGGACGGCAATGAATACGATATCTCGATTGCAGATGCCCAGGCTTACGATATTATGCTGGTCCACTGGGTTTCCGGAACAATCCTGGATGCCACAACCGGCGGCCCTGTAAAAGTGGCTTATCCTGCGGATGCCACCAACTACACAAGTGACTCCTGGGCCTGGTGGGTTAGCGTAATAATCTTCAAATAATTCAACCGGTTCCCGGTTGCCTTAATTAAAACAACTGGTGGAAGGACTGCCGGTGTAATAAAACCCGGTCCTTCCACCAGGCAAGGCACCTGGACCACGGAGAAAAGGATGAGCCTCAACATTAATGACCGGATCTATGGTTGCCTCGCCGGTTTATCCCTGGGTGACGCCCTGGGCATGCCCACGGAAATGTTGACCCCCGAGCAGATCAAATCTGAATTCGGGTGGGTGGATCATCTTGTCAGGGCGCCTGCCTGGCACCCTCACGCGGACTTTGCCGCCGGGCAGGTCACTGACGACACCGGCCAGGCGCTGGCAATCGTTTCCGCGCTGGATGAGCATGGAACCTTGACTGCAGCCTCAGTTGCTGCCGAACTGCTCAAGTGGGCTGAAGGAGTCGGAAAAGCCCTGCCTGCCATCATCGGCCCAAGCACGTTACAGGCAATAGGAAAATTGAGGTCAGGGGAAGATCCTCGCTCGACCGGGCAGGAAGGGAAAACCAACGGAGCCGCCTACCGGGCGGTTCTGGTGGGATTGGTGAACTTCGATAACCCGGAACAATGCATGCAGCAGGTTGTGGAAGCCTGCCTCCCAACGCACGGGACCTCCGTAGCGATATCGGGCGCTGCCGCGATAGCAGGTGCGATAAGGGAAGCGTTCCATGAGCAGTCTTCCGTTGAATCAATCCTCGCAGCCGCGCAGCAAGGCGCGGCGCAGGGACGCCAACAAGGTGCATGGGCCTGGGGTACACCCCTCGAAAAACGGATCGACCTGGCCGTGCGACTTGTGGCAGAAAACCCGCAGCCGGAAGCGGCGCTTGATGCTCTCTATAATTACGTAGGTGTGGGGCTCGAGACGGCTGAGTCTGTGGCGACCGTATTTGGTGTGATCAGCCTGGCGAAAGGGGATCCGATGCTTTCGGTGGCATACGCGGCTAATATCGGAGGCGATACCGACACGATAGGAGCGCTGGCTGGTGCAATCTGTGGAACCTGGCGCGGCATCCGTGCCATTGACCGGCAAATACTAGCTAGGGTGGAACAAGTGAATCATCTCAACCTGGCTGCTTTATCCGTGCACCTGGAAGCCCTGATCGAACGGAGGCGAGGCGCCTGATGGCAGGTGAAATCCGGATCGGATTCAGCATGCACCCTCGCTGGGCAGGGGTGGAGGAGTTGGACGCCTTTATTGCCCCGCTACGACGTTCCGGGCTTTCGTCGCTCGAATTTGAGCTCGACGACCAGCAGGAGAGCTGGCCTGCTTTCGAACCCCTGATGGATGCTGTTTTCCAGATGGGGCTGGGATTAAGTTTCCATGCTCCCTACCGCTCCCCTCACAGCCTGGTAGGATTTGCATGCCTAGAGCGCAGCCACATCCAAAAAGACTATTGTCCAGTGCTCACCATCGCTGAAACCTGGGCGCAAAAATCATCGTTTTGCCGCACCTTGGTGGTGCATGCCGCGGTTGCCCGGGAACCAGCAGACCGAAATTCCCTGATGGCAGATACATTGGCATTCCTCGCCTGGGTCATGGAGGAATTTCCCGATCTGCAATTGGCTCTCGAAAACAATCACCCAGCCCGCCCAGGAGAAGTCAAGCCCGGGGTGGACCCTGGAGATGTTTTGTCAATGATGGCTGTCCTCGATACCCCCCGCCTTGGCGCTTGCTGGGACCTGGGCCATGACTATCTCCGTCAAAAAGAAGCATTACTCACCCGGGAGTGGTTGTCAAAAGTGGTTCACATTCACGTTCACGATGTTGATGAACATGGTGAAGACCATTTTCCCCTCATCTTTGGAAGGGTACCCTATGAAAACTGGCTGGAAGCCTGGAAAGCTTTGGGGGAAGGGGGTGGTGTGGTCCTGGAGTTGAAAGGCAATCATTTGCAGGGCTGGTCCCCGGCGCGGATCGCGGCCGCCCTCGAGACCAGTATTTCCCGCATAAGCAAGGTGCTGGCATGACTACAACGGTCGCGGATCCATCCCTGGCAACAACGCGCATGCGCTCTCACTGGTGGCGGCGCTGGGGAGAAGAGTCATTTGCTGCATACCTTTTCCTGTTGCCCAGCGTGGTTATCTTTATAACCTTCACATTTTTCCCTGCAATTTACTCCATGGTAGTCAGCCTTTTTCGCTGGGATTTACCCGCCAAGGCAGTTTTCATTGGCTTCGAAAATTATCGCTATTTATTCACAGATCCGCTTGAAGCCCCCATCTTTTGGAAATCACTGTTAAACACCTTCTATTTCGCCCTGGGAGTTCCGCTCAATCTGTTTATCTCGCTGATGATTGCACTGCTGCTCAACCGAAAGCTGCCCGGGGTGGGAATTTTCCGCACGGCATTCTTCCTGCCGGCCATTACTTCCATAACAGCCATTTCAGTTGTCTGGCTGTGGCTTTATCATCCCGCACAATATGGTTTGTTCAACAGCATCCTGATCCAGTTGGGCTTGCCTTTGCAACGCTGGCTGCGCGACCCGGTTTTAGCCATGCCATGCCTGATCTTCATGGGAATCTGGTCTGGGATGGGTTTTAACATTATCATTTTCCTGGCCGGGTTGCAGTCCATCCCCCGCACATTGTACGAAGCAGCCGAGATCGACGGAGCCAACAAGCCCAATTTATTCCTGCACGTCACCTGGCCCTTGCTTGGACCTACGCTTTTCTACGTCCTGGCGGTGGGGATGATCAATTCGCTGAAAGCTTTCACCGAGATCGATGTTATGACACAGGGGGGACCTTTAAATGCCACCACCACCATGGCATACTATCTTTACCAGAATGCCTTCCAGTATTTCCAAATGGGGAAAGCCTCCGCGGTTGCGGTGCTGCTCTTTTTCATGCTGCTGGCTTTGACCTGGGTCCAGTTCCGGTTCGTGGACCGGAGGATATATTATGAATAACCTGGCACCCTCACGACCCATTTGGCCGCGCCTTCAAAAAAAACTGTCAAACGTCCTCTGGTATATCGTCGTCATCCTTTTAACGCTCGCTGTCATCTTGCCTTTTTTCTGGATGCTGGTCACCTCTTTGAAAGGCCAAAAAGAAGTCTTTGCGTACCCTCCCACATGGATTCCGCAGCACTGGCAATGGCAGAATTATCTCGATATGTGGAAGGATGCCCCTTTCGCGCGCTATTTTCTCAACAGCACTATCGTGGCAGTGGCGGTCACAATTGGTCAATTGACCTCCTGCGTCCTGGCAGCCTTTGCATTTGCCCGCATGAATTTCAAAGGTAAAAATATCCTGTTCCTGATCTTCCTGAGCACCACCATGATCTCCACCCAGGTGACACTCATTCCGTCTTACTTGATCATGAAGACCTTTAACTGGATCGATCACTACCAGGCTTTAATTATCCCCTTCTTGGCAAACGCGTTTGGGGTATTCATGATCCGTCAATCTTTTCGCACGGTGCCCCGCGAGCTGGAGGAAGCTGCCAAGCTGGACGGCTGCGGGCGCTTCAGATTCCTGGTGCAGATCATGATCCCCTTGTGCAAACCCATCCTGGCTTCCCAGGCGCTGTTCGCCTTCATGGGCAATTGGAACTCCTATCTTTGGCCTTTGATCGTCACCAACAGCGATAAGATGCGCACTCTCCAGATAGGGCTGCGCTTCTTCGTGAGTGGGGAGGGCGCCACCCAGTGGGGCGTCTACATGGCGGCCGCGGTTTTGATCACCCTGCCTGTGATCATTATCTATTTTATGGTGCAGAAGACTTTTGTGGAAAGCTTTGCCAGCACCGGTTTAAAAGATATTTAATAAAGGACAAATAAATATTATCCAAGGAGTTTATATAATGAAATCAACAACGTTCCGTGGTCGTGATTTCCTGGCTGAGACAGATTTCAGCAGGGAAGAAATAGAACAGGTACTGGACCTGGCGCAGGAGCTGAAAATGGACCGCGCCAAGGGCAAGCTGCACGATAACCTTTTGCGGGCAAAGACCCTCTTCATGATCTTTTATAACCAATCCCTGCGCACCCGCAACTCATTCGAAGCTGGAATGACCCAACTGGGTGGGCATGCCCATTACCTGGATCCGGACAAGATATACACGCCTGCCATGGAAGGCCATGAAGTGGCTTACACAACAGAACGCGTTTCGGATGTTGCCCGTGTCCTCGACCGGATGGGAGAAGCCATCGCCATCCGCTGCTATGGTGACCCGGTCAACTGGGAATACGGTGGTGCGCACGCAATGTTGAAAGAATTCGCCCGCTGGGCTGAAATCCCGGTACTCAACATGGAAGATGATATTTACCATCCCTTCCAGGGTCTGGCTGACACATTAACTGTCAAGGAAAAATTTGGCGGCTATAAAGGCATCAAATACACCATGTCGTGGGCTTACTCGCCCAGCGTGCACAAGCCGCGCGCTGTGCCTCAATCTGCGATCCTGTTTGCCACCATGATGGGCATGGAAGTCACCCTGGCGCATCCGCAGGGGATGGAGCTGGACCCGGTCATCCTTGCTCAATGCAAGCAATATGCTGATGCAGCAGGCGGCTCCTTCCGCATTACCAACGATTTTTCAGACGGGGTCGCAGGGGCTCACGTGGTGTATCCAAAGGCGTGGTGCGCCACGCCCATCTTCCAGGCGCCGGTAGGCGAAGCCGACCAGAAGAAAACACAGTCGATCTTCGACCAGCACAAGGATTGGAAATGCACCACTGAGATCATGGATACGGCTGACAAGCATGCCATTTACCTGCATTGTCTGCCTTGTGATCGCGGCTACGAAGTCACCAACGAAGTGATTGACAAAACGACCGGTTCGGGATGGTTGTCAGCGGCATTCGATGAGGCAGAGAACCGCCTCCATGTACAGAAAGCGGTGATGGCGCTATTGATGAATTAATCAGGGGATAAGGTCCAGGCCCCTCCCAAGGAATAGCAAAGGCGTATCTGCCCCATAATGAAAGGATGGTCGCAATGAAGATTAAAAGCTGGCTTGTGATCGTGGTTATCGTCGGGATGATCCTGTCGGGGTGCGGGGGAGAAACTGCCACCGTGTCTCCGACCAGTGCAGTTGCTCCAACCGGCGGAGCATCTTCTCCTGTCGGTCCTACTGCGGTTGCCACCAACCCGGTCGACCTGGATTTTTGGTTTGCCTTGAGCGGGGATAGCGGCAAAGCCGTGCAGGAACTGGTCGATCGATTTAATGCCTCCCAAACGGGTATTAAAGTAACTGCCACCTACCAGGGTGATTACGCTTCAGCCTATGCAAAAATCCTTGCCGCCATCACAGGCAGCAGCGCTCCTGATGTGGTCCAGTTGGGAGCCGCACCACTTTTGGGAAGCAGCGAGGCCATCCTGCCAATAACGGATTTTACAAAAGCTGACAGCAGTTTTAACCTTGATTCGATCCTGCCTGCCTTCCTTGAATACAATACCGCCAACGGGACTCTCTGGTCCATGCCGTTCAATAATTCCCTGCCGGTTTTGTACTACAACAAAGATTTGTTCTCAGCCGCCGGGTTGGATCCCGAAGCCCCGCCGCAGGACTTGAACGAACTGCTGGCTGATGCACAGAAATTGACCCTTGACCCTGGAAAAACTGGGACACCTTCCCAATGGGGCTTGAATTTCCGTTCCGACACACAATGGTATATCAGCACGCTTTTCCTGGAGAACGGTGGTCAGATCGTAAATGCCGACCAGACCCAGGTAATTTACAACAGTCCTGAGTCAGTATCGATGCTGCAACTCTGGGGGGACTGGGTGAATAAATATATGATCATGCCCATCAACCAGCATGACGAAGCTCAATCCGATTTTCTGGCGGGCAAGCTAGCCATGTTCGTCGGCTCAAGCGCGTTGGTGACCGGGTTGAAATCGAGCGCGGCTTTCAACATGGGTGTGGCCATGTTCCCAATGATCGGGTCGGTGCGCAAAGCTCCGGTGGGGGGAGGCAGCCTGGCAATTTTCAGTAATAAAGACCCACTCGTAGTCCAGGCTTCCTGGGAGTTCGTAAAATACATGGTCTCGAAGGACAGTGAGATATACCTTTCAACAATGACCGGATACATCCCGATCTACAAAGATGCGCTAACTTGGCCGGAGATTACAGCCCTAATGACCACCGATCCAACCCGCAGCGCTGCGATCCAGGAGCTTGATTTCGCGGTTGCCATCCCTGAATTTTCCGCACTCGGTGAAAGTGACGCAGCTCTGCGCACCGCGATCCAGAAGGTTGAGCTTAAAGCTGCCACGCCGCAGCAGGCCCTCGACGATGCCGTCCAAAGTGTCAATCAGGCCATTATCAGGCTGGGACCATAGCGGTAGCTCATGAAGGGCAGTCTGTGATGTCAGATATCCATCCGGTCACCTGCCCCTTTTGCAGCCTGGGATGCAATGACCTGCAAGTCTCATTCGAGGGGGGCATTCTGGTCAGCTTCTCACCAGTTTGCCCACTCGGAGAGTCCGGATTCCGACGTGCTGCATCCAGCCTGAAAACTGGACAAGCTACAGAAAATTTCCTTAAAAATTCCCTTAAAACGACACGGAGGTGGCTGCAGGAGGCCAACCAGCCGCTGGTCGTGCTGTCCGGCACCCTGGATGAAGATGCAGTTCATTCTGCTGTCCGGTTGGCAAAAAAATATTCAGCCATCCTGGCCTGCGACGAGGACTGGTCTGGATCGATGCTTGACTTATCTATACAGGTTGCCGGTTCCATGACCACCACCTTGCATGACCTGAGGGGGTTGTCCCCGGTAGTTTTTTGGGGTGTAGATCCTGCCCACACGCATCCACGACTATATGATTTTCTCAACGGGTCCTTGGCAGGCGATTTTCTGTATCTTAATCCACCAGATCCTTTAGAAGCCGTACGCTGGCTGCGCCTGGCTTGTTTGGGTGAAGCGAATAACATCCCAGCTGAAATCACCGAGGCTGCAGACCAGATCATCGCCGCCCAATCGGGCCTGGTAATTTTCGGCCCTGGGTTTCTGAAATTTGGTCAACCATTTGTCACAGAATTTTTCCTGTGGCTTAAGGACCTTACCAGGGAGAAACGCTGGTACTCTCTCTACCTTGCACCTTCTCCCAATAGCACTGGTGTACGCGAAACGCTGCTTTCATTAACGGGATACCCAGGCAACCTTCGTTGCAGCAAAGGGCAGGTGGACTATTCTCCGCGTCTCTGGCGAGCCGAACGTGTCATCCGGCAAGGGGAGGCGGACCTGTTCTTGCTGGCTGGCCAGCCCGCTTCATTTTCTCATGAGACCCTGGCCATGCTCTCCCAAAGGCGAACCATTCTGCTTGACCCGGACCCACCTAGCTGGAACCCGACCATCTGGTTTCCCACCGCACGAGTTGGAGTCGAGGTCCCCGGTCATTTCCAGCGCTTGGATGGTGTTTCAGTGGATTTGGATTCAATTTTTCCGAGGGAACATCCCCTGATGAAAGATCTGCTGCTGGGATTGACAGCTGAGGAACCACTGGCATGATCCTGATCCGCGGCGCTGAAGTTTACGATCCGGCCCATGGGATCAATGGCAAGGTCCGGGATGTATGGGTGGACGGCGAGCGGATCGCTCCCGCACCAGCTGAATCTGTAACGCCCGATATCATCGATGGAAAAGGATCGATCCTGGCTCCGGCGGGCGTTGAAATCCATACTCACGTGGCCAGTACTGGGTTAAATGCCGCCCGGTGTTTTCTGGCGGGCGACCCGTTTTTGCTAGACACCTTGATCCCCTCCCCTGAAATTGCTGCCCAACGATATCTTTCACTCGGATACACAACCATTTTCGATGCGGCCAGTTCCCCCTTAATGGCGCGTTCGACTTCCGTTGATTTGCATTGCATGTCCGGACTCGACCGAGGAACATTTACCCAGCTTGGTGACCACCGATTGCTGCTCCAGGCATTGGCTCGAGGCAACCTGGAGGAAGTGCGCGACACCCTGGCCTGGCTTTTACTCGCCGGAGGAGGCTATGCGGTTAAGCTGGTGAACCCTGGCGGTGGGATTGCCTGGAAAGCCGGTCAACCAGCTCCAGGTTTGGACGATCTTATCGGGCTGGGGAGCCTGACTCAGCGCAGGATCATCCAAGTCATGGTTCAGGTCGTCAATGAGATGGGGATGCCTCACCCTGTCCACCTGCATGCCGGCCGGCTGGGACAACCCGGTAATGCGGATGCGTTTTGCGAAACTATTCGCGCCTTGGACGGACAGCGCGCCCATTTGTGCCACATCCAGTTCTACTCCTATGGACAGGATAACAACGGTAGTTTCACTTCCGCAGCAGAGCAGGTCGTAAAATGCCTCCAGAAATATCCGCACATCACAAGCGACGTGGGACAGGTGCTGTTCGGACCAGCCATGGCCGTTTCCTTCGACACCAGCGGTTTGTCCGGTTTGCAGAAGGCAACCGGGAAGCCCTGGATCTGTCGGCAATTGGAAGGAGAAGGTGGCATCAACGTCTTACCACTTTCATACCTTGGCAGAGATGCCTCCAGCGCTGTCCAGTGGGCGGTTGGCCTAGAGTTGCTCCTCCGCTTTCCCGACCCCAGCCGCTTGTTCCTGACCACCGACCACCCCAATGGGGCTCCATTCACGGCTTACCCGCAAATCATCGAGTGGTTGATGAGCAGGCCCGCCCGAATAGAAATGCTGAAGCGGATCCACCCTGCCGGGACCCACAAGACCGGCCTGGCAGGGATCGAGCGGGAGTTTACTCTGGGAGAGATATTTACGGTGACTTCCTGGGGACCTGCCAAAGCACTGGGATTGAGCGACCGGGGTCATTTGGGTGTTGGAGCGCTGGCTGACTTGCGCTGTTACCGCAAACAGGCAAACCTGCGGGAAATGTTTGTACAGCCTGCCTGGGTGATGCGCCGGGGTCGAATCGTCCTACAGGAAGGACGCCCTGCAAACCTGGACAAGGGTGACTTGCTGGTGGTGCACCCGGCCTGGGATGATGGCCGTCTGCCGCGCCTCAAAAATAATTTGGCGGATCTGATTTCTGTTCCGGTTGAAGAGTATGGCCTTGGTGCCGCCGGTCAACCCGGAGCTAAAGAGGTGGCATGTACATCCAGGGTGTGATGATAGACAATACCTTTGCCGAGGCATTCCCGATGGCTGTAAGCAGGTTGATCATTACCGCCGACAGCCCTAGCCTGGCGCTCCAGGCTGCCAAAGCAGCAACCGGGCTGGCTATCTCGATCATCGGCTGTGCGTGCGAAGCCGGTTTGGACGAGACCCTTTCTCCCGACCAGACGCCCGACGGGCGCCCTGGTCAGGCGATACTGCTGTTCAGTAATTCCGCGGAAAAGTTGGAGCAGCAACTAATCCAACGGATCGGTCAGACGGTACTTCCTTCGGCTACTTCAGCCTGTTTCAACGGGTTGAAAGCAGAGCATTCCGTCAAGGTGGGAGCCCGCCTGCGTTATTTCGGAGACGGCTATCATTCCAGCAAGGTACTGGAAGGGAGGCGATTCTGGCGTATACCGGTTGCGGATGGCGAGTTCGTGATGGATGAGTTGTTCGGGCTGGGGCAGGGGGTGGGAGGAGGCAACTTGCTCATTCTGGGCAATGACCGGTCTGCAACCCTGGAAGCAGCCGAGGCAGCTGCAGCCGCTGTGCGCGCCACACCTGGAGCAATCGCACCTTTCCCGGGTGGAGTTTGCCGCAGCCCAAGCAAGCCCGGTTCGCGTTACAAAAATGTGCGTGCCTCCACTAACGAGATCTACTGCCCAACACTCCGCAGCCGGACAACCACGCAACTATCTCCAGAAGTAAAGGCGGTTTACGAACTGGTTATCGACGGGCTGAGCGAGGAGTCAGTCGGGCGGGCAATGGCGAGAGGGATCCGGGCTGCCTGCCGTCCAGGAATACTGCGTATCACTGCCGGAAATTATGGAGGCAAATTAGGCCCCTACCACCTTCACCTGCACAAGCTTCTCGAGGCCTATCCGGAATGAGAATTGAAATGGAGGTCAACCTGGCTGGTGGCTTGAACGTGGACCTGGGAATGTTTTGTCTCTCCGAGGTTTTCCCGCTGTCACCCGCCGAGATCGAAAAGCTAACCGTGCTTGTGGCTGGTCGCCCGTCCGCGCTGGGTGAGGTATTCAAGGTGAAAAAATCAGAGACAGAGGCTGGAGAGGTGGTTATCCTTGGCCAAACGGAAGGGATATTAAATGCCGGTCGCCGGATGGACTCTGGCAGGCTGGTGATAATGGGGGAAGCTGGTGTTTCCACCGGGGCAGAGATGTCAGGCGGCGAACTTGAAGTGTTCGGGAATGCCGGTGATAGCCTGGGGGCGGCCATGCGAGGAGGTTTGATAATAGTCCACGGGAGCGCCGGGAACTGGTGCGGTGCAGCCCAGCCAGGTCAACCCAAGGGAATGACCGGAGGAACAATCATTGTGGATGGGAATGCCGGAAGTGAAACCGGTGTGGGAATGCGCCGCGGCCTGGTGGTGATTGGCGGAGATACCGGGAAATACACAGGAGTGAGTATGTCAGCAGGTACTATCTTTTGCCTTGGCAGGATGGGACCGGGCGCCGGGATGGAAATGAAACGCGGCAGCATAGTGTCTGAATCATCCGGGGCGCTCCTCCCGGGTTTCCGCAGCGCAGGCGAGGCGGACCCTGAATGGCTGCGCATTTTCATGGCATCATTCCACGGGCACAGGTTGGATTACCCTCCATGCTGGGATAAGCAGCTTCCCAAACGATTTACGGGGGATCACCTGGTGACAGGAAAAGGAGAAGTGCTGGTCTATGACCTCGTTGAATGAGCGCGCCTGGCAGCGGCTGGATAAAGTTATCAAAGAAAAAGATCGCCTGAACATTTCAATCCATGTAATGGAATGCGGTGCTACGCTTGTCGACGCGGGGGTGCTCGTAGACGGAGGGTTGGAAGCCGGATTGGCCATGGCCGAAACCGGGATGGCGGACCTGGGGAAGGCACAATTCGAACTGGGTGTATTGAATGGAATTCCCTGGCCATGGGTTATGGTCCGTTCTGACAGCCCATTGAAAGCTTGCTTCCTGAGCCAAGCTGCACACTGGCCGGTCCAGGATGGCGGCTTGCGGGCTATGGGCTCCGGTCCTGCCTGCCTATTGAACAAGGCACTGGACCTAGGTAAAGTCCTTGGATATGAAGAGAAGTCTGATTGCGCGCTTTTGGTGATGGAGACCCGGCAACTCCCGGACGAAAGGGCATGCCGCTGCCTGGCTGAGGCTTGCGAGGTAAAACCCGATAAGCTGATTATGGTGGTGGCTCCAACCTCCAGCCTGGCAGGTTCCACACAGATTGCAGCCCGGTCGATTGAAACCGGCATGCACAAGCTGCAAACGCTCGGGTTCGACCTGCACATGGTAACCAGCGGGATGGGCCGCTGTCCGATCGCTGCTCCCAGCGGAGATGACTTCACTTCAATGGGCCGTACAAACGACCTGGTCATGTTTGCCTGCCAAGTTTGGCTTTCAATCAAGGGGGTTTCCGATGCGGACCTGAAGGACCTGGTGTTGAAGATGCCTGCTTCAGCCAGTAGAAGTTACGGTTCACCTTTCAACGAATTGCTTAAGCAGGCTGGAGGCTTCTACCAGATCGACCCGGGTTTATTCGCCCCTGCGGAAGTGACCCTGATCAGCCTGGATAGCGGAAAGATATTCCACGCCGGGGGAATGGATGTCGAGCGCTTGGAAAAGGTTCTGAAAGGATAATCCCATAAAAAATCCTCGTGTCGTCATCCTTGGAAACCCCGGGGGCTGGCATTCACAGGTTCTCCAGGCTGCCCTGGAAAAACAGGGTGCCCGGGTGCTCTTTGCTGAAGCTGCTCAGTTGACCGCTCATTTGGGAACGGACGATGGCGTCAGCGTCAGCAAAACACCTCTAAGTGAATGTGACTTGCTCCTGGCGCGAGAAATCCCGGGTGGTTCGCTGGAGCAGGTGATTTTTCGGATGGATGCCCTGCACCAACTCGAGAATACCGGTCTGCGGGTGGTTAATTCTCCCTACGCCATCGAAAAGATGGTTGATAAATACTATACCCTGTCCCTGCTGCAGCAGACAGGCATCCGTGTCCCGGAAACAACTGTCACCGAGAACCCGGCCGAGGCCATGGAAGCCTTCCAAGCCCTGGGCAGCGATGTGGTGGTAAAACCGCTTTTTGGCAGCCGTGGGATCGGGATGGTGCGCACGAGCGAGGCCGACACCGCCGGGAGGGTATTCAAAGCCCTCCAACTGGGAGGCTATGTTTACTACCTGCAGAAGTTCATCCCCCATAACAACCGCGATATGCGCGTGTTAGTGGTGGGTGATGAATGCGTGGCTGCCATGGAGCGCGTGGCCAATTCCTGGAAGACCAACATTGCGGCCGGCGCATTGCCAGCCAGAGTGGAGATTTCTTCAAATGTAGAGGACATCTGTCTGAAGGCCTCCCGGATCCTGGGAGCGGACTATTGTGGGGTGGACCTGCTGCGCAGTGAGAGCGGTGAGCTTTTTATCCTTGAAGTCAACAGCATGCCTGCCTGGCAGGGACTCCAGCAGGTGACATCCTTTGACATCGCAGACCGGATCGTGGAAACCTGCCTTGGGCTGATAAGGGGGAAGGAAAGCTAATTTAATGGGCAGCAAGGGACCAACTTTCCTTCAACATATACCTGCATGCCTGGGGACAGGTGCGAAACAATGTTCAAAGACAGACTTTCATCTGAATACCCCAGTCGTTCGTGGACATTCTTTGGATCAATCCCTTGCTGGAGGCCGAGCAGGCCAGCGACGCCGATGAACATTCCTTTTGCCATAATTGACGAGCCAAAACGACTATGAACGAATGACCGGTTTTGAGCATCTATTTTTAGATCATGTTTGAAACGAACCTTTCTGCCGGGAAACCTACCCCAAATTAGCCCCCAAATTGACCCTTTCGCAGTCAAAAACGAATTCGAATGACCGATTGCGAGATTAGTTTTTTGAAGGCATCCAGATGCTATTTCGTTCCGGGCAAATCCGCACGCGAATACGACCACAAACGAATGACCGGTTTTGAGCATCTTTTTTTAGATCATGTCTGAACCGGTGTTTTCTGCCGGGAAACCTATACCAAATTCGCCCTTAAATTGACCCTTTCGCAATCAAAAGCGAATTCGAATGACCGATTGCGAGATTAGTTTTTTGAAGACAATCAGATGCTATTTCGTTCCGGGCAAATTCGCGCGCGAAAACGAGTAGAAACGACTGAGAGGATTTAAGCATCTTATTTTTTGATCATGCCTTGGGGGAAAGTACAGCGGAACAATTTTAACTATTCAGCCGGACAGGTCTACCCAGCCCTTCGGCTCAACACGTCACGTTTAAATAAATGCTCATATGGAATTACTGCGCTGAAAATCCTTAAAAAGGAAGGATTTTCTCCACACACCTGGAAGGAAAAGAACCATCGACGACTACCCTGGCCCCAAAAGCAGGGGCTGGCGGGTACTACGTCTTGTCGTCGATGTGACGGACCATTGGCGATTCATATCGCCAAGGCAGCTGATGGCGGCTCGAAGCCGCCTCAACCGTGGGTGCTTGCCCCAAAGGGGCGCTTCCCGGAAAAACACCGGGACAATGTCGCGAAGGCACCCGCCGCGCAGGGTTTTCTCGCTGGCACTGTGGCTGCAGGGTGGGGGAGATTGGATGATCCTGATGATCAAACAATCCCCTCACGGCATATCCAAGCAGGAGGAGTACGGAGGCACACCAAGAGGGCTCGCTACGGAAATACCGAGGAGAGAGGGAGGACTACAAGTTCGGGATTGGCTGTTAAGGTGCGGATATAAACGCAAGAAACCCAACAAGGAATCCTGCCAACCCAATAATAGAATATATGTTCTGTTATGTCAAGGGAGGAAATTGGAGAAGAGGGTCTTACCCCTCGTGCACAGAATGAGGGATGCCCCTCAAACAGGGGGGTTTGGTTGAACTGTTAGATCTCGAAATGGGAGGATCAGAGGAATTGGCAGCGCAGCAACGGTTTGGATAGTCATGTGACAGTGAAAACCTTAAATTTTGGACGATTATTGCTATCCATAACCGGTCGATAAGGGTTAATCCATATGGATCAGTGTGAATATCCAATTATTTGAAATTAGCGCTTATTGCCGCGCTCCACTTTATAAAAAACAGGGTATACTAACGTGTCATATTAGGAGAAGAAACTCAGCAATCATATTTACGGGGGATTCAAACAGAAAGGTCAAAATATATCTAAAAATGCGACTCGCGGAATGGATTTTGAGTCGCAAAATGGAATAGACAACCAACAAACATGCGTCATGGGAACCCGGTTGATATTTAGAATGAGTGCCTATCTGTATTTAAACAAGCTTGTATCCAAGAAATATATCCAGCCGCATCCATTTAACTTGCCAGCGTCCCGATAAGATGGTTATCCCCTTTCTCGCCACCAAATTTTATATTCCACACCCGCGAAAGACGCTTATCCGCCGAGAACATTTATTTGAAATGTTGAACGGGGGTATCCAGGGTAAACTTATCTTGGTCTCGGCTCCCGCAGGTTATGGAAAAACCACGCTTATCTCTTCCTGGCTGGCAAAAAAGAACCTGACGGTCGCCTGGGTTTCGCTGGATGCAGCCGACAACGATTATTACCGCTTTTTCGGTTATTTGCTTGAAGCGATCCACCAACAGGATCCGAAAGTGGGGAAAACTCTCCTGCAAATGCTTCAATCGCCCATGCCGCCGTCCCAGGAGATATTCGTTGAGTTATTCCTGAAGGATATTTCATCTCTCTCTCAAGAATGCACCCTGGTTTTGGACGATTACCACCTGATTAACAGCCCTGCCATCCATGCGGATTTTTATAAGATCATCGAAGGCTCCCCCAAGGAATTACACTTCATAATTTGCAGTCGAACCGAGCTCCCGTTTTCCGTATCCAGGTATCGGGCAAATGACGAATTGCTGGAGCTTACCCAAAGGGAGCTGAGCCTGACCCTGGATGAGAGTTCTAAATACATGAACCTAGTGATGAAAGCAGGGTTGCAGCCCGTGGACATCGCCGTTTTGCAGGATCGCACCGAGGGCTGGCTGGTGGGAATGCAGCTGGTGGCATTAACGCTGCGCAGCCAAACGGACCCGGTCAGTTTCATTTATTCGTTAAAAGGGGACAACCGATTTATCGGCGATTACCTGATGGATGAAGTGTTGTCCCGCATCCCGGCGGATTTGCAAGACTTCCTCCTGCAAACATCGATTTTGGGCCGGATGGAATCCTCGCTGTGCAATTACGTCCTGCAAATCGAGAACAGCCATGAAATCCTGGAATCGATCGACAGACGGCGATTATTCATTATTCCTTTGGATGACAAACGCCAGTGGTTCCGTTACCACCATTTATTCGGTGAGATGCTGTATGCCCGCCTGCTGCGAAAAAGCCCAGAAAGCGTGGCGGAACTTTATCAACGTGCCAGCGCCTGGCATGCCGATCACGGATTGAAAGAAGACGCAGTCAACTACGCCCTGGAAGGAAAAGATTTTCCCCAGGCAGCGAACCTGATCATTGAAATCGGGCTGCCCCTGCTCTCACACGGCGGTTGGAACCAACTGCTAAACTGGTATAGCAAGATCCCAGACGAGGTGTATCACAGTCATCCTGATATCTGGTCAACTTATTTTATGACACTGATCAATGCCGGCCTGATACCAGAGGCAGCCAAGAAATTGAAAGAGCTGGCGGGCACGGATTTTAAAGCACACGGCCCTTCGGACGAAATTATATCCAGGTTGAGAGGGGAACTGGCCTCTTTCCAGGGAGTGGTGGTATTACACAGCCAAGCGGACCCTGCAGAAGCCGGGAAAGTGCTGGCTGAAGCCTGCGAGTGTTTATCAGGCGATGAAACTCCGCGGATGACTTTTGCGGTCTTTAATTTCGGGGTCAGTTGTTTCCTGCTGGGGGAAATCGCCGAAGCACGGGAAATGTTCGAAAAGTCCATTTCGTGGGGGGTGAGGGACGACTTCCCACTGGCACGGGTGATGGGAACCAGCTACCTGGCCGAAAGCATGGCGATAACCGGAAAACTTCAAAAAGCCGATAAACTCTTCCAGGAAACCATCAGATATGTAAAAGAAGTGGGCTTGCAGCAGGGAGCTGTCTTTTCAAAGACCAACCTTGGACTGGGAAGCCTTTATTATGAATGGAACAAGCTGGAGGAAGCCCAGCAATATTTAACTGAAGGCCTGCGGCTGGCCGAGCAGGGGGGATACATCAACCAGCTGTTGTTCGGGTGTACTGTATTGGCGCGCATCCAGAATATGCATGGAGACCAGGAAGGTGTCCAGGGGACCATTCAACGAGCCAGGGTAATGGCCCAAAAATTCGGGGACCCCCCGGTGCCGGTCATGTATATCAAGGCGCTTGAAGCCGATCTTGCCCTGCAGCAGGGTGACTTGTTCATGGTTAACAACTGGATTGCCGGGCTTAAAAATAATTCTCATTCTCCGCCCAATTTATTCGAGCAATATGAATTATTAACTTATGCGCGTGCACTGGCTGCCAGGGAAGATTACTCAGCGATGAGCGAACTGGTTAGACCTGTTTGGGACCTCGCCCTTCGACAGGGGCGGATCAAGGACGCGATCACCTGCGAGGTGCTGATGGCCAAATGCCTGTTCCTGAGCGGGGAACCGCTGCCGGCCATGGCGATCCTCCAGGAGGCCCTGTACAAAGGCGAACCCGACCATTTCGTGCGGACTTTCCTGGATGAAGGCGGAGTGGTCATTTCGATGATCAAGCAAATGCTGGCCAATGGGGGAGACCCCAAGCCGAATTCTGAAGAATGCTCGAGTGATTACCTGTATTTCCTGCTGGACGAAGTCGCCAGGGATACGCTGAAGGCGTCCTCCAGCCGCCCGCTTGCGAAAAGCCTGGAAGGATTGGAGCCTCTGACCGACCACGAACTGCACATTTTACATATGCTGGAAGCGGGTTACCCCAACAAGCAAATTGCCCAGGAATTGAATATCAGCCTGAACACCGTCAAATATCACCTGAAGAATATTTTTGGCAAGCTGGGGGTCGTCAATCGAACCCAGGCAGCCAGGATCATCAGGAAAGAAGAGCTTTAACATTAAAACCAGATTAGTGAAATACTACACTTAACCCACCCAATCGGGTGGGTTCTTCTTTAATCCAACAGGATACTATATAACCAGTAAAAACCCTTCCGGAACATGCTGGCTGCACACCCTGGCTTGAGATTCCAAGTGGAACCCCGTATTAATAAAGGCGTGCGGAAATTTTTTTCACGTCGTTTGTGAAAAATCCTACAAGGAGGCAGCCCCGAAGATTATCAAAATACCCATGCAACCTTAACAAAAGGCCTAGAAAATGTTTATACATCACAAAACTGTCATGTCGAGAAGGAGATGATAGAAATGGAACTTAATGTAAAGAAGTCAAAAATAACCCGGCGAACGTTCTTGAAACTGTCGGCGTCGGTAGCTGCGGTGGCGGCGGCGGGCAATATGCTGTCCAAGACCCACGGCACCAGCCTGGTGACAAGAGCCAAAGCCGCGGGTTTAATGGCAACGGATGCCTGGTACCCGGGCGTCTGCAAAATGTGCATGCAGGGTGACTGCCAGACCCGCGTCCATGTTGTGGACGGCGTGGTCATCAAGGTCGAAGGCGACCCGCGCGCGATCCAGAACGTAGGCACACTCTGCCCACGCGGCAACTCCGCCATCGCCCAGATGTACAACCCCTGGCGGATCAAGGCACCCGTCAAGCGCACAAACCCGGTCAAGGGTTTGAATGTGGATCCCGGGTTCGTTGAAATTACCTGGGACGAGGCCCTCAAGACGGTCGCCACCCAATTACAGAATAACATGGATGATACCCGCAAGGTGGCGTTCGTGAGCGGCTTCGGGGTGAACAGCCTTTTCCTGGGCAACTTCGAAAGCGCCCTGGGCACGCCCACCGATACGCCCTCGCGCGGCTCCGCCTGCGCCTACCACCTGGGCGGATACATGTCCAACCAGAACGGACCGGACAACGTTGTGGATATTGAAAAAGTTGAATACATCCTCAACATCGGCCGAACGCTGGGTCCAAACATCGCGGTCTCCTCAATCGGAACCCGCCACACGCTGGATGCCCTGCTCAACCGTGGGGTGAAGATCGTCAACGTGGATCCCCGCTGCGGTCCGGAAGCCTCCAAGATGGACTGGGTGCCCATTCGACCCGGCACCGAACTGGCCTTCATGCTGAGCATCCTGCACACGATCCTGTATGAAATCAAGACCTATAACGTGTGGTTCGTCAAGAACCGCACCAACGGCCCTTACCTGATCGGCCCCGACGGCGAATACGTGCGCGATGCGGTCTCCAACAAGCCGCTGATGTGGAACACCAAGCTGGGCAAACCTGTTACATTTGATGACCCCGACACCACGAACCTGGCCCTGGAAGGGATGTACGATGCCAACGGAGTCCTGGCTTATCCGGCCTTCCAGCTGATCAAGAATGCCATGACGACCTACACGGCTGAGTGGCAGGAACCCATCTCCACCGTCCCGGCAGCCAAGGTGCGTGAAATTGCCCAAGACCTGATCACTCACGCGCATATTGGCGAGACAACCGTCATCGACGGCGTCACCATGCCATTCTGCCCGGTCAGCATCCAATACGAAAAAGGCCCCTACGCCCACCCGATCGAAGGCCCATTTGGCGACTTTACCGGCAAGATCATCGACCAACTGCTCGGCAACCTGGAAGTCCCGGGCGGCCAGAGCGGCAACAGCAGCCCGAGCGCCAACTGGCTCAAACCGGATGCAGACGGCATACGCATTCCGTCCGGCGAAGGCGGCACGGATTATTACGGCTATAAATGGTCCTGGCCCCTGGGCTTTGCAGACCTGCGCCAGTATTATCCCGTCGCCCATACCCTGATCTGGGGCCTGGCCAAGAACATCGTCGACCCGGTGAAATACAATTCCGACTTTACCGTGCAAGTCCTGATGACCGCCGGCGGCGGACCAGTTCGTTCCAGCTTCGACCGCGCCCTGTTCGAAAAAGCATGGTCAACGGTGCCCTTCCACGCAGCTTTCTCGCTGACCTATGACGAGAATGCAGTCCTGGCGGATGTTGTCCTGCCCGATCAGGCCTTCCTTGAAAAGTACGGCAGATATACCGGAAGCAGTGCGCCTCCCGGACATAAAGTCAACGTCGATGCGACCCGCGGCGCGGTTTATTTCCTGTACCGTGATAGTACAGCCATCACGCTTGTCAACAACTCCCGCAACGTGGACCAAACCTTGATCGACCTTGCAGAAGCCACCGGCATTTTGACCGGGAAGACCGGCTTCATCAGCAAAGTCAACGGCTCGCTTGGGAAGTTCGCGCTGGATACCGAAACCAAATTCACCATGAAGCAGTATGCTGAGGCCATTTTAAAGAACAGCTTCGGCGCGAATTTGACCCTGGCTGATGCTGGCGATGCGCACGGCCCGTACCTGAAATACAACACGCGGGGCGCCAAGAATATTAACTATTCTTACTGGCCGAACAACAAGACCCGGCACCCGATGTATTTCATCCAGCTGCCACGCGTTGCCGCCCGGTTGAAGGATAACCTGGCGAAGGCCGGCTTGCCCGGCATCCCGGGCTGGACCGACCAGAGCAAATACTGGCAGGCTTACCAGGCGATTCCCACCTGGATCCCCTGCAACGAGTTCAATGCGCCGGCGGAGTACGACATGTGGGCAATGAACTGGAAGACCCCCATGGCCCCATTCTTCTGCGGCGACACCTACGGTAACGTCTGGCTCCATGAAACGATGAAGACCTGGGATCCCTACGAATATGCCCTGTGGATCAACACCGCCACCGCTGCCAAGAAAGGCATTAAAACTGGCGATACCATCGTGGTCGAATCGCGCTGGGGCAAAACCCAGGGTACGGCCAAAGTGACCGAACTAATCCACCCGGATGTGATTGGTTTCCCGGCTGGGCACGGTGCGGCTTCACCCATGGCGAACCCCATTACAGCCGAAGGCGGATACTTCAATGCCCTGTGCAACCTGAGCGAAGATAATTTGGCTGTCGATCCATTGACCGCCCAGGTCGAAGAGGGTCCCGCCGTGAAAGTTTACAAGGCATAGGAGGTGAGATCATGAAATACGGAATGGTAATCGATCTACGCAGATGCATAGGCTGCAACGCCTGCACCATCGCCTGCAAACAGCAGAATGGTACGCCCCCCACAATTTTCTACTCGCACACGGGCATCACCGAAGTGGGAACCTACCCGAATGCCAGGCAAACACCCCTGCCGGTTCTGTGCAACCACTGCACCGACGCTCCCTGCGTTGATGTCTGCCCGACGGGCGCAAGTGTGAAACAGGCCAACGGAATTGTGACCATCGATGCGAACAAGTGCATCGGCTGCCGGTACTGCATGGTCGCCTGCCCCTACAACGTGCGCCAGTTCATCGGCTCCGCTCCTGCAGGCTATTATCCCGACAAGGGATTGACCTCGTACGAAACAGTAGCGTACTCCACCCACCAGGTTGGGACGGTAGAGAAATGCAACTTCTGTGCCGACCGCGTGGCTGCTGGACAACTCCCGGCTTGTGTGCTGACATGCCCTGCTCAGGCGAGATTCTTCGGCGACTTGGATGATCCAACCAGCCAGGTATCCCTGCTGATCATGGAGCACAATGCCCTACCTCTCAATCCCGAAGCCGGGACCAAGCCGAATGTGTTCTATATCGGCTAAAGGAGCATGATCATGGCAACTGAAGTTAAAACACAACAAAAGTCGAATGGCATTGCCTGGCTGGCTGGGATGGTTGTCCTGGTGGTGATCGGTGCGATCGCCTGGGGCGTCCAGCTCAGCAAGGGCACGTCCGTTCTCGGGATCAACCAGATCGAAGTCTGGGGTATCTACATTGCAGCTTTCTTCGCCCTGGTCGGTCTGGCCAGCGGTTTGTTGATCCTGGCTGTTTTCTCGGACCTGGGCGTCATCAAGGGTCTTGAGACTGTCCGGCGGAACCTGTTAATCGGCGCAATCGCAAGCTACATTGCCGGCGGGTTCATGATCCTGATGGATATCGGCAGACCTGAGCGCGTGCTAAACATGGTATTCGGCGCGCAATTCAGCAGCCCCTTCGTCTGGGACTTTTTCAGCCTGGCGTTGGGCGTGATCATGGCCATCATCCTGCTGCTTGTCTCCTCGAGCTCGAAAGTGGTGTCCGTGATCGCCGGTATTGTGGCGGGAGTGGTCGTAATCTTCGAAGGCTGGATCCTGAGCATGAGCGCTGGTTCCCCACTGTGGTCGGGTGGGATCATGCCGGCGGTCTTCATTGTTGAAGGACTGCTGCTGGCTTTGGGAGTATCCATCATTGCCAAGCCTGCCTCCGCTGCGCTTCGCTCCTGGACGGCGATCCTCCTGCCGGTCCTATTCCTGCTGAATGTATTTGAGTTCGGAGCCTTGCTGTATGCCGGCGATACAGACGACCGGTTTGCGACAAGCTCGCTGTTGTCCAGCCCGCTGTTCTGGCTTGCAGTAGTGCTGGGGATCATCGTTCCCTTCGTGCTGCTGCTGGTCGCGGGCAAGACCCGAATTGCGACGATGCTCTCCGGTATCCTGGTGGTGCTCGGCGTATTCGTTTCAAAAGCACTGATCATCGCTGCCGGACAATCCACCACCCTGGTGCTGGGAACGGGAACGTATACCCCGACCATCGTGGAATTCGGCGGAGTGATCGGTATGATCGGGCTGGCCGGGTTGTTATATCTGCTCGGGACCCGGTTTTTGCCCCAAAAGAAGGCGTAAGGAAAAATAGTTGCCTTCGTCCTGTGATCAGGTAAACCTGGTTGTAGCCCTCATAAACCGTTCCACGAGAGATACACCCTGTCAGACCTGTGGTTCATTGGCAGAATCTTGAAGCTTCAAAAACAAGGGGGTATGCCAATGAACCCACAGGACAAATTTTGCCCTGTAGCTAATACTCTCGCAACGCAGTATTCTGGCATCAGCCGAAATGGCATTGCCAGGCTATGGCAGAGATGATGATGGCAATCCCCCCCGTTTAGTGATATATTGGGCAAATTACAAAATCCAAGGAGAACAACAAATGAATAAAACTAAACTGGGTGTGAAAGAACTTGCCGATATTGCCCGGGCAAGAGCAGCGTTCAGCTCGTTCCTAACGATCCACTTTAACGCGCTGCCGGACGAGAAATTTGTCAAACAAATGCGGCGCAAAGAAATCATTTCCATGTTGGAGCTGTTACCGAAAGACGAATCTGTTAACGAAGAAATTTCCAGCGGGGCCTCCATGATGTATAAATTCTTAAAAGAGAACTCTGCTGATAACCCCGCCCAACTTTCTGAGAAATTGGGCGTTGACCGGACCAGGTTATACCGCGGTCTGGCCCCCACCTACGGCCCTCCGCCTCCGTACGAGATGGTCTGGAGTCAGAAGTGGCAGGATGTGGCATTGCTGCAAGCCCTGGCCGCAATCTATCGTGAAAATGGGCTGGCCCAGTCGACTGAAATCATTGACCGAATGGATTACCTGGGTGTCGAATTGGAATTCATCCACGCCCTGTCCGTGCGTGAAACGGATGCCTGGGATGCCGGGAATATGGAAAAGGCCACTTCTCTATTTGTTACACAGCGTAAATTCTTCCAGGAACATTTGGAAGCCTGGGTCCCAGCATTTGTGGAAAAAGCACAGGAATTCGTAAAGACGGATTTCTATAAAGGTCACCTGCTCATGGTAAAGGGTTTCATTGCCGAGCAGGCCGGGATATTCTCGACGATCTCTTCCACCCCGAAAAAATGAGCGGTGAATAGATCGATGACAACTTGATCCAAATTTAGCCCAGATCAGGCAGGAGGAACGCCTTGTCACTACCCCATGTAAAGGTCAGCCCGCTTCAAGCAGGACTTGTGCTTGGATTTGGGTCAGCCCTGGTGCAGGCGTATTTCAAGGTGATCCCTCCGCTTGCTTATGGGGTCTGCATGGTTTGCCATCCCAAGGATTTGTTCAACTGGGTTGCCGACCATCTCCTGCACCTGAACTGGGGATACAGCCTGGCTTCGACCAACTGGCCGCTGCTCACCGTAGTGGGGGTTGTCCTGGGGGCTTCGGTGGCCGCGTATCAACATGGGGAACTTCACCTGCGGTCTGCGCGACAACCCTTGTTCTACTTTATCAATGGATTTCTGATGATCAATTTTGGGCTGATCCTTGGCGCCTGTCCAATCCGGGTGGTGCTGCTCAGTGCATACGGAAACTGGCTGGGGGTCATCGCCTGGGCCTGCGTGGTGATCGGGGTGCTGGCCGGCACCTGGGCCTTGCGACGGGTTGCGGCCCGGACTGTGCGGGCGGTCGAGCGGAGGAAGCTGGCATGACCGCTTCGATTGCAACCCTGGTGCTCGGATTTATTATTGGCTACCTGGGGCAGCGCTCGCGCCTGTGTTTCGTTTCCGGCTATCGTGATTTTATGCTTACGCACGACACCACCCTGCTAAAAGGTGTGGCGGGCGCGTTTATCGGAGCCCTGGGCGGGTACATCCTGTTCAGCCTGCTCGGAAGCGGGGTGATTGCATTTCCGATGGTGCTCCAGACCTCAATCCTGACCCGCTCGGCTCTGGTCATCACCATTGTGTCAGGATTGGGGGTCGGAATTGTGGGAGCACTTTCGGGTGGCTGCCCTTACCGCATGCACGTTTTGGCTGCGGAAGGGAAAAAAACGTACTGGGTCTACCTGTTGGGATTTTACGCGGGGCTAGTCTTTTATAATTTGGCCACGGTCCATTTTATGGATATGGTCAAAACTGTGCTTAAATAACGGCTGTTGAAAAACAGGATTATCCATTCGAATTTGACTTGACATTATTATGATTCCTCCCAGCGGAATTGGCTCCGTTTTCCTTTTGAAAGGGGTCCGGAAATAACTAAAAAATTGTCAATTTAGTTATGTGCCTTGCCGTAGGTTGCGGGTCCAGCCAGGATGGTAAACGAACTGATTTGATCAGGTGCCTGGTTAATGAGGATAATTCATGAGATTAATACGATGCGTTTGCCTGTTTTGCGGTCTTTGCCTGGTTATGGCTGCTTGCTCCAGCAGCCCCAACCTGACAACACCTGCTACAATCCTCCCCACAGCGACAGAATCTTCAACGACGCAGAACTCGCAAACCCCTGAGCCAACGCCTTTATCACTGAGTACCGCCCTCCTGGAGAAATTACCAAGGTGCGATGGAATCCAGATCCTGGATACACCTGTTGAATTTGATTGGCCGAATATCGACGAACGCCTGCAGGAATTGAGCGATGCTCAATGGGGGTACTACATCTGCCCGGGGCAAAAGGAAGACATTGCCACCTTTTACCGGGAACGGATGCCAAAACCACCATACAACCAAATCGAGACGAATTGGGTGGAAAGAACTGAAGGCAGTGTGGGAGTTTATTACAACGGGTCTACGACAATCTGGACTTATCTATGGGTGATCCCGATAGCAAACGATGCACAGAAATCCTATGTCATCGTGGCGGAATCGCTCGAGCCAGTGCAAGGTGAATGCCGGCTGGATCGACCTTTATTTACCAGTGATCTCGTTGAATGGGTGACTAAATGGAGCCTCGAATGATCTACCTTGACTATGCAGCAACCTCATGGCCGAAACCCAAGGAAGTGGGGCGGGCGATGTCCGATTTCATGGAATTTTCCGGTGGCAACCCGGGGCGCTCGGGGCACCGGCTGTCCATTTCGGCAGCGCGGATCGTATTCAATGCGCGTGAAGCGGTGGCGACCCTCTTCCATGCTGCCGATCCACTGCGGGTGATCTTTACCGCCAATGTGACGCACGCCCTCAACCTGGCGCTGTGCGGGTTATTAAAACCCGGCGATGCCGTGGTGACCAGCAGCATCGAACACAACTCGGTGATGCGTCCGCTACGGGCACTTGAGAAGGAAGGAATCAAACTGACGGTCGTGCAGTGCAAGACGGACGGCTGCCTGGACCTGGATCTATGGCGTGCGGCAGTCACACCGGGGACGCGCCTGGTGGTGGTGACCCATGCCAGCAACGTGATGGGGACCGTCCTGCCGATCAAGGAGATCGCTGAGATCGCACACAAAGCCGGAGCCCTGCTATTGG
Organism: uncultured Chloroflexia bacterium; assembly: GCA_963790685.1. Classification (GTDB taxonomy): domain Bacteria; phylum Chloroflexota; class Anaerolineae; order Anaerolineales; family Villigracilaceae; genus UBA877. Next base: position 55,164 of record CAWBPK010000006.1, read on the forward strand.
TGGACAGCGCCCAGACGGCGGGCGTGATCCCGATCGACCAGCCGGGGATGGGGATCGACCTGCTGGCTTTCACCGGTCACAAGGGCTTGTACGGCCCGACGGGGACCGGAGGGCTGGTGATCGGCGAGGGAGTGGACACGAGTCAATTGAGGCCGGTGGTGCGCGGGGGGACGGGCAGCCGTTCGGAATTTGAAGAACAGCCGGACCTGCTGCCGGACAAGTATGAAAGCGGCACATCCAACAGTGTCGGCATTGCCGGGCTGGGAGCGGGGGTGCGCTGGATACAATCCATCGGGGTGGGAGCGATCCGGGAGCGCGAGGCGGAGCTGAACGAACAGTTTCTAAGCGGGTTGAAGAATATCCGGGGAATAACGGTGTATGGTCCGGACGACCCGCAGGAGAGGACCGCGGTGGTCTCGTGCCGGGTGGCAGGGCACAGCGTGTCTGAGGTGGGTTTAAGCCTGGACGACGAGTTCGGGATATTATGCCGGGTGGGCTTGCACTGCGCACCATCCGCCCATAAAACCATTGGAACGTTCCCGGAAGGGACGATCCGCCTGGCACCGGGGATATTCACCAGCCCGGAAGATATCCGCACGGTCATATCTGCTTTGAACAAGACTGCAAATCCACATGCCTAATTTTGGCGTAATTTTGTTTGACACGAACAGCTCTGCCATGCAGGCGGAGGCGGTCCTGGTGAGAGCCAGGCAGGAGATTAAGCTGATTCCCACGCCGCGCGAGCTTTCCAGCGATTGTGGTATTGCACTGCGTTTTGCATGGAACCTGAAAAGCGAGGTTGAGGCACTTTTGCTGCAGGCAAAAGTTGAATTTGCCGGCATCCATCCATTGGCCGATCATTAGAAAAGAGCAGGGAGCACATCGGTAAGGAGTGTTGAGGGTTAATCTCACAGGCGAGAAATACATTCGAACCTGTGACCTGCAGGAGTTGAGCTGCATCCAGGATCAAATTATCGGTCCGGGGGGCAGCTTTTGTGGTTTTCGCTGGTCGGAGAGCTGAAAATCAGATATTCCCACCTAAGGACCTAAAATTATCGTCGAATGTGAGGCTTATTCGAGTTGAATCTGCACTAAAGTGACATTTATCACTTATTATATGGAATTTCGCCCCTACGCGTCGACGCCCTTTGTTGTAAACTGGAAAATACCGAAATAGGAACAAATTCATGAAACTAAAGGCCGCAGACCTGATCGGTATGAATGTGTTATTTTTATTGGCAAAGGAAACTCCCCAGTGAATCTATTTGATGTAGCTGATAAGTTCGCTGCCCTCGATCATTCGGATGTGATCCTGGATCCAAGACGCTGCCTGCACAGCCTGTTCCGCTTTTCCGACTGCAAGGCATGCCTGAGTATTTGCCCTGTGGAGGCCATCGTCCCGGGCAAAGTGCCAGGCCTGGACTCCAAAAAATGCCAGACCTGCCTGGCATGCCTGCCGGTATGCCCGGTGGGGGCATTCACGGCTGATGACGCGGTCGCCTCTCTATTAAGTGCTGTAACTCACCTGGAAGGGAAAGACCTGGAGTTGATCTGCGAGCGAAACTCGCAAGCTGAAATGGGATGCTCCGAAACAAGCACCGGGATTCGAATCCGGGGATGCCTGGCGGGGTTGGGGACGGGAGCCTACCTGGCCCTGGCTGCAATCGGGCTGGAGCATATCCAGGTGCGGACGGATGCCTGCTCCGGTTGTGAATGGAACTCGCTTTCCAGCCAGGTGGAGGGACAGATCAACCAGGCAAAACAGGTTTTGCAAGGCTGGGGCAAAGCGGAGAACATTGCCATGGTTTCCGAGCTGGACTCTCCAGTAGAGCGACCCCTTTGGAAGGCATCCAATCCACCCATCTCACGCAGAGACTTGTTTCTTTTTGCCGCCCGCCAGGGGCAAATCGCCATCGCCCGATCCATCGAAAACGGACAAGTTCATTCCGGCCGCCGCCCAGGTCGCAACCGGATGAGAACATCGGGTGCGATAGCACATTTACCCGAACCCACTTCTCCTGAAAGCATTGTCATGGACGGGATGGACTTCGCCACTGTGATTGCCAGCCAGGATTGCGTGGCTTGCGGCACCTGTGCCAGGGCGTGTCCGACCAGCGCATTGCAATTCAGTAAAAATGAAACCGACACGACTTTCAGCCTGTCGATCTCGGTCAAGGATTGCATTGGCTGCGAAATGTGCGTCCAGGTATGCACCTCCAAAACCATGCGCGTGGACCATTCCCCCACATTTGCCCAAATATATGGAGAGGAGAGGGTTATACTTAGGGAAGGCGGGTTGATAAAATGTGAGCAATGCGGAGTTTTAATTGCTGCACGACCTGATGTTCATCTGTGTCAGTTTTGCGATTACAGGAAGTCTCACCCATTTGGATCCATGCAGGTGCCCGGGATGCCCAACCTTAAGCAGCCGGTGCCGGTTGAAAAACAAGACCCAGGAAACCCGCCTGCCTGACCAGTCATCAAAATGACAAAGCTTGTCCCGACGGAAGTCTGTGATACGTCAACCGTAAAGTCAGATCCGTGAAAGGTTAGAAGAATCGAAACACGGACCATCACAATTTAGAAGGCAAAAAAGGAGAACCACCATGTTTCACTTAGGAACCACAGAACTGATCATCATCCTGGTCATAATCATTTTGCTCTTTGGGGTAGGGCGCATCGGTAAGATCGCCGGAGAGTTGGGCAAAGGCGTTCGCGATTTCCGCTCAGGTCTTTCCGGCAAAACGGAAGATGAAACAAAGCAGGCAGCTGAAGCGACAGAGAAGAAAGATAATTAAGTAGAATGAGAGTTAATTAAAGTGAGCGTTGAAGCAAAAGCAACCAAGAAGCAGAAGCGAAGCTGGGGAGATTACCTGGGCGCCTTCGGCCGCGCCCATCACAAGGCCAGCGCGGAGCTCGAAACATCGATGCCGCTTTTGCAGCATTTGGATGAACTTCGCCAGAGGGTGTTCAAGGCATTTTTTGCCCTGATCATCACCACCGGAATCAGTTTCGTTTTCGCCGGTCAAATGATCGACTTCATGGCCAAACCGATCGGCGGCTCGAAGGCGCTGGTTTCGATTGAAGTCACGGAGAATATTGCCATTTTCATGCGCGTGGCAATGTTAAGTGGAGTGCTCCTGGCGATGCCGATCATCGTATACCAGGTGCTGCGCTTCCTGCTGCCGGGACTTAAACCTAACGAGAGAACCTGGCTGCTGGTAATTGTCCCCATGGCCACCATCCTGTTCGTGGCAGGCGTCGCTTTCACCTGGTTTGTGATGCTTCCTTCAGCACTGCCATTCCTGATCCATTTTCTGGGAATCACCACCCAGGTGAGACCCCTGAATTACTTCGAATTTGTAACCACTTTAATGTTTTGGATCGGGATATGTTTCGAATTACCGCTGCTGGTGATGTTCCTGGCCAGACTAAAGATTGTCAGCGCAAAACAATTGTTAAAAGCCTGGCGCTATGCCGTGGTTGCCATCGCAATCATTGCTGCTGCAGTAACTCCCACGGTAGACCCGATCAATATGGGCCTGGTGATGCTGCCATTAATAGGACTTTATGGTATCAGTATAATTCTGGCAGCCATCGTACGGAGACCCCAAAATGGACACTAATATCTTTGGTATTGGGATGAATGAGCTCATCATAATCTTCGTGCTGGCCGGGATTGTCCTTGGACCCGAACGGCTAGCCAGGGTTGCGCGCGAGGCAGGCAAGTTCATCCGCAATATGAAAGGGTATTTTTCATCCCTTACTGGTGAATTGAAGGCGGAATTGGACATTCTTGACGATTCCAGGCAGGTCAAGAAAGAAGAAATCAAGAAAGAAGATGTCAAGAATGTTACGATCATGAAAGAAGAGACCAAGAAAGACGAAATCAAAATCGAACCTGTAAAGGAAGAAAGCCTGGAAGTAAAGTAGATATTCGTCCGGTAACGTTTGAAGAAGGTGAAACAGGTTTCATCAGAATCTGATTATTAAAAATAGAACTCCGATCTGCATGACCTAAAGCCAGGTGCCAGGGTCCAGCAGGCAGTCCTCTCCCAATGAGGACAGGGTTGCATTGGAAACGCAGCGACCTCCCGAAATCCCAAACTGGGATGGAATTGGAAAGGAGAAAGCACTGTGCAGGTATTTACTGACTCGCCAGATTCTCTCCTGGCGAGTTTATTATCAAACCATGAAACAGGAAAACTGATCCTTGTCACCGGCCAAAGCGGGGCAGGCAAGACGCGCTGGTGTGCTGGATTGGCTGAGCAAGCCAAATCCCGGGGGATTCACGCGGTCGGATTGCTTTCCCCGGCAGTCTTCGAAGGACAGGTTAAAACGGGGATTGATTTGATCGATGTGAAATCCGGAGCCAGGAAAAGTTTGGCCGTCCGCCGGGATAAATCGGGAATCGGTCAATTTACTTTGGATTGGGGATTCGATGATGAGGTGTTAAATTGGGGAAATTTAATCCTTGGGCAGTTGCATACCTGCCAGCTTCTAATTATTGACGAATTGGGTCCTCTCGAGTTTAACCGGGGCGGCGGCCTGACGAACGGCATCGGGTTGATCGCTGCCCGCCGTTACGAGCTGGCGTGTGTCGTCGTTCGTCCAGCCTTGCTTGAAATTGCGCATAACCTTTGGCCATGGGGGTTGATTTCCCATGTCCGCGCGACCGATCCAACACAGGTCTCCGCATGATTCATGTCCGGGATTTGAATGTTGCCTACACGGGTGAGAAGGTGTTACGGGATATTTCATTCGACGTGCGCCTCGGCGAATGCCTGGTCGTAACCGGGCCTTCGGGCTGCGGGAAAAGCACGCTGGCGCGCGTCCTGACCGGCCTCATTCCGCAGGTCATCCAGGCAGAAATAAGCGGGAGTGTGGAGGTTGCAGGTCTCGATGCGACCCATTGCCCGACAGCGGAACTGGCCCAACAGGTTGGAGTTATTTTCCAGAACCCGCGCTCGCATCTTTTTCATTTGCGGGTCGCTGACGAAGTTGCCTTCGGCCCATACAACCTGGGCCTCCCAACGGAAGAAGTCAACTCCCGGGTCGAGTGGGCGCTGGAGGCCGTGGGTTTGAGCGGCTTTGAGGATCAAAACCCCGCCTCTCTCTCCGGCGGGCAGATGCAGCGCCTGGCAATTGCCTCCGCCCTTGCCATGCGTCCCAGGGTCCTCGTGCTGGATGAACCCACCGCATCCCTGGATGGACCCGGGACGACCAGCGTCATCAATGCGCTTTCAAAATTGCGGCTTGAATATGGTTTAACCATCGTCCTGGTCGAACACCGCCTTGCCGAAGTTCGCCGTCTTGCAGACCGGGTTATGGTCATGGACGAAGGCCATATTGTTGCTCTGGGGGAATTCGAGGCCATTTTAGGTGATTACGATCTTCTACGCCGTTACGGTCTGCGCCGCCCTACGGAAGACGCCCTGATGTCGTGGCCTGACCTGCTTGTGCCGAATGGAAAACCTGCAGCCATTGAACGCCCCCTGCTGGAATTTCAGCATCTTTCCGCCGGCTATAACGGGCATGCCGCCATTCATGATGTAACTTTAAAGTTCTATGCAGGTGAATTTGCCGCACTGGTGGGCGATAATGGCGCTGGCAAATCCACCCTGGCGCTGGCTGCTGCCGGCTTGATCCGTCCCCTGAGCGGACGGGTGCTCTTCAGCAATGGGACGCGCCCGCGCCCGGGGCAGGATATTGCCCTGCTCTTTCAAAACCCTGCCGACCAGTTGTTTACTGATTCAGTGGACGAGGAAATAGCCTTCGGACCGCGTAACTATCGCTGTCTTGACCCGGACCTGCACGAGCAGACCCTGGCAAATGCCGACCTGGTTAAACTTCGCGACCGCCGTCCTTTTTCACTTTCGATCGGTCAGCAGCAGCGCACTGCCCTGGCTTCCTGCTTGGCTCTCCGCCCGCGACTGGTCATCCTGGACGAACCAACCCTCGGGCAGGATTGGCGTCATTTGCAGCAAATGATGGAATTCCTTGTCAAATTAAATCGCCAGGGAACGGCGATCCTTCTCATCACACATGACTATAAACTGGTTTATCGCTACGCTCATCGAGTAATCCTGATGGATGCAGGTGCCATTTCGCTGGATGGTCATAATACGCTCGCCATGCAAAAAAACACGCTCTCCGCGCCTCGCCAGGAGGTCGACCATGCCACACCCTGATGCCCAGGTTTGGAATGCCCGCTACCAATCAACCGATAAACATAATATGCGCCGCCAGCCCTATGCCCTGGTGTGCGCTTATGTGGATCAACTTCCTATTGGAGGATTGGCGCTTGAGGTGGCTGCCGGCCCGGCTCCTGTAGGTTTATACCTGGCCAGGCGGGGAATGCGGGTAATCGGCATGGATATTTCCGAGGCCGGTCTGCGGATCGCCCAGCAGCGAGCCCGAAAGCCTTCCCTGCCTGTTAATCTGGTGGTCATGGACCTGGCTGACCCCTGGCTGCCGCCCTCCGGATTTGATGTCATCTTGAACTTCTATTATTTATCCCGACCTTTGTTTGAATGCTACCGCCAGGCACTCAAACCGGGCGGCTGGCTATTTTTTGAAACTTTCGTACAAGACACCCTGAGGAGGTGCAACCCGGAACATACTCTGGAATCAGGAGAACTCTATGCTGCATTTAAAGACTGGGATATCCTGCACTGGATGGAAACCTGGAAAAAAAGGCGCGACGGAATGTTCCCTTCCCGCAGGATCGCCCAACTGGTTGCCCGAAAAACGATTTAAGGAAAGGAACCTGAAATGAAATTTACGACTCGTGAACTTGTAACCATGGCCGTCTTCGGCGCACTGTGGGGGGTGGTCGAGATAAGCCTGGGATCCGTTCTACACGCCATTAAAATTCCTTTGACCGGACTGGCCCTCACCGCAATTGGACTGCTGGTTGCCCTGATCGGGCGCCTGTTTGTCCCCAGGCGCGGCTCCACCTTTTTTATCGGGGTCATTGCCACCGTACTAAAACTATTCAGCATCGGCAATATCATCATCGGACCCATGATCGGTATTTTGACCGAAGCGCTGGTCGCCGAGCTGGTCCTGGACATCTTTCCAAAACCCTCCCAGCTGGCTTTTATCCTTGCCATTGCCGGCGGTGCTCTCTGGACATTCATCCAGCCCTTCGTCACCGGGATATTGATTTTCGGCCGGACTCTTTTACCCATCTGGCTGGACACGGTCGACCAGGGGAGCCGGCTCTTCGGTTTAGGCAGTCAGGCAGCCCTTTGGATCGTGCTGGCGCTGGTCCTGCTGCATCTTGTAGTAGGTGGAATTGGCGGCTGGCTGGCCTGGAGGCTTGGTCACCTGGTTACCTTCCGTCTTAAGGGACAGTCTCCCGCAGCAGTATAGTTTCAATATTATGGAATCAGGAGAATTAGCTATGAAACGCATTTTCTTCGCCATTTTTGTTTTGACATTGGCCCTGGCGGCCTGCTCCCCAAAAGCGGCTGCTCCCTCCACGTCTGACCTGAAGGTGACCGATGGCACGATCGTCAAAACCTACACGGTCGACGACCTGAAAGCTTTGGGTGCTGTCCAGGCTTCGGATAAAGGGATCGCTTATATCGGGGTGCCATTAATGGTCGTTTTGCAGGATGCCGGCATCGACCCAACCAAGCTTTCAGCAGTAAAGGCAGTTGCCTCCGATGGTTTCTCCTCCAACTATGATCCCACCCAATTCCTGGCTGACAATACTTTGGTGGCATATGCACGAGCCGATGGTCCGCTGACAGCGGATGAGGGAATTTTCCGCATGGTTCTTCCGGACCAGGGTGGAACATTAAATCCGCGCTTATTAGTCGAGATTGATGCGATCCCATGACGGTTAGCAAGCTCGGCGCCCCCGCGATTCCACGCAAGCCCGGGAAGCCGCTGGTTGGCAGCCTGGGACACCTGGTGATCTTTCTTTGGGCACTGGGAGTTGTGCTGTTAACCCAGCTCAAAGGCGGTTATTTGCTGGCGGGGATCTGCGTGGTATTCCTGGCCTCGATCTACCCTTCCGCCCTTCGACGCATCCTGCGTCCGCGCTGGCTGATATTACTGGGGATCCTGCTGGTTATCAGCATCCTGTTCGGGGGCGGAAAACCCGACCTAACGTTGTGGGGTCTCCCAATTTCCTCGGAGAATATTCTGGTCGGGGTTAAGATGACCTTGAGCGCAATCATCATCCTGATCGCAGCGGACGGCCTGGCATCTTCGATGGATATCACCGAGGTGGCCGGGGTGTTCGAGCGAGCCGGCCTGCAGGGATTGGGGTTTTCGCTGGGTGTGGCTGCCAACCAGCTACCGAACTTGCGCCAGTCAAGCACGAATGCCTGGCACAGCCTGCGCATGCGGGGTGGGATGCGCGCTCAATGGTGGCGAGGCTTGCAGCTGCTTTTATTGACGATCCTGACCAACGCCTTGAGACGTTCCGAGGATATTGTTTTAGCAGCGGAGGCGCGCGCATTCCGCCCTGAGCGCAGTCGGTCGGCACCGCTTCGCATCGGCCGTCTGGACTGGTGGATGATTCCTGTTGGGCTTCTTTCCCTGGCAGGAGTATTCCTGGTAGCGTGAAGCTGCCAGGTTCACAGAAATTCCAAAGGATGTTTGAATGTCCATTCCCGTAATGACGCTCATTGGTAAATCCGGGTCCGGTAAAACCACCCTGATGGAGGGACTCATCCCCGAGCTGAGTCGCCGGGGTTATCGGATAGCCACCGTAAAACATCATTCCCACTCGGGTTTTGAAGTGGATCAGGAGGGGAAGGATAGCTGGAGGCACGCCCGGGCGGGAAGCGTACATGTGATCATCGCCGCACCGGATAAGATTGCCTCATACCGCTCTCTAAACCAAGAAATGAACCTGGATGAGATCGTTAAAGAAGTTCAAGAGGCTGACCTGATCCTGGTGGAGGGCTATAAACAGGCAGGTTACCCTTCGATTGAAGTTATGCGCTCCGAGGTCAGCAAGCAGTTGATCGGCACCCCTGAGCAGCGCTTGGCGGTGGCAGCGGATTTTTCTTTCCCGGTCGAGGTAGCCTGGTTTGATTTGAGCGATATCGTCGGAATATCCGATTTGATCGAGCAGCGTTTTTTGCGGCCGAACGGTGAAGAATGACAACCAAGATTAGTCTGGCAATCCAGGCAGGCGGTAATTCCAGCCGCATGGGCGAAGACAAGGGACTTAAACTCTTCCTGGGACGTCCATTGGTTCAACGGGTGGTAGAGCGGGTCTCGCCCGTGGGAGATGAAATTCTGGTGACCACCAACTGTCCTGAGGATTATGCCTTCCTAAACATGCGCCTTGTCCCGGACCTGATCCCGGATTGCGGTGCCCTGGGAGGACTTTACACTGCTCTTGGTTCCGCGGCGTATCCTATTGTGGCTGTGGTGGCTTGCGATATGCCTTTCGCCTGTGCCCCTCTCCTGCAAGCTGCCATTTCCATGCTCGTCCAAGAAGATATGGATGTCGTCATCCCCCGGTCACTGGATGGGTTGGAACCAATGCATGCTGTCTACCGGCGTTCCACCTGCGTACCCCTTATTAAATCATCCCTCCGTGCGGGCAACCTTAAAATCACTGACTGGCTATCTACCATGCGTGTGCGCGAGCTAAGTTTACAGGAGGCAGCCTTGATCGAGCCATCGGGGCTGGTTTTCCTGAATGTCAATACTCCAGTCGAATTCTTTGGGGCAGAAATTTTGGCAAAGCATGAAAAAAGCACCTGAAGCTATTAGCCGTGCAGCCTAAATGTTTATATTTACTGACTTTTCATTAATATACCAAATACCGTGCCTGAACCTGGATTCGAAAAATCTCCTTTATCCTTGCTAAATTATTAGAGGAAATATGCCATTAGACCACTTTGGACGAAAAATCAACTACCTGCGCCTCAGTCTCACTGACCGCTGCAACCTGCGCTGCATCTACTGCATGTCGGAAGAAATGACCTTCCGCCCGCACGCTGAATTGATGCAGGATGATGAGCTGCTGAAATTGACACGCCTGTTCGTGGATCTGGGTTTTGACAAGATCCGCCTGACTGGTGGGGAACCCACTGTGCGTGCCAATATCGTTGATATTGTCCGCGGCATCGCTGCAATGCCGGGGGTGAATTCCGTTTCAATGACGACCAATGGCATGCTGCTCTCGAAATATGCCAAACCAATGGCTGAAGCCGGGTTGGAGCGCGTCAACCTCAGCCTGGATACACTCGATCCGGAGCGGTTCAAACGCATGACCCGCCTGGGAGAAATCGGGGATTTCTGGGAAGGCATCCTGGCGGCTGAAGCCGCCGGGCTGGAACCGATCAAACTTAACGCGGTGGTGGTGCGCGGCTTCAATGATCACGAAGTTGTTGATCTATCGCGCTTGACCCTTGAGCACGCCTGGCAAATGCGTTTCATCGAAATGATGCCCTTCCGGGGTGCCACTGAATTTCAAAGAGAACAAATGGTTTCCACCCAGGAAATCATGACGCGTATCGAACAGGCACTCGGAAAACTTGAACCATTGAATGGCAGCCGGTTGGATGGAGAGGCGCTCGTCTTCCATGTCCCCGGTTCAAAGGGAGATATCGGCTTTATTTCGTCGGTCAGCGCGCCATTTTGCGCGGGATGCACGCGCGCCCGCCTCACTGCGGACGGAATCCTGCGCATGTGCCTCTTGCGGGAATCAGAGCTCGACCTACTAACTCCGCTGCGGGGTGGTGCTTCAATGGATATCCTCCGGGAAATGGTTTTGGAAGCCATTTGGAACAAACCCTGGGGACAGGGCCTCTCCGACGGAGACATCCCCCTGAACCGGACGATGAGCGAAATAGGCGGCTGACCTTCCAGCAGTGGAGGATGTTTACAAAAACCGCGTCATAATATTTGCTTCTTTCCGACAAAGTGGTAAAATTAAAAATAATAAAAAACGACAAAGGAGACAAATAATATGAAATTAAGTGCTCGTAATGTGCTAAAAGGCAAAGTGATTAAGATCGTCCATGGGGCGGTGAACGATGAGGTCATCATTCAACTCCCCGGTGGCGAGCAAATCGTTTCGATCATCACCAATGGATCGGTTATCTCCCTTGGGCTTAAGGAAGGCAAGGAAGCCTACGCGGTGATCAAGGCTTCGAGCGTGATGATCGCCGTTGACTGATCAATGCTTCTAAAATTTCCCGCCCCCCTCCTGAATAACGGAGGGCTTTTTTAATCCAGCCTCCCCATGGGCAGAAGCTCTTCATAATGCATTTATTTTACAGAATCTATCTCCCTTGAAGCACTAGCATTGTATTTTCAAAAGTACAATCTTTTAAAACTACCCGAATGGATGGCGGCGGGGGTGGGAATATGAGCTTGACGATTTGTGAAACTTGGGATAAAGTAAAACTTATCATCACTCCGATCTGCTTGACCTAAAGCCATCCGCCAGGGTCCGGCAGGCAGTCCTCTCTCAGCGAGGACCAGGGTCGCACTGGAAACGCCGCGGCCTCCCGATATCCCTTGATGGGATGGAATTGGAAAGGAGATTCTCCTGTGCAGGAATTATTTAACTCGCCAGATTCTCCCTTGGCGAGTTTTATTATCACCAGGCAGACCAGGAACATTGTTCCTGACCTCTGAACCAATGTCGGGTGGGAAAGAAAGGTAACCAGAGGCCTGGTGCAGGAATCGTTGATTCATTGGCGCTACAGGAGAATCCCCCCTGCTTAAGAGATGGGAAAAGACTTAATAACCTGCCTATCGTTGTCCAGTGAAATCAGGCTTGGAAATTTCGCCAGGAATTGACCAGAACTTTTTATCGTTTAAATATTATAGGAGCCACTAATGTCCTCACCATTGTCAAGTTTGCTTAAGCAAAGCTCTGCCCGCCACGACCACCTGTGCCCGCGACAGGTGCTGGGGATCCGCATCGGGCTAGCCGGGCTGGCGGCGATCGGCCTGGAAGCCCCCATGCCGCACAAGGCTGCCATGGTTTTCATCGAGTCTGACGGCTGCTTTGCGGATGGAGTCGAAGTGGCAACCGGTGCAACGGTCGGACACCGCACTTTGCGGGTGGTCGACTTCGGCAAGGTGGGCGCGGTCTTCGCCAATATCAAGAACGGGCAGACAGTCCGGGTTGCGCCTCAATTGGACATACGGCAGACTGCCCTTTTATATTACCCGGATGTGAAATCAAAATACTATGCCCAGCTAAAGGGGTACGAAATTATGCCGGATGAGAAATTGCTCTCATTTGAGAAAGTCCAGCTTGATCCGGCTTTGGAAGCTGTCCTCAGCCGACCGGGTTTGCGTTCGAAATGTCAACGCTGCGGAGAGGAGATCATCAATGCGCGGCAGTTGATTGTAGGGACGGAAATCCTGTGTGTCTCTTGCGCAGGGCATGGATATTATCGCCCTCATTCAGGGAAACTCGTCCAAGCCTGAATCCCCCTTCTCCCCATTTTCGTTGTGATGGTCGAATGCCGCATGGCTTTCCAATACTTTATCAAGGAGAAGAATTATTATGAAACGCCTGGCATTATTAATTATTTTGATGGCAGTTTTACTGGCTGCCTGCGAACCAGCTGAGACGGTTGCAAGCGCTGTTCCACCCACTGCGCTCCCGGTGACGCAGACTGCCGCATCCCAACCGCGCACGTTAACCGTGTTCGCGGCGGCTTCATTGACGGACGCATTTAAGGAAATCGGCACAAATTTCGAAGCCGAAAATTCCACCGTGAGCGTTACTTTCAATTTTGGCTCGTCGGGAACCTTACGCACGCAACTCGAACAAGGAGCGATCGCCGACGTTTTCGCCTCGGCCAACACATCCGAAATGAACACGCTTGTCGCGGATTCGCTGGTTGCAGCGGATACATCCAGAATATTTCTGACCAACAGTTTGCTAGTGATCCTGCCTGCCACCAACCCGGCTAATATTCAAACGCTACAGGACCTGGCCCGCCCTGGCATTAAACTAGTATTATGCGATACCACAGCCCCGTGCGGAAAATATGCCCGCCAGGTGCTTGCCAGAATGGACAAGGACCCGGCTTTTTCTCCCACTTTCAGCACCCAGGTATTAGCCAACCTGGTTTCCAACGAAACCGATGTAAAACAGGCGGTGGCGAAAGTGCAATTGGGCGAGGCGGACGCCGGGATCGTTTATGTTTCTGATTCGGTCGCTGCCCCTGACCTGAAGACGATTGCATTCCCAGCAGTTGATAATGTGATCGCGAACTACCCGATTGCAGTATTGAAAAGCGCCACCCAGCCGGACCTGGCTGCCTCCTTTATCGCCTTTATCCTTTCACCTGAAGGACAGGCAATTCTTAAGAAATGGGGTTTTATCCCCTTTACGCAGTAAACCGTGAAAACCCTTAACCGTTTTGGACGCTGGTTATCTACCGACCGGAGGCCGGGCTGGATATTCATCCTGCCCAGCCTGGTCCTGCTGGTTTTACTGGCGCTGCCCATCTTTGCAGTCTTTTGGAAATCCATTGGTCCCGACTTTTTCATTAATGCGCTCTCTCCGACGGCGATTTCAGCCCTGCGTCTCAGCCTGGAGACCAGCAGCATCTCTACAATATTGGCGATGGCGGCTGGAATTCCACTCGCCTATATCCTGGCACGATGGAAATTCCACGGGAAAACAGCACTCGAAGTATTGGTGGACCTGCCGGTGGTCCTGCCACCTTCAGTGGCGGGGCTGGCACTATTGATCGCCTTCGGGAGAGAAGGTGTCTTTGGGCAATGGCTGGTTCCGCTGGGGATCAGTCTGCCGTTTACCACCGCGGCAGTTGTCATGGCGCAGACCTTTGTAGCCGCTCCGCTGTTCGTCCGCTCCGCCAAGATTGGGTTTGTGGGAATCGATCCCCAGCTGGAGGAAGCCGCAATAGTCGAGGGGGCTGGGGAACTGCAGTTGTTCCGTTATGTCATGCTTCCCCTTGCCTGGCGGTCCATGCTTGCCGGAACCATTCTAACCTGGACACGTGCCCTGGGAGAATTTGGCGCCACGATCATGTTTGCCGGAAACCTTGAAGGGACAACACAAACCATGCCATTGGCGATTTACATTGGTCTGGAGCGAAGCATCGGAGTGGCGCTGGCGCTCTCGGTGATGCTTGTTGTGGTTTCGGTTGTCTTGCTGGGTGTGCTCAGGAGAGTGGAAAAGAGAGCTCAACTTTAAGAACGGCCCAATTTCCATTCTTTTGTAAAATAATTATTGTTCGTGCATGACTACGCGGAAGTCTGCGGAGTACTGGTTTACCCTTGGACTTGGTTTGGATACTTCCGATATTAATAAATGGATATACATCATTGAGTCCCTCCTTTCTTGAATAACTGGATATAATCCGGGTCTGGTTGGAAGAAAAGGCAGGGATTACTTTGAGACTTAAGCAGCTCCGCCTTACCATGCTCGAATCATGAGGCATTAATACCCAAAGGTTATTTAATCATGAACCTGGTTTTATTGGACATTGACGGCACCTTGACTCAATCCTACGAGTACGACCGGGAAATCTTCGGCCTTGCCATTGCGGAAGTGTTGGGAGTGCCACCGATTGACGCGGATTTGAATGGATATGTAGACAAGACTTCCCTTGGAGTGACATCTGAAGCCATCCAACGTCTTAGCGGGAGAAGCCCGGATGAAACTGAGATCGACCTTGTCAAGCGCAATGTGCTCCGACGCCTGGAAAGCATGTTCAAAGAATCGCCTCTTTCATTCCGCGAGGTGCCGGGTGCCGCTCGCTTCCTGGAACGCCTGCGAAATCTTAGCGCTGCAGGGATCGCCATAGCCACCGGCTGCTGGCACAGCGAAGCCCTCTTTAAACTCCAGGCAAGCGGTTTGAACGTCGACGGCATTCCGATGGCAACCTCGGACGATAATCGCAATCGTGAACGCATTATGGAAATTGCGGTCGGACGAGCTGGAGATTTATATGATTGCAGCCGATTCGAGCAGGTTGTCTATATTGGCGATGGGACATGGGACCTGCAAACCTCCCGCGTCCTGGGCTACAGGTTCATCGGCATCGGTCAAAGGGTACAAGGCTTGAAGGACCGCGAGCCATTTCCGTGGCACCAGGATTTCAGGGAGGTTGAGTCGGTCCTTGCTTCTATTTCCACGGCACTGGGTTCTTAACCCCTGCCTGCGGATTGCGTGGAAGTGGATTGCCACAATTAATCCATTCCATTTACTCATTGTGAAATAACAGGGGAGGCGTTGAATCCGCAAATTTTCAGCTGATAAGCCTGGAGAGCAATGGGTGGTTTTATGTTATTATTGCTTTCACAAAATTGGAATTTTAAAGCGCGACGCTCCCAATAAAATATAGCTCCATCAAATTCGCCCAATTATCAGCCAGGATATTATTGATGGGGATCTGGTCATTAAATCACGCTGGAATTGGTCGGGAAACGGGCGACATACCTCGAGCTTCTAAATTCTGCATTATTAAATCTGGTTCCATTAACCCCGGGAGGATCTTCATCCATGTTCCGAATATTTAAGAAAAAGCAAAACGTTTTCCTTAAACTGATCCATGACCAGGCGTCATTAACCCTGGATGGTCTGGAAGCATTGAAGGCCTTTATGATCTCCCGGGATCCGGCTGCCTCGGCCCTCCTTTCTGCCAAGGAAAAGGACGCGGACGAAGCCCGGCGAATCCTGATCGACGAATTAAATAAAACCTTCATTACCCCGTTTGACAGGGAAGACATATTTCTACTTTCCAGGACGATAGATGACGTTCTGGACTACGCCTATAGTACTGCCAGTGAGATGGAAATCCTGAATGTAGAGCCCACTAATTTCATGCAGAGCATGGCCTCCATCCTGCGGGATGCGGCCTATGAACTGTTGATGGCGGTCGACCGGCTCGAAAACCATCCCGGGGTAGCCAACGATCATGCCCAGAGGGCCAAGTCACTCGAGAACAGGGTGGAAGAGGTTTATCGCGAAGCCCTGGCTGACTTGTTCAGCGGTGCAGAGGATATCCAGCACGTCATCAAAATGCTGAAATCACGCGAGGTTTACCGCCATTTAAGCAATGCTGCCGACCGGGGAGACGAAGCGGCGAACGTGATCGCCGATATTATCGTTAAGATTACATGATTGGGGGGGTTATTGTGTCCCCTATCGCGTATGCTGTCATAATATTAGCGCTCATTTACGCTTTTATGAATGGTTTGAATGATTCGAGCGGCATCGTGGCAACGATGATATCTTCACGTGCCATGGCACCACGTGCGGCTTTGACAATGACAGCCGTGGCGGAATTCCTGGGACCTTTTATTTTTGGGATTGCAGTGGCACGGACGATCGGAAAAGGAGTCGTCAGCGCGGACGTGATTAACACGCAGGTCATCCTGGCGGCCATGCTAAGCGCCGTTTTGTGGATCTTTTTAACTTCTTCGCTTGGTCTGCCGAGCAGTTCCTCCCACGCCCTGATTGGCGGTTTGATTGGTGCAGTGGCTATGGGGGCTGGATGGCAAGCCATCCAGGTAGCCGGACTTGAAAAAATATTGATATTCCTGTTTGTTTCCCCTGTTATTGCCTTCGCGATGGGCTTTATCATCCTGAAAATTGTCGTTAAATTATGTGAGGGTGCATCTCCAAGAATTAACCAAACATTTAAAAGGCTGCAGATATTTACTGTCATTGTCATGGGATTTAGCCATAGCAGTAACGATGCGCCAAAAACCATGGGGATGATCACCCTAGCGCTCATCACCGAGAAATATTTAACTGCATTTGTTGTTCCGGTTTGGGTGATCTTTATCGCTGCATTGGCAATTGCAGCCGGTACGGCTGTAGGAGGCCAAAAACTAATTCGTACCGTGGGACGCAAGTTTTACAAAATCGAACCGATCGATGCCTTCTGCACCCAGTTGTCCTCAGCAGTTGTCGTGCTGACCGCTTCCCTAACCGGCGGACCGGTGAGCACTTCGCATGTCATCAGCTCGACGATCATGGGAATCGGTGCGGCTGCAAGGCCCAATAAAGTCCGCTGGGGGGTGGCGCGTGAGATCGCCACGGCCTGGCTGCTCACCATTCCTTCTGCGGCCCTGATTGCCGCCGGGTTGTATTGGGTGCTCATCCGGATTGTTCATTAACCTTCTTTCAAAAAATGACCTTCACCCTGGAGTAGCCCCCCGTTTATTAATTGTCGATATCATTTGCGATATTTAAGTATTTTGAAATTGATTTGAACGGATGCCAAAAATGCAAAGGACGCAAAGATTATTCTTTGCGTCCTTTGTTTGCACAAATGTGAATCAAGGGGTTCAACTGCTGAAATAATCAACCACCTGTTTAACCTTGAGCACGCCATCATATTTCAAGTTATTCCCCCCTTTGGTAAGACGTCCTTTCTCATCTGAATCGCCCAGGCAGGTCACGATGATGTCTCCACTGCTGACGTCCTCTTTTTCGGTGTAGTAGTTGGTGGTTACCACCACGTGTGCCCCGGCTGCTTTGCCTGCCAGTACCCCGTTCCTGGAATCTTCCACCACGATAACGTCGTCCGCTTTCAGCCCGGTCTTCGAAAGAGCCAGGTTATAAATTTCCGGGTCCGGCTTTTTCTTGCTGACGACATCACCTGCAAGCACAATGTCGAACTTGATGTCCGCAAGGATTTTCTCAGTGATTGCCCTGGCAGCCTGCTCATTGGAGGTGGTGCATACCCCAATTTTAAGTCCAGCTTCCATTGCTTCTTTCATGAAGCGGTGGATCCCGGGGCGCAAGGGAAGTTTGCCGGTCTCGATCAGGTCGACGAAAATAGCCGTTTTGCGCTTGTGCATTTCCTTGATGAGATCATCCACCTTCTCGGGGGGAATGGGCTTGCTAAACCCCTTGGTTTGCAGGTGATGCTTCATCCGCTCTTTGCCGCCAGCGATCTGAAGGAGTTCATGGTAATAATCCACGCTCCATTCATCGGTAAATCCGAATTCTTTAAACGTCATATTGAACGAAACGCGGTGCCCATCCCGTTCCGTGTCAATGATCACCCCATCCTGGTCAAAGAAT
The DNA here is from genome assembly GCA_963790685.1 of uncultured Chloroflexia bacterium. Lineage (GTDB taxonomy): Bacteria > Chloroflexota > Anaerolineae > Anaerolineales > Villigracilaceae > UBA877. The sequence continues at coordinate 73,180 of CAWBPK010000006.1, forward strand.
ACAGCTTTTATTTTTCCCATGCTTAGCCTCCTCTTTCGCAAAAACCCTGCAGGTTATTTCGACCTCTTGCGATCCCGGATTACTTTTTAGTCAAAAACTCACGCACTACATCCACAGCCATGCGGTTCTCATCTTTTGTTCCAATGGTAATGCGGAACCAGCCGTCGCTGCCGTATTTTTCTGATTCCGGTCGGAAGATCAGGCCTTTTTGTTCGGCAAAAGCCACCATGTCCTTGCCCTTCTTCCCAATTGCGCCGCAATCAAAAAATATGTAATTGGCTTTCGTGGCGAACACCACCAGCCCGGGGATTTCGCTTAGCGCTTCCGTGATGTAATCCACTTCGCTGTTATTGAACTTAACCCTGTAGGCAAGTGCTTCGGTATCTTCAAAAGCGGCCAATGCTGCCCACATCGGGATCGTCCCCACATTCCAGGGGAGCAAGGCGGCTGAAATTTGTCCGATCACATCCTTATCGCCCAGTGCATATCCAAACCGTAAGCCCGCCAGGCCATAAGCCTTGGAAAGCGTGCGGGTGATGATCACATTTTTGTATTTCTTGGTCAGGTTCACCTGGGACAATCCCAGGCCTGCATACTCAACGTATGCCTCATCTACAATAAAGGGGATTCCGGTTTCAGCGAGGCGTACAAAGTCCTTGGCATCCATAAAGTTACCGGTCGGGTTATTCGGGTTGGCGATGACAATGATCTTGGTTTTATTCGTGATGGCTTTGAGGATTCCATCCGGATCAAAATTAAGATGCTTATCTTGGTAGATCATCGGTACGGAGACCATCTTGCCGCCCAGGATTGTCCCACGCAGCTTATAAATGCCGAAACAGGGTGTGTGCTGGATGACTTCCTCTCCCACTGCCAGGAAGCAGCGGAAGATATTGTCATACACTTCGCTGGAACCGTTGCCCAGCATGACGTTCTCGGGACCACCCAGTCCGTTTATTTCGGCGATCTTGCTGCGCACCACCAGGCCCTGGTCCGGGTAGCGGTTGCCCATCTTTCCATATTTATTAATTGCCTCCAGTACCTTATCGGAGGGAGGGTTTGGATTCTCGTTGGACATCATGCGATGCAGTTCAGGCTTTTTCCAGGCGAGTTCAATATGCCCGGATATGTACATCGGTATCCCTTTCACCCAGGGTACGAAATATTCCTCGATCTTTTTCATGTCTTACTCCTTTTGATATGATTTCAGAAGATAAAGCAAGGGAAGAGTGAAGAGCAGGACTTTGCCCTTCACTCTTCCCCCAATTCCTGAATTGAATTTATGCCTTGCCGGCGCTGCCCAGGATATCGATCCAATGTCCTACGGCTGTGCGGATTGCAACCCTGACGGCTTCATCCACTTTGCCGGGATCATATTCCTCGCGGTGAGCCGCAATATACTCGTATTGGGCGTCGATCATGGTGCGCTTTAGTTCGGTGGATACGTTCACCTTTGCGCCGCCCATTTCGATCAATTTTTTAATGTAGTCTTCCGGCAACCCGGTTCCCCCGTGCACTACCAGGGGAGTCTTGATCGTTTTACCATTTAACATTTCATTGATTTTGCCAAGGCGTTCAAAGTCCACTTTTGGATTCTTGGTTTTATAGACCCCGTGTGCGGTGCCGATCGCGGGAGCAAAAATATCCAGCCCGGTGCGCTCGACGAATTCGACAGCCTGTTTGGGATTGGCAAGCTGGGTCTCATCTTCGGCTACTTTGATCTGATCTTCCACACCGCTGACAGTGCCGAGTTCGCCTTCAACAGAGATGTTGCCGACCTTATGACTGTAATCGACCACTTCCTTCGTCAGGCGGATGTTCTCCTCGTAAGGCTGTTTGGAGGCGTCGATCATGATGTTGGTATAACCTGCATCAGCGCATTTTTTGCAATGCTCCACCTCTGTGCAGTGGTCGAGGTGCAAGCAGATCGGGATGGGCGCCGAGGAGGCGATGGTTCTGTAAATGGCAACCAGCACGTCCACACCCAGGAATTTGGACGGCTTAACCGAAGTCTGGATAATTAATGGTGCCTTTTTTGAAATTGCCGCCTCCACCACTGCTTCCATCTGGACCAGGTCGGTGATATTGAAAGCACCAACAGCATACTTCCCCCTGGCAGCTTCCACCATGATTTCTTTTGCATTCACGATTGACATATTTTAGCCTCCTTAGAATTCTGAATTATGCAAACCAATTACTTGGAGCGAACGTCCGTGGCTTGATGAATTATTGCTTCCCGTGGGACAGTTATTATACAACCGTCCTTATCTTTCATGCCTTGACTCGCTCACCTTTCGGATCCCAGAGCGGTGATTGAACAACCACTGCTTCCACCTGTTCACCAAGGAATTCAACATCAAGGGCTGTGCCCAGCTTGGTAAACTCCATCGGAATATAGGCATAGATGATGCTTTGCCCGATTGAATAGCCGTACCCGCCTGCAGCCACCCACCCGATCATTTTGCCCTCTTTCGAGCGGATCGGCTCCTTGCCCAGGGCGATCGTTTGACTGTCCGCAAGGGTCATGCAGCACAATTTGCGGGTTATGCCGGCCTCTTTTTGCTTGACCAGGGCTTCTTTCCCGATGAAATCACCTTTATTCAGCTTCACCGCGAAACCCAATCCGGCTTCCAGAGGGGAATAATCCGGGCTGATCTCGCTGCTCCAGTAGCGGTATCCTTTTTCGAGCCTCAGGGAATCAATGGCTTTATATCCGGCTGCCACCAAGCCCTCTGGCTGCCCGGCTTCCCAGAGTGTATCCCACAGGCGCAGCGCGTATTCCATCGGGCAGTAAAATTCCCAACCCAGCTCCCCCACATAGGTAACGCGGGAAGCCAGGGCAGGCACGTCGCCGACTACGATGCGGTGGGCTGTCATGTAGGGAAAGCCAGCGTTGGATACGTCGTCCTTGGTGACCTTCTCCAAAATTTTGCGTGCTTTGGGTCCCCACAAGCCCAGGCAGGCATACGATGAGCTGACGTCCTCGATCGCCACCGACCCGTCTTCGGGCATATTCAGGGATAACCAGGACAGGTCGTGCTGTCCAAAGGCAGTTCCGGTCACGATAAAGAAGCGATCCTCAGCCAGGCGAGTGACAGTGAAATCGCATTCGATCCCGCCGCGCTTGTTCAGGCACTCAGTGTAGATGATCGTCCCAACCGGCTGGTCGATTTGATTAGCGCACACATAGTTCAGGAAAGCCAAGGCGCCCGGGCCGCGCACCTCGAACTTGTTGAACGAAGTTTCATCGAACAAGCCGGCATTCTCACGTGTCTTCAGGTGTTCATAACCAATAGCCCGTGACCAGTTATGATGTGCCCAGCCTTTGGGCTCGTGTCCGTGGCGTGCTTTTTCTTCGTAGGGCTTGAACCAGTTGGGCCGCTCCCACCCGGTCTTCTCGCCAAAGAAGCAACCAAGATCCTGCAGGCGATGATACGTGGGAGAAAGGCGCAAACCGCGTCGCGAGAGACGCTCCTCGCCGGGATAATGGATATCATAATATTGTGTGTACGTTTCGAGCGTGCGTGCCACCGTGTAATCCTGGCTGTTGTAGTTGGAACCGAAGCGGCGCACGTCCAATCGCCAGACGTCCCATTCCGGATGTCCATCGATGATCCATTCGGCCATCGTCTTCCCAATGCCACCGGCTCCAGCCAACCCGTGGGCGCAGAAGGCACAGGCAACCCAGAATCCTTTGACCGAAGTGGGACCCAGCAGGAATTCGCCGTCCGGAGTGAATCCTTCCGGTCCGTTTAATAGCTGGATCACCTCGGCGGTTTCCACGGCAGGAACGCGTTTGATCGAATTTTCCATTAGCGGGGTGAAACGTTCCCAGTCGGGAGGCAGGAGTTGATATTTGAAATCGCGCGGGATGCCGTTCAGTCCGAACGGAGCCGGGTTTCGCTCATATCCTCCCGTGACCAGACCGCCCACCTCTTCACGCCAGTACACCAGCAGGTCGGGGTCGCGCAAGGTTGGGAAATCGTGCCCCACCCCCTGGATCGGTTTGGTGATGATATACAGGTGCGCCATCGGAACGATGGGCAGGGTGAGTCCCACCATCTTTCCAACTTCAGCCCCCCATTGCCCGGCCGCGTTGACCACCACCTCGGTCTCGATCGTGCCCTTGTCGGTAACAACATCGTGGATGCGGCCATTCTTAAGGTTGATTTTCTCCACGTTCGTGTCGATAAAAATCCGCGCTCCGCGCTGTTTAGCGCCGGAAGCAAGAGCGTTGGTCAGGCCGGTCGGGTCGATGACTCCGTCATTGGGAGTCCAGGCCGCCCCTGCAATTCCTTCCGGGCTCATGATCGGGAACTTGTCCATGGCCTCTTTGGGCGAGATCAGGTCCATTGGCACGTTGAAGGATTGAGCCATGCCCACCAAGCGCTTGAGGTCTTCCATCCGTTCTGCTGAAGAGGCCAGACGCAAACCGCCCACTTCGCGCCAGGCAGGGTCCTGACCGGTCTCTGCCTTCAGCTTCCTGTAAAGGTCCGTGCTGTAATGCATCATGCGGGTGAGGTTGGCATCCGAACGCATCTGGCCCACCAGGCCGGCGGAATGCCAGGTCGAACCGCTGGTCAGCTCGTGACGTTCCAGGATGACAACATCTTTCCAGCCCATCAATGTGAGATGGTATGCAATGCTGCACCCGCCGACGCCTCCCCCGATGACGACTACCTGTGCATGAGTAGGTAGATCAGACATTTTTACTTACCTCCTTAAGCCATTCATTCCATTTGGGATTTTGGATATTTTCGATGACACGGCCAAAGAATCTGTCCGCATATTCGCGAAAGTCGAAATCGAGTTTCGAAATGCCGATTTGCACAAGTCCCCAGGTAGCCTCGCGCAGATCGGACATGATTTTCATGATTTTAAAATGCGCCCACACGCCGGGGGTTACATCCCCGAAATAGTATTTGACCAGCCAGTGGTCCTGTTCATCGGTTAGTTCGTGATGATCGGAAAAATTTGCCAGGTCGAAAAAGAGATCGCCCATGCCGGCGTATTCCCAGTCAAGGAGGTAAAGTGTATTGTTGCCAAGGAAATTCGCGTTGAGCAAATCGTTATGGCATGGACATAGGGAACCAGGAAGTGAGGTGAGCGCATCCTCGGCAGCCTTCGTTTGCTTGATCAGCGCACTGAAATTTCGAGGGAACTTTACCAGGCAGCGGCAGGCAATATTTGTATAATCCTCAATAATCCGGAAGACATTAAAGTCGCCCGGGATTTCCGGCATGTTGTGAATTTTGTGGAGGATCCCGGTAACCCGGCGCAGGTTTTCCGGTTCCCGCATCTCGGTTGGCGGGATGGGCCGTCCGGTGATAAAACGGGTGACCAGGTATCCTTCCGGGCGAATGAAATAATAGACTTCCGGCGCGATTCCCAGCCTGCCTGCAGCCAGGTTGGCTGAATATTCATGCTCCCGATTGATCCCCAATAATTCTGTATCCGCCCCCGCGATGCGCAGGACAAATGCTTCCCCCCCCACATCGATGCGGAAATTGTTGTTGGTAATTCCGCCAGCCAGAGGCGTGGCTTTCAGGTCGTTGGCGCCCGCCCATTGCGGGACACGGGCCAGCGCCTCTTCAAGCGTTAATGCCATGATTAAATAACTCCGCTAAAAATGAGAAAGTTGAGAGGTCAGGTGCGTCTTGCGCAGCGCATCTTCTGAAGAGGTTGAATAATTTCTACTTTTGCCAAACAGATCCGGGTCTTGCCATCTCGGCCACAATATCGAAAGAAGAAATAATACCAAGGGGAAATGCTTCCTGATCGTTTTGGTCGATCACCACCAGTCGATGGTAGTGCTTTTGGATCATCAAGTCGGCGGCTTCCCTCAGCCTGGCATTTATATCGATCGTTAATGCCGGGTGCATGATGTCCTTTACGGTAAGTGTTTCGTCTATGCCGTTTTGCACGTAGGGCAGCAAATCTTGGCCGCTGACCACTCCCTCCGGCTTTCCCTTGGCATCCACCACCAGCACCGATCGCCAACCGGCCTGGGTCATCGTCCGGGCCGCGGAAGTGAGCGGGGTTTTATCCCGGCACACCAGAATGGCATCTGACATTACATCTGCCACGGTCTGACGAAGAGCCTTTTCTTCACGGGCGATGCTGGAAACGAAATCGGAGGTTGAGATGACCCCGGTTGGGATCCCCTTATCGGTGACGATCAGACGATTGATGTCGTTCTCAATCAGGAGGTGGGCTGCTTCCCTGAGGGACATGCCGGCTTCGATGGTATCGATGGGGGAGGACATGAGTTCCCCGGCTGTCAGTTTGCGCATTGCAGCCAGGCTTTGGGCATCCGCGGAAAGCCATTCGCCGGCCAGCAGGTCGTAATCGGAGATGATGCCGATCGGACGGCCATCACGGTCCGCTACGACCAGGGCATGAACGTGATGCTGGGTAAGCATAACGGAAACCTGACCCAGCGTGGCATCCGGCCGGCAGGTAATCAGCCCCGGGTGCATTAGATCGCGGACAAGTTTATTCATAACCGCCTCCTGCACCTCATTGAACTTCGTCAACGTCTTTATACCATTTCACACGGTCCCCTACGCGGGCTCGTAACCGCCAGGCGAGGGATTTAGGTTCTTGATCGATCCTCGCCAGAGCTGTTTTTACCTGTGCATCTATGTAATTTTTTTGTTCGCTGGTGAGCTGTTCATACCCTTGAGCCATTTGCCGCACCTTGTTCAGGTTCATGGTCGTCGTGCGCCAAAGTCCCCAGTCGGTGCTGCAGAGCCCGGCGATGCGCTTGATGTTTATCGTCTCATGATCTTCATCGCCCATAGGATGTTCAAGCAACAGCATGATCGTATCAATAATGTCTTTTTCATTGATCTGGACGATTTGCATTTTTTCGAGAACCATTTCAGCCAGTGGGATGCTGGGGTGGTCAACTTCCAGCCTGCCATCCCAATGGATTACATGGCAGAAATCGAGTTTCCCAAAAAAAACGTCTATGTGCAGGCCTGCTTCCGGCTTCTCGAAAATTGATCGATAACCTTCCGAAACGATGAAGACCTCGCGATTTTCGTGATAACCCAGCCCGGCCATCAGTACCTGGATTTCCTTGGTCTGTTTTTGGTAGGCGGCAAAATCGATATCCGTATACGCACGGCCCATGGCTGCCTGCAGGTACCCATACTTCTGGCAGTGCATTTGAAACGCCAGCGATCCGATCACCCGCAGGATGATCCCGGCAGCGTCACTGGCGTTAAGGATGCGCTTGAGTTCGTTTTCAAACTTTTCGCGCTCGGCACGATCTTGTTCGCCCATTCCGATGGGACTGCTTGTCATACCAATCTCCTACGATGAGGCCTCAGCGAACAGCCCAGGTCGAATACGAGCGGCTGGCAGTGGGGAAATTTCCACAACATTATAATTAAAAACGCAAAAACTTGCAAATTTCTTCAGATTCTTTTATAATGCGCCTACAAAATTTAAGTTCATTCGAACAATTGCCAAGCGTCATAACAAAAAATGAGAAAAGCTCTCATTCCAGCACAACGGCGCGAGCGAATCCAGGAGTATCTGGTTACCCATAAAATCGTCCGTATGGATGATTTGTATTCCCTGCTGGATACTTCAGAAGCGACCGTGCGCCGCGATTTGGAATGGTTGGAACGCGAAGGAATTGTGGAACGTACACACGGGGGGGCGATCCTCAGCCAAAGGCTGACTCTCGAGCCCGAATATCTGCAGCGGGCTCAAAAATTCCCCGAAGAAAAGCGAGTAATCGGTGAGATGGCAGCTTCTCTCTTGGAAGAGAACGATGTTTTATTTATTAACAGCGGCACCACAACCACACAGGTTATTCGTTATATTCCCGGCGACCGGGGGATCACTGTTTTCAGCAACAACGTTTATGCTGCGCTCGAGTTGGGAGAAGCTGGTTTTAAGCATCACCTTATCGGGGGTGAGTTCCAGCCGCATTCCAATTCCGTAGCGGGCCGTTTTGCCATTGACAATCTTCGCCAGGTTTACGCCGATAAGGTTATCCTGGGGGTGGATGGTGTCAGCCTGAAGCACGGCTGCACGGTACCCTCGAATGCTGAGGCCGAGGTTGTACGCCAAATGATCGAGCGCACCAGAGGTCAGATTATTATTGTTGCTGATCACAGCAAGTGGGGGGTGGTTTCAAATTATCAGGTTGCCACGATCGATGAAATCGATAAATTCATCACTGATGAAGCCATCGATGCTTCTGCCAACGAATCCCTATTGGCGCATTCGGTGATAAGCATGGTTGCCACAACATATCCTGTCAAAGCCTGAAATTTGTTTATAAATGTTAGCACCCGGATGGATCGGAGACAAAGACATGCCCCTCTTTTCAAAGAAACCCAGCAAGAAACCGACCCGACTTTATTTTGCCACCGATCTGCATGGGTCGGAACGCACCTATCGAAAATTCATCAATGCCGGCAAGTTCTACGACGTCGATATCCTGGTAATGGGCGGTGATATTACCGGTAAATTACTTATCCCCATCATCAAGGAAAAAAATGGACATTTCCGCGCTACCTTGCAGGGGCGCATCGAAGAAATCACCACTCAACAGGAACTGGATGCTCTCATCAATCGCCTGGGAACTCTTGGCTTTTATCATAAGGTCATGGAGGAGGATGAGTTCCATACCCTGTCGATGGATGAAAAAGCTGTCAATGAATTGTTTCATGAAGTTGCCCGACAACGGCTGAGCAACTGGGTGGACCTTGCCGAAGAGCGGCTGGCAGGAACAGGAAAAAAATGTTTTGTTACCGGGGGAAACGATGATTCTCCCGAAGTGTTAACTGCTATTAAACGGGAAGGGACCCATTCATTCTTTGCCTGCGAAGGCGAGGTTGTTCCGGTGGACGCTGATCACACAATGATATCTGTAGGCTTCAGCACTCCCACGCCGTGGAAAACCCCGCGTGAAATTTCCGATGAAAAATTAGGCGTAATGATTGAAGAAATGATATCTAAAGTGCCGGATCTTACCCACACAATCTTTAATTTCCATGATCCGCCAGTAGATTCTTCCCTAGACACATGCCCCATGTTGAATTGGGACAAGGACCCCCCGGAGCCGATCATCCAGGGAGGGCAAACAGTCATGTACGGTGCCGGGAGTAAATCTGTACGCACTGCCATCGAGAAGTACAAACCAATGCTGGGATTGCACGGACACATTCATGAATCCCAATCGGTGGCAAAAATCGGACGCACTACATGTATCAACCCTGGTTCAGAATACGGAGAGGGGATCCTGCGCGGTTGTCTCGTAACTTTCGCAGATGGCGAAGTAATTGGATACCAGATGACGAGTGGTTGATCAATGCGTCTCTAGGAAAGGAGGCCTCGTCCTTAGAAAAGCAGATACAGGTGTCAAGAATATGGTAATGCGTGATGGAGATACGGAGCTTTCATCACCAGGTCAATTTAATATACCAATATTCGGTTTCCCTCATATCAAAGGAGGAAGCAATGGCTGAGACAACAACTCCAAAACCAGAAATTTTTACACGGAAGGCTTCTGGGCTTGTTAGGGTCATGTCTCCCTATTCTGCGTTCGTTTACAACATATTGACCATGGGTCTGATCTTCCCGTGGACCTACCTGTGGGCACCCGGTTCTCTCCCGGGCGGTCAACTGGTTTGGGGGATTATCCTCGCGATGGTGATCGAAATACCAATCGCCTTTGTTTATGTCTGGCTTTCCACAGCTCTACCGCGCTCGGGTGGCGACTACGTGTTCCAGAGCCGCGTATTCGGCGGCGGCCTGGCATTCACGGTGGTCATGTCTGGATTCGTCATCTGGATCCTGCAGTGGGTGGCCCTCTCCGGCTGGTTGGTCTCCTACCTCGGGTTCGCGCCGCTTTTCCTGGGCCTGGGCGCCACCATGCATGTGGCTACCCTTTCCAGTTTGGGCCTCTGGTTTACCACTTCAACGGGCATCATCATCGTCAGCATCGCCAATGCCCTCATCTCGCTGATTCTGTTGACCTCTGGTTTCAAGAACTATGTACGCTTTCAGCACGTGATGTGGTGGGGCACGCTCCTGTGCTTTGCAACCGTATTTGTTGTGCTCTTTACAACCCCTGCTGCCGAGTTCATTTCACGGCTGAACGCTTTTGCAGTATCTTCCGGTGGAGTACCAAATTTCTACCAGACGGCCATGAATGCGGTTACGGCTGCCGGGATTAATGTCCATCCGCCGTTTAGCCTGATGGCCACATTGCTGGTCGCTCCCATAGCCTGGACCAGCCTGCAGTGGGCCACCTACTCTGCCGAGCAAAACGGTGAGATCAAGGATGCACGCAGCTTCCGCTCGCAGGCTTTCATCATGGTCGGCTCCCTGATCGTTACCGGACTGCTGCTTGCCCTGCTGGCATTGGGTATCCAAAAAGTGGCAGGGTCGGAATTTCTGTATGTAGCCGGCGCCGGTTACTGGTCTGGAATAACTGCTGCCAACATTAATGGCTTCAACCTTTGGCCGCCCATCCTGGCAGTCGCATTGACCGCCAGCCCGATCGTCGTGCTGATCATCGGCCTCGGTTACCTCCTGAATGGCTTCCAGATCGTCTGCAACTGTTACATCGGCATGACCCGCGTTATCGTTGCCATGTCGCTTGACCGCCTGCTGCCCGATTGGTTCAGCAAGGTGAGCGAGAAATATCACACCCCCGTGAACGCTCATCTTGGCTACTTCCTCGCATCCCTGCCGGTGATCGTGGGCTACAGCCTGGTCACCCAGCCCTTTACCTGGGTCAGCCTGACCCTGGGTGTTACCTTCGGCTGCGGGTATGTTTTCATCATCACCTGCCTGGCGGGAGCTTTGCTGCCTTATCGTGCCAAGGAGGTCTATGAGGCTTCCCCGGGCGCCAAATATAAGGTCAGCGGAATAGTTGGAGTCTTGTTCACCCTGCTTGGTGCGGCAGCCTTCATCGCTCTCACCTGGGTGTTGGCTCCTCAAGCTTTCGCAAACTCGGCGATCCTGGCATGGCTGGTGCGGCTCGCTTCGATCGCGGCCGTGATCGTCTTCCTCTATCCCATGCGACAACACTTGCTGGAATGGCTGAATGGCAAGCCAATGCCCTGGCTTTCTGCCCTGGGCATGCTCGGAGGAGGCCTGGGAATGGCCATGGTGGTGGCCTTCCTGCTCTCGCCGGCATTGGGCGTGCTCGGTAACTGGAACTTTAGCGAGTTTCCAAAGAACTTGCTTGCGCAAATCATCGCCTTCGCGATCATATTGATTTCAGCGATCTGGTATCTGGTGGTCAAGGCGCGTCAGAAGACCAAGGGAATCAATGTGGACTTCGCCTTCAAGGAGATCCCGCCCGAATAACCTTATTCAACTTCCGGATGATCCCGGGTGGTCAGTGCTTTTGGCACTGACCACCATTTTCCCTTCCAGCACTCCAGTTTTCTGAGGGAAGAAAACATGCCATCGATCGATGAAATTGTTTCCAGAATTGAAGATTGGAAGGGGAAACAGGTTTCGATTCAAGCACTCTCCGGCGGATTAACCAACTCTAACTTTCAAGTGAAGGTGGATGGCGTTCCTTTTTTTGTGCGCGTCCCGGGTGAAAGCAGCGACCTTCTTGCCATTGATCGCTTAAATGAATACCATAATACCCGCGCTGCAGCAGAAGCAGGCATCGGGCCGAAAGTACTTTACCATTTACCGGAATATAATGTGATCGTCCTGGAATTTATAAATGGAATAACCATGTCGAAGGAATCATTGAACGCACCGGGTATGCCGGCACGTATGGCCAGGTCCATTAAGCAGCTTCACGCCGGGCCGCGCTTCCTGCTGGATTTCAACATGTTCCGTCTCACGGAATATTATCTGTCCATATGCAGGGATCGACATATCCGCCTCCCGGATGGATATCCGGATCGAATGCCGGTCATTTCGCAAATAGAGAAAGCCATGCTGGTCGACCCTCTGCCCACGGTTCCGTGCAATAATGACCTGCTGGCAGAAAACTATATTGATGATGGCAGCACTTTGTGGCTGATAGATTACGAATACAGCGGCAACAATGATCCTTGTTTTGAGCTTGGAAATACCTGTCAGGAAATGCAGTTCAATGACGATAAGATCGGGGAAGTTTGTTCAGCATATTTCGGGATCGCATCTGTAAAAAGAATTTCACGGATGAAATTGAACATGATCATGTCTGATGTGGGTTGGGGACTTTGGGCCGCGATCCAGGCAAGCATGTCAAAAATAAAATATGATTTTTGGGGCTGGGCAATTGAAAGGTGGGGAAGGGCTGTTGAAAAAATGGATTCGGCTGAATTCCCTGGCTGGCTGCAGGATGTCCAGGCTATTTAGACCATATAATTGCATTAATTCTGAAAAAATACTGAAAGGAAAATAAATCGAAATGAAGGATCAAGCACAAATTGTAATTATAGGCGGGGGCATCGTCGGATGTAACATTGCCTATCACCTGGCGAAAATGGGGCGGAAAGATGTTGTCCTCATTGAAAAAGGAGAGATTGCCAGCGGTGAGTCCACGCATGCCGCGGGTCTCGTGACACAGTTCGCAACCTCGCAAACGTTGATGCAGTTCCGAAAATACAGCATTGAGCTGTACAGCGGCTTAAAACTATTTGACCACGTCGGCAGCCTGCGTGTAGCTTCGAGCCCGGAGCAGCTAAAGGAAATGGAGCGATCGGTCAGCCGCGCCAACGCAATCGGCATGGAAGCCGGCATCATATCGCCTGCTGAAGCCCTCAAAGTCATGCCGCAGATCAGTGACAAAAACCTTTATGGGGCCATCTATCTGCCCCGCGATGGCCAATTGGATCCCTACACAACAACCACGTCGATGGCCAGGTTTGCCAGGGAAATGGGGGTTGAGGTCTTCACGAATACACGCGTCATCGCCCTCGAATTGTCGTCAAAAGGGGCCATCCAAAAAGTTGTTACAGACCATGGTTCTATAAAGACCGAGCTCGTGGTGAACGCAGCCGGCATGTGGGCGCCACAGGTGGCCGCCATGGCCGGGATCCATGTCCCAACCACTCCCGTCGATCACCAACATATCGCTTTGAAAGCGGTACCCGGCAACGAGTTCCCCGCCACTACGCCATGCCTGCGTGACCCTGACAACCTGGTGTACATGCGCCAGGAAGCAGGCGGACTTGTGATCGGTGGTTATGAACCCAACCCGCTCGCTCGCTGGATCGACGGAGTACCCTGGGAGCACGGCGGCACCACCCTCCCGGCGGATTTCGATCGCTTTGAACAATTACTCGAAGGAGCCATCCGCCGAATTCCGTTCATCGACCAAGCCGGCATCATCACCCTGGTGTGCCATCCTGGAGCGTATACCCCTGATTCCCAGCCAATGCTCGGACCGATGGCCGGCGCACACGGCATGTGGATCGCGGCAGGGATGTCCCTCAATGGATACGGCGGCGCCGGTGGAATCGGCAAACTGATGGCAGAGTGGATTATAGGCGGGGAATCCCCCCTGGATGTGTATGCATACCGCCCCACTCGTTTTGGTAATTATTATTCAAATCCCGAGTATGCGGCCGAACGCACCCGCGAAGGTGTCAAATATTATTATCGTTTGCGGTTCCCCAACGACGAGAATGAATGGGCGCGCCCGCATCGCGTCAGCCCGGTCCATTATCGCTCCCAGGAAATGGGTGCAGTCTTCGGCGAGAAATTTGGCTGGGAACGGGTAAACTACTTTGACCCGGGGAAACCCTGGCGACGGGCCGGTGCGGATCAGCGCGAGTGGGGTTGGAATCGTCCCCCGTATTTTGACCGGGTTGGGCAGGAACACAAGGCCACCCGCGAACGGGTCACCCTGTTTGACCTGACCTCCTTCGGCAAGATCGAAGTCAGTGGACCCGGCGCGTTAAAGCTCCTTCAGCGACTTGCCGATAGTGATATCGATAAACCGGTAGGCAGCGCGGTATACACCCAGTTCCTCAACACAAATGGCGGGGTGGAAGCTGATCTGACGATTACGCGCCATGCGGAAGACCGCTTTTGGGTGGTTACTGGCTCGGCCTTCATCGCCAACGATTTCGGCTGGATCCAGATGCACGTGGACGAAAAGGATGGCCCGGTGGTAATTCGTGACATCACCACCGAATGGGCCTGCCTGGCGATGTGGGGTCCGAAATCACGCGAGGTGCTTAAGAAGATCACCGCAAGTGATATATCGAATGAAACTCATCCCTATTTGCAAACCCGACCAATAGATATCAATGGAGTAACGGTTTTTGCACAGCGCGTCAGCTATGTCGGGGAGCTTGGCTGGGAACTATATATCCCCGCCAACCGCGGCGAGCTGGTATGGGATGCGCTAATCAAGGCGGGTCAGGAATTCGGGATCGAAGTCGGTGGCTACAAAGTGCTCGATTCCCTGCGGCTTGAAAAAGGCTACCGCTATTACACCGCAGATGTCACCATGCTGGAGACACCTTATGAAGGTGGACTTGGCTTTTGCGTACACCTGGATAAAGGTGATTTTATTGGAAAGACTGCGCTCCTAAAGCAAAAGCAGGAGGGCTTGAAGCGAAAACTTTGCACATTGGTCCTGGATGGCAGCGAATATACTCAAATTTACGGCGGCGAAGCGGTTTATCACAATGGCGAGGTCATATCACGTGTCCGCAGCGGCGGATTTGGATATACTTTACAGAAGAATATTTTGTACGCGTACCTGCCGACGGAATTAGCCAAGGCTGGTAACCGCTTCGAACTGAACTTGATCGAGGGCCGCCGCATGGGTGAGGTGACCGCCACAGTCATGTATGATCCCAAGGGAGAACACCTGCGCGTATAATTAATGCTTCCCCCCATCTTTTATTGTTGGAAAAGGCTTGAATATGTTACCTTTTAACTCTGCCGAAATATCGGCTATAAAAAAATTGCTGGACTCCCGCCAACCCGGTTATGGGCTGCCGCGCCAGTTCTACCATGACGAATTGCTTTACAGGGTCGAAATGGAATCCATTTGGCGCCAGGGTTGGCTTTTCGCCGGGCATTCATGCCAGATACCCAATCCCGGTGATTACTTTCTTTACGATGTGGAAGGCGATTCTGTGATTGTAGTCCGCGGTGATGACGGACAAGTTAATGCTCTTTATAACGTCTGCCGCCACCGCGGCTCGGTCATTTGCGAGGAGGAGTCGGGCAACGTCAAACGTTTTGTCTGCCCCTATCACCAGTGGACTTACGACCGCAGCGGACGTCTTTTGCTCCAATACGGCATGCAGGAGGGCCTGGATAAATCCCAACTTGGCCTGCACAGGGCTCACGCCCAAGAAGTTGAAGGAATGATCTTTATCAGCCTGGCAGAAGAACCGGTTGACTTTGACCCAGTTTACGAAACCATTGCACCCGTTGCCAGGCCGCAGGGCATGGCACGTGCGAAGGTTGCCAAGATCATGGATTTTGATGTCGCCTCCAACTGGAAACTGGTTTGGGAGAACAATCGCGAGTGCTACCATTGCGCCGTGAACCATCCCCAGTATATCAAAGCCAATTTCGACCGCTACAATGCCGATGACACCATCCCGCGTATCGCCGAAAGATTGAAAGCGGTCACCACCCGCATGGAGTCCAAACTGGCTGCCCAGGGGATGGCCATTCGCGAAGAGACCGGCATGACCGAGTTTCCGGACCCCGATCACGGCATTTGGTATGCAGCCAACCGCACCCCCCTGGTGGAGGGTTTCGTCAGTGAGACACTGGATGGCAAGCAGGTGGCTCCCCTGATGGGGGATTACACGGATCCCGATGTTGGAACGCTGCGTGTTCGTACGCTCCCCAATTTTTGGGTACATGCCAGCTGCGACCACACGGTGGCTGTCCGTCTCACCCCCAATGGGTTGACCCACACTGCCATCCGCATGATCTGGCTTGTGGATGGAAAGGCCGAGGAAGGCCGGGACTATGATCTTGAGAAAATGCTCCCATTCTGGCTGATGACCGCCGAGCAGGATTGGTCGATCTGCGTCAACCAGCAGCGCGGGGTAAACTCACACGCTTTTACCCCGGGTCCGCTCTCAATATATAAGGAATATAACCTTGACCGCTTCCTGCGCTGGTATTTGCAGGAGATGAAAAGTGCCATTGGAAAATGAAACCTGGTAACCCCGTCTATGTCGGTTTTGGAATGCTCACCCCGGTTGCCATCATGGTGGTCGAGCAGTTGCCCGCCCACAACACAGGCGCCCTTGTCAAAGAGGTCAGCGAGTTTGTATTTGACGATGCTGCCATCATTGCCTGCCTGCTGCGCCAGTGGGACGTTCCGTCCGCCATCATTGGCACGGCAGTGGGGGATGACCCGCGCGGCCACATCCTGGCGGAGCAGCTGAAGACTTGGGGAGTGCAGGGGGAAGTGCGTCATTCCAAGGAGATCAAGACCCCCTGGGAAGTGGACGTTTCGGACGAGACGGGTGCCCGCACGTATTTTTGGGAGAGGGCGCCCCAGGTTTTAAATACGCTTGATGCTGCCGACCTTTCCCTGCTGGACGGGGCGAGCATGTTATACGTCGATTGGTACGATGGCGATCATATTGTGCGGGCAATGGACGAAGCCGGTCGGTTAAAGGTACCGGTCTTCTTGAATTTCGAACATGGTCATGCCGACCTGAATCTCCTGGAGCGTTATGGAAGCCGTGCCACCATCTGCCAGGCTGTAACGGATGCCGCCCAGCGAGGCGATGTACCGCCCCTGGAAGTGGCCCGGAAATTATTAAATACCGGCGTGCAGACCGCCCTGATCACCATGGCCGGGGAAGGATGCCTGGCTGTAAATAGCTCGCAGGCCGTGCGGGTGCATGCTCCCTCCGTGCTGGCGGTCGACGGCTGTGGAGCCGGAGCCACCTTTTCAGCTGGCTTTATTTATGGGTACTTGAAGGGTTGGGGCCTGGAAAAATCGGCCCGCTTTGCCACAGCTGCCGCCTCCCTCAAGGTCACCCGACCCGGCTTGCAAATGTTTGCGATCGGTGAAATTCAAGCATTGGCAGACCGCCTCCCGGTCGAGTCTCCTGCCGGCAATCTGCATCCTGATCATTAGGAGTTTTATTTGATTAACTTCGCTACTCTTCTCACCCAGCAACAGGTTGGACGCACCCATTCGGCCTCGCTGGAAGTCCTGGAAAATGTCGGTCTGCTGGTGCGCAATGAAAAGGCGCGCTCGATCTTTGCACAGCACGGTTGCCGGGTGGAGGCTGAATCACAGGTCGTAAAGTTTCCCTCCGCGGTGGTCGAAAAATATCGGGCCATGCTGCCACCCACCTTTACCTTCCGGGGACGCGACCCCAAGTACGACCGCACCCTGCCCCAGGATGGTCCGGTCATCGTTACTGGCAGCTCCGCACCCGATGTCATCGATCCTCTCACCGGTCGGGTGAGACGGGCGACCTTTTTAGACATCGCCAGGATCGCGCATCTCATTCAGGAACTCCCTGCCTATGATGTCTTTTCGATTTCCACCCTGGCAGACGATGCGCCGCAGGGTCAGTTCACCCTGGCCCGTCTTTATCCATCCCTGAAACATTGTCTCAAACCCATTCGCAGCACCA
Organism: uncultured Chloroflexia bacterium; assembly: GCA_963790685.1. Taxonomy (GTDB): domain Bacteria; phylum Chloroflexota; class Anaerolineae; order Anaerolineales; family Villigracilaceae; genus UBA877. Next base: position 90,750 of record CAWBPK010000006.1, read on the forward strand.
CCCGCGACATGGAAGATGCCGCATCGGTAATGCATCTGCTTTACACACTCGCCGGAAGTGAAGAATCTTACCGCCAGCGGCCGTTTGTGACCCACCATTATTGTCCTGTGGTTTCACCTCTCACCATGGACCAGTTGTCCACCGAAGCGGTCATCTTCTTCTGCGAAAAGGGACTGCCTGTTTATCCGAGCATCGTACCCAATGCCGGGTTGACCTCACCGATGTCCATGGCTGGCACCCTGGTCCAAGGGAATGCAGAATTTCTAGCCATCTCGGTGCTGATGCAAATGGTGCGGGAAGGTACTCCCACCATCTACGCCACCCTGCCCACCGTGGCAGACATGCGCACTGGCGCCTATGCTTCGGGCGGCATCGAATGCGGCATGCTTCACATGGCCTTTGCCCAGATGGCGCGCTTCTACAATGTTCCGTGCGGTGGCTACATTGGGTTGTCGAATTCCAAGGTCAATGATGCCCAATCCGGTTACGAGACTGCCATGTCCACTGCGGCAGGGGTGCTGGCTGGTGCAGACATGCTCAATATGGGGGGGCTGCTCGACGCCTTGAAAGTGTTCGATTTTGCCAAGGCTGTGATAGACGACGAAATCGCCCAAATGCTTAAACGCCTGAAGCGTGGCATAGCATTCACTGAAGAGGATCTTGCCATCCCGGTGATTGCCCAGGTAAAACCAGGGGGGTCCTTCATGATGAGTCCGCATACAGCCCGGAGGATGAAAAGCGAAGCTTTCCTCACCCGCTTGTCTGACCGGGAAGCACGCGAAACCTGGGAGAAAAAAGGGTCTCTCGATACACACGCCCGCGCCATGCAGCGCGTGAATGAGATACTGGAACAAAACCAGGTTGACCTTATTCCCACCGAAGTCGAGTCCCGCCTCCGCCAACAATTCAAGGACCTGGTTGCAGGTTGACGGAAAATTTTGTATAGTTAATATCTCAGGTAGTTTCGACAAACTATAGATTTGCTGATAAGGGATACCCGATGAAAATATTCTTCGCTACCGACGTCCATGGTTCTGAAATATGTTGGAAGAAATTCCTGGCTGCCAGCAAGTTTTATGAGGCCGACACCTTGATCCTGGGCGGCGATATGACCGGTAAAGCCATCGTCCCGATCATTGCCCAGGGCGGAGACAACTTCAAGGTCACCTTGCTGGAACAGGAAAGCATCCTGCATGGAAAAGAAGCTGTTGACAAAATGGTCCAAACCATCCAAAACCGCGGCTATTATCCATATATCACCAACCCTGATGAAGTGCAGAGCATTTTGGATACTCCGGGAAAATCGGATGAGCTCTTCCTGGAACAAGTAATGAAAACCATGCAGCGCTGGATGGAATATGCCGACGCAAAATTAAGCGGCACGGGCATTCGATGTTTTGTCTGCCCGGGAAATGATGATATTTTTGAGATAGATGCGGTCATCTCAGCCTCGAAATGTGTGCGCAGCGTGGAAGGACAGGTTATCGAGCTTGACGAATACCATGAAATGGCCAGTTCCGGCTGGTCGAACCCAACCCCCTGGCACACTCACCGCGAAGAGCCCGACGAAGCCCTGCTGACGCGCATTGAGGCAGTCATCAGCAAGGTGAAGAATCCTTCCCAGGCAGTATTCAGCATCCACCCGCCGCCTTACGGCAGCGGCCTGGATGAAGCCCCCGAGCTGACCAAGGACTTGCGCCCCACCTATGCCGGTCGTTCCATGGTCCCGGTTGGCAGCCGCGCAGTGATGACAGTGATCGATAAATACCAACCGCTGCTTGGGCTGCATGGGCACATCCACGAAGGCAAGGGAACGCGCAAATACAAGAAAACTTTATGCATCAATCCCGGCAGCATGTATGAGCAAGGCATGTTGAACGGTGCGGTCATCGAGCTTAAACCTCAAAAGGTGGGCAACTACCTGTTAACCACCGGATAAAATTTCAGAGGATGCCTTTGCTTGAAAGGAGGGTCCTATTGGCGATAAAGTGATTTGGAAGATTTGCAGACGCTTCAGTTCAAAAGCACTTCTTTTGGAAGGTCTCCAAATTTGAAATCAGGAGACCGAAAAAACTTGGAAAGGAGAGTCAGATGAGTGACGTTTCGCTGTTTGTACGCAAGGCAAGCGGCCTGGTGAGAGCCTGGTCAGTGTTCGACGCGTTCATTTATGCCACTTTCTCCATCAACCTGATTACCCTCGGTCTGTTCATCTTCTCTTATTGCTATTACCTCGGGGGCAGCCTGATAACCGGGGTGGTGGTTGGCGCCATCTTTACAGTCTTTGAAGTGATCGTGTATGCAGGCTTGATTTCTGCCATGCCGCGTGCCGGCGGTGATTATGTCTGGCAGAGCCGCATCCTGAATCGCGCGGTCGGATTCGTGTTGACCGTCACGGGTTGGTGGTTCATCCTTTGGCTGTGGACCCCACTTTACGGTCAGATGCTAACCTATGAGGTGTATACGCCGCTTCTGGCGGTGGCAGGCTTCAAGGATGCAGCTTTGTGGTTCACCACTACCTCGACCGGCCAATTCGTTGGCATGCTGTCCGTTTGCCTCATCGTTTTCATCTATATTGCCGTCGGCATGAAGTGGTACGCCCGCGTCCAGAAGTTTTGCTTCTGGGGCGGGCTTGCAGGTCTGGCGATCGTTTTTGGCCTGCTCCTGTTTGGGAACAATGCCACCTTTATCGCCAATTTCAATGCTCTTGCCCCTCGTTTTGGTGCGGCAGCCGGGGATACATATAATGCCACGCTCGCGGCTGGGGCTGCGGCGGGCACGGTTGCGGGTCCGCTCTTTCCGCTGGCCCTGGGTGCCAGTATCTTTCTGGTACCCATGTTGACCTTCTTCAACCTGTGGCCGAACTGGGGTTCCACCCTTTACGGTGAGGTGCGCGGTGCTTCGGATTACAAGCGCAACCTTTCCGGCATGCTGTGGGCCATCATTGTCACCACGGTTGGAGCCGTGATCTTCTTCCTCCTGATCGGAAAAACCATCGGCTGGGATTTTTATAATAAGGCCAATGGCGCATTCTGGAACTGGGGCTTTGGGTACACCACCACCCAGCCTCCGTTACCGATCTGGCCATATCCGGCTTTGTTTGCTGCATTCATGGTCAAGAGCCCGGCGCTGATGTTCATCATCGTTCTCTTGATGAGCCTGTGGTGGTTTGGCTGGTCGGGCACGCTCTTCCTCAGCTCCACCCGCGTCATCTTTGCCGCTGCCATCGACCGCATGCTGCCGGAGTGGGTCTCGAAGATTGAGTCACGTACCAAAACGCCAATTAATGCCCTGCTGCTCATGGTCATCCCTTCGGCGATCATCTCATACCTGTATGCATTTAAGGTCTTTAACTTCCAGACCCTGGCACTGGATGCCACAGTTGTAATCGCCATTACCTTCCTCGGATCGACCGTCGCCGGGATAGTCATGCCCTGGCGGGCAAAGGATGTTTTTGACGGCTCGCCCATCTCCAAATACAAGGTTCCAGCCTGGCTGGGCTGGATTGTCTCGGCTGTATTCGCTGTCTTCGCAGTCTACCTGATCTATGTATCGTTCAAATATGCCTGGACGATCATCAGCGGACTGGGCGCCCTGGGTCCGAGTGGTCTTACCTGGCTCGTGGTGATTGTCCTCGGGCTCCTCACCATCTTTAATGCCGTGGTCTTGCTGTGGATTCTTTACACGGTGGTCAAGGGTACTTTAAGCAGCAAAGCCATGCCGATCATTACCCTGGCAGGATTGATCTTCCTGGGCTTCCTCGACTGGCTGCTGGTCGTGTGGTTCTGGGACCCGAATGTTCTTCCATCAGCCCTGCCTGCCGTTGGCACCTATAACATCGGCTGGTCCAATGTCAGCTCGATGGTCTTCATGATGATCAACTACCTGGTGGCTGCAGGGATCTACTTTGGGTTCAGCGCCTATAGGCGTCGCCAGGGTATCGCCATCGAAAAGGTCTACCAGGAAATCCCGGTGGAGTAATTGCCTGTGCTGTGATTTCGTCAGGAAGGAGGAGACCGGCTCTCTGTGACCGGTGCAAAACTCCTCCTTCCAACCCGGTTAATAATCGCGGGTTGGGAATATCAGGTGCCAATTAATCTTCCTTCTGCCTTCCCTGTTGGAGATAAGGCGTGTTACTGTATCAAATTTCCATAGAATTGGGAAAGAGAGAGATCAGCGGCCATAGATCAGCCGGTGAAGGGACCTGACCCAGGGACGATTCTGGTGTGGTCCCTGAAAGACAGGCATGGAAGCCTGAGTGCTCTCTGGGTATTCTACCTCCAGAAACTGGGTGGTGTGATACGTTCTGGGAGGGGTTTTTGTGGGCAGATAGCGATAGGCATGAGAGCGGAGCTGGTCAGCATTGCGGAGGAGAGCCAGCATGGCACGGACGCCCGGTAAACGCCAGGAACAGCCGCGGCCCTTCATTCGGTGGACCACAAGCTTGTCGACATTGCCTTCAATGGCTCCCAGGCAGCTCGGCAGGCGGCATGAGCGCTGTTCGAGGTCCAATAATCCTTCCTGGTTGTGGAATAGGTATTGATAGAAATCGAGCAGCAATTTGCGCCTTTTGCCTTCAGCCTCCTGGATGTGATGTTTCAACTCGGGGGAGACTGCGGCAAAGCCCTCCTGGCGTAAGCGGGAGACCACCTGCCGGGCCTTGCCTTGATCCTGGTAAGCCCTGCGGGCTGCCCGCTGCAAGTGGAAGCGGTCCAGCACAAAATGTTGGGGTAGATCCATCCGGTCAAAGCTGTGCCGGACCCACTGGTTCCCATCTCCCCCGCTGATCAGGAGCCGGGTCTGGGTCAGGTCATAGGTCAAGTGAGCCTCCCGCAGCAGGTGCTCCTGCCACCTCTCCGCATCCAGCCCGACGGCGGTCACACAGTGCTTGTTTTCCAGGCGAAAACGGCCTTTTCCAACCCGTTTTCGGCCTGTGCTCAGGATGGCCACCCGTACTTCCGTAGACCGTCTCTTTTCTCGTTGCAGATGCACCCACACCCCATCGCTTTCACCGTACAGGACCGCGGCAGGGATCTTTCCCCCTGCTAATTGCTCCCCAGCCTCGAAGATGCGCCTGCGCTCCGCTTCTTCCCCATCCGCAATCCGGTTGCCCACTGACCATACCATCCGCTGCAGGGTACTGTGGCCGATGGCTGTTTTGGTCAGGTAGCTGAGCTGAGCGGAAGCCAGTCGATAGGTCTCTCCACTGGCCAGAGAAGCTCCCATTTCCTGCACCCTGCCGCTCATCCGCCCATATCGCCGCAGTCCGACCAACTCATCCACCGGTTTCCTGCGCCTGCCCCGCTCATCCTGGAATACCCTCCGCCGGTATCGTATGGCTCCCAGACTGCTTACCACCCAGCGCTCTTCCGTCCCCACATTCCGCCAGCCTGCTGGCACTTCCCGAGCGATCCGGTCGTCCAGCACTTGGATCACCCCTTGTAGAACCTGCTGTCCAACTCCAGTGACCAGGCTGTGGATGGATTCTTCCACCGCCTCGATCAGCACCTTCTCCTGAATCTCCATCACCACATCTTCCACTTTTATGGTTATACTGATATTGACAGATCCGTCTGTCATTGAGAGCTCCTTTCGTATTGTTGTTGCCTACTTCAATATTGATTGGAACTCTCTCTTTTTGCAACCCCTTTATTCTATGGATCTTTGGGACTGTAACTAAGGCGTGAAGTTGATTGACTCCGACACTTGAGAATGCTACAATGAACAGGTAATTTAAACTGGAGGTGCCACGACAACATCTGACCGGACGAACCCTTCAATCTTTGCATCACCATTTTTTTAGCATCAATATAAAAAAAGGAGAGAAGTAGAATATGCAAACTAAGAGGTTTGTTTTTAGTCTCGTTTCAATCCTGGTCGCCAGTGCATTCGTACTTTCCGCCTGTGGCGGCGCTGCTGCTGTTCCTGATGTAGCTGCAGGCTACACGGGCTCAGTGGTTGCCAGCGTCCCGCAGGCTCTTGTTACTGCCTGCAAGTCGGAAGGCATGCTGACGATCATCGCCACACCGCCCGACTGGGCCAACTACGGCGAGATTTTCTCGGACTTCGAGTTAACCTCCGGTGTCAAGATCAATTCCCTCGACCCGAATGCCGGCTCTGCTGACGAACTGGCAGCCATCGAAGCCAATAAAACCAACAAGGGCCCGCAGGCTCCGGATATCGTGGATGTCGGCTATGCTTATGGCGCCACGGGCATCGCTGCCGGTGATTACCAGGCCTATAAAGTCTCCACCTGGGACAAAATTCCTGATACCGTCCTGGGCATTCCTGCGAAGGATCCGAATGGTATGTGGATCGGCGGCTATTACGGCGTCATGGCCATGTTGATAAATACAGCCGTCGTCCAGAATGTCCCCGCCAACTGGTCGGATTTGCTCAAACCCGAATACAAGGGACAGGTTGCCTTATCCGGTGACCCGCGCAGTTCGAACCAGGCTATTCAGTCGGTCTTCGCCGCTGCCTTAGCCAATGGTGGTTCCCTGGATAATGCCCAGCCAGGCCTCGACTGGTTCAATCAATTAAACCAGGCCGGTAACTTTGTCCCGGTAATTGCCAAACCTGGCACCATTTCCCAGGGTGCCACACCCATCGTGTTCACCTGGGACTACCTGGCCTTCGGCTATAAAGACGCCGCGGCTGGAAATCCTCCCGAGACCATTGTCTATCCCTCCCCCACCATCGCCAGCATGTATGTCCAGGCGATCAGCGCTTATGCGCCCCACCCCAATTGCGCCAAACTCTGGATGGAAATCCTCCACTCTGACGAAGGCCAGTTGGCTTGGATGAAGGGTTATGCTCATGGTGTTCAGCAGGCTGATTTGGAATCCCGCGGTGTTATTCCCGCAGACCTCAAAGCCAAGCTGCCCGCTTCCACCGCTTTCTCCTCAGCGGTTTCCCCCACCCCTGATCAACTCAATGCTGCTCTAGCCCTGATCAAGGCCGGTTGGATGACCACCGTCGGCGTGGATATTCCGACCCCTGCTCCATAAGATCGGACATGACGACTTTAGATGAAAAGCGGGACGCGCCTCTGGCGCGTCCCGCTCGCCGCAAAATGTCCTGGGCATGGCTTGGCATAATGCCCTTCTTCCTGTTTGCTTTCCTTTTCCTTCTCTATCCCTCCTCGACGATCTTTGTCCGCAGTTTTCAAAACTCGGTTTCACACTCCTTTACCTTTAAAAATATTCTGGCGCTTTTCGACAGTCCCTATATTTTGGGAGCCTATTCGATTAGCATTCAGATCAGCCTGCTAACCTCCATTGGCGGAGGGATTTTCGGCTTCCTGCTCGCTTATGCAGCCATCCGCGGGGGGTTGCCGAAGATCATGCGCTCCAGCCTGATGACCTTTTGCGGTGTGGCTTCCAACTTTGCAGGCGTCCCGCTGGCCTTTGCATTTATTGCCCTATTGAGTCCCACCGGCCTTCTGATCGGATGGCTGCGGTCCCTTGGATATAACCCGTACTTTCACGGCTTCACCCTGTATACTTTTTGGGGGTTGAGTATCGTATATATGTATTTCCAGTTTCCCTTGATGGTGTTGATCATCGCCCCCGCTATTGATGGGCTGCGCCGGGAATGGCTGGAAGCATCGGAGAACCTGGGCGCCAGTTCCTTCCAATACTGGCGCTATGTGGCCCTTCCCATTCTTCTGCCTTCCATCATGGGCACGATGATCCTACTATTCGGGAACTCATTTGGTGCTTTTGCCACTGCCCAGGCGCTGACTGGCGGGCAGATCAATCTTGTGACGATTGTGATCGGGTCCCAATTGCGCGGAGATGTATTGGGCGATCCCGGCATTGGATATGCCATGGCGCTCGGCATGGTGGTTGTCATGGCTTTGGCGATTACGGGCTATACCCTCCTTCAAAGGCGGACCGAGAGGTGGTTGCGATGAGACGCGGAAATAAGGTCTGGTCGTGGTTCATCATGATTCTTGGCATCCTTTATTTCTTCCTGCCTCTGGTGGCAACCTTTGTCTTCTCTTTGAAAGCAAAGCTCGGGGTTTTGAGTTTTCAAGCATATACTAATGTCTTCAGTGACCCGGCGTTTGTCTACAATTTCACGGCCTCGGTAATCTGGGCCTCCCTCACCATTGTGGTCGGAATCCTGCTCTTTGTTCCCACGGCATTCCTGATCCGCTTGAGGGTTCCGCAGTTGCGCAGCGTGGTTGAGTTCATCACGCTGCTTCCCTTTGTTATCCCGGCTATCGTATTGGTTTTTGGATTGGTTCGCACTTTCAGCCAGCCTCCGCTCCTGATCGTTAACAGCCCCGCCTTGCTTATCGCTGCCTACGTGGTTTTGTCCATGCCATATATGTATCGTTCTATCGATACCGGCTTGCGCGCCATCGATGTGCGCACTCTCACCGAAGCCGGACAAAGTTTGGGCGCTGGCTGGGGATCGATCCTTTTTGACATTATCCTGCCTAATATTCGCGTCGCCATTTTGAGCGGTGCCTTCCTGAGTTTTGCCATTGTACTGGGCGAATATATTCTCGCCCAGTATCTTGCCAAGCCGGCTTTCGCCCCTTACATGTCTTATCAGATGCAACAAAAGGCTTATGAGCCGGCAGCAATGGCCATTATCAGCTTTGCCCTTACCTGGGCCGCCATGGGGATCATTTCCCTGGTCGGTCGCGGCGGTGGTCAGGCACAAGTGGGAGGCGGACACTAGATCATCCGAGAGTGACAACTTATGACACACCTGACATTAACTGATATCTGCAAACAATTTGCCGGAACCATAGCGGTCGATAATTTTAATCTGGAAGTGGAAAAAGGCGAATTTGTTTCGTTCCTCGGCCCTTCGGGTTGTGGAAAGACAACCACCCTGCGGATGATCGCCGGCTTCGAAATTCCCACTACAGGTCGAGTCAAAATTGATGATGTCGACATTACAGATAAAGCCCCCAACCAGCGCAATGTGGGCATGGTCTTTCAGGCTTATGCACTGTTTCCAAACATGACGGTTGCCCAAAATATCGGTTACGGCTTGCGCATTCGCAGGGAATCCAAGGCTACTATTAAAAAAACCGTGGAAGAAATGCTTGCCCTGATCCACCTCGAGCAAAAGGGGAACAGCTATCCCCACCAGCTTTCAGGCGGACAACAGCAACGCGTTGCCCTGGCACGTGCCCTGGCAATTCATCCCCAGGTGCTTTTGCTGGATGAACCTCTTTCGGCCCTGGATGCGAAGATCCGGGTTTCATTACGCGCAGAGATTCGCGCCATCCAGCGCAAATTGGGCATCACCGCCATCTATGTCACCCACGACCAGGAAGAAGCTCTCTCCATTTCAGATCGCATCGTCGTCATGTTCGAAGGCAAGATCGAGCAGGTCGGCACGCCTTTCGAGATTTACAACTTCCCCCAGACAGCCTTCGTTGCCAGTTTCGTCGGGACATTGAATACCACCACTGCCGAAGTGGTTGATCCGGTAAAGAAATTGATTCGGACGGAAGGCGTCCAGCTGGAAACCTCCGAGGAATTGGACGGGAAGCAAAAGGGAGATAAAGTTTCGATTGCCATCCGGCCTGAGCGTTTTAATTTTATTGCTCAAGAACGGAAAGCCAATATTCTTGATTGCAAGATTGAGAATATCACCTTCCTTGGTTCGGTTGTCCGCATCCAGGTCCTGGTTGGCAGCACCCATTTTAATATGGATACTTTCAACAATCCATTCCTCGAGCTTCCTAAAATTGGTGACACCGCCCAGATCACCTGCTCGCGTGAGGCAGTTCTGGTTTTAAAATAGCATATTTTCCAGGCACTTGGCTTTTAAGTGAAATAAACTCGCCAGCCATTATCAATGACTGGCGAGTTGAGCTCCTTGTGTATCGTCGTTCCACCCAATCCCCTTTTTCCACTCGATAATTAGTTATTAAAGCCGTTTAACCAAACACGGCGATCAGCACGATTCCAGCAAAGATGACTGCCGCCCCCAGGACGCGGATCTTCCCGAGTTTCTCCCCTAAAAGCTGCCAGCCCGCGAAAGCTCCTATCACCACGCTGACCTCGCGGATGGCTTCTGAATAATTTACGGGCGCTATGGAATATGCGAATAAAGCGAACAGATAAGCGATGACCCCCAGGAAACCGACCAGGATCAGGCGCGCAGGCTGCAACCTGAGAGCTTTAACAAAGTTATCCCCCCCATAGTGGTGCAAGATGACCGGGGTTGTCATGACCGGCACCAGCATGAACATACTAAGACCATAGGGCAACACCGGACCGTGTTTCACCGCAAAACCGTCGATCAGCGTGTAAATGGAAATGACCAGCGCAATCGACAGCGCTATGGCGATCCCCTTGAATTTTGGCTTACCTTCGTGCGGCTGGAAAAGACTGGTTCCACCAATGATGACCAGCCCGATGACGATGGTCGCAATCCCAATGAACCCCAATGTACTTGGCACCTCCTGCAGGAAAAGGAACGACCAGAGGACCACCAACGCGGGAGCGGCTCCGCGAGCCACCGGATAGACCAGCGAAAAATCATGGTCGCTGTAGGCGAAAGATAGCAGCACGAAATAGAAGGCTTCCAGGGCGCCGCTGACCAACGCAAATATCCACATCGAGCGCGGCGGCAGTCCAGTGAAGAATATGGCGATCAACGAGATGATCCCACTGATGATCACCTGCCAGCCCATGGCAACGTATTTTACGGAGGATTGCTTAAGGATTAAATTCCAAAGAGCATGGAGAACTGCGGACGCAAGCAGCAAAACAATGGCAAGAATGGGCATGGCGGGTCTAAATTTACCACAATGCATTCCCGGGCACTAGGCTGGATGGAATAATTAAGGTTGGAAATTATTATTAATTCTGTTTCACGAACCGTAGTGAAACTTGACCCTCCCCACGCTAATAATTGGGGCAAGGTTTGTGAAACCCTCCCACCTATTTGGGGATTATCTTGATCAACAGCTCCCCCTTGGCGATTTGCGTTTTTGGTCCGACATTTACCAGGTCCACCACACCTGCACAGGCGGAGCGCATTTCCATTTGCATTTTCATCGATTCAAGAACGGCTAAAACCTGCCCGGTCTCGACCATGTCGCCCTTGGCAACTTTTACACTGATGACAATCCCCGAGATGGGTGCGTTCAGGCTGCCATTGCTGGCTTTTTTGACTTTACTTCCCCTGCGGATACTGCTCCGTTCAACTTTAGCGATCGCATTCCGCCGGTTGGCGTTCAGCGTGTAAAGGCTGTTGCCCATGGACTCGATGTATATTTCAGTCTTGCGGGCAACGCCATCCAAAAGGTATTTGCCGCGTTCTTTCATGGCTACCATGGCAGCTTGTACAAGCTCGCCGTTGATCTTGTATTGCTTGCCGTTTATCTCAACCTGGTATTCTTTTTTCCCTACCGTTACATAGTAGATGGTCATGTTCTCTCTCCCGAATTTAATCGCGCATTTGTTCGCGCCAACCCTGGATCCGCCACTGGTCCGCCTCAGGTTGTGATTGTTTACCAGGCTGGCAGGTACGTTTCTCGTGTTCCAATAATGCGGCTGATAGCGCCATGTCGCGATCCAGTTCTTCGTCGTTTTCCGTCATCACTGGTAAAAATGTATCCAGGTAAGTGGTATTTGCACTGGCTTGAATGAAGCTGTCTGAGTCGATGATCTGGATCAGGAACCCGATGTCGGTGGTGACTCCTCCGATTTGAAACTCACCCAGTGCACGCCGCAGCCTGCGGATCGCGGTTTGGCGGTCTTCCCCCCAACCGATCACTTTGGCAATTAAAGAGTCATAATCCGAGGTGATTGGCATACCCGGGTAAAGGGCCGAATCAGTTCGTATTCCCGGTCCTCCTGCCTCTTTCAACAGGGTTATCTCACCTGTTGCGGGCATGAAGCCGTTGTCAGGGTCTTCCGCGATCACGCGTGCTTCGATAGCCGAACCCCGCATTTTGATGTCTTCCTGGGCATATTTGAACGGCTGTCCATCTGCCAGCCTGAGTTGGGTGCCCACCAGGTCTATTCCCGTCACCATTTCGGTCACCGGATGTTCCACCTGGATGCGCGGGTTCACTTCGATAAAATAGCATGAGCCGTCTTCACCGAGCAGGAATTCGATCGTTCCCAGGCTGCGGTAATTAAGTGCCTGGCCCAGGTTGGTTGCCATTTCGTAAAGCTTGCGCCGCATGTCCGGGCTGAGGCTGGGGGCGGGGGATTCCTCGATGATTTTTTGCCGCCGGCGCTGGATGGAACACTCGCGCTCTCCCAGGCACAGGATCCGACCGAAACCATCCCCGATGATTTGGATTTCTATATGCCTGGCTTGAGGCACCAGGGGTTCGAAATAAACGGTCCCGTCGCCGAACGTCGCCAGGGCCTCCTGCCGGGCTGCTGCAACCATTTGCTCCACTTCGCTGCGCCTGCGCGCCAAGCGGATGCCGCGCCCACCGCCGCCAGCCACCGCTTTGATCAACACCGGGAACTTGATCTGCTCGAGCAAGCTCTCCGGGATTTCGTCCGCCACGGGTTCATCCGGCCCGGGCAGAACGGGAAGGTTTGCCTCGCGCGCGACGCGCCGGGCAACCAGTTTATCTCCCGTGGAGGAGATTGTCTCGGGAACCGGACCGATGAATATTAACCCGGCATCTTCCACCGCCTGTGCGAATGTTGCATTTTCGGACAGGAATCCGTAACCGGGGTGGATGGCTTCTGCCCCCGACTCTTTCGCGGCGGCCAGTATTTGCTCAATATTCAGGTAACTTTCTGCAGCCGGCGTCGGGCCGATGTATACACATTCGTCCGCATAACGGGTGTGCAACGACTGCGCATCTGCTTCCGAAAAGACAGCCACGCTCGGAAAGCCCAATTCCCGGCAAGCGCGCAGGATGCGCACAGCAATTTCACCCCGGTTGGCAACTAAAACTTTCATATTTATATATTTTCCTAAAGTGGGATGTTCCCATGTTTACGCCTAGGTGTTTCCTGACGTTTTTCACGCAGGCTTTCCAGGGCTGCAATCAGGCGGAGCCGGCTTTCGGCAGGGGGGATGATATCATCGATATAGCCGCGCGAAGCCGCCAGGTACGGATTGGAAATCTCCGCCCGGTATTTGCGCATGTATTCATCCGTAACAGTACCCGGATCGCTGGCCGCGTTTATCTCTTTGCGGAATACAATTTTTACGGCGCCATCCGGTCCCATGACTGCAATCTCTGCTTGCGGCCAGGCAAGGTTATAGTCGCAGCGCAGGTGTTTCGAACTCATCACAATATATGCACCGCCATAAGCCTTCCGCAATATGATTGCAATTTTTGGAACGGTCGCTTCAGAATAGGCGTAGATCATTTTCGCTCCATGCCGGATGATGCCGTCGTGTTCCTGTTCGCTGCCAGGCAGGAACCCCGGAGTGTCCACCAGGGTCACCAGTGGGAAGTGGAAAGCGTCGCAAAAGCGGATGAATCGCGCGGCTTTGTCGGAGGCGTTGATGTCCAGCACGCCAGCCAGGTATCCGGGTTGGTTCGCCACGATACCCACCGGGTAACCATCCAGGCGTGCAAACCCCACCAGGATATTTTCTGCGTACTCCGGTTGGATCTCCAGGAATTCGCTACCGTCAACAATGGAGGCGATGACCGCGTGCATATCGTACGGGCGCTGCGGATCAAGCGGGACTATTTGTTCCAGTTCCGGAAGCAGCCTGCGTGGATCGTCCGAAGGCGTCAGGAAAGGTGGCGGCGTCATGTTGTTGGATGGGAGGTAGGAGAGCAGCCAGCGCAATTGACCGAGCAGCGCCTCCTCGTCAGGGGCAGTCATGTGAGCCACACCGCTTTTCTTTCCGTGGACTTCCGCGCCGCCGAGAGAGTCAAAATCGACCTCCTCATGGGTCACGGCCTTAACTACCTCGGGCCCGGTAATGAACATATAAGCGTTTTGGTTAACCATCAGGATGAAATCGTTTATCCCGGGCGAGTACACTGCGCCGCCCGCGCAGGGTCCCATGATGACCGATATCTGCGGGATGACACCTGAAGCCCGCGTGTTGCGGAAGAAAATTTCACCGTAGGATGCCAGCGAATCCACGCCTTCCTGGATGCGCGCGCCCCCGAGTTGTTCAGACCGATGAGCGGGGAGCCGTTTTGATACGCCAAGTCCATCAATTGGGCGATTTTCCGTCCATGAGCTTCTCCCAGGGATCCCCCTAAAATGGTGAAATCCTGGGCGAACACGTACACAACCCGCCCATCCACTTTGCCCCACCCTGTTACTACGCCATCCGTGGCTGGATGGCTGCTTTCCATCCCAAAACCGGTGGCGCGATGGGAAACGAACAGACCGGTCTCGATGAATGTGCCGGGGTCCAGGAACATTTCGATCCGTTCCCGGGCTGTTTTCTTTCCCTTGGCATGCTGTTTTTCAATTTGGGATGCACCTCCGCCCAATATTGCAGCAGAGCGCAGTTCCTCCAGTTTGGCTTCAAATTCATTTTTCATGTTTTTTCCTTCATTGATGTTTAGAGCAGGGCAAGTGCGCCCCTGAAACCAACTGCAGGCACGAATAAAGTCAAATGCTTGCTTTCGAAATTTTTATTTTGTCCGCCATCGTTTGGGTGAGGTTCGAGCAAATTTGTAAAAATATCTTTGGATGGCTTGGGAAAACCAGTTCCGTATGCTTTTAAGATGGCTTCTTTGGATGTCCATAGATCAAAGAAGCGATCCAGTTTCCGACCACCCGGAATTTCTTTGAATTGAGAAAGTTCATCCGGAGAAAGGAATACGGATGCCGTCGCTTCCAGGTCGTTGATTTCATGAAATTCTTCGACATCCACACCGACCTGACCGCCCCTGGCAATTGCAAAAACCGCCAGCCCTCCTGAATGGGAAACATTGAACGAGATTCCCATGTCCAGCGCCTCTGCCAGTTCCGGTTTACCGTGCGTTCCATACGAGAACACCAGTGCCTCCGGGTCGTATGACAGGTAAGATCCCAGCAGGGTACGCAGGATGCTGCGTGCCACCCGAAACCGGTTTGCCTCTCTTGGGGAGCGGAATCGTTCAGCCCTCAGCTTTTCATCATTTGAAAGGAGGCTCTCGAAGGGCTGCGGGTCTTCTTCATCCAGCCAGGCCAGCCACATCTGGCAATTCCCGCTGTCCAAAAAAGGATTATCCGGGATTTCTTTCCAGTGCTTTATATTCATATTAAAGGTTCCACGGGGTAATATTGTTCAAGTTCAGACGGGAGCTGTAAGCCCTGCATTTTCAACGCTTGCAGGCGGTACTGGCAGGCTGCGCCGGTCAGGATTTGCAAAGCAATGTCCGCCACGCGCCGGTTTTTTGGCTCGGCCAGGTAGGTCCCGCGCACCCAGTCGTTAAAACTACCCATGGATGGGCCGCACCAGATCTGATAATCCATCTCCCGCCCTTTTTCTCCACTGTTGGACCAGCGCGAAGCCAATCCCAGGTACCAGCGGAAGATAAGCGCCATCTTGCGCTTCGGGTTATCCTTAGCGCGTTCGATTTGGACGGGGTCCCGTTCTGTAAAAAATTTGACGGTATCATCCCAGATGGAGGCGATTTCCCTTTTAAAAACCTGCTTCTCCAATTTTTCGAATTCTTCTGCCGGGATTTGCTCTATTGAGTTATAACGCGAATAGAGCTCGTAGAGTTTTTGAGCCCGCATCGGGAACAGCGTGCCGCGTTTCAGCACCTGGACTTTCACCCCCATTTCGAACATATCTGCTGAGGGAGCCATGGCCACATCGGCCATGCCAGCCTGGGCCAGGGTTTGACGGGTGTGTTCGCTTGCTCCGGCTTCCACGCAGGACTGGTTGACCGAGCCGGTGACAACGTACGCGGCGCCCATCATGAACGCGGCCAGGGCTGAGGCGGGTGTGCCGATGCCGCCGGCAGCCCCGATCCTGACCGGTACCTGGTATTTGTATTTTGCCTGGATCTCATCCCGCAGTGCCAGCATCGTGGGGAGCAAACATACCAGAGGACGGTTGTCGGTATGGCCTCCTGAATCGGCTTCCACGGTTATATCGTCAGCCAAAGGGACTCGTTTGGCGAGGTCAGCCTGCAGTTGGGTAACCCGCCCTTCGCCAACCAGTTGGTTGAGTAGGGCTTCCGGGGCCGGCTGCATGAATTTCGTGGCAACTTCGACCCTGGATAATTTTGCGATGACATGGTTTCCGATGTGGACCTCACCCTTGCTGGAAAGACTCAACCCGGCTGCCCGGTAGTACACGATGCTGGGCGTCAGGTCGATAAATGCCGAAGCCTCCACCACATGCACGCCCTCCTGGAGATATATATCGACCGCATTTCTCTCCATGGCGTCCTCGCTCGGGCTGTGGATCAGGTTGGCAGCATATGGTCCGTTTGGGAGAGCTGCTTTGATGGCCTTGATTCCGGATTCCAACCTGCTGCGCACCAAACCGGCCGCTCCGAATGAGCCCAGCAGCCCTGCTTTGCCGAGTGCCACCACCAGGTCAACCGAAGCGATCCCATTGGCCATGGAACCGGTATAGTACGCGCAGCGCACATTGTAGGTTCTCTTGAACCCAACATCCCCAAGACCTTCGATGGGCAAGGCCGAGACCCCTGCAATAAACTGCCCGCCAGCCAGTTTGCGAAAAGTTGGTTCATCACAGGCAGCTGAAATGAGGCCAATCCTGCCATCCTGTTCGATCACATAAACTGGCCGATTGATTTCGCGCAAACAGGCTCTAATGGCTTGCGGTTCGAACGCAGCCTGGTTAAAGTCCACCACCTCTGTCTCAGGAATGTTCCTGGGGGTAACAATAAATTGAACTTCAGAATTCTTTGTCAGGGCCCGGTTCATTTTCTTTCCTATAATTCTTGAATGGCAACTGCCATGTTTCGAACTTCGTAGATTCTGGAATCGTCCGCCCACAAACTTGCATCACCAGAATACAGTTTGGTCGTTCCACGCTGCACTGGTTTATTAAAATGAATTTCCACCTGCATCCGGGCGTGATGCTGCAAAACCTGCCCGCGGTAGCTCCAGCTCATTTTTTGCCCGCTAACCAGGTCTGCGGAGGTCGAGGATTTTGATTGCTGTCCGGCAAAAATTTTCATTGCCTGCATGATTGCTTCAATTCCCAGGGACCCTGGCATTACCGGGTCTTCATGGAAATGGCAGGCATAAAACCAGTCCTGGGCGGCGTTTTGCCTGCTGCCATAGATGTACCCCTCCTGCTGCCTGCCTGCGCCATTTTGAATGGTCACCCGGTCCAACAGGCGGAGTTTCCCCGCCGGCAGGCCGGTTTCCATGGCTGATCCCTTGATGGGCTCAATTTGAGGTTCCAGCCCGGCTTGTTTCAGCCATGGCAGGACGATTTTTCCGCCATCCAACCCATTTTGCGCTGCCATGGCTTCTGCCGAGAAATATCCAAACGAGGATTTTCCTTCGAAGAAAACTTCCCCGTCGCAAAGTAATTCAAAAGAGAAATGCTGGATGATGGTGGAGCCATAAAATATTGTCTTGAGCAATTCCGCGTGGGCGCGCAACGTTTTTCCGCGTGCATCCACCAGGCGGTTGAAGATTACCTCCCCGTCCAGGTTGCGAAAGGAAAAATCGACCTTGGGATAGCGGAGCGGTGTATCCAAATAGGCGGATAAAACCCCGCATGGCTGCAGCGCAATCTCGATGCAAATGGAGATGGGCAGCCGGCCGCGACTCTCTCCTTCAAAGTACCAGGCATCAGTTGGAACATCGAATTCTGCTGTAATGCCGGAAGGTTGCTCGAACTCATTTTTGCGTCCGCGAATGGACAGGATGCGGCTCATCAACAGCAGTTCGCCATTCGGGATGCGCAGGCTGCGGCGGCCTGCATAGACCGCATACTCCGGTCCAAGGCATTTCACTACGGAGCCGGTTGCAAACTCTTTCAGGTCACCCAGTGTGAGCAGCACCCGCCTGGGTCCGGGATCGGTCGAGCTGACGGCCGCCACGTGCAGCCCGATGTTTTCTGCCATCTGGCGTAATCCTGCCTGGCGCATTTCCAGGAAACGGCCATGGGCTTGTCCAGTTTCCCGGATGTGCCCCTCCCACCATTTCTGATAATTTGAAAGAATTTCTGCTGAGTTCAGGTTTTGCATTACTCTAATCCTGGTAAAGGGGTTTTAGGGTCATTGGGACCAAGTGGGAAACCATCCGCGCCAAGAGACGCAAGATGGAAGTGTGATCGTCCACCCCCTTGCGGTTGATCGAATAAGCGGCGTGCGCCTGGTCCTCCAGGGTATCGTTGACCCATCGGGCGCAATTGCTCCCCGCACCCAGTTCGACAAAAATGCGCGCCCCGTCCTGGTAAGCAGCTTGGATCAAGCGCGGGAAATCCAGGCAATGGCATAATTCCTGGGCGATCTGCCTGGCGATCAATTGCCGGTCGATCGGCATGGGTTGGAAGGTGGCGGCAGAATAAAGCGTCATGCCGGGCTGGTTCATTACCGGAACCGAATGGAGCTCTGTCAGCTTTTCATATTCCGAGTGGATCGGTTCGCAATGGATGGCATAATTGAACGGAGCCTGGATGCTCTTGCATTTCAATTTGCTGATCACCTTCCGGCACCCGGCAGGATCCCCGCCGATGACCACCTGGCGGGGGGTATTGACATGCGTCAAATACACCCGCGTTTCATCCGCCAGGACTTCCCTGACCTTTTCAGGTCCGATCATCAGAAGGTAATTTCCCCAGATCGCCTCTGCGGGCTCGTTTTCGGTGTGCGTGGGCAGTTCCCAGTATTCCCGTACTGCGTTTTGAGGTCCGCTCAGGCGTGTTCGGAAGAGCGGGGACTCGCGCAGTGCTTTGCTGGTCCCATCTGCTTCGGTCCACACCCGGCTGGCGAAAAGCATGCTTACTTCACCCAGGCTGTAGCCGAATGCGCTTGCCGGATGGATCTCAAACACTTTCCGGAGCACTTCCGTGTACAAGAACGCCAAGCTGCTGCCCGATATGAGCATGGTGATCGGGTCAGTACTTAATTGAGCTTCAATGGCGTTCAGGTCATCGGATGTGAGCATTGTCAGGCTGCGCGGATATAGTTGCCGTTCATTCAAAAGACCGCCTATATTTTTACTAATCTCGGAGACCAAATCATAAAGGTTCGGGTAAAGGTAAAAGAGATCGCGCCCGACACCCGGATACGAATTAAATGCGCCGGGGTAGACAAAACAAACCTTGCCACCTCTGCCCAGCGGTTGCGGAGTAAAAAAGCTTCCCAGGGGTGTCTGCCAGACGGACTGCTTTTCAATTGCGCTTATGATGCCTTTGGCAGCAAACCCGATCTCCCGCTGGAGTTCCTCCCGGCTGCTGCCCAGCAAGCAGGACACGAACCTGGCGGCAGGCGCCTCCAAAAGATATTGTTTGTACGTGTTCCGAGCAACCTCAGTCAGGTTCGACCCTGGCGCCAGTTTCGACTCAAGCGCAGATATTTTTTCGGGTATCTCTCCAGCAGTTCCGGCCGCGATTGGGAACAGCTGCAAAGCCTCCAACCGGGGGGCTGCGCAAGACTGGGGGGGCAAACCATGGGATTCATAAAAACGGATGTGCGAAATATTGCCACCTGGCTCCAGGAGATTAAGTCCCACGATACGTGCATTTTGGCTTTCCGGAACAAACCATGCCCGTGACTCCGCCTGCACGTAAAATGGAGAACATTCCCAGGTTTGCCTTTGCGCTGGTCCGCTCCATCCGGGGACGGAGGGGATCACACGCCGTGAAAGGCACCATGCCGTTTGCACGACCCCGGCGAGATCAGGCAGGGCACTGCCAAGTGCACATGTCAGGGCTTCCTGGGCGCTTGCAGCTTCGATCAAGCCTTCAGCCTCTTCGTCCCTGATTTTCCCGCCACACAGCGTGGCAGATAGGATCAATCCGACAGGCTCTGTTTCCAATCTGGAACCCCGCCGGGCTTCCCGGATCACGCCCGAGATTGCTGCAGCGTTCAGGGGACCGTCCACTTCAGCTGCTCCGCCAACCAGCGCGTAGATAGGCCTGGCATTGTCCAGCGCGGACTGTTTCTGTGCCACCAAAACGGCGCATACCATGGCTGCGTCTTTCTGGTTTTCAATGAGCAGAACAACATCCTCCCCGCTGCTTTCCATCCAATCCGCGGCGGCGACGAGACCAGGAGTTACCCCAATAATTTCCTGGAACCGCGAGCTGGTTCTTTTATCGTTAAATATGGCGGTGATGGATGGCGATATGCTGATAATGGGTACGCGTTCAATGGCAATGCGTGCCGTTTCGCACGCCTGGTTGACTGCCCTGGCACAGGCAAATTCAAGAGCCTGCTCGCTGCCGGATTGACCGGTTAACGGCAACCCCCGGTACACTCTTCTGCCGAACTCGTTTAAATCGCCCCCACCCGGGAGGGCAACAGACATCCCGACAATCGCCAGGTCGCTTAAAGCATCGAGTCGGCGGATCATTTTTCACCGGCCTGCACTGGCACGGCTTCCCCTCCAATAAAACGCTTCAGTGCCTGGCTGATCGTGCCCTGCAGGGATGTAAATTTGGCGAGGATGGTGCCCTTTGTATCTGTGACGATGATATCCGCCACAACCGATGTTTGATTATGAGAAACGATTTTCATATCGACGATGCTGAGTGCCCCAAATGGGATCGCCCTGAACTGTTCCAATTTAACGAGATGCGATGGCAGGCAGGGTGCCTGGTAATAGCGCTGCGCCCAGATCAGCAAGGACTGTACGATCGCATCGTATGCAAATGGGTTGTAAGTCTGAAGTGGGAATTGTCCCTGCTTGTCGGGCGGGATGGGCTGAAGCAGAACTTCCAGCACCAACCGGTCCTCGCCCATGCTGACCACGCGTTGCACTCCCTGGAAGGAAGGCCCGTGGAATAAGGTCCCATCCTCGTACAGGGCTTTGCCCAGGATCCCTTCGCCTGCCCCGGAAGGCATTTTCAGGTCCACATTATGGATGGAAGTTGCGGGCATTTCACGCACTAAGGTTGCATTCAAACTGTAATGGTACAGTGGCCGCCCGTTTTTGTTCTTGCTCCAGATGCGTGCTGCGAACTTTACCATTTCACCGGGAACCTTCTCGGTCTCGATCAATTCGAGGATGTGCTCATCCGCCAGATTCTCGTCGAATACGATCCCCTTCAACACTTTGAAATCTTCAAGTTGGAAGAAGGTGTACCCCGGGAATAACTGTTCGCACACGCTGGCAATCCAGGATGCCGCGCAGGTGGCCGGAAGTACCGGGTGCAATCCGATTTGATGGTCCAGCAGGAACGGGTTGGCGTCCAGGCTGAGCTTTCGACGGATCTCGAATTTCTGCAAATCACCCGAAATGTCGCTGGCTGGGCGCGTCGGAAGCTGCCCCACCACGATTTGCACGGGTTGGTCGTTGACGCTGTGTTGGCTGGTGATTTCCTTTACCAGCATCTCGGCTCCAGCATCGGTGGGGATGACCGCCATATCGCGTTCGGCAAAGGACCGTTTGAGTTCAGGTGTCACCATCCCTGAATCCCACGGACCCCAGTCGATGGAAACCACGTGGCAGGCGGGGTTATCCCTCTTGATCTGGTAGGCTGCTTTATTAAGCACTTCGTTGGCCATGGCATAATCCGCCTGGCCGATATTTCCAAAGAAACCCACAAATGAGGAAAACAGGACCAGGAAATCGAGCTGACCGGCCGGAGCGACTTTCAACAGATTGCGCAAACCTTCAACCTTGGGAGCGAAGACTGTCTCGAAATCCTGGAGGGTTTTCTTTTCGATCCTCCGATCCGACAGGCTGCCTGCTCCGTGGATGATGCCTTTGATTTTTCCCAATCTCCCAACGGGTCCGGCGAGTTCCTTTTGCAGCGTCAGTGCGGGCGCGGTGACATCCTGATTAATATATTCCACCACCGCGCCGGTCTGGCGGATCAACTCGAGGGTTGTTTCCACTTCCTCACGGGCACGGATATTGCGGAACAGTCTCTCTACGGCTTGAGGCGTGGCTTTTTTACCCTCCCTGGTAATCTGGTTCATCGCCCGCTGTTTCAATTCTGCGTCATCCCGGCAGTCCACTGCCCAATCGGGCAGAGCGTCGTTGACAGGTGTGCGCCCCAGCAGGATGAATTTACAGGGTGTGGCCTGGGCGAGTTTGATTACGCATTGAGCGGTAATGCCTCTTGCCCCTCCGCTCACAAGCACGACTGTTTCCGGGGTGATCAAAGTTTTTCCAACCATACGCATCAATTCTCCGTCCCTTGCTGGTCCACCACCAGGGTAAACCGTCCTTTATTGCTATAACCCACTTCACTGATCAAGCGGTTCGGGTCGTAAAGTTCAGCCATGATGTGTTCGACCGCGGTCGAGATATTTACGTCGGGGGATAGGTCGATTGCCCGGCAGAACACCTTTTCCCATTCCAGGTTGAGGGTTTTTACCAGGCCAAACAGGCTGCCGCTGACCGGTTCGAACATTCCCGAAGTTGTCAGCCCAAACTCGCCATCCAGGTGCGTGACGGTGACGAAGGCCGCATAATTCACCCGCGAGGCTTCGGTCAGGTTTTTCATCAGGAATTTCGCCACCAGGAAGGTGGTTCTCGCGATGGTATTCTCGACCTCCGGGATAGGTTCTGCCGTGGTTCCCGGCGGGTCCAGGTGGATGTACATCCCAGCCGGCCCGTATTCCTGTTGAATGCTGGCAAGCGTATTTTGGATACCGCTTTCAGTTAAATCTTCCATCTGAATTCGATGGACGTTTTTGGGCATCGGTTTTTGGTCCCTGACCAGGTCGTTGCTCAACCCCAGCACAACAACTTTTATCCCTCGCCCGTTTAAAGCTTCGGCAAGAGCTGGTGTCAGACCGGTGCCATCATCCATCAGGATGCATGTGTGGTCCTTTGGGAAGACCATGTCGAGGTGGTCAGGAGAGGGGAGAAATTTCAATGCCACTACCCCGCGTGGGATGATTGGTGAATCCTCTTTTACCACCTGGGTTTCCTTTACTGGCATTTCGATCTTCGGCCCGGCGGAAGTCAGATACTCTGTGATCTGATCGAGCGTGTGCAGTTCTGCCAGGGCGGCCGTATCTGCCCTGGGCAGCTCGGGGAAGCGGGTCTGCAGCGCGCCGAGGATTTCCACCCGTTTGATCGAGTCTATCCCCAGGTCGGCTTCCATATCCATTCCGGCATCGAGCATTTCGGTCGGATAACCGGTCTTCTCGCTGACGATTTCCAATAGCGCCTGCTTGACGGCTTCGAGATCTATGCCTGTCCGGACCGGATCTGGCAAAGCTGCTATCTGGACAGATTGTATTTCCAGCTCGGAATCCCTGACAGCCGTTCCTTCTGCAGGAGCGGAGGCCGCCATGTGCTCCACAATTTGTCCCAGGGTGCGCATTTCTGACAAAATAGCCGTGTCAGCCTTGGGCAATTCCGGGTACCGGGCTTGCATGGCGCCGAGGATTTCCACCCGCTTGATGGAATCGATCCCCAGGTCGGCTTCCATGTCCATGCTCATTTCGAGCATTTCGGGCGGATATCCCGTCTTCTCGCTGACGATCTCAAGCAAGGATTGGTTCAGGGTTTCAGCATTAATCGCTGCCCTGGCAGCCGTCGGGATTTCAGGTTCTTGAACTGAAACCGCTGCATTTACAGGCGGTGTCACTTCGCTTTGGATTTCAATTTCTTTTTCAGGTATCGCTGCCGGGGTGAAGAGAGGTACACTGGTTTTATTTATCAGAGCACCACCGGGAATATTTTGGATTTGCATCAAGCTGCTCAGTAGATCTGCCTGGTTGTGCATGTATTGTTCGTGCACGCGCAGCGTTTCAGCCTGGTGCTGATGGAATTGTGTCATGCTGCGGTCAAGTGTTTGCAGTGCCACGTTTATTTGATCGAGGTTTTGTTGGGATGGGTTCCCGGAGAGCAGGTCAAGTTCCTGTTTGGTGATTTGACCGAACAGCCGGATATATTCGCCATCGTTCAACAGGAACTGGTTATGTGCTTTCAACGTTTCGTCCTGCCAGGCCTGCATCCGGTTAGTCATTTCGCCTGTCACCGGCCGGGAGCTGGATAGGCTCGAACTATCAATGACATCGGTGGATTTAGGGTCCACGACGTCATGCGATATTTCCTTCGGTTCCTCTTTGGAGGCGATCAGCCCCAGGCTGTCCTTTTGGGCTACTGCCTTTTCGAACGTCATACGCGTTTTATCTGTCAGGAATAGTCCGCCGTTCAACATCACGCTGATGGGGCTTTTCTTTCCTTCATGAGAGGATTTAGGAGGCAGCGCGTAAGGATCGTACCTTCTTAAGTCCAGTCCGATCACGCATAGTTGGGCCACGGCTTCCCGATACTGACGGTCGCTGTCCTTTTTTGCGTTTGGATTTAGCGCCACTGCAAAATGGGGTTTGTCTTCAAGTATGTTCTTAACCAGGTTGGTCAGGACGTTTTTTGGACCGAACTCGACAAAAATGCGCCCGCCCTGGGAATGGATGGCCTCGATTTCGTCCTTGAATCGGACCGGGTTCAGGATATGCTGAGTCAGGCTGATACGGATTTGTTCCGGGTCGGCTGGATACTCCTGCCCGGTGGTGTTCGAAAAGACCGGAAGCTTTGGTTTATTGAACTTAACCTGCCCGATTGCTTCAGCAAACGGCTTCTGGGCATGGTCCACCAGTTTGGTATGGAAGGCAGCTGATACTTGCAGCCCAACCACCGAATATCCTTTTTCAACCAGCACTTTTTGCACGGCCGCAATGCCCGGCTTGGTTCCTGCCAGCACCACCTGGTTGTTGGAGTTCCAGTTCGCCAGAGTGATCTCGGGGAACGACTTTAATTCTTCCTGCAATGCCGCCACATCCCCTTTTACAGCCAGCATCGTCCCTGCGTCAAAACCCGGATCAGCCGGGGGAGCCATGGCTTTGCCGCGTGCTTTTGCCAGGGCCAAATAATCTCCTTCGTCGTATACCCCTGCCGCCCACAACGCGGTTAGTTCGCCGAAACTATGACCGGCAGTGAAATCCGCCTTGAAACCCGCTTCCACCAGTAATTTGTACATCCCCGCGCTCAGTGCCCCGATCGCGGGTTGGGCATTCTCGGTGCTTGTCAACCGTGCAGCCTGCGATTCTTTCAGGGCGTTGTCGAACGCCGGGATCGGAAAGACCACGCTCGAAAGCGGGTGCTTATCATCGGCATCGAAAGCTTTGTCCATGTCGGCAAAAGCCTGGCGGATGGTCGGGAAATTGATTGCCAAGTCCCGGCACATGTCCACATATTGCGATCCCTGCCCTGGGAACAGGGCCACCAGGCCGCCTTGGGGGTCGATTCCACTGCGCCGGTAGTACACCCCGGAAGGGTGTTCGGCGCTTTCCAGGGATCCTTTGGTCTTCAATATTTCCGCGGCTGTTGCAAGATGGCTTTTCGCCTCATCTACATCACATGCTACGAATCCCACTCGTGCTTCGCTCTGCGGGATTGCATGTTCCATCCAGGCTGAAACCAGGTTGAGATATTCCTGCCTCTCCTGCGCCCCCTGGATTTTTTTGGACCATTCGATGCAGGAGACCAATAGATCTTCCGGTGTCGCTGCTGAGATCACGACCACTTTTGGGACGAAATTAATGCGGTAGGGTCCGCTTTGCTCACTTTCATTTTCTTCCAGTGCCACATGAAAATTGGTACCGCCAAACCCGAAGGAGCTGACCCCTCCCCGGCGTGCATGCCGGGCTGGTTTCACCCACGGTCTGACCTCGGTATTTAAATAGAAAGGCGATTTCTCGATCTCAAGTTTGGGGTTGGGCGTATTAACATGGATGGTAGCCGGTAGCACCTTGTGGTATAGCGCAAGGGAAACTTTGATCAGGCTGGCGATCCCTGCCGCGGCCTTGGTATGTGCAATTTGAGACTTTACGCTGCCCAGCGCGATGGTTTGTTTTTCGGGGTTGTTTTCCGAAAAAACTTCATTCAGCCCCTGAAATTCGGCTGGATCGCCGGCCATCGTACCTGTCCCGTGGGCTTCGATAAGCCCGACGGAGGCTGGGCTGTACCCGGCTTCCTTGTAAGCCCGCCGCATGGCAAGCGATTGTCCGGCTGGACGCGGGGCATAGATGGACTTGAACCGCCCGTCACTGGACGTACCGATTCCCTTGATGACTGCGTAGATACGGTCGTGGTCCCGGCGTGCATCCTCCAGCCGTTTTAACATCACCATGCCGATCCCTTCCCCCACCATCATCCCGTCTGAATCCTTATCGAATGGGCTTGGGTTTTGACTTTTGGAAAAGGCCGGGGTCTTGCTGAAACACATGTATGCCCCGATCGAATTATCCAGGTCCACGCCCCCGGTGATCATCATATCCGTGCGCCCTTCGATGAGCTCACCCACTGCCATGTGGATCGCAGCCAGCGAGCTGGCACATGCCGCGTCGACCACGCAGTTGGTTCCGCCCAGGTCGAAGCGGTTGGCAACCCGTCCGGAAACCACGTTCCCGATGGAACCGGGGAATGAATTTTCCTCCCAACCCGGATAAGCCAGCTTCATTTTTTCGATGATCTTTTTGATTTTCTCTGCCGGAATCCCGTAGCTCCGCAGGACCTTATCCCAAACCGGGTACTGCAGCCGCGCCATCAATGGGATAACCAGCTTGCTGCCAATTCCCACAAACCCGAGGATCACCCCCACGTTTTCCCGGTTGAACTCCCTCCCATCTCCATAACCAGCATCTTCAAGACATTCCTTGGCGACCATGAGCGACAGAAGCTGGGTCACATCGGTGGCTTCAAGGATATTCGGAGGCAGGCCAAACTCGGCAGGATCGAATTGGATATCCGGGATGAACCCGCCTCGTTTGCAGTATGTTTTGTCGGGGGCAGCTGGGTTTGGGTCGTAATAATCGTCGATACTCCAGCGCGAAGCCGGGATGTCGACAATGGCATCCACCTTGTTCAGGATGTTGTCCCAATATTCCTGGACGTTATGTGCCTGGGGGAAAATGGACGCCATACCGATGACTGCGATGGGGGCAGTCTGTATTTTTTGTTCCGAGGTCGATTTTGTGCTATTCGCGTTGGCCTTCATATAAAAAAAGTCTCCAATGCAGATCAGGTTTTCAACTGTACTGCTCGAGTAATTGTCCGGACAAGTTGTGCTTCTAGGGGGTATTTGTCATTATAACGCCCCCAATTAGGTTTAGTTGCGCAATGGAATCGGCTCTAATCCTCGTCTAATCTGATTTTAACAATTAAAAATCCGTGTGATTCACAGGTTGATTATGGGTTGCTTTATTTTTTTATATATTTTGGACGGCATCCAATCCCCCGGTTTCGAAAATTAAATTCATCCACCCTTTTTTCCCCATTTGTGACGTTGACCACGCTAACAACCGGGTGGATAATCTGGAAGATTGTTCTTACAATCAACATATGGCAAGAATTCGCCTGTCATTTGTTCGGTATCTTGATCCGACCGCGGTCAAACTGGCGGCTGTTTTTGCCGGAAGTCTTCTCGTTTATGTTCTCGCATTCACCCTGCCTGCCAGTTTACTGAAGTTGTATGATTATGTCCACCTGGATGCTGTCCTGCTGCAGAACGCTGGCTTTCCGGCGTATCTGCGCATGGTCCTGGCTTTCACGGGTGCAGGCTTGCTCTATTATTGGGGGTTCCGACTTGCTTCCCTGGCGAAAAGCAGGGCAGCCTGGGTAATCGTCATCGGCGGGACCCTGGCCTTTGTCCTTGTTTTTTTATTCATGGTTCCTTTTGATGCCCTGGATATATACGACAATATTTTCCATGGCCGCATTTTGGGGATATACGGGGGTAATCCATTCAGCCAGGTGATTGCCGCTTATCCCCAGGATCCTTTTTATATTTTCGCGCCCTGGAAATCCTCCCCCTCGGCATATGGACCAGTTTGGGAAATCCTTGCCGGGCTGACCGCCCGCCTTGCCGGGAATGGCATCCTGCAAAACGTCCTGGCTTTCAAGCTGTTGGCCGGAATTTTCCAGCTTGCCGGTACAGCGATTGTTGTAGTGTTTTTTCGTAATACGGCGCCTGAGCGCGCCTTGCCTGCTGCGCTTTTATTGGGCTGGAACCCGGTCCTCCTTTACGAAACTTGGGGCAACGGTCACAACGATTTCGCCATGGCATTTTGGATTTTGCTGGCAGCCATCCTGTTATTTCGCAGGCACTATTCCCTGGCCACCCTGTCTTTGATTACCGGCGCCCTGGTTAAATTTATTCCATTATTGTTAATTCCGGCTGCTATGTTCCTCGGTGTTCGCAGTCTTCAAAAAGGACGATCGCGTTTTTGGTTCCTATTTAAAACAACAGGGGCAGCCCTTTTAATGTTTGCTGCTGCATACCTTCCCTTTTGGACAGGTTTGGAGTCTCTTAACATCAGCCGGCGCATGCAGATGTTCACCACCTCCCTCCCGGCTGTAATATACAGGTTCTTGCAACCCAGCCTCGGATTAACTCTCTCCGCCCGCCTGGTCAGCCTGGTCGCCCTGGGGGTGCTGGCAAGTTTTACCCTGTATCAATCTTTTCGAGTGAAAGAGCGGGAGCCTTTACGAGATTTTCCATCGATCGCATTTAATATCCTTGCTTTCTACCTGCTGGTCACATGTTTGTGGTTTCAGCAATGGTACAGCCTCTGGCTGATTGCCCTGGCTCCCCTGCTCCCTGACCGCAGCCGGCGCCTGGCACTGCTTTTCGGGTTCTGGGTCCTGACCAAACAATTCGTTTTTGGTCCGGTCATTGTTCCAATGATGACTCTTTATCCCAATAAAGCGGTATGGCTGGAACCTCTTTTGGCATTATCCATCCTGGGTGTGCCCTGGGCCTTTGCGTTAAGGAATATTTGCATTTCCCGCAGGTCGACGGAAACCCCGCGCCTCTTTCCAGGAATAAATCAGCGGGACGACGAGCAGGAATGTTGAGATCAACAAGTATTCACCCATAATAATTACCCCCTGGTTTATTAAATTGGAAAAAGACGCAATGAAAATGAAGCCAAAGAAGGATCCCATCATGATCCAGCGCATGGGTCCTTTTACCGGGTTGTCGGGGAGGGCTGCCCAGTATAAAAACAACGGGATGAAGCCGAGCAAGGAGGGGAGGTTGTATTCGTACGCCAATGTAGGATAGGTAAGCATTAACGCTGCCGAACCTGCCAGGAATGGGACGGTGCGCTCCACCATATTCCGGTTAATTCTGAAATATAAATATCCAAGCAAAACCAGCGGTACCGGCACTAATTTGGCCATCCAAATGGGCAGGACCTTCGCCAGGCTGACCCCTCCGGGTGCCGCGCTGGTTTCCTGGTGAAATAGTCCTTTCAGGAATTCTATACTTTGGGCAGGGAATGAAAAGGTCAGCAGTGCAACAACCAGCAGGAAAATTCCTCCCAGAAGGAGGTTCTTCCTTCCTTCGATCAGGTTCTTGGAACCCAGGATCGCAGCAGCAAATATGACGAATAATGTGGGGAAGGATGTCCATTTAATAAACGCGAACAACGCTGCCAAAATTATGAAAATGAAATTCTTATTTCTAAACCCCAGCACTGCCAGCAGGCATGCGCTCCCAACGTACAGGGAAAATTGCCCACGTTCAAACCATGAAAGTCCCGCTGGCGTAAGGAACATGTATATGTTTGCCAGCAATATCCCGGGAAGGATATATTTTTCTATGTTCAAGATTCTAAATGAAATAATATATACGATGTAAAAAAGGATCACCTGGATTGCCATGTCAAGCACGCTGGCGATCCCGTAATCCAGCCTGCAGATGGTGATCGCACACAGGTAATGGATAAGCGGGGCATACCTGGATGGTCTTTGCAGCGGGTCGAAGGCTCCGCTTTGATAATTCTTGTCCAGGGAGGCCATCTGTTTTGCAGGGAAATATATTTGCGCAAAATCCACAGCTAACCGGTTTTGTGCGTGGTATAGCTCGGTATATGGGCTGTCGGGGATCCTGGCAAAGCCGTACCTGGGCAACGGGATCATCTTCGCGGCTGATAAGTCCCCATTCAGCATGTCTTTGGATAAGAGATAAATATTTCTAAGGATAAGCACATGCGCAACAATAATGATAATGATGAACAATATCTTTTTAATGTTGCGCATGTGTTTTGCTTCCTTATCGCCTTTCACAACCCATCCATCCCGGGTCGAATGGAAGTTGGCGTGAATAAATTAAAGCAGCGCTCGGTTCGTGCCTTTTATTGTTATTTATTTCAACATTTTTGCCGCGTCTGAATGGATGATGATTCCTTCAGGCTTGAGTACCCTGAATTCCTGCCGTTTGATCTCATGCGCAACTTTCAAACGGTCAATTAAATGTGGGAATTGTAAGGTGAATTCAGGGGATCCAAACAGCCTGCTGTCTTGCACGGCATCGAATGATTGATCGGGCAAAAAATCCAGAGCACCGCTCACGCCCAGGTCAACCGGGTAGTGCGTAAAGGCCTCCTGTTCCAGGTCGCCAAAGTCCACCCCTACCGGCTCTGCCCCCAGCTCTAATAAAATGCGGCAGAACCATGGTTCGAACAAGGGGGTATATTCGCTCTTTGCCCCTCCGAATGAAATTTCACCAAAAGGCGCGTCAAAATGCACTGTTGCCGGCGCTTTGCTCGTGTTAGAGCCGCAGGCAATATCAAGAACCTTTTTGTTCCGAATGTTTGCTATTTTTTTGAAAGAATGAACCAGCCTGGCAAACATTTGCTCCATGATCTGGAGGACCCCAGGTTCTATCGCGATCTTTTTTCCCAGGGCATAACGGTCATCGAGCGCCTTTATGGTTTCAGCAATGCGGGCATGACCTTGCGGATCTTTCCATCGCCTGGTTAATTTGGTGATGAGCTCATCCAAGGTGTTATCAGCGACTGCCTGGTCCATGCAATTTCCTATAATCTCACGGTCATCTGCATTTCAAGTTGAAGGTATTATAAGTCCATCAGAAACTCGCATTTATCCTTTTAAGGAACATTTCCTCCGGCAAATCGTCTCCCTAGTGCTATTAAATTGTGAATTAATGGGAAAATATAAATGAATAAAATCTCTCTGTCGATCATCACAATTTTGGTTTCAATCAGCTTGACTCTTTCAGCCTGTGCTGCCCGAACCGACCCGGCAAGCCTGGCTGGAACCTCCTGGACCCTGGTATCTTATGGCCCTGTGGGCAAACCAGCTCCGGCAGTGGCTGGCATCCAAACGCGCTTGAACTTTTCCATGGATGGTCAGGTCAGCGGTAACCTCGGCTGCAACGGCTTCTCTGGTAATTATGAGATACGGGACGGGAACCTTGTTTTTGGCCCTTTGGCCTCCACCTTGATGGCATGTCCGGATCCACAAATGATCCAGGAGGGCACGGCCTTCAAGGTATTAACTGGGACGGTCCGCTTCACTCTGGCGGGCAATTCCCTCACGATCTACGATGCAGGCGGTTCTCTTGCGGTCACCCTGTCACGGGTCGTCAATTAGCACGCGCTGTCTTTCCAAAATGTAACTCCGGAGGATGAAAGCCCCGGAGTTTTTGTTTGGAGGGCTGCGAATTGTCGCAGCTTAAAAATCACCCCTTCTAATTTATTCAAATACAATCCCAAGCAGGCTGGCGATGACGCCCATTTCACCCACATGCTCGAATGGGTGGGTTAAGCCAAAAACCATCAAGCACTTCTCTTTTGACCAGCCTGTGTACCATTTGGCCAGCCCTTCAGGGTCTGTGTGTGCCAGGCCGCCGTCGATTAAGATGACTTTGGCGCGCTCCAGACTGAGCGTGGTGCTCATGTCCACATTGCCTATGTTGCTGACGATTCCATGCGTGCGTACTCTCACCGCCTTCGAGTAGTCTTGTAATGCCTGCAGGTCGATCGCCTGGCTGAGGCGATCCACTTCAGAAAAATTCATGTTTCCGCCATTATCTCTCCAGGGGATATTTAATTTATCCATCCACTTGCCTTCGTCGAGGATTTGCGTGCCTTCAGTGACAAACAGGTTTAGTCCGGCGTCCTCCACCCTCGTCAAGTGCCACAAGACCCAGGCGATCGAGTTCACGTTTGGATGCGGCCGTTTCCGCATCAATTCTTCCGGTACTGTTTTCCAGAATTCTGCCAGGAAATAATCGTAAAGCACATCATGTCGCTGCAGGAATAATTGGGTGAAATCCATTTTCTCTCTCCTTGATTTGAAAAAATCTCAGTGTATCAATTTTCGGAAGTTGTGCGGCAGGATATAATTATTATATATCCTCCCACTTCAATCCAACCTGTCACGTTTTCGCAGGATGATTCGGAAAGTGGCCTTGGGAAAATCGCGCCCCTGACTTGCTCACTTTTGCGTTTTTTCGTCTTTTCATAGAGAGAAAATCGGATTTTCGGGACACTAACGGTCCTGTGGGGGATGGACTAAAATTGAATGCATGGCGTTCATCCGTAAGGTAAAGACTTCGAGTGGGGCAACCGCGGTTCAGATCGCCTACAAACAAAAAGGCCGGGTCATCAAGATCATCCATATCGGTAGCGCACACAATGGAAAGGAGCTGGAAATGCTGCTTGCTTTAGCGCACAAGCAGATGCAGGCCAACCAGCTGGAATTGTTTCCAGAAGCGAAGCCCTCACTGCGAGTTAGCATCAAGCGCTCCTTTTCCGGTTTGTTGTGGAAAGTTCTCCAGGACGAATACAGAAAATTAGGATTTGATCGGTTGGGAGACGAGATCTTCGAGGCGCTGAGCATTGCCCGGATCGTGGAGCCCACATCGAAGCTGGACAGTCTGCGAGTATTGGCCGACCTGGGGGTGGATCCGATCAACCGCAACAGGCTCTATCGCTGTTTGATAAAAGCAGCCAGTCAGGATTATCGGAGACAGATCAGTCAGGCTTGTTTTGAACATGTGCAAAAAGGCGGCCTGACCCTGCTGTTGTACGATGTTACCTCTCTGTATTTTGAGATTCAAGAAGAGGATGAATATCGCAAGTCCGGACTGAGCAAAGAACACCGCTTGGAACCCCAGATCATTATTGGTTTGCTGGTGGATCGAAATGGCTTTCCCCTGGGTTTGCAGAGCTTTGAGGGCAACAAAGCCGAAACCAGGACCATTCTACCGGTCATCGAGGCCTTCCAGGCCCAGCACGGAGTCTCCAAAGTCACCGTGGTGGCCGATGCAGCCATGCTCAGCTCTTCAAACTTAGAGGCGCTTCCAGCCGCTGGTTACACGTACATCGTTGGCTCTCGGCTGTACAAGGTACCTTATGATATCGCCGAGTATCAGAAGAGGGCAGAAATGGTTGACCAGCAGATCATGGTGGAACAAAGAGATGGGTACCGAGTCATCTACCAGTACCGGGCAAAACGGGCAGCTCTGGACCTGCGCAACATTGAAAAGCAAATCGCCAAGGCTAGAAAAGTGCTCAGTGGGCAGATACCGGTCAAGAAAATGAAGTTTTTGAGTATGACAGCCAGGAGCAAAAAACTCAACCAGAAATTGATCGACAAAGCCAGAACACTTGCGGGTATCAAGGGATATGTCACCAACCTGGATATCCCGGATGATCAAGTGATCGCCTATTACCATCAGTTGTTTCAGATCGAAGCCACATTCCGGATGGCCAAATCGGATCTGCGAGCCAGACCGATCTACCATCAAACCCGGGAAGCGATCGAGGCGCATCTAACGATTGTTCTGACTGCATTGGCGATCAGTCGGAACATTGAGCGCAAGACAGGGATCAGCATCAAACAATTCGTAAAACTGCTGCGTCCTATCCGCTCCGGTATTGTGACCTTCAATGGTAAAGAACTTTTGGCAGACGCAGAGGTCCCTGAGACAATTTTAGGAGTGCTAAATCTGTTGTCTTCGGGACACTAAAATGAGCAAGTCAGGTATTATATATCCTCCCACTTCAATCCAACCTGTCACGTTTTCGCAGGATGATTCGGAAAGTGGCCTTGGGAAAATCGCGCCTGAAATCAATTAAGTGCAGATCAAGCCGGGTGAGGATATCTTATTTGTAGCAGGTTGTGATACACTGGCTTGATGCATGGAGGCTGATCTCGATGTTTAAGCTTTTTAAAAGACGCAAAAATATATTTATCAATTTAATCCATGACCAGGCATCCCTGACACTGGCCGGCCTTGATGCGTTGAAAATCTACATGGCCAACCAGGACTCTGTTGCCGCTGAAACGCTCATTTCCAAGGAAAAGGAAGCCGATGAAGCCCGCCGCATCCTGATCTACGAGTTGAACAAGACATTCATCACACCGTTCGACCGCGAAGATATTTTTTCCCTATCCCGCACGATTGACGATGTCCTTGACTACGCCTACAGCACCCTCATTGAAATGCAAGTTTTGAAGGTCGAACCCACTATCTATATGCAAAGGATGGCCTCCCTGCTCAGGGACGCGGCCTATGAACTTTTCATGGCGGTGGACTGCTTCGAAGATCACGCCGGCGTTGCCGCGGAACATGCCAAGCGTGCCAAGGCTCTCGAGAACCAGGTGGAAGGTGTTTACCGGGAAGCACTGGCAGACCTCTTCAGTGGAGCGGAGGATATCGCCCACGTGGTCAAAATGCTGAAACTGCGCGAGGTCTACCGACACATGAGCAACGCTTCCGACCGGGGGGATGAGGCTGCCAACGTGATCGCCGATATTGTCGTTAAGATCACCTAAGCCTCCGGTCCCGCTCATGTCTCCCATCATTATTGCAATCGTCATCTTAGCGCTGGGTTTTGATTTTTTGAATGGGATCCACGATTCCAGCAACATCGTTGCCACCATCATCTCATCCCGGGCGCTTTCGCCGCGCATGGCCCTGACCATGACAGCAGTGGCTGAATTTTCCGGGCCGTTCATTTTTGGGGTGGCAGTCGCCACCACAATCGGGAATGATGTGGTGGCTGCGAATTCAATCAATACTGTAGTACTCCTGGCCGCCCTGTGCAGCGCAATCATCTGGAACCTTTTGACCTGGTACCTGGGGTTTCCCAGCAGTTCATCGCATGCAATGATCGGCGGGTTTATCGGGGCGGTGGTTGTCGATGCGGGCTTTCAGGCGATTAAAGTGCCCGGCATCGAAAAAGTATTGATCGCCCTTTTCACATCCCCTCTCATCGGGTTCGCCATTGGTTATATTCTGCTCCGCCTGATCTTGCTGTCAAGCTGGAAAGCCAGCCCTGGAATTAATAAGGTGTTTAAACGCGGCCAGATATTTACCGGCCTGGCATTGGCCCTCAGCCATGGTGCCAATGATGCCCAGAAAACCATGGGGATTATTACCCTGGCGTTGGTCACCAGTGGATACCTGAAGGTTTTTGCCGTCCCGATCTGGGTAATCGTTTTATGCGCCGGTATGATATCAATTGGCACCTCCGTGGGCGGATGGAGACTCATCCGTACCCTGGGTGCTAAATTTTACAAGATCCGCCCGTTGGACGGTTTTTCTGCGCAACTAGCGTCGGCAGCGGTTATTCTAAGTGCCTCCCTGGTGGGGGGACCGGTAAGCACCACCCAGGTGGTCAGTTCGGCCATCATGGGGGTGGGCGCCGGGGAACGCGTGAACAAAGTCCGCTGGGGGGTTGCCGGTGAGATTGCCACGGCCTGGTTGTTGACCATCCCTGCCACAGCTTTGCTAGCCGCAGGTCTCTATTGGATCCTCTCCAGGATTATCCTGAAATAATCCCTATGTGGGGGATTTCTCCATTTGCTGTTCAGTCCATTGTTTTTTTGGCAACTTTCCCCCTTTTCTGACACCTTCCAGTTAATATTCTCTCTTCACGATAGTAACAGCCAGCTTGATTTAAATGGCTGGAGGGGGAGCAATATGCTTTCTCGTATTTTGCCCATGGTTTTGCCGGTCAGGAGGTCCACCAATCCGCCGCGGGCCTTTGCCGGTTGGGGACATTTAACCTCTAGAGCATTACTGCTCAGGTTATGGATGACCAGGATACGTTCCCGCCCTTCCGTTCGCAGGTAGGCCGCCGCACTTTTAGTCCCGCAGTCAATCCATTCAAGGCTCCCGCAGCATAACGCTGGGTGACTTTTGCGGATTGCTATCATGGCTTGGATCCGCGCCCATAGCGATCCATGGTCGCCTTGTTCCACTTGCACATTCACCTGTTCGGGACCAAAAGGCGCGGAGCTGATCACGGGGGATGGGATGCTTGTTGCTTTACTAAAACCGCCATTAAAACCCGCATCCCACTGCATCGGAGTTCGCACCCCGTTCCGGTCCGGGAGTTGGATATTGTCTCCCATCCCTATCTCGTCTCCATAATAGATGATTGGCGAACCGGGCAGGGTGAAGAGCAGGGAATAGGCCAGGACTATCTTGCGCTGGTTGTTGTCCAGCAGGGGTGCCAGGCGGCGGCGGATCCCAAGGTTCAGGCGCATCCGCATGTCTGGAGCATATTGCTCCCACATCCATTGGCGTTCCTCTTCTGTCACCATTTCCAGGGTCAGTTCGTCGTGATTGCGCAGGAACGTGCACCATTGGCAGTTCTCGGGGATCGCCGGCGTTTGTGTCAGCACCCATTCGATCGGTGCGGCTTCCTCACGTCGCAGGGCCATGAAGATGCGCGGCATGAGCGGAAAATGGAAAGCCAGTTGGAACTCGTCCCCTTCACCCAGGTAAGTGCGCACATCCTGCGGCCATTGGTTAGCTTCGCACAAAAGGATTCGCCCCGGATAATTCTGATCCACAAACTTGCGCATTTCTTTCAGAAAGGCGTGTGTCTCAGGCAGGTTTTCGCAGGACGTTCCTTCCCGCTCGAAGAGATATGGGACTGCATCCACCCGGAAGCCATCCACTCCCAGTTCGAACCAGAAGTGGATAATATTCAGGATCTCGGCGCGTACCGCCGGGTTGTCAAAGTTTAAATCCGGTTGGCTGCTGTAGAACCTGTGCCAGAAGTACTGGCCGGCAGATTCGTCCCAGGTCCAGTTCGATTTTTCGGAGTCTACGAAAATGATCCGCGCCTGGCTGTATTTTTGATCCGAATTGCTCCAGACGTAATATTGATGGTAAGGCGATTCCGGGTTGGACCGCGCTGCCTGGAACCAGGGATGCTGGTCGGAGGTGTGGTTGATCACCAGGTCCATGATCACCCGGATATTGCGGGCATGGGCTGCCTCGAGTAATTCCTTGAAATCATCCAGGCTGCCGTAATCGGGGTGGATGCTGGTGTAATCTGAAATATCGTACCCGTCGTCTTTAAGCGGCGATGGGTAGATTGGCTGCAGCCACACGCAGTCCACTCCCAGCGACTGCAGGTAATCGAGTTTTTGGGTCAGGCCTTTCAGGTCCCCTTGGCCGTCCCCGTTGCTGTCGAAAAAAGCCCGGACGTTTACCTCATAAAATACGGCGTTTTTATACCAGAGTGGATCGGTCATGGCGGAAACTCAAATTCTCCTATCCTTTTACCGATCCAGCTAAAAGCCCGCGCACGAAGGAGCGTTGGAAGACGAAAAACACGATCATCGGGATCAGGAATGATAGGAAAGCTGCGCCGGTCAGGATATGCCAGTTCTGGCCGCGCGGATCGATGAGGTTGGTGATCTGCACGGTCAGCACCGGATGGGTTGAGAGGAAGATTTTGGCAACCAGAAAATCGTTCCACACCCAGATGAACTGGAAGATTCCAAGGCTGGCAATGGCAGGCATTGCCAGCGGCAAAGCCAGGCGCCGGAACGCTGCCCAGTGGTTGGCGCCGTCCAGGTGGGCTGACTCGAAGATTTCACGCGGCAGGGATCCGATAAAATTTCGGATTAGGTATATGGCGTAGGGCAAGCCAAAGCCTGTATGGAAAAGCCAGATTCCCAGGAAAGAGCTTTGGATGCCGAGCTTGACGTACAGCTGGGCAATCGGGACAAGCGACATTTGCAGGGGCACGATCTGCAGGCCGATCAACAGGGCAAAGATCCACTGCCGTCCTTTGAAGTCCAACCAGGCGAACGCGTAAGCAGCGAGCGCGGCGAAGACGATCACCAGCAGGGTGGTGGGAATGGTGACGATCAGGGTATTGATCAGCGCCGCGCCCATGCCTGCCGGGTTGGCAATATCGCTCAGGTTGCAGTTGAATACAGCTGTGGTGCTGGTGGTACCCGCTTTGCAATCTGAGAGGTAATCCTTGGAACCTTTGTACCCTACGATGGCATCCAGGTAGTTGCTGACGGTCAATTGACCGGTGGCCTGTCCCTGGCTAGAAAGGGCTTGCAGGTAGGTTACTACCGGGGTCAGAGCGCTCAGGGCATCTTTGGGGACTGTCGGCAGGGCGGGGTTTACCAGGTGAGGAGCGTTGTTGATCGGTGTATTGAGCATGTTCAACAGGCTGGCCGCGCTGGGGAACTGGTTGACCAGGGTCGGGCTGGACAGGTCGGCCGCAGAGAGTTTTTTTCCGTCCGCTCCATGGCAGGATTCGCAGTATTGGCTGTATTGTGGCTGGCCCACCCCCTTTGGCTGGGGAAGGAATACCTGCCACCAGCCCGTGGTGCGCACCGCTTCACGCGATCGGAAGGAGGTCACGAACAATCCCAGGGTGGGGAGCAGCCACAAAACGCACATCAGGATCAAGGCCAGGTGCAGCGGCAGCCTGCTAAAAAAACGGTTAAGCCTGGAAAACGGTTTCATCGCGCCGCCTCCTCTTGCCGGAAGCGCCGGATGTTGAAGATCATGATCGGGATCGTCAAAATGATCAGGATCACCGCGATTGCTGTCGATTGTCCTGCGTTGGTCACGATCAGGGTGAACATCCGGTTGGCGATCACTTGTGTGCCGAAATTCCCATCCGTCATGACGAATACCACGTCGAAGATCTTTAAGATGATGATTGCCATTGTGGTGGTCACCACCACGATGGTTGGCAGGATGGTAGGGAACATGATCTGCCAGAACACCTGCCATTCGTTGGCCCCGTCCACGCGTGCCGCTTCCAGGATTTCAGACTGGACATTCTTGATCGCTGCCGACAAAATCGTCATGCAGAAGCCGGCCCACAGCCATACGCCTACTACCATGAGGCTAAAATTATTAATTGCCGGGTTGCTCAGCCATGTTACCGGGTGACCCCCCAACCCAACGATGATGGCATTCAACAAACCAATTTGCGGACTCCCCCCGGACTGGATGTCGTACACGAAGCGCCAGATGATCCCGGCGCCGATGAAGGAGATGGCGGTCGGCATGAAAATGATCGCCTTCGCCGCGCTTTCGTAGCGCACCCGGTCTGCCAGAAGGGCGAACAAAAGTCCCCCTGCGATCGTCCCAGGTACCATTAATAGGAGCCACAGGGCGTTGTTGCGCAGGGCGATCAGCATGTCGGGATTGGTCAGGGCATTGTGGTAATTTTCGAAAATCCCCCAACACGATTGTCCTGCCACGCAGGTGCTCGCCGCAGATTGATTACTGGTTGCATCCAGCAGGCTGAGGCGAATGGTCCCTATCGTCGGATAAACGATAAAGGCTGTCATGAGGATAAGGGCGGGGAACAGGTATAACCATGGGGCCAGGCGGCCTTGCTTCATGATCGTTGGGACCATAATTCCTCCTTGGACAGGCTTGCAAAATATGGCTGGGGCATGCTTTTGACATGCCCCAGCATTTATTATACAGCGGTCAATTTTATTTGATGGATGCTTTTTGAGCCGCAGCAATTGTTGCAAGCGTGGAGGTTATATCCGCTCCCTGCACGACATCTACAATTCCCTTCCATTCGGCGGTATTGAATGGGGCGCCGAGGGCATCCCCGATATCGAAAGTGAAACCGGTGGTATTGGCCAGCATCTGGCTGAACTTGATTTCCTGCGGGTCGGTGTAATTGCCGATCGCATTCTTATTTGGTGACAGGCTGAAGTTGGCTTTCGCCCAGTTCTGCCCGCCCAACGCGCTGGTCAGGTATGCGATCAGGGCTTGAGCAGCAGGCTTGTTACTGAACGCATACATGAAGTCTGCGCCGCCCTGCAGGCCCTTGACACCCGGGAACTGGAAGAAATCGTAGTCGGTTCCATAGACCAGGTTGGGGAACTGGGTTTGAATGGAGGCACCAGCAAAGCCCGAAATTCTGACCATTAAAGCCTTGGGTGGGTTCGAGAACACATCGTAAACGGCATTCAGGAACGGGGTATTGACTGTTCCATTTGCACCACCAACAGTGTACTTCGCATCCGAAGCCCACTTCTGGTAGATTTGGTATACCGCTGCAATGCCCGGGTCGTTGTAGGGGGTCGTACCGGCAATGATCCCATTCACGTAGTCTGGTCCTTGTGTGGCGAGCAGCAAATCCTGGATGAAGTCGGAACCGACCCAACCATCTGCTGAGCCGCCGTTATTGAAGCCCATGCTCCACGGTACCTGGCCGTCGGTTACCATTTTTTCGACCAGCGTTTGCAAATCGGCGAATGTTGTCGGCACGGTATACCCGAGGGCTTTGAACTGCGCCGGGCTGTACCAGATAATAGACTTGACATCCGCTTTGACCGCCAGGGCAAGCAATTTCCCGCCGCTGGTACCCATCGTGATCCAATAAGGTGCGTAATTGGTAGTGTCGGCACCGACCGTGTCCAAAGGCTGTAATTGAGCGGTGTATAGCTTTAGCGGAGAGAGATCCGGCCAGAAGAGAACATCTGGCGGGGTGCTCTTGACCATGGTGTCGAGCACGGCCGCGTCACGCGTGGATTGTCCGTTGACCTTGATCCCGCATGCGTCCTCGAACGGCTTGATGATGGTATTGAAACTTTCCTCCTCGGTGCCTGACCACTGGTAAACCACGGTCAGGGTATCTCCCGAGGCGGCTCCCTTGCAGTCGATTGCTGGCGCTGCGGCTGTCCCGGTAGCTCCCGCTGTCGGGGCTGCGGTGGTCGGCGGCATCGAAGTGGGTGGCGCCGTTGTCGGCAGAGGCAATGTGGTAGGAGTCGCGGTGGCAGCCGGTGCACATGCTGCCAGGATCATGGCTGCTACGCTTAACAAACCGAAGATGCGTATAAAGCGTGTGTTCATTTTTCTAATCCTCCAAAATATTCTAAGAATATGGTTTTTTCTGATGTTTTTTCGTGAATACATCAACAATTTACAGTGGTATTGGACCACCTCCTTCTTGACGGATCGAACCGTTTCCATGAATGCGAGGGGGGGAAATATCAAACGCTGGCTGTCGGATCCTGTTTTTAATTAACACGTGTTAACTTCCTTGGAAAAATAAAGCCATAAATTTGGCGCCTGTCGATTAAATGCTTGACCTGCGGATGACCAGCTCGGATTCGAGCAGGAGGCCTTCCTGTGCCAGAGTTTCGCCCCTGACAAGCTGCATTAGGCGTTCCCCAACTGCCCAGCCCAGCTTGTATGCCGGGATCCGGATGGTAGTTAAAGGAGGGTCGTAATAATCTGCCAGGGGGATGTCATCAAAACCTACCACCGCCATGTCCTCTGGGATTCTCAATCCACCCTGTTTGATCGCCCGGATTGCGCCCAGGCATACCACGTCACTCGCCACGAACACCGCCGTCGGGTGAGCGGGGTGAGCCAGCAATTTCCCCATGCTTACGTATCCACTGGCAGGAGTGTAAGCTCCTTCCATGATCATGGAATCGTCCCGCTCGATCCCTGCTTCAGCCAGCGCCTTGAGGTACCCCGCCCGCCGCTGTTGGGCGGAGGTATATTCCAGGCTTGCATTTGTAATCATGGCTATTCTGCGGTGGCCGTGCTCGATCAGGTGTTTGACGGCTCGGGCGGAACCATCCACTGCATCGATATCTACAAATGGGAGCCTGCTTTCGGGCAATTGTCCCATGATCATCACTGGCAGCCCGGTTTGGTGTAGTTTTATGAT
Source organism: uncultured Chloroflexia bacterium (assembly GCA_963790685.1). GTDB lineage: Bacteria > Chloroflexota > Anaerolineae > Anaerolineales > Villigracilaceae > UBA877. The sequence goes on from CAWBPK010000006.1 coordinate 132,538, forward strand.
CTCAGCTTCGGACTGGCGCGGACCGGAGAGGATGATTCCATCCACGTGGTTTTCCTGCACCAGGTGGAGGTAGCCATCGCAGTCCTCCGGTTCCAAAGGCTTTAGGAGCACCTGGAAACCTTGAGCGGTGGCGGCTTGCTCTATCCCTAATAGCACTTGGGGAAGTAATCCATCTGCAAAAACCTGTTCATGACTCTGGCGCAGCACCAATCCGATCGTATTCGATTTTCCACTGGCCAGTTTTCTTCCCCTGGAATCGGGATGGTAGTTTAGTTCTTTGGCAACCTGCACCACACGCTGGCGGGTGGTCTCGCGTATACTGATCCCGGGTATGTTGTTCAGGACTAAGGACACTGTGGTCCTGGAAACGCCCGACTTTTTGGCGACGTCGAAGCTGGTAACACGTTTATTAGGCACTCATCCTCGTTTACTAACACGTGTTAGTAAATAAAATATACTAAATTTCACCTATTTTGTCAAGATAATATTTAGTAAATGTCCGGTTTTGTATTTATGACCAATGGTCGCCATTATTGATTTGCAAATAAATCCCCGCGTTTTGAGTATATTCCTGATTGAATGCTGTCCAATTCCCCCATTAAAGGTTATAAAATCATTCTGCTTCTTCACTTCGTGAGAAGGATTTCGATTTCTTGCATTTCAATGATTTTGTTCCAGGGACATTTGGTCGATTTTTTTATACAAACCATCGATGTCGCTAATGGCCCTGACTCCCTGCTCTCGATTCCCCAAAGTTTATGTATTAAATTAGGATTTATTACTCACCGGATGCTGGGATCAGCAAGACCACTGCCCTGCATTTCGCAGAAGAAAGTGCCAGAATAATGTTCTGTTACATAAACCAGTCATCAGGCGAAGCGCTGCTCATGGAGCTGGGTCCTCCTGCACGTTTAGACAGGTTCGATGTGACTGACAGGAAAGAAGTCCAGACCTGGGTCGATCCCGTTCTCGCCCGGTACGGCCGGATTGATGTTCTCATCAATAACGCCGGTATAACCAGTGGTGCCCGGTTCGTAAAGTTAATGGCCGGGGAACTGGTCAAGCAAGTGGACGAGGCTGCTTTTAATTTGCTAATCTCCCTCAACCTGGAAGGCGGGTTCAATTGTACCCAGGCGGTAACCCATTCCACGATCAAACAGGGGTGCGGAATGTTCATAAACGCCTCATCGGCGGCGGGCCTGTCCGGCAATTAGGGCCAGCACAATTCCTTGGCAATCAAATCTGGCAGTATTGGGACGACCAGGGTGTTGGCGCATGAACTGGGAATATAACGCCTCCGGGTCAATGCGGTACCACCCGGTTTGATCATGACCGGAATGTCTCTAAAATACCCGATAACTTGCATGCGGATTTGAAATCACCCCCCCTTGGCTGCCTGGGTGAACCAGGGGATGTCGCCAACGCTTACTTGTGGCTGGCAAGCGATCAGGCATCCTTTGAGCATGGGATCCTCCTCAGCATGGACAGCGGATGGTTATAGGTACTTGGGAAGCTTTGCGTTCCTATTAAGTGGGTCTGTCTTCTTGAAGTTGCATCCCCCGGATAATGCATATGAGTGCTCCCAAACGCGCCAAGCTTGTCGACTGCTTCGACAAGCTTGGCTATTTCATTAATTAAATTTTAGGTTGTGAATTTTGGTTTTTTACCTGTTATAACCCGGTTCCGGCTATGAAGGATGTAACCCTCACGCCTGGCCATACTTTTCCGTGAGCAGTTGTTTGTCGATCTTAGACGCCGCGGTCTTGGGCAGGGATTCAACGAACACGACCGATTTCGGGATCTTGAATTTCGCCAGGCGTGCCTGGCAGAATGCGATCAATTCCTCCGCCTTCAGACTCGCGCCTGGTTTTAAAACGACCAGCGCTCGCCCGACTTCCCCCCATTTTTCATCAGGCACAGCGATCACAGCTGCTTCGGCGATCGCAGGCTGGGCGTATAACACGCTTTCGATCTCGGCGGGGTAAACGTTTTCACCACCCGACTTGTACATATCTTTGGAGCGGCCGACGATGTAATAACAACCGTCGCTATCCCGGCGTGCCAGGTCACCTGTGTGCATCCAGCCCTCGATGATGGCGTGAGCGGTTTCTTCCGGTTTGCCCCAGTATCCTGCACAAACATGCGGGCCGCGCACGATCAATTCACCCACCTCGTCCGTACCGCAATCGCCACCCTTGCCATCGATTATTTTTACGTCGATGTGGATCAATGGATAGCCCACCGACCCGGGTTTTTCCAACCTCTTTTCAGGTGGCAGCCAGAATGTGTTGGGTCCCGCTTCGGTCAGTCCATAACCGGTGAACAGCCGCACGCCGCGTTCGGCAAACCGTTCGACGATGGGCAGCGGGCAGGCGGCTCCGCCGCTCCCGGCAATTTTCAGCGAGGTCAGATCGGCTTCCATCCAGCGTGGATGCTGCTGCATCATGACATACATGGTCGGCACGCCTACCAGCAAGGTCACGTGCTCATCGCGGATTAAATCGAAAACCTGGTCCACGTCGAACGTACGGCACACGATGGATGTCCCGCCCATGTGCACCAGCGGTGCAGTAAAGATGTTGAACCCGCCGGTGTGAAACAGGGGGGTATTTAGGATGGTGATGTCATCAGGACCCAGTCCCCAGCCCGTTATGGTGTTGACTGAATTGGCGGTGATGGAGCGGTGGGTTAAGATGGCTCCTTTGGGAAGACCAGTTGTGCCGCCAGTGTAGCATATGGCCCAGGCATCATTCCATTCGAGGTTTTCTTCAGGGGGTTCGCTATCAGCGTAATGCTCACGGTCAGAAAAGGGAATGTCTGCAGGCTGGAGTAATTCGTCAAATGAAACCCAGGATTTGACGCTGGGTACGCCCGCCCGGACCGCATTGGTTTGCGCCGCGAATTCCTTGCTGTACACAAACACTTTTGGGGTGGCATCGTTGAGCAGCCCGCCCAGTTCGTGAGGGGTGAGCCTCCAGTTGAGAAGCTGAAGCACTGCGCCGATCTTTCCACAGGCGAACCAGAGGTCTAGGTATTCAACGCAGTTCATGGCAAGGATTGCCACTCGGTCGCCTTTTTTTATTTTCAACCCCTCGCGAAGAAAATTAGCTGTGCGATTTACAGTGTGATTCCATTCGCGATAGGTGATCCGGCGTTTGTCGTGAAGAGTATCAATGAGGGCAACTTTATCCGGCGTCAGCATCTCGCGCCGGGGAAGCCAGTTATTGAGATACATTTTTCCTCCTTTGATCTTTGATTATTCCCATTTAACAACCGAAGCCGACCAGGCGTATCCGATCCCGGCGGCGACCATCACCATCACCATCCCGGGACGCAGTCGCCCGGTCTCCAATCCTTTCTTGATCGAGAGCGCCTGGTCTTGCTGACCGATATGCCCGTAATCGCCCAGGTAGTAGGATTGGTCTTCGCGCAGTCCCAGCTCGTTCAATACAAATTGATGCGCCGAGGGTTTCATGTGCAGGATGTTTAAATAGCCGATGTCTTTGCGGGTTAACCCACTTTTTTCCAGCGCTTTGTCAATCACTGCCAGGAAATTTTGCAGTGAAAGTCGGTCAAGCCGCTCTTTCATCCCTTCGGGATCCGGCACGTCAATTTTATTTCGACGGGCAGCAATTGCCTCGGCAGTGATGGGCTCCATGGTCCCCCCGGCAGGAATGATCACATCGAGCGAGAACGATCCGTCCACCATCACAGCAGATTCGAGCAGGAGATTGTGCCCGTAATTTTTCTGCAGCAATAGCGCGCCGCCGCCCACGCTTAATCCGAACACAAAGCGCGAACGCGGATTGCTGTAATCAATAAAATCGCTGTTTCGGTATCCTCCCGCGATGAGCACCGTGTTGAGGTCGGGATCGCTCAACATCATCCCCTTTGCCATTTTGAGCGTCGCCATCGTCGTCGCGCATCTCATCTGCACGTCAATCGCCCATGCCCGGCGTGCTCCCAGGTCGTAAGCAAGCTTGATTCCCGCCGTCCAAAGGGGGTATTCCTTCCATTCTTCGGTGGTGCACAAAACCAGGTCAACATCGGCGGGTTGGATGGATGTTTGGGCAAATGCGTCCTGAGCTGCCCACAGTGCCATCGCGTTGGTATGATCGTTCGGACCCGGGACCGGCTTGCGCCTTATTCCCATTTTATTGGCGAGCACATCTTCTGGAATCCCGGACAGGTGCGCAATATCAGCGGCTGTTATGAAGGTTTGCGGCAGGTATACACCCGCCGAAACAATACCTACTGTAGTTTCACTCTCTGGCATTTCCTGCCTTCGTCACCCTTTGAAGAATTGAGTGACCGTTTCGTTGAACTTTTCTGCGCACTGGATCGGGGCCGCGTGACCGGCTCCGGGGATAATGACAAACTGCGCCTGTGGCAATTTGCTTTTAAGCAGGTGTGCGTTCTTGACTGGAACTACGCGATCGTTGGCGCCGTGAATGATCAGGACCGGTGCTTTGATCTGCCCCACGCGGTTTTCGCAATCATAGATTTTCACCGCTGCATTTTGCCGCTTGTATGCTTCTGTCGGCTGAGGATGTGCCACGCGCCAATCCACATACTGCGTCACCAGGTCACCATTTTGTGCGCACCAGTCCGGGCTGGTGAACAGCTCGAATGAGCGGCGAATATCCAGTGCCGGGTCCCCGCTGCGCCGCATGGTCAGCAGCATCGGAACGAGCGCAAACAGGGATGGCTTGGCCATGTGCGGACCTCCAAAACCAGTGGAGGCAAGTACAAGGCGGTTGGTCATCTGCGGATATGTCAGCGCGAATTCCTCCGCGATCAACCCGCCCAGCGATGCGCCGATGACGTGGGCGCGCGGAATTCCAAGTGCCTTCAGCATCCCGGCTGTGTCATCGGCAAACATTTTTATGCTGTAGGCTTCTTCGGGCTTGTCTGATTCCCCTGCCCCGCGGTTGTCAAACACGATCACTTGAAAATTCTTGGACAATTCCGGTGTTTGACGAAACCAAAGGAAGGTGTCTGCGCCCAATCCACCGATGAGGACCACTGGATCCCCACTGCCGTGAATTTCATAATGAATATTAATTCCGTTCGCTTGAATTTTTGGCATATTTTCCTCCTTGGAATGGTTGAAAGCGACACGTAACCCAACATCTGGTCGGCAGACAAATCCCAGACTTAAAAATTGGTCCTTAATATATATGAGTATTAATATTATAGGACAAATTACTTGTAATGAAGCAAGGCAATCAGTAACTCCATGACCCCCAGTGTTGATTAATAAATCCTTCTGAACCCCCTTGGTCCGCATCATTAATTATCCGGGGCACCCGACCATTACATTTCCAAATAACTCAAATCCACCCGCGATCGTTAATTAAGTGGGATTTGGGTCATTATTTTTATCGGATGCCGGTATCGATTGAAATATCCAGAGGGGTTGTTTCCCCCTTAAAAATCTCCACTGGTTGTAATTGCTGCATTCCCAATCCGCCGCCGTTCACCGGTTTGGCCGTAACGAGGTATTTTCCAGGAGGTAGGCTGATCTGGTAATACCCGCTGGAATCGATTACGGCTCGCATTATTTCCCTTTTTCCATCAGGTGTCAGTGCGACAATTTGCCACGCAGCATACATCGCTGGAGAGGGTGTTGGCTGGGGTTCCCCCACTCTTTGAACAGGCAGCAATGGACCTATATCTACGTGTCCGGAGAGAGTTCCGATCACTTGGCTGCCGTTGGAACAGCTCACCGCGATGATGATCGTTAACATCAGCAGCACGAGAGTTGGTAACCGCATTGGGTACCTTCTGAAGGCGTGATTAATCAAAAGATTCTGGCTAAATTCAAAAAAGGGCTTCATTTGTCCAGCGTCAGGCTGTTGTAGTATCCAAACACCAGGCCGGTCCTGTGGATGGCAATTTGGGCATATGGACGATTGGTCATGCCTGCTGCCATTTCACCGTACCAGTTAAAAAAGTAATTATCGATCTTGCTTCCTTCTTCGTAAACCAGGCTGGATTGCAGTTCCTTGAACCCGGGGATGGCTGCAGCCATAAGCCTCTGTGCCTTTGCCCTTACCCGCTCTTCCGAAAAAACCGAGGCAAGCGGAGAAATCTTGGTCAATAATGCTCGTGCATCCATTTCGATGACTTGATTGGTGACCGGGTCTACAGAATACCTTCGTCCATCCGCATCCTGATAGACGGCCACCTGGATGACAGTGGGGGAATTCCCATCGGTGGTAAATTCGATAAATTTCAGGGGGGACCTGGGCAGTTCCAACTGCTTGCGCAGGGTGTTAATCGCCGCCATACTCGGGTTCGCGGCAACCTGGTTCGTCCCGCACCCGGCAAGGGCGAGGGATGCAAATACCACCACAAGGATGGCTGCCGGGATGAAATATTTCAACTTGGATTTCATTCATCTCCTCCTTTTTACTCACTTGCTGCACCCATTTTTCAAACCAACCAACAGCCTGGGGAAGTGGACGGTTGGCTTCTGCTTTCAATTAAGACGTTTTCACCCTGTTTTGTGTTCCCGTTTATCAAGCCAGTGCAGGTTGTGCAAACTGGTTTTGCAGGGCACCTCGATCATTGATGATTGAAGTGCGACTGTCAAATTCTGCTTCTTCGCTCCGTTTTTTAACCGCTCCCAGGATTATCGTGTTTGCTGTGCCACCTGGGCGCTTTCTAACCTTTATTCAATTACCTTTCTTGTTCGATTGAGGCGGCATAAATCTTTTTGGAAAGACGAATATGCTGTTTTCCCGCTTGAGCAAATCGATCATCTTGAGGATTCCCAGGTAGTTGAGTGCGATACCCAGGACGATCCCAGCTCCCCAATCTAATGGTGCAGCAAGATGTCCTGCTATGATGAGATAGAAGAAAATAATCGAAATGGGCAGGAAAAGGATATCGGCGGTCAACATGCCAGGGTTGTAGCGGCTTTTTCCTTTAATGTTAAATAAAAATGTATGTGCAATAAAATTTCCACTGGAGACCAGGATGGTCGCGATCGCCAGTCAGGGCGCCTTTTCGCCGAACACCGCCGCCAGGAGATAAAACAGCCACCCCACCAACAAGTTGACGATAAGCGCCGTGTTGGTGTTAAGTGGATACCGGTCGGGCTGCTGACTTGCAAACATGACCTTATTCATCATCCCGGGAAAATACCCCGGGTAACGATATTCTTCGAATTGGTGCAGGAATAAGGAAATCAGGCTTATCCAGAGCAGGAATGATATTGGACTTAAAGGATGGAAAACCAGAAAAATACCCGCACTAAATGCAAATGCAATCCCGAGATCGAACCAGTGCTGCCTGAGAAAGTTCATTTTATTCTCCAAAAATCAATGTAATATATGGACTCGTCTTTTTCTATGTTCTTGAGGGAGCTCCAAAGCGATAGCGCTGACACTACTACCGCCAATGCCAGGTAGATGTTTTTTTGAAATGCGGCGGGTATCCTGTATATATTATAAGTTAATCCTCGATCTGAATTCTAAAATCTAAAATCCTCGCTCAACTCTTCTCCAAAACCAGATTATTTGCTTGTATCATCGTCCGGCTCAGGGTATGATTAATCCGCTAACGAGTGAAGGGAAGAACACATGCTCAATCCGGAACAATTCCAACGGATCGCCCGGGTAATGCCCATCTTCAAGCACGCCGACCCGCGCTTGCTGCGCGAGTTCCAGGACGCCGCCTTCTTCGCGCGCATCCCAATCGGTCACGACGTTTTCATCGAAGGCGACCATGTCGATGCCATCGCCCTGCTCATCTCGGGCGTTGTCCGCGTTTATAAGATTGGCGAGACCGGGCGGGAGATCACCCTCTACCGTTTTGGCAATGGTCAATCCTGCATCCTCACTGCCAACGCCATCCTCAGCCGGAAAAGTTTCCCTGCTGTGGCAACAGTGGAACAGGAAGCTGAGGCGGTCATGGTCCCTGCCGATACCTTCCGCGATTGGGTCCGCCGCTACGACCTGTGGCGTGAGTTCGTCTTCGAGCTGCTTTCCCAGCGCCTCGCCTCGGTCATGGCGATTGTCGAAGAGGTTGCCTTCCGTCGCCTGGACGTGCGCATCGCAGCTCTAGTCCTTGAACGCAGCCGGACCTCCGACATCCTTCCCGTGACCCACCAGGAGATCGCTTCTGAGCTGGGCAGTTCGCGGGAGGTCGTCAGCCGTATCCTGGAGGATTTTTCCGCCCGGGGACTGCTCAAGGTTTCGCGCGGCAGCATCACGATCCTGGACCGGGAGGCGCTGACAGCCCATTCGGCTGTGTGACTTTATCACAGACACGCTCACCGAAAGCTCCTATACTGGGGGTACAAACCAATACAAACCTGATAGGAGATTTAATATGAACCCCTTTGTGAAATTCATGGCTTCCCCCGCTGGCCGCATTACCCGTATCGTGGCGGGTATCATCCTGGTCGTCCTTGGATTGTTCGTCATCCATGGCACGGGCGGCATCATCGTGGCAGTCGTCGGCCTGGTTCCGCTTGTCGCTGGCCTGTTCGACTTCTGTGTCTTTGCCCCGCTCTTTGGCGCTCCCCTGAGCGGACCTAAAATTCGCGCTGGAAAGTAGCCCGAAATTCAACCGGAACATCGCACCCATTTTCCACTTGGAAAATGGGTGCGATGCATTTAATCTGGGTCTTCGCAATCTTTACACAATCTTCATGAAGGCTTCACTCTCCATTTACCTTCCGCACCTATACTCCGGTCATAATCGATAAGAATTCAAGTTGAAACCAAACAAAAGGAGAAACACACAATGGGTAAAGCATTCAGGATTACTTTGATGGTTATCGTTGTTTTATTGGTCGCAACTGGGCTGGTTTTCGCTGGCGCCTGGATCGGTCATCGCACAACCTTTGCTTTCGCTGGACCTCAAACCGTGGTTCGGAGCTCGAACAGCGGTAACTACCCTCAGCTGGGAAAAGGTCGCGGGATGATGAATGGGTTTGGCGGCAATGGTTCTGTAACCGGTCCAGGGATGATGAATCGAGGTGGTGGCCTCGGCTATGGCACCGGTCCAGGAATGATGAATAATTATGGTTCCACGAATCCATCGACCACGCCTCTCACGGTCGCGCAGGCTTTCCAGGCTGCCACCACCTATCTCACCTCGTTGAATAACCCCGACCTCAAGATTGCCGAGGTGATGGTCTTCGACAACAACGCCTATGTGCGCGTCGTCGAGCAGAGCACAGCTATAGGCGCCTTCGAGTTGCTGGTGAACCCGTCCACCCTCGCAGTCACCCCCGAACCGGGTCCGAACATGATGTGGAACCTTAAATATGGCGCCATTAATCACACTGGAATGATGGCTGGAGGTTATGGAATGATGGGCGGCAATGGCACGCTGGGCAGTTACGGCTCCAGCGCCACACCCTCCGCAGTCAGCGCAACCATGCCGGTCTCTTCTTCGCAAGCGCTGCAGGCTGCCCAGCAGTACCTGGACACAGCCTTGCCCGGCACGCAGACCGCCTCTGACGCCGATCCCTTTTACGGCTATTACACCATCGACATCCTGCGAGGCGGCAATATCGTCGGCATGTTGAGCGTCAACGGTTACAACAGCCAGGTTTTCCTGCACACCTGGCATGGGACGTTCATCGCCACCCAGGATTACTAGACCATTGTCTTCGAGGGACGGGCGCTAACCCTGTCCCTCTTTTACGTTACAATACCCGCATGGCAAAGATCCTGGTCATAGACGACGAACCGTCCATTGTCAACCTGGTCACGGCCTACCTCAAACCCGAAGGCTTCGAGGTTTTTACTGCCGCGGATGGGAATGCAGGCTTGAAAGCTGCCCGCTCCTTCAGACCGGATGTGATCGTACTCGACCTCATGCTGCCCGGCAAGGACGGCTTCGAGGTGCTCTCCGAACTGCGCCGCGAGTCAAACGTGTACGTGATCCTGCTAACGGCCAAGACCGAAGAGACCGACCGGATCGTGGGCCTGTCGGTGGGGGCGGACGACTATGTCACCAAGCCCTTCAGCCCGCGTGAGTTAGTGGCACGCATAAAAGCAGCCCTGCGCCGCCTGGGATCGGGAGCAGGATCAGCGGACGGGGTGTTGGCTTTCCGCCACGTGCGCATCGACCTGGGGGCGCGCCGGGTCACGTTGGATGGGATTCCCATCGAACTGACCGCCGTCGAATTCGATTTGCTGAAAGCCCTGGCGGAAAACCGCGGGCGTGTGCTTACCCGTGAGCAGCTGCTCGAGACGGTCTGGGGTGGGACATATTATGGCGAAATGCGCGTTGTGGATGTGCATCTTGGTCATGTCCGCCGAAAACTGGGCTCAGATAATATTGTTGCCACCGTGCGCGGCGTGGGCTACCGCTTCGAGGATGAAACATTATGATCGATATCTTCCGCCGCCATTTGGGCGTAAAACTGTTCCTTTCCTACCTGGCAGTCATCCTGGTGGGCGCCGCGGTGCTCGGATTTGCCACCCACTTTACGGTACCGGCAGCCTTTAATGCCCACATGGGGCAGGGGGCAGGCAACGGGCCAGTCATGATGGGAGGGAATGGACCCGGTGCCGGCACGGGCATGATGTCTCCCTTGTTTGCCAGTTTCCAGGCCAGCTTTAACCAGGCCCTGCTCCTGGCCCTCCTGGCAGCCGGTGCAGCGGCAATCTTCGTCAGCCTGCTGCTCAGCCGCGGCGTGGTGGCCTCCGTGCGGGTTCTGACAGCCGCCAGCGGGCGCGTCGCCGCCGGTCATTACGGGGAACGCGTCCCCGCCGCCGGGTCCGATGAGCTTGGGCAGCTTGCCCACTCCTTCAACCAGATGGCCGAAAAACTCGAACAGGTGGAGGCTATGCGCCGCCAGTTGATCGGGGATGTGAGCCACGAACTGCGCACCCCGCTGACCGCCATCAAGGGTTCCATGGAAGGCCTGCTGGACGGAGTGCTGCCTGCTGCGCCCGAGACGTATCAACAAATCCATACCGAAGCCGACCGGCTCGCCCGCCTGGTGGACGACCTGCAGGAATTGAGCCGGGTTGAAGCCGGCGCTTACCCGCTTGACATCCAGCCCGTGGAAGTTTCATCGCTTGTACAAGCCACGTTAAACCAGTTTGCTTCCCAATCCCGGGTGAAAAATATCGAGCTCAATTCTGATATTCAGCCGGATCTCCCGCCCGTGCTCGCAGACCGGGACCGCATTACCCAGGTTCTTACCAACCTGGTGGGCAATGCCATGCAATATACCCCCGCCGGTGGGAAGGTGACCCTTCTCGCCAGGCGAATCGAGGCTGAAGTTTTATTTTCCGTGGCTGATACCGGGATCGGTATCCCCGGCGACCAAATCCCCCATCTCTTCACCCGTTTCTACCGGGTGGATAAATCCCGTTCGCGCCAGGCAGGCGGAGGTTCGGGCATCGGGCTGACCATCGCCCGCCACCTGGTGGAGGCGCACGGCGGGAGCATCCAAGCCGAGAGCGCAGGGGAAGGCAAAGGCAGCACCTTCAGCTTCACCCTCAAGGTCGCCAGGTAGGAAGTCGATCCAATGAATTAAATCATTGTGTTTCAAGGTAGGAAATACAGCCCCGCGATAGTTCGCTTTTCCGCGGGGTTTTGATTCTGACAGCCGAACGGAAACTTGAGAGAAAATCCCCCATTGGCCGCATCGGAGGACTTGGGAGACTTAATTATGGGGATTGGGTTGGGACCAGTTGATCCGCTCCATCCGTCAGCCAATCCAGGCTTACCCTGACCAGGGTGATCGATTCGCGCAGGTCGTACCTGCCCGTTTCAAACGTTGCCAGGATGGTGTGATCCGATAGGACAGCGAGATCGGAGTAACCTGCTGCTCCCTGATAGACCAGCTTCGAGACAGGCCATGTTCTTCCCTCATCGTAGCTCATGCGAATCGTGAAATAACCGCGATAGGGAACGCCGGGATTGGAGAATAAAAGGCGGTCACGTGAATAGTCCTGTGCAGTGGTGAAGCGCAGGATGGATGCCTGGGTATCGGCATCCGGCAACCCTGCTGCGTAGTACCACGGCTCCCAGGTGGCGCCACCGTCAGGGCTGCAGGCCATGATCCGGTCTATTTCCCTGCCTGAACGGAGGTTTGCACACAAGGAACCGTCAGTCCTTTCAAAAACCTGTGGTTCACTGCCTTTCCCGATGGGCTGACCGAGTCTCCAGGTGAGCCCATGATCGTCACTGAAGAGAACCCGGGATTTTCCCTGGGTGGTGGGAATGATCAACCTGCCTGTGGACATCTGGATTCCATTCCCGGGACCGTTGTGGCAATATGAGTTTTGGGGCAACCCCAATTCTTGGGACATGTCGCGTGGTTCGGACCAGGTCTCGCCGAGGTCCGTACTTTCGGTGAGATACAGGGTTGAGTAATCCACGCAGAAGGGCAGCCAGACCGTCTGGGTGTCGCGATCGTAGACCGGAGCGGGGCTACTGACCGTATGCTGTCCGATATCTTCAACCGTTTGCAGGGGGCTCCAGGTTCTTCCTCCGTCCAGGCTGCGCTTCATCACGATGTTGATATCCAGCAGGTCGCTCATTGGGTCGATGCGGGACTCGGCAAAGGCCAGTACCACATCTTTCGGTAATACGATCATGGCAGGGATCCGATACCCGCGGCCAGGCTCTTCCCCGGAGGCGAACAAAACACTGTGCTGGACTCCTGCCGTCCATTGAGGATTCCAGAATGCAGCCAGAATGCCGAAAGCGACAAATGCGAAAAGGAATGCAAACCCGGTGAGGTCAACTCCTCTCATCAGGCGGGTATTTGGGCGCTGACGCAATAGACCCAGCAGGGTAGCAACGCTTCCTGCCGCGAACAAGACGGCATACCCGATAAATGGAAGAGTCAGGATTACGATCAGGAAAAGTGGGACCGAACCCAGCGCCCCCAGGGCCAATACTTTACCTACCAGCAGGATCGGGACAATTGTGGCAAGGTTCCATATTGACCAAAAAATTAAAAAAACGGTCCTGGTTACAGGGTTGTGCAGCCCTTCGTCCAGTATGCCTATCCTTTTTCCTGCCCGCAGGCTCCTTGCAGAGAGGATCGTTGAAACGATCGCCCCGCCAACCAACAAGACAAGGAAAACAGGGAGTATCCATAACCCTTTGACAACAATGAGAAATTCCCCTCCAAAAGAGGTCAGAAAAATAATGAATATCAGGCAAAATAAAATGGCAAGCACCAATTGTAAAATGCCCAGAATAAGATCCCTTTTTAATTCATCCCTGCCTGTGCCTGTTGAATAAACCATGTTCGATTCTCCTCTTTAACTGGATTGCCATGTGTTTGGTTTTATTTTCGAACCTCTTATTCTATGTCTTCGCGTGTGACGCCTTCGCACTCCAGCACGAAATCGGGACCGTATGCCTTGGCAGGTGTCTGATATCCGACTGGGGCGTCACCTGCCAAAACCTTTTTGACCGCCGCCAGGGCTGCCCGCGTTGTCCAAATCACCCCGGCTTCGGGTCCGTGCAGTCTCCCTGCCGCTCGGCGACCCTGGTCGTCCGTTACTTCACCCCACACATGGGTAATGGTATACTGGCGCTTTTCGACCGAAGGACCCGGCTGCACAAATAGTTTCAGCAGCCTGCGCATGAAGGCAAGTTTTAATATGGGACGCAGGTTTGAAAATGCAGCCAGCAGCCGGCGCGCCGATTGAGGCAGCACGGCATAGACTTCGATATTGGGTATGCCTGTGCTGTACCAGGCGGTGAAGACGTCGCCCCAGGTGAGGCGCGCTGCGTTCACAGGGCCTTTTCCAAAATCGATGCTGCGTGTTTTTTGGACCCGGTCGGGGGTTTCCAATTTCCCATCTCGCCGCACAAAATCGCCGTAGGGGATCAATTCAATGGCTGTCCGCTGGGTTCCCGGTGGAAGCCCCGCCGGGCCTTCATTCTGATAAGCAAGTGCCAGGTGGGTGGCGGTCGGCAAGCGCTGCTTGAGGTGGACTGCCAGACAATCGGTGGGCACCACATCGAAACCCACTCCCGGGAGGAGCATCACCCCGCGCTGGCGGGCTTCCTTGTCCCGGGCGGCGAGGGCTGCATATACCGGGATCTCCCCGGTCAGGTCCAGGTAATGGACCCTATTGCGCAGACAGGCTTCCACCATCGGTTTGGAGGTATGCAAATAAGGGCCGGCGCAGTGGAGTACCACGGGTACGTCTTTGAGCGCACGGTCGAGACCAATGGCATCTTCCAGGCTGGAAACACGGTATTCGACGCCCAGCTCAGCAGCCTGGTGTTCGAGGGCGGCGGCATTACGACCGGCAAGGATCGGACGGAGGCCGTATTCCAGTGCCAGGCGGGCAGTCACCTGTCCAACATATCCGGTGGATCCGTACAACAAAAAGGTCGATGCCATACACCACTCTCCTATCGATCGGAAAAAATAATCTATTAAGAATTGACTTTATGAAGCGGGGATCAAGAATTTCTTGATCATGGTTGCCTGTCATTTATCTTAAAAGCCTCATATTCCGCGGGTATCTCAAGGCCAAACCGTTTGCACAGCAGCCTGACGTCGTGATAATCATCCTCGTCCAGTTTATACCCCGTATGGAATTTCACCATCCAATCCGGGGTGATGCATTTGACCGGGAATCCGTCGATCGAACCCGATCCCTGTAACGAATCAAAGGGGTATTTGACCCCAAAAACGTTGTTTCCGGCTTCATCGAACGTACAGGAATGGATGTCGAATAAATGCCCATGGTCGTCGCCCAGGACAAAGTTGCATTCCCATGTGTCTCCCCACGGGACTTCGTGCCAGCCTTTCGCTCCCAGCAGGGCGCGGATTTTTGGCACGTCCTTGTGCTCCACTGCCACATCCAGGTCTGCATGTTGGCGGGTTTGTTTTCCAAGCAATGCATCCACTCCCCAGCCGCCGTCGACGACCACGTTAATATCGTTCTGGTTGAGCAGCTGCAGGATTGCGATCACATCCTGTGCGGTCATTACGGGTAACTCGTCTGACATATATTTCCGTGGCTAACCAGATGGCACAAAGTTGGAACAGAGGGGCAACCTGGGTTTTCACCAGTCGATTTTCTTAGAATTCCATCACGGTATCCAGGCCGCGCTGGACTCCCACCAGGGTGGCGACTTTTCTAATTGCCAGGAGCGCCCCGCCCACATACGGCTCCGCGCTCGAGCCTGATTCGTGACGAAGGATCAATTTCTGGTCCGGCATTCCAAAGATTGCATCCACTGAAATGACGTAGCCCGGCAGCCGCACGGAGTGGACCTGGGAACCCTCCAGGCGGACACCCCGGCTCTCCCTGGGACCGTCCATGGCATTCAGCGAAACATCTAGCTGAGACTCCCGGATCTTCGCAAGACGGTTTGCCAGTTCGCGCGCTGTTCCGCTGGGGGCATCCTTTTTATCTGCATGGGCGTAGTCGATGATCTCCCAGTGGGGGATGTACCTGGCTGCGATCTCCGAAAACTTTTCCAGCAGCACTGCGGTCAGGGCGAAATTTCCGGCAGCCAGGACGCCGCGCTCAGCATCCCGGGCAGCGACATCGATCTCGTGGTAATCGTCCTCACTCAAATCCGAGGTTCCGACCACGACATGAGCGCCACTGCTGAGGGCAGATAAAATATTAGATTTTGCCACGTCGGGCTTGGTGAACTCCACAAATACATCCGGCCTGGATTTAAGTGCCTCCGCCGCGGTTGCAAAAACGGGCGTTAAGAGCCCTTTAACACCGAGTGCCTCCCCAAGGACCTGCCCGGCGCGGCTGCGGGATACGGCGCTGACAAGTTCCATGTCGGGAGCTTCAAAAATTCCCCGCGCAAGGGCGGAGCCCGCCCAGCCGGTTGCACCTGCCAAACAGATTCGAATTTTCGTCATGTTATCTCCTGTAGAGTTCATCGGGTCCCGGCGGCTGGAAGAATGCGATCTATTCCTTGAGGATTGCCTCGGGAATGTACGCTGCTCCCAGCGAAAGGGCGGCATTCCCGGCCGCAATGCGTTCCAGTAGAACCGGTCCCGGTATATCCAGAACAGGGTAGCCCGACCATACGATGAAGTATTACTATGGGTGACCTGCCTTTTTACACACGGGAACACTGGTCTAAAAAGTTTGCGCCAGCCTGAATCAGGTAATAATCTCTTCCTGCTTCCCATTGATCAAGATCACTTCTCCATCGCGCAGGGTTTTAAAAGGGATGTGGTTGTCTAAATAATATTGAACCAGATTATCCGTGGCAGGGGATTCGGGATGATCAGATTTGTAATGGGGAGCAAGCGCGTATGGAACGACCCCCAAACCTTCCCATATGACGGCTGGGTCATAACCTGGCGGGATGACACTCGGATCATCTACGAGATCTACGCCGTAAAGGGAGGGGGTAAGCATGACTATTCCAGCACTGAACCCGCCATATGCAATTGCATCGCGCTTCAATAGATCCAAAATCACTCTGTCAAAGTTGCTTAATTTCATGGCTCGACGGAGAACAAAAGAGTTCCCACCCCTCACCCAAACCAAGCCGCAGTCAGCTAATAAGTCATGGAGTTCACTTTGTTTTTGTTCATTATTGAAATAATTTCGTAAATCAAGTTCGAAAGGGATAAAGTTCAGGCTTTGTAGAGCATTAATTTCCTGCTGCACGCGTATCAAACGCTCTTCGGCGCTTTGATAGTCACATGCGTTTATAACGACTGCAGCACGCAAGTCACCGTTGACCAGGTTAAGCAGCGCGTGTGGTTGGTTGCCCAGGTGAAATGACGAAAGATACAATCTCATACGGATTATGTTGATTTGATGGATTCAACGTGTCGGATACTTTATCGAATTGAGTTGGATAAACATGGAATTCCCGGCCGAAGGCGGTCAGAAGGAGTCGATATTAGAATCAGCTGCAATTAATTATTCTCCTCTTGGAATTTCTCGCCTCTTATGATCAGTTATGCGCCCATGACCTTGACAATCACTTCTGAGCCAGGGTGATTAGAACGAATCGTATTCCCATCCCCCGGCGTGCCCGGAGCGTAAGACCGGCATTCATCATGAGCGCTCGAATCTCCCGGGGACTCTTCACTTTCTCACCCCATAGCTTGGTAACCAGGAACACATGATCGGCGAGACAGAAAAACCCTCCAGGACGAAGCACCCTGGCAATCTCATTAACCGCCTGCTGGTGATCGACCCAATGATGAAACGAGAGGCTGGTCAAGACCATGTCCATGCTTTGATCTGGAAAAGGGAGATTCTCCGCCATGCCAGGCTTAAAAGTGGCGCTTGAATTCAGCCGGGCAGCTTCCGATATCATCCGGGGAGCCGGATCAACGCCGAATAACTGCGCCTCCGGCCATCGGACGGATACGGCCCGCAGGAGGCGGCCGGTTCCGCAGCCCACATCCAGGATACTTCCCGGGGGATTCTTCGCCCAGGCACGTGTCAGCATGCCCAGCATTTTTTTATGAATTGGTCCGAAAAACAATGGCTGCGCGATCGATCGGTCGTAAGTTGCCGCCCATCGGTCGAAGTGTCTGATATCCGCATTCGTGGTCGCTGGCTTATTTTTATCAACCATGGGTATTAGATAGCTCCTGGGGAAACGCGATCAAAATCCTGAACGGTAGCGCCTGTCCAGAAGATCTGCTGAAATTAGGGTTTCAACTGCATGTCGACTTTGATTTCATTTAGCGGAACAAAAAAGAACCTGGATTGATATCAGATAAACATATCTCATCGATATTATACGGCAATCATCCGCAAGGGATCCCGGTCCTTTAGTGCGGGGAAACAAGGAGTGGGGGAAAGCGGACCGGTCAGACCCTGAAACCATTTTAATCCAATACTTATTTGTGACAAATTGTCCAATTGCGTGTGACATTGGACACTACATGTGCCATTCTTCACAATAGTATCATGCTTATTATTCTATATGCGTCTATGTGAATAAGGTCATATGATAACTTCAACCCTAACCCAGGAAATCACCCACCTCCACGCTGACTTGTGCTCTGCGTTGGCGGATTCCACCCGGCTGCTGCTCCTGTACGCCCTTTCAGACCAGCCGCGCAATGTCTCTGAATTGACCCAGGAACTGAACGTCCCCCAGCCCACCGTTTCACGCCACCTGAAGGTTCTGCGGGAAGGCGGACTGGTCAAAGCCACCCGCCAGGGAGCTTCCGTCCAGTATGAGCTTACCGACCACCGCATTATCGATGCCCTGGATATCTTACGCAGCCTTCTGCGCGATCGAATCCAGCATCACGCCGATCTCATGGATGAATTCATCCCGGCGTAGTCCCTCCAATTAATAATAGTTGATATTTCAATTCCAGTTCCGAACGAGGCAGCCATGAATCGAAAAAGGATCACGATAATTATTGTAGCGATCGGAGTTTTGCTGGTCACGGGCAGCTTTTTCCTTCTGACCGCCACCCCGGCCGCGGCCCAATGCGGGTCCCAGGCTTCTTCCTGCAAGAACTGCCACGAAACCCAGGCGCAGGACCCGGTCAACAACGACGGCACCGCCTGGCACACCGAGCACGCCTTCGGCGATTTTTGCTACCTGTGCCACGCCGGCAACAACCAGTCCACGGACAAGGTTGCCGCCCATACCGGCATGGTGGACCCGTTGTCGGATATCAATGCAAGCTGCCAGAGCTGCCATCCCACAGACACCCTGGCAAAGGCCCAGATCTATGCCACCACGTTGGGTGTGCAGTTGGGCACCGGAGGCAGCGGGACTTCACCAACCATCCCACCTGACTCAACCGCAGTTCCCCCCGTCACCCAGGCTGTCTCAACCCCTGTGCCTGCAGCCGCCGTCCCTGCAGCTGATATGGTTGATTACTCGCAGAGATATGACGCTGATGCGCTGGGGATTAACCCGCCCAATGTGGGGAACATCATCCTGATCGTCATCCTGGTGGTGCTGGTGGTCGGCGGCGGCTTCTTCGTGGTCAAACGCGAGGGTCTGATCAATGTCTCCTTCGAGGACCCGAAGAAGATCCCCGTTACGGAAAAATATCCAGCGGACGTGGTCGAACTGCTGCCAGCCATCTCCAAACTAAAGCCTGCCTCGCGTTCTGACCCTTAAATCCATTCTGGATAAGCCCCAGGCCGCAGCTGAATTGCTTGCTTCCATCGACAGCCTCACCCACGTCGAGTCGGTCGAGCCTCAACCAGTGGATTCGGGCATGGAAGACGAACCAGCGGACGAGGAACAATCTTCCGATGACCTGCAGGAATAACTCAAGTCCTTATTTTTTTCACATCGATTTATCGTAAAGGAGAAAATATGAACTGGCTCACCAAGCAATTTCGCAAGGATACCTGGTCGCCCTATGTCGCCGGAATCCTGCTTGGCATTGTTGTCATCCTGGCGGTAGTGCTTGTCAATACCCTGCTGGGTGCTTCCGGCGCGTTTGAAAACCTGGCTGGGTTGATCGGCAAAGTAATTGCCCCCAGGGCATTCGACAACCTGTATTTCAACTTTATCATGCCGCCGGGAATCACGTGGGGCGTCATGCTCCTGGTCGGGGTGTTCTTTGGAGGCATGCTTGGGGCTGCCACCAGCAGGACCCTGAAATGGGGGAAAAAGGACTCCGCTAACAGCGACGCTCAATGGAAGCGCGTCTTTGGACCGCAAACCTGGAAACGCTGGGTTTTGGGTTTTCTGGGAGCGATTGTGTTGGAATATGGCGCCGGGATCGCCGGGGGCTGCACCAGTGGTCTGCTCATCTCGGGAGGCAGTCTTCTTGTTCCAGCCGCCTTCCTTTTCATGGCTGCGATGTTCGCCTCTGGCATCATCACTGCCCTGATCGTATACCGTAAACGCTACTAAACCAGGAGGCTTGATATGAATTCAGTAATCGCAGTAATCCTCGGGGTGGGTTTTGGTTTCTCCTTGAATAAAGCCGGCCTGACCAAGTACCACAGGATCGCCAACCAGTTCCGCTTTAAGGACATGATGGTCATGAAGTTCATCATGACGGCTCTGGCAGTGGCAATGATCGGGCTCTTCGCTTTGCGCGGGCTGAGGCTGATCACCTTCCCGACAGCTCCCGCCACCTATGTCGTGGGGAACCTGGTCGGCGGGCTGATTTTCGGGGTCGGCATGTCCCTGGTGGGGTACTGACCAGGTACCTGTGTCGCCGGGTCCGGCGAAGGAAAATTAGATTACATCGTCCCTGGTTTGCTTGGTTTCCTGACAGGTGCAGTGATTTTCGGCCTGACTTACCAGCAAGTTTTCCCTCAGATATCCAAACTTGCCAACTATGGAAGTGTTGTGTTACCCGACTTATGGAATATTAATCCCTACCTTACCGTGCTTGCCTTTGCACTCCTTTCACTCCTGCTGTTCTACCTGATTGATCGGGTGGGGTTAAAGCGCAAGTACAACGATGAGGACGAGGCTGAGTAATCGCAATCCAGATGGATGATTGAAACTCAATTCCAGCCATCTTTGATTTGTCACACCGGTAATGGAGAATATCATGTCAAACACTTTATCGCGCCGCGATTTC
The DNA here is from genome assembly GCA_963790685.1 of uncultured Chloroflexia bacterium. GTDB lineage: Bacteria > Chloroflexota > Anaerolineae > Anaerolineales > Villigracilaceae > UBA877. The sequence continues at coordinate 153,017 of CAWBPK010000006.1, forward strand.
CTAAAAGTTAGCGGCGCAGCCGTTGGCGCATTGGTCATCGGGGGGTTTCTCCCGCCCTGGGTAGCCCAGGCGGCCCGCACCAACGGGCTTCTGGATGCGTCCGATAGCGGCTACATCCCCAGCATGTGTGAAATGTGCGTTTGGCGCTGCGGCCTGCTCGCAAAGGTCGAAGCCGGGCGTGTGGTCAAGCTGGAAGGCAATCCCGACCATCCCCATTCCAATGGCAAACTGTGCCCGCGCGGCCAATCGGGCCTGATGAACACCTACGATCCCGACCGGGTGCTGACCCCTCTCATCCGGGTCGGGGAGCGCGGCCAGGGCTTGTTCCGCAAGGCCTCCTGGGAGGAAGCGCTTGACCTGGTGGCTCAGAACATGCTGGATATCAAGCAGAAATACGGCCCCGAGGCCATGATCTTTTCATCGACCCACAACCTCAGCCAGGTCCAGTTCGAGAACCTGCTCAATGCCTATGGTTCGCCCAACTATGGCACGCAGCGCAGCCTGTGCTTCAACGCCATGATCGTTTCCAATCTCACCACCTACGGCATGGAAGAACCCGACCGCAAATACGACGACCTGAAGTATATCCTCCTGACGGGACGGAACCTGATGGAGGCCATTTCCACCTCCGAGACTTCCGCCCTCAGCCAGGCTATCGACCGCGGCGTCAAAGTGGTCACGCTCGACCCGCGCTTTACCAAAACGGCCGGAAAATCCACCGAGTGGCTGCCCATCCGCCCCGGCACCGACCTGGCCTTCCACCTGGCAATGATCAATGTGATCATCACGGAAAGCCTGTATAACCGTGCCACCGTATTAAACCAGACCTCCGGGTTCGATCAACTTGCTGGCGCGGTGACCCAATATACCCCCGAATGGGCGGCGACCATTACGGAGATCCCCGCCGATACCATCCGGCGCATTGCCCGGGAATTTGCCGCCGCCGCACCTTATGTGCTGGCGCATAACGGCTGGCGCACATCCAATTTTGTCAACTCCTTCCAGACCGAGCGCGCCATAGCCATCCTCAACGCCCTGGCGGGGAACTGGGGCGTGGCAATGTTCCCGGAATCCGGCGAGGAGAGCGGGGTGCTGGGCGCTCCTCCGCAGCCGGCTTACCCGCGCGTTTCCGCCCAGCGTCTCGACGGCGTACCCTGGAAATACCCGTTCGTTCCGCTCAAGATCGGGGTCTTCCAGGAGTTGCGCGAGGCTGCACTCAACGGCATCCCCTACCAGGCTCATGGCTGGTTCATCGCCCGCCAGAACCCTGCCATGTCCCTGCCCGACCGCGGCCGGACACTGGCAGCCTTCTCCAAGATGGACTTTATCGCCACGGTCGATATCCTGATGAACGATACCTCCTGGTTCTCGGACGTGGTCCTGCCCGAAGCCTCCTACCTTGAGCGCTACGACCCGCTCAACATCGTTGGCGACAAAGCCTTCCTGCGTCAGCCGGTCATCGAACCCCAGGGACAGGGAAAATCCGCCCTGTGGATCTACAAGGAACTTGGCACACGCCTTGGGCTGGGCGACTTCTTCCAATATAACGACGAAGAGGATTACCTGAAGCAGCAGCTTGCTCCGCTGGGGGTCTCGCTCGACCAGGTGCGCCAGACGGGGTATGTGGACCTGCCCGGCGAAGGTGCCGATTTTGCTGAACCCAGCTGGAATACCCCCAGCACCAAAATTGAGCTGTTCTCGTCCACTCTCGATAAGGGTGGGTTCCCCGCCGTCCCCCAGTGGGAGGAGCCGCCTGCGCCCGCCGCAGGCCAGTTCTACCTGCTGACTGGCAAGGTGGCCCAGTCCACCCAGTTCGCCAGCCAGAACAACCAGCTTCTGCACAAGTATTCGGATGAGCCCCGCCTGTGGATGAATGCAGCCACCGCGAAAGGCATGGGGCTGGCCGATAACGATCTGGTGGAAGTTGCCAGCACGGCCGGCAAGATCCATATCAAGCTGGAAGTTACGCAGGCCATCCGCCCCGATTGCGTTTACCTGACCCCGGGTTACGGGCATCTCTCCAAGGGGCTGACGGTTGCCTATGGCATCGGCGCCAGTGACTCGGACCTGCACCTCACCTTCACCGACCCCGTCAGCGGCGGCCAGGCCCTCAGCCAGACTTTTGTAACGGTAAAGAAAATTGAGGGGGCAGTGCCCACTGCGTTGCCCAAACCTCTCTATTCGGGAGAGTAGAACATGACTGATCATAAATATGGCTTTTTAATTGACGCCTCACGTTGCATTGATTGCCGCTCCTGTCTGGTAGCTTGCAGCGTGGAAAATAATGTTTCGATGAAGCATACGCGGATTTGGATAAAAGATACTGGTATCAATGGCGAATATCCTGATTTGAAAAATTATACAGCTCCGTATCACTGCATGCATTGCATAGATCCATCCTGCGTATCAGCCTGTACTGTCGGGGCTTTACAGCAGAACCAAGATGGGATTGTGATATACGATAATGAACGATGCATTGGCTGTCGATATTGTATGTATGCTTGCCCCTTTGAAGTCCCTCATTTCCAGTGGGAACAACCTTTTGCTTTGATTGTCAAATGTGATCTGTGTGTCGCTCGCTTGGAAGAGGGACAGCAGCAGCCAGCCTGCGCCGCAACTTGTCCCACTCAAGCTATTCAATTTGGAACGCGCCAAGCGATGCTGAACCTGGCTCATGACCGTATTAAGAACGAACCTCAACGCTATATTAACCATGTTTATGGCGAATATGAAAATGGTGGCACATCCACATTCTATATTTCTCCTGTTTCCTTTGAGCAACTCGGCTTCCCGATTGCGAAAGGAACACAATCCCCGGCCGAATTTAATCGCCTGGCAACAGAAATTGGCACTCCAATCATCGCATCAAGTGTGGCAGTTGGTATGACAGGAATTTATTTGGCGCTCGAGCATAAAGAGAACAAACATGCCGAGTCCAAGTCTGAAACCAAAGAAGAGGAATAAGCGATGCCCATCAAAATAACAATCGCAAAAATAAAGCTATTTAAGGGCTTGCCCCGGTTTACGTATCTCTTGGCGTTACTTACTGTTTTGGGAATGAGCGCGGGCTTGTACCGCCTGTATGCAGGTTTGGGAAATACCACCAACTTAAGCACGGTTTTCCCCTGGGGGGTATGGATTAGTTTTGATCTGACAACTGTGGCATTTGCTGGTGCTGCTTTTACGCTTGCAACCCTGGTGTATATCTTCCATATGCACGATTTACACTCAGCCATACGCCCTACGGTCCTTTTTGGGTTTCTGGGGTATTGCTCGGTACTTGTAATCTTGTTCTTTGATCTGGGTAGATGGGACCGTTTCTGGCATTTCCTGGTGTATCCCAATCTTTCTTCAGCACTATTTGAAGTTAGTTGGTGCATTGCAATCTACTCGGCAATTTTGGTTTATGAATTGAATCCGGTGGTGTTGGAAAAAACAAAATATAAGAAATTACTTCACTTCCTCCAAAAGATAACCATTCCAATGGTAATTGCCGGCATCGTGCTCTCATCAATGCACCAGTCATCCCTCGGGTCTCTCTTTGTGATCATGGGACCTCGTCTGCACCCCTTGTGGTACTCAATTATCCAGCCCGAATTTTTTCTTATCTCATCCCTTGCTGCTGGAATATCCACAATCATCATCGGATCCTATGTCAGCATCTGGCTATTTGGTCAAACTCTCAGCCAAAAAGTGATTGAAAAACTTGGCCGGTTAATACCGTGGATATTGGGTTTCTACTTAATTCTGAAATTGGGTGAACTTGCGTTCACCGGAGAGTTGGGCTTACTTTTCACCAGTGGAATATACAGCCTCCTGTTTCTGACTGAATTGGGATTAGGAGCAGCGATTCCTATCATCTTGTTCTCCATTAAAAAAATTCGGTTGAACCGAGCAGGGGCAATGATTGGCGCTTTATTTGTAGCTGCAGGAATATTGCTGAATCGGTTTGATGTTACATGGTTCGCCGTCAAACCTCTCCAAGGCATCACATATTTCCCTTCCATACTAGAAGTATCCCTCCTGGTGGGGGTAATCTCAGGCATCTTGCTGGTTTATACGCTGATTACCCACTTCTTTCCGGTATTTACCGAAACCATACCTGTCATAAAATCCAGCGAGCTTGAAACATCAAGTTTTCTACCCGCCAAGACTTCGGCTGGTGATTAAACTGTTATTTGTAATTTGGCCAATTTAACTCCTCGAGCCGCACAAAAACCACTCTTGGCAATGGGCTGTTTTTTTATCTCTCGAGTAAAATAATTTGGATATGCGGCCGAATTTTTTCCACCACCTCCACCCACCCACCATCCCCGCCCGCCAGGCGCGCTTGCGTTACACCCTGGCTGCCGGCGGATTGGCGGTATTCCTGGGGCTGGTGCTGCTGGTCACCGGTCTGCTGGAGATGTTCTATTACATCCCGACCCCCGATGGAGCTTCGGCATCCATCCAGACCCTGACCTTCCTCGTCCCCTATGGCGGGCTGTTGCGCAGCCTGCATTTCTGGGCGGCCCAGTTCCTGGTGATCGTGGTACTGGTCCATCTCCTGCGTGTCATCCTGACGGGAGCCTACTCTCCGCCGCGCCGTCTCAACTATCTGCTCGGGATGGGGTTGCTGGTGCTGGCCGTCCTGCTGGATTTCACCGGCTATGTCCTGCGCTGGGACGAGGGCATCCACTGGGCGCTGGTGACCGGTACCAACCTGGTCCGCTCCATTCCGCTGCTCGGGGCACCGCTTTATACCCTGTTGGTGGGGGGTTCCCAGCCCGGGCCGGCCACCCTGATCCGTTTTTACGGCTGGCATATTTTCGGTCTGGCTCTCGCCGCGGGCATCCTGGTTGCCTGGCATATCTTCCGTGTTCGGCGTGACGGCGGCATCGCCGTGCCTCCCCCGGCCTTCCGCCTCGATCATATCCGCATCACGCGCTTCGAGCTGGTCCGCCGCGAGGTCATTGCCATGCTCCTGGCAGGCACCGGGCTCCTTCTACTTGCCACCTTTGCTCCCGCCCCGCTGGCGCCTGCCATCACCACTGCCTCTCCCGTAGTCGAGACGGCGCGCGCCCCCTGGTTCTTCCTGTGGGTGCAGCAGATGCTCAAGCTGGGCAATCCTTTCTTCTGGGGAGTGGTCGTCCCACTGGCGATCCTGCTCCTTTTTTCTCTCATCCCATACATTTTCCCAACCGTTGCCAGGCCTGACCTGGGGCGCTGGTTCCCCAGGGGCAACCGCCTGGCACGGGTGGTGACCTTCCTTGTCGTGCTGGGTATCCTGTTATTAACTGCGTTCGCTTTGCTGCCGGCCTCCTGAACTAGAGCCATGCGCCGAACCTCCCTCCTGCTCGCTTCACTCGCTTTCCTGCTGGCCCTGGTCTTCGCCGCCTGGTACCAGGGACACCGCCCGAAGCCGGTGCCCCTCACGCCCACCCTCACCGGGCAGGTGGAGTACTGTCTCACCTGCCATTCCGACCTGGCCCAGATCAGCAACTCGCACCCGCTGCAGACCTTTGGTTGCGTGCTTTGCCACGGTGGCGAACCCCTGGCCCTGGACGCGAACCTGGCCCACAGCACCATGCGCGGCGGCAGCAACCCCTCGGATTTCTCGGTCGTCCAGGCCTCCTGCGGTGGCGATACCTGCCACAGTGGCACTCCTGAAAGCTACAGCAACCATATCCAGCGCGCCACCACCAGCATCCAGGCCACCTACGCCGGCGCCATCGCCAACATTTTATTCACCTTCGGCGCCCAGCCCGACCTGACGGCCCGCCTGGGGATTTACGCGCTCCAGGACCCTGCCAGCAACAGCGGAATCACCTCCCTGGCGGCTTTCGACCCCGCCACGCAAACCAATCCGTACGTCAAGGCTTTCGGGCAAAACTGTCTCACCTGCCATCTCTCCGCCCCACCTTTGTCCGGAAGCGTTACTTTCCGGTTTACAGGCTGCGCCGCCTGCCATACCCCCGCCCAGTCCGCGGACCGGAACGACACGCAGCAGCTGCAGTCGAGCCAGATCCATAAGCTCACCACCGCCATTTCGTACACCCAGTGCGACACCTGCCACAACCGCGGTAATTATGACCTGCGCCTGGTCACCTTCGACCCGCGCCAGGATGTGCCTGTCGACCGCCTCCACGATTACTACCAGCCCATCGCCCAGTTCACCAGTTGCGAGTGGATGCTCGACTGCGTCGACTGCCACACCCGCACCGAAGCCATGGGAGACGGGAACCTTTACAGCTCCAAGTTTGACATCCAGTACATCCAATGCAGGACCTGCCACGGCACCCTCACCGAGCTCCCCCAGGTCCGCACCCTCACTGATCCGAACGATCTCGCCTTCCGCCTGGCGCTGCTTAACCCGGTGGTGGACTTGAAGGTGGGCGACACCATCCTGGTCACGGATAAAAATGAGCCCCTCTGGAACATACGTCCTCTCCCCGATGGGACCTACCAATTGACCGGCAAAGCCACCGGGGAGGTTTTCCCCTTCAAACCCGTCAAGGGCAGCGGATGTACGCAGAACGGCACCGACCAGACCTCCGCCTACTGCCATACCTGTCATTCGGTCACACGCTGATAATATGCCTGATGTAACCCGCCGCGATTTTCTGAAGTTGGCCAGCCGCGCCGTCTTGACCGCCGCCGGCCTGCTTGGGCTGGGAGGGGTGTTCCGCTTCCTGGACACCCAGACCGAACCCTCCCCGCAGACTGATTTTGACCTCGGCCTGTCCGCCAAATACCCGCTGGGCTCGCGCACTGTCCTGCCCGACGTCCCGGCGCTGCTCATCCATTCTGAAGCCGGATTCTCAGCCCTCAGCCTGGTCTGCACCCACCTTGGCTGCACCGTGGAGAGCCGGGCGGATGGCTTTGCCTGCCCATGCCACGGGTCCCGCTTCGACCTGCAGGGAGGAGTCACCCGCGGACCGGCCGCGAAGCCTCTCAATCCCCTGCGCACCGGGATAACCTCTGATGGGAATCTACATCTATATACAAGCTGAATCATTTCTGGTTGTGCTTCATTGAACCGGGGATGTTTTCAAATTTATCAACCCTGGCGGCGTCACACCCAGTCTGCTAGGGAAGTATTTTCCAAGGAGAACCAATGAAAATAGCAGTTGTCACCGATGATCACAACACCATCTGCGCTCATTTCGGACGCGCCGTTTTTTACGAAGTATTTACTGTCTCAGACGGAACGATCACCGGGCGTGAGAGCCTTGCCAAAGCTGCCCATAACCAGTCTGCCAATGAACCTCACGCCGAACCCGGTTTTGCATACGGGCAGGGATCCGGGGAAGAAAACCTGCACACGCGCATGTTCGCACCCATCCTGGACTGCAAAGTCGTACTGGCGGGCGGGATGGGGCAGGGCGCCTACAATGGCTTGAAGCAGTCAGGAGTCCAGCCGGTACTGACCGATATGCGCGACATCGATCAAGCGGTCAAGGCTTACCTGGAAGGCAAATTGACAGACCACCCCGAACTGTTGCATCGAGGTCACGGGGGAAGCCTCTAATGGATTACCAGATGCACCCGATCGGCATCATCCACACGCCGTTTACCGACAAGACTCAAACTCCCATCCAGGCTTCCCGCTCCGAGGCGACCGGGTTCGTGGAAATATCCCCGGATTTCGCAGAAGGCTTGCAGGACCTGGATGGCTTTTCGCACATCATTTTATTGTACGTGTTTCACGAGGCAGGCGGGTATGACTTGCATGTGAAACCCTTCCTGGACGACCAGCTGCGCGGTTTGTTCGCCACCCGCTATCCCGCCCGTCCAAATCAGATCGGGCTGTCGGTGGTCAGGTTGACCTCGCAAATCGGACCCGTTCTGCAAGTGGAAGGTGTGGACATGTTGGACGGCACCCCGCTCTTGGATATCAAGCCTTACGTTCCGGAATTTGATGTCCGGTCGGAGGTCCGAATTGGGTGGTACGAAACCCGCAAAGAGTGATGTCCACTTCGCATAGGCATTGGGACTATTGGGGAGATTTACTCGGGCAAGGTTTCAGACTACTGGATTTTCGTTTTACATACCTGCATCGTTGCCATTGATAAATATTCGACATTCCCCCGCTTTCTAAGTATAATTTTTGGACGCAGGGAAAAATGGAAACGTCGCCTTGGCACAGCCTTGAAATTCCGGAAATCTATCAGCAGCTTGGGTCTCGTCCCGCAGGACTGACGGACGCGGAAGTTGCCGCGCGCCTGGAGCAGCATGGGCGCAATGAGATTCTCCGCCGCAAGCCGGTCTCCCCCTGGAGATTGTTTTTCAAGCAGTTCGCCAATTATTTCATTCTGGTCCTGCTCTTTGCCGCCCTCCTGGCATTTGCGGTCAGTTTTCTCCCCGGGGAAAGCGGACGGCGACTCACCGGCTGGTTCATCATAGGGATCATTGTCTTTAGCGTGGCTTTAAGCTTCTTCGAGGAGTACCGTTCCCAGAAGGAACTTGAGGCCCTCGACAGGCTGCTGGTATTTAAGACGACTGTCCTGCGGGCAGGTACACCCCGCCAGATCGATGCTGCTGAGGTCGTCCCCGGGGACATCCTGATGTTGATGCAGGGGCAAAAGGTGCCCGCAGACGCCCGCCTGATCGAAGGCAACAGCCTGCGCACGGACGAATCGCCCCTCACCGGTGAAAGCGTGGGAGTCGACAAGTCTCCCGAGCCGGTGGCACCCGAGGCAGCCCTGGCAGAGCGGACCAGCATGGTATTTGCTTCCACTTACGTCACGCATGGCACCGGGCGGGCAGTGGCAGTCCGCACTGGCATGGCTACTGAGGTCGGACTGATCGCCGGCGCACTCGGGCTGATGACGGAGCGTCCCACCCCCTTCCAGGTGGAAGTGCAAAAGATGGCCCGCCAGATGACGGTTATCGTGGCCTCATTGGCGGCCTTGGTGGCGGTTGTCCTGCTTTTTCTCCTGCATGAGCCGCCCATCGACGTGGCCCTCAATACCCTCAGCTTGGCAATTGCCACCATCCCCGAGAGCCTGCCCATCGTTCTCACCTTTGCCCTGGCGCTCGGTGCCCGCCAGATGGCCCGGCGTAAGGCGGTCGTCCGCCGCCTGTCGGTGGTGGAATCGCTTGGGTCGGTGGATACCATCTGCACCGACAAAACCGGCACGCTCACCCAGAACCTGATGACACTGGAGCAGCTTTTTATCGGGGGGGAATTGCTCCCACTCCCGCAGGACTTGCACGCCAACCCGGCTGCCCTCGAACTGCTGCAGGCTGGAATTTTATGCAACGAGGCTACCCTGACGGAAGGAAGCGGGGATGGGATCCAGGGCGACCCGGTGGACACCGCCCTCGTCAAAGCCGCCCAGGCTTCCGGCCTGGACCTGGAGCAGGAGCGCAAAAGCGCCCCGCGTCTCGACGGCATCCCCTTTAGCTCCGAACGCAAGTTAATGACTTCAATTCATTCCCGGGGGGGAAAGCGGATCTCTATCACCAAGGGAGCGCCCGGCCCGCTGCTGGCGCAGTCCACTTCCTGCCGGGAAGGGACGCTGGATTACCCCCTTGCCGACCAGCGCTGCCAGGCGGTGCGCGCCCAGGTGACCGAACTGCAGGGCAAAGGCTTTTATGTCCTCGGTGTAGCCGGCAAGGATCTGCCTGAAGGTCTCCCGCTCAAGGAATCCGAAAGCGGCATGACCTTCATTGGCCTGCTGGCCCTGATCGACCCGCCGCGCCCGGGGGCAGCCGAAGCCATCGCCCGTGCCCAGGGGGCCGGGATCCGGGTGGTGATGATCACCGGCGACAACGGTCTCACCGCCCAGGCTATTGCTGCCACGCTTGGGATCGGGCAGCGCGTGGTGGATGCCCGTCTTATGGGGGAAATCTCCGCACCCGATCTGATCGAGAAGATGAAGGAAGTGGATATCGTGGCGCGCGCCACCCCCCAGGTCAAGCAGCAGGTGCTCCAGGCTCTGCAGGATGCCGGGCACGTGGTCGCCATGACCGGCGACGGGGTCAACGATGCCACCGCCCTCAAGCAGTCCGATGTGGGTGTGGCAATGGGCTTGCGCGGTACGGATATCGCCCGGGAATCCTCGGCCATGGTCCTGCTGGATGATAATTTCTCCACCATCGTCGCCGCGGTCGAGGAAGGCCGCCGCATTTTCGACAATATCCGCAAGTTCACCAACTACCTGCTCAGCACCAGCCTGGGCGAGGTGTTCGTCGTCCTGACGCTTTCCATCGCCGGGTACTTCCCGCTCTCTGCCATCATGCTCCTGTGGGTTAACGTGGTCACCGACCTGGTGCCTGCCAGTGCCCTGGCAGCCGACCCGGTGGTCCCGCATGTCATGAGGCGCCGCCCACGCCGCCATGACGAGCCCATCCTGAACAGGGCCATTTATGCCACCATTGCCGGCAGTATTTTCCGCACCCTCATCGCTTATGGCTTGATCTTTTGGGTTGGGCTGCAGTTCGGCGGGGTGACCTATGCCCGCAGCATGCTCTTTACCGCCATCGTCCTGCATGCCTTCACGCGCGTAATGGTGGTTCGTCAGTTGGACTCGCTTTCCATTTGGTCGAACCGGACGCTGCTGATTAGTTATGCGGTGGCAGTCGGGCTGCAGCTTCTGGCACTTTACACCCCGCTGCGGGATCTCTTCGGCGTGGTCGCGCTGGACTGGCGCGCTTGGGCGGTGATGGTGCCGGTCACGGCCGGATCGTCGTTTGCGGGGGTGTACATGACGCGCTGGATCTTGAAATTATTCCCGATGTGGGAAACCTAAGGGATAAAACCTGAGGACTGGTAAAACCTGAGGACTGGTTAAAAGCATGATGGCCAGCTATCCACTGGCCATCAGCTCGTCCCACAATCCATCAACTGTCTTCGGGAAGGAGGAGTGTCCCGATATGACAAGGGCCATCAGGCAAATGGCCCGGATCGATTTCCTGGACCCTGTTTTCAGGGTATTCATCCTGCCCGGAATGAGTGGGTGCTCCTGCTTCCACCCGGGCAGTATGTTACCCCCCAGGGTCGCTTCACCGGCTTGGAGGAGGCGGAAGTTGGCTGCTTTCGCCGGGCTCGGATGCGGTGTGCTGCTTCACCGGTAATTATATTCTATGTTCTTGCCGGTTGTATGACATTTGAAATAATTGGGATTAATTTGAATAATCCCACTCTTTACAGCTATTCTGACATTCCTCTTTTGATTGGACCCTTCGCCATCTGCCAGGCGATCATCCCGTTCTTCAAGCTGCGCGCCTCGATCCCGATCGCAGTTAATTTCCTGACTGCCGGGACGCTGCGGTGTCCCGTCGCGCAGATGCAGACCACCTCGCGGTTCCTGGGCACTTCATCCAGGTGATTACCTAAAGCACCGAGCGGGATCAGTTTTGCTCCGGGGATGTGCCCAAGCAGGTACTCCTGGGGTTGGCGCACATCCAGCACGAATGGACGGTCCCTCTTTTTAAGGTCCTCTTCCAGTTCCTGTGCGCTGATCAGGGGAACGGAATTTCCAAGAATTAGTGTGATTAGGCTCATAGTCATACCTTTAAAATGGGTCAGCAGTAAAAACCCCTGGGTTTGCGGTTACGCCACTTTGGTGGTGATGTCGAAACGGGGTGGTTTTTCAAGATGTTTCTTCACTGCGCACAACTCTGCAGAACGGATCAGCGAGGTGTAATATTTCTCCGGGAACTCCGGCGGCACCTGGATCTCCAGGCCGATCGTCTCGACCATCCCTGTCACTTGGTTATGGTTGATTTTTTCCAGGATGCGGATGCCCTCGGTGGGCAGGTTGCGCTGTCTGCAAAATCCCAGCACATAGATCCCAGCGCACGTTCCGATGGAGGAGAGGAAGATCTCGAATGGGCTGGGGGCGCTGGCCTCGGGTGGTTGGTCGGTTGCAACCGTGAACGGACCAAAATGGGCGTCCACGCGTGACGCGCCGGGAAAGTCTATGATCATTTCCATGAATATTTATCTCCAAATAATTGAATTTTTTATTCCGTTTCCACGTTCCTTTGATGACCGAATCGGATTAAAGTTACATGCTCCTTTATTTTGTCCTGCTGCTGCCCGCAGCTTACCCTTTCAGCGATTCAATGGCCGGCGAAATCCCATGGGTTTTGGTTAAATATATTCGACTTAAATCGGAACGGAAGGATGATTAAATAAATATACCGGCAAGGCGTTGCGCCTACCGGCATATTTATAGGTGCTTCCGGACTGATTATTGTGGAAGGCAGCTCAACAAGGCACCGACCGTGATCCGGTAAACCGTCCAGACGTTGTTGGAGAAGATCCCGTTGACGCTGACCTGCTGGCCCACCTGCAGATCCTCAAAGCTGATCTGGGTAATGGTTGAGCCATTCCTGGAGAAGAAGAGCGTCTGGGCGGATACATTCAGGGTCACCTGGGTGCCGATGGCCGACTGCCCCAGCCTGTTGCCGCGCAGCACATCGATCGTAACTGAGGCTGTCCCAATTTCGGTGATTTTACCGACAATTACGAATGTGCCTCGTCCACCCGGTTGTCCACGGCTGGTGGCTGAACCCATGCCGCCTCCAGGACCAAATCCGCTGGCTGCTGCCGGAATAGTGAGGGCGAATACCATCACCAGTACTGCGAGTAATACTACGAGCTTTTTCATGGTTTGTGTTCTCCTTTGAACCTTTTGACGGTTCCGCACTGCCGTGGGTACGGGTAAAAACGAGCGGACAATGGTCTTTACCAAATCTTCACAATTGCTGAAAAGATTCATTTGAGATGGATGTTATGATTGAAGTTAATTGACTTTCTGGAAAAACAGCAGGCAGCCGTATCTCCCCCCGGTTTCCTGCGTCTTATCTAATGGATAAACCCGTGCCTTCTGACACCGAACTTCTCAACCTCGCCCGTAATTTTGATCAGCAAGCCCTGGCACAGATCTATGAAACTTACAGCCCTGGGTTATACCGCTATTCCATGCGCAGACTGAGTGACGAAGCGGTTGCGGAAGATTGTGTTGCAGAAACCTTCAGCCGCTTCCTTCAGGCATTGAAAGCCAGCCGCGGCCCCGAGAGCTTTTTGCAGGCCTTTCTTTACCGGGTGGCGCACAACTGGATCGTGGACCATTACCGGAGCGGGCCGATGCAGCCGCAGGAATTGACGGAAGAACACACGGATGAAAATGCTGATCCCGAAAAAGACGCCGGTCAGCGCCTGCAACGGCAGCACCTCCAGGTGGCAATCAGAAAGCTGACCCCTGACCAGCAGCAGGTTATCGCACTGAAATACCTGGAAGGTTGGGAGAATGAGGATATCGCCTTGACTTTAAAGAAACCTGTCGGGGCGATCAAATCCCTGCAGCACCGTGCTCTTGCCGCCCTTGAAAAGATCCTGGATCGCGAGGAAGTCCTATGAAGAACGATGAAATGGATTCCCGTCTGAAAAATGCTCTTGATGATCTTAAAAATACCGCCCCGCGCAACCCACAGGCTGCGCAGCGCGGTAAAATAATTTTCCTGCATGAGGCGGCAGAATATCGCCAGGCCGTATCCCGGAAGGCAAACCGTCGTCAAAACTGGGTGAACAGCACCATATTCCCCCTGTTTCAGCGAAAGGAGCGCTTTCCAATGTTTAATTCTTTGGTCGCCATTATCTTGGCAGTGGTGGTTTTATTCGGAGGTTCCGGCGTCACAGTCGCTGCCGCCCAGGGCAGCTTGCCGGACCAGGCCCTTTACCCCGTAAAAACCTGGAGCGAGGATACCCTTCTATCTCTCACGGGTTCTCCCCAGGCGCAGCTTCAATATGCCCTTGATTTCTCCGATCGACGCGTGTTGGAAATGACCCGCCTGCTGGCTGCCGGTAAAACGATCCCGGCAGAAGTCGAAACCCGCCTGCAAAATGAACTCGATCAGGTGCTTGCACTGGCTGCCGGGATGAATGACGCCCAGGCACTGCAGCAAATTCAGTCCATCATGCAGCGCGCCGCTGCCCAATTTCAGGCAATGACCACCCTGACGTCATGCGCCTCTGGATCAGACGGGCCGCTGCTCCTTAGAGCTCAGGCACGTCTCCAGGAGCAGGTCCAACTGGCGTCCATGGGCGAGTCTGACATGTCAGGCTTCCGCATACAGGTCCGCCAGCGTCTCCAGTACCATGGTGGGGCTGGGACGCCCATGCCCGGGAGCAGCACCCCGGGAACCGGCAGTCCGATGAATACCACTCCCATGCCAGGGTCGGGTGGGAATGGGAACGGGAACGGTTCCGGATCGGGGATGTACCGTTCTACTCAATGTCAGAGTACGATCCAGCCAACCCTCACTCCAGGCGAGAGCCAGCCTTCACAGGTGCCAGCCATTAACCAAATGACATCAACCCCCGTGTTTAATTGCACGAGTACCCCAATGATGAGCTGCACCGGGACTCCGGGCTCTGGTGGCGGCTCTGGTCGTATGCCGTAAATCAATGCAGGAAGATCATTTGCGAGACGACCTCATGGGTCGTCTCTCTTTTTTTCCATCCGATTTGGCGCCGCTCATTTGCATATCAAGTGCTTTCAGTTTAAATGCAATTACCTCCTGGTTCTTTTACAGGAGGTTTGGTTTTACCAGCTTTGTAACACCTGTCCTGTTTCTCAGCAGGTGTTATCAAATAGTTTGAAATGAGGCTGATTGCCAGAGCCAGTATAAATATCTTATTTCTGTACCCCGGCGGGTGTGATTACGAACCAGACGCCTTGCACATTTTCACCGGTGGTATCGCCGGCCACTTTATCAGTGGCAAAGTAGTACAGCGGCCAGCCGTTATAGGTCACCTGGGTGGTCCCATCCGTCCGGGTGGTGGTCCCCAGCAGGGATGCATCCACACCAGTACCGGCGATCGGCGCCCCGCTGGTCAGCAAAGGCGGCCAGGCTACCGCGCACGGGCCGTAGCAGTTGGTGGTATTCGGCGTGTCCACGGTGTACAGGTACAGGGTCATCCCTTTCGAATCGACCAGGAACGAACCCAGGGCGGCATTCTGGCTGACATCGATGGTAGCAGGTCCGCTCGAGGCTCCTGCAGTTGGAGTACCCGCCGCAGGGCTTGCTGATGCACAGGCAGACAGGATAATGGCGAGAATGATCGGGGTGGAATAAAGCAATTTCCTTATCATTAGAAACCTCCATTTTTTTATCCCCGGGGGACAACGGCCCCGGGCAGAATATATTGGGCAACTATAAACACTCTGTATAATAGTTACGTAAGAAGACCATTATGGTTGGATTAATAATTATTAACTGCCTCCCAACCATCTCTTACCCGCCAGGATTTTCGTCAGCTTAGAATTAAACGCGCCCGTTGGAAGCTCACCAGCGAAATGGACAGGAGCAGGGCATCCAGTCCACCCAGGATCGCCATGCTGATGAGCAGTATCTGGTTATAGTTCAAGGTCGAGATCACGCTCGCAGGCACGGCTTTCAGCGCCAGCAGGAGCACTACTCCAAGTCCGAGTATACCCAGGGTCAGGGTTTGTTGCGCCTGGCGTACCGTGGCTGACCTTAAAGAAATGAGCACCCCGCCGCTTGCAGCCAGCAGGGATGCCAAAAGCATTAAGACAAGTGCCGCCAGGAAATGGCCAAGGGAGTAGAACCCCCAGCTACCCAGACCGCTCGTCAAATTTACTGTGGCCAGGCCGAGCAGCAGGCTCACTAAGCCCATGCCCCAGGCATACACCGTCGTCACGACCACCTTCCCCAGCAGGATAGCCCGGTCGGAAATGCGGCTTGCCAGCAGGGTTTCCAGGGTGTGCCTTTCCCGTTCTCCTGCGATTGCATCCCCGATAAAATTAATGATGAAAAAGAAAGGTAAATAGATGACCAGCACCATTTGTCCGGGACCGATTGCCAGCCATTGGACACCGGCTTGCAGCGGGAAAATGATCCCTAGGATGCCTACAAAGAGCAGGGGACGGATGAACGTCTGCCATTCTCCCCTGAAGAGCTCGTCCTTTGATTCCTTCCAGATCATCGTCAAAAAATCATTCACTTGTTTTCTTCCTCCATCAGTGTCAGGAACACGTCTTCCAGGCTCGCCTTGCCCCTGCGGATTTCCTCCACCTCTCCGCCGGATTGTACAATCAGGCTTACCAGGGGACCCGCTTCGCCCTCCCCGCGCAGGTCAATCAGGATATGGCTGTTTTGAAGCTCGGCACGGGCCACTTCGGGACGCGCCCGCAATAATTCCAGGGTATTCTCGCTGAAGCCGTGCCCCACGATCTCTGCTTGCGGGTTGCCCGTCTTGGTCCGCAGCGCATCGGGACTGCCCACCGTCAGCAATTTCCCCTGGCGGATCACGCCCACCTGTGCGCAAAGTTTTTCGGCTTCGGTCAGATTGTGCGTGTTGAGGAACACGGTCACCCCCTCGCGGCCCACCAGGGTCGCCAGATCGTTGCGCAGGGCGGCTGCCGCCACCGGGTCGAACCCGGCCGTCGGTTCGTCCAGGAAGATCAAGGCCGGGTGGTGGAAGAGAGCGCGCGCTACCGCCAGTTTTTGTTTCATCCCCCGGCTCCATTTTCCCACCAGGTCCTTGCGCCGGTCCCACAGGTCCAGGTGGGTGAGCACCTCCTGGATGCGCGCCCGGCGCTCGCTGGCAGGCATTGCATAGATGCGCCCGTACAGGTCGAGGTTGTCCTCGGCGCTCATCCGCTCATAGAGACCGGCAAACTCGAGCAGCGCTCCGCTGCGGGCACGGATGTCTGCCGCCTGGCTGCGGCTGTCAAAGCCCATCACGTGGGCTGACCCCTGGGTTGGCTCCAGTAGTCCCAACAAAAGATGGATGGTGGTTGTTTTACCGGCGCCATTGGGGCCCAGGAAGCCAAAGACAATACCTGCCGGGACCTCCAGGGAGAGGTCCTCCACGGCTTTGATTGCTCCAAAAGATTTGGAAAGGTGTTCGGTGCGTATGATCGGGTCGGGCATGGATTAGGGCTTTTTTCACTTTGCGATGTGACTGTTTCCTGGCGGCTTGACTGCTTTCCCTACCACAACGCGTGGACGTCTGCCCGGATGCGCCGGTCGTAGATCTCTCTGATCTTATCCATCGTTTCTTTGGATAGGGGCGGCAGGTCCGCGGCTCGCAGGGTGTCTTCCACCTGTGCCGGGCGCTTGGCTCCGGGTACGGCGCAGGTGACCGCCTCGAACATCAGGATCCAGCGCAGTGCCATCTGAGCCATGGTTGTCCCTTCGGGTACCAGCGAGCGCAGCTCCTCCACCGCTTCGAGTCCCTTATCAAAATCCACGCCTGAAAATGTCTCGCCGCGGTCGAATGCCCTGCCCTGGCGGTTGAAATTGCGGTGGTCGTCTGCCTCGAAAGTGGTCTTCCAGCTCATCCTACCGGTGAGCAACCCGCTGGCCATGGGCACGCGTGCGATGATCCCCACTTTTCGCTGCACGGCTTCGGGGAAGAAATCCTCGATCGGGCGCAGCCGGAACATGTTGAAGATGATCATCACCGATTGCACCCCGGGGAACTGGACCGCGGCCCGGGCTTCGTCGATCCGCTCCACGCTGACCCCGTAGTGGCGGATCTTTCCCTGCTTTACCAGGTCGTCGAGGATGCCGAATACCTCCTCATTGTAGGCTTCGATTGGCGGGCAGTGCAGCTGCATCAGGTCGATCGTCTCGGTCCCCAGGTTGCGCAGGCTGTTTTCAACAAAAATGGACAGGTTGCGCCGGTTGTAGCCGCGCGGGTCGGGGTTGACTCCCATTCCCATTTTGGTGGCGATGTAAAATGGCTCGTGCCGCTGGCGGCGCAGTTGTCCCAGCAGGGGTTCGCTGCCATATGCGTCGGCGGTGTCGAAAAAATTGACCCCCAAGTCGAGGGCTCGGTTCAGGGCTGCCATGCTCTCGCGTCCATCCACGGCTCCCCACAGGCTGCCCATTGCCCAGGTCCCCAGGCTGATCGCTGAAACCTTCCATCCGGTGCGTCCCAGTTCGCGGTATTCCATAACGTGTCTCCTTCCTCGAAAACCCATCCAACCTTGGATACAGGTTACATGATCCCTGCTCTCATCTTTTGGCGATCGCCTTGATCAGGGTCTCTGCTAACTCTTCCGGCATCGTGATCATGGCATCATGACCGGTTTCCAGTTGAAAATAGTCCCAGCCCAACCTTTGCGCTTCACGGGCGGTTTCGTGGAACCCAAATTGTGTGCATAAAATATAAGTCCGCGGTACCTTGAGTGCCGCGCTAGAACCCCTTTGATAAGGCTGCTGGTGGGTGAATAAAGGCATGGGTCTCAACCGGGATTGCGTCCAGGCGGCGATTGCGCGGTCCGTGATCCCCATCATTTCCGGGGTCATTGCGGGCACGAGCCAGCCGTCTCCCTGCACAGCTGCCATTTGTGTCCATTCATCTTCGGTGCCAGGCATCAAGTCAAAAGCGCTCTTACCGTCGTGGGGGATGAAAGCATCCAGGTATACCAGGCGCGCCACCCGCTGCGGTGCTCTCTCGGCGACTCCTGTAATGACCAGCCCTGCGTAGCTGTGACCCACGAGCACCACCTCTCGCAAGTCTTCAAATTCGAGAACATTAAATATGTCTTGGATATGTAATTCGAGCCCCGATTGACGGGTTGCCAGATGGCTTCTCTCGCCGAGTCCGGTCAGGGTCGGCGTATGGACTTCATGTCCTGCCGCCCGCAGCAGTCGCGCTACCTTTTGCCAGCACCATCCGCCATGAAATGACCCGTGTACCAGCACAAAAGTTGCCATATCCTTTCTCCCTTTTATTATTTAGCGACCCACACATTTATAGTGATGTTCATTTTCGCAGTTGCTAAATTATTAATCAGGCTGGCGAGGTCCGCTGTGACTTAAGGTTGTGGGGCTAAAAATACCATTAAGTTCTATTCCACTTGCTCCGATTTTTCATGAGCCTTTTGCAACTTTTCAGGCGTGAACTTGGTCAGCTTGATGGCGCGTGCCTTTGAGCGCAGGTGCGGCGGTACCGACAACAATGCCTCGGCCTCATTCTCGGACTCGAGGATTGCCCAGGCGGTGTGCTCCCCGGCATCGCAGCCCCAATTGAAATTCATGATGTGGCCGTGATAAATGAATTGCTCTACTATGTGATGACAATCTTCCGCGGTATGTTTGGATTCGATCAGGTAGCGGTTCATAAGATTCGCCTCTTATTAATTTTCCCCGGCAGCGCTTATCCAACCAGCACTGCCGGGTGGGGGAATTACCGGCTGCTACATCGGGTGTTCTTTCAATTCGACCACCAACGCATGTCCCTCGGTTTTACCAATGTTCTCGGCAGCGTGTGGTCCTGCTTTCATCCAGAATGCCTGCCCTGCCTTGAGCGGTACCTCCTGGCTGGTGCCATCCGGCATCATCAGGTTCAGGGTGTAATCCGAGATGACGTAGATGACGTGATCGGGGTGCCCATGCATCTCCGCTCTCTGGCCCGGGGTGAAGCGGACGTCAAACACCCGCACCCGGTCGTTTTCCAGGATCAACTTGTAAACATCCGCAGCCACCCTTGTGGGGTCTGCCCATTCCGTTTTGCTTTTTTCAGCTAACATGCCCTTTCTCCTTTCAGGGTACCGGATAAGAAAATTGAATGAACACCGCTTGCGCGGAAAGAGGAGGACCTTGTCTCCCCTGCGTTGATTGAGTGAATTATAAACCAATAAGATAATAAATGTCCAGTAATTGCGCTGGATGGTTGTTTCTTATCCGCGCTGTGCCTGCCAGGATCGCGCACTTCCCGTTATTCCGGGGTTACTCGTTCCGATTCCAATGTTGCGTGTAAGGAATTACCAGTACGCTGCTAATTGCTTATTGGCAGTGTCCGCATCTCTTAAAATTGTTGCTTTTTTTTTTCAAAATGCTATAATTTAAAGTGGTTCCTTGATCCGGTAACTTTTTAGGGGGCTTCGTATGAGCTCTTTTTTTCTGGAACGGTCATCGTGACGGAAATGGAGCGGGAACATGAGCATAAAAATTAAAATCGAAAAGCAGCCGGATTATCTGATCGCGCATTTCTCGGGCGAAGCCAACCTCCAGGAGGTCGGACAGCGCTTTGAGGCGCTTGCAGTTCGTTGCCGGAAAGAGAAAAAAGATAAGCTCCTGATCGATATTTCCACAATTCAAGCGGCTCCAACATTTACAGACCGATTCCGCGCCGGGGAAAGGGCTGTTATTTTCTCGGAATTCGGCATTAAAATAGCCATGGTCGGCTCGCCCGAGATGGTTGACCCGCGGCGGCTGGGGGAACTGGTGGCTCAAAATCGCGGCGTGGATGCGCGTGTATTTACAGACCTCGCCGAAGCGAAGGAGTGGTTGTTGGAAAAGCCTGCCACCTGACCGGTCATCGAATAGGATCTCACTTTTACAGTGGCTTGATTCCCCCCTTGATCCCATGTGGATCTGCCGAAATTAAATAGAAGAACCTGTCCACCTGCAGGGGTCATGTGAATCTGGCGTTCTTGCGCTAAAATTCATCCGGAGGGAATGATGGATATCATCCTGTGGATCGTCCAGGCTGCCCTGGCGATCAAGCTGCTCTCGGTTTCATTCACTCACGCTTTTCAACGCTCTCTGCCGACCATGCAGGCAGCCATCCAGAAACTGGGGAAGCCCTCAAAACCGGTCCTCACCTCGGTGGCGGTCTTGACCTTCCTGGGAGCGCTGGGCGCTTATTCCCTACCTCTGAAGTGTAGGTACGACTTTAGCCGTTAAATAAAATTATGGCTGCCTTTTCGCTCCCGGTTGGATATTGGCAGTATATTTGGAAATATCGCCCAATCTGCTCAAACTTCAGGTTGAGTGCGTTGACTCGGTTGTAATCAGGCAGGTTGTTCATTTCCTCCCCCATGAAAATTCCCTCCAACCTCTCCATCGAACCCACCCTTCGACCGGCAAATGCCGCGGACACCGCTGCTGTTGCCGGCTGTGTCATTGCTGCATTTTCGCCCTATGTCGCATCGATCGGCAAGCCGCCCGCTCCCATGCTGCTTGACTTCGCTGCGGTCATCGCCGCCGGGCAGGTCTGGGTAGCGGAGTCAGACGGGCAGGTGGCAGGCGTTCTCGTTCAATATGAGGCTGTGGAAGGGTTTTATATCGATACTGTGGCAGTGCTCCCTGCCTTGCAGGGCAGGGGGATCGGGCGGGCGCTGTTGGAGTACGCCGAGCTGGAGGCGCTCAGGCGAGGCTACCACTCGATCTACTTGTGCACCAATGTCAAAATGACCGCCAACCAGCTGCTCTACCCCAAAATCGGTTACGTGGAATACGCCCGCAAGTTCGACCAGGGTTACGACCGCATCTTCTACCGCAAGCAGCTTTAAATAAGCTTGGCCGCGGACGATTTCGAGTGCCTTTCGGCAGCCTTCTTCGCAGTTCTCGACACGAAATTCCTGGCATGAGAATCGTAGTAACGAATTTATTCGTTACGAAAATCTCCTCTTAAAAACGTCTCTCACCAGCAACCAGCCTCCAACCCCCAGCGCTACAAGCGCCAGCACGAAGGCGACCAGCGCCCCGATTACCAGCGTCCATGCCCAGCCGCCCGGTTCCGTGCTCCCGTTTGCCAAACCGGTCACGACCGCCAGCGCCTGGCTTCCTCCCAGCAGGACGATCGCTCCACCCAGCCCCCAGGCAATGAGTTTAACCCGTGCCCTGGCTCGCAGTGCTGCCCACACCAGCAGCGCGCCCCCTGCCAGCGCAAAGGGGAACAGCTCGGCGGGCATGAGGTAGTCGAACCGGAACATCCCGCCCGCAAGCAGCCGTGCCAGGGAAAACAGGATGGGTGCCAGGAGAGGCAGCCAGACCAGCACAACTCCGCCGATGACAAGAATTTTGGTGAAAACGCCATTCTTTTCCATAATTATTACCTCAGGTTTTGTGTATCCTGCAGACCGATCCCGGGTTCTGAGTGAAGAACTGTTAATGCCCGCTGGATTTACTTGGGGTAGGTCGTCACGATGTTTTCCTGTATATCCATAATTACTATATAAGAAATTTGGATCAAATACAAGCCCTGATAATCCAGCACTCCGTTAAAAAACCTCCTGGCAGTCTTCCTTTCCAGGGAGGCATGTCTGCCAGGATTTTAAAGGGTTTTCCTGGCGCCGTTCGCTCTTCGCGGTTCAATTATCGTGCGACTGGTACAATTGCGGCAGCTTGGAACTCGACGCGGATCAAGCCGCATAAGTTCCGGGTGAGTCTACCTGGGAGAATTAAAATGTCAAAAAAGATTCTGGTTACCTATGCCAGCCGGGCAGGATCAACGGCGGGAGTAGCTGAAGCCATCGGCAGGACCTTGGGCGAAAGCGGGGAGCAGGTTGACGTTCTGCCCATGCAGGAAGTGCACGATCTCTCCCCCTACAGGGCCGTGGTAGCGGGCAGCGCCATCCAGAATAAGCAGTGGCTCCCTGAAGCGCTGCAGTTCATTCAAATCCACCAGGCAGCCCTGTCTCAAAAACCCTTCGCCGCCTTCCTGGTGTGCATGACCATGGCAATGAAGAATGCCGCCCAATACCAGAGTTTTGTGTCTGACTTCCTTGTCCCGGTGCGCAGCGTGGTCAAACCGGTCAGTGAAGGCCTTTTTGCTGGGGTGCTGGATATTAAAAAAGTCCCCTCACCTGCTGACCGCTTCAAGTTCCGCCTCAGCGTCCTCTTCGGCGTCTGGTCGGAGGGCGATCATCGGGACTGGAATGCAATCCGCCGTTGGGCTGAGAGTCTTCAGCCTCTTCTGGCAGCCTGACTGTTGCCGGTTCCCCTTCCCATTTTAGGAATTCGTCACCGTTGGCACCTCTGGCAGGAATCAATATAACCATGGAATGACAGGTCTTTCTGCATACCTGTCAGGTCTTCAATGTATTTTTGTTCTGTTCCAAAGTGATTACCACGTTGCCCTTTTTTTGCCCCGTCTCGACATACCTGTGTGCCTCGGCAATTTGTTCCAGCGGATAGCGCCTGTCGATGACCGTTCTGATTTTTCCCGCTTCGATCAGGTCTTTTAGGAAAAGCAGGTCTGAACTCTTCCGGCTTCCTGCCCCAAATACCACTTTCTCCTTGTTTGTTATTGAGGCCCAACGTCCCTGAAACATTTGGGATAACCCGGGATTGCCCAACAGGTAGGCTCCATTTTCCTTTAGCGACTTCAGGCTCCGTGAAAATGGACTCTTGCCCACAACGTCGAAGATCACATCGTAAGTCAATCCGTTCTTGGTGAAATCCTCTTTTGTGTAATCAATGACATGAGCAGCACCGATGGAACACAGCATGTCCAATTTTCCTGAGCTGTCTACCGCGGTCACCTCCGCCCCATGGAATTTGGCTAGCTGCACCGCCATCGTACCGATACTTCCCCCTGCACCGACGATTAATACTTTTTGTCCGCTTTGGATGGCACCTTTTCCAAGAAAATGCACTGCTTCAAGCCCTCCAAGAGGTACAGCCGCGGCTTCTTCATATGTCTGGGTGGTCGGTTTTATCGACAGCGTCCCTGATTCAGGCAGGCATAAATACTCGGCATAAGCTCCCATCCCGAAACTTGTGGCTCCAAAAACCTGGTCACCTTCCTTGAATCTCGTTACACCCATGCCCACGCGCTCGATTTCCCCGGCGAATTCCTGTCCCAGGATTTTTATTCTCGTTGGTTTTTGCAGACCCGTATAGAATCGCATGGGGAGGGACAAATAGGGAGCGAATTTAAGACTGCGCATCTCACAGTCCCCTGTTGTGACAGTGGAGGCATGGATCCTGATCAGTACTTCATTGTCTGTGGGGGAGGGCTTTTCAATGTCCTCAAGCTGGAGAACATCCGCAGGTCCGTAATTCGTCCACATTACAGCGATCATATGTCTTTCCTAAAAACTTCGCCAGGTTTATCGCGCTACTTCATCGTTATAACGACTTTCCCCCTGGTGTGCCCTTCACCGAAATACCGGAAGGCTTCAACGGTCTTATCTAATGGGTAACTTCCATCGATGACTGGTACGACCTTCCCGGCTTCGAACAGCTTTGTGATAAAGTCCAGATCTTCACGGGTAATTTTCGCCAAAAAAGAAACCATCTTTTTACCTTCGCTCTTTGACATCCGCGGACCCAGCAGTGTAGCCTGGAGCAGTTGAGCTAATGTACCGCCAGCCATGACGTAGATTCCTTTGGGACTCAAAGCGCGCTTATAAGCAGAAATCGGGTGATACCCATTTGCTGCCAGGATCAAGTCATAAGTCTGGCCATTTAATGTGAAATCTTCTTTTGTGTAATCAATGACATGCGTTGCACCGAGCGAGCCCGCCAGGTCCAAATTTCTGGGGCTGCATACGGCACTTACCTCCGCCCCGAACG
Source organism: uncultured Chloroflexia bacterium (assembly GCA_963790685.1). Lineage (GTDB taxonomy): Bacteria > Chloroflexota > Anaerolineae > Anaerolineales > Villigracilaceae > UBA877. The sequence continues at coordinate 177,296 of CAWBPK010000006.1, forward strand.
ATTTGGCGATCTGTACCGCAAACGAGCCCACACCGCCAGACGCTCCCTGGATCAACACCTTTTGCCCCGGTTGGATCTGCCCTTTATCCCGGAGGCCCTGCAGGGCGGTGAGTGCCGCGATCGGGATGCATGCAGCTTGCTCGAAGCTCATTTTGGCTGGTTTTAATACCAATCCGCTTTCACTCGCAAGCGCATATTCGGCAAAACTTCCGCTGCGGGCCACTCCAAATACCTCATCCCCGGCCTTGAATTGTTTGACGTTTGCACCCACCGCTTCCACACTCCCCGCGACATCCGCTCCGAGGTGCGTGTCCTTGGGTTTGAACAAGCCACCCCCCATCAGCCGCACCAGGGGTATATCCGCAGTCAGGGAATGCCAATCCAGCGCATTGACAGACGCCGCACGCACCTGGATCAGGATTTCATTTTCTCCGGGAGTTGGTTTTTCCACCTCTTTTAGTTGCATAACCTCTGGAGGTCCGTATTTGGTGTATTTAATTGCTTTCATTTTATGGTCTCTTATAAACCGATTTCGAAGGGGTTTGATGAATTTTACCTGGAAGATGAAATCTGCCAAACCCGGCAGGACGATTTGAACGCGGCTGACCGGGACCAATCGCAGCCTGAAACCAGGTGCCTTGATTTCTGATCAATGCAACCCGGCCTGATCAACGACGCAATGCTGTTGTTTTTCAGAGGGATGGAAAATTTGCTACATGTGCAGATATTTTAGCACCTCATAGACCATCATGGCGGGCCAGACAATTCCCTTGAAAAAGCCCAGCACGCCCAGCCAGAATGTGGCCGCGTGGGTGAAGAAATATATCCAGGCGCCGATGAGCCCAAATCCATAGACGGCTTCCGACGCGCCTGCCTGGCGATTCGTTTTTGGTTTCCGGTGTTCCTGTGGCATGGGGGTGGTTTCGGTAGTCATTTCTTCTCCTTTTTTAGATCCTCATTATGTTATGAAAATTTTCGCTGTTCAACCAGCCTGGAAGGTTCCCGGACCTTCCTTCACACTTATTAACGGGGAGCGGGTGCCATTCTTTCGCTTCAAGTGAAACAATGCTCCCTTGCGTCTCGTGAACGTGCGGTAGTTCCTGATTTGTTAGCGCGCCTCCAGCCGCCAATTAGCGGGAAAGCCGCTGCAAGTCTGACGGTAAAATCCTGTAATCACCAGGTTTCTCTTCCACTTCAGCGTAATTCACTGGCTTGCTGCCGGCGTGTATGGCGTCCCAATTACGGCTCTGACCAGGTAGACAATGATCCCCACCAGGGTCCCAAACATTGCCAGGATCAGGGCGCCTTTCAGGAACAGGTTCATCCAGCTTCCGACGATATGGGAGAAATCCAGCGGAAACACATTGAAAAAGACGAGCACCGAGAGAAGCCCGGCTGCCGTCATGACGGCCTGCACGAATGAATACAGTCGCGCCGGACGGTAGATGACCAGCACGAAATTTCCGATGATCTGGGCGACCATAGATAGGTTGGCAGCCCACAGGACATTGACCCAGCTATCCAGGATTACGCCGTGGGTAAACCTGCTCCAAAGTGGTACGGTGTTCACGATCACCAGGCCGATCACGGCCCCGATGATCTCTCCAACGAACTGAACTGTCTTTTTTTCTTTCATTTTATTCTCCTGCTAATTATTAGTCTGGAGCCACCAGGACCAGGTTGCCGGTGACCTGCCCGCTTTCGAGCAGCTCATTTGCTTTTGCTGCTTCCAGCAGGGGGAATTTTTGCTGAATGATGGGTTTGATCTTGCCATCCTCGAGCAGCTTGAACAGCAGCGGCAAATCTTCCATGAAGGGTTTCTTATCCCGCGCATACAGCTCGGAGATTCCATACGACTGTGCCGATTTGCCGTTCGGCATCAGGTTAACGAATATCAGCTTGACTAGGCTCCCCAACAATTTGGAAACACCTGTGGGAACGGCGTATCCCACCAGTTTGCCACCGCGTCTTAAAACCGCCAGCCCGCGCCTGCTGGATTCGCCCCCGACGCCGTCGAACACGAAGTCGAGGCCTCCCGGTTCCGCCTGGCGGATGATTTCCACAAAATCGCGGGTATGGTAATCGATCGGGGTTGCACCCAGCTCCACCAGGAGGTGGTGTTTGAGCGGGGAAGCTGTCCCGTACATTTTAAGGTCCGCCTGCCTGCCGAGCTGCAGCAGGGCCGTGCCCACACCCCCGCTTGCACCGATCAGAAGCACTTTATCACCTGCCTTGACCTTCGCAACGCGATGAAGCATCTGGTATGCCGACGCGTAGTTCAGGACGAGCGTAGCTGCTTCAGCCGGATCGAGAGACCCGGGCAGGGGAACCAGGTGTTCCTGGCCAAGGTAGATCATTTCGGTGTACCCGCCGTGCCCAGTCAAGGCAGCCACCCTGTCTCCCAATTTAACCCTCGAGACACCCGCTCCGAGCGCATCCACGGTCCCCACGATCTCATAACCCGGAACGAACGGCACCTTGGGAGAAAAGGGGGAGTACCCATGCCGGTAATTGATATCCGTGGCTCCCACTCCCACGGCGAGGACTTTGATGCGCGCTTCCCCGGCAGCCGGTTCGCGCAGATCATTCTCGACAATTTCCATCACTTCCGGTCCGCCCCTTTTCGTTACAACCACACTTTTAAATTTCATGGGATCCTTCCTTTCTATCAATAAAACGAAATCACCAGCAGCGGGATTCTACCTGTGGATATCGACCAGGATTGGTCGATAGGAGCTTTTTTGGAGTCTCCCGGTGCTCATCCATGTGCCGGGGTCAGCTGGCAGCGTCATGGGCATAAGCCGTATAGACCGAGACCGGCAGCATGATGACTATCAGGAGCAGGCCGTAACCGACGATGCTCTTTAAAAAGTCGTTATTAATGAAGCCGATCGGGTACTGCCCCAGCAACCAGGCCACTAGGATGACCAGGGGCCATGGCCACAGAGCCCCCGCAAAGCGCACCAGGCCGCCGGTTGGTTTCGCTTCAAGGGGCTTATTGATCTTGATGCCGGCCACACCTCCGGCGATTCCGATCAGGGGCGGAAAAAATCCGCCGCCGAAAAGAAGCAGGATAACCGAGATGAGGATCAGGAGGCTGCCTCCATTCCTGTGGTGGACAAAAGCCGCCGACCACACCAGCACCAGCAGGCTGAGAATTACCGCCAGGATGCCTGTCACCAGGAAATTGGGTAAAAGAGTCATGGCGGGTTCACAGGCATGCCACGCTTGGTCAGCGACACAGGGTGCTCCCATCGAAGGAAACATCAGAGATAAAGGCCGGGCATTTCCCTGCAGGATTTCAAACCAGCCGTGCTCCAGGCCTGCAATCCCGGCGAGAATTCCCAATGTTGTAGCAACGATCCTGGTGGCTTTTCTCATTGCATCCTCATTCCGACAATGATCTAATTCTATTAGCCCAATCTACCGCTCTTTCCAGTTCGCCCTCTTGGAGTGGTCCTTCCATTCCCCTTACAATGAATCCTTCGGGAGGCACGATCAGGTTGCCCGCGTCCTTTTTAAGCATGTTGGCGATACCCCTGGCGGCGTAACCACCGGTCTTCACGGCAAAGCGTTCCACGCTTGATTCGATATCGCTCAGCGATAGGCGGGTGTCGAATGCAGCCACCCTGACGCCTTTTAACCCATACCTGGGAATACTTTTTAAAAGTTCATGGACCGGCCTGGTCGGTTTAAATCTTTGGGTGGGTGAACCAGCGACAAGGACATTAATCCCCAGCCATTGTCCTGGCTTCACTTCCCCCGCCCGGACCACCTCCACTTCATAGAGCAAACCTAAAGCATTGCCAATTGCCTGGGCGATCATTTCTGTATTCCCATAAACCGAATCATAGATGACCAGAGTCTTCATTGAAATGTCCTCGGAATTTTAAATTCAGCCGCATAGAATTCGCATTCTGTCAGCATATCACCCCCGGAATAACTGCCAGCCAAGGTTCTCATGGCTGACTGATCATTCCTTTCTGCTGCTGGACGAAGAGTCCTGTAAAATAGGTGGAAATATACATCATGGCGGATGGTATCCAGGTGCTGATCGAGCGGGTGAACCTATCCATGCTTTTTTTGATGAGCGGCGCCACGACGATGAAACCCACCAGGACGACAAATCCGACAAAAATGGAAACCGTTTGCAGCGGCGTTGTATGGCGGAAATTTGTGAAATAGGCCAGGGATATGATCGTGAAATAGATGGGTGCAGCAATGGCATGGACAATGAGAGCTGTTCCAAGCGGGAGAAGGGACATTTCGGCACCCATGCTTGCACCGCAAAGCAGCCAGCTGGCAAAGGCATGCGCATTAATAATGGCAATCCTGGATATATTAATAATTTCTCCTCCTGATTAGAATCTCCTAAGATATACGCTTGCGGCCTAAAAAGGTGTCAGGAGAAGAGCTTCATCTGGAACTGTTTCGTTGGAAACAAAAAACCTGATCTTCCATGGACGTTTTATCAATGAGATTTGAAATATATTGAATGATATTAAGATTCCAGCGCATCCAGCCAAGGAAAACCACCTGGGTTTACCGATGCCAATTGCATCAATTTTTCATCATTATGCCCGTGGATTTGTTCCAGAAAAGGGAAATCCCCTGATTCTACAAGCAATTTCGCGACAGGCTGCACCGACCGGGAACCTATCCAATGGGGAAAAACGATTTCGGTTCCTTTCACTTGTTGGGGAGGCTCTCGTGTAAAGAATTGGCGCGGCAGCATATAAATTGCGCCTGTGGTCCAGGGTTTTTGAACCAATGCTGAATGGGAAATTGAAAAGAAATACATTAGCTCACTAAAGCGGTCAGGGGAAATCCGGGCTTGCAGGCAAGAATTGAATAGCGACATTTCCGGGTATTTCTTGCGGTCAAGAATGGCGAAGTAAATCACCCAGATGCCATCCGTCGTTGCGTAAATGGCACGTCGGTTGCTGAATTCTTTCACATCCTTGGCCTGGTGCGGTTCCACTTTAGGAATATTGAGGTTCTGTGAACCATGCAGGACCAGGTCTTTGTTTTCACAGATGTAGGATAAGTACTGCCATTTTGGATACGGGAGTCGAAAGTCGATAAGCGCTCCTGATGGCGTTGACCTGTATAACTCCTCGAAAGCATCTCGTTTTTCAGGGAATAGATCAAACGGAGGTCTGGGCAAAAGATATGAAAGGGCTTCCATGGGTTGTGCAGTTAATAGATTATGATGGGTGGATGAATTTCCACGGGGGGCAATTCTTATTGAGTAATCACCATCATACAATCTATCTCATTGGCCGTTTACAGGGATGCCATGAATAAATTTATAATCGAATGGTAATAATATCACCGAACAAAACGGGAATTCCAAACTTGGGGTATGGGTATCAACACCTTTGGATATGAAGCCCATCTGGAATTAATAAGAATTTCCAGCGTGAGTACACCCCCGATGCGATAAATTGATAAAGCCATCTTCATTGTTTCCAGGTAAGTGGGTTTATGTTTGATGTATGCGTCAGCGTAGAAGGATAGCTCGCTTTTCATCTTGAACTTCTTTGCGGCTTCTTTATCTCATTCTATTGCACTGGGATTAATAGCATTGAAACACGCCGTTAAGGATGGGTTAACAGTTTGGGCGGCATGCATTTGTATCCATACGCGTGGATTGGCCGCCCATTCCCGGATGGACCAAGTTCAACGAGAAGCCGGATTCCGATATCGCCTTTCCAAATTAAAAGAGAGGCTGCTTAGTTCAAGGCCTGGGAAGCCTTGACGCTCTTCCCATGGGATGATAAACTCGCCCTATCTTAATTAAGTAAAGGAGGCCAGCTTACATGTCAACCGTCAAATCGGTCGTTGCGATCCTGTTGAGCGCGCCTCCTGTGCGAAGCAATCGGTAATCCGGGCGGATTCATAGCCTTTTGATTGCATGCAGATATATCCACCGCAGGCGCCTCGGCCTGCGGTTTTTATTTCCCATGACCGCGGGCAAAGCTGCCTGTGGTTTTTTTGTTTTGAGAGTAACTTGGAAATGAAAACAGACAATCCTTTGGAATTGATCGAAGCACTCGATGATGACATTCCTCCCGAGATCTTCGAAAAGATCAAAAAATCCGGCAGCCGCCTCCAGTCCGCTGAGGCCGCCGCAGGACGCCACCGCATGCCGCGCCACTTGCCTGTGCAGAAGAAAACATCGGCTGAGACAGACGCTTTTATCCGCTCCCAGGACGACTCGGTCAAGTCCTTCGAGTTCACTTACAAGGCGGCCCGCTTCGAAGAAGGCTGGCTGCTCGAACTCGCTCGCCTGGTTTTACGAACAAGGTTGGATCTCCGACGTACTGCGCAAGGTGAAAGCCGGCAAGGAGGCCTCGGTCTACCTGTGCCGTTCCGGCGGAAAGGTGCAGACGCCCCTCGTGGCGGCCAAGGTCTACCGGCCGCGCATGCTCAGAAACCTGAAGAACGACCAGCTTTACCGGGAGGGGCGCGCCGTGCTAGACGAGGACGGCAAGCGTGTTCTCGACCTCGGGATGCTCAAGGCCCAGCGCAAGCGCAGCGTTTACGGGGAGCAGGTCAGGCGCCAGTCTTGGATCGCACACGAATTTACTGCCCTGCAGGCGCTGGCGGCCGCGGGTGGCGACGTGCCGTTCCCCTATGCTATGGCGTCCAAGGCTGTCTTGATGGGTTACCTGGGCGACGAGATGCTCGCCGCGCCCCCCTCAACACGGTCAACCTGACTCTGGAAGAGACCCGCCCTTTATTCGAGCGCATTTTGAAAAATGTGGACCTGCTGCTCGCGGACGGCTGGGTGCACGGTGATCTGTCAGCCTATAACATCCTCTACTGGCGGGGGCAGGTCGCGCTGATCGATTTCCCCCAGGTGGTTCCGGCGCGTGACAACCGCAATGCCTACGCCATCTTCGAACGGGACATCACCCGGCTGTGCGGGTATTTCGTTGAGCAGGGGCTTTCCCTTCGCCCCCACCGCCTGGCCGCGGACCTGTGGACCGGGCGCGGCTACAAGCTTGCTCCCGACATCCATCCGTCCCTGCTAGACGCCGACGATCCCCGTGACCGCCAGCTCTGGAAGGGAGGCTGAGATGGCATTGTATGCTTAAACTCGCTCCAGGCGGCGCCCCCGCCGCTGTCCCGCATACAGAACCCATAAGTTAACTCCGCCGCCGGGACGGCGGCGGGAGCATCATTTATTGATGACTGCGCGGCAGCGCTATCCTGCGAGTGAGACCAGGCTTATTCGTATCCCAGCACCGGGTGCGGCTGGTAAGGTTCCTCCAGGCGTTTGATCTCGTCAGCGGATAGCTGCAGGGAGACCGCCGCTACGGCGTCTTCCAGGTGGTTCATCTTGGTGGCGCCCACGATGGGGGCGGTGATGACCTCTTTAGATAGCATCCAGGCCAGTGCCACCTGGGCAGCGGGTGTGCCGCGTTCCGCAGCCACTTCGTCCACGCGCCGGACCACTGCAAAATCGTCGTCGCGGGCATACAGTCGTTTCGAAAATGCGTCCGTGCGGGCGCGCTGCGTCTCCCCTCCGCTCTTCACCCGTCCGCCTGTGAGCATGCCGCGCGCCAGCGGGCTCCACGGGATGACCGCCACCTTTTGGTCCCGACACAGGGGCAGCATCTCGCGTTCCTCTTCGCGGTAGATCAGGTTGTAATGCGGTTGCATGGACGAGAAGCGGGTCCAGCCGTGCTGGTCTGCCGTGTACAGCGCCTTGGAAAACTGCCAGGCGAACATGGAAGAAGCCCCGATGTAGCGGGCTTTGCCCATCCGTACCACGTCGTTCAGGGCCTCCATGGTTTCCTCGATCGGCGTCTGGTTATCCCACCGGTGGATCTGGTAGATGTCCACGTAATCCATGCCAAGCCGTTTCAGGGAGGCGTCGATCCCGCTCAGGATGTGCTTGCGCGAGAAGTCCCGCGTCGTTGGGGCCGGGCCCCGTGCTCCCATGTACCTTGGTGGCGATGACCACCTCGTCACGCTTTGCAAAATCCTTGATTGCCCGCCCCAGGATTTCTTCGCTGGCGCCCGCTGAATAAACATCTGCGGTATCGAAGAAATTAATCCCCTCCTCGAGCGCGCGTTTGATAAATGGCCGCCCTTCTTCCTCGGTCAACGCCCATTGCCAGCGCTCAGAGCGCTGACCGTAGCTCATGCAGCCCAGGCAGATCCTGGAAACTTTGAGGCCGCTGGATCCGAAACGAACGTATTGCATATCGAACTCCTTGAATATCTGCTGAAAAATAATACTTGATTATCCCGTTACGGGCATAAATTATAACGCGCACCTCGTGAATTTGACAATAATTATCCTAATTGGATCGCCTCCCCGTTTTACCTTTCAGAAAAAAATCACAACAGCAGCCGGGGTTCTGTGCTACAAGCGAATTATTCTCCGACCGATATGGAGGGAAAGCATTGCGAAGCATCCCGTAGGGACCCTTTGGAGAGCGACATCTATAAATGCTCACGCCGGCAGCCTTGGGGCTGTGCCAGCACCTGGTCTCACTGACGCACTCCGTGGCTGCATGTTTTCCGGGAGCTCTTTGGGAATAAAAAATACCGAATCCCCCCTACCAGCCCCTTTTTGACGAGGAGATGCTTTTCGACGCCCTAAACAAGGCAACGATCAGGTCGATATCCAGCGGCTTGGTCAGCACCGTTTTGATTCCCTCATACAACCCCTGTTGGATGAGATCATCAGCCGCATAAGCTGTCATCAGAAACGTGGTCAGCTTAGGGTGGGTTTTGCTGGCTTCCCGGAAAAGAAGCACTCCGTTCATATCCGGCATCTTCACGTCCGTCAGCAGTATATCGATCGGATGCTCGCGCAGGAGCTTGAGCGCTTCGGCCCCTGAAAATGCCTGGAAAACCCTAAACCCCTTGAATTCCAGGATATCCCTCAGCGTGGTAGCCACCGCCGGTTGATCGTCCACAACGAGAATGGTCGTGGTTTCGTCCATGGTTAATCCGCATGCACCGGCAGGAAAAGGGTGAAGGTGCTGCCCTTACCCAGCTCGCTTTTTACTTTGATCCGGCCGCCGTTGGCTTCCGCCAGTTTCCGGCTGACAGCCAGTCCCAAACCGATCCCCTTGGACTTGGTGGTGAAAAGCGGTTCGAAGATCCTGTTCATGTTTTCAGGCGTGATACCCGCACCGGTATCCTTCACCGCGATAGCCACCATTTCTTTTATCTGGCGGGCTGAGATGGTAATCCTGCCGCGTTTCGATCTTCCTGATGATTGTCCCTCGGGGGCAATCGCCTGGGAGGCATTTACAACGAGATTTCCTAGAACTTGCTGCATCTGCCCCAGATCAACCAACACATCTGGCAGGTCTTCGGGCAGCTTGAGTGTAATTTCAATGAACTCGGGCACTGCGAAACGCATCAGGGTCCACTGCACCAGTTCTGTCACTGCCACCTGGCTCCGGTCCATCGATTCAAGCCGCGCAAAGTCGAGCAGGTCGGTGATGATCTTTTCGGAGTTGCGCACTTCCCGAGAGATCAAAGCCTGGTATTCCTTGACTTTCTCGGCTGCATCCGGCTGGATCAGCTTCAGGTAGTAGATGGCGTTGGAAATGATGCCGAGCGGGTTGCGCAATTCATGGCCCACACCTCCCGCCAACTGCCCAAGCACGGCCAGTTTTTCCTGGCGTACCATCATATCCTGCGCCTGCTGTAGTTCGTGCGTGCGTTCCTCCACGCGCTTTTCGAGTTCGGCGTTTAGCTGATTCACTTTTTCCTCTGCCAGCTTGCGCGCAGTGATATCACGCGCCACCCATAGCGTGCTGTCATCCGCCAAAGGAGCAATGGATGCCTCGAACTTCACGATCCTACCCCCGATGGGGAGATCGTAATCGATCTGAACGGGTTGTTTAGTTTCTGTGACCTTTTTCAGAACATTGATGTAAGTCTTCGCTTGTTCGAGTGGGAAAACCTCGGATAGAGGTTTTCCGAGCAGTTCTTCAGGTGGTTTAATGAGCAATCCAGGATTGGTGGGGGCAAACTTACGATAGATCCCTTCGCTGTCGATCACCATGACTACATCGTTCATCGAAGCAAATAGGGCGCGCAGCTCTGCTTCTGACTGTCGCAGGGCATCCTCTGCCTTTTTGCGCTGGGTGATGTCTTCTACGGTACCTTCGTAATACATTGGTTGGTTATTTTCATCCCGCACCAGCCGGGCACTTTCACGCACGAAAATGATCGAACCATCTTTTCTTTTCCATGCTGACTCGAGGCCGCGCACCTCGCCATCCTTGTCCATGTGATCCTGGAATTCCAGTCGCGGGTATCCCGGCTCGTAACCCTCTGAGGCCAGGTCACGCTGGGATAATTCGTCGAAGGTCTCATACCCCAGCATGCTGACCAGCGCGGTATTCGCCAACAGGACCTGCCCTTCAGGCGAGGTCCGATATATACCAATGGTGGCATTCTCGTATAGGCTGCGGAAACGTTCCTCGCTCTCGCGCAGTTTCTTTTCCGCCCATTTGCGTTCTGTAATATCTAGGAATGTGGTCATAAAGTATAGCGGTTTGCCAGCCTCATCTCGCCTTAATGAGGTGCTGACATCCGCCCAGACAATTCCGCCATTCTTGTGAATGAACCTCTTATTGAAGCGCATCGACTCTTTCCTGCCAGAAATCAATGCTTCGTTTGCGGCATTGGTTAATTCAATATCCTCCGGGTGGGTGATCTCCTGCCATTTACGATGGTTAAGCTCTTCCGGCGAATACCCCACCATGTCGCAAAAAGCCTGGTTGACGTTCAATTCACCCGATGGCAGGGTGAAGGATTTCCCCGCCACGGAATGGTCAAAAACATACTTGAACTTGTCTTCGCTCTCCTGGAGTTTCTCCTCCACCTGGCTGCGTTTTGTATCCAAGAGCTTTTTCTCCAGGACGCTATGGATGATGTATGGCAGCCGCAGGATATGTTTGGGGGTCTTGATTACGTAATCTGCCGCGCCGCGCTTGATGGCGTCCGCGGCCACCTCTTCCGACCCAGTCCCGGTCACGATAATTACGGGTATGTCCATCCCTGACTCGCGGACGGTATCAAGCACCTGCAGCCCTTCGAAGCCGAGGATATTAAAATCACTCAGGATGAGGTCAAAACCACCCTGGGCAAGCTTGGTCTCGAATTCACGCCGCGAAGCTGCCTCCATAAGCTCAAAGCCGCCATCCTCCTTTTCCAATGCGTTCCGCACCAGGTCGCGGTCGAGTGGATTATCATCCACGTACAGTATGCGGATTCGCTCGTTCATTTTTCACCCTCCGGAGGCCCAACGTTCAACGACAGCCAATATCCTTCTATCTGCTTGACGACCCCTAAAAATCCCTCGAATGATACTGGCTTTACCAGGTAACTATTGGCGCCTCGGTCATACGACAGGGCACGGTCGCCTTCATCCTTCGACGAGGTAAGGATCACGACGGGGAGACGTTTGAGAATGGGCGTGGATTTAATTTGCTTAAGGACTTCGAAACCATCGATGCCGGGCAGTTTCAGGTCTAATAAGACCAGGTTGGGCATTGGGTAGGTCTTCCTATCGGCATACTGGTCCCGCCCAAACAGGTAGTCCAGTGCTTCCTTCCCATCACCAGCAACCTGGACGGTATTGACCAGTTTGGCTTCATTAAAAGCGTCGAGGGTCAACTCAACGTCCATACGATTGTCTTCAACGAGCAGGATATGTGCAAGTTTAGTCATAAGTTTTCATTCCTTTGGCAGCCTCACAAAGAAGCTGCTGCCTTCCCCGGCTTTCGATTCAACCCATACCATCCCCCCCAGCAGTTCGACAGATTTTCTCACTGTTGCCAGCCCTATTCCAGTCCCCGGGTATTCCTCTTCGGAGTGAAGGCGTTGGAACATATTGAAGATCTTGTCCTGGTATTCAGGCGGTATGCCAATGCCGTTATCGCTAACTTTGATGACGACGTATTTGTCTTCGTCAAAATAGCCAAGGGTCACTTGGGGAGGAGTTTCAGGTTTGTGATATTTATAGGCATTTTCCAGCAGGTTGGTAAATACCTGGCTTAATAATGTCTGGTCGCCGGGCACCACCGGCAGGTTCTCCTGAACCTGCAACGTTCCTTGATTTTCTTCAAGCTGGCGCTGCATGTTCGTGCTGATCTCGCTCACCAGGCTGGCGAGGGAAACCGGTTCCCGCTGAACACCCGTTCGCCCAAGACGCGAATAGGTGAGCAGGTCGTCAATTAATTGGCTCATTCGTTCGCTGGCTTGCACGATATTGTCGACGTAATGTCGGCCTTCTTCATTCAGGCTGGGGCGATGGCGGCGGGCAATGATCTCGGCAAAGCCGCTGATGGCTCGCAGCGGGGCTCGCAGGTCGTGGGAAACGGAATATGAGAATGATTCGAGCTCCTTGTTAGCGGCCTGCAGTTGGGCGGTCCGCTCCTGGACGCGCACTTCAAGGCTTGCATTGAATTTATTAATTTCTTCCGAGGCCTGTTTCTGCCCGGTAATATCGTGTACGGTTCCAATAAGGTGGGTGCAGTTTCCATTGGCATCCAGGGCTGGTATGACGGTGACATCGCCGTACTTTTTGCCAGCCGGGTACACGGATACCTCTTCCCACTGGACAGCTTTCTTGGTCTGGATGGCTTTCAAATAGTTCCCCAGCACGAGATCATAAGACGGAGGAGGGATCACATCCTGCACCATTTTCCCGATCACCTGGTCTTCTGACAAGCCAGTTGAATATAAAAAAGCTGAATTGACGGAAATGAAGCGAAAACTATCCCCGTGTTCAACCGCCAGATAGAACAAAATGTCAGATGTATTCTTGTAGATCAGGGAGAGTTGATGTTCATTTTCCTGGAGCGCAGCCTCCACCCGCTTGCGTTCGGTGATGTCAGTGATCGTACCTACGTAGCCGATGATCTGGTTCTCGGAATTCATCTCCGGCACAGCTTGGCCCATCACCCACGCCACCGAACCATCCGGGCGTACAAAACGATAATCCGAGATTGAGGGTTTAAACGCTTGAGCCGATTCCTGCCAGCCCCTGGCAAGTCTTTCCCGATCGTCAGGATGAACCGCTGCAAGCCAGCCATCCCCCAGCGCTTGGGCAGCGGGTAACCCTGAGATATTGCACCACTTCGGATTGACGTAAGTGGTTCCGCCGTTTGGATCGGTACGGAAGATTCCGACGGGAGAGATTAGTGCCAGGGTTTGATTACGTTGTTCGCTTTCCCACAGGTCTGTTGTCATCCGCTCCACTCGCCGGGTTTCCCGGCTCAGTTCCAAATAAAACCAGGTGGCGGTAGCCGCGACGAAGAACCAGCCCTTGTAATTGTTGATTTCAAGCAATATCTGAGGATTGGGGGATAACCACGCGGCTAGGCGGTCTGAGGCGAGAATCCACAACCCCCCCAATATGGCATAAATGATCGTCACCCGCAATGGGTACGGCACGCGCAACTTCATTCTTAACCCTTCTCCAGGATGTAACCTATTTATGGACGGAGCTTGATCCAGCCATAAATCGAAGGCAACTGATCCGACTTATTGTACATACTATACTGGAAAACTGGCTGGCAGACAATCCTTGTGCTGTCACTCATCCTTTTTCTTCACATATCATGGAGATATCCCCCTCGGCTCGCTCACGGTGACGTTAACTGCATTGTCTCCTAACGGCAGGGAGGGGAAGCCCTGTGTATGTGGGGGGAATGCAGCAAACGCGGTATTTCTCGCCTGCTCAGCCCCTTTTGGACGAGGAGATGTTTCTATACGCCGTAAACAGGGCAACCATCAGGTCAATATCCAGCGGCTTGGTCAGCACGGTTTTGATCCCTTCCTTCATTCCCTGCTCGATGATTTCATCCGCCGCGTAGGCGGTCATCAGATATGTGGTCAAGGCGGGCAGGATCTTGCGGGCTTCCCGGCTTAGTTTCACCCCATCCATGTCCGGCATCCTGACATCCGTAAGCAGGATGTTTATCGGATGCTCGCGCATGATCATGAGACCTTCCGCACCTGAAATAGCCGCATAAACCTTAAAACCTTTGGCCTCCAGGATGTCTGCCAGCGTAATTGCCATCGACGGGTGGTCGTCGACAACGAGGATGGCGGTGGGGTCACTCATCATTATTCCCCTTGCACCGGCAGGAAGAGGATGAAAGTGCTGCCTTTGCCCGCCTTGCTTTTCACTTCGATCCGCCCGCCATTGGCCTCCACAAGTTTCCGGCTGACTGCCAGCCCCAACCCGATCCCCTTCGACTTGGTGGTGAAAAGCGGTTCGAATATCCTGGCCATGTTTTCAGGCGTGATGCCTGTGCCTGTATCTTTCACGGCAATGCCTACCATCCCCTGGTCTGATTTTGCAGAGATGGTCAGCACGCCCTTCTTAATCCCTGCTGAGCTGAGTTCTTTTGTCGTCATCCCCTTTGTGGAGGTCATCGCCTGGCAGGCGTTGACGGTCAGGTTGCCCAGCACCTGTTCCATCTGGCGCAGGTCGGCAAAAACTTTCGGCAGGTCTGCGGAGATCTCCAGCGTGGTTTGGATCGATCCTGGGACGGGGAAGCGTGTCAGGGTACGCTCCACAAGCTCAGGGACAGAGATCGGCTCCCGGTCCGTCGCTTCTAGCCGGGCGAAGTCGAGCAGGTCGGTGATGATCTTTTCGGAAGTCCGCACCTCCTGCTCGATCATGGCATGATACTGCTTCACCTTTTCATCCGCATCTGGCTGGATGTATTTCAGGTAGTAGATGGCGTTCGAAATGATCCCGAGTGGGTTGCGCAGTTCGTGTCCCACGCCTCCCGCCAGCTGCCCCAGCACCGTCAGCTTTTCCTGGCGGAAGATCTTCTCCTGGGCTTGCTGTAATTGTCGTGTGCGTTCCACCACACGCTGCTCGAGTTCGGCATTGAGTTTCAGTATCTCTTCTTCTGCCTGCATTCGGTTGATCGCAATGGCAACCTGAGTTGAAACGAATTCCAGCATGTGCTGCTCGCGTTCACCGTATGCCTTCGGGTCGGAGTAGTGCTGGACGACCATCGCCCCGATTGTTTTGCCTTCGACGATTAACGGCACACCCAGCCAGATCGCAGATGCCACTCCCAATAGTTTTACTTCACCCCGGCGTTCCAGTTCGTCATGCACCGCTTGGGTGCATAACAGGGATTTACCGGTCCTTAAAACATAGGCGGTCAACCCCTTCGCAGGTTGGAGCCCGCTCACCAGGGGCTCATCCTCCGCGTCCCTGAAGTAGGGGAATTGCAGAAGGTTTTGCCCTTCATCGTAAAGTGTGATATAGAAATTTTGTGCCGGCATCACCGATGAGATGATGTGGTGGATTTGGGGATAAAGCTCCTCCAGCGACCTGGTTGTTTCGGCGGCTGCCGCGATCCGGTACACTGCCTCCTGGAGAGTTTGTGCCTGCTTGCGTTCGGCGATTTCCTTCTGCGCTTCGCCGTACAATTTTGCATTCTGGAGTGCCAGTGATATGATTTCCGCTGCCGATTGGATCATCATTACATCGGCATTGTCAAATGCATCCACGCGATCGCTTTCGACATTGAGTGCGCCGAGGATATCACTGCCGCTGCGCATGAGCGCGACAAATTCACTGCGCAGGGCAGGTCCACCGGGGGCTTTGACGTCGTTTACATAATGGGGATCTTTAAAATTATCGCGCACCCATTGGGTTTGTCCGGTCTTGAATGCGTTCCCGATCACTCCGCTATGGATGGGGTAGGTGGCGCCCAGTTCAGCCGCAAGATTACCCGCCGCGCCGCGCACACTCCAGTGGGTTCCACTTTCATCAGGCAGGGCAATGCAGACATGCGGGTAACCTGTGAGCCTGACGATGGTTTCCACCGCTGAACTCGAGACAAGTTGCGAATCGAGCTGGCCGCTCACTGCGCGCAAGACTTGGTATAAGACCTCGCGCTGCTGTTCTGTCCGCTTGCGTTCGGAGATATCCCGCAGGATTGACACATAATATCTGCCTGATGGCAGTTCCACCCGGCCCACGCTGATCTCCAGCGGGACGCGCCGCCCGCTGCTGTGGATATTTATCCCCTCGAACGGGGAATTGCCGTGTGTCGCCAGCTCGTTTTTAAGAATATCCCGCAGTTGCCTCACTTCAGGCGCTTGCAGGTCAGATACGTGCATCTTTAAAAGTTCGTCGCGGCTGTAACCCATTATCTCGCACATGCGCGGGTTTACGTCGACAATCTCATCGTTTTCCCCGGTGATGGAGATGCCGTCGTTTGCTTTTTCGAATATCACCCGAAAGCGTTTCTCACTTTCCACCAGGGCTTGCCCGATTCGCTTGCTTTCGGTGATATCTCTGACCGCCCCCAAAATATAGGCTTGGTTGTCTATCTTTATCAGGTTCCCTGAAAGGGAAACTGTGATTGACCTTCCATCTTTTCTTCTGCCTTTCAACTCCATGTCAATGATGTGACCTTTTTCCTTTAGTTCGGAAATCATCCTTGACCGGTCAACGGGATTCTCGTAAAGGCCGAGTTGTCGCGAGGTTTTGCCGATCGTTTCTTCGCGGGTGTACCCCCATACATTTTCAAAAACCGGGTTCACGTCGATAATTTTGCCATCCTCCAGCGTGCTCCAGTAGAAGGCATCCATGCTGGTCATGAAGGACGCTCGAAACTTTTCCTCGCTTTGCCTCAACGCTTCTTCGGCCATCTTACGTTCGGTGATATCCAGGATGAACCCAACCGTTGCCGGACCATCGCTGAAACTCGCGCTCGTCAGGTACATCAGGACCGGGAATTTCGTCCCATCCTTGCGCATGCATTCCGCTTCGTATGCGGCAGGCACTGGCAGCCCTTTGGCACGTCGTTGAATGTTTTCCTGTATTTGCGGGCGGAACTCGGGAGCGAACAATGCCATCGGCGCCAGTGCTTTCAGCTCCTTCAGGGTCGATATCCCGAACATGTTCAGGTACTTCGGGTTGGCATAGGTGATCTCTGTCCCATGCGTAATGTTGATCGCCAGTGGGGCTGATTCGAATAACAGTTTGTAGCGTTCTTCGCCTTCCCTCAGCAATTCCTCGTTTCTTTTGCGCTCGGTGATGTCCAGAGATAGGACAAATATCCCTTCCGGGATGGGTTCTACGCTGAACGAGTACCAGTTCATAGTCCCATCGGCAAAAGTGTAAGGCGCTTCGAAACGCTGCGGGACCCGTTTTTCCATGCAGCTGCGGTAGTGCGCGAAAATCTTCGATTTCTCCATCCCCGGATACATTTCCAGCATGCTCCGTCCCACCAGGTTTTCGCGCTTGTTCTGACCGTGCCGCGCAGCAACCTCGTTCAGGTAGAGGTAGGTCCAGTCGTAGTCGATGATCATGCAGCCTTCGAGCAGGTCATCCAATATCCGGTTGAAAACGACTCCTGTCTTTTTGAATATTTTCCCTGCTTTCGCGTGTGAAGTTTTACCGTTCACATGGACTGGATTCGGTTTAGGTACTATTGTGGATGGTTTTTTCTTCGCGGGCTGCTTCGGTTGAACGATGGACCTTTTCTTGGAGATCATTTTCTTCCTCCAGTCTTTGGAACCCATAAGCCGGCCTCCTGCGGACATGAACGAGTCTCCGGCGCGTTTTATAGTGATACCTTTTCCCGGCTGATTTGACCTTCTCTGGGCTTGTCCGAGTGATTGGACACCGGTCGAAGATTTCAATCATGACTGCCGGTTTATCCCCTTGACCTTACTATACTGGAAAACGATGTTCGCTACAAGTGCTCAAAAATCCGAATATCTCCTGAGTTTATCATCGACCCCAAATTTCAGTGTTTTTAGCCGGGAAAATTGATATTTCGGGACACTAGCCGGAGTTGGGGGGGAAGGGCTACAATTGGATCCATGGCGTTCATCCGAAAGGTAAAAACGACAAGCGGTGCAACCGCGGTTCAGATCGCCTATAAACAAAAGGGGAAGATCGTCAAGATCATCCATATCGGGAGTGCTCATACCGAAGGGGAATTGAAGATCTTGCTTGCATTAGCACGCAAGCAGTTACAAGCAAACCAACTTGTGTTATTTCCAGAAGCACGACCTTCCCTGCGGGTGGGTATCAAGCGCTCCTTTTCCGGTTTGTTGTGGAATATTCTGCGAGAACAATACCATCAGCTGGGATTTACCAGGCTGAAGGACGAGGCATTTGAATCTCTCTGCATCGCAAGGATCGTGGAGCCGACATCCAAACTGGACAGCTTGAGAGTTTTGGCTGACCTGGGAATGGGGCCGATCGATCAGAACAAGCTTTACCGGAGTTTGGCAAAAGCTGCGGATCAGGATTACCGGAAGATCATTAGCCAGGCCTGTTTTAAGCATGTGGGTGGATATGGCCTGACTCTCCTCCTCTATGACGTCACCAGCCTGTATTTCGAGGTTCAGGTAGAAGATGACTACCGCAAGCCGGGTCTGAGCAAGGAACGCCGGTTGGAGCCCCAGATCATCATCGGGCTTCTAGTGGATCGAAATGGCTTTCCTTTGGGCTTACACAGTTTCGAGGGGAATAAAGCTGAAACCAAGGCCATTCTGCCCGTCATCGAGGCTTTTCAGGCACAGCATGGCCTAAACAAAGTAACCATTGTGGCCGATGCAGCCATGCTCAGCGCGACCAACCTGGCAGCGCTCACAGAAGCCGGTTACACCTACATTGTTGGCTCCCGGCTGCACAAAGTACCCTATGACATCGCCGAGTACCAGAAGACTGGGGCAATGAGTGACCAACAGATCGTAGTCAGCCCCCAGGAAGGTTACCGGGTGATCTACCAATATCGCGCGAAACGTGCAGCCTTGGACCTCCGCAACATTGAAAAGCAGGTCGCCAAGGCCAAGAAAGCTCTCAGCGGGCAGATCCCGACCAATCGAACGAAGTTCTTGAGCATCAAGGCCAAGAGCAAACAGCTCAATCAGAAACTGATCGATAAAGCCAGGACCCTGGCCGGTATCAAAGGGTATGTCACCAATCTGGATATCCCGGACGAAGAGGTTATCGCCTACTATCATCAACTATTCCAGGTTGAGGCTACTTTTCGAATGGCAAAATCCGACTTGAAGGCCAGACCCATCTTTCACCGCAAGCGGGATGCGATCGAGGCTCACCTCACGATCGTGTTTGCAGCTTTGGCGATCGGCAGAAATATTGAACACCAAACCGGGATCAGCATCAAGCAGTTCGTGAAGCTGCTCCGCCCGATCCGATCTGGTATTGTCACTATCAATGGCAATGAGGTCTTGGCTGAACCAGAGATACCCGACGCAGTAAAACCTGTGCTAAATAGCCTCGGTCGGGGACACTAGGATGATAAACTCAGGTACTATACTGGAAAACGATGTTCGCTACAAGTGCTCAAAAATCCGAATATCTCTTGTCTTTTTCGAAACCCCGCTCACGCGCCCTTTGCCGTATAAAAGTTGTCTGTAAATTTAAAGTTTACTGAGTCATCGTTCCGCAAAGGGAACTGATACGGGTGGAGTCCATCGCCTCAACATCCTGTAAAGGATGCCGCTGGATTTTATTGTCCACCGCCACATTGTCGGCAAGGATAATAACGGACAGCCGCTGGAAATTTCCCGGGTCCTTCCTTCCCCCTGTCACCCCGAATTCTTTATTTCCCTGGAGCTAATTCAATTACAAAGCCCCCCGCCCAGCTGGAGACCTGGCGGTAAGAGCAGTATCACCCCATGGCATTGCACGCCGCAATGGCTTCATCCGCTTCCCAATAGTAATTTTCCAAGCTCATTTACTTTCCCCAATTGGCTTGTGCCTGTTTCCGGTCGTAATGCTCCGACCAGTCGTTATAAACTTCCTTGCTGGATTTCACGGGGTCGATTCTATAATTTCGCCGGGATGATCAGGAGTTCCGTCCAATTGTAAATTGCGTACCCGCGTAATATCGCTGAAGATTAATAGAATGAGGATGGCAAAAGGCACGAATACGCTCAGGGTATCGGTTCCTCTTACGATGGCTATATAACGTAACAAATATGGGAATACAGAGAAGATAATAAAAACGAGCAGCCAGATTACCTTGCGAGCCCGGGAGGTCCTGTTTGGCTGAGACATGATCAAGTAGGCCAGGGGGAACAACAACAGGACTTGATCGTAATTCCAGGCATAAGGGGTGATGAAAAGCGAAATGGTAATCAGGATGGAGAACACATATCCAATGCTGACATTTTTCCTTAAACTTAAACCGATCCCGAGAATAAAAAACAACACGGTGATGAAGATGGATATTCCATTCCTTACCAATGGAGAAAGGGATCTGGCAATATCGTTAAGGAATCCGATAAGCGTGGGTGCGATTTGCCCATAGGTGTAAAGTTTCCCGTGGCTGCCAATGGTGTAATCCAGCCAGATACCGATCCAGCCTGGCCTGATTAATTCAGATATGAGGAAAAGCCCTGCTATGCCAGCAGCAAATCCGGCTAGATATTTCCATCTCTTTTGCACCATGGCAAATATCAGCAAGCCGGGGATGAAGAAAACGACTGGATTCGGACGAAGCAATAATAAACCGGTCACAATCCCTGCGGCCCAATCCTTTTCCCCAACGAACAAGATGAAAACAGCCGCGACGAATATCAACATAATTAAATTGTATTGACCAGATAGTATCGTGATGATCACCGGCTGAAAAGTTGCCGCAACCAGGGCGAAAAAAATTATCATTAATAACTTCTTTTTGTATGGTGTTTTTCCAATCGCCCAGGCAAAGAATAGAGTTGTTAATGCCTCGTTGATAAAGAGCCAA
Organism: uncultured Chloroflexia bacterium; assembly: GCA_963790685.1. Taxonomy (GTDB): domain Bacteria; phylum Chloroflexota; class Anaerolineae; order Anaerolineales; family Villigracilaceae; genus UBA877. Next base: position 198,055 of record CAWBPK010000006.1, read on the forward strand.
AGAGTTCCACTCCAACGGGGTGGCAGTACGGAAAAAGGCACGAATAGAATGGCAGTTGGTAAGGGAAAAATGAAAATCGGGTTATCTTGGTAAAAAGGGGCATAGGTTGTATGCAGCAATTGCCAGGCTTGTGGATTAACCAGGTCGGTTCCAACCACCAACCCCTTTCCGCTCAGCCATAAAACCATGAAATCAGAGAGACCGTATTTTCCCCCCTCACCTGCAACATAATAATTTAGGACAAATACCAAAACGATTAACAGTGTCCCGACTACTGCAGCTATTAAAATTCGGGAAAAGTTTCCCGACTCCTTTTGCTCTTTGATGTTTAAGTTCTCTTTGAGGTCCATCATTCTTTAATTGATCCTGAATTGAACATTGGGTAATTTTGTAAAGGCGGTTTTTCCCCAAAAACCCCAATAAAGAAACTATAAAAATATTTCAAAAATGCCTTCTCGTAAAACCCCGCCGATTGTAAAAGTTTATTTAGTGCTTCATGGTTAAATACTGTTCCGATCCAAACCCCGGCAGACGTCTGGGGGATTAATCTTTGTACGCCCAAAGGTCCGTGGAGGTTTGGAACGCCGATGAAGATATGCCCACCTTCCTTGATCAGGCGAGATATCTCCAGCAGGGCCGGGAGCGGGTCCTCAAGATGCTCCAGCGTACTGCTATTCCAGACCAGATCGAAAGAGGCTGACTTAAAAGGCAGCTGATTGAGATCCGCGATCACTGCAGGAATGGTTCGATCCCTCCTTCTGGCTTCAGCCAGCACGCGTGGGTCAATATCTAGTGCAATACTCAGCTTAACACCGGGAACTTTGGCAAGTAAAGAACTGGCATACCCCGGGCCCGAACCGGCTTCCATCAAAATCTTATCTTTGTCTTTGTTGATCGAGGAAACTAGGTACCGCACCAGGTTGCGATCAAGACTCCTGCGGAATGTATCGAATAGGCGATAAAGCAATGATCTCGGTTCTCCGAGTTGCCACGATTTCAAGTTAATAGTCAATTTACATCGCCTTCTGTACTATAGTAATTATGGAACTACCAAATGGTAAATCGAAATGGGTAATAAAACGCTGCTCAATGCTCAGATAAAAGTACAAACTCCAGTTGAGCCATGTAGGCAATTTTACAAGTTCGGAGTGCGGTGATTTGGCAGTACTGGATGGAAAAACTTTGTGCCACCACCGGTAAAGGGCGATTATGGGAAGAATCGGGGCAAAGATATATCTGGTCATTTTTTCGTGCACTGCATAATTTGAGAAAAGCGCCATAACCCTGCGCTTTGTGTATCGCCGGACTGCATGAACTGCTAGATGGTGCTCGGTTGACATCAGCCAGTCGTATGCAGGAACCACCAGGCAGATAAATCCGGCGGGCTTGGTAACACGAATCATCTCGGCTATTGCCCGAGCCTCTACCACATCCAGGCTTTCCAATACATCCACGCAAACAATGATATCAAATAAATTATCGGCATAAGGAATTTGATTGACCGATGCATTACAAACGCGCTCTAAATGCCTTAATTTCCAAAAAGGGGCTGCATGCCGGGATAGGTCAAAGCCGAAAACGGAAGCAGGGATGTTATCTGCTAAATTAATTATATTTTGACCTGTGCCGCACCCTGCCTCCAGAATGTGTAAGTTTTGCCCGACCTTTTGTGCCAACAACAATTCTAACAATACTTTATGCAAATGGCGGTACCACCAGTACGTGCTCTCGAACTCATAGAACGTTTGATATTCGTAAGTTTCCACAGGGTTTATTCGGTGATCAAATACTTGATCGTGTCAGGATCTTTGGGGTCGTAACTTAATGATTTGAGCATCAGAAAGTCCGACTCTTGTTGGAATCGAATCACGTGGGCTTGGTTGGGTTCCAATAACACACCCTGCCCTGCCGCCAAGTCCAGGTGATTTCTCTCCCCCGTTTCAATATCCTCCGTGGAGACCGTTGCAGCTCCATTGGTAATGTGAAAAAACACCAGTGTCTTGAGATGATAATGATGACCCATCTCACTGTCTTTGTGCATATGCCCGACAATGACCGTCCGCCATGTCTTTCCACGAATTAATTCCTGGAAAAGACCACGATCATCCTGGCGGGTATAAATCGGCTTCAGGATCGAAATTTCCATTTACTCTATTCTCCTCAGCCGGGCGGATAGGATGCGAAGTACGTATTCCAAGCCGGTTTTAACAAAGGAAACCAGGTTTGGGAATGATTTGGACACTCCCTTGGCTCGATCTTTGAACTTATAGGGCATCTCGAAAACTGTCAGACCTTTGCGCCGGCAAGCGAACAAAAACTCAATAAAATATGCCCCGTAACCCGTGGGAATGATGGATACGCTGTTAAAGACGCTCCTGCGCAGCGCTATAAATCCACTGTCATAATCCTTGATCCCGTACCCCAGGACCAGACCTGCAAAATGGTTGATCAACCAACTTGACCAGACACGAATGCGGGCGCGATCATCCACTCCACCGGCTATATAACGGGAACCGATAACGATATCAAATTCGTTCAGCTTGTCGATCATCGCCGGCAGCATGGAAGGGGGCATGCACATATCCGCATCCATCCAGCACACGATCGAACCCCGCGATTCTATGATTCCACGATTAAAAGCAGATGCAAGCCCGCGCGTTGCCAGCCTTCTGATAACCTTGATGCGCGGGTCGTCGATCAAACCGGGGGTATTCCAGGTCTCATCCGGCGAGTCATCATCCACCACAATGATTTCGAGCGGGTCATGGATGTGCTCCAGCAATCCGTGGATCGTATCCAGGATATTTTCTTTTTCATTATATGTTGCCAGAATTATTGAGACTCTCGGATCGATGGACATTTGATTATCCCGGCTGGAAGCATTCAAGGAGAAATTTGCAAATGTATTCAATTTGATCCCGATCCAGGGAAAGCCCTGAAGGTAGGTAAAAGCCATTTTTCCACAGGTTCTCTGAGACTGGATATTCCTGCTCGAAAGATGGGTGAGGAACCCCGCCGATCTTTTCCCGGAATACTGGTTGGAGATTCATCGGGCAGAAGAATGCCCGCGTTTCGACTCCTTTTTTCAGTAAGCGCTCCATGAGCATTTCTTTGCCCACCGGCGCACCATTGAGGACGATTCCATACATCCAATATACACTTTTTGCCCCCGGAGCCTCAAACGGTAAAATAATTTGACTGGTGCCTGATAATAGCTCTGAATAGGTTTGGCTGATCCATCTCTTCCTTCCGACTTTTTCTTCTACCTTCTCCATCTGGGCCAGCCCAATTGCAGCCTGGATGTTTGTCAGACGATAATTAAATCCCATTACATTGTGGACGAAACGTGGTGTCTGGAAGCCTTGGTTGCGGAGCAGGGCAACACGCGCTGCAACTTCACCATCGTTGCAAAGCACCATTCCCCCTTCGCCTGAAGTGATGATCTTGTTTCCATAGAAACTGAAACAGGAAAGGTCGCCAAAGCTTCCTGTCTTTTTGCCATCGATTTCCGCACCGTGCGATTCCGCACAATCTTCAATCACTTTCAGCCCATGTTTCTGGGCAATTTTCATTATTGCCGGCATATCACAGGGGTGCCCATACATATGCACAACCATGATCACCCGGGTATGATTAGTTATTTTCTCTTCGATTTTAGTCGGGTCGATACACCACGTCCGCGCATCGACTTCCGCGAGGACAGGGGTCGCCCCGGTTTGGATGACTGTGTTGGCTGAGACGATCAGTGTGAAATCGGGAATGATTACTTCATCCCCCGGCCCAATTCCCAGGGCTACCAGTGCCAGGTGCAGCGCGGCGGTCCCGCTGCAGCAGGATAATGCGTGCTTTACCCCAATATAATTTGCCAAAGACTCTTCAAAGCGTAGATTATATGGGCCGTTTGAAGATATCCAGTTTGTTTGAAAACAATCTAGAACATATTTGGTTTCATTTCCATCTAAAACCGGCTCGCAGACATTTATCATACGAATCCCCGATCGTAAACGCGCTTTGAATTTCTATTATTATATAAGATTGCTTGGATGGAAACATTTCATTTTCATATTAGACTATTTGATTCATCCATTCTGTCATTATTTGGTTCAGATGGATGCAACTGACCTTATATATTAGGGATAAATCTCTACTCCCGCCCACTTACCGGTAAAATTTAATAAATATCTTGAGGATACAACCCCTCCTGGACTCTATTTGAAAGGAATATCATTTCCCTGTGATGCCATGAGTACGGTGCCTCTATCGGGGTTTGTTTTTCAAAAAGCGATTTATATCCAGCGATTGATGTTTATGGATAAAGAATGGCAACTGCCGGCAATGCCCCCCGTGATAGGGTGATAATAATTCTTATTCAAGCCTGCCTTCCCGGAGCATCCCCAGTTCGCGTGGATTAAAGCGTTCCCAGAGTCTTGCACTTTCTTCCTCCAGCACCCCGCCCAGATAATGCCTGATGTGCCTGCGCACGTGATCCATCTCCAGCATCGCGGCCGGCTTGATCCAATTATCAGCCAGGGCAAAAACAATATCATCCACGTCGCTCATCACGATCGCCCCCAGGCACATGACGCACGGCTCGAGGCTGGTATAGATGACGCAGCCATCGTGCTTGTGAGCGTAAATGATTTGCTCAGCCTGCAGCAGCGCATTCATCTCTGCATGAGCCATCCCGCTGCGGCGTGCCCGGTGTTCCGCCCGGCCACGCCCAATCACTTCTCCATTATAAACAATAACCGCGCCGATCGGCTTTTCCCCTGCCAGGCCGGCAAGCTCGGCCTCTTTGAGCGCTGCGCGCATGAAGCCTTCGTGGTCCAACGCATTAAAATCGAATGCCATTCTGGAACCCTCCTTGCTTTTCGCATTGCAATCCGGAGTTTGAGCGAACGCTTCCGGGAAAATTAATGCGGACTAATTACTTTTTCCTGCCAATATTAAACAGATGCCAGGATGCTCCGCTGGCGGATTTCTCTGTGTGGCCCTCTTGCAAAGGGCTGTTACCTTTCTCAGGCGCTGTCATGCACCGTGATGAGGTAGCCGTCGGGATCACGCAGTGTAAACATTTTTCCAAACGGACCGTCTGCCAGGTCCTGGGTAATGGGGACGTTTTGCTCTTTCAGGCGCTGGTTGAGCCCGGCGGCATCCGCCGTCCGAAACCACAGGATGATTCCGTATCCGGGTTGGGGGACCGATCCCAGGTCTATTTGGGATTTGCGGATGGCAAAGCCGATCGGCTTGGTCGCAAATGCAACCGCATTCGGCCGGACTTCCGCCGAGAGCGGGAAGCCGAGCACTTCGGCGTAGAAACGGCGCGAGGCCTCAAGGTCCCGCACCTGCAGGGTAATAAAGTCTGGTTCCATGGAATAGGTCATGGCAGAACTCTCCTTTGGCTTTTGGTTGATTTCTGAAACCCGGCCTGCGTCCCGCTGGATGGACTTGCGCCAGCCGCGGATCCTTCCGCAGGGTGGCTTTGTAGTACGTCATAATATCGATGACATCACTGATCATTATTTCCCTCTGAATTCTGTGCATCGCTTCCCGTTCTACTTATTCTGGAAAGCTTTTTATGGAATATTTCGAATTCCTCCAATTTTCCTGCAGTCTGGGACCACCTCTTAATTTCGGTTAAAAGGACCCTTTGATGCTGCGCTACCAGAAGAGCTTGCTTTAAAGATTGTTGGTCCTTCCAAAAGTAATAGGCGCATAACCTGTCTTTTACGCAATCAGTTGGACTGATTACTCTTAATATTCCGGTTGTACATTTAATCTCTTTGATGCTCCTTACCGGCTCATCTCCTATGGAAAGAGGCCCGCGAGGAAATTCCACGATATGTTTGGAGTCTGGGTGAATAAAATATCGGTTCCTTTCGCGAAAACCGATTTCTTCCATCGCTTTGATGTATTTATTTCTTTTGACAAAATTGACATCCACCAGGTCAATATCTGCTGAGACATAGCTGTTGTCAGAGTAAATTGCTACCGCCGCACCGCCTGACAAAATGACTGTGATTCCCCTTTTTAGCAGGTGGCCTTGGACATACGCTGCCACTTCCGCTTGCGTCATCCTGGTAATACTTTTCATAACGGCTTCCCACGTCGCCGGGGCCTGCGCCTGTTCATGATCAGCCTTTCCCGTTCTTCTTCCGGATAAAAGCTGAGCGCTTTTTCCAATATTCCTCGCAACTCTTTTAAAAACGGATATCTAGGGTTAAAGGAATAAACACGCGTCCTGCCTTTGGTGAAACTTACCAGGATGCCGCTGAGTTCCAATTTATCCAGTTGTTTTTGGATGGGGGTAAGAGACGTTCCAAAGAATCGCGCTATTTCCCTGGCATAGCCTTCATCCAGGGCTTCTATGTATATTAAAACTTTTTCAGAGCTTTTTGATCCGAGCAAAGGTTCCAGCATTGAGGCTTTTTCCTGGACAGGCACGCTTTATATAACCTATATTATAGGTTATATGAAATATAATAAAGGTCATTTTACCATGGATTATCTTTTGCCGTGGCTTTAAACTCTCTTTGCGGGGTAAGTTTCCATCGACACATGTCTTGTAATGAGCGCAGATGGAATTGTTTTTTACAACCCCTTGATTTGGTGGTTTTGTGCCGTCTTCAATTGTTTTCGTCGGCTGGATAAACTCAGGATGAGCAGCAGGATCGCCACCAGGAACGACACGTTAATCACGATGTCGATCCTTCCCTGGGCAACAAATTCTCCGATAATGTCAAACAAGGCCAAAAAGATCAACAGGGCTGTCACTCCCCTCTTTTGCGCGATCATTCCCCAAAGGCTGAGCATGAACAGGAGCGCCGCGCTCGCGCCCAGGATCATCAAAACGGTCGGATCGACCCTGACGGTCGAAACGATGCTTTTCCAATTGAAATAAAAAGCGAGCGTTACTGCGACATGCTGGATGATCTTCTCGCAGATTACCAGGATGATAAGGTACCTGATCCAGTCATTATTGGGCTTCCCCTTCGCGCTCTGAATTATTTTCTTTTCTTCCATTTGTTGCCTCCTTCCCGGCCCATCGCCGAAATGCTCCCGTCTTATCCTCCCCCGCGGGTCTGGACGATCAGCCAGTTGTTCCCGTCCGGGTCGTCGATGCTGAACCACCTGCCCCAGGGTGCATCTGCGATCTCGTTGTTGGGCACGATCCCTTTTGCTTTTAATTCCAGGAAGGTTTTCTCCACGTCCGCAGTGGACAGCGAGAGCTTCATCACGCCCGGGCGCAGGTCTTCGAACCAGGTGGTCAGGGTGATGGCCGGGCCTCCTCCCGGAGGCAGCAGCGTCACCCAGCGGTTCCCGGCTCGCTCGCCTGCCTCGGCATTCCCCATGACGAAATCGGCGCTTACCTTAAACCCGAGCTTGTCCTGGTAGAATTTTATTGTCCGTTCCTGGTCGCTGACCGGGAAAGAAATCAATGTGATCTTATCCACAGGCATGCTCTGTTCCTCCTGAACTTCAAATCCTTTTAGCCATTGGGGTTGCTTTTTCATTATAGGATGCACAACTTATTTGTCAAGACAATAATTTCCCCTCCAATTATTAAAAAATAAATCGGAGATTAAACCCGGTTATCCCCTCTGTTTTTAGCCTTGGGCTGCTCGCGGCTTTATTTAAGCCTGAGTTGCGGTCTGTGGACTTCCGCTCGGTAATTTCACAGCGCGGCTGCATCCGAATGGATAATAATCCCTCCGGGTTTCAACAATCTCTGTTCCTGTCTTTTAATTTCTTGTGCCACTTTCAAACGGTCTTCCTGGCTCGGAAATTCGGCCGTGAACTCGGGGGAGCCGAACAGCCGGCTGTCCTGGATCCCATCGAATGATGCAGCCGGCAGAAAATCCAAAGCTCCCGGTTTCCCGAGGTCCGCCCGGTAATGGATGAAGGCTTCTTGTTCCAGGTCGCCAAAATCCACTCCCACCGGTGTTGTTCCCAGCTCGAACAGGATGCGGCAGAACCACGGCTCGAACAGGGCGGTATAGCCCTTGCTGGCGCCGATCGTCATTTCACCGAACGGGGTCTTGAGATGCAGGGAAGCCGGCAGTTTGCTGGTGTTCGAGCCGCAGGCAATATCCAGGATCCTTTTGCTTTGCAGGTTTGACAACTTCCCGAATGACCTCGCCAGCCGCCCCGCCATCTGCCCGATGATTTGCGCCACCCCCGATTCCCGCGCCATTTTCCGGTACAGGTCGTAACGCGTGTCGAGCGCATGGATGCAGGTTGCGATCCGCAGGCGCTCCTGGGGGTCATCCCACAATCCGCTCACTCCGGCGATCAGTTCGTCTTGCTTGGTTTCAGTTAATTGTTTGTTCATGTTTTTATATCCCTAAGCCTTCACTCACCAGGACCACGGTCAGCTGCTCTTTAACCCAATCCAGCTCCACGATCAGGATTTTCCAATGAATATGCCTGTATTGGCGGCTTTCCGCATTTGTTCTTCCATCCGCGGCTGGACGTATTCGCGGATTCGCCTGAAAGCCGTTTCGGGGTCCGGGACGAACTTCTGACTGCCCGGAACCAATCTAACCTTCAATAATCATACCAATAATATCTTAATTGAATTTTATTACTAGAATGTTAAACGACTATAAGAATGCTGAAGAAAATAAAATAGATGCTGGATGCAAAAATCGAAGTTTTAAAGGCTTCGCATCCCAGTCCCTTTTGCAGGAATTTTACATCCAGGTTTCCACACCTGATTTAGCGAACCCAAAGAAAAGCACCTCCTGCGCTCTAATATCTCACAGGAGGTGTTTTCTTATCGTGCCTCGTTTAATGGGGTCAGATCAGTCTCACTCTCGCCTTTTCGGACAGTTTATTACATTCCTCGGTACGATTTTCCGTGCTTACGGGAGCATCGTGATCCGGTTCATTGGTCCGGGCGCCACGGGGGAGTTAGCGGTGATATAGTTCACAAAGGCGTCCAGGTCAACCCCGCCGGTGAACAGATTGGTTCCTGCCGTCAGCCTCGTAAAGCCATCACCGCCAGCAGCCAGGAAGTTATTCACCGTCACGCGGTAAGTGGCGTTGGGATCAACAGCCACGCCGTTGATCTTCAAGTTGCTGACTTTGCTTTCGACTGATGCACTTTTAGTCCAGGTGTAGGTCAGGCTGGCAGAGATTTGCAGGGTTTTGGCGGCAGTTGCCTGCTGTTCCAGCACTGCTTTTAGTTGATCGCCGGTCAATGACATCGTCACCAGGGTGTTGCTGAAAGGCTGTACGGCAAAGGCCTCCCCATAGGTTACCTGCCCGGGTAACTCACTACCGCTGATTTGGTTAAAGAGCAGGTCGGTGCGGATACCGCCCGGGTTGGTCATGGCAACTACCGCGCCGCCGGCAGCCGCCGGGACGGTGGCTTCCAGCTGGGCATCTGCGATCACATCACCCAGGGCTGATTCGGCCGTTGAATCCAGAGAATTCCGCTTGATATCCGCCGTGATCGACCCGATCACGCGGTTTGCGATCGGAACGGCAATCGTCCTATACGGGGCAAGCAGCGCCGTCATGTCCGCATTTGGCACGGCAGATAAAAAGGGGGTCTCCACCGGGATGTTCGTCGCGGCCTTGGCGGTCACCTGGTCATTCGTGCTATTAATGGTCAGAGCAATGTCAGTCAGGTAGCGGCCGTTATAGCCCGCGCTTGTGACCAGCATCGGCTCGTAGTTCTTCTTGACCTGGACCTGGCAGTTGTAGGCATTGTGGCTGTGGCCGGTGATTAGGGCATCGACCTCGGGGTCGATCTTCATCACCACGTTGGCAAAGAACGGGTCCGAGGTATTGCAAGAGTTGATGGTCGGTGCCGGCCCTGCCCCGTCGTGCAGCAGGACAACGATGGCCTTGAGGCCTTCCGTGTCCTTCAGTATCTTGACGTACTGGTTAATCACGTCCACTTCGGGTTGGAATTCAAGGCCGGCAACCCCGGATGGGACCACGATGGTTGGGGTCGATTCCAGTGAGATCCCGATAAATCCCACCTTGACGCCGTCAAACTCCTTCACCATATAGGCGGGGAACAGTGTCTCGCCATTATCCAGGCGGATGACGTTGGCTGCCAGGTATTTAAAGGTTGCTCCCGTGAAGACCGGAACACCGGGTATGCAGCCATCTTGGGGGTTGCAGCCGCCATTCTGCAAGCGCAGCAGTTCTTGCCAGCCTTCGTCGAATTCGTGGTTTCCGACTGCAGAGAGCTCAAAACCCATCAGGTTAAAGGCGTTGATGGTCGGCTCGTCGTGGAAAATTGACGATAGCAGCGGGCTGGCGCCGATCATGTCTCCCGCCGAGACCTTGATGGTATTGGGATTTGTTGCAGCGGCGGCATTGACAAAGTTGGCGAGGTACTCCGCCCCGCCTCGGTAGTACCATGTGCTCTGGTCCGTCAAACTGGGTTTGGTTAAAGCCGGATCAAGCGCTCCATGAAAATCATTGATTGCCAGGATCTGCACGTCGACACTCGCTGGTTTGCCTGCCAGCACGGGCAAAGGCAGGGCCAGCAGCAGTGTCAGCGCCAAAACCAGGGATAGGGGCTGAAACAACGGTTTGGTTCGCATATTTTCCTCCTGAACTCTTATTCGATTGTGGTCTTGATAGGAGATGCTCCATGGATGGGATAGAGCGGTGAGCGGGACTTAAACGGGCATGGCAATACCAATAAATTATAGCATGCGTACGATAATTTTCAACCATGAATTCATTGGCTTGGGCTGATCATGATGCCGGAATAATGGATTCGTCCAAGCGTGGCTGGTCTTTCCGGGGTACGGAAACCTGGATGGGCTGATTCGTGTCCCGTACAAATACATACTCAGGCAGCCTCCCCTTTAAATACGGTTATTTCTCCCCCCTGCAGCCTGTAAAAATCGCCGCTGGGGAAGTGTGGGTCGAACACAATGGTTGTCACCCTGGCGGATTTTGAACCCATCACCTTATTTCACGTCCCCTTGCCGCTTTGTTCATGAACGGGGGATTTCCTGCACACAGGCGGGAAGAATTATCTCGCCAGCCTTCGAAATATGGATGACCCGTACCCGAAAAGCGCCCCAGCCCCCAGCAGGACCACCACGATATAAAACACGCCTGCCAGGGAACCCAGGTTGAAACCCCCGCCGATAAAATTAAGGAACCCTTCGACGATGAACGCCCAACCCACCCAGCCTGGGAATATTTTCTTCCGGTTGGTGATCCACCCGACGATCAGCCTGCCTGCCAGTCCCGCCAGGGCGCTGGTAAAGATAAGCCCGTTCCCCAGGGTGGAATCGCTTAGAAAGCCTAATTGAAATGCAAGGACAATAAAGGCTGACAGTTCCAAAAGGATGATCCCCACAAATCCACTGGACCCGCCTGGCTGGACGGCGTGGATGGCCGGGATCCCCAGGATGAACATGGCGGTACCGATCAGGGCGATGATATAAAAAAGGAGGATTTGGGTGGCGAAAAGCCCGATGATCATGCAAAATCCGCCGATGATCAAAAACAAACCCTGGAGTCGCCGACCATTCATGTTATTTCTCCCTTTTTTGGTTCTAAAAACCGGGTCAATATTATCGATATTACATATAAATATGACATATTATATATATTTTATCTGGCTTGGTCAACAATCGTTCAAAATGAACTCATTGTTCGCAACCGGTCATCCCCAAAAAGTTCACTTCAATTTGGAAGCCAACTGTTTAAGATCCTTCCAGGCCATCGGCCTGCCAAGAGCATCGTCCTGCCAGGGAATCTGATGGCTCTTTGAAGGTTTATATCCCACTTATCCCCGTTCGTCGCCGGTTAAAAGCCAGGAGTACCCGCAGGTCAAGCATTGCGGCTTGTGCATGCACAAGCGCGCCCCGCATTCCGGGCAGCGCCACTTGGCGGCTTCCTCGCCCAAAAAGTCAGTTACCCCCACTGCCTGGATGCGTTCCAGGTTCGCCAGCACGCTTACCCCGTATCTCCTCCGGTAGCGCTCGTCGAGATGACTTTCGACTTTGCACGGATACCTGTCGCAGGAAAAGCAAAAGGACAGCCCCTCGGCGTTCAGTTCCTCGCAATTCTTGATTCGGCAGTTCAGACACGCCTTGCCTTTGTGGGTGTCTCCTCCCCGGCAGCTGGGGCAGGGGAGCCGCTCGCGCTGATAGGAGCGGCACAGGCTGCAATTTATTCCGCATGGGGCAATGATGAGCGGATCATCGGGCTGGATTTGCATGAATAGGGTAGGTGCGCTGCTCTTCATTATCGATAGTATATATGGGTTCTGGAGGTGGGTCAACGACGTTGCTTATCTGGACAATGAAAGCCGCAAGCTTTATACATCTAGAGAAGGATTTTTCGCCCTTCAGCATTATGTGTTTTTCGCTGTGACCTCGTATATATCCGCCAGCAGCCATTTGCTCTTCAACCCGAAATGATTGGCGGTCTTCATATATATCCGGGCAAACAGCCTGAACAGGGCATACCCGATCAGCACACCGGCGGCATTCAAGATCGCATCATTGATATCCACTGCCCGGAATCCGTTCCTGACGATGAGGGAAATTATCAGTTGAGACGCTTCGAATCCAATCCCAATCGCGATCGCCAGCCAGGTGAAATTCCTCGCTCGGACTCTCGTCAGGAAATTAATCCCAAACCCAAATGGGACCGTCAGCAGAATATTCTCCAGCAGTGTTCGCATGCACAATCCCGGCATGTTTTTGAAACACGAGCCAAAATAAAAAGGGACCAGGTTTATGCTGGGGGTAAATATCGCCTCGCCAGTATTGGGACTGATTGCGATCGGGAATATTGCGAACTGCGTGAGCGCCAGAAGATACACCCAGAATATCGCAAAGAAAAGGAGATACGCAAACTTATGCTTCCACCTCCACAGGAAAGGTAGCAGCATTACGAGCGCACCCAATCCGATCAGGGCGTCGACAAAATTAAACTGTATTAGCAACTAATCCCCTTCCAACATGGCTTTGGAGTCCTTCGGTTCGCTGATGGCCCTTTGTAATTAATATCCTTTTTATTGGTAAGGCACGCTATTTCGTACCCTACTCTCTCCGTTCGAGTTCGTCGCCTCCTGGTGGCTGGAAGATCGGGAAATATTTCTTGAGTTTTCCCTCCGGGATGTACGCTGCTCCTGCAGGAAGAAGTTCGTTCCGTATCGCAAGGCGTTCCAGTAACACGGCTTCGGGAGCATCCAAAAAGTGAATTTCGCTGCTTGCACCAATTTGTTTTGCCCGCCCCCGGTAATCTTCCCGTTCTACCTTTGCCCAAAACCCAAAATCAAGGATGACGTTCAATCCCAGCCCGAGCACGCGCGCCGCGATGTCCCATAGCATGGATTCAATGAGGAAGTGTCTGTCATCGTGTTCTTTTTCCTCCACGTCGTAACCGAAAAGACGCGTGTGCCATTCGTCGGGTGTCAGCCGGAGCGCTGAATATTCCTGTTCGAGTTGCTTTGCCAGCGTTGTTTTTCCCGCCAGTGGAAGCCCTACCATGAGGTGAAGAGTTGCCATAAGCACCTTTTTAAGAAATGATCAAATATCCCATCGTCCTGCCTTTGATGCTAATGGGGTTTTGTAGTTCTTTATCCCGTTAGTCTGTGTTCATCTGTGGTTGAAAGTATATAGTTTTATTATCCCTTTTATCCCTGTCCATCTCCGGTTAAGGTTATTCTTTGCACCCTTGGGTTTCCTCTTCATCCCATCTTCTTCAGCGCCCCATCCAAATCAGCCAGGATGTCATCCACTGACTCGATTCCTACCGACAGCCGCAGCAGGTTGTCGGGGATGCCCACCCGGGCGCGTTCCTCGGCGGTCAGGCTGCGGTGCGACGAGATCAGCGGGTACAGCACCAGCGAATAAATGTCGCCCAGGCTGGTGGCGGGCAGGCACAATGTTAGCGCCTCCATGAAGCGGAAGACCTTCGCCTTGTCCGCCCCGGCTAACTCGAACGAGAGCACGCCCCCAAATCCTTTGCCTTCGAAGAGTCGCTCCGCCAGGGCGTGCTGGGCATGCCCGGGCAGCCCTGGGTAGTTCACCCTGGCGATGCGCACCTGCGCCTCCAGCCACTCCGCCACCTTCTGTGCATTTTCGCATTGCCGTCCCATCCGCAGGGGCAGCGTCTTCAGCCCGCGCAGCGCCAGCCAGGCTTCGAACGGACCCAGTACGCCGCCCACCAGCTTGTTCAATTCATTCAATTTGACCTTGTTCTCTGCCGATACGCCCACCACCCCCGCCAGCACGTCGCCGTGACCGGAAATGTATTTCGTGGCGCTGTGGATCACGTAATCTGCCCCGCACGCCGCCGGTGTGAATAGATATGGGCTGGCGAAGGTGTTATCTACCAGCAGCGCCGCCCCGGACCTGTGCGCCAGCTCTGCCAGGTGGGGGACGTCGGCCACTTTCAGCAGGGGATTCGAAATCGTCTCGGCCAGCAGGACCACCGCATGGGTTTCCTTTAGCGCCGCCTCGACCTCTTCAAGGTTCGCCACGTCCACCCAGCGGGCCTCCACACCCATGCTCGCCAGCAGCCTGCGCAGCAGCGAATACGTCGCGCCGTAGACGTCCATCGCCGCTACCACCGAAGTGCCTGCCTTGGCTCCAGCCGCCAGCAGGCTGGTGTGGATGGCAGCCATCCCCGAGCTGAAGGCTTGCGCACCCTCGGTCCCTTCCAGCGCCGCCATTGCCGTCTCGAATGCAGTCACGGTCGGGCTGCCGTACCGCAGGTAGGCGGGACCCGGCTTTGTCCCGCCCAGCACATCGTCCGCTTCGTCCATGCTCTCGTAGGCGTAGCTTACCGCCGGCCAGATCGGAGAGCTCACCGGGGTGGCCTCCGGCGCGGGCAGGCGCTCCCCCGCATGGACCGCCCTGGTTTCGAATGATTTGCTTCTCCAGTTTTTTACTGAATTTCCCTTGGCTTTTACCATTCAATTACTCCTTTTCTTAGATTGAAGATCTGCCCTGAGATGCAGCTTAGCATTTATTAATTTATATAGCCCGCGTTCATGCTGTAGAGGCTGGCAACCGCCAATCCTTCCCCGGGCGACAAAAAACGCTCTGGCGCCGTAAATAGTCCCTTTTAGACCGAAATCTGTCTCAATTTATGCCAACCATGCTGAAGGATTACAGTGATGCTGAGAATAATACACCAATACAGCATGAACTCGAATATCGCAAAAATTATTGCCGCGGCCGGAGAGGCACCCTGCAGGATCGGCGGCTTGGTTACTATCCCGATCGCAACGGCGATCAAATGCGATGCCATCCCCCAGGCTCCGCCCAGGAGACAAAAATAAACCACCGGGTTGCCGCGTAAACTCAGGGCAAGCCGCCAAAATAAAAGGCAAATCCCCGTATCGAGCAGCCCGAAGGCTGGAGCAATGAACCAGTGCGCCCAGGCTGGGAACACATACTGATAGATGGGATCCCAGAAGGTGACCAACGCCCAGGTCCAAAGACAAATCCAGAAGATGGCGGTCATGCCAGCCAAGATCCATTTGATTTGGCGGAAAGTGGCAGGCTTGATACGCCAGGCCAGCAGGGAAATGAACACTGAGTCGATTGCGGCAAAGATTACAGTCACCAGCCACAGCAACTCCGATGTAATTTTAAAACCAAGAGGGAAAGTCATTGAGATCTCCTTTCCTGCACATCTCGGGGGAATTTCCCAGGCCGCCCGGCTGGGCGCAGGCAAATCTCATCCGCATCCGCAGTCAGTCCCTACTCATTCCGGGCCACCCAGATCATGTTGGCGCTCTTATCCTGCAGAAGTTCACGATGAAAATCGCCATATACAACTATATCCTTAAATCCGACCCTCCCCAACAGATGTTCCATCTCGAATCGAAATATGCAGTGCAATCGGTCCGGGGTTGCTTCCAGGCGGTCAACCACGATCCCATGCTCGTCCCTTGCCTCCCAAATCGTTTGGCAAATGGCAGTTTGTGTGGCCGGTTCGTAAGCCCATGACCTGGAAGTATAAATTTGCTGTCCGGTTTTTGGGTGACGAAACTGCTCCGCCGGTTCAAACACTCCGCCTTTCTTGCTTACCAGTTCCCCTAACCAGGTTATATCCTGATGATCGAGGTGAACAACCAGGATTCCATTGGAAAATAGATGACGCTTGATGCTTCCCAGGCAATCCACCTGTTCCTGCGGTTCGTTGAGATTTTGGAATGCGTGACCGGTGATAATTGCCAGGCCAAACTTCTCAGCCAGGTCGAATGAACGCATGTCAGCCTGTACCCAGCGCAGGTTGGATAACCCCGGGCTCTTCTTTTTTGCTTCATCCAGCATCTTTGGAGAAAAATCGAGCCCGACCACATTGACCCCCTCCCTGGCCAGGGGTATCGCCACCCGGCCTGTGCCGCACGCAACTTCCAGCAGGGTTTGACCCTTTGCTTTGATTTCTGCGGCCATCTCCCGATAGAAATCGATTTCACCGGGCCAGTCCGGTACAGATACATCATAGGTATCCGCATAGAATTCGGCAATCTGTTCACGCAGGGATTTCGTCATGGTGCATTTCGCTCCATTCCATTAAAGGATTTTCTCTAACGGCGTGGGAAAGGCTGACCGGCGCCGATCTAAAGACCTTTCAACTCTGCTCTTCGCTGACCTTTTCGGGCGCGGGGGGACGAACTTCAGTTCGCATCAGAATGATCACTGCCGCCAGGATCAGCCCGCCTCCCAGCAGCGTGACTGGTTTCAGGATCTCCCCCAGCAGCAGCGCCGCCAGCAGTACCGTCACCACTGGTTCCAGGGTCGAGAGCATGGCCGCGTTCGTCGCCCCGATGCGCTTTAATCCCGCCAGGAAGGTGACCACCGGCACCACCGTCGCCACCACCACGATCGCCGCCATGGCCCCCCAGCCTGTCCCGGTCCGGGGGAGGTGCGCCCCGCTCGCCAGCATCAGCAGGCTGGAGGTCGCCTCCGCGGAAAGGAAGATCACGGTCGACGACTGGATGGCCGACACCTCCTGCATCACTTTTGTACCGACAATGATGTACACCGAATAGATCGCCGCGGCCGAGATCGCCAGCAGGATCCCGGGCAGCTGCCCTCCTTCCGGCCCCACCGTAAGGGCAACCCCGATGACTGCCAGCCCCAGGGCAAGCACCTTGATCCGCTTGATCGGCTCATGGTTCCAGGTCACCGACAGGATCACCACGAAGACCGGGTACAGGTATAGCAGCAGTGCCACCAGCCCCGGGGAGGCATATTTGAGCGCCGTCAGGTAGGAAAAGGCCTGGCCCACGTATCCCAGTGCCCCCATCCCGATCAGCACGGCCAGGTTCCTGCCGCGTGGCAGCCGTTCCCGGCGGATGGCTAGAAGGACCAGCAGGATCAGCGCCGACAGCGAGAAGCGCAGCGCCATGATCGTCAGGGTATCTAGGCTCGCAGCATAAGCATAGCGCCCCAGGATGCCGAGGCTGCCGAATGCCGCCGCGGACAGGATGATCAGGAGGGTTCCCACGAAACGATTCATGTTATTCACCCGGGACTTTTTCAGCGGGACCGCCTCCTGGCTGGGATTCTTGGCAGGGTTTTAGGCCCCCGCTGCGATCCGCAGCATGGCATCCAGGCTCTTGTCAACATCCTGATCCGTGGTCGCCCACGACGACACGCTAATCCTCATGGCAGTCTTGCCCTGCCATACCGTCCCGCCGCACCAGCAGGTGCCGTCTTCCTGGATCCCGGCAATCACCTTGCGGGTTTGCTCCCCGCTCCCAAACGATACCAGCACCTGGTTGAGCACCACCTCGTTCAGCACCGGGTAACCGGCTTTTTGCAGTCCCTCTGCGAATTGTTTTGCATGCTCGCAGCAGCGGTCGATCAGGTCGGCCAGGCCGGACCTGCCCAGGCTGCGCAAAGCTGCCCAGATTTCGACTGCGCGCGCCCGCCGCGACATTTCCGGGACAAAGAGGTGTGGGTCGCGGGTTTCCCCTTCGATCAGGTACGCTGCATTGGATGACATCGCCGCGTTCAGGGCGCGCTTTTCACGCACGAGCACGAGGCCGCTGTCATACGGGACGTTGAGCCATTTGTGTGTATCGGTTGCCAGTGAATTCTGCTTTCTCAATGCCGCTCACCAGGACTTTCCTGGTTGGGGAAGCCGCTGCCCACAATCCGAAGGCCCCATCCACGTGCAGCCATGCCCCGCTCCTCTCGAGCCTTGCTGCCACTTCCTCCAGCGGGTCAAACGCGCCGGTGTTCACATTCCCGGCTTGCAGGCAGACCACGGTCGGACCCTTTATCTGCGGCAGCAGGGCAGGGATCAGCCTGCCCTGCTCGTCTGCGGGCACCCTCACAATTCTTTCCCGCCCGAGGCCGAGCATCCCCAGCGCTTTCAACACGCTGACATGCACTTCGTCGCCGACAACGACCGTGATGGCAGGCGCGCCAAATAGGCCTTTGGCCTCCACGTCCCAACCCTGGGCTTGCAGCAGGGCATGCCGTGCCGCGGCCAGTCCGGCGAAGTTCGCCATGGTGGCATCCGTGACAAAACCAACTTCCGTCCCGGTGGATAGGCCGAACAGGTTGACAAGCCACCTGCGGCAGACCTTCTCCAGGAATGCGCCGATGGGAGAAGCCACTTCCAGGACTGCATTCTGGTCCCAGGCTGCCGCGAGCATGGTCGCAGCCAGGGCAGCCGGGAGGGAGCCGCCGATGACGAACCCGAAGAACCTGCCTCCCGCGGTAGCCATGGTGGCTGGTGAGCCGAAGGCGTCTAGTTCTGCCAGCACCCTGGCTGCTTCGATCGGCTCATCTTGCAGCGGGCTGGAGAACCTGCCTAGGCCCTCGAGCGCAGACAGGTCCGGGCTGACCCGCCTGGTGGGCAGGGTTTGCAGGTACCTGGCAGCTCTTTGCGCGGCATCATTCAGCAGTTCATCCATACCAACCTCCTCACGGACCAAACAAGTGCGCTCAACAAGCCATGGGCGGTGACCGCCTCGGTCGGTTTATTGATTATAAAGCTTTGCGCTATACCGGTTCCCGTTTCACAGTTTGAAAACCGCACTTCTCATACAGTCGTGTCATCTCGCATGTGCTGTCGCTGTCGGCCGCCAGGGCGGACGCGGTCATGCCGGCAGTTTTTTTCGCCTGCAACCTGCGCCTTATCGGCGCATGGGCGGAGATTTTTCGCCTCTACCCGCCCGCGTGAAAATCCCTTACCCTGGCCACGGCTTCTTCGAATTGCGGCGTGCTCATGGCTCGCAGCGCCTCGCGCAGGTGAACCATTCCATATTGTAACTTTGCCTCGGCCTTCGTCATGTCAATTTTGTCTGCTATCAGGTCTTGATGAAAATCCCGGAAATCTGGCGTGCTCATATCCGCCTCGATGGTCAGGCCTGACCGGGAAGCTTCCAAAAGTAACAAGGTTGCATAAAACATGGAAACAGCCTGGCGCACCAGGTGGAAGCGCGCCAGCCGGTATTCGCTCGCCGGCTCGCCGAAGTATGCGCTCAGGTAAGCTTCTTCCTGAGCCACGTCTTTGACAAAGAAGTTCGCCACGATGGCCAGATCGACGTATTTATCATTGAGGAATGCTGATTCCCAGTCAACCAGCAGGATGCGGCTTCCATCGAAGAGCATATTTTGCGGTTTCAAGTCGTTATGGCTCGCCACTAGGTCAGTATCATGCTTCGGGTACACTTTTTGCACCTCGGCGTAGCGACGGAAGAGCTCTTCGGTTGCGCTTTCCGGCAGGATGTTTGCTGCTTGAAAACGGCGAATGAATCCGTCGATCGCCTCAAAGTAGTTCACAACCTTTGGGAAAAGAGGCAGTGAGTGCAGCCTGCGCAGGGTGGGGACGATCAGCGTCACCGGGTCACCTGGATAAGGCTTTGCTTCCACAAAATCAGAGATCAGTATCCTGTCTTCCACGTTTGCATACCAAACCCGTGGAGCAATGCCGGCCTCCGCAGCAATTTGCATGCAGGCGAACTCGTTCTTTGGATCGCTGATCACCTCCTTGCGCAGTATTTTTAGGAGGTATGGTTTTTTCTCCACGACAATCTTAAAGGCAAGCGCCGAGCTGAGTCCTCCGCTCAAATGGGAAATATCTTCGAATTCATTCACGCCAAACGCAGCTTGCAGCGCGCCGCGCACCATGGGTAGTTTTTCCTCAGGGATCATAATGTCTCCTTATCCTCTTAAAATTTCTGGCAGTTCTCCGCCTCCCCTGCGGGAGTGCCCGTTCGAAAGGCTTATGCAATATACGCTTTTTTACAGGCTGGTTCAATTCGGTAATAAGTAACAAAAAAAGAAGATATTTGCTCATTGAAATTCGTCCCGAAAGCGCGTATACTAAAATTATGGAATACGGAAGAACCGCTTCTTCCGTATTTTTATCGGCGCTTGGCGGATTTTTTTAAAGAAAAGAGCTCACCACGAAGGTGAGCTTATTTATGATGCAGTGGAGAGGAAACCCTCCCTGGGGTCATGCCTTTTTGGCGGTGATGTTCACCATCCAGCCTACCCCGTACTTGTCCATGCACATCCCGAACGTATCTCCCCAGACCGCCTTCTCGAGCGGCATGGTCACCTTGCCGCCGCTCGAAAGCTTTTGGAAGTATTTCTTTAATTCAGCTTCGTTTTCGCCGGTCAGCGACATGTTCATGTTCGACCCGGGGTGGTATTCCATGCTCATTGGGGTGTCGGAACCAAAGAACGTCAGGTCGTTCCCGGCGTTCAGCTCGGCATGCATGATCAGGTTGTCTTCGGCGGGGGATTTCGAGGCGTGGTATTCCTTGAATGTGCTCAACTTAAGCTCGCCGCCGAAAACGGATTTGTAAAACTCCATGGCTTGCCGGGCATTGTCCTTGAAGCTCAAGTACGGGTTTAATTTAGTCTCCATTTTTTCTCCTTGTATAAATGAGTTGGTAGGCCAGCACAAAGCTGGTTTACAATTTATCGTAGAAGCTGAGGTCGACGTTGTTCTCCTTGAGGGCGAGCCTCGAAGAAAAGACTGTCGCCTCGGCTCTACGAGAGGTCTCGAATAAGCAGGTTGCAGCTTGGCTGCGCATGACCCACAAGGCTGAGGGTCTCGTAGAGTTCTGAGGTTGCCTCACTTCCCATATCATTTTGGAGAGGATGCTCAGATGATCTATTGTGGAATTGATATTGCCAAGCACAAACATGCAGTGTCGCTCCTGGACGAGCAGGGGGAGCAGGTCAAGCCGGTCTTCATGATCGAGAACACGCGTCCCGGTTTTGACCGGTTGAACCAGGAACTGGGCGGGGTGGCTGGCCCAATCACCGTTGGACTGGAAGCCACGGGCCACTACTGGCTGGCGCTGTACGATGAGTTGAGCAAGCGAGGACACACGCTGATCGTGCTCAATCCAATGCAAGTGGCTGCCTACCGGCGCAGCGGGGTGCGCAAGGTCAAGAATGACCGTCATGATGCGCTCTGGATCGCCGATTTCATCCGCATTGCCAATCTGCCTGCCACCAGCCGTAATGTTCCGACCATTCTGCAGATGCGCGAACTCAGTCGCTTCCGTTTTTGGCTCTCGGAGCAGGTCGGTGACTGCAAACGCAAGATGCTGACCATTCTGGACCGGGTTTTTCCGGAGTATGAGCGCCTGTTTTCCGACGTTTTCATCAAATCTTCACGCCAGGTGCTCAAAACAGCCGTGTCTGCCCAGGAATTTGCTGATTATGATCTAAGTGAGCTTGCGCTCTTGCTCCACTCTGCCAGCCGGGGCCGCTTTGGTGATCAGCAAGCCGAACGGGTCCTAACAGCTGCCTCACAATCGGTGGGCATCGGCTTCCTGGCCAATGCTGCTCGGGTAGAGATGGGCTGCCTGCTGGACCAGATCGATCTGCTCGAAGACCAGCGTTCCCGGGTAGATCAGGCGATCGAGCTGCTCATGCAGCAGATCCCGCAGTTCATCACTTCCATTCCGGGTATCGGTCCCGTGACCGGGGCCGCTATCCTTTCTGAGATCGGCGACATCCAGCGCTTCGATGCTCCTGAAAAACTCGTCGCCTATGCAGGTCTGGATGCTTCTGTTTACCAGACTGGCCAATTCGAAGCATCTGTTGCTCACATCAGTAAACGCGGCTCCCCTTATCTACGCCATGCTCTCTGGCAGGCAGCCATTGTCGCTGCTCAGCACGATCCCGACCTGCTTGCCTTTTATCAAGCCAAGCGCAAGGAAGGCAAGCATCATAACGTGGTGATCGGCGCAGTTTCTCGCAAGCTCGTTGCACGTGTGTTCATCGTCCTAAAGGAACAACGCCCTTACCTTATTCGATGACTTTTTAAGGTTCGACCTCTTGACTATTTATAGCAGGTCTTTTCTTGGATAAATATTTCGCCCATTATATATCCAAATTATCCATAAATCAATATTTCTGCCAGGATTTGGTGCCGCGGGATTTTCAAAAAAAAATCGTCCCCACTCTATTTCAGGGCTCATACCCCCTCCTCCGAACTTGGAGAAATGAGTGAGGACGGATCCGGAGGGGCAGGCGGGAGGGACCGCCACCTCTCTTTCAACCGGTTGTCAGCGCATACCAATAAATGGGCTTCACCTGTAAATCCCTCAGTACCACTAAAAGTTTGCTAACCATATTCTAGCCAGGTCGCATCGCCAAACAATTTGACTTGATTTGAATTAATTGGGGTTTTATTGATCCGGCTGAAAGGCATCTTGGATTAAGGTGATATCGTCAGGATTTCCAAAAACTTGACAAATATTCAAAATTAGATAATATAACTCCTAATAATTTCACCCAATTTTATTATTCCAGCATATGGATCCCATCCGGCTGGAATACTTAATTAACGGTCCGTATTTTCTGTTTCTTGCAGGAAATTACGAGCTGTTATTAAATCAATTCCAAAGGAGGTAAGTTATGTCATCAATTGAACAGCGGACCATGCCGCAGCAGCGCGTTCGTTCCAGGGTCATGACCTGGGCGGTCATTCTGACCATTATTCTAGCCGTTCTTGCCTTCGTATTCAGTCCGAACATGCCGTTGGGTAGGTTCTGGGCGCCTGCCGCCGGCATGCCAAAACCTGTTGGCATCCAGCTCTACCTGTTTGTCTTGCTCAACATCTTTGAGGTCGTCACCTTCGGGTTGGGGGTATCCTTCTTGGTGTTCGGATGGCAATATATCCGCGCCATATCTCCCGCCTCGCGGGCTCTCACCGTCGCCGGGTTCGTCTCCACCGCTTGGCTGTTGATTAGCTGGTGGCCACACGATAGCCTCCATCTGCACATCGGTGAGGCCAATCTGGGCAGCCTGCTGGCGGTCGAGTACGGCTTCCATGCCACATTAATGATCGCGGGCGTGATCCTGGGTGCATTCTTCCTGTCCGTCCTGCGCCGGCGGGAGATGGAGCCGCGCATGTGAACGGACTGGGGAGGGGTCGACGTTTGGCGGGGGATGAAAAATAGAATGTATATTGATGAAGGAGACCGCCCAACAAGGCGGTCTCCGTGTTTTTCCAGGCCGGTTTCAGGCGGCAGTGCCGCTGCCTCCCAAAATCCATTCCTTTGATTTGGGGGCGAGTCGAGGCGGCGCTGCTCGACAGGACCTTCATTCTTCTCCCAGCTTTATCTGCGCCGCCTCCTGGGCAGGGGAGCCGGTGTCAACCCCCTTCCATATCTGCGATCCATGCTTTACTGTTTCAGCGCAAATTTCACTGCCAGCTCCCTGTACAGCTTATGCTGGCGCAGCAGCGCTGCCAGCAGGACGAACGCCAGGGCGCTCATCAATACCACGCCGGCTGTGTTGTTGAGTACCAGGGTTTGGTGTTGATATTGTAAGTCCCCGCGCGACCGCGCAGCCTCTTTATCGCCGTCACTTGGTTGGTGTTGCTTTTCGGGCATCAAGGTCTACCTCCGAACGGAACCCTTGGGTTCGTTTTTGTCTGATCAAACCAACAATCCAGGAAAAATTTCCGATAATGCCTCAGATCGGGCGAGGGACCTGCGCGCTGCGACCATCGCCTGCCCAGGCTCATGGGCGCTGGGACTCCCGCAAGCCCATCCACACTATGTTAAGCCGCAGGGATTGTGCGCCCACCTCCCACATTGATTCTACCGTCGGTGATTAAATCATCGAATTTACTGATCGTTTAATCCCTTTCCATTGAGAATTAGTGGCGTATATTTTTCAATCCTTGCCTCCCGGGTTTTGGATTGTTTGGGTGCAGAAAAATAAAGGATGTACGCTCTTTGCCGTCCGGGAGTCAATGCCTCAAAAGCGTCTTGCAGGCCGGGAACTTCCTCTAACTTGTTTATTAATTCTTCGGGCATGCTGAATTCTGTAGCCTTTTTATAATTCACTTTCAACCCGGCTTTTTCCACTTCAATGGCTTCCTGGATATAGGCCTTCAAGATGGGTTCCATCTCAACAATTTCTCGAACATTCGTGAACCGAATCTGGCGCGCCGCCTGCACATTCGCCGTTTGTTGGATGAGAACACCCTGGACATCCTTTAACAACGCACCTTTGACAAACAGGATCGCACAGTATTCTTTAAATCCATGGATTAAAACGACGTTGCTTTCCTCGAACGTGTAACAAGGAACACCCCACTTCAATTCTTCGGTCAGCCCGCAGTCAAGAATGATCATTCTCAACTTATTAAATTCTTCCTGCCATTGTTTGTCTTTACTAAAAAAGAAATCAGTCTTGGGATTCATTCCATTCATTTTTTGATCCTCTGAAATAAAGTGAATTTATATCTGCTGGCAATTTATTTCTTCTTTGACTTTGAATTGGGTAATTCTACCAAAGATTCTCCGATTGCGTCCAAATCTTCATTGCAGCCGCGCTCAAGGGGGCTGACGGTATGACTAACCTGCCGCTGGGACAGGCGGGCAGGTCAGCAATCGAATACGAACCAGCAGATTTCGTTTCGCAGCCGCTGATCGTCCAGAACAAGATCTCGAATCGCATCCGCCAGCTGCTCGCGTTGCCACTGACACTCTAAGCGGCCTGCCTTGTCCCGTTCACTCTCAACGACGGCTGCCCGTGCGGCTCTGATCGCGTAGGCTGCTGCGCCAAGTTCGTGAGCTGCCACATGCGCCACTGCCGCCGCCTGTCCGGCTGCATATGCCGCCTCTCTTGCAGCTCCGCGCAACTCTCTGGCTGCTGCCATGGCGTGACCGGCAGCAATTCGGGCTTGCGTCATCGTGATTTCGCCGCGCACCCATGCCCGCGCCTGAGCGATAGCCTGGCGAGGCTGCGGGTCTGAAGGTTGCGTCAACTCGAACAGGTGCAGGACGTGTTCTGCACACGTTGCGGCCCACAGGGCGAGCAGCTGATGGTCTGAGTCTGTGAGCGTCCCCCCGCGGCGTATGGTGATAAACCTGGGGTCCCGCTTCTTTGGTAATATCATTCGAAGTTTCCTATGCGTTCCTTCTGTCAAACGGTTTGTGTCATCGTCTCTGCAGGTGATACAGTCTCTGCGACGGGCGTGGACTCTGCTCGAGAGCAGAAAAAACTCGAAGCCAGCCTGCCGAAGGTGGCGGTTGCCCAGGGAAAAATGCTTGACGCGAAGCGGCGTCGGCTTGAATGAATTGTTAGGCCTGCTTGAGACAGAGCTTTCTGTTGATTGCCCGGAACTAGGCCATAAGAAATGAATTCAGGCGCAATCACATCTCGGCGAGCCACCAACTATTGCGCGGCACAACCGTTGACGATCCGCCGGATGCGCCAACGCATCACCGCGGCATCAGCGCGAACACACCCCAGCCCAGGTATTCACGCATGTAAGCGGCGTAGCGCTCGGGTTCTGAGGTCAGTTTGGCTCGAACATCTTTCGCGAACTCGTCGTCGGGATTGGCTTCAAGCCATCGGCGCATGGTGAGCCATTTGGCCGCCTCGTATCTGTCCCAACTGTCTTGGTCAGCCAGAACCATTTCAACGACGTCGTAGCCAAGGTGGCTGAAAGACGCGAGAAGGTCTGGAAGCATGAGAAAGTCGGAGATTGAGTTGGCGAGACACCCCTTGGCAATATTTTCCGTCGGCGGTAGCTGCCGCCAGTAGGGCTCGCCGATGAGGATGATCCCTCCGGTGCGTAGGCTCCGCGCCAGAAGTTCTATAGTGCCGACGACTCCCCCGGCGATCCAAGTGGCACCGACACAGGCTGCCACACCGACCTTCTCGTCAGAGACGTAGCCGGCAGCATCGCCATGGATGAACTTGACTTGATCGGCGACGCCGAGCTCTGCAGCACGGAGTTTCGCTTGCTCGGTGTACAACTGGCTCATATCGATGCCGGTGCCTATGACTCCGTAATCGCGTGCCCAGGTGCACAGCATCTCCCCTGAACCGCTGCCGAGGTCGAGCACTCGGGTCCCTGTTTCCATACGCAGCGCTGCGCCGAGAGTGGCAAGCTTTTCGGGTGTGAACGGGTTATGAATGCGGTGAGCACTTTCCGTGATGTTGAAGATCCGTGGAATGTCCATTTCGGGAAATCTCCTTATGGGTGTGAATAGATTCGGTCACAGCCCAACGAGACTGTCGAAAAAACCGAATTGGCGATTTCGATAAGTGCAAGTCTCTTCATATTCCAAGTGGCTATGTACGGCTGTGTTTTACTTATTTTTGTACTTATTCGACAGTCTCAACGGCTTGGCTCACCTGCCCTGATGCACTTGCGGGGTCACCTGGTGCTTGTGTTGGGCGGCTCCTTCGCCTGCTGACTCACAACTCAACGATCTTCGGCAACTTCTTTGCATTTGCGATCGTCGAACTCACCTCTTTCGGCAAAGGAGGCGTGCCATCGAAGCTCGTCTTTTCCACATAATTCGTCACCATGATCCGCAAGGGTTCAGGTTCCCAACCTGCCATCTTTTCAACACTGTCCACTCCGGCATCGTAGTACAAGCGCGCCCTGATGCCCTTCACGCCAGGGAGGCGGGCCAGGTCTGAAAGTTTTACCAGTTCCAGGATGGTTTCTTCGGGAATGCTGGTTGTTTTGGCCAGGGAGGAGCGCTGCTCGGGCGTATGGCCTTCGCTCAGCAATTGGTCGGCGTTCTTGATATGCTGGGCTTCGAGGGCGGCAATAAATCTGGGTTGGACGCCGCGGAAGTCTCTCAGCTTGAAGGGGTTGCGTTTCTTTTCAGTCATGGTTCGATAGATTCTCATATGGTGAGTCTTGAAGCGGGCTGCCCAACATGCGTTTATCCGGCGAGGGGGTTTGTCCCCCGAGTCATGTTGAAACGAGTGTTATGCGCAGGCTTTTACTTGTTATGCGTTCGTGCCCCGCCGTCGAAATACGTTGCCTCAACGAACAGCTGAACGCCGCATCGGGTGCAACTCTGAATGATTGCCGTTGGCGCCTGCGAAACAATTGTCTGGTGAGAAATGGTCGAATCCGCCAGGTTTCGCGTGGCGTTTCTCCTCATGTATGCTTTTTATAGTGAAGGGCAACGACGCCGGATTGCAAGGTTTTCAACCCGATAAAGTCCAGCTGGAGACTCTCCTGCGGCTTCACGGTATCGAATAATCGCGGCCCTTTTCCCGCAACAACCGGGTGAACCACGAAATGATACTCGTCAATCAAACCGCGCTCCGAAAGCTGGGACGCTATGCTCAAACTGTCTACTAAAATGTCTTTTCCCGGCTGCTGCTTCAGCGTGAGCACTTCTTCCGCAACGTTTCCGCGCACGATTCTCGTGTTGTCTCCCTCAACCTGTTTCAATGTCGTGGAGAATACGATCTTGTCGAGCGTGTCGAACACGCGAGCGAACTCATAGGTTGCCCCTGACTCCGACTGGTTCCTGGCGATGTCGGGCCAATAGGGAACCATGAGTTGATAAGTGATCCGGCCGAACAGGAGGACGCTCGCATTGCGCAGCAATCCGGTAAAGAAGTCGTGCAGCTCCTCGGTGACAATCCCGTCCGTGTGGTTGCAGTACCCGTCAGTGGTAATGTTGATCGCAAAAACAACCTTTCTCATGGACCTCTCCTTCTATGACGATAAATGGAATGTTCAAGCATTGCTTAATCGAATTTCTAATTACCGAATACAACAGCTGTCAATTGCGTACACCAAACTTTTAGATAATATATATACCTTTAAATGATGTAGTGAGTCAGCCTTTTGCCGCAGGCGAAAGGCTCGCATGCATTGTCAATGCCCGGCATCAGATTCGATGCTTTTTTTCATGGCAATTAAAGTGTCCTGTGTTTCCCGTGCAAATTTTCTTTTTATGATGAAATTAAGCAGCCGCACCTTCAATTTTGAACTTGAATAGAAATGGCACATTTCAACTTTGGTGGCGTTCTCCCCTATCTTTGAAACTTTTGACTCTACTACATAGTCAGGCAGTAATTTCGTCAGCCCCATGGTATCTTCTGGAAATACGGTCACGAGTTTTTGCATCGGAACAATTTCAATATCTGTTTCAACACAAGTATTCTTCCCGTCTTTGAAATGGCATTGATAAGATACGCCGGCTTCTCGAAATTGCTTGCCCGAAATTAAGTCAACTTTATTTACCCGCGGATGATACTCTGCAATTTTTGACAGATCCATATTGAATTCCCAAACTTTTTCCAACGGGGCATTAATGATCACTTCCTGCTTCGATTGAAATTTTGGTCTCATGGTGTTTCCTTCTATAAAATTTTTAGCTAATTCTTGCGAGCATTTCGCCGATCGGCTGGCTCACCTGCCCCGCTGCACTTGCGGGGTCTGACTCCAGCGTTGGGCGGCTCATAATTTATGCGCCCTTTACCTCGAATCGATCAAGGTGAGCTAACAGGTACCCCCATCCATCGACTTCGGGCGGTGTTTGCAGACCTTGATTAAGAATTGTCGTGATATTTGTGCGATGTTCAATGCCGTGGTTGATGATTTGGATGAACAACGCCAGGGCCTGATAATGGAGTTGTTTGCCGTCGATTTCTTGATCGATTTGATTGCTTGGGGAAGTACGTTGGGCCGCCTCCACGAGTGCATTTCCGACTTGAATGGAAAACGCAGCCATTTCAGGGACGCTTGGCTTGTCTTCCCATTTGAACGGGGGCTGGTACCGGTTGCCGCTTAGTATTCTCACATATCCCGCCTCGGCACCGATTATGTGTTCTAGCGTGGCGCGAATCGTACCATAAGCGCCTGGTATCGCAGTTGCGAGCTGATCTTCGCTCAATTTCTGACAGGCTTGCAGCATCACTTGGTTGGCCCAGTTGTTGTAAAGCATAAATTCATTCATCGTGGATTTACCATTTTGATCCATAAGAAGGGTACTCCGTGAAATAGGTCCTTGATGAGTATATTACTACTATTTTTCAAGCCGCCCATCGGTTTGCGTCATCGTCTTCTGGGGGGCACTGGCGCTGGCGCTCCCCCGCCTCCGGTGCACGCTTTGTTGGGCGGCGTTTTGTGCAAAGTGGTTCATTGCTTGAATGCAGCCAGTAATTTCTCCAAATGTATTAAAAGAATCCGCCCAGGAACTTCGCTGTTTCATCCGAGATGCCGACGATCTTGTTCGTTGCCTGGCGGTAGAATTTGAAATTGAGTTCTGTCTCGGGTCGGCCGTCGTTCCAGTCGGAAAAATGCTTGAGTTCGCTCCGCCCCAGGCGTTTCTTCACCAGCGCGCTGCGTCTGATGGTAATGCTCACCCGCGGTGTTTGCCGGGCTATCCCGGGTTTCTTTGCAATTGCTTCGACCGAGGTGACCACGCCGCTCGCGATGAGACCGGGTCCGCCTTCATTCTCGCTCGCGAAGACGAAGATCATATCGCCCTTGGCGATCTGCTTGCCGTCATACATCGTTTTCTGCGCGTTGAACACGAACGTCTTTGCCCACACATCGCTGACTTCAGCTTTGATCGCGTATATCATGATCCTTCTCCTGGAAAATTAAGTTCATGGTTTTCAAAGCGCTGCCTGCCCAACGCCTTGCGTCATCATCTTCGAAGGGGGATACCTGCGCTTGGCTCCCTCGCTTCAAATGCACGCCTTTTTAGACGCCGTTTGGCACATTTCGACCTCGTATCCTGACATCTAGCTGATACATTATATTTTCTAATCGCGACCTCCCAGGTTCTCGTGCGGGCATTTCCAATAAAATTGCACGAACTTCTGGAGGCGCGTGTTCAATTGCCCAAATAACTTCAGCATCACCAATGGAAGGATCGCCGCCTTGGACTAACTCCAGTGCCAGTGCGGCATAGGCTGCGGGACCGAGGATATGTTTCGTTTGTTGAACGTCCGCCAATGGATGCGTGTAAGCGCTCGACGCTGCCAGGCCGGCGGCACGCGCCGCGGCTGCTGCCGCGGGATCGCTTGCTTCGCGAGCCGCGGAAAAAGCCGAAAATGCAAGCGAACGCAGCTGGGCAGTCCGCTTTCCCCCACCGGCAAACACCCGGATGCCCTCGATCGCGGCCCGCGGCCGGGAGTCTGAAATGGCATGGTTCTCGTAGACCGGAAGCGCCCTCTCAGCGCAGTCCGCGGCCCATCTCCCCAAGGCCCTGAGGCTCTCCAGGCTTAGCGAAAAATACTTGGACTCACGCACCATCGTTCACCACCATAAATTTCTCAAAATCATGCGATGCCATAATAGTTTCTTTGTTTACAAGGAAAGCGCCTGACAAAGATTCTACGAATGCAATTAATATATTATACGTTTTAGCATATTATATAAATGTCTTGGCTTTCAATTCGATCATTCCTCCCCCAGCTTCATCTGCGTCGCATCTTCTTTATTGTCTTCTCCGCCTGCTTGGCGTCCCATAAGTGGACGGGGGCATCTCAATACTATTGCCGCCTTACTATATAAGATGCACCTCAGGCTGAACCGTTTCAGCCGGTTACCACCCCTGCCCGGCATCTCACGAGCCGACTGGAAAAGACAGTTTTAAGGAAACAGAAACAATGGAACACCCGGGACTGGTAATAACATTTTAAATGCTCTCTTTCGCCATAATCAGATCATGTATCACCCAACGAAATACAAATTCTGATGGAAATGTCTACAAGATTTTCCCGGATTTCAGCCCTATCATGCCATTTTCTACTATCCCACGCCACAGCACTCAGATCATCTCCACCATATATTATCTGGCCTAATTTTACGTTTCGAAATTTGGCCACGGCAAAAAATGCCGCTGTTTCCATCTCCACCGTAACGCAGCCCTCCGATTTTCTCAGTTCTATTTTTTTCTCTGTTTCTCTATAAAATGAATCCGTAGTCCAGGTTTTTCCTTTTATATAATCGATCTTGTATTTTTTGAATTCTCCTTCGATCTTTCCAACTACTTCAGGGTTGCATTCAATTTCTCTGGCTGGTGCAAGATAATGATAAGAAACGCCTTCATCTCTTATTGCCGAAATTGGAATAATCAGATGCCCAACGGTGATATCTTTTCGCAGGACACCCGCGCCACCGCAGACCATAAATTTATTGAATCCATAGGCAATTAACTCTTCCAGGAAAGCCGCGGATCCTGCCGCACCAACATATCCCAGGGATAAATGAACCCTTTTCCCCATGTATTCCATTTCATAGATTGGAACATCCATGGTCTCACAATTCAAATATTTGACAACTTTTATCCGTCCCTCCTGTTCCATGGCCTCAAGAACTTCACGAAAAAAAGTGATCACACAATATTCATATCCTTCAGTTTTGTTATGGGATAAAGATGGCTCAATTTTCGCCACTTGGGTATCATCGAATTCCAGGATTGGATATCTTTCTTTTTTCATTTAAGCCCTCTGGTTTCTATAAAATCCTCCCCAAAGGGGGGAACTCTAATATACAAACGGGATCAATTTGCGAACTCGTTTTTGATACTTGCCATAGCCAGGAAATTTAGCCTTCATCCATTCTTCTTCCCGGCGCGACTTGATATCAAAGTACACCAGCATAATGATAGCATATCCGAGTGTAAGCCATCCATGGACTAGGAAAGCCCATCCCACGGCGATCATTATCCCGCCGCAGTACATCGGGTGGCGCACGAGTCGGTAGGGGCCAGTCTCGACCAGAGTTCCCTCATCCTTGGGATAGGGGACAGCAGTCAAATTTGATCCCAGGCGGAATATCGCAACTGCCAGTAAAAGGATGCCCGCTGACAGGATAATGCCGCCTCCAATGGAACCCAGCCAGGTAAATGGCGGGATCCATTTTGGCAATCCCGGAATAGTGCGCGGGCCAAAGAAGACCAGCACGATCAGAGCGATCTGGCCAACCACATACCATTCGCCGTGAGTACCTTTCCACCAGGGTGTTTTGGACATGATCAAATTCTCCTTTCGATACATCGCCCAGCTCAATTCATTCAAGAGGCAATTGCCTCCCGGCTGGCTAAAACCATATCTCTTGATTTCTCAACAGAAACGATCTTGGGCGTCTTTCCCGACAACTCATTCTCCACCTGCAGCAGGCGCGGGGACAAGGAACCAATTACCGATGTGAGTACCAGAAACAGCCCGGCGCTGATGAAAAGCAAGCCTGCGCCGCGCCCTGTTCCCACTCCGATGAGCTGTCCAACGCTCCCGGCCAGCGGGCCGAACACCACTCTGGGCAGGACGATGAACAGGGACGTAAGTGCGAACTGCGTGATGGAACCTGTCTTCTGGTAGACCCACACGCCCAGCGCAAAACTGCTCATGCCGGAACCGATGAAAGAGATCACCTGCCCTATCCAGACGATGCCGAAAGCCAGCATGCCTTTTCGTGTTTTGGATTCTATTGCGGTTGTCATAATTCAACTCCTAATTAATATGATGAAGATTATTTGATTTTGATTAGGTTGCAGATTCCTGCCGCCGACCATGACCCACGAATGAACCCACAGCTGTCACCGCCAACCCATAGTGCATTACAAATCCAAGGACAACCCCCCATGTTAGATGCAAGACAAAGGATCCCGCGAACCAAAGCACTGTCTCGGATCCTGACATTTTCAATAGAATAGGCATCGTTGTAAGAATTAGCTGGCTGAGAACCTCGGCATAAAGAACCGCGCTTACGACGTTCTTCTTCAATGTTATCCCTTGAAGAGCTCCGACCTGGCTTACGGCTAAGCCATAGATTGCACTAAGCACCGGACCCAGCAGATGGAACGTAGCCACACCCAGAATGACGTCTCCTGATAGCTTTATTCCCAGGAGATAAAAGAAATGTGCAACTGTGCTTCCAATGGATAAAAAACAGGTATCAGTTGGCAGTCCTAGTGCGGATAATCCTCCTGCGAGGACTAGATCCATGGCCATCGTTCCGGCTACGCCTCCGATCATTCCCCACCCCAATCCCCTCAAAGTACCGAGGGCGTTGCTGCGACTTGTCATTCGTCCATTTTCTTGAAGTGATCTTTCCATGTCTGTGCCTCTTCAATTTGATGATGTTCTTTTGTACAAAGAAAAAGTGCTTGTTTGCAATTAATTCTCTGATCTCAGCTTGGGAAGGGATGGTTTCCGCTTCATGGTGCTGCCCGAAAACCATCCCTGCTCATATTCATATATTCTTACTTCTTCATTGCGCCCGCCAGCACAATCACGCCCAGCGCGAGCAGCAGGATCGCAAAGATCGGCAGTTCGAAGGACAGGTGCAGGAGGGGGCGCGCCAGTTCCAGCCCGCCCAACAGGAGGGCGAGGATGCCAAACGTGGTCGTTAAGCCGCTGGTTGGACGCCCTGTCAATGACCGTGCCACATTCAGGCCGATCAATATAAGGCCGATGCCAATCGCACCCGTGCCATCTGGCAGGAATTTGAACATCTCTGTGATTCCCCATAGGATGAATAATGCGCCCCAGGCGATCGTTTCAAAATTGATATTTAACTTGCGGTTGTTTTCCATTTTATTTTCTCCTTGAATGATTTGATTGGATCCGGATCGTTAGTACTGATTAGTCCGGCTTGATTTAGGCGTGAGCGCCCGCTCTGGCAGCGAAAGAGCAGGTCCTTGCTTGATGGGCTTTCCAGCCTGGCCACCAGGTCTTGTGCCACATGTGGATTCGAGCGAATATCGAATGCGGTTGTTTGATTGCCATCTTTCGGATGGGGCAATCTGCACAACGATGCACTTTCTCGATTAAGTATGCGCTCATTGCGATGCTTCCAAAATTTGAATAGAACTGTCCTGTGTTTTCCATTTCAGAAATCTCCTTATTTGATGGTGACATGGATTGATTTAGGCATTGGCTTCTTTATTTGAAGCAGGTTTCGCAAGCCTGCTTGCAATAATCAAGAGCCTGTTCCCAATTCCAATTGCTGCTTTCAGCCACTGCTTTGGCAGCGTATTCAAAAGCCTGTTCCCAACCCCAATCGCCGTTGGCAACCTTGTTCCTGGCGTATTCAAAAGCTTTACTATTTTGTTTTTGTTCGGTTGTCATTGTTCATCTCCTTTGTTGTATTCATTATTTCTTTTGATTGACTTCGCTCACTGAGAGCAAGGTCAGGTTCAGCCGGTACAATTTGTTCAGGATGCCCATCAGAGCGGCCTGGTCTCCGATGTGTCCGTATAGGATCATTTCGCCATTCTCCAATAACTTCACCTCCAGTCCTTCCAACCAATCCGACCAGCTTTCATCGAGTTGCCCTTTGACGTGGATCTCGAAGTGGCCTTTTTGAGAGCTGGTGGAAAGGATGC
The DNA here is from genome assembly GCA_963790685.1 of uncultured Chloroflexia bacterium. GTDB lineage: Bacteria > Chloroflexota > Anaerolineae > Anaerolineales > Villigracilaceae > UBA877. The sequence continues at coordinate 232,619 of CAWBPK010000006.1, forward strand.
CTTGATATAGATAGTTATTTCCGTCTTTCTTGGTCATCATATTTCCTCTGCTCCTAATTTAGCATCTATGCTCCAGGGGTTCATCGTCTGAAGGTTGTATTTGGGGTTGTATTTATTCCGGTTGTAGAAAGTGGTTGATCCCCCTGGATTTCTATCTAAAAGCGAAAAAATATAAAAAACCGTCATAGGACTGGGTCCACTGACGGTTGAAAAAAGCGGTTTACCGCTGATTACTCGAAAAGTTTTAACTCTTTCCCGATCGCAATCGCCTGTGTTCTGCTTTTCACTCCCAGCTTGGCATATATATTGCTGATATGACGCTTCACGGTGGGCATGGATATGACCAGTTGTCCGGCGATATCCTGGTTGGAATGACCGGATTCTATCAGCTTGAGAACTTCCACTTCGCGCGTGGTCAGGGGCTCGATCAAGAGTTGCATGGTTGGTTGTGTCATACCGGAGGTTTTGCCAATCTTGGATAGCAGCACACCCGCATAACCGCTTCCCACCTGGCGTGATTGTACCAGGCAAAGTAATCTCGTCATTGCTTTGCCTTTATCCAGGAAGGATCGCACGTACCCCTCAGGCTGGGCCAGTGTGAGTGCTTTTTCCAAAACTTCCAGGGCTTGCTCGTTCTCCTTCTTTCCCTGAAGTGCCAGCGCTCGAAGGATCAGGGCTTCGATTATCAAATCCACCTGCCCGGTTGTCTCTGCTTGTTGAAGAAACCGGTTGGATAGGTGGATGGCTGCCTCATGATCTTCTCGGGCCAGGAGCAACCGTAGCAGGAGATCATAATCAATCTCCCGATGATAGGGAATTTCGTCTTTGAACTTTATCCCCCTCTCTTGAATGTGTTGGGAAGGTCTGTCCAAATTTCCTTGGGCGAGCCATACCCGCGCCAGGACGGACTTCAATTGGGTGAATAAATGGGGAGAAACTGGATTCTCACCAATTAATCGCTCTGCCTCACGGATGGCTTCCTCGGCTTGCTCGGGATGCCCCCAGGCTTGTTCGAGCCGGGCTCGGATGGCATGGGCGTAGGCTTGCATACCGATATCCCCCCACTGCCGGCAAAGGTCGACACACTGGTGGACATACTGGTCTGCATCATCCAGCCGGTTCCACTCATAATACAATTTCGCCATGCTGGCAAGGATATTTGCAGCCAATGGGGATCTTTGCCCATCCGGTCGGACTGCCATTTGTAAACATTGGGTATATATGTCCTCTGCCCGGTGGAGCTGTCCTTGCGCCACTAGAATATCGGCGATATTCGAGTTGGCGATGATGACCATGTGAAGGTTATTTGCCTCTCTGCCGATGCGGACGGCTTCGGTGTAGGCTCGCTTGGCTTCCTCCACATCACCACTGAACCAACTGGCATCCCCCAGGATCGATGTCGCCACACTTCGTATGCTTCGAGAAATGGAACTGCAGTCGGGTAGCAGCTCCAAAGCTTGTCGTGCATATTCTGCCGCTGAATGCATCTCCCCTCGCGAGTTGGCACATTGCGCCCGGGCTGCGGCAATCGTCCCTTGCATCGTCCTGACCTCGTCCGTGCGTTCAAGTGGGGCGAGCAGGGTTTCAGGCACCTGCAGGGTTGGTTCCACGCGCTCCAGGTCGCCGGTCAGGGCGAGTGCCCAGGCTTTTTGGATCGCCAGCCAGGGGCGGGCTTCCGACTGAAAATCGATGGCATCGGTCCAGTTCAGCAGTGTCGCTACCTCACCGCTCATGAGTAGAAAACAGCCATTTTGCTCGATGAGCTCTGCGGCCCGCTCCTGGTCGCCTGCCGTGATTGCCTGCTGGATGGATTCAGAGATGAGCCCGTTCTGCTCGTACCATTGGGAAGCGCGCCGGTGCAGCGCGGGCAGCAATTGCCGGGATTGGTGTTCCAGCCGCTTTCTGAGCACATCGGAGAAGAGATGGTGATAGCGGTACCAGTGCCGATCATCGTCCAACGGGATGGTGAAGAGGTTCATCTCTTCTAGGGATTCCAGCATCGCTTGCCCGTCCACGGCCGCCGCCCCCTCCGCCTCGAGGAGGGCCTCGCACAGCGCTCCGCACAAGCGCTCCAGGATCGAGGTCTGCAGTAGGAAATCGCTCACTCCCTTCGGCTGCAGCTTGAGCACCTCTTCGACCAGGTAGTCCATGACATAGTGATGGCTGCCGGTGAAAGCGGAGACAAAGGCGTGGATATCTTGGCTGCCTTGCATCGAAAGGGCTGCCAGTTGCAGGCTGGCGATCCAACCCTCCGTCCGCTTCTCCATCGCGGAAAGATCGGTGGCAGACAGGCATAACCCCATCGCATCGTTCAGGAAAGCGGCGATCTCGTCTTGCGTAAAGCGCAAATGATCCGCCCGGATATCCAGCAGCTGGCCGCGGGCGCGCAGGCGGGCAAGCGGGAGCGGAGGATCGGTACGGGTCAGGATCGCCAGGTGCATCCGGGGCGGCATGTGCTCCAGGAGGTGGGAAAGCATTTTCAGGACCGCTTCCGAATGGAGCACGTGGAGATCGTCCAGGACCAGTACGAACGGATCCGAACTCGAAGCCAGCTCATTGGCTAGCAGGTTGATGACGTTTTCGAATTGAGCGGGTTGGATCCCCTGGAGCATGCCGGACAGGTCGTCCTCGATGCCCGGTGCGATCGGCACAAGGGCGGCCAGCACATACTGCAGGAACCGGATCGGGTCGTTATCGCCGCCATCCAGGGAAAGCCAGGCGGATGGGATCTTTTTTTCCTTCAGCCAGCTGCTGACCAGGGTGGTTTTGCCATAGCCAGCCGGGGCGGAAATAAGAATGAGTGCTTTGTCCAAACCCCCTTGGATCAGTTCAATAAGACGAGGGCGGGCGATCTGGATGGCGCGAATGGGAGGGACGTAAAACTTTGTTCTGAGCAGTTGCTTGCTCTGCTCCAGCAGCAATTGTCCATTTTCCGTTCCCCCCGGGGTCACGTTGGGTTCGGCCTTTGACACATGCTCTCCTTGTTGATCATCCCTCGCATTATTCGATCGGTCTCGCCTATTCTATTTTCAAGAAATGGTTCAAACCAGGCAGGTGGCTCCTGAATAATCTATTCAGCCATTAAGGAGATCGCCATTCGGGTTGCATCTTGTGCATATTGCAGGCAGCGTTCCATGAGGTTGTTTTCCGAGAAGGTGCGTTGACCCGCCTCGGTGGCCAGGTCGCAAGCGATCAATTGGCGGCAATTGACAGAACCAAATTGCTTTTCAAAAAGGCTGATCAATTTTTGAGTTAATGTGTAGCTGATTTCGATGGATTCAGAAGGTGAACTTCTTCCAGCTGCGAGGTTGAGACCCATGATCGCCCCGCTGACAGCTCCGCACATGCCGCCTGTGCGGGAAATGCCGCTGCAGAACCCGGTGGCAATTTTCGGAATCAAGTCTGATTGGATCCCCTGGGCTTCAGCGATTGCTAAAAGCACGCTCTCTGCACAGAAATAACCTGACTTAAACAATTCCAGGCTGCGTTGTGAGGCTTGTTCGCTCATGGCATTCTCTCCCGGTTCAGAATAAGGACTCACAATTACATGTTTGCCTGTCCTGTTAGCATGTTGGAAATATTGGTCTGGAGAAAATTACTGATTTTATTGTACAGGAATGTCATTGAACATTCAAGTAAAAAGGAGATTAAATCATGAGTGCTATTGCTGCGTATCGAACCGCCATCCTTGCCCTTCTGGATGATTCTTCAAAGGTCGTGTTTTCCGACAATGACGTTGACCAGTCGCTCCGTTGGGCGCTGTCTGAATATTCCCTCCGGCGTCCCCTGATCAGGACCTATCAGTTCGACGTGCTCACTTCAACATCGATGCATACCTTGCCGGCAGATTTCGTGACCAGGCACATCACGAAGGTTGAATTGTGGAATACGGATCCCGATTACATGGTCGATCTTGCTTTTTATGCCTACAAGGTCGATGAGCAGTGGGTGATCAATCCCCGCTTTTTCGTTGAAAGCGGGGAAGTGCTGCAGATCAGTTATTCCGACGTGCATACGATCGACGGGCTGGATGCAGCTGCAGGGACAACGGTCCCGGATGCGGATGAAACTTTGCTGCAGATGGGTGCAGCCGGCCAGGCAGCCATGATGCGGGCAATGAACCGGGTCGAGACGATCAACATGAATCCGGCTGTGGTGCAGGGTTATCGCCAGCTTGCTGCAGACTATTTGTCAAAGTTCGCCGGGATCCTGACGATCGAACCAGGTGCAGTTGCCTATGTGCCCGAGTTCCCCGGGGATCATCCATCCAAATTGGTGTTCTAATGCCGCGCACACTGGACGCCGCTCTTTTGGCTGCCATGAACGCCGGCAGCTTTACTCCATGGTTCAAGGTGCAGCTGCTTGACAGCGATCGCACCACTGTCCTTCTCGAGACTACTGAAGTGATGGGGTTTGAGCTGGACGGCATCACCGCAAAGGTCAAATTCCACGATCCGGATTTCACCACCGACTACACCACCTTCCGCCTGATCAGGGGGATCACGGTCAACGGTGTGCCCAATACGATCACCAGCAGCCAGTATTATCCGCTCGTCGATCGCTACGAAAAACGGATCCGGTCCATCGAAGGGCATGTCTTCCCTATCGGCTATTTCTCCACGCCAGGTGACGTGTCCTATTCGGATGTGATCGATGCAGTCTGCAGCAATTACGGCCTGGCGGTTGTGCATGCGGATCCGGCTGCAGCGTTCCTGTCGTATCAGTTCTATCCGGATGGACGCACGTTCACGCTCAACAATTGTCGGCAGTTCTTCACGATCCTGCGTCAGAAGTATTTGATTTTTGCCACGGATTATGGGGATGATCAACTCTATTTTTTCCAGGCGAAGTCCGCCGGCCCGGGGATCGGTTCGTATGTCAATATCAAGCCAGGTCTGGTGGCCTTCCCCGGTGTGGGATCCCGCAAGAATAAATCCTTTTTGTCCAGGGATGAAGTCAATACCACGCATAGCTCCGGAGATCCGGGAGATCCAATTCATAATCTCGGCTTCCTGCCGTCGACGGCATCCCATCCAACCCGCACTTTTTATACCGATACTAATGATTGGGTGATCAAGGATATTGCCCCCAACCTTAAATATCTCGATTTCGATCCGATCACCGCTGAATTCGACGGCTGGTTGATGGATATCTGGCCGGCGGTTTTCCGTGAGATCTTCGATCAGAAGTTGTATCCGTCGTGGCAGTGGCAGGCGCGCTATCTGGACGTGTTCGGCAATACGGAAGGCGGAGCGATCCCATCCACGATCGAGGCAGCAGCACCCTATACGCCGATCAATGTCACCAACTTCGATAAGAACCTGAACGGATCGCAAAATAATCTCCAGGCGCTCGCCGACAAGATCGACGAGCTGGACTGTGGACCTGCAATTTTTTCTGATAGTGCCAAACCCATCCCCGATGATGCCGACCTGTTTCCGTTGGTGGACAGTGATACCGCCACGCATCTGGTGCGCAACCTGCATTGGTCGGATATCAAGGGCGTTTTGAAGTCTTATTTCGATGGGATCAATGATGGCTGGATCCCCTGCAGCGAAGGCTGGACCCGCACAGGTAATCATTCGTTTACTGTCACCGGGGATCTGACCGCCAAGTTCTATAAGGGTCTTTTTGTGCGTTACAAGGATGGTGGGAATTTTGAGTATGGTGTGGTCGGATCTTCCAGCTATTCCGCTCCTGATACCACGGTCAATCTAATTCCCAATGACGATTATTCCATGGCAGCTGCAGTGATCACTGACAAGTCGATATCGCACGTGATCAATCCAGCCGGGTGGCCGACGTGGTTCAGTTTCACTTCCACTTTCACGTGGACTGCCGGCACACCGCCATCCGGAGCACTGGTGGCATCGCAGCACTGGTGTGTGGTTGGGCGGATGGTGTATATCAATATTTTTGATTATTGGGCCACACCAGGCGCGACGGTCACACGTGTGGGGATAACTTTGCCGATCCTGCCAACTTATACTTTCCCGTCCTTCGGCATGATCACAGCCGGCGCGGTTCCAAATCCGTCGATCGCCGTGACTGTGACCACGGAAGCAGCAATCAACTGCACGTCTGTCTCAGGTGGTCGTATTTATTTCTTTACCGTAATGAATTTCTAGTTCAAGAGCACGCAAATACACGGACGAGCGCGCACCTATCCGGTCGGTTTGGGCACGTGGGTCGCAAGCGGGTGGTCGCTTTCGGCGAAACCCGAAAGGACGATCAGCACAGTCGCAGGTCCCTGCCCCGGGTTGCGCCATTGGTGGACCAGGTGAGCTGCAAATAGCAGGCTGTCACCTTGCGAAAGCGGGTAGCGTTGACCCTCCACCATGTATTCGACGTCCCCGCTCAGGCAGAAAACAAACTCGTGCCCGGTATGGACCATTGGTGCAGGACCGCTGTCGGCGCCGGGATCGAGACTTAGCACGAAGGGTTCCACCCGGCCAGTAAATTTTTCACCCCCCAGGCCTTCCCAAGTGCCTCGCACGATCGGCACCCTGGCACGGTCATAGCCTCGCAGGTGGATCACCTGCTGGCGTTCCTCCGGGGTACCAAAGAACGCCGTGACCGGAACATTGAGCGCCTCGGCAAGTTTATACAGGGTGCTCACCGATGGGGAGGTCCGGCTGCGTTCGATCATGCTCAATGCGTTTGCAGAGAGTCCGCTGGTTTTTGCCAGGGCGCGCATCGACAATCCTCTTTCCTCACGCAATCGCTGCAGGCTTTCACCGACATTTACCGGGTTGATTTCGTTCATTTTCCGCTCCTGAAATCCATGTAATTATAACATTCAGACCGGGCTTCATAAATTATTTCCGGTAAGGATAATTAACAGTTCCAAAGGGAGAGATGGAGGTCGACCCTGCAAATTTTATGGAACGGATTTAAGTGCTAGAATAAATCCATCAATAAAGGAGGCGCCTCTCCATGGACGATAAAGAGCTAGATAAACTTCTCCAGCAGCTTCATGATGAGATCCAGAAAACGCGTTCGATCGATGACAAGGGCAGCGAGTTGCTGCGCGACCTGGATGGGGATATCCGCGCCCTCCTCGAGCGTTCACAGGGGGATCCCATGCATGTTCATCCCTCCATTGTTCAGCGGCTGGAACTGGCTGTCGGTGAATTCGAACTCACCCACCCCGATCTGACAACATTGATCTCGAACCTGCTCGATTCCCTGAGCTCTGCCGGGATATGACCTGCCGGCTTCCTGGATGCGAGGTGATGAGACGCGCTTCTTGTGGGACCTGGAGGTCGAATCGGCTCTGATTCAATGGATACTCCCTAAGGCTAGTCTATGCCTCGGGAAAACCCTCAGCGGGTTGTTTTTCACCCCTGCGAATTGGTATTTGGATACAGTCTAAAAATTAAAGGTACGATGTCGAAAAAAAAGTGCCGAGCCGCTGGGTGAGGGGGGCACCCAACAGCTCGACGGGGTGATTATACCCGAAGATGAGGCTGTTCACAATTAAAATGACAGGGCCTCCCGCGTTCGGTTGTGAGAACGCTCTAACTTACCGGAAATACGCCGGATCTCACCCCGGCACATTCCTTGAACAACCGGTATATGTACAATCCCTGTAACAATAAAATTACAGATTTCAAAATGTCGTCGCTCCGGAAAGGAGAAAGCTGATCATGAGGTACAAAATCATAACATCCACGACCGCGATCCTGTCGTTTTTTAATGGCTTTTTTTTCCTGCTTGCACCGGTCTTCAGCCTGTCTCTCCTGGGCAGGGACACAAATCCCACTGGAATCCTTTCCGCGCGCTATTTCGGTGCTTGCGCCCTCGGGCTGGCGTTGATCGCCTGGCTAGCCAGGGACGTCCAGGTTCCCGAAGTCCGTCGGCTGGTGTCATATGGCATGCTGACCTCGCTTGGCTTGCTGGCTGTGATCGATCTCGATGGATTGATCACCGGCGCGATGAACCAACTTGGCTGGCTTTTATTCTCAGCAGATTTCATTTTATCTCTCGGCTTCATCTTATTAATATTTACAGATGAGGGCCGAAAAAAATAACCCCCCATATATGGGGGTCACCTGTATCCATCCTAATCCTATTAACAAATCTGTAAATGTCACTAATTGTCCTTTCCTTTATACTGTAGGTCAAGGAAAGGAGAATTATTATGTCCGAAATTTATAATCCTATAGATTCACTCGTCAATGAACTGAAACGAAACACCGGATTTTTGGATCACCTGCTCTTCCCTAAGGTCAGTCTGCTGCTCGGGACAGTTGGGGTTTTGATTGCCCTGGTGCTTTTGATCAGGTAGCGCCTGGTCCGTTTCCCTGAATATTCGATGTTCTTCATTAATGACCGTTCTTTTCCAAATTTGAAAAAACGGTCATTTTCTTTTTAAGATCAAAATCGAAACGATGATATTTGTTGCCCTGGAGGATAAAGTTAAGTTTGCCTGTATCTTTTAACCTGTAAAAGAGGCTGTCTCTTCATGGTTCCTCCGAACCCATATCTTATTTCAAGGATTTACGGTATTATTAACGGAGGAATTCATCCGAAACCCTGCTAATAAAATGAAAGAAAAATCAAACGTCATCGAAGCTTTTTCTGAGCTGGCGCCCAGATATGAACGGGTCGTTAATTCGGAATTGAACCGATTTTGGGGATGGAGTTACACTGGATTTATTGATCATTTAATTGCGTCGACGCCCATTCAACCGCAGGACATTATTTTGGATATCGCCACCGGTACAGGCGTCATCCCTTCCATTCTTGAAAAAGCCGGACACCCTCTTAGCCAGATCCACGGTCTGGATATTACCTTTTCGATGCTCAAGCATGCCAGGCGTCGGCTGGGGCAACAAGATGGCAACGTAAACCAGAACCTGGTCTGCGCTTCTGCGATGGAGATGCCTTATGCAAGCTCCAGCTTTTCACAAGTCATTTGCGGCCTGGCAACCCATCATATGGATGTAAAAAAACTGATCCGCGAAATCTTACTGCATCCTGCAAAGCGGGGGGAGACTCACCATAGCAGATGTGGGGGGATCCAAAATATTGAAATTCCCGCCTGTGAAGTTCTTCATGCGGGTTTTCGCATTCTGCTATTTCCTCCTGTCCGAAAATAAAAACCGGGCGTGGGCAGAATCCAGCGCAGTATCCAATGTTCTTTCCAGGGAGGACTGGAGTCTTGTCCTGATGAACTCCGGATTTCGGAATATTGTTATTCAGAAACTTTCTTCCAGGTATTTTTGGGTGCCGGCACCCTTGTTGATAAAAGCCGAAAAATAGTGGAGGAGATGATATATGGAAGACTCATATAAATTGATCGAAGAGGGCAGGAAAGATGAATTATGGGCCAAACATTGCGGATTTTTTAGCCTAAGCAGAAAGGAATTTAGGGAAATCCAGGAGAGACTTTTACTCGAGCAATTAAACCTGCTCGGTTCCTCTAGGGTGGGACGAGCTCTTATGGGGGAGAAAACTCCCGCCAGTGTGGAGGAGTTCCGCCAGACTACACCCCTGACAACCAGTGATGATTATTCTGAGATTTTGAAGGAAAAGAAAGAGGAAGGGCTTCCCGAGAAACCGTTCGTCTGGGCCCGGACCTCGGGACACAGCTCCGAACTGGGGCCCAAATGGGTGCCATATACAAAAGAAATGTACGATCGCCTGAGCGATCCGGGCATCGCCGGCATGATCATGAGCTCCTGTTCCCGGCCGGGAGATGTAAAGTTCGAACGCAATGAAAAGTTTTTACTGGCCACAGCGCCTCCTCCCTATATGTCGGGCCTGCTTGCCAGGTCCCTTAAAAAGAACTTGGAAGTCATCTTCCTGCCCGAACTTGATGAGGGAGAGAAGATGGCATTCGGTGACCGTCTGGCCGCCGGTTTTAAACTTGCCATGCATGAGGGCATGGATTATTTCTTTGGGATTTCGGTTGTCCTGGCGAGGATGGGGGAACAGTTTGAACAGCAATCCAGCAATACCACCCCTTCGAAGGAATTGCTGAACCCTGTCATTTTATGGAGACTCTTGAAGGCTGTGGTGATCTCAAAGATCCAAAAACGCAATATTTTACCCAAAGACATATGGCACTTGAAAGGGATCGTCACCAGCGGCACGGATACTGAAATATACAAGGATCGGATCGAACATTTCTGGGGGAAAAAACCCTTGGAAGGATTTGCCTGTACCGAAGCCGGTATCATGGCAATGCAGGCTTGGAATCTGAAAGGGATGGTCTTTTTCCCTGCCAATGCATTTCTGGAGTTCATCCCGCTGGATGAGTACCAAAAAAATAAAGACGACCCATCCTATCAACCCAAAACGCTCCTTTACGACGAACTGGGTCTCGGCACGTATGAACTGGTGCTGACGAATTTTAACGGCGGTATCCTAGTGCGCTACCGGATAGGTGATTTTTTTGAAGTGGTCGCCGATGAAGACAAGGAAATCAGCTCGGTCCTTCCTCAAATGAGATTTTATTCACGGTCTGACGACATCATCGACTTGGGAAATTTCCTCAGGCTCACAGAAAGGGGTATCTGGAAAACGATCGAGACCGCCGGCTTAAATTATGTGGACTGGGTGGCTCGAAAACAAACCGACCAGGCTTATCCCACCCTTCACATTTATATTGAACTGACCTCGGCGGGAAAGCTGCCTCAGGAAAAAGTGCAGGAGTTGGTCCGGCAAGCCTTTTCCGCTGGTTTTTCAGACTATAACGATATGAAAGAGATCCTGAATATCGAACCTTTGACCGTCAGCCTGCTGCCGGAGGGGTCCTTCGATGCCTATATGAAATCGAAGGTGGAAGAGGGCGCAGACCTCGCCCACTTGAAACCGCCGCACATGAAACCTTCTGATGAGGTTCTCACCACGCTGGTTGGCGTCATGAATGGAACACCTCAGTAAATGTTTTTGAACGTCAGCACGCTTATCACGATCTTTGCCACGATATTGTACGGGGTTATTTTTGCGTTGGTGCTGCCTTCCAAACCGAGGACCAGGTTAAAGGAAATCTTCATACTTTACTTGTTGGCCATGTCAATTTGGTCAGTAAGTGCATTCCTCGTCCTATCCGGCTTGGCGAAGGTTATCCTTTGGTTCAAGGTAATGACCACCAGCCCGCTGACGATGATGCTGGCTATGTTCTTCTTTGTTCAAAAAATGTTTGGATTCCGCCGCAAATGGGCTCCATTGACGATCGTGTACGGAATCCTGGTGGTTTATATAACCCTCTTTACCAGTGTAATGGTTCAATCAGCATCGCTGACCCCGACGGGGCAACTGCAATATGAATTGGGCCCTTACTTTTCATTGGTCGCCGCCCCGGGGTATTCCCTGATTCTGGTGTGCATCAATGACCTGATCCGGGGATATTACAAAACGTACGATGCCCAGCAGCGTGACCGGATACGATATCTTGCCATCGGGTTCTGCATCACCGTGCTGGCAGCTCTGACGAATTTTACGCCCTTTGGGAAATACCCCATCGATATCGCGGCAAACGGGGTGACCGCTCTCCTGATTGCTTACGCCATCCTGCGTCTTAAATTGCTGGATATTCGTGTGGTCGTCCGCTTGGGGATCCTGTATTCGATCACCACGGCAGTTTTCAGTGCAATCTATTTTTTGTGCATTTCGATCGTGCTCAATGCATTTCAATTATTAAGTGGGAAAACGGTTTTTCTTGTATCCATTCTGGTGGGTGCATTAAGCGCCATCCTTCTTTCCCCCCTGCGTGACCTGGCACAGGGCTGGATCGACCGGATATTTTACCGCGACAAATATAATGCCGAGTTGATGCTCCAGCGGCTCAGCCGGACAACGACGTCATTTTTAGACATCGACAAGATTGCGCATTTGATCCTGTCAGAAATCAATAACACCCTGCACATTGAGCACGGAGCGATACTGATCAAGTATGCTGAAAAAGGCGACTTCCAGGTCATCGCTGAAGACGGAAAAACCAGTCAGTTCCTTTCAGGGTTTCGTGCTGATCATCCCATTGTCACCTGGATGTCGAAACAAAATCAACCTCTTCTCTATCGTGATATGTCTTTGTATCCCATATTTAAATCAATGTGGAGGGAAGAGAACGAGGAAGTGGAAAAATTCGATCCCGAAATTTTCCTGCCTTTAATTTCCAAGGGAGAAATGATCGGGATCCTTGCTATGGGTAAAAAATTATCCTCCCAACCCTATACGCGGGATGAACAGTTAATATTTTCGACCCTTGCCAACCAAACTGCGGTAGCCATAGAGAACGCACGCCTGTACGAAGAATTGAGGGCGTCGTTCGTTCAATCCGTGACCGCTCTGGCTAATGCAATCGACATCCGCGATACATATACCAATACCCACAGCCAGCAGATCGCCAACTGGGCCGCCCAGACTGCCCGCCAGCTTGGCTGCACTTCTGAAGAGATCAATGATATTTATTTGGGGGGATTGCTCCATGATATCGGTAAGATCGGGATCCCTGACAGGATCCTGCAAAAGCCCTCCAAATTAAGCGAAGAAGAATGGATCGTTGTTCATACCCATCCAAAACTCGGTGCCGAATTAATATCCCCCATTAAAAAACTGGCCAGCGTTTCCCCGATGGTCGAGTACAGCCATGAAAGGTACGACGGCCAGGGGTATCCGAGCGGTAAAAAAGGGCTGGAAATCCCCCTTGGCGCCCGGATCATCAGCGTGGTCGATTCATATTCGGCGATGCTTGATAAACGTCCCTATAAAGAACCATACTGCAAAGAAAGAATCATTGAAGAATTGGTCCAAAACTCAGGAAAAATGTACGACCCAATTGTGGTCAAGGCCTTCCTTAAAGTCATCCAGGTTGAGGAGGTTAAAGTCCTTACTTAATGCAGAAAGCCCTGGCAGTGAGGGCTTTATTAATCCTTACCTGATCTCCACCTGTACTGCCCTGACCACGAACCGGTTTCGATACGTGTCGGTAACCTCGTCATAGCCCTTGCAGGTGATCAACGTAAGCCAGGGATAATCCTCGTGCCTGATCACTGAAGATACCGCACCCGGTGCTACCAGCCCGGTTTCCCGGACGGAATATATATAATCCTGACCAAAGGCGTGCACGATAATCTGGTCTCCCCATACAAGGGTATCCAGGTGCACGAATGGACCAGGGTTGCCAGAAGCATTGGTGACATGGGCGGAAATAAGCGAGTTGCCGGCATGAGTTGGGAAGGCTGTCCCGTTCAACCAACCTGCCTGATCCCCCAGCCAGGATACATCCCAGGAATTATTGATCAACGGCACGCCTATGATCGGGACTTCCATTTGCAATCGGGGGATTTCAAGCCACAACGCTCCTAGGTCAACAAATTCTTTTGCATAGGGGTGAGTTGGCAGGATGGTCTTACGGTTGGGGGTGAATCCTGTGGCGGGTAAAACCAGAGCTGCTGCCGGGGTGCCGGGAAGGAAGGCAGCAGTGGGTGATATGGTTGGTGTGGACGTTGAGGACGAAATGGGAGTTGGGGTTGGCGTGTAGGTTGGAGTCGAAGATAAAGTAGAGGTGGGGGTTATGGACGTGGGAGTTGCCGTAGTCTCGAATAAACGTATGGCAGCCTCCATCTGGATTAAACCAGCACCGTAAAGGTTATCAAAGCCTTTTTCCCCCAGGTCCAGGGCTGAGGAAGCAAGGTTATTTGCAATCTGGTCGGGGGAAGAATAAGTGGGAAGACCTCGCAGGATCGCCGCCAGGCCGGAAACAAAGGCGGTGGACATGGAGGTCCCATCCAGGTAGCGGTAGGTACTGTTCAGAAAAGTGGAATAAATACCCACACCCGGTGCGGAAACATCCACTTCTGGACCATAATTAGAAAGCGACCAACGAGTGTTACTGGAATCGGTGGCAGCCACGGCGACCACGTGGGGAAAGCGCGCCGGATAATAGACGAAATCGCTATTATTATTCCCGGCAGCAGCCACCAGTGTCACACCCTGCGAATAGGCATAGTCGACTGCGTCCTGGAGAGCCTGGGGTGGGGTTGGGCAGGTGAGAAGACCGCAACCCAGGCTTAAATTGATTACTTCGGCGCCGTTCTGCGCTGCCCAGACGATCCCGGCAGCCACATTGGCAATCGAGCCGGAGCCGGAAGCGTCCAGTACTTTGACGGGCATGATATGGGCTCCCCAGGAGACGCCTGCTACGCCAATGTTGTTATTCGTGAGCGCGGCTGCAATCCCAGCCACATGGGTGCCATGGCCGTTATCATCATCCGGGGAGGTGTCGCCATTCACAAAGTCATAGCCCGAGACGATCTTGGTGGCTAGGTCCTCGTGACTTAAATCAACGCCCGAATCTACAATGGCGATTGTCACAGTGGAGGAACCGGTATTAACATCCCAGCCTTCCGGGGCGTGGATTGCTGTCAGGCCATACTGGTTCACCCAACCCGGATCATTGGGGATCGTGTCTGCCAGCGTGACAATGTAATCCGGTTCCGCATAAGAGACCCCCGGACAGTCCAAGAGGCTGGCGATGGATTCCGCGACCTCACCTTTGGGGACCGCAAGTTGCAGGACATCTATCTGTTTTATCTGCGACCCAATTGTGGCATTGGCTGCCTTAAGGCATTTATCCAAATTACTCCCCGTCAGTGCGGGGTCAATCTTCACCACCACGACGTCCGGGACATATACACCGGGAAGGGTTGGAATGGATGCGGAAGTTGGGGTAGCTGTCCCGGCGACCGGCCCATGATAAGTTCCGGTTGGGAAAAAAGGCGGGGTGCTGCCCAGGTTGAAAGGCTGAAGGATTGGCGAAGAGCGGCTGCTTGTGGGCGATAATGTGGCAGCGCTTCCCCCGCTGAGCTGGTTCGAAACTCCATTTCCGTTTGCGACTGGCCCCGGCTCCCAGATATTTAAAACCGCACGCGGCAATATCCCGGTGCCAAGAATCAGCATGACTAGGATGACGAAAATTAGAATGGCGATAAATGCTAATTGCCTGGGAGGCTGAGGTTTATCCATGCTGACTACATTTCCCTGGGGATGGTTTAATCTAAACGAAAACCTCGCGGAAGTCAACTTCCAAACTATAAAATGTCCCAAACTTTCGTCACCAACTGCAGAGCCTGGTCCATGCCCTTTTCCAGGGGTGCAAGGTTGATGAATTCCTGCACGGAATGCCCCCGACCCCCGGTGGTCAGCCCGATGGTCACAGATGGGAGACCGCGGCTGAGGGGCAGGTTGGCGTCGGTCGAACCGGTATTTAGGTGCGGCTCGATGCCGGAGAGTCGCAGACAGTCCATGGCGAGTGCCACCAGGGGATGTCCTGCGGGGAGTTCCCCCGAAGGACGTTCGCCGATAATTTCAGCCTTGACCGTCACGCCGGGTTTCCCGGAGAGATGGACAATATGCTCAACTTGGCGGGCTAACTCTTCCAGCGTGCCGGCGTCTTCCGACCTCAGATCCAGTTCGAGCATGGCTTCCGCGGCGATGGTGTTGACCGACGTTCCGCCGGAGATCATGCCGATGTTGAGGGTAGTGCGCGGTAACCGGGGCAGTTCCAGTTCGGCAATGCGGGTTGAAAGAGCG
Source organism: uncultured Chloroflexia bacterium (assembly GCA_963790685.1). Classification (GTDB taxonomy): domain Bacteria; phylum Chloroflexota; class Anaerolineae; order Anaerolineales; family Villigracilaceae; genus UBA877. The sequence continues at coordinate 248,165 of CAWBPK010000006.1, forward strand.
GTCAGTTCATGGATGGCGGACGGCTTCCCGTAATCGATCCACGAATGCCCACCCTGAGTTTGGACCGTGATCCGGTAGCGGCGCACCCCCAGGCCGCGGTGATAGACCTGGCCGAGCGCCATACCTTCCAGGACAACGTAAGCTAGCGGTCGGGAACCAAAACGATCCACAACAGCCCGCATGCCGCGTAAATTCCCAAGCCCCTCTTCGCAGACATTGGCAACCAGCCACAGGTCACCGGGCAGAACCTGCCTGCGTTCGCGCAGGGCCCAAACCAGCCCAATCAATGCGGCGACACCCACGGAATTATCGCCAATACCGGCGGCATGGATCTGCCTGCCTTCGCGCTCCACATGCAGATCGATATTGGGCAGAAAAACGGTATCCAGGTGGGCGCTGACCACCAGTTCCTTTCCCGACCCGAGCCCCGGAAGCCTGGCGTACACATTGCCAGTATCATCCTTGTTCACATCCGCAAGTCCTTCTTCGGAGAAGCGTTGACGCACGAATTCAGCCCGGTCGCCTTCATGGAAGGTGGGGGCAGGGATCTGCTGGATTGCGATTGCCATGTCTACCAATCGTGTTGAAATTTCCTTCATATAATTATATTTGACGCACCAACCCTTTCAGGGATTCGAGGCGCGCATGAGCCAGACCGGGTAATGCCTCCAGGGCGTGCAGCGCACCGCTGCCCTCGATGGTGAGTGAGGCGGAAACACTGCCATACAGCACAGCGCGCAGGGGGTCATAAGATTTTTGATACCCTGCCAGGAAACCGCCGCAAAAAGAATCGCCTACACCGGTGGCATCCACCACGCGGGCAGGGTAAGCCGGCACCTCCCACCGTTTTTTGGAGACCGAATCGTAGAGCATCTGGCCGCGGGCTCCGCGCTTCACTACGATGAACTCACAGCCGAACTCCCCCAGGGCTTCAGCCATGCTCCACAGGTCATCAGTGCTGCCCCAAAATAACGCTCTCAGTTCCTCCTCGGAAGGCAGGAAAGCCGTTAATCCTCCCACCAGGGTGCGCACATCATACAGGGTTTTACCCGTCATATAAGCCGCGGACGGGTCCAATGTTAATGTAGTCACCGCTGCCTGGCGAAATGCAGATGTGAGGCGAGTGCCGGTGATATAGTCGAGAGGACAGAGGTGGACGAGGTGGGCATTCAGGTAGTCTGAAGGGATATCATCAGGACGCGGCGAAGCTGGATGGAAAACCTTCCGGTCGTCGTCATTCTCAACGGGAGGCTGGTAACCGAGCAGGGACTTCGGGAAAGTCAGGCCAAGCCTGGCGAAGCATGCCACCGGGTTGTTACGTTGGACCGAATTGTCTGCCAGGATCATCTGGAAATAGCGCAGGTCGAGGGCGTCGGCTGTGATGTGTATGCCGCTTGTATCCCAGCCGCGTTTTTCAAATGCAAGCAGCCACTCGTGAGGATAATCTTCACCCACCCGGGCCAGCAGGCCTGCACTGGTTTCCCAGACTCCCAGCCCGGCCGCGGCATATAGCAGGTCCCCGCCTGGCACGTCCATCTGCGAACGCTCCCGCTCTGATAAAAGGTAATCGCGCTGCAGATGCCCGGCGATAACAAATGAAGGGGTCATAGCTTGTCGGGAATTGTGGGATCTCCCGAACTCATGACCCGGGTAGATTTTATAGGCAGTAGGAAGGTGAAATTGCTACCTTTACCTTCGACACTTTCTGCCCAGATGCGGCCGCCGTGCATTTCAATCATCACTTTGGAAACAGATAACCCCAGACCCATGCCGCCATGCTTGCGGGTCAAATGAGATTCCACTTGGTAGAAGCGTTCGAAGATATGGGGTAGGTCCTCCGCTGGGATGCCGATTCCATCGTCGATTACTGAAACCTTAACATGACCGGGGATGGCCTCGGTGACCACGAGTACGTGTCCACCTGGGTTGGTAAAGGTAATGGCATTGTCCACCACGTTGCCAAGGGCGATGGAGATCTTGGGTGAATCACCTTCCACCCATAAATCTTCGCTGAGGGGATCGAAACGGAGGGTGATACGCTTTTGACTCGCCTCCTGTTGGAAAGAATCCATCACTTCTTCAATGAGCCGTTTGATGGAAATCTGGCGAGCCCGGACGCTTGCCACACCGCGTTGAAGATTGTCCATGTTGGCAAGGTTGTCGATGATCTCTTTCAAGCGCATGGCATTCTGATGGATGATATCCAGTTGCGGGCGATAATCCGGCTGGATGACTTCACGGAGGAAGGTGGCATACCCAAGAATGAGACCCAGCGGGGTGCGAAGTTCGTGGGAAGCGATTCCGATGAAACTGCTCTTCATTCGATCGAGCTGGGTGATCTGGTCCTCAGAGAGCTTGACCTTGTTCACGAGGTGAATATTTTGGATGGCCAGTGCTGCCTGGGAGGCAAGAGTTTCTAGGATTAATTGGTCTTCTTCGGTATAATCGGTTAGGTCGGCCTTATTGACCACTTCGAGCACACCAAGCTTCTCCCCTTGATTTATAATGGGAACCGCCATGAACGAGCGAGTGGTGAATTTGGCAGCCCGGTCTGCATCTTTAAAATGCCTGGAGTCTGAGGCCGCATCCGGGATTACTACCAGCTGACCCTTTTGGAAAACCCAGCCCGCCAGGCTGTTTTGCAGAGGGACTTTGATCCCCTTCAAAAGGTCCCGGTGGAACCAGGGCATCGCGGTAAAGTGCAACTGTTCTCCGCCTTCATCCAATTCAAGGATATAGGCCACTTCGCAGCCTGTCAATTCAGTTGCAGCGGAGACCAGTGTATCCAAAAAAGTTTCCAGGTCAGGCGAGGCCCCCAGGAGGCGGATGACCTCGATGAGACGATCAAGCCTCTGGTCTGGTTCGTTTACCGGCAGGACGATCCGTGAGTCCATAGATATTCGGATTATAGCGTTATTCACAAAATATTACATCGGAACCAAGGAGCCACTATGAGTAAAAAGAAAGTCCGTGTTGCGATCATTGGCGTGGGGAACTGCGCCTCTTCGCTCGTTCAGGGGGTCGAATTTTACAAAAACACCCCCGCAGATGCAACCGTGCCCGGGTTGATGCACGTGAATCTGGGCGGGTACCACATCCGGGACATTGAATTTAGCCTGGGAATTGATATCAATGTAACTAAGGTGGGGAAGGACCTTTCGGAAGCCATCTTTGCTGAACCCAATAACACTTATAAGTTCAGTGAAGTTCCGAAGCTGGACGTTCCGGTGGTGCGCGGCATGACTCACGACGGCCTGGGCAAGTACCTCTCCGAAGTGATCGTCAAAGCCCCCGGACCCACCGCCGACATTGTTAAATTGCTCAAAGAGACGAAAACAGACGTCGTAATTTCCTATCTCCCGGTCGGCTCTGAAATGGCGACCAAATGGTATGCGGAACAAATCATCGAGGCTGGCTGCGCTTTCGTCAACTGCATCCCGGTCTTTATTTCCTCTTCCGAGTATTGGGGAAAACGCTTCAAGGATGCCGGGCTGCCCATCTTGGGGGATGATATCAAGTCGCAGGTGGGTGCCACCATCCTGCATCGGGTGCTTACCAGCCTGTTCGTTGATCGGGGAGTGCGTATTGACCGAACCTACCAGCTCAATTTCGGTGGAAACACCGACTTCCTGAACATGCTGGAGCGGGAACGGCTCGAGTCCAAGAAAATATCAAAGACCGGCGCGGTCACCAGCATGATCCCTTACAAGCTGGACCCCGGCAACATCCACGTTGGCCCCTCGGACCATGTGCCCTGGTTGACCGACCGCAAATGGTGCTATATCGTGTTGGAGGGCACCACCTTCGGCAATGTCCCTCTGAATTTGGAAGCCAAGCTGGAAGTATGGGACAGCCCCAATTCAGCAGGCGTGGTCATCGACGCAGTGCGCTGCGCCAAGTTGGCGCTCGACCGCGGTCTTTCCGGCCCGATCATCGGACCTTCCTCCTATTTCTTCAAAACTCCGCCCAAACAATTCAGGGACGACATCTGCCGCGAGAAGACAGAAGCCTTTATCAAAGGCGAGAGCAACGAGTAATTCCGACCGGCGGGGATCATTGACCCCCGCCGGACTTATTCTCCATTTAGAGTAAAATTCGACGCATGTCATTCCACAGGCATTACCCGGCGCGCATCCTTGGAAGCCTGGGCTTGCTGGCATTCAGCCTGGCAGCCTGTGCCCCGGTGCCAGCCCCTGACGTTTCAACCCAAACAGCAACAAGTTCCCCGGCTCCCACGGTGACGGTAAAACCCACGGCAACCATGCCTCCCTCGCCGACACCCACTTCGCTCACGGCGCCGGCTTTACCGGTCCCATACCAGAATGACACCCTGACCCCGTTTGGTTCGCCGCATACCTACATCCAGGATCAATGCCAGTATCTGCAGGACAAATGGTCTTCTAAAAACAGCCCGCCCGGGACCGTGGTGATGACCATCATGTTCCATTCCATTACGGGAGGCAGCATAGCAAGTTCGGACCAGATTACCGAATTCAATTTCCGCCAATTAATGAAAACCCTGTATGACCAAGGGTTTACGGCAATCAATACAGCCCAATTGGCGGATTTTCTGGAACAAAATGCAAAAATTCCTGAAAGGTCCGTGCTGCTGGTGGTGGACGACCGGCATTATGCCCAATATTTCAATGTGTGGTTCGGCGAGTACTGGACAAATTATGGCTGGCCGGTGGTGAATGCCTGGATCAGCACCGATTTAAGCACCGCCGATCTTTGGCAGCAGCAGGTAAATCTCGAGAACGAAGGTTTCGTGGACCACCAGGCACATGGGTACCAGCACTTCGCAATAGGACCGGATTCAACTGACGATTACATTCTCCAGGAACTGCAAAAGCCGATCGAGGCTTTTCAGCTGCATTTTAACAAGACACCCACGGCATTCATATGGCCCGGAGGAAGGTTTACTCCACATGCCGTTGAGATGGCTCGTAACCTGGGCTACCAACTTGGGTTTACAGTCAACCCACGCGGCCCCGTGATGTTCAACTGGGTTCCCCTGGCTGATAAACAGGATCCGGCGCGCCCCTCCTGGGATGCAGAAGGTCCGGCAAACGACCCCTTGCTTGTATTGCCGCGCTACTGGGACACGGATGCGATAATACACATCAAAGATGTGATCCAGATCGGACAGGAAGCTGCGGCTTATGCGGGGCAGAATAAAGAAGTTGAGATGGAATATTACAATATCGTCTGCAAAGCCCAATTTGGACCGATCCCTTAATCCATTATGCTTCTGAGATAGGGGTTTAGAAGATTATAAAGAGGGCGGCCTTCAGGCTGCCCAGATAAAAATGACCCTGGATTGTCCTTTTTGCAAGATCATCGCCGGTCAATCACCGGCTCAAATCCTCCACCGCGACCACCAGGTGACGGCCTTTCGCGATACTCATCCCATCGCAACCACGCACATCCTGATCGTAACCAATCGGCACATTGCCTCTGTTAATGACTTGGGGCCGGATGACGACTCCCTGGTGGGTCACATGGTCATGGTCGCCAGGGATCTGGCAGGGCAGGAAGGGATCGCGGAGCGCGGTTACCGGCTGATCATCAACACGGGGGCGCATGCTGGTCAGTCGGTATTCCACCTCCACCTGCACCTGATCGGTGGCAAGCTGGCGCGCTTTGTGGTGGAATAAACCGCAGGTTCTCGCCGGGAGATCCGAACGAATCAGCTTTCCTGGAAACTGGCCGCGCGAACTGGTTCAGATTCCGGTACGAGGCCGTCCAGAGGGTGCAAAGCCCGCTCCACGTAAAACTCCCCCCAATCCTTGAGAAAATCCGAACTGCTCCATAGCTTTGGTTCGCCCACCTGCGAGACCAGTTCGATGCCCAATTCCTGGCAGACCTGCCACTCAGGGATGGTGTGAAAGTCGACCCGGTCGCCGCCCTTGGTAAATACATGCGGTCGCACGCGGCGCAGGGCCTGGGTGACTGTCTGATCGCCATCGATCTCGAAGGGGATAACAAAATCGACCTCACGCAGGCAGGACACAATGTAGCAGCGCGTTTTCAAATCCATAAAAGCTTTACCCTTTTTGCGCTGTAGGAAGCTGTCCCCGTTGACCACGACCACGAGCGTGTCCCCGTATTTTTTTGACTCGATTATGCAGGATGCATGACCGGGATGGAGCGGATCGAAACCGCCGGAGGTGCACACGATCTTCCCCAGCTGGTCGCGCAGCCGGTTGAATTCTTCAAAACTTACTATTTGGGCATGTTTTTCCATTTTGCGTTCTCCTTTTATCATTAAAGTCGATTGGTAATCTTTGCGATAACCTTTGTATGTTTGGGGGTAGGGAAAAGGAAGAAAATCCTATAAGTCAAGCATTCAAATTTTGATTTAATCCTTCTCGGATGGAGAATTTGTGACCCGCCGGCGGCGGATTACCGGGAAGAGAGAGGGAGTGCCAATGAAGGCAACCCCGCTCAAACCGGACACTGCCAGCGGAGATCCATTGGTAGCGGCACCGGGGGCCAGCGAAACCGGGCTGGCATTGACACACGGGATGACGCCCGAATCGAGGATGGATCCGTTCGTGCTTTGGTAGGTAAAACTGGCGCTGGACTGGCTTAGCTTCAGGAGCAGGACACCGAAGGCAGCCGGGACAGTATCGTTGGAATATGCTACACGGCCGTCGATATTGACGATCGTCTGGAGACCGTGCCCGGCACTCCCAACGACGAACTCTGTGATCCCGGTCGGGCTGGGGTTTCCATTACCATCAAGCGGAACCCAGCGCTGGTAGTCGTGGTCGTGACCGTTCAGCACTATGGACACCCCATATTGCGCCAGCAAAGACCAGATCCCCGCCAGGGCAGTGGTCGAACCTTCCGGTCCGATATTGTAAAGCGGGTGGTGATAATAAACGATGGTACAGCTTTTTGCATTGGCAGACAGGTCCTGCTGCAGCCACTGGTATTGGGCCGATTGCCCGGATGCTCCCAATTTCCCCAGGTTTGAGTTCAGGCTGATGAAATGCCAGCCGCCGGCGTTAAAGCTGTAGTAATTGGGAATATTATTCCAGTAGTTGAAATAACCGGCTGCTCCGGAGGTGAGATATTCATGGTTCCCAACGGTCGGATCGGTGATCGAACGGAACTGGCCAAAATTTGTGGTGGTCCCGTACCAGTTAAAGAATTCAGCCGGGCTGCCGTTTTCATAAACATCACCCAGATAAAGGAACAGGTTTGGCTGCAGGGAAGCGATCAGACTGGTCACCTTCGTGGAATTTGCCTCTCCGCTGGCACCGTCACCTCCGGCTGCGACGACGAAGGGGGCGCCGTTGACTGGAGTGGTGCCTGTGGCAGGCTGGAATTGTGCAGTATTCGCTGCCAGGGATGTGACCCCATTATTGAAAATGACAGGAATTGTCCCTTGCTGGGAGATAAACTTGTCCCGCATTTGAGCGGCAACTGAAAGAGTATGGTTGCCATCCAGCCAATTTGTGGTGGGAAGAATAAATGTATATGGGCTTGAAAACGCAGTCAGCAGGTAGGCTCCATCCAGGAAAAACTCCAGGTCCTGCACTCCCGTCTTTGAATTCCCTGAGATATTAATCGTTGCTGTGACAGTCACATTCCCCGAAAGTGAGCTGCCGGATACGGGGCCGGAGATGCAAACTTGGGCAGCATACGTACCTGAAGCAGGGGAACTTGAAGCACAATTGCCTGCCAGCACTGTGCTGGGGGCAGTGTTGTTTGTTCCTGTGGTTGGAGTTGCCGACCCATTTGAATTACCCGACGTCGTCTGGCCGAGTTGACCGGTCCAGGGCGCCTCGATGGGCTGCGTTGAAGCCTGGGCGGTCTGTCCGAGCGCAGGCAGGTTCCATGCGGTCAGGATGGTCTTGAGCAGGCTGTAATGCGAGTAAGCGGTCGGGTCCTGGAATCCCTGGTGGAGGGTTGGGGAAATCAGTACAACGGCAACCTGCCCGCCAGCTTTTTTCCCCATCCCGCAGCAGCTAGCAGTACTCTTGTCGCTGCCTTCATCGAAGGCGACGATGATCAGGCTGTTCTTTCCAAGCGCGGTGGAGGCTTGCAGCTTAGCGACCATGTCGGTGGCCCATTTGTCCGCCGTGGCAGCGGAGCAGTTATGGCCCGAATTGCACAGGTTGGGCTCGATCATCGAGAAGTTTGGCAGTTGGTTGTTGGCTAGGTCACTATCCAGGGTGGTCAATGGGACAATGCTCTGGTCACACCGGGTTGGGTTCAGGCGGATCGAGTCGAAATAAAGGAATGGGTCATGCTTCTGGGCATATGGGTTCGAATCCCCGATAAAGCAGGGGGAAGGCATGCTCTCCTCGTATGCTTTCCAGATCCGACCGCTGCCTTCGATCAGGTCCGCCAGGTTGGGCTGGTTGACGAAGCAAGTATTGCAGTCAGAGGTGATCCCCTGGGTGCTGCCGCTGACCAGAGCGATGTAGTTGGGCAGGCTGGGATGTTTGACTGAATAATAGTTTGAGAGCAGCACATTCTGCTGTGCGAGGGAATTCAGCAGAGGCATTTGCGTGGCTGGCCCGATGACAGTCGAGTAATCCCTGTTTTCAAGCATGATTAGGACGATATGGTCGAAATTGGGGATGCCGTTTGCAAGGACAGGAGCCCCAGGAGTGCCGGAAGGGGAATTCGGGTTGGAGCTTTGAGGACTCGTCGGTGTGGCATTGGAGACGAGACCCGATTGGATCGAACCGCCCAGGAAACTGGCGGGAGAACAGCTTGCAAGCAGCAGTGAGACGATAGTGAATATCAGCAGTTTTTTCATTTTCAAATCATTCCTTAGCGGTCATTCCATTTCAAGGCACGCGGATACCGCCCCAAGGGGGGTGTATCCTGACCATTTATTATTATTATTTTAGTGGTAAGAGATCACCAGTTGAGGGATGTTGAAGCCTGCCTCTTTCGAATTTACGCTGATGGCAGTGGAGCTGAGGTTGGTTACTCCAAAGCTGTAGGTGCCGTTGCCGGTCACGAAGAAGGTCACATCCAGGGAAACATAAGCTCCGGATGGGAACGAACTGGTGGAATAAAGCAAGCTGCCCAAAGGTGGAGCGTTGTTGTAGTTTGTGGTTGATTCACTCCATGTGTTATCGGTGACGACCCAGGCACGCAGGCCTACGCTGTCGCTGTTGTTGGCGAAGAGCATCAGTTTTACGGAGTCGATCGTGCCGCTGAAGCCTGAGACGGTGAAGCGCAGGTAGGCATGCACATCCGGGGAGCCGTCCAAACGGAGGGTGGTGGCGCTGCCGTAGGTGCTGGTGGGGTTGCTGGCATTAACGTAGGTATCGGCATCTGGAGAAAATCCCACCGAATTGCTGGTTGGAGTGGCAGTGGGAGTAGGTGTGTTTGTCGGCGCTGCTGCAATGGTAGGAGTGGGGGTAGCGGGAGCAGCAGTAGTCGTGTTGGTCGGCGCTGCCCCAATGGTCGGAGTGGGGGTAGCGGGAGCAGGAGTAGGCGTGTTGGTCGGCGCTGCCCCAATGGTCGGAGTGGGGGTAGCGGGAGCTGAAGTGGGTGTGTCGGTCGGGGCAACCGCAACGGTCGGAGTAGAAGTGGCGGGGGCTGGAGTAGGTGTGTTTGTCGACGTTGACGCGATTGTCGTAGTAGGAGTATTGGTCGGAGTGTTAGTGGCAGTCGCAGTGGGAGTAGCGGTGGGGGTGGGGGTTGGCGTGCTTGGAATGCTGGCATGACAAGCCTGGGTACCTGAATCAGTAAAGGTCTTTCCGGCTTCGGGCACAAACTGCCAGTCATAACTGGCCGCGTGCAATGTCAGCTTGAGGACTCCATATGTATTACTGTTGCGCACTTCACTGTTTGCAGCAATGGATACTATGGAGGTGTGGTCTGCCCCGCCGGTTCCCGCAATAAATTCGCGGATTCCGTTGGCAGGGTCCAGGGTTCCATTTGGGTCCTGGGGGGCAAAGCGTTCATAAATGTGGTCGTGACCATTAAGAATCACGTCAGCATGGTAGGAAAAAAGAAGGTTCCAGAATGGCAGGGAATTTTTATTGGCACGTCCGCCGGAACTAAACAGGGGGATATGCCAGTAAGCCAGGGTGCACATGTTCGTATGGGCGGCAAGATCTGTCTGCAGCCATTTATACTGAGGCGAAGAGCTCCCGCAGCCGCCCGCATTTCCGCAATTTGAATTCAATGCAATCAGGTGCCATGTACCGATGTTGTAACTATAGTATCCCTCGCCTGGCGTGCCGGCTGCTGAGCCAAAATACTGAAAATACCCCGCCGCGCCTGCATTGGCACTTGTACACCCTGTACCGCCGCTGGTTAAATATTCGTGGTTGCCCACGGATGGGTCTGTTATGGACTTCACGCGGCCCCAACTCAGGTCATAAGCTTCCATAAACGCCAGGTCACTGCCGCAGTAATACTGGTTATCTCCAAGATCAAGGACCGCGGTAAGACCCGCATTTACCAGCAAGTTGGAGGTATACAGCTGGCGGCAAGATGAAGAGGTACCCAGGCCATTGTTGAAGGCTGAACTGGCTGGGTCGCAGGCGATGTCACCAGCCGCGGCTATTACCGGGTCACCGGCCGCTGCTGCCGGGGGAATATCTCCTGTTTGACCGGTCGCGGCCGACAGCAACCCCGGGAAGGACAATTGCAAAGCTAATACCAGTATAAGAAAAAACACGAATTTGTAATGGTGGTAAATTGATCGAGTATATTTTTTTATTGCGTTCATATGAATTCTCCTGAACAGGAAAGAATCCATTCTCGTGGAATAGGTGCGGTATGTTAGGAAAGGTCAAAGTTTTGGATGGTTTGTGTTTGTGTAAAATATATTAAGGTTGGCCGGTCCAGGGTGCAAGGATCGGTTGGATGGAAGCCTGGGCGGTCTGTCCGAGAGCGGGGAGATTCCAGGCGGTCAGGATGGTCTTTAGCAAACTATAGGATGAATAAGGGGTATTGTCGGTGAATTCGGGGAGAGTTGTGGGAGATACCAATACGACCGCCACCTGCCCTCCGGCAGGACTGGCCAATCCGCAGCAACCGGCGATACTCTTATCACTGCCTTCATCAAAAGTAATGATGATCAGGCTGTTGATCCCGAGGGCAGGAGAGGCTTGTAGTTTGGTGACCATATCGGTCACCCATTTGTCCGACGTGGCCGCGGAGCAATCATGGCCCGAATTGCACAGGTTGGGAATTATGAGGGAAAAGTTCGGCAGCTTGTTGTTGGCCAGGTCGCTATCCAGGGTGGTCAATGGGACAATGCTCTGGTCACACCGGGTTGGGTTCAGGCGGATCGAGTCGAAATAGAGGAATGGGTCGTGCTTCTGGGCGTAGGGATTTGAATCACCGATAAAGCAGGGGGAAGGCATGCTCTCCTCGTAGGATTTCCAGGTGCGTCCGCTGGCCTCGATCAGATCCGCCAGGTTGGGCTGGTTGACAAAGCAGGTATTGCAATCAGAGGTGATCCCCTGGGTGCTGCCGCTGACCAGGGCGATGTAGTTGGGCAGGCTCGGATGTGTGACTGCGAAATAATTGGACAAGAACACTTCCTGCTGGGCGAGTGTGTTGAGCAGGGGCATTTGAGAATCTGGCCCGATGACGGTCGAGTAATCCCGGTTTTCAAGCATGATCAGGATAATATGGTCGAAATTGGGGATGCCAATTGCAGGAGTGGGAGTGACGGGTTGGAGGACAGGGTCGGTACTTTGAGTCGGTCCAATGGAAGAAGCTGCGGGTGCACAACTGGCGAGCAGCAAAGCGAGAATGGCGAATATCAGCACCTTTTTCATATTAAGAAATTCCTTATACGATCACATCAATAAAATATAAAGGTTCTGGGTTTAATGGTAAGCGATCACCAGTTGAGGGATGTTGAAGCCTGCCTCTTTCGAATTTACGCTGATGGCAGTGGAACTGAGGTTGGTTACTCCGAAACTGTAGGTGCCATTGCCGGTCACGAAGGAGGTTACATCCAGGGAAACGTAAGCTCCGGATGGGAACGAACTGGTGGAATACAGCAAGCTTCCCAAAGGTGGCGCGTTGTTGTAGTTTGTAGTTGATTCACTCCAGGTGTTATCGGTGACGACCCAGGCACGCAGGCCCACGCTGTCGCTGTTGTTGGCGAAGAGCATCAGTTTTACGGAGTCGATCGTGCCGCTGAAGCCTGAGACGGTGAAGCGCAGGTAGGCATGCACATCCGGGGAGCCGTCCAAACGGAGGGTGGTGGCGCTGCCGTAGGTGCTGGTGGGGTTGCTGGCATTAACGTAGGTATCGGCATCTGGAGAAAATCCCAGTGAATTGCTGGTCGGGGTGGCGGTGGGAGTGGGTGTGTTCGTGAACCCGGGTGTGGGAGTGAAAGTCGGCGTGGCCGCAATAGTTGGAGTCGGAGTATTCGTCGGCTCCATAGTTGCCGTTGGCGTAGGAGTAGGCGTGTTGGTTGGGGTTGCTGCAAGGGTTGGGGTAGGGGTGGCACTCGCCGTTGCTGTTGGAGCGGGAGTTGGGGTGCTGGTTGCGACATCTGTGGCTGTCGGAGTAGGAGTGTAGGTAGGCGTAAAAGCAGCTGTAGGTGTAGGAGTGGGGGTGTTGGTCGGCGTGTAAGTGGCAGTAGGGGTAGGTGTGGGAGAAGTGCTTGCGTTCACACAGGGGACGAGACCGGAATCCAGGATGGTGCCGCTGGAAGAATGATAACTATAATTGGCGCCGGTCGGGGATAGCTGCAGAAGTAATGCGCCAAAGGCGGTTGGGTTCAGATCGTTGGAATATGCCACGCGGCTGTCAGTGCCCGTGATGGTTTGCAGGCTGTGCCCCCCGCCGCCGGCCACGAACTCGGTGATCCCGGTGGGGCTGGGGTTACCATTTCCATCCAGCGGCACCCAGCGCTGGTAATCGTGGTCGTGCCCATTCAGCACAATACTTACCTCGTATTGTGCCAGCAGAGACCATATATATGACATGGCAGTAGTGGCTCCCTCCGGTCCGATATTGTACAGAGGCTGGTGATAATAGACGATTGTGCAGGCCCCTGCATTGGCAGCCAGGTCCTGCTGAAGCCATTTGTACTGGGCGGATGTAGGTGTGACCCCAATTTTGGAATAATTCGAGTTAAGGCTGATGAAATGCCAGCCGCCGGCGTTAAAGCTGTAATAGTTGGGAATATTATTCCAATAGTCGAAATAACCTGCCCCCTTGATTCCGTTTGTATATTCGTGGTTGCCAATGGTCGGGTCGGTGATCGCGCGCAGGACCGAAAAATTGGAGGAAGAAGTCCCATACCAGTTATAAAATTCTGCCATGCTGCCGCTTTCATACACATCCCCCAGGTACAGGAACAGGTTGGGATTTAGCGAAGTGATCATATTGACGATTTTTGTGGCGGAGGCTTCACCGGCTGCGCCATCCCCGGCGGCGGCTACGACGAAGGGTTGTCCGTTGGCAGGGGCGGTTCCTATTGACGGTGTGAAGGTATTCGAGTTCACCGGAGGTGTGGCGTTCCCGTTGGTGAACGTCACGGTAACCTGCGCTGCCGAAGAGCTGAAACCATCCCGCATCAGCGCGCTGGCAGTCAGGTTGTAACTGCCATCTGCCCATTTATTGGTCGGCAGGGTAAAACTATAAGGGTTGGTGAAATCCGTCAGCAGGTAGTTTCCACTTATGTAGAAGACCATCCGCTGCACACCGGGATTGGTACCGGTAACGGAGGCGGTGGCTGAAATTGTATTGTTCCCTGTTAGCTTGCTGCCATTTGATGGGGCAGTGATACAGACGGTCACCGTGTAAGCGCCGGAGGAAGGGGAGCTGGAGACGCAGCTGCTGGCAGCCAGCACCGGAGCCGCCAGGAAAAATGAGGAAGAAGCCAATATGGCAACGATCAAAAAGCTGGCGAGCAACCGTTTGGTTTTCATAATTTTCTTGTCCTTTAATCACCTGCTATTCCTGAAAACAATCGCCACTAAAATTAACAGTGGATGCTTAAGGTTGGCGGCGGCGAACCACCACCACGACCATGCCCGCTAGGACCAGGATCGATAATCCGCCCAGGGCTATCACCCGGGAATATGGCAGCAAGTCCGGGAAGGTGGTGGCAGGTTCACTGGAATCAAACTGTGCCACCGAGACCAGGGGCAGGTGATCAACCCCGCTGAGAATATTCAAGTAAGTGAAGCCATAATTCTGGGACGGTTCAATGTAAGAATTTTCGCTGAACTCGTTCCAGCTGATGATGCCCAGCGCATCCGGGGAGGAAGCCATGGCAGTGTTGATTTGAGTCCGAAATGTGGCACCGTTATCTCTCGCCACGGTGGTGGTACCACCGATGGCAGTGGCATCGAACCCGGGGGCAGCCGGCGGGATCCAAATCCCTCCATTTTGGTGCACTGCCTGCCCCATTTGAGTCAATTTATCCTGGTATCCGAGGAATGTATTTGGATTGACGGACGACCAATAGTAAGCGTTGCCATCCACCGATCCAGCCAATTGCTGGTACCCAGACACATTTCGCTCAGAAGCCAGGATCAGCAGGGAAGATCTCCTTCCCTGGGTAACCTGGGCAATCTCCTGCGGAGAGAACATCCATGTGCCCGACCAGATCACCAGGGGTTTTGAAAAGATGTCAAATGCAGGTTGCCCGGCGAAATTCTTTATGAAATAATCCAGGTCGTTGGCGACTGTTTGGACAGGCAGCGGGTTCCGATTAAAGTCCAGTCCCTCATAGATCACAGCCAGCTTGAAATCTTCCTGTTCCGCCACCTGGACCAGTTGCTCCAGGCGTCGGTTGAGCACGTCTGTGCTCTTCCAACTGACGATAAACCCGTCAATACCGGCAGCTTTTGCCCACAGGATTTGCTGGCGCATTACCGAAATATCGTCGCTGGAATACTTTCCCAGCAGCGGATAATCCATTTTTGCCCGGTTCCAGGATGTCGTGTCATACCATATATAGTAGTAGGCCAGCGTTGGAATTGGGTTGGTCGCGTTCGAAGAAACCTGCTGCTGTGCTTCCGCAGGAGCGGCGGCCGCGAAAACAGCAGCAAGAAGCAGGAAAACAAAGAGCCAACCTATGACCTTACTTTGCCTGGATCCCATAAAGGTTCTCTCCAGATTTCAACGAAACCGAAAATCCAATCGGTCTGGCACGTGGAACCAGCCTGGTTCGGCGGCTGCTTGCCTGCAAAAGTCCAGCATCATCACATACCACCAGGCGTTCCCATCCATAAATCAGGACCATTTTATTAATTCGTCGTTTTGACGATCTCCCTGTCTTTTAATTTGAAGGGCGTCCTCTCCATCAGTTTCGATCAAAGCCTCCTGAAAAGCCATGACCTTCGGCTGGTTCCTTCTCACCAGGAAGCTGAACATTCTAGGACGACCATAAAGTAGAAGCCCCAAAGTGAGCATCGTTCCGATCACGCCCAGGACGCCCATGTCCAGTACGCTGACCTCTTTTATGGATACATTCTGGTTGCGTGAGAGGGCAACGGGGGTACGATTGCCAAGACCGGTAACACCGACCAGTTGGATGGAATAACTTCCGCGTGCCAGGGAATGTATTTCAACACTTCCGGTCGGATCCAGTGGATAGTTTTTAACGGTTCCGTCGGGAGCGACCAGATTGATCGATTTGCCGGTCGGGAAATTGAACAAGCCGTCGCTGGCACTCAGGTTGATTGAGTAGAGCAGCATTGAGATTTTCCAGGTATCATTTGGGAGTGCATAAAACTGCTGTTGCGATGAATTGACCACGTTCGAACCATCTGTCATAACGCTGATCACCGAGTAGAGCAGGGGGGTGGGAACCAGGCCATTCCCCAGGCGAGCGACCCGGCTTGCCGGGATCCATTGCGGCTCACCATTTTTAACTGTAAAGACATCTCCCTGGGCGCTGCGGTATGTAATCTGGGTTACGCGGTTCGCGTCCACCGGAAACTTGGACTGGTCTACAAATGTCAGTCCAACCTGATGAAACACGTCAATTCCTGCCTGGACAGCGGTATGGGTGGAAGGCACCTTTATATCTAGGTAAGGCACCACGGTTCCATTTTCCCAACGCGCAAACGTGATGCGCTGGCTCGGGTCTTGGTATAGGCTCACCTGGATGATCAGCCGGTGCACACCCGGACTGCTTACCGGAATGCTTATCGTTCCATCGGAGGTAGTCACATATTGTTTCCCGTCCATTTGAAATGCGACGCCTGAAACCGCAGGGACGGTCTGGACAGTGATCAAGCCTGTATCTATTTTTATCTGAGTCGATGCCGCGCTCTTATTGAGCAAATGCGACCCGTTGAAAAAAGCGTTGATCGTGTAAGTCCCTGCAGCGAGTGATTTGGAATTGAATTTATGGACAAAATAGCCGGCCGGGTTCGACTTGGCAGCCCCCAGAACAACTCCGTTTATTGTGAACCTGATTGTGGCATTGGAAACCGGGGTACCATTTGCCTCGTAAACATGCCCGGAAAGAGTCAATTTATTCCCCACGCCGATATCTTGAGGCTGAGCGAGAACGATGGAAGTATTTGCTTTATTGATTCGGGACCTTGACGCATAAGGGTTGGACAATCCTGGAAGAGTGCTCGGCCCTGTCATGGCAGCATCTATCGCAGAAATCGCGGGTATCTGCTGTCCCTGGCTGATCTGGGTGGAGGCTGACGCTTGAATAACCCCCCCGTCAGGCAACGCCAGAGCCAGCAAACCGGCAATAACCAGTGTGAGCAGCAATGATCTTTTCATCTCGTTGTATTCTCCTGGGTTTGCACTTTTGGTCCGCGTTTGATCAGGGCAAATCCAAAAACCAAAATGGAAACCAGGAACGCAAGGCCGTATGATGTGTATATGATGAAAGTGGGGCTCTTTTTAACCGGAACAGCAGCAGCCCATGTAGATGATACGAAGGCTGCCGGGCGAGGAACTTGCGTAAAGTTAAACGCGGACAGGAAATTATTGGCAGCGGAATCCCGTGTGGACAGCGTCGCCACACCCCAATTACTTTCAATAAATTTAAGTACGGATGTGAAATCCAACTGCGTATTGTCAATGTATCCTGTCTTTGCATAGGGACTGACCAGCAACGCCGGGACACGCAGTCCATACCCTCCCGCATCCACCTGGGGCGGCGCTACATGGTCGTACCAGCCGCCCCAATCATCGTAGAGCAGCATGAAGGCCGAACTGTTCCATGCGCTCGAGCGCATCAATTCCTGGATCAGGTTCTTGACCTGGCGTTCGCCAGTGGCGGGATACTCCGGTGGATGCTCGCTCGTGCCCGAAGGGACGATATAAGATACCGCGGGCAGCGTTCCATTGCGCAAATCCACGTAGTATTGGCTGAGGTCAACGATATGGCTGGCGAGGGTGGGGTCATCTATAAACCGGTCGAAATTAAGCAGCGGGACCCAAATCACCTGGGACCCCCTGGAGCCCGCGGAAGCCATGGTGCGATAATTGATACTTGCATCATAGTTTTCAACGTAGAATTTCCAGCTCACGCCGGCTGCCTGCAATCGATCAAAAATCGTTGGCAAATTTGCCAGCACGTCTGATAATTGTTGCCCGTGTTTTGGCGTGGGGGAAACCCCGGCAATCCAATACATATGGTTTGGTCCACTCCCATCTTTCGCCGAGCTGAAGAAATCGTCGAAAAGGACGTAATTGGCAGCCAGGTTCCAGTAATACGGGATATCACGATAATCGTAAAAACCCATTGAAAGCGGGCCATTTTGGTTAAGACTGTTTAGCGCGGATATAAATCCGTCCATTTTCCCGGAATCGTATTGGGCAAGAAAAGTTGGGGCGTTATGGCTTAGGTCGGTAATGGTGGAGTTGCCAATATGCCAGGGCAGTACCACTGGCGAATTGGGGTTGGTGGGGTCGACCGGCATTTTCGCATCAACGGGAAACCCATTCGCGCCGGGATAAGTGCCAAAATAATTATCGAAGGTGTGATTCTCCTGCATGAGCACGACCAGGTGTTTAATTGGAGTCGTTGTCTGTGGACTAGTGGAGGCCGCAGGCGGATTGGCCAGGCCGAGCTGGCTGGCTCCTAGGAAAATCGCAAGGACGACGGCGAAGAATTTATGGCGGATCATGGATGTACCTCATAAATTATGATGACCGGTGTGACAACCATGTTTCCATGGCCGTCATTTACGGTAATTGATTCAGTGTGAACGACCCGTCCGTTATACTTTTTGACATACGTCATTAATTGATCCGAAAAGAATGAGGACCGGGCAGCTGAAAAAGAGTCCCAGACGATGTATTGCAGGTCGGAGTTGCGAATCTGCAAGTCCGGATTAAGGATGGGTTCATAGGAAGGGTTGCGATGCAGCGGATTGGGACTTACCGACAAGCCGTATGCCTTGCGTTGACCATAGAATTCGACAATGTTTGCCATGGAAGGACCAATGGTCATGAAGGTGGCATTCGCGGGAACATTTTGGACGATCCAGGCTCCCATTTCCCGCCCACCGGGCACCCCGCCGGTCCCTGCAAGGAACAACGACGACGTTTCCGGCTGAACCTGCTGCCAGCTTGCCGTACCCAACGAGATCAACAGTCCTCCTGCCACCAGCCAGGACAATACCGGCGGCACGGAGAAGTAGGCCGGGGACCTGGCCGGAAGCCGGGCGGGTTGTCCGTGGTTGATCAGCTTGGCGACCATATGGCCTGCGAGCAACGCCACGGAAGGCGCAATGGGTAGCAGATATTGGT
Organism: uncultured Chloroflexia bacterium; assembly: GCA_963790685.1. Lineage (GTDB taxonomy): Bacteria > Chloroflexota > Anaerolineae > Anaerolineales > Villigracilaceae > UBA877. The sequence goes on from CAWBPK010000006.1 coordinate 266,855, forward strand.
ACCCTTTCACCGGCCAAATCTGGAAGAAGGCGAAAGGTACGACGATCCATGAAATAAGCAGGGTTTCACGCCACGACCGTTCGCGCCACAGGATGATTAAGCCTAATACAGCGATGAGGATCAAGGCAATCCCAAGGGCAGAGGGGAGTGTCTGCAGGTAAAAGGTCCAGGGATGGTTGGAACGCCGGAAAAGCTGCCAGGTAAGATAATTTCTGCCCGTGGAAGATCCCCCTGCGATCATTATGCTAAGAGGGAAAGGAAGGCAGACCACAACCAGGAGCAAGCCGGCGATAATCAAATCCCGAATGCGAATTCGGATCGCAGGTGATAATGCCAGGAAAACGAAAATTGCTCCCACCAGGATAATTCCGGTTTCCTTGGATAAGAAGGTCAGCCCCATCGCTACCCCTGAGGCATACAACCAGGCGGGTTTTTGCGACTTGCCAAAACGCGCCAGCATGTACATGGTCAGGGTACCGAAGAATACCATCGGTCCGTCGAGCAGTAACTGCCGGGAAACAATTACGGAGTAAGGCATGAGTGCCATGGCTGCCGCGGCCAGCGCTCCCGGCAGCCTCCCGTAAAGTGTCTTTCCAACCATGTATGTCACGTACACCGTCCCCAGGCCTACCGTGACTGCGAACAATCTGCCCACTAGGTCACTGAAATATACCCTGTAGATCAGGGAGAGTACGAACTGGACTAGGAGCGGGTGGGCTCGGAAGATCGGGAATATGTTTTTTAAGACCGGGATTCCGGCAATGGCGGCAGCTTGCCCGGCATAAACAGCCTCATCGGTGTTATAGCCCATGGCGTTTATCTGCCAGAGGCGCATGTAAGCGCCTGCTGCCAATGCCAATGCCAGCATCACGCGGCTGACTACAACTTCGTTAAACCGTGAGGCTGCGATGGCGCGCGTGGTTGGTATGGTGGCTGTTCCGCTGATCTTCAACGGGATTCCAGCCTTTCTCTCAGATCTGGTTTCCATTCAACCTCAAGAAACTTTAACGCGTTCTGGTTGAGCGCTGATATGTGGATTGGGGAAAGTCTCCACTTCGAGGGCGCGGGTGATATCGCTGGATACTTGTTCGTTGTGGACAAAAGCGGGTATCTGCGACCACCAGTCCAGCTTGTTGGAGCTTATTTCTGTGGCAGGTAAAGTGCCCATTGCCTGCCGAATGATGCTGAATTCCTTCTCATGCAGGTCAACATCGTCTATGCAATACAGGAATTCCTTCAAGTCTTCGTATGGGGGAAATCCGTATGCATCTTCGCAGTTCTGCAACAAAACCTTCATGGCTTCGCTGTTCTCCAAAGGCAGGATCTCCTCTCCTCCGCGCTTGATGATGAACATCCCCGTCAGCCTGGCTTTACTGGTGAGCTTAACCTTTGGGATCAGTTTGCTCACAAAATACTTGGGAGGTGGGACAATCATCTGGGTGACCATGTTGATCGTTGCGGCGGGCAGGTGTGTTTTACTGATCAGGAAGGCGAAATGACGACCGGAGCGTGAATGGATGCGGCTTTGAAATGGCAAGGTGACTTTTTCCCAGAAGGTCAGGGTGTCGGTGTTGACCGCATGCAAAGTGTGATAACTGATCGTCAACGGCTTCGGATAATCCATCGCCGTCCCATTTGGTGAAACGATGGTCATATCATCGGAAATAAAGGCTGCCGGGTCACTGTTGCGGCGCTGGTATGCCAGGATTTTCAACAGGGTGGTGGTCTTGCCGGTATCAGTACGGGCTGTGATCATATAGGCTGAATCACCGAATGCGATCGTAGCTCCATGAACCAGCGCATACCCGCGTTTGACAAAAGTCCAGCGCAGGAGAGGTTCAACCACGTTTGTATACAGTACGTGGGGCGAGCGCCGCAGCATGGGTGCCGCCACCACGTTGACCTTTTGATCCCCCATTTCAATACCCACCTCAAACCCGAGATGACCGAAAATTTCGCGGTAGCGCATATAATGCCCATAATCTTCGGGTAATTTTTGCGCCCTGGGGATGCCGATGCGCACGTCAATGGTTGGGTCTTTGACCTCCGATGACACCTTGAAAGGTTCGAGTTCGGGTAATTCGCCTTCGGATGCTACCGTGACGATATCGTGGATGTTGTAATAGTATTTGTTTTTCATAGCACGTCTCCATATCTGCAATCCGGATTTTCGAGCTGAAGTGGATGATGAAGCCTGGTCCCAAATCAGGTTGTCTGCCACCAGGAAACGCAGGACGGTCAATACTGCCAATGATACGAGGTTCGACACCACGTAGAAGATGCCCAGCAAGGTGGTCATCAGGTAAATCATCGGCGTACGCAAGGCCAGGGCAATCACGTTTACGACAAAAAACATTCCGAGCCTGCTGGCAAACCCCTTCGACTGGGTTGTATTCCGGTAGACCAGGGATTCGGTCAGGGCGAAATTCCAAAATGTGGAAGCGACCGTGGCAATCCCGGCTGAAACCAGGTAGTAGATGTGCAATTTGTCGGTCGCCAGGAATAGGGCCCCGGAATTGACCAGGATACCGGTCACCCCGACCATGGCAAACCCGATAAAGCGCAGCGAACCCTCACCGAAGCGCAAGGTCCACAACAGGTTGAGGTATTTCAAAACTTCCTTTGCTGAAGCCTTGCTCTGCCCGCTGGCGCGCTCTCCAAAATGGAACGGCACCTCGGCTTTACGCAGGTTTGGATTTCGCACAAGGATTTCCATGAGGATCTTGAAGCCCTTGGGGCGAAGGGCATCCAGGTCCAACGCTTTTACACGCACCAGGAAGAAACCCGTCAGGGGGTCGCTCACCCCGTGCAACCGGCGCGGGAAAAAGACGCGGGCAGTCAGGTCGAGCGCAATGGAAATCAGGTTTCGGGCGGTATTCAGGCCTGTGACTTGGCTCTCTTCGTTGCGGCGGGTGGCAACCACCAGGTCAGCCTTTTTTTCGAGGGCCGTTTCGAGCAGGACCGGCACCACTTCGGCCGGATGCTGCAAGTCACCATCCATCACGCAGGCGTAATCTGCTTTGGCTGCTTTGAGTCCGGCAACCACGGCTCCCCCCAACCCGCCTGATTGCTGTTCGGGAGGGCGGTGGATCAAACGGACATTTTGGGCAGGAAAATCTTTTCCGGCCGCTTCTATAACCTGGGGTGTCTCATCTGTGGAGTCATCCACAAAGATGACCTCAATGTTGGTGCCATAAAATGCGTTGCGGATGCTGGTGAGCAGCAGCTTCACGTTCCCGGCTTCGTTCCGGGTTGGAACGATCACCGAGAGGGTCAGGCTGTTCTGGTTCGACCTGGTTTCCTGGGTAAAAATTTTGCTGGATACAACCTGGTTTGTAGTCATACATTCTCCTTTACAAGCAACATTAAAATAAGAGACTAGGATTATTGAGCTTCAAAAAAACTGCCGGACAACTGTATGGTTGCGAAATTTAGCGAGAATTGCGTTCAGCCGCGATCAATTCAACCTATACAGAGCGCATCCAAAAGATCGGAATTCTGAGCCATCAACATATCCCTTTTGTCAAAGATATGCAGCCAGTTGCTTTCCTCGCTCACCACGACCACCCGCATATGGGGATAACTCATGAGCAGGTTTCCGAGCACATCCATTCTTGCCAAAGGTGTGGATTCCCCTAGGATGACGATATCGGGTTTCACTTTGGATGTTTCAGCGATCAGCCCATGCACATCACTGGCTCCGCTGGTGATCAGCTTTAGCTCGCAATCCGACCTCTTGAGAAGATCGGTTAATGCCCGGTTTAACATTGAGTCCTGTTTTGTGACGAGTACACAAGTAGTGTTCATAAAACCTACCTATTAGGTATATTTAGTCGTAAATGAATAATAAATGAATACCCCCATCACGTCCATAATCCTCCCATAGCCAACCCGGAATTAAAAAAGAGCCATCTAATCGTGGCTCTTTTATTAAAGTATTAACCCTAAATGGGGATAGGGATTAACCCCTCCTGAAATTCTTCACAATTCAATTATCTTTGATCAACGGAGGTTTGCTGACCAAACCGTTCTTGCGCGCAAAAGTGGCAACCTGGCGTCGGTTTTTCAAACCCAGTTTCCCCATGACATTCCGGATATGGTGCTTGACCGTGTTAACCGATAAAAACAAGCGTTGAGCAATTTCAAGGTTCGTCGCCCCGCTTTCCATCTCACGGATTACATCCAGCTCGCGCGGGCTCAGGTTCACCAGCAATTTATCTTCTTCTGATTTTGTCTCGGGGGAACGAGCAAACTCTTGCACGATCCGGCTGACCATTTTGCGTGATACAGCCTCCTCTCCGCGGTCCAGGGCGCGCAGGCTGGATAGGAGCTCGGTGCTGCCGATATTTTTAAGCATGTACCCCTTTGCCCCCAGGCGCAGCGCCGCAAAAAGGTTTTCATCGCTTTCATGAACGGTCAGGAATACAATTTTGCAATCGGGCACACGGGCAAGGATTGCACGGGTGGCATCCAGGCCGGTGCCGTCTGGCAGGGAAAAATCCATAAGAATAATATCGGGTCTGAATAAGGTCGCCTGTTCGCACCCTTCATGGACGGTCCCGGCACAGCCGACCATTTCAAAATCCGTGGTGGAGCTCAACAGGCTTTCCAATCCTTCCCGAAAGAGGATCTGGTCGTCTATAACCAATACTTTTTTAATGGTTTTATTGGAAGTGTTTACGCCGCTCATGAGCCTGCTCCCAGGCGACCTGCAGAAGAAACGGGGACAAGGATATTTGCAACTGTGCCGGTATTTCCAGAGGTCATCAAGGTTACATGACCGTTCACCCTGGCCATACGTTCGTTAAGGATTTCCAATCCGAAGTGCTGGTCCGAATTTACCTGTTGCGGGTCGAAACCGATCCCATTATCCGCTATGGTCAGGGTTAGATCACTTGGGCTCCATTCAGCCCGCACCATTACATAGGTAGCCTGGGCATGCTTTTCCACGTTGCTCAGTAATTCTTCGAAGGCATAAAAGGCCGCGCTTTGCGGTCTCCTCTGAAAGCAGGATGGGTTTCCCCTGCGTTTTGAAATCCAGTTTGAAATTTGCCCGTTGGGAAAGCTTCCGGGCATATTCCAGCAGTAAATTGGTTAGTGTCTGGGTCGTTTCCGGGCGCATGGTTTCGAGGACCCCGCGCACGATCTCATAGGATTCGTTGGTGGCATTCCGCATGAGTTCCAAATCGTCGAGCACCGTGGTCAGGGAAAGCTCACTTTTATTGGTCAGGAGTTGATCCATTTTAATGTGCAGGTATCCCAGGCTTTGACCCAGGTGGTCATGCAAATAATGGGACACGGATCGTCGTTCCGCCAGGGCAGTTTCAGATGTGAGCATTTCCTGTAATACCTGGCGATCCTGGCCGGCTTTGAGGGCTACCGCAATATCATCACTGATATTCCTGAAAATATCCGCCTGCACTTCAGTGAGGGATTGTCCCGGCTCGAGGACGAACTGCAAAACAGCCAATATCCTTACTTCGTCTTTTATGGCCAGGCAGTACTTATGTGCCTGGGAATAGAATCCATTATTTAAAGGTTCGGGTACCTTTTGGAAAAATGCCAGTTCATTCCCGGAACGGTTCTGGAAACATTCTTGACAGGATGGTCCTGTGCATATTTCAATTGGATCTTCCCCGGCCCGGCTCCATTGCGCCACCATCTCAAATTGGTTGGTAATAATATTAGACACGAATAAAAATGATTGCGTGGCCGGCACAAGGGTGCTCGGGAACATGGCTATCTGATTGACCAGCACATCCCACTCGTGATAGGTGGAAAATTCCATGCTTAATTTGTGCTTCGCATCAAGAATCTTGATAATGCGAGTCTGGTTGCGAAATCCATGTGACAAGGAAGAAAGCAATAATCCAATAACCCATAAGAGGACAAGGAAAATAAGCGTCTCGGCAACGTAGATCAGAGGATTTTGGGTGTGGGAAAAATCGTAGATTTCGAAAGCTACAAGCAGGATGGTAGCCAGGACAATCGCCCACCATTGCCGCTTGACAATCCAATTTAATGCTCCTGGGACGGTATCTGGCGCAGGGTATGTAGACAAATCTACTTTCGAATTTTGAAAGGGTTTCTTTTTCATTGCCAACCTTAAATTTCCACACCGGGCAAAATCCAGTGATCAGAGCCTCATCGACTAAGCCATGCTCTCCGATAACGGACATTAATATGGCAGATTATATCCAAATTATCAGATTTGGCAATAGAGGGAATGTAATCATTCTAAAATGGTCAGGCTTTACTGGAGACGAGCAGAGCAATGCCGATCAGGATTCCTCCGATGATGAACAGGGGAGTAATTTGCTCTTTTAAAAAAACCACGCTGAGCAGAGTCCCAACCACAGGTTGTGCGAAAAAAGTCAGGGATGCCGCGCCTGCATCCAGAACTGAAAATGCAGTGTTCCATAAATACATTGCCAGCGCAGTGGAGATGATGCCGAGGAACAGGATGCCTCCCACTACCCCAAGTCCAATGCTCCCCACCTGGTGAGTTGCAACCTCCCAGCCGCCGAGGGGGAGGCAGACCGGCAGCCCGCCGATAAATGCGATCAGCGTGGTGGTTATGACATTAGTGTCCCTGGTGACTTTGCGGATGAGGACCGAGTAAAGCGCCCAGGTGAGAGCCGCGGCCACCAGGCTAATATTGCCCCAGAAAAATGAGGGTGAAAGCGCCGCGTTGCGCGGGTCGATAACCGCCGCCACGCCTAGCGTGGCAATCCCCAATGCCAGCAACCGCCTGCGGGTGATCCGTTCCGCCAGCAAGACTGCGGCAAATAGCAGGACGAAAGCTGGGGTGGTGGAAGTGACCAGCGAACCGTTGGCTGCGGTGGAAAGGTTCGTCCCAACAAATTGAAATCCGAGAGAGATCCCATATCCCACAACACCCACCCCAAAAATCTGCCAGAATTGGAGGCGGCTGATCTTCCAGCTCTTGCGAATCAAAATAATAATTGCGAGCGTCAGGATGCCCAGGACAAGCCGCGTGACAATGAGCGAGAAGGGTGGGATTACCGCCATGACCACCTTGCTGACCACGTACATGCCTCCCCAAATGGCAGCCGCGGTTAACCCGGCAAGAAATCCCCCCAACCTGTTTGTTTTCGTGGAATTATTCAACATGAGAGATTCGAATTACAAGGAAGTTAATGTTTGTGAGGATTATTTTACTGCCAAACCCCGGCACTCGCTGGTCCATGTGGAGTTGGACGTGGGATCGCTGGCGGAATTTTTTCCTGCAGCTGAGATATTTAAGTGTGCGGGCCCTGCATTTATTTCGATATTTCTTTAAGAAATCCCATATGCAATTGTGTGTGACATCTGTCACTTCAACTTTTCATGTCTCTTGGCTAAAATGGATATTCGGCATGTCCCAAGATATACTAATTATCTAATCAGGAGAAGCGCATGAATGGCAAACTTAAAAACAACGGCGGCAAATATCTGATTGCGTGGCTTCCGGGGGATGGGGTGGGGGTGGACGTGCTCGATGCAACGAAAATCGTGCTTGACAAGCTCAATTTAAACGCCGAGTATATCCACGGGGACATCGGCTGGGAATTTTGGTGCAAGGAGGGCGATGCATTCCCGGCGCGGACCATCGACCTGCTAAAAAAAGTCGACGCAGCCATGTTCGGTGCCATCACTTCCAAACCGGTCAAGACCGCGGAGGATGAATTAGTTCCTGAATTAAAAGGTAAGGGCTTGACCTACCGCTCTCCAATAGTGCGGATGCGGCAGCTTTTCGACCTTTATGATTGCCTGCGCCCGTGCAAGGGATACCCTAATAATCCATTGAATTATAAGGAAGGCATAGACCTGGTGGTTTTCCGCGAGAATACCGAAGACCTGTATTCGGGTGTGGAATTTAACCCTGTTCCTGCCAACCTTGCGGCAGTCCTTGCCCAGGAATCAAAACCCTTCGCCCCCTTCAAGGACCTGGCTGGTGATCAGTACGCCATCTCTGTCAAAGTAAACACCCGCAAAGGGTGCGAACGCATAGTACGGGCGGCATTCGATTTTGCTAGGAAATTTGGGCGCAGGAAAGTGACCGTTGTGCACAAAGCCAACGTGGTCCGCGCCACCGATGGACTTTTCCTGGATACCGCCCGCGAAGTGGCCCGCGGGTATGCGGAGATCCAATTTGATGAAGCCAATGTGGACGCCATTTGCATGTGGCTGTTAAAAGAACCCGCTGAATTACGACGTGTTGGTAGCCCCTAATCTATATGGAGACATTATCTCCGACCTGTGCGCTCAAATGGTGGGTGGACTTGGTTTCGCCTGCTCGGGGAATATCGGTGAAAAGCTGGCAGTCTTCGAACCGAGTCACGGGTCGGCTCCCAAATATGCAGGTCTATATAAAGTAAATCCCATTGCGTCCATTCTGGCAGCCAAGATGATGCTCGACTGGTTGGGGGAGGAGCAAAAAGGCGCGGCTGTTGAAAAGGCTGTCGCGGAAGTGGTGAAGGAAGGTAAGGTTCGAACATATGATATGGGCGGGTCGAATACCACCCTTGAAATCGGCGAGGCTGTTGCTGCAAAGTTATGATTCTTCTCCCGGGTGACCCGTGCCAGATTATTTTCATCCAGGCAAATGGACTGGCGCATTTAATTTAATAGACGCGCATGGATAAGATCATCATCCACGAAGTGGGGCCGCGTGACGGCCTGCAGGCAGAAAAGACGATCGTCCCGCTGGAAGAAAAAATCCGCTGGATCGAGGCAGTGTTCGAATCCGGCGTTGACGTTATTCAGCTCGGGTCGTTCGTTAACCCTGGGAAGGTCCCGCAGATGGCTGACACGGATTCCCTGTTCCGGCACTTCGCGGAGAACAAGCCTGCCGGGGTGCTCCTCTCGGGGCTGGTCCTGAATGAGAAGGGATTGGAACGCGGCCTCGCCTGCGGTGTGGAAATGTTTTGCATGGGTGTATCCGCCAGCGAAACTCACAGCCGGAAGAACACTGGAATGAGTTCCAGCGAAGCTCTCCAGCGAATTATCCCGATGGCCAGGCAGGCCATGACTGCAGGGAAATTAGTCCAGGTCTCAGTCCAGTCCGCGTTTGGCTGCGGCGACCAGGGCCCGGTCGACCCAAAAAAGGTGCTGACTATTGTCAAGGCGTACCTGGATGCGGACCTCCACAACATCAGCCTGGCTGATACGGCTGGTCATGCAAACCCGCAGCAGGTGGAAGACCTGTACGGCGCCGTCCGGGCGCTGGATCCGGGTGCGGTGCTGGCCTGTCATTTCCATAACACGTATGGGTTGGGACTGGCTAATTGTTATGCTGCGCTGAAAAGCGGCGTGACCTGGTTCGAATCTGCGTTTGGCGGACTTGGCGGCTGCCCGTTTACCAAACTGCCTGCCGGGAATGTCAGCACCGAGGACCTCGTCCACTCGTTGCAGCGTATGGGTTTGCGCAAGGATATCAAGCTTGACGTTTTGCTTAATGTGGCCCGCCAGGTGGGCACATTCTTTGAGCGGGAACTGCCCGGTTTCATTTTGAAATCCGGTTCGATCGTTGATTTCTCTGGGCAGGACGGGTTGGGAGAGGATGCATGAAACTGTTGGAAGGAATCCGCGTGCTCGACCTGACCAACGTGCTCTCGGGACCATTCGCCACGCTGCACCTGGCTTTATTGGGTGCGGATGTGATCAAGATCGAAAACCCCGATGGCGGCGATTTGGCCCGCAAGCTGGGCAATGTGCCGAAGTATAACCAGCAGCTGCTCGGCACCAGCTTCCTCGCCCAGAATGCAAATAAGAAGTCTCTCACCCTTAATCTGAAGGCAGACGAAGGCAAAGAGATCTTTTCGAAACTTGTTAAGACATCAGATGTAGTCGTTGAAAACTTCCGCCCGGGGGTGATGGCCCGGCTTGGATTCTCTTATGAAGAATTGTGCAGGATTAACCCCGGGATCATCTATTGTGCGATTTCCGGGTTTGGGCAGACTGGACCGGACGCTTTCAAGCCGGCTTACGACCAGATCATCCAGGGACTGTCCGGAGTGATGGCTGTCAACGGCGACGAAAGCCTCAACCCCTTGCGCTGTGGTTTCCCCGTCTGCGATACTGTGGGCGGGATGAACGCCGCGTTTGCCATCATGGCGGCTTTGTATTATCGCGAACATAGCGGGGAGGGACAGTTCATCGACATTGCCCTGTTGGACTCGATCATGCCGCTCATGGGTTGGGTGGCAGCCAATTTGTTGATCGGGGGGCAGCCGCCGGTCCTGCTGGGTAATGACAATTTTACAGCCGCCCCTTCGGGTATGTTCAAGACTCTGGATGGCTATGTTAATATCGCCGCCAACCAGCAGCAGCAGTGGGAAGACCTGGCCGACGAACTTGGATTACCGGAGCTGAAATCCGATCCACGGTTCAAGGAACGCGACACTCGTAAAGCCAATCGGACACTGTTGACTCCGCTGCTCGAAGAAAAATTGACCGGTCGCAGCACGGCCCACTGGGTGGAAGTCCTCAATTCCAAAGGAATTCCCTCCGGTGATGTGGTCAGCCTTGAAGCCGCTTTGACCTCCGCGCAAGCCAACCACCGTCAGGTGATCGCCGATGTGGAACAGCCCGGCATTGGAAAGGTCAAGATCTTCAATATGACTGCTAAGTTCTCCAAGACCCCAGCCCGGATCGAGATGCCCCCGCCCGGACTCTCGGAAAATACCGCAGACATCCTGGGTGGGTTGGGATACAGTCCCGAAGAAATAAAGAAGTTAAAAGAAAAATCAGTAATTTAATAATAGGCAGGTGGCAACACTGCCCCCGCACTCCAGATTACAGGAGATATTTATGGGAATGACATTGGTCGAAAAAATTTTGGCCCGGGCTACCGGGCAGCCTGCCGTCAAGGCGGGAGATGTAGTGGAACCGCGCGTGGACCTGGCGATGTCGCATGAGAATGCAGCCCTGGTGCTTAACCAGTTCCAGGAAATCTACCAGGGCACCGGTCTCGATGCCAGGGTCTGGGATCCCTCCAGGATTGCGATCATCTTCGATCACCGCGTTCCTGCCGAAAGTTCTAAAACTGCCACCAACCAGAAAAAGGTGCGCGATTTCGTTGGCGCACAGGGAATTGGAAAATTCCACGACATCCGCGGTGACGAAGGCGGCATCTGCCACCAGATCCTGCCGGAAAACGGGTACGTCCGCCCGGGAACGGTCGTAGTGGGAACGGACAGCCATACCACCAGCCACGGTGCCCTGGGAGCTTTTGCATTTGGCATTGGGGCGACGGAAATGGCCTCCGTTTGGGCTCTGGGGCGGGTCTTAAATGTTGAAGTCCCGGGGACGATCAAAGTGGAAGTGCGCGGCGAGTTTCAGTCTTGCGTCCAACCCAAAGACCTGATCCTTCACCTGATCGGCAGGATATCAGCCCAGGGGGCAAATTTCAAGGTCATCGAATTTCATGGTCCTGCCATCGAAAAAATTTCAACCTCGGGACGTCTGACGATCTGCAATATGGCGGTGGAAGCTGGTGCAACCGCTGGGATCGTGCCGGCAGATGCGGAAACCGTGCGATATTTAAAGGACGAAGCGGGATTCAGGGAACCTATCGAGGTTCTTCGTCCGGATGCAGATGCTGTTTACGATCAAGTGATCCAAATCGATATCTCAACTCTTGACCCGCAGCTCGCCTGTCCGCATACGGTGGACAACGTCAAACCTATCCAGGAAGTGCTTGGAAAGCAGGTCAATCAGATTGTGATCGGGTCATGCACGAATGGACGCCTGGATGACATCCGCATCGCAGCCGAATTCCTGGATGGGAAAAAAGTTGCTCGCAGTGTGCGCATGCTCGTATTTCCGGCCTCGGCGCGAATTTATCGTCAGGCGGTCCAGGAAGGATACGTATTGTCGCTGATGAACGCCGGAGCCGTGGTGATGAATTCGGGCTGCGGTCCCTGCCTGGGTGTGCACCAGGGAGCCCTGGCGGATGGCGATGTTGCCCTGGCCACCACCAACCGGAATTTTAAAGGCCGCATGGGCAATCCATCAGCCGAGGTTTTCCTCTGCTCTCCCGCCGTGGCAGCCGCTAGTGCGCTGACCGGCATGATCACCGATCCCCGGAAAGGAGCCTGAGTATGTCCAAAGTAGTCCTCAAGCTGGGCGATGATGTCTCGACCGATATTATTTTCCCTGGTCGTTTTATGGCGACCGTGCTGCCAACTGAAACGCCTCAATACGTCTTTGCAGATCTGGTCGACTTTAACAAGCGGGTGAAGAATCACGAAGTCTCCCCCCAGAGTGTGATCGTGGCCGGCAATAATTTCGGGTGTGGTTCCTCGCGCGAACAGGCGGCTTCCTGCCTCAAGGGTCCGGAATTCATTGTTATCGCCAGGGATTTTGCCCGCATATTTCTCCAGAATTCAATTAACCTTGGGCTGAACACGATCATCTGCCCGGATATCGAAGCTGGAGAGGGGGATGAATTGGAGATATCAGCCCAGCAGGTATTGAACCAAACCAGCGGTAAATCCTTCGCCATCGTGCCCCTCCCACAGGCCTGCCAGGCGATCATCGACGCCGGCGGATTAATCCCCTATACCCGCCAGCGATTAATGCAAACGAAATAGAAGGGAAATTAACCGCAGGCCATTCCATATCTGTTTCGGACAAAAATTATGACCCGGATTCTCCGCACCCCTGACAGGAAAAAAGGGACTCCAGGCGAATCTGGATGGAGCCAAATTTACCTCACGGTTGCCAGGTTCCGCCCGGCTATCACTTGGAAATAAATAGGGGATATATTCCGGAAAGGGTGCTTGAAAACCAGCCTGTCAGGCCGTCCTCTGACCTAAATCAGGGAGGTTTATGCTCACTGATCTTTTCGTAATTAAAATCCAGTATAGGTACTTGACTATTTTAATAAATAAGAGTAAAGTCTAATGTAATGAAAATTCGTCTATTGGCGATAAAAGGATTTCGTAGGCAAAGGTGATCTCGGGATTTAGGAGATTGAATCTTAACTTCTCGAGGATGTTGCGCTGCGAATCCTTTTTTTTTATCTACAGTAGAAATTTTTCTCAGAAATTATTATAAGCAAAATTTTTAATGAAAAACTTAATATTTCCAGGGTTGCTCCCTTCCTGTTCCTGAGTGAATTGTGCATTTGGATCTATCGCCGCTCCTGCACATGGATGTGGCGCAGATAATCATGGTGCTCAAACAAAATGAAGTGATGAAGGAGGTGATGCCAGACAATGAAAGGCTTGGTCAGCTACGCCGGATAACCCGGATATCGGGTTCCTTTATTCACCTTTTTTTCGTTGGAGGAGAAGGAGTAAAACGTATGTTTAAAAGGTTGTCAATAGTATTATCTGCAGTTGCGGTCCTGGGCATGGTTCTGACTGCCTGCGGTCCCGCTGCATCCACTTACACCTGCACCGATTCGATTGGTTGCGTCACGATTGCGCCGACCGATCCGGTTCATATCGCTTATCTGCTGGTTGTATCAGGCGCTAATGCTGCCCTTGGTACTGACTCCCGCAACGGCGTGGAAATTGCCATCGACGATGCCGGCGGCAAGATCCTTGGTCACACCATCAAGTTTGATGGTGAAGACGGCCTGTGCAGTGCAGATGGCGGCCAGGCTGCCGGCACCAAGCTGGCTGCGGATCCGACCATCATTGCAGTCATTGGCACTTCCTGCTCGAGCGAAGCACGTGCTGCAGAGCCATTGCTCTCCGCAGCCGGGTTTGTGACGATCTCGTCTTCCAACACTGCCCCTGACCTGACCGATCCCACCAGCCCGAACCATTACCCCGGCTATTTCCGCACCGCCCATAACGATAAAATCCAGGGCGCAGCTGCGGCTGACTTCGCCTATAACTTCCTGCATGTCACCAAGGCAGCCACCATTCATGACGGCAGCCTTTATGCTGACTCCCTGCAGCAGGTCTTCGCTGATAACTTCAAGCAGGATGGTGGAACTATCACCCTGCAGACTTCGGTTACCGTCGGGCAGACAGACATGAGCTCGGTCCTGGCATCCGTTGCCTCCGGCTCTCCTGAGCTGATCTACTTCCCGATCTTCCTGCCCGAAGGCGCCTTCCTTATTGACCAGGCCAAAACCACCCCAGGTTTGGAGAACACCAAGCTGATGGGTGCGGACGGTCTGTATTCGCCGGATGTGATGAAAACCGCCGGCGCTGCAGTCGAGGGCTTCATGGTTTCGAGCCCGCTGGTTCAGGGTGCCGCCTACGACGCATTTGTTGCCAAGTACGTAGCCAAGTTCGGTGAGCAGCCGATCAACATCTTCCACGCCCATGCCTATGATGCTTTCAATATAGTCATGGCTGCCATCGAAAAGGTGGCCGTACAGGATGCTGACGGGACGCTCCATATCCCGCGCCAGGGACTGCGCGATGCCGTCGCAGCCACCAAGGACTTCCAGGGATTGACTGGTGTCTTGACCTGCAATGTGGACGGCGACTGCGCCAACCCGGTCATCGGCGTTTACACATACCATGCTGGGCAATATCCACCTGAGCTGATCTGGCCGACACAATATATTAAAGCCACAGCCACGCCTTAAATTCACGTGATGTATAAAAGGAGGGGCGAGCCTCTGCTCGCCCCTCTTCTAATGTTGCACTCCGATTTGAGAAGAGGAGTTTGCGATGCTGAGAACTTGGCGTCAGCGCCTTACGATTACAGATATTTTCATTTGGCTGATTGGCTTGTCCATTGCAGGGGTTGTCATCTGGGGCACCATCAGCACCCTCAGGCAGGGCCAATACTCCGGTAGTGTTTGGCTGGATCTTACGATCAAAGGTTTGGCACTTGGGGGTGTCTACGCTTTGATCGCCATGGGCTATACCATGGTTTACGGCGTCTTAAAAATGATCAACTTCGCGCATAGCGAAGTGTTCATGAGTGGACCCTTCACTGCAGTCTTTGTTGCCCTTGCATTATCTCAATCTGGTTTTCTTGACAGGCAGCCGCTGATCGGATTAGCTATTGTTCTGGTGGTTTCAATGGGTGTATCGACTTTGATAGCAGTCCTGCTTGAAAGGATTGCCTACCGGCCTTTGCGTAACGCCCCCCGCTTGGTCCCCTTGATTACCGCAATTGGCGCTTCTTTTTTTCTCCAATACGCATTTCGTGGTTTATATGGCTCCGGTTCATTTGGTTACCCAACCATAAAAGCTCTTGAGCATTCGTGGACAGTTGCGGGCATCCAAATATATGAAACCCAGGTCGTGGTGATCATTGGAGCCGTATTGATGATGGTGCTCCTCTATGGCATCGTCCAATGGACGAAGATCGGGAAAGCAATGCGCGCCGTTTCCGAAGACAAGGAAGCCGCCGAGTTGATGGGGATTAACGTCGACAACGCAATTGTTTTTACATTTGCCCTGGGAGGCGCCTCGGCTGGAGCAGCAGGTATCTTGTATGTGCTCCTGTTCCCTGTGGTTAATTTCTATATGGGCTTTTTCCCCGGGATCAAGGCCTTTACCGCCGCCGTTCTCGGAGGCATCGGGAACGTTCCCGGTGCTTTTCTCGGTGCAATCATCTTGGGTTTGCTCGAATCAGTTGGCCCGAACCTCTTCCTGACCGGGTTGGGCATCCCCTCCCCGTCCCAATTGAAAGATGCCATAGCATTCATTGTGCTGGTGCTCATCCTGATCTTCCGCCCGACCGGCATCCTGGGCGAAGTAATTTCCAAGGACAAGGCCTAAGGAGGATCATATGAAGAGCAAATCTTCTTACTGGGTCAAGACACTTCAAAATGGGGTGATCGGGGGAGGCATATCCCTGCTCCTGTGCGTGGTGGGGTTGGTCCTTGCGTTTGGAGCAACTTATGTGATCAGCGGTGTGATCACCATGGCACAGATCTTCGTCCTTGCGCCTTTCCTGTTCGAAGCCTACCTCTCGGTGCATAATGCACCCTCCAAAAAACCTGGAAATCTCCTGTTGATCGGTGGGTTGGTTGGGTTGGTGGGCAGCGCAGTACTGGTTGCATTTATCCTGATCGGGGAAGTTGTCAATCTCCGGGCAGTATTAATCAATGTCTCCCCTGACCTTATTTCACTCCTTACATTCCATTTATCCACCTTATCTGGAATATTAGTCTTGGTGGCAGTCAGCCTGGTGACTGGAGTGATTGCAGCAGGAGTGTACCTGCTCCCGAGTCGTATCCGCGGCGCATTGAGCCAGTCTGTAATGGTTATTGTTGTCCTCGGTCTATTCCGCGACCTGATCGTCACGGTTATCCTCCATTGGGGGGCAGTTCAATATGCCTTCCTCTGGATTTTTGCACAAAGCGGCTTAAAGATTATCAGTGCGCTATTAATATTTGTGATTGTCGGTGCAATTGCGTACTGGAGTAAGGGAAGGGACCGGAAAGCGATTGCTCTCAAACGAAATCCGCGTCAACAGCGGATAGTCCGCTGGGGTACTCTGGGTGTATTAGGGGTTCTTGTGCTATTACTGCCTGTTATCTTGGGGAGCTATTTTAGCGAGATCTTGGATAACGTTGGCATCTACATCCTGATGGGGTTGGGGCTGAACATCGTTGTCGGCTTTGCCGGCTTGCTCGACCTTGGTTACGTTGCCTTCTATGCCATCGGTGCTTACACCCTGGGTGTGCTGACCACTTCCGAGGCAGTGGGTCTTTTACACCTTAGCTTTTGGGCGGCGACACCTATTGCAATTGTGGTGGCAGTCGCTTTTGGCGTAATTCTGGGCTTGCCCATCCTTCGCTTGCGCGGTGATTATCTGGCGATTGTGACCCTGGGCTTTGGGGAAATCATCCGCATTGTTGTGCTATCCGACTGGCTGAAGCCTATCCTGGGAGGATCCGAAGGGATCCAGCGCATAGGCAAACCTGTGATCGGGACGCTCGCCCTGGTAAATCAACAACAACTATACTATTTAATATTAGTTGGCATCATCCTCGCAGGCTTTATTGCCACCCGGGTGAAAGATTCCCACCTCGGGCGTTCCTGGATGGCTTTGCGTGAAGATGAGGACGTTGCCGAAGCCATGGGGATCAACAAGGTCACCACCAAATTGCTGGCCTTTGCAATGGGTGCCCTCTTTTCCGGTTTGGGCGGGGCATTGTTTGCCACCAAGATCGGCTCAGTCTATCCGCAAAGCTTCAGCTTCATTGTCTCCATCAATATTCTCTCTCTGATCATCATCGGCGGCCTGGGCAGCATTCCGGGAGTCTTCGTGGGCGGGCTGGTCCTGGTTGGATTACCGTTGCTCCTCAGCCAGTTCGCTGATTTCCGTTACCTGGTGTATGGTGCCGTACTGGTGGCCATGATGTTATTGAAACCGGAGGGTCTGGCACCGGAAGCCCGTCGCCGCCTCGAATTGCATGGGGAGGAGGCTGGCCCAGGTCCGGAAAACGAACCCCAGCCCGTGACCGAGAACCCAGATCGCTCGGGAGGAGACTGAGATGGCGATACTTATTTCAAAAAGGGTTACCAAGCGCTTCGGCGGCCTGGAGGCAGTCAGCAAGGTTGACTTGGAAGTTAAAGAACATGCGATTTACAGCATCATCGGTCCCAATGGGGCAGGTAAAACAACCTTTTTCAACTGTGTGACCGGTTTTTATACCCCGGAGGAAGGGGAGATCATTTTCAACGATCGGAACATTACCGGCCTTTCCCCGGACCGGGTGACCCGTCTGGGGATTTCTCGCACCTACCAGAACATCCGCTTGTTCAAGAACATGACCGTCGTGGAAAACATCCTGGTGGGGATGCAGCCGCATTTGAAATCGGGATTGCTCGGAGGTATTTTCCGTGATCCGCGTACGAATCGGGAGGAAAAAGCTGCCGTCGAGGAAGCTGTCCGCCTGCTTGGTTTTATTAACCTGAAAGGGAAGGGTGACCTGCTGGCTAAGAACCTGCCTTATGGGGAACAGCGCCGCCTTGAAATTGGTCGCGCTCTCGCCAGCAAACCATCTCTCCTTCTCCTGGATGAACCCACTGCCGGGATGAACCCCAGTGAGACCCAGGATATGGTCAATTTTATCCGCCGTCTGCGGGACGAGCTTGGCATTACTATCCTGCTTATCGAGCATCAAATGCGGGTGGTCATGAGCATATCCGAGCAGATCACCGTCCTGGATTTTGGTCTCAAAATTGCAGAGGGGACCCCGCTGGAAATTCAAAAGAACCCCCGCGTGGTCGAAGCATATCTCGGGCGAGGCGCCGCCAGCGGCCTTGGCCAGGCCAGCACAGCAGTCTGAGCCGGAGGACCACTATGCCTATTTTGGAAGTTGAGAATATTCACTCTTATTACGGGAACATCCACGCCCTCAAAGGGATCTCTTTGACCGTTGAGAAGGGAGAGATCGTTACCTTGATCGGCGCCAATGGCGCCGGGAAGTCCACCACCTTGCGCACGATCTGTGGACTGATGAAGCCGCGTGAGGGCAGTGTTCGTTTTGATGGGGAAGACCTGGCTCCCTTTAAACCTCACGACTTGATTTTTAAAGGAATGTCGATGGTGCCTGAGGGGAGGCGAATCTTTGCCCGCCTGACTGTCTCGGAAAACCTCGAAATGGGAGCCTACACCCGCAAGAATGGACCGGATATCGCCGCGGATTTGGAACGCGTGTTTACATTATTCCCGCGCCTTAAGGAACGCCGAAAACAACCGGGTGGTACGCTGTCGGGTGGGGAGCAGCAGATGCTTGCAACGGGTCGGGCATTGATGGCTCATCCCCGCCTGCTCCTGATGGATGAGCCTTCCATGGGCCTGGCGCCTGTGCTGGTGGAAAGTATTTTCGATACGATCATTCAAATAAACAAAGAAGGGACGACCATCCTGCTGGTGGAACAAAATGCCCTTATGGCGCTGAGTGTTGCCTCGCGCGGCTACGTCCTTCAGACCGGAGAAATAGTTGTTCAGGATACCGCCGAGGAACTCAAGAAAAATAAGATGATCCAGAAATCTTATTTGGGCATGGAATAAAAGGTGACCGGGCCGAAATAGAAGACCAATTCCCCCATCGTTCTCCCGCACTTGCACAGCTCTCTTCGCAGATTGCGAAGAGAGCCTGCGGATAGGGTCGGTGCTCATGCCGGTTGGCTGATCCTCTGCCATTTCAAAAAAAGCCCAACAGTCCAAGTCAGTACGAAGAATATATTTCATTGTTAATCTGGGTACATCAAACCCAATAACAAATTCACAAAGAAAGGAACTTAAATGGCTGAACAACGAATATTGTACCTTTCACGCGCCGATGTCGAAAAAGTGGCGCTCGACATGCCGACCATTTTGAAACTTCTCGAAGAAGCCTTCAAGGAAAAAGGGAATGGAAAGGTGGAAATGCCCCCCAAGCCGGGCATCCACACCATGCCCGACGCCTTCATCCATGCTATGCCTGCCTTTATTCCCTCACTGCACTCGGCTGGGATTAAGTGGGTCAGTGGCTATCCCGAGAATTTCAAGCGCGGGCTTCCTTACATTACCGGGCTGCTTATCCTCAATGATGATGAGACCGGGATTCCATACGCCGTTATGGATTGCACCTGGATCACCGCTTACCGTACCGGTGCAGCTTCGGGGTTGGCCGCCAAATACTTGGCGTGCCCCGAAAGCGAAGTGGCTGCCATCTTGGCATGCGGCGTACAGGGACGGACCAACCTGGAAGCGCTTGCCACCGTTTTCCAACTTAAGCGCGCCTATGCCTATGACATCCTTCCGGAAGTTCAGGCAAAATTTATCACCGAAATGAAAAAGAAATTCAAGTTCGAGATCCTCCCCGCCAGGAGCCCCAAGGAAGCGGTCGTGCAAAGCGACCTGGTTGTCACCTCGGGCCCGATCCTCAAGCATCCCACCCCCATTATCGAGAAGGATTGGCTGAAACCCGGCGGTTTTGGTTCCGCAGTTGATTTCGATTCATATTGGACCGGACCTGCCATGGCCCAGATGGACAAGATCAGCACGGACGACCATGCCCAGTTCGAGTATTACCGGGAAGGCGGATATTTCTCCCAGACCCCTGCACCTTATGCAGACTTGGGGCAGCTGGCCACAGGTCAAAAGCCAGGCCGCGGCTCTGAAAAGGAACGTAACCTTGCCATCAACCTGGGCCTTGCCATGGATGATATGGCCATCGCACCTGAGATCTATCGCCGGGCAAGGGCAAAAGAAATCGGCACCTGGCTCCCGCTCTAAAAAGGTCAACATTAATGATGAGCAAAACGCCCACATCTGTGGGCGTTTTATCACGTTGGTTTGCAGCCGCCATTATCACGGTAGAAAAAAAGGGACTTTTCGCGGTAAGATTGACTATTAACTTCACACAGAGGAGTTCACTGAAAAATTATGGTCCCCAAAACAGCTGATGTCGTCGTTATCGGAGGCGGGGTGATGGGCGCAAGTACGGCTTATCATCTGGCCTTCCGCGGTCAAAAAAACATCCTGCTCCTGGAAAAGGATGAATTTTTTGGGCAGGAAGCCACGGGACGCTGTGCGGGTGGAGTGCGCTATCAATTCTCCACCGAAGTCAATATCCGCCTCTCCCTGCAAAGTTTGCCCATGCTCGAGCGGTTCAAGGATGAGATCGGGCAGGAGATTAACTTCCGCAAATGTGGTTACCTGTTTGTCCTCACCAGGCCTGAAGATGTAAAAACATTTATGCACAGCCTGGAGCTCCAGAAAAACCTCGGCGTCCATACCGAGTGGCTGACCCCTGACGAAATCCACCAGCGGCTGCCCCTGATGCGCTTTGACGACGCCCTGGCAGGCTCCTTCAACCAGGAGGATGGGTTGGTGGACCCGAACAGCGTTGTCATGGGCTACGTGGGCGCTGCTCAGCGTTTGGGAGTGCAATGCCTCAATAATATCGAGGTGACCGGTATCAAGACTGCAGCTGGCAAGATTATCTCTGTGGAAACAAATCAGGGGACAATTTCGACCTCGGTTGTTGTCAATGCTGCGGGACCGTGGGCCGGGCTGATTGGCCGCATGGCAGGTGTGACGGTGCCCATCGAACCTTACCGTCGGCAGATCATGACCACCACTCCGATACCCGAGGTACCACAGGATTTCCCATTCGTATTGGATTTTGCTCAATCCCTGTATTTCCACCGCGAGGGGGATGGAATATTGACCGGCATGTCGAATAATAATGAAAAAGTCGGGTTTGACCAGAATGTGGACGAGGCTTTTGAGATGGTCAACCTGGAAGCGGCGGTCGCCCGTATGCCTTGCCTGGAAAATGTTGGTTTGCTGTCCCACTGGGCCGGATTGTATGAAGTGACCCCTGATGCGCATCCGATTTTTGGAAAAACGCCCGTCGATGGTTTTTATATCGTCGCAGGTTTTTCAGGTCACGGGTTTATGCACGGTCCGATATCGGGGAAACTTATGACGGAATGCATCCTGGATGGAAATTTTAAAAGCCTGGATGTTTCATTCCTGGACTTAGCCAGGTTCACCGAAGGTCGGCAAATCCGCGAATACAATGTGGTTTGACCCGACAATGCGTTAATTTGATCATGCATTAAAAAGACGGGCTGTGTGGATGCACAGCCCGTCAATTATTCTTTACCCAGATTCACTTTTTTCTCAGCAAGGTCCAGACGTATATGCCAATCCCAACGCCAGCCAATAGAAACACTGCCCCAATTATTCCCAATAGCGGCGAGCGTTTATCAGAGGGATTGCCGGGATCGATCAGGGTTTTTAATTGTGCTCCGTAATCGATATAGGCGACGTCGCCGGCGGAAACCACGATTTTGGAGGTCAGGTTGATCGTTGGATTATATCCATCCGGCGCAGCCGCGCTGACGTTATACTGCCCCATGGGCACATCCGAGAAACATGTGCCCTGGTAGGCGGTCGCATCCGGGTTGATGACGGTGGTCAGGGTTTTTGAATAAGCCCCATCCAGGCTGGTGAGGCTGACTGCAGCACCGGCGATTGCAACCTCGGTCGACTGGCGCAACCCGTCTCCGTTAACGTCGTCGTAGACTAGCACGCAAACCTGGGCTACTCCACCGACACCGGGGGTTACCGTGGGCAGAGCTTGGGTGGGTGAAGGGGAAGGTCCGGGGGTGGGTGAGGCGGCGGCAGCTTCCCCGACGCCCAGGATAAGCCTCTCGCCCTCCCTCAAAGTGCAACTTGCATCTAAATTGTTGGTCGTACGCAGGTAATCCAGCGACACACCGTACATCAGGGAAATATATTCGCAGGTATCCCCCGCCTTAACGATATAAATGATCTGTCCATTCGCCTGGGGGGTCGGCGATGGATATGCACTTTGAGGCTCACCGGGAGCAGCCTGCACACTTGCAGAAATCCAGGCAAAACCAAGGGAAATCAGGAGAATACTGGCAAACAGGAGGGTCTTTTTCTTCATGCTACCACTGGCAAAGATTATACCCCATCGCCCAGGCACTTGATATAATGGCATTGGCAGGTGCTCCGGGAAAACCTCGGGTTGCTCTGCAAAAATTGGAAGGAGATGCCATGGCCCTGCAGGTCGTTGTGGGAGCACAATGGGGGGACGAGGGAAAGGTCGGATTGTGGATTGGTTTGCCGCGCAGGCGGATTTCTCCGCCCGCTACAACGGTGGCGATAATGCCGGGCACACGGTTACGGTGGGGGAGCGGATATTTAAACTTCATCTCATCCCATCGGGGATCATTCACCCGCGCGTAATAGCCATTCTTGGAAATGGCATGGTGGTCAACCCAACCACCCTTTTCGAAGAAATGGACGTCCTTCGCCAGGCAGGGATTCCCATCTCGCCAGAGCGGTTGCGCATATCGTTTGCCGCTCACCTGATCACGCCTGCCCACCAGGCACTTGACCGGGCTCTTGAAGCGCAAAGGGGTAGGGACAGTATCGGTACCACCGGGCGCGGCATCGGTCCAGCCTACACGGATAAAGCTACCCGCCGAGGACTGCGCGTCGGGGATAGTATCGCTCCTGATTTCTCTGACCGGGTCGCTGCACACATTTCGGAAGCTAACCGCACCCTGCGCATGCTGGGAGCTTCCGAACTTGACCCCGCGGTAATATCTGCCTCGTTCCAGGATGTCGCCAGGCGCCTTGAGCCCTATATCGCAGACACTTCCCTGGAACTCCATGCCGCGCTGCTGGCAGGGAAAACCGTCCTGGCTGAAGGCGCACAAGGAAGCCTGCTCGACATTGATCTGGGTACCTATCCCTTCGTTACTTCATCCAATACCACGGCTCCGGGCGCATTGACCGGGCTCGGTTTGGGGCTTGATGCAGCCCGTGCTGCCCGTGTGGTGGGCGTGGTAAAAGCTTTCCAGACCCGGGTCGGCTCCGGCCCATTCCCAACCGAAGTCTTTGACGCCCTGGCTCTCAGGCTGCGCGGCACTGGCGAACACCCCTGGGATGAATACGGCACCACCACCGGCCGTCCGCGCCGCGTTGGCTGGCTGGATGGAGTTTTATTGAGGTATGCCATCCGGATCAACGGCATCCGCGAACTGGCCGTCACCAAGCTGGATATCCTCAGCGGGCTGGAGAAACTCCGCTTGTGCACCGCTTATCGCGCCGAAGGAAAGCAATCCATCGACCTGCCCCGAGGTCCTGCGGATCCACGTCCATATGAGCCGGTTTATGAGGAACTCCCCGGCTGGACGGAGGATGTCTCCGTTGTGCGGGAGTGGAAAGACTTGCCGCCTGCCGCGCGAAACTACCTTGACCGGGTGGCGGCTCTCGCGGGGGTGCCGGTGAAGTTGGTCAGTGTGGGAGCGGAACGGGAGCAGATTATCTCCCATTGATAATTTGTAGAAAAAAAAGAAGCCGCCGAAAGGCGGCCTTTGTTGTTATTCTATCGTCCGGGTGCTCGGTCTCTGGTATCGTTTTTTGATCTCTGGCAGGAAGTACTCGTTGAAGAATTTCTCCACATCGTAATCCGGTTTCCAGCCCCAGTCCTTGCGGGCAAGCGCATCATCCACGTCTTCCGGCCAGGAATTGACAATACCCTGGCGGCGCGGGTTGGGTGCGAATGTGATCTGTGCTTCGGGAAAAGCGCCCAGCGCCCGCTGGCGGAACTCCCCGGCGGTCAGGCTGAAGGCGGCGATATTGTAGACCTGGCTGGTCAGATCCTTGCGGGGGGCATCCATGAGCATTAGCAGGGATTTGATGGCATCCGGCATGGCCATGAACGAGATGCGCGTGTCGGCATCCACGAAGCAGGCATAGGGCTTGCCGGCTGCCGCTGAATGCAGCATTTCGGGGCCGTAATCGCTCGTCCCACCGCTTGGGGTGGTAAATGCGCTGACCAGCCCGGGGAAGCGGATGGCGCGGAAATCGAGCATGGTGGGCGGTACTGGATCAAGGTGGCGCTGTCCGCAGTAGCGGCTGTAATATACTCCCAGCTTTTCGCAATACAGCTTGTTGCAGCCGTACATGGTGTGCGGGGTGTTCCACTCATCTTCTTTTACGATTCCGGCTGCGTGCTTGACAGCCCGGTCCGGAAAGCCGTATGCAGCGATGGAGCTTGGGAACAGGAATTTGACAGACTTGTTGAGCTTTTCTGACTTGTAGGCGGCCAGCAGCAGCAATTGCATCGTCCCTTCGACATTGATGCGGTGGGCGTCTTCGGTGGCCACTTCTGCCTTCGAGGAGAGCGAGGCTGCCAGGTGGAAAATAATATCGAAATCATAGTCGTAAAAAATCTTGATCCGGTTAACCAAATCGCCCTGGATATGCTCCGCCGGCATGCCTTTGATCGTTTCGGGCAGGGCTGCCAGGTCGGCAGTGACGATGCGGTAACCTCTTTGATTTAAGCTTTGGACGAGAGCTTGGCCAATTTCTCCGCATGCGCCGGTCACCAGGACGGATTTTTCGCTCATGGTTTTCTCCTTTTATTTCGCTCATGCAACCGGCAGGACGCAAAAAATGGATAACCGGGTTGCTTTTCGATGAATTTGTAATTTAAGCTGCAAAGTTCACGGAATTTGTTAAAAAGCAGTAGAATGAACGGGTAACTTGGTTATCGTAACATAGATTGTACAACAGCTCGTCGATAAATTCTTCCGATATTTTGCCGATGAAACTCACCTTTTTATTCCGGGGCATGCTCATGCTGTTTTTCCTGGCTGCTTGCAGCGGCCTGCCTGTCACCCCCCAGTTGGAGACGGAGACGACCACCCCCTTGCCTGACACCCCAACACCCACCGCTACCATCGTCTGGTTTCCTCCCACCGACACCCCCACCTTTTTCCCAACCCAGGCTCCCTTGCCCACCCAGAACCAGAGGCCGGGTATCGGGGAGTTGCTATTCACGGATTCCTTCGACCAGGCCGGCTTGTGGAGCACATCCAGCGCAGCCTCTGCCAGTGCATTGGTCAGCCGCAACCAGCTTCTTTTGTCCATTTCCGGGCAGGGGCCGTTGACGATAGTCAGCCTTCGCAGCCAGCCGGTCCTGTCAGATTTCTATGCGGAAGCCACAGTAAACCTCAGCCTGTGCGAAGACATGGACCAGTTTGGCATGCTCTTCCGCGCCGTTCCCGGGGGGAATTATTATCGCTTCGTGGTCAGTTGCGACGGCCAGGCCCGCCTCGAACGCGTCGTCTCCGATTCCGTCCTGCCCCTCAACACCTGGCTTGCGAGCGGCGATGCCCCCATTGCGGCTCCGTCCGAGGTTAAACTTGGGGTCTGGGCAGTGGGCAATGATCTGCGTTTCTTCCTGAATGACCATTTGCAATTCACCTTCAATGATTCCTTCCAGCACACAGGCACGCTTGGGTTTTTTGCGTATGCCTCTGGCGCTGCACCCATCATCGCCTCCTTCTCGGACCTTTCGGTTTATTCTGTCGCTTACGTATCTCCCATCCCTTCACTCACTCCCTCCCGGACGCCTACCCTGACACGCACGCCTCGTCCCAGCCCCACTCCCACCCCGTGATCCATCCTAATGAAAAATAAACTCAACGACCTCGACTCCCGCACGTGGCTCAAGTTCCAAAAATCCTGGTTCATCCACAACCCTCCGCCGCGGAAGAAAGATGTACTTGTCCACCCCGCCAAATTCCCCGAAACGATGGCGCAGGAATTCATCGAGTTCTTTACCAGGCGCGGTGAAACCGTGCTGGACCCGATGGCTGGCACTGGTTCCACGCTCATCGCCGCGCTGCGGGCGGGTCGGCATTCCTGCGGCATAGAGTTGAATCCAAAGTATGCTGAAATTGCCCGGGAGACAATTTCCAAGGAACGCAAACTGCTGGGGGAGGGGGCTGAAGGTCTGCTCTCCAAAGTCGTTACCGGGGATGCTGCCCATGCGGTCGATTTTGTGCTCCCCATCTTTGATTACGTCCTTACTTCCCCTCCTTACTGGGATATGCTGCATGCCAAAGGCGCAGGGACTCAAAAGAACCGCCGTGCCTCGGCGGACCTGGATGTCTTTTATTCGGACGATGACAACGACCTCGGCAACCTGCACGATTACGAGGAATTTCTGGCAAGGCTCGTGGCGGTTTATGCCGGGTTGAAACCTCTCCTCCGCGAAAAAGCCTATCTCACCATCATCGTTAAGAATGTGAAAAAAGGGGGCAGGATCTATCCCCTCGCCTGGGACCTGGGCCGGGAGCTCGGTAAAATATACACCCTCAAGGATGAAAAGTTGTGGTTGCAGGATAACCAGCGCCTGGCGCCTTACGGGCTGGGCTCCGCCTGGGTGAGTAAT
Source organism: uncultured Chloroflexia bacterium (assembly GCA_963790685.1). Classification (GTDB taxonomy): domain Bacteria; phylum Chloroflexota; class Anaerolineae; order Anaerolineales; family Villigracilaceae; genus UBA877. The sequence goes on from CAWBPK010000006.1 coordinate 293,517, forward strand.
ACATTCCACCATTATTGTTTGCAGTTTAGGAAGGAGCAGGGGACTCTTTAATCGCTCTCCGGTGCAGTACTGATGATCAACGCCTCTGATATCCTTCACCTCCCCTATACCCCTGACCTCACCGAAGGCGGGATCGGGTATACCCTCCGTTCCCTGGCGTCCTCCTCAATTCTCAAGAAGGAAATGCCTGTAGAAAACCTTCACATGCTCGTTGGATCTATAGCTGCCGGGTTGGCTTTCAGGCGCTCCCTTGCCGGGCAGGAAATTCCATTCCAGGTTCTGGGAGCTGCACCTTTCACTCAGCCGCACCGCTATGATGTCTCGCTGGGTGGTCATCGCTGTGAGTTGAATTGCAGCCTTGTCACCCACAGGCCGCAGATCGCTGCTCTCCGCAAAGACTCCGCCTCTGCCATGCGCCACTCCGCTTTACTCCCCATCGACCAGTTTTCCGCTGAAGGTCATAAACCGGACGATATCCACATTTTTGCCTTGCTGCTGGGGTTGTTGGCTCTCAGCAGTGAAGAGCTGGACAGGGCCGCCGCGGCTGGTCAGCCGGTTTGCCTGGTCCACCTGTTGCCCGCTGGATGGAGTTGTCCCCCGGATTGGTTGCCTCTCGAGGAACTGGCTCTAAAAAGCGAAGGCAATCTTCCTGTCACGCTTGAGCTGGGCGGATTGAATTCCGGGCGGGCTTTCTGCACGACCCGGCTGGAGCTGCTCCCAAAAAAACGGGTGGTGGTGGAGCAGTGTTTCCACAGCCTGGCTTATGTTGACACGGCGCACAAGCCCGAAGGGCGCATAGGCCTGCACAGCCCGACCCGAGGCGAGACACTCATCATTCCTGCCCGGGCATGGGATAACCTCTGGGTCTATGGGATGGATATCTTGCTGGTGGGCTGGCTCAGCCATGAGGAATTCCGGCGCAAAGCCAAAGTGTTGAATGCCGGGATGCATACCTTCCAGGGTGAGCGGACCCGTGAGAAGAACCTGCTTGTCCCCATGGAAGAGTTGAACCCGCTCAGGCCGCTGCTGCAAAGGGTGAAAGCCTGGGCAGCTCCTTCCCGTAACCCCGACGAGGTCTAAACCTAAAAACAAAAAGCGGGCGACGGAGATGTCTCCGCCACTCGACAGATAATTGTGCTTGTACTCCTTATTAAAGCACATTGAAATTCACAATTAGATATCCCTTGAATTTTGTGTGACCTCCTGTGATAGCTGCCGCCAAATCACTTTGCAGCAGCTATCGTTTTTCACCTATCGTTAAGGCCCGTTGTTGTTGTAATTGTCCAGTATCGTTGCCAGGCTGTTCATGATTGTTGCATCATCGGCACTGATCGTGGTATGGGTGAGGCCATTGAACTGGTACTTGCCGAACAGCAAGACCGCCTGCTGGATTGCAGTAGTAACTGCCGGCTTCTTCCCGCGCCTGCCGTGTAGTTCAGTTCTGCCGCCACCAGTTTGACAGCCAGGTAGAAAGCCGAGACAATCAAGGCTTAAATCGCGCAAGTGCCATGACCCAGCTCACAGCGATAGACACCTTTATTGCCGAAAGATACCGCTGATGGAGGAGCCCACGCTGGGAATCAGGGGGGGTCCCATCTATCTGGATGGGACCCTCCCTTTGTGTCTGGCCCTACCAGGGGGCAGGACCGCTATGGAAGGGTGTTGTTGTTGTAACTGTCCAGGATACCGGCGTAGGTGTTCAGCGCTGCGGCCTGGGCAGTGGTGAGGTGCTTCGGGTTGATTCCGTCGAATCCTACGGCGATGAGGATGGCCTGCCCATTCGCAGCGGCTAACGCGGCATAGGTGTTAGGGGCGGCTCCAGCCTGGATATTGAGAAGGTAGGCCGTGTACTGCGAGGCGAAGTTCCACTCCGGGTCGCTGGCGACCTTCTTCCCGTTCGACGTCGTCTTGTCCAGGAGTGCATACGCCTCCTTGCACGTGTCCACGTAAAGCGTCCCGACGTAAAACCCGTGGGTAGTCTGCCCAGACGCGATCGGGAACGACGCCAGGGTCTGGTCTAGGATTGGAGTTCTGGTTGCCTTTGCTTGTCTTGCATGACGAGTGGTTCTTCCAGTACCCGATCGTCCTGGCACCGCCACCCGGAGGCGGCGTGTTGTCAACAGTGAAGGTCGTCGTGGAGCCTGCTACTGCCACGAAGTCCGTGCAGATATGGTCGTTCACGCCGTTGATGGTAAGCTGGAATGGATTGGGGCCGAGGGTGGTCATCCAGCCCACATCCACGATCTCGCACATCTGGTAATGCTGACCGGGAACAAGGTTGGTGACAAAGGTGATCGTCCCACCATTACCTGCATTGGCAATCTGGGATTCCAGGAGTGTATCGGTGTCAGGTCCCAGCAAGCCCTTCCAGAGCTCGAACGTGAAGGCTTGGCTTCCGCTGAGCGTCAGGCCGCTCTGGGTCTTGATGACCTTGGCTATGCCGTTGAGGATGTTAGCGACCACTACCTCCACCGGGGCGATTTTATTAATCGTGTCCGAGGGTGTTGGAGTGATTACCGCGGTTCCCCAGGTATACGGACCTGGAGGCGTGGCCTTGCTCGTCTCAGTGACAGTGCAAGTGTTGCCCGTAGGGATTCCCGTGATTGTCACGAAACCCGGGTCCGGATAGTTGATGGTCCGGTCATACGTCCCACCATCGCCTGTGCAGACAACATGGACATCGAAGCTTCCCGTGAAGTCAACTGGAGCGCCCGTCACGGTCTTGGTGATCGTGAGCGAACCGGTCTGCCGGGTATTGGTGAACGTGCAGACGACCACCATGCCCTTGCCGATTGAGAGCGCGCCGGCAGCGACGGTGACTGGGGCATTGGAGTTGGCAGTGTCGACGCAGACTGCATCGGAGGAGTCGTAGTTGGCGAGTCCGCCGGTCTCGGAGACGTAGTACGTGCCGGTGTCGACGATGTTGGCGCCGGTGGTTAGGGGTGCAGCGCCAGCCGCACCGGTCAGTTGGGTGTCAACCTGCGTTCCGCCTGCAGCGGTGCCGATGTTCAGTGTCGTCTGGTCGCCCGTGCCGATCCAGGCCTTCTTCAGTTCGATGGAACCCTGTTGCCGGGTGTTGGTGAATGTGCAGACGACCACCATACCCTTGCCGACGGAGAGCGCGCCGGCAGTGACGGTGACTGGGGCGTTGGAGTTGGCCGTGTCGACGCACACCGCATCGGAGGAGTCGTAGTTGGCGAGGCCGCCGGTCTCGGAGACGTAGTAGGTGCCGGTGTCAACGGTGTTGGCGCCGGTGGTAAGCGGCGCAGCGCCAGCCGCGCCGGTCAGTTGGGTGTCAACCTGCGAACCGCCTGCGGAGGTGCCGATGTTCAGCGTCGTCTGGCTGCCCGTGCCGACCCAGGCCTTCTTCAGTTCGATGGAACCCTGTTGGCGGGTGTTGGTGAACGTGCAGACGACCACCATGCCCTTGCCGACGGAGAGCGCGCCGGCAGTGACGGTGATTGGGGCGTTGGAGTTGGCCGTGTCGACACACACCGCATCGGAGGAGTCGTAGTTGGCGAGGCCGCCGGTCTCGGAGACATAGTAGGTGCCGGTGTCGACGATGTTGGCGCCGGTGGTTAGGGGTGCAGCGCCAGCCGCACCGGTCAGTTGGGTGTCAACCTGCGCACCGCCTGCGCTGGTGCCGATGTTCAGTGTTGTCTGGCCGCCCGTGCCGACCCAGGCCTTCTTCAGTTCGATGGAACCCTGTTGGCGGGTGTTGGTGAATGTGCAGACGACCGCCATGCCCTTGCCGACAGAGAGCGCGCCGGCAGTGACGGTGATTGGGGCGTTGGAGTTGGCCGTGTCGACACACACCGCATCGGAGGAGTCGTAGTTGGTGAGGCCGCCGGTCTCGGAGACGTAGTAGGTGCCGGTGTCAACGGTGTTGGCGCCGGTGGTAAGCGGCGCAGTGCCAGCCGCACCGGTCAGTTGCGTGTCAACCTGCGTTCCGCCTGCGCTGGTGCCGATGTTCAGTGTCGTCTGGCCGCCCGTACCGATCCAGACTTTCTTCAGTTCGATGGAACCCTGTTGGCGGGTGTTGGTGAACGTGCAGACGACCACCATGCCCTTGCCGACGGAGAGCGCGCCGGCAGTGACGGTGATTGGGGCGTTGGAGTTGGCCGTGTCGACACACACCGCATCGGAGGAGTCGTAGTTGGTGAGGCCGCCGGTCTCGGAGACGTAGTAGGTGCCGGTGTCGACGATGTTGGCGCCGGTGGTAAGCGGCGCAGCGCCAGCCGCACCGGTCAGTTGGGTGTCAACCTGCGAACCGCCTGCGGAGGTGCCGATGTTCAGTGTTGTCTGACCGCCCGTGCCGATCCAGGCCTTCTTCAGTTCGATGGAGCCTTGGTCACGGGTGATGGAGTTGCCGACCACGATCTCGAAGGTGCCGCCCTTGTCGCTGATCACGATCGAGGCCGGAGTGTAAGTGATCGTACCCCAGGTGTAACCGGTTATTGGGATCGGAGCGATTTCGCTGACCGTGCAAGTGCTGCCGGTGGGGATGCCAGTGATCGTCTGCGAAGCGCCATTTGCCACACTGAAATTGCCGGTGTAGATGCCACCACAGTCATAGATGCCGGTGAAAGCAGCTGGGAGGGTTGCTCCATCCGGGTTGCTGGTGGTCTTGGTGACCTTGAGGTTGCCGAGGTCACGCGTGATGGAGTTGCCGACCACGATCTCGAAGGTGCCACCCTTGGTGCTGATCACGATCGAGGCCGGAGTGTAAGTGATCGTACCCCAGGTGTAACCGGTGATTGGGGTCGGTGCAGTTTCGACCACGGAGCAGGTATTGCCGGTGGGGATGCCGGTGATTGTCTGGGAGGCGCCATTTGCCACACTGAAGTTGCCAGTGTAGCCAACGCCGCAATCATAGGTGCCGGTGAAGGCAGCTGGGAGGGTAGCTCCATCCGGGTTGCTGGTGGTCTTGGTGATCTTGAAGTTGCCGACGTCGCGGGTGATGGAGTTGGTGACGGTTACGGCGACCGCAGCTGCCTGATTACCCTTGACAATCGTCACCGGGTTGGGCGAGCTGAAGGTTGGCGTGCCGAAGGTCCAGCCGGTCGGTGCGGTCGGCAGGTTCGGTTCGCTTACCGTGCAACTGGTACCAGTGTCGAATGGGCCGACAGTGGTTGAACCACCTGCGGCGAGGTTGATAGTCACATCACTACCGCCGCAGTTGTAAACGATCGGGAACGTGTCGGAAAACCCTGAAGTCAATGGATCAAAGGTCTTCGTGATCTTGAAGTATCCCTGTTGGCGGGTGTTGGTGAACGTGCAGACGACCACCATGCCCTTGCCGACGGAGAGCGCGCCGGCAGTGACGGTGACTGGGGCGTTGGAGTTGGCAGTGTCGACGCACACCGCATCGGAGGAATCGTAGTTGGCGAGGCCGCCGGTCTCGGAGACGTAGTAGGTGCCGGTGTCAACGGTGTTGGCGCCGGTGGTAAGCGGCGCAGCGCCAGCCGCGCCGGTCAGTTGGGTGTCAACCTGCGAACCGCCTGCGGAGGTGCCGATGTTCAGTGTCGTCTGGCCGCCCGTGCCGACCCAGGCCTTCTTCAGTTCGATCGAGCCTTGGTCACGCGTATTCGTATACGTGCAAGTGACGTTCTCGCCTTCCTTGAGCACGATGGTTGCTGTCGCACCGTTGACGGTTTGTGAACCGCCGTTCGCACTCGTCACACCGCATTTAATCCCGTTGAAACTCCACCCTGACAGCGTGTTCTCTGTTACAGTATAGGTCTGGAAATTTGTAATGGTGGAAAACACTTTTGTATTTGCCAAAGTTCCGTTATCTATCAAAGAGAAGTTCGTCAATGGTGACGGGGACGCCGTGAAGGGGAAGGAGGTTGGCGCATTGGGTATGGCGTCCTTGACGATCGTGATCGAAGCCGGATAGATAACCGCTTCAGCGCTGAGACTGCGATCGGTATTCCCCACATTCAGGGAATTGTTATTGCTGACATCGTACCAGCTCAGGATGCGCATATGGTAGGGTGAGCCGGAGATGGACACGGCGGAGCTGTTTTGGCCCCAATCCTTTCGCTCGGCGATATGTCCGCCCCATGCCAGCACGATGTCGGTCGAGTTCGCCGTAAAGGAAACGGTGATCGATGTCGATGTGTCGCCGGTGTAGCTGGCTGGATCAGTATATCCGCTCACTCCCGTGATCTCGCCTCCGAACATGGTGAAAACGCCCGGATCCTGCACACCACCGTTAGCTATCCAGGATGTCTGGGACGTCATAAATGTATCGTCTGGAATCGGCCAGGTAGTCGATGTCGTGCATAAACCCACGGGAAGCCCGGTCAGCGAGAAGCAGGGGTCCGCAGCTTTGATCGTTGCATTGTAGGTCTCCAGGTAATCGAACGCATGCTTGCTGCTCTTTGTCGTATCCCATTGGATGGTGATGCTGTATTCGTTGGATGTGACGAGGTTCTGAATATGCGTCCGGTAGGGAACCGTCTGCCCCTCAAAGAACGGGCCATTATTGTTCCCGGTTGACCACCCGGTTGACCCTGAACTCACACAGGTGTAGGTGCTCGGGTCGAAGACGTCGGGCGGGTCGCACTGCCAGAGGTTCTCAATACTTGGCGGTGCGCTGGCAAGTGCAACCAGCGTTCCAATTGGTGAAACGCAGGTCATCATAAAGATGACGATCAGGTCAATTGTATTAAAGGCAACTTTCGCAAATTTACTCATGGCATCCTCCTGGGTTGATAATTAATCAAAAAAACCAGTGGTTTCACTGGTTCTTTGAGCCACACAATATGAAAATATGGTAGTGAACCTGCAGGCAGTGCTCTGCCAACTCCCCAATGGAAAATGGGCTAAAAGCCCTTCTTTGCTTCCAGCGGGTTTAAGAATAATGCTGTTTTCCCTTCGATTATGAATCGTGCTCCTCCAGAAAAGAACTTGATCTTATCTATAAGGTGGTCAGGGCTTTCCCTGGGGCACCAACTCTAATTTTCGTTAGACTGTGTCAGTTCCGATTCCGGTTCAAGTACCCATTCAGCACTTTTAAAGAGGATATAGAACCAAAAACCGACCTCAACTCACACAAATAGTGCTGGGCCGGTTTCGCTATTGGCTCGCCAGTTGCGTCTGCCTGCACATCGTCACGCAGAGCAAGCGACCTCGTCAACGCAGCTGGGTCATCGCTTCCCCTAATTAAATCCATCCTCCCCTAACAATTATGTTAGGTGATACTCTTATTATAGGTATTCTCGGTCGTAAACCGGTCACATGCTCAGCGTGGGCAGTCGCAAATATTACGGTTTTAGGTCGCAATTGTTTTCAATGGAAATCGATCCACAAAAAAACTTCCCGGCTCAATGGGTCGGGAAGTTCTGGCGGTAATTGAAAGCCTCTAATCTTTTACAAACTGGTAACCAACTCCGGGCACGGTGAGGATATGACAGGGGCTGGCGGGGTCCGTCTCGATCTTGCGGCGCAGCCGGTAGATCACATTCTTGAGCAGGGTGTGATCCCCCTCACCGCTGAAGCCCCATACCCGGTCGATCAATTCATCCGCACTGATCGTCTTGCCGGGATAATTCATAAAAACGTACATCAGGCGGAACTCAAGGTTGGTCAATTTCAGGGCGGATGTATTTCCGTTGACCAGTATCCTTTCGGCTGAATTTAGATGAAACTTACCCGCCTCGATCGAACCAAGCAGGGCGGAAGGGATCGAGCGGGACCTGCGCAGCCAGACGCTTGCCTTGGCTATGAATAAGGCCGGGCTGACCGGTTTGACGATGCACTCATCCACCCCCGCCCGGTAAGCTTCCAGCCAGTAATCTTCCTCCCGGCGCGGCGTGAGCAGGATGATCGGCGTGCTGGTTTCCCGGCGAAGATCCTTGATCAGGCTGATGAAAGTCCCGTCGGTATTATCCGCATCCAGGACGATCATGTCGGGCACTTCCTTTGCCCAGCGTTGGATCGCCTTGGCTGGGTCATTTTCCAGGGCTACCTGAAACTGCCTCTGCTGCAGGCTGAAGGCCCACACCGGTCCGGTGTCGGGACATTTGCAGATCACAAGCACTTTCGGCACTGCCAGCGTAACCGCCGCCCGAGTCAGCATTTACCCCTCCTTTCCGAATGGTCGAAAACGCCTGGTTACTGGGCGAAAACCATGGTCGTACTGGTTCCTTGAATGGATCAATAACCTGGATAAATCACAACTTGATAAATCTGACTTTTATTTCTAGGAACCATCCATAAGTTGCCTGCTCGTCAGGGTTTTACCGGCAGCTGGCTTCGTGCATGCTTGCTTGAAAGCTGGCTAATCTGGTCTTATGACAGGAAACCTCCTCCTTAAATAAGAAATGCGAAACACAACCTTCTGTGCGGAAAGGCCGGTTTCGCTATTGGCTCACCAACTGCCCTGCTTGGAACTCCTGCCCAGGCAAGCGACCAGGTTAAAGCAAGTTGGGTCATCGCCTCCCCCAGTATTTTAATTTTTATCGTGCAACCCCTGTCATTGCGCGCGGGGCAAATTATCTAAATGCTCAAACAATAAATCCCGGGTCTCGAGGGGCGCCGCGCCCAGGCCTTTTACTATTCGATGGTTTTATTTGCCCCTAATGATCATCATAGTGATCATCGACGGAATGTCCGCCTTTTTTAATTACCGGCACCGGGGTTTCTAAAAAGCTGCCGCTACTTATGCTGTTCGGAGCTCCGTTTGGCAAGGGAGTTTTCGTCTGCCCGTAATGGTGACCAGGATCGGTGGGGGTGGGACCCGATTGGGTGGGTTGCGGGTTTTGGGTCGGCTGAATATAGATATAGGTTGGGGTCGCCGTCCGTGTGCGGGTCGGTGTGGCTGTTGCCGTGGGCGTGGCTGTGGGAGTCTCGGTCTCAGTTACTGCCGTTGCGGATGGCTCGTTCGATGTAGCCTCGGTCGACCGGAATTCTGGTATTCCCGAGGATTGGGTCGCAATGGGTGTTCCACTTCCGGAACTGATTCCCAGCAGTTGTTTGATCTCGCTCCGAAAGACGTACGTCGCCACGGAAGATTCGACCACCAGCACGCCCACCAGGAATATTTCTATCCCCGTTTGCACCATCGCCGAGGTTGCATTCGGGAAGATGCGCATCAGCCATCTTATCAGCCCCGCCAGCAGGCCCAGGCTTGTCAGCCCCACGACCGCTTTATGGAAAGTGGCGCGCCGCTTTTCCAGCAGCTCGGCGGGATAGTCCGGTCCGGCATTCCTGAGCGCCCCTAGGCGTTTGATGATCTTCTCATCCTGTGGTGAAAAAGAATCTGTCATGCTGATTCCTTAAGTTGCGAGCCAAGGGCCTGGCGAAGTTTTGCGAGGGCGCGGTTTTGAATGACCTTGACGTTGTTGGCATCCTTGCCGACGATTTCGGCGGTTTCATTGATACTGAAGTTTTCAATAAATCGCAGCATGACTACGTGGCGCTGATCTTCGGTCAGCTGGTTCATGATGATGGCTTCCACGGCGTCCATCTGTTCCTGTTGTTCGTGTCGCGAGTGAAGCGGTTCTGCTCCCGGCGCTGTCAGGCCGTCATCCAGGCCGGTAAGATGCTTATTCTCGCGCGCCCGATCCACAACCCTGTGGTAGGCGATCTGGTAAAGGTACGCACGTAGATTTTCGTTCGGGCCGTTGCCTGCTTTAAGGTGTTTCAGCAGCAGGTCAAAAACATCGCCGACGATATCGTCGGCTTCCTCGGAATCGCCGCACAATCTCAGGGCGTATTTATACAGGATCGGTGCGTAACGATCAAATATTGCTACCAGTGCATCCGGGTCAAGCTTCCTGGCTGCTTTTAACAAGGCGGCATCATCGTCCATTAACGGTGACCGCTCCGCAGCCTGCTTCCTGCCATTAGCATGACGAACTAAACCTGCATAAGTTACAGGCCTGTTGAATGCGTTACTCCCACTTAAGTACCAGGTTAAACCGATCATGTTCCTTTCCCGGCCGATTTGCATGTCAGTGATTCTTATTTTACATTAATTCGGCTGATTATCCAAGCCGTCTGCAGGCAATCCCGGAGCCGGAACGCCTCCCAAAAGTGGTAATATAGGCATACCGTCGGAAGTTGAGCGTATATTTATTGAGGCTTTTGAGTTTAGGCCAGTCTTTTTTGTCTCCCTTTTATGGCAGCTGACCCGCACGAGACTCGCATTGCCATTCAATCTGCCCTGGACGCCCTGAAACGCGGCGACCGGGTCACTGCCCGGCGCCAGGCGGACCTGGCTGCCTCCCTGTCTCCCGATCTGGAAGCGCCATGGTTGATCTTGGCTGCCCTCTCTGCACCTGATGCGAGCGTCGCTTATGCCCGCAAGGCGCTCCATGCCAACCCCTCCAGCACCAGGGCCCGCGAGGCTTTGATCTGGACCCTCCAGCGCCAGCAATCCCTTGCCGATCATGGGCAGGGTAAAATACCCGGGCCGCAGGTTTCCCCGGTAGTTGAGCCGCAGCCGGTTTCCTCCGTGCTACAGGAGATCCCACGGGAAAAGCCGGCAGGGCCGCCGCAACCCTCCCTCCCCGTTGCGATCCCCCCGGCGGCAGGGACGGGGACAGCTTCCTCCCCGCAAGAGATCACCCATGAGTTGAAGAGCGTGCGGGTGTCTCCTCCCGAAGCAGTCCCCCCGCATGTTGCGGCAGCTCCGCCGCAGCCCCCTGTCCGGGTCGCCTCCCCCGTTCCCCTCCCGCCGAAACCAGCCGGGCCGTCCTCCCCGCCGAAAAAGCGCAGGAAACCCACTTCCTCTAGCGACCGCGTTACGTTGTTCTTCCTGGCCGGCTGGCTGGTCCTGGCTGTCATCACCGGCATCTCTTTCCTGCACCCGAATCTGGCGGGTCTGTTCGCCGGCGGGACGCACCCCGCCCCAACCCCCCGTTGCGTCCAGCCCATGCTCCAGCTCGGCACCCTGAAGTTCCCCATCCGATCCGTTGCCAGGCCCGCTGATGGTTCCCTGCCCCTCCCTGCCCAGGCGGACATTGCCTGGTGGCTGGAAGGCACCTCGGTGAATTATGTCTTCGACTTGAATCCCACCGAGGGCAGCCTCATCTCCCTCAACAATATCGTCCCGGGCAGCGCCGTTACCATCACTTGGGCGGACTGCAGCACGGAGGACTACCAGGTCAGCGCGGTTACTTCCCAAGCTCCCCTTTCCGCCTCCCTGTTGGACCAGTCCCAGGGTGGCATCACGATCCTCATCCCCGCAAGTTCTTCGGCGGCGACCTTGCTCATCCAGGGACAGTTGCAAGGTGTGACAATCACCTCCTTCAGTACGCCGGATGCGAATGCCATCCAGGCCGAGATCTCGTTTTTGGATCAGACTACCTCCGCCGATGGTAACACTCTTACCATGACCATTGACGTCAAGAACACGGGTTCGCGGCCGATCGATGTCACCGGCAATGATGTCACCCTCACCGTACCAGATATTGTCCAGGAGATCCCCCTTATCACGGACCCGGCTCTGCCGCAGCAGATCGCTCCCGGCGCAGATACGACGCTCATCCTCACCTTCTCGAAGCCGCAGGGCAAAACCGCCGTTTTCAAGGTCCTGGATTTCAGTGTGGATATTTCCTACTAAAAGAGCCTCGTGGCGAGCCCACGAAGGGTGGCATCACGATCTTTATCCTCACAAGTTCTTCGGCAGCGACGCTGCTTATCCAGGGCGTACGCCTGTTTAATGCATGCTATTTGATGGAGGCTATTCCGGGCAGGGGGTCGCGCAAACCAGGAGATGCTTTGGACGATCATGTTTCAAGAAAGGGTGGTTTATAATGGATGCACCCATCCTTATCAAGAAGGTTCTGATCTGAGCTTGCTTCTTTTGCCTTCATCCTATGCCAGCTGACCCGCAAGAGACCCTCAAAATCATTCGATCTGCAGTGGATGCCTTAGCACGCGGCGACAAGGCTGTTGCTAAGCGCCTCGCCGAGCAGGCCGCTTCCCTCGCCCCGGATTCTGAGCAGCCGTGGTTGATCCTGGCTGCCCTGGCAGAACCCGCAGATAGTGTTGCTCATGCCCGCAAAGCCATCCAAATTAATCCGGCCAGCCAGAGAGCTCAACAGGCGTTGACATGGGCGCTCGAACGACAACGCCACCAGGCTATTGTGCCACAGCCAGCACCACAAAAAGAACAGGTCGCCCCGGCAATGGAGACTGGGCTTGAGCCGCCCCGGGAGCAAGTCGCCCGTCCAATGGGACCGGAGTCAGAATCACCCCGCGGGCAATTCATCCGGGCCGTCGAGCCGGGACCTGAACCGCCACTTCAAGAGATCGCCCAGGCAATTGAACCGGGTACGAAACCATCCCCGAAATGGGTTGCTCAGACGGTTCCACAGCAGCCGGAGCTTCTTCCCGGCCCGGTCCCCCGGCCGGTCGGTGCTGATCTTTCCATTCCACCTTCGCTTGGCTCGGCTGGGCCGACTACTCCAGGTGGCCAGCCAAAGAAAACCTCCCTTGCGCCCAGGCGAATTATCGCTTTCATTCTGCTTGGATTTATTATCCTGGCTCTGATTGCCGGGTTGACTTTCCTGCGTCCGCAGGTTACCAGCCTCGTGGCAGGGCTTTTCCCAAAGGTGGGATGCAGCCCGAGCCTGGTAATTAACACCAGTTCCTTCCAGATGAAAACGATTAAACCCGGTTCGGACGGATCCCTTGTTGTACCCGCCAATCAACCTGACCGTGCCTACTGGGTGGATGGAACGGACACCAATCTCGTTTTCGGATTGAGCGCAGTGCCGGATAACCTGTCCCTGGTCTCTTCGTTAAATCCTGCTGCGACTGCTGCCGTTACCTGGGCCAATTGCAATACCGCCAGCTACAACCTGTCCGCTCCGCTGCAGGGTTTGCCGGACAATACCTCCCTGCTTGACCAGTCCATCTCGCAGATCACGATCTTCATCCCTGGAAAGACCGCCTCCAGCGGAATGGTCGTCCATGGCATGCTGCAGGGTGAGACCATCACCACCTTCGCCACGCCGGACTACTCCTCGCTGCAGGCCGAGATCTCATTGCTGGATACGGCAACTTCTTCGGATGGGACTACGATCACGGTTGGCGTCTCCATCAATAATACTGGTCAGAAAGCAATCACAGTCAATGCCAGTGACGTCTCTCTTACCCCCGCCAATTCTGCTGCGGTCGCACTGCTGAAAAGCGATCCCGGGCTGCCAAAAGAGATCGCCCCAGGGGGGACGGAAACTATTTACTTCACATTCTCACGCCCAGGTACTCCGACCGCAACGCTGAAAGTTCTCGGTGTCGAGTATGATCTGGAAGGATATTGATAAAAATATGTTCGGATAAAAAAAACCTGCTCTCAACAAGAGCAGGTTTTTTTGATAATTATTTTTTAAAGAGGTTACTTGAGAATGAACCAAGCGCTCAAGAAGGATTCGTCAGCTGTGGTCATCGTGATTTTGTAGCATGAGCCAGGTTTCTTTGGGGTTTGCCAGTTATAGATAAACTGACCACCAGTTGTATCATAGCGCAAGCTGGTTCCACCAGTTGACAGTACATCAATTGCATCCGCTGTATAGCTACTAACCGGGCAGGCAATCGCTAAGGCAGTGAAATCTTTTATTGCGGATATATTCGTCAGTTCCGTCGTGCCAGCAAAAACTTTGAACTTGAACGGAACAGTGGATCCGCCTTTGACAGTGTTCCACACGTTTGGCATATCAACGGGAGAGAAGAAACCCTTGAGCGTCCACCAGGATTTGATGGTGAAGGCCGCGCCCAGGTTCGTGATGTTGTAGTTGTCCAATATACCCGCTGCGGCATTAAGTGTGGCAGAGATGTGATAGGGGCTACCGGCCACCGTCTCACCTGCTACGCGGCTGTAGACTGCCGTTACGCCATCTGCAACCAGGAAGTTCCCGCTGCCCGTCGTCAACGGACTTGGGTCAGGAGTGCCGTAATTTTTGCTAGCCGGGAAGGTCGTCCAGGTCGCATCGCGCTTGGTGATGGAGAAGTTGGCACTGACGTAAGTCAATGTGTAGTTCGAGGTCAACGCCAAAGTGTTTTGCTCGATGGCATAGTTACCGACATTCTCACCGGTAACGCGGCTTAATGCACCCGTGAAAGCATCGCTGAAGGCAAGTGAGCCGCTGGTGATTGAGTAGGTGAATGCCAGTGGGTCAGCGTTGCCGTAGACCTTGGTCTGGCCAGCATTGGCTGTCACGGTAATCGGTCGTGGGGTGATGGAGAAGTCAGCACCGACGTAAGTCAATGTGTAGTTCGAGGTCAACGCCAGGTTGCCCTGGGTAATTGGGTATAGGCCAACGTCCTCTCCTGGGTCACGCGCTAACGCACCCGTGAAAGCATCGCTGAAGGCAAGTGAGCCGCTGGTGATTGAGTAGGTGAATGCCAGTGGGTCAGCGTTGCCGTAGACCTTGGTCTGGCCAGCATTGGCTGTCACGGTAATCGGTCGTGGGGTGATGGAGAAGTTAGCACCGACATAAGTCAATGTGTAGTTCGAGGTCAACGCCAGGTTGCCCTGGGTAATTGGGTATAGGCCAACGTCCTCTCCTGGGTCACGCGCTAATGCACCCGTGAAAGCATCGCTGAAGGCAAGTGAGCCGCTGGTGAGCGAGTAGGTGAATGCCAGTGGGTCAGCGTTGCCGTAGACCTTGGTCTGGCCAGCATTGGCTGTCACGGTAATCGGTCGTGGGGTGATGGAGAAGTCAGCACCGACGTAAGTCAATGTGTAGTTCGAGGTCAACGCCAGGTTGCCCTGGGTAATTGGGTATAGGCCAACGTCCTCTCCTGGGTCACGCGCTAATGCACCCGTGAAAGCATCGCTGAAGGCAAGTGAGCCGCTGGTGATTGAGTAGGTGAATGCCAGTGGGTCAGCGTTGCCGTAGACCTTGGTCTGGCCAGCATTGGCTGTCACGGTAATCGGTCGTGGGGTGATGGAGAAGTCAGCACCGACGTAAGTCAATGTGTAGTTCGAGGTCAACGCCAGGTTGCCCTGGGTAATTGGGTATAGGCCAACGTCCTCTCCTGGGTCACGCGCTAATGCACCCGTGAAAGCATCGCTGAAGGCAAGTGAGCCGCTAGTGAGCGAGTAGGTGAATGCCAGTGGGTCAGCGTTGCCGTAGACCTTGGTCTGGCCAGCATTGGCTGTCACGGTAATCGGTCGTGGGGTGATGGAGAAGTCAGCACCGACGTAAGCCAGGGTGTAATTCGTGCTCAAGGCCAAAGTGTTTTGCCCGATGGCATAGTTACCGATATTCTCACCAGCAACGCGGCTTAATGCACCCGTGAATGCATCCGTACCGACCAAAGAGCCGCTGGTGATTGAGTAGGTGAATGCCAGTGGGTCAGCGTTGCCGTAGACCTTGGTCTGGCCAGCATTGGCTGTCACGGTAATCGGTCGTGGGGTGATGGAGAAGTCAGCACCGACGTAAGTCAATGTGTAGTTCGAGGTCAACGCCAGGTTGCCCTGGGTAATTGGGTATAGGCCAACGTCCTCTCCTGGGTCACGCGCTAATGCACCCGTGAAAGCATCGCTGAAGGCAAGTGAGCCGCTGGTGATTGAGTAGGTGAATGCCAGTGGGTCAGCGTTGCCGTAGACCTTGGTCTGGCCAGCATTGGCTGTCACGGTAATCGGTCGTGGGGTGATGGAGAAGTTAGCACCGACATAAGTCAATGTGTAGTTCGAGGTCAACGCCAGGTTGCCCTGGGTAATTGGGTATAGGCCAACGTCCTCTCCTGGGTCACGCGCTAATGCACCCGTGAAAGCATCGCTGAAGGCAAGTGAGCCGCTGGTGAGCGAGTAGGTGAATGCCAGTGGGTCAGCGTTGCCGTAGACCTTGGTCTGGCCAGCATTGGCTGTCACGGTAATCGGTCGTGGGGTGATGGAGAAGTCAGCACCGACGTAAGTCAATGTGTAGTTCGAGGTCAACGCCAGGTTGCCCTGGGTAATTGGGTATAGGCCAACGTCCTCTCCTGGGTCACGCGCTAATGCACCCGTGAAAGCATCGCTGAAGGCAAGTGAGCCGCTGGTGATTGAGTAGGTGAATGCCAGTGGGTCAGCGTTGCCGTAGACCTTGGTCTGGCCAGCATTGGCTGTCACGGTAATCGGTCGTGGGGTGATGGAGAAGTCAGCACCGACGTAAGTCAATGTGTAGTTCGAGGTCAACGCCAGGTTGCCCTGGGTAATTGGGTATAGGCCAACGTCCTCTCCTGGGTCACGCGCTAATGCACCCGTGAAAGCATCGCTGAAGGCAAGTGAGCCGCTGGTGATTGAGTAGGTGAATGCCAGTGGGTCAGCGTTGCTGTAGACCTTGGTCTGGCCAGCATTGGCTGTCACGGTAATCGGTCGTGGGGTGATGGAGAAGTTAGCACCGACGTAAGTCAGGGTGTAATTCGTGCTCAAGGCCAAAGTGTTTTGCCCGATGGCATAGTTACCGATATTCTCACCTGCAACGCGGCTTAATGCACCCGTGAATGCATCCGTACCGACCAAAGAGCCGCTGGTGATTGAGTAGGTGAATGCCAGTGGGTCAGACTCGCCATATACTTTGGTCTGGCCAGCACCAGCGGTCACCGTGATCGGTCGTGGCGAAACATTAATTGTCACATCCTTCGATGCATTATTGTATAGGGTCGTGTCGGTTGGAGTGAAGTCTACATGAAGAATGTGGCTCCCCGCGCTAAGAACGGTGCCTGCTGCCGGCGTGTAAACAAATGTGCCCGCTACCGAGGCAGTTGCATTTAATTGCGTTACACTCAACGCCGTGCCATACAAAATATCAGCCGGATTTGACCAAGTGATAGTAGGCGTTGTCTTAGCAGCATTTACCGTTATAGTTTGACAATTTGAACTCGACTGTTTCCAATGTGTTCCACTACCATTGTATTCATCGAAAACGGCCTGGACATAGTAGGTTCCAGCGCTAGTAGGCGCAGTGAAAGTGCCGATGAAGCTTCCATTGTTGCTAGTGGTATTGGCAGTAGAACCTAGTTGGGTAAAGGAGCCAATACAGTTTGAATTTGACACATACCCAAATTTAACTGGTGCTCCATTCGCAACATTTGGATCGGGTGAAGTTACCGAAACCATACCAGAAAACGAAACGCTGGTTTGTCCCACTGTTAAAGGAGTTGAAATCGAATTCAGAGCTGTACTCGTATTTATATTTGCGGCATCTGTAAATGTTGTTGTCACTATGCCAGAGGTTTCCCCGGTCGCTGTGACGCTATAGACAGCTACGAACCATGTCGGAAGCTGGAAGGAGTCTATGATTGTTCCGTCACTTGCCGCCACAATATCAACGTTCCGGTTCCATGTTGATCCGACGTTATCGTTGACGAAGATATGCACAGGTTCGCCTGCTTGCCATCCAGAACCGAACAGGTTGACGGTATCTCCCGGTGCATAGTCAGAAAATTCAAATGTTATGGTAGGGGTGGTATTCGCAAACGCAAGCGATGTGACCACTATAGTCAAAATCACCGCCAGCGTAAAAGCGATATTAAATTTGTTTTTCATATTTTTATCCTCTTCCTTTTCCTTGCCTGAAAAAAAAGATTAAATTCATTGAATGAATGGGCCAAAAATTTTGGAGCAAAAATTATTCCAGGGCGCACCTCCTCTTGCCTTGATCCTGTTGGTTGTCTGTGATGGCAACAAAAAAACCAGCTGCATCCAAAGCTGCTGGCCGGTTTCGCTATTGGCTCTCCGGGTGTCCTGGCTGCACACTTCCGCAGCCGAGCGACCAATTGGGACCACCCGTGTCTTCGCCGCCCTTACGAAATATTGCTTTCCAAAGAGAGATCAACACCGATAACTATAGATCGGACTACTCGTAAAATATTTCCCGCAAGTACATGACGGAAAAGCCTGTCTAAAGTTACAGCCGTACCTGTCCGCTTTCTTCTGTAGTACCAAATTTCGATCCTGCTCCCGGCCCGGGTTGCCCTTTAAACCGCGATTGTGATTTTATTATAAGGAGTTGGTTGAAATAAATTATGAAAGAATAATTAATTATTATTATGACTCCTGGAAGCCCCCGGATTTGTCGGGGGAGACTTCCTCCATTCATTCGAGGCCTCGCCCCCGATGCTCATATATTGCGGAATGGAAGCAGCGTTTATTTCCATCCCGGCTTGCCGGTTCGATCCTGCATGTTTTCGCACCATCAAGGGTGCATTTTGTACCCTCCTCTTGAAAATAAAATCCTGCTGAGTATAATGATTGTTGACGAGCAGGAAGGTTCGTAATGTCCCACAGAAGGCGCCGTGGACTCATTAAGGATCTTAGCTGGTGGGTGGGTCAACGACCATTTTGTTTGTGTGATCTATGTACAAGGAGGAAAGGATCATGACTGACCAGAAAACGTACAAGGCACCCAATATCAATCTAAAGGATTTTGCCGGGCAAATTGCCACCTTTCATCAGAATGAGGGCTTTGAAGTCCAGGTTGTTGAAGCCAAGGATGGGATTGTGGTCCAATCCCGCGCCAAGGATTGGATTCAACGCGGCAGTGTGGCCCTCACTGTCACTGCCACGTGTCAGGGGGACAATGTGCTCGTCCAAACCGGGCATGCCAAGTGGGGGGTGAACGTGGCCACCGGGGTGGTTTCAGCCCTTATCTTCCTGCCTTTATTGGCCATACCCGCCTTTACCTCCTTCAAACAGAAGCAGCTCATTGACGATACCTGGGAATTGGTCGACCGTTACATGGTGTCGATCGGCGCGGCCCCAACCATGGCAGTCATGCCATCCGTGCCGGTCGCTGCTCAAGCCCCGCAGCAGATGTCCAGCCCCGTCGCAGGGACCTGCCCTCATTGCGGCGAACCTGTCCGGGCAGACGCTAAGTTCTGCGATCATTGTGGGAAACCGCTGGCAACTGTTTGTGCAAAATGTGGAGCTGGGTTGCGCCCCGACGCCAAATTCTGTGACAGCTGTGGTGCCCCGGTTGCCTGACCGGCGCCAGGAGCATGCCTCTGTTTGCCAAATTGCTGAAGATACTGCGCTGGTTCCTGGCGCTGCTGATTTTGTTTGCTGCGCTAGGCCTAGCCTGGCTTGCCTGGGTCACCGGTAGGGGTTTCGTCTGGATTGTATTTGGCTGTGTTCTCCTGGTATTATTTTTAGTCGTGGTTTGGGGCGGAAAAATTACCTCCTGGCTGGCACGCCGCCTCGAACGGCGCATCCTGCACAGCCATGGGCAGGCGCCGATCCGCGTGGTCGCTGCAGGCTTGCAGCAGGGAAAGAACCTGGTTCAATTAAGTCATGCTCGATTGGATAAAAATATCCAGTCTGTTGATCGAGTCCTGGCTGGGGCTCGCCAAAACCTTGAAAATGGACTCCCGGGTAATCGCGGCACGCTGACCTGGGTCTCCATGCCTTCACCTCATAATGAGGCGGGCTTTTGTCCTGCCTGCGGACGGGAGCTGCGCAGTGCAGCCAGGTTTTGCGATCGCTGCGGCAAACCTATAATGCGCTTCTGAGGCTGCGCATGAGCAGAGTTTTCGCACCGGGCAATTTCCGATTGGAGAAAAGTCTGCCTGCCGCTCTGTTGTCTGTGACATAGGAGGGCTTTCCATGTCGACTAATCCGCGCTTGATAATGGTTCTCCTTTTTACAGGGCTCCTCCTCCTGGCTTGTGCCGTCCTGAATCCCCCGCCACCCACGCCTACGTCACCGCCGACTGGGTTCTCCAAGGCGGCCTCGACTGGGACGCCGGTTGTCACCCGCACCTTGATCCCCTCTCCCTCTCCCACCCTTGCCCTCCCAGCTCTGGCTTCCTTTACTCCGCTTTCCCGTCTCGATCTTGCTGCCTCTGAGAATGTCCTCGATCTGCTTGCTGAGCCGGGCGGCAGTCTGTGGCTGCTCACTGACCTGCGTGTATTGCATTACGCTCAGGGCACCTGGACCGATTATCTGTCGCAGTTCAGCGGTACGCTCCTGGGCCTGGACTCTGCCCATCGTGTCTGGGTCCTCAGCCCTGACAGTAATGAAGTCTCGGCTTGGGATGGTTCAGTCTGGACCAGCTTTGGGCCGCAGGCAGGCTGGCAGCCGATGCAGCCTCCCGCTTATCCCGGTGAGACCCACGCCAAACTCGCCACGGATGCACTGGGGCAGGTTTGGCTGGCCACGGATCGGGATGTTCGCAGGTTTGACGGTGCCAGGTGGAAGGTCTATTCCCTCGCCGATTTGGGCATGCCCGCCCCGGCTTCCGCAGATGTGCTCCCCGAAACTACCCTCACCTTCCTCCCCGCCAGCCGCTACGTTTGGGTCATGAGTTGCGATTGGATTGGTCCTGGTCCCGCTGGAGGCGGGGGTGCGCGCTGGTACGACGGGAAAGCGTGGCATGGCTCGAATTCACCCGTCGCTTCTGGATGCGCCACCGTGGTAAATGAAGACAAGCTGGGCAACATCTGGCTGGGCCTGGATCACGACCTCTGGCGGCTCGCTACACCTTCGGGAACCTGGCAAAGTTTCCCGGCGCCCACCCCTCCTCAAGGCAACTTTTTCGGATACTTTGCTGACCTGGCACTCGACGCCAGCGGAGATCCCTGGCCCGAGTTGGAAATTTGCGGGGGTGCCAGCTGCTATGTTGGCGCCGTCAGGTACCATGTCGCTGCAGGAGAATGGGTTCAGGTTGGCGATGTCGCCTTTGATAATAGTTCCCTGGTTTTTGATGCTGCCGGGCAGGGCTGGCTATTTACCCCTGGACAGGTCTACCGTATCGCCAACGATCAGCTGGAACCTGTCGCTGAACTGTCCATCCTGCAGGTAGCCGTGGACCCATCCGGGAACCTATGGATGATTGGGGTTTATGGAGATGAAACTGTCCTCTGGGCTCAGGCATTAAACGGTTGAGTCCAGCCCAGTTTCCCCCGGCTTCTAGCGGTTCCGCCGCTCATGGTTCTTTCCAGCCACCCATCCATCCTTAACCTGTCGGTCCCCCGCAGGAGACTGAGCTATCCATATGATGAGCGTTTTACTTTGTAATATGTGGAGTGCCTGAATGTATATTTTTTGACTACCGAAGATTGGAGATAATTGGAAGGTGGGGAATATTGTGTAATGGGAAATTATTATTGGGACTATGGATCGCGTCGTAAATCGTCTCGTGAAGTACTTTAATTTATGGAATTTTTATAAGCTTTTTGTCTGCCCAAAGGTGGCTGAAAACCTGGCTTTGCCGCCAAATTTGGCAAGGAAAATCAAGGTTCTATGGGTATTTCAATAGACGATATCAGTTTTCACTATGTTGGATTAGTCCGACGGGTGATCGCCTTCGCGTTCGATTTTCTCATCATTTGTGGCTATATCCTAATTCTGGTTGCTGTCGGAATTGGACTTTACTCTATGACAGATGCAATTTCTTTGCTGGCCTCGCCACTCGCCTTGGATGGTTTTGCTTTTTTTGTGCTCGTGTTACCTGTGATTTTATATTTCGCTCTGCAGGAAGGGTCATCTCATCAAGCTACTTGGGGCAAGCGGCGGGCAAAGATAAAAGTGGTTAACGCACAAGGTACCAGGTTGAGTCCATGGCAAGCACTGCTGCGTTCCGCGGTGAAGTTCTTGCCTTGGCAGTTGGCACATACCTGCGTCATTCACATTTGGTTCGGGAATGGATCACCGATTTTTTTGGCCGGTGCACTGGCGGCAGAAGGGTTGGTGGGCGTCTATGCATTATCCCTTTGGATTAGCAAGAAACACCAGACGCCATATGACTTGGTAGCGGGAGCATTTGTGATCTTCGCGGATTAAAATTGGCGCATCGCATCACCATATCCAGCGCATGGAGGCTCCGCTTTTCTTTCTAAGCTGCGCCATTAAGAATAGCTGCTCATTAGTATATAAATGAGATAAGGAATCTGGCGTATTGAGTCCATCGAAGCAAGGGAATTACGAAAATAAAATGAGCAAACCGCATCGGATATCAGCTGGAGGAATTATCTTCAAAGGGAATACGGTCCTGCTTGTGAGATACCGTGACACAAATTCTGGTGGGACTTATTTAGTAGGACCGGGAGGTAAATTGGAGGACGATGAGAACGTCGTTCAGGCTATTATCAGGGAAACAAAAGAGGAGACTGGTGTCAGTGTTTCACCAAAACGAGTGGTTGCCATTGAAGATTTGATCTGCTCCCACTTCAAGATGATAAAGGTCTGGATGGTCTGTAGTGTAATTGGGGGAGAAGTACATAAAACAGAGGCTGCACAAAAAGAAGGGATTATTGAAGCCTCCTGGTTCACTAAGGATCAGCTTGCAGGCGAGGTTGTATTCCCTTCTTCCATTATGCAGCATGACTGGGGGCAGATGCGTGCTGAACTATGGCAGGTGGAATGCTATCCATCCCGCAAGGCAAACTTTTAAATTAAGGGATCTCGCGCATTAAGTCCATCGCATCAAAAGCTGGTTTATAAGGTGTAATAAGAGGAACGCCTTAACGTGCAGTTTTTGACTTTGGAAGATTGGAGCTTATCAGATCCGGTTTTGAAAAAACATCAATTAAATTCCAGGAAGGTAGAAATGAGTAAACGCAAAGAAATCCGCTTGCGGCGACAGAGAGAAAGAACCAGGAATCGCATTCTCGTTATTATGCTCGTAGCGGCAGGTGGGTTGCTGGTGGTTTTCGCTCTTATTCGACCAGGTATCCAGAAAGCCACCGGCATACCTCCGGCCAACGAAACTCCAATTGTATTAATCACACCAAGAGCCGTCAATGTCCCGCAGTCTGGAACAAGCATGGGGGATCCCAATGCCAAAGTAAAGCTGGATGTTTGGGAAGATTTCCAGTGTTCAGGTTGTATGTACTACTCAACGAAACTTGAACCGCAGATCATACAGGCTTTTATCGAAACTGGGAAGATTTATTACACTTTCCATTTCATGCCGTTCATCGACGGTGGCGCGGGGGAGTCACATCAGGCAGCTAATGCTGCCATGTGCGCAACCGAGCAAGGGCGTTTCTGGGATTATCATGATATTCTCTTCGCTAATTGGACAGGTGAAAACGCGGGCGACTATACCGACCTCCGCCTGGTTGCTTATGCCAGACAGCTTGGTCTCGATATGGCTGCATTCAATAAGTGTTTTGATGCAAATGCATATGCCAACCAAATCACCCTGGATGCCCAGGCAGGAAGTAATAAAGGTGTCCCACCAACCCCCGGTATTTTCGTCAATGGACAGAAGGTTAAAAGCAGCCAGGGCGAAAATTATATTCCCACGTTTGAAGATATTTCGAGTGCTATTAATACCGCACTAATGGGAAAATAAATCTTATTTATCCTACCGTAAGAAAATATCATGCAATAAGGTATCTGACACATTGAGTCCATCTAAGCAAAGGTGAGTGGTTTAAGTTGTTATTAGAAGAAAGCCTGCCCGTGCAGCTTTTTTGACATTCGAAGGTTGGAGATAATTAGAAGGTGGGGGAAAAAAGATACTTGCCCCCCAAAATCTATCGTGCTATAGTATTTATGAGGGCTGTCTGTTCCCAGCCATAAGGAGGTTGCTGCTATGCCGGAAAATCGGATGAGAGTTGCGCCTAATTCAGTAGCGTATGCTGACGAGGAGAACCTCAAGCTGGTAGTGGAGTTTGCCATCCCAGGAGCGCCAACGGAGACCATCGATCTAAAGATCCTGGCGGATAGCGTCCACCTGTCAGCGCCAGCGAGGGACATCGAGTATGTTGCCGCACTGGCTCTGGCTTGGCCGGTGAAACCTGATAAAGCCGAAGCGATTTATGAGAACGGCCTGCTCCGCATCGAGGTGCCCTTCAAAGATCCAATGGAAGATGCTGTGAAGGTCAAAGTCAAAGAAGTCCTTGCGGGACCCAAGATTAAAAAACTCAAAGCCTGATTATTCAATAACTCGAAAGAGTCTCTTCTGGCCCTATGAGGGCAGTACTTTTGATTCATTGGGTCGGAACCTGCCGCCTCAGGTGCCAGGCTTGTTCGAGCGGCTCGGAAGCTTGTACGTGATGAAAGGATGATCAACTATGACACAAATATCACAACCACAAGAGAATAAACCGGTTGATGGGCCGCACGTACGATTCGAAGATGCTTTGCTCGACAAACTAACGGGCCAATGGAGATTGAGCCGCAAGATCGGAAATCGCCTTGAAGAGAATCATGTCAAGGTGGATTGGATTCTGAACCATCAATTTCTCCAAATTCACATGAAGGATGTCAAATTGCCGCCCCGCTATGAAGCGCTGGTCATGATCGGCTACGACCATGAGCAAGGCCGATATGTGGTGTACTGGCTGGACACTTTCGGCGGCAAGTTTTCTGAAAAGGGAACAGGAACACGGAAAGACAATTCGATCCAATTCGTGTTCCAGTATCCGGACGGCCTATTGCATAATACCTTTACGTGGGATGCTGACGGTCAGACATGGCGTTCGCTCATTGAACAGCAAAATGAACAAGATCAATGGTCAATCTTTGCCGAAGACACTTTGAAGCGTCGATAGTGTAGTGTTGTTTGGCGGAATATGCCCAAACCGTCCAGCACCGCGTCCACCGGACATATGCTGTACACGCCACTATGCAGGCTTACTTCTTCCGTTTTTGAATCCGTCAAATCGGAATTGTCCTCTTGTCCGCAAACACCGGTAACGCTAACCGTTATGAAACGGTACTCATGAGTATCTCGATGCGATAAGGAATCTGACGCATTTATTCCATCAAAGCAAAGGTGAGTGTTTTAATGTAAAATAATAGGGACGCCTGAACGTGCAGTATTTGACTATGGCAGGTTAGAGATATCAAGAAAGTGGGGAAAAATTTAATCAGCTTGCGGTGGACCTTTAACCTGGCAGTTCGAGGTTCTAATCCAGTAGAGGCATAATTTTCCGGTTGATTCTTACTAATGGTTTGCGGCCTGCCCAGCACGATCTCTGCAGGGAATTGGTGCTGGAGTGGGCGTGCATTCTGTTGGGCATCAGAAAAAACTCGAATTGTATAAAATGCCTGAAAAGCCACACTGTAACCCGGCGTCCAGTGCACGCTTTGTTGGCACGCTCGTGTCTTTTAAGACTCGTTTGTTAAACTATGCCAGGGGAGTTTCTCAAGATTTTTCTGATTTTTTTCTTCGTTAACATCAATTAATCTTTCTGCAAGTTGTTCAATATAAATAAAAACGACACTTACCGGTCCGCAAACATTTAATGGTGAGTGTCGCAGGAATATTTCGATTTAACTAGCGCCTATTGACATATTTGCCTTGCACGCCGATAAGAAACCAGCTGCTATTGTGGCTTGGATCAAAGGGTTCACCGGTAAAAGGAGAAATTGTCGTTAAAACATCGTGTTGCTGTTCGCAGAAGTCTCTGGAATTTCTTGTACCACATCCCAATGCTCGACGATCTTGCCGTTTTCGAGACGAAAAATGTCCACCACCGCCGTGCCGCGCTCGCCCGGCTCGTGGACGAGATGGCTGTGCATCACCACCAGGTCGCCTTCCGCGATGATTCGTTTTATATCAATCTGGAAGGATGGATAGGTTTGCGCGAACCATTCCACAAAACCGATAAAGGCTTCGGGACCATCTTTCGCTGACGGATTGTGTTGCCGATAATACGGCCCCTGGTATTTTACGACTGCCTCTTCGGGCTTGCGTTGAGTGAACGCGAGGTCGGTATACTCAAGTACTATTTTCTTGTTCGCTTCCAATGGATCGTTCATAAATCCTCCTGGTGAATTTGTTGGAGCGGGAATTCTATTCTCGCTCCAACGTTTAAATTATTACACCTCTATTTATCCATTACTCTGGATTCCCTGGTTTTCCCCCCCACCTAAATTTTTATCTCGCTTGGACTGACGCTCTTATCTTATTGCCCCTTGGTTTGCGGTCACCTGATAGCGTTTTAGCTGTTGTCATCATCCAACCCGTTCCGGCTGTTCCCGCATGGACGGTTCGTAAAAGCCCGGGTCGCTTGTGGCTGTGGGCTTGGCCTCTTTAAACGGAACCATTTCTTTTCATAGCGCAGGTAGGAAATAAGCATGATTGCGCTGACGCTGGAGAAGAAGGCCTGCAGGAACCAGACCGGACCCATCGGGAGGCTGCGCACGTACAGCCAGTAGACTGAATTCCCAATGTTACCCAGCAGTATTTGCCACAGGCTGTAAGACCTCATGTCTTTTGTCTTCAGCACCTTGAACAGCATGGGCATGTTGCTGCAGACAAAGATCATGCTTGAAGTAACGCCGGCCATTACCTGCACTGATTGAGGATGCATCCCAACACCTCATCTCTACTTTATTTCCCGAATTTCCAGGATCGTTGCATTCAACCTCTGCAGTCCATCCTGTTCTACCTGGCTGGTTGTGCAGCCGATAATTATTGCCATACTTTTACGGGGCAAATTATAACTGGGTACCGGATCCGCAGGCGGCTTCACGCTGGTCAGAGCAGAGGTTTCTCTTCCCTTGCTCTCACGCTCGTTGGAAGGGCAGCCATGGAAAACGAGTTGATCGCCCCTTCTAGGGTCGTATGGATTTCAAAAAAGGAACTGAACCCGACCACTTCGAGTACGTTGCTGACCTCTTTGGTGGGGGATAATAATTTAACATGGGCCTCGTACGGACGGCTGCGGCTGCGCTGGTTTTTACTGGAGACAGCCCGGTGGTGGCTCTTCCAGCCTTCACCACGTAAAAGCCGTTCTTTTTCCCGGAATAATCGCGCGATCTGGTGGATTGCGTTCAATCCGGCGCTGCTGATATAGGTGAGCATGCTCATGTCCAGGATAAGGTCGCGGATACCCGCATTATACAAATTTTGTGCTTCTGTTAGCAATGTCTCATAATTGGTGCTGTCTAGGTTGCCCTCCAAATGCATAATGGAGACAGGACTTAGCCTTTCGGTTTTTGTTATGGTTAATTTCATTCTCTGCTCCTTTGTTCAACTATTTTTCCTCGGGGAGTAAAAATAGGTCACCCTTTGCCTGCGGTTCAAATACCCTGACTGACCGAGGGGTTACATCACGAAAACGGTGCCGCATCAAAATAAAAAATAACGGGAAAAAATAAAAGAACAAATTAGGTAATATATATCTAATACTAACATGATTCTAACTTTTATACTAGGATGTCTGACAACTTGGTTCCACAATCTTTTTCCCCGCTTGACGCGTACTTGTTTAGAGTAAACGAGATGAATATTGAATAGAGTCAAAAGGCAGGGAAAATTAAGAGGAAAGACTCTAGTGGGGAGATAAATAGAAGTTGTAGACTAGGCAGGATGAGCCATAGACGGGACAAGGAACCCCAAGCTGGTACAAAGGAACAACAGATTGCAGAGATGCAGGAGCAGCTGACTCAGGCTCTAGCAGCGATTGAGAAGCTGAAGAAGCAGAACGAACTATTGAGGGTGGAGATAGAAGAATTGAAGCGAGCGGGGAAGCGGCAGGCGACGCCGTTTGTGCGGCGGAAATGGGTGGAGAAGGCGAAGCGGCCGGGACGGAAGGCAGGGCAGGGGGAGTTTGCCAGGCGGGAACGACCGACACCCAAGCGGATCGATGAGACGAAAGAGGTCCGGCTGCATGGCTGCCCGGAGTGTGGGGGCAGGCTACGGGAGATCCATCAGCATGAGCAGTATGTGGCGGACATTCCGAAGATCCGGCCGATCATTACCCGGTACGTGACCTATAGCGGCTACTGTGTGGCATGCAGGAAGCGGGTGCGCTCACGGCACCCGAACCAAACTTCCCAGGCAGCGGGAGCGGCAGGAGTGATGGTGGGGCCGCGGGCCAAAGCTCTGGCGGCGGACCTGAAACATCGTCTGGGGGGATCATATGGCAAAGTGATTTAAACACTCAATGACGCCTTCGGGCAGCAACTGCGCCGAGGCGGCTCCCCGCCGCTCGAGTATCATTTATAATAAACGACCAGTGGTTGGTGCCGAATTATTAATTGACGCCTCCCCCCTCCTGTGGTATCATCCCGGCACAACCAAATAGCCCCAATCGGCACTCTTATCCAGAGAGGTGGAGGGACCGGCCCTGCGAAACCTCAGCAACCCCCGACTGGACGACGTTCCTCGTCGTCCCTTAAGGAAGGTGCTAACTCCGGCAGAAGATCTGGAAGATGAGAGGGCAGCCGTGCGCCTCGCGCAATTGCCCTTTCGTTCGAAGGGGCAATTTCATTTCTAGGAGGCTCTCAATTAATGACTACCACATTCATGTCTTCCCCCAAGCTGCTCTTCACCTCCGAGTCGGTCACCGAAGGGCACCCCGATAAACTGTGCGACCAGATCGCCAATTCTGTCCTCGACGCCTGTTTCGAGCAGGATCCCCAGAGCCGGGTGGCCTGCGAAGTAGCCACCAAGACCGGCTACGTCATCCTGTTGGGCGAGATCACCACCCAGGCTTTTGTCAACTTTGACGAGCTCGTCCGCAAGGTGGTCGTCGAGATCGGTTACGACCGCGCCAAGAAAGGCTTCGACGGCAACACCTGCGGCGTCCTTTCATCCATATCCAGCCAGAGCCCCGATATTGACATGGGCGTCAGCAAATCCATGGAGGCCAAGGACGGCGACCAGGACCAGATCGACCTCATTGGCGCCGGTGACCAGGGCATGATGTTCGGCTATGCTTGCAACGAGACCGCCCAGCTCATGCCCATGCCAATCTATCTGGCCCACAAGCTCACCCGCAAACTGGCGGAGGCCCGCCGGGCAGGCACCCTCCCCTGGCTCTACCCTGATGGTAAGAGTCAGGTGACCATTGAATACGCCTATGGCAAGCCGGTACGAATCGATACCGTCCTGGTCTCGGCCCAGCATGCTCCCGATGTGACTCATGCTGAAATAGAAGAGGGCATCATGGAGCATGTCATCATGCCCAGCCTGCCGCCAGAAATGATGGATAAAAGACTGAAGTATTATGTTAACCCCACCGGTCGCTTTGTCGTCGGCGGGCCCATGGGCGATGCCGGCGTCACTGGGCGCAAGATCATTGTGGACACGTACGGCGGCATGGGGCGCCACGGCGGCGGATCGTTCTCGGGCAAGGACCCCACTAAGGTCGACCGCTCTGCAGCCTACGCCGCCCGCTGGGCTGCCAAGAACGTGGTCGCAGCCGGGTTGGCTGACCGGATCGAGATCCAGGTGGCTTATGCCATCGGCGTCGCCCACCCGCTTTCCGTCAATGTCGAAACGTTCGGGACCGGGAAGATTGCTGACGAAAAGATCAGCCAGCTCATCCTCGAGCACTTCGACCTGCGTCCGGGTGCCATCATCCGCGACCTGGATCTGCGCCGTCCGATTTACCGCAAGACGGCTGCCTATGGTCACTTTGGCCGGGACGATGTCCATTTCCCCTGGGAAAACACGGACAAGGCTGCCGATCTCCGCAAAGCTGCCGGATTGTGACTACTCCCCACGCCTGAAGGCGGGGGCTTCTAGGGCAGAGCCCAGGGATTGTAGCCCCAATCCCAATATATTTATGGCTGCGTTTTGATCGCGATCCATCTCAAGACCGCAGACAGGGCATTCATGCACTCGGACAGACAAAGACTTTTCGACCATCGTCCCACAGCCCGAGCATTGTTTGGATGTGTTGCGTGGATCAACCAATACGACCACCCGACCAGCATTCTCAGCTTTGTACGTGGTGTATGTGATCAGTTGTCTCTAGGCTGCATCCGCGATGCTCTTCGCCAGACAATAGTTTTGAAGCATGTTCTGGATCCGCAGATCTTCAAAGGCTATCAAGCCAAAACGGTTAACCAACTCACGGCTTTTCTGATGAGCAAAATCTCTGCGCCGGTTGGTAATGCGCTGATGGACATGCTGGACCGCCCGGCGTCTTTTTACCCGTCCAGGAGTGCCTTTGTCTGCCTTCGACAGTTTGCGCTGCGCTTTCGCAAGCTCATTTTCGCCCATGCGAAAGAAACGAGGATTAATAATCGTGCCTCCGTTCGAGAGTTTCGCAAAACTCTCCAGGCCCATATCAATCCCGATAGATAGTCCATTGAACGGCAGCTGTTCTGTTTGTACATCACAGGCGAAGCAGGCATACCAGTTACCAACCGTATCCTTTCGAACGGTGAGCGTTTTGATCCGCCCTTCGATGGGACGATGAAGAATGATCTTCACTCTCCCAATTTTGGAGAGCAACACGCCATTCTCGAGAAGTTCAAAACCGGACTGCTTGAAGGTGAAGCTGTCGTACCAGCCCTGTCCTCGAAAGCGGGGATAGCCCGGCTTCTTCTCCCCTGCCTTCATCCTGCGAAAGAAAGTCTGGAATGCCAGATCCACCCGCTCCTGGACATTCTGCAGGACTTGAGAATATACGCCTTTCAACTCGGGGTGCTCCTGCTTCCAGACCGTGAGCATTTTGTTTGTGTCGTACAGCGAGAGAGTCTTCTTCTTTTGCTCCCAAGAGCTTTTTCGAGTGGCCAGCGTCTCGTTATAGACCCAGCGGCAGAGCTCCAGCGATTGCAGCAATTTGGTGCGTTGACCCTTAGTTGGTTTTAGGCGATATTTGAAGGTCTTCATGCTACTTTCTGATTTTCGATGTACAGCTTCAGAATGGCGAGGGGAGCACCACCGACCGTTGCCACAAAATACGAATCTGTCCACAGAATCGGCAGTTTGCTTTTCAATTGGGGAAACTCCTGGCGGAGCAGGCGGGAGCTACGGCCTTTGACCAGCTTCACGAACTTATTTACTCCGAATTGGGGATCAACTTCGCAGAGTATATGGACATGATCGGGCATCCCTTCCAGTTCCAGGATCTCACAGCCCAGATCTTTGGCAGCCTGATAAATGATCTCCTTCAAGCGGCTATCCACACCGCCGACCAGAACTTTCCGGCGGGATATCGGACAAAAGACCATATGATATTAGCAGGAGTAGACGATATGCTGATTGTTCTTGAAACTTTTTAAACCGCTCATATGTTCTATGATACAGCGATACGTTGGAAACTGTCAAGGTCTGCGCCTTATATCCCCACTGCTGAAGCAGGCGGCTTTACGGCGCTGTTCGGTAAAAAAACGGTCACCCCGAAGCCAGTTTCGGGGTGACCGTTTCTCTCCAGGGAACGATCCCTTTCTCATTCCGGGGGCAATCATGAACCCGACGGATGTTGCTATGTGGGGCAACGTGGGGATTTTGGGGAGGAATTTTCACTTAAATATTTCATTAGAATTTCACGGTGGGGGTACCATTCCGGATACCATTAACTTATAATTGGGCTGGGAGAGGGGAATAGTAGAAGGATCGAAGGATATCCAATCTTATAAGGAAATACGGACAATTTTTCCTCCCTGCCCCTGCAGCATCCCTGTCGACTGACAGGCAAAGACAGTCACCGCAGGGGTACCAATAAATTATTAAAAAAATAGGCGTTGGTATGAAACCGGCACGCAGACTTAATCCATCTCTTGTTTTGATTCTTTTATTGGGTACCTTTGTGGCTTTCGCGGCCAACACAGGATTTAAGATCCCGGGCGTGCTGGCTTCCGGGTCATCCACCTCAATTTCAACCGCACAGCTTCCCGCAGCCGCTCCCACTGTGGCCTCGGCTTCGCCTGCTGCTCCAACCGGGAGTTCCCGCCCCATATCCTGGTCTGACCTGGTGAGCTTCCTCGAAAAGGATCACACCAACTGGAATACGTATATCCCCGGGAAATACATGTGCCTCGACTTTTCCAATGACCTGGTGGCGAATGCGACCCGGCAGGGGATCAAAGCCTGGATCGTTGCCGTCGATTTTGTCGCTGGAGGCCCAGGTCATGCTTTCGTTGCCTTCGCAACCACAGACCGGGGTACCGTGTATGTCGAGCCGCAGGCCGATGACACCTACCCGGTTGTGGCGGTCGGCCGTGACCTGTGCGACTCGTGGGGTGTCTACCAGTGTATGGGTACCGTTTCTTCCATCCAAAATCTCCAGTGCGATAAAGCGCATTACTGCACCAGGTACACCCCATGATAAAATAGCGATCCTGTCGCCGTTCTCTGTCTTTCCCTGACCCCCTCCGATCCATCATGCTAAAGGGACGATGGACCAAACAGTGCTTTGCGAGTTATGCTCGCAAAGCACTGTTGATTTACTTATTATTCACAACGCTCAATCTTTTCCCAGACTCAACCAGCCGGATATTATCCACGGCACCATCGTAAAGAATCCGATGAGAACTAGCTCCCCCGAATTGGAGACCAGCGAGATGATCACGATTCCCAGGGCTGTGATGCTGTAACTCAGCACTGCCAACCGGTCGAACTTGCCGTCTGGTTTGGCAGCCTTTCCTGAGATCAGCAGGTACAGGGCAAAAGTGGTAAAGACGGTCAACCACCAGCCCGAGAAGTTTTGCAGGGGGATGCCGTGATAGGCTCCGTTGACGTCCCAGACCCAATGTCCGCTGGCAACCATGATCGGATCCATCACCAGGTCCCAGGCGGTCATCACTACGCCGCCCACTGCTGCCACAGCCAGGATTCTTTGCCAGCGCCTCCAGCCGGCCGGGATAAGCCGGTCTGCAATGACGAAAGAGGGGTAACTCATCATGAACCACGCCACCGGGATGAGGTACGGCACCAGGCCGAGGAAGAGCGGGCCGAGTTTATCGGTGTAATGGTAGGGTCCGTACACCAGCCCGGTCGCAACGCCCACGCTTTCGAAAAGCAGACTCACCCCGAATACCAGCGCCAGCAGGCGCAGGGCGCGCCCCCACCCCTCGCGCTGTCCCGCATGCAGGAGGGCGAATGAGAAATCCGGCCAGCGTTGTAACCGGGGTGATAAACATGGAAGGCACTGCCCCGGCGGCGATGCTGGCAATGGGATATATGGTCAGGAGGGCGTAGAGAACAAGGAGTGCAAGTGTGCTCCGGCGCAAGGTCATGTCAGGGTTCTCCTCCCTTCAAATTTTACTCCAGCTTCCCCTGGAATTTTGGTGTCAAGGGCTGTGATAAACGGTTCGATTGTGATCTCATCATTTTATCCGCAGAGTGCACGCCTCCCCTGGCAAAATAGCCGCCTCTGCATGGGAGGGCGGGGGTTTCATCTCTTGGAGAATAATGATATCAAGTGCTCGATAATCAGCGGGCTCCGCTCTTGATTACTTTTGATTAATCACCAACCGAAAAAATCCTTGAGAAAAAAAGCGCTATTTCCAGATAAATTGGTTGGGTGTATACTCCCTCACGCAAATTCCTCAGGAGGCTTAATTTATGAAACGTGCAGTCAGCATCAGTATTGGCTCATCCAAGCGCGACAAAGCCGTCACCGTCAACCTGTTGGGCGAGGATGTCAGCATCGAACGCATTGGCACCGACGGGGATATGGAGGCAGCCGCGCGTAAATACCAGGAACTCGACGGAAAAGTGGATGCCTTTGGGGTTGGCGGTGCGGACCTGGGCCTGATGGTGGATGATAAATGGTACCGCCTTTTTTCGGTTGAAAAGATGGTGCGTTTCATAAAACAAACCCCCGTGGTGGATGGTACCGGCCTGAAGAATACATTGGAGACGAAAGCTGCACCATTTGTGGAAGCCAAACTCGGTGATTATGTGCGGAAAAATGGCGGCAAAAAGGCGTTTGTCATGACCGGAGCCGACCGCTGGGGGCTGGCGCACGGTTTTGTGCAGGCCGGTTATGAATGCACCTTCGGCGATTTTATGTTCTCCCTGGGCATCCCGATCGCTCTCCATAACGAGAAGCAGCTCAAGAGCCTTGCGTCGGTTCTGATGCCCCTGGCAGGACGGCTGCCGTTCGAATGGGTCTACCCCACCGGTGAAAAACAGGAAGAGCGCAAGCCAAAGTATCCGCAGTGGTTCCAGTGGGGCGTGGTGATCGCAGGCGATTGCCATTACATCAAGCGCTATATGCCGGATGATATGAAAGGCAAGGTGGTGGTTACCAACACGACCACACCCCAGGATGTGGAATTATTCCGCAAGTGCGGGGTGAAAACCCTGGTCACCACCACTCCAATTCTGGACGGGCGTTCGTTCGGGACGAACATGATGGAAGCCGCGTTGATCGCCGTCTCGGGCAAGGGCCGTGCTCTGACACGTGTCGAATATGAGGAAATGCTGACGAAACTTGGTTTCGAGCCGTCTCTGCAGGAATTGAATTAGGCGTTTCCAATGCTCGTCTAAAGGTGGCTGGCTTCAATTTAAATGCATTCCAGTCAGGCCCGCCAAATAATTAATTTCAAGGAGAAATTATGGACGCAATCGTAACCGCGGGGGGATTCCGCTCCCGGAGGAGCCATTGTATGATGCCACCCAAGGTCATCCCAAGGCAATGGTGGATGTGGCCGGCAAGCCGATGGTCCAGTGGGTTCTGGATGCCCTCTCTGAATCCAGCAATGTCGATAATGTCATCATTGTCGGCCTGACCGATAAGAGCGGCCTAAAGTCTGCCAAGAAGATGTACTTCGTCTCCAATCAGGGCAAGATGGTGGAGAACTTGCAAGCCGGTGCCCAGAAGGTCCTCGAGGTCAATGACAAGGCCGAATACGTGCTGATTGTGTCCTCCGATATTCCCGCCATCACCGGTGAAATGGTGGACTGGGTGATAAAAACCGCCCTCGATGAAAAGGTGGACATTGTCTACAACGTCATCCAGCGCCAGGTGATGGAGAAGCGCTTTCCTGGTTCCAAACGGACCTGGACGAAACTGAGTGACATGGAAGTTTGCGGTGGTGATTTGAATGCCGGGCGGATCAGCCTTATCGTTAATGATGATACCGAAATGTGGGAGAAGATCACCAATTCGCGCAAGAATCCCCTCAAGCAGGCCGCCCTGATCGGATACACCACGGCTTTAATGTTGCTGACCGGAAGGTTGAGTCTCCAGGATGCGGAAACCAGGGTCATGAAGCGCATGAATATCACTGGCAGGGCTGTTGTCTGCCCTTACGCGGAAGTGGGTATGGATGTGGATAAACCCCACCAGCTTGAGATTATGCGCGCCGATCTGGCGAATCGCCTGAAGTTGACCGGGAGAAAATCCAGGTCTGCCAGGAAGAAAACCAGCCTTCCGGAATCTGAGGTGATTGCGGAAAAGCCGGCTCCGCTCAAAAAGAAAGTTCCCACCAGAAAGACAACTGAAAAGTGACCTGGAAGAGTATTCTGGAACTGGATGCTCGTCTGTCCGCACGGATGCGGGTGGCCGAGCGTTCTGGGGTACTTCGCAGCGCCGCGATTGTTCTGGCGCATTCCGGTGATTCGTGGTTTTGGTGGGCTGGGCTGGCGCTGCTCTGGTGGTTTGGCAACTCCTTCTGGCGCCCTTGGGCGCTGACAGTGCTCATTTCTATCATTGCCCTTGCAGTTATCGTGCTGGCCATCAAGTTCACCATCCGCCGTCGGCGTCCGGAGGGGGACTGGGGAGGGGTTTACCGTAAAACTGATCCGCATTCCTTCCCGTCCGGGCACGCTGCCCGCGTGATCCTGATTGCTGTGCTCGCCCTCGGGCTGGGACCTGGGTGGCTCGCAGTGGTCATTTGCATATGGGCACCTTTAGTTGCATTGGCACGCGTTGCCATGGGTGTTCATTATTTGTCCGATATTGTTGCAGGGTTCGGGTTGGGGGCGGTGGCAGGGCTTCTCTCCCTGCTGGTTGCAACTCGCTGATCTTTTGTGTTTGAGGCTTGGAACAAAACGCAACATCACCCCGGTGAATTCATCGGGGCGATGTTTATTTATATTGCTCAAAATGCAGATTAATTGTGTTAAATCTACCCGGTTGCACGCATGGCAGCTTTAAAGTTTTCCAGGGCCTCCACAGGGGTTGGATCGCTGCCGTATGCCATCGCCAGGTAATAGGACGTGTAATCTCCAAAATGCAGGGCGGTCCACATGTGAGCCATTCGCGACCTGCCAGAAGCCTCATAAACATCCGTGGTCAACCCCTCGACTGTGAAGCCGTGGCGGGTGAGATCCAGCCGCAGGGCATTGCGCGGGTGGTCGGATGGGGCGTGTAGGAACAAGGTTACAGTGCGCGCCAGGATATCTGCCGGGTTGAGCAGGGCAGCCAGCGCGTTGTGGTCGGCTTCCGGCAGATATTCAAAGCCTGCCCCCGCCTTGGCGATTTCGTTGATCTGGGTCTTCCAGCGGCGTGCCACCGGAGCCAGGCTCCCTGAGCCGTAGACGTTGACCCAGCGCTCCATCAATTGTCCTGCCAGCTGCTTTGCAGGGTTTTGCGTCACCGCGATGCCAACCCGCAGGGTCTCCTGCTGTTTTTTCATGGCTGCAACTGCTTCTTCCAGGTCATTTGCCGGGTCGGCTATTAACCCCAGGCGTGTGAAGACTGCCAGCAGCAGCCCGAATGAAAAGCCCACCGCGGCGCGCGGCTGCCCCTTGTGTTCGAATATCCACAGGGGGACATTTCCCTGTTCGCAGCGCTCTGCCAGCTTTCCACCTGTGGCAATTGCCATCAGGCTGCACTTGTTTTCGAGTGCTGCCGTATACGCTTCGAGAGTCTCTTCGGTGTTCCCGGAGTGGGAACTGGCGATCACCAGGGTTTCCGGCCCGTTTGCCCACCCGGGCAGCCCGTAGTCGCGCTGCACAATGACCGGGATCTTGCATTCGGGTGCGACGAGTGCTGCTAGTAGGTCCGCGCCGATTGCTGATCCTCCCATGCCGGGGATGATCACCTGGCGCAGGCCTTTGAATTCGGGAAGAGGCAGGGCTTGCCCCAGGTCCCACGCTTTTTTCAATTGGGATGGGAGGGTATCTATCTCGCCGAGCATCTCCTGCCTGTCGAGCTTGTGAATAAAATCAAGGTCATCAAGGTTCATGGCGTAGTCCTCATTCTTTTGATAATTTCAGATTTAATATATTGATCCAATGATTTTCATTTTGATGTGTGAACCGGGAAATGCACAGAAAGACTGGCATGTCGATCAAGGTTATCCCTGTATTGCTGTGATGAGGTTATACAACTCTTTCCTTTCCCAGCCGCTCTCCCGAGCCACCCGCTTCGCCAGCACGGACGGGCTCTCTCCCAGTTTAAGGCCGAACTTGATTGCAATGTTCACCTTGTCTTCCGGCCATTTTTCCACCCCCCGTTTCGTTTTTCCTGCCACCACCAGCGTAAATTCGCCGCGTGGTTCGTTACGGGAAAAAAATTCCGTCGCCTCCTGGAGCTTTCCACGCCAAATCTGCTCATGGATCTTGGTCAGTTCGCGTGCCACCGCGATGGGTCGATTGCCGAGGGAGGTTTCAAGGTCTTTCAAGGATGCCAGGAGCCGGTGCGGGGACTCTAGGAATAACAGGGTGTAGGGCAGGTTTTCCACCTGCTGAAATAATACCTTCCGTTCGGATAGCTTGCGCGGCAGGTACCCAAGATAAAGGAACGAGTCTGTGGGGAGGCCCGAGGCAGCCAGCGCAGCCAGCGGTGCGGACGGTCCCGGGATGGGACAGACAGTGTGCCCTGCTTCTAGTGCGGCCCGTACTAGTTCGTACCCGGGATCATTGATTGCCGGAGTGCCGGCGTCCGAGATCAGTGCCACGTCGCCAGCGTTCAAGGCTGCCAGGATGGTGTCCAGCTTGGTCAGCTTGTTGTGTTCGAAGTAGCTGGTGAGAGGAGTGTGCAGGCCGAAGTGCGTCAGCAGCTTGCGGGAAACGCGCGTATCTTCTGCTGCAATGAGGCCAACTTCGCGCAGAGTCCGTATGGCCCGCGGGCTTATATCTTCCAGGTTCCCGATCGGGGTGGCAACGAGATAAAGGGTGCCCATGCAAGTATTAAACCACAGAAAAACGCGGATGGAAATATCGGACTGCCCTGCCCAAAACGTTCATAAAATTCTTTGATGTCCTTGCGAGGCAGGAACGTGCCCGAAGCAATTTTTTACAGGCATCCAAATGTTAAATCGATGCGGGAAATTATGGGTGTATACTCCCCGAAATCCATTTCCGAAGGGTCAATTATAAAAATATATAAGGCACTGCCGGTTGTTGTTGCGCCCGTCATCCTGATGTGCTATGGCTGGTACCTGGGGCAGCTCCACCAATCTGGGTACGATATCGCCGGAATTTTTTTGTTCATAACCGGTACCGTTGGGCTCATGCTGGCAGGCATCATTTATTTGCTTACCAGGAAATATCCATGGCACGGGAAGTGGTATTCAAGTATCCTGACCGGGCTGGCTGGTTCCGGGATTGTTTTCGCCTTCATTCTGGTGATCGCCAGGCTGCACGGATAAAATATCTTTCCTTTGAGAAAAGTGGATTCTTCCAGGGGTTTCTAAAGGGGGGTAATAGATATGGTACCTCACACTATTTCCCGCTTGAATTGCGTCTCATACAATTGGCAATAAACCCCGTTCATCTGTAGCAACTGCTCGTGGGTGCCGCGCTCGACGATCCGCCCGCGATCCATTACCAGGATCAGGTCCGCGGCCAGGATCGTGGAAAGGCGGTGGGCGATGACGATGCTCGTCCTGCCCGCCATGACGCGCTTCAGCGCTTCCTGGATTAGGGACTCGGATTCGCTGTCAAGATGGCTGGTGGCTTCGTCGAGGACCAGGATGCGCGGGTCCTTGAGGATCACGCGCGCCAGGGCAATCCGTTGTTTTTCGCCACCGCTTAACCTGTAGCCGCGCTCGCCCACGATCGTATCGTAACGATCTGGCAAGTCCATGATGAACTGATGGATATTGGCTGCTTTTGCTGCAGCTTCAATTTCGCTTTGTGTTGCCGCTGGTTTGGCGTAGATCAGGTTGGTCCGAATCGTGTCGTGGAACAGGTAGTTCTCCTGCGTTACCATGCCGATCGCCGCTGCCAGCGAGTCGAGCGTGATTTCTTTGACGTCGATACCGTCGATGCGGATGATTCCACTGCTGGGGTCATACAGGCGCGGGATGAGATAAGTGACCGTTGTCTTCCCCGCACCGGAAGGTCCGACCAGCGCCACCAGTTGTCCTGAAGAGGCTTTAAAGGAAATCCCTTCCAGAGCCACGTCGCGCGCCTGGGAGGTCCCGTCTGACTCTTCTTCGGGGGAAGCTGGTTCTTCAACCTTTTCTTTTCCGTCCCCTTTCGCAATACTCTCTGCTGAAGATAGGACTGCGGTTACGTCCTCCATCCGTCCATAGCGTTTGACATCCTTTAACAATTTTGTTTCGTCCACGCTGTAATTAAAGGTGATATTCTCGAACTCGAGATTGCCCTTTGCATCCTTCAGGACCAGCGCGTTTTCTTTTTCGGGGATATCTGTGGGTAGGTCGATTACTTCGAAGACCCGTTCGAAACTGACCATGGAGGTGGAGAAATCCACCGGGGCGCTGGCCAGGCCTTGCAGCGTTCCATATAACTGACCAAGGTAAGAGCCGAATGCGACGATGGTACCCACCGTGAAAGTGCCCTGGATGACGTACAGTCCGCCCAGGCCATAGACCAGGGCTGTGCCCACCGCTCCGACTAGACCGAGAATCATAAAGAAGGTGGAACCGACCACGGCCCGGTCGATGCCCATGTTACGGACGCTGGCGGCGCGCTGGCGGAAACGCCCCGTTTCCTCATTGGCGCGCCCAAAAAGTTTGACCAGCAGCGCACCCCCAATGTTGAGGGTCTCATTCATATGGGCGTTCATCCGTGCGTTGGCCTCCATCTGCTTGCGGGCCAGATCGCGCAGGACCCCTCCGAGCCTCTGTGTTGCTAGGATGAACAGGGGCAGGATGAGCACACTGACGAGGGTCAGTTTCCATTCGAGCGTGAGCATAACTGCCAGAAGGGCAATTGCCTCGATGATGTTGGTGATGATATCGACGATGGTGTTGCTGATGGCGTTCTGGGCACCCACCACGTCGTTGTTGAGGCGGCTCATCATCTCGCCCACCTTGGTGTTGGTGAAGAAACGCAGGCTCATCCGCTGTAATTTACTGAAGAGCGCCACGCGCAGGTCGTAGATAACGCCTTCCCCGACTTGTGCATTTAATCGCCGCTGTACGACTGAAATCCCTCCATTGAGAATCGGGACGAATAACAATGCGATCGCCAGCAGCAGCAATTGGTGCAGGTCTTTTGACGGCAATACTTTATCGATCATCTGCCTGAAGATCAAGGGGGTCACCAGGGAAAGTCCTGTGCTTAACAGGATCATCACCAGCATGCCCGTGATCTGGGACCAGTAAGGTTTGGCATAATTGAGCACGCGTAATAAGAGCGCCCTGGTTACCTTGGGCTTTTCGTCACCCGAGCGCATGTATGCCCCCCAACTACCACCATGAAACATAACTAATCTCCTGGTAAGAATTGCATTGCAAAACGACAAGTTTTAACTTTACCTTGTAGGGCTGTCAGAATATAAGACTTATTCACCTTTTGGTCAACTGGACGAGCCGGGAGGTTAATGAAAATCTATGTACTCTAATAAATGGATAAGCTTTCAACTTGGAATTGGCCTTATCCGGCTATTGGGTATACAAAAAGTCCGGCTGTTTTGATTTGCCGGACTTTTTATTCTCAAACGGCTTCTTCAATAACAGGAACAGGCAGCGGCTCTTCAATCGTATGCGGACGGAAAAAGATCCACGTCAGGCTGATGCCTAGGCCGTACAAAATTGCCGTGCTCACGAACAACGGTGAAAACCCATAGCGCTGCTGGATAATCCCGGATATATAGGGTCCCACCGTCCAGCCAACGTTCCAGGCCACGTTGCGGATGCTGTTTATCGCTCCGTGCTCTGACTCATGGCTCTGTTCCAGGGCGAAGGCGTCGAAAAGCGGGGCCACCATGTTCATCAGCGCGCCGCGTGCCAAAAATCCAATCATGGACAACCATGGCCAGGGAGAGAACCCGATAAGAAGCAGAAAGACCAGGCTGGCTCCCTGTCCTAGGACTACCGTCCGCACCTTGCCTCCCAGGTTGCCCACCAGCCGCGGCCCGATGATGCACCCGATGCCGGTCAGCAGGGAACCGAGGCTGAACAGGATCCCCAGCGGAGCGTCCCCATTTTAAACTTCTCAGCGTAAAAGACGTTGAAGTAGGGCACCAGGGTGGCGGCTCCCAGTCCGATCACCAGGTTGGGAATGGCCAATTTCAAGGTCAGAGGGCGGAGCAAAACCTTCCAGATCGAATTCCTGGGTCTTATGGGTCCGGTTATTTCTCCTGTCACGACCTTTTTTGGTTCATGGATGAAAGCGATCGGCACCAGGACCAGGAAACTGGTCATCACACTGAAGAATAGCACGGCTTGATAAGCTGTAATACTGGTCGAAAGATGGAACAAGCGCGTGAACAATCCCGGGAGGTATCCCGCCAGGAAATTGCCGGCCGTGCTTGCCAGAGGGAACATTCCATAACTAAGGCTGAATAATATGTCTCGGCTCTTATCATCGGAGGCCTTCATCATGAAGGGAGCCTGGCTGAGAACGTACAGCTGGGAAGTTGCACCCAGGATAAGGGCGCCTGCCAGGATGATCCCTTCGGAACGACCCAGGATCATGGTGATGATCCCCAGGTTCGCCATTGCAAAACCGATCATCATCGCCTTCTTACGGCCCATCCGGTCGGAGAGCAGTCCCATCGGGACGCCAAGCAGGAGCGCGGTGAGGCTTGGGGCGGCATTCGCCAGCCCAAGGAAATCACGACTATACCCGGCGTCGATGATGTACAGGTTGAAGAACAAATTCCAGCCTGCAAAGAGCAGCCCGTCCAGGAACAGCGCCACCAGGAACAACCGCGCAGGCCGGTTGAGCAGGCGGAACTGGTTAATAGTGGAGTGAAGAAAAGTTTTCATTTTTATTGCCAGGCGGGGTTGGCCCGCAGAATAGTATTTAGTTTATAAACATTACCGACGAAGCTTTCTTGGGAAAGAGGGCGCTTAATAACACTCTCGTCTCATCATCCTTGTAAGAGCAATCGGCGTAGGATTGCTCCAGTTCTTCATAGGATCGGTAACCGAAGACCAGTTGCAGAAAGCTCAGGTCTGGGAAGGCTGCCTTGCCCTGGTCCTCGTGACAGGGTCTCCAGGGTTCGATGGTCATGAGCCTGCCTTCATCCAGCACCAGTCGCAATCCTGAGCGATAAAAACTGATCTTTGTCTCGCCCGTGTAGCCGACAATCGTTGACTCGGCGATGTGCCGCTCCAGCGCGGGAGCGATTCGGCGCAAAAAAGCTGGCAGGTCGGGGACCCGGATGTACCAGGCGTATGGGTCGCGCAGCCGCGGCAACCGTTCTCGAAAAATATCGTAGGCGGGATGCTTGCTCCCGAACCAGAAGGTGAATGTGCTGCGGGCTGCTGGTTTTCCGTCCCGCTGCGAGTAAGTCTCACCGGTCTCCCATAAATAACGCGCCACAGTCGGCGTCGCTTCCAGCCAGGAAACACCCGGCTTGAGCTCGTAGTGGAAGGCAGCCAAGCCAGTATCCCAGTCGTACCATGGGTGGGTGAAATAACCTGCCGGTACATTCGTACCGGGACGCTCGAGGATGCGGAATTCGAGTCGTTCCCCATTGTGTTCGCCCATCCCTGAAAGTTCGTAGCGCCAATTGGCTTCGGTACGAACACAAGTGATCAGCCTGCCGCCGCAACCATGCGCATAGGTATCCATTAGGAAAGGGATATCTTCCACGGTTGCTGGTCGGATTGTGAATGGTTCCCTCTCGCCATCTTTCAGCTTTGGGAGCTGGGGTTCATAACCCGTGCGCCCGCCCGCCAGTTCCAACGCCATTTCATAACCGAAAAGACGGTAGTAGAACGGGATGCCGGTAATACCCTGGACAAGGTCACCCCGCTGTGCGCTCCATTTATGGACTTCTTCGAATTGGGCGCGCACCATGCCTCGGTTGCGATACTCGGGTAGCGTCCCTACAATTTCCGGGCGCCCCACTCCGAACGGGATGCCTTCATAAGCCCACGTCTGCGGGATAAGGTTCATCGAGGAGACGATTTTTCCTGTGGCAGCTTCAACGACCAGGGTACAGTCGTCTTCGTGAAAGGTGGGATGGGGGCGGGCAACCAGGTCACGCGTCCACTCAGCCACGCGCAGGTCTGGTTTGTCAAAGCCTTCGTCGCTGTGGATGCGGGAATTAAATTCCGCCAGCGCATCCGCGTCAGCACCCATGGATCGGCAGAGGATAAGCTCTTCTCCCAGGTTCCGCAGGATCGGGCGATTATTTAGATTGATGTTCATGTTTGTCCTGTGATGTGACCATTCCCCCCACAGGCGGAAGGTCACCCTGTATTATTTAGAAATTGCTTCAACTCTTCCAGCGTTTTTTCATGCTGGGTGAACTGGATGGCGTTCAAACCGACCGAACGCGCCGCTTCCACGTTGATAAGCATATCGTCCACGAAAACCGACTCTGCGGGTTGCACGTCCAGTTTTTCGAGTGCCAGGCGGTAGATGCGCGCGTCCGGCTTAACCAGGCCTACTTCGGCAGAGATGATCATTTCGTCGAACACATCCCCGAAATTCTGCCCGATGATGATCGCCCTTAGACCTGACCACGCATTGCTGATGAGGCCCACCTTTCGTTCCGGGCGCAGGGAGCGCAGGAAATCGAGCAGGGCAACATCCCACCGGTCACCGGAAAAGAATTCCGCAAAGATCTTCTCACCTTCCATGCGGCTTGCACCCAATGCCTTTGCCACTGCTTCCCGGTGGTCGTCTTCCAGGATCTCTCCCCGGGAAGCTTTCAGGCTGGAATCGCTTTCGA
Organism: uncultured Chloroflexia bacterium; assembly: GCA_963790685.1. GTDB lineage: Bacteria > Chloroflexota > Anaerolineae > Anaerolineales > Villigracilaceae > UBA877. The sequence goes on from CAWBPK010000006.1 coordinate 337,098, forward strand.
AAAAGATTTTTTCCAGGTCGCGGGACGTCATTCCCAGGCGTTCGGCCAGGCGGCTGCGCGGACCTTTATCTTCAGTACGCATGATGACCCCGCCAAAGTCAACGAAGACTGCCCGCACCCTCATTTCTTCTTCGTTCCTGCCGTCTTTCCCTTGGAGGATGGTGCCTTTACTCCGGATTTGGTGGTTGCAGCCGTCACCGCGTTCGCCTTGGGCGTGTGCTTATTCTCGTGTTTGTTGGACCCCTTCGGCGCTTCTGCAGCCTTTACTGCTCCGCTGCCTGCGGCAGGTTTTTCGACCGCAGCCTCTAATTTCGCCGATTCCTTCGACATGGTCTTGATGGCATCCTTCCAGTCGGGGAAGGCGCGTTCCATTCGGACGCGTTCCACCCGGTTGGCACGGCGGCAATTTGGGCAGTGTGCGTCGTAGTAGATTTGCTTGTTTTCTTCCATATGTTCCAGGCCGGCGAGCATTTCCTCGCGGCTGATGGCGAACATGGTCTGGCAGTAAGTACAGCGTATTTGCATATCAATCTCCTTTGGATGGATCAGGACGGTTGTGGATTGGTTGGTGACCTATTTTACTCCATCGCCTTCCTATAATAAATCTGCTGCATGACTTGTCGGTAGCCAACACCTTTGTAAAGCCGTAAAGCGCCTGAAATGTTCTCAGAATCCACACTAAGGGCGGTTTCGGTCAGGCCCATCTCCTTGAACATCTGCATGCTCTGGACCAGTAAGGAGCGCGCCAGTCCCAATTTGCGCCACGGACGGCGGGTGCAGATCCCTTCGGTATAGCCGCGCTGGCGCTGGTACTCACGGTTCTCTTTGTGGTCGATAAAATTATGGATCACGCTGGCCATCTGGTCGCCATCCCAGGCTGCTTTCCACAGGTTGGGTTGGAATTCCGGGCTTTCCTGATGCATTTTGAACTCGTCCTCGCTCAAGTCGCGGGTACCCCAATGGTCGCGGAAGGCTTCATTGCTGGCGTCAAAGATCGGGTGGATATCTTCTGGCTTGACCGGTCGAACTTCCAGACCTGCAGGCATGGGTGCCTCCGGAAAAGGTTCACCCAGGTCGCGCACCATGTGGGTTTCATATCGGGCGGGTTTGTATCCGCGCCTCTCCAGTAACGAAATAAGGTCTTTTTCCGTGTCCTGCGGTTCGACCTGAAGGAACTTTGCTGTGCTTTTCGGGTGAGCCTCGGCAATCTCGTGTGCCCTTTGCTCAGCAGCCTCGAACATTGCGCTGCCAATGCCTTTGCCGCGCCAGTCCGGGTGCAGGAAACCGAATGGGTGGTAAAGCAGAATGCCATCCAGGAGGGTTTCCCACCAGATGCGCCCATAAGCGATTACCCTGCCGTCCACTTCGGCGAACAGCATGTCGGTTTTGGGATCACAGTTTATTAGGTGGCGGTAGGTGCGGGCCACATCGTCTACGTCCGTGCTGCGTTCCACGCCGTCCTTAACTTTGCAGACTGCGATCAGGTCTGCCATGGTCGGGTAATCCGCTTCCCCCTGGAAGCGCCGGAAGGTCAATCCCTGTATGGAGGAAGTGTGCGGGAGAGAAATTGTTTCCATCATTAGTATTCCTTTTAATAGCCAATCTTAGAAAATAAAAAACGGTCATGAGTTTGCCCATGACCGCCTTGGGAAAGAAAAAGGCCACGGGCAGGGAATGTCCGTGGCCGTAATACACTGCGTGTATCTTATCAGGCAACAGGCGCACTCCGCGAAGGTACGGTCTGACCGCTGGGAGCAGCGGAGTAGACACGTGCATAGGTGATTTGATTGCTTTGAACCATTAAGTGCGCCTCCTTTCTTTGGATTATCTAACACGTGAAGTTTATCACAAGGATCTGATTCCGGTCAAGGAATTTGAATAAAAAACATTCACCGGTGTGCGGCCTGGCAATATCCACCCAAAATCCACTTTTTCTTGACTTTTGCCCCTCATTTGTGCTAGATTCAAGCATCTTATATTTGAGGTTTTCTATGCATCGCGAACGCGTTTCTGAAAATGTCTACTGGTTTCAAAGTGAAGTGTATGCTCAGGTAACAGCGGGCGTGGTGGTTGGACCACAATGGGCTTTGGTGATCGACACCTTGGCTCTTCCCGAAGAGACCCTGGCCATGCGCGACTACGTGGAGCACGAGCTCGGGGTCCAGGTTCGCTACATTATAAATACCCACTACCATGCTGATCATACCTGGGGCAATTGCTTCTTTCCTGGCGCAACAATCATCGCCCATTCCCTGTGCCGTGACCTGCTGATCGAGCGCGGTATCCCCGCCCTCGAAAATGCCCGTAAGCAGAACCAAACCTTCCGGCAGGTTAAAATAGTATTACCTCAGTTGACCTTTAGTGAGGGCACATTGAACCTGCGGGTCGGCAAGAAAAACCTGTCCATCATGCCTGCACCCGGTCATAGCTCCGACGGGATTGCAGTCCTGGTCGAAGAGGACCGCGTCCTCTTTGCCGGGGATTCCTTCATGCCCTTGCCATATGTGGTGGACGGCAACACTGAAGACATCACCGCCTCGATTAAGAAAATTGGGCGCATGGGTCTCGAGAACATCATCCAGGGCCATGGGGACATCATCCTGCGCGGTGAAATTGATGCAGCCGTCAAGGAAAACCTGACCTACCTGACCAATATCCGCAAGGTGGCTCGGATGGCAGTGCGCCGCCGCGCTCCCGAAGATTTTATGGATGAAAACAATATCGAATCGTGCGGCAAGAGCCGGGTCTATTTGGGGGGACTTGCCGAGGAACTTCATCGCCGGAATTTACGCTCACTTTACCTGGAAGAAAAACAAGCCAGGGACGCTGCCAAGGAATAAAAATACCGCCGCAACCGAAAAGTGCGGCGGTATTTTTATTAATAATTTATCCCCGTTCATTTCCGGTTAATGGGTTTCTTAAGAGGTTTTCCCACCGCTTTTTTGGCTGCGCTCCCGCTTTAATTGCTCAAGCTTGATCGGCAGACCATGGCGGCGTTCAGTCCCTTCCCTCAGGCGCTTAAGATTTGGCCGCAGGGCCCACAACATTAGGATTTCAACCAAAATACCATATATCACGTATTCCCAGGGACCCTGCGCCAGTAGTGCGCGCACCCCAAAAATTATGATTGTCAACACTCCTATGCTTAGAGTGGTCACAGAAGCATAACCGGTTACGTACCAGATCAGGAGACCAAGGGGGATCAGGATCATAGCGATCGGAGGCCACAATCCAAATGCACCTCCGCCGGCAGCCGCACCGCCTGCACCTCCCCCCAGACGGATGTGTCCCTCCTTGTCGCGCACGATCAGAAACAAGGAAAAGTTGTGTCCAATGACGGCCGCGATGGGAGCCAGCATATGGATCCACACATTCGCTGTCACCACCTGGGCCATCCAGACCGTTGAGGCAGCCTTCAGGACATCAAATACTGCGGTGAGCAGCCCCGCCCATAGCCCGGCTGCACGCATGGCGTTCGTACCGCCAGTCCGCCCGCTGGCGATGGTGCGGATATCTTTACCGCTCATCAATTTAACAACGATCAAACCGAATGGGATTGAGCCAATAATATATGACGCCACCAGGAGGCCGGCATCAATCAGTGCTTGCATGACAGGTACCTCCAGGTCGCGAAGACTTCTGCATTAATGAATACGGTTCAAGGTAAACCTGTAAATTCAAATCATTGGCTGTCCAAATATTCTCATCGATCATGAACAATCCATCCATTCAGAAGCAGTAACACGCAAAAGGAGGGAACGTCACTCTGATATTTTTATTTCAACCGGGATTTCGACTGCTTTATTGTTCTCGATTATAAAACCGCGCGCTCGCCATTTATGGTTTTCCTGGAACCAGATGACCTGTATCACCGGGTACATACTCTCGGCGATATCCGTCGGCGAAGGGTGGTCGGAACCGTTCGGATGGGAATGATAAATTCCGATCAACTCCAACCCGGCAGCTTCCATGCGCTGAAACGCACGCCATTGTGCGTGCGGTTCCATACGGTAGCGTACCGGGCTTCGTTCTGCATTCGGAATGCCTTGCGAACGATCCGCCATTTGCTCGTTCTTTCCACTTAAAAATCCACAGGCTTCCAAAGGTGCGCAGCGGTTAACGTGCCGGCGCATCGCCTGCCAGGCTTTGCGCGTCAGGATCAGTTTTTTTCCCATTTATCGAAACCAGAATGCCATCCCCCAGAATAATGCGAGCATGACCGTAGGCTCTACAAACGCCCGGTGAAAGGAGTTTCCCTCCATAAGACTGACGGCCAGCACGGTCAGCGCGTACAACGGCGCCAGCAGCGCCAGCCCAAATTGGACCGGTGACAGGGGTAGGTAATGCATGGCTGCGCCGAACTGGACTGCCACCAAACCGATCCCTGCCGCCCAGGTGATTTCCCAGCTTTGGTTGAGACGCAGGTGCAGGGTGCGCAGTGCAGCCAGCCCGCCAGCCACGAAAAGCGCCGGGACTACCATCACTAGGCGCGCATTGACAGCTTTAAGTGCAGTTGCCAGGATGAGGAAAATGACAAATGCGATCACGGTCAGGATGGCGGCTGCCACCTGGTAGCGTGCGTCGTTTGGGTCCACCACAACATATTCGGCTAGGGCAACCACCAGGAAAATGGCCGCGCCAAGTCCAAACCCGAGCCACCAGATGGGAGTGTTAGGCAGGGTGTAAAGCGCGATTCCGATCACAAGCACCGTCAGGGTGGGGAGCAGCCAGTGCTCGCGAGTCCCCCCTTCCTTCAACTCTGGATGCGTGCGCAGCAGCCAGTCCATGCCGGTTGCAGTTACCCCTGCACTCAGCAGGACGATAACGGTATTCAGGTTGAATGCGAGCGTTAGCCTGAAACTTCCCACCGGAAGGACCATGGAAAATAATGGTGTCGCATTGAGCACACGCGTCAAGGCAAACGCAAGCAGGACAGCCGCAGTCAGGACGCTGATTCGGGTTGATTCTGGAAGATGCCTGGGTTCGGTCATCGGCGGTATTGTACCGCGAAAACATTCGCAGCCCTTTCATTGCCAGAAAACTCAATCGCGACTATAATACCGCCTGCCTGACGGGGCGTGGCGCAGTCCGGCTAGCGCGCTTGCATGGGGTGCAAGAGGTCCCGGGTTCAATTCCCGGCGCCCCGACACAAAAGACTCCACCAAAGTGGAGTCTTTTGATTTAATTCTGGGTCTTCCCAATGAATGGGGATCCTTCACATTCAGCAAGGACAAGCGTTTGAATTATTCAGTCCAAAATACCCGCCTCGTGGTAATCCCTCCTGTAATTGCATAATCCACAATCTTCTCCCGGTTCTGGCGGGGTCGGGCTGTCCAGCAAGGCAATAATTTCTCTTAGCAACGCCAGGAAGGTCGCATCATTGCGGGGGATTTCCATCCAGGTTGTTCTGGTCACAAAGCCGGTTTCCCCGCCCGGCAGTTTTTCAAAGCGCTCTGGCGTAATAATGAACAAACCGAGACGGGTGATGGGCGCGAGGGATAACGCTCCCGGTGCTGGGTTTTCCAGTGCGTAAGCGTAAGCTGATAATTGCCGGCTGTAAAAGGCGGCTTTTTCTTCCGATGCATCCGATGTTTTGTAATCGATGATTCCGTAGGTGCCGTCTTCAAAAGTCAGGATTGCATCGAAACGACCCCTGATGGTACATTGCGACGAAGTATCTTGAAAGCTGATTGGCGCGGACTTGACCCACTTTTCCCTGAGGGTTACCATACCCGCCGGCAGGTCGGGGGATATTTCGCTGGACGGCTTGCCCAGGTAAAAATTACTGGTCAGGTCGCCCATTTTTCCAAACATTCCCGGAAACGGACCCCGGTAACCAATATTGTGTTTTACCTTGAGGTAAAAGCACCGTTTGCACCCATCCCACGCAAAGGTCAGGTCAGAGGGGCTGATGGTATAGGTTGTCATGGCTGTATTCATCAACCCCCAGTATAGGACATATCCATCCTGCAGGCAACTCACCACGGTCCGAAATCATTGCCGGTTGTTTTTCAAACGCCATACCTGGATGTCTTGACGAATCAGAACAAAGTTTCTATAATGGAGATCGTGAAGGTTTTGGGAAGGGAGAATTCCGCGTTTTTTTCAGTCAACTCTATAAAATACATATGAGCGAGGTATTCGTTCTTAACATGATAAAAAGTGACTTTTATTCGTGGAGTCCGGCAAGTCCTTGCTCCTTACCCGACCATCTGCTGATCGGATTCCAATGCTTTTCAGATCATGCCGGGTCGGTATCCCCCATCCCTTCGCTTCTTCCTTTTTCCCCTTCCTAAACCTGTGCATCTATATTTCTTCCTCCATTTCGTGGGAAAACTAGACAATGCCCGTGCTTTCAGGTATCATTAGCCCGCCCGGTTTGGACCGGCTTTCACAAAGCGATCGCCCGCCCAGGATTTTTAACGGCGGGACCGGGCAATGGCTCTTCCCAGGTTGTCAGATGTTTCGGCGTGCCCGGATACGCGCTTTTCATCCGGGCAGTCGTGCGTAAATTACTTTGTTTGACTTAAAATTCAATATTTATTGGCCTGGAGGCTAAATGGCAGACCTCGCAAAACAGATTTCCAGCGATTTACAGCGACAGATTGATTCCTTCCAACCCAAATATGGCGTAGCCGATATCGGTACTGTGCTGGAGGCTGGCGATGGCATTGCTCGCGTCTCCGGCCTGGCGAATGTCAAATCTCAGGAGTTGGTTCAATTTGCCAGCGGTGTCATGGGTGTTGCCTTTAACTTGGAACAGGACGCTGTCGGGGTCATCATCATGGGCGACTACTCCGGGATATCCGAGGGCATGACCGTCCGGGCTACCGGGCGCATCGCCTCCGTCCCTGTCGGCGACGGCTTGATCGGACGGGTGGTTAATGTCCTTGGCGACCCGTCGACGGCAAAGGTCCCATCCTTTCCACCGGTTTCCGCCCCATCGAACGCATCGCCCCGGGTGTGGTGCAGCGCCAGGATGTGGATACCCCCGTCCAGACCGGCATCAAGGCCATCGACTCGATGATCCCCATCGGCCGCGGCCAGCGTGAACTGATCATCGGCGACCGCCAGACCGGCAAGACCGCCCTGGCAATAGACACGATCATCAATCAAAAGGGAAAAGACCTCACCTGCATTTATGTCGCCATCGGGCAGAAAAAAGCTGCCGTAGCCCGCACCGTGGCCCTGCTCGAACGTAATGGCGCTATGGAACACACCATTGTCGTCATCGCCGCCGCCGATGAATCTGCATCCCTGCAGTATATTGCCCCTTATGCCGGGTGCGCCATCGGCGAGGAATTTATGGAGACCGGGCGCGACGCCCTGGTCATCTATGATGATCTATCCAAGCATGCCTGGGCTTATCGCCAGGTTTCGCTGCTCCTCCGCCGCCCACCTGGGCGCGAAGCTTACCCGGGCGATATTTTTTACCTCCATTCCCGCTTGCTCGAACGTGCCTCCCGCCTGGCGACCAAATACGTCATCGTCAGGAATGATTTCGAAGCCGTCCATGCCCTGGAAAAGGATGCCGTGGATGGGCACCTATACTCCGGACCCCGTTCTCAGCACGATGCCGAGTTGGCTCGCAAAGCCATGCAGGATGCCGAAAACTACAAACTCGTAAAACTGGCAGGTTCAGGTGGCTCCCTGACAGCGTTGCCGATCATCGAGACTCTGCTGGGCGACGTTTCAGCCTACATCCCCACCAACGTCATCTCCATCACCGACGGGCAGATCTACCTGGTCAACAACCTGTTCAATGCCGGTATCCGCCCGGCAGTGGACGTGGGCATTTCGGTCTCACGCGTCGGCGGTTCTGCCCAGCAGAAAGCCATGCGCCAGGTGGCTGGCAAGCTCCGCATGGACATGGCTTCCTATCGCGAACTGGCGGCTTTTGCGCTGATGTCTTCCGACCTGGACAAGGCCACTCAGTCTCAACTGACCCGCGGCCAGCGCATGCAGGAAATCCTCAAGCAGCCCCAGTACGAACCTATGTCCCTTGAACACCAGGTCATTATCCTCTTTGCCGGTACCAACGGTTATGCTGATAATGTGCCGATTGAAAAGATGAGAACGTGGGAGGTGGAATTGATGCGCTATCTTTCCAACTCTCATCCCACGCTTGCCAGGAGCATCGCGGTCAATAACCGCATTACAGACGATAACGAAAAAAGCCTGCGCGAGGCACTGGTAGCCTTCCAGGACACCTGGCAATAGGATAAAGAAAAAGTATGGCTTCTGCCCGCGAAATGCGGATGCGAATCCGCAGTGTCAAGAATATCTCGCAGGTCACGCGTGCCCTTGAAGCGGTCTCCGCCAGCAAGGTGCGCAAGGCCATGGCTGCTGTCTCAGCCACACGTGCCTATTCCTCCAAGGCCTGGCAGGTGCTTACCCATATCGCCCGCCAGCCGGGGCGTGAAAACCTGCATCCACTTTTAACACATCGCCCTCGGGTCCGCAACTTGCTGGTGCTGGTCATCAGCGGTGACCGGGGATTGGCAGGCGCGTACAATACCAACGTCATCCGTTGTGTCACTCAGCAATTTGGTGCCTTCACCGTCCCGGTGCGCTTCATAGCCGTCGGCCGTAAAGGACGCGATTTGTTGATCCGGCGGCGTAAGCAGGTGATTGCCGAGTTCAGCAGCCTTCCGGCTGCGCCATCTTTTGCAGATGTCTCGGCTATCGGCCGCATGGCAGTGGAAGAATTTTTAAAGGGCGATGTGGACGAGGTTTACCTGGTCTATACTGATTTCATAAATATGGCCAGGCAGGTGACGCAGGTGAAAAAACTTCTGCCCTTGGAAGTAAGCGATGAGGATGGGCAGGTGGAAACATACGAACAAAAACACCTGACTGCCGCGTACATTTATGAACCAGCAGAGCGCGAAATATTGGACGAGATCATCCCGCGCTTTACCGCATTGCAGGTTTACCAGGCCATCCTGGAGTCTCTGGCGTCGGAACATGCCGCCCGTATGGTGGCCATGAGTAACGCAACTGAAAACGCCCTCGAACTGGTGGGCGGGCTGCAGCTGCAATACAACAAGGCTCGACAGCAAACCATTACTAATGATCTTCTGGATATCGCCGGTGGTGCCGAAGCATTGGCCAAGGCGATGGCCCAGGAATAAATTATCGGAGGAAGCAAATGGCGAAAGCAACAGGCCGGGTGATCCAGATTCAGGGAAGTGTGGTCGATGTGGAGTTCCCCAAGGGTGAACTCCCCAACATTTTTGAAGCTCTTGAAGTCCCCCGTGACAATGGTGGCAAATTGGTGCTGGAAGTGGAAAAGCATCTGGGTAAGGATAAAGTGCGTTGTGTTTCGATGGATACCACGGACGGGTTGCGGCGCGGGCTCTTTGCCTATGCAACTGGTGACCCAATCCTAGTTCCGGTGGGGGCCTGCACCCTTGGTCGCATCTTTAACGTCTTGGGTCTACCAGTGGACGAAAAGGGTCCGGTCGATGCTGACGAATGCTACCCAATTCACCGTCCGGCTCCCCTCTTCTCCGAGCAGTCCACCCGTACAGAAATTTTCGAGACCGGTATCAAGGTCATTGACCTGATCGCCCCCTTCACCAAGGGTGGCAAGACGGGTATCTTTGGCGGCGCCGGCGTGGGCAAGACGATTGTCATCCAGGAGCTTATCCGCTCGGTTGCCACGGTCCACCAGGGTAACTCGGTCTTTGCCGGGGTCGGTGAACGCAGTCGTGAAGGAACGCAGCTCTACCGCGAAATGCTCGAGTCGGGCGTCATGAAGGATACGGTCATGGTATTCGGCCAGATGAACGAACCGCCTGGTGTCCGCCTGCGCGTGGCGCTTACGGCCCTATCCATGGCAGAGTATTTCCGTGACCAAGGTCGTGACGTGCTCCTGTTCATTGATAACATCTTCCGCTTCACGATGTCCGGTTCGGAAGTATCGGCTCTCCTGGGTCGTATGCCCTCTGCTGTGGGCTACCAGCCCACCCTGGCGACCGAGATGGGCGAATTGCAGGAACGCATCACCTCCACCCGCCATGGTTCCATTACTTCGATGCAGGCGGTCTATGTGCCGGCAGATGATTATTCGGACCCGGCGCCTGTGGCCACCTTTACCCACCTGGATGCCACCATCGCCCTCGAACGCTCCATTGTTGAAAAAGGCATCTATCCTGCTGTGGATCCTTTGGCTTCCACCAGCCGCATCCTCGACCCGAATATCGTCGGTGCGGACCATTACAATACTGCTCGCGAATGCCAGCGCATCCTCCAGCGTTACAAGGATTTGCAGGATATCATCGCCATTCTTGGCATTGATGAATTGAGCGAAGACGACAAGCAAGTTGTCTCGCGTGCCCGCAAGATCGAGCGTTTCTTCTCCCAGCCTTTCTTCGTGGCGGAAGTGTTTACCGGAACCTCCGGAAAATACGTACCCATCAAAGAGACGGTGCGCGGCTTCCGCGAGATTCTCGACGGCAAGTGTGATGACTTGCCCGAACAGGCATTCATGATGGCTGGTACAATCGAAGATGTGCGCGAGAAGGCTGAGCAGTTGGAACAAGGTTCTTAACGGTTCTTAATTTGACAGCCGGCAATATAGCATTGTCAACTGAAAACGTGCTGTCTCGCTTACCTGTCAACCTGAATACGTGAAAAAGAAAACTTATGCCCATTCGTTGTGAAATCGTTTCCCAGGACCGCATGGTCTTCGCCGGGGATGCTGACATTGTCGTCCTTCCTGGAACTGACGGCGAGATGGGTATCCTGCCTCATCATGCCCCTTTGCTGACCACCCTCAAAATTGGGATCATTAAAGTGCGTAGCGGCGGGAAAGAGGAAGTCTTCACCGTGGCGGGCGGCATTGCTGAAGTCCAGCCCGATATTGTTACCGTCCTGGCTGATGCAGCTGAAAATGTGGAAGAGATCGACGTTGCCCGTGCTGAAGCTGCTCGCAAACGTGCCGAAGAGATCCTTGCAAGGGGTGTTCCTGCCGATACGGATTCCTTCCTGAAAATGGAAGCCGCGCTCCGCAAATCAAACCTGCGCCTGGATGCGGTCAAGCGTTACCGTCACAATCCTGCAAAACCTCCTCGGATTTCTGATTGACCCGGATCGAGACTTAGCGATGCCTAACGCGTTCTCCTTTTCCAAAGACCTTGGGATTGACCTTGGTACGATCCAGACTCGGATTGCCGATGGCAGCGGTATTTTGATTGATGAACCGACCATTGTCGCCATCGTCATCCAGGAGCAAAAGATCGTTGCCCTGGGGCTGGAAGCGGCCGGAATGCAGGGACGCGTCTCGGATGAAACCATCGAGGTTGCCAGTCCCCTTCAAAACGGCGTGGTCGCTGATTATGAGATCACTGAAGCTCTCCTGCATCATCTGATCCGCCGGGTCAGTGGCCCCATGCGCGTCTTCCGCCCGCGTGTGATGATCACCGTTCCATACGGCGTTACCAGTGTTGAATCGCGTGCCGTGCATGAGGCCGTCCTCCAGGCGGGCAGCCGCGATGCCTATCTTATCCAGCAACCTTTGGCAGCCGCCCTGGGGGTGGACCTTCCCATCGGCTCGCCTTCCGGCAACATGGTCATTTGCCTGGGCGGCGGGGTTACTCAGGCTGCGGTCATTTCGATGTATGGCATTGTTGCTGCAGAAACAATGCGTTCAGGCGGCACCCTGCTCGACGAAGCCATCGTAGCGTATGTACGCAGAAAGTACGGGGTTATAATCGGTCCGTCTACCGCGGAGCAATTGAAGATCAAGATCGGCGCTGCCATACCACAAGACAAAGAAGAAAGCCTGGAAGTCCAGGGGCAGGATCAGGTGAGCGGCTTGCCGCGCCCGGTTACCCTGACGACCGGCGAAGTGGTTGAAGCTCTCCAGGAACCTCTCAAACAAGTCATTGAAACCTGCCGGCGCGTGCTCGAAAAGACGCCCCCTGAATTGGTGTCTGACATCATTGACCGGGGAGTGGCTCTATGTGGTGGGGGAGCGTTGCTGCGCGGGACCGATAAATTGCTCACCAAAGCCCTCGGCATCCCCGCCTATATGGTCGATAACCCAACCACCTGCGTGGTGGAAGGGGCGGTCAAAGCGCTCGGGATGTATTCCATCATCAAGCGTAACCTTCCGCCGGTATAATACTGTCTGACCGGGCTTTCCTTGCCCGGTCTTTTGTTATGAGGGTTCCATGAATGATCTTCAAATCCCCCGACAGTTTATTTCCGCAACCGGTTTGGGAGCGCCGCAAGCTTTCTTCCCGGTAAAAAAATGGAACCGTGTGGGCAACCTGGTCGTTTGCCTGGGTCTGCTTGCCGCGGCGGGGTTGGTTTTACTTAATGGGTTATATATTGCCTACCTGGCCTCCGAGCAGAATGGACCAGCCATGATCGACGACAAGCTGCCCATCCCCCTGCTGATCGCGTTTATCCTGGCTGCATTTGGCCTGCTGCCAGGATGGGGGGCATATGTCAACTGGAAAAAGGGCGTAGTGGTTTACGAGCGCGGGTTTGCATATTTCGACCGGAAAGGCCTCCAGGTCTGGAACTGGGAAAACGTGGTCTCAATGCGCTCTGCTATAACCCGCCATTATACCAATGGCATTTACACCGGCACGACCCATGTCTACACTTTGTACGATCGCCTAAACTTGCGTTTGGTCTTGTCCGATTCAATTTATAAAGTTGAGGAATTTGCCCGCTTGATCGACGAGAGTATCTACCCGCGCCTGTATCAGCTTGCCGCGGACCAGTACAACTCCGGGCAATCCATCGTCTCGGGACCGGTCGCGATCAGCAAAGAGGGAATTACGATCAGCCGCAAGACCTATCCCTGGACCGAGGTGAAGGAAGTTGCCATCAATCGTGGGGTATTAAAGGTCTCCCGAAAAGAAGGAGGTTGGTTCAGTGGCGCTAGCGCCCCGGCTTCCTCCATCCCCAACTTGCGCGTGTTGCTGACCATCATTCATCAGGTGGTTGGACTCAAGGCCGGTTAATTTCAATACTTGAAACCAAAAACACGGGCGGCACATTTGTGTCGCCCATGTTTTGTTACTCGGTTTGGGTTATTTCTTTTTGGAAGCGAAGTACTTGACGATTTCAGCAATGACCGATGGGATAAGCAGCAGTGGCAGGATGATTTCCCACTGCTCCCAGCCAAGCTCCACGGTATTGAAGACGTTGTTCAATCCTGGGATGTAAACCACTCCCAGCAGCAATGCCATCGACGAGAGGAAAGCAAGGTTCATATTCCGGTTCTTGAAGACGCCGATCTTTAGGATGGGATAGCGCTCGGAACGGGAGGTGAAGGCTCGGAATAACTCGGACGCCGAGAGGGTCACAAAAGCCATTGTCTCTGCTGCTTCCACGTGGGCTGGAAACAATTTCAACCCGATAAAGTAGGCTGCCAGGGACACGGTGGCAATAGCTATGGTCTGCGTGAGGATACCGACCTGCATGAACCGATTGATGATGGGTTCCTTGGGCGGACGGGGCGGCTGTGACATGATATCGGGGTCACCCTTTTCGGTTCCGAGTGCCAGCGCCGGAGCTCCGTCGGTGACTAGGTTCAGCCAGAGCAACTGGATGGCTGTCAGCGGCGAGTTTTTCGTGATCAATGTCCCCAGGAAAATGATCAGGATTTCCGCAATGTTGCACGACAGCAGATAGTAGACAAATTTGCGAATGTTGCTGTAGATCACCCGTCCTTGTTCCACCGCATCCACGATGCTGACGTAGTTATCGTCGGTCAGAACCATGTCGGCTGTTTCCTTGGCTACGTCTGTGCCGGTGATACCCATTGCCACGCCGATATTGGCGCGCTTGATGGCTGGAGCGTCATTGACACCATCTCCGGTCATTGCCACCACTTCTCCGTTGGCTTGCAGGGCATCCACGATCCGCATTTTATGTTCGGGGGAGACCCTGGCGAACACATCAACCTGTTCGATTTCGCTTTTCAGGACATCGTCGCTCATCAGGTCAAGGTCTGCGCCGGTCAGCACCCGGTGACCGGGGTTCATCAGGCCTATTTCCTCGGCCACGGCCCGGGCTGTGTTCGGATAATCGCCCGTGATCATTACCGTGCGGATCCCGGCATTGGCAGCTTTTAGCATGGCGGGTTTGACTTCCTCACGGGGCGGATCGATCATCCCCACCATCCCAATGAATACCAGGTCCTTTTCCAGTTCATCCACAGCCACGGAATCAGCTTTGGGAGCTTCCTTAACCACACGATACGCCAGCGCCAGCACGCGCAAGGCATCCTGGGTCATCGAATCGTTGGCGTCGCGGATACGCTGGCGGATGGTTTCGCTCATCGGATTGGATTTATCATCGACAGTTTGATAGGACGTGCACAGGTCCAGTACTAGGTCAGGTGCTCCCTTGACGGCGATCACGTCCCAGCCCTTTAGTTTATTATCTGTGAAGGGGGACACATCATTTGACCGGGGCTCGCGGATATCATGGATGGTAACCATCCGTTTTCGTTCAGAGTCGAAAGGTACCTCGTCCTGCCGTGGGTAAGCCTGGTGCAATTCCATATGGGTCGCGTCTGCCTTGGCTGCCGCGATCAACAGGGAACCTTCGGTCGGATCCCCGACAATCCGGTAAGATTGGTCATCACCTTCCACGGTTTCCAACTGGGAATCATTATTGAGCGCTCCCAGCCAAAGCGCCGTCTCCACGCCCGGATAAGTGCGCAGGTCAACCGGTTTGTTGCCCACTTGGAAATCGCCCCTCCGGGAATAGCCTGAACCTGTCACGCTAACGAAAAGTCCATCCACCCAGACCCTGGTGACGGTCATTTCATTCTGTGTAAGCGTACCGGTTTTATCGGAGCAAATGACAGTGGCTGAGCCCAGCGTTTCAACAGAAGAGAGACGTCGGATGAGTGCGTGACGCCGGATCATTTCCCGCATACCCAGCGCCAGGCTGATGGTAACCACGGCTGGGAGACCTTCAGGTACGGCTGCAATTGCTAGGCTGACAGCCACAATAAAGAATTCGACCAGTTGTGTTTTGGCCGAATTAAGGTATGCCAGAACGCCGCCACCCGCGGCTGTCAGGATCCCTAGATCTGTATTTTCGATCACGGCCACGACGAAGACGATCGCACAGACTGCCAGCGCCCCCCAGCCGAGTGTCTTGCCGAGCTGATCCAGACGTTTCTGCAGGGGCGTCTCTTCTTGGTCCACTCCTTCGAGCATTTTTGCGATAAGTCCTAGCTGGGTTCGCATGCCGGTGGCGATGACCACGCCGTGTCCACGCCCGTAGGCGACCATCGTACCCATGAATACTGTATTCTTGCGATCTCCCAGAGGGATATTTGCCTCCAATTTCATGGCGGCATTCTTATGAACTGTGTTCGACTCGCCGGTTAAAGCCGCCTCGTCTACCCGCAGGTTGGCTACTTCCAAAAGACGCATGTCCGCTGGCACGTGGTTGCCAGCCTCCAGGAACACGATGTCTCCCGGGACCAGGTCCCTGGAAGAAATGGTGATTCGGTGTCCTCCCCTCAGGACGTGTGCCTCGGGGGCAGCCAGTTTCTTGAGAGCCGCCAATGCTTCCTCGGCTCTCCTTTCCTGGACAATCCCCAGGATGGCATTTAGCAGGACAATCGCGATGATGGCCGAGGCATCCACCCATTCGCCCAGAAGGGCGGACACGATGGAAGCCACAATGAGAAGCATTACTATGAAATTATTGAATTGCTCCCAGAGCAGGCGCAGGAACCCGGGACGGGGTGCCTCAGTGAGCTGGTTGGGGCCGTACTGTGCCATCCGCTCTGTTGCCTCGGAGTCAGAAAGACCATTCTCGCGGACTTTTAAATGCTCGAGGACTTCTTCTGATGTGAGTGCATGCCAGGGTTCAGATTTAGTGGAGTCAGTGTTATCCTGGTGCGTCTTATTATTCATTGAGAATTATCTCCAATTGAGGGATGATAGATTCCAGGGAGTGGTCAGGAAGCAGGTCCGATTTTCGTGCCGTTTGCCAGAACAACATTCTTGGGGATGACAACAATTCCATCCTGGACGACCCAATTTTCATTCGTTATCTCGGTCCCGAGAGGGAAGGGGTGGATGATTATATTTGACCCAAGTCGGGCGTTCTTGTCTATGATGGCGCCTTCGATGAGACAGCTCGGCCCTATCCCGATGGGAGGTTTTCCCCGATCCGTATCAGAATCATCCACGTAATAGTCCGCGCCCATCAAGACACTGTCTTTGATTTTTGTCCCTGCCCCGATGACGCTGCGCACACCGATGACCGAATGGGTGATCTCCGTCTGATGGATCTGGCAACCGTCTGCCAACAGCACGTCTTTCAGCAGGCTGTCTTCGATGACGGAACCCGGCAGGAAGCGGGAGTGGGTGTAAACTGGGCGCTCATTGTCAAAGAAGTTAAAAGGCGGGTCTTGATGGGTCAGGTCAAGGTTGGCCTCGTAGAAAGACCGGATTGTCCCAATATCCCGCCAATAACCGTCGAAATCATAACCATATACTGAACAGTTATGTATGGCGAAGGGAATAATGTCGCCGCCAAAATCGTCAAAATGTGGATTATCGCGCAACAGTTCGATTAAGGCTTCGGTATTAAAGAAATAAATACCCATCGATCCGAGGAAGGGACGCTGCTTGTCTGTACGGCTGGCAAACTTCGCCAGTATAGCCGGGTCCTTGGGCTTTTCGGTGAAATCGCTGATCCGCCCGTCATTACCGCGTTTCAGGATTCCAAGGCGGGAGGCTTCTTCCTGGATGACCGGTTGGACTGCTACTGTTATGTCTGCATTATGCTCCCAATGGAATTTGGCCATTGGGGCGTAATCCATGCGGTAGAGATGATCTCCAGCCAGGATGAGAACATATTTGGCCCGTGCTGAACGGATCTGGAAGATCTGTTTGCGGAGGGCATCGGCTGTGCCCTGGTACCAGTCTGCGGATTCGAGCGTCTGTTCGGCTGCCAAGATTTCCACGAACCCTGTGTGGAATTGATCGAAATTGTACGTCTGGTTGATGTGGCGGTGCAGGGAATGAGAGTTGAATTGGGTCAGCACATCGATCCGGTAGATCCCCGAGTTGATGCAGTTGCTGATGGGGATATCGATTAGGCGGTATTTTCCAGCGATGGGTACCGCTGGCTTGGACCGTAATTTGGTCAAAGGAAAGAGCCGCGTACCTCGCCCACCTCCCAACACCACTGCCAGAATATCATTTATACCGGGCATAGGTCTCTCCTCGAAACTTTAATTGAAAACAAATCTATAATAATCCAGAAAAAGCAGTCACGCCAGTTTTATTCGTTAATAAAGGGTGCCGGGCAATCCAGGTAACATAAAAAAAGCGAGACCACCTGTATGGCGGTCTCGCGAACGCTTGATTGCGCACAGGTAACCGGGAGTTTCCTCCGTGTTGACGATTGCCTGCCCCGCATATGCGGGCGCTACTCCCCGACAAAGAGTTCTTTTCTTGATATAATGCCGAAGGTGGGACTTGAACCCACAATCCCGTCAGGGAACACGAGTTTGAGTCGTGCGCGTCTGCCAGTTCCGCCACTCCGGCCAGCGCCCAAATTTTACCACAACAACAGGAACAGATGAAACTTGGAATTATTGGCTTCCCCCAATCAGGAAAAACCACGCTATTTAATGCCTTGACACGTGGCAATGCTCCCACCACTGCCTCGGCGGGACGGATCGAAGTCCATACCGCAGTCGTGGATGTCCCCGACCCGCGTGTGGACACCCTCTCGGCCATGTTCAAACCAAAGAAGACCATCTATGCCAAAGTCACTTACGCTGACATTGCTGGGTTGGATAGCGGTGTAGCAAAATCTGGGATCTCAGGTCAGCTCCTCAACCAGTTGTCACAAATGGATGGATTGATTCATGTCGTCCGCTGTTTTGAGGATGGGAATGTGCCTCATCCATCCGGGTCCGTGGACCCGGCTCGCGACATTATCGCCATGGATGGAGAGCTCATCCTAAATGACTTGATTGCTGTCGAGCGTAAACTGGAACGATTGGTGGAAGAACGCAAGAAAGGGGGAACCGATAAGGTGATCAATGAGCGTCAAACAGCTTTGTTCACTCGCCTGCATGAAACTCTTTCCACCGAGACGCCCCTGGTAGGTGTGGAAATTTCTGCAGAGGAAGAGAAATTCCTGTCAGGCTTTGGCCTGCTGACTCGAAAACCTTTGCTTGTGCTGCTCAACCTGGGGGAGGGACAGGCAGAGCCCAAGGTCCAAACTCCTTCCAAAGTGGTCGCCTTGCAGGGCAAGCTGGAAATGGAGATTGCCCAGTTGCCGCTTGCAGATGCAGCAATCTTCATGTCGGAATACGGCATCACCGAACTTTCACTCAACCGCATGATCAGCATTTCCTATGACTTGCTTGATCAGCAGTCCTTTTTCACCGTGGGAGAGGATGAAGTCCGGGCCTGGACCACCAGGCGCAAAGCCACTGCGGTGGAAGCAGCCGGAGAAATCCATACCGACCTGGCACATGGCTTCGTGCGTGCAGAGGTGATATCCTGCCAGGACTTGGTCGAGTTGGGAGGGATGAACGAAGCCAAGACAAAAGGGAAACTTCGACTCGAAGGGAAGGAATATGTTGTGAAAGATGGTGACATCGTTCACATCCGCTCAAGTCTGTAAATTGGATATTAAAATATAACAGCGCGCCTCACCTTCGAAGCGCGCCGTTTTTTATTTAAATGACAAATCGAGTTATGCTTCGTAATCGCCAGGCGTTTCTTCGATAGTCGCGACCTGTTCTTCCTCTGGCTTGCGGTCCAGCATCTGCATGGACAGAGCTACCACCTTGGTAAAATATTTTGTCTCGCCGCCCTTGTCATCGTATTTGTCGGTCTTCAGCCGGCCTTCGAGATAGATCAAACTTCCTTTATGCAGATATTGTTGGCAGACTTCGCCCAACCGTCCCCAGGACTCCACGTTGACCCATTCAGTGGATTCTTTGTTTTCCCCTTCCGCTGACTTCCAGCGCTGGCTGACAGCCACGCTGAAGGTGGCTACCTTCTTACCTGTTTGGGTTGAGCGGGTTTCAGGGTCCTTGCCTAGCCGGCCTATCAGTTGAACGCGGTTTAAAGCGGGAATGTTTTATACTCCTTTACAGTGGAATAATCATTGGTTATGATTAGTGTACTGAGGTTCAGACAATTGTCAAGATGGCTGGTTGGAGAATTATGAAAATTGTGACTGCTCTTGCCGACCTGAGAGTTGAACGCCGCCTTCTGTCCGGCTCGAGTGGGTTTGTGCCGACCATGGGGTTCATGCACGCAGGTCATATATCCCTTGTGGAGGCTGCCAGGGCTGAATGCGACAGCGTGATCGTAAGCATCTTCGTCAACCCTACCCAGTTTGGACCGAACGAAGACCTGGCAAAATACCCGCGCGACCTGCCGCGTGACCTTGCCTTGCTCGAGGCTGCCGGGGTTGACCTGGTCTGGACGCCCACGGTGGAGGTCATGTATCCGTCCGGGTTCCAGACCTGGGTGCAGGTGGAGGCATTGACTCACCGGTTGGAGGGGGACGTCCGTCCTGGGCATTTCCGCGGGGTGACAACTGTGGTTGCCAAGCTTTTTAATGCGGTCAGACCTGATAAGGCCTACTTCGGTCAGAAGGACGCCCAGCAGGCTGTCGTAGTGCGCCGTATGACCAGGGATCTGAATTTTCCCATTGAAATCATTGTTTGCCCCACCCGGCGCGAGGCGGATGGGCTGGCAATGTCCAGCAGGAACACGTATCTAAACCCTGAAGAGCGAAAGGCAGCGACTGTTCTGTACCGTGCCCTTGGGACGGCTAAATCGGCTTATGATTCTGGGGAACGCAACGCTGAAAAACTTCGCGCTTTTGTGAATGAAACGGTTGCCTCTGAGCCGCTGGCAAAATTACAGTATGTCTCTTGTGCTGATTATGATTCGCTGGAAGAGTTGGATAAAGTAAGCGGTAAAGCACTAATCTCTATGGCAGTTTATATGGGAAAAACCAGGCTGATCGATAATTTTATTATTGGATGATGTCCAGGAAGGGGTTGATTATCCTGCCTGCTTTCTAAAATAATCGGAGGTTTCCATTATCTTATTGGAAACCTCCGATTAAATAATACCTTCCGGAAATTTCTCAGATCTGCTCGAATTTCTCCACCGGTACCACAAAGATGGTGGCTCTCTTTTCTCCTTCTGGGGCTGGGCAGCAGGTATCTTTTAATACCTGGATGGCTGAACCAACTTTCTCATCATCCACACCCACCAGCAGGGTGGTCACCCCCCGTCGTAAAATACCGCCTGTGGAAGCAATCCGCGTAACCCGGAAATGTCCGTCTGTCAAAACACGGGTTACCGGGTCAGAATCCACATCCCGAAGGATGGCAATTATCATTTTCATGGCGCCACTCCTTGGCTTCGCAAAGGACGAAGCCTAGAACTCCTCGAACTTTTCAACCGGGATGGTAAAGACCGTCGCCCCGCCCACTGTCACCGGCACCGGTGTCGGCAGCGGTAATGGAGAGCCCTCCAGCGGGATGGCGAGATATTCCACCCTCTGGCGGCATGATTTTTGCAGGGCAACACGCACTTCTTCCTCTTTACCCTGTGGCAGCCCAACTAGCAAGGTCGCGTTTCGCCGCCCAAGGAACCCGCCGGTGCTTGCCAGATGAAACACAGGCACACTCAGGGCACCCAGGGCACGTGTCGCCAGGTCCACGTCCTGTTCCTGGACGATTGCAGTCATTAGAAATCGAATGGGGGAACTATCCATGCCAGCCTCCTACCCGGTGTCCAG
Organism: uncultured Chloroflexia bacterium; assembly: GCA_963790685.1. Classification (GTDB taxonomy): domain Bacteria; phylum Chloroflexota; class Anaerolineae; order Anaerolineales; family Villigracilaceae; genus UBA877. The sequence continues at coordinate 357,885 of CAWBPK010000006.1, forward strand.
TGGCTTAACTTGACCTGCGGAAACTACCGCTTCGACCGGGTCATCCAGCTTAACCGTCTGTCCATCTGGAAACGTGACCTCCGTCACGTCAGCGTGACGGGTAATGGTCAGACCCCTATATTTTACCGTAACTGGCCAGGGAAATGGGTTCTTCCCGCTCAAAACAACCCGGAGGCTGGAACCGGGATTCTCTGCGCTCGTTTCGATCCGGACTCCCAGGGTGCCCAGGAACAGTCCCAGCGGTGCAAGGCCATCCAGGGAATTCCTTTCCCCGATTGCAGCCCCGCTGGTAAAGTTATAGGCGTGTGCAAAAGCATGTTCTTGCTTGAGATTATTGATGACCGCCGCCATCAGCCGGGTAGTTAAATCTACAGCCTCCTCTCTCAGGCCATACCTCAATAGACCTTCACCTATCAATGCGTTCCAGGGCATATGGACAGCGCTGCAAGTGTAACCAGGTTGGTGGGGCTGGGAGGTGGCTGCCTTTTCGGAACTTGCATTTCCTTCACTCCCCATTCGAACCGGCGGTTCGCATTCCGGGATCCCAAACATTCCACCAAAATGGTCAGGTGCGAGAATCCTTCCGTTGACCAGGTCGGCAGCCCGTTTTCCGTCGGGAATGCCAGCCCACAGCGGCAGGAATAGAGACACATCTTCGTTGGAAAAATCCATGACCGAAACTGAGATCCGGTCGCGCTTTTCCAGCCCATTGATGACAATTTCAGCCAGGTTCGTGTACACGAAACGAGTGGTGGCAACCGCCAACCCCGCTCCCCACTGGAAATCTTTTCGCATCAAGTGTTCGGTTTGGGTGGTTTCGCTGCTCTGCCCGCTAATGTTTACTTCGGGGTGGCGCGTGGCAGCCCCTGCCAGGTCAAGCCTGACCACTAGTCGGACAGGTTGTTTGAATCTTCGCCCGAGCACGAAAGTTCCGGGTACCCGCCGGGTAATAACCGGTTTCCCTCCTGGGCTTAGATGCGTATTACGGTCCCGAAAGCGGTAATGGCACTCATTTGGATCCCAGCATTCTTCGGTCAGTTGGGAAAACCTTTCGGCATATTTTTCCCATTTTTTGCGTTTGTCTGGTTGATTGAGCGCTTCGGCGATCAAAGAAAGGACGCTGGATTCCCTGCACAGCATTGACGTTAAAGCAGGGCTTTCGTAGGTTGAGATATCTGCCCCCTGGCTCTCAGCCTGCCAGATGTTGTAGGCTGGATTGTCTTCGAGTCCGGATTGCAGGGGAAGGTCCCATTCTGGAAAGCCGTCTTCATCCCGGTCGTGTGCCTTGCCAAACCAGCAGATAATAAAAGCTTCCAGGCCTGGCTGGACTTCCCGCAGAAACCCCAGGTCTTGCGTCAATTGAAATGCCTGCCAGGTGAGGGTCGCCAGGAGAGGGGTAGCCAGCCAGTGCCCGCGTTGACCTGCCAGGCCGGGTTTTCCGTCTATGGCTCCGGTTTCGGGCTGCCCGGCAAGAAAGTTGCGCACCAGACCTGCAGCCAGTCCGGGGGATCCTGGAAGCTCGCTTGCTAACCAGGCAGCCTCGATGATCGATTGGCCGCTCCACAAAGGACCATAATCACTCCCATCTCCACGTGGCGAATATCCCTGGTCCGGCTTGCGGGTGAGTACAAAGCTTGGATTGGGAAGATGCCTGCTTGGGCCGAAGACTAGCCCGAAAGCGGTCTTCTGGCTTAATGCAAAAGCCGCATCCCAGTCCGGGTCACCGGTACGAATATCGATGGTTTGAGAGACGTTGACCATTTCGATTCTTGCGCGTTCTGCCTCCCAGGCTCGGGCTGCAATACTGCGCGCACGTTCGAAGCTTTCCGTTGGCGTACCGAGGGCAGCTTGTGCCCAGGTGAGTGTGCGGGTGCCTCCGCTCGACATCGCCAGGTTTAGAGCGAGCGACGGATATGGCCCGGGTCCGGGTTGCGGACCACCGGTCAGGAAGATGACCGGTGCCAGGTCCGCGCAATGACCCGACAGGATATTAACCGATTGCTGGGAGAGAGGTGCGAAGCTCTGTCCTTCCAGGGGGGTAAGTTGTGCGCACAGTTCCAGCAGAAGGTTCTGGACCGCCCCGCTCTTGTTGGTTACAGTAACGCGTCCCGCAGTTGCGTGAGACTCGGGTACCCAGTATTCAGCTGTCACTTCGAGATTGGCGAATGGGGAAAAATCGAGGCTGAGGTAATTGGGAAAAAAACGTTGCAGGCGGGGGGAAAGGAAAAACGCCGCCGGGTCGGAGACAGCCTGGCTTCCTATTGTGAAACGCGGAAAGATGCGCATCCGGCGGGCACGCAGTCCGTAAGTGGTATACAGGGCAAGTGCCGGTGGATCGCCGCTGCCGGTTTCAAGTTCCCAGATATGATCGTTGCTGTAGTCGGGGGTGCAAAAGCGATAGTCTGCGGCCAGGATTAGTGCAAGGGGGTCACCGGGGCCGAGATTCCAGTCGCGCATTTGGCAAGTATACGGTCGTTTCGAGCGGGGGTCAAAGGTTTTGTGCTAGAATAATTCTAATACTGCAAAGATTATGCCTAAAAAAGAAGAACCTAGCGATAAATTCCACCGTTTGGTGGACCCGGAAGGTGAAACCCAAGCCGAACCGCCTGCTGAAGAATTTACTCCCAGCAGCGGAACTCGTCCCATCCGCCACCCCGCGGTGGATGAGAACGGCATGCCTTTGCCGCGCCATGTCGAGGAGATCGACATGGGGGCTACCCACGTCAGGCAGGCTGCGTACGAGCATACCCCTACTACACCAGCCCGCCGGCCTAAGACGATTCCCAGTCCGCCTGCTGGCCTTGTGGGTCACCGTTTCAACCGATCGAAAACTGGAGGTTGCCTGCTGCGGGGATTGATCATCGGTATTTTTATCATCGTAGCCTTGGGGCTGATCATGACCGCCGTTGGCATGTATGAATATTATTCCATTGCATCCACCCTCCCCAGCGTTAGCGATTTAAGGCAGCGGGCTTCCCAATTCGAAACAACCCGCATCCTTGACCGAAACGGGGATATTCTTTACGAAATTAACGACCCGAACGCCGGTCGGCGTACCTACGTCCCATTGAATGAAATATCTCCTCTCCTGGTGGCAGCCACGATATCAACCGAAGACAAGGATTTCTACACGCACGGTGGGTTCGACCCGCTTGCCATTTTGCGCGCATTCTGGCAAAACATTACCAGCGGCGAGACCATTTCAGGCGCATCCACGATAACCCAGCAATTGGCGCGTGCCTTGCTCTTAACACCTGAAGAACGCAGTCAAAGGACATATTTGCGAAAAGTACGCGAAGCCATCCTGTCCTCGGAAATCGAGCGCCGTTACACCAAGGATGAAATCCTGGAACTCTACCTGAATGAAATTTATTACGGGAACTTGTCTTATGGCGTGGAAGCTGCTGCCGAAACCTATTTCGGCAAGACCGCCAGTCAATTGACCCTCCCTGAAGCCGCCTTCCTTGCTGGACTTCCCCAGGCGCCTTCAGTCTATGACATATATACCAGCCGGGATGTCACCATGGTTCGTTTCCAAAGCGTGGTCATGGGAATGCTTTCCTTGAGCACTGAACGGCACTGTATTTATGTCAGCAACTCTCCAGACCCGGTCTGTGTGGATGGACCCGCTGCAGCCGCGGCCATCCAATATGTTCAGAACCTGCCATTTAACCCTCCAACAACGGTCATGCGTTACCCTCACTGGGTTCAGTATATCCGCACTCTGCTTGAGCAGCAATTTGACCCGCAAACAATTTACCGGTCCGGTTTTACAGTCTACACCACCCTTGATCCCGACCTTGAAGATGCTGCCCAGCAATCCGTCACATCCCAGGTGGCTTCATTGGCAGACTTGCATGTTACCGATGGCGCGTTGGTTGCGATCAAACCTTCCACTGGTGAGATCCTCGCAATGGTCGGCTCGCCTGATTTTTACAATGATGCCAACGCTGGCCAAATTAATATGGCGGTAAGTCCCACCCGCCAGCCCGGTTCGTCCATCAAACCTTTTACATATCTGGCAGCTTTTGAAAAGGGTTGGACTCCCTCAACCCTGATTTGGGATGTGCCTTCGGAATTCCCGCCTTCCGGCTTGCCCAATGACCCAAATCCACCTTATGTGCCGAATAACTTTGATCACAAATTCCATGGCCCGGTCACCGTCCGCACGGCGCTGGCGAACTCGTATAATATCCCGGCGGTCAAGACCCTCCAGTTCATTGGGGTTTACGATGATCCATCCACACCCCAAAAGGACGGGCTGATCGGGATGGCGGAACGGATGGGGATTACCAGCCTGACCCGTTCTGATTATGGCTTGTCCCTCACTTTGGGGGGAGGGGAGGTCAGCCTTCTAGAGATGACCGGCGGGTACGCTGTCATCGCCAATAGCGGCCTCCGGATTCCCCCCGTGGCGATCTCAAAGATCGTGGATTTCCAGGGGAATGTGGTCTATCAATATCAGGTTCCGGCTGGGGATCAGGTCATTAGTCCCGAGCATGCTTTTCTAATGTCTTCCATCCTCTCCGATAATAACGCCCGTTTGCCGGTCTTCGGCCCCAATTCAGTCGTCAACCTGCCATTCCAGGTGGCGGTCAAGACAGGAACTTCGAATGACTCCCGCGATAACTGGACACTCGGGTATACCCCGGACCTGGCAGTAGGCGTATGGGTAGGGAACGCCGACTTCACTCCGATGATTAATACCACTGGTGTTACCGGAGCCGGTCCGATCTGGGCTCAATTCATGACCTATGCCATCGACCGCCTCACCTCCGGCAACCCTTCGCCTTTCGTACGTCCCGCCGGGGTGGAAGAACAAACCATCTGTACCATATCGGGAACCCAGCCATCCCAGTGGTGCCCCAGCGTTCGGCAGGAATATTTTGCTCCCGGTCAACCTCCCCTGCCTGCCGACCAGGACCTGTGGCGTCAAATACAGGTGGATACCTGGACTAACTTGGAAGCCTCCCCTGAATGCACGGACGCCTATATCGATGAAATAATGGCTATTAATGTCACCGAGGAGTCGGCTCGCAAATGGATCACTCAGGATCCGGCTGGGCAGCAATGGGCACGGGACATGGGATTTAATAATATATTCTTTGTCCCCGATCGGAAATGTACTGCCACCGATCCACGCCCGGACCTTAGGTTTATCGGCTTGGAAGATGGACAGACAATTACTCAGAACCTGCTGGATATTAATATTGTAGCCAATGCCACCAGTGGTTTCCAGTCCTGGCGGTTGGAATGGGGTGTGGGTACCGACTCGGGAAATCTATCAACGCTTTATGGGAATATTAACATTCCAGTGGTAACTCCCACTAGGGTTTATACTTGGGACCTGAGTGCCATACCTAATGGGCTGGTAACCCTGCGCTTGTATATGCAAGGGGATGGGAACACTTATGCTGATAAGAACATTCACCTGACTTTAAGTCTGCCCACCCCCACACCTACCCCAACGCCGACCGAGACGGCTTCCCCTACCCCCACCCAAACCTATACTCCTACTCCGTTAGAGACTCCCACTGAAACGCCGACTCCCTCTGAGACTCCCACTACTACACTGATCCCATCCGTTACACCTTAAAAAAATCCCCGGAATTCCGGGGCATTTTCCAATATTACGGTTCACTTCAAGGGGCACTGGTCGGCCGCCAGGATGGATCAAACTCCATTATGGTACTGGTGTTTGTCAGGCGGACGATGGCTCCTGTTCCATCCGCCTCTACCCGATAAATATCGTAATCCGACCGGCTTAAATTCTCGCTATCTTTGCTCTCATACACCACCCATGAACCATCCGGGGAAAAATCGCCGTGGGTGCCGCTTGCGCCCGTCCTCAGGTGAACCACCTCAAGTGTCTGGGTATCGAACCGCATCAACCACCCCAGTTCTTGGGCGCCCTGGGTCTCACTAAAAAGAATGGATAAGCCGTCCGTTGACCAGTCAGGAAGGAAATTCCATAGGTCAGATCCCCTGTGGATGAGCAAGGATTGACCGAGACCTGCATCGCTCATCACCCAGATTTGCAGCGAGGCTGTCAGTGGGTTGTGACCGGTGAAGACGATCTGCGTCCCGCTGGGAGACCATACCGGTTGGCTTGACTGGTCGGGCAGGCGCACGTCTCCCGATGAACCGGTCAGGCGTGTCACCTGCTCAGTGCCAAGATTTAACACGTATATTTGGGTGGAACCATCGCGCAGGGATGTGAAGGCGATCTGCTTCCCATCTGGGCTCCAGGCCGGGTCGAAATTTCCGTCTGCCCCTGTTTCCAGAGAGGTTAAGTTGCTCCCATCGGCATTGATTGTGTACAAATTTGCCCCCGGATATTGGTCCAGGCGATTTGCACAAGGGGAGGTGAAAACCAGGCGTTCCCCATCTGGAGACCAGGCGGGCTGGCAGGCGCCAAAGGTCACATTGGTTATCTGCCTGGAGCCACTGCCATCGGCATTCATGAGGTAAATTTGCGGTACGCCGGTATGATCAGAAGCATATGCGATCTGGCTGAGACCTCCGCCCAGGACGGTTGCAGTCGGTTCCGGAGTCAGGGTGGGTGCGAAAGTTGGGGAGGGTGTGAAGCTCGGCAGAGGCGTCCTTGTGACGGTGGCTAAAGGTTGCAGGATGGCGGCTGTGCTTTGAGTTGGCTGAGGCGATGGGGTGCTCGGAATGAGTGTTCCAGGGTTGTCGGGGTTTGACGCGACCAAAGATGTTGGTGTCGATGTCGTCAGAAAACCCAGGATCGCTTTCGTGATGGGTGTCCGAAAGATGAGCATGGATGAAAGTACCGCTACGATGGCCAATAGGAAGAAGGAAAAGAAAACCCACCAACCCGTGGTATGGGGTCTCCTGGGAGGCTTGGATGGAGGAGGGGGGGAGGCATCATTCCCCAGGTCGTCGGGAATTTCATTTCCGAGCTTCCCCGTTTCTCCGGGGTCTCCTGATTGCGGCGGCGGCGCAATCACAATATCACCTTCGGGTCGCTGGGTATTACTTTTGGAGTTCAATAATGCTTGTTTAAACTCTTCTGCAGATTGGAACCGGTCCTCCGGGTGGACCGCCATGGCTTTCTCGATCGCTGCCGCCAGTTTGCGCGATACTTTAGGGTTGCGCTCACGCAGGGGAATCAGATCGACGTTATCCATGGCGCGTGCCAGGCCGTCTTCCGGGATGGTCCCGGTCAATGCCGCGTAAAGTGTTGCGGCAAGGGAGTAAATGTCTGTGCGGGGACCGGTGCGGGATGTGCCGTATTGCTCGGGAGGTGAATACCCGGGGGTCATGGCACGCGCCCCGGTTGTGGTGGCCTGGCTACCTTTGACAAGCTTCGCCAGTCCAAAGTCCACCAGGTAAATATGGCCGTCTTTTGAGATGCGGACGTTACCCGGTTTGAGGTCGCGGTGAATAATGGATGGTTTGCGGGTATGAAGGTATTGAAGTGCATCGCACATCGCCGCGCCGATCAGGATGCTATCTTCTTCGGAAATCGGGCCGGTACGTTCCATTCGGTCGCGCAGGTCTTCCCCGTCAATATAATCCATGATCAGGTACTGGCCTTGTCCGGCGATCACGAAATGATCGGTGACGCGCGGCAGATGGGCATGACGCAGGTTTGCGAGAATGACTGCTTCCAGCCGGAACTGTCGGGCGTAATCTTCGGTTGTGAAAAGGTTTTCCTTTACTGCTATGTCCACCCCCAGGTTCTCATCCACAGCGCGGTATACAGATCCCATGCCCCCCTGGCCGAGAATTTCCACGATCCTGTAACGCTTATGAAGCAAAGAGCCGCGCTCTAGTTTCGCTTCCATACCGGAATCATTATATCAGAGCCAAAAACCTTGGGGATATTTTGTAGGGAAAACGCAAAGTCTCAGTTCGCTTTCTTGGCCAGCTTCAATTTCACAAAAACCCATGGCGCTCCGCCAGAAACCCAGGCGCCCACCAGGGTGTAGCGAATATAGCGCAAGGTAAACGGTGCCAAGGCTTCTCCGGCGGGGGCAATTAATCCAAAGAGCACGTCCAGCCCCAAATAGAAGACCAGGATTCCCATTGCCCCCACAACAAAACGCAGGAGGCGCTGCCAAACCGGCCCGTCGGTACTGAACCCACCCTGGCGGTCGAACCAGGCCAACCCTGCCATGAGCCCGAATAAGGTCCCGGCCGAGACCAGGCCGCCTTCAAGTGATACTGCCTGGGAGGCGAATGAAGCCCATTCAGAAGGTGGCTGCCAGTTGGATAGTTTTAACCACAGGTAAGGAATGAGGGAAAATAAAAGAAGAACCATCGATGCCACGAAAGCCGCGGAAATTTGCTGGCCCAGGCTCATCTTTTTTAGCCATTCTGCTGCTGGCTTCCAGTAACGTAGGACGAGCCAGAATACGATGACCCCGATCAACCACCCCAATATTACATCGTGCGGAAAGTGGACCCCCAAGTACAGGCGTGAGATGCCGATGAAGAAAATAATAAGGATTGCGATCAACCAGCTCCACCACTTGCGCAGGCTGGCGGCCATCATCCCCCATACACCAACGGCGATCTGGGCATGCCCCGAAGGCACACCGAATGAAGTCTCGCTGGCATAACTGATTACGTTTGTGCTTATCCAATAAGGGCGCGGTCCGTGCAATGCCAATTTTAAGCTGTCGTTGACTGAAGTGCTCAAAAGCAGGATAAACCCTACTTTGAGACCCACATTTTCCTCCACACACCAGTAAAGTGTCGGCAGCAGGATTAGGAAAAAGTATTCGCTCCCAAAGAAAGAAAAGACTTCCATGGGCGTTTTCAGCCATGTGCCCAGGTTTTGAAGAAAAATATTCCAAGTCAGGCCAATGTTCAGGATGGTTTCCACGGTGTCACTCCTTGAGATTGACGATTTTATGTTAAGTATTGTACACTCAATGAATGAAACATGTGCCCGATCGTTACTGGGACATTCCCTCGGCTGGGATCCTTACCCTAGTCTTGCTGACGGTATCCCAGCGTCTGTTCGCAACCAACTGGGCTCCGGGGCTTGAGATCGCCATATACCTTTCCATCCTGGGGGTTATCCTGGGCATGGGGCTCGGTGCAAGCCGTTTCAGACCCGCTGGCACCTTCTGGCTCGCCTTCGGGTATACCATCACCGTTATTCCTTTGGTAATTGCGGGAATTTTCTATCAGAATATCGCCTGGACGGAGCGTCTGTACAGCTTGTCCGGACGGCTGGAAAACGGCATTTCCCTCTTTATTACTGCCCAGCCGGTCCCGGATACGATCCTTTTCGTTATTTTTGCCGGGCTAGCTTTCTTGGCTATCAGCATGCTGGCCGGATATTCGCTGACAAACAATGGGGATTATCTCGCCGCTGTCGTGCCCTCCGGGATCATTTTATTTATCATCCAGCTATACGATTCGGGGGTGGGGGACAGCGTCATTATCGTGGCAATTTATGCATTCCTGTGCCTTCTTTTATTGGGGCGCATGACATATGTTCAAAAGCGCCTGTCCTGGAAGAAATTGCATGTTTCATTTTCTTCCGAATCGTGGAACGACATTAATATTGCCATCCCAGTGGCTGCCTTGGTCTTAATTCTTGTAGCCTGGCTGACTCCGGCCACTGGCCGCCCCGTGCTTGCTGCCAAGATTGCCTGGCAGAATATCACCCGTCCGTTCGATAAACTTCGTCACGACCTGAGCAACGCGGTCACAGGTTTAAAAGGGGGGGTACAGGGAACGATCGTTGATTTTTATGGCGATACGCTGCCTCTCGGCCTCACCGCCTCCACCGGTGATAATGTCTATTTCCGCATCACTACTCCGCTGACCGGTGGAGCTGACCGTTACTATTGGCGGGCGCGCACTTATGATCAATACGTGGATAACCAATGGCAGAGTGTCTTTGCCTATACAGAGCCTTTTATACCTGACCAGTCTTCCATTCGGTTGCCCGATGTCCATGGACTCGCCAATGAATTTGCTTTTACCTCACCCCTGGTAAATTTGAGCCTGCTGGTCACACCTGCCAATCCCATCTGGATCAGCCGTCCGTCGGTGCTGAGCTTCGCTCCGGCAGCGGATGGAAATATCGATCCGCTCATGTTCCGCGCCGACCCTCCAATCCTGGTTGGTGAGCAATACATTGTTCACGCCATCATCAACAATCCCACCGTTCTCGAACTCCAGCAGGCTGGGGAGAGTTACCCAACCTGGGTAAAAGATCATTACCTGCAATTGCCTGATAACCTTTCTCAGCGTATTACTGAATTGGCGCAAAATATCACTGCCGCAGCGCAGACTCCCTATGACAAAGCGGTTGCCATAACCAATTACCTGCGCGCAACCATCACCTATTCCGTTACGGTCGACCCTCCTCCGGCTGGAACAGATCCCTTGATCTGGTTCCTCTTTGATACCCGCAAAGGATTTTGTAATTACTACGCCACCGCTGAAGTGATTCTCCTGCGCAGTGTGGGCGTTCCGACCCGGATGGTGGTAGGTTTTGCACAGGGAGAGTACCAGCCCCCTGATAAGTACACCGTCCTCGAGAAGGATGCCCACGCTTGGCCGGAGGTCTATTTCCCGGGGATCGGATGGGTGGAATTTGAGCCCACTGCCAGCCAACCTGTACTCAATCGCCTTCAGGGCAATCCAACACCCACACCTCCGCCATCCAGTGCCACTCAGAATGCTGGGCAGGGCAACCCGGGCGTGACACCTACTCCAAACCAGGAAGCATTAGGCGGTTCTGGTTCTGGGGGAACCCCGGGCAACCTGCTGACCATTCTGCTGTTCTTTGGGGCGTTGGTCGTGATTATTATTGGAGGGGTGGCAGCCTACACTACTGGTTTCCTTGATAAGGTTTTCCAACGTGCCCGGCCATTTTTCCAAAAACCATTCCCGGTTTTATTGATAAATCTCTCTGACAACCTTGCCCTTCCGCCTCCTGGTTGGCTGAGGCATTGGGCCTATGTTGCCGGTTTGAAGCCTATCGAGCGTTCTTTTGGAGTGATTTTCCAGAGTCTGAGCTGGCTGGGTGACAAACCTTCTCCGGCCCGGACTCCCAGCGAGGCTGCAGCTGCATTGATCGAATATATTCCCACGGTTGCGGAGGATACTCTCTCCTTGTTGAGGGAGTATGAGCTCTCTCTTTTCAGCCAGCGCCATATTGACCTGGCTTCCGCTCACCGGGCGGGGCAGGTAATCCGCCGCCAGGCATTTGTCGTGGTTCTCCGCCGGCGCGTGATCTTATTTATAGGGGCATTCTTTAATAGGTCCTCCCAGACTCCGGAATAGTAATATTCTCGAAGCGTCATCACAGTTTTCATGCTTTTAGGGTAGACTCAGTGTACGATGACCATTGTTTCCCCCAATTCCCTTAACGACCAAATCCTATCCCTGAGTAAATTGACCGGACAAATGCGCACCACGCTCCAGGGCGTTGGCTCCAGTCTGCCCGCGGAAACGCTTGAGAAACTTTCGTCCTTGGAAAGCACCCTGTTCAAGGTCAGCCGCCAGGCCATTACAGTTGAAGAGGAACGCAGTAAACTGCTGGCACTTGCGAATACCACTCAGGCAATCAACTCCAGCCTTGAGTTGGATGATGTTTTGCAGCTGGTGATGGATACCATCATCCGCCTGACGGATGCCGAACGAGGCTTTTTGATGCTGCGCGATGCCGCGGGTAAAATGGCAATTCGTATCGCTCGCAATTGGGAACAGGAATCGATCAATCCCAGCGATTTTGACCTCAGCCGCACAATTATCAATCGTGTCATTGAATCCGGTTCTCCCGTCCTTACCACCAATGCCCAGGAAGACCCGCGCTTTGGAGGCCAGGATTCCATCGTGGCATATAACCTGCGCTCAATTTTATGCGTTCCGCTCCAGGCCAAGACTGAACTCATCGGCGTTATTTATGCTGACAATCGGATCCGTTCCGGTATATTTAACGCAGCTGAACGCGATTTGTTAAAAGTCTTTGCTGACCAGGCAGCCATCGCCATTGAAAACGCTCGTCTCTTCGCCTCTGTCCGCCATTCATTAGATGAAGTAACCGCCCTCAAGAATCTGATGGACAATGTTTTTGCTTCCATCGCCAGCGGTGTGATCACCGCCGATGTAAACGAGCAGGTCACACTTTGCAACCGCGCTGCCGAAAGCATACTCGGTCAGGGCCGGGACGATATTATTGGTCGCCCGCTTGATGAAGTGCTCTCCTTCTGCGTCGGGGATCTCCGGTCTCACTTAATTGCTGTGCGCGAGACTGAGAAATCTGTGATGGGGCTGGACATAACCCACTGCATCCCGGAGCGCGGTGCTTTGGAGTGGAGACTCAACCTTTCACCGCTTAAAGACGCCAGTCAGGCCACGCAGGGGGTTGCCATTGTCTTCGACGATATGACTGAACGGAAAAAACTGGAGGCGCAGCAGCGGTTGCTTGAGCGCATGGTCTCCCCGGCCATGCTTGACCCCGTCAACCCCGACAACCCCCAAATCGGTGGCCAGCAGCGCGATATTACCACCCTATTCGCTGACATCCGCGGGTTTACCAGTTTTAGTGAGCAGAATTCGCCGGAGGAGCTCGTCAGAGTGTTGAACCGCTACCTGGCTGCCGGGGCTGAAGCCGTCCTGGCACAAGAAGGCACGGTGGACAAATTTCTCGGCGATGCGGTCATGGCTTGGTTCGACGCGCCGCTGCCAGAAACCGATGATACCCTGAGGGCAGTCCGCGCCGCACTGGGGCTGCGCTCAGCCATCCGGAAACTTCATACCGAGCTTCCTCCGGAAGCGCACCTGTCTTTCGGAGTTGGTATTCATTATGGCAAGGCCGTCCTGGGCTGGATTGGGACTGAAAAGCGACTTGAATACACTGCCATCGGTGATGCGGTTAATATTGCCCGGCGCATCCAGGAAAATGCTGCCAGGAATCAGATCCTGATCAGTAAGGCGGCTTATGAACGCGTCAAGAAAGAAGTGCAGGTCTTTCCGCATCTCCCCTTGCACGTGAAGGGGAAAAGCGGGCCGGTCGGAGTATATGAGGTGGTGGGCTTGAAATAAATATAGGTCTTGGTTAAATTGCGCAACGAGTGACATTGTCACTCATTGTTTTATTGATCGGGGAATTTATTGCTTTGCTGGGACCAGCTTCCAGAATAATATTCCCGCCAGGAGCGCCAGCCCCGCGCCAAAGTAGAACGGTGCAGCCGGGCCGAACCCCTGCCAGCTGAATGCGCCTTGCCACAGCAGGCCGGCAATGGCTGAAGCCGGGAAAGCGGTCAGCCCGATGGCGGCATTATAGAGGCCGTAGGCTGTCCCGTGGCGTTCAGGAGGCACCAGGTCCGCGATGAGGGCTTTGGCCGATCCCTCCGTCGCCGCGTAATAGATCCCGTAGAATCCGTAAAGGCTCCAGATCTCCCAGCCAGTGTGGGAGAGGGCAAAACCGAGATAGACCAGCCCATAAGAGATCCACCCAAAAATGATGAGGCGCCGCCGCCCAACTTTGTCGGAGAGCGCTCCAAGGGGACCCGCCAGGACGGAATAGATCAGATTGAAGGTCATCAGCATCAGCATGATCTGGAGCACGTCCAGGCCGCGCTCCTGGGCCCGCAGGATGATGAAGGCGTCGGACGAGTTACCCAGGGTGAACAGCACGAGCACGAGCATGAACAACTTGAAGCGGTTGTCCATGCCTTTCAAGCTGAGGATGGGGGCGGCCGATTTTCTGCTCGAGGCCACATCCCGTGCCCAGATAGCCAGGACCACTACTGCCAGCACCGCCGGGAGGATGCTGACCTCCACTGCGATCTTGAAAGTCCTGTCAGTTAGTTCTGCAGCCCCTTTTTCGGTTAGCCAGACGATCACGGCTGCGATCAATAGTCCGAAGAATGCACCGGCAGTATCACCGGCCCGGTGCAGCCCGAATGCCAGGCCGCGCTGTTTTTCGTCGATCGATCCTGCCACCAGCGCGTCGCGCGGTGCGGTGCGGATGCCCTTTCCCAGCCGGTCGGCCACCCTTACCCCCAGCACTCCCTCCCAGGTGGAAGCGAAGTACATGAACGGCTTCGAAATGGTCGAAAGGGCATAACCTGCAACGGTGATCCATTTGCGTTTGCCAAGTTTGTCAGACAGTGCACCGGAATAGATTTTCATTAAGCTGGCAGTGGTCTCAGCCAGCCCTTCGATGAGGCCGATGATCGCCGTCCCATCCTTCAGTACATTCGCCAGGAAAAGGGGGACTAGGTTGACGATCATTTCGGAGGAAATGTCAGTCAGGAACGAGGTGGCTGTCACAATCCAGACGTTGATGGGCAGGCTGCGAAGACCGGTTTTTTTGTTTTCCATCGAATGCTCCGTTGAGGCAGAATGGGCGAATTGTACCCTTGTCTTTCTTATTTCCTCGGTTTATTTTTTCGGGTGGTTCAGGCGGGTTCCCTGAGCTTGGTCAACTGGTACATCACGACTGCCAACCCGGATGTTGATAGCAACCCTGCAGGCGCACCTGCCAGCCAGGCGGGGATGCCAGGCAGGGCAGCCAGCGCGGTACCATACGCCGATATTCATTTCCCGGGCAATCAGCCCGCCTTGGTATTCCGGACCGGCTTAAGGAAATACAGCTCGAGAAAATTAAAAGTGAAAGAAAGCAGGAAATTGGTAGCCATCCCTTGGGAGTAGCCATCATTTTGAAAACCGGACAGGGTATAGAGCACCCCGGTAGTGGCTGCCAGGCACGTGGCCAGTAATGCCAGGCTGCCAAAGACCTGCACGGGTCTCACTCTTGACCTCAGGGCAAAGAAAACGCTGACGATGGAAAATACCACCAGCCATGCTCCCAGGCTGGCGTGAACGATCGCCACAACCCCGATCTGGTGCAGGGCGTCTGAAATGGCGCCCAGGGAAAACCCGAAGGGAGGCAGCGTTGGCTGATTGGACACGTTAACTGTCATGCCCAGTTCGAATTGAAGGGCAAGCAAGGCCAGGATGACCATCACGATCATTCTGGTTGCTAGGGACTGTTTTGTTGACATGACTTACTTCTCCTTATGACATTGGTTTTGAAACGGCAATTCCTGCACCTTTTTCGTGCGTTTCACAAACCATTTTTCCAGACCTGACATGGTGAAGAACCCGGCCGCACCTGCGCACCCCCATAACAGGAAATCCGCCAGGACTGGCACGTAACCCTTTCCCCAGACGATCATCGTCCCGGTCTGTTGAGTAAGGGAGGAGCCAGCGAAGTCACGCAGGATACCCCAAAGGGGAAAGGCAATCAGCAGGGTCACCCCGCCGCGCATCTCAAAGTGTTTTCGCGCCCACCAGCCCACCAGTCCCATGATTCCCGCGCCATAGAATATTACCGTCCCCAGGTAAAACGTCAATGGGGCATGGTTTGCCGAGGTGAATGGGTAATGCCACCAGCCTTGATAGTAAGCGAGTATGTCTCCCAATAAATTAAGGCAGCCCATCACCAGACCGGCGATAAAGGAGAAACCGATCACTTTCCATGGCGGACGGAGCCATAGGGCAAGCCCAACATAGAGGGTGGGCGGGATAATCAAAACAAAGAGTTGGATGAGACCGAGTGACATGTTTGATTTACGTTAGGAGCGGGATGACGGGAGCGCCTTTTAGGACTGCTGGTTTCAAATTCGTGCAGCTTGATAAAAAACAGTCAACCATAGTATACAATTTTAAGGTGGTGATTGGAATTGAAAATTCTTGTTGAAATTCGTGTGCAAAACTCTTTATTTTTGAGAACGTTTTTCTCTCTGGTCAGGCTGTGCATCAACTGCTCATACAGGGTGGCATATTGGCGCAGCTCTTCATAGGCGCCCTTCTGCAGACGGGTGTGGGTGAAGTGACCGGTGCGAGAGAGTTCGGCGATCTGGATCGCATCCCGCCGATCATCCTTCGACCGGTCCAGTTGATCCCCTTCCCGATGCTTTTTGACTGTATAGGCGTTCACCAGCCGATAACCCAACTGCTTTTGCTCTAATTCTTGGGCCAACAACTTCCAAAAGAAGTTGGATGGCTCCATGGCGATCTGCACTTGTTCAGCCTGATACCTTTGCTGCAACCCTTCCAACCGCTGCAAGAAATAGTCATAGCCGCCTCTCTCTTGAGGAAAACTGAATTGATCCAAGCGATGGCCTTTCTCGTCCAGCACGATAACCATATTCTTTTCCAATGCCAGGTCAACTCCTGCATGAAGATTCCCTGGTTGGGATTGCATAATTTCCTTGGTTGTGTTAGATTTTGTCATGAGGTGTTCTCCCAAATACGGATGCGACCCTACATGGGTCTTGTATCAAGAGAATACCTCATTCTTATTTCCCTATACTAGGAACGAATACTCCAGGGGGGAAATGCCTTTCAATATAATTTCTGCCTCTGTCAAAGCAGGTCGTTGCCGGCAGAATGGAAACTTGCCCTGACGGATTAGGATGACTCCTGGACAATCGACATTTGAAACGGAGAGAAATGAAAGAATTTGCAGTATTGCTTGACATGATAATATTTTAGAACAAACGTTTTGTTTTGTCAAATATGATGTGAGGATTTCCGCTTGGAGAGGCCGATCGAGCGAATTGATTAATAGCAACGGCGATTAAAAAAATAATATAATGTGCATAATTCCAGAAATTGATTTCCCGCCGAATCTCAGGGGAGTTTTTTTATGTCGATCGTTTGAGATAATGTGAAATTCGCAACCGGAATTCCGCAAGTGGACGCGCAGCACAAGGAGTGGCTGAAGCAGCTAAATGCTTTCGACGAGGCGGTCATGAAATGCCGGGAGCGCGGAGTCATTTTTCAAACGCTTTCCTACCTGGTTGAATATACAATTAAACATTTTTCATTCGAAGAAAAGGTGATGGCTGAGGTGCACTGCTCCGCCCTGCGGGAGAACATCGCCGCGCACGAACAATTCCGTCAGCGCCTGGATGAGATCCTGCGCCAGATCGAGCTCTCGGGACCGACAACCTATGACGCGCTAAATATAAAGAATGAACTGGAACTTTGGCTGACAAACCACATCTGCACCATCGACATCTCCCTGCGCGAAGGAGCTTCGTAACTGCAGTATCGCTCCGGATAATCGAACAAAAAAACCCGTTCTCGATTGCGAGGACGGGCTGATGGTTAATTTAGTACCCCAACTCTTTCATGATCTGTGCATCGTCTTTCTGGCTTTCCGCCCCGAACAGCTCGCGCCAGAATGTGTCGTCATAGCGGCGCGACTTCACCGGCAGGGGCATGGGCACTCCCCAGCCCAGCAGGAGCACCTCCTCCTTGGGCTGCAGCCTGGCTAGCATGCCGCGCAGCGACTCGCGCCCCGACAGCCCGGAAAGCACTGCCTGCACGTCGTCCTCATCGCCCAGCCAGCCGGAGATGCGCGTGCCAAGTTGCGACATGACCTCGTCGTGGATCTGCGATGGGCGCTGGTCGATGATCAGCAGGGTGACGTAGTATTTGCGCATTTCACGCGCGATGCTGGCGAATGTGGTCTGCCCGGCCATCTCGCGGTTGAGCAGCTTGTGGGCTTCCTCCACCACGATCACCAGCTGGCGCGGCTCAATTTTCCCTTGCGAGCGGAACTCGTTGGTCTTGTTTTCCCACACGGTCTTGATCTTGCGGGTCAGCAGGTTGGAGACCAGCAGGTAATCCAGGTCGGTCTCGTAAGCCTGCCCGAAGGACAGGATGACGTGCTTCCCTGCCTCGAGGCTTTTGATGATCTCACCGAGCGAGTCTGCAGCGGGCTTCTCGACGATGTACTCCTTGTCAAACAGGCGGCGCAGCTTGTCGTGCAGGGCTTCCGCCGCCATGACGTTGACTCCCGCTTCGTCCGCCCAGAATGCCACGCTGTCGGGATGCGGCACCTTTCTGACCTTGCCGGTTTTTTCGTCCTCCACTTCCACTTCTTCGCGGTTCATTCCTTTAAACCGCTGG
The DNA here is from genome assembly GCA_963790685.1 of uncultured Chloroflexia bacterium. Taxonomy (GTDB): domain Bacteria; phylum Chloroflexota; class Anaerolineae; order Anaerolineales; family Villigracilaceae; genus UBA877. The sequence continues at coordinate 375,813 of CAWBPK010000006.1, forward strand.
AACCAGTCCCGGCCGAAGGAGGCGTTCAGGGCGTGCAGGGTTGTGGGGGTGGTTTCTTTGAGGTTCAGTTCGCGGGTCAGGAGCTCAATATCAGCCGCGCTGATGTCAGCCATGGCGATCTCGAGATTGAAATCGGGGGTATGGGTGCGAATGGTCGTCCCGGCGCCCAGTCCCACCACCCTCACCCGGCTGGCAAACTTGCTCTTCAACCCGGTGACACGCATCCCCGTGTCGGAAGCGGTGTCGTCGTACCCGTACTCGTTATGCATGTCATAGACCAGCACGGAAGCCTTGCCGTGCTGCATCAATCCGGCCAGGACGATGCGGGTCAGGAACGACTTCCCGGTTCCGGTGGCGCCGAAGACGCCTGCCGACCGCTGGACGAACTTGTCCAGGTCGATGCAGACAGGGTGGTCCTGTTCACGGGTTTTGCCAATGACGAAATTGCCTTTTTTGGAAGGGTCCCCGAAGATCTCGGCGATGTCTCCGCCGGAAGCAAGCCGGACCGGGGAGTGGTGCGGCGGTACGGTCTTGACCGGGATCGGGTGCGGGAGATCGCCGGCTTTTTCCTTAATCCAGGCTGCATACTCGGGCGCCCCCGGTTCGGGTCCGCGCTCAAGCATCAGGGCGGGCAGGATCTCAAGGTTGGTGTAAAGCGTCTGCCCGTGCAGTGCTTGCGCCAAGGCGGAAGGGAGGCGGGATTCGGTCTGTTCGTCCGCAAAGCGCGGGTCGGTTGCTCCAAGCTGCAGGTCGGTCACCAGGCCGTAGAATTGCCAGTTGCCGGAGGGGATCACCACGAAGGCGCCCTCCTGGACTTGTTGTGCAGGTACAGTTAGTCGTGCCCGGAAACTTTCTTTAAGTCCTCCGCCCACAACGTAACCGATCGTTTGATTTTCCATTTTAATTCTCCTCAAACAATAATTGCTTCAGGCGGCGTCCTCGCCGCCGAGGACTGGGGCAGGCGTAAAAAACCAAACATCCATCATCCGTTGGCAATTAGCAATGCCTTCCTGATGTCCTCGCCGATCATTTTACGCTTGCTCTTCTCAACGAAGAATGCCGGGCCGGCCTGCACATAGGATGGAAGGGTACGCGCCCCGCGAAAGGAGAACTCCCCACCCCGGATCTTGTAGGTGGACCCGGCGGGGATGATACGCGGCTCGCCGCTGCGCCTGGCGATCATATTGATGGATTTGATGGCAACCTCACCCATCAACAAATACACTTTGATGTTTGGGAACAAGTCGATCTCTTTTTCGAGCAGGTACGAACAGGCCTGGATGGTTGTTGTGGAGATGCCGTAACCGGTCTTGCCGCACTTGATTGCCGTGGTCAGGTAGACGCCCATGGAGAGCAGTTCCTGCACAGAACCCACTTTCGCGCCGGCATCCTGGAAAGCCAGCAGGGTGGTACGGGCGAAAAGGGCATCCGGCCCGGCATAATAATGATCGGCCGGATTCTCCGGGCTTGCTTCTGAGATGAGCATGATGGATACATTCGCCCGGTCGATGTTGACATCCGGGATCAGGTAGCTGGAACGGCGGGTGTCGCGGCAAGGGAAGTCCTTGCACCGGATTACGCTTTTGTTTGTCATTTCTCATCCTCCTTTCCGAGTACACACAAACAGGCCGGAATCTTTGGTGACGTGAAAAACACCGCCGCGCGATTCCACCTCCCGCGCCACGAATTGTCTGAATTGGTCTTGCTTTTTTCCAGGCATATGAACTCGCCCGGATAGGATGTAATCCACCAGCGGAGCAGCTTCGGTTATTTCCAGGGCGTCTTCGTAGTGGGTTAGTTTGACTTCAGTGAACCATTGGGAAAGCTGTGCTTTTCCATTCTCCAGGGTGAATGAATCGGTTCTATTGGACCAGGCAGCCAACCCGGCATCGAATTTACTCAGCAAATCCGCAATCTCACTCAGGTTTCGTTCTCCGCCGGAGGATGCATAGAACTGTCCTGAGGGTTTCACTACCCGCTGGATTTCCGAAAGGGCAAGCTGCCTGTCCGGTACGTGGTAGAGCATATGGTTGGCAACCACAGCATCAAAATAATCGCTTTCAAAGGGAATAGCCTGGGCATCAATGATCTTAAACTGAAATTGGGGGTGGTTTTCCAGGTTGAAACGGGCCTCTTCCACCATTCCGGCGGAAAAGTCCGAAAGGAGGATGGTCCAACCGGGGGGAATACGTTCCATGTTTTCCAACCATAAAGTTCCTGGGCCGCAGCCCAATTCCAATACCCGGCACACTGGAGGAAGGTTGAATTGTTCGAAGACCCAGCGCTGCCAGCCGTAGGGGTTGACGCTGAACCGCTGGTGGAGGCCCAGGCGCGTCTGCAGGTTGGATGCGTTTCGGTATTGTTTTACAAGGTAATCCCGGTCATTAATATTTGTGATTGGCATGATCCATTTCCCGGATACGTTGGCTGGCCAGGTGGATGTATTTCTCGTCTATTTCATATCCAAGGTAATGCCGGTTCGACTTTACCGCTGCAATCGCGGTTTGACCGCTTCCCATGAACGGGTCCAAAACGATTTCATTTTTGAATGTATACATCTGGATCAAACGCCTTGGCAGCTCGACTGGGAAGGGTGCCGGATGGCCGATCTTGCGGGCGGATTCGGCGGCGAAATTCCAAACGGACTTGTTGTATTCAAGGAATTCATCGCGCTCGATCGTGTTTTCCCGCTCGGTGGGGTTCTGACGTTTGAAAGTGTCCTTGCAAAAGATCAGGATGTACTCGTGCACGTCGCGCAGGGTGGGATTACCTGCCGATTTCCAACTGCCCCAGGCGGTGGAGGGGGAGGCACTGGCGGCCTTGTTCCAGATGATCTCGCCGCGCATCAGGAAACCCAGCTTGATGGCTTGTTCTGCAATAAAGGCATGCAGCGGTATGTACGGCTTGCGGCCCAGGTTGGCCACGTTGATGCACATCCGTCCTCCGGGAACCAGCACCCGCCTGGTTTCCCTCCAGACCCGTTCCAGAAAGGCAAGGTAATCTTTTAGCGACAGATCTTCGTCGTAATCCTTGCCGACGTTGTAAGGCGGCGAGGTGACCATCAGGTGGATCGAGTTGTCCGGGAGTTCAGACATCGATTCCGAGGAGTGGCAAAAGATATGGTCGATTGATTCGGCAGGGATGATATTCTCCACATAAGTCACTTCCCCTCCTTGCAGCTGATCGTCATACAGTTTACCGGCGTAAAAGGCAGACGAATCGTGCCCGCTGCGACCTGGGGAGCCAAATGTGGAAGTATGTGTCGATTTAAGTTTGGACATGCCTGAGACTTTCTACCATGAAGGTGCGAAGTCACGAATAATTTTATCCTGTGTCCGTCGGTGATTAAATGACCTCACCCAGCGCACCGAGGACGGACATCAGGGTTGGATAATCGTCACGCAGCAGGGTGATCAACTCCTGGGTGGCTTGTTCGACCCATTGATCGTTTTTGGTCTTTTGTTTAACCTGCAGGATGTGGGCAGCCAGTACTTCCCCAATGGGAATATCTTTGGCCTGCAGCACGTGGCGGAAATAGCCGAATTTCCCGGCGCTCGTGAACCGGGCCAGTTCGGCCTCCGAGCACAAAAAGATCTCATCCAGGCTGAGAGGCGGACGCGGAGGCAGCAGGTGGGATATTTTTCCATCCAGCTCGAAGCCCACTGCCAGCACCGACATCTCGACCGGCACGATGCGCCGTTCGCGGTTGTCGTGCATCACCTCGGCGCTGATGTTCCCGGCGGTGACAAGCTGGCGCACCAGCCCGTCGTCGTCGATGTGGATGTCGTGGACCAGGCCATAGACGCTGTAGTCTTGATCCAGCGGGGCGCGCACCAGGGTGCCGAAAGCCGGGGTCTCCAGTTGCGAGACCGAGCAGCCGGCGACAAAGCCGGTCGTCCCGGCGCGCAGCAGGTGTCCGATTCGAATTGATTCCATACTTCCTCCCTTTTATCCGGGCTTTTTTTGCTTGAGCAGTTCTAATAATTTCTTTGTTCCAGTGGGACGATATGTCAGCAGTTCGCCGTTAAAGAAATACGCCAGAGTTCCGTAAGGACAAGGGGATTCCTGGGATTCTCTTGCGCTGTTAAGGTGGATGATACTTACCGGGATTTTTAACTGCTCTCCTACTCTCAATATGATATCCGGTAAATTTTGATAGTATGGGCATTGGTCGCTGTAATATAACGTCAATCCGATCGAAGCCTCCTTCTTGGAATTTTTAAAGCGCGGTAAAGGTGCTTCTGGTCGAAAACGCTTGACCAGCAGATCGAAAGAAGGGGCAGCCTGGTCGGCCATTTCAAATCCGTTTTTCAGAAAGAGTTTCGGAGTGGGCAACCAATGAGTTTTGCTGACTGCCACTGCCACCCCATTTGTTAAGCGGGCATCAGTCAGGCAGGTTTCGAGCAATTGGCGCCCGTAACCGTGACCTCGATTCCTCCCAATGACCCAAAAACAGTGGATGAACAGGAACCCTTCTGCCTCGATTCCGCGCCAGGCGTACTCCCCGGGAAGATATTCAATTAATCCAGCATTGTGGCCACGGACTTGCAGCAATTTGTAACGCAACCCATCATCTAGGCGTGCTCGCAACCATTCCAATTTGGCGTTATAGCCGCGCCGATAAGTGGGAGAATGACCGCAAAACAATTGGATCTTTCCCAGGTCCGATTCTGCCACGGAGATGATTTCTACTTCACTCATCTGCTGCCCTTTCCCGGCAGGTCCTTTGCCGACTGTTTGTTCGAGCCTGGTTCCACCTCTGTCCCGGCGCGGCGCAGTTCGAGTTCCAGCATCTGCCCCACCCGCTCTTTTTCCTCAAGCTTGACCACCGCAATTTCGTGGGCACGGTGCAGGATGTACGGGTACGGCCTGGCACCCATCATCCGGCATTGCTCCAGCAAGGCGAAATGCAGGAGGCCTAGTTTACCGGCATCTTCCGCCACCCAGCGGGGGAATTCCACCCGTACCAGGGCGGGATGACTCTCTTCGCCGACATTCAGGTAAAAGAAATGCAGGCTCAGGTCTCCCTTGTAATGGGAGCGGGAGCTGGATTGCAGCCCAAACACTGCCGAACGATGCCCGGGGGGCAGGAAATTATACAACCAGCGGTCGGTCACCCCCCGCAGTGGGTGGAGTTTGCGGATATTCTCAAAATCTCCCGAGCTGGAAAATCCGGCGATTTCCAGCGTGCGGACCACCAGGTCTGCACCGGGCTTGTCCACGTACCCGGCAACGATCACATTTTTGGCTTGTAGCTGCGACAGGACCGACTTGTGAATTTCAAGGTTTTTGCGGTAATCGTCTTCAGCGCTGTTCTTCGCCCCCCATAATTCGACCGGCCCGTCGCTGAGAGCCACCAGCGGTGAAGGGTAATCCGCGGAAAGTTCGAGCAGTTTGCGGCGCTCGGCAATGTCCCGGTTCAGCTCGATGGCTTCATCGCTGACCATCCCGGTCTCGGTATAGAGTTCGTCAGCGAAGAGCAGTCTGCTGTCAGTAAAAATTTCGGGGCTTACCCCTGTGCCTGGGCACATGGCGATTGCGCCAACGTTGACCAGCGAAAAAAGCACGCCTGCATGCCGGTCGGGAAGGATCTGCGACCCGTCTGCCGCGAGCAGTGTGAATTGCCCGGCGGATGCAGGCTCTGCGCTGGACGCATCCAGGCGCTCATCCAGCGGCAGGGCGCAGCGCAGGTTGGGGTCGGCCTGGCGGGCGCATTCCACCTTCTCGCGCAGTTCCGCACCTTTTTCCGCCCAGGTGTCCAGCGATTGGCGGGCGCGCTCCTGCAGGCGCTGCACGGTTTCCTGCTGCGCCCGAGCCCCCAACCCGATTTGCTTGATTTTGTCGAAAACCTGCTGCAAATTTAGTGTCATTCTCCATCCTGACCGTTTTCGCGGCCCATCGTAGAACATTTGTCTTAGATTGTACAGGGAAACGGGCGAAAAAACAAGCAAAAAAAAATTGAATAATATAAAATGTATGATATTTTAAGTATGAGTATTAGTTATGATGATATTATAAGTGTTATAGTGTGTTAAAAGAGATAAGTAATATTAATTGTTCGTATTTGAAAGTTGGTTGAAAAGATGAGAAATTGGTTAATGAAGAATATGTGTGGTTTGGATTGTGAAATTAAATATTCAGACGCTGAGAAATAGAATTTACTGTTTTTTCGATGTAAGGTAAATTTTATGAATGATGTGGAAAAACAAAATATGTGATGATGCACAAGTTGATTTGAAATGTTGCATGGTGAAATAGCAAAATGTATTAATGTAAATTATAAAAAAGATTTTTGATAAAGAATTGATGTAAGACATGAAAATTAGTGTAAATTGATAAATTAAATGTAAAAAATATAAAATTTAATTAGAAAAATTTTTAAAAAAAAATAATTTTTTTGTAAATATTAATATTAATTTATTATTGCCATCCTGATTCGCCATCGTAGAACATGCGATTGTACAGGGAAACGGGGAAACCTGTACCCTGGGCAGGCCGCGCGTCTGCGGGCGCAATCTGTGCTATACTCTTTTTATCAGTTTTAAATTGGATAACTGGTTTTGTGTGGTGCCCTTGGCCGCCGACCCTGTTATGGGGCTGGTGGTCATTTTTTATCCGGCCGTGCCGGAGAGAGAAGTACAAAATGGACGTCAAACTGTATGTAGGAAATATGGCCAAATCGACCACCTCGGATGAACTGAACACCCTGTTCACCCAGGCCGGGACGGTCACCAATGTCGATGTCATTAAAGATCGTGACAGCGGTATGTCAAAGGGCTTTGGTTTTATCACCATGACTGCCCAGGCTGATGCCGACAAGGCTATCAGCATGTTCAACGCCTATTCCCTGGGCGGCAATGAGCTGAAAGTTAACATCGCCAAACCGAGAGTCGAGCGCTAGAGCGCAACCATCTGCGTCCTTTTGAGCAGAACCCGAACTGTAAAATTTGAAAAACCCCGTTCAATTTACAAAGGCGGGGTTTTTCTTATTCCAATTCCATTTTTCCGTTTTATAATGCCTGTAGGATGACCCGCTACGACCTGTGCCTCGCCTGGAACTGGGAATACGACCGCGATTTCGTCCAAATGCTCGAAACCGCCTGTGCGAGGCTGGGCGAGTCTTTCTTTTCCGTCACAGAGGGAAACCTGGAGGCTGCACTGGCCGGACTCAACAGTGGCGAAATTTCCTTCGCATGTTTCTTCGACCGGGCTTCTGAATCTGATCAACGCTTCCAGCCGCTGGTGGACTGGGCCCGCCAGGCCGGTGCTTTCCGAATCAATCCGCAGGAAATGACGGTCTGGTCGCAGGACAAAGCCACCATGCACCTTGAATTCGTGAGCCGCAGGCTGGATACACCTTACACCATTCTGCTCTCCTCCTGCCAGGATAGGCCTAACCTGACTCCCATTGACCTCTCTCCCCTTGGTGGGCGCTTTGCCATCAAACCTGCCTCCCTGGGCGGAGGGGAAGGCGTGGTGCTGGAGGCCTCCTCCCTGGAACAGGTATCTTTTGTGCGCAAACAGTACCCCCACGAGAAATATCTCCTGCAGGCACATATCGAACCGCGGCTGCTGGAAGGACGTCCAGCCTGGTTTCGCGTGCTGGTCTGCGACGGGGCGGTTTATCCCTGCTGGTGGGACCAGCAGACGCATGTTTATTCCCGTGTGACCGCCCAGGAACGATTCCGGTTCGGATTACAGGGACTTTACGAGCTGGCGCGCAGGATTGCCATGATCTGCCGCCTGCACCTGTTCTCGACTGAAATTGCATTGACGGTTGAAGGCTGCTTTACAGCCGTGGATTACGTCAATGACCCGGTTGACCTGCGCCTCCAATCCAAAGCTGCGGACGGCGTCCCCGACGCCTGGGTGGAAAACATTGCCGGGAGACTCGTGCGCCTGGCGGGAAATCATCAAGTCGGTCTGTAATGTTGCGCGGGAATAGAAATAGCCGATGAAAATAAACTCCTCTACTTTCTCCAGATTCTCGGGTTGGTTCAAGAAGCATACGGAAAACGAGTTCCTGCTTCAATGGATCATTTACATTATCTTGTTCGTCGTCCTGATCATTTTTACCACCGGTCATCCTGAAATGCCCTCTTGGCGGTTCTATGGCACGGTGCTGGCCCTGGCCCTGGTACTGGTGCTCAATATTCTCTGGCAGAAGTGGGTCGGGACCAATCCGGTCGAATGGAATAAACCAATCAACCAGTGGGGCTTCCTGATTATTTGCTCAGCGCTGCTGCTGGCAGCTATGTGGATGGGCAGGCTGTACAATGCCATAATCCTGTTATTCATGCTCTGTTCGCAGGCCACCATCCTGCTTGGCATCTGGCCGAAGGGGTTGATCTTCTGTCTTGTCAACATGGCCGGTTGGTTGGCGGTTTTCCGCTTGATGGGCGCCGACAACGCCTCCATGACATCCTTTGCGTCTTCCCTGGGAATCGGGATCCTGTTTGTATCCTTCCTCTCCATCCTGCTTGACCGGTATTCTCGGCAGACCATACGGGCAGAAGGCTTGCTGCGTGAACTGCGGGCCGCCAACACCCGCCTGGAAGCTGCCCGCCAGAATGAGAAAGAACTCGCCATCGCCGAGGAACGGGTAAGGCTGGCGCGCGATATCCACGACGGTCTCGGCCACCATCTGACCGTGTTGAGCATCCAGTTGCAGGCGGCTGACAAGCTGGTGAACCGCAATCCACAGGCGGCTGCCGAAGCCATCAAGCAGAGTCGCATGGAAGCACAGGCAGCCCTGGATGAAGTGCGGCACAGCGTCAGCGTGATGCGGCAATCGCCGGCAGAAACCCAGCCTCTGCCGGATGTCATCTCCGATCTGGTGAACGATTTCGACCAGCGCACCGGTCTGCGGTCCAGTTTTACCCAGGCTGGCTCACCTGTGGAGCTTCCTTCTTTTACCCGGCAAACCCTTTACCGGACTGTGCAGGAAAGCCTGACCAATGCAACCAAGCATGCGAAAAATGTTGAAACGATTACAGTGCGGCTTGAATATTTGCCCGGCAGTATTCGGGTGGTCGTGACGGATGATGGAAAGACTGCTGAGCCCATTCATGACCGGAAGCCGGGTTATGGCTTGGTTGGTCTGCGGGAGCGCGTGGAACAACTGGGTGGGTCGTTCCAGAGCGGTCCCCGTAGCCCCTGCGGGTTCGAGGTTGAAGTGAACATCCCGATACAGGAGAGCGCCCATGGTCCGGGTTCTGCTGGTTGACGATCAGACCCTCATCCGCCAGGGCATCCGGCTTTTACTGGAAATCGAGCCTGACATCCAGGTGGTGGGCCAGGCTGCCAATGGGAGTGAGGCAATTCAACAGGTTGAGATTCTGCGCCCGGATGTAGTGCTGATGGACGTGCGCATGCCCGGGATGGACGGCGTGGCTGCCACGCGTGAACTCGGGACGCGTTTCCCCGAGGTCAAGGTAATTATCCTGACCACTTTCGAGGACGATGAAACGGTTTTCGAGGGATTGAAAGCCGGAGCGCGCGGCTACCTGCTCAAGGATATTAGCAGCGAAGAGATGGCTGAAGCGGTCCGCAAGGTGGCGGCTGGCGAGGCCCTGATCCAATCCCGGCTCACCAGAAAAGTGCTGGAGGAATTCTCGCGCCTGGCATCCGCGAACACCGGTCCGTTGGTTGGCAAAGGCGGGAGTTCCAACGCAGCTTTATCGGTGCCGTTAACCGAGCGTGAACTGGAAGTTCTGCACGCGCTGGCGCATGGTCTCTCCAACCGGGAGATCGCCGGGCAACTCGTCATCACGGAAGGCACGGTCAAGAACCACGTTTCCAGTTTAATGGAAAAAATGGGGGTGCGGGACCGGACGCAGGCGGTCTTGAAGGGCCAGGAACTCGGATTGATCGCCTGATGGAAGGGTTCCATTCCAGGTGGAAGAGGCCGTCAAGGAAGGATTATCCGTCTTTGGCGGCTTTTTTGTTTAATGAATCCGATCCGGATCGCTGATAAATTTGTCGACGGCATTTAGAAGGAAATTGTTGCCCCGCCGTTGTCTTCAGAGGCGGGGTCGCTGCCGAAAACTATATTTTTTTAGCTAATTTCGACGGATTAATTCGCCTCTATCCAAAGGAGGGTTATAAAGCCTTATTCTATCCTCCTAAAGTCATGGGTATAAATCCATCCACCCGGGCGCTGAATTCTATCTTCCGACACTTTCCGGCCATGAACCAGCGGGGTATCCTTGGTGCAAATAAACTCACCGGAGGCTTCCTTGGATACAAACCTGGAAAAGAAGATCGATAAAACCCGCAACCATCAAATCGCTGCAGGAATTATCCTGATCATATTCGGAGCTGCTTCCCTGCTGCAGCACTGGCTGGACATTGGGAATTACGTCGTGCTCTTGATCGGCCTGGGAATGCTGGCGTGGGGTTCGGTTTCGCGACGCACCGGCTGGATCATCCCCGGCGGCGTTCTGACTGGGATTGGTCTGGGCATCCTGGCCATGGAAGGACACTGGTTCTTTCCCAATGCGGATTCGAATGGGGTCTTTCTGGTCTGTTTTGCGTTGGGCTGGATCATCATTTCGGTTTTGACCGCCCTATTCACCTGCACCCAATGGTGGGCGCTCATCCCTGGGATCATCATGGCAGTGGTCGGCAGTGTTACGCTGGCTGCAAACGGGGCCATCCGTTGGGAGGATCTTAACCTCGTTTACGCTGTCATCTTGCTCACAGCTGGCCTGTTCCTGTTGGCTTTCAAAGGCCGTTCAAAGAAAGATGAATGACAGGCCTGTTCCATGGAGGAGTGAAATCCAACCGGTTCGACCCACGTATGGTTCTTTGGTTGGAGATCCTATCACCCGCTATTCTGTAAAAATCATTAACTGATAAGGAGGATCCATGAAAGCATTACTCGAAGCAAAAGCACTGGTAAAGAAGTACGGAGATTTCACCGCCGTGAACGGTATCTCGTTCGATATCAAAGAGGGGGAGATCTTCAGCTTGCTCGGTCCCAACGGTGCAGGTAAGACCACAACCATCTCCATGCTCTCCACGTTGTATGTCCCCACGAGCGGGGAGGCCATCATCGGCGGCCATTCAGTCACCAGGGAACCCATGGCGGTGCGAAATTTGATTGGCGTCGTTCCGCAGGACCTGGCTTTATATGAGGACCTGACCGCCCGCGAGAACCTTTCGTTCTGGGGCAATATGTACGGCCTCTCCCGCAACGCCCTGGCCTCCCGCATAGACGAAGTACTTGAACAGATCGGCCTGACCGATAAGGCCAAACAGCGGGTCAAGACCTTTTCCGGTGGCATGAAGCGGCGCCTCAATATCGGCGTGGGCCTGCTTCACAAACCTGAACTTCTTTTCATGGATGAGCCAACCGTGGGCATTGACCCGCAGTCGCGCAGGGCTATCCTTGACTCGGTCAAAGACCTGAATAAACTGGGCATGACTGTGCTCTATACCACCCATTATATGGAAGAGGCTGCCGAACTTTCGGACCGGGTTGGCATTATTGATCATGGCGAACTGATTGCCCTGGGTACCCAGGCTGAATTGACCAGACAGGTTGGCGAAATGGAGACCTTAATTCTTCACGTCAGCGAAAACGAGGATCCCCAACGCTTGGCAGCCGGCATCCGGACTTTGGAAGGGGTCAGGAAAGCTGACGTGACTGATCATACAGTGACGGTCATTGTCCCCGAAGCAGAAGAGGCCCTCGCTCCGGCGATCACCAGAGCCAACGAACTGGGAATAAAGATCCACTCGGTGGATATGCGCGAACCCAACTTGGAAGCAGTGTTCCTGCACCTGACCGGAAGAGCGCTGCGTGATTAGGGATTAGAGATCAGGGAGACGACAAAAATAATCGTCTTCTCCACTCCACGCCCTGCTCCCTTTCTAGGAGACTCCTATGCGTAAAATCTTTCTCATTGGTCTCAAAGACCTCAAAATCGTTATCCGCGATCGAACCGCGCTGATCTTCATGCTGCTCGCGCCCTTCCTGTTAACACTTGGCTTGGCTGCGGTGACCGGGGCGTTTGGCAGCAACTCCAGCGGTATCAGCCAGATGAAGGTAATCATTACCAACCAGGATGGTGGCCAATTGGGTCATGCACTTGTGGACCTTTTCCAGTCTGCCGACCTGGCGGACCTGGTAGCTCCGCTGCTCGTTGCAGACCCGGCGACTGCCCGCGCCCAGATCGACGCGGGTGATGCCGTGGCTGCCATCCTCATTCCGCCCGGTTTCACGGATAACATTATTCCTGTAAATAATTTGGCCCCCTCTGGACAGGTCATTAAAATCGAAGTTTACAAGAATCCGCTCTCGCCTGTCAGTGCCGGAGTGATTCAATCCATCGTCGAGGAATTCATCAGCCGGGTCGAGACCGGGCGCGTCGCTGGACAGGTGATTGTCACCCAAATGCTGCCGTCTGGCCTCATCACTGCTGACCAGGTAACTGCTATCGCTGTGGAAATGGGCAAACGCCAGGCTAATGCGGTCGACCAGGCTCCAGCCATTGCTCTCCAGACGGTACAAACGGGACAGCCGCAAAAAGCGTTTAATCCGATGGCATATATGGCCCCTGGCATGGCGCTCATGTTCCTGATGTTCACGGTCAGTAATGGCGGGCGTTCCATAATTACGGAACAAACCCTTGGCACCCTGCCGCGTCTGCTCGTCTCGCCCACCACCAGCGCCCAGGTGCTGATCGGCAAGATCCTCGGTGTCTATGTCACCGGCGTGATCCAAATGTTCATACTGATTCTGGCTTGTTCGGCCTTATTTGGGATCAATTGGGGCGACTCGCTTGGCATGCAGGTGCTCGTCCTGGCGGCGGTCTTTGCTGCCACTGGCTGGGGGATGCTGATCACTTCCTTGGCGCGCACCCCGGGCCAGGTGAGTACCCTCGGGACGGCCATTATGCTCACATTTGCCATCCTGGGTGGTTCTTTCATCCAACTTAGCATCATGCCGGGTTGGTTCCAGCTATTCAGCAAGATCACTCCCAATGCATGGGGTCTGGACGGATTTACCATTCTGGGCCTGGGCGGTTCTTTGGCCGATTTGGGAAAACCCTTACTTGGTCTCGCAGTGATGGGTGTGGTCCTGTTTACAGCCTCCATCTTCATTTTTAGCCGCCGTTCATTCGCTCAAAAGTGAGGGAGTCATGAAGAAAATCCTTGCCATCATCTGGAAAGACACCATCCTGCGCTTTTCAAGCAGGTCGGAAATGCTTTTCTTTTTCATCCTGCCGGTCATCTTTACTTTCATCCTGGCCGGAGGGACGGGCACACAGGGAGCTGATAACCGCATCCGTTTGCTGGTCGTGGATCAAGCCGGGTCGCCCTTATCATCCCAGATCATCTCAGAACTTGAAAAATCCGAGACCGTGCGGCCCGATTTGTTGACATTGGAGAAAGCTGAGGGCGAGTTCGATGCCCGCAATGCCTCGGCTTTGCTGGTTATCCCGGCTGATTGCGACAGCCAGAACTCTCCGCACCGGGAAGATCGTGCTCGACCTGCGCCAGCTTCCTGAAAACTTGAATGCCCAGGCTGCCCAGCGAGCCGTTCAGGCAGTCCTCTACCGGCTGGGTAGCGCAGTCAGCATTGCCAGGGATACGGTCAGTGAGGCAGAGAAGATCCGCCCCTTCGCCTCGGATACAGACCGCCAGGCATATTTTGACGCCGCCCTGGGAAGCGCTCAAACCTTGATGGCTGCCTCCCCCAATCGTATCAGCGTTGTGCTTGGCGGTACACAGGATCCGGTCCAATACAACCCGAGCAGCAACTCCTCCGCCGGACAGATGATCACCTGGGTCTTTATTCCGCTGATCGGTCTTTCGAGCGTATTCGCATTTGAACGCCAGCGCGGCACCCTCCGCCGTCTTCTTACCACGCCTACCGGCAAGGGCACCTACCTGTTGGGAACCATTCTTGGCAATGTATTATGGGCATTGGTTCAGATGACCCTGCTGATACTCTTTGGTGCGATCGTGATGAAGGTCAACTGGGCCGAAAATCCACCCGCTCTGGCAATCATGCTGACCGCCTCCGCCCTGGCGGCGGCTGCCCTGGGAACAATGCTTGGCACCTTCGTCAAGACCGAGTCACAGGCTTCCGGCCTGAGTGTCATGCTCGGCATGGTCATGGCTTTGCTGGGCGGCTGCTGGTATCCCATCGAGCTGTTCCCTCAATCCGTACGTAGCATTGTTGTCGTCCTGCCGACCACCTGGGCCATGCGGGGAATGCTCGACATTCTCCTGCGCGGGCAGGGTGTGATGGGCATATTACCCATCGCAGGGGTTCTCCTTGGTTTCACAGCAGTGTTTTTTGGAATAGGTATCTGGCGGTTTAAGTACGAGTAATTCAACAGGGGAATCAGATAATAAAAACAATCAGCCCCGCTGCGGAGTAAATTCCGGGCGGGGCTGACATTTATTTATTCCTGGCTTAGGGGTTCTGGATTTCCGAGGCGTGCAGGGTGCTTCTCATCAGCATGGCGATCGTCATCGGTCCGACCCCTCCCGGGACCGGGGTTATGAACCCGGCAACCTCCTTCGCTTCCGCAAAGTTCACGTCTCCCACCAACCGATGACCGCTCTTTTTGGTCGCATCCGGCACTGAGTTGATCCCCACGTCGATGATCGCTGAACCGGGCTTGATCCAGTCGCCGCGCACCATTTCCGTCTTTCCGATGGCGGCGATCAGGATGTCTGCCTGTCGGACGGCGGCCGCGATGTCCCGCGTACGTGAGTGACACACCGTGACTGTCGCATTCCGGCTGATGAGCAGCAGTGCAGCCGGCATGCCCACGATGTTCGAGCGCCCCAGGACGACTGCATTGGCACCCTCGATTTTTACCCCGGCCTGTTCCAATAGATAAATGCAGCCGTAAGGCGTGCATGGCACGAATAACGGTTCGCGGCCTTTCTGCGCCAGGCGGCCGATGTTGAGCGGCGAAAATCCGTCCACGTCCTTCTCGATGCTGATCAGGGACAGCACACGCTCTTCATTAATATGCGACGGCATCGGCAACTGGACCAGGATGGCGTTGACAGTCTTATCTGCGTTCAACTGTTTGACCAGTGTTTCCACCTGCTCCTGGGTGGCGTCCGCGGGCAGGTGCTGGCTGATGGATCCCATTCCGAGTTCCTGGCAGGCTTTCCCCTTGGAAGCCACGTAGGCAGCTGAATCAGGCCGGTCGCCGACCAGTACCGTCGCCAGGGTGGGTTGGGGCTTTCCGGCTGCGGTCCGTTTGGCAACCTGTGCGGCAACTTCGTCGCGCACTTTCTGGGCAATTACTTTTCCGTCGATGATTTGTGCAGTCATTCTTCCCTCCGCAATTATTATATTATGGTCAATTATACAGAGTGTGACGTTATTCCAGAAGAGACCGGCGGCACGAAATCAGCCAAATTCCCCATAATCACGCGGAATTCGACCCCTTTCCTCGAACGCAAGCACGCCGCAACGTGGCAATCTGCCTCCGGTTTGAAGCAGGTCATTTTCCAGGCAGACAAGTCATCCGGGAAGGTTTTATTGGACTTCAGGTTGCACGGTTCATTCGGGTCCACCGGGACTGAAAAATCGGCTAGGGGCAATCTCAACCCCAACCCCTGCGCTTTAATGAAGGCTTCCTTTTGGGTCCAGGTATGAAAAAAGGCTTCCAGCTGGAGGTTCCGGGGGAGTGCCTCCAGGGCGGATTGCTCGTCCAGGGAGAAGCAGCGTTTCGCCAGGAGGGCAAGCTCCGGGAGCGGGCGGGTTTGCTCGATATCCACCCCGGCCTCCTTCTCCAAAGTGAACAGGTAAGCGATCCAGTCCTGGCTTTTCGAGAGGCTGAACGAGATTGGGCTTGTCGGGAGGGACAGCTTCCCGTATGCGTCAGCTCGATAGCTGATCCTTGCCGGCTCCAGCCCGCAGAAGGCACCCAGCAACTGGCGCAAAATCCCGCGCCGCGCCACGAACCGGAGACGGTCCCGATCAACGCGATACCGGTTCGAGCGGGCGATCTCTTCCCCCGATAGGAGTTTTTCCCAGCCTTCGTTGTCAGCCGGGTGCTGGTCGAGGCTAAACAGCCATACCTGGGCTGTTCCTGCTTCGAGAGAAGCTGCAGGGTGTCCGCTATCCATTTTTATGTTTCGGGAGGAAAGTCTCGATTATCTCTGCCACCACCCCCACGTGGGGGGGCTTGAGCGCCGACATGTGGTCTCCCGGTACCGGTACGATCTCAAGCTGCCCGGTGAGGGTTTGCGCCCATTGTTCCATCGGGTTATCGTGCAGGAAGGAGGGCAGATCTGTGGCGGAAAATATGGTTACCTGCCCCTCATAGGGCTCCGGCTTGTATGATTCCAGGAGCATCCTTCGGACCTCTTTCACCTGTCCCTGCTTTTCGTAGTGCTCGATTATTTTCGATTCCATCCCGGCCCGGCTAACCCAGCGGGATGTAAAACGGTTAAATGAATTACCGACGAACTCCAGGGTTTCCGGAATGGTTTTATCCCGGAAATTTTCGGCATACATTTTCATCCGGTCGATCGGGTGACCCTTCAACTTATACCCGGGCGGGAAGGTATCCAGTAAACCGAGGAAGGCCACGTAGTGACCATTCTCGATCAGCAACCGCGCCAGCTCAAGGGTAAAAAACCCGTGGGCAGAGTGACCCAGCAGCAGGTAGGGTCCCTGCGGATAAAAATCGACCAGGTTGTAGTAATAGATCCTGGCAGTCTCCTGGACCGATTTGCGAAATACCACACCCCCATTTTCTGTCGCGTTCAAACCAAAAACGGGGCGCGCCTGGCCCAGGGCGAGCGCCAGTTCACGCATGTACAGACCGGCCGATATCATAAATAATGGAAATTCGGACCCTTGCGGTTGGATCGGCACTATCCCCTGCGGACCGCTTGATTTTTTCTCACCGGATAATGCCTGTGCGGTGGCTTCTACCGTTCCGTTTTGGAATAGAAGCATCAAGGGCAGGGATTGGCCAAATTCCTCCTGGATGCGGGAAAAAAGGCGCACTGCCAGCAGCGAATGGCCGCCAAGTTCAAAGAAATTATCCCTGACCCCCACGCGTTTAACGCCCAGTATCTCCTCCCAGATCGGAACCAGCTTTGATTCGGTCTCATTCCTGGGGGCAAGATAATGCTCTGCAATCACACTCTTATCCGGAGGCGGCAAGGCATGCCGGTCGATCTTGCGGCTGGGAGTGAGCGGCATATCCGCCATGATCCTTATCGAAGAAGGCAGCATATAGAACGGGAGCCGCCCCGCCAGGGATGTGTGCAGTTGATCCAGATCCGGCTCACGCGCCCCATCCAGGAGGGTGATATAAGCAGCCAGTGTCTCCAAACCGGCGCTGTGCCATAAGACCACCGCTGCGTCTTTAACCCCGGGGAATTCGTTCACCGCCGCTTCTATTTCACCCAGCTCCACCCGGTATCCCCGGATCTTTACCTGGTCGTCCGACCTGCCCAGGTAGCAAATTGTCCCATCCGGCAGCTGCTGGACGATGTCACCGCTGCGGTAGATCCGTTCACCCGGCCTGTAAGGATCGGGCAGGAATCTTTCCGCGGTCAGGTCGGGCTGGTTCCAATATCCTGCCCCTACCCCTGCGCCTCCGATGAAAAGCTCCCCTTTTGCACCTGGAGGGACGGGCTGCAAATAGTGGTCCAGGACGTAGGCGCGCCCATTGTCGACCGGTTTTCCGATCGGTACGATCTGCAGACCGTTCGGCAGCGCAGCCGGGACAACATAGTTGGTGTGGACGATGCTGCATTCGGTGGGGCCGTATTGGTTGACCAGCATCACCGATTCTCCATAGGCCTTCCTCACCAATGCCACATCCACATCCCGGAAAACCTCGCCCCCCGGCAGGATCATCCGCAAATTGTGTTCCTTCCATTTGCCCGACAGCGCGGACTCGCACAATGCCCTCAGCATGGTTGGCACACAACTGAGATAAGTGGCGTGGTGCTCGATGATCTCTGCATTTATATAATCCGGGTCGCGCATCTGGGTATCATCCATTAAAAACACCGCGCCGCCGTAAGCCAGGGTGCCAAACAGTTCAAAAATGGAAATATCAAAGGACAGCGAGGTGAGCAGAACGACACGATCGGAGGCGCTGAACAGGAATTTTCGCTTCATGCTGGTCAGGTAGCTCACAATCCCCTTGTGAAGGTTTATGGCCCCTTTGGGGTGCCCGGTTGAACCGGAGGTGTATATGATATATGCCAGTGAGTCCTTGTCCGCAAGGGGATCAGGCTTCGTGGATCCACAGGCTTCGATCGATTCCAACTCGGCATCCAGGCATATTTTCCTGACCTGCTCCGGAAGGTGGCTGCTCAAATTCGAAACCGTAATGACCGCCGCGGGCTGGGAATCCTCCACCATATAGGAGAGCCGCTCTTTGGGATAGGTCAGGTCGAGCGGCACGTACGCAGCTCCTGCCTTGAGCACCGCCAGCAGCGCGACAACGATCTTTTCAGAACGCGGTAAATAAATCCCGATCCGGGTGCCGGTTGCCGCTCCGTTTGCCCGCAGGTAATGTGCGAGTTGGTTGGTCTGTTTTTCCAGCTCGCCGTAGGTCAAAGATTTGCCATTACACTCCACGGCCAGCGCCTCGCCGTTCTTCTCAGCCTGCTCGCTGACCAGGTCATGGATGCATCCCTGGGGGAAATCCGCTTCGAGGTCGTTCCAGTCGAACAGGATCCGTTTACGCTCCGACGGGGTGAGCATTTCCAATTCTGCCAGGGGGCGGTCTGTCTTTATCATCAATTCACCCAGCAGGTTTTGGAAATGGGAAACCAGGTGGATGATGCTGTTCTCGTCATACAGGTCGGCGTTGTACTGGATCGAGGCATTCAGGGTTCCATCGCTATCTTCGTCAAATTCCAGGGCGAGGTCAAATGGGCTGGGAGCATTCTCTTTCAGGATCTCCTTCATTTCCAACCCTTCGATCAAAGCCTTGCGCTTCGGCACATTGCGCATGTTTATCATCACCTGGAAGACGGGCGTCCGACTCAGATCACGCTGCGGCGAGATCGCGGAAACCAGGGCTTCGAAGGGGGCAGCCTGCCAGGTGAACGCCTCAAGAATGGTCGAGCGGACCTGGTCCAGGAAAGTCCGCACAATGGGGTTGTCGCCTAAGTTCAGGCGGATCGGTAGGGTATTGACGAAAAGTCCCACCAACCCGTCCAGTTCCGCCCTGGGCCGGTTGGCAAAGGGGCAGCCTAAAATGATATCTTCCTGTCCTGAATGACGCATCAGCAGAACTGCATAGGCGGCCAGCAGCAGGTGGAATTTTGTCATCCGTTCCTTCTGGCAAAATTCTTTCATCTGCGCTGAAAGGCCGCGCGGCAGCTGGAAATAATACCGCGCCCCCTTAAAAGACTGCATGACCGGGCGGGGCCGGTCGGTGGGGAATTCCAGGACGGGCAGATCACCCGTCAGGATATTTTTCCAATGGTCAACGTATGCCTCCAGCGTGTCCCCGCTCAGCCAATTCTTCTGCCAGAGCGCATAGTCGGAATACTGCACCGGCAGTTCGGGCAGGACAGGCTCCTTCCCGGAGCGGAAGGCGTCATAGCATTGGATCAGTTCACTGAAAAATATCTGGTACGACCAGGCGTCAAACCCGATGTGGTGGGTGCTGAAAAACAGGTAGTCCTCGTTTTTCGATTTGTGCAGGAGTGCAAAACGGACCAGCGCTCCCATTTGCAGGTTGAACGACTTGCCTCCATGCTCGGAAACATACCGGTTGATGGATTCTTGTTGTTCAGCTTCCCCAAGGCTCGAAAAATCCACGAATGGCAGGGAAAACGGCTCGAAGGGTTGGATGATTTGGACAGGCTTCCCCCCCTGGTTGGGATAAACTGTTCGCAGCGGTTCGTGACGGCGGACCAGCTCATTGAGCGCCCGTTCGAAGGGGGACAGCTCGATCCCACCGGTAAATTTAACCAGGCAATTCGTGTTGTAAGCGCTATTTTCGGGGTCGAGCTGTTGCAGGAACCACAAGCTTTCCTGCGAAAATGACAGCCCGGCTTGATTTAAGTTTTGTCGTTGAATGGGCGATGGGGGTATGATGTTCGGGGTCATTCTGCTAATTCCTGATATTTTTCTGGACTAGATTTGCCATTGCAGCTACCGTGGAGGTGGTGAAAATATCGATGAGGTGCAGGTCCAGGCCGAAGTGCTCGTTGACCCTGGTCAGGATGCGTGCAGCCTGGATGGATTCTCCTCCCAGGGCCAGGAAATCGTCCTGGACACCGATCTGCTCATTTTCCAGCACCTGTTGCCAGATGGAGAGCAGCTCATCCTCGAGGGGGTTGCGCGGCTTGGTTGTCCCTGCCGCCTCCTGCCTGGTAAAGGTCTCCAGCTCACCTTTGAGTTTTTCAGCCAGGCCGATGCGCTGGATCTTGCCGGTGGGCCCTTTCGGGATTACGTGGACAAATACGATCTGGCGCGGCACTTTGAAATCTGCCAGGCTTGCAGCCGCGCACTGCCGCAGTTCCCCGGCAGTCACCGTTTGCCCCTCCCGCAGGACTACTGCCGCAGCCACGTCTTCCCCCAGCCGGGGGTGAGGCACTGCGAAGGCAACCGCCTGCCTGACAGCCGGATGGCGCAGGAGCACCTCGTCGATTTCACGGGGCGAGATCTTCTCTCCGCCCCGGTTGATGATTTCCTTGAGCCGCCCGCGGATGAATATGTACCCATCCTCGTCCAGGAAGCCGAGATCACCTGTTCGCAGCCAGCCCTCGCTGAAACTTGCATGGTTGGCTGCCGGGTTGTTCTCATATCCGCACATTACGTTCCCGCCGCGGATGCATATCTCGCCGCTGGCATTCGCCGGGAGGACGGTTCCTTTTTCGTCCATGATTGAAAGTTGGACGCTGCTGGTTGCGCGCCCCACCGATCCGGGCTTGCGCGGGCGCGGTGGCAGGGGGTTGCTGGCGATCTGGTGGGCAGCCTCCGTCATCCCGTATGCTTCCAGCACCGGAGTATTGAAGGCCTCCTCCAATTCCTGGAAAAGGTGCGGCGCAAGGGAGGACGAACAGGAGCGGATGAACCGCAGGTGCACCTGCGCTGCAGTTTCCGGTTGCCGGCGCACCAGTTCAAGGATCGCCTGGTGGATGGTGGGGACCGCCGAATACCAGCTGGGTGCCAGGGCTGATAACCACCCGCTCACCTCGTCGGGGAGGAACCCGGGTGCGCAGATGATGCTCCCGCCGGATGCCAGGGTTGCGCACAATGCTCCCACCAGGCCGTGGATGTGGAACAGGGGCATCATGTTCAGGCAGGTATCCTCCCGGGTTAAGGCATAAGTCTCGACTATGTTCTGCACCGAATAAAACAGGTTGCCATGGGTGAGTGGCACGATCTTGGGCCTGGAAGTGGTTCCGGATGTATGCAGCACCAGCGCCACGTCCTCCG
Organism: uncultured Chloroflexia bacterium; assembly: GCA_963790685.1. Classification (GTDB taxonomy): domain Bacteria; phylum Chloroflexota; class Anaerolineae; order Anaerolineales; family Villigracilaceae; genus UBA877. The sequence continues at coordinate 397,225 of CAWBPK010000006.1, forward strand.
GGCTCGCCAGGACCGGCTCTGGATTATTGTTTGCCTCCGGGAGGCAGCTGCTTAGGTTGAATTTCCCTGCCAGGTGGGGATCGGTCTCAAGTTCCAGGACCGGGATTCCCAGCTTGGCTGCCGCTCTTTGCGCTGGAGCCTGGTCCCCCGGGAAGGCTACCAGCGCCTTGACATTTAAATCCGGCAGGCTGAAAAGGAATTCATCATATGGCGAGTTCGGGTTGAGCGGTGCGCAGGCGCATATAGACGAAACTGCCAGGAATGCCGTGGCCATCTCCGCTCCGTTCGGCAGGACAACCGCCAGCCGGTCGCCTGGTTTGATCCCCAGGCGGGATAGTTGCCGGGCGGTGGATTGCAAATGTCGGGAAAGGTCCCCATAGTTCATGGGATCCTTCCCGGGTGAGCGGATCGCCGCCGATTCCGGCCATTTGTGGCTTGTTTTGGAAATCAGTTCAAAGAGCGAACAAGGGTCTGGCATCCAACCTCACCACCATTATCATAAAATCAGGGGGGTCTTCATCCGAATCCCGCTGAGTGTAAAATCATTTTACCAAGGTTCCCGACCCCGGTTGGCGGCCGTTTCCTTCTCTCTCTCCAGGCCAGGAAATCAAGAGAGGACGCACCTTTGGGAAGATGGATCATCCCCTGCTTGATTATTCCTGGATGTCCCCCCGCAGCCCACGTGCGCTGGCGGTCTTCAGGAGTACCTTGTCGATCCGGTTCCAGTAAGGTTCCGGAGCGATGGCGGTCACCCGCAGATAGTTATCGGTCAACCCTTCGATCTGCCAGCCTGCATCTGTGAGGATGGAGGTGGCTTCCCATAATACCGGCATCGTTTTTCCGATGAATTTTCGGTGGAAAGATTCTGCCGATTCTGCCAGGACTTTTCGCAGGGTGGAACTGCGGGCTTTGGCCACTCCTCCGTGTACTTGAGCTTTCATAAGACTCGCCGCTGTGCCGGGTCGCGGGGAGTAGCTGAAAACGTGCCCGCCTGCAAAATTCATCGATCTGACAAATTCCAAAGTCTCGGCGAATTCTTCGTCCGTCTCTCCGGGGAAACCGGCGATTACATCCGTTGTGATCGCAACTTCCGGGATGGCTTCCCGCGCCGATTGCAGCAGGGCTGCATAGCCTTCAGGTGTGGTTTTGCGGGCCATGCGCTTCAGGACCGTGCCACTCCCGGATTGCAGCGGCAGGTGCAGGTGGCGGCACAGGCGGACGTCATGCCACAGGCTGAAGAAATCTGCCTCCAGGTCCCAGGGTTCGAGCGACGACATCCGCAGGCGGGGCATGGAAGTCCGCCTTAGCAGGGATGAAACCAGGTCGGGGATCCGCTTGGCTGGAGCCAGGTCCAATCCCCAGGATCCCAGGTGCACCCCGGTCAACACGATTTCCTGCGCCCCGCCGTTCTCTGCCGAGATCACGTCCTTGGTAACTTCATCCGCTTTTCGGGAGCGTGAGCTGCCCCTTGCCAGCCTGGTGATGCAATAGGTGCAGGCGTTGTCACACCCGTCCTGTGCTTTAATGAACGCCCGTGTGCGCTTGTGCAGCCCGGGCAGGGGCTGGCGGGCGATCGGCTCAAGGTCAAAGAACTCGTGCGGCAGGCGGAGCACGTCGGCTGCCAGGTCCCCTTTGTGCTGGTTGGAGACGACGAGGCTTACGCCCGGCAGGTTGGCTGCCTTGTCCGGTTCGAGCATGGCCCAGCACCCGGTCACGACCACTTCGCCCGCCCCCTGCCGGTTTGCCCTGCGGATGGCAGCCCGCGAATCGGAAGCGGCTTCATTTGTCACCGTGCAGGTGTTCACCACCACCAGGTCGGCTTCCCCTGCTGTGGAGACGATGGCATGCCCGGCCTCCCGGAACTGGCGGGATAGGGTTTCGATTTCCGCCTGGTTCAGGCGGCAGCCGACGGTGTCAAGGAAGATTTTCATTAAGGTTTTATAACCACAAAATTGTCAAAACTCAACTCCACGCCGCCTTCGTCGAATGTGCCGCACATCAGGCCGGCGTCACCGTTTGAAAAATCGGCATCCTCCGTGATCGCCAGCACCTGGCCGTTCACGTATCCTTTTAATGTACTGCCGATGCAGTCGAAGCGCAGGTGGTTGGGAGTGCTGCCTTTTTGTATGGAGGCGCTGAAGGCCATCATTTCCTGCCCAAGCAGGGAGGAGACGCCATCCCTGACTTTACCGATTGCATAGTAACCGTCGCTGGAGATGGCAAAGAAGTAGAAATCGCTGCTGTCCTGGAAGCGGCATATCAACCCGAAGCGGTTGTTTACCGGGCCTGATTGCCGGGTCGAATCCACTTCGATTTGAACATCTCCGAAAGCCTGCCCTGCCACTGCCTGCAGGTCCGCCATGGGAGATTGCACCAGCACCCGGTAGGCGCCTTGCTCGTATCCCATCCCGCCAAAAGAGCCGCTCGTCTGTGTCCAGCCGCTGCTGGGGTCGGAGAAATTGTCGTGGTAAAGCACCTGTCCCGGCCTCGTCACCAGCTCCGCGATCCAGGCGCTCTGGCAGGCAGTTAAAAATAATGTCAGGAGCAGGGAGCGCACAATTTTCATGGGGAATTTATTCTCCAGGCCTTCTCAGCATGGCGGAAGAATCATTAAGGGAAATACTGCTCCAGCAATCGCCCGGCTTGCCGGCCATAGCTGCCGTCCGGATCGAGGGCTTTCGCCTGAATCAGGGAATCATAAGCCGGCACACGCTCACCGGTTTGCAGATAGACCAGGGCCAGGTGCAGGGTTGGGGCTGCTTCAGTGGGGCTTACCTGCACCGCCTTTTTCAAATACACCCTGGCGGCGCTGTAATTTCCCAGGGAAAACTCAACCTCGCCGGCCAGGTCAAAGGATTTCCAGTCATCGGGGGCCAGGTCCACCAGTTTGCGGGCGGCCGGCAGGCCGGTTGGTTCCACATCCACAGAGTTTGTCACGCTGAAGGTTACGAGAGCCTGCCAGGTGGAGGAGTCCGCCGGGGCCAGCTCGATTGCGTGGGCGTAAAAACCGTAGGCGGCCACCAGGTCGCCGGTCTGCTCGGAGGCGCTGCCAAGGGCCATCTGCCAGCCCGGGTTTTCCGGTTCAAGTTCGGCAGCGGCCCGATAGGCCTCCAGTGCTTCCGCTGGCTTGCCCTGCCGCTGCAGGAACACCCCGTATAAACCCTGGACCATGGCTGACGCCGGGCTGAAGGATACCGCCTGTTCGATCTCCTGGCTGCCATCCTGTCCCAGTTGCTGTTTCGCTTCTGCCAGCCAGGCCCATGCTTCGCCGTAGTTGGGACGGGAGATCGCCGCGTTCTGGAATGCTTCGGCAGCCAGGTCCCATTCACCCAGCGCCCCCAGGGCTTGTCCGGAGACTAGGAACTGGTAGCCGGGATCATCCGCTAGGAATGCGGTATTCAATGCCGTCCGCAGGCTTTGCACCTGGGCGTCCAATGCTTTGCACAGGTCGGCGGCTGTGATCAATTCAGGATTGGCCTGCCCGGGCGCGGTCGCCGCCAGCAGCAGGCCCAGCGCATAGTGAGCGGCACCGTTATCCGGTTCCAGGGCAATATTTGCCTGCCAGTATTCGATTGCCGCGCTGAAATTTCCCCGTGAGCGCTCTGCCGCAGCCAGTAAACTGTCAGCTCGTGCGAGCGGCAGGGCTCGCTTCCAGGCATTCACCGCCCGGTCGACATCTCCCTGTTCTTTGTACGCACTTCCCAAGCTGAGCCACCCCGCTGGAGTGAGCGCATTGCGCACTTCGGCATTATTAAAGAAGAAGATTGCATTTTCCACTTCCCCGTCGTCCATGGCTGCCAGGCCGGCTTTTTCCCACAAATCCGGCCTCCAGGGGATCCGGCTCGCAGCCATTGCATAAGCCTGGGCGGCTTCCGGGTTTTTTCCCGCCGCAGCATATGTTTCTGCTGAACTCAGTGCCAGCGCGCCGGCAATCGGGCGCGGGGCCAGGATGAGAGTTAACAGCCCTGCCAGGATCAAAATTTGAGTTGGTCCGAAATTCTTCTTCATGTGGAGTAGCGCTATTATAAATCACGAAACCATTCCACTCGAAATCAGCCCGGATTTGGGTTGAACCCGGGTTATTACTCAGGAGGATGATGTTTAAAGCCTTCTTCCGCTTCCTATTTATGGGAATCTACAATCACCCATGAAAATGGTATATGCTCCCTGACCAAAATGGTATAAACTTATAAGCGGAAGAAGTATAGTCGCTCAGGCAGTCGCCAATGAGTTTATTTTTCAATCATATTTTTGCGCTCCTTACGACCCCGCCGGGGAATTTGATTTACCATATTGTGCTGGTGGTTTCGATTGCAGTCACCCTGCAGCGAGCCATCCGCATTTTACGCTCCACTCAATTCCCCCAGGCGCGGCGGACAGTCATCGGCCTGGGCATTTTAATTGGCTTGCAGGTGCTTTATCTCGTTGTAGGCGCTCCCACCGGGCTGGGTGCACTCGATCCCAAGCTGGTGCTGCCCCCTCTCGAGCGGGCTGTTGCGCTGTTGTCGTTAATTTGGATTGTCTGGCTGTGGGGGTTCCCGGAACCGGTCCGGCTCGCCGATTACATAACAGTTGTTCTCAATGTTCTCGTGCTGATCCTCTTTGCTCTTACCCAGGTTTTATGGGTGGGCTATTCAGGGTCGGGCTTCAACGCTTCGATTTTTGAAACGGTCTGGCAGGGGTTTGGCGCAGCTGTCGCGTTTTTGGGGCTCCTCGGCTTGCTCAGGCGCAAGCCGAATGGTTGGACCAACGGTCTTATCATCCTGGCGCTGGCCTTTATTGGCCACCTGGTCAGCCTGGTCTGGCGGATGGAAGGAGACCTCCCCGGGGTTGTCCGCTTGTCCCAACTGATCATGTTCCCGCTCCTGCTGACCATTGTGAGGCGCTTCCCTATGGGGGTGGTGGAAGCGGCTCCTGCAGTGAAACCTGACAAATCGGCGACCCAGCCCATCCGGGAACGGCGCCGTTACAGCACCGATCCCAAAACCCTTCACGCGTTGATGACCCTGGCCGCGGAAGTAAACTCCACAAAGATCGGCTTTGCCCTGACACGCAGCATTGCCCAGGCCATCCTTGCCGATTTGTGTTTCCTGGTAACCCTTACCGAAGACAAGAGTCTCTACATCGCCTGCGGCTACGACTTGATCCGGGAAGAGAATCTCGATGGGGCACCTATCCAGAACGATTCCATTCCCCTGCTTGCCAACGCCATCCAGCGCGGGCGCCCGCTGCGGTTACCCGCCAGCAGCACTTCCTCAGACCTTAAAGCTCTGGGACAGATGCTTAACTTGAGCAATCCCGGAAATTTGTTGAGCGTACCGATCGTTACCTCCGAGGGTGCGCCCTTGGGCGGAATCTTGATCCTTTCCCCCTATTCCAATCGATTGTGGAGTGCCGAAGACCAGGACTATCTCACCAACGTTTCTCCCCTGTATATACCCATCCTTGACCGGGTCAAGCGGGCCGCACTTTTGGAAGGCGAACGAACCCAGGCCCTCCAGCAAGCCAGGGCTGCCCAGGAACAGGCCGAGCAGGCGACCAGCAAATACGACCAGGCCGCTATGGAGTTGGATAAACTGCGTGACAAGGAAACCCAGTCACAGGTCAAGCTCGAAAATATGGCTGCCTTAATGCTCATGCAGGATGAATCCCAAAAAACGATTGAATCGTTAAAAGCGCAAATCGACCAAATGCGCCAGGCTGCCGAAGAGGCCGCTTCCTCCGGGGATACTAAAAAGAATGCCGTCGTTTGGGGAGACAGGCAGGAAGAATCCCGGAAAACCATCGAAACTCTGAATGCCCAAATCGAACAAATGCGCCTGGCAGCCGAAGCGAACACTTCTACTGCAGATGCTGAACAAATAACTGCCCTGATGATCAAGCAGGAAGAGTCACAGAAAACCATCGATGACTTGAATGCCCAGATCGAGCAGATGCGCCAGGCTGACGAAAGCGACGCGACCGGGGACTCGGTCCAAATTTCCGCCCTGCTTGACAAGCAGGAGGAATACCGGATCATGATCGAGTCCCTTGAAACCCAGATTGCGCAGATGCGCCAGACAGGACAGGTGAGTGAGGAGGTCGCTGACTCCGCTCAAATGGAGGGTGAACTCCACAACGCCCTCGAAGAATTGGCACGCATGCAAAATGCTCTGGCGGATGCCAATGCCAATATCTTGAAACTGGAGCAGCGCTCCTCAGCGCCGATCACCGGCGAGCAGGTGGAGGTCATCGCCTCTATCTCCCAGGAATTACGCCAGCCAATGTCTTCCATCATCGGCTATACCGACCTTTTGATGGGCGAATCAGTGGGTGTCCTGGGTGCATTGCAGCGCAAGTTCATCGAGCGGATTAAAGCCTCCACCGACCGCATCGGCGGATTGGTGAACGACCTGATCCAGATTACCAACCTTGAAACCGGTAAGATGGAATTCAAGGCAGAGTCGTTCGATCTGAATCTCATCATCGACAACGCCATGGCTTACACCAGCGCCCAGATCCGTGAAAAGAACATCACCCTGCGCCTCGACATCCCCGACTCCGCCCTGCTTATCCGCACTGACCGGGATGCATTCCAGCAAATCCTGATCCATCTGCTGCAAAATGCGACCGGAGCCACCCAGGCGGAAGGTGTGGTCACCTTGCGGGTCCGTATGCAAAGCGAACAGAACGATCACTTTATCGCCATCCAGATATCCGATACCGGCGGCGGCATTGCTTCCAGGGATATTCCGCGCGTCTTCGCTCGCCGTTACCGCGCCGATCACGCCCTGATCCAGGGGCTTGGAGATTCCGGCGTGGGGCTCTCCATCGCCAAAGCGCTTGTCGAAGCCCAGGGTGGGCGAATTTGGGTCGAAACTGAAGCAGGCTGCGGGTCCACATTTAGCATCCTGATGCCGGTTCTTCTAAAGCCCGAAGAAAAAAACGAAGCAGGGCTGGCGGCTGACCAAGAGAAATAATATGCGTAATTCACGGCAGATAATTTGGGGCATCCTCCTTATCCTGGCTTCCAGCGCATTGCTTTATGGAGTTATTGCGTCTTCCCAGGCTGAGGGGATTATCCGCCTTCCCACTTCCACCCCCGTGCCTCCCTCCACCTCAACTACCCGTCCATCCGCATCACAGGATGCTACCCCTACCCCCGTGGTTTACGTCTGCCCCACCACCGTGCCGGTGATTTGTCCCGCTTTGGCCTCTCCCACTCTCCCTCCACCCCCCACTCCGCCTCCCACCCTGACTGCTCCCGCAATTTCCAGCCCCTCTGCAATAGCCACCACCATTCCAACCGGCTCCCCCACACCGACCCAGACACCTTCACCCACCCAAACCGTCACAAGCGCGCCCACCCATACTGTTCTCCACTGCGGAGCCCCGCGCACATGGGTCATCTACATTGTCCAGAAAGGTGATACACTCTATCACTTGGGTCAGATCTACGGCGTTCCTTATACTGAGATCCAGCGCGCCAATTGCCTGCTCAATTTTAATATTCGCATCGGGCAGATTCTCTATGTCCCCCCCTGGGCTCCCATAATGTCTTTCCCCACCTTTTTCTTTGAACCTTTTGAGCCCACCGCAGCCTCGACCTTTTACCTGCCCTTTGAAACCCCCATAACCGAAACACCAACCGCCGGTTCCGATTTCCCCACCGACTTTCCAACTCCAACTGATACGATCCCGACCCCGTGACGTTGATTGGTGGAGGTCATCATTCCAGTAGTCCCAATGCGCACACGAATAATTAACCTCGCCAGTTTATTGGTTTTAATCCTCTCCGCCTGTGGCGCTCAGCCGGGTGCGTTAATTGCCATCCCCACCACCCTTTACTTGGTGACAGTTCCTGCGGATGCCACCCCCACCCCCACACCTTTCCAACCCAATGCCGGTGTTGAGCCGGTTTCCCCCACCCCCCTTTTTACTGAAACTCCCGCTCCCCCCACTGCCACTTTCGATCCCAACGCCGTCATTCCCCCCACAGCCACGCCTGCGTCATTCTACGTCCCGCCCTATGCTCCCGACCCGGTCGCTGATTTGACCAGCACAGGTACGGTCACCTTCCTCTTGCTTGGTTCGGACAAACGTCCTGGGCAAACCTACTTTCGCACGGATACGATCATCATTGTGGTTGTGCGGCCTTCAACCGGGCAGGTGGCAATGATCTCGGTCCCGCGCGACCTGTATGTATATATCCCCACGGTCGGGATGGACCGCATAAACACTGCCTACGAATACGGCCAGATGCCCAAGTACAGCTACCCCGGGGGAGGTTTTGCCCTGCTCAAAGATACCATCAAGTACAACCTGGGTCTCACCATCGATCACCTGGCGATCGTGGATTTCACCGGTTTCAGCAATATTGTGGACACCCTGGGCGGGATCGATGTGCCTGTATTTTGCCCCTACACCGACTGGCACCTGGATGACCCAAGCCTCGACCCGAACAATGCAGACAACTGGTCGAAGTATACGGTCGGCCCGGGCGTCGTCCACATGAATGGAGACCTGGCGCTCTGGTACGCCCGCTCGCGCGAGATGTCCAGCGATTTCGACCGCGGCCGCCGCTCGCAGGAAGTGCTGCGCGCTTTATTTACCCAAGCTTTGAAGACCAACTCCATCGCCAAGATCCCGGAACTCTACAACGATTTCAGTTCAGCGATCATCACCGACCTGACCTTGCCCGACCTGGTGCAGCTGGCGCCCCTGGCCTTGCACGTGACTAATGCCGACATCCGCAGCTTCTACATCGGGAAGGACCTCGTTACCGCCTGGATGACCCCCGGCGGTGCAAGCGTCCAGATTCCCAACGCCCCTGCCATCCAGTCCATGCTCCAGCAGGCTCTCGCCTTCGCCCCCCGCACCTCCGATGTCGTACCCCTCACCGTGGAAGTCCGCAACGGCACCTCGCATCCCGGCTGGGACTCCCTGGCTGCCGAGCGCCTGAACTATGTCGGGTATGATACCCGTCTTGCGCCTGCTGACCGGCAGGACTACGCCAATTCCCTTTTGTATGACTTGGCTGCCACCCCCGATTTGAGCCGCATCAGCTCGCTCTTGAACGTACTAAGCCTGCCGCAGGAAGCCTTCGTCTCCGCGCCGATGCAGGCCGACATAAATTATGTGCTCATTGTTGGCTCGGATTTCCAGCCCTGTTTCAACCCCGCTACAATTGCCCCTTAAAAACTTCGGCTCCCCATGAGGGGAGCCTTTGATTTATTCCTATTTCACACTTTCTTCAGCACCGGCAGGCCGTTGGTCGTTTCGGACACTTTGTAACCGGCTGGGACCAGCTCCAACACTCCGGCCTTCTGCTCTTTCGAGAAGAAGTACAGGGTTTGGGTTTTCCCGGTCTTGGTGGTCGTACTCCTGGCGTGCAAGAAGTAAGTGACGCCTTTTTTGTTCTTGAAACTAAAAGCCATGGGAACCTCCTTTTGGCTAAGGGCCTGTGACAATCGTTCTGGCACAGGTTAACAGGAATAACCCATTATAAACGCTATTTTCGGCGCTGTCGTCTCCAATTTACCCGTTCAATAACCCCCTGGCAGGTGCGGTATAATCACGCCCGTGACGAATCCGAAGCGACCGGAAGACCTTTCGGAGCAGGAACTGCGTCGTCTGCTGTTGGACAAAAGCCACAACTCCCGCCAACGTCGGCTCGAGCGCTTTCGTCGCAGTGGGCGGGCTGTCAGCCTGGCGCCGGACCTGCCGCCTGCCGCTTTCGACGAGTGGCGCACCCAGCTGCCCGGCGAGGATAAACCCGACGGCAGCGGGAACTTCGCCCCGCCTCCCCAGAAGAGACGCTGGTTCGACCGCCTCCTGCTGGTTGTTGAAGTCCTGGCAGTCCTCGAGCTGGCAGGAATTTTGTTCAACGGCTTTGGGCTGTTGCGCACCTTGAACCAGGAGGTCGTCTCTGCCTTGCGCCAGGAGCAGGATACCCCCACCTCCACTCCGCTCATTACCGCAATCGTCCTGCCCAGCGGTCACACTCCCCCTTCCGCAGCCGGCGGCGCTCAGTTCAACGAGGCGGAGATCCCGGAACACTTGCGCCCGCTGGTACAATCCCTGGCGAATCTGCCGGCACCCACCCCCGGGCCGCAGCAGGCCATCCAGCTTGACATCCCCGCCATCGCCGTCCTTAATTGGCCGGTCGTCCAGGGCGATGGATGGGAGCAGTTGAAAAAAGGGGTCGGGCAGCACATCGGGTCGGCCAACCCCGGCGAGAACGGCAACGTGGTGCTTGCAGGTCACGACGATGTCTTCGGCGAAGTTTTCCGTGACCTGGATAAACTGCAGCCCGGCGACCAGGTTATTTTATATACCATGCAGCAGCAATTTATTTACCGGGTGACCGAAACTCGCATCGTCGACCCCAGCCAGGTGGATGTGATGAACTCCACTACTGACCCGACCGTCACCCTCATCAGCTGTTACCCTTATATGGTTGATAAACAACGCATTGTTGTATTTGCAACCCTTCAAAATCCATAGGAGATATTATGAGTAGGAAATACAAACGTCAGACTTCCCGCCAGCTTTCCACCTTTGCGGCAAAGCCGGTCGAGTTCAACCCTGATTACAGCATCATCAAGCGCGACCTGAAACGGATCGGTATCCTGGCTGGGACGTTCTTTGCCTTTCTTATCGTGCTGGGTATTTTCCAGAATCAGCTCATCGCCCTGTTTGGAATTTAACCCTGGCAATTAATTGTCGTTGCGAGCCGTTTTTCGGCGGCATGATCCTGACGCTTCTCCTGGAAACCTCCTCCTTCCAGATGAAAAGATTACACTCGCAATAAATTATTGCCTTTTTTTCCGTCGCCTGCCCTGTTCTGTGGGGGGGGGACGGTTTATACCCGATGCTGACCGTTAAACTGGAAAAACTCACCTACGGCGGCGATGCCCTCGGACGACTCTCCGACAGGCGCGCCGTTTTTATTCCCTTTGCCTTGCCCGGGGAATCCGTTTCCATTCGCATTCTCGACGAAAAACCAACTCATGTGCGCGCCGAGCTGCTGGAGGTATTGGAACCCTCTCCGCAGCGCTGGTCCCCAAAATGCATTCATTTCGGTGTTTGTGGGGGCTGTCATTACCAGCACATGCCTTATTCTGCTCAGTTAATTGCCAAAACTGACATCCTGCGCGACCAGATACTGCGCATAGGCAAGATTGAAAATCCGCCCTTGATGCCCGCTGTCCCGTCCTCATCCGAATGGAATTACCGCAACCACGTCCAGTTCCATTTGACCCGCGATGGGAAATTGGGTTATGTCGATGCTCACAGCCGGGGTGTCATGCCGGTCACCGAGTGCCACCTGCCCGAGACGCCGTTGGATGTCCTCTGGCCCAGGCTTGATTTTGACCCGGGTCTTGGATTGGAGCGCGTCTCCCTGCGCCTGGGGACTGACGATCAGGTCATGCTGGTCCTGGAATCCCCGCAAGCCCCTGAACTGGTATTGGAAGCGGACCTTTCAGTGGTTCACCTTTCGGGGGACGATGTTGTCGTTATGGCAGGCGATGACTACCTGTCCATGCTGGTGAATGATCGCCTGTTCCACGTCTCAGCGCCCTCCTTTTTTCAGGTCAACACTGCCATGGCAGGGAAAATGGTGGAATATTTGCTCGCCCAACTTCCGGTCACTCCCTCCACGATCCTGTTGGACGTCTACTGCGGCGTCGGGTTGTTCAGCGCCTTCTTCGCCTCCCGGGTCGGGCGGGTGATCGGGGTTGAGTCGTCATCCTCTGCCTGTTCGGATTTCGCTAATAACCTGGACGAGTTCGAAAACGTCGAGCTTTACGAGGCTCCCGCACAGGACGTCCTGCCCTCGCTGGAGCTCAACCCCAGCGTCATCATTGTAGATCCACCGCGGGCAGGCCTCGACAGGCGCGCCCTCGATGCCCTCCTTGCCCTCCATCCCCAGCGGATTGCCTATGTATCCTGCGACCCTTCCACCCTGGCGCGCGATGCTGCCCGCCTCATTGCCGGAGGGTTACGCCTCGTCCAGGTTACCCCCTTTGACCTGTTCCCCCAAACCTTTCACATCGAGAGCATCAGCACCTTTGAGCAATCCTAGGCCGTCATTAATGATCTTAACAGCGTGTACTAACGACATTCTGCATCAATCGTAGCTACGACTTTATTATCCCCGCAGGGGATAGTCGTTTTGTTCTGGTTTGCCTTTACCGGTATATCGATTTTTTCATCCCACTGGAGCAAGTCGTTCGAAAGTTCAGTAAAAAGGAGAATACCCATGCGCTGGGAAGATTTGACCGGAGACCAGTTTCCTGCGGCCGTCTCACAGGCCGAAAGCGTTTGCCTGCTGCCTTTTTCATGCATCGAACGTCACGGGCACCACCTTCCGCTCGGCACCGACATGTTCATCGGGCGTGAGCTCTGCCGTCGCGTTGCAGAGCTCGAACCGGCGGTGATCTTCCCGGACTATTTCTTTACCCAGATCCTCGAGGCCCGCCACACTCCCGGCACCTTTGGCATCCAGCCAGAGCTGATCATCAGCTTGTTGGAAAACGTCTGCCGCGAGATCGCCCGCAACGGGTTGACCAAGATCGTCATCGTCAACGCCCACGGCGGGAACGATCACCTGATCAACTACTTTGCCCAGATCCAGCTTGCCAGCCGGCGGGATTATGTCGTTTTCATCCCCCAGCCGGCCTACGTGACCGAAGAACGTGCCACCGCAGCCATCTGGGATACGCAGGTCGATGGTCACGCCGGCGAGCGCGAGACGAGCATGATCCTCGCCATCCGCCCCGAACTGGTTCTTGCGGACAGCATGCCCTCTGACGGGGAAGGCATGCCGCTCGGCCGCCTGAAACAGCTGAGCGACCAGGGCACTTACGTCGGCATATGGTGGTATGCAGCCCATCCCACCCATTATTGCGGTGACGGGCGCCCGGCCACGGCTGAAAAGGGGGAGATTTGGTTCGCAGACCGTTCAAGCGCCCTGGCAAAGGTCATCCGCACGATCAAGGATGACAAAGAAACCCGCCGCCTGCAGGATGAGTTTTTTGATAAAGTCGGGTGACCTTGTTTAAAAAGGGGGATTAAACTTGAAGGATACCCGGGACACAAAAGGCTATTAAGGAAACGCTTTTCCTTAATAGCCTTTCTTTTTCCTTTGTGTCTTTTGAGTTAAGAAAATTCCTGCCCAGCATTCAAATCGCTGCCGGCGTCAGGTTCCCGCCTTGCATGCGCCCTTCGCTTTCATGTGCCAGGGCACGTATTTTTTCCATGATCGTTTCAGATACCCTGTCCACGTGTGCGTGGTTTTCCGCGTCCCCCGCGAACTGAGTCGGTTGCCCGACTGTCATGGCGTAAGGTCCGTGCAGGTACCAGCGCGCCTCGGAGGGGATTCCTCCGGCGATCTTCGAGTGGATGTTGTGACAGCGCTCCCGGTGCAGGAAGATCCCCACCGGCACGACCGGGGCTCCGGTGCTGAGCGCCAGCCGGGCCGCGCCGCTCCGTGGGGGCAGGAATCCGCCTTCCAGGGGACTGATGTGCCCTTCTATGAAAATTGCGACCGAGCGTCCCCTGTCGATATGCCGGCGGGCCTGTTCCAATGCCGCACTGCCCTGGGTCAGCGGTACCGGTATTTCCTGGACCTTGCGCAGGAACCAGCCGAAGACGGGCACTTTGAAAGCCTTGGCGGTGATCATTACATTCATTTGGTGTCGTGTGATCATATGGATTAAGAACGGGTCCGTCGCGCTGGGGTGGTTGGCTACAAAGATCATCGGGCCCGAGGGCAGGTTCCCGTGCCTGTGGACATCAAAGCGCAGCATCACCAAAGCAAATAAGCGCACGAAGGATAAACTTGCTACATAAAGGAATACCTGAAACATCGTCGGTCTCCTGATCTACTTAATTTCTGTCGGATAACATTAAGTTCGAAGGAATTGGGAATTCTTGCTATCAGAGGTTATATCGGCACCGGCCAGACCCGTTTTCGGCTGTCCTGCGCCAGGGTGCGGATGCTCTCCATGATAGTCTCCGATACCTTTTTGACGAAATCCTTGTCGTTGGCATCCCCGTGGAAGAACATCGCCTTTCCAACGGTGATCGCGTAAGGACCGTGCAGGTATGAACTTCCCCCGAAAAAATGGACAGTAAGTTAAGGAGAATCTATAATGGGAACCGGAGGAAGTCATCATGAAAGAACGCAAGAAATACAGCAAGGAATTCAAACTGGAAGCCATCCGGATGTACGAGAATGGTGAACGACCCCAAGTTGAGATTGAGCGTGAATTGGGGATCACCAAAGGGCTGCTGGGAAAATGGAAAGAATTGTTGGAACTGCAGCCGAAAAAGGGGGAAGCTTTTCCGGGGAATGGACGATTAACCGAGACAGAAGCGCGTATCCGGCAACTGGAGCGGGAAAATGCGCTGTTGAAACAGGATAAAGAAATCCTAAAAAAAGTGCTGGTGATGTACTCCAAGGACGGCAGATGACCTATCGCTTTATCCAGCGGCATGAGCAGGCCTATTCGGTGGGTCGTATGTGTATGCTGTTGAGTATCTGTCGCAGTAGCTACTATGCGTGGAAAAAGCGTAAACCGAGCCAACGCACACAGGAGAACCGGGCGCTGATCGAGCATATTCGCAGGATCCATAAGCTGAGCCGCAAAACCTATGGTAGCCCGCGGGTGCATGCCCAGCTGAGAAAACAAGGCTGGACCTGCAGTAGGAAGCGGATAGCCAGATTAATGCGCCAGAATGGCTTGCAAGGGCGCCGGAAGTACCGTAAAGTGACCACAACGGACAGCAAGCACAACTTTCCCATCGCCCCGAATGTGCTCAATCGGGAGTTTCGAGCCGCAAAGCCCAATGAAAAATGGGTGGCCGACATTACCTACATTCCCACCGAGGAAGGCTGGCTATATCTGGCCGGAGTGTTAGACTTGTTCTCGCGGAAAATTGTAGGTTGGGACATGTCTGCTCAGATCAATGCGGACCTGGTGGAGAACGCTTTACGGATGGCGCTTTACCAAAGGCAGCCAGGTGCTAGTTTACTGCATCACTCTGATCGGGGCAGCCAGTATGCCAGCTATTCCATTCGAAATATCCTGGCAGCCAACCATATTCAGGTCAGCATGAGCAAAAAAGGCGATTGCTATGACAATGCTGTGATGGAGAGCTTTTTCGGCACCTTGAAAAACGAATGGGTACATCACCAAAAGTATCAAACCCGCTATCAGGCTCGGACAGATATATTCGGTTACATCGAAGGGTTTTATAATACCGTCAGACTTCATTCCACCTTGGGGTACTTATCCCCGGTAGAATTCGAAGCCAAGTTCATTCAATCCCCTTAACTTTGTGTCTAAAAAATCGGGTCAAGTTCAGTACCAGGTCACCAGATCCGGCTCCCCCTCGACGTACGTTGGGATGCGGTGGCAGCCCTTCTCAGACAGGTAGATCCCGATCGGGACCACCGGCACGCCGCTGCTGAGAGCAAGGCGTCCCACCCCGCTGCGAGGTGGGTAGAATACGCCGCCCGCCGGGCTGATCAATCCTTCCGGGAAGATCGTTACTGATCTTCCGGCTTTAAGGGTTTGACGGGCGTGCGCCAGCACCTTTTCCCCCTGTCCGGGGCTCACGCAAATCTGCTCCATTTTACGCATGTACGCCCCCAGGAGCGGGACGGTAAAAACCTTGGAGTGGATCATCACGCTCATCGGTTTTTTTGAGATCAGCTGGATTAGGAGCGGGTCGGTGGTGCTGGGGTGGTTGGCGGCAAACAGCACCGCTCCGGTCGGCAGGGAAGTACGCCAGCGGATGTCCATCTTGAGCAGGAGCCTGGCGTAGCTCCTGACAATAATGCGGCTTACCCTGTAAAGGATTTCTGAAAGCATCGCTGGGATACTCCTGTAAAACATCTGGGTTCAGCATACCAGTAAAATGAGGTTCTTGCCTATCTTGCAGCTAACAATTGCATGAAGATATAACCCCATTGGGATCAAAAAGAGCCGGTATTGGCTGGCCCGGTTGCTTTACAATTCTGTCGGAATATAACCTTTGGAACCCCGGCAGGATTGTGAATGAATGGGAGCGCTATGAGGCGGGGTGATCCAGCATGCCCATTAAACATCAAGTCCCCTGCCTTCCGGGCGGGGGACTTGATATTAATCACGTAAATAAGGCTTTGAATTGGTTTTATCCCGCTTATTTGACCAGGTTGCGCAGGACGGTATGCAGGATCCCGCCGTTGCGGTAATAGTTGACTTCCACGGAGGTATTCAGCATGGCTTCAGCCCTGAAAGTAATTTCCTTGCCGTCTGCCTTCTGCACTTTCACTGTGACCATGCTGCGGGGCACTATTTTGTCATTCAAGCCCTCGATGGAATAGACCTCATCGCCTTTCAAACCCAGTTTCTCAGCGTTTTGTCCGTCAACGAATCGCAGCGGGAGCACTCCCATCCCCACCAGGTTGGAGCGGTGGATGCGCTCGAATGACTCGGCGATCACGGCCTTCACCCCTTGCAGCATGGGTCCTTTGGCTGCCCAGTCGCGGCTGGAGCCGGTGCCGTACTCCTTGCCTGCCAGCACGATGGCCGGCGTGCCCTCCGCCTTGTATTTCATGGCAGCCTCGAAAATGCTCATTTCCTCGCCGGAAGGCTGGAGCTTGGTCCAGTCCCCTTCTTTGGGGGCGACCATCAGGTTCTTCAGACGGATATTGGCGAAGGTCCCGCGTGCCATTACGCGGTCATTGCCTCTCCGACTTCCATATGAGTTGAAGTCCCGGATCTGCACCCCGTGCTCCTGCAGATACTTGCCAGCCGGGCTGTCGCTGGCGATGTTGCCGGCGGGGGAAATATGGTCGGTGGTGATCGAGTCGCCCAGCAGGGCCAGCACCCGCGCTCCTCGGATATTATTGATATGCGGCACGTCCAGTGTCAGTGATTGGAAGAAGGGCGGGTGCTGGATATACGTTGAATCTTCAGCCCACTGGTACAGGTCGCCTTCTGCTACCTTGATGTTCTTCCACATGTCTGATCCTTCGAACACGTTGGCATATTTATCGGAGAACATGCTGGTTGCCACGCTCGCCAGCACCGCTTCCTCCACTTCCTGCGACGTTGGCCAGATATCCTTGAGATAGACGGGTCCATCCTTGCCCATGCCCAGCGGCTCGCTGGTCAGATCGATGTCCACCGTCCCTGCCAGGGCATAAGCCACCACCAGCGGA
Organism: uncultured Chloroflexia bacterium; assembly: GCA_963790685.1. Lineage (GTDB taxonomy): Bacteria > Chloroflexota > Anaerolineae > Anaerolineales > Villigracilaceae > UBA877. The sequence goes on from CAWBPK010000006.1 coordinate 414,422, forward strand.
GGGGAGGCCAGGAAGTTGGCTTTAACCAGCGGGTGGACTCTGCCCTCGAAGTTGCGGTTGCCTGAGATGACCGCCGCCGCCACCAGGTCCGACCCGGTGACTGCCTTGGCGACTTCGCCGGGCAGCGGTCCGCTGTTGCCGATGCAGGTCGTGCAGCCGTAAGCCACCACGTTAAATCCCAGTTTTGACAGCGGGTCCAGCAGGTTGGCCTGCTTGAGATAATCGGTGACCACCCGGCTGCCGGGCGCCAGGCTCGTCTTCACGTAGGGCTTGACCGACAATCCCTTTTCGATGGCTTTTTTGGCCACCAATCCCGCCGATACCATGACCGATGGGTTGCTGGTATTGGTGCACGAGGTGATGGCCGCGATCACGACCGCGCCGTGCCCTATCTCATACGAATCTCCGTTGGTGCCCACTTTCCCCTTGCGTTGTAATGCCTCGGGGCTGAGTTCATAGCCGCGCTCTTTTACAGGTGCGCTCAGCGCCTTCTTGAAAACTGGCTTCATCTCGTCGAGTGCCACGCGGTCCTGCGGGCGTTTTGGCCCTGCCAGGGAGGGGACCACGCTGCCCAGGTCCAGCTCGAGCATGTCGGTATATTCTGCTTCCGGTGTGCCGGTTTCCCGGAATAATCCCTGCTCCCGGCAGTAGGCTTCGGTCCGTTCGATGACTTCTGCATCGCGGCCGGTCATCTTCATGTATCGTAGCGTTTCAGCATCCACCGGGAAGAATCCCATCGTGGCGCCGTATTCGGGCGACATATTGGATATGGTTGCCCGGTCCGGCAGCGACATGCTGTCCAGGCCCGCCCCGAAGAACTCTACGAATTTATCCACCACGCCCTTCTGGCGCAGCATTTGTGTGACCGTGATCACCAGGTCGGTGGCGGTGATGCCTTCCCGCAGTTTGCCGTGCATTTTGAAGCCCACTACATCCGGCAGTAGCATGTCCATCGGTTGCCCGAGCATGACCGCTTCCGCCTCGATCCCGCCCACGCCCCAGCCCACCACTCCCAGGCCGTTGATCATCGTGGTATGCGAATCGGTGCCGATCAGCGTGTCAGGGAACAGGACCTCCGAGCTCCCCAGGCCTTCCTTTTTAGCCAGCACCACCTGTGCCAGGTATTCCAGGTTCACCTGGTGGACAATTCCCGTGGCGGGCGGCACCACCCGGAAATTACTGAAGGCTTTCTGTCCCCATTTGAGGAACTCATAGCGCTCGCGGTTGCGCTGGAATTCCATCTCTTCGTTCCGCTTCAATGCCTCGGGGGTGGCGAAGAAATCCACCTGCACCGAGTGGTCGATCACCAGGTCCACTTGCACCAATGGGTTGATTTTCTTCGGGTCGCCGTCCAGGCGCGCTACCGCTGCGCGCATGGCTGCCAGGTCCACCACTGCGGGAACTCCGGTGAAATCTTGCATGATCACCCGCGCCGGCAGGAAGGGGATCCCCGGGCGGCTCCCCCCGGTTGGGCTGCCGGGTTGGGAGTCCAACCGGCAATGTTTTTTACGTCTTCCTGGGTGATCTCCTTGTCATTGCATTGGCGCAGCGCCGCCTCGAGCATGATTCGGATGGAGAAAGGCAGGCGGCTGAGCTTCGTCAGCCCGGCCTTTTCAAGCGCATCGAGACGATATATGCTGTAATTTTTATTGCCTACTTTCAGCACATCCCGCGATTTGAAAAAATCCATTGACATTTCCATCTCCTTTGGCAGGTATTCCGCACGACTTCATCCCTTCTTTTCAAGGGATATCATCCCTTTTTTTGAGGGATAAAAAAAGACTCAAAGGCGCCTCCCAAATAAGTTTGCGTGGGATGCCGCCCTTCAGGCTTGTTTGGGTTTATTTAAAAGATACTCAACTCTTTATCAAGTTGCTCGATAAGTATATCGCATTCGGCCTTCGGCAGGAAACTCGCCCGGGCTGCCGCCAGGATGCGTTCTATGAGAGTTTTGTGCTCCATTCCCAGGTCTTCGCAGGCGCGCTGGTATTCGCCGCTCAGGGCAATTTGAGAAATGGACGGGTCGTCGCTGCCAAGGGTTACATTCAGCCCGGCTCTCACCATGCTCATGACCGGGTGCTCCTGCAGGGAATGCACCACCCCGGTCTGGATGTTGCTCGTCACACATACTTCGAAGGCCGTCCCGCGTTCACGTGCCAGGGACGCAGTCATCGGGTCCTCCATCACGCGTACTCCGTGCCCGATCCTGTCGGCATTGAATGTCTCGATGGCCTCGCGCACGTCCGCCGCTCCGGCCCATTCGCCGGCGTGCACGGTTATTCTTAACCCGGATTGCTTCGCCTCTTTGAAAATCCCCAGGAAGGGTGCTGCCGGATACTCGGCTTCGTTTCCTGCCAGGTCCAGGCCCAGGATGCCCTTACTCGTACGGGCTGCCGCCAGCCAGGCTACCTGTTCGGCCAGTTCCACGCTCTCGTGCCGGTTGACCGAGGCGATCAGGAGCACGTGCATTCCAAATTCCCGGGCTGCCTTGCCGGCGCTTTCGCAGACCCAGTCCATCACTTGGTCCATCGGGAAGCGTTCGGCGCGGCTTAATGCCACTGGAGCGAAGCGCAGCTCGAGATGGCGCACGTTGTCGTTCGCCGCGTCTTCAATGGCTTCGCGTGTCACCCGGTGGATGACCTCCGGTGAGCGGTAGAACATCCGCAGGGTGTTGAACTTGGTCAGGAAATTCTGGTAGGTGAGGGGTTCGCTGGTTTGCACCCGCACCAGCGTGCTTAATGGACCCGTGCTGATAGGCACGCTGATTCCGTGGGCGCGCGCGATTTCCTGCATCGTCTTGAGGCGCAGGCTCCCTTCCAGGTGACGATGTAAATCCACCTTCGGCAGGTTTCTATAGAAATCGCTCGAAATGTCCACTAGTGTCGGTGTCTTTTTCGCTTCTTGTCGTTGCTTTCAGCCGGGACGGTCACCGCTTCGACAACTTCGGCTCTGGGTTCCGGGACGGCTTCCACCTGCGCGGCTGCCCCGCGCGGCTGGTAGAGGAATATGCGCCCGATGACCCCTGCCCGGATGTCGGCCAGCAGGGTCTGGAACATTTCCGACGCCTGCGCCTTGTATTTGACCAGCGGGTCGCTTTGAGCGTAGGCTTCCAATCCCACGGAAACGCGCAGCGCTTCGACCCGTGTCAGGTAATCCACCCACAGTTCGGTGATCACACCTAGCAGCACCTGGCGGTAGATCTGGCTCTGGACGTTGCGGCCCACTTCCAGGTTGGTCAATGCGGGTGCATTTTCTCCCAGGCGGGTCAGCTCGCTCTGTCCCCAGGCGAGGCGTTGGGCTTCCTGTGCCTGCTGGAGGTGGTTTAGCACGTCATCCTCCAGCGTTGCGGTGCTCCTGTTCGCCAGCAGTTCGCCCGCAAGATGGACATAATGCAGGCGGGTGAAGATCTGGCGCACCTGGCGGTGTGTCTTCGCGTCGAACGAGGTCGTTGATCCCTGTGCGATCAATCCCAGCAGGCGCAGCTTGGCTTGCTCGTCCCGTTCGGGGATGCGTTCGAGTGCTGCCGCCAGTTCGCGCACGATTTGGCCGTCTTTCCCGAGCAGTTTCTCTTCGCGTTCCGCCAGCACCCGTTTGACGCTTTCTTCGATTTTCGCCGCCGCTTCCTCCCACTCGAGTTCCTGCAGTTCAGGCACGTTCACCCCGAGCGCCTCTCCCAGCCTGAATTCGATGGTGTTGGCCAGTCGGGTGATATTCGTGGATTCTACGTATTCCTCCACCTGGGCGTGCAATTCCTCTGCCAGGCTTTTCGGGTCTTCACCCAGTTGGGTTAATTGGTCTCCTTCCAGGTGGAAGGGCACCCTCGCCAGCCCGGAAATTTCGTCCAGGATTACGTTCGGACGGCGGGTCTCGTTTTCCAGGTTGTCGGCCAGTCCGTCCAGGGCGGTATCCAGCGAATCGACGCGCTCATCGACTTGGGGACCAAGGTTCTCTCCGGTATGGTCGACCTGCTCGAGGATGGTGTTGAGGAAATGCGCCTGGTCGGCTTGCAGGGCTTTCAAAGCCAGGTCGCGCAGTGCAGTGGCCAGGTCTCCGGTGGAAGCGTCAAGCTCTTCCAGCAGGAGCTTATACGAAAAGGAAGGGAAAATCCCGATCGGTGTATTGAACGGCGGCTGGACCTGGTCGAGCCAGGCCAGCATCCGCCAGTATTCCTCGCTGGCGATGACTTCCTTTGCCCGTCTCTCCACTTCCTGCCTCAGCAGTTCGTTCACGTCCTCCACCAGGTCTTCCTTTTCGAAAACCCGGTTGCGCTGATCGTAGATTCGTTGGCGCTGGGCGTTGAGCACGTCGTCGTATTCGAGCAGGTGCTTGCGTACATCGAAGTTGGCGCCTTCCACCCTGTGCTGCGATTGCTCGATCATGTTCGTCACCATCCGCGCCTGCATGGGGTAGTCGTCGTCGATCTTGAAGCGCTCCATCACCCCTTTCACCTGGTCGCCGCCGAACATCCTCATCAGGTCGTCTTCCAGTGACAGGTAGAAGCGGCTTGAGCCGGGGTCTCCCTGGCGGGCAGCGCGGCCGCGTAGCTGGTTGTCGATGCGCCGCGCTTCATGGCGCTCGGAGCCGATCACATGCAGCCCGCCTCGGGCACGCACGCGCTCCATGTCCTCGAAATATTGCAGGAAATTGTGAACTTCGGCCTCGTAGATGCCGAACACAGCCGGGTCGCATTTTTGCAGGGCTTCGCGCCGTTCTTGAAGCGACATGTCGAACGGATCTTTGTATCCTGCTTTGCGCAGTACGCGTGCCACGGCGGCGATCACCTCTTCCGCCAGGTCGCCACCCAGTTTGATGTCCACTCCGCGCCCCGCCATGTTGGTGGCGATGGTCACTGCCCCGAAGGCACCCGCCCCGGCGATGATCTGGCTTTCCTCGGTGTGCTTGCGGGCATTCAGCACCTCGTGCGGGATTCCGCCCTGCAGCACTGCCTTTAGTCGGTCTTCATCTTCGGCTTGCAGTCCCAGGATCTCCAGCAGTCGCTTCAGGTTGGCCGGTTCCTCGGGGTTGAGCGACAAGCCCAGTTCCTTCGCCATCGGACGCATGTCTTCCGGTCGCAGTTGCTCGATGGGTACGTTCAGCGGTTGCAGCTCCGGGATGATCCGTCCGTCTTCCTCGCGCTCGTTCTTTTCCAACCAGGTATGCCGGAGCAGCAGGATTTGCATCAACCGCCGCACCGCTTCAGCCCGCAGCCGGGTTGACAGCCGTTCTGATCCTTCCACTGAGGTTGTCCCCACCAGGATCGGGCGTCCCATGCTGTGGTAAATGACGATCTCCCGTACCAGCGAGCGCAGTTTGGGTTCCACTCCGCGGTAGATCACATCCGGGTAATCCTTGCGCCTCCAGAACACCACCTCTTTCTCTGGGTCGCCGTTGTGGGCAAAGTAGGAGTAGGTGTATCCTTCTTCATCCTTGGTTTTGATCTCCACCAGGGGTGCATCCGACCCGAAGGCCTGGAATTCCAGGTTGGTGGGGATCGGCAGGACGGACAGTTTGTAGATTTTGTCGAACTCTTCCGCCTCGGTCAGGGCGGTCCCGGTCATCCCTGCCAGTTTGGTGTACATGCGGAAGTAGTTTTGCAGCGTGATCGTCGCGTAAGTGACGTTTTCCGGCTCGACCTTTACCCCTTCCTTGGCTTCCACGGCCTGGTGCAGGCCGTCGCTCCAGCGTCGCCCCGGCATCAGGCGTCCGGTGAATTCGTCCACGATCAGCACTTTGCCGCCCTGCACCAGGTAATCCTTGTTGCGCTTGAAAAGGTGCTGGGCGCGCAGGGCTTGTTCCAAAAAGCCGAGAAGGTGCGCCTGTTCGGGAGTCACGTCTTCCGGGCGTTCCGGGTCCCGCAGCGGCTGGCCCAGCAGTTGTTCCATGTGGACCGTGCCGATCTCCGTCAATGCCACGCTACGGTCCTTTTCGCTGACATCGTAATCTTCGGGCTTTAACTGGCGCACGAGCGCCGCCATCTTGCCGTACCATTCGATGTTGCCCGAAGCCGGGCCCGAGATGATCAGCGGGGTGCGGGCTTCATCGATCAGCACGTTATCCACCTCGTCCACGATGGCGTAGTTGTGCCCGCGCTGGACCTTGTCCTCCAGCCGGTAGACCATGTTGTCGCGCAGGTAGTCGAAACCGAACTCCGAGTTGGTGCCGTAGGTGATGTCCGCTGCGTACGCTTCCACCCGGTCTACCAGGCGCATCTCGTCCTGGTCTTCATGCGGGGACTCCTTCTCTGGGTCGTACATGAAAGCCTTTTTACCGTTTTCTGTAGCTGCTGCCATCTGCAGGATTCCCACCGAGAGTCCCAGGAAGTGGTAAATGGCCCCCATCCAGCGCGCGTCGCGCCGTGCCAGGTAATCGTTGACCGTTACCAGGTGCACCCCATGCCCTGTCAGGGCGTTCAGGTAGAGCGGCAGCGTTGCAACCAGGGTCTTGCCTTCGCCCGTGCGCATCTCGGCGATCTTGCCCTGGTGCAGCACGATCCCGCCGATGAGTTGCACGTCGTAAGGGCGCTGGCCGATCGTCCGTTTTGCGGCTTCGCGCACTGCTGCGAAAGCCTCCGGCAGGATTTCGTCCAGCACGGAATTCTCGATTTCCTGGCGTTCCTTCTTGTCTTCCACACCTTCCAATTCTTCCTTTAGCAGGGCGCGGAATTCGTCTGTCTTAAGGCGCAGCGCTTCGTCGCTCAGGGCTTCGAAATTCGGCTCTAAGCTGTTGATCTGTTCCACCAGGTCGGTGGTCTTTTCGATTTCACGTCGATTGGGGTCTCCCCCGAATGTTTTAACAAATCTCTGGAGCATTGAAAATCCCTTTCGGGTGAAATTATAGCATGGCGGTGTAAGAGCAGAGTAAGAAATTTCTGTTGTACCCATGCTTTTCAGAGTACCAGGGGGTTTGGGGGGGAAGCAGGCAGGAAAGCTGCCTGCTTCCCCCCCAATACCATTAAGCCGAGGCGGCTTCAAGCCGCCATCGGCATTTTCGGCGCCATGAGGCGCCGATTTCTTTTTTAAAGGAAAGGAAACAATGGCAATACTCCTCGTTGAAGTGGGTCCGGCGCTGTTGACGACCGCTTCGGGTCAAGGGAGTCTAAAGTAATTTTTTTCGAGGGATGGGGGTGGGGTGAAGATCAATTATTTAAATCGTCATGTGAAATGTCAATATATTTGGCATATTACCAAATATATTGACTTAACGACGATATCGTGCTAGACTGTCCCAAAGAGGTAACCATGAGCGTCATTCCCCGCAAATGTCCAAGTTGCTCCGCCCCCCTCGTCGTCACCCAGTTGAGCTGCACCAGGTGCGAGACCAACGTGGTAGGACTATACGAGATCAACTCCTTCCTGCGCCTGTCCAATGAGAGTCTGCAGTTCCTTGAGACGTTTATCCGCAACCGCGGCAACGTCAAGGAGATGGAGCGCGAGAGCGGTGAGTCGTACTGGGTCATCCGCCGCAAGCTCGACGAGGTCATCACCGAGCTGGGGTATGAGGTCGAGCCGGTCGAGGACGAACTCTCCTCCCACCGCCAGGAGATCCTTGGCCGCCTGAGCAAGGGCGAGATCGACGTCAAGGAAGCCACCCGCCTGTTGAAACAACTGGGCGAGGGAATTTCGTAGCTGACAAGGAGATAATATGGCCACTCAAAGTGAACAAATGCTGGTGCTTGATTTGATTTCACAGGGAAAGATCACCGCCTCCGATGGCGAGGAATTGTTGAAAGCCCTGGCTGCCAGCACCCCCAAGCCGAAACCGCAGCCGGTGCGGGTCGACCCGGTCGGTGTGGCTGCTACCGGCTATTCGCCCAGCGATGGCGCCAGCCTGGCTGCCGAATTAAACAAGCTGGGCATAGAGCGCCTCAAGTTATCCGAATTGCAGGAGATGCGTTTGCACAACGTCACCCCCGAGTACGTGCGCGAAATGGCTGCCCTGGGTTTTGACGATGATGACCTGGATGAACTCGTTAACCTGCGCATCCAGAACCTCACCCCAACATATGTCCGTGAGATGCGCGCCGCCGGGCTGGAGGATGCCGATTTCGATGAGTTGATCAATGCTTCCCACCACGGCGTGACTCCCGACCTGGTGCGGGCGATGTGTGCAGTCGGCTTTGAGCACCCCGAAGTGGACGAAGCTGTCGCCTGCGCTGAGCACGGTGTCACCCCTGATTACCTGCGCGCCGTCCGCGATTCAGGGCTCAAAGACCTGGACGTTGACGATATCGTCAAGTGTTTCGACCATGGTGTCACCCCCGATTTTCTGCGCGGCATGCGCGCCTCGGGCATCCGCGATCTGGACGCGGACGACCTGGTCAAATGCATCGACCACAAGGTGACTCCCGATTTTCTGCGGGGCATGCGTGGCGCTGGTCTTGACGATCTCGATGTGGATGACATGGTCAATTGTTCCGATCACGGGGTCACCCCCGATTTTCTGCGCGGCATACGCGCCGCGGGCATCCGCGATCTGGACGCAGACGACCTGGTCAAATGCATTGACCATAATGTGACTCCCGATTTTCTGCGGGACATGCGTGCCGCTGGCATGGACAACCTGGACGTGGATGAGATGATCAAATGTTCCGACCACGGTGTCACCCCCGCCTTCATTCAGGCCATGCGCTCGGCGGGGATAAAGGATCTGGATGTGGATGACCTGGTCAAATGCTTTGACCATGAGGTATCCCCCGAATTCGTCCTCTCGATGCGTAAATCAGGGCTCAGGGATCTGGAGGTCGATGACCTGGTCAAAAGCTACGACCACGGCGTCACCCCCGAGTTCCTGGTGGCCTTGCGGTCGGCAGGCCTCAAGGACCTGGACATTGACAACCTGGTCAAATGCTTCGACCGCGGGGTCACGGTGGAACTCATCCTCGCCTTGCGCGAGGTGGGCATCCAGGACCTGGATGTGGATGATCTGGCCCATGCCTCTGACCACGCTGTTACCCCCGATTTCATTCGCAGCCTGCGTGACTTGCATCTGGAAGACCTCGAACTCGATCACCTGGTCGAGTTGGTCGATCACGACCTCACCGCGGCTGACCTCCTCGCTGCCCGCACAGCCCACCCTGATCTCGACACCGCTGACCTGGTTGATTCGGTCGTGGAGGCTCGTAAGCTCGAAGACCCAAACAGCACCGCTTTAAGTGGTCGTCATCCCAAGGGCAAGTTTCACCTTCACATCCATTGATCGTTCGTTCCACCACCCGTAGTAACGACTTTAGTCGTTTGCTAAATATTACTCCCCATATGGATTGGTCTCACACCATTAAATGCGCGCCCTCGTAATTCCTGGCTTATAATACATTTATGGACCGAGTACAAGTGCATTATTCTCGCAAACAAATCGAACAGTTCTGCCAGCGATACCAGGTGCGTCGGTTGGCTCTTTTCGGTTCCACGGTGCGTGGCGAAGCGCGGCCTGATAGTGATGTGGACGTATTGATCGCTTTCAAACCGGGAGTTCAAGTGGGATTTCTCAAACTTGGACAAATGCAAAGGGATTTAATGGATATTTTCAATCGCCCCGTGGATTTGGTGCCGCAGGATGGATTGAAGCTTGTCATTCGTGATAGCGTCATGGGGGAAGCACGTGAAATTTATGCGTCCTGAAAAGCTCTATCTTACTGACATTCTTGAAGCCGCGGATTCAATCGAACGGTTTGCCGCCAATACTTCATTTGAAATGTTTATAGGGGATGAAATGCGTAAATCTGCGATTTTGCAGAAGCTGACCGTGATTGGTGAAGCGGCTGCACATCTATCAGTTGAGTTCCGTCAAAAATATGCGGATATTCCTTGGCAGGATATGGTGGGATTTCGAAACTTTGCTATTCATGCGTATTTTTCGGTGAATTGGGAGATTGTTTGGACGACGGTTACCCAGGATGTGCCGTCGCTAAAAAATCAGGTAGGAAAAATATTGCCCCTCTATTCATAATATTCGCATCAAAGTGAGAGAACTGCTGGTGAAAACCCTTTCATTCAGTGAATCTACTTTGGGAAGTTACTCTGGTTCGTCACTTCTGGGGATTCTCTCCGCAAAATACAGGTCAAAAAAAGGATGTGCTGGGAGCGAAGCGACCAGCACATCCTTTTTTTGATTAATTCCCTCCCCCGAAGGGGGAGGGGTAGGGGTGGGGGAAAATAAGTGCCACTCACACCAAATGCAAATCCATCACCTGCCGGAAGTGATACCCGTAGATTGCGAACGTGACTGCCAGCGCAAACAGCTCCGGTCGCCTGAAAAGCGTCCAGAACAGCAGCTTCCAGTATTGCACCCGTTCCTTGCCGATGATCCCCAATCGCAGCACCGACCGGAAAAACGCACGCACATATTCAGCGCTCAATGGGATGGTGATCTTGGGCGCCTTGTATTCCTTCAGGAAGGTCTTCACCCGTGCATAGTAATTCTTGGGAGTGTACAGGGACCTTACCACCGCACGGTAGCCGTTTTGCAATGCCTCGATGTTCATGATCTTCGGGATGATATTCGTCCCGCCGTCCACGTTATCGCCCGAGAACGACCCCACTAGTCGCCCGTCCTGTTCCATGCGTTTGTAAAGCCGGGTTCCGATCGGCGCCTGCAGCAGTCCCACCATGGCAGTCACGATCCCGCTTTTCTGTATGAAATCGATCTGGCGTTGGAAAGTGGATGCACTATCGTTGTCAAATCCGATGATGAAACCGCCCTGTACCTGCAGGCCGGCGCGCTGGATCCGTTTCACGTCCGCCACCAGGTCGCGGTGCAGGTTCTGCTTCTTGTTGCATTCTGCCAGGCTGTCGTCATCCGGCGTTTCCACCCCGATGAAGACCGTATCGAATCCGGCCTGGGTCATCATGTTCATCAGCGCTTCGTCGTCGGCAATATTGATCGATATCTCGGTGTTGAACGGCATCCCCTTCTTGCCCTTGCGCCATTCGATCAATGCCGGCAGCAGGTCTCCCCGCAGTTGTTTTTTGTTGCCGATCAGGTTGTCGTCCACGAAAAAGACCGGTTCGCGCCAGCCGAGTTTATACAACCCGTCCAGCTCGCGGATGATCTGCGTTGAAGTCTTGACCCGCGGTGTGTGACCGAACAGGGTGGTGATGTTGCAGAACTCGCAGTCGAACGGGCAGCCGCGCGAATACTGGATCGACATGGTCGCATACCGCTCCCGGTCTGCCAGTTCCCATAGGGGTGCCGGCGTTTGCTGGATGTCGGGGAATTCGTCCGACGTGTAATATTTCTGCGCCTTGCCCAGTTCCAGGTCGCGCAGGAAGGGTGCCAGGGTCATCTCGGCCTCGTTCAGCACGAAATGATCCACCTCCGGGAACTGGTCGTACTCTGCTGTGAATAACGGGCCTCCCGCCACCACCTTCAGTCCGGCCGCCTTGCAGCGCGAGATCACCTCGTAGGTGGACTTCCGTTGCACAACCATGGCGCTCACGAAGACGAGTTCGGCCCACTCCAGGTCTTTATCTTTAAGATTTCTGATATTGAGATCCACCAGGCGCTTTTCCCATTCTGCCGGTAGCATGGCAGCAACGGTCAACAAACCCAGCGGAGGGGTGGAGGCCTTCTTGCGGATGAATTTAAGGGCGTGTTTAAAACTCCAGAACGTGTCGGGGAATTCCGGGTAGATCATCAAAACCTTCATTAAAAACCTCCAATGGATGCACAAATAAAATACTGTTCTGCGGCGGGTTTATATGCCGAAAGGGAACAGGGTTTTCCGGGTGAAGCATAAATCTGATCGGCAAATGAGGACCACCAAACCAGGGCTCGTGCTCAACCTTTAGCTTTCCCCGCATCTGGTTCGAAAAGGTGGACTTTTAAAAACAGGGTAAATGTGCCGGTGTTATTCGTCTATTTGCATCAGACTTGTCGCCATTATACCGCGAATCTAATTCGGGGTTCGGATTGATGGGCAATGGATAGGAAGTTGATTGCTCGATGGAGGGAAGCACTTGTTGACAAGTACTTGTTTAGCGTCTTTTGAACTATGGGGAAGTAATCAGGGGTGGTGATGATCTACCGGACCGCTGCAGACTAACCATGTAATCCAGAATAGGAACAGATCGTTGGCGGCAAGTCGCCAGAATGCTGGCCAAGACCGAGTGGGTCTCCGCTCCCCTGTCGGTGCGATTACATCCATTGGTTTTGCGGATGATCACGCCGGGTCGTAACTGGCGTTCAGCCAGGTTATTGGTGGCCTCCAGGTCATTCATGTACAGGAAGCGCAACAAATGAGGACGGTGTTTGCGCAAGCGCCTGGCAAAACGGGCGTTATCCGCATCGGTGAGTCTGCGTCGGGAGGAGATCAAAGCATCCAGGCGGGATTCCAAGGCAAGCGCTTGTTGGGAGAAGCCACCTGGGTCCAGGCTGGGTCTTTTGGCCTTCAATTCCAGTGCTTCCCGCAGGACGGCGGTCACTTCCTGGGCAAAGTGCACCGCCCGTCCGGTTTTACTCTCTTCCATCTCTTTCAGATCCTGCAGCAAATGCGCAAGACATTTTTGTTTGAGCCAGTCGGCCAGCCTTTTATCATCATAAACCATCAGACAATCCGAAACCAGGGTGCCTTTGAACCCCCTGCCCAAGGTCTCCACCACCACATCGCTGCTGCGGTTATCCCGAATGGCATACACCGTGGCTGCCTGGTTCGTGAACACCCACAACCAGGCCGAGAGTGTGTTGATCCGCCAACCGGTTTCATCCACATGCGCCACACTGCTGCGCCGCATCTCTTCGATCAGCTCTTGATACACCCCCCGGGCACTCTCGCACAACCGCTGGTCCGCCTGGCACCAGCCGCTACGGCTCACTTGCAGCCCGAAGGCATCATTGAGCGTTTCGCTGACTTTGCCATATGATCCCCCCAGACGATGTTTCAGGTCCGCCGCCAGGGCCTTAGCCCGGGGTCCCACCATCACCCCGGCCGCTCCCGTTGCCTGGGAAGTTTGGTCTGGGTGCCGCGAGCGCACCCGCTTCCTGCAACCCACACACAGTGAACTTCCCCCGAAAAAATGGACAGTAAGTTAAGGAGAATCTATAATGGGAACCGGAGGAAGTCATCATGAAAGAACGCAAGAAATACAGCAAGGAATTCAAACTGGAAGCCATCCGGATGTACGAGAATGGTGAACGACCCCAAGTTGAGATTGAGCGTGAATTGGGGATCACCAAAGGGCTGCTGGGAAAATGGAAAGAATTGTTGGAACTGCAGCCGAAAAAGGGGGAAGCTTTTCCGGGGAATGGACGATTAACCGAGACAGAAGCGCGTATCCGGCAACTGGAGCGGGAAAATGCGCTGTTGAAACAGGATAAAGAAATCCTAAAAAAAGTGCTGGTGATGTACTCCAAGGACGGCAGATGACCTATCGCTTTATCCAGCGGCATGAGCAGGCCTATTCGGTGGGTCGTATGTGTATGCTGTTGAGTATCTGTCGCAGTAGCTACTATGCGTGGAAAAAGCGTAAACCGAGCCAACGCACACAGGAGAACCGGGCGCTGATCGAGCATATTCGCAGGATCCATAAGCTGAGCCGCAAAACCTATGGTAGCCCGCGGGTGCATGCCCAGCTGAGAAAACAAGGCTGGACCTGCAGTAGGAAGCGGATAGCCAGATTAATGCGCCAGAATGGCTTGCAAGGGCGCCGGAAGTACCGTAAAGTGACCACAACGGACAGCAAGCACAACTTTCCCATCGCCCCGAATGTGCTCAATCGGGAGTTTCGAGCCGCAAAGCCCAATGAAAAATGGGTGGCCGACATTACCTACATTCCCACCGAGGAAGGCTGGCTATATCTGGCCGGAGTGTTAGACTTGTTCTCGCGGAAAATTGTAGGTTGGGACATGTCTGCTCAGATCAATGCGGACCTGGTGGAGAACGCTTTACGGATGGCGCTTTACCAAAGGCAGCCAGGTGCTAGTTTACTGCATCACTCTGATCGGGGCAGCCAGTATGCCAGCTATTCCATTCGAAATATCCTGGCAGCCAACCATATTCAGGTCAGCATGAGCAAAAAAGGCGATTGCTATGACAATGCTGTGATGGAGAGCTTTTTCGGCACCTTGAAAAACGAATGGGTACATCACCAAAAGTATCAAACCCGCTATCAGGCTCGGACAGATATATTCGGTTACATCGAAGGGTTTTATAATACCGTCAGACTTCATTCCACCTTGGGGTACTTATCCCCGGTAGAATTCGAAGCCAAGTTCATTCAATCCCCTTAACTTTGTGTCTAAAAAATCGGGTCAAGTTCAGAGCCTGAGTCAGCTGCTCCTGCATCTCTGCAATCTGTTGTTCCTTTGTACCAGCTTGGGGTTTCTTGTCCCGTCTATGGCTCATCCTGCCTAGTCTACAACTTTTATTTATCTCCCCACTAGAGTCTTTCCTCTTAATTTTCCCTGCCTTTTGACTCTATTTTATATTCATCTCGTTTTACGCTAAACAAGTACGTTGACAAACTAGAACAGACGTGCTATTATTATTTCGCGGCGAGGGATGTCCAAATTGGTTCCTTGCCGCTTTTTTTGCCAACATCGTACCCGTCTGCCCCAGTTCTGTGGGAGCAAGGGTGGGCGGCTTTCGCCAGGCATATCATCCCCTCAAGGGGGATATCATCCCTTTAGCCCCTGCTCTATAGGGGCAAGAGGACCTCTTTAGGGCAAGCCGCCAAAAGCCGAACCAGCTACAAGCCGCTATCGGCAGGTTTGCCGACTCATGTCGCCAAGAGTTGGCCATATCGACGATTGCGCAGCACATCGCCCCCGCCCTTTGGGGTGTTATCCCTGTTCTATATGGATATTATCCCTGTACTTTGGGGATCCCGAAGGGACCAGAATTGTCGATGTCTCGTACCTTAACAACATATCCCGATCTTATGGCTTTCCATCTTCGTCTCCTCGGTATTTCCGTAGCGAACCCCCTTGGTGTGCCTCCGTACTCCTCCTGCTTGGATCTGCCGTGAGGAAATTGCATGATCATCTGGATCATCCAATCTCCCCTCACCCTGCAGCCGCAGTGCCAGCGAGAAAACCCTGCGCGGCGGGTACCTTCGCGAAGCACCCCCTTTGGGGCAAGCACCCAGCCGCCACATCGACGACAAGACGTAGTACCCGCCAGCCCCTGCTTTTGGGGCCAGGGTAGTCGTCGATGGTTCCTTTCCTTCCGGGTGTGTGGAGAAAACCCTTCCTTTAAGAGGATTTTCAGCGCAGTAATTCCATATGGGTTGCGCGAAGGGCGGTTCGACCGCCCATTCGCCACACCGCTGATATGAATCAGCGGTGCCATGCGGCGTGGTGAGCCGAGGCGGCTTCCAGCCGCCATCGGCCATATCGACGATATGAATCGTCGATGAAATAATGTACCGAATTGATGGGTGGATCTGATCGGCTAAATAGTTTAGATTATTCTGCTGTGCTTTCCCCCAAGGCATGATCTATAAACATGATACTAAAATCCTCTCAGTCGTTTGAGCAGGTGCGGCTTTCGCGAAGCACCCTTTAGGGCCAGCCGCAACCTGCCACCCCTACGACTTGAGTCGTAGGGGTAAGTCGCCGCCATCCTCCCGCCAGCCTATCTTCTAAAAGTGCCGGTCAAGTCACCATTCGAATTAGTTTTTGAGCGCGAACGGGGCAAATTGGGGACGGATTTGGGGTGGGTTCCCCGGCAAAAATGTCGGATTTTCCGCCATCTAAAAAAAATGCTCAAATCCTCTCAGTCGTTTGTAGTCGTTTTCGCGTGCAAAATTGTCAAGATCGCATTCTTTGGCGGTAAACGGTTCACCGTATCTGTTGATAATCCCTTGGTCGCCCTGCTGGTGTATAAAAGAAGCTCCTGCCGACTTTGTTTTAAACCCCCTCAAAATCAGTCATTCGAATCTAATCGTTTTGGCTCGCAAATTATCGCAATTGCCGCTCGTCTACCCTATCTTGAACCCTCTCTTCTCCAGCTGCTCCAGCAGCTCATCCGGGCTCTCGTACCACTGCCCCCATTTTCGTGAGATGTGCTCCGTCCACGAATAGTTCTCGTAGGTGAAGGTCTCCTTCTTCCCTTTTTCCAGCCGGATCTTTGCCTTCTGCCTGGAATAATAATCCTGGGCCAGGTAACCCTCGTCCATCACCTTCATCGCCTCCGCCACTTGATCATCCGTGAATTCGGGGTACTTGTCTTCGAACAGGGTGAACCACAGCGGCCAGCGCGGTCGCGGCGGCCGGTCCTCCGCCGGGTAGCCCATTACCAGTTGCACCAGCGGGAACACCTTCAGTGGCAGCTTGAAATCCCTGGCGATCCGGTCCGCCATGTAGGGCGGGTTCCCCAGGAAACACGAGAACAACCCCAGGCTTTCCCCCGCCATCACCATGTTTTCAGCCATGTAAGCCGCATCCTGGATCCCGAAGAACAGCAGGCTCAGGTCGTTCGTCACCACCTCCCAGCCGCGGATTTTCATGAAGCGCTCCAGCTTGTACAGGTCCACGCAGATCGTGAACCACAGCGGCGCTCCGTACGGGGCCTTCTTGCGGGTCAGCAGCACGCTGTAAAGTTGCGATGCAAACGGCGCTTGCTGTCCTGCCCGCACGATCTCCTGGATGGTTTCGTCGCTCGGCTTTTCCTTGGTGTACTTTCGCACGCTGCGGTGGGCTAGTATGGTCTGGATGACGGTGTTTTCCATGGATCTGACTCCTTGTTTGATTAATTCTCGTCCACTAGTATAAACGAAAAGTCCTGGTGAATTATTTCATCAGGACTATCGATGATCGGTTTTTAAAATTGGGGTTTGGACTCCCTACCTCCTACTTGTTCCCCAGGTTATGGATGGTCCCCGAGCCGCTCTGCTCGAAGCTGACCTGCGGGCTGCCGTAATAGCTCACCTCCCCGCTGCCGCTCACATGCACCGACAGGGTGTCTGTCGCCCACACGGTCACGTTACCCGACCCGCTGATGCTTACGTTGGTTGTCTGCGAGCTCAGGTCGCCCGCCGTGTATTTCCCGGAACCGCTGATGCTGATGGTCTGGCTGGTCGTCTTTCCTGCCAGTGTCACGTCACCGGACCCGCTGCTTGTCACTGAAAGGCTGGTCAAGGTCGCGTTGTCCATTTGCACTTTCCCCGACCCGCTTATTACGATCGACAGGTCTGTCGTGGTGATGGATTTCGAGATCACCTCCCAGGAGCCGGACGTGTTGATCCCGCTCATGTCCTTGACGTGCAGGGTGATATTTAAAGCACTGGGTAATATCGACACGATCCCTGAATCCAGGCCCAGGTACAGGGTCCCTCCCCGCACCTGTGAGGTCACGTACTTCATCATGTTGTCATCCGTTTGGATCGTGACCGATTCGGTCCCATCCTGGATGATGTCCAGGGTTCCGCCTCCGCTCAGGTTCACCCGGTTGTAACCGCTTACCGCCCGTGTCTCGCTGATCAAATTCCGGCTCCCGAATGTGGGCACCATCCCGCATGCGCTCAACAGAATGATGACGATGCTCAGTCCTAGGGTGGCTTTCAATAGTTTTGTGTTCATGCCGTTCTCCTCTTGATGGGTTGATTTTTTATTTACTGTATTGATGTACGCCGGATGATACCGGAAGGTTCGCTTTTCAACCTATCAGTCTCCTATTCTTTTCATGAAAGGATGTGTTGAGGAAGGTATCAATATTCCGCTTCTTCCCTCAATCCCACCTAATAAATCCGCGAAAAAGGGGGTATGGGTCAATACTTTCAATGATGTGCTCCACAAAAGACGTTAATGGTCTTCCCTATACTCCATCAAGAGAGGTTTGAACAATCGTGGTTTGGGGAGGTGGCAAGAACCAAAGCTGCCTGCCACCTCCCCAAGAATTATTCAGCCGAGGCGGCTTCACATCGTCCCCGTCAGCCCCTGCCTATAGGGGCAAGGGGAAGCCGCCATCGGCTGCAGCGGGCTCACGAGAGCCCGATACATTACCCGCATTTACCCGGGGGCAGGGGGATGGGGCATAATCCTACATTTTTAAGA